>NZ_JQMQ01000005.1:0-2400000 GCF_000744815.1 Phaeacidiphilus oryzae TH49
GCGCGCGGACCGGGGCGCTGGACGGACGGAAGGCGCGCCCGTGCGCGGGTCGAGCGGCACGCGGAGGAGCTGATCGCACTGTCCGAGCGGCTGCACGCCGACCCGGAGACCGCCTGGGAGGAGCACGGGCCGCGGCCGCGGTCCCCGAACTCCTCGACCGGCGGCTTCGCGGTGACCGCGCTACCTCGGCCTGGACACGGCCTTCCATGCGCGCTTCGGCCAGGGCCCCCGTCCGCATCGCGCTGTGCGCCGAGTACGACGCGCTGCCGGGCCTCGGGCACGCCTGCGGCACGACCTGATCGCGGCAAGCGCGGTCGGCGCCGCCCTCGGCCTGGCCGCCGTCGCCGACGAGGCCGGGATCACCGTGGAGGTCTACGGCACCCCGCGGAGGAGGGCGGCGGCGGCAAGATCGAGATGCTCGACCGCGGCGCCTTCACCGGGGCCGACCTGGCCATGATGGTCCACCCGGCGCCGGTGGACGTCGCCGAGGCCCGGCCGTTCGCGGTGAGCCACTCGCGGATCTCCTACACCGGCAGGTCCGCGCACGCCGCCGCCTACCCGGAGGCCGGCGTCAACGCCGCCGACGCGTTCACCGTGGCGCAGGTCGCGATCGGCCTGCTCCGCCAGCAACTGCCGCCCACCACCCGCGTCCACGGCATCGTCACCCACGCGGGCGACGCCCCGAACGCCATCCCGGAGCGGGCCGAGGGCCGCTGGTACGTCCGCGCGGAGACGCTGGCCGAGCTGGAGCGGCTGGAACCACGGGTACTGCGCGCCTTCGAGGCCGGCGCCCTGGCCACCGGCTGCGAGCTGGACGTCGAACCGGAGAGCAAGCCGTACGCGGAGTTCCGGGCCGACGAGACCGCCCTCGCGGACTACCGGGCGAACGCCGTCGCCCTCGGCCGGCGGTTCGCCCCGGCGGAGACCGCCGCGCGGATGAACCGCGCCTCGACGGACATGGGCAACGTCTCGCAGGTGGTGCCCGCCATCCACCCGTACATCGGTATCGGCTCCCTGCCGGCCACCAACCACCAGCGCGAGTTCGCCGCCTTCTGCGTCGGCCAGGCGGCCCGGCGGGCGCTGCTGGACGGGGCGGTGGCCCTGGCCTGGACGGCGGTGGACCGGGCGGCGCGGGGGCCGTCGGCGAAGCCCTGAACCGAACACCCACCGACCGGGGCATGTCACATTTCCCGCTGCTGTGATGTCCTCCCTGGGCAAGGTCAGAACGATCTCCACCTGAGGGAGCGTCACCGATGAAGGCCGTCATCGTCTGCGTCTCGGAATCCCACGGCAACACCAGGCGGGTCGCCCAGGCCATGGGCGAGGTGCTGGACGCGCCCGTGGTCGACCCCGCCGAGCTCGACCCGGCCGCGCTCGCCGGCTACGACCTGGTGGGGTTCGGCTCCGGGATCTTCCAGATGAACTTCCACCGGCGGCTGCGGGACTTCGTGGACGCGCTCCCGCACGCGCCGGAGGGCCGGTCGACCCGCGCCTTCCTCCTGGCCACCAGCGGCCTGCCGGAACCCCGCCCGGTCCGGTACGTGCGGCGGCTGACCCGGAGGGTGGAGGCGAAGGGCCTCCCCGTGCTGGACGCCTTCACCTGCCGCGGCTTCGACACCTGGGCCCCCTTCAAGCCGTTCGGCGGCCTCCACAAGGACCGTCCGCACGCCGGGGACCTGGCCGCCGCCCAGGCCTTCGCCCAGGGGCTGCGGAAACTCCAGGAGCCCCCGGCGCGGGCCGGCCGCCGCACGGCATTCTGAGCCGCCCCCGCCCCCGGGCCCGCTCCCGCCCCGGGCCGGCGCCCCGCGTTGCGCTGTTCGGGGCCGCCGCTGATTGAGCGGACGGGGTCCGGGGAGAAGCTGTTCCGGCACGCGGGGAACCCGCGGCCACCGGAGTCCGCACAGGAGGAGGCGATCGTGTTCAAGGTGCTGCTGGTTCTGCTGTGCCTGGTGCTGCCCTGGCTGGCAGTGCTGATCAAGGAGGGGCCGAGTCTGCGGGTGCTGTGGGCCTTCCTCCTCCAGCTCTGCGGCCATGTGCCCGGCGTGGTCTACGGGATCTACCGGGTGGTCAACGACTGACGGGCGCCGTCCCCCGGCCTGCCCGCCGAACGGGTGAGCCGCCCCTCTCGACATGCGCGACCCGGCCCGTCCGCCCAGGCTGGACAGCGATCCCGGCGAGGGCCGCCGGGAAACGCACCGAAAGGGTGGCCATGGGCACCGACGACATGCAGCGCAAGGCGGACGAGGCTCTCGGCAAGGCCAAGGAGAAGGCCGGTGAGCTCAAGGGGGACGAGCGGATGCGGGGCGAGGGCCAGGGCGACCAGGCCGAGGCGAAGGCGGGCCGGCTCGGCGACAAGGCGCAGGACGCGACCGACCAGGCCAAGGAGAAGGCCGAGGGCCTCGCGGACCGCGCCAAGGGGATGCTCGACCGCTGAGGGCCCCGCTGAGGCCCCGCCCGGAGCCCCGCCCCGGGACACCCGCGGCGTCGGCCCCCGACCCGCTCCGCCGGACGGCGTCTCACCGTGCCGGCGGGCGCGTCGGAGGCGAGGCCAGAGGGCTCAGTGCCGGCGGTGGAGGATCCCGCGGCGGGTGCCCTTGAGGGCGTCCTCCCGCCCCTGCGCCTGCGGGCTGGGCTGGGTGCGGCCCACCAGGGCGTCGCGCTCGTCGGCGAGCCGGTCGCGCTCGGCCTCCAGGCGGTCGCGCTGGCGCCGGTGCTCGGCGGCCCGCCGCGTCTTGCGGCGGGCGGAGCCGACCAGCATCGCCAGTCCCAGCAGGATCGCCGCCCCGACGAGGGCACCGATCACGAAGAGGACCCAGCCACTGGTGACCCCCAGACTCTGTCCGAAGATCGTGGGCGCCGGGGAGATCCTCGCGGAACTGTTCTCGATGAGCAGATCGATGCCGAAGACCGCGGCGGCGGCGATGAGCAGGAGCCCGAGGATGATCATTTCGATCTCCCCTTTCCCATCTCTTCGGCGGCCCGCAGGCAGCCGATCGAGCATCCACACGATCGATTATCCGGCGGTGGCCGCGCCCTCGCCGCCCGGGAAGCCCGCTCCCCCTCAGGCCGGCGGGAGGCCCAGCGCCCGGCGTGCCAGCCGGAAGTACTGGTCGCCGCGGACCACCCGGTACCGGGTGTCCAGCGAGCCGGCGATCGTCGCGACGTCGGCCGGCACCAGGTTCCAGGCCAGGGTTCCGATGGACAGGAAGAGCGGGGCGGATCCGTCCCACCCGGCGGACTCCTGCGCTATCGCGTCCTTCGCCTCCTGCACCGAGCTGGTGAGCCGGCTGACCGACAGCGGCACCCGGCCCTCCAGCGCGGTGGTCCGGGTGTAGTCGGTCCAGTGCTGGAGGAGCCCCAGCGGCCGGATGTCGGCCAGGTACTGGAGCGCCTTGGCGTCGGGCAGCGGGACGTCCGCCCCGGAGACCCGGTTGAGGATCACCGCGCTGTCCAGCCCGGTGCGGCGCATATAGCGGGCGGAGAGCTGCGAGTAGACCGGGAAGCTGTCGTCCGGCCAGGGCGTCGGGTACGCGTAGCCGGCGCCCGAGGGGCCGGCCATCAGGTAGTCCCAGGCGGTGCCGGTGCGCTGGTAGTAGGAGAGGAAAGCCGGAGCGGCGTCGGCGAGCAGCGGGTTGGTGGTCCAGTTGATCGGCACGCTGCCGCGCGCCGGGTCGTCCCAGATCTTCCGCATCCGGTGCTGGCCGTACTGGAGGTTGTCGCCCTCGGTCATGGTGAAGGTGACGTAGATCCGGTTCTCCAGGCGCGGGGTCGGCAGGGCGGGCTGCCGTGCCGAGAGCCCGGCCGGCACTCCCCCGAAGACGGTGAGGTTCTGCGACCAGTCCGCGGCCAGCACCACGAGCCCGTGCTGCGACGTGAGTTCGGTGCCGTCGCTCTCGCCGCCGACCCCCGCCGGCCACCATCCGAGGTACGGGGAGCCGGGCGCCATCTGCGACATCACCTGGTCGCCCAGCGCCCGGGAGTCCGCCTGGTCGGGGTGGATCCAGAGCACCAGGGCTCTGGTGGCCACCGCGTAGTCGCGGAGGTAGGCCCCGATGGTGGGGTCGAGCCCGACCAGCAGGCGGTGGCTGGTCCGCGGCCACAGCTCGTCCACCGCCCAGCGGTAGGCGGCCAGTTCGTCGGTGAAGCGGCCACGCAGGTCCTCCAGTACCTCCAGCCGGTAGGGCGCGGCGGTCAGTGCCGGGAGCTGTTCCGGCGAGACCGCCACCGCGTCGCGCAGCCCGGCCAGGGTGGTGGCCAGGTTGACGGTGGCCGGCTGGGCCGGATCGGTCACGATGAGGCCGCGGATCTCCGCGCGGTACTTCGCCAGCAGTGACCGTGGGTCGCCGACCGTGCGGCTGGGCACGCCGATGCCGTCCAGCCAGGTGGTCTCCCCCTCGTCGGCGGGCCGCAGCAGGGCGATCCGGGGCCGAGCGCGGTTCACCACCCCCTGCAGCGTCGCGAACAGCAGCTGATCGGCGGTGCTCGCGGTGGTCAGATCGACCACGTCCAGGGCCGCGGGCGCGGCGAACGAGGGCAGCGCCTGGCCCTGCGGCCAGCGCAGTCCGCCGGCCGGCGACGGCGCCG
Organism: Phaeacidiphilus oryzae TH49; assembly: GCF_000744815.1. Taxonomy (NCBI): domain Bacteria; kingdom Bacillati; phylum Actinomycetota; class Actinomycetes; order Kitasatosporales; family Streptomycetaceae; genus Phaeacidiphilus; species Phaeacidiphilus oryzae. Next base: position 4,585 of record NZ_JQMQ01000005.1, read on the forward strand.
CGGCCGCCGTGGCCGTGGCCGCGAGCGCCGTACCGGAGAGCCCGGTGCTGAGCGCGGCGCCGGCGCCGGCCGCGCCGAGCAGACCGAGCAGGCGGCGGCGGCTGGGGTGGGAAGGGGACATGATCGAGACCTCCACGGGAACGGCTGTCCGAACAAGCGGGACAACGTTGTCAGGAAGCTCACGGAGGAGTCAATGCCCCGTCGGACAATCGCCGCCCCCGGCCAAACACCCGGTTCCGCATGCCCCACGCGGCCCTGGGCAGGTGAGCTGGCGTACCGCCACCGGAAGCCAGGAGGAAGCCAGTCATGGGCTCGTTCACCGTCACCACCACGACCGAGGTCGACAAGGAGCTGTCCGCCTACAGCGAGGAGCGGCGGCAGGTGCTGCTCGAGGCCCTGGACCGCCTCTCGGACGAATCCACGCTCCTGGAGGGCGAACCCGATACCGCCGGCGCGCATGCCGAACTGGCGCCGGGGGTGGTCTTCAACTGGGTGGTCGTGGTCCCGGCCCGGCTGGTGATCGTCTGGCAGCTGGGCGTCCGCGACCAGGAGCTCTCCACGCTGGGCGGGTGACCGCAGGACTGCCGCGGACCCCCCGGGGCAGTCCGCGCGACTCCTCAGGGCAGCGGGCCGCCACCGGGGAAGCGGCCTTCGGCCCGCAGTTGCCAGCGGCGTTCCGCGTAGGCGAGGTCGTCCCGCCACAGCCGGGCGGCGGTGGCACGCAGCACGGCCCGCAGCACGGGGGCGGCCCGGCGGGCCGCGGCGAACCCGCGGCGCCCCGAGGACGCGATGACGGCCTCGACCACCGCTGTCCGGGGGGCGGTGGCCGAGCGGCGGACGGGGACGGCATGGGTCTCCACCACCGAGCCGGTGCCCTCCCCCTCGGTGATCCGCATGACGACGGTGCGCGGTTCGGGCGCGGTGAACCGGGCCCGGACCGGGACGACGAGCCCCCCGGCCACCTTGAAGGCCACGTCGACGTCCAGGACGTCCCCGTCGCCCGCGGGCGGCCGGACGGTGAGGTCGACGAAGGAGTACGGGTGGAACCAGGCCCCGTGCCAGGGGTCGAGCCGGTTGGCGACCACGTCCTCCGGCTCGCAGCGGCCCTCGACGGTGTAGACCGCGGCCACGCCCTCGCCCGGCGGCGGACGCTCGGGAAGGTACGGAGCCGCCGTCGGTGCCTCTCCCCCGGCGCCGTCCAGGCGGACCCAGAGCAGAACCCCGTCGTCGTGCGCGGGGAACGGCCGCCATCCGGCGTGCGGCCGGCCGGTGAGACGGAGGCCGTGCCAGTGGCAGAGGAGGGTTCCGCAGGCGGTGCGGGCGTCCTTGAGGGGGGCGCCCAGGTGGGGGCAGGCGCCGGGCCCGGCCAGCACCGCGCCGTTCGGCCCGCGCCAGGCCACGACCTCCTGGTCGGCGATGGTGCGGCCGAGGGGCGGGCCGTCCGGGCGCAGCTCGCGGGAGGGGGCCAGGACGTACCAGTTGCCCGAGGGGCGGGCGGTGCAGCGTTCCAGGGCGCGGGCGATCAGGGCCCGGGAGGCCTGCCGCCAGGTGGGCGGCTGGTCCTGCCAGCGGGTGCGGCCGCGGCGACGGCTGAGGGGCAGGGACCTCACGCGGCCCTCCGGGTGTCCGTGCGGGCCAGGGAGCCCTCGGCCGCCGGACCGCCGGCGCCTCCCCGGTGGCGGAGGCGGGCGGCGGCGAGGTGGCGGAGACCGTCTGCGGCCACGGCGATCCGGCGCCGGCGCGACACGGCGGACCTGCGGTGGAGGACGTCGTAGCGGTCGGCGGCGATCGCCCGGAGGATGTCGCCGTAGAGGATGAACGCGGTCCTGACGCAGGGCCGGGAGACAGGGTCGAGCATCTCGATCCCGGGGGCGGCCAGCCGGTACACCCCCCGGGTCAGATCGGCCCCGGCCGCGATCGCGGCCCGGACCCGCCGGTCCCGGGCGCCGGTGCGCCGGCACCACTGCAGGAGCTCGCGGTCCACCCCGTGCGCCCGCAGCAGATCGGCGGGCAGGTAGACCCGGCCGCGGTCGAGGTCCTCGCCGACGTCCCGGAGGAAGTTGGTGAGCTGGAAGGCCACACCGAGGGCGGCGGCGTGTGGAGCGGCCTCCTCGCGGGGGGCGACGGTGCCGAGCACCGGGAGCATCTGGAGCCCGATGACGGCCGCCGAGCCATGGATATAGGAGCGCAGCGCGGTGTAGTCCGGATAGTCGGTGACGTCCAGGTCGCTGCGCATGGCGGCCAGGAAGTCCGCGAAGTGCCGGGCCGGGATCGCGTAGCGGGCGGCGGTGTCGGCCAGGGCCCGCACCACCGGCTGGGCGGCGGAACCTCCGCCGAGGGCGGTGTCCACCTCGCGGGCGAGCCGGTCCAGTGCCCTCTCCCGCTGGGTGCGGTCGGCGGTGCTGTGGAGGTCGTCGACGATCTCGTCGGCCCAGCGGGCGAAGCCGTACAGGGCGTGCACCGCCGGGCGCCGCTCGGTGGTGAGCAGCCGGGTGGCGAGGAAGTAGGTCTTGCCGTGGCGGGCGTTCAGCCGGCGGCACAGCTCGTAGTCCCGGCGCAGCGCGGCATCGGTGATGCCGGCGGCGTCGAGTTCTCGGCCGGTCATGGGGTGGCCTTTCCGGTGGGCGGCACGAGGGCGCGGCGGCGGGCACGGGCGGGACGGCCGCCGGCGCCGGTGATCCGGGCGGCGGCGAGCTTGCCGGAGATCAGCACGGTGGGGACGCCGACGCCGGGGGTGGTGCCGCAGCCGGCCAGGACCGCGTTGGCGGTGCCGCGCACCAGGTTCCGGGGGCGGAAGGGCCCGGTCTGGGCGAAGGTGTGGGCGGCCGAGAAGGGGGTGCCGGCGGCATGGCCCTGAGCGGCCCAGTCGGCCGGGGTGACCAGCGTCTCGGCCTCCACCGACGCGGCCAGCCCGGACAGGCCCCGATGCTCCAGCTCGCGCAGCAGGCTGTCGCGGTAGCGGGGGCCGAGGGACTCCCAGGCCGCGGCCGTCGGGCCGATCTCCGTGTTGGGACAGGGGGCGAGGACGTAGTGGAGCTCGCGTCCGGGCGGGGCCAGGCCGGGGTCGCTGGCGGTGGGCCGGGTGATCAGCAGCGAGGGGTCGCTCATCAGCTCGCCGGTACGGGTGAGCTGGTCGAAGGTGCTCCGCCAGGCCCGGCCGAAGGACAGCGTGTGGTGGCCGAGCCCCGGCCAGCTGCGGGTGGTCCCCAGATGGAGGACGACGGCCGAGGGCGAGTGCCGCAGCGGCAGCGGGCGGCGCGGGCGGCGGCCCAGCAGCCGGTAGGAGAGCGGCAGTTCGGGGGTGAGCACCACCGCGTCGCAGGCGATCCGGCCCTGGTCGGTGCGGACGGCGGTGACCCGGTCGCCGCTGCGCTCCAGCGCGGTGACGGTGTGGCGGTAGCGCAGATCGGCTCCGGCGGCCGCGGCGGCCTCGGCCATGGCGGCCGGCAGGGCGTGCATTCCGCCGCGGGGGAAGTAGACGCCGGCCACGGTGTCCATATAGGCGATCACCGCGTAGGCCGCCAGCGCCCGGGCCGGTGGGACGCCCGCGTACAGGGCCTGGAAGGAGAAGACCCGTTGCAGGCGCTCGTCGGTGAGGAACCGGGCGATCCGCCGGTCCAGCCGGCCGAAGCCGCCGAGCGCCGCCAACCGGGCCAGGTCGGGGGTGAGGAGCTGGAGCGGCGAGTCGAAGTTGGCGTCGATGAAGCGGCTCTTCTGGGCCCGGTAGAGGTGTTCCAGCCAGCCGCGCAGCTCGCGGTAGCCGCGCGCCTGGCCGGGGCCGGCGAACCGCTGGACGGCGTCCTCCATGGCCTCCGCGTCGGTGTGGACGTCCAGCGTGCTGCCGTCCGCGAAGCGGGCGTGGTAGGCGGGGGTGAGCGGGAGGAGTTCGAGGTGCGCCCCCAGGCTGTCGCCGACCGCGGCGAAGGCCTCCTCGGCCAGGTCGGGCATGGTGAGGACGGTCGGCCCGGTGTCGATCCGGTAGCCGCCGCTCTCCAGCCGCCCGGCCCGCCCTCCGGGCAGCGCTCCGCGCTCGACGACGGTCACCCGGCGGCCCGCGCCGAGGAGATGGAGGGCGGCGGAGAGGCCGGCCAGTCCGGCGCCGACGACCACCACATGGTCGCTTCGGTGCAGCGGGTTCCTCACGGGCGGGCTCCTTGGACGGTCAGCGCGGGGCGGCGGGCGGGGATGGCGCCCGCCTCGCCGATGCGGGCGCCGGCGGGGAGGCCGGCGCGGGTCTCGGCGCCCCGGCCGACCGCCCGGTCCAGCAGTGCGGTGAGCCGGGGGCCGGCGACCGGGTCCAGGGCGGCGCGGGAGAGGTGGAGCCGGCATTCCTCGGACAGGTCGGCGATCTTGGCCTGGACGGCCGAGCGCGCCCCGGTCGACTCCAGGACCTCCTGCACGCGGTGGAGGTCACTCGGTGTCAGGTCCGGGTCGCCCAGATGGCGTTGGAGTACGGCCCGCGCCGCCGCGGCCCCGTGGGGCCTGGTGCGGGCGAAGGCCAGAGCGGCCAGATAGGTGGCCTTGCCGGCCCGGATGTCGTCGCCGACCGGCTTGCCGGTCCGCGCAGGATCACCGAAAGCGCCCAGCAGGTCGTCGCGCAGCTGGAAGGCGATACCGGCGCAGCGCCCGGCCGAGCGCAGCAGCCCCAGCGTGTCCGGGTCCACATCGGTGAGCAGGGCGCCGAGCGCGAGGGGATGCTCCACCGAGTACCGCGCGGTCTTCAGATAGGCGATCCGGAGGGCCTGCTCGGCGTCCTGCCGGGCGAGCGCCTGGGCGCGCAGGTCCAGATACTGGCCGGCCACCATCTCGCAGCGCATCTGCCGCCAGGCGGAGCGCACCCCGGCCCGGACGGGGTGTTCCAGCGCGGCCTCGGCGAAGGCGTCGTCCGCCCAGGCCAGGGCGAGATCACCGGCCAGTATGGCGGCGGACTGCCGGAACGGCGGGGCTCCCGGCGGGTCCGGACGGGTGACCGGATACTGCCGGCCCAGCGCGCTGTGCAGGGCCGGTGCGCCGCGCCGCAGTGCGGAGCCGTCCATGACGTCGTCGTGCACCAGTGCGCAGCTCTGCAGCAGTTCCACCGCGCAGGCCACCGTGAGGAGTGCGCGGGCCTGCTCAGGACCGGGAGTGGCGCCACCGGACCTGGCGGCCCACCACAGCAGGTGGGCCCGCATCCGGCTGCCGCCGACCAGGGTGAAGCGGGCCACCCGGTGGGCGATGTCGCGGGCGAACCGCGGGTCTGCGTCGGCGGCGGTGGCCAGCCATTCGTCGAGCATCGGGGCGAGGCGGCGCCGGACGGCGGCCGTCACGTCCTCGTCGATGCCGCGGAGCTCGCTCGAGATGCCGACGGCCGGACCGTTCCGGGCGGGGGGTGAGGACTGGCCGCTCATGGCCGCTCCTTCGGTTCGGGGCTGGGGTCCATCCAACGGCGCCCGTGGGTCGATTCCGCGGAGGCGGGCAGCGAGTCGCCGCGGCCGAACGGGGGACCGAACGGTGAGCCGGATGCCTCGACGTTCGACCGGCGCGGCGTCCGGACGCATCCCGCATCGTTTACGCAGCGTTTCTCTCGGCACCCGCCGCGCTTCCGGCGCTCGCCGGGTGCTCCGCGCCGCCCGCCGCGGCCTCCCGGGCCCGGAACTGCGGGGCCAGGCCGTCCCGCAGCCGCCGCATCGCGCGGCGCGAGTGGCTCTTGACGGTGCCCAGCGGCAGTCCGGTCCGCTCGGCGATCTGGACGTGGCTCAGGTCGGCGTAGAACGCCAGCTGCAGCACCTGCCGCTGGCGGAAGGGCAGCAGGGCGAGCGCGTCGGTCATCGCCAGGCGGTCGAGCACCTCCTCCGGCTCGGCCGGCGGCCGGCCCGAGAGCTCCGGGGAGCGCCGGGCCGCCAGGGACAGCGCGGCGCGCCGGCTGCGCGCCTGCAGGGCGTCGGCGATCTTGCGGCGGGTGATCCCCACCAGCCAGGACCCCAGGGAGCCGCGCTGCGGCCGGTAGCCGGCCCGGCCCCGCCAGGCGGCGACGAAGACCTGCTGGGTGACGTCCTCGGCCTCCCCCTCGTCGCCCAGCGAACGGCGGGCGAGCGCCTGCACCAGGGGCTCCCAGCGGCGGAAGAGCGCGTCGAGGCAGTCCTCGTCACCGCGGCGGAAGGCCTCGGCGAGGGCCGCGTCCGCGCAGCTCCGCTCGGTGGCCGAACGTCCAGCCATGGGCTCCTCCTTCGGATGCGGGACGCCGGTGATCACGTCCGCCCCCTCAGCATGCGACCACAGGCCCGGGGATTAAACTCGCACTGTTTCTGCACCGAATGGAGCCGACAGTGACAGCGGACGAGGGAACCGCCGCCGGGCCGGGTCTGACCACCGGCGCGCTGGCACGCCGCCTCGGCGTCTCCCCCGAGACCCTGCGCAGCTGGGACAGGCGGTACGGCCTGGGCCCCTCGCAGCACCAGGGCGGGCGGCACCGTCGCTGGCTGCCGCCGGACGTGGCCGTGGTCGAGGAGATGTGCCGGCTGACCGCCGAGGGCTATCCGCCCAGCGAGGCGGCCCGGGTGGCCAGATCCCGGGCCTCCGCACCCTCGACCTCCAAGTCCCCGCCCGCCCCAGCCTCGCCCGCCGCCGCCCTGGCCGCCGCTGCGCCGGCCGCCGGCCCGGAGCGGCCGCCGCGCCCCGTCGGCCCGGGCGGCGCCCTGCCGGTCGGCGACGCCCGCCAGGAGGCCCGGGGCCTGGCCCGGGCCGCGGTGCGCCTGGACGGGCCGGCCGTCCAGCGCGCCCTGGAGAGGGTGGTGGCCGGCTGCGGGGTCCTCACCGCCTGGCAGGAGGTGATGATGCCGGTCCTCCACGCGGTCGGACGGAGATGGGAGTCGTCCGGCGACCGATACGTCGAGGTGGAGCATCTGCTCTCCTGGCACATCTCCTCGACACTGCGGCGGATGCCGCAGGCCCGCGAGGCGACCGGCCGGGCCCCGGTGATCGCCGCCTGCATGCCCGGCGAGCAGCACACCCTCGCCCTGGAGGCGCTGGTCGCCGCCCTGGCCGAACGGGCGCTGCCCACCCGGATGTTCGGGGCGGCGGTACCGGCCACGGCCCTGGAGGCCGCGGCGCGGCGGACCGGACCGGCCGCCGTCGTGCTGTGGGCGCAGACCCGGTCCACCGCCAATCTGCCGCTGGCCCGCCATCTGGCCCAGATGGAGTGGGGGGTCCGGGGCGCCCGGAGCGGAGCGGCGGTGCTGCTGGCCGGTCCCGGCTGGTCCGGCCGCGCTCTCCCGGGCCTGCGGCGCCCCTCGGGCCTGCCGGAGGCCGTGCTGGCACTGGAGGAGATCTGCGGAGACCCTCCCGGCCACCGCGACGAGGGGGTCTGAGGCCGGCGCCCGACCGGCAGGACCGCCCATCCCGCCGCTCAACTGCCGGCGTGGGCCCGCCGAAAGCGCGCCGCCGCCGACCGGAGGTCGACGAGCGGCCAAGCCGGAGGTGAACACCGCGTCGGAGAGGGTCATGACGCGGCTCCTGCCGCTAGTGCGGGGACGCTTCACCCCCGATTCCGCCGCCGCCCCCGCCGCGGTTGCAGGGCGTCCCGCCCAGGGCGCGCGCCAGGGCGGAGAGCGCCGGAACCCGGCCGCGGTTCGGCACCGACCACACGGTCTCCCCTGCCACTCCCCAGCGGTGGAGGAGGGTGTCGGCGGCCAGGAAGCCGGTGGACGCGGCCCGCTCCATCAGCGCCGAGGGGAACGGGGTGCGGACGATGTCGCCGGCCATCACCAGCGCCGGATCGGGGGTGACGACCTCCGGGCGTCCGTCGAAGCCGCCGACCGGGAAGAGCGGGCAGTCCGCATGCCATTCGTGCCGTACGTCCACGACCCGCGCCTGGCGGGTCTCCGGGTAGACCCGATGGAGCTGGGCGAGGAGCCCCGCCTCCACCCTCCCGCGGTCGGCGTCCGGGGCGACCGCGTAGCCGTGGAGCTCCAGTACGGAGCCGCCGGTGCGACCGGCCCAGCGGCGGGCCTGGCCCTCCCAGCGGTCCAGGACGCTGATGTTGTCCAGGCCGCCGAAGGCGCTGGTGCCAAGGAACCCCGGTCGGTCCTCGGCCACCGGGCGGTCCAGCCACAGCCGGGAGACCAGGAAGGGCGGGGCCGTGCGCAGGGCGCCGATCCGCTCCCGCCAGGCGGCGTCGCCGAGTTCGGGTGACGCTCCGACCAGCGACCGCAGCCCCGCCACGTCCAGGGCCAGCACCACGGCGTCGCAGGGGTGCGCCTCGGTGCCGGTGGCCACGGCGAAGCCCCCGCCGCGCCCGCGGCCCACCGACTCGACCCGGGTGGCCGTGCGCACCTCCACCCCGTGCGAGGAGAGGTAGCCGCCCAGCGGGTTCCACAGCGCCTGCGGGAAGGGCTCGTCGGGCACGTCGAAGAGGAGGCCCTCGCTCGAACCCAGGAAGTAGATGTGGAACATGACGGCGAGCTCGGCGGCGGACAGCCGGCCCGGGTCGGCGAAGAAACTCCGGGAGAAGACCTCGAAGGCGAGGTGGTGGGCGGCCTCGGGGAAGCCGATCCGGTCGAGGAGGTGCCGTGCGCTGATCCCGTCCAGCTCGGCGTAGACCCGGGGGACGGAGACGTCCAGCAGCCGCATCGCCGGGCCGGGCGACATCCCGAGGAGATCGCGCCAGCGGAAGCTGGGGCTGCGGGCGACGAACCCGAGGGCGTTCCACGGCGGCGTGCGGGGGATCTCGGCGAAGCTGTCGAGCATTCCCCCGCTGTGCACCAGGGGGTAGTCGGGCAGTGGGCGGAGCATTCCCAGCTCCGGATCCACCCGGCGGAGCAGCGCGCGAAGGTTGTAGTACTGGCGGAAGAAGGCGTGGAACCCCCGGCTCATGGTGACCGTGCTGCCGTCCCGCAGCGTCACCGGCCATCCCCGGAGGCGGCCGCCCAGCTCCGTCTCCCGTTCGAACACGGTCACCCGCGCGCCCGCCTCCGCGAGGACGGTGGCCGCGGCCAGCCCCGCGATGCCGCCGCCGAGCACCGCCACCGAGGGCGGGTCGTCCTCGAAGCGGGGCGCCCCGGCGGGGCCCGGGAACCTCCAGGCCCGGCGGTCCCGCGGCGGTCCGCTGACGGGCCTCGCGGCAGGGGTGGCCGGCGGCATCGGGGTCCTCTCCCGGACAGGGCGGTTCACGCGTCGGCCCCGTGGGCCGGACGCACGGGCGGCCGACGGCCGGCGGGGCGTTTGGGCAGCAGCGGCAGCCGGGCCAGAGCGCCGGCCATCGGGCCGATCGGCACCCGGAGGCCGATGGCGAGGTCCTGCCGCCAGCCGGTCTCCCCGTCCAGAAAGCGCAGCAGCCGGGGGGCCGGCACGGTACGAAACAGGTCGGTGAAGAACCGCGGGCCGTCCAGCCGCCCGCTGTCCAGGGCGTGCAGCATCACCGCGTCCAGCAGCCGTGCCCTGGCCGGGTACGCGGCCGGCGGCCGGGGCGTCCCGCCGCGCCGGAGCGCCGCGGCGATCGCCCGGGACTGCCGCTGCACCGCGGCGAAGGTGTAGCCGGTCGAGGGCCGGGTCGCTCCCCCGGCCGTGCCGATCCGGAAGACCCGTGCGCCGGCCTGGCCGGGGAACCGGCCGTCGGTCATCGGGATCACCCCGCTCTCGGTGCTGCCGATCTCGAAGTCCGTCAGTCCGTACGCGCCTCGCAGGTGGCTGCGGAGGGCACGCCGATACGCCTCCGCGGGCAGCGGATCCGCCGAGAAGAGGGTGTACTCGACCAGGGCCTCCCGGTCGCTGAGCGGCAGCGCGTAGACGAACGCCAGCCCCCGGGCCGGCTGCGGGCAGTGGAAGTCCATCAGGTCGGCGGTGGCGGGGTCGAAGACCGGGCGCTCGGAGCGGACGAACCAGCCGCGGAAGTGCTGGAGGAGATGGGTGCGGGCGTCCGGCAGCCGCCGGACCGGACGCGAGTCGAAGACCCAGCGCGCCCGCAGCGCCAGGCGGCCGCCGTCGGCACGTGCCGCGCGGACCTCGGCCCCGTCGGCGGTGTCCCGGACCTCGTCCACGGCGGCCTCGAACCGCCGCACCGAGCGTCCGCGGAAACCGTCCGCCACGAACCGCTCGAAGGCGCCGGAACGCAGCATCTTGTACCGGTACGGCCCGAGGTCCAGGGGGAACGGCGTGCCCTCCCGGTCCTTCACCCGCAGCCGGCTCCAGCGGGCGCTGAGCACCTCGTCGTAACGGCCCGGTCCCTCCTCCCAGAAGCACCAGGTCCGCTCGGGCGGCCGCAGCGGACCCGGCGGTGCCTCGATCAGGGCGATGTCCGGGGCACCTGCGCCGGCCGCGAGGAGGTGGTGGGCGAGCGAGAGACCGGCCGCGCCGGCCCCGATGATGGCGACCTCGGCCTCGGTTCGATCAACCAACGTCCCGTCCGCTCCCTTCGGCCCCGGCCGTCCCGCCGAGGTGACCGGTGTGCTCACGGACGCTATTCGGCCGGTCCGGGGCGTTCGGATGCACCACGGCGGGGGCGGAGCGCCAGTCCGAGGACGGAGAGCGACCCCCAGCCGACCGAGACCGCGACGGCCATCATCCGCCGGCGCCGGCCGGGCAGGGTGGCGCCCAACATGACCGCGTCACCGAGGTCGGCGGCGATCCGCACGGCGCACGCCGTGGCCAGCGCCGGCCCCGCCGGTGCGAGCACCATGGCGGCGCCGCTGGCCGCGTCCCGCCAGCCGACCGGCCGCAGCGCGACCGAGGTGCCCTCCGGCACGCCCCCCGCCTCGTCGGCCAGGCCCGACGGGCGGGCCAGCAGCTCCGGTCTCAGCGCGACCGCGATCCCGTACAGCGACGTGGCGGCGCCGATCGCCCGCAAGACTCCGATACGCATCCCCGCATCATCCTCCCTGAGCGGCTCACCGGTGGTTCGGCGCGGCGCGTACGGCGGATTGCCGGCGGGTCGGGCGATGGGCGGGGCAGGGGTCCGGCTCGTCGAACAGTGCCAGGACGCAGTCCGGGCAGTCGCCGAGGATCACCCGCCGCACCCGGGCGGCGTACCGGCGGCACTGCGGGCAGTCGCCTTCTCCTTCTCCGGCCGGGACGGCGGGGCGCCGGGCAGGGCGTCGGGCAAGGCGCCGGGCGCCGGGTTCGTCGGAGCCATCTGCGGCCTTCCGTCCAGTGCTGGGTGGGCAGGGTTCACCGCGGGCCGCCGGCCGGCGGCAGGGGCGTGATCCACTCCCCCGTGTCGAGCCGGGCGACGAGCCGGTACGGGCCCGGGGCCGCCGCCCTGAGGGCGACGGCGTGGCCGGCGCCCGGGGCACCGGAGTAGCTGACGGCGCCGCTCAGCTGGAGGGACGCCAGGTGCCGACTGCCCGCGGCGAGGAGGTAGTGGACGCCCGCGGGCGAGCTCCACCAGGTGGCGGCGACGGTGTACTGCTGGAAGCGGCTGCAGGCGCGCCCCTCCTGCTCGGCCGCGGTGATCCGGGCGGGGGCGCCGCTGCCCGGCGCCGGGCCCAGGAAGGCCGTCCAGGCGCTGCCGGTGCCGTCCCAGCGGTCCGCCCGGGCGCACACCCACTGGGCCTGGCCGGCGTTCTCCGGCAGCTGCTGGCCGGCGAAGTCCCAGGCGTTGACGGCCTTGACCCCACTGCCGCGCAGCGACCGGAGGGAGCAGCCGAGATGCGACCACAGCTCCAGGGCGTCACTGCCGGTCGCCTCCCGCGGATAGTTCGCCGGGCCGTGCTGCGGCGGCGGCAGATAGGTGAGGTGGGCCGGGACCATCCCGCCGAGGTCGGTGAGGAGGAAGGCGTGGTGCTCGGCGATCACCGGCGAGGAGCGCAGCTGCAGGACGGGCAGCGAGCGGCAGCCACCGGTGGGCGCCGGCAGCGCCGCTGTGAGGCCCTGGTCGGCGGCGACGTCCCGGCTCGGGCTGTCCGGCGCCAGGAGGTCGCGCTGCTGGACGGTGGCGACCCAGGGCGCGAGGAGGAAGCGATCGCCCGAGGGGCCGCGCGAGAGGATGACGGCGCCGGCGGTGGTGACGTCGGACTGGTCCGCGCGGGCGATCTCCAGCCGCGGTGTGGCGTCCGCGGTCACGGCGTACCGGACGAGGCGGCTCCCGTCGTACAGGAGGACCAGGCCGGTGCCGTCCACCTCGCCCGCGAAGAGCAGTTGGGGCCGCTGCTCGGGCGGGCCGGCCCAGGCGCCCGGGTCGATGTCTCGGCGTACCGGCCCCTCGCCCGACCAGGCCCGCAAGGCCCGGTCGATCAGCGCCGCGTCGCCGGTGCGGTCGCCGCGCGCGGGCCAAGCGCTGAAGTCGATGCGGGCGGTGTGCCGCCACAGGTCCGGGGCGGCCCGCAGGACCGTGGTCGGCACTGCGGCGTCGCCGGACACGGCGGAGACGGCCGGGCGCCCGGCTCCGGCCCCCAGGCCGAAGGCCAGCAGCGCGGCGGCGACGGCCCCGGCCGCCGCCGGGACCATGACAGCGCGCCGGCGACGGGTCGGGATGTCGCTGGAGCGGGCGCGCAGGGTGCAGGGGTCGAACTCGGTCGAGCGCGCGGCGACCTCGGCGGTGGCACTGACGGCCGGCTCCGCCACCGCTGCCAGGGCGGCCACCACCTCCTCGTGGCCGAGACCCAGCTCGACGAGGACCGCCCCGGCCTCGTCGGCGCCCAGCCCCTCGACGTGGCGCAGCCCGTAGGCGACCCGGGCCGGGGCGTCCAGCGCGCCCAGCAGCTCCTCCAGGGCCAGTTCGGGTGAGCCGCCCGGCGGCGGGAAGACCCGCATCCCCCACACCCTCGGCAGTGACCAGGGGCGGCGGCGCGGCTCGGCCAGCACGGTCAGCAGCGTCCGGCGCCGCAACTCGTGGTAGATCTCCTGGTGTTCGGCCGCGCGCTCCCCCGCGGTGGCGGGGGGCCGCTCCTTCGACCGCTCCGGCGTCCGGGGGCCCGCGCCCAGCGGCAGGGCGTGCTGCACGGCGTGGTGCGCCCGCAGGACGCGCCGGTGGCGCTCCATCCCGACCGGCAGCGCGAGATAGGCCAGCCGCGTCAGCCGCGGGTAGCAGGCCAGGAGGACGTCCTCGGCGGCGGCCCGCTCCACCCGCCGCCGACCGGAGCGCCCGCCGAGCAACGCGGATCCGTGCCGCAGACCGGTGATCCCCATGACCCCCACTCACCCTCCGCTGTTCACCCGTTCGGAGCACTTTCACGGGGTCAACGACGGATCGCCGCGATGGTCACTGCCGCGGTGCCGCGGCGCGCGCGAGGGGCGCGGCCTCCGGGCGGGGGCGCCGGGGGCGGGGTAGGTTCCGCGGCATGGACAAGGATTCGCCGGGAGCCCCGGAGACCACCACCTGCGAGCTGGACCCGGTCACCTGGGACGCGCTGGTGTCCGCGATGCAGCGGCATGGCGTGGCCGCCGAGGTGGTCGCCAAGGTCTGCCACGACGCTCTGGAAGAGATCAACACGACGCCGGTCGCCGAGCGGGACCGGCGGCTCGCCGAGGCCGACGCCTACTTCGCACGGCGGCAGGCCGGGCTGCTCTGAGCCCGCGGCCGCTCCGACCCGGCGGTCGCTCCGGGCCCGCGGCCGCCCGGGCCGCCGCTCAGGCCAGGAGGGACAGGCCCAGGTACGGCAGCGGGATCAGCAGCATCCCGAGCAGCCACGGGCGGAGCCGCCGGCCGCGGCCGCGCGGCAGGACGACGTCCACCAGCAGGACCAGCCCGAGCAGCAGACATCCGGTGAGCGCCAGCAGCAGCATCATCGGCCCCGCGTGGTCGAGGGTGGTGTGGTCGCAGTCGGCCAGACCGGGGCGGACCACGTCACGTGGGCTGCGGCAGTCCATCGGCAGGTACTCGGTGATCAGCCAGCGCGCGGCCCACAGCGGCACCACCGCCGGGATCCCGAGCAGCAGGTTGACCGGCACCGGCCCCACCGGCGCCCGCCCATGGGCGGTGCTCCCCCGCCCCTCCTCCGCCACCACGCCTCGCCCCTCCCACACGTCCCGCACGATTCGCGGAGTGGGACGGCCACGACGGGCCGGCGGTTGCGCGACGCAGCGGACCGCCTCGGCGGGCCCCACGGGGGAAGGGCACCGGCCGAGGCGGTCACCGATTCAACTACCGGGCCCCGCCGCAGAGTTCCCGGGGGCGGCCGGCGGGCCCGCAGATGACTCTCGCGGCCGCGGGCCCACCGTTGTGTCCCCACACCCGGACAGGATCGTTCGCCCGCGGGCGCTCCGGCAATGCCGGTCCGGGCGGTTCAGAGGAAACCCTGAGGCAGGAGGGGCCGTCGGCCGCCGGGAGCCGGCGCGCGGTCATCAGCCTGGCCGGTCGCCGTCCCGGCCCCGGGCCCGGCCCCGACGCGGTGCGGGTTCGACGCGCCCCGCGGCCCTGGCGATGTTGCGGGCCATGCCGCCGAAGACCGCGGAGTGGAAGGGGGCGACGCTCCACCAGTAGGCGTGCCCGAAGAGCCCGCGCGGATGGAACACCGCCCGCTGCCGGTAGACCGAGCCGTCCGGGCCTGCGGCCTCGGCGCGCATCTCCAGCCAGGCCAGACCCGGCAGCCGCATCTCGGCGCGCAGCCGCAGCAGCCGGCCGGGCTCGATCTCCTCGACCCGCCAGAAGTCCAGCGAGTCCCCGACCCGCAGATGCTGCGCGTCGCGGCGTCCCCGGCGCAGCCCCACCCCGCCGACCAGCCGGTCCAGCCAGCCGCGCACCGCCCAGGCGAGCGGGAAGGAGTACCAGCCGTGCTCTCCGCCGATCCCCTCGATCACCCGCCACAGCCGCTCGCCGGGGGCGGCCACCGCCTGCTCCCGGCAGTCGGTGTACAGGCTGCCGCCGGCCCAGTCGGGGTCGGTCGGCAGCGGGTCGCTGGGGGCGCCCGGGGTCGCCGCCGAGGACCAGCGGGTGGCCACCTGGGCGTCCCGCACCCGCTGCAGCGCCAGCCCGAGCGCCCGATCGAAGCCGAGCGGCCGGTCCGGACCGTCGGGCAGGTACCGGGCGATGTCGTGCTCGTCGCAGACCACCTCGTGCCGCAGGGACTCGGTGAGCGGCCGGGCCACGGCCCGGGGCACCGGGGTGACCAGCCCCACCCAGTGGCTGGACAGCCGGGGCGTCAGCATCGGGACGGGGAGGATGAGCCGGGGGCGGAGCCCGGCGGAGGCCGCGTACCGCGTCATCATCTCCCGGTAGGTGAGGACGTCCGGGCCGCCGACGTCGAAGGCCCGGTTCACCTCCTCGGGGATCCCGGCGCAGCCGACCAGGTAGCGGAGGACGTCCCGGACGGCGATCGGCTGGATCCGGGTGTGCACCCAGCTGGGGGTGACCATCACGGGGAGCCGCTCGGTGAGGTAGCGGAGCATCTCGAAGGAGGCCGATCCGGAGCCGATGATGACCGCCGCGCGCAGCACCACGGCGGGCACCGGGCCTGCCAGCAGGATGCGGCCCACCTCCGCGCGGGACCGCAGATGACGGGAGAGCTCCGCCTCCTCCTCGCCCTTGGGGAGCAGTCCGCCCAGGTAGACGATCCGGCGGAGGCCCGCGGCGGCGGCCTCCTCGGCGAAGGTCCGGGCCGCCTCGCGGTCTGTCCGCTCGAAGCCGGAACCCGAGGAGAGCGAGTGGACCAGGTAGTAGGCGGTGTCCACGCCGGCGAAGGCGCGGCGGAGTGCCGCCGGGTCGGTGACGTCCCCGCCGGCCACCTCGACGCGGTCCGCCCAGGGGTGGTCGCGCAGCTTCCCGGGCGTACGGGCCAGGCAGCGGACCCTGTACCCGGCCGCCAGCAGCTCGGGAACCAGGCGCCCGCCGATATAGCCGGTGGCGCCGGTCACCAGCGTTGTGCGGCCGTCCGTGCGCTGTTCCTCGGTGGTGGTCATGGCCCGCCTCCCGTGCCGTGCCTGCGGTGTCCCCTGGTTGTTTCCGCGGAACCGGGGCCTGCGGATGCGAACGGCGGCCGAAGGGACGGCCCTGTGGGAGACCGCCGGCCGGCCCAGGCCGGCGCGGGCCGACATGGGTCAGCACGGGTCAGGGCGGCCCCGGCCGGTCCGGCGGGGAAGGGCGGAGGGCGAGGAGGGCGATGTCGTCGTCGCTTTCCGCGCCCAGCCGGATGATCAGTTCGTCGCAGAGCGTGTCGAGGGGCGCTCCGCCCAGTTCGGCGGCGTACGCGCGCAGCCGGGCCAGGCCCCGGTCGAGGGACTCGCCCCGGCGTTCGATCAGGCCGTCGGTGTAGAGGAGGACGGTGGCGTGGGCGGGCAGCGGGTCGCAGGCGGTGGCCCGCCGGCGTTCCGGGTCCATGCCGATCAGCAGGCCGGCGCCGTCTTCGAGGTAGCGGGTCTTGCCCTCGGCGGTGATCAGCAGCGGCGGCGGGTGGCCCGCCGAGGCGTGCTCAAGCCGCCACGGGCCGCCCTCCGGTCCCTTGATCAGGCAGTAGACGCAGGTCGCCGTGGCGTCCGGGGAGAGGGTGCGACTGGCCAGGTCCAGGCGGCGGAGCACCTCCCCCGGGGGCTCCTGGCGGTCGACGGCGATGCCGCGCAGCATGTTGCGCAGGGTGCTCATGGCGACGGCGGCCTTCAGGTCGTGGCCGGAGACGTCGCCGATCACCAGGACGGTGTTGCCGTTGGGCAGGACGAACGCGTCGTACCAGTCGCCGCCCACCTTGGCGGTGGTGCTGGAGGGGGCGTAGCGGGCGACCAGGCGGAGGTGGTCGGGCTGGGGCAGGTCGGGCAGCAGGACGTGCTGGAGCTGCTCGGCGGTGTTGTGGACCTCGGTGTTCAGCCGGGCGTGGTCCACGCCCAGCGCGATGCCCCGGGCCAGTTCGGTGATCAGCGGCAGGTCCTGCTTGGTGAACGGATGCTCCCCGCTCACCCGGGCCAGCGTCAGCGCGCCGAGGACCTCCCGGCCGGCCCGCAGCGGGGCCAGCACGGCGCTGTGCGCGCCCAGCCTGTCGAACAGCTCCAGCTGGCGCTGGTTGAGGGCACTGTTGGCCACCTCCGGCGGGGGGATGTCGGTGCACAGCAGCGGGCCCGCGCCGCGCAGCACCCGGGGCAGCGGGCCGCGCGCCCCCTCGGACACCGGCGGCAGCGCGCCGGTGAAGGCGCGTGGATCGAGGGCGGTGGGCTCGCGGTGGACCACGCAGACCCGTTCCACCTGGCCCTGCTCGTCCAGCAGGTCCACCACGCACCAGTCGGCCAGCTGCTGGGCCAGGATCCGGCACGCCCGGCGCAGTCCCTCCTCCAGGTTGGGGGCGCTGTTCAGGGCGCTCTGGGTGTCGGCAAGCAGCGGCAGCCGCTCCACCGCCCGCCCACCCGCCGGACCGCCGGTCGGCTCGCCGGCGGCCTGCCGGGCCGTCCCGGGGAGGCTGAGGGCGTGCGGGACGTCGGGCACCCGCATGGCCGCGTACCGGTGCTCCGCGGGCGGGCTGACCTGGGTGGTGCGGGGCGCGAGTTGGGCGACGAACATGGTGCGGCCGTCGGCCGACTCCTGGGTCTGGATGTCCAGGCGGACCGGGATGTGCCGGCCGTCGCGGTGGAGCGCGGGCAGCGGGATCGAGCGACCCAGGAGCCGCGGCCGGCCGGTGAGCAGCAGGGAGGCGAACGCGGCCCGGTGCCGCCGGCGCAGGTGCTCGGGGATCACCACGGTCAGCGGGCGGCCGACGAGCTCCTCCGGCCGCCAGCCCAGCAGCTCCGCCGCGGGTTCGTTGACCGCGATGATCCGGTTCCAGTCGTCGGCGGCGATCATCGGGACCCGGCTCTCGTGGAGGGCCGCGTCCTCCCACGAGGACAGCTCGAGCGGCCGGGCCCCGGGCTCGCCGGTCACCAGCGTCCAGGCGGTCGGCGGGCCGCCCGCCAGCTGGTCGGCGAGCTGGTCGAGCAGCCAGCGGCGCAGCGCCCGGATCTGCGGCAGGGCGGGGAGGGTGAGGAGGGACGCGTGCTGGGCGGCGGCCTCGGCCCGTTCCAGCACCCGGTGGAGGGTGCGGACCTGGACCGCGGCCTCCACGGGGAAGGTCACCATCAGGGAGAGGGTGTCCGGGGGGCGGGGCTCCCCCTCCAGTGCGGTGGTCATGCAGGCGCCGACCATGTTGCTGGTGTCGTGGGCGACGGCGACCTCCTCCGGGCCCACACCGAGCCGCTCGCCGACCGACGGGGCCAGGGTGAGCTCACGGATCAGGGCCTCCCAGTGCTGCTGCGTCGCGACGTACAGCGCGTAGGGCAGGTCGATCAGCGCCACCGTGGCCGTGTCGCCCCGGCAGGACTCGGTGGTCCAGGCGGAGGGCGGCGGCCTGACGGACGCCTCGGGGCGCCTCATCTCGCACCACACCGTCTTGCGGTCGCCGTCGGCCTCCACACCGTGGCGAAAGGCCAGCTCCTCCACCACGGCCAGCCCCCATTCGGTGGAGGAGTACGGGTGGCGCGCCAGCGGCGGGACCACCGGCCGGTCCGGGCGGTGGTCGGCGACTCGCACCCGCACCGCGTCCCCGTCGGCCTGGACCTCCACCTCCAGCTCCGTGCGGGCGTGCAGCGCTCCGTTCGTCACCAGCTCGCTGACCAGCAGCTCCGCGTCGGCCACCGTCTCGGGATCGGCGTCGCCGAGCACCGACCGCACGAAGCGCCGCGCCAGCCGGACGCTCTCCGGCTGCGGCGGAAACCGCCGGTACCGCGCCCCCGACGCCCTGGAACCGACCATGACGGGCGTATATACCCTGGCCGTCCTTCAAAACGGGCCGGATCACGGGCGCCGGGCGTGCCGGCGGTGCACCGCCGGGCAGCCGGGGCCCTCGGGGTGCTGGGCCGGGAAAGCCGGCGCCGGGTTCGTCCGGCGGGGCTTCCTGGTCGCCGCCGGAGCGACCGCGGCCGCCGTCCACCCGGACCTCGACCCGTGCGATGTCACGGTGGAGCCGGCCGGCGGCTCACCGCGGTGGCCACCGACCCCGTACTGCTGCTCCCGGTGGGCACCTGACGCCCCGTCGGACTCGTCAGGCAGGCGCCGCGAAGGTCGGTCGCGGCAGGCCGAAGGCTGTTTATCCTCTTCGGCATGAGCGATGCCGAGCCCGTTCGCAGGAGATCCGCACAGCCGCCGGCCGACCGTCGGGCCGAAGCCGGGCTCAGGGCCGCCCACGCCGACCGGGAGGCCGTCGCCGAGCGGCTGCGGGAGGCCGCCGGGGACGGGCGGCTGACCATGGAGGAGTTCGAGGAACGGCTGGAGCGCGCGCTCACCGCGAAGACCTACGGCGAGCTCGAACCGCTGGTCGCGGACCTCCCGGAGACCGCGACCGCACCGCGCCGGCCGGAGGACCGGCCGCTGGTCCTCCGCACCGGGGCCAGCAACCTGCGGCAGGACGGCTACTGGCGGGTGCCCTCGCGCATCGACGCCACGGTGGGCATGGGCAACATCCGGATCGACTTCACCCGCGCCGACTGCCCGCACCGCGAGGTCGTCCTCAAGGTGAAGGTGGGGATGGGCAACATCGTGGTCCTGGTGCCGCGCGGCTGGGAGGTCCGCAGCGAGGGGACGGTGACCGGGATGGGCAATGTGGTCAACCGGGTGCGCGAGCGGCCCGATCCCGGTGCCCCGGTACTGCGGCTGACCGGCCGGGTGCTGATGGGCAATGTGAAGGTGCGGCATCCCAGCCGCTTCGAGGTCTGGTGGCAGCGCCACGGTTGACCCCGCGGCTGAACCGGCCGGGCCGACCGGCCCCTCCCCGCCGTGAGCCGTTCGCGGTGGAATGGCAGAGGGAGGGAACGGAGGCCTGCCATGGCCTGGTTCTTGGTCGTGCTGGCCGGTCTGTTCGAGACCGGCTTCGCCGTGCTGCTCAAGCAGAGCAACAGCTTCTCCCGGCCGTGGCCCACCGCCGGCTTCGCGGCCTGCGCGCTGATCAGCTTCGGGTTGCTGACCCTCGCCCTGCGGCATCTGGAGGTCGGTCCGGCGTACGCCGCCTGGACGGGCATCGGGGCGGCCGGGGCCGCGCTGGTCGGCATCTGGCTGCTGGCGGAGTCCGCCTCGCCGGTCAAGCTCCTCGCGATCGCCCTCATCCTGACCGGGGTCGTCCTCCTCTATCTCGGGGGCGTCACGCCGTGAGCGGACCGACCGGCCGGGCGTCGGCTCGGCTGTCCGGCTGCCATGCTGCTCGGCGGGTATTGCCCGGAGATCGCTCCGATGTTAGAAAGTGCCGGTGACCAGGATCCCCGAACCGCACTGGCAGACCGGGCTGTAGCCGGCCCGCTTCCCGCTGAGGGAAGCGCGTGCGCCGTTCCCCGTCCGTACCGCCTCGCCGTGCGTCAGATCCCGGAGATCACCGATGTCCCCGTCCTCCCCCCATGCCCAGCCCGCCCGGCCCTCCCGGCCCTCCCGCGCCTCCTACGACGCGGTGATCGTGGGCGGTGGCCACAACGGCCTGGTGGCCGCCGCGTACCTGGCCCGCGCCGGGCGCAGTGTCCTGGTCCTGGAGCGGCAGGACCACACCGGCGGCGCGGCCGTCTCGGCCCAGGCCTTCGCGGGGCTGGACGCCCGGCTCTCCCGCTACTCGTACCTGGTCAGCCTGCTGCCGGACACCATCGTCGAGGATCTCGGCCTGCGGTTCCGTACGCAGCGGCGCCGGATCGCCTCGTACACCCCCGCCGTGGTGGACGGCCGGGCGACCGGCCTGCTGGTGGGCGCCGACGAGGCGGGCACCCGTCGGTCCTTCCGCGAACTCACCGGCTCGGACCGGGAGTTCGACGCCTGGCAGCGCTTCTACGGGATGATCCAGCGGGTCGCCGCCCGGATCGCCCCCACCCTCACCGGACCGCTGCCGGGGCGGGCCGAGCTGGAGCGGATCGTCGACGACCGGGAGGCCTGGGAGGCGCTCTTCCAGCGACCGCTCGGCGAGGCCGTCGAGGCGCGCTTCTCGCACGACCTGGTGCGGGGCGTGGTCCTGACCGATGCGCTGATCGGCACCTTCACCCACGCCCACGACGAGTCGCTGCGGCAGAACCGCTGCTTCCTCTACCACGTGATCGGCAACGGCACCGGGGAGTGGAACGTCCCGGTCGGCGGGATGGGCGCGCTCACCGGCGCGCTGGCCGAGGCCGCGCGGGCGGCGGGCGCCGAGATCCTGGTGGGCCACGAGGTGGCGGGGATCGCCACCGACGGCGCCGCCGCCGAGGTGCGCTACCGCGCTCAGGACGGTGACGAGCGGGTGGTGGGCGCGGCCTCGGTGCTGGCGAACGTCGCCCCGAGCACCCTCGCCCGGCTGCTGGGCGAGGAGCCGCACCCGGACCGGCCGGCTCCGGAGGGGGCGCAGCTGAAGGTCAACATGCTGCTGCGCCGCCTGCCGCGCCTGCGCGACCGGGCGGTCGACCCCCGGGACGCCTTCGCCGGCACCTTCCATATCGCCGAGTCCTACCAGCAGTTGGAGGCCGCCTACCGGGAGGCAGCGGCGGGCCGGATCCCGGGGACGGCGCCGTCCGAGATCTACTGCCATTCGCTCACCGATCCGTCGATCCTCGGACCGGACCTGGTGGCGAAGGGGTACCACACCCTCACCCTCTTCGGACTGCACATGCCCGCCCGGCTCTTCGCGGGCCGGGAGGGACGGGAGGCCGACTCGGCGCGCGAGGAGGCGCTGCGCGCCGCCCTGGCCCCGCTGGACGCCTGCCTGGAGGAGCCGATCGCGGACTGCCTGGCGCTGGACGCCGACGGCCGCCCCTGCATCGAGGCGAAGACCCCGCTGGACCTGGAGGCCGCTCTCGGCCTGCCCGCCGGCCACATCTTCCACCGCGACCTCTCCTTTCCCTACGGCGGCGAGGGGAGTGGCCGCTGGGGTGTGGAGACCGCCCACCCGAACGTCCTGCTGTGCGGCGCGGGCGCGATCCGGGGCGGCGGGGTGAGCGGCATCCCCGGCCACAACGCGGCCATGGCACTCCTCGGCCGCTGAGCGGGCGAGCGTACGGCGTACGGCGCGGGGGGCAGGGCGGGCGGCGCGCGGGCCGCGGTGATTCGAACGGGTGACCCTGCGGCGTGGGGAGCTGCGCGCAGGGGCGCCGGGTCGCTTCGATGACGGGGAGCCGTTCCTTCGCCGTCCCGGAGCATCCGATGCAGCGTCAACTCCGTCCCCGCCCTCGCCTCCGCCCCCGCACCGCCCTGGCGGCGGCCGGCCTGGCCCTGACCGCCTGGATCGTTCTGGCCGCGCAGGCCGCTCCATCGCACGCGGCCGCGCTGTGCGGGTTCGTGCGCACCTCGCACGCGGCGTACTGGGAGAACTGCACCGGCGGCCCGCAGCATGTGCTCCAGCAGCGCTCCGACGGCAGCCGGTCTCCCGAGTGCGACGCCGCCGGGGAGACCTGGCTGGGACCCGCCGACGCCGTGTCCGACGCCTCGACGACCGGGCCCTGCGCGCCCGGCGAGCCGGTCTCCGGCGGGGGCCCTCTGGACTCCTTCGAACAGGGCTGAGCCCCGGCTGCCAGACTGACGCCATGTCAGGAATCGACTTCACCAGCGTCTCCCCCGTCGTCCCCGTTCGGGACCTCGACGCCGCCCTGGACCGGTACCGGCGGCTGGGCTTCGCGGCCAACGCCTACCAGGGCCCGGAGCGCTACGGCTTCGTCGAGCGGGACGCGGTCGCGCTCCACCTCACCGAATGGGCGGAGCACGACCCGCTCCGCACCGGCTCGGTGGTCTACCTCTATGTGACCGACGCGGACGCCGTGTACGCCGAGTGGACCGCCGCCGGCGTCGACGGGCGTTTCTCCGCACCCGCCGACACCCCCTACGGCCTGCGGGAGTTCGCCTACGTCGACACCGACGGCACGGCCCATCGGGTCGGTTCGCCCGCACCCGCCTGAGCCGGCCCGGGGCGGCTGCTCCTAGCCGGTCTCGGCGGACAGGCCCCGGGTCGCGTCCCTGGCCGACTCGAGGGCCTCGGCCATCATCTGGGCCAGGGCGCTGGCCTCGCCCAGGGCGTGGCTGGAGGTGACGACCAACTCGGTGGGGTGCCCCTCTGCGGCCGTCAACTGGCCGGCCTGGTCGAAGGAGAGCAGGAAGGCGTTCACCAGGTGGAGGGCGTGCGGCAGGCGCTGGGCCATCTCCGTCAGCGAGCACAGCACCGCGTAGGCGTGCTCGGGCCGGGACCAGTCTCCGGTGCCGTCGATGGCCCGATAGCTCAGCCGCCGGATCGCCTCACTCGCGGCGTCCGCCGCCTCCTGCGGTTCGCGCACCGGCGGTCTCCTGACGTGTTCGTGGCTCAACCGTTTTGTATGTTCCCGGATCTGTGGTCCAGTCCAACAGCGTCTCCGCAGATCATTGACGAGGTGTTGGCGGAAACTTTTAGAAGCTCGGTTTTCGCTGGCCGCCAGCACCCCGCCCGGCGCTCTAGGGTGTGGCGCATGCCAGCACGCGGGCCCTACCGGAAGGGCGAAGCCAAGCGAGCCGAAATCCTTCGAACAGCGCTTGAGGTGTTCGCCAACGAGGGCTACCCCGGCACCTCGCTGAGCAAGGTGGCCGCCCGCTGCAACCTGAGCCTGCCGGGCCTGCTCCACTACTTCGCCTCCAAGGAGGACCTCCTCACCGAGGTGCTCAGAGCCAGCGACCGGGCCGCGCTCGCCCGCTTCCCCGACCACTGGATCACCGAGCACGCGGTCGAGGCGATGCGCGCCGACGGCGGTACGCCCGGCCTGGTCGCGCTGTTCCTCGCGATGGCCGCGAGCGCGGGCGACCCCGACCACCCCGCCCACTCCTTCTTCCCGCCGCGCTACGAGCGGCTGCGCGAGGCGGCCCGCCGCCATCTGCGGGCCGGCCAGGAGGCGGGCGAGGTCCGCTCCGACCTCTCGGCCGAGCAGTTGGCGACGCTGATGATCGCGGTGGCGGACGGCTCACAGCTGCAGTGGCTCGCCGACCCCTCCCTCGACAGGGGCGAGATCCTCGCCGCGTTCGTCCGCCTCGTCCGCCTCGACCGCCGCCCCGCCGACGAGAGCGCGGGGTGCGGGCCCTAGCGGGTGGTCAGCCGGCGTACCGGAGGATGGCCGCACAGCCGTCCTGGGCCACAGCGGCGGCGCCGTCAGCGGCGTCCGGCAGGAGTTCGCCGAAGGTGGCACCGGTGAGCACCGCGGCCCGCAGCAGGAGATCGGCGGCGGGCGCGGTGAAGGCGTCCTCGGCGTGCTCCCCCAGCGCCTCGCGGGCGGTGCCCACCATCCGCGGGTCCGCGAAGGTGCCCCACAGCAGCGGGTCCAGGTCGCGATCCGCGCTGAGCATCAGCGCGCTCACCCCGCCCCGCGCGAAGGCCTCGCAGACCTGGGTGATGCCCTGAACGGCCAGCCCCTGCCCGAGCGCCTGGCGGTACTCGTCCATCGCGCGCAGATGGCTCGCCCGGGACTCCTCGGCCAGCGCCCGGTCCACCGACGCCCGCAGCGAGGACTCGGCGTCGCCGCCGCCCCGCCCGCCGGCCACCTCCACCATCCGCACCGGGAGGGAGACCCGCTCGAAGGCGAGGCGGAGGACGCCCACGGCCTTGGGGTCGCCGCCGACGAGGACCAGTCGCGCGCCGACCTCCTCCGCCGCCTCGGCGATCTCGGCCGCGACACCGGCCGCGTTCTCGCTCCAGACGTTCTTGGCCCGGCGGTGGTAGGAGGCCATCGAGTTGCCCCCGGCCCGCACCCGGGTGAGATGCAGGGTGCTCCCGTCGTAGGTACGGCTGGTGGCCGGGTCGAAGGCGCCCGCCGGATAGGCGTCGATGTCCCCGCCCGCGCGGTCCAGCGCCACCACGACGTAGGGCTCCTGGTGGTCGAGGTCGAGGACGGTGTCCAGCGGGTCCGCCACCGCGCCGAGGGCGACCCGGCTGGCGGCCGGCGGGACGGAGAGGGTGAACGCGCCCAGCAGCCTGCCCTCGGCGGCGAACAGCGACTCGCCCTGCGGCCCCACCACGTGCGGGGAGCCGCCGACCGCCTCGTCGAGGACGGCCAGCGTCTCCGCGTCCACCCCCTTCTCCCCCAGGACACCGCGCAGCTCACGCCAGGTCACCTCCAGGCGCTTGTCGGCGTCCTGGTCCTCCCGACTGGTGTCCAGATGCACCGATGCCACCGTGGCCTCCCCGGCGTACAGCGGCCGCAGCAGGTCGAGTTCCATGGGTGCCTCCAGAGGCCTTCGGGGACTGGCCCGTCCACGTTAGGCAGGGGGACGGGCGAAGTGCCTCGCCCGGCTACTCCCCCGGGGCCGCTTCGGCCCTCATGTCCTTCGCCTCCGGGCGGCGGTGGCGCTGACGACGCCCGCGGCCGCGAGCACGGCGCCGGCCTCGGCGGCCAGGACGACCCAGGCGCCGGCGCCGGAGCCGGTGGCGGCCAGCGCGCCGGTGTGCGGCCGGGCCGCGGCTCCCGGGACGGCGACCTCCGCGGTGGACCGGGCCGCGGTGCCCGGGCGGGCACCGGGCGGAACGGTCCCGGTGGCCGTCGCGATGTTCTCGAAGCCGCCGCTCCGGATGTCCTCCGCGGTGACCGTGTAGACCGCAGTGCAGCTGACGGCCTCTCCTGGGGCCAGCCGCTCGGCACCGGCCGGGCAGGAGATCCCCGAGAGGGTGCCGGTACCGCCGAAGTGGAGCTCCTCCGGTCGGACGTCGGTGACCGTGACGTTGCCGGTGTTGGTGATGGTGAAGTGGTAGACCACCCGCTGCCCGGCCGCCGAGACCGTGGAAGGCTCCACGGTCTTGTCCAGCGCGAGCCGCCACAGCTGCGGGATCACCACCTGCGCCGAGGAGGGCCCGGACGCGGTGCCGGTGCCGTCCGGCGCGGTGCCGACCGCCTCGGCCGTGTTGTCGACGGCTCCGCGGTCGACGTCCGCCTGGGTCGCCGTGTACCGCGCCGTGCAGGTCAGGCTCTCCCCCGGGTCCAGGGTGCGGTGGGGGCAGTCGACGGTGGGCGGCGGACCGCCGGAGAAGGCGGTCTCCCGCACGGCCACCGAGTCCAGCGGTACGGCGCCGGTGTTGGTCACCCGGAAGGTGTACTCGACCTGCTCCCCGGCCGCCGTCAGCCGCGTCGGGCTCGCGCTCTTCGCCAGTTCCAGCGTGGCCGGCTCGGAGCCGGCCAGGGCCTCGGCGGAGGCGCTCGGCACCGGGGCGCCCTGCGGATCGGTCCCCTCGGCGGTGATCGTGTCATGGATGGTCCGCCGGTCCAGGTCGCCCTGCTGGACGCGGTAGGTCCCGGTGCAGGTGATCTCCGCGCCGGGGGCCAGCGCGGAGGTGTCGCCGACGCAGTGGACGGCGGGGGCGCCGCCGGAGGCGGTGGTGTCGTCGCTGATCCGCACACCGTGGACGGTGGTGTTGCCGGTGTTGACCACGTGGAAGGTGTACCGCAGGAGACCGCCCACCGCGCTGTACATGGTCGGGGCGACGATCTTGGTGGCGGTCAGCTCGGGCGTGCGCATCGCCTCGACGACCGCCGAGTCCGGGGCGCTGGCGACCGGCCCGGAGTCGAAGTCGCCGGTGGCCTCGGCGGTGTTGTGGACCGCCCCCGAGTCGATGTCGGCCTGGGTCACCGTGTAGCTCGCGGTGCAGTCCACCGCCTGCCCCGGCGCCAGGGTGGTCTCCGGACAGTGGACGACCGGTGCGGTGCCGGAGCCCGTGAAGGCGGTCTCCGCGACCGCGACGCCGGTGACGGTGACGTTGCCGGTGTTGGTGACCCGGTAGGTGTACTCGACGGTGTCGCCGTGGCGCTCCACGGCGTCCGGATCGGGGGACTTGTCGAGTCGCAGCGCCGGGTCCGGGGTGACGTCCGTGGAGGTGCTGTCCACCGCGGTGACCGGTCCGCGGCTGGGCGCCGTCCCGGAGGCGGTGGCGGTGTTGGTGACCCCGCCGGCGTCGACGTCGGCCTGGGTGAGGGTGTAGGTCGCCCGGCAGAGCATCTGCTCGCCGGGCGCCAGCGAAGCGGTCACGGGGCAGTCGACGGCCGGGGGCGTGCCGGTGCCGCTGAAGGCGAGGTCCTGGACGGTGACATCGGTCAGCGGCACATTGCCGGTGTTGGTCACCACGAAGGTGTAGTCGACGGTGGCGCCGGCGTGCTGGCCGTCCGGCTCGCTGGCGGTCTTCACCAGCGTCAGGTCGGGCACGGGGGTGCCGGTGTTCGTCACCGTGCACACCAGGTCCTCGCCGGCGTCCGGGGGGATCGACACCGTCCACACCTGGCCCCTGGCCCCCACTCTGTGCACCGTCACTCCCCCCGTACAGCTCAGCGAGGTCGGGTAGGCGCCCGCGGCGGAGGGAGAGCCGGCGGCGAGGTTGTCGGTGATCCCGTAGCTCCCGCCCGGGGTGACGGGCCAGCGCTGGGTGCTGGCGGTGGTCTCGCTGCCGGTGGTGGTGGCCGAGGTGATCGGCGTGCCGTCCGCGTGGTTCAGGCCGACGGTGAACTGGTCATCGGGCTGCAGGCGTTCTCCCGTGAGCTGCTTGACCACCCGCAGCGTGACGGTCCGGTCGTCGTAGCAGCGGGCGCCGTCGGTGTAGGCGGCGGTGGACGTGGTGGAGAGGAGGTCCGCCCGCATGGTCTGCGGGTCGATCCGGTACACCCGGCCGGTCGCGGAGTCCGCGACGAACAGGAAGCCGCTGGCGTCGGACCAGGAGGCGCCGTAGGTGCCCACCGGCAGCCCGCTGACCGTGCCCATGTTGGACAGCACCGTCGTGGCCCCGAAGTCGAAGCGGACCAGTGTCTGACCGGTTCCGTTGCTGAGCGGCGCCACCCCGAACATGCCGGTGCCGACGCCCGGTTGGGAGAGGTAGGACCAGTCGCCGGGGTAGACCGAGGTACCCAGCGCCGGGCTGACCTGGCCGGTGCGTAGCAGTGTCGCGGTGGGCGCGCTGCCCCCGGAGAAGGCGAGCTCGATCCACCGGCCCTCGGTCGACATCTGCCAGAGATGGCCGGACTGGTCGAAGTCGCCGACCCGGTAGTTGTCGTTCGGCATGCCGGGCGGGCGGGAGATGTGGTTGAGCGAGAGGTCGCCGTTGAGCCGCACCAGCGCACTCGTCGTGCGGCTCCAGCCGTACACGTAGTCGTCCTGGGTGTTGTAGCCCAGGCCGTCCAGCGAGCCGGCAGCGGGGCCGGCCGCCCAGGTCTGTCCGGTCGCCTTGTCCAGGTGCTCCACCGCGGTGTTGGTGCCGTCGCTGCGGAACAGCAAGCTCGCCTGCTGGCAGCTCCACGGCGGTTCGGCCCGCGGCGCCGGTGCCGCGGCGGCGCCCGGAGCGGCCATCGAGGGCAGCAGCACGGCGGCGAGGAGAGCGACCAGGACGGTCAGGCTCCCCCAGAGGAGCCGCCCGCCCGCTCGCTGCTGGGACCCGGATCCGAACGCACGAGTTCCTTGATGCACCACTCTCCCGGGGGTTGCCGCCGCCCCTCGGTACCGGGGCTCTTCCTCGGCTTCCGACAGTAGGGAGGACATCCACCGATACGTCATATTGTGTCCGCGTGTCGCGGCCGCGGACCCGGAATGCCCGTCCGGCCGTCACCCGTCCGGACCGAGCCGCCAGGACGGGAGCGGCGAGCGCGAGAAGGATCGCAGCATGCCGGTTCTGAACCAGAACCGGCGAACACAAAGGAGTGACACCGTGCAGAAGCGTTCCGGCCCGATACGGCCGCACAAGTCCCGCACCGGCGCGAAGACGAGGACCACGGCCCGCCCGAGTGGGCGCCGCACCTCGACGGCGGCACCCCGGGCTGCACACAGGAGCCCGTCCCGCCCCGCGCAGCGCACCACCACCCGCAGCGCGATGACCTTCGACCAGCTCTACGCCGAAGCGCAGCGCCGCCGGGTGCCGGGGCGCTCCTCCATGCGCAAGGCCGAGCTGATCCGCGCCCTCAGCCGCTGAGGCTGAGTTCCGCCCCGTGGGGGCGGCCCGTCGACAGGGCGGGCGCCATCGACGCCGGGAACACCGCTCACTCGGTGTTCCCGGCGTCGCCGTGCCTGCGGGTCCTGCGGCGGCGCGCCCTGAGGGTGAGGGCCGCCGCCCCCGCCGCGCAGAGCGCCGCCGCGGCGCCGGTGACCGGGCCGGGGTCGAAGCCGGTGGCGGCCAGCGGACGGCCGCCGGGGCCGGTGGGGCGGGCAGCGCCGGCGGGCCGGAACGGGCTCGCGGAGGGGCGGGCGCCGGGCGCACGGCTCGGCGAGGGCTTCGCGGCGGGCGAGGAGGGCTGGGTCGGGGTGGGCGTCGGGACGGGATGGGC
Source organism: Phaeacidiphilus oryzae TH49 (assembly GCF_000744815.1). Lineage (NCBI taxonomy): Bacteria > Bacillati > Actinomycetota > Actinomycetes > Kitasatosporales > Streptomycetaceae > Phaeacidiphilus > Phaeacidiphilus oryzae. The sequence continues at coordinate 33,679 of NZ_JQMQ01000005.1, forward strand.
GACCCGGATTGTGGCTGAGTCGGGCGGGGAGAGGACGTTGGCGCCGCCGTCCCCGGTTCCCCTGGCGTGGGCGTTGTTGGTGGTCGAGCCGGCTTCGGCGTCCGCGGCGGTGACGGTGTAGGTGCCTGTGCACCGGGTGGCCGCGCCGGGGGTGTTCACCGGGGTGAGGGTGGTGGACTCGCAGGTCACATCGGTCAGATGGTCGTCCAGGACGGTCAGGTCGTGGATGGTCTGGTCGGTGGTGTTGGCCACGTCGAAGGTGTACCGGGCCGACTCGCCCGCGTGGTAGGTGCGGGAGTCGTCGACCTCCTTGGTCAGCCGCAGGCCGAAGACGCGGTCGAGCGGCAACTGGACCTTGGACTCCGGGGAGGCGACCTCCGTGCCGCCGCTCCTGCCCTTGGCGGTGGCGGCGTTGTCCACATAGCCGCGCAGCAGGTCCTGCTCGGTGATGGTGTGGCTGCCGGTGCAGGTGGTGGTCTCCCCCACGGCGAGGGTGCTGACCGGGCAGCTGACCCGGCCGACCACCGGGTCGTCGACGGCCAGGTCCGCGATCGGGGTACTGCCGCCGTTGGTGGCCACGAACTCGTACCGGACGACGGTGCCGACGGTGACCGGGTCGGGCAGCGGGGTGGTCTGGTCGATCTGCTTGACCAGGTTCAGCGCCGGCAGCGGCTGGTCGCTGGTGGCGACGACATGGCGTAGCAGGTGGACGTCGGTGAAGTAGCCGGTGGAGGAGCCGAAGCCGAACTTGTAGGTGGCGGGCTCCGGTTGCGGCGCCGGGGTGCTGAGCACCTGCTGCGGCCCCTGCCCGTCGTGGAAGTCCACGGTCACCGTCACCACCGGGTCCGGCACGGGGGTGACGCGCACCCGGATCGTCCGGCGGGAGGCCTCCAGCTGGCTCTCCGCGGTGACCGGATCGCTCGACACGGCGGAGGTCGGGCCCTGCAACTGCCCGCGCAGGGTGCTGGGCCACGGGCGGGCGCTGGTGAAGTTGGTGGTGGAGGCGGTCAGGAAGCAGTAGCCCTCGGTGCCGTCCCCGGGGCCGCGCAGGGTGACCATGTTGCCCGCGTCCGGCGCCGACCAGGTGGTGCTGCCGGCCGGCGAGTGGGTGGCGCAGCCGTAGCCGCGGCGCTCGTAGTCGCCGAAGTAGTTGCCGAGGGTGTCCAGGCCGACGCCGAGGTAGCCCTTGGCCACTCCGGGGATGAAGGTCTGCGCGGGGTCGTTGTCCGGGAGCTTCTGGGCGTAGCCGAGGCTGCCGCCGAAGGCTCCGGGGCGCTCCAGGTCGGCGGCGCCGTCGACGAGGAAGAAGGAGATCCCGTCCGCCGGGTAGCTGGTGCCGCCGTACTGCCACTGGTCGAAGGAGACGTCCACCCCCTCGTTGGCCGGCAGTGGGGAGTTGTAGAGGACCGAGGCCGTACGGTCGTTGCCCGCGTCGGTGAGGCGGAGGTAGCCGTGCGGGGCCGCGTTGTTCGGCGGCACCGGGCCGGTGCCGATCGGGCAGCCGGTCAGGGTCCGGTCGTCCGGCTCGGGATTGGGGTCGGTGGGGGCTCCGGTGAGGCAGGCGGTGCCGAGCGCGTGGAAGCGGGCGTCGGCCGTCGCACCGGTGAAGTCCTCGTTCACCAGGACGGTGCTGGAGGTGGTGGCCGCCCGCACCGGCGCCGTACCGGCCAGCGCGCTGCCGGCCAGGCCGGCGGCCCCCAGCAGGACCCACGTCCGAGCTCTGCCCGACCGTCTGCGACTCGTGCCAGTGCCCATCCCTACCTCACGACCCCTCTGCCCAGGAGTGAATATGACAACAACACCGACAACCTAGAAGCCGCCGGGCCGCCCGGCCGCCACGGTCCGTCGCGACACACCTGCCGCCACCCGAACGGCAGGGTGTTCCGGGGGCCCGGCGATCCGCTCGTACGGCCGGGCCTCGCAGTGGCGGGCAGGACGACTCGCGCCAGTGGCCCGCCGGCGCCCGGTCGGGGCGGCGGCGGGCCACTGGGGGCGACCTCGGTCAGCCGAGGGTCAGCACCACGGCGGGACCTGGCCGATGTTGGCGATGTAGCGCGCCGAGGCCCAGGCGTAGGTGCCGTTGGAGAGCTTGTACCAGCGCGGGTTGCCGGCCACGACCTGGCCCTTCACCTTGCAGCTGATGCCCACCTTCTGGTGGTACCGCAGCGAGCCGATGACCTGCGCCTTGGTGGTGGGGCCGTTGCGCACCAGCAGGCCGAGGCGGGAGATCACCAGGCCCTGGTACGGGGCCTTGGCGGTCACCGGCGCGAGCACCGGCGCCATCACCGCCTCCTCCTCCAGCGTGAACGCCCCCTGCGGCTTCACCGCCGGAGCCTGAGCCGAGGCCGGAGCCGCCGGGTGGGCAGGGGTGAGAGCCGAGGCCGGGGCGGGCACCGCCGGGTGCGCCGGGACGGGCGCCGACGCCGGGACCGGAGTCGCCGGGCGCACCGGGGCCGGCACCGCGGCGGCCTGGGCCGGGAGCACACCGGCCGCGGCGGCGACCGCGCCGGACACGGCCACCAGGGCCGACCTGCGCAGCCAAGTCTTGAACATCATCGAGTTGCCTCCATATCCGCAAGGGCTTGGGACGGTCGCTAGATGTATGGCCGCGTTGCGGACGGCCGCCCCGAACGGGCCCCGGGTTCACCCGACCGGCCCCGCCGGATACCTCCCACCGGCGCAACACCCGAGCGGCGGTCGGGTTCGGTGAGGATTCCGTGATCTTCTGCGCCAGCTGAGCCGAAACGCGGCTTCCGGGGTGCGAGTGCTGCTTAGCGTGCCCTCGGGGGGCACGGTGAGACCTGCCCCGGCCTCCGGCGGCACCGTCGCCGAGTCAACGGTTTCGAGAGGTGTAGATACATCGTGCACAGGCGCAAGTCACGGCGCTCAGTGATCGCAATGGCGGCCGGGGGCGCACTCGCCGTCGGCTGCCTGGCGCTGGTCCCGGCGGTCAGCCAGGCCGCGTGGGGCGGGTCCTCGGGGGACGGAGCGAACGCGGAGCAGTCCCAGTTCGCCGACGCCGCCTCGGAGTTCCACGTCCCCGAGGCCGTTCTGATGGCGGTCGCCTACCAGGAGTCGGCGTGGGAGGCGCATCCCGGGCAGTACAACACCTCCGGCGGGTACGGGCCGATGAACCTCACGGACGTCACCTCGCGGATGCTGGACGGCGGTGAGGTGGGCGCGGCCGGCCGGCACGACCTCTCACCGCTGCTGAGCTCTCCCTCCCTCCACACCCTGACCACCGCCGCCCGGCTCACCGGCGCGAGCGCCGATCAGCTGCGCCAGGACACCGCGCAGAACATCCGCGGCGGCGCGGCCCTCCTCGCCTCCTACGAGAAGCGGCTCACCGGCTCGACCCCGAGCGACCCGGCCGCCTGGTACGGCGCGGTGGCGCGGTACAGCCAGGCCTCGGACCGGAAGTCGGCCGGCCTCTTCGCCGACCGGGTCTTCAGCACCCTGAAGTCGGGGGCCAGCCGCACCACCCAGCAGGACGCCAAGCTGCGGCTGGACGCCCTCCCCTCGCTGAAGCCCCTGATCGACCAGCTGGCCAAGCTGGGCCTGAAGGCCGGCGACAGCGGCGGCGCCGAGTGCCCGCCGGACGTGGACTGCTCGGTGCTGGCCGCGAACGCGGCCGACCTGCAGGTCGCGAACCGCCCCTCGGACGGCGTGGCCATCAGGTACATCGTCCTCCACGACACCGAGTCCTCGTACGACGCGGCGATCAAGACCTTCCAGCAGCCGGGCGGCGACGCCGCGCAGTACGTCATGCGCTCCTCGGACGGCGCGGTGACCCAGATGGTGCCGAACGAGGACATCGCCTTCCACGCCGGCAACTACTGGTTCAACATGCACTCGATCGGCATCGAGCACGAGGGCTTCGCCGCGCAGGGCGCCACCTGGTACTCGCAGACCCAGTACGAGGCCACCGCCGACCTGGTGCGCTACCTCGCCCTCCGGTACGGGATCCCGCTGGACCGCCAGCACATCATCGGCCACGACGACGTCCCCGGTCCCGCGGACAGCTATGTCGCCGGGATGCACTGGGACCCGGGCCCGTACTGGGACTGGAACAGGTTCATGGAGCTGGTGGGCGCGCCCACCGACGCCGGACCGCACGGCGTCGGCCCGGTCGGCACCGCGGTGACCATCTCACCGGACTTCCCGGCCAACAGCCAGACCGTCAAGGTCTGCCCCGCGGACGACCCCAGCGGGAACACCCCCGCCTGCACCGAGCGCACCGAGAACGCCAACTTCCTCCCGGTCCGCACCGCTCCGAGCGCCGACGCGCCGCTCTTCGGCGACCAGGCCGTCCACCCCAAGGGCGGCAGCGGCACCGACGAGATCAGCGACTGGGGCAGCACGGTCCAGGCGGGCCAGCAGTTCGTGGTCGCCGGGCGCAGCGGCGACTGGACGGCGATCTGGTTCAGCGGCGCCAAGGTGTGGTTCTACAACCCGGGCGGCGGGAACACCACCCTCAGCCTCGGCGCCCGGGTGCTGCACACCACCGGCGGCCCGGCCCAGCTGTACGGCTCCGGCTACCCGCAGGCGGACGAGTACCCGGCAGGGCTGAAGGCCTCCACCCAGTCCCCGTACACGGTCTACTCGTTCCCGGCCGGCCAGGCGTACGTGGCCACCCGGGCGGCCGTCCCCGCGGACGACTTCTTCACCGACGGCGACAAGCACGTCAGCGGCAGCGAGAGGTACTACACCATCCAGTTCAACCACCGCCTGGCGCTGGTGAACTCGGCTGCGGTGACGGCCGGCTGACGCCGTGTCGACCCGCGTGGCCCGGGGGCAGCCAAGGGCCGCGCGGGGGCCCGCCTCCGCAACGGGCGCCCGCGGTCGTCCGGCTCGTCGACGAGCTCAGGGACGGCGTTCGGTCTCCGCCGGAAGGGCGTAGAGGCCGGGCAGGTTGACCACGATCGCCTCCTGGGTGCTGCGGGCGATGACGACCACGGCCTCGTCCTCGGGGTCCGGATTCTCCTCGCGATGCGGGACGTACGGGGGAACGAAGATGTAGTCCCCGGGGCCGGTGCGGAGGCGGATCTCCCGGCGCTCGCCGTCCCGCTCCTCCAGGAAGACGAACTCCGGGTGCCCGCTGACGATGTAGATCCCGGTCTCCGACTCGCCGTGGTGGTGGTCGGCGGAGGCGGTGGCCGGGGCCACGTGGGTCTGCCCCATCCACATCCGCTCGGAGCCCACCCGGTCGCCGCTGATCGCCGCGAACCGGCGCATGCCGCCGCTCTGCGCGGTCGAGCCGTCCAGGGAGCCGGCGGGGACGTGGTGGACCCGCGTCGCCGTCTCGGGGAGCGGGCCCGCCGGGCCGCCGGTGCCGAGATCGGGGTGGAAACCGTCGCGGGGCGACTCTGAGGCGGGGGGCGGCTGTGCGGTCATGAGGTGTCTGGTCCCGATCGTGCGAGGGAGGGCGGCGGCGGGGGAACCGATCGCTCGGACGAGGGGACGATAAGAGCCTCCGAGGAGGGTGTCAAAGGGCGGCGGAGCCGGGGCCTCCACCGACGATCCGCCGCTGGAGGCCCCGGCGGCAGGCAGTGCGACGCTGGGCGCGGGCTGCGCGCAAGACCGCACTGCCTGGTGCCGGGTGCCGGGCTCCCGGGCCGCCGGGCCGCCGGGCCGCCGGGCCGGAACTACTGCCAGCCGTCCTGCTGCTGGCCACTCTGGTAGCCGTTGTCCTGCTGGCCCTGGTAGCCCCCGTTGTCCTGGGCACCGTAGCCGTTGTCCTGCTGCCGGTCCTGGGAAGCGTTGTCCTGGTAGCCGTTCTCCTGGGAGCCGTAGCCCTCGGACCGGTCGCCGCCGTCCTGCCGGCCCTGCTGCTCCTGGCCGTCGCCGGTGAAGCGGTTGGCGAGCTGGTCGGCGCCCGCACTGATCTGGTCGTCGAAGCGGTGTCCGGTCTGGTCCTGTGCGAAGGCCTCCGCCCGGTCGATGCCCTTGCGCGCGATCTCCGGGTTGTCCTCGGCCCACTCCTCCGCCTTGCGCGCGAAGTCGCCCAGTCCACTCATGGTTCTCTCCCTCTCGGATTGCGGCACGGCATCCCCGTGTATGCCGTGCCCACAGACGGTCGTGCGCCCGTTCTGTGCAATTGCCACCTTTTGCGGTGCTTTGCGTCGCCGAATATAGCCCCGTCGAGTGAACGGAAGGCCCCGTCCTGCATGACGTCACAAACCGCTCACAGGAACCGCCGGGCCCGACCTCAAGGCCGGTCGGCGACGCACTGGAGAGACTCCGCGGACCCCCCTGCCCTTACGCGACTTCTCGGAGGAATTCATGTGACCTGGGTCACACTCGACCGGCCCCGGTCCCGCCCATCGCCCTGGCGCGCGCGAGGTTGACGCCGCTGGAGATGACCCCGATATGACTGAAGGCCTGCGGGAAGTTCCCGATGAAGGCGCCCGTCGACGGGTCGATCTGCTCCGGCAGCAGTCCCAGCGGCCCGGCCCGGCCGCACAGCGACTCGTACAGCTCCTCCGCCTCGTCCAGCCGCCCCTGCTTCACCAGGTTGTCCACCAGCCAGAAGCTGCACAGCAGGAAGGCGCCCTCGTCACCCGGGAGCCCGTCCGGGGTGTCCTGGTGGAGGTAGCGGTAGAGCAACCCGCCGCCCGCGGAGAGCCGTTCGGCGATCGCCCGGGTCGTGGCGGCCATCCGCGGGTGGTCCGCCGGCAGGACGCCGCGCAGCGGTAGCGCGAGGAGGCTGGCGTCGAGCAGTCCCCCGCCGTCCAGGTGGGCGCTGAGGGTCTGGGCCGACTCGTCCCAGGCCTCCTCCAGGATTCGCCGGCGAAGTCCCTCCGCCTCCGTCCGCCACTTCGCGGTGCGGCCCGGCAGCCCGTGGCGCTCGCTGATCCGCGCCGCCCGGTCGAGGGCGACCTGGCACATCGCCGCCGAGTAGGTGAAGATCCGCCCCGCGCTGCGTACCTCCCAGATCCCCTGGTCCGGCTCGCGCCAGGCGGTGCCGGCGGTGTCCGCGAGGCCGGCCAGCTGGGCCCAGAGGCCCTCCGGCACCGAGCCGCCGGATTCCAGCCACTGGTACGCGCAGTCCAGCACCTCGCCGTAGACGTCGTGCTGGAGCTGGTCGGCGGCGCCGTTGCCCCAGCGGACCGGGGCGGAGCCGCGGTAGCCGGCCAGTTCGGGATCCTCCACCTCGTCCGGGATCGGCCCGCCGTCCAGGGCGTACATGATGCGCGCGCTGCCGCTCCGCTCGAAGGCGTCCAGCACCCAGCCGAGGAAGGCGCCGGCCTCGTGGTCGTAGCCGAGCCGGCGCAGGGCGAACACGGCGTAGGCGGCGTCGCGGACCCAGGTGTAGCGGTAGTCCCAGTTCCGCACCCCGCCGACGGGGGCGGGCAGGGAGGAGGTGGGGGCGGCGACCAGGGAGCCGTTCACCCAGTGATCGCACAGTTTCAGCGTGACGGCGGAGCGGCGCACCAGCTCCCGCTGCGGGCCCCGGTAGTCGCAGGTGCCCAGCCAGCGCCGCCAGGCCTCGGCGGTGTCCGCGAGGAGGGCCGGCGCGTCCAGCCGGTGGTGGCGGTGGACGCGGCACCAGCCGAGGACCACGTCGAGCCGGTCTCCCGCCGCCAGTTCGTGGACGGTGCGCAGCCCTTGCAGCGGCCGGTCGGCGCGGAGGTGGAGGCGCGGGCCGCCGCGGCCCGGGACCCGCACCTCCAGGCCGTCGCTGAGCGGGCGGGCCTGCGCGCCTCCGCGCGGGGCCAGTTCCAGCCGCAGGCGCAGCCGCCCGGACAGCACCTGGGCCGAGCGCACCAGTTCGCAGCGGTCGGCGGGGGCGTCGTCGGTGAGGTCGGCGCCGGGCCGCAGGGCCAGGGCGTCGGTGATCCGCACCAGGCCGGCGGCCGTGCGGATCTCCGTCACCAGCACGGCGGTGTCCGGCTGGTAGTACTGCCGGGCCTGCGGCGACTCGTCCGGCTCGGTCTCGGGGGCGAGGGTGAAGTGCCCGCCGCGGGCGTGGTCGAGGAGGCCGCACAGCAGCGGAGCGTCGTCGAACCGCGGCAGGCACAGCCACCGGATCGACCCGTCCAGACCGACCAGGCCCGCCGTGGCACCGTCACCGATCAGCCCGAGGTCCTCCAGCGGCGGATACCCGCCCTCGCTGCGGACGGGCCGGAACGGCGGATCGGGATCGAGCATCGAGGCAGGCCTCCCAGTGGCGACGGTCGCACCCTTCCACGGTGGCGGTCCCCGGCCCGCGCGGCGACATGGGGCGGCCCCGGCACGGCCCGGCGGGTGACGTCGGAGCGAACGGACGACCGGCGACGGCCGAGTGCGGACCGCTTGCGCTGACACTCCATCAGGTGATCTGATCCACAGCTGTTCGACACGGAATCCACCGAGGGAAGTCACAACATGAGACCTTCGCGCTTGCCGACCGGGTCGCGGACGGTCGCGACCGCCGCCGTCACCGCGGCCACCGTCTCCGCGGTTCTCGGGCTCGCCGTCGCCCCGGCGCAGGCCACCGGCCCGGCGCAGGGCGCCGCCACGGCACAGGCAGCGGGCCCGGCCGTGGCGACGCTGGCGACGCCCACCACTGCTCCGGCCGCGAAGGGCGATACGCCGGCCCCCACGCCCACCCCCTCCAGCACGGCGGGCAGTGCCCGGGCCGCGGCCTCGCCGACCGCCACCGACCAAGTCGACGACGTCGCCGCGGTCGGCGGCCAGGACGTGACGATCGAGCCGGGGAGCAAGCCCGAGCTCACGGTCGGGATCGAGAACCGCGGCACCGCCCCCACCAAGGCGATACCCGCCGCCCCGCCGGGCACGACGGCGGTACTGGTGGTCTACCTCCCCGGCGACGGCCCCGGGGTCGGCACCGCCCCCGCGGCCTGCAAGCCGATGCAGGTCTGGGACGACGCCACCGACTACATGGACTACATCTACCAGGGGCTGCGGCAGGACTCGGGGGCGTTCGCCGGGCAGATGAGCGGCCTGGGGATGCCCTTCGTCTGCGGCGTCGATCATGTGCTCCAGCCCGGCCAGCGCGCCGAGTTCACCTTCGGCCTGACCGCCGCCGCGGCCTACGACGGGCGCACCCGCGGGGCCGTCGCGATGAGCTCGCCGGACGAGACCAAGACCGCCGACAACGCCGTGACCTTCAAGGTCAGCACCGGCAGTGGTCCGACCCCCACCGCCCCCGCGGGCGGCGGCCCCAGCGCTTCGGCCACGGCGACGGCCACCCCGACGGCCACCCCGACCGTCGGCGCCGCGTCCGGCACCCCGGCGCCGTCCGCGAGCCCGACCGCGCAGAGCGGCGCGCTCGCCGACACCGGCGGCGGCGAGGACACCCTGCCACTGCTCGGCGCGGGCGCCGCTGCCGTCCTCCTCGGCGCCGGAGCGGTGGGACTGGCCCGCCGCCGGGGTCGTCCCGAGTGAACAGTGAACCCGGAGGGCACGTGCCCTCGCGCACCCGCGCGAGGGCGTCCGGGTCTGCGCCGATCCTGGACACGTACATGAACACCGATCAGCTTGCTGAACCGTGACGGGGCAAAACGCTAAGGCTGACGAAGCATCAGGTCAACCCCGCCACACAGCCGCATGTTGAGAACTGGTGTCTTGTCATGAACCTTGACCGCAAAAGCCACTCAACAGCACACTGTTCCCCAAGGCACCCTCGTTGGGTGCCGGGCACCTCCGCGTACCGGCAGGCACGGCCGCGTACCGGAGAGCGCCCGTCCCCGGTCGTACCGGCTGCTCCGTGACGAGCGGCGGAGCACTGCCCGGCTCCGCCGCGCCGCTACGAGACGTAGGAGCCCCCATGACCGGTCTCAACCGTCGCGACTTCCTCAAGGCCGCCGGCGTCGGCTCGGCCGCCCTCGCACTGCCCCTCGCCGGAGCGGCCGGCCGGGCCAGTGCCGGCACGCTGCCGCCCGGGCCGATGCGGGCGACGGTCAGTCCCTCGGGTGCCTGGCGGGTCACCGTCGACGGCCTCGGCTGGAGTTTCAGCGGATGGGTCGGCTCGGCGGCCACCGGCATCTCCACCCATACCGGAAGGGACGCCGTCGGCCCGTTCACCGAGACCGTCTTCGACCACCACGCGGGCGCGCGGAAGGGCGGCATCCGGGTCTACCCCGCCACCGCCTCGGTCGTCTTCACCGACACCTACGTCCAGGCCGGGGCGAACGGCAGCCCCTTCCCGACCTTCACCGGCTATCCGGGGCTCCCCCACCACCTCAGCCACAGCGACTGCTTCGCCCGCTTCCAGTTCAACACCTTCGCCGGCGCCTCGGACAGCCCGTGGGTGTTCTTCGACGACCACGGCGACACCTTCATCCTGTCCGCGGCGGACCGCTTCCAGGAGGCGCAGACCTCACAGGCCGCGGACGGCTCGATCGCCGCGGGCGTGCTGGACTCGATCGGCACCCTGCCGGCCGGCTACACCCGGCGGACCATCGTCACCGCCCGGCCCGGGATCGCCGCCGCCCACCGCGCCTGGGGCAGCACCCTCACCCGGCTCGCCGGCAAGCCGCTGCCGCCCAACGACCGCGGAGTCATCCTCAACACCCTCGGCTACTGGACCGACAACGGCGCCGACTACTACTACAAGTTCGACCAGAGCAAGGGCTACACCGGCACCCTGCTGGCCGTCCGCGACGAGTGGGCCGCCCACCGGCTCCCGATGGGCTACCTGCAACTCGACAGCTGGTGGTATCCGAAGGGTCCGAACGCCGACTGGAACGACCTGCCCGACGGCACCTACCTCTACGAGGCGGACAAGGACCTCTTCCCCGACGGCCTCCCCGCCTTCCAGAAGCAGCTGGACAAGCCGCTGATCACCCACGCCCGCTGGATGGACGGGTCCAGCCCGTACCACGGGCAGTACTCCTTCTCCGACAACGTGATCACCGACCCGGCGTTCTGGCAGAAGACCATGGACTACCTCAAGGAGGCCGGGGTCGTCGTCTACGAGCAGGACTGGCTCTGCAGCCACGCCCAGCCCGCCGAGAACCTCACCGACGCCGACGCCTTCTTCGACTCGATGGCCCGGTCCGCGGCCGGCGACGGCCTCGACCTCCAGTACTGCATGGCGCTGCCGCGCGACTACCTGCAGAGCGTCCACTACCCCAACCTCACCACGATCCGGGTCAGCGACGACCGCTTCGACCGCCCGAAGTGGGACATGTTCCTCTACGACTCCCAGTTCGCCGGCGCGCTCGGCGTGTGGCCGTGGGTGGACGTCTTCATGAGCGGCGAGATCGACAACCTCCTGCTGGCCAACCTGTCCGCGGGCCCGGTCGGCGTGGGGGACGCGCTGGGGAAGGTCGACGCCGGCCACCTGTTCCAGGCGGTCCGCTCGGACGGCGTCATCGTCAAGCCAGACGTGCCGATCGTGCCCACCGACGCCACCTACATCGCCGAGGCGGGGGCGGCGGCCGGGAGCCCGCCGCCGATGGTCGCCGCCACCCACGTCGCCCACGAGGGCCTGACCTACCGTTACGTCTTCGCCTACGCCCGGAGCTTCGCCACCCCGCAGCAGCTCTACCAGGCGGAGGACGCCCGGCTCTCGGGCGCGGTCGTCGGGACCGGCGAAGCCGGCTACACCGGCAGCGGCTACGCGGACTACCAGCACGACAGCGGCGACTACGTCGAGTGGACGGTGGAGGCGCCCGCCGCCGGCACCTACACCCTGCAGTTCCGCTACGCCAACGCCTCGTTCACCGACCGCCCGCTGGCGGTCTCGGTCAACGGCGGCGAGGCACGGACCCTGTCCTTCCCCTCCACCGGCTGGTGGACCACCTGGAGCGTGGTGGGGCTGACCGCCGAGCTCACCGCGGGCGCCAACACCGTACGCGCGACGGCGACCGGCGCCGGCGGCGGCAACATCGACTGGCTCGGCGTGACCCGGGGCTCCGTCCCCACCGGCATGGTCCAGCAGGCCTCCTTCGCCCCGGCCGAGCTCGGCCTGACCGGTCCCGCCTACGCCTACGACTACTTCGCCGGGACCGGCGCCCTGGTCGGGCCCGGCGGCCGGGTCAGCGCGAGGGTCACCGGCGGGACGTACTGGATCGTGGCCCCGGTGGGCCCGTCCGGCATCGCCTTCCTCGGCGACGCCGGGAAGTTCGTGGCGCACGGCGCCAAGCGCATCGAGCGCCTGAGCGACGACGGGGTGGTGCACGCCACGGTCGCCTTCGCCGCCGGAGAGGGCCCCGTCACCCTCCACGGCTACGCCCCGCGCAAGCCCACCGCCACCGCCGGCACGGGCGGCGTGGGCCCCGTCTCCTACGACGCCGCGACCAGGCGGTTCAGCGTCACCGTCCACGCCGGGGCGGGTGATCGCGCGGTCATCGCCGTCAAGCCCTGACCCCCGCCCGGCGCACCCGCGCCGCCGGGTACAGTCCTGGGCGGGAACAGATCAACCGTGCGAGAGGTACCCGCCTTGTTGAGCTTCGGCAGCTACTACGAACCGGCGGGCGAGAACCGCTACAAGCCCACCTCGCACGCCGGGGGCGCCTGGGACCCGGAGGAGCTGCACTTCAGCCCGCTCGGCGGACTCGTCGTCCACGCGATCGAGCGGTACCGGGCGGCGGAGCGGCCGGGCAGCCCGCTGGTGCTGGGCCGGATCAGCTACGACATCCTCGGGCGCCTGGCGCTCGAGGAGTGCGAGATCGCGGTCGAGACGCTGCGGCCGGGGCGCACCATCGAGCTGGTGGAGGCCGTGGTGCTGATCGGCGGCCGGGCCGCAGTCCGGGCCCGGGCCTGGTACCTCAGCACGGAGGACACGGAGGCGGTGGCCGGCGGCGCCGAGCCCCGGCTGCCCGCTCCGGAAACGCTGGAGAGCTGGGACCTGGGAGCGGTCTGGCCCGGCGGCTACATCGCCTCGCTGGACGTCCGGCCGGTCGGGCCGCCGCGGCCCGGCCGGACCACGGCGTGGGTGCGCAGCGGTCTCGACCTGGTCGCCGGGGAGCCCTGCAGCCCGCTGGCCTCCTTCGTGACGCTGATCGACACCGCCAACGGCATCGCCGTCCGCGAGTCGCCGACCGAGTGGATGTTCCCGAACCTCGACCTCACCGTCCACCTCCACCGCTCCCCGGAGGGCGGGTGGACGGGACTGGAGACCACGGTGGCCTTCGGCCCCACCGGCCAGGGCATCACCAGCACGGTGCTCCACGACGTCTCCGGCCCGGTCGGCCGCGCCGAGCAGATCCTCACCGTCCGCCCCGCGAACTGAACCGATCCGACCCCCTCCGCCCCGCACAGCTTCGCCGAAGCGCACCCGGGCGGGGCTCGGGTGCGGGCGGGACATGGCGGGCCTCGCCCGCACCCCAATGGAGCGGTCTGCGAGAAGCGACCGGTCCCCACCGGTCGCACGCTCTTCCTCCCCGCATTGCGCACATGTTTTCACGGCTAGAACACATTTGAGGAGGGGCGTGCAGCGCCGCGCCCACCTCGTCCAGGGGACGGCACGGCACCTCGGACCAGCGCCCGGGCCAGTTCGGCGGTGTCCGAGAGGGTGTCGATCCGAAGCGGCCGGGTGGCGAGAACGCCCTCGTGGAGGACGAGAAGCCGGGTGGCGAGGGCGCCCGATTCCGGGCAGCCCGCCGCGTCCGCGAGCCCCCGGAACAGATCGCGCAGCCACAGCTTCTGGTCGACCGCGATCCGGTGGCCGGGATGGGCCGGATCCGGAAGCTCCGCGAGGGCGTTGACGAACGCGCAGCCCCGCCCGCTCCCCTCACCCCACTCCCGCAGCACCTCGAACGGCGCGGTGACGGCCTCGACGGGATCCGCACAGCCCTCGACGGCGGCGCGGACCAGCGACCGCCACCGCTCGTCCCGCTCCGCGAGGTACGCCGCGACCAGCCGATCCTTGGAGCCGAACCGGTTGTACAGGGTCCGCTTCGTCACCCCCGACCGCTCGGCGATCAGGTCCACCCCCACCGCCGTGATCCCGCGTTCGTAGAACAGCTCCTCGGCGGCGAGCAGGATGCGTCGGCCGGCCGCCGACACGGGCCGTGACTCCGGCATCGGACACCCCCTTCACCGATCGGTGTAGCATGGCCAGAAGTTCACAGATCAGTATACCTACCGGAGGTGCGGACGATGACCACCGTCGAGACCATGCGCGCGATGCGGATCACCAGGCACGGAGGGCCGGAGGTCCTGGAGGCGGCGACGGTGCCCGTGCCCGCCCCCCAGGCCGGTGAGGTGCTGGTCCGGGTCGCCGCCGTGGCGCTCAACAACACCGACCTGTGGACCCGGGAGGGCGCCTACGGAAACCCGGAGGACCCGCAGGCGCTGTCCGGCTGGCGCGGTCCGATCGACTTCCCCCGCGTCCAGGGCGCGGACGTCTCTGGCCGCGTCGCGGCGGTCGGCCCCGGCGTGGACGGGGACCTCGTCGGCCGCCGGGTGGTGGTCGACCCGGCGATCTACGACTCCGGCGGACCGGACGCCAACCCGGTGGGCCTGATGGGCAGCGAGCGTGACGGCGGCTACGCGGAGTATGTGACGGCGCCGGCCGAGCTCGTCCACGACATGACGGACTCCCCGCTGACGTTCGATCAACTCGCCGCGCTGCCCACCGCCTACGGCACCGCGCTGGGCATGATCGAGCGGGGACGTCTCCAGGATGGCGAGACCGCCCTGGTGACCGGCGCCTCCGGCGGGGTGGGTCTCGCACTGATCCAGATCGCCCGGGCCCGCGGCGCCCGGGTGATCGCCGTCAGCAGCGCGGCCAAGATCGAGGCGGTGCGCGAGGCGGGGGCGCACGAGGTCCTCGACCGCGCCCGGGACCTCGCGGGGCAGATCCGCGCGGCCGCACCGGAGGGCGTGGACGTCGCCCTCGACGTGGTCGCCGGCGACCTCCTCGCCGACGGGCTGCCGCTGCTGCGCGAGGGCGGCCGATGGGTCGTCGCCGGCGCCCTCGGCGGCTACGGCGCGGCCTTCGACGTCCGCCGCCTCTACCTCCACAACGCCCAGGTGATCGGCTCCGCGATGCACACCCCCCGGCACTTCGGACTGCTGATGGACCTCGCCAGGCGAGCCGCGATCCGGCCCGTCGTCTCCGCCGGCCTCCCTCTGGAGCGGGCCGCGGAGGCGCAGGAGGAGCTCGCCCGCAGGCGGCATGTGGGCAAGCTGGTCCTCCATCCGTGAGGCCCCGCTCCGGTGAGGGTTGAGGCCCCGCTCCGGTGAGGGCCGGGTGTGGGCGGTGATACTGCTGGCATGGAGCAGCATTTCGATCTCGTCGTGATCGGCTCGGGCTCGGGCAACTCGATCGTCGACCACCGGTTCGCCGGACTGCGGGTGGCCCTCGTCGAGAAGGGGGTCGGCTCGCAGGACAGCTTCGGCGGCACCTGCCTGAACGTCGGGTGCATCCCGACCAAGATGTTCGTCCACACCGCGGACGTGGCCCGCGGCGCGGAGCACGGCGCCCGGCTGGGCGTGGACCTGGAGCTGCGCGGCGTGGACTGGCCGGCCGTCCGGGACCGGATCTTCGGGCGCATCGACCCGATCGCCGAGGGCGGCGAGCGCTACCGCGCGGAGGGCAGCCGGCACGTCACCCTGTACCGGGGAACCGCCTCGTTCATCGGCGAACGCCGGCTGCTGGTGCGGACGGCGGAGGGCGAGACCGTCCTCACCGCCGACCAGATCGTGGTCGCCGCGGGCAGCCGCCCGGTCCTGCCGGAGGTCCCCGGCCTGGACGAGTCGCTCGGCTTCCACACCAGCGACAGCATCATGCGGCTGGAGCGTCTGCCGCGCCGCCTGGCGGTCCTCGGCTCCGGCTTCGTCGGCGTCGAACTCGCCCACGTCTTCGCCTCGTTCGGCGTCGAGGTGACCGTGATCGCCCGCAGCGGCCTGCTGCTGCGGCACGAGGACACGGACATCGCCGAGCGGTTCACCGAGACGGC
The DNA here is from genome assembly GCF_000744815.1 of Phaeacidiphilus oryzae TH49. Lineage (NCBI taxonomy): Bacteria > Bacillati > Actinomycetota > Actinomycetes > Kitasatosporales > Streptomycetaceae > Phaeacidiphilus > Phaeacidiphilus oryzae. The sequence goes on from NZ_JQMQ01000005.1 coordinate 49,536, forward strand.
CCGGCGGCACTGGGACGTCCGGCTGGACCGCAAACTGGTCCGCGCCCGGCGGCAGGGCGAGACCGTCCTCCTCGACCTGGAGGGCCCGGCGGGCCAGGAGACGCTGGAGGCCGACACGCTGCTGGTCGCGGTCGGGCGCAGGCCCAACTCGGACCTGGTGGACGCGGTGGCCGGAGGCCTCGCCCTGCACCCCGACGGCCGGATCATGGTCGACGAGCGGCAGGCCACCTCGGTGCCCGGGGTGTGGGCACTCGGCGACATCTCCTCTCCCTGGCAGCTCAAGCACGTCGCCAACCTGGAGGCCCGGACCGTCGCCCACAACCTCCTCCACCCGGACGACCAGCGGACCTCCGACCACCGCTTCGTTCCCCACGCGGTCTTCACCGACCCCCGGATCGCCTCCGTCGGCCTGACCGAGCAGCAGGCCCGGGCCGACGGCGTACGGTACGTGGCGGCCACCCGCAGATACGCCGACATCGCCTACGGCTGGGCGATGGAGGACACCACCGGCTTCGCCAAGGTGCTCGCCGACCCGGCCACCGGGCGACTGCTCGGCGCCCACATCATCGGCCCCGAAGCGCCCACCCTGATCCAGCCGCTGGTGCAGGCGATGTCCTTCGGCCTGGACGCCCGCGCGATGGCCAGGGGCCAGTACTGGATCCACCCGGCGATGCCCGAACTCATCGAGAACGCCCTTCTCGGCCTGGAACTCGACCCCGACCCCGCCGATCCCGTCCGCGACTGACCCCGGCCGCGACTGACCCCGTCTGCGATCCCCGGGGCCCGGAGCAGGCAGCAGCGGGCAGCAGGGGGCGGGTGGGCGGCGCCGGACCGCCGGCCGGGGTGCCGGTGCGCCCCGCCTCCGGGCTCTCCGGCGGCGGGGCGCACCCGGCGCGCCTCGGCGGTGCGCCCGTGGTCGCGGGGGCCAGGCGCGGTGGTCAGACGCGGGCGGCCGGGCGGCGGCGGCCCAGGGCCAGTGCGGTGCCGATGCCGCCGAGGGCCAGCAGGGCGACGCCGCCGGCGACGTCGGCCGAGTCGACGCCCCGGGTGGCCCCGCCGACACCGGTGTGGACGGCGCCGCTGGGGGTGACCGGGCAGTCCCTGGCGGCGTCCGAGGTCGCCAGGTTGGCCGCGTTCTCCAGCATCGACAGGTTCTGCTGCTCCGCCGTCCCCGGGTGGCCGCCGGCGGCGACCTGCTGCTTGTAGGAGGCGAGCGCGGCCTGGTAGGCGGCCTCCGCCTTCTGCTCCATGGCGAGGGCGCGGGAGCAGCCCGCGCTGACGGCCGGAGCGGTCGCCGCCTGGGCGGGCACCGCGAACAGCACGCTGGCACCGATGACGGCGGAGCCGACGAGTACACGGACAGAACGCATGTCGTTCCTTTCAACGGCAGGAGGGCGGCGGTCGCGCCGCGGGAACTCCTGCACACCGCGCGGAACACTCCCCTCCGGGCTCGCGCCCGGCACCCGGCGGGCGGGCGGAACAGCGCGCCCCACCCCGTGTGCCCGGACGTTTCCGCAGCTCACCCGGGGCAAACGGGCGTTCGGGTTCATTGCCGGGAAATCACCCTTGCGGCCGTGAGGTGGGCGTAGACGACCACGTTGCCGAGGTAGCCGCTGGTCCGCGAGAAGCCGCCGCCGCAGGTGATCAGCCTCAACTCCGGCCGCGTGGCGGCGCCGTAGACCTTCGCCGAGGGGAACGCCGTCTTGGCATAGACCTCCACGGCGTCGACGGTGAAGACCGCCGTACGGCCGTCGGCGCGGGCGACGTCGATGTGATCCCCCTTGTGGAGGGCCCCGAGGCCGTAGAAGACCGCCGGGCCGCGCTCGGTGTCGACGTGGCCGGCGATGACGGCGGTGCCGACCGAACCGGGAGCCGTTCCGGCCGCGTACCAGCCCGCCAGGTTGCGGTCGCCGACCGGCGGCGCGGCCAGCGTCCGGTCCCGGTTCAGGGCGAGGCGGACGAGCGGCGCGGAGACGTGCAGCACGGGGATGACGATCCGTCTGGGCACAGACGGCGGCAAGGCGCCCGGACTGCTGGGCGCGGCAGGGGCCGGCGCGGCAGGCGCCGGCGAGGCGGGGCCGGGCTCGCCGCGCTGAACGCGTCCGCGCGGTCGGGCTGCGGCGGCGCATGGGTGGCCAGCCCCTCGTGGAGCAGCCACGCGCCGCTCAGCAGCGCCAGCGCCGGCAGCACGCCGGCCTTCGTCTTCGGGGCGATCGGCACAGCTGCGACTGATCCCCGCGGCGCCGCTGCGGCGAACCCTCCCGGCGCCGGTCTCCCGCTATCGGCCCACGGCTATCGCCCGGCCGTGATCCCGGCGAGGATGAGGTCGATCCCGGCGAGGAACTCCGCCCGGTCGTCGTGCCCGGGCAGTCGGTCGGCGATGCCCCGGACGAACGCGTACCGCCCGGGGTCGAGCTCCGCCCACTCGGCCGCGACCGCGCCGAGGAACGCACTGCGGTCGGTGCCGGGCTCCACCGCCCGGGCGTTCACCGCGTTCTGGCCGGCCACGCCGAGGATGTAGTTGAGCAGCGCGGAGGCCGCGGTGAACCGGGCGTGCTCGGGCACGCCTAGCGCCTCCACCTGCCGTCCCAGGTGCTCGAAGACGCGCAGCAACGGCGGCTTCCAGGAGGCGCGGGCCAGTTGCGCGCCGGCCCAGGGGTGGGCGTCCAGGGCGTCGAAGACGCCGAGGGCGAGGGCGCGGACTGCCTCCGACGGGGCCGGGTCGGCGTCCTCCGCGGGGAGGGCGGCGAGCACCACGGACTCGGTGGCGGCCGCGAGGAGCTCCGCCTTGCCGGTGAGGTGCCAGTAGATCGCCCCCGGCCCGGTCGCGAGGCGCTCGGCCAGGGCGCGGAAGGTGAGTCCGCCCTCCCCCACCGTGTCGAGGAGTTCGACGGCGGCGCTGACGATCCGCTCCCGGGAGAGGGACCCCTGCCGTCGTTCCGGTCGGCGCGTGCTGCTTGGCATACCCCCAGACTAGCAGCCATGGAACATTGTTCCAGCTTGACAAGCCATGGAACGACGTTCCACTCTGGAGGCTCTGGAACGGCGTTCCAGAGCTATGAGAGGAGACCGCCATGACCACCGACCCCACCCCCGTCACGATCATCGGCGCAGGCCTCGGCGGGCTGACCCTGGCCCGCGTCCTGCACGTCCATGGAATCCCGGCCGCCGTCTACGAGGCCGAGCCCTCCCCCGCCTCCCGCGCCCAGGGCGGGATGCTCGACATCCACCAGCGGACCGGCCAACGCGCCCTGGCCGCGGCCGGCCTGACCGAGGAGTTCCGCGCGCTCATCCTGGAGGGCCACGAGGCGACGCGGATCATGGACCGGGGCGGAACCGTCCTGCTGGACGAACCGGACGACGGCTCCCACCGGCGCCCCGAGGTCCAGCGCGGCGAACTGCGGCGGCTGCTGCTGGAATCCCTGCCGCCCGGCACCGTCCACTGGGGGCGCAAGGCCACCGGCGTCCGCCCGCTCGGCGCCGGCCGCCACGAGGTGGCCTTCGCCGACGGCGGCACCGTCGAGACCGGCCTGCTGGTCGGCGCAGACGGCGCCTGGTCGCGGGTCAGGCCGCTGCTCTCCGACGCGAGGCCCGGGTACCTCGGCCGGTCCTACGTCGAGTGCTACCTCTTCGACTCCGACAGCCGGCACCCGGCCGCCGCGAAGGCCGTCGGCGCCGGCTCGCTGACGGCCCTCGCCCCCGGCAAGGGCATCCAGGCGCACCGGGAGGCCGACGGGCGGCTGCACACCTATGTGGCGCTCTCCCGCGACCTGGACTGGTTCGCCGGCGTCGACTTCACCGACCCGGCCGCGGCCACCGCCCGGATCGTGCGCGAATTCGACGGCTGGGCGCCGGAGTTGACGGCACTGATCACCGAGGCCGACACCGCACCCGTGCTGCGCCCGCTGCACGCCCTGCCGACCGGCCACCGGTGGGAGCGGGTGCCGGGCGTGACGCTGATCGGCGACGCCGCCCATCTCTCGGCCCCGAACGGCGAGGGCGCCAACCTCGCCATGTACGACGGCGCGGAGCTCGCCGAGGCCCTCGCCGCCCACTCCGACGCCCCCGAGCGCGCCCTCGCCGAGTACGAACGGGCCATGTTCCCCCGCAGCGCGAAGGCCGCGGCCGACGGCACCGAACTCCACGACCTGATGTTCGGCTCCGCCGCGCCCGAGAGCCTGGTCGCCATGTTCACCGGTCAGGCCGGCTGACCGGCCCGACCGCCGCGGGGCCTCCGCCTCACTCCGCCGGCGTCCGCCCCGGCGACCGGCGGGCGGCGAGGAGGGCGCAGGCCGCCAGCGGGATCCGCAGCGGCAGGCGGCCGTAGGCGAGCGCCCGGTGGGCGGAGGAGCGGTGCCGCCAGTCTCAGGCCGTCTGCACATTGGCCGGGAAGACCGCGGCGATCAGCGCGGCGCCGCTGGCATAGGTGTACGCACGGGCCGGCGTACTTACCGATGGGTAGCCATGCGAAGCGCAGGCGGAGAGTGCAGGCCCCGGGCTTCCGCGTCGAGGGGGGCGAGCGGAAGGCCCGGGGCCTGGCGGGCCGTATGGGAGACGGCCTCGGCTCTCGCCTGTCCGGGGATACCGCGGCCAAACCCCGACCCCCCTTGACGGAGGGGGCAGTTGGGGCGCGGCGCCCGAACGGGTGAGTGTGCCGTACGGTGCCGCGGGCAGGCGGGGCACTGACCGGAAGGGCCGGCGGAGACCGTGCGGTCCACCGACGCAAGGAGACAGGGAGGCACCTGGCATGCTCCTCGACAGCGAGCAGCAGGCGATCACCATGACCATCAAGGACCGCAGTTCCGCCTTCGTGGACGACCACGCGGACGTCTGGGTGACCGGGGAGGACGGCGGTGTGCTGGTCCTCGCCGCGGACGACTGCTCCCTGCTGTTCGACGCCGCCGCGGACTGGCTGCGCGAGGAACCGGAGCTGCACGTCATCGATGCGCAGTGGCAGCTCGGCCCGGTCCCGCCGCGCCATCTGATGCGCCTGCGGCTGCGGCCCAAGCCGGCGGCGGACTCCGTCGGCTGAGTCCTGCGGCCGGGCCGGCGGGGCCGGCGGGGCCGGCGACCGGGCCGGCGGGTGGACCGGCGACCGGGTCCGGCGCCGCGGCCCGGTTCAGACCGCGCCCTCCTCGGCCTCCTCTACGGGCCCGGCCGACTCCGCCTCCTTGGCATCGGCGTAGGAGTCGACCGGCACGGCGTCCATCGGGAAGGGGACCGGGCAGGAGGGGCCGAAGAGGAGGGCCCCGGCCTCCTCCGCGGAGGCCGCGATCGCCGCCAGCACCCCGGGCACCAGCGGCTCCGCGGCATGCACCACCACCTCGTCGTGCTGGAAGAAGACCAGTCGCGGCGGGTCGCCCCCGGCCGCGCCGCCGAGTTCGGCGAGTCGGCGGCGCAGGGAGACCAGCAGCACCAGGGCCCATTCCGCGGCGGTGGCCTGGATCACGAAGTTCCGGGTGAACCGGCCCCAGGCGCGGGCGGAGCCGCTGACCGGGACCGGATCGCCGTCCTCGCCGAACTCCCGGGCGCCCTCCCCGTCTCCGAGCACCGGGGAGACCCGGCCGAGGAGCGAGCGCACCGAGCCGCCGGACTCCCCCGTGCGGGCGGCGGCCTCCACCAGCTCCATGGCGCGCGGGAAGCGGTGCCGCAGCACGTTCACCAGCTGGCCGCCCTCGCCGCCGGTCTGCCCGTACATCGCGGCGAGGAGGGCGATCTTGGCCCGGGCCCGGTCGCCGCCGAAGGCCTCGGCGGCCAGCCCGGCGTAGAGGTCGCCACGGGCCGCCGCCCGGGCCAGCCCGGGATCGCGGGACATCGCCGCGAGGATCCGCGGCTCCAGCTGACCGGCGTCCGCCACCACCAGCCGGTGCCCCGGGTCGGCCACCACCGCCCCGCGCAGCACCCGGGGGATCTGCAGCGCCCCGCCGCCGCGCGAGGCCCAGCGGCCGGAGACCACGCCGCCGACCACATACTCGGGGCGGAACCGGCCGTCGCGCACCCAGCGGTCCTGCCAGGCCCAGCCGTGGGCGGTGTGGATCCTGGCCAGCTCGCGATAGCGGACCACCAGCGGCGCGGCCGGATGGTCCAGAGCCCGCAGCTGGTGCATCCGCAGCGAGGGCAGGCTGATCCCCTGCTCGGCGAAGGCCCGCAGCAGCTGGGCCGGCGAGTCGGGGTTGAGCCGCGGGCTGCGCAGGGCGCGCTGGATCTCCTGGCCGAGGGCGGCCAGCGCGGGCGGCAGCGCCCCACCGGAGGCCGCGGAGGCACGGGGGCGCGGGCCGAGGAGCTCGACCAGCAGGCGGTCGTGCAGCTCGGTGCGCCAGGGCAGCCCGTCGAAGCCCAGCTCGGCGGCGGCCAGCGCGCCGGCGGACTCGGCGGCGGCGAGGAGGGTGAGCTCGCGGCCGGCGGCCCGCAGCCGGCGCAACTGGTCGGCGTGCACCTCGACCAGCGCGGCCAGCGGGTCGACGCCTGGCGGCAGGTTGCTGCGATCGGCGACCACGCTGAACAGGGCGTCCTGGTCCTCGTGCGCGGCGTGGTGGGGTTCCGCGTCGGGCGGCTCGGGGTGGCCGTGCAGCCGGGCCCAGGCGGCGCCGAGCGACCGGGGGCGGCCCAGCGCGCCCTCGGAGCCCAGCAGCAGCCGTTCGGTCAGGGCGACGTCATGGCAGCGGCCGAGCCGGGCGCGGCGACCGGTCAGCTGCGGCAGCAGCCTCGGATAGAGCTCGTCGGTGTCGGCCCAGACCCAGCGGGGATGCCCCTCCCGCTCCACCTCGGCCACGGCGACGGCGAGGTCGGGCACTCGGCGCGGTGCCCCCAGGGCGCGCCCGTCGTCCGCGAGCCACTGGAGCACTCCCCCGGCGCCGTCCAGGTCCGCCACCAGCGCCATTCGCGCCCCTGCCACCACTCCCACCCGGCCGAAGCTATCACCAGGGTCCGACAACGCCGGGCCGACCGGCGGCGCCGCCCCGTCCGCGGGGCCCGGAGGGCGGAAGGCGTGAATCCGACTCCCAAGGACTCCGTAATGCGCCCGTGATTGTGAGCTGGATCGCCCGTATTGTTTTTGCCTCTTTTGCCGGGTTGCGGTAGCCGCGGCCGGGTGGCGGAGTGCGCCAGGTCACTTTCCGGAGCCATTTCCGGGGCCTTGGAGGTGAGGCCGCCCACAGGGCCGCGGGGAACACGAATCGGGATAGTCGAAGGCGCAGGCCCCAGCAGGCCTGGGGAGCGAAGCCGATCGGGTCTGACTACGGAGCTCTCCGTAGATGGGGCATTTGGGCCGGTCCGGGTTCTCTGGCTATCAATGACTCATCGCAATCGCCGCGGTGGAAACGAACCGCGGTCCTGTTCCGCAGGGCACCGATCCCACGGTGTGCCCCGGCGCCCGGAAATCCGATGGCCGCCGACGAAGCGGCCGCCGGCAGAAAAACTTCCGGCGCCCCGACTACCGATTGAGGTTTCGCCCGTATGTCTCGTTCCACCCGCACCACCGCCCGTCTCCGTCTTCCCGCCGCGATCGTCGCCGGCGCCGCCGGCCTCACCGCCCTCGGCGGGCTGACCTCGGTCGCCAGCGCCGCGACCCCGGGGCAGGCGAGTGCGCAGGTGTCCGCGCACCAGCAGCACGTCGCACACCAGGCCCACCTGAACCACCTGAACCGCTCGGTCGCAGGCACCTCCACCGGCGCCTCCGCCCACCAGGCTCACCTGAACCACCTCGCCCACAGCAGCCACGCCGCTGCCGCCGCCGCGCCGGCCGCGACCGCGTCCACCGGTGTGAGCACCCGGGCCGTGAGCGCCACCACCTCGGCCCCCTCCGGCTCCCCGCAGCAGATCGCCGCGCAGTTGGTGCCGGCCGACCAGCTGGCCTCCTTCGAGCAGATCATCTCCCACGAGAGCGGCTGGAACGTCCACGCCACCAACGCCTCCTCCGGCGCCTACGGCCTGGGCCAGGCCCTGCCCGGCTCCAAGATGGCCTCCGCCGGCGCCGACTGGCAGAACAGCGCCGCCACCCAGATCAAGTGGGCCCTGTCCTACATGAACGACCGCTACGGCTCCCCCAACGCCGCCTGGGCCTCCTGGCAGGCCAACGGCTGGTACTAAAACCCCAGCCAACCCCGGCACACGGCCCGCCACCGACCCCCACCAGGGGGATCGGCGGCGGGCCGCCGGCATTCCCGGCCGTCGGCGGTTCCCAGGCTTTTTTCACGGATAACCGCTGGGATCTACCCGCGTCGCCATGGCACCGTAAGAGGCAGCCACTCTCCCTGATCGGGGAGGCCCCGCTCCGGCACCCTGCGAGGGCATCATGACGCTCCATCTCGCCCCCTCGAAGCAGTCCCCCTGGCCCTACGGCGACCCCACCATCCACGTCCGCCGACTGGATTCCGACGCCGTCGCGGTGCTGCTCTCCGGAGAGATCGACATCGCCTGCGCCAACCGCGTCCGCGAAGCGCTCGGCCGGATCGCGAGCGTCACCCGGGACACCGTGGTCGACCTGAGCGCGGCCACCTTCCTCGACGCCACCGGGCTCGGCCTCCTCTGCCACGCCCGCAACGCGGCCCGGGCGCACGCCGGACGGCTGGCCACGGTCTGCCCGGCCGGCCAGCCGCTGCGGGTCCTGCGCACCGCCGACATGGCACGGACGCTCCTGGTCAGGCCGACCCTCGCGGAGGCCCTGGCGGCGATCCGGGGCCTCCCCGGCCTCGCCGCATAGGGCCCCCACCGGCTCGCGGCCGCGGGTCCGGCGGCCGGCACGCGCCCCCGGGTTCAGTGCCCGTCGCCGAAGTCCACGGTGACGTCGGTGTAGCCCAGGGAGTGCAGGAGACCCTGGAGCATCCCGCGGGTGTTCTGCTCGGCCCGCCCGGTCAGGCCGGACGAGGCGGCGGCCTGCTGGATCTTCTGCGCGGCCAGCTCCTGCACCTGCTGCTGGGTGGTGTCGGGCGACGAGGAGAACAGCGAGCCCAGCGCGCTGAAGACACCGCGCTCCTGCGCGAAGACATAGGAGTGCTTGGGGTCCAGCACCGTTCCGCCGAGACGGGCGTGCGGCAGCAGCACCGTCACGGTGTGCGGGCCCGAGACCTTGACGTCGCCGCGGCCGATCCCGCCCAGGTCCACATACGCGTCCACGCTGCCCGCGCCCACGTACAGCGTGCGCGTGCCGACCAGGGCCGACGGCAGGTAGCGGGCCTCCTTGGCCAGGTCCACCACCACCTGGTAGCCGCCCTCCGCCGCGTCGTAGCGGCTCATGTCCTGGATCGAGCGGAGCACAGCGGGACCCGAGCGGTCCACCGTGTGCTCCGCGAAGGGGTTCACCAGTGCGGGCACCCAGCGCAGCGCAGCCGCGCCGAGGAAGAGCGCGGCCGCCAGTGGGACGGCCACCATGACACCCAGCCACCACCTCGGCCGGCGCACGACCCTGAGCCTGCGCCCGTCCTCGTCCACGACTGAGGTAACTCGCCTTGTCTCCATGCCAGAAGACCCCCGATCCGGTCGTCTTCCCTCACCCCCCGTCTTCCCCCGCCGGGCGGTGAACATGGCATGGCGGACCGTCAGGCGGCGAATCCGATGCCGGAGCAGTACTCGTAGCCGCCCCAGTCCGAGCCGAGGTCTTCCAGGACGGCGTCCTGCCACTCCGCCGCGAGTTCCGCCTCGTCGCCCTCGGCCCAGGACTCGACGATGCCCTCCCAGTGCCGGACGTTGACGCTGCGGTGGGTGGTGACGTTGCCGCGCCGGCGCGCGCCCTGGACCTGGGACTGGTCGTGGGGATGGATCTCCACCCTGGTGCCGCGGCCCCGGTTGTTCAGCCGGCGGATCAGGTATTCGGCGACGTTGCGGCGGCGGAGGGCGAGGTAGGCGGCGTCCACCCGGTCCCGGTTGGCGCGGCTGGGGCCGGCTTTGCCCGTCTGCCAGCGCCTGAGGGTGCGTGCGGTGACGGTGACGCCGGCCGCGCGCAGCGCCTGGTCGCCGCCCTTGTGCCGGGCGAGGTAGTTCAGGCGGGCGGTCAGGCCGCGCCGGGAGGTGACGGGTGAGGCGATGCCGTGGGCGATCTCGTCCAGCCGCCGCCCGGCCAGGCGCCAGCCGGGCTCGCCGCGCATGCCGTACAGGTGGGGCTGGAGGTTGTTGTACGGCATCGGCTCAGCCCCTGCCCTCGATCAGGTACTCGTCCTTGACCTTCACCTCGGCCACCCCGCGGCCCTCGGTGAACACCTGCCGCCAGTCTCCGCCGGTGAGGTGGAGCTCGTCGGTGCCCGTCATCCGTACCACGGTCAGGCCGTGGCCGTGCGCCTTGTGGGCCTTCACCCACAGGTTGGCGAAGGCCTGGGAGCGGATGATGTGCATCCAGTCCGGGCGGTGGATCTCCCGGTTGTAGGTCGATTCGCCCATGGTGGAGACGAACTTGGCGTACATCGACTTCACGTACTCCAGCGTCAGGTCGTCCCCGTCGGCGATCGCCCTGTCGCGGGCGTCGCGCAGGGTGGCGCGGAAGCGCTCCAGGATGTTCTCCGAGGAGACCGCGGTCCAGGACTCCAGGATCTGCGGCGGCTCGCACAGCGCGCCGTAGCGCTCGGTGGCGCAGCGCTCCAGCAGGCGCAGGGTGGGGTCGGTGATCCACAGCGGGCCGGGCTCCTCCCGCGCCCCCAGCGGGTTGGGCAGGTCCTCGCAGGTCCACTCCGGCGGGTCGACCAGGTAGATGCCGGAGCGGCGGCGCTTGCGGCCACCGGGGCCGTCCCGGTCGTCCAGCACGTCGCCGGCGCGGTGCTCCAGGGGGCCGATCGGCAGGTGGGCCTTGAGGGCGGAGAGGTAGGCCGCGTTCATGTCCAGCGCCACCACCTCGTGGGTGCCCTTCCCCAGGGCGCGGTTGCGCCACTTCGGGCGGGCCTCCCACACCTCGTCGGCGTCCTGCTTGGAGCGCTTGCGCAGCAGGTCCGGCAGCGGCGGGAAGAAGGTGTTGTCATAGCGGGCGCCGGTGCGGGAGGCCTTGAACAGGGCCATCGCGTCCGGGATGGCCCGCCGGTCCAGCGCGGTGGCGGCCGCCTCGACGTCGCCCTCGGCGGTGGCCAGCTCCTCCGCCACCGCCTGCGGGATCATCTCCTCCAGCTCCATGCCGGGCTGGACCAGCCGGGCGTCCGCGCGGGCGCCGCCAGGACGGCCGGCGGGGGCGGGCGCCGCGTCGGCGGGCCGGGGCGGGCGTTCTGATGCCGTGGCGGGCTCGGCGGCGGGCTCGGGCTTGGTCGCGGGCCCCGGGGCGGCGGCAGGCGGCCGGCCTGCGGATGCGGGCGCCGGTGCCGGTACGGGTACGGGTGCGGACGCGGACGGCGGGTTCGGGGCCGCGGGTCGGCAGAAGTTGCCCAGGTGGCGCGGGCGTCCCGCCGACCGGTACGGAGTGGGCTGCCCGCAGACCAGGCAGGGCCCCGGCGGACCGGTGACCAGTTCGCCGGCGGCGTCCCGGTCCATCGCCGGCAGTGCGTCCGGGCCCTCATGCGGATCGGGCCGCGGGCCCGGCTCGGCGTCCGCCGGCGGCGGCGAGGCGGCGGCGAGGCGCTCGGCCAGCCCCTCCAGCAACCGAAGGTACGCGGCCCGCTTGGCGGTCGGCGGCTCGGTGCGCCCGGCCTCCCAGCCGGCCAGCGTGCTGGGGTGGATCCCCAGGGCGCCCGCGACCTGGGGGCGGCTCAGTCCGGCGTCCTCGCGCAGTTGCCGGCGCACTGCCGGGGGCGGCAGCTCCACCGGCGGCGCGACGCCGGCCAGCAGCGCGTCCACCGCGGCGAAGGGGTCATCGGCCATCGCCATCGTCCTTGCTCCTCGGCGCCTTCGGCCCGGTCGGCCCGGTCGGGTCGCTGGGGTCGCTGGGGTCGCTGGGCGACCAGTACACGGCGGCGGCCGCCGCCAGGGCGCGCGGCGCCGCGTCGGCGCCGCGCGGGGTGAGGGTGTAGTAGCTGCGCACGGGGCGGCCCGCGGCCGAGGGGTCGACGTCCTCGCGCTGACGCGCCAGCCACCCGGCGCCCGCCAGCCGCGCCAGGATCGGGTAGAGCGAGCCCGAGCGCAGGCCCGTCAGCTCCATCAGCTCCATGCCGTACCGGGGCGTGCCCGGCTGGGCGAGCAGGGCGTTGAGCACCCGGGCCGTGGCCGGCGTCATCCGCACCTCCGCACCCCCTATGTACTGGACTCTACAGAGGGAGAACCTATCAGGATCCGGACCCGGGAGGTGGCCCGGCGCGGGGTTGTCGACGGCCCGATCGCCGGAAATCCGAGAAATGCGACCGACACTCGACCTCTGGCGCGCGCACCTCGGCGAAGTGCCCGAATGGGTTTGGCTGCGCACCGAACTCCAGGTGCTGATCCTGGCGGAGAACGACCTCACCGACCTCTCACCCCGGATCTCCCGGCTGAGCCGGCTCACCACCCTGGACCTCGGCCACAACCGGCTCACCTCGCTGCCCCCGGCTTTGGGCGAGCTGACCGGCCTGAGCGACTTCCTCTATCTCCACGACAACGCGCTGTCCCGGCTCCCCGGGGAGATCGGCGGGCTGACCCGGCTGCGCTATCTCAACATCGGGGAGAATCCGCTGACCGCCCTGCCCGAGAGCATCGGCCGGATGGCCGGACTGATCGAGCTGCGGGCCCGGCACCTGCGGCTCACCGCGCTGCCCTCCGGCATCGGCGGGCTCCGCGCACTTCGCGAGCTCCGGCTTCGGGGGAACCGGCTCGCATTCCTGCCCGGGTCGCTCTCCGGTCTGCGCGAATTGCGCCACCTCGAACTGCGGGAAAACCTCTTCGCAGAGGTTCCGGATATAGTGGCCGGACTCCCCCGGCTGCGCAGCCTCGACCTGCGCGCCAATCGCATCGGCCGCATTCCCGATTGGGTCGCGGGCATGCCCGCGCTGGAGAAACTGGATCTCCGCTGGAATCCCTGCGAACCCGCGCCGTCTCTGCTCGCGGCGCTGGACCGGCGGGGCTGCGCGGTACTGCTGTGACGTCCCTCCCAACGCGGGGAGAAACCGGGGCTGCGGGCGCTCGGCCCTTGCCGACCCCGTACGATCGGTGACTATGCGAGTTTCGACCCAATTCGCGGACACCGACGCAGTCCGCGACTACGCGACAGGCCTCACCTTCCAGCAGCTGCAGTGCCGGGACTTCGGCCACAACTGGCGCCCGCACACCGCGATGCGCCGCGACGACGGCGGTTTCGACCGCACCCTGGTGTGCAAGTGCAAGGCCCGCCGCGTGCAGGTCCTGGACTCCTACGGGCGCATCGTCGCCACCCACTACGAATACCCCGACGGCTACCAGATGCCCAAGGGCTCCGGCCGGATCAGCAGCGACGACAAGGGCATCCTCCGGATTGCCAGCATCGAGCAGGACGTCGCCAACCGCGAGGAGCGTTCGGCCGCCCGCCGCAAGGCCCCCAGCAAGACCGCCACCCGCAGGCGCAGCCGCTGACACCGTCAGACCGTCCCCCCAGTGGTCCTTGGCCCCGGTCGGAGAGTTCTCCGGCCGGGGCCACTGTCATGTCGGTTCACACAGAGCTGCCCGCCCGCATCGCCTCGGCCAGCGCCGAGAAGCAGGAGAGGCAGTAGCGGTCATCGTCGGTACGGCAGTCGAGCTCAGCGGGCGGCTCGACCGCGACCAGAGACGACGACAGCGTGCGTCCGCACAGGGATTGCCCGTTCCCTTCATCCAGCACATGCCACAACTGGTCGGTGTCGACTCGCATATGACGCATATGACGCCCGTTCTCCATGACGATCCGGTCTCGCCCGATCCTTGCCGGACATCGGACCGGCCGCATCCCGGCCGTCACCCGAGTGGCAGAAGCCGGGGCCGCGGCCAGGCATTCCGCCCGGGTCGCGGCGGGGCGGCTCGGATAGGGTCGAGACCATGGCCAGCCTGGGGATGCGGTTGATGAGCCGGCGGTTGCGTGCGCACATGGCTCGCGGCGAACGGCTGCTGGAGCACGACGTCGGCGCCCTGCCGGACGGCACCACGGCGGCCCTGCTGGCCAGTGACCGCGCGCTCTACGTCTGCACCACCCGGGGGCGGCAGTTCGAGGCCAGCCGGATCTCGCTGGCCGCGATCGGCTCGCTCCTCGACGCGGGCGCCCTCGACCTGGCCACCAGCGACGAGCGGCGGATGACGGTGGCCGCCGGCGGGGGCACCACGGGGGCGGTGCGGGAGGCGGCCCGGCGGCGGCTGCTGGCGATGCCCGGCTACCGGCGGGACTCGGTCGTCGACGACAGCACGTTCACCGTCAGCTACCGCCCCTGGCGGCCCGGCGCCCGCGCGAGCTGGATCGTGGAGGCGCCGCCCGGCTCCGCCGGCCATGAGGAGGAGGCCGCGGAGCTGGTGGAGTCGGCCGAGCGGGAGGTGGAGGCGCTGGCCGCGGACCCCGCCGGTCCTGCGCCGGACGGGGTGGTGCTGACCCCGCTGTCCGCGGAGGCCGTGGTCGCCGACGCACGGGCGGCCTGGGCCCACGAGCTGGGCGTGCGGCCGGCGGACGTCCTCCTGACCCGGCGCGCCGGCGAGGCCGCCCGGAGCCCGCGGGTCACCTTCCTGGTCCTCGACGAGGCGCGGGTGTGGCTGGCCGAGGCCGACCTCGCCGCCATGGAGCACCCGCGCCTCCACTCCGTACCGCTGGACCAGGTGCGGGTGGTGCGGGCCGACGGCGGCGACTGCGTCGAGGTCGGCGCCGGGCGGCCCGAGGACCGGCGGGTGCCGGGCGCCGCCGAGGACCTCGCGGGCTGGCGGGAGCGGCTGCGGGCGCTCAAGGACTGACCCCTCGCCGACTGTCCCGGTACGCCAACTGTCGCACTGCGACATTTTCCGGAGTACGGTCGGAGCCATGGGCACGACCGAGGGACGACGACAGCGGAAGGTCCGGCACACCCGGGCGGCACTCGCGTCCACCGCGCTGCGGCTGGTGCTGGAGCGCGGTCTCGCGGCGGTCTCCGTGGAGGACGTCACCGAGCAGGTGGACGTCTCCCGGCGCACCTTCAACCGCTACTTCTCCAGCAAGGAGGACGCGGTGCTGGACGGCTGGCGGGCGGACTGCGAGCGGATCAACGCGGCACTCGCCCGGCGCCCGGCCGCCGAGCGGCCGCTGGACGCCTACCGGTCCGCGCTGCGGGCCTGGCTCGCCGACGAGGCCTCCCCGGCACTGCACCGGCGGCCGGAGGGCCGGGCGCTGTTCCGGCTCGCCGCCGAGGAACCGGCGCTGACCGCGGTGCTGCGGAGGATCAACGTCGGCGCCGAGGAGGAGTCGATCGGGATCGTCGCCGCGCGCCTGGGTCTCGATCCGGCCCGGGACCTGCGCCCGGCCGTCGCGGTGGGGGCCGGAGCGGCCGTGCTGATGGCCGCGGTCCGGGCGTGGGTACGCGCCGAGGGCGCGGCCGGCCTGCCGGAACTGGTCGAGTCCGCCTTCCGGGCGCTCGCCGCCGAACCGCCGCCCAGCCCGGACGGCAGGCCCATCCCACCCATTTCAGAACGAAAGGACCCGTCATGACCACCACCCAGAACACCGGCCACGCCCAGGAGTTCACCGGCCGGAACGCCCTCGTCACCGGCGGGGCCTCGGGGATCGGCCTGGCCGTCGCCGCCCGGCTGGCGGCCGGCGGCGCCGCGGTGGCGATCGCCGACTACAACGAGGAGGCCGCTCACAAGGCGGCCGCCGACCTGGCGGCGGGCGGGGTCCGCGCGACGGCTCTGCGGATGGACGTGACCGATCCCGAGTCGGTGCGCGCCGGCACCGAGGCCGCGGCCGAGGCGCTGGGCGGCCTCCACCTGGCCGTGAACAACGCCGGGATCAGCGGGGAGGCGGCGCCCACCGGCGAGTACCCGGTCGAGGTCTGGCGGCGGGTGCTCGCCACCAATCTGGACGGCGTCTTCTACTCCCTGCGCTACGAACTGCCCCTGATACTGGCCGCGGGCGGGGGCGCGGTGGTCAACATGGCCTCGATCCTCGGCACCAACGGCTTCGCCGGGGCGCCGGCCTATGTGGCCGCCAAGCACGGGGTGGTCGGGCTCACCAAGACCGCCGCCCTGGAGTACGCGGGGCAGGGCGTCCGGATCAACGCCGCGGGGCCGGGGTTCATCGACACCCCGCTGCTCTCCGGCATGGACCGGGCCGCCCACGACGCCCTGGTCACCCTCCACCCCCAGGGCCGCCTCGGCCGCGCCGAGGAGGTCGCCGAGCTCACCGCCTTCCTGCTGTCCCACCGCGCCTCCTTCATCAACGGCAGCTACCACCTGATCGACGGCGGCTACTCGGCCCGTTGACAGCCGCTGGACGCTCGACGGCCGGCGGCCGGGCGTAACAGACTGGCCGGGCGTAACAGACGGGCCGAAGCCGGGCGAGTGGGAGGAGCGGCTGTGGGGCGGACGGACGGCGGGCACGAGTCGATTCGGGTGGAGACCCGCGATCGGGTGACGACCGTGGTGCTGGACCGGGCCGAGCGGCGGAACGCCGTGGACGGCCCGATGGCGGCCCGACTCGCCCGCGCCTTCCGGGAGTTCGACCGCGATCCGGAGGCCGACGCGGCGGTGCTGTGGGGTGCGGGCGGACACTTCTGCGCCGGCGCCGACCTCAAGGCGATCGGGACCGAGCGGTCCAACACGGTGGCCGAGTCCGGGGACGGGCCGATGGGCCCGACCAGGCTGCGGCTCGGCAAGCCGGTGATCGCGGCCGTGGAGGGCTACGCCGTGGCCGGCGGGCTGGAGTTGGCGCTCTGGTGCGACCTGCGGGTGGCCGCCGAGGACGCCGTCTTCGGCGTGTTCTGCCGGCGCTGGGGAGTCCCGCTGGTCGACGGCGGAACGGTCCGGCTGCCCCGGCTGATCGGCACCAGCCGGGCGATGGGCATGATCCTCACCGGCCGCCCGGTGGCCGCGCCGGAGGCCGCCGGGTTCGGCCTGGTGAACCGGCTCGTCCCGGCGGGCACCGCGCGCGCGGCGGCGGAGGAGCTGGCCCGGGAGATCGCCGCCTTCCCGCAGACCTGCCTGCGCAACGACCTGCGGTCGACACACCAGCAGGAGGGCCTCTCCGAGGCGGAGGCACTCCGCTACGAGACGGCGGTCGGAGTCGACTCCCTGCGTGCGGACGGCACTTCGGGCGCGGCCCGCTTCTCGGCGGGGGCCGGCCGACACGGCGAGTTCGACTGAGGACGGGCGGACCGCGCGGGCGCGCTGGTGGCCGGAGCCGTTTACCCGCTCGGTGCGCGGCTGTTCGGGGGGCGGGCTTTGGGGGCGCGGGGGGTGGGTGACGAGACGGCGGTGGAGGCGGTGGCTCCGGCTGGGGAGTAGTGGCGGGGAAAAGGCGTTGCGCGGGGGGCCGGGATCAGGCATCACTTACGATCATGGTCGACTCACCCGCCTCGCGCCCGTCCGCGCCCGGCTCGCTCTGGCGCAACCGGGACTTCCTGCTGCTCTGGTCCGGCCAGGGCGCGGGGACGCTGGGACCGCAGGTCGCGCTGGTGGTGCTGCCGCTGCTGGCGCTCGACCAGCTGCACGCCTCCTCCTTCCAGGTCTCCCTCCTCACCTCCCTGGGCTGGCTGCCGTACCTCCTCTTCTCGCTGCCCGCCGGGGTGCTGGTGGACCGGCTGGACCAGCGCCGGCTGATGATCGCCTGCGACCTCGGGCGGATGCTGCTGCTCGCCTCCGTGCCCCTCCTCGCGCTGGCCGGCCGGCTGAGCCTGGGCTGGCTGTACGCCGTGGTCGGCCTCGCCGGGGTGCTCACCGTCGTCTTCACCGTGGCCTACCGCAGCCGGCTGCCGCAGATCGTCAGCCCCGATCAACTGGTGGACGCGAACGGCAAGTTGGGCTTGTGCGAGTCGCTGGCGGAGATCGCCGGGCCCGGGCTGGGCGGCATGCTGACGGGCGCGGTCGGAGCCTCCCGGTCGCTCCTCGCCAACGTGCTGACCTATGCGCTGAGCGCCACCACGCTGGGGCTGATGCGCAGTCCCCGGAAGCCCTCCCCCGCCGTGCCGCCGGCCACCCGCCGGCCGCCGGTGCGGGCGGAGCTCAGGCAGGGGCTGGACTTCGTCCGCCGCGAGCCGGTGCTGCTGCGCCTGCTGCTCACCACCAGCGCGTCCAACTTCTTCGTGACGGCGCAGGGCGCGGTGGCGGTGACCTTCATGGTCCGGGAGCTGCGGGCGCCGTCCTCGGCCGTCGGCCTGGTCTTCGCCCTGGGGTCGGTCGGCGGGCTGCTCTCCGGTCTCCTCGCCCGGCGGATCGCCGACCGCTTCGGCAGCGCACGGATCATCTGGCTGTCGATGCTGCTCCCGGGGCCGCTGTACTTCCTGATGCCGCTGGCCGGCCACGGCTGGGGGGTGCTGTGGTACTCGGTGGGCCTGTCGGCGCTCTCCGCCAACGCCACCCTGTTCAACACCGCCTCGCTCTCCTACCGCCAGCGGGTGACCCCGGCGGCGCTGCTGAGCCGGGTCAACGCGGTCTACCTGTGGATCGCCTACGGGGTGATCCCGCTCGGCTCGCTCACCGGCGGGGTGCTCGCGACGGCGATCGGCCTGCGGGCCGCCCTCTGGGTGTGCGCCCTCGGCATGTGGTCGGGCGCCCTGTTCGTGGTCTTCTCACCGCTGCGCCGGATGCGGGACACGCCCCTTGCGGCGGCGGCCGGGGTCCCGGAGCCCGCCTAGGAGCGGGCCGGGGCACGGTTCACCGCCGGCGCAGCCGGGCCGGCGTGCGGCTCAGGGCGTCAGGGACCTCGCGTATCTCCTCGTCGAAGACCATGGCACGGCGGTCGGCGGGGTCGTAGGCGGTCCAGCCGGGATCGCCGTCGCGGGCGAAGCCCACCAGGGCGCCGTGGAGGGCGTCCGCCAGGTGAGCGGGGGCGTCGGGGCCCAGGAGGCCGGCGGCGCCGGGGGCGTCGAGGTGGTCGAAGACGAAGGGGAGATCGGCGCAGTGGGCCGCGCCCAAGCCGGGGGCGGCCCAGGCGAACTGGTAGGCGTAGGTGGGGATGCCCGCCCGAGCGGCGCCTTCGGCGATACCGCGGGCGGGTTCCCGGAAGGTGCGGTCGGAGAGGGCCTGGGCGAGCGCGTGGCCGGGGTTGTCGGTCTCCAGGGCGTGGAGATAGCGGGTCAGGTCCCGGCCGGTGAGGCCGAGGTTGGCGAATCCCTGGCGGCAGGCCTCGATCGACGGGGCGGGGTCCACCGGGCCGAGGACGAAGTTCCACTCCTCGACGGTGGTGCCGATCATCAGGGCGTCCACGGTTCCCGGCTCGGCCAGCGCGTCCTGCGGCGAGGCGGTGAGGACGCTGCCGTCCAGCGTCGGCTGCCAGCGCAGGGAGCCGCGCCGGGCGCACCGGGCCCGGTCGTCCGGCTCTGCCGCCGGGCCCTGGACCTCCCTCGGCAGCCACGCGGCCTCCAGCTCCAGGCGCTTCCGCGCCGGGACGGCGGCGAGGGCGGCAGCGCTGCGTGGGGTACCGAGGAGGGCGGCGAAATCCTCGGAGAGGGCCTCGGCGCGGGGGAGGGAGGACAGGAGCGGGGTGCCGGCACTCATCGCGGCCAGGCGGTGGAACAGCCCCCGGGCCCCGGGGCAGCCGGAGAGGGCGAGGGCGGCCATCGCGCCGGCGGACTGCCCGGCGACGGTGACATTGCCGGGGTCGCCGCCGAAGGCCGCGATTTCGCCCTGGACCCATCGCAGTGCCGCGGTGATGTCGAGGAGGGCCCGATTGGCGAGGCCGTCGTCGAGGACCATGAAGCCCTCGGCGGCGAGGCGGTAGTTGGGGACGACGAGGACGACTCCGTCCCGGGCGAAGGACTCCCCGCTGTACCAGGGTCCGGCGTTGCCCCCGCTGAAGAACCCGCCGCCGGGCAGCCACACCAGGACCGGATGGGGGCCGGCGGAGTGGGCGGGGGCGTACACGTTGAGGTTCAGGGGGTTGCGGCCCTCGACGACGGGATCGGGGAAGAGCTGCTGGGCGACGTGGGGATGCGCCGCCGTCGCCCCCGGCACGGTGGCGTCGAGGATTCCGTCCCAGGGCTCGGGCGGACGGGGCGGGGCGAAGGCGTGGTCCGGGTAGGGGGCGGCCGCGTAGGGGATGCCGAGGAATTCCGCGCATTCCCCGCGTACTCGTCCCCGGATCCGGCCGTTCGCCGTGGGTACCTGCATGTTTCGTCTCCTTCGGGCGGTGGCGGGTGTCGGGGGGAGGACTGGCGCGGTTCAGTCCTGGGGCTCCCGTGCGGGGACCTTCAGCAGCAGTGCGAGGAGGGCGGTGACCGTGCTCATCGCTGCCAGGCCGTAGAACGCGACGCGGTAGCCGTCGACGACCGCCGCGGAGCCGGTGGCGGTGCTGTGGTGGGTGACCGTGGCGGCGACGGTGACCAGGGCGGCCAGGCCGAGTGCCGCGCCGAGCTGGCGGCACATGTTGATCAGACCGGAGGCGACGCCGGCGTCGCGCGGGGCCACACCGGCGGTGGCGGCGACGACCGCCGGCATCATCGTCACGCTCGTGCCGGCACCGACGACCACAGTGGGGAGCAGTACGTGGCCGACATAGTCGGGGTGGGCGGGCAGCCGGGCCAGCCACAGCAGGCCCGCGGCGGCGACCAGGCCGCCGGCCAGCACCAGGCGGCGCGGGCCGATCACCGGGATCAGCCGCTGCGAGAGGAGGACCCCGACGCTGATCACGGACACCATGGGCAGCAGCGACAGTCCGGTGCGCAGCGCGCTCTCGCCGAGGACCTGCTGCAGATACAGCGAGAGGAAGAACAGCGGAGCGGTGATCACCGCGCCCATCCACAGCGTCAGCACGTTGCCGACCCGCAGGTTGTGGAGGGCGAAGACGGCCGGCGGGATGAGCGGTTCACGGGTGCGGCGTTCGATCGCCACGAAGGCGGCGAGCAGCACGAGTCCACCGATCAGCAGGGCGAGGACCTGCCCGGAGCCCCAGCCGTGGTCGGGGGCGATCGAGACCCCGTAGGCGAGCGCGGCGGCGGCCAGGGTGACGGTCGCGGCGCCGGGGGCGTCGATCCGGGCGCGGTCCCGGGCGGGCGCGGTGGGCCGCAGCAGGAGCAGGCCTGCGGCGAGGAGGCCGGCGCCGATCGGCACATTGACCAGCATCACCCAGCGCCAGCTGAACGAGGCGGTCAGCAGGCCGCCGAGGACGATGCCGGCCGCGCCGGCGCTGGAGGCGGCCACTCCCCACCAGGTCATCGCGCGGGTGCGGCGGCCCGGATCGGCGTGGCTAGCGGTGATCAGGCTGAGGCTGGAGGGGGCGAGGGCGGCCGCGCCCGCGCCCTGGACCACCCGGGCCGCCAGCAGCATCCAGCCGTCGGTGGCCAGCCCGCCGAAGAGACTCGCGGCGCTGAAGACGGCGAGGCCGAGCTGGAAGACACGGCGGCGGCCGAAGAGGTCGCTCGCGCGGGCGGCGAGCAGCAGCAGGCCGCCGAAGGCGATGAGATAGCCGTTGACCACCCACTGCTGCGCGGTGGCGGAGAGGCCCAGCCCCGCCTTCATGGACGGCAGGGCAACGTTCACGATGCTGGAGTCGAGCACCACCATGAACTGGGCGACGCAGGCGATGGCGGCGACGGCCGCCAGGGGGACGCCCGGTTTGGCGACCTGTGGTGCGGAGTGGGTGTCGGACGAGGACGGGGACGGGGACGAAGACGCGGACGCGGACGGCGTGGCGGTTGCCCCGCCGGGATGTTCGTGTGGCATGGCCAGCTCTCCTCTGCGAAGTGGCGCACGGCCCTCCGGGCACGCTCGGCCCGATGGCGGATAGGCTGTCCGCCAACTGTAGAGGATTGCCGGATAGGCTGTCCACCAAGGAGGGCGCACGGCCGGAAGCCGAGCCGGGCAACCCGGCGCAGTCGGGGCGACCCGGCGCAGTCAGGGATCGGAGAGGTGCAGTGAGCACGGACAAGACGGCGTTCCCGGCCAGGCGGGCGGCCGCCGAGCGCAATCGGGACAGGATCCTGGCGGCGGCCCAGGCCGCCTTCGCCGACGGCGACACGGACATCTCCATGGCCGAGGTGGCACGGCGGGCAGGCGTGGGGATGGCCACCCTCTACCGCAACTTCCCCGGCCGCCGCGAGCTGCTCGAGGCCCTGTACGCGGGAGAGGTGGACGCCGTCTGCGAGGCCGCGGTGATCAAGCCCGGGCAGAGTCCGGGCGCGGCGCTCGACGCCTGGCTGCGCCTGCAGTTCGACTTCATCCCCCACAAGCGCCTGATCGTCTCCGAGCTGCTGGTCCACACGGACGAGGAGGGCCTGCGCAGCCGCCGCGAGCAGGCGCTGGCGGCCGGCCGCCCGCTGCTGGCCGCCGCGCAGGAGGCCGGCGAGGTGCGCGACGACCTCGGGCTGGAGCAGATCTTCGACCTGATCGTGGCCATCGCCCGGATCCCCGGCCCGCCGGCCTACCTGGAACCGATCGTCCACACCATGCTCGACGGCCTCCGCCGACCGGCTGAGGGCGTGGTCTCCCCCTAGGAGGCCGGCGCCGCCGCGGTGGAGCCGCGGGCGACCAGCTCGGGCTGGAAGACGAACTCGGTGCGCTGGGCCGGGTTGCCGCGCAGCTCCTCCAGCAGCGCGTCGACCGCCGCCGCGCCCATCGCCTCGACCGGCTGGCGGACGGTGGTCAGCGGCGGGTCGGCGAAGGCGATCAGCGGGGAGTCGTCGAAGCCGACCACCGACACGTCCTCCGGCACCCGCAGCCCGCGCTGCCGGACGGCCCGGATCACGCCGAAGGCCATCAGGTCGCTGCCGCAGACGAAGCCGGTGCAGCCGCGGTCGAGCAGCGGCCCCGCCGCGGCCTGGCCGCCCTCCACCGAGAAGAGCGAGTGCTGCACCAGCTTCTCCGCCTCGTCCGGCGGCAGGTCGAGCAGCGTCCGCATCGCCTCCACGAAGCCCTCGACCTTGCGCTGCACGGGGACGAAGCGGTTGGGGCCGACCGTCATGCCGATCCGCCGGTGGCCGAGTTCGGCCAGGTGCTGGACCGCCATCCGGGCCGCCGCGCGGTCGTCCGGAGAGACGAAGGGCGCGGCGATCTTCGCGTTGTACCCGTTGATCAGCACATACGGCACTCCCCGGCCGGCCAGCCGGGCGTACCGCTCGGTGTCCGCGGTGAGGTCGGCGTGGAGGCCCGAGATGAAGACGATCCCGGTGACCCCGCGCTCCACCAGCAGCTCCACCAGCTCGTCCTCGGTGGAGCCGCCCGGCGTCTGGGTGCAGAGCACCGGGGTGTAGCCGTAGCGGGTCAGGACCTGCTCGATGACCTGGGTGAAGGCCGGGAAGATGGGGTTGTTGAGCTCGGGGGTGATCAGGCCGATCAGCCCCGCGCTGCGCCGGCGGAGCCGGGCGGGCCGCTCGTAGCCGAGGATGTCGAGCGCCGCGAGGACGGCCTGACGCGTCTTCGGCGACACCCCCGCCTTGCCGTTCAGCACCCGTGAGACGGTGGCCTCGCTCACCCCCGCCTGCTCTGCGATGTCAGCCAACCGCGCAACGCTCATGGAACGGAAGCCTATTGCACCTGCCGGGCTTTGGACGGCGGTGCGTGGGCGCCGGCCCGCGCCGCCCGGACCGGGGCCCCGGGCCGAGGAACGCGGCCGGGCGGACGGGATCTCCATCGATCTCCTTCGATCGCTCTGCGACGGTCAGCTGGTCCACCACGCGGTGGTGTCCCGGGCCAGCGGGAATGCCCCCTCGGCGGGGGCGTCGGCCTCCGCGGAGGCCAGCAGCAGGCGGCCGGGGGCGTCGATCAGCACCGTCTCCGCACCGGTGTTGGCGGTGCAGGTGAGGACGGTGCCGTCGGGGGCGGTCCGCCGGAAGGCGAGGACGCCCTCCGGGGCGGGGAGCCATTCGACCGCGTCGCCGGCGCCGAGCGCCGGGTGCCGCCGGCGCACGGCCAGCGCGCTGCGGTAGAACTCCAGCGTGGAGGTGGGGTCCCCGGTCTGCGCCTCCACGGTGTACGCGGCCCAGTCGGCCGGCTGCGGCAGCCAGGTCGGGCTCTCGGGGTCGGGGCCGAAGCCGTACGGCGGCGCGCTGCCGGACCAGGGCAGCGGGACCCGGCAGCCGTCCCGCATGCCGTCCTGCCCCTCGGCGTCGCCGCCGGCCCGCGAGCGGCGGAAGGCGGGGTCCTGGCGGGCCTCGTCGGGGAGTTCGAGCACCTCCGGAAGCCCCAGCTCCTCGCCCTGGTAGAGGTAGGCGGAGCCGGGGAGGGCGAGCATCAGCAGGGTGGCCGCGCGGGCCCGGCGCAGACCGTCCTCGCCCTCCCCGCCGAGGCGGGTGCGGTGCCGTACCACGTCGTGGTTGGAGAGCACCCAGGTCGCCGGGGCGTCGACCGGGCGCATCGCGGCCAGCGAGCGGTCGATCACCTCGCGCAGCTCCTCGGCCCGCCAATCCGCTTGCAGGTACTGGAAGTTGAAGGCCTGGTGCAGCTCGTCGCGGCGGAGGTAGAGCGCGGTGCGCTCCACGGTCGGGGTCCAGGCCTCGGCGACGCCGATCCGGTGGCCGCCCGGGCCCCCGGAGTACTCGTCCAGGATGCGCCGCCACTCGCGGTAGACCTGGTGGACGCCGTCCTGGTCGAAGAAGGGCAGGACGGCGTTGCCGAGCAGCCGGATCTGGTCGCCGTGGCCGATGTCGGGCAGCCCGGGCGCCTTGACCAGCCCGTGCGCCACGTCGATCCGGAAGCCGTCCACGCCGAGGTCGAGCCAGAAGCGGAGGATGGAGCGGAACTCGTCGGCGACGGCCGGGTCGTCCCAGTTGAAGTCGGGCTGCTCGGGCGCGAACAGGTGGAGGTACCACTCCCCCGGTGTGCCGTCCGGGTCGGTGGTGCGGGTCCAGGCGGGTCCGCCGAAGATGGACTCCCAGTCGTTGGGGGGCAGTTCGCCGTCGGCGCCCTTGCCGGGGCGGAAGTGGAAGCGGCCGCGCAGCGGGGAGCCAGGACCCTCGCGGAGCGCCCGCTGGAACCACGGGTGCTGGTCGGAGCAGTGGTTGGGAACCAGGTCGACGATGATCCGCAGGCCCAGCCGATGGGCGTCGGCGATCAGCGCGTCGGCGTCCGGGAGGTCGCCGAACATCGGGTCGACGGCCCGGTAGTCGGCTACGTCGTAGCCCGCGTCCGACTGCGGGGAAGCGTAGAAGGGCGAGAGCCACACGGCGTCCACGCCCAGGTCGCGAAGGTAGCCGAGGCGGCTGCGCACGCCGGCGAGGTCGCCCATGCCGTCGCCGTTCGCGTCGGCGAAGCTGCGCGGGTAGACCTGGTAGATCACCGCGTCCCGCCACCAGTCGGCGGGGGCCGGGGCGGTGGCGGATGCGGGGGCGGTGGCCGGGGTGGCCAGATGCTGCGTCATGGAGTCCCTAGGGTGCGGGGGCGGTCATGGGTACGTAGCGGAGGCGGTGCGAGAGGCGGTGCGAGAGGCGGTGCGGGAGCGTGGTCCGGGAACGTGGTGCGGGATCGGCGCAGGGCCGGTACGGGGCTCAGCCCTTGGTGCTGCCGGCGGTGAGTCCCGAGGCCAGGTGGCGCTGGATCAGGAAGAAGACGACGGCGGCCGGGATGAGGATGATCATCGCGGCCGGTGTCACCAGGTTCCAGTCGGCGCGCTCGGCCGTGGCGAAGGTCTGGATGCCCACCGGGAGGGTGTACTTGTCGCTGCTCATGAAGAGGTTGGCGTAGGCGAACTCGCCCCAGGCGGTGAGGAAGCCGTAGAAGGCGGCGACCGCGATGCCCGGGCGGGACAGCGGCAGGACCAGCCGCCAGAACGTGCCGAACGGGGTCAGCCCGTCCACCCGGCCCGCCTCGTCGATCTCCACCGGCACGGTGTCGAAGTACCCCTTCAGCATCCAGGCGCTGAACGGCACCGAGACCGTGCAGTACACCAGCACCAGGCCCTGGTAGGTGTCCAGCAGGTTCAGCGCCGCCAGGATGTTGTAGAGCGGCACGATCAGCACCGCCGCCGGGAACATCTGGGTGACCAGGAACATCCACATCAGCGGGCGGTGGCCGGGGAAGCGCATCCGGGAGACGGCGTACCCGGCGCTGGCCGAGAGGAGCAGCCCGACCACCGTGGTGGCCACGGCGACCAGCAGCGAACTGCCCATCCAGTGGAGGAACTCGTGGCCGCCGCCGGTGAGCAACGCGCGGTAGTTGCCGAAGCCGAGGTGGCCGAGGATCAGGCCGGGGTCCTGCCAGGCGTTCTTCGGCCCGAGCGAGATCAGCAGCACCCAGGCCACCGGGAAGACGGCCACGGCGGCGGCCAGTACCAGCCCGCCGTGGAGCAGCAGCGAGGCGAGCGGTCCGCGCTCCCCCCGGGGGCGGGGACGGCCGGTCGCGCGGGCGCCACGGGCGGCGCCGGCGGACGGCTGCGCGGGCGCGGTCTCGATCGCGGAGGCCGCCGATGAGATCGTCATGAGACCGCCTCGCCTCGGTTGATCTGCTTGCGGTAGTAGGTGGAGAAGGCCAGCAGCACGGCGAGGATCAGCACGCCGTACGCGGCGGCTCCGGCGTAGTCCGAGACGCCGCTGCCGATCAGCCGGTAGGCCGCGGTGACCAGGATGTCCGCGCTGTCGTCGGTGGTCTGACCGAGCATCAGCCAGATCACCGGGAACTGGTTGAAGGTCCAGATCGTGCCGAGCATCACCACGGTCGCCGTCACCGGGCGCAGCCCGGGCAGGGTCACGCCGGTGAAGCGCTGCCACGGGCTCGCGCCGTCCATCTCGGCCGCCTCGTAGAGCTCGCGCGGGATGGCCTGCAGGCCGCCGAGCATCGCGACCATGTTGAACGGGATGCCGATCCAGACGTTGACGATCACCACCGCGACCTTCATCGCCGTCGGCGAGCCCAGCCAGTCCT
Organism: Phaeacidiphilus oryzae TH49; assembly: GCF_000744815.1. Classification (NCBI taxonomy): domain Bacteria; kingdom Bacillati; phylum Actinomycetota; class Actinomycetes; order Kitasatosporales; family Streptomycetaceae; genus Phaeacidiphilus; species Phaeacidiphilus oryzae. The sequence goes on from NZ_JQMQ01000005.1 coordinate 76,317, forward strand.
GGGCCGGCAGACCGAGGTGGGTGAGGACGGAGTTGAAGACGCCGTACTGGGAGTTGAGCATCAGCCGCCAGGCGAAGACGCTGACGAAGGCGGGCACCGCCCAGGGCACGATCAGCAGCGCCCGGTAGACCGCGCGGCCGCGCACCCTGCGGTTGAGCATCACGGCCAGCGCCATGCCGAGGGAGACCTGGAGGGTGACGCAGCAGACCGTCCAGACCACCGTCCACACCAGGCGGCCCCAGAAGTAGCCGTCGGAGAGGATGTCGGCGTAGTTCTTGAACCAGACCATGTGGTAGGTCGCCGGGATGTGGTTCATCCCGATGTGCCGGGCCACGTTGGACTCGTTGGCGTCGGTCAGCGAGTAGTAGATCCCCTTGCCCAGCGGGTAGAGCACCAGCACGGCCATCACGATGACCACCGGCAGGACCATCGCCCAGCCGTACCAGTGGCGGTCCAGGGCCCGGCGGAGGCGGCGGAGGGGGGACGCCGGGCGGGAGGCCGGCGGGCGGGTCGCGGAGAGAGCGTCAGCGGCCATCGGTCACCCCACGCTGTAGCCGGGCAGCAGGCTCTTGAAGCCCTTGGCCGCGTCGTCCGCGCCCTGCTGCGGTGTCTCGGTGCCCTGCAGCACCTTGATGTAGGCGGTGGCCAGCGGCGTGAACAGGCTGCCGACCTGGGCGACCTGGGCGCGCGGGCGGGCGGTGTCGAGCACCGGGCGGAATCCGGCGATGGACGGGTCGGCCAGCACCTTGGCGGTGTAGGCGGAGCTGCGGGCCGGCAGGGTGCCGTTCTTCAGCGCGATCTGCTGCTCTGCCGCCGTCGAGGTCATGAACTCGGTGAACAGCTCGCTGGCGGCCAGCTGGCCACTGCCCGCGTAGACCACCAGGTCGTGCCCGCCGGTGGGGGCCGAGGCGTGGCCGGTGCTGCCGGCCGGGACGGGGGCGATGCCGAGGTTGGACTTGTCGGCGAAGGCGCTGCCGGTGAAGTCGTCCGCGGTCGACCACGGTCCCTGGACGAGCATGGCGACCTTGCCGGTCTTGAAGGCGGTCTGCATGTTGTCGTAGGCGTTGGCGAAGTCCACCTTCATGGAGGAGGTGTCGTAGACCTTCTTCGCCTCGGCGAGGGCGGCCACCGCCTGCGGCCGGCTGATGGTGATCTTCTTGCTCGCCGGGTCCACCATGTCCGCGCCCTCGCCGTAGAGGAAGGGCAGCAGGAAGTAGCTGTCGGGGTTGAGGTAGGTGCCGTAGGCGCCGGTCTTCTGCTTGATGACCGCGGAGTCGCTGATCAGCTCCTGCCAGGTCTTCGGCGGGGCGGCGATGCCGGCCTTCTTGAAGAGCGCCTTGTTGTAGAGGAGGCCCAGGGTGTCGGTGACCGAGGGGACGCCGTAGGTCTTGCCGTTGACCTTCGCGGTCTGCTCGGGGCCCTTGAGGAAGTCGGCGGGGGTGTCCGCGACCGCGCGGGTGCCGTCCAGCGGGGCGAGGTAGCCGAGGGTGGCGTACTCGTCGACCAGGCCGACGTCGGCGCGCATCACGTCCGGTGCGCCCTTGCCGCTCTGCGCCGCCGTCTTGAACTTCTGCTCGACGTTGGCGAAGGGCACGTTGACGTAGTTGACGTGGATCTTCGGGTACTTGGCCTCGAACTGCTTGATCAGGGCCTGGTAGGCGGGCGCCTCGGCGGTGGCGTCCGAGGTGTCCCAGTAGGTGATGGTGCCGGCGATCGCGGAGGGGTCGCCGGAGGCGCTCTGCCCGTGGCCGCCGCCGCTGCTGCCGCAGGCGGACGCGGCGAGGGCGATCGCCACGGCGAGGGCGGATGCGGCTATGCGACGTTGCATGTGCACTCCTTCGTGGGTGGGCCCCGGCAGGGGGGTGGTGCGCCCGCCGGGTCGAGGAGGAAGGTAGCAGCGGGCGGAGCCGTTTGAAAGGTCTTGCAGCAAACTTCCAACGCGAATTGCCGGGACGGGCGGCGTACCGCACCCGGGAGGAACTCGCGGAAGGCCAACTCACCAGGGCAGAAAGCGCGTTCGGCGCGGCTCTGGCGGCTCGTGCGGCCGGCGCCTGCAAGACCTCCCCGGGAGGTCCCCACCAAGGCTGCAAGTTCTTGCAGGCCCGGCCGGGACGGGCGCTCAGTCCGCCCGGCGGATCGGCAGGATGATCGCGGACGGGTGCTCCGGGTCGTGGAGCACCCGCTGCTCGGCGGCGCGGAGGGTGGTGGCGGAGGCCCGGGGCTCGCCGGTGCCGGGGTTGCGGTTGTAGCGCGGGAAGGCGCCGCTGGAGACCTGCACCCGGATCCGGTGGCCGCGCCGGAACCGGTGCGCCGTCGGCCAGAGCCGGACCTCCGCGCAGACCGTGCGGTCCGCGCCGGCCAGGCTGACCAGCCCGTCGCAGACGTTCACCGAGCGTCCCCGCGGATCGACGTCGCAGAGCCGGACGAAGACGTCGGCGTGGCGCAGGCTGGACCGGAAGTACACCTCGGCTCGCACGTCCCCGACGGCCTCGACGTCCTCGGTCAGCACCGGGGTGGTGTAGGAGAGGACATCCCGCCGGGCTTCGAGGGCGGTGTTGTCCACCCCGCCGGCCCTGGTCAGCATCGCCATCCGGACGCCGCCGGCGGCGGGGGTGGGGTCGGCCGGGTCGTAGCGGTACCGGTCCGGCGGCGCACCGGCCGCCGGCGGCTCGGGGCCGAGCACCCCGCCGGGGTGGAGATGGAAGCGCTGCGGCGAGTAGCCGGGCGGCGGCCAGCACGGGAAGTCCCGCCACCGGTCCTCCCCCATCACGAACAGCCGCACCGGGGCGCGCTCCGGCGGCTCGTCGCCGCGGGCCAGCGCCAGCCCGAAGCCGAGCGCCTCCCGGGCCGCCGCCTCGCCCCAGCCGGACGAGATGTGCGCCCAGGGGCCGACCGTCAGCCGCGGCCGCCGGCCGGCGTCCTGCAGCACCCGGAAGTCCCTGAGCTGCCCCGGAAGGAAGATGTCGTACCACCCGGCCACCAGGCTCGCCGGCACGGTGACGTCGGCGACCTTGGCCCGGTGGTCGGCCGGCGCCCAGTACGGGTCGTCCCGGTCGTGCTCCAGGACGCTCTGGATGTACGCCGACCTGCGCCCCGTGGCCGCCGTGTCCGCATCGCTCAACGGCAGGGTGCGCAGGGCGCGTTGGGCCTTCCGCTCGCCGAGGAACTGGCGCAGCATGGCGGCGCGCCGCTCCTGCCCGGCGATCTGCACCCCCCACAGGAACGGCACCTCCAGGGAGAAGCCGTCCCGGCGGAGGAACTCCAGGGTGATCGCCGACTCGGTGACCACCGGGATGATCGCCTTCACCTGCGGAGGCAGCGCGTCGGCCACCGCCCACTGGACGTAGCCGAGGTAGCTGGCGCCGTAGAGCACCATCGAGTCGCCGAACCAGGGCTGCTCGACCGTCCAGGCCAGGGTGTCCAGGCCGTCCTCGCGCTCGTTCCGCAGCGGGTCGAAGTCCCCCGCCGAGCCGAAGGTGCCCCGGGTGCTCTGCACCAGGGCCTGGAAGCCGCGCTCGACCAGCGGCCGGACGATCTGCGTGACGAACATCCCGCCCCTGCCGTACGGGGTGCGGATGAGCACGGCCGGCAGGCCCTGTCCGCCGCTGCGGGGCTCCCACCGGTCGGCGAGGAGCACCGCGCCGTCCCGCATCGGCACCGGGAGGCCGCGCCGCACCGTCAGCTCGCGGGTCAGCGGCGGCGGCAGATGCTGGGCGAGCTCGATGGACCGGCTGGCGATCTGGAACACGGCTGCCTCCTTGGCCCGGTGCCAACCGCGTTCCCCGCCAAGCCTTCTGACGGGACGTCGGCCGAAGACGAATCTAGCCCGGAACCCCGCACTCCCGACTTCCCGCGAACCGAAATTACAGAATGATAAACAGACTCACCGAACTCTCACATAACTGCCACGCTCTGCCTGCAATCGACAAATCATCGACCCATGGAGCACCGCGTGGACGAGTTCCACCCCGTCTCGGCCCAGAGCCACCCCAACGTCGGCACGGCCTCCGGCGCCGTGGTCCCCAACGTGACCGTGACGGTGCCGGTCGGCCGGCTCACCGGCCTCGCCATGAAGCGCCGCGGCTCGGTGGCGGTCTGGCTCGGCCTGCCGCTCATCACCCTCGGGATCTACCACCTCGTCTGGTACTTCAAGATCCACAAGGAGCTGCAGGAGTACGACCGCCGCCGGGTGCTCAGCCCCGGCGGCAGCCTGGCCGTGATGATCTTCCTCGGCTGGACGGTGATCGCCCCGCTGGTCTCGTACCACAACACCGGCAAGGCGATCGCCGACGCCCAGCGCGCCGCCGGCCTGCCGGTCACCTGCAGCCCGGCCGTCTGCACCTGGCTGGCCCTCGTCTTCGGGCTGAACCTCTGGTACATCCAGCGGCAGCTCAACCTGGTGGTGGAGGCCTACCCGGGCGCCGCCCCCGGCACCGAGGTGCCGCTGGCCGCCTGAGTCCGGTCCGGTGTCCTCCGCCGCCTTCGATCGTCAGGCGGAGGACATCGGCGCCGCCGGCAGCGCCTCCTCCAGGGTGGCCACCGTCGTCAGCCCCCTGGTTATCCCGACCAGTTCGAGGAGCCCGCGGACGAAGCCGGGCGGGCAGACCAGGCGGACGGTGCCGTGCTGCCGGCGCACGTGCGCCTCGATCAGGTGCAGCAGCCGGATCCCGGAGGCGTCGAAGAAGGAGACGCCGCTGAGGTCGATGACGACCCAACGGGCGGGCCCCGGACGGCCCTCTCCATCTGCGGCAGCAGGGTGTCCAGCGCGGCCAGGTCGATCTCCCCGTGCAGTTCCAGCACGGTGAAGTCGTCACCGGTGCGCCGGCGGAGACGGCAGAGCGGGAGCGGATCGATCTCAGTCACGGCACATCACCACCGACTCGGCCAGCGCCCCGCGAAGCGCGTCGCAGGTGCGGGTCAGAATGCGGGACACCTGCATCTGCGACACTCCGATCCGGTCGGCGATCTCTGCCTGGGTCAACTCGGCGCCGAAGCGCAGGGCGAGCACCGTCCGCTCGCGCTCGGGGAGGCCGGCGAGGAGCGGCCGGAGCGACTCCACGGTCTCCACCCGCTCGATCCCGTCGTCCGGCGCGGCCAGCCGCTCGGAGAGCGCCGCCCCGGCGTCCGCCTCCCCGAAGACCGCGTCCAGGGACACGCCGTCATAGGCGTTGACGGCCTCAAGACCGAGCAGCGTCTCCCGCTCGTCCGCGCCCAGCGCCTCCGCCAGTTCGGCGACGGTGGGCTCGCGGCCCGTCCGCTGCTGGAGCTCGTCGGTGCACCGGGCGATCCGCAGCCGGAGCTCCTGCAGCCTCCGCGGCACCCGTACGCACCAACTCGCGTCCCGGAAGAAGCACTTGATCTCACCCTCGATGGTGGGCACGGCGAAGGTGGAGAACTCCACGCCCCGGTCGACCTGGAACCGGTCCACGGCGTGGATCAGGCCGATGCAGCCGACCTGGAGGAGCTCCTCGCTCGACTCGCTGCGCGCCCGGAACCTCCGGACCACGTGGCGGACCAGCGAGAGGTTCAACTCCACCAGCACACCCCGGAGATAGGCGTGCTCGGGGGTGCCGGAGGGCAGTCCGCGCAGCCTGTGCAGCAGGGGCCTGGTGACCGCTCGGGCCCGGGCCGGCGAGGCCGCGGAGGGGGGCGACGGGATCTCGGGGAGATCCCCGGTGGCAGCGGTGCCCTGGGCGAAGGACTCGGCGACCATGGTGTTCCTAGACGGGAGCGTACCGGGCACGGGCGGAAGGGGTCTTGCTGCCCTCCAGAGTGCTCGGGCGACTGATACCTGTCAACTGTTACACGAAAAGTGTGTCGCGTTTTTGTCCACGCGGAGTGATCCGCCCTACGATGACCAGCATGGATCAGAGGCCGGGAGGACGGGACAGCTGGACGTTCCTGACCAATCACGCACGGGTGCTGGCGGCGATCGCCCGGAACCCGGACAGCCGGGTCAGGGACATCGCACAGCACTGCCTGCTCACCGAACGGGCGGTGCAGCGCATCATCGTGGACCTCGAAGAGGGCGGGTACCTGGCCCACACCCGCTCCGGCCGCACCAACATCTACCGGCTCTCCGTCGATTCGGAGCTCCGCCACCCGGCGGACGCCGGCGCCAGGGTGGCCGACCTCCTCAACATCCTCAACACCCATGAGCAGGAGAGCACGCAGACGCTTGACCGCGTGGACGGCGGCGGCCCCGGGGGCGCTCGCGAGTCGCGGGCGCCCCAAGTGGAGCCCTAGCCGGGGCGGTCAGCGGCGCCGCTCCTCCTCACGCCGCTCGCGGCCCCGGGCAGCGCCGAAGTAGTGGCGCTCCTCGATGACGGAGCCGTTCTCCCCCGGCAGCCTGCGCGGTTTGAAGGGGTTGTCCAGGGCGCCGATGATGATCAGCAGCCCGAGGGGGACGGCGAGCCAGGGCAGGACGGCGTTGCCCGGTCCCAGGATCTTTATCGCCCCCCACACCACCAGTCCCGCTCCCACCAGCAGCCCGATCCACACAGCGGCCTCCCCCGGTCGGTTTCCTTCGGACAGTCCGTGCCGTCTTCAACGTCCCACCGCCACAAGGCCCCGACTGATGCCGAACGGCCCGCCATTGGGCCCCGGGGCCCCGCTCCTGGCCGCCCGGGCGAAGACCCCGGCTGAGCTGGGGCTCGGCAGCCCGCGGCGGAGGTGGCCCCATTGACAGGCGGTGCTCCCGACGGCGACTGTGGCCCCGTTCGAGGACTCCGCAGAGGAGTCCGTGGCGTACCACTGAGGGCGGGGGCGGGGCAGCGTGCCGCGGACGAACACGGGCAGGATCGCCGGGTCGGAGGCCGGGGCGATGGCGTCGGTCACCCCGATGCGTTCCGTGCCGGACCATCTGACGCTGCCTCGGCTGCTGGAACTGGAGCAGCTGGACCGCGACCTGTACCGGGGCGACACCGTCTTCGAGGAGCCGCACTCCCTCTACGGCGGGCAGGTCGCCGCGCAGGCGCTGATGGCCGCCGGCCGCACGGTCGCCCCGGACCGGCCGCCGCACTCGCTGCACGGCTACTTCCTGCGCGCCGGGGACGCCGGACGGCCGACCGTCTTCCGGGTCGACCGCGACCGGGACGGCCGGACCTTCTCCGCCCGCCGGGTGGCCGCCGTCCAGGACGGCGAGGTGATCTTCTCCCTCTCCGCCTCCTTCCAGGTCGAGGAGGAGGGCCGGGAACACGTCACCGAGGACCTGCCGGACGCCCCGGGACCCGAGGGGCTGCCGCCGACCCCCGTGCCCCGGCTGTTCTCCTTCGAGGCCCGGCTGCCGCCGCAGCCCTACCCGGACTCCAGGTGGCCGACCCGCTTCTGGGCCCGCTGCGACGCCGGACTCGGCGACGACCGGCTGCTCCACTCCGCGGTGCTGACCTATCTCTCGGACGTCTTCAGCGGGTTGTCGCCGCTGGCCGACCAGGAGTGGTCCTCGCAGTCCAGCCTCGACCACGCGCTGTGGTTCCACCGGCCGGCCCGGCTGGACGACTGGGTGCTGCTCGACATGGTGCCCCGCACCACCGGCGGCGGCCGGGGGTGGTACACCGGGACCATCACCTCGCCCGAGGGCGGACTGCTGGCCAGCCTCGCCCAGGAGACCCTCTTCCGCCGGCGCCGGAGCGCGCGGGGCGTCACCTCGACCTGAGGGCGTCCAATGCCGTGCGGGTCGCGCGGACCAGCGCCTGGTCGGTGACGAAGTGGGTGTCCTCCTCGGCCTCGGCGGTCCCCGCGCCCAGGGGCACCCAGCCACCCGTACGGCGTGCGGGGGCCCGGCGCTTGGCGGAGAGGTGGAGGGCGGCGACGCCGGTGGCCGCCAGCGCGGGCGCCTGCTCGGGAGCCACCCCCGCCCCCGCCATCACCTGGACTCCGGGGGCCGCCCGGACGATGCGGGCCAGTGTCCCGGCGCCCGCCAGCGCCGTCGGCGCGCCGCCGGAGGTGAGCACCCGGTCCACGCCGAGGGCGGGGAGCCGCCCGGCGGCGCGTACCGGGTCGGCGGACTGGTCGACGGCCCGGTGGAGAGTGAGTTCCACCGGACGGCCCGCCTCGGCCCCCGCTTCCCTCGCCGCCGCGGCGAACCGGCGCATCGCGTCGGCGTCCAACTCGCCCTCGGCGGTGAGGGCGCCGACGACCACGCCCGCCGCGCCGGCCGCGACCACCGCGCGGATCTCGGCGGTCATCAGTCCGATCTCCTCCTCGTCGTAGACGAAGTCGCCCGGGCGGCAGCGGATCAGGGCCTGGACGGGAAGGCCGGTGGCGGCCGTCGCCGCGACGGCCGGCCCGCTCGGGGTGAGACCGCCGAGTTCCAGGCCGGTGCAGAGCTCCACCCGGTCCGCTCCCCCGGCCCGCGCGGCCCGGGCGCCCGCCGGGCCGGTCACGGCGATCTCCAGGGCGAGGGACGTCACTCGTCCACCCCGTCCAGCGGCCGGTCGGAGGCGGGGATGAGGCGGGCGCGGAGGTCCGGCTCGGCCATGTCGGGGTCGAAGGGGAACATCGGGCGGCGGATCCGCTCGTGCCCCAGCCGGACCAGGTCCTGGTCGACGCCGCCGGGGCTGAGCGCCAGCTTCCAGTCGGCGGCCATGTCGAAGAGCTCCGGCTCCAGATACCCGATCTTGACCAGCACCAGGTCCGCCGAGCGCGGATCGAGGTCCAGATCGGTGAAGTCGTGCTCGTGGTGGTACGGCTTGCGCAGCCGGGTGATGATCACGCGGACGCTGCCGACCCGGAGCACCACCTCGGTCTCCGCGTCCCGGTCGCCGTGCCGGATCGCGTGGACGGTGCCGGTCATGGTGATCGGTCCGGCGTGCCGGTCGTCCACCTCGGCGCCGGCGGTGACCGTGACGGTCGCGCCGATCCCAGCCTTCTCCGCGGCCTCGACCGCTTCGGGGCCGGGGACGGAGGCGTAGATCACCGTCGGGCCCTCGGGATCGGCGAACTCCGGGCGGGCCAGCACCCGGTGGAGCCCCCAGGTGACGTCGCCGGCGCCGCCCGCGGTGGGGTTGTCCCCGCTGTCACTGATGAAGTACGGACGGGCGGCGCCCGGCGACAGCGCCGCGTCCAGGCAGGCGTCGAGGGTGCCGGTGGGGGCGACGAAGTCGAAGTCGCGGCGCGCCGCCCAGAAGCCGCGGGCCAGCCGCTCGGCACCGGCGGCGGCCGCCGCCTCGTCCGGTCCGGTCACCACCACGGCCGCCCGGTTGCGCGGCTCGTCGGCCCAGGCGTAGCCGACCCAGATGGCGGCGTCGGTGACCCCCGGCATCGCCTCGACCTCGTCCACGGCGGCGTAGACGCTGCGGGCGGGCTCGATCCGGGTGGAGGTCTGCTCGCCGGCCAGGAGCACCGGCACCGGGACCCAGGCCTTGGCCGGCCGGGGAGCGCCGGAGGCCAGCAGCTCGACCAGGTTGCGGGCGGCCCGCTCCTTGGTCTCCATGTGGTCCTCGTGCGGGGCCTTGCGGTAGCAGGTGATCAGATCGCTCTGGTGGACGAGCCCGCGGGAGACGTTGCCGTGGAGGTCCATCGAGGTGGAGACGAGCACGTCCGGGCCGACGACCTCGCGGATCCAGCCGAGGAGGACGGTCTCGGCGTCGTCCAGGCCCTCGACGGTCATCGCGCCGTGGATGTCGTACCAGAGGCCGTCCGGGCGCGGCAGCGCGCTCAGCCGCTCCAGCAGCTCCTCGGAGAGCGCGGCGAAGGCCTCGGCGGTGACGATCCCGCCGGGCAGGGACTTGCCGACCAGCGCGCCCCGCCAGTCGGCGGCCTCGCGCAGCGGCTGCCCGGGGGCGAGGAAGGGGTAGCGGGTCAGCACCTCCTCCCCGCGCTGCGGGTGGAAGGCGGCCGCGTGGGTGCGGGCCGGGGAGAAGGTGGAGGACTCGATGCCGAGTCCGGCGACGGCGATCACGGGGGATGCGGCGGGCGGGGTCAAGGCTGCTCCTGGTCGAGGGGCGGACGATGGGTCGGGTGGGGGCGCCGGTACGCGGCCGGGCGGTGGGTTCACATCCCCTGGGGCTCGGCCACCTCCCGCAGTGCCAGCTCCAGCGCCTGCTGGAGGGCGAACAGACCGGCCCCCACCAGGCCCGCGTCGGCGCCCAGTTGGGCCCGGTCGATCACCAGGTGCTTGGTGACCAGCGGATGGCAGCCCTCGTAGAGGCGGCTGCGGACCGCCGCGACGAAGGGCTCCAGGGTGGAGAGGATGCCGCCGAGGTAGACCGCGTCCGGGTTGAAGAAGTTGACGTTGGCCGCGAGCACCGTGCCGAGGTGGCCGCCGGCCTGCCGGACCGCCCGGGTGGCCGCCGGGTCGGCGTCCTCCACGAGCCGGACGATGTCCTCGGTGGTGTCCGCCTCGGCGCCGGTCTCGCGCAGGATCCGCACCAGCGCGGCGCCGGAGGCGACGGTCTCCAGGCATCCGGTGTTGCCGCAGGAGCAGGGGTGGTCGGCGGCGCCGTCGATGCGGACGTGGGTGATGTCCCCGGCCGCGCCGGTGGCGCCGCGGTAGAGCCGGCCGTCGGCGATGATGCCGGCGCCGATCGCCGAGCCGATCTTCACGGTGACGGACTGGCGGAGGCCGGCCGGCCGCACCGTGTGCTCGCCGAAGGCCATGCAGTTGGCGTCGTTCTCGACGGCTCCCGGCACTCCGAAGCGCTCCCGCAGCCAGTCCCTGACCGGGAACTCGTTCCAGCCGGGCATCCGGGAGGGCAGGGTGACCCGGCCGGCCGCGGTGTCCACCGGGCCGGGCAGCGAGAGGCCGACCCCGCGCAGCCTGCCGGTCTTCCGCTGCTCCGCCAACTGCTCCAGGGAACCGGCGAGTTGGGCGAGGGCGGCCTCCGGCCCCGCGGCGATGTCCAGGGGCAGGGTGGCGACGCCGTCGAGTCCGCCGCCGGGCAGCACCACCCCGATCCGGGCATGCCGGCCGCCGACGTCCGCGGCCACCGCGAAGTCCTCCGCGCCGCCGATCCGCAGCACCTTGCGCGGGCGGCCGCCGGTCGAGGAGGCCGTGCCGCCCTCGGCCACCAGCCCGCGGTCCACCAGCTGCGAGACGGTCAGCGAGATGGTGGAGGGCGCGGCGCCCAGCAGGGCGGAGAGCTCGGTGCGGGACGCCGCCTGTCCGGAGGCGATCAGGTCGAGCACCCGCGCGGCGAGCGGCGCGGATCGCGTCGCCGGACTTTTTTCGTGCATGGAGAAAGTGGCTCCCGGGGTGGCGGATGTGGCGCCGAGATTACGCCCGATCCCCGATTACGGGAAGGCTCGTCCACTCGGATCGGATACGGACCATCGTCTACGAAGCACATTGTTTCGGCAGGCCAGTGCCGCAGCGGCAAGGATTCGGGAGTTTTTTCAGATCGGCAGAAACCGACTTGTTACAGAAAGTTGGCTGTTTTTTCGGGCGATCAGGCCTTTGACTGTCACCGCCACGTCAGCCCGAGGAGAGCCATGCCCCCTGTCCGCACCGCGGCACCCCGCCGCCGATTGCTCGCCGCCGGCGCCGCCCTCGCCGCGGGCGCGCTGCTGGCCGGGTGCGCCAACGGATCGACGAGCTCGTCGTCCGCGGCCACCGACAGCATCGACTACGCCCTGCCGGCGAGCTTCACGCCGAACTGGATCCTCCCCATCGGCACCGCCTCGCACCTCAACACCAACAACGTCTCCATCGCCGAGACCATGTGGGAGCCGCTGGTCGCCTACGACGGCTCGACCGGCGCCGTCGCCTGGAACAAGAAGTCCTCGGTCGCCACCGCCGCCGACTTCGCCAAGGACGACCGGAGCGTCACCGTCACCCTCGGCGACCGGCACTGGAGCGACGGCAAGCCCGTCACCAGCCGGGACGTGGAGTTCTGGTACAACGTCATCAAGGCGAACAAGGCCCAGTGGGCGGGCTACAGCGAAGGCAAGGCCCCGGACGACTGGACCTCCTTCAAGACGATCGACGCCCACCACTTCACCCTCACCTTCGACAAGGCCTACAGCCCGCAGTGGATGCTGGCCAACCAGCTCTCGCTGATCCACCCGCTCCCCCAGCACGCCTGGGACCGGTCCGGAGCCTCCGCCCCGGTCGGCGACCTGGACCGCACGCCGGCCGGCGCCCAGAAGGTCTGGAACTTCCTCAACACCGCCGCGGGGAACATCTCCGGCTACGCCACCGACCCGCTCTGGAAGGTGGTGGACGGCCCCTACACCGTGAAGTCCTTCTCCACCTCGGGCCGGGTGACACTGACCGCCGACCCGCACTACGACGGCGGCGACAGGCCCGGCATCCGCACCGTGAACCTGCTGCCCTTCACCACCCCGGCCGCCGAGGAGAACGCGCTGCGCTCCGGGCAGGTGGACTACGGCTACCTGGACACCGGCGACCTCGGGCTGAAGAGCTACTTCACCGACCACGGCTTCGACGTCAAGCCGTGGACCGGCTGGGCCGTGACCTACATGCCGTACAACTTCCAGAACCCGGCCATGGGCCCGGTGTTCCGGCAGCTGTACGCCCGGCAGGCGATCCAGTACGCGATCGACCAGCCGACCCTCTCCAAGGTCATCTTCAACGGGACCGCGGTGCCGACCTACGGCCCCGTCCCGCAGGCCCAGGTCTCCCAGTTCGTCTCGCCGACGCAGCGCCGAAACCCGTACCCGTACTCGCCGGACAAGGCCAGGGCGCTGCTCGCCGAGCACGGCTGGACCGAGCGGGGCGGGGTGCTCCGCTGCACCGCCCCGGGCAGCGGGGCCCACCAGTGCGGCGCCGGAGTGGCCGCCGGCACCGAGTTCCGGATGCAGGTCCTCTCGCAGTCCGGGTCGACGGTGACGGACAACATGATGGCGGCCATCCAGTCCTCGCTGGACGAGGTCGGCATCAAGTTCGACATCAAGACCGCACCGGTCAACTCCGTTCTGGCGCAGACCCCGCAGTGCAAGCCGAGCGACGCCGTCTGCAAGTGGCAGCTCTCCTTCTTCGGCACCGCGGGCAGCTGGTACTTCCCGGCCTATGCCACCGGCGACGCCCTCTTCCAGAGCGGCGGCGGCTCCAACTTCGGCCAGTACGCCGACCCGGCCGTAGACAAGCTGATCAGCGCCACCACCACCTCCGACTCCACGCAGGCGATGCTCGACTACAGCGCCGCGCTGGCGAAGGAGCTGCCGGTGGTCTGGCTGCCCGAGCCCGACTACCAGATCTCCGTCATCCGCAAGGGCCTCGGCGGGTTCGCCCAGGACTCGCTGGCCAACTTCCACCCGGCGATGTGGAAGTGGACGGGGGCCGGAAAGTGACGACATCCATGAGCACCCTTCTCTACCTGGTGAGACGGATCCTCCAGGCCGCCGTGGTGATCCTGCTGGTGACGGTCGTGGTCTTCCTGCTGCTGCACGCGCTGCCCGGCGGCCCCGCGCGCGGCATCCTGGGGCCGGCCGCCACCCCGCAGCAGATCGCCGAGTTCAACCGCGCGCAGGGGCTGACCAAGCCGCTGCCGGTGCAGTACGTGATGTACCTGAAGCAGCTGCTGCACGGCGACCTCGGCACCTCCTACACCCTCAACGAGCCGGTGAGCGACCTGATCGTGCAGCGGCTGCCGAAGACGCTGGTGCTCACCGTGCTGTCGGCGGCGGTCGGCCTGCTGCTCGCGGTGCCGCTCGGGATGTGGCAGGCGCTGCGCCGCAACCGCCCGTTCGACTACGTGGTCACCACCCTCAGCTTCGTCGCCTACGCGACCCCGGTGTACTTCCTCGGGATCATGCTGATCCTGGTCTTCAGCCAGGTGCTGCCGTGGTTCCCGCCGCAGGCCCCGCAGGGCGACACCCTCGGGGCGGTCTTCTCCGACCCGGCCGGGATGGTGCTGCCGGTGGTCGCCGGGGCGGCCTCGATGGTGGCGGTCTTCAGCCGCTATATGCGCGCGGCCACCCTGGAGAACCTCGGCGAGGACTACGTCCGGACCGCCCGGGCCGGCGGTTCCCGCACCGGCGCCCTCCTGTGGCGGCACGTCTTCCGCAACTCGCTGACCCCGCTGGTGGCCATGCTCGGCTACTACGTGCCGGTCATCTTCGGCGGCGCCCTCGTCGTCGAGCAGCTCTTCAACTACCCCGGCATGGGGCTGCTGTTCTGGACCGCCGCCCAGTCCTCGGACTACCCGGTGCTGCTCGGCTGCGTGCTGGTGATCTCGATCGCCACGGTGATCGGCACCCTCCTCGCGGACATCGCGCAGCGGTTCATCGACCCTCGAGTGAAGGCAGGTCGCGCATGAGCGCCGTGCTGCAACCGGGCACCACGCCCGGCTACCCCGGGCGCCGGCCGGCCCCGCGGCCGGCCCCGGAGGCCGCCAGGCCACCGGCACCCGGCTGGCCCTGCGCCGGTTCGCGCGCAACCGGCTGGCCGTGGTCGGCCTCGCGGTGGTCGTCCTCTTCGTCCTGTTCTGCTTCGTCGGCCCGTTCCTCTACTCCACGGACCAGACCCATGTGGCCCTCCACCAGGTCAACCAGGGCCCCAGCGCCGGGCATTGGCTGGGCACGGACGCCCTCGGCCACGACGAGCTCGGCCGGCTGATGTTCGGCGGCAAGGTCTCGCTGCTGGTCGGCCTCGCCGCCGGGCTGCTGGCCACCGTCATCGGCACCCTGTGGGGGGCCGCCGCCGGGTACGCCGGCGGTTGGGTGGACGCGGTGATGATGCGGGTGGTGGACGCGGGGATCGCCATCCCGGCGCTCTTCATCCTGCTGGTGATCTCGGCGATCTGGACCCCCGGGGTGCCCGGGCTGATCCTGATCCTGGGGGTGGTCTCCTGGCTGGTGCCGTCCCGGCTGATCCGGGCCGAGACGCTGACCCTGAAGAACCGCGACTACGTGCTGACCCTGCGGGCCATCGGCGGCGGGCACGGCCGGGCGATCACCCGGCATGTGCTGCCCAACTCGGTGTCCACCATCGCCGTCGCCGCCACCTTCCAGGTGGCCGACGCGATCCTGCTGGTCGCCTATGTCTCCTACCTCGGCCTGGGCGTGCAGCCCCCGTCCACGGACTGGGGCGGGATGCTCTCGGCCGGGCTGAGCGCCGCGTACTCCGGCCGCTGGTGGCTGATCGTGCCGCCGGGCCTTGCCGTCATCCTGGTGGTCTGCGCCTTCAACGCGATCGGCGACGGGCTGCGGGACGCCTTCGACGTGAGGGGGCGCGGATGAGCGCCGAGCAGAACCCGAGCCGGCAGAAGCCGACCGGGCAGAAGCCGAGCCGGCAGACGCCGACCGATCCGATCCTGCGCCTGAGCGAGCTCGGCGTGGTCTTCCGCACCGAGACCGGCGAGGTGCCGGCCGTCCGCGGGGTCTCCCTGGAGGTCTGGCCCGGCGAGACGCTGGCGCTGGTGGGCGAGTCCGGTTCGGGCAAGTCCACGGTGGCGCTGGCCTCGATGGGACTGCTGTCCTCCAACGCGCGGACCACCGGCAGCGCGGAGGTGGCCGGCACCCAGGTGGTGGGCGCCTCGGAGGGCGAGCTCGCGCGGCTGCGCGGCTCGGCGGTCTCGATGGTCTTCCAGGAGCCGGCCACCGCGCTGGATCCGCTGAAGCGGGTCGGCGCCCAGATCGCGGAGGTGCTGCGGAACCACGGCGAGCTGTCCAGGGCGGAGGCCCGGGCCGAGGCGGTGGAGCTGCTCCGCAGGGTCGGCATCCCCGAGCCGGAGCGGCGGGTCTCGGCCTTCCCGTTCCAGCTGTCCGGCGGCCAGCGGCAGCGGGTGGTGATCGCGATGGCGATCGCCAACCGGCCCGGTCTGCTGATCGCCGACGAGCCCACCACCGCGCTGGACGTCACCGTCCAGGCCGAGATCCTGGACCTGCTGCGGCGCCTCGCCGTCGACTCGGGGACGGGCGTGCTGCTGGTCACCCACAACATGGGAGTGGTGGCCGACTTCGCCGACCGGGTCGCGGTGATGCTGAGCGGCGAGGTCGTCGAGACCGGACCGGTCGAGGAGGTGCTGCTGCGGCCCGTCCACGAGTACACCAAGCGGCTGCTGGCCGCGGTGCCGCGGCTGGCCGTCGCGGAGGCGGGCGCTGACGCCGGGTCCGCCGGGGAGGGAGACGCGTCGGCAACCCCGGCCTCGGCCCCGGCCCCGGCCTCGGAGCCCGTGGTCCGGCTCGAAGGCGTCAGCGTGGTCTTCGGCCGCGGGCCGCGAGCGGTCCGCGCGCTGGACGACGTGTCGCTGAGCGTGCGGCCGGGCGAGACGGTGGGCCTGGTCGGCGAGTCGGGCTCGGGCAAGTCCACCGCGGCCCGGGTCGGCCTCGGTCTGATCGCGCCGTCCTCCGGGCGGGTCACCCTCTTCGGCTCCGACCTGGCCCGGACGAGGGGCCGGCAGCGGCGGGCGCTGCGGGCCGGGATCGGCGTGGTCCTCCAGGACCCGGTGGCCTCGCTGGACGCCCGGATGAGCGTCGGCGAGTGCGTGGCCGAGCCGCTGCGGGTGCACCGGCGCGGGATGTCCGGGGCCGAGCGCCGGGAACGGGTCGCCGAGGTCCTCGAACAGGTGCGGCTGCCCGCCGAGTTGGCGGACCGGGCGCCCCGCGAGCTGTCCGGCGGGCAGCGCCAGCGGGTCAGCCTGGCCCGGGCGCTGGTGCTGGAGCCCCGGCTGCTGGTGGCCGACGAGCCGACCAGCGCGCTGGACGTCAGCGTGCAGCAGACGGTGCTCGAGGTGATCTCCGAGCTGCAGGACCGGCTCGGCTTCGCCTGCCTCTTCGTCTCCCACGACCTCGCGGTGGTGCAGCGCTTCGCCCAGCGGGTGGTCGTCATGCGCGCGGGACGGGTCGAGGAGCACGGGCCGACCGCGAGCGCGCTGCTGCATCCGCGCACCGACTACACCCGGCGGCTGCTGGCCGCCGTCCCGGTGCCGGACCCCGTGCTGCAGCGCCGCCGCCGGGAGAGCCGGCTCGCCGCGGTCGGCGGTACGGCCGGCGGTACGACCGGCGGAACACTCACGGAGGACAAGGCGTGATCTCAGCGGTACCCGGCCGGCGGCCCTCCTGGGCGGAGGGCCTGCTGGCCGGCGTGGACATCGGCGGCACCACCACCCAAGTGGTGCTCTGCGACCCGGAGTTGAACGTCCTCGAACGCATCGGGACGCCGACCCCGGCGGCCGCCGGAGGCCCGGCGATGCTCAGGGCCGTGCAGGACGCCCTCGGCGCCCTGCTGCACCGGCGCGCGCAGAGCCGCGCCCGGTCCGGCTCCCCCCGCCCCGAGCGGCTGCTCGCGGTCGGCGTCGGCGCGGCCGGGGTGGTGGATCCGGTCGCCGGGCGGGTACTGGTCGCGAGCGACTCCTTCGACTCCACCTGGTCCGGCTTCCCGGTGGCGGCTGAGCTCACCGCGGCGATGGGCGTCCCGGCCTTCCTGGACAACGACGTCAACGCCTTCCTCCGCGGCGAGGCCACCCGCGGGGCCGCGGCCGGCGAGCCTGACGTGCTGGGGATGACCCTGGGCACCGGCGTCGGCGGCGCGCTGTGGGTGGGCGGCGAGCTCTACGAGGGGCCGCACGCGGCCGCCGGCGAGATCGGCCACCTCCCGGGCTTCGGCGAACTCCCCTGCACCTGCGGGGGCCGCGGCCATCTGGAGACCCTGGCCTCAGGCCGCTCGCTCGCCGCCCGCTACGCCGAGCGCACCGGGCGGCGGGTCGGCGCCGAGGAGGTCGCGACGGCGGCCGAGGGAGGCGACCGGGAGGCCCGCGCGGTCCTCGCCGCCGCCGGCCGCGGCATCGCCCGGGCGGTGCTCATCACGGCGGGACTGCTGGACATCACCACGGTGGTGATCGGCGGCGGGGTCGCCCGCGCCTGGCACCTCCTCCATCCGGAGATCGCCGCGGCCCTGGCCGACGAGCCCCCGGTCAGCGGCCACCCGGTACGCCTGCTGCGGAGCTCCCTCGGCGAGGACGCGGTCGCGGTCGGCGCGGCGGCCCGCGCCCGCGCGGAACTCGCCGCCGCCCGGCGGCTGCCGGACTCCGGCACGGGGTGAGCCGGGCTTCAGGCGGCGGTGCCCCGTCCCGGGAAACACCGGTGCCCCCGTCCCACTCCCTGGGACGGGGCACCGGCGTCGCTTGACGCTCGGGTAAGGAGCGGGTTTCAATGCGGACGAGTCAATCGTTCGACTCCGGACGAACGGCAGGAGAGGAGGAACGACCCGTGCGCATCACCGCTTTCCGCACCGTCTTCCTCGTCAGCCGCCGTGTCGTGGACTACCGGCGGATCACCGCCAGCAGCTGTCGAACCCGCTGATCCCGCCTGGTCGCCGCCCCCAGGTCACTGATCCCCCAGGTCACTGATCCCACCAGGCCGACCACCCGTCAGCCCAGCTGTTCCCGTCCACACCCGGAAAGCACCTCCATGGCCCTCTCCACCCTGCCGGAGCGCCTCACCCGCACGGCCGGCCGTACCGCCGCGCCCGCTCCGGAGTCGCCGGCCGCGCCCTCGCCCAAGCCCTGGGTCCTCACCGCGGCGCTGCTCCTCTTCGCCGCCCTGGCGGTCTGGACCTTCGCCGCGCACGGCGCCAAGCCGGGCGTCCTGCTGCTGCTCGGCGGCGGACTCGGCTTCACCCTCTTCCACTCCCGATTCGGATTCACCGGCGCCTGGCGGCAGTTGGTGGGCGTCGGCAACGGCGCCGGGCTGCGCGCCCACGCGCTGCTCCTCGGCACCACCGCCACCCTCTTCGCCCTGATCATCGGCACCGGCACCGGCCTCTTCGGCAGCAAGCCGGCGCCCACCGCCGGGCCGCTCGGGGTCGCGCTGGTCCTCGGCGCCTTCCTCTTCGGCGTCGGCATGCAGCTCGGCGGCGCCTGCGCCTCGGGCACCCTCTTCGCGGTCGGCTCCGGCCAGGTCCCGGTGCTGCTCACCCTCGTCGGCTTCGTCGTCGGCGGCACCCTCTACACCTGGCAGTACCCGCTCGTGGAGCACCTCCCCTCGTTCGCGCCCGTGCTCCTCTCCGACCATGTGGGCTGGTGGGGCTCCTGGGCGATCACCATCGCGGCGCTGGGTGCGGTGGTGTGGATCTCCCTGGCCGTGCAGAAGCGCCGCAACCCGCCGCCGGTCGGCGCGGTCCCGACCAGCCGCGGGCTGCTGCGCGCGGTACGCGGCTCCTGGCCGCTGTGGGTCGGCGCGCTCCTCCTCTCCGCGCTGGGCGCCGGCGTCCTGCTGGTCTCCGGCGGGGCCTGGGGGGTGACCAGCGCGTTCAGCCTCTGGGGAGCCAAGCTGCTGCAGGCGCTCGGCGCCCACCCGGAGCACTGGGCGTACTGGCGGGACCCCAAGCAGGCGGCCGCCCTGGCCGGCCCCGTGCTGACCGACAAGACCAGCCTCACCGACATCGGGATCATGGTGGGCGCGGCGGCGGCCGCGGCCGCGGGCGGGGTGTGGACCCTCCACCGCCGGCTGCCCTGGCGCACGGTGGCCGCCTCGCTGCTGGGCGGCATCCTGCTGGGCATCGGCTCCCGGCTGGCGGCCGGCTGCAACATCGGCGCCTACCTGGCCGGCGTCGCCTCCGGCAGTCTCTCCGGCTGGGTCTGGGGCGCCGCCGCACTCCTCGGCACCTGGGTCGGCCTCCGCCTCCGGCCGCTCTTCGGGCTGCCCAACCCCCGCCCGACGGACAGCATCTGCTGACCTAACGCGGGTCCCCCGGCCGTTCCGCCGGCGCGGCCGCGCCCAGCCGCTCGGAGACCGCCCGCGCCGTCTCCCGGACCAGGGCGCCCAGTTCGGCGAGGCGCTCGCGCGGCACCCGCATCGTCGGCCCCGAGACGCTGACCGCGGCCCGGACCGCGCCGGTGTGGTCGAAGACCGGCGCGGCGGCGCAGCGGACCCCCTCCTCGTTCTCGACGTCGTCGGCGGCCCAGCCGCGCTCGCGCACCCGCTGGAGCTCGGCACGGAGGGCGGCCCCGTCGGCGAGGGTGTGCTCGGTACGCCGCTCCAGGCCCGCCCCGATGACCTCGGCGACCACCTCCTCGCCCAGGTGCGCCAGGAAGACCTTGCCGGTGGCGGTGGAGTGGGCCGGCATCCGCTTGCCGATCTCGGAGTGCATCCGCACCGGGCTCGGGCTCTCCAGCTTGTCCACGTAGACCACCTCGGGGTGGTCGTAGATCACCAGGTGGGCGGTCTCCTGGGAGGCGTCCACCAGCCGCCGCAGCTCCGGCCGGGCGGCGCCGCGCAGGTCGAGCCGGGAGAGGAAGGCCTGGCCCAGGGTGGCCGCCCGGGGGCCCAGGTCGAACCGGCCGGACACCGGCTCCTGGACCACCAGGCCGAACTCCCGGAGAGGCTCGAGGAGGCGGAGCGCGGTGCTCTTGTTCAGGCCGAGCCCGGCGGAGATCTCGGCCAGGGTCACGCCGCCGCCGTCCGGCCCGCCGGCCTCGACGTATCCGAGGAGGGCGAGCGCGCGGCGGACGGACTGCGAGCGGTTGCGGCCGGCGGGTCCTGGCGCGGCGGACTCGTCGGCGGCGGCCTCGGTCGCTGCGGCGGCCTCGGTCGCTGCGGCGGTGGCGGCGTTGGCGGCGGCGTCGGTGGGGGTCATCCGGTCTTCTCTTCTCCAGCGGCTCTTGACGGGTGATCACGGTATCCCTAGGTTGACGCACACCAAGATGCAAATCAACGTTTTGCAATGCAAAACTTGGACGGTGGGCGATGGCGGAAGGCTCGACGGTGAGCCCGGCACAGAGCGGCTCCAGCACTGCGGTCGGCGGCAGAGCCGGCGGCAATCTCAGATGGGGCATCGCGGGGCTGCTGGGCACCGGGATTCTGATCAACTACTTCGACCGCGTGAACCTCTCAGTGGCCGGCACGGACCTGCAGCACACACTGCACCTCAGCTCCGGTGAACTGGGCATCCTGTTCTCGGCGTTCACCTGGTCCTACGGCCTGGCCCAGATACCGGTGGGCCTGCTGCTCGACCGGATCGGCGTGACCTGGGTGGTGCGGATCGCCACCCTGCTGTGGTCGGCCGCCACCTTCCTCACCGCCGCGGTCAGCGGGCTCGGACTGATCCTGGTGACCCGGCTGCTGCTCGGCATCGCCGAGGCCCCCGGCATCGTCTCCTCGCAGAAGACCACCAGCTACTGGTTTCCCCGGCACGAGCGCGGGCTGTGCACCTCGGCCTTCGACGGGGCCGCGAAGTTCTCCAACGTGGTCGGCGTCCCACTGATGTCGCTGATCGTCGCCTCCCTCGGCTGGCGGGCCGCGTTCTGGTTCAGCGGCTCGCTCAGCCTGGCCTTCGCCATCGCCTACTGGCTGCTCTACCGCAACCCGCGCCGGCTGCGGGAGACGGGGCGGCTGAGCGAGAGCGAGTACCGGTACATCACCGAGGGCGGGGCGCAGGACGAACGGTCCGTTCCCGAGCGGCAGTTCGCCCACTTCGGGCGGCTGCTGAGGAACCGCAAGGTGTGGGGCCTCTCGCTCGGCTTCGCCTGCTACAACTACGCCTTCTTCATGCTGCTGACCTGGCTTCCCGGCTACCTGGAGGACCAGCTCCACATGTCCGTCCTCACCGGCGGGCTGTACGCGGCGGTGCCGTGGATCGTGGCCACCCTCTCCGATCTGCTGATCGGCGGGCTGCTGGTGGACCGGCTGATCGCGGCCGGGCGGAACCCGGACCGGGTCCGCCGATCGGTGCTGATCGGCGGGATGGTGGTGGGGCTCTTCGTCCTCGGCGGGGCGACCACCCACAGCCCCGTGCTTGCGGTGACCTTCCTCTCGCTGGGCCTCGGCGGACTCTCCGCCTCCGCGCCGGTCGGCTCCAGCTGCGTCGCGCTGATCGCCCCCGAGGGCGCCGTCGGCGCCGTGGGCGGGATCCTCAACTTCCTCAGCCAGCTGTTCGTGGCGGCGGCGCCGATCGTCACCGGCTTCCTGGTCGACAGCACCGGCAGCTTCGCCTGGGGCTTCGTCATCGCCGCCGTGATGGTCGCCCTCGGAGTCGCCTGCTACCTCCTCGTCCTCGGCCGCATCGAGCAAGTTCCGGACTCGGAGGTGGCCGTCGCATGACCGGGCAGACACCGCTCACCCCCCTCGCCCCGCCCACCACGCCCACCACGCCCACCCCGCTCCACCGGCTCGACGAGATGACCCGCGAGGAGCTCGCCGCCGAGGCGCCGGGCAGCGTACTGGTGCTGCCGATCGGCGCCGTCGAGCAGCACGGGCCGCATCTCGCGCTCGGCACCGACACCCTGCTGGCGCGGACCGTCGCCGAACGCGCGGCCGAGCGCGCGGGGGCCGACGGGGTGCCGGTGGTACTCGCCCCGGCACTGCCGTACGGGCACTCCGAGCACCATGTCTTCCCCGGTGCGGGCGCCGCCTCGCTCAGCGCCGACACCCTGGCCGCGGTGCTCCGCGACCTCCTCTCCGCCCTCCACCGCTCCGGCTTCCGCCGCTTTCTTCTCGTCAACGGCCACGGCGGCAACGACGAGACGGCCCGGATGGTGAGCAAGACCGCGGTGCTGGGACTGCCGGTCGCGGTGGGGACGGTGAACTACTGGCAGGCCGGACCGGCCACCGAGCCGGCGCCGGAGGGCGCCGACGTCCCCGGGCACGCGGGCTGGTGGGAGACCAGCCTGGTGCTGGCGGTCCGCCCGGAGCTGGTCCGGCCGGACCGGGCGGCGACCGAACTCCCGGGCCCGCGCGGGCTGTTCTCCTACGAGGCGGTCCCCGGGCTGAACCTCCAGCGGCACGGCGAGTGGCAGCGCTCGGGCGGCACCACCGACCCGGCGGCGGGCGCGGACGCCGCGGCCGGCGCCCGCATCCTCGGCGAGCGGGTCGCCGGCGTCGCCGACGCCCTCCGCCGCTTCCACGAACTGACGGCGGAACCGACCACAGAACCGACGGCAGCACCGACCGAAGAAGGCACCCCCGCGCGATGAGACTCGACGACCTGACGGTCTGGACCGTCAACGTCCCCTACGCCCGCCCCTTCACCAGCTCCTTCGAGACCCGCACCGGCACCACCCGGACGATCCTCCGGCTGCGCACCGACGACGGCCTGGAGGGCTGGGGCGAGACCATGCACGGCAGCCCCACCGCCGCCATCATCGAGAAGATCTACCCGCAGATCCGCGGCACCGACCCGCACCGGCTCCAGCAGGCCGCCGAAACCTTCCACATGGTCCCGTACTTCTACGGCTACCTGGGCGCGGCGGCTCTCGCTGGGATCGAGATGGCCTGCTGGGACCTGATCGGCAAGGCCGCCGGGCGCCCACTCGCCGACCTCCTCGGCGGCCCGGTCCGGGACCGGGTGCCGGTCACCGCGGTGCTCACCCCGGGCCTGGTCGGCGAGCCCACCGGGGCGGTGGCCCTGGCCGACGCCCTCTCCGAGGAGATCCTCCGCGTCCAGGCGAACGAGGGCGCCGGAGCCTTCAAGATCAAGGGCTCCACCGACCCCCTCCACGACGTGGTCCTCCTCGAACGCATCCGGGAGCGCCTCGGCCGCGAGCTGCCCCTGCGGGTCGACCCCAACGCCCACTGGACGGTCCCGCGCACCCTCGAACTCGCCCGGCGGATCGAGGATCTGGGCCTGGAGTACCTGGAGGACCCCGTCCCTGGGATCGCCGGCATGGCCGCCGTCCGCCGGGACCTCCGCGTCCCCCTCTGCACCAACATGTGCGTCACCGAGTTCGACCACGTCGCCCCGGCGATCCGGCTCGGCGCGGTGGACGTGGTGCACGGCGACGTCCACCGCTGGGCCGGCATCTCCCCCACCCGCCGCCTGGCCGGCGTCCTGGAGACCCACGGCCTCGGCATGAACCTCCACAGCGGCGGCGAGATCGGCCTCTCCACCGCGGCCCACCTCCACCTCACCAGCGCCACCCCGCAGATCGGGTACGCCATCGACACCGTGTACCAGTACCTGGAACACGACGTCGTCACCCGCCCCTTCGAGATCCGCGACGGCGCCATGACCCCGCCGGCCGGCCCCGGCCTCGGCGTGGAGGTGGACCCGGAGGCCCTGGCCTCGGCGGCCCGGGCCCACGAGCGGGACGGCGACCTGCTGCTCTGATCCGGGCTCGGCCGCGCTCAGTCCAGCTCGAACAGGCGGGCCGCGTTGTCGTGGCAGACCGCGCGGAGCCAGGCCTCGCCGAGGTCCAGGCGTTCCAGAGCGCGCAGCTGATGGACGTAGGGGTAGGGGATGTTGGGGAAGTCGGAGCCGAGGAGGACGCGGTCGGCGAGGGCCGCCAGCCGGGGCAGGGCGCGGCCGGGGAAGGGCATCAGGTTCTCGGTGAAGTCGGTGAAGACCATCGTGGTGTCCAGCCGGACCTCGGGGTGGCGCTCGGCGAGGGCGAGGAAGTCCTCGTACTCCGGCATCCCCAGGTGGGCGATGACCAGGCGGAGGCGGGGGTGGCGGGCCAGCACCCGGGCGATCGGCTCGGGGCCGGTGTGCTTGCCCGGGGCGGGCCCCGAGCCACAGTGGATCACCACCGGGATCCCGGCCTCGGCCAGCAGGCCCCAGGCCGGGTCGAGCAGCGGGTCGGCCGGGTCGTAACCGCCCACCTGGACATGGGCCTTGAAGACGCGGGCACCGGACTCCACGGCCTCCCGGACGTAGGAACCGACGCCGGGCTCGGGGAAGAGGGTGGCGGTGTGGAGGCAGTCCGGGGTGGCGCGGGCGAAGCCGACCGCCCAGCCGTTCAGCCAGCGGGCCATCCCGGGCTTGTGCGGGTAGAGCATCGCGGTGAAGGCGCGCAGGCCGAACTCCCTGAGCAGGGCGGTGCGTTCGGCCTCCTCCGCACGGTAGGAGATCGGCCACTCCAGACCGCCGGTGAGCGGCCCGAGGGCGTCGAAGTAGCCCCACACCTTGTGCAGCACCCGTTCGGGCATGAAGTGGGTGTGGACGTCGACGAGCCCGGGCAGGCCGAGCCGGCCCCAGAACTCCCGGACCTCGGCGGCCTCCCGCAGTCGATCACCGTTCATGGGCCTACCATCCGCCCTCGGCGGCCGCCTCCGCCATGCCCGCGCGCGAAGCCGCGCTGAGAGATCCGTCACCGGTTCCGCGCTGGTGAGGCCGGTGCGGCTAGGGTCCTTCCATGGACGACGAGGCGCGGCTGGGCGAGCTGATCGGGGATCTGGAGCGGGGACTTCCGGAGGGCCGGCTGGTCTCCGACCCCGAGGTGGCCCGGGGCTACGCCCACGACGAGGCCGAGTGGGCGCCGTACGGGACGCCGGCCGCGGTGGTCCGGCCGCGTACCGCCGAGGAGGTCCGGCACGTGGTCCGGGTCTGCCTGCGGCACGGCGCCCCGGTGGTGCCGCGAGGCGCCGGCACCGGGCTCTCCGGCGGGGCGAACGCCATCGAGCGCGGGGTGGTGCTCTCCACCGAGGCGATGACCCGGATCAAGGAGATCGACGCCCGGGAGCGGCTGGCCGTGGTCGAGCCGGGGGTGGTCAACGACCATCTCCGCGCGGCCTGCGCCGAGCACGGCCTGTGGTACCCGCCGGACCCGGCGAGCGCCCCGTGGTCGACCATCGGCGGCAATGTCGCGACCAACGCGGGCGGGCTGTGCTGCGTGAAGTACGGCGTCACCCGCGACTACGTGCTGGGCCTGCAGTTCGTCACCGGGACGGGTGAGCTGGTCCGGGTCGGCCGCCGCACCGCGAAGGGCGTCGCCGGCTACGACCTGACCGGTCTGCTGGTCGGCTCCGAGGGCACCCTCGGCGTGATCACCGAGGTTACGGTGAAGCTCCGGCCGGCCCGGGCGCCCGAGCACACGGTGGCCGGCTACTTCGACTCGACGGTGGCGGCCGGCCGCGCGGTCGCCGCCGTCGCCGAGGCCGGACTCGAGCCCTCCGCGCTGGAGCTGATCGACCGTCACTGCCTGGCCGCCGTCGACGCCTGGCGCAACATGGGGCTCTCCACCGAGGCGAACGTCGTGCTGCTGGGCCGCACCGACAGCCCGGGCCCGGCCGGCGAGCGGGAGGCCGAGGCGCTGCTCGCCTGCTTCGAGAAGGCCGGCGCGACCTTCGCCGTACGCTCCACCGACCAGCAGGAGGCGGACGCCCTCTTCGAGGCGCGGCGGCTGGCCTATCCGGCGCTGGAGCGGCTCGGCCCGGTGCTGACCGAGGACGTCTGCGTGCCGAAGGCGGCGGTCCCCGAGATGCTCGCCCGGATCGACCGGGCCGCCGAGCGGCACGACACGCAGATCGCCAACATCGCCCACGCCGGGGACGGCAACCTCCATCCGCTGCTGATCACCAAGCCCGGCGACGAGGCCGCGCGGAAGCGCGCGGAGGCGGCCTTCGACGAGATCATCGCCGCCGCGATCGAACTGGGCGGGACGGTGACCGGCGAGCACGGCGTCGGACTCCTCAAGCGGGCCGGCCTGCGCACCGAGGCGGGGCCGGCGGTGCTGGCCCTGCACCGGTCGGTCAAGGACGCCCTCGACCCACAGGGCATCCTCAACCCCGGCAAGATCTTCGCCCGCGAGGAGTGACCGCGCCGGCCGCCTGGCCGCCGGATCTTCAGGCGCCCCAGGTGACCGGCGGCTCGTCACCAAGCAGGCGACCTTGGTGACGAGTCCCAGCACCAACGCCACGGACCCCGATGCGGCGCGAGCCGTGTTCCGGGCCGAGGTGCTGGAGCGTACCCGCGAGCTGGCGATGCCCTGGCGGATGAACGGCCACGCCGCCATCATGATCAAAGACGGCTGGGCGACTCCCGAGGAGATGCTCGGCTATGTCGACGCGCTGGCGCGGTTCGCCTCCTACCTCCCGGAGGCCGCGCCCGATCGGCGCGGTCTTCCTCATTGCCCGGCTGTTGTACGCGGCACGGCTCCGTCCGTGTGCTGCACCAAGGCAACGGCTCGTTCACTCGGCGAGGGAGAGCGCCTGCCCGGGGCAGAGCCGCACCGCCTCGTGGGCGTGCTCCAGCCGCTCCCCCGCCGGCTCCCCGTCCAGCACGAGGACCGTCCCGTCCTCCTCGTCCTGGTCGAAGAGGTCCGGGTCGGTGAGCACACACTGTCCGGCCCCGACGCAGCGCGAGGTGTCGGCGATCAGGCGCATCCGAGAAGTCCCTTCGGTCCCGCGGCCCTCAGTCCCAGGTGACCGGGAGCTCATGGAGACCATAGACGTGGGCGTCGTCCTTGTACGGCAGCTCGTCCGGGTCCACGGCCAGGCGGAGGCCCGGGACCCGGCGGATCAGCGTGTCGAAGACGGTACGCAGCTCCTGCCGGGCCAGGTTCTGGCCCAGGCACTGGTGGATCCCGAAGCCGAAGGCGAGATGGTGGCGGGCGCCCCGGTCGAAGTCCAGCGCGGCCGGCTCGGGGAAGACCTCGGGGTCGTGGTCGGCGACGCTGCTCAGCGCCACCACGCCCTCCCCCTCGCGGATCAGCACCCCGGCGAGCTCGACGTCCTCGGTGGCCACCCGGGCGTTCACGAACTCGGCGATGGTGAAGATCCGCAGCATCTCCTCGACCGCCGCCGGGGTGCGCGAGGGGTCGGCCCGCAGGGCCGCGAGCTGATCCGGCCGGCTGAGCAGGGCCATCACACCGAGCGAGATCATGTTCGCGGTGGTCTCGTGCCCGGCCACCAGCAGCAGGAAGCCGAGGGCGATCAGCGCCTCGCGGTCGACACCGCCGGACTCGGCCTTCTGCCGGGCGATCTGACGACCCATCAGGTCGTCTCCCGGGTCCTCCGCCGCCGCCTTGGCGTCGATCAGCCGGCCGAGGTACCCCCACAGCTCGCCGCGGGCCTGATTCCGCTCCTCCACGGTCGGCACGCGGCTCAGCAGCAGCCCGGACCTGGTCTGGAAGAAGTCGTGGTCGGCGTAGGGGACGCCGAGGAGCTCGCAGATCACCATCGAGGGCACCGGCAGCGCCAGCGCCTCCACCAGGTCCACCGGCCGCGGCCCGGCCAGCATCCGGTCCACATGCTCGTCGACGATCTGCTGCACCCGCGGCTGCAGGGCCTCCAGCCGCTTGACGGTGAACTCGCCGACCACGGCCCGCCGGGCCCGGCTGTGCTCGGGCGGGTCCATCCCGATCAGCGAGATCCGCGCCGGGGCGTGCGCGCTGGGCTGGGTCGGGGCGAAGAACGGGTACTGCGGAAGCCTGCGGTCCGAGCTGAACCGCGGATCGCCGAGGACGGCCCGGACGTCGGCGTGCCTGGTCAGCGCCCAGGCGGTGCTGCCGGTCGGCATCCGCACCCGCACCGCCCGGCCTGCGTCGCGCAGCCGGAGGTACTCGTCCGGTGGAGCGAACGGGCAGCTCCTGACGGCCGGCAGGGTCGGCAGCCCGCCGTCTGCGTCGGCCTCGGCGACGGCCTCGGCACCGGTCTCCGCGACGGCTTCGGCACCGGCCTCGGCGTCGGTCCGCGTGTCGGTCACGCCCTCACCCCCATCGGGGCCGCCGGCGGTGCCCGCGACCACAGGTTCTGGTAGCCGGAGCCTAACCATCGTTGCTGAACAGACGTCAAGTGGCGGATCAGCCGCGTTGTTCGGCGAACAAGCGGAATGCCGTTTAACAAAAACGTCACACCTCCATCTTGTTGACCAGGACACGCCTGGCTACGCTCATCGCGGGCTGCCACCCCAATGAGGGGAGGCAGACCACTGCACGTCGCACGTCACTTCCCCGTTGGCTCCTGTTCAGGAGGCAGTACGTTGCGCACCAGACACGTCCCCCTCGCCGTGGCCGGCGTCGCCGCCCTCGCGATCTCCGGTCTCGCCGCCGCGGTCCCCGCCGGCGCGGCCACCTCCGCCACCACCCCCGCCCTGGTGGCGGCCCCCAACACCGGCGTCTCGCACGGAGTCGCCTGGGCCCGCGCCTGCGCCTCGACCACCAGCGCCGACGCGATGTCCTGCAACGCCCTGCGGGTCACCGGCCGGATCTCGAACGGCAAGACCGCGAAGCCGAACGCCTCCAGCCCGTCCGGCTACGGCCCGTCCAACCTCCTCAGCGCCTACAAGCTAGCCTCCGGCGGCGGCGCCGGCCAGACGGTGGCCATCGTCGACGCCTACGACGACCCCAACGCCGAGGCCGACATGGCGACCTACCGCAGCTACTACGGGCTGCCCGCCTGCACCTCGGCCAGCGGCTGCTTCAAGAAGGTCGGCCAGACCGGCGGCTCGGTCCCGCGGGCCAACGCCAGCTGGGCGGAGGAGATATCCCTCGACCTCGACATGGTGTCGGCGATCGCCCCCAACGCCCACATCGTCCTGGTCGAGGCCAGCAGTGCCAGCATGACCAACCTCGGCACCGCCGTGAACGAGGCCGTCAAGCTGGGCGCCACCGAGGTCTCCAACAGCTACGGCGGCGGCGAGTCCTCCTCGGACACCGGCTACGACAGCACGTACTTCAACCACCCGGGCGTCCCGATCACCGTCTCCTCCGGTGACAGCGGCTACGGCGTGGAGTACCCGGCCGCGTCCCCGAACGTGACCGCGGTCGGCGGCACCAGCCTCAAGACGGCCTCCAACACCCGCGGTTGGACCGAGTCGGTCTGGTCCACCAGCTCCACCGAGGGCGCCGGCTCGGGCTGCTCCGCCTATGAGCCCAAGCCGTCCTGGCAGACCGACAGCGGCTGCTCCAAGCGCACCGTCGCCGACGTCTCCGCGGTCGCCGACCCGGCCACCGGCGTGTCGGTGTACGACTCCTACGGCAGCGTGGGCGGCTGGGCCACCTTCGGCGGCACCAGCGTCGCGGCCCCGCTGATCGCCTCGGTCTACGCGGACGCCGGCAGCCACTCCACCAGCGTCCCGGCCTCCGTGGCCTACTCCCACAGCTCCTCGCTCTTCGACGTGACCAGCGGCTCGACCACCAGCTGCTCCCCGGCGTACCTGTGCACCGCCGAGAGCGGCTACGACGGCCCGACCGGCCTGGGCACGCCCAACGGCACGGCGGCCTTCACCGGCTGACCCGACGGCAGCACCCTCGGACGCCTGGCCCGGACTTCCCCCCGGTCCAGGCGTTCGCCGTCTCCGCGGGCCGGTGCGGATTCCGGCCTGCCCGCTCTGTACACCAGGCACGGGAGTTGGTAAGACCGGAGCGGCGACGGAGGGGGAATCCGATGCGGCGGATCGCGATCGTGGGGGCCGGACAGGCGGGGCTCCAGCTGGCACTGGGGCTCCAGGAGCGGGGCTATCCGGTGACGCTCGTCAGCGAGCGCACCCCGGAGGAACTGCGGGCCGGGCCGGTGCTCTCCACCCAGGTGATGTTCGGCCCGGCACTGGCCCTGGAACGGGAGACGGCACCGGACATCGTGCCGAAGGAGTGGACCGTGGAGGCCCCGGGCGCGGTCGGCCAGACGGTGACGGTGGCCGCTCCCCCGCCGGCGGCGGACGGCCCGATCGCCCTCGCCGTCCGCTACCCGTTCTCAGAACCGGCCCGCGCGATCGACCAGCGACTCAAGCACGCCCACTGGCTGGAACTCGCCGCGGAACGCGGAGTCCAGGTCGAGTACCGGGCGGTGGACCGGGCCGGACTGGCCGCACTGGCCGGTGAGCACGAGCTGACGCTGGTCGCGGTCGGCCGCGGTGAACTCTCCGGGCTCTTCCCGCGCGACCCCGAGCGCTCGGTGGCCGACGCCCCGCAGCGCGAGCTGTCCTGCCTCTACCTCCACGGCCTGCGGCATCCGGACGGCGAGACCCTGGTGCGGATCAACGCGGTGCCGGGGGTCGGCGAGCTGATCGTGATGCCCGGCCTGACCCTCTCCGGCCCCTGCGACATGCTGCTGTGGGAAGCCGTCCCCGGCGGGCCGCTGGACTGCTGGGGCGACCGGCCGGGTCCGGACGAACAGCTGGAGCGCACCCGGGAGTTGGCGGCCCGGGTGGCCCCTGGTTCGCCCCCGCGCTGGCGTCCGCGGAGCCGACCGATCCGCGGGCCTCGCTGTACGGGCGGATCACCCCGGTGGTCCGCCGGCCGGTCGCCGAGGCCGCCCCGGGGAGGCCGGTGCTGGGGATGGCCGACGCGGTGGTGCTCAACGACCCGGTGGCCGGCCAGGGCGCCAACACCGCCGCCCGCTGCGCCGCCGTCTACCTCCGGGCGGTGCTGGAACGCGGCGAGGACGGGCCGTTCGACGAGGACTGGATGCGGGACGCCTTCGAGCGCTTCTGGTCCGACCACGCCCGGCACGCCACCGCCTACACCCACGCCCTCCTCGGCCCGCCCACCGAGCACGCGCTGCGCGCGATGGCCGCGGCCGGCCGCCACCCGGAGGTGGCCCGGCGGCTCGGGGCCGGGCAGGAGGACCCGTCGACCCTCGCCGACTGGTGGTATTCGGCGGAGGCCACCGACGCATACCTGGCGGAGGTCAGCGGGGGCGGCCGGTGACCCGGGGGGCGATGCCGGGCCGGCCGGCGGCCGGCCCGGTCACCGGAGTACCGGAAGCGGGCGGAGACCCGGGCGGACGCCCCTGACCTGCCTGCCGTGCGGCCGTCAGCCGCGGCGCGCCGCGCCCGGCGCCTTGCGGGCCGCGCGGAGGAACTCGCGGTTCATGGTGGCGATGGAGGTCAGCGGGATCCCCTTGGGGCAGGCCGTCGCGCAGGCACCGGTGTTGGTGCAGCCGCCGAACCCCTCCGCGTCCATCGTCGCGACCATGTCCAGCACCCGGGACTCGCGTTCCGGCGCGCCCTGCGGCAGCGTGTTGAGGTGGGTGATCTTCGCCGAGGTGAAGAGCATCGCCGACCCGTTCGGGCAGGCGGCCACGCACGCCCCGCAGCCGATGCACTCGGCGTGCTCGAAGGCGAGGTCCGCGTCCGCCTTCGGCACCGGAGTGGAGTGGGCCTCCGGCGCCGCGCCGGTCGGGGCGGTGATGTACCCGCCGGCCTGGATGATCCGGTCGAACGCGGACCGGTCCACCACGAGGTCCTTGACCACCGGGAAGGCCGAGGCCCGCCAGGGCTCGATGTCGATGGTCTGGCCGTCGCTGAAGTGCCGCATGTGGAGCTGGCAGGTGGTGGTCCGCTCGGGGCCGTGCGCCTGGCCGTTGATGACCAGGGAGCACATCCCGCAGATGCCCTCCCGGCAGTCGTGGTCGAAGGCGACCGGCTCCTCCCCGCGGGAGATGAGGTCCTCGTTGAGGACGTCGAGCATCTCCAGGAACGACATGTCCGGCGAGACGTCCTGGACCTGGTAGGTGACCATGGCCCCGGGCACGTCCGGGTTCTTCTGGCGCCAGATGCGCAGGGTGAGGTTCACGCGTAGCTCCGCTGGGTGGGGTGGACGTACTCGAAGACCAGGTCTTCCCTGTGCAGCACCGGGGGCTCGCCGGTGCCGGTGAACTCCCAGGCGGCGGCGTAGGAGAACTCGTCGTCCTTGCGGGCGGCCTCGCCGTCGGGGGTCTGCGACTCCTCGCGGAAGTGGCCGCCGCAGGACTCGCTGCGGTGGAGGGCGTCCAGGCAGAGCAGTTCGGCCAGCTCCAGATAGTCCACGACCCGGTTGGCCTTCTCCAGCGACTGGTTGAGCTCGCTGCCCTCGCCGGGGACCCGGATCCGCCGCCAGAACTCCTCGCGGATCTCCGGGATCCGGGCCAGCGCCTTGCGCAGCCCGGCCTCGTTGCGGGCCATCCCGCAGTACTCCCAGAGGAGTTCGCCGATCTCCCGGTGGAAGGAGTCGGGGCTGCGGTCGCCGTCGTTGCCGAGCAGCCGCTCCAGCCGCTCGGTGGTCTCCTCCACCACCGAGACCACCTCGGGGGCGTCCTCGGCGACCTCCGGCAGCTTGGGGTTGCGGCCGAGGTAGTCGTTGAGGGTGGCCGGGATGACGAAGTAGCCGTCGGAGAGGCCCTGCATCAGCGCCGAGGCGCCCAGCCGGTTGGCCCCGTGGTCGGAGAAGTTGGCCTCACCGATGGCGAACAGCCCCGGAATGGTGGTCTGCAGGTCGTAGTCGACCCAGAGGCCGCCCATCGTGTAGTGGATCGCCGGGTAGATCCGCATCGGCACCCGGTACGGGTCCTCGCCGGTGATCCGCTCGTACATGTCGAAGAGGTTGCCGTACTTCTCCTCGACCGCCTTGCGGCCCATCCGCTGGATCGCGTCCGCGAAGTCCAGGTAGACGCCGAGCCCGCCCGGGCCGACGCCGCGTCCCTCGTCGCAGACGTTCTTGGCGGCCCGGGAGGCGATGTCGCGGGGCACCAGGTTGCCGAAGGCCGGGTAGATCCGCTCCAGGTAGTAGTCGCGCTCGTCCTCGGGGATCTGCTCCGGACTGCGGGTGTCGCCCTTGGTCTTCGGCACCCAGATCCGGCCGTCGTTCCGCAGCGACTCGCTCATCAGGGTGAGCTTGGACTGGTGGTCGCCGGAACGCGGGATGCAGGTCGGGTGGATCTGGGTGAAGCACGGGTTGGCGAAGTAGGCGCCGCGCCGGTGGGCCCGCCAGGCGGCGGTGGCGTTGGAGTTCTTCGCGTTGGTGGAGAGGTAGAAGACGTTGCCGTAGCCGCCGGAGGCGAGGACGACGGCGTCCGCGAGATAGGTCGAGATCTCGCCGGTGATCAGGTCGCGGGCGACGATGCCGCGGGCGCGGCCGTCGACCACGATCAGGTCGAGCATCTCGGTGCGGGCGTGCATCTCCACATTGCCGGCCGCGATCTGCCGGGACAGCGCCTGGTAGGCGCCGAGCAGCAGCTGCTGGCCGGTCTGGCCCCGGGCGTAGAAGGTCCGCTGCACCTGGACGCCGCCGAAGGAGCGGGTGTCCAGCAGGCCGCCGTACTCGCGGGCGAAGGGCACCCCCTGGGCCACGCACTGGTCGATGATCTGCACCGAGATCTCGGCCAGCCGATGGACGTTGGACTCCCGGGCCCGGAAGTCGCCGCCCTTCACGGTGTCGTAGAAGAGGCGGTAGGCACTGTCGCCGTCGTTGCGGTAGTTCTTCGCGGCGTTGATGCCGCCCTGGGCGGCGATCGAGTGGGCGCGCCGCGGGGAGTCCTGGAAGCAGAACTGGATGACGTGGTAGCCCTGCTCGGCCAGGGTGGCGCCGGCCGAGCCGCCGGCCAGCCCGGTGCCGACCACGATCACCTTGTGCTTGCGCCGGTTGGCAGGGTTGACCAGCTTGGCCTCGAACTTGCGCCTCTCCCAGCGGCCCTCGATCGGGCCGTCCGGAGCCGCGCCGTCGACGACCGGCTCTCCCACGGTGTAGGCGGTGTAGTCGCGGTACTCGTTGAGTTCAGCCATCGGTCAGCTCACTGCTCCGGTCATGACGGCGACGGGAATGGTGACGAAGCCCGCCCAGAGGACGACGGCCAGCACCCAGCTGGCGGTCTTGAAGATCGGGCCACTGCGCTGCCCGTTGGCGCCGAGGGTCTGGGCGGCGCTCCAGAAGCCGTGCCGGATGTGCAGGCCCAGGGCGCACATCGCGACGATGTAGATGACGTCCGCCCACCAGTTCCGGAAGTCGGCGACCACGTTCTCGTACGGGTGGCCGGCCTCGCCCAGCGGGTTCACGGTGCCGGTGGTGAGGTCGAGGATGTGCCAGACGATGAAGAGGGCCAGGATGATCCCGCCCCAGCGCATGGTGCGGGTGGCGAAGGACGGTCCGCTCGGCTGGGCGTGCTGGTAACCGGTGCGCCGCGCCCTGATGTCACGCCGGCTCAACTGCCAGGCGGAGACGGCATGGAGGACCACGCACAGGACGAGGACCACGCGCTGGATCCACAGGTACCAGGAGTGGTGGAGCACCGGCTCACCGATGGTGCGCATCCAGGCCGCGTAGTCGTCGAACGCCGCGGCCCCGAAGAAGATCTTCAGATTGCCGTACATGTGCACGACCAGGAACAGGAGCATGACCACGCCGGTGACCGCCATCACGGCCTTCTTGCCGATGGTGGAGGACCACAGCGTCCTGAGGGTTGACGGCCTAACCGTCCGTATCGCGACTGCCACGTCATAGGACGTTAGGCCCGGGCCGATCGACAGGTCAAAGACATGATCCCGGTGGTTTCCATAGTCGATAACTATGGTTGATCGACCGGCTGTCGCCTCCGTCGGTTGTCATGGCAGGTCAAACCCGTATCCGGGGCCTCGACGACCCTCGGACGGAGGCCGGTTATCCGGGAACGAATTCTCAGTTCGGCCGAGTTCTCCGTTCGGCCGGGTTCTCCGTTCGGCCGAGTTCTCAGTCCGGGGTGGACCGGAGGGCGGCCAGCAGCGCCGTCGACAGGTGGTCGGTGACCCGGCGGTCGCTCCAGCCCTCGGTCAGCAGCAGGTCGCAGAACAGCCGCTCGTCGAACAGGGTGCACCAGAGGAGCACCGCGTAGTCCACCGGCACCGAGGGCGGCAGCTCGCCCTCCGCCGCCAGCGCGGTGATCAGCGCGCCCAGCCGGTCCCGGACCAGGGCGGCCAGGGCGTCGCCGGCCGCCAGCCGGGCGATCAGCCCGTACCGGTCGCGCGGGCGCACCGCCGCCGGGGCGTACTCGGCCGCCCGGCGCACCCACAGCGCGCAGGCCCGGTGGTAGCGCTCCCGCGCCGTCCCGCTCTCGGGCCCGGTCTCCGTCCCGATCTCCTCGAAGAGCGCCTCGACCAGCTCGCGGTGGCAGGCCTCCCGGGCCGCCTCCGCGTCCGCGAAGTGCCGGTAGGCGGTGGCCACCGAGACGCCCGCCCGCTCGGCGAGTCGGGGGAGCTCGAAAGGCTCCTCGGGCACCCGCGGGTCCCAGGGCCGCTCGGCGAGCAGCCCCCGCACCGCGTCCAGCAGCGCGCGGCGGCTGGCCACGGCGTCGCTGCGGGGCCTGCGCCGGCGCGCGGGCTCCTGCCCCGCCGTGGCAGCGGCGGCGGGGCGGGCCGGGGACCGCCGGTTCATCCTCTCCCCGCAAGGACGGAGGGACTCAGGCGGGGACGTGCCACCAGTTGCACTCCTCGCAGAGGTACGGCTCGTCCGCGGGCAGGGTGCGCGCGCGGGCCTGCTGATAGGTCTCGTGCATGATCCGTCCGCTCGGGCAGCGCTCGCGGCGGGTGTCCCGCATGGCGGTGCGCTCCCGGGCGGCCCGCCCGGACTGGACGAGCACCTCGGGGCGGGCGACCAGGGTCTCACCCGGGCGCTTGGGCACGGGGATGCGCAGGTAGTCGGTGCCGCGGGCGTCGAGGGCGGCGAGCACCTCTGCGAGGTACGCCTCCGGCGTCCGCTCACCGGCGTCGGTGCCGCTGATGCTCACCCGGAGCGCGGGGGTGGCGTCGAGCGCCTCGACCAGCGCCTGCGCGCAGGCCTCGGGCGCCGAGCGCCAGGGCGGATAGAACGTGTCGGTCTGGAGTTCTCCGCGCTGAAGGGCCGACTTGAGCAGGGCGCGGCTGGTGCTGTCGGTCTGGTCCGCCATGGGCGCAAGTATGGCGGACGACAAATCTGGACGAAGCGTGGTTTCTCGTGACGAGTTCGGGCAGAACGACAGTGTGCCCGCGTGCGGGCCGCTCGGCGCGGCCCTATACGTATCCCGGGCACGGAACCTCACGGAGAGTAGCCCGAGCGCACTTTCCCTCAGCCTCGGGCCGGGAGGACAGACATGATCACCCGAGAGCAGAGCAGTGCGGTACTGGACCACCCCGTCCTGGACAGCTCCGGTCAGCGGATCGGCAGCGCCGCGCACGTCTTCCTGGACGACGCGACCGGCGCGCCGTCCTGGGTCGGCGTGAAGGCCGGCCTCTTCGGCGGCGGCGAGACGCTCATCCCGGTGGACAAGGCCCGGATGGACGGCGAGAACCTGGCCGTGCCGTACAGCAAGCAGAAGGTCAAGGACGCTCCGCACGTCCACGCGGACGCCCGCGGCCACATCTCCCCCGACCAGGAACGTCAACTGCACGACTACTACGCCGGAGCGATGGCCGCGGGTATGGCGGCCGGCACGGCGGACGCCGGGACGGCCAGCGCCGGAACCGCGACCGACACCGGACTCGGGACCGACACCGAAACCGACACCGACGCCGGCATGGCGAGCGCCGACGAGACGGTGGCCCTGCCGGACCGCGACCTCGCGGGCGGCGAGCCCCGCACGACGGCGGACGCCGGCATGGCCTCCGGCACGGCCAGGGCCGGCATGGACCCCTCGGCCGGACGGTCCGAGGACTGGTCGGGCCGGGCGGACGACCGCGGAACGGTGATGACCCGCTCCGAGGAGCAGATGCACGTCCACACCGAGCGCCGCGAGGCCGGACACGCGGGGCTGCACCGGCACGTGGTCGTCGAGGAGGTCGAGCGCACCGTCCCGCTGCACCATGAGCACGCCCGGCTGGTGCGCGAGCCGATCGCCGACGGCGACCGGTCCGCCGCGCTGGCCCAGCAGGGGACCGAACTGGCCGACGCCGACTACGAGTTGACCCTGTGGGACGAGTCCCCTGTGGTCGAGAAGGAGGTCGTCCCGGTCGAGCGGGTGCGGCTGGTCGCCGAGGACGAGGTGACCGAGGAGACCGTGCGGGCCCGTGTCCGGCACGAGGAGATCGAGATCGACGGCGACATCGACCAAGGCGTCGAGGGGGACGCCGGCCGGCGGATATAGCTCCGCCGGCCCCTGGGAGCCGGTGGGTTCCCAGAGGGCGGTCGCGGCGGCCGGCCGCGGGATCCCGGTGATCCGGGCCCTGCGGCCAGCCGCCGCCGTGCGGTCAGCGGGCGTCGGCCGCGCTTCCGTAGCCGCTGGACTCCACGGTCCAGGCACGGGCCTGCTCGCTGAGGCTGAGGCCGAGCCCGGGGCGGTCCGGCACCACCATCCGGCCGTTGTCCAGCGTCTGGCGCTCGTTGAAGAGCGGCTCCAGCCAGTCGAAGTGCTCGACCCAGGCGGTGCGGGGGTAGGCGGCGGCCAGATGGACGTGGATCTCCATGGCGAAGTGCGGGGCCAGCGAGAGCCCGTGGTGGTCGGCGAGGCCGATCACCTTCAGGAACGGGGTGATGCCGCCGACCCGGGGGGCGTCCGGCTGGATGAAGTCGCAGGCGCCCAGCTCGATCAGGCGGGCGTGCTCGGCGGCCGAGGTGAGCATCTCGCCGGTGGCGATCGGGGTGTCCAGGGAGGCGGCGAGGGCCGCGTGGCCGGCGGCGTCCTGGGAGTCCAGCGGCTCCTCGATCCACACCAGCCCGAACCGCTCCAGCGCGCGGCCCATCCGCTGCGCGGTGGCCCGGTCCCACTGCTGGTTGGCGTCGACCATCAGCGGGACGGACTCGCCGAGGTGGCTGCGGACCTTCTCCAGGCGGGCCAGGTCGCCGGCGGTGTCCGGCTGGCCGACCTTGATCTTGATGCCGCCGATCCCGCGCGCCAGCGCCTGGCTGCTGTTCTCCAGCACCTGGTCGATCGGGGTGGAGAGGAAGCCGCCGGAGGTGTTGTAGCAGGGCACGGCGTCCCGGTGGGCGCCGAGCAGCTTGGCCAGCGGCAGCCCGGCGCGGCGGGCCTTCAGGTCCCACAGGGCGACGTCGAAGGCGGCGATGGCCTGGACGGCGAGGCCGGAGCGGCCCATCGAGGCGCCGGCCCAGGCCAGCTTCTCCCAGATCCGCCCGATGTCGCTGGGGTCCTCGCCGATCAACTCGGGGGCGATCTCTGCGGCGTGGGCGTAGAGCCCCGGGCCGCCGGCGCGCTTGGAGTAGCTGAAGCCGAGGCCCCGGGCGCCGGACTCGGCGGTGATCTCGGCGAAGAGGAACGCCACCTCGGTGAGCGGCTTCTGACGCCCCGTCAGCACCTTGGCGTCGCTGATCGGGGTGGCCAGCGGGAGGACTGACCGGGAGAGCCGGACGGAGGTGATGCGGTCAGCGGTGGCGCGGGCGGCGGGGGGCGTGGGGGGCACGGGCAGGACCTCGGCTCTCATATCTCATATATGACGTGCGGACGCAGGTTATGGCCCGGTGTGAGGGCACGTCAATGGAGCGGGCCGGCCGCGAGGGCCGGTCCGCTCCTCTCCCGCTCGGCGTCAGCGGAGGTCGAGCCGCCAGGTCTGGCCGACGAGGTCGTGGCCGAAGCTGTGGTGGGGGCTGCTCTCGACCAGGGTGAAGCCGGCCCGTTGGTAGATCCGGCGGGCGCTGGTGAGGATGTCGTTGGTCCACAGGACCATCTCGCGGTAGCCGGTGCGCCGGGCGAACTCCAGGCACTGGTCGACCAGTCGGGCGCCGACGCCGTGGCCGCGGGCGGCGGGCTCGACCAGGAGGAGGCGGAGCCGGGCCGTACCGGGCGGCTCCGCGCCGTCCGCGTTGTCCGCGCCGTCCGCGCCGTCCGCCGCGCCGTCCTCCTCGGCCTCCTTCGGCCGGTCGCGCACGCAGAACACCGCGCCGACCGGCTCGCCGTCCAACTCGGCGATCCAGCAGGCCTCGTGGCGCGGATCGCGGTGCTCCGCGTAGTCCGCGACGATCCGGGCGACCAGCGTCTCGTACTCCTCGTTCCAGCCGAACTCCTCGGCGTAGAGGACGGCGTTGCGCTGGATCACCCAGCCGAGGTCGCCGGGCGCGGGCGGGCGCAGCCGGACCTCCCCGCCCTTCGGCCCGGCCTCCTCGTCCAGCAGCCGGCGCACCGTGCGCAGGGCCGCGCGCAGCCTCGGGCGCTCACTCGCGGGCACCCGCCGCAGGACGGCCTCGATGGAGTCCGAGGCGCGGGCGTCGAGGAGGGCGGCGGCGTGCTTGCCGGGCTCGGTGAGGGTGAGCTGCCGGCGTCGGGCGTCGGCCGGGTCCGGGCCGCGCCGGATCAGTCCGTCCTGCTCGGCGCCGGCCAGCAGCCGGCTGAAGTAGCCGGGATCCAGGCCGAGTTCCTTGCGCAGGGCGGAGGCCTCGGCGGTGCCGCGGCGGCGCAGTTCGTAGAGCACCCGGGCCTGGGCCAGCGGATGCCGGGTGTTGAGGTGGCCCTCGTAGTCGAGGGCGCCGACCAGCCGGGTGAAGAAGCGGCTGAAGGCCCGCAGCTCGTCGACGTCCGAGCTGGTGCGGGTGGTGGCTGATCCACGGGTCATGGCGGTCTCCCCGGCCCGGCCGGGGCCGGGCCTACTGCTTCCGGTGCCGTTGCCGGCTACCGCTCGGGCATCCAGCCTATGACCGCGTCATTGACTTGGTCAATGATTTAGGAGGTTTCCGAGGCCGCTCCGGGCCGCTCAGGAGACGGTGAAGGCGCCGCTCGGCGGGGGCGGGGAGGGCCGGGCATCCGCGTCGGTGACCGGCGCCGCGTCGCCGATCAGGGCGGTGAGCGCCGCGCCGTGGACCACCCGGGCCGGGAAGGGGTCGGCGGCGGCCCGGCGGGAGAGCGCGGGCACCGGGAGCTCAGCACGGGAGGCGACCAGGACCAGGTTGCCGTACCGGCGACCGCGCAGCACCGAGGGCTCGGCGATCAGGCACAGCTGGGGGAAGACCGTCGCCGCGGTGGCGAGTTGACCGCGGGCGAAGGCCAGCGCGCCGCCGTCCGCGAGATTGGCGGCGTAGAGGCCGTCCGGGCGCAGCACCCGGGCGGCGGCCCGGAGGAACTCGACCGTGGTGAGGTGGGCGGGTATCCGGTCGCCGCCGAAGACGTCGGCCACAACGAGGTCGCGGGAGGCGGCGGGGGCCGCCTCGGTGGCCTCGCGGGCGTCCGCCACCACCACCTCGGGGCGCGGCTCCGGGCCGGCCCAGGGCAGTTCTGCGGCGATCAGCTCGGCCAGCGGCCCGTCGTACTCGACCGCGGTCTGCCGGGAACCCGGGCGGGTGGCGGCCAGATAGCGGGGCAGGGCGAGCGCGCCGGCGCCCAGATGGAGGGCGTCCAGGGGCTCGCCCGGGCCTGCCGCCGGCGCCAGGTCGGCGGCGTGGGCGATCCGGCGGGCGTACTCGAACTCCAGATGGGTCGGGTCGTCCAGGTCGACGTGGGACTGCGGGGCGCCGTCGAGGATGAGCAGCCAGGCGTTCGGCCGGTCCAGGTCCGGGATGAGCCGGGCCTCGCCGGTGGCGGTGCGGCGGATCCGCGGGACGCGCTCGGGCTCCGCCGCCGGGCCGGACCCGGCCGGACTGTCAGTGCCCGGTGCTTCGATGGACGGGTGGTCCTCGGCGGGCGGCTGGGGGGTGTCGGACATGGCGGGGCTCCGGAGGAGGCAGGGCGGGCCGGGCGGGGCAGGCGAGGCGGCGCCGGTCAGCGGCGGGCGGTGGACGGAGGCGGGACCGAGACGACCATGGTCAGCAGGACGGAGGTGGTGCCGAGGTTGCGATAGGCGTGCGGATGGTCGCCGGGGAAGGAGGCGCTGCTGCCGGCCGGCACGGAGTGCTCCGTGCCGTTCAGGGCCAGGGTGAGGGTGCCCTCGACCACGTGGAGGAGTTCGACCGTGCCGGGCGGATGTGCCTCGCTCTCATGGGCGTCGCCCGGTTCCAGACGCCATTGCCACAGTTCCAGCGGTCCGGGGCTCTCGACACCGGTGAGCAGCGTGCCGGAGCCGCCGGCCGGCGTGGTCCAGAGGGCGGTCGCGCGCTCGGCGGGGTCGATCCGGACGGCGGGGCCGTCCTGGTAGTCGAGCAGCCGGGCGATGCTCAGGCCGAGGGCGTCGGCGATCCGGGCCACGGTCCCGACGCTGGGGTTGGTCCGGCCCTGCTCGATCTGGATCAGCATGGTGCGGCTGACCCCGGAGCGGCCGGCCAGGGCGTCCAGGGAGAGGCCGGCGGTGGCCCGCTGCTTCTTGAGATTGGCCGCGAGAGCGGCGTTGACACGCTCGGGGTCGGACACCCGGGGCCTCCTGTGCGCCGGCTGGGCGCGACTGCTGGTGGAATAAAGCGTTGTGTTCGGTGCGGCATAGTGCACTACGGTGTATGCGACCGTTCGGTTTGCCACAGTGTACTGCGAGGTCGTTCAGTGACTGCTCTCTTCGCCCTGCTCACCAGCCTGATGTGGGGTCTGGCGGACTTCGGCGGCGGGCTGCTGACCCGACGTCTGCCCGGACTAGCGGTGATCGTGATCTCGCAGACGGCGGCGGCGCTGCTGCTGGTGGTCGCGGTCACGGCCTCCGGCGGCTGGGGGGACGGCGGCGTCCGGCTGTGGTTCGCGGTCGGCGCCGGGGTGGTCGGGCCGGTCGCGATGCTGGCCTTCTACCGGGCACTGGCACTCGGGCCGATGGGCGTCGTCTCACCGCTGTCGAGCACGGCGGTACTGGTGCCGATCTCGGTCGGGCTGGCGCTCGGCGAGCGGCCCGGCACCGTGCAGCTCACCGGGATCGGGGTGGCGGGGCTCGGGATCCTGCTGGCCGGCGGTCCCCAACTGGGCGGCGGGCAGCCGGTCCACCGGCAGACGGTGCTGCTGGCGCTGGTCGCCGCGGCCGGGTTCGGCACGGTCCTGGCGCTGATCTCGCACGCCACCGACCCGGCGGCGGGCACCGGGACGGCGGCCCTGCCGGGGCTCTTCCTGGCCCTGCTGGTGCAGCGGGCCTGCAATATCGCCGTCGGCGGAGCGGCGCTGGCGGTGTCGCTGAGGCGGGGCCGTACGGCGGCGGGCGCGGTGACCGAGGGCGCCGGACCGGCCGCTTCGGCCGGACAGGCCTTGCAGGCCGGGCAAGCCGGGCAGGCCGGCCCGGCCGAAGCGCCGGCCGCCGACGTCCTCCCCGCCGGCCGCCC
The DNA here is from genome assembly GCF_000744815.1 of Phaeacidiphilus oryzae TH49. Taxonomy (NCBI): domain Bacteria; kingdom Bacillati; phylum Actinomycetota; class Actinomycetes; order Kitasatosporales; family Streptomycetaceae; genus Phaeacidiphilus; species Phaeacidiphilus oryzae. The sequence goes on from NZ_JQMQ01000005.1 coordinate 118,679, forward strand.
GCTCCGGGCGCTCCGGGCGATCCGGCACCCCAAACTGGCCCCCGCCCTGCTGCTGGTCGGCGCCGGCGACGTGGCCGCCAACGGCACCTATGTGCTGGCGACCCAGAGCGGCCCGGTCGCCGTGGCCGCCGTGCTGGCCTCGCTCTTCCCGGTGGTGACGGCGCTGGCGGCCCGGCTCGTGCTGCGCGAGCGCCTGCGTCCGGTGCAGGCGGCCGGCGCCGGCCTCGCGGTGATCGGGACCGTGCTCCTCGCGGCGCACTGAGCCCGGGTCCTGACGATCCGTGAGCCGCCCCGGGGCCCGAACGGCTCGCCTCCGCCGTCGGTGCGGGCGGCGGCGCGGCCGGTGCGCCATACTCCCTGGTGTGGTCATCCCGGTACACGACGTCAATCCGATCCGGCGCACGCCCTGGGTCACCTACGCGCTCCTCGCCGCGAACGTGGTGGTCTTCCTCCTCACGCCGAGCGCACCGGAATCGGTGACGGGTGCCGCCTCCCTGGCGCAGACCTGCCATCTGGAGGCGTTCATGGAGCACTGGGGCGCCGTACCGCGGGAGTTGATCCACGGTCAGCTGCCGCGGCTGGTGCCGAGCGGGCAGACCGGGGTGGGCGTCTCCGGCCCCGGTTGCGTCCTCGCCCCGCCGGACTACCACAAGTACCCGCCGCTCTCCGTCCTCACCGCCATGTTCGTCCACGGGAGCTGGACGCATCTGCTGGGCAACATGCTCTTCCTGTGGATCTTCGGCAACAACGTGGAGGACCGCCTGGGCCGGATCCGCTACCTCCTCTTCTACCTCTTCTGCGGATACGCGGCCGGCTACGGCTACGCCCTCGTCGAGTCCTCCTCCGCGCAGCCGCTGATCGGGGCCTCCGGGGCGATCGCCGGCGTGCTGGGGGCCTACCTGCTGCTGTGGCCCAAGGCGCGGGTGTGGGTACTCGTGCCGTTCCTGTTCTTCATCCCGCTCCGGCTGCCCGCGTGGATCGTGCTGGGCCTGTGGTTCGTGCTGCAGGCCTTCTACGCCGCCGGGTACGGGGTGAGCGACGCCGGCACGGTCGCCTATCCGGCGCATGTGGTGGGCTTCGCGGTCGGGCTGCTGCTCGCGCTGCCGCTGCGGTCCAGCACTCCCCCGCTCGCCAACCCGCCGCCGCCCAACCGGAACTACGCCCGCTGGGGCTGAACGCGGCACTAGGCTGTCCCGCCATGACGATCGACCACGAGTTCGGACGGCGCTTCGCCGAGCGCTGGGCCGCCGCCTGGAACGCCCACGACCTGGAGGCGGTGCTCGCCCACTTCGCCGAGGACGTGGAGTTCTCCTCGCCGATGATCGCGGTGCTGACCGGCCGCTCCGAGGGCACCCTCCACGGCAGGGCGGCCCTGCGGGAGTACTGGACCGAGGGCCTGGCCAAGCTCCCCGACCTCCACTTCACGGTGGAGGACGTCCGGGTCGGCACGGACACCGTGGTGGTCAACTACCGCAACGAGCGCGGGCGGCAGGTGGCCGAGCTGCTCACCTTCGGCCGGGACGGTCTGGTGGTGCGCGGCCAGGGCGCCTACGGTCCGCCGGCGTGACCGCCTGGGTGGTGCGCCCCGCCCCGGCGGCCGGTGAGCTCGGCGGGCGGCTGCTGGCGGAGTACCTGGACCACGTCGGCCGGCGCTGGTTCCTCGACCGCCTCGGGCGGCCGGCCACCGACCGGGAGCTCGCCGAGGCGCTGTCCGCGGACGCCCTGGAGGACCCGGCCGCCGGGCTCACGCCCCCTCAGGGCGCGTTCTTCGTCGGCTGGCCCGGTGATGACGGCCAGGGGGAAGACGGGAAGGAGCCCGGCGGTTGCGTCGGTGTCCGGCTCCTGGACGCGGGCACCGCCGAGCTCAAGCGGCTCTACGTCCGCCCCGCCGCCCGGCGTACCGGCGGCGGCACCGCGCTCCTCGGCGCGGCCGAGCGCTGGGCGCGGGAATCCGGCGCCCAGCGCATCGTCCTCGACACCCGCCGGGACCTCGGCGAGGCCGTCGCCCTCTACCGCCGGGCGGGCTTCGCCGAGATCCCGGCCTACGGCTCAGGCCCCTACCGCGAGGTCTGGCTGGGCAAGGAGCTCGGCTGACGCCACCTCCGACGCCTCCTCAGCCGAGGCCTCCTCAGCGGGGTGGTGGCAGGCGTTGCAGGAAGACGTCGAAGGCCGTCGGGTCGACCTTGGTGACGCCGGTGAACGGATAGTCCATCTCCTTGATCACCACCAGGCTGATCGCGACCAGCGCGGTGAGGGTGAGCACCATCAGCATGTGGGCCGTCGTGTTCGGCAGCCCGAACAGGAAGGTGAAGCCCACGGTGAGCACCCCGCCCGCGATCAGCACGATCCAGAGCAGCGGCGGCACCTCGTCCTGCACCTCGTTGAGCCGGCTGCGCCGCTCCGAGGCGAGGTCCTCGACATGGGTGACCGCGTGCTCGTAGAGGACCCGCTGCCGCTCCCCCACCGGGTCGAAGTTCAGCACCGCCTGCCGGATCGCGTAGACCTGGTCGGTGGCCGCGGGGCTGGACCTGTGCCCGGCCATCAGCGGCCACTCCTGCTCCAGCACGGTGTGGGCGTACTGGAGGGCGCCCCGCTCTATGGCGGGCCCCGCCGGGGCGGGCAGCTCCCGGGCCACCCAGTAGACCCCGGCCAGGGCGTCGGCCTCCTTGAACGTGGTCTGCCGGGCCTGGTCGACACCGCCCCACACGGTGAGGACGGCGAAGCCGACCAGCATCGCGTACATCACGCCGACGGCCGCGTAGACGAAGCCGGCCACCTCGTTGTGCTGTGCGCGCAGCCCGTGCGGGACGACATGCTGCACCAGATGGGTGCCGACCCCGACGGCGAGCAGCGAGCCCAGCACGATGGCCAGGTCGACCCAGCTCATCCCCCCGGCCCCTCAGCTCCGGTCCCTGGCGATCTCGACGTTCTCCAGCACACCCAGCGCGTCCGGCACCAGCACCGCCGCCGAGTAGTACGTCGAGACCAGGTAGGAGATGACGGCCTTCTCATCGATGCCCATGAAGCGGACGGAGAGCCCCGGCTCGTACTCGTCCGGCAGGCCGGTCTGGTGGAGGCCGACCACGCCCTGGTCGGACTCGCCGGTGCGCATCACCATGATCGAGGTGGTGCCGTGCTCGCTGACCGGGATCTTGTTGCAGGGGAAGATCGGGACGCCCCGCCAGGCCGGCACCGCGTTGCCGTGGACGTCCACGGTGTCCGGGTAGAGGCCGCGCTTGCTGCACTCCCGGCCGAAGGCGGCGATCGCCTTGGGGTGGGCCAGGAAGAACTTGGACTTCCGCCGGCGGGAGAGCAGTTCGTCCAGGTCGTCCGGGGTCGGCGGGCCGCCGTGGGTGTGCACCCGCTGCTCGTAGTCGGCATTGGCGAGCAGGCCGAACTCGGGGTTGTTGACCAGCTCGTGCTCCTGGCGCTCGCGCAGTGCCTCGATGGTCAGCCGCAACTGCTGCTCGGTCTGGTTCATCGGCTGGTTGTAGAGGTCGGCGACCCGGCTGTGCACCCTCAGCACGGTCTGCGCGACGGCCAACTCGTATTCGCGGGGGGCGAGTTCGTAGTCGACGAAGGTGCCAGGCAGCTCCAGCTCGCCACTGTGTCCTGAGGCCAGCTCGATGTCGGCCTCGCCGTGCTTGTTGGCCGACTTGGCCGGGCCGGCGGCGTATGCGGCGAGCTGCTCGCGCAGTGCCGCGGACAGGCCGACCAGTTCGCGGAAGGACTGCCGGGGCAGGATCAGCGCCGTGCCGGCGGTGACCGTGCGCAGTGTCTCCGTCCAGCGGGCCTCCTGGCCGCCGAGGGCCTCGTCGCCGTAGTGCTCACCGTCGGCCAGCACCCCGAGGACGGTGGTGTGGCCGTACTTGCCGTCGCCGAGCCGCTGGGCCTTGCCGTGGGCGATCAGCACCAGGCTCTCGGCGGCCTCGCCCGAGGTCACCAGCTCCTCGCCCGGCTCGAAGTCGCGCTGCTCGAACCGCTCGGCCAGGGCGTTCAGCACCGCGGTGTCCCTGAAGCCGCGCAGCTGCGGGAGCTCGGCGAGGCTCGGTGGGACGACCCGGACCTCGGCGCCGGTCTTGGCGAAGCTCACCCTGCCCCGGCCGACCGCGTAGCTGAGCCTGCGGTTGACCCGGTAGGTGCCGCCGGAGACCTCCACCCAGGGCAGCGTGCGAAGCAGCCACCGCGAGGTGATGCCCTGCATCTGAGGTGCGGTCTTGGTGGTGGTGGCCAGATTCCGCGCGGCGGCGGTGGCCAGGCTGGTCTGCGAGGAACTCGGATCACCGGGGCCGTTGGGCTCCGCTCCCGGCTGCTCCGCTTCGATCCCCGAGTCGACCGTCATCGAGACGCCTCCCTGTGGTGCCTGCGTGAACCGTCGGCGCGCGCCAAGGACGCGGCGCCGCCGACGTGATCCATCGTGACGCAGTGGAGGCGCGCCGAGCCATGACTCGAAAGCGTGAGACTGCCCCGCCATGGCCGACACCGCCCCGAACGCCTGATGGAGACCGGGTGCCCGGACCCGCGCCCGGGCCGCCCGGGCCGCCCGGGCCGCCCGGGCCGCCCGGCTTCACCCAGGGCAGAACGCCGCTCCCTTCCCTGGGCGCCGCGAATCCCTAGGCTGAGGGGGTGAGCACACAGCCGTCGAACGAAGCCCGCGTCATCCCGCTACGCCCGCAGGCCTCGCCGCCGCCCGGCTCCGGTGCGGCGCCCCGCGCCCCGCAGCGGCCGGCCGCCGCACCTGGCGCCCCCGGCTTGCCGGGGGCCCCCGCCGTACCGGGGACGCCCGCCGCGCCGCCGGAGCCCCTGCTGCGCGATCTGGTCGGAGACGTGCTGCGCCGCGAACGGCTGGCCCAGCGGCGCACGTTGAAGGACGTCTCGGAGACGGCCCGGATCTCGATGCCGTACCTCTCGGAGCTGGAGCGCGGGCGCAAGGAGGGCTCGTCCGAGGTGCTCGCGGCCGCCGCCCGGGCGCTCGGCCTCGGGCTCGGCGACCTCCTCTCGCTGGCGCAGGACGAGCTGGCCCGTTACGCCCCGAGCGTCGGCGGCCGGGCCGGCCACGGCCGCACCACGCCCACCGCGCGGTACGACGGGCTCTGCCTCGCCGCCTGAGAGCCGGCCCGAGCATCGCGGCCGAGGGCTCTTCGCCCGAGCACTTGTCACCCAAGAGCCGCCGCCCGAGGGCGCCGAAGGCCGGCCGGCCTTCGGCGCCGCCTGCCCTCCGCCGGTCAGACGAAGGCGAGCCGCCGGCTCAGCACCTCGTCGGCGAGGCCGTAGGCGACGGCCTCCTCTGCGGTGAGCACCTTCTCCCGGTCCATGTCCGCGCGCAGCGTCGCCACGTCGTGGTGGGTGTGCCGGGAGAGCACCTCCTCCACCTGCGAGCGGATCCGGATCATCTCCTTGGCCGCGAGGCTCAGGTCGGAGACCGTCCCCTGCCGCCCGGCGCTGGCCGGCTGGCCGAGGAGCACCCGGGCGTGCTGGAGGACGAACCGCCGGCCCGGGTCACCGCCGGCCAGCAGCACCGCCGCCGTCGAGGCGGCCTGGCCGACGCAGAAGGTGGAGATCGGGGCCTGCACGAAGGACATCGTGTCGTAGATGGCCATCAGCGAGGTGAAGGATCCGCCGGGCGAGTTGAGGTAGATCGAGATCTCCCGCTCGGGGTTCGCCGACTCCAGGTGGAGGAGCTGGGCGATCACCACGTTGGCGACCCCGTCGTCGATCTCGGTGCCGAGGAAGATGATCCGCTCGTTGAGCAGCCGGCTGAAGACGTCGTAGGACCGCTCGCCCTGCGCGGTCCGCTCGATGACGTAGGGAACCGTGTAAGAGCTCATGTCACAACCCCATCCGCCGGCGGGACGCGGCCGGGCGGATGTCGGCGAGCGACTCCACCACCCGGTCCACGATCCCGTACTCCCTGGCCTGCTCGGCGGTGAACCAGCGGTCCCGGTCGCCGTCCCGGGCGATGGCCTCCTGGCTCTGGCCGGTGTGCTCGGCGGTGATCCGCTCGATGGCCTCCTTGGTGAACTGGAGGTTCTCCGCCTGGATCTCGATGTCCGCGGTGGTGCCGCCGATCCCCGCGGAGGGCTGGTGCATCATGATCCGCGCGTTCGGCAGCGCGAACCGCTTTCCGGGCGCGCCCACACTGAGCAGGAACTGGCCCATGCTGGCCGCGAAGCCCATCGCCAGTGTGGAGACGTCGTTGGGGATCAGCCGCATGGTGTCGTAGATGGCGAGCCCGGCGGTGACCGAGCCGCCGGGGCTGTTGATGTACAGGCTGATGTCGCTGCGCGGCTCCTCCGCGGACAGCAGCAGGAGCTGCGCGCAGACCCGGTTCGCCGACACCTCGTCCACCTGGGTGCCCAGGAGGACGATCCGCTGGCCGAGCAGCTGGGCCGCGAGGTGGTCGTCGAAGCGGGTGGCCGCGGTGTCGCCCTCCTCCGCCCGGGGCGAGAGGGTGCTGAGTGGAGTCATCTGGTCTCCTGGTCGAGCCGGAAATCCCGTCGGTTCCACTGTCGGCCAGGTCGGCCGCCCGGATCCCGGTTCTCTGCCTCCCGCAGATTCGCTGCGGGCAGAACGGCTCCGGCGGAGCGGACCGCCTCGCCCCTCGGCCCCCGTGGTCCGCCGTACTCACCGCGTCATCTGTCTTCCCAAGTTTCTGACGGTGCGTTAGAAACACCGGCATGGATGCGCCGTGGGGATCGGAAACGGAATCGAAACGACCGCCCGGAGACGGCGAAGGAGGCTCCGGGCGGCTGGACGGGGCCTCCCCCGCGCGGGTGTACACGGTCATCGCGATCGTGGTGCTGTTCGCCGAGATCGCCGCCCTGCAGTACACCATGGTGGCGTCCGCGGTGAGCCGGATCGCCCCCTCGTTCCCCGGCACGGGCGCCGGGATCAGCTGGATGATCATCATCTTCGGCCTGGTCGGCGGCGCCACCACGCCGGTCCTCGGCAAGCTCTCCGACCTCTGGGGCAAGCGCCGGGTGATGCTGCTCAGCGCGGTCAGCTTCGCGGTGGGCACACTGATCTGCGCCCTCACCTCCAGTTGGGGCCTGTTCCTCCTCGGCCGCGGCCTGGAGGCGGTGGCGATCTGCGCGCCCAATGTGGCCTACGGGCTCTTCCGGGACGTCCTGCCGCGGCGCCACATCCCCGCGGCGGTGGGGATGGTGGCCACCGGGCTCGGGCTCTCCGCGGTGGCGGCGCCGCTGCTCGGCGGGTGGATGCTGGACCACTTCTCCTGGCGGGCCATCTTCTGGTTCCTGCTGGCCTTCGTATGCGTGATGATCCCGCTGCTGGTGCTGGTGGTGCCGGAGTCCCGGCTGCGGGTGCGGCAGCGCCTGGACGTGGCCGGCGCCGTCCTCCTCTCCGGCGGTGTGGCGCTGGTGCTGATGTACCTCTCCAACGGCGCCGAGTGGGGCTGGTCCAGGCCGTCCGCGCTGGCCTGGCTGATCGGCGGCGCGCTGGCGCTGGCGGTCTTCGTCGCCTGGGAGCGGCGGGTGGCCGAGCCGCTGATCGACCTCGGCCTCCTCTTCTCGCCGCGGCTGGGCCTGGCGCTGCTGGCGGCACTGCTCGGCAGCGTCACGATCGGCGTCCAGGGCTACGCCGTCCCCTACATGATGCAGACGCCCAAGCGGGCGGAGCTGGCGCACGCCGTCGCCCAGCAGCTGGCGGCGGCCTCGGGCGGGAAACTCACCCCGGCCCGACTGCCGCTGGTGCACATCGACTTCAACGCCGCCCTCGGCTACGGGCTCGGCGCCACACTGCTCGGCTACGGGCTCGCCTCGGCGATCTTCTCCGGCGGCCTGGGCATGATCGGCGGGGCCGGCACCGGTGAGTGGGCCCGCTGGGCCGGACCGCGCCGGCCGCTGCTGCTGGCCATGGCCTCGTTCACCGTCGCACCCCTCCTCTACGCCTTCTTCTCGCACTCCACCTGGCAGTACGTGCTGTGCGCCTGCGTCTTCGGCGTCGGGTACGGGGCGTTCTACTCCTCCGTCCCCAACCTGGTGGTGGAGGCGGTGCCGGCCAGCCGGCAGGGGATCAGCTCGGCGATGTTCGGCGTGGTGACGGCGCTGGCGACCTCGGTGGGCACGGCGGTGCTCTCGGCCTTCCTCTCCGCGCACCCCGCCCGCTTCCAGGTCCGCCTGCCGGGGGTGCCGGCGTCGGCGTCCGGCGGCTGGCATCCGCTGCCGGGGGTGTACGCCGACGCCGGCTACCGCTGGGGGCTGCTCTTCGGCGCGGCCGCCGGACTGCTGGGGCTGGTCGTCGCGCTGCTCATGCGGCACGGCCGGGCGCCGGCGACCGGCGGCCGGGCCCAGCCGGAGCCGGACGACGCGGCCCGCACGGAGGGCTCCGAGGCCGCCTCGGCGGCCTGAGGACCGGTCAGCTCGTCCCGGCCCCGGGCGCGTACTTGTAGCCGACCCGGCGGACGGTGACGATGCTGCCGCGGTGCCGGGGACCGAGCTTGCGGCGCAGCCGGGCCACATGGACGTCGACCGTCCGCCCGTCGCCGACGTGGCCGTAGCCCCACACCGCGGTCACCAGGCTGTCCCGGGTGTGCACCCGCTGCGGATGGGCGGTGAGGTGGGCGAGGAGCTCGAACTCCAGGTAGGTGAGGTCGAGGGGGCGGCCGTCGACGTGGGCCGTGCGGCGCTCGCGGTCCAGCCTGATGCCGTCGGCGCCGTCCGGCTCGGCGGCCTGCTCCAGGGCCGGCCCGGCGGGCACCAGCACCAGATAGCCCGCCATCGGCGACTCGCCACCGAGGCCGGCGCCGGCGCCGACGCCCTGCCCGTAGGCACGCAGCAGTTCCTCCGGCAGCGCCCCGGGCGGCCAGGCGACGAGGACGGCCGCCCCCTCGGGCAGCGGCACGGCCGGCCGCTCGGGCGGCGTCCCGGCCGGCCGCTGAGGCGGCGTCCCGGACCGCGGCGCCTCCCCCGGCGCGGGGAGGGCCCGCAGCCGGGCCACGGAAGGAGCGGGGGCGGGGGCAGGGGCGGGCGCCGGCGCGCCGGTCCGGCGCGGGCTGGTGAACGGGGTGCTCTGGGACACGACGGGATTCCTCCGCGCGAAGGGCGACGAGTCCCGGCTTCTGGCGCCGGAGCCGGAGAGGACACGGCTCGGCCAGGGCCGGGGGGTTGACGGGTCGTCTGCGCGCCCGAACGGTCGCGGGCTGAGCTCAGCCGCGGGCGGGCGCGCCGAGAGCGCGGCGACAGATCTGGTCGAAGTGGTGCGAGCGGCGGGACGGCCAGAACGGTTCGAGGTCGGTGCGCCCCTGGGTGCCGTCCGGCCTGGTGTCCATACCCCCATTGAAGCAGATCCGGACCGGGTGGGGATCAACGCGGGCGACACGTCGCCCTTCTGATGATTCCTCACTACTTGTCCCCCCTATGCTCGGCGGGTGTCCTGGTTGTCCGCTCTGAAGAAGACCGCGGTGCAGGGCCTGCACCTGGAGCGGGCCGTCAACGAGCCGCTCACGGTGGTGCGCGGGGGCAGCGGAATGGCCCTGGTGCTCTTCTTCTCCCTCGGCGTCGGCACCCCGGAGCTGGCCACCTCGGCCACCATGGGCGCCTTCAACTCCGGGCTCTCCACCTTCCAGAGCAGCTTCCGGCCGCGCCCGCTGCTGGCCCTGGTGAGCGCGGTCGGGCTGGGCGCCAGCACCTTCGTGGGGTATCTGGCCTCGACGCAGCCCGCCGTCTTCGTCCTCGTCCTGGCGCTGTGGACGTTCGCCGCCGGCATGGCCTGGGCACTCGGCCCCACCAGCGGGATGATCGCCGCGCAGACGGTGGCCTCGATGCTGGTGGTCGTCTCCCTGCCGGTGAGCGTGCTCAGCGCGGTGGACCACGCGCTGGTGATCCTCGCCGCCGGGCTGGCGCAGGCCCTGCTGGTGCTGGTCTGGCCGATCCGCACCTGGGGCCGGCAGCGGGACGCGCTGGCGGACGCCTTCGCCTCGGTGGCGGACTACGCGCGGCGGCTGCGCGAGGACCCGGTGGCGCCGTTCGACCCTGAGCCGCTGATGGTGGCGCGGATGGCGTCCGCCCTCAACCGGCCCGACTCGCTGCGCACCCGGCCCGCCCAACTCGGCGGCGGGCGGGGGCCGGTGGAGCGGGTCCGGCCGGTGCTCGCCGCGCTGGCCGACCCGCGGGTGGGGGCGCCGGAGTTCGGTCCGCAGCGCGACCGGGCCCGGGCCCTGCTGGACGCCACCGCCAGGGTGCTGGACGCCCTGGCCTCCGCGGTCCGCCGGGCCCGCGACCCGCGCGTCCCGGACGTGGTCTACTCCACCCTCGCCCCGATCGACGAGGACGACGAGCAGGACGCCCACGCGGCCGCGGCCGGCAACCAGCCCGCGCCGCCCCCCGCCCGAGGCGGCACCGCCTCCATCACGGCCGGAGCGGGCGAGGGGGAGGCCGAAGAAGGGCCCGAGTCCGAGGAGGCGTCCGAGGCCGAGGAGGCCCCCGAGTCCGAGGAGGCGCCCCTGCGCGGGGCCGCCCGCCGCGCCGAGCGGCGGCTGGTGCGGCTGCTCGGCGAGGCCGTGGACTCGGTCGACCGGAACTCCACCGAGGGGAACGGCACCGGGGGCGGCACCGACCGCCGCTCGCTGCTGCGGCGCAGACCGGCGCCGGAGTACTTCCCGATGGCGGCCCACCTCCTCCGCCGCAATCTCCGCTGGGACTCGCCCGTCTTCCGGCACGCGGTGCGGACCGCCTCGGTCGCCGCCCTCGGCGACGCGACCGCGCGGGCGCTGCACTGGAGCCACGGCTACTGGGCCCCGCTCACCGCGGTGATGGTGATGCGGCCGGACTTCGCCCGCACCTACGGCCGCGGAACGGCCCGGCTGGTCGGCACGGTCGCCGGGGTGGTGGTGGCCACCGTCGTGGTGGTGCTCACCCGTCCGGGGCCGTGGTTCTGCGCCGGGCTCGTGGTGGTCAGCCTGGCCGGCGCCTTCCTCACCATGCGGTCCGGCTATCTGGCGACCAGCGCCTGCACCGCCGCGTATGTGGTCTTCCTGCTGTCCATGACGGGGAGCGAGGCGCTGCTCACCGGCGAGCAGCGGGTGGTGATGACCCTGCTCGGCGGCGGTCTGGCGCTCTCCGCCTACGCCGTCTTCCCCACCTGGGAGACCTCGCGGCTGGCCGACCGGCTGGCGGCCTATCTGATGGCCTGCGGCGAGTTCGCCGGCACCGCGCTGGACGCCTTCGCGGACCCCGGGCGGGACCACAGCCGCCCGGTCCGGGAGGCGCTGCTCGACCTCCGCTCGGCGGGGGCCGCGCTGGCCGAGGCGGAGGCGCGGGCGCAGATGGAGCCGGTCCGGGCGCGCGGGGTGGACATCGCCCAGGCCGCCCGCGCCCGCTCGGCGCTGAACGCGATGGGACGCGGGACGATGCTGATGGAGGCGCACCTCCCGGCGCGGGACGCACTGCCGGTGCCGGGCGCGGCCGACTTCGCGCGGACCCTGCGTGAGGGCACGCGGCGAGCCGCGGACCTGGTCCGCAACGGCCGTCCGATCGGCGATCCGGTCGCCGAGGTGCGCCGGGCCTACCGCGTCTGGCGCCGCACCTTCGGCCCGGCCGACGAGGCGCACCGGCTCCCCGGCCCGGACCGGATCGCCCTGGAGGGAGCCGGCTTCACCGTCGACGCGCTGGTGGACGCGGCGGCGGCGCTGAGTCGCTGAAGGGGTGTCAACGGGCGGCGAGGGACGGCGCCCGCGGGCCTGTGGTCGGCCGGGCGGGCAGTTACCCGAGCCCCTTGACCTGCGGCGCACATTGCGGGGCTCGCCGGATTCGCGGCCCGAAGGGCCAGGCGACTCAGGGGCGCGGGGAACTGCGCGACCGGCCGACCACGGACCCGCGGGCGCCGACGAACCGTCGGCCGCGCCCGCGGCCCGCGCGACTACCGGATCGGCAGCCCCGAGATGCGGCGCGCGATGACCAGGCGCTGGATCTCCGAGGTGCCCTCGAAGATGGTGTAGATCGCCGCGTCCCGGTGCATCCGCTCCACCGGGTACTCCCGGGTGTAGCCGTTGCCGCCGAGGATCTGGATCGCGTTGGCGGTGACCCACTTCGCCGTCTCACCGGCGTAGAGCTTGGACATCGAGCCCTCGGCCGCCTCGAACGGCTTGCGGGCGGCGGCCATCCAGGACGCCCGCCACACCAGCAGCCGGGAGGCGTCGATCCGGGTCTTCATGTCGGCCAGGGTGAAGGCCACGCCCTGGTTGTCGATGATCGGCCGGCCGAACTGCTCACGGGTCTTGGCGTACTCCAGGGCCACCTCGTACGCGGCCCGGGCGATGCCGACCGCCTGCGCGCCGACCGCCGGGCGGGACGCCTCGAAGGTGGCCATCGCCGCGTTCTTCACCTTGGCCTTGGACTCGCCGCGGGCCTCCGCCGCCGCCCGCTCGCGGGACCGGGCCAGCCGCTCGTCCAGCTTCTCCTTGCCGCCGAGGAGGCAGGAGCCGGGGATCCGCACGTCGTCGAGGACGACCTCGGCGGTGTGCGAGGCGCGGATGCCGTGCTTCTGGAACTTCTGGCCCTGGCTGAGCCCGGGGGTGTTCGGCGGGATGATGAAGGAGGCCTGGCCGCGCGCGCCCAGGTCGGGGTCGACCGAGGCGACCACGACGTGGACGTTGGCGATGCCGCCGTTGGTGGCCCAGGTCTTGGTGCCGTTGAGCACCCACTCGTCCTTGGCCTCGTCGTAGACGGCCCTGGTCTTCATCGAGGCGACGTCGGAGCCGGCGTTGGGCTCGGACGAGCAGAAGGCGGCGACCTTGACGTCGTCGGGGGTGCCGAACATCTGCGGCACCCAGGTGCCGATCTGCTCCTCGGTGCCGTTGGCCAGCACGCCGACCGCCGCGAGGGTGGTGCCCACGATGGAGAGGCCGATCCCGGCGTCGCCCCAGAACAGCTCCTCCATCACGACCGGGATGGTCAGGCCGGTCGGGTCGAAGAAGCCCTGGGCGTAGAAGTCGAGCGAGTAGATGCCGAGCTTGGCGGCCTCCTGGATGATCGGCCAGGGGGTCTCCTCCCGCTCGTCCCATTCGGCGGCGGCCGGGCGGATGGTGTCGGCGGCGAATCCGTGCAGCCAGTCCCGGACGGTGGTCTGGTCCTCGTTCAGTTCGAGGTTGAAGTTCGTCGACTGCACAGTCGTCTCGCCGGCTGCTGAGTTGGCCATGGTGTTCGTGATCTCCCCTGGTGTTACCTTGGGTAACTGGCTTCTGCGCCGAGTATGGTTACCGAGGAGTAAGAATGTCAACGCCCTCGCCTCGAACGGCTGTCGAAAAGCCCGCCGAGGAGACCGAGGGGACCCCCGAGCGCACCACCGAGGGGATCCCCGAGGGGATCGAACAGGCCGAGCAGACGGAGCAGGTCGAGCAGACCTCGGCCGAACGGCGGCGGGCCGAGCTGCTGGACGCGGCGGAGCGCGTGGTACGGCGCCTGGGGCCGGGCGCCAGCATGAACGCGATCGCCGCCGAGGCGGGCATCACCAAGCCGATCCTCTACCGGCACTTCCGCGACAAGAGCGGGCTCTACCAGGCGCTCGCGCAGCGCCACACCTCCGGCCTGCAGGCCAACGTCCGTGCGACGCTGGGCCTGCCGCTGGAGCGTCGGGACCTGGTCGAGGCCGTGCTCGACACCTACTTCACCGCGATCGAGGCGCGGCCGCAGGTGTACCGCTTCCTCACCCACCCCGAGCCGGCCGGCGCGCCGACCGGGCCGGCCACCGGCGGGCCGCTGGCGCCGGCGCTGCGGGCGATCGCCGAGGAGCTCGCCCGCGCGATCCGCGCCCAGGTGGACCTGGGGCCCGAGACCGATCTCCTGGCCGAGGTCTGGGCACACGGCATCACCGGGATGGTGCTGGCCGCCGGCGACTGGTGGATGGAGTATCCGGGGATCTCCCGTGAGCGGATGGTGCGGGCGCTGGCGGACCTGCTGTGGGGACGGCTGGCCGCGGCGGAGCAGCGCCCGCTTCCGGCGAGGCGCCAGGCCGAGCACCCACCGGAGGACTAGCCCCGGCAGCGCCCTGGCAGCGCCCCTGGCAGGCCCGGCGCCCGGGGGCCGATCCCGGCCCGGGATCCGGGCCGCCGACCGCCCCCCGCCTGCCGACGCTCTGTCAGCTCCCGCCCCATCGGCCGACCACCAGGGCAAAGCGCCGAGCGCGGAGCCGGTACGCTGATCCCGGCCGCCGAACGCGAGGAGGAAGCAACCACGATGTCTGGCAATCCCGGGACCACCGGTCTCTCCGCGCGCGAACCGCTGCCCGCGCGGGCCAAGCTCGCGGTCACCGCGGGCCGGGTCACCGCGGCGGTCTCCCGGCGCGCCGGGCGCGGCAGCGGCTCGGTGATCGGCGGCAAGGTATCGCTCCGGGTCGACCCCGACCTCCTCCGTACCCTCGCCAAGGACCTGGACGTCGTCCTGGTCTCCGCGACCAACGGCAAGACCACCACCACCCGGCTGATCGCCGAGGCCCTGCGCGCCTCGGGCCCGGTGGTCTCCAACGCGCTGGGCGCCAACATGCCGGCGGGCATCACCTCCGCCCTGGCCGGCGGCGCCGAGGCCAAGTACGGCGTCATCGAGGTGGACGAGAAGTACCTGGTCGCCGTCGCCAAGGACACCCGGCCGAAGGCGATCGCGCTGCTCAACCTCTCCCGCGACCAGCTCGACCGGGCCGCCGAGACCCGGATGCTCGCCGAGCACTGGCGCACCGGCCTGCAGGGCACCGACGCCGTGGTGATCGCCAACGCGGACGACCCGCTGGTCACCTGGGCGGCCTCGTCCTGCCCCCAGGTGGTCTGGGTGGCCGCCGGCCAGAGCTACAAGGAGGACGCCTGGTCCTGCCCGAGCTGCGGCGGCGTGCTGCAGCGCCCGGGCGTCGACTGGTTCTGCGCGCAGTGCGGATTCCGCCGGCCGCAGCCGCACTGGGCGCTCCAGGGCGACCACACCATCGACCCGCAGGGCGGCGCCTGGCCGATCCAGCTCCAGCTCCCGGGCCGGGCCAACCTGGCGAACGCCACCTCCTCCGCCGCGGTGGCCGCGGTCTTCGGCGTCCACCCGCAGGTCGCCCTGCAGCGGATGTACGCGGTGACCGCGGTGGCCGGCCGGTACGACGTGGTGCAGTTCCGCGGGCGGGACATCCGGCTGCTGCTGGCCAAGAACCCGGCCGGCTGGCTGGAGACCTTCACGCTGATCGACCAGCCCCCGGCGCCGGTGATCCTCTCGGTGAACGCCCTCTCCGCGGACGGCACCGACACCTCCTGGCTGTGGGACGTGGACTACGAGAAGCTGCGCGGCCACCCGGTGCTGGTGATGGGCCAGCGCAAGCTGGACCTGGCGGTCCGTCTCGAGGTCGCGGGCGTGGACTTCCGGGTGGTGGACACCCTGGAACAGGCGGTGGCGATGGCGCCGCCGGGCCGGATCGAGGCGATCGCCAACTACACCGCGTTCCAGGCGCTCCGCCGCGATGTGCGGGCGTGACCTGCCTGGCCGGCTGACTGGCCGACGGACCATCAACAGCGTTACGGGAGTCTTGAGTTGACGAACGAGAGCAGCCTCAGGCTGGTCTGGGTCTACCCGGACCTGCTGAGCACCTACGGGGACCGCGGCAACGTCCTGGTGGTGCAGCGCCGGGCGGAGCAGCGCGGTCTGCGGGTCGAGCGATACGACGTCCGCTCGGACCAGGCGGTGCCCACCGCCGGCGACATCTACCTGATCGGCGGCGGGGAGGACCGGCCGCAGCGGCTGGCCGGCGAGCGCCTCCGGCAGGACCCGGGGCTCGGCCGCGCGGTGGAGAACGGCGCGATCGTCTTCGGCGTCTGCGCCGGCTACCAGATCATGGGCCGCGAGTTCGTCGACGACCTCGGCCAGCGCACCCCCGGCCTGGGCCTGCTGGACGTGTGGTCGACGCGCGGCGAGAGCGCCCGCTCGGTCGGCGACATCACGGCGGACGTCGACCCGCGGCTCGGCCTGCCGCCGCTCAGCGGATTCGAGAACCACCAGGGCGTCACCCATCTGGGCGCGGGCGCCTCGCCGCTGGCCCGGGTCACCGTCGGCAAGGGCAACGGCACCGGCGACGGCACCGAGGGCGCCTGGAACGACACCGTCTTCGGCACCTACCTCCACGGTCCCGTGATGGCCAGGAACCCGGCCGTCGCGGACATGCTGATCAAGCTGGCGCTGGACGTCAACGCCCTTCCGCCGGCCGACGACACCTGGTACAACGCGCTCCGGGAGGAGCGCTTCGCGGCGGCCCGGGCGAACGCCGCGAGCCAGTCCGCGTAGCGGCGGCGGACCGGTCCCACCGACCGACGAGTTCGAGAAAGGCGCGGCGGCCCCGCCCGGCCGCCCGCTACCGCGCTTCGCGCGGGGGTCCCGAGGACGCGGCTCCCGTGGACGATCCTGCAGGGCCGGACGCAGGATCGGTAAGATCGCGCCTCGGGCCGGGCAGGCTCGCGGGACGCGGGAGTCCGGCCGTCCGGTTCTGCTCGGGAGTTGCTGAGATATGCGTATTGGAGTGCTGACCAGTGGCGGGGACTGCCCCGGCCTGAACGCGGTCATCCGCTCGGTGGTGCACCGCGGGGTGGTGGACCACGGAGACGAGATCATCGGCTTCGAGGACGGCTGGCGGGGGCTGCTCGACGGCCGCTACCGGGACCTCACGCTGGACTCGGTGAGCGGCATCCTGGCCCAGGGCGGCACCATCCTGGGGTCCACCCGGGTGGAGAAGTCGCATCTGCGGGACGGCATCGAGACCGCCCGGGAGCACGTCGCCAAGCTGGGCCTGGACGCCGTCATCCCGATCGGCGGCGAGGGCACCCTGAAGGCGGCCCGCCTCTTCTCCGACGCCGGGCTGCCGATCGTGGGCGTGCCCAAGACCATCGACAACGACATCGCCTGCACCGACGTCACCTTCGGCTTCGACACCGCGGTCTCGGTGGCCACCGAGGCGCTGGACCGGCTGAAGACCACCGCCGAGTCGCACCAGCGGGTGATGGTGGTCGAGCTGATGGGCCGGCACACCGGCTGGATCGCGCTGCACGCCGGGATGGCGGCGGGCGCCCACGCCATCGTGGTCCCGGAGCGGCCCTTCCACATCGACCGGCTGACCGAGGTCGTGCGGGAGCGCTTCGAGCGCGGCAAGAAGTTCGCCATCGTGGTGGTCGCCGAGGGCGCCAAGCCGGAGCCCGGCAGCATGCACTGGGAGGAGGGCACCATCGACATCTACGGTCATGAGCGCTTCTCCGGGGTCGCCAACCAGCTCTCCCGGGAGCTGGAGCACCGCCTGGGCAAGGAGGCCAGGCCGGTGATCCTCGGCCACGTCCAGCGCGGCGGGACGCCGACCTCCTACGACCGGGTGCTCGCCACCCGCTTCGGCTGGCACGCCGTGGAGGCCGCCCACAAGGGCGCCTTCGGCCACCTCACCGCACTGCAGGGCACGGACATCGAGCTGGTCCCGCTGGCCGAGGCGGTCGCCGACCTGAAGACCGTCCCCGCCGAGCGCTACGCCGAGGCCGAGACCGTCATCTGACGGCTCGTCAGGGGTGCTGGGAGGAAGGGCCGTCCGGGCGGCGGCCCTTCGGGAACCGGGCCGGGCAGCCGGTGCCACGGCGTGCCCGACCGTGCCGAGCCGACGGTGCCGGGCCAACTGTGCCGATATATCCGTTTTGCCGGGTGATTGCGGCTAGCGTGTCCGCATGGAGATCCTCGCCTACGGTGTGCAGACGGACGAGCGCCCCCTGCTGGAAGCGGCGTTCGGGGAGAACGAGACGGGCTCCGGCCGGCACCGGGTGCGCTGCCTGGAGGTGTTCCTCAACGCGGACACCGCTCCGCTGGCCCACGGCCACGAGGTGATCAGCACCAGCGTCAACGCCCGCCTGGACGAGCCGGCGCTGCGGGAGCTCGCGGCCGGCGGCACCCGGATGATCGCCCAGCGCTCCACCGGCTTCAACAACATCGACCTGGACGTGGCCGCCTCGCTGGGCCTCACCATCGCCCGGGTCTCCTACTACTCCCCCTACTCGGTGGCCGAGTTCGCCTGGACGCTGGCGCTCGCGGTCGGCCGCAGGGTGATCCGCGCGGCCAACCGGACCCGGGAGTTCGACTTCCGGCTGGACGGGCTGATGGGCCGGGACGTCCACGGCCAGACGGTGGGCGTGGTCGGCACCGGGAAGATCGGCGAGTGCTTCAGCCGGATCGCCCACGGCTTCGGCACCCGGCTGCTCGGCTGGGACATCGCGGAGAACCCGGAATGCCTCGCGCTGGGCATGCGGTATGTGCCGCTGGACCAGCTCCTCGCCGAGTCCGACCTGATCAGCCTGCATGTGCCGCTGCTCCCGGACACCCACCACCTGATCGACGCGGACGCGCTGGCCCGGATGAAGGCGGACGCGGTACTGGTCAACTCCAGCCGCGGCGGACTCGTCGACACCGGGGCCCTGGTGGAGGCGCTGCGCGCGGGCCGGCTCGGCGGGGTGGGCCTGGACGTGTACGAGGAGGAGACCGGTCTCTTCTTCTTCGACAAGTCGCTGGAGACCGTCACCGACGACGTGCTGGCCCGGCTGATGACCTTCCCCAAGGTCCTGGTGACCTCCCATCAGGCGTACTTCACCGCCGAGGCGGTGGGCCAGATCATCGCCACCACGGTCCGCAACGTGGAGGACTACCTGGCCGGGCGGGGCAACGAGAACACCCTGGTGCCGCGCCCGAGCTGACGACCCGCCCGGCGGACGGCCGCCGGGCCGGGCCGGGGCCGGGTGCGGCGGCCGGCAGGGCCGGTTCTACGCTTGTCCGGGGCGCGAACCGCCCCGAACGCAGCGCAACCGCACCGCAACCGCACCGCCGAATCCGAAAGCAGGGCCGCCGATGGGTCACGACATGATCGCGATGTCGGGAATGCCGGGCATGGGCGGGATGGCACATGACCTGGCCCCCTGGAGCGTCGGCCGGCTGCTCGCCGTCCACCCGGCGACGAGCTGGTTCTTCCTCGCGGTCTGCGTCCTCGCCGAGGCCGCCTACCTCACCGGCTGGCTCCGGCTGGTCCGGCGCGGGGACCGGTGGCCGGTCCACCGGCCGATCGTGTGGACGGCGGGCATCCTCACCGTCTTCCTCACCACCTGCACCGGGACGAACGAGTACGGGATGGTGATGTTCAGCGTCCACATGGTGCAGCACATGGTGCTGTCCATGCTGTCGCCGATCCTGCTGCTCCTCGGCGCGCCGATCACGCTCAGCCTGCGGGCGCTGCGTCCCGCCCCCCGCGGGCGGCGGGGTCCCCGCGAACTGCTGGTAGCGCTCCTCCACTCGCGCTACGTCCGGGTGATCTCGTTCCCCGCGGTGACCATCCCGCTCTTCGTGGCCAGCCTCTACGGCCTGTACTTCACGCCGCTCTTCGACTGGCTGATGCGGTACGGCTGGGGCCACACCCTGATGATGGTCCACTTCATCCTGGTGGGCCTGCTCTTCTTCTGGCCGATCATGGGCGTGGACCCGGGGCCGCACCGGCCGGGTTATGTGATGCGGATCCTGGAGCTGTTCGCCGGGATGCCGTTCCACGCCTTCTTCGGCATCGCGATCATGATGTCCCGCTCGGTGATGGTGCACACCTTCGCCCATCCAGCCGCCTCGCTGGGCGTCGACGCCCTCGGCGACCAGCATGCGGCGGGCGGGCTGGCCTGGGCGTTCAGCGAGATCCCCAGCGTCATCGTGCTGATCGCCCTCACCTCGCAGTGGGCGAAGTCGGAACGCCGGGTGGCCAAGCGGGAGGACCGCAAGGCGGACCGGGACGGGGACGCCGAACTGAACGCCTACAACGCGTACCTGGCCTCGCTGGAGGCCAGGTCGCAGGGGCGGGCGCAGGGCTCCGCGTCGTAGCTCAGGGTGCGGGCTCCGCGTCGTAGCTCAGGGTGCGGGCTCCGCGTCATGGCTCCGGGTGCGGGCTCGGCGCGGGGCCGTCAGCCGCCGACGGGGGCGTCAGTCGCCGAGCCCCCAGGGCAGCAGATGCGCCCACGGCGCCTCGCCGGCCCGGGTCACCAGGAGCTTGCCGAGGACGGACCGGCCGGTGAACCGGATCACCGGCCCCTCGCCCTGCGAGCGGCGGCCGGACACCGCGCGCTTGCCCATCAGCGCGGAGCCCTCGTCCTGCACCTGCGCCCCGGCCGGGACGATCACGTGGATCTTCCCGCAGAACGAGCCGGCCTCGATGACCACCTCGCGCCGGGTGAAGACGGCGTGCCGCAGATCCAGGATGATCGCGCCGAACCGCGAGCGGACCACGGTGTGCGGGGCGACCTGGCACTGGCCGCCGCGGCGGATCTTGCTGAGGGTGGCGACCACCGGCTCGCTGCGCGGCTCGGGCACCTCCGGCGCGGCGCCGGCGTCCTGCGGCAGGTCCGCGGTGAGCGGCGCCAGTTCGACCAGGGTGCGGGCGGCGTAGGCCGCCTCCAGGCGCTCGGCGTGCTCCGCCGGCTCGAGCCGGCCGGTGGCGACGGCGTCGGCGAGGACGGCGGCGATCCGGTCGCGGTCGGCGTCCGAGGCGCGCAGCGGCGGCTGGGACCGCGCGGGCTCACCGGGCTTCCCGGGGGTCCCAGAAGCCCCAGGGGTCCCGGTATCAGCGGGTTTCGCGGGTTCGGCGGGGACGGCTGCCAGGGACATGTCTGCTCCGAGTCCGGTCCTCAACTCTGACCCGACTCACGCTATATCGCGACTGTCGCGGCGTCAATCGCCGTCGCGGCGGCCCCGCACGGCGGCGCGGCTGGCCAGCCCGCCGAGGATGACGTCCAGACCGAACTGGAAGCGCTCGTCGCCGACGTTGCGCACCATCGGGTCCGCCATGGTGCGCAGGATGGGGTAGCGCTCGGCGGGCAGCGAGGCGTAGTAGTCGCGGACCCGCTCCCGGTACTCCTCGTTGGTCTCGTCGCCCTCGGCGTTCACCGCGGTCGCCGGACTCGGGCCCCCGTCGGCGCTCCCGCGCAGGCCGAGGGCGCGCTCCACGGCGTCGGCCACGGTGTAGAGGGCGAGGAGGTCCATCGCGTAGGCGGCCTCCTGGCGCTCCACTCCCCCGGCGCGCAGGATGCCGAGCATCGCCTCGGTCACCCGCAGCGCGTTGGGCAGGGTGACCGAGCCGCCGCGCAGCGCCGCGCGGGCCAGGTCGCCGTGCCCGGCCAGGTTGTCCCGGCTGGCCGTCAGCAAAGCCTTGGCCTGCTCCCGCCAGCGGGCCGGATCGGGCGCACCCGGCAGCGCGAGCTCGCCGTAGACCTGGTTGAGGAGGAGTTCGAGGAGCTCCTCCTTGCCGCTGATGTGGGCGTAGAGGGAGGCCGGCCCGGTCCCCAGGCGCTGGGCGACCCGCCGCATGCTGAGCGCGTCCAGGCCCTCCTCGTCCACGATCTCCAGCGCCGCGTCGACGATCGCCTGCTGGTTGAGCACCCGTCTGGGCGGCGCACCCGCGGGCCCCTTGGGACGTCGCGGACTCGGCCAGCCCGGACCGGATGCACGTGCCACGCGCGACTCCTTCCGAATGTGCTCGGATGATCATAGTTCACACGAACCGCGTTCCCTTGCCCGAACAGTGTTCGAAGACGATGAACCACGTTTGCCGCGAGTGACCGGAATTCCCCCGAGGGAAGGATGTCGCCGCTGAGCAGCCCGTCGACTGGCGTTTCTCGAACGTTCAACCGGAAGCCCCTGCTTGGGTTGTGGCGGGGCCCTAGGTTTCCTGAGGGATTTTCGAGAAGGGCTTATGGACACTCAACTCGCGGTGCGCGCACGAGGCTTGACGAAGAGCTTCGGCGACGTGGTGGCGCTGGACGGGGTCGATCTGGATCTGGACGCCGGGCGGATCCATGGCCTGGTCGGGCCGAACGGAGCCGGCAAGACGACTCTCCTCGGCCTGCTGCTCGGCCTCGCCGTCGCCGACTTCGGACTGCTGGAGGTGCTGGGCGCGCCCGGCGGCCGGGCCCTCGCGGCGCCCCCCGGGGTGGCCGGCTTCGTCGACGGGCCCGGGCTCTACCCGACCCTGACCGCCCGTCAGAACCTCGCCGCCCTCGCCGCGCTGCGCGGGCAGGACGCCAGGAGCGGCCGGATCGACCGGGCGCTGCACGAGGTGGGCCTCGCCGAGGTCGCCGACGACCGGACGCGCGGCTTCTCGCTCGGCATGCGCCAGCGGCTCGGCCTGGCCGCCGCGCTGCTCACCGATCCCCGCCTGCTGGTCCTCGACGAGCCCGCCAACGGCCTCGACCCGGCCGGCAAGCAGCAGGTGCACGAGGTCCTCACCCGCCTGGCCGCCGGGGGCACCACCGTCCTCCTCTCCAGCCACCGGATGGACGACATCGAGGCGCTCTGCTCCGAGGTCACCATCCTGGCCACCGGCCGGGTCCGCTTCACCGGCCCGCTGGACAAACTGGCGGCCGAGAACACCGAGCTCGACTACCGGCTCCTCACCTCGGACCCCGCGGCCGCCCGGACGCTCGCCGCCGAGGCGGACGGGATACGGGTGACCGAGCCGGCCCGGTCCTGGCGCGGGGCCGAGGCGCTGGTCGTCCGGGCGCAGCTGCCCGCGCTGGACGGGCTGGTGGCCGAGCTGGCGCGGGCGGAGGTCGCGGTGCGCGAGCTCGCCCCGGTGAGGTCGCCGCTGGAGGCCGCCTTCCTCGCCCTCACCGAGAGCGCCGAGACCTCGGAGAGCGACGCAGGCACCCAGAGCGCCCAGAGCACCGAGACGCAGGAGGCCGAGTGATGTCCGCGACCGTCGCCGACGAGGGCACCGCCCCCGCCGGGACCCGGACCGAAGCCGTCCAGGCGCTCCGCGTGCCGGTCTCCCGCAGCTACCGCTTCGAGCTGGTCAAGCTGGTCTCCCAGTGGCGGATCCGGCTGCTGATGCTGGTCTGCTGGCTGGTGCCCGGGCTCTTCGTGGCCGCGGTGAGCCTGCAGAGCACCCTCCCCACCGACACCCTCTTCGGCCGCTGGATGCACGCCAGCGGCTGGGCGGGGCCGCTGGTGGTGCTCGGCTTCGCCGGGTCCTGGGCGCTGCCGCTGCTCACCTCGGTGGTCGCGGGCGACGTCTTCGCGGCCGAGGACCGGCTCGGCACCTGGCGGCATCTGCTGGTCGCGGTCCGCTCCCCGCGCCGGATCTTCGCCGCCAAGGCGCTGGCCGGGCTCACCGTCATCCTGGCGATGGTCGCCGGCCTGGTGGCCTCCAGCGCCGTCGGCGGCTTGCTCTCGGTGGGCGACCAGCCGCTGGTCGGCCTGGACGGCCATCCGCTGGCCTCCTCGGACGCCGCCGGGCACGTGCTGCTGGCCTGGCTCTGCGTGCTGGCGCCCACGCTGGCCCTGGCCGGCATCGGGCTGCTCGGCTCGGTGGTGCTCGGCCGCTCCCCGATCGGCCTGCTGCTGCCCGCACTGCTCGCGGTCGCCATGCAGCTGGCGCAGATGCTGCCGCTGCCGGTGGCGCTGCGGCTGGCACTGCCCGGCTACGCCTTCATCGCCTGGAACGGCCTCTTCGCCGCCCCCGCCCAGCTGGGCGAACTGCTGATCGCGGTCGCGGTCAGCCTGGCCTGGGCGGTGGCCGCCACCGTCTCCGCGTATCTGCTCTTCGTACGCCGGGACTTCACCAATGCCACCGACGACGGACTCGGCCGGCGGGCGCTGTGGGTCGGACTGCTGCCGCCGGTCGGACTGCTCGCACTGGGCTTCGGCGCGGTGGCCGCGGCCGCCCCCTCGACAACCGGCTCGGGGATCACCCAGGCGAAGGTGGAGCGCTCGGTGGCCACCTCCTTCGCCCACCTCTACCGGCTGCAGACCGAGCAGCTCCACCGCCCCGCGGTGACCGAGGCGCAGCTGCGGACCACCGCGACCTGCGACCGCAGCGACGGCCAGGTCGACCCGACCGGTCCCGGCAACGACTGGCGCTGCGTGGTCACCTGGCACCTCCCCGGCGCCGCCGCCCCGGGGAACGCCGTCTACCAGCTCGACGTCGCCTCGGACGGCCGTATCGAGGCCGACGGCGACGGACCGAAGGAAGTCAACGGCTACTTCCTGGTGCGCTCCGCCCACGCGGACGCGCCGAACCCGCTCTGGCAGTTCGACGGCGACGTCGAGCTGCTGCCCACCTCCCCGAAGGGATGACCCCCATGCAGGTGACTCGCCGCCGACGAAGCGCTGAGCACGACGGGCTCGCCGAGAAGCGGCAGCTCGTGGTGCTCGGCCGGCGAGTGGGCCGGCGGGCGGCACTGCTGACCGCCTGCGTCACCGCCGTCGCACTCGCGACCGGCACCGCCATCGCCCAGACCAACCAGTTCGGCACCCAGCAGGTCGGCCAGACCACCGCGAAGGGCGAGGTGATATCGAGCGACCAGTACCTCGCGCCGTACGGCGACCGGACGGTCATCGACGACGGCAAGATCATGTCCTCCACCGTCAGCCCGGACGGCTCGCACCTGGCGGCGGCGGTGACCGACGGCGACGCCGCGCTGGTCATCATGGACCTCAAGACCGGGAAGGTGCTGCAGAAGGTCGGCAGTGCCGCCGGCACCGACCTCCACATCAGCAGCAGCGCCGTCGGCCAGGAGGGCCCGACCTACTCGCCGGACGGCAAGCAGCTGTGGCTCGGTCAGGCCGACGGCTACACCAAGTTCACCGTGAACCCGGACGGCACCCTCGCCGACCCGGTCAGCGTCCCGATCGCCGCCCAGGGCAGCGAGCACGCACTGGTGGCCGGCGCGGTCTTCTCCGCCGACGGATCCACGGTGTACTCGGCGGTCAACGGCCAGAACCGGGTGGTCGCCATCGACGCGGCGACCGGCGCGATCAAGCAGAGCTGGAACGTCGGCAACGCCCCGCGCGGGATGGTCCAGGTCGGCAGCAAGCTCTACATCAGCAACGAGGGCGGCCGTCCGGCCCGGTCCGGCGACTCCACCCTCAACTCCTACGGCACGCAGGTGCCGGCGAACCCCGAGACCGGCGCCACCACCACCGGCACGGTCAGCGTGATCGACCTGGCCCACCCGTCCGCCACGCCGGCGACCATCGAGGTGGGGCTCCACCCGACCGCGGTCTACGCCAAGAAGGGCGCGGTCTTCGTCACCGACACCGCCTCCAACGACGTCGCGGTGATCGACACCACCCGGGACAAGGTCGTCCAGACGATCTCCACCAAGCCCTGGCCGGAGGCCTCGGTCGGCTACGAGCCGGACGCGGTGACCCTCACCGACGACGGCCATCTCCTGGTCACCCTGGGCCGGGCGAACGCGGTCGCGGTCTACCGCTACACCAGCCCGCAGGCCCCGGTCAGCTACGTCGGGCTGCTGCCGACCGACTACTTCCCGGCGGAGATCACCACCGCCGGCGGCAAGGTGGTCGTCTCCAACACCCGCGGCATCGACGCCCGCCGGCCCACCACCGCGGCCGGGCACGGCACCCACGACACCACCTCCAGCCTGACCCAGTTCACGCTGCCCAGCGACGGCGTGATCCGGGCCCAGACCGCCAAGGTCTTCCAGCAGAACGGCTGGACGCCGAACGCCGTGGCGATGGCGAACAAGCACAGCACGGCCCGGCCGGTGCCGGTCCCGGCGCGGATCGGCGACCCGTCGACGATCAAGCACGTCTTCCTCATCGTCAAGGAGAACCGCACCTACGACCAGCTCTTCGGGGACATCTCCAAGGGCAACGGCGACCCGGCGCTGGCCGAGTTCGGCGAGAACGTGACGCCCAATCAGCACGCCCTGGCGAACCAGTTCGGCCTCTACGACAACACCTACGACATCGGCACCAACTCCGCCGAGGGCCACAACTGGCTGATGCAGGCGGACAACCCGGAGTACACCGAGTCCTCGGCCGGCGAGTACACCCGCAGCTACGACACCGAAGACGACGCCCTCGGCCACCAGGAGT
Source organism: Phaeacidiphilus oryzae TH49 (assembly GCF_000744815.1). Lineage (NCBI taxonomy): Bacteria > Bacillati > Actinomycetota > Actinomycetes > Kitasatosporales > Streptomycetaceae > Phaeacidiphilus > Phaeacidiphilus oryzae. The sequence goes on from NZ_JQMQ01000005.1 coordinate 144,538, forward strand.
CCGGCTTCCTGTGGACCGGGGCCCAGGCGGCCGGCAAGTCGGTCCGGGACTTCGGCGAGTTCCAGCAGTTCCTGACCAAGCCCACCGGGGCCAGCTGGCAGAACCTCTACTGCGACGCCAAGAACATGGACGCGACCGGTTCCCAGACGGCGTACACGCTGAACTCCTCCTCGCCGATCCCGTCGCTGAACAGCGTCTCGGTCTCGGGCTTCCCGAAGTTCGACACCAGCGTGCCGGACCAGTACCGGTACCAGATCTGGAAGCAGGACTTCGAGAAGAACGGTCCCGCGAACCTGAACATGTTCTGGCTCTCCAGCGACCACACCGGCGGCCCGGCCAGCCCGGCCGCCCAGGTCGCCGACAACGACCTGGCCACCGGCAAGATCGTGGACCAGATCTCGCACAGCAAGTACTGGAAGGACTCGGCGATCTTCGTCGTCGAGGACGACTCCCAGGCCGGCCTGGACCATGTGGACGGCCACCGGGCGCCGATCCAGATCATCAGCCCCTGGGCGCAGCACGGCACGGTCGACGACCGCTACTACACCCAGATCACGATGATCCGGACCATCGAGCAGATCCTCGGGATCAAGCCGATGAACCAGAAGGACTCCGCGGCCACCCCGATGACCACGGCCTTCACCTCCAAGCCGAACTACACCCCGTTCACCGCGGTGCCCAACCGCACCTCGCTGACCGACGGCCTGGCCACCCAGCCCAGCTGCGGCCCGGACACCCCGGCGGCGCAGGACACCAAGGCCGCGGTGGTGCCCTCCACCACGGCCGTCCCGGCGGCGCAGCGGACCGTGGCCGCCGAGTGGGCCAAGTGGAAGTCGCAGCAGCGGCTGACCGGCCCGAACGCCGTGCCGGACTACGCCAACCCGGCCCAGATGAACCATCTGACCTGGTACGAGCGGTACAACTGGACCAAGCCGTACCCGGGTGAGAGCAAGATCTACGCCCCGGGCAGCGTGCCCGGCGCGTACATCCCGTCCTCGGACACCGACGGCTGACGCCGATCCGCCGGGCGGCTCCGCCCGGCACGTCCGCGGCCCCGGGCCGGCCTCAGCGCCGGGCCGGGGCCGCGGCCGTACGCGGGGCGCGCTCGGCGATCAGGAAGGTGGTGCCGGCCGAGGCGATCTCGGGACGGGCGGCCGCGTAGGCGACCTCCAGCTCCGGGCGGTCGAAGCGGCGGACGGCCCAGCCGCGGTTCTCCAGCCAGTCGGCGGCGTCGGTGCCGAGGCCGCCGCGCCAGAGCGAGCTGGCGCCGCGGCCGGCTCGGGCGTCCGCGCCGCGGTTGGCGGCGAGGGTCTTCCGCATGCCGCCGCGGACCAGGGCCAGCCGGCTGCCCGGGGCGGAGAGCCGGCCGACCGTGTTCAGCAGGGCCGCCGAGCGCTCCGGGCCCAGGTAGATCAGCAGGCCCTCGATCAGCCAGGCGGTCGGCCGGTCCGGATCGAAGCCGGCGCCGGTCAGCGGAGTGGTCCAGTCGTCGTTCAGGTCCGCCGGGACCACGGCACGGCGGGCCGTCGGCCGGGCGTCCGGGAGATCGGCCAGGACGCGCTCCTTGAACGCGATCGACTCCGGCAGGTCGAGCTCGAAGACCTGCTGCCCGGCCGGCCAGTCCAGGCGGAAGGCCCGGGTGTCCAGTCCGGCCGCGAGCAGCACGGTCTGGCGGATGCCGTCCGCGGCGGCCCGCAGCAGGTAGTCGTCGAAGAAGCGGGTGCGCAGCACGATGTGACGGGCCATCGCCGCCCTGGCCTCGCGGTCCTCGGGCGGGCGCGGCGCCCCGGACCCCGGATCGGGGGAGGCCGGCGGCCGGTCGGCGGCGGCCACGAAGGCCTGCGCGTACGGATCGTCGAAGAGCCGGTCCTCCCGGGCGCTCTCCTGGGCGCGGACTACGGCGACTCCGAGCGCGGTGCGCCCGACGCCGCCGGGGACTGAGGCGGGTTCACTGCTGCTGCTCACAGCAGAACCATATGGGGTGGTCCGGACAGCGCGCGGCGCAGGTCCAGTCCGTTCGCCGCGAGGGCGGTGCGCAGGGTGAGTCCGCAGTCGCCGGGGAGGGCCAGATCGGCGGACTCGGCGGACCCGGCGGAGGCGGTGGCCTCGGCCGCGAACTCGGCCGCGAACTCGCCCGCCCGCCCGGCGGCTTGGACCGGCGGGCCCGGCGACTCCGTGGTGAGGAGCTGGCCGAGGGCCCGGTGCGGGCCGAGGACCGCCGGCCCGTCCCAGGCGGGGCTGCCCGGGCCGAGGTCGGTCTCCTGGTCGAGCAGCAGCCTCCCGGGACCGCCGTCGGCGGCGGTCCGACGGACCGTCAGGCGGCTGGCCAGCCGCCCGGGTTGGGGATCGGTCGCGCGGCCGAGCACCTGCTCCTCGCGGAGCACCAGGCGGGCGCCGGGTGCCAGCCGGACCCGGGTGTGCTGGCGGAGGTGGCTGCCGGCGGCGGCGATCACCGGTTCGGGCAGCCACTCCAGGATCCCCCCGTCGGCGATGTGGAACTCCAGCTCGTAGCGGGCGGGTTCGAGGGCGGGGGCACCGGGCCCGGTACGGCCGGGGAGGCTGACGGTGGCGGCCGCGCTGGTCACCCGCAGCCGGGCGGCCGGCCCCACGCGGACGGTGATCCGCAGATGGTCGCCGGTGAGCGGGGCGGCCATCGCGCCCACCACGGTGGCCTGGGCGGCGTCCGGGTCCTCCGGGTGGCGGGTGCGGCGGAGCGCCAGCGGGCCGTCCGAGACCAGCTCGCTGAGGACCGTCCGCGCCCCCGGGTACGCGGCCTCGGCGCGCAACCGCGCGTGGGCGCGCAGGCCCGGGCGCGGGGCCGCCACGGGCGCCTCACCGGCGTCCGGACCCGCCTCCGCGGCGGTCGTCCTCACGCACTCCTCCAGGCGGCCAGCCGCTCCCGTACCCAGGCGGCGATCGGCCGCACCCCGTCCGGCGACCTCACCGCGACCAGCAGGGTGGGCAGTTCGCCGCGCTGCCTGCCGGCGTCCCTGGCCATCCCCTCCAGGTCCACCCCGACGTAGGGGGCCAGGTCGGTCTTGTTGATGACCAGCAGGTCGGAGGCGGTCACCCCTGGGCCGCCCTTGCGCGGGACGTCGTCGCCGCCGGCCACGTCGATGACGAAGATCTGATGGTCCACCAGTCCGCGGGAGAAGGTCGCGGTGAGGTTGTCTCCGCCGGACTCGACCAGCACCAGGTCCAGCGGGCCGACCCGCTCCTCCAGATCCTCGACGGCCTCCAGGTTGGCCGAGATGTCGTCCCGGATCGCGGTGTGCGGGCAGGCCCCGGTCTCCACCGCGGCGATCCGCTCCTCCGGCAGCACGGCCTCACGCAGCAGGAAGTCGGCGTCCTCGCGGGTGTAGATGTCGTTGGTCACCACGGCCAGCGAGAGCTCCTCGCGCAGGGTGCGGCAGAGCGCCGCCACGGTCGCGGTCTTGCCCGAGCCGACCGGGCCGCCGAGGCCGATCCGCAGCGCGCGCCGGCTGCCGTCCGGCCGGCGGGTGGTGGGGACGGGCGCCCCCGGCGCCACCGGCGGGTGGTCGTGGTCGAGGTGCATGGTGAGGCCTCCTGGCTGGTACCGGTTCAGGACGCGAAGAGCCGCGGCTGGAGTCCCGCGTGTCGCTCCGCGTAGAGGTCGAGCAGCGGGGACGAGGCGGCGGGCAGCGCGTCCGGCCCCTCGACCACCGCGCGCAGCCCGGCGGCTGACGCCTCGTCGGCCACCGCGTCCAGCTCGGCGGCGAGCCGGGCGAGGACGCCGGTGGCCGCGAACGGATCGAGCCCGAGCAGCCGCACGCAGGCGGTGGCGGGCCCGGAGACCGTCTCGTAGGCGACCGCCGAGGCCGCGTCGGCCGGTCCGAGCCCGGCCGTCCGGGCGGCCAGGCCGAGGACGACCGGCTGGTGCGCCCCGCGCGGCCGGGCCGCGGCCAGCCGCTCCAGCTCGGCCGAGGGCCAGCAGGCCCGGACCGCCCTGACCAGCTGCCTGCCCAGCCTGCGGGCGGCCGCCCGCTGGGCAGGCGAGGGCGTACGGGCGTCCGCGGCCTCGTCGAGCACCAGCGGGTCGACCCCGGCGGCCGCCGCCGCGGCCAGCGCCGCGGCGGTGCGCCCGGCGGTGTGGAGGCGTCCCCGGCAGTACCCGGCCAGCTCCTCGACGCCGGTGATCCGGCCGGCCCGCACCGCCGCCTCGGCGCCGCCGGAGTGGGCGTGGGTGCCGGCCGGGAAGCGGCCGTCGGCCAGCACCAGCAGCGCGGCCCGGCGCGCCGGGCCCTCCGTCCACTCGCCCATCAGAACAGGAAGTAGCGCTGCGCCATGGGCAGTTCCTCGGCCGGGGCCGGTTCCACCACCTCGCCGTCGATCCGCACGGTGAAGGTGTCCGGCTCGACGGTCACCGACGGGCGGGCGGCGTTCTCCCGCAGGTCGTCCTTGGTCACCCGGCGGGTGTCCGCGGTCGCGGTGAACGGCTTGGCCAGGCCCAGGCGTTCGGCCAGGCCGTCGTCCAGGGCCCAGTGGCTGACGAAGTTGACCGAGTTGGACGCCGGGGCCCGCCCGGTGCCGCCGAACATCGGCCGCGGCAGCACCGGCTGCGGGGTGGGGATGGAGGCGTTGGCGTCGCCCATCTGCGCCCAGGCGATCTGGCCGCCCTTGATCACCAGGTCCGGCTTGACCCCGAAGAACGCCGGGGTCCACAGCACCAGGTCGGCCAGCTTCCCGCGCTCCACCGAGCCGATCTCCCGGTCCATGCCCTGGGCGACGGCGGGGTTGATGGTGTACTTGGCGACGTAGCGGCGGGCCCGCCGGTTGTCCGCCCGGGTGTCCCCCGGCAGGCTGCCGCGCCTGCGCTTCATCACATGGGCCGTCTGCCAGGTGCGCAGGACGACCTCGCCGATCCTGCCCATCGCCTGCGAGTCCGAGGAGATGATGGAGATCGCCCCCAGGTCGTGGAGGACGTCCTCGGCGGCGATGGTGGACGGCCGGATCCGGGACTCGGCGAAGGCCAGGTCCTCGGGCACGTTGGGGCTCAGGTGGTGGCAGACCATCAGCATGTCGAGGTGCTCGTCGACGGTGTTGCGGGTGTGCGGCCGGGTCGGATTGGTCGAGGACGGCAGCACGTTGGGCTCGCTCACCACGGTGATGATGTCCGGGGCGTGCCCGCCGCCCGCGCCCTCGGTGTGGTAGGCGTGGATGCCCCGGCCGGCGATCGCGGCCAGGGTGTCCTGGACGAATCCGGCCTCGTTGAGGGTGTCGGTGTGGATGGCCAGCTGGGCGCCGCTCTCCTCGCAGACGTTCAGGCAGGCGTCGATCACCGCCGGGGTGGCGCCCCAGTCCTCGTGGATCTTGAACCCGACCGCCCCGGCCCGCAGTTGGGCTCGCATCGAGTCGGCGGAGACGGTGTTGCCCTTGCCCAGCAGGCCGATGTTGAGCGGCGTGCCCTCCATCGACTCGAACATCCTGGCCAGGTGCCAGGCGCCGGGGGTGACGGTGGTGGCCTTGGAGCCCTCGGCGGGCCCGGTGCCGCCGCCGACCAGGGTGGTGATCCCGGCCGAGAGCGCCTCCTCGGCGAGTTGCGGGCAGATGAAGTGGACGTGGGCGTCGATCGCGCCCGCCGTGAGGATCCTCCCCTGCCCGGCGATCACCTCGGTCTCCGGTCCGATCACCAGGTCCGGGTGGACGCCGTTCATGGTGTCCGGGTTCCCCGCCTTGCCCAGCGCGGTGATCCGGCCGTCCCGGATGCCCACGTCGGCCTTGACCACGCCCCAGTGGTCGAGCACCACCACCCCGGTGATCACGGTGTCCGGGGCGCCCTCCGCACGGGAGGCGCGGGACTGGCCCATGGACTCCCGGATCACCTTTCCGCCGCCGAAGACCGCCTCGTCGCCGCCGGCGGCGAGATCCTCCTCGATCTCGATCAGCAGGTCGGTGTCGGCGAGCCGGACCCGGTCGCCCGCGGTGGGACCGTAGAGCTCGGCGTAGCGGCGGCGGGAGAGGGTGAGGGCGGGGGCGGGGCGCGGGGTGTCCGGGCCGGCGGACTCAGCCATCGAGCGGCCCTCCCGTCTCTCCACGCAACCCGGCCACCACGCGCCGGCCGCCGATCGGGATCAGCTCCACCTCGACCGGCAGCCCCGGCTCGAAGCGGACGGCGGTGCCCGCCGCGATGTTCAGCCGCCGGCCGCGGGCGGCCGAACGGTCGAACTCCAGACCGGGGTTGGCCTCCGCGAAGTGGTAGTGGGAGCCGACCTGCACCGGCCGGTCGGCGCGGTTGAGCACGGTCAGCCGGAGCGGGTCGGCGCCGTGGTTGAGCCCCACGGCGCCCTCGGCGAGGAGGAGTTCGCCGGGTACGACGACGGGGCCGGGGCCGGGGCGGGACGCGCCCGCGGCGCCCTCGGGTGTCTGCCTCTGCTGGGTCACCGGCGGCCTCAGGCGATCGGGTCGTGGACGGTGACCAGCTTGGTGCCGTCCGGGAAGGTGGCCTCGACCTGGACGTCCGGGATCATCTCCGGCACGCCGTCCATCACGTCCGCCCGGCCGAGCACCTTGCGCCCGGACTCCATCAGCTCGGCGACGGTGCGCCCGTCCCGGGCGCCCTCCAGGATGTGGGCGGTGATCAGCGCCGTGGCCTCGGGGTGGTTGAGCCGCAGCCCGCGCTCCCGCCGGGCCCGCGCCACATCCGCGGCGACGTGGACGAGCAGGCGCTCCTGCTCATGCGGTGTCAGTCTCATCGGCACACACCTCTTGCTCTTCGGCTCTCGTCCCGGGTGCTGGGACCTCACCGTAGCGCGGGCCTTCGCCGCTGGTCAGAGGGGGTGGAGGCGGGTTACCTCGATTTAACACGAACGGTCAGCGGCGGCCCGGGGGCTCCCGCCGGGCGGCGGTGACGCCGAACCGCTCGGCGGCAGCGGCGGCCGGGGCCGGGGCCGGGGCCGGTGCCGGCGCCGGTGGGCGGGGCGCCGGGGTGATGCCGAACTCCGACACCGCCCGGGCCACGGCGGGCGCCTCCGGCCGGGCGTCCCGCTCCGGCCGCCGCTCCTGCCCAGCCCGGCGCTCCAGCTCCTCCAGCCGCTCCAGCTCCTCCAGCCGCTCCAGGTCCTCGGCCGGCACCAGCGCGGCGAGCGGGCGGCCGTGACGGGTCATCACGATCCGCTCCCCGCCGTACCGCACCCGGTTGACCAGCTCGGCGAGGGCGGCGCGGGCCTGCGTGACGGGGACCTCGTCGTGAGCGCTCATGGCACCACGGTAGAGCCTCTCCGGGCCGAAAGACCTGTGCGCGGGCGGCCGGGAGGCGTACCGTGCCGAGCAGAGAGGTTCTGTACGTATCCGACGTTCTGTACGGAACGGAGGCGGTCGGCCATGACCATGCGCCCCGGCTTCCCGGGTTCCCCCGCGGACGCCGACTCCCCGCCCTACGGGCGCCTCCTCGCCGAACGGGTGGCGGTGCTCGGCGGCCCGCTGGACGACGAGGCGGCCGGCTCGCTCACCGCGCAGCTGATCATGCTTCAGCGAGCCGACGGAGAACGCGGGTTGAGCCTGTACATCAACTCACCCGGGGGCCGGTTCCCGGCCTTCGCCGCACTCCACGACACCCTGCGCGCGGTGGCCGCGGACCAGCCGGTGGAGACGGTCTGCTTCGGCCGGGCCGAGGGCACCGCCGCCGCGCTGCTGGCCGCGGGGACGCCCGGACAGCGGCTGATACTGCCCAGCGCCCTCGCGGTGCTGCGCCAACCCGAGTACGGGGAGGAGGACTTCGCCCGTCCCCGGGAGGCGGAGAGCGGCGCCCGCCGGGTCGCCGCCGAGCACGACCGCCTGGTCGGCCTCCTCGCCGAGTACACCGGCCGGACGGTCGAGCGGGTGCGGGTCGACCTGGAGCGCCCGCTGCCGATGGAGGCCTCCGCGGCGGTGGGCTACGGTCTGGCCGACCGGATCGCCCACCGCCTCCGGCCGATCCCGGGCCGCCCCGCCGGCCGGCCGGGGAGCCAGGGGAGCCCGGGGACGGGGTGGTGAGCGACGGATGGACCGCGAGGGGACACCGCCGCTGGAACCGCTGCCGGCCCTGACCGCGGCCGAGGGCGGGCTGCTGGACGCCTATCTCGCGGCGGCCGAGGCGCTGGGCCGGGCCAACCCGGCCCGGGTCGAGCAGACCTACTCCGCCCTGGTCGCCGCGCAGGCGCTGGCCGCGCGGGCCGCCGAACTCCGGGACGCGCTGGAGCTGATGTACCGGCGCGGTGAGCGGGAGCTCCACCAGCGCACCCTGGCCCGGGCGCTGCGGCTGCTGGACGGCGAACGGCGGGCCGGCCGGGTGGCCCTGCCGCCGGCGGACTGACGGCGGACCGACGGCGATCGACGGCGGACCGGCCGCGTCCCGTCCCGACCTCGGCTGGCCCACCCCCGCCGATTCCCTTCCTCGGGCAAGGAGTTGGGCCCCAGGCCGTGCCGTGGGCGGCGTTCAGGCGTTAGCGCAGGGCAGACGACAGCATGCGCCCGCCGAGTCCCCGCCCGGGTCGGGTGCCCGCCCGGAAGGCCGCCTCCCATGACCGGAAGCCCGCTCAGACCAGCCCCGCAATCCCTCGAACCCACCGGACGCGCCGCCGCCCGGCGCACCACGCGGACCTGGGCGGGGGCCTGCGTCCTCGGCGCCGGGCTGCTACTGGCGACGGGCTGCACGGCGCGGACGGCTGCCGACGCCCACCGCTCCCCCGGCCCGGACGCGGTGGCCGGCGGCGCGGTCTCCCCCACCGCCCTGCCCGGCACCCCGGCCGCCGCCGCCCAGGCCGCGGCAGCCGCCCGGGCCGCCTCGGGCCGGCCCGAGTACGGCCTCTCCGACCAGTACGGCGGCTTCCGCCTGGACGCGGACACCGACACCCCGGCGGAGAGCCCGGACGCCCGCTACACCTTCCGCATCCTGGCGCCGGACGGCACCCCGGTCACCTCGTTCCTGCCGCAGCGCGGCGAGCCGATGCGGGTCTACGCGGTCAGCGACGACCTCCAGTACGTCCGCTACCTGGTGCCGGCCATGGACCAGGACGGCACCTGGAGCACCGAGCTCGGCCGGCTCGCCCCCGGCGACTGGCGGCTCTACGCCTCCTTCACCCCCAACGGCCGCCCCGGCGACGGCCGCGCCCAGCTCCCCGCGGAGGTCCTCAGCCGTCCGTTCACCGTGGCCGGGAGCGTGGCCGGCGCCTCGCTCGCCCCGGCGACCGACACCGCCGTGGTCGACGACTCGGTGCTGACCGTGAAGGGCGCGCTCACCGCCGGCCGGCCGTCCGCGTTCACCGTGGACTTCGCCCAGCGGGTGCCCACCCCCCAGGGCGAGCAGCAGGCCTGGCAGAACCGCCCGCTCAGCGGACTGCAGAGGTACGACGGCCTCTCCGCCGTGCCGGTGGCCTTCCGCTCCGGCGACCAGGCCTTCGCCCGGATCGACCCGGTGGACGCGAGCTCGGGCGGCCCCCGGCTCGGCTATCGGGGGGTCTTCCCGGAGGCCGGCGACTGGCGGATGTTCATCCGGTTCCGGGTCGGCGGGCAGGAGCGCACGGCGGCGCTCACCCTCCACGTCTCCCCGGCCGGCTGACCGGGTGGCGCCGGCCGCGGGCGCCGGGCCTCAGCTCGCCCGCGCGAAGCCGCCCCGGCGCAGCCGCAGGCCGGAGACGCCGGCCGGCGTGGTGCGCACCGCCAGCAGCTGGTTGACCCCGATCCGGTTGCGCTCGAAGGCCAGCGCGGACGCGGCCATGTACAGCCGCCAGACCCTGGCCCGTCCCGCCGAGACCAGCCGCAGCGCCTCGGACCAGCCGGACTCCAGGTTGGCCACCCACTGACGGAGCGTCAGCGCGTAGTGCTCGCGCAGCGCCTCCTGGTCGCGGACCTCGAAGCCGGCCTGCTCCAGGATGGACACCGTGGTCCCGACCGGCTGCAGTTCACCGTCCGGGAAGACGTAGCGGTCGATGAACTCGTCCACCCGGTACCCGCGCTCCTCGGCCTCGCCGCCGAGCGGGCGCCGGGCGATCTGGTGGTTGAGCAGCCGCCCGCCCTCGCGGAGCAGGGCGTACAGCCGGTCGGCGTACTCCCGGTACCGGACCGCGCCGACGTGCTCGGCCATGCCGATCGAGGAGATGGCGTCGAACGGGCCGTCCACCTCCGGGTCCAGCTCCCGGTAGTCCTGCACCCGGATGTCGATCCGGTCCTCCAGTCCGGCGTCCGCGACCCGCTTGCGAGCGTACGCGGCCTGCTCCCGGGAGAGGGTGACGCCGACCACCGAGACGCCGTACTCCTTGGCCGCGTGGAGCGCCATGGAGCCCCAGCCGCAGCCGACGTCGAGCAGCCGCTGCCCCGGCTTCAGGTCGAGCTTGCGGCAGACCAGGTCCAGCTTGGCGAACTGGGCGCGCTCCAGGTCGGCCCGCCCGTCGCCGGTCCGCGCCTCCGGCTCCTCCCAGTAGGCGCAGGAGTAGACCATGGACGCGCCGAGGACCAGCTCGTAGAAGCGGTTGCCGACGTCGTAGTGGTGGCTGATGGCGCTGCGGTCGCGCCCGAGGGTGTGCCGGATCCCGTGCTGCGGGCGGGCCTCCTCGGCCGGCGGGCGCGGGGGCAGGCCGATTCCGGTCAGCCCGGCCACCTCGCGCAGCTGGGCCCGGAACCGGGGCTCGCGGAGCATTCCCGCCATCCTGGCGGCGCCGCGCAGCCGCCGGAGCGGGGCCGCCACGGCCGATCCGGCGGACCGCGCCTCCGGGGCGGGTTCGTCGCGCTCCCAGATCAGTCCGGCCAGGCGGTCCAGCGCGGCGTAGAGGTCGCCCTCGACGTTCAGCTCACCGGCCACCCAGGCCCGGGCCAGGCCCAGCTCGCCCGGGCGGTAGAGGATCCGGCGCAGCGCCCGCCGGTCGGCGATGACCAGCACCGGGCCGCCGTCCTGCGGCCCCGCCTCGCTGCCGTCCCACGCTCGGATCCGGATCGGCAACGGGGCTCCGAGGAACTGTTCGGCGAGTGCGGCTAGGCGGCCGGCGGCACTGGACATGGCATCCCTCTCGGTCTGAGGCGTCCCGGATCTCTTGGCGAACTCTTGTATCTGATCATCGAACAGACCGTCAGGTCGAGACTATTCCGGGCTTCTCCGGTCGAACAGCGGACCTCGGCCGACCCGGTAACCCGGCACCGGGCCGCTCACCGGGGGTCGCTCACCGGGGGTGACGCACAGCCTGCTGACAGCCTCTCCGCCGTGCCCTGACAGGTACCGCGCCTAGCTTGTGGGGGCAGAACCACCCCCGACCCCAGGAGACCCCCGCATGGCCACCTCACTCTCGGAGCCGCTCCCCCCGAGCGCCGCGAGTCATCGCCTGGCGGACGCCGGCGGTCCAGGACAGCCCGTGCACGGATGGCGCCGGCTCCTCTTCGGCCCCGGTACGCAGCCGCGCTGGGCGCGCCCGGCGCTCTGGGCGCTGCTGCTGGTCACCGCCGTTCTCTACCTGTACGGACTCGGGGCCTCCGGGAACGCCAACTCCTTCTACGCGGCGGCGGTCTGGGCCGGCACCAAGAGCTGGAAGGCGCTGTTCTTCGGGGCCCTCGACCCCGGCAACGCGATCACGGTGGACAAGCCCCCGGCGTCGCTGTGGGTGATGGCGCTCTCGGGCCGGATCTTCGGCTTCGGCAGCTGGAGCATGCTGGTGCCGCAGGCGCTCGAGGGCGTCCTCTCGGTCGGGCTGCTGTACTCGGCGGTACGCCGCTGGTTCGGCCCGGCGGCCGGGCTGCTCGGCGGCTTCGCGCTGGCCTTCACCCCGGTCGCGGCGCTGATGTTCCGGTTCGACAACCCGGACGCGATGCTGGTGCTGCTGATGGTGCTGGCCTGCTGGGCGATGGTCCGGGCGCTCGACGCGGACACCGCGGGACGGGTTCGCTGGGTGGTGCTGGCCGGTATCGCCGTGGGCTTCGCCTTCCTGGCGAAGATGATGCAGGGCTACGTCATCATCCCGGCCCTGGCGCTGACCTATCTGTGGGCGGCGCCGGTCTCGCTGGGCAAGCGGTTCCTCCACCTCCTCTGGGGCGCGCTGGCGATCGTCGTCTCCACCGGCTGGTTCGTGCTGGCCGTCGCGCTCTGGCCGGCCTCGGCCCGGCCGTTCATCGGCGGCTCCACCAACAACAGCGAGTGGGAGCTGGCCCTCGGCTACAACGGCCTCGGCCGGGTCTTCGGCGGCGACGGCAACCCGGGCGGGACCGGCGGGGGCCCAGGCGGCGGGGCCGGCGGGGGCGGGATGTTCGGCGGCGCCACCGGCATCACCCGGATGTTCGGCTCCACCTTCGGCGGCGAGATCTCCTGGCTGCTGCCGACCGCGCTGATCGCGCTGATCGCCCTGCTGGTTTTCACCTGGCGGGCCCCGCGTACGGACCGGACCCGGGCGGCGGCGCTGCTCTGGGGCGGCTGGCTGGTCGTCAACGGGGTGCTGTTCAGCTTCATGAGCGGGATCATCCACCCGTACTACACGGTGGCGCTGGCCCCGCCGATCGCGGCGCTGGTCGGCATCGGCGCGGCCGCGATGTGGCGGCGGCGCGCCGTGCCGTGGGCGCGGATGGTGCTGGCGCTGATGACGGCGGCGGCCGGGATCTGGGCCTTCTTCCTCCTCGGCCGGGACGCGAGCTGGCTGCCGTGGCTGCGCTGGGCGCTGCTGGTACCGGCCTTGGCCGGCGCCATGGCGCTGGTCGTGGCGGCGCAGGCGCGGCGGGCGGTCGCGGTGACCGCAGCCGTGGTCTCGCTGGTCGGCGGTCTCGGCGGGTCCACCGCCTGGGCGGTGGCCACCGCCTCCCAGCCGCACACCGGCTCCATTCCGACCTCCGGGCCGAGCGGCGCGAGCGGTGGGAGGGGCGGCTTCGGCGGCGGGATGCCGGGCGGCGGCCGGACCGGGGCCTCCTCGGAGATGCGCGCATACTTCGAGAAGATGTTCGGCGACCGCGGCGCCGCCGGCTCGGGCCCGGCCCGCGCGGCCGGCGGCGGGACGGGCGGCCCGGACGGCGGCACCGCCGACTCCGCTCTGGTCAAGCTGCTGCAGAAGACGAACACCCGCTGGGCGGCGGCCGTCACCGGCTCGCAGCAGGCGGCCGCGCTTGAGCTCAGCGGCCACAAGTCCGTGATGGCGATGGGCGGCTTCAGCGGCAGCGACGACTCGCCGACCCTGGCCCAGTTCAAGGCGTACGTCGCCAAGGGCGAGATCCACTACCTGATCGCCGGCGGCGGGATGGGCGGCATGGGCGGCATGAGCGGCGACGGCAGGGGGGCGTCCGGCTCGACGGGCTCCTCGGGCTCGGCCGGCAGCGGAATGCCGGGCATCCCCGGCGGCTCGGGCTCCGGCTCGGCCCCGGGCTCGGGCTCGGGCGGCGGCTCCACCGGCCGGATGCCGGGCGGCATGGGAGGGATGCCCGGAACGACCGAGGGCGGCGCCCCCGGTGGCACCGGCGAGATGCCCTCGGGCGGCTCCCCCCGCGGAGAGCGCGCGGGCGGCGGCTTCGGCGGCGGATTCGGCGGCGGGACCGGTAACGAGATCAGCCAGATCGAGTCCTGGGCCAAGGCCCACTACAAGACGATCACCGTGGGCGGTGAGACGGTCTACGACCTGACCCAGCCCAAGAGCTGACCCCGCGTCCCCCAGAGGCCGGCCCGCGCCCACCCTGCGCGGGCCGGCCTCTCACGCGCTCAACTCCCGTTCGCCGCGCGGAGACGCGGGATGACAGGCCGCCCCCACCGCCGGATACTGGGCGAAGAAGCGCTGGCCGCGCAGCCCGACGGCGCTGCGGGCGGCCCTGGCCCGGTCGTTCACGGCACGCAGCACGGCCGCCTCCTCCGGCCCGGCGAAGCCCAGCACCAGTGCGCCGACGCCGAGTTGGGCCGGCCGGGGCAGCACCGGGTGAGGGGCGATGTCGAGAACCGGCGCGCTCACGTGGGCGTACGCGTACCAGCGAAGGGCGTGGTGCTCGACCGCCCAGGTCCGGTCAGAACCAGAGCACCGCGCGGCCCACCGCGAAGGAGACGTCCCTGGTCGGCGTGGACAGCGCGGCGTCCGCCTGGTGCCCGTCCGCGTAGGCGGAGACGGTGACGGTGACGAACCGGCCGACCGTCTCGACCTTGCCGTCGTACGTGCTCTCCGCGGCCTGCGGGGTCATCGCCGGCAGCCCGCCGCCCGGCTGGACGAAGGCGACGTCGGAGTACTGGATCCGGGCCGCGGCCTTCCGCGCGGCCGCCCGGCTGGGGTAGCCGAGCACCGTCACCGAGGTGTAGACGGCGTCCCCGGCGGAGACGTAGTCGCCGCGCACATACCCCTGGCAGGCCGAGCCCGGCGCCGCCGCCGGGCCGATGCCGGCCGCCCGCACCTGGTCGCAGGCGGTGCCGTCCTGCGCGGTGCTGCGGGTGCCCTTGTAGCCGCTGGCGGTGATCGCGGTGTCGGTGAGGATCTCGTCGGCCTTGATCACCGACGCCGCGTCACCGGCCGTCGGCACCGGAGCCGCGCTCGCGCTCGGGTCACCGGACGGGGTGGCGGTGTCCTGGGAGGCGGTGCCGATCTGCGCGGTGGCGTGGTGGCCCCCGGTCAGGGCCAGCTCGCTCCAGGTGCCGGCGACGCCGACGGCCAGCACCAGCGCGGCCAGTCCGGCGATCCGCGGCCCTTTGCCGTGCGCCGAGCCGAACCGCTGCCCCGCGGCGGCCCCGGCGGCCCGGCCGCCGGCATCCAGGTCGGCGGCACCGGCCCCGGCCGCCGCCTCGGGCTCACGCTCGGGCTCGGCGGCACCGGCGCGTACTCGCGGTCGCGGTGCTCGGTGCTCGGGAATGGCGGGTCACCCCTTGTCCTGATCTGGAGTCGGCACGGCCCCGTGGGCGTAACGGGAGTGTATTCCGCCCCGCTGTGCGCACCGCCGCCGGGACCGCACGTGTGACCGTATCCCGACCTGCCCGTCACAGCGATCGCCGTTCCGGAACGTGGAGTTGGGCGCCGGCCGCCATCCGACTCGTCACCCTTCGTCGGGTTTCCTCCCACCCGGCGGCGGGGCCGGGTGAAGAGCGTGGACGAGGTGCACGGAGCCGGTACGGATCCGGTCGACGCGTCCCGAACCCGCGCGCGGGCGGCGCTCGGCCCGCTCCTCGGGCCCTCTCCGGCCCGAGGTCAGCCGTCCTGACCTCGCCGGCCCGAGGTCAGCCGCCGGCCAGGCCGCGCAGCCGGTGCAGCGCCTGGGCGGCGGGGGCCAGCGCCGCGTCGGCCCGCTCCGGAAGCCCGCCGGGCGCCGGATCCTCCCCGTCGATCAGCGGCAGCAGCACCTCGGCGGCGTCCCGCAGCGGCGCCACCGCCTCCTCCGGCAGCCGGGCGCGGGCCCCCTCGCGGAGGAGTTCCAGCAGCTCGGCGGCGCAGGCCCGGGCCTCGGGCAGCCGTTCGTCCGCGCGCACCGGGTCGTCGTCCGCCAGCGACTCGAGCGCCGCGCAGGCGGCGGCCACCCGGGCGGTCAATCCGGCGAGCTGGGCGGCCCGTATGCCGTGCATGGGTGCGTTCCCCCTCGGGGCGTCCGGCGGTGCCCGGCCGGTCCCCGGCGCCGGCGCCCTGGTGCGTCGTGCGATCCTCGATCGGCCCGACACTACGCCCGGGGTACGACAATCCGCCGTCGCTCCGTCAGTTCTCCTGCGCAGTCCGGCCGGTGAGCGGCTTGGTCCAGCGCGTCCACTGCGGTTCCGGGGCGTAGCCGGCGGCCCGCCAGGCGCTGCGGCCCAGCTCGTTCCGGTCCAGCACCATGGCGTCGCCCCGGCGCCCGCCCAGCGCGCGGAACCGCTCCTCGGCGGCGTCCAGCAGCGCCCGGGCGATCCCCCGGCGGCGCAACCCGGGGTCGACGGCCAGCCGGTAGAGGTGCGAGCGCCAGCCGTCCCAGCCCGCGATGACCGTGCCCACCAGCCCTCCCTCCCCCGGGAGTTCGGCGACCAGCAGGGCCTCCGGATCGCGCTCCAGGAGCCGGGCGACGCCGGCCCGGTCGTCACTGATGCTGGTGCCCTCGGCGGCCCGCCGCCAGAAGTCCAGCACCGCGTCGATCTCGTCCGGGCGGGCCCGGCGGATGGTGGGGCGATCACTCATGCCGAGGATCCTGTCAGGCCGTCGAGCAGCGTCCGAACGATTTTCCGGGCGTACTCCGCGTCCCCCGCCTCGCCCAGACCGCCGAGGTCCGCCGGGGCCTCGGGCTCCGCGGGATCGGTGAGGAAGCTGCTCAGGAACGCCCGCTGATAGGCGGAGCCGATCAGCAGCGCGGCTGCCGCCTCCGGGTCGGCGGACGGGTCGATCCGCCCGAGCCGCTGCTCGGTCCGCAGGTATCCGGCGAGCCACTCGGCGGGCTTCTGCGGGCCGTCGCCGCTGCCGCGCAGCTGGTCGCGGTGGGCGGCGAGCAGCTTGGGCTGGGCGTAGAGCGAGGCGGCCATCGGCACGCTCCGCCGGTAGAAGCGCAGCGCCGTGCGCACCGTCTCGACCAGGTGCTCCTCGACGGTGGCCGTCCCGGCCCGCTCGGGCAGCGCTCTGAGCAGCCCGGCAAGCCGGGGCAGGCGCTCGGTGAGCACATGGACGAAGATGTCGGTCTTGTCCCGGAAGTACTTGTAGAGCGCCGCCTCCGAGCAGCCGGCCTCGCGGGCGATCTCCTTGGTGGTGGCGCGGACCAGCCCGTCCCGCTCCATCACCCGCGCCGCCGCGTCGACGATCCGCTCCCTGGTACGGGCGCCGGCTCCGCCACGCGCCGCGGACTGCTCGGGCGTCATCCGCCGCCGCCTCCGATCGGTTCCTCCAGACCCCTCGTCCCGCCGGGACCCCCGCGCTGACCGGCGCGGCTTGACGAGGAGTGAGTACTTACCCACCCTAGTGGAAGGACGGGGTGAGTGAGTACTCACCCACTCCACGCGACCCGTCCCGCATCCCACGAGGGAGACCACCACCATGCGCATCACCGTGCTCGGCGCCACCGGGGGAATCGGCGGCGCTTTCGTCCAGCAGGCCCTCGACCAGGGCCACGAGGTGACCGCCGTGGTCCGCGACCCGGCCCGGCTCACCACCCGCCACCCCCGGCTGTCGGTCCGCCGGGGCGACGTCACCGACCCCGGCTCGCTCAAGGAGGCGGTCGCCGGCGCGGACGCGGTCGTCTCCGCCCTCGGCCCGCGCGGCCTCCGCGGCGACATGACCGTCAACTCCCGCGGCGCCCACGCGGCACTCACCGCCATGCGGGCGGCCGGGGTCGAGCGGATCGCCGTGGTGAGCGCCGGAGCGGTGCAGCCCGCGGGTCCGGGCGAGGGCCCGGCCACCCGCTACCTCGTCCGGCCGCTGCTGTGGGCGCTGCTCGGCCGGCACTACCGCGATCTGCGGGCGATGGAACGGGAGTTGCGGGAGAGCGGCACCGACTGGACCGTCGTCCGCCCGCCGAGGCTCACCAACGGCCCGCACACCGGCCGCTACCGCACCGCGGTCGACGGCGCCGCCCTGCCGCGCGCCCGCACCCTCTCCCGGGCCGACGTGGCCGACGCCCTGCTGCACGCCCTCGGCGACGCCGCGACCCGGCGGCGCGCGATCGCCGTCGGCTACTGACCCTTGCCGATCCGGTGATCGCCCCCGCGCGGCCGCCCACCGTCCGCCCCGGTCGCTACCATGCCGGAGACGGCGGATGCCGGGACGGACGGCAGCGGACGCGCAAGGCGAAGGGGAGGCAGGGCCGGTGGCGGCGATTCACGGGGCCGACCGGACGACCTCGGCGGGCGCCCCCGCCCGCGGGCTGCCCGGCGCGGACGCCCAACGGCCCCCGTCCCTCGGCGAGTTGATGCCCTGGGCGGCGCCGCTCCCGCGCACCGGCCGGGAGTGGGTGCTGGCCCCCGACCCCTCCGTGCTGCGTCGCCGCTGGGAGCGGCTGACCGCCGCCGGCCCCGAGGAGCGCCGGCAGCTCTTCGCGCCCACCCGGGCTCGTACCGCCGACTCGGCCGCGGCCCAGCTCCCCGGCCGGGACTCGCCGACCGGCCCGGTCGCCCGCGAGCCCGGCCCCTGCCCCGCGCCGGTACGGGTACGCCGTGGCGGCTTCGACCGCCCCTGGCTGCTGGCCGACCAGCGGCTGCTGGACACCCCCCGGCCGGAGCTGTGGCGGGTCGCCGACGGGGAGCACCAGATGTTTCTGACCGTCAGCGCCCAGGGCCCGTCCGGCGTCGCCCTCTCCTGGTCGGCGGAGCTCCCGGTGGCCGCGGAGCCGCAGGGGCGCGGGACGGCCCTGGTACGCCCGCTGTTCCGGCGCCCGGAAGGGCGGGAGCCCAACCTCGCCCCGGGACTGACCGAGCTGATCGCCGCCCGGCTGACGGAGTCCGGCGGCGGTTCGGTCCCGCCGGTCACGGCACTGGACGTGGCCGCCTGGACGGCGGCGCTGACGCTGGGCGCCGCGCCCCAGGAGGGCGGAGCGGGCGGCGAGGCCGCCGACGATCCGCCCGTCCCGCTCACCGCGGACCCCGCGCTGTGGCAGCGCGGGCTCGCCCTCGGCCGGCGACTCCTCTGGCTGCACACCTTCGGCGCCCGCTGCGCGGATCCGCAGGAGGACCGGCCGCCCGGCCCGCCCCGCCTCCCGGGCGGCCGCCGCCCGTATGTCCGCCAGGCCGTACGCGGGATGCCGGACACCCTCACCTTCGACCCCGAGGCCGGGGCGCTGCTGCTCGGGCCGGAGGGCCGGATCTCCCCCGTCCCGGCGGCCGCCTGGGAGCCGCGCACCGGCGACGGGGAACGAGTCCTGGAGTCCTGGTTCGCCGCCCGCGGCGGCGCCGCGGCCGGCTCCGGGCCCCGCCGCCGCCCGGCCTCCCCCGGCAGCGCCCCCCGCGACCCGCGCGCGCCTCGCGCACCTCCCCCGGCCAGCCCGAGCTCCTGGCGGTCTCCCCCACCGGGCGGGGCGCCGAGCCGCCTGCCCCGCCTCCGGCCGACCCGGCCCCGCCTGGGCTGGCCGCCCTCGTCCCGTCCCGCCCGGGCACCTGGCCCCGGGAGTGGACCAGCGAGCTGACCGAGCTGGTCTCGGTGCTGGTGCTGCTCGCCGAGCTCGCCCCCGAGGCCCGCGACCTCGCCGTACGGGTCGCCGCGGCACCGCAGATCACCGCTGCCGAACTGACCGCCGCCGGCGTCCTCCCGGCACCGGAGCGCAGCCGCCGCCCGGCCTCGGTGCTGGGGACCCGCGAGGAGGGGCCGGAGGGCCAGTACGCCCTGCTCTGAGCCGCCGCCCGGCGGTACTCCGCCCGGCGGTCCGCCGCCCGCTCCCCCGCCCCGCCAGCACGCCGGCGGTCACCCCGGCCGCCACCAGTCCACTCCCGGCCAGCTGCCCCGGCCCCAGCGCCCCCGTCCCGGCCATCGGCGCGAACAGCGCCGCCGCCACCGGGATCACCCCCGAGAACAGTGCCGCCCGCTCCGGCCCCAACCGCCCCACCGCGTAGTACCAGCAGCAGAAGCCCACCACCGTCACCACCAGCAGCCAGGCCAGCGCCGCCGCCTGGCGTCCGCTCGGCGGCGGCAGCACCCCTCCCCAGCCGTCCGCGACCACCCCCGCCGCCAGGGCCTCGACCCCGGCCAACGCGCAGGCCCCGGCCGACAGCGCCACCGGGCCCAGCGGCCCCCGCGGCGCCACCAGCGGCACGGCGACCAGGCCGAAGGCCGCCTCCCCGGCGAGCGCGAGCAGCGAGTAGCCGAGCCCCGCCGCGTCCGTCCGCCCGAAGCCCTGCACCACCGCGGCCCCGGCCACCACCAGCACGGCCGCCCCGGCCGGCCGCTCCGACGGCCGCCGCCGGTCCAGCAGCGGAGCGGCGATCGCCACCACCAGCGGGGCACAGCCCACCAGCACCCCGGGCACGGCCGGTTCTGCCGTCCGCTCGGCGCACAGCACGGCGACGCTGAAGCCGACCATGCCGCTGCCCGCGAGCACCGCCAGCCGCCCCCACTGACGCGGCGTCAGCGAGCCGAGGGCGCTTAGCCCGCGCCGCCCGGCGAGCGCGGCCAGCAGCAGCGCGGAGAGGAGATAGCGCGCCCCCTGCCCGCCGAGGAAGGGGTAGTGCGTCAGGACGCTCCCGGCCACGAAGGAGGTGCCGACCAGAGTCGCGGCCAGCGCGGCCGCCAGTACGGGTTTCACCCGTTCAGGCTGGACGCGCGGGCGGTCCCGGTTAAGGTCCAATCCCATGGCGCTCTCCCGGACCAATCGGGCCGCCGGCAGCGGCGGCGGCCCGCCCTGGGAGCTGCTCTACTCCGCCGCGGCCGCGCCCCCGCGCCGGCGCACCCGGGCGCTCGCCGACGCGCTGCGCGGCGCCGTCCGCGAGGGGCTCCTCGCCCCCGGCACCCGACTGCCCTCCAGCCGGGATCTGGCCGGTGACCTGGGAGTCTCCCGGGGACTTGTCACCGAGGTCTACCAACGCCTGCTCGCCGAGGGCTGCCTGATCAGCCGTCAGGGCGCGGGCACCTGGGTGGCGGCACTGCCCCGGCCGCCTGCCACCGCGCCCGCGGTCGCGACCGGAGCCGCCGGCCCCGCCGAGGCCGCGGCCCCCGCCGCCGGCGCCGAGGCCGCGTCCACCGACTTCCGCCCCGGCCTCCCCGACCTCTCCCTCTTCCCGCGCGCCGCCTGGGCCGCCGCCCAGCGCGACGCCCTGGCCGCGCTCCCGCACGCGGTGCTGGACTACCCGGACCCGCGCGGCCTGCCCGCCCTGCGCACCGCCCTCGCCGAGCTCCTCGCCCGCCGGCGGAACGTCGCGGTCGGCCCGGACAGCGTCGTGGTGGTCTTCGGCGTGGCCCAGGCGCTCACCCTGATCGGCAGGGTGCTGCGGGCCCGCGGCCATCGGACGGTCGCCGTCGAGGAGCCGGGCAGCCCGCAGGAGAACGCGCTGCTCCGCCAGTCCGGCCTGGACATCGCCGCACTGCCGGTGGACGCCGAGGGACCGGACGTCGCCGCCCTGCGCCGCTCCGGCGCCCGCGCCGCCGTGGTCACCCCGGCCCACCAGTTCCCCACCGGCGTCGCCTGCGCCCCCGGCCGCCGGGCCGAACTCCTGAGCTGGGCGCGGTCGGTGGACGGCCTGCTGATCGAGGACGACTACGACGGGGACTTCCGCTACGACCGCGCGCCGGTCGGGGCCCTGCAGGGCCTGGCGCCCGAACTCGTCGCCTACACCGGCTCGGTGAGCAAGTCGCTGGCCCCCGGCCTGCGGCTGGGCTGGCTGGTGCCGCCGCCCGGTCTGCTGGCCGAGGTGGTGGAGGCCAAGCGGGTGGCGGACCTCGGAAACCCGGTCCCGGAGCAGGCCGCCCTCGCCGAGTTCGTCCGCAGCGGCCGCTACGACCGGCAGCTGCGCCGCTGCGGCCGCACCTACCGGGAGCGCCGGGACGCCCTGATCTCCGCTCTGGAGGCCGGCTTCCCCGGCGTGCGGATCACCGGGATCGCCGCCGGCCTCCATCTGATCGCCGAACTGCCCGCGCCCGTCCCACCGGCCGTCGCGGCCCGGGCCGGCGTACGGCTGCATCCGCTCGCCGAGTACCGCCGGCTCCCCGAGCCCGAACGCCGGCCCGGCGGGCCCGGTCCGGCCGCCCTCGACCGCCGCTACGTCTTCGGGTATCCCCATCTCACCCCGCGCGAGATCACCGCGGCCGTCGCCCGCCTGGCAGCCGAGGCCACGGCCGAGGCCGGAGCCGAGGCCGCAACCGAGCGGGCGTTGTCCGCGCGCCACGTTCACCCCGCCGACCCCGGCCGCACGATCTCCGTTTCATACCGATCCCCCCGCCCGTCCCCGCCGACCTCCCGCGCTCCCGACCGCCCCGGCTAGCATCACCGCACGTGCGCGGGGAGCGGGCGGCGACGCGAAAAGCGCTGGCAGCGCGGACGCGGGCAAGGAGGCAACGGCGTTGACACGGCTCACCGGAGGCGACACCTCGCTCCTGCGGCGGATCAACTCCGCGGTGACCCTGGAGGCCATGCGCGGGGGCACGCCCACCACGCTGACCCAACTGGTCGGCGACACCGGCCTGTCCCGTCCCACCGTCGAAGGGGTGATCGAGGACCTGGTGGCCGGCGGCCTGGTCGCCGAGGTGGACCAGGAGGCCTGCACCCCCCGCGGCCGCGGCCAGCGCGGCCGCCCCGCCCGCCACTTCCGGTTCCGCGCCGAGGCCGGGCACACCCTCGGCATCGAGATCGGCACCCACGGCTGCCGTGCCCTCCTCGCCGACCTCACCGGCCGCACCCTGGACTCCTACGAGCGCCCGATACCGGACGCCACCCCCGCCGAGGAGCGGCTGACCCTGGTCCGCGGCACGGTCGCCGAACTCCTCCGCCGGAGCGGGGTCGCCCGGGACAGCCTGTGGGCGGTCGGCGTCGGCACCCCGGGGGTGGTGGACGCCGAGGGCGTCGTCCAGCTCGGCACGGCACTCCCCGGCTGGACCGGGCTGGACCTGGCCGGCCGGCTGCGCCGCTCGTTCCGCTGCCCGGTCTTCGTCGAGAACGACGCCAACCTGGCCGCGATCGGCGAGCACTGGCAGGGCGCCGCCCGCGGGATGGGCGACGTGGTCTTCGTCCTCGCCGGGCTGAGCCCAGGCGCCGGCTCGCTGATCGACGGGCGGCTGCACCGGGGCTTCGGCGGGGCGGCCGGGGAGATCGGCGCCCTCCACCTCCTCGGCCAGGAGGACGCTCCCGAACAGCTGCTCGCCCCCGGCGACGAGCCGCTCACCCCCCTGGACGAGGACGCCGTCTCCCGGCTGCTGCTGGACGCCAGGGCCGGCGACTCGACCGCCCTCGCCCTCCGCGGGCGGTTCCTCAACCGCCTGGTGCGGGACGTGGCCGCGCTGGTGGTGGCGATCGACCCGCGGATCGTGGTGGTCGGCGGCTGGGCGGCCGGACTGGACGGCGTTCTGGAGCCCCTGCGCGACCGGCTCAGCCGGGCCTGCCTCCGTCCGCCGGAGGTCACCCTGACCGAGCTGGGCGCGGAGGCGATCGCCACCGGCGCCCTCCGGCTCGCCGTCGACCACGTCGAGCAGCGACTCTTCCAGGTCGAGCAACCCTAAATATCAACTTTAGGGTCAGACTTCAGCGCAGAACCCCTCCCCTAGCCGCGGAATCATCCGCCTCTACTTTCGATACGCTACAGTAGCGTATCGAAAGGAAGGATCGCCGCCGATGAGCACACCACCCGGCACGACCGGCCGACCCAGGGACGCCGGCCGCGACCTCGCCATCCTGGACGCGACCCTGCGGCTGCTCACCGAGGTGGGCTACGACCAGCTCTCCATGGAGGGGGTGGCCGCCCGCGCCGGGGTCGCCAAGACCACCGTCTACCGCCGCTACCGCGACAAGGCCGCCCTGGTGGCCGCCGCCGTGGACCGCAGAGCGGGCGGCACCCCGCCGGAGACCGACGCGGGAGACCTCCGTACGCAGCTGCTGGTCCAGGTGCGGTGGCTGGCGCGGCAGATCGCCGAGCAGGAGATCGGCCTCCTCGGCGCGCTCTTCGCCGGCATGCGCGGCGATCCGGCGCTGGCCGCCGAGATGCGGCGGATCCGCCGACGGGACGAGGCGGCGATGACCGACCAGCCGCTGCGGCGGGCGGCCGAACACGGCGAGCGGCTGGCCCCGGCGGCCGCCGAGCTGTTCGCCGAGGTCGCCCCGGCCGTCATCGTCCACCGGATCGTCTTCACCGACCTGAGCTGCGACGAGCCCTTCGTCGAGCACCTGGTCGACGACATCCTCCTGCCGCTGCTGCGCGGCCGCTGACGCCCCCCGCCACCCTCCTCGACCCGAAGGGACATCGCATGATCGTCATCACCGGCGCCACCGGCAGCCTCAACGGCGCCACCGTCGAACACCTGCTGAAGCGCGTCCCCGCCGAGCGGATCGCCGTCAGCGTCCGCGACCCCGCCAAGGCGCGGCACCTCGCCGACCGGGGGGTCCGGGTGCGCCAGGGCAGCTACCAGGACCCGGCCGCGCTCCGGCACTCCTTCGAGGGCGCCGAGCAGGTCCTGCTGGTCTCCTCCAACGATCCGCACGCGGACGCGGTCGCCCTCCACCGGGCCGGCATCGAGGCCGCGGTCGCGGCGGGCGCCCAGCGCATCCTCTACACCAGCCACCAGGGCGCCGACGCCGACAGCCCCTTCCCCCCGGCCCGCGACCACGCGGCCACCGAGCGGCTGCTCGCCGAGTCCGGCGTCGCCTGGACGGCGCTGCGCAACGGCTTCTACGCGCACAGCCTGGGCTGGCTCCTCGGCCCCTGGCGGCAGACCGGCGTGATCGCCGCCCCGGCCGACGGGCCGGTCTCCTGGACCGACCGTGCGGACGCCGCCGAGGCGGCCGCGGTCATCCTGGCCGGCGACCGGCCCTTCGACGGCCCGGTGACCCTCACCGCCCGCCGGGCCGTGACCTTCGCCGACATCGCCGCCCTGGCCACCGAGATCACCGGCCGCGAGGTGCGGCGGCTGGTGCTGGACGACGAGCGCTGGGTCGCGGACCAGGTCGCCGCCGGCACCCCGGAGGAGTTGGCCCGGATGGTCCCGCCCACGTTCCAGGCCGCCCGCGAGGGCCGTCTCGCCGGGGTCGACCCGCTGCTGGCGCAGCTCCTCGGCCGGGAACCGCGCAGCGTCGCCGACCAGCTCACGGAGAGCGACGATGCCTGACGAACGAGAGCGGCGACGCCTGAGGAAAGAGAGCGCCGCCGCCTGACGAACGGTGGGCACTCAGGCGCTGCGGGCCACCTCGACCGGCTCCTGTCCGGCGGCCCCGAAGGTCAGCCGGCAGGTGTCGGCGCGGTAGGTGGAGACGGCGACCGCGCCGGTCCGGCCGTCGCCACCGCCGTAGCGGGTGGTGACCACCAGCACCGGGCTGCCCGGCGGGCGCTCCAGAAGGCGCGCCTCGGCGTCCTCGGCCACCCCCAGCTCCACGGCCCGGGACTCCGGCCCGGAGCGGGCCGCTTCCGGGTCGACCGCGCGCGGCACATACAGCGTCTCGGTGCCGACGGCCCTGCCGTCCACCACCCGCAGCCGCCGCACCGCGTGGACCGAGTCCCCGGCGGCCAGCCCCAGTTCGGAGGCGACCGCGGCCGGCGCCCCGGCCGGGCCGGACTCGACCACCCGCCAGACGTCCCGTTGCCCGTCGTCCACCGCGGCCGGGTCCGCCGTCGCGGCCGGCCCCACCGGGACGCCCATCCGCGGAGCGGCGATCACCGTGCCGATCCCGCGCCGGCGCACCAGCCTGCCCTCCAGCTCCAGCTGGTCCAGGGCCTGACGGAGCGTCGCCCGCGCGACGCCGAACCGGGCGGCCAGTTCGCGCTCGTTGGGCAGCGCGTCGCCGGGTCCGAACTCGGTGTCGATGGTGCGCACCAGCACGGTCCGCAGATACCAGTACTTGGGCTCCTGCGCGGCCGGCACGGCCGCCGGCCTCGCCGCCGGCGCCTCCGCGAGCTGTGTGGTCCCCACCCTGCGCCCTCCGACCGGGAGCGGACGCTTTTTGCGTCCTTCTTTATTAAAGGTCCCTGTACTAAACACGGACCTTAGGCCGATGCCGGGGACTTGGTCAATACCAATGCAGCGCCCCCTCATCCGGTGGCCGACCGTGGCCGGCCGCCGGATGAGGGGGCGTCAACTCGCCGTGGGGGCCTTCGCGACGGCCGGTTCAGATCCCGTATCCGCCGTCGACGTCGAGCTTCTGACCGGAGATGAAGCCGGCCCGCTCCGAGGCCAGGAAGCAGACCGCCTCGGCGACGTCCGCCGCCGCCCCGAACCTCCGCAGGGCGATGTTGCCGCGGGCCACCGCCAGCGCCCGTTCGTCCAGGTCGCCGGTGGAGATCAGCTGCCCGCCCATCCCGTCGGTGAGCATCCCGGGGCCGACGCAGTTGGCCCGCACCCCGTACCTCCCCTCCTCGGCGGCGAGGGCGCGCACCACCTGTTCGACCGCCCCCTTCGGTCCCGAGGAGAGGCCGTCCCGGACCGGGAAGCGGGCGGTGGCCGCCGTGGTGACGGCGACCAGACTGCCGCGCGAGCGGCGCAACGCGGGCAGCGCGGCATGCGCGACATTGAAGAACCCGGCCGCGTCCGCGGTGAGTTGGCGGGCGAAGTCGTCCGGGTCGACGGTGCTGAGGTGGACCATCGGGACGTGCGGCCCGGCCGCGTGGACGACCGTGTGGATCCCGCCGAGCTCCTCCTCGAACGCGCGGACCACCTCGCGGCAGCGCTGAGCGTCCGTCACCTCCAGCTGCCGGACGGCGATCCGCGGCCGCCCGCCGGCCCCTTCCCCGAGCCCGGACCGCTCGGCGGCCTCCGCGGCGGCCGCGACGACCGGTTCGACCCTGCCGCGGGCGCCGCGGTGGGTGAGGCCCAGCCGGCTGCCGCGCTCGGCGAGGAGCGCGGCGACGGCCGCCCCGATCCCGCCGGTGGCTCCGATGACCAGCGCGCCCCCGGGGCGTGAGGAGAAGTCGTCCATGGTCGCGTACGGTACCAAACGCTTGTTAGGCACACGGCCCGACGGATCCCGGAACTCCCTTGCGGGGCAAGCCCGCTGAGCCCGCTCAGCGGGCG
This sequence comes from Phaeacidiphilus oryzae TH49, assembly GCF_000744815.1. NCBI lineage: Bacteria > Bacillati > Actinomycetota > Actinomycetes > Kitasatosporales > Streptomycetaceae > Phaeacidiphilus > Phaeacidiphilus oryzae. The sequence continues at coordinate 171,036 of NZ_JQMQ01000005.1, forward strand.
GTGGCGAGCAACCGGCCGAGGCCGTTCCGGCCGTGACGCATCATCAGCCAGTGGTTGGCCCGGAAGAACGGCCGCCCGGGCAGCGCGAAGGCCCGCATCAGCGGCTTGCGGACCACCACGTCCTGCTGGAAGACGGCCACGGTGGCGCCGTCCCCGCGGCTGGTGACCGTCCACCGCGCGCTCCCCTCCAGATCCCCGCGCATCGCCGCCTCCAGCACGCCCTCCGCCGGATCCTCGCGCACCGCCGTGGCGACCACCACCAGGTCGTACGGCAGCGCGGAGCGGAAGCGCAGCACGCCGGTGCGCTCGTCGACCTGGCGCACCTCGCGGACCTCCGGCCACCAGTGCGGCCAGCGGCGCGGATCGCGCAGCTCCTGGTAGACCCGGCCGGGCGGCGCCGGGAGGTCCCACAGGCTGAGGAAGCGGTAGCGGTGCGGGTCCCAGGCACCCCCGTCGGGATTCATGCCGATCAGGGTAAACGCGCGTCGAACGGCCGGTAAGAACCGGCGCGGCCCGCCGCGGTCGGTGGTTCCCGGTCAGCCGGGGCACGTACCCTCTGGCGCATGAGTCGACGCATCGCCACCAACACCTCCGTGGACCAGAAGGCCCTGCTGGATTTCGTCCGCCCGCGCAACCGAGCCATCCTCATGACCACCCGGGCCGACGGCCGCCCGCAGGCCTCCCCGGTGACCTGCGGGGTGGACGACTCCGGCCGGATCGTCGTCTCCAGCTACCCCCAGCGCGCCAAGGTGCGCAACGCCCGCCGCGACCCGCGGGTCAGCGTGCTGGTCCTCTCCGAGGAGTTCGACGACCCGTGGGTGCAGGTGGACGGCACGGCCGAGGTGGTGGACGCCACCGAGGACACCGACCCGTTCGTCGAGTACTTCCGCAACATCGCCGGCGAGCACCCGGACTGGGACGAGTACCGCGAGGCGATGGTCAAGCAGGGCAAGTCTCTCCTCCGGATCACCCCGGAGCGCTGGGGCCCGATCGCCACCGGCGGCTTCCCGCCGGAGGCCGCCGGTCCCGAGGACACCTCGGACGAGGGGGCCTGACCAGCAGATGTCCCCCACCACGGCTGCCCGAGAGCGCTGGACCGTCCTCCACATGCCCGACCTCTCCGGACGGACCGCCCTGGTCACCGGCGCGAACAGCGGAATCGGCTGGCAGACCGCGCTGGAGCTGGCCAGACGCGGGGCCCGGGTGCTGCTCGCGGTCCGCGACCAGGAGCGCGGCGCTCGGGCGCTGACCGAGCTGCGCGGGCGCCTTCCGGGCGCCGTGGTGGAGACCGTTCCGCTGGACCTGGCCGACCTGGAGAGCGTCCGGTCCGCGGCCGAGGAGGTCGGCGACCGCCTGGACACCCTCGACCTGCTGGTCAACAACGCGGGGGTGATGGCCGTGCCGCAGCGCAGGACCACCGCCCAGGGCCTGGAACTCCAGATGGCCACCAACCACTTCGGGCACTTCGCCCTCACCGGACGGCTGCTGCCGCTGCTGCTGAAGCGGCCGGGCAGCCGGGTGGTGACGGTCTCCAGCTCGATGCACCGGCTGGGCCGCCTCGATCTGGCCGACCTCCAGCAGGAGCGCTCCTACCGGCCGTGGCGGGCCTACAACGCGGCCAAGCTGGCCAACGCGATGTTCACCCTGGAGCTCCAGCGCCGACTGGCGGCGGCGGACGCCAGAACCGCCAGTCTGGGCGCCCACCCCGGCTTCTCCGCCACCTCGCTGGTCGCCAACGGCCCGGCGGGCAGCGGTGGCCCGCTCGCCCCGATCACCGTCTGGGGCGCCCGGCTGGTCGGCCAGCCCGCCCACCAGGGCGCGCTGCCGACCCTCCGCGCCGCCACCGATCCGGCCGCCCGCGGCGGCGAGTACTACGGACCGGGCGGCTTCCAGGAGATGCGCGGCGCCCCGGTCCGGGTCGAGTACGCCCGGCGGGCGCACGACCGCGAGACCGCACGCCGGCTGTGGGAGGCCTCGGAGGAGCTGACCGGGGTGGTGCCGGCGCTGGGCGGCTGACGCCCCGCCCGGAGGCGCCCCCGCCGCTCCCCGGCGGTCAGTGGCCCGACGCGCGGGGCGACCGTCCGCGCAGCACCTGCGCCAGCCCCAGCGCGGAGACGATCGCCCACGCCCCCTCAAGCAGCAGGAAGCCCCACTGGAAGGTGATCAGGGCGTCCACCGCCATCGCCCCCGAACCGATCAGGTTGAGGACCAGGTAGACCTTGGACCTGGTGTTCATCCGGTCCGCCTGGGCCAGCATGAAGGGGATCAGGACCAGCAGGGAACCGAGGATCTGCACGAGTTGCTCAGCCATCGCGGCGCGCGCTCCTTCGTAGAACTGCGAAGAGTCACGCGCCGTCTTTTCCTGCCGGGTACGGCGCACCTCGTCCGGAGCACGCGGACCGGTGTCCCGTGCCGCCTCCATCCTCGCACAGCCTCAGCCGCGCATCCTCAGCCGCGCATCGCCTCCAGCAGCGCCTCCGGCGCGATCGGCAGCTCGCGTACCCGCACCCCCGTGGCGTGGAAGACCGCGTTGGCGATCGCCGGGCCGATGCCGACCGAGCCGAGCTCGCCGATGCCGCGCCCGCCGACCGGCCCGGCCAGCGGATCGCGCTCCTCCACGAAGGACAGGTCGAGCTCCGGCACGTCGGCGTTGACCGGGAGGAGGTAGCCGGCGAGGTTCTTGGAGACGAACCGGCCCAACCGCGGGTCGGTCTCGGTGTGTTCGAGGAGCGCCTGCCCGATCCCCCAGCTGATCCCGCCGATCATCTGGCTGCGCGCGGTCAGCGGGTTGACGATCCGGCCGGCGCTGTAGACGCCGGTGACCCGGCTCACCCGGGGGATCGCCAGCTCCGCGTCCACCCGCACCTCGACGAAGACCGCGCCGAAGGCGTGGAAGGCGTGGTCCTGGTGGGCCGGGTCCCAGTGCCCGAGCACCGCGAGCCGGCCCTCCGCCTGGGCGGCCTCCCCCGCCTCGGCGAGCAGCGCCGCCAGCGGCAGCCGCTTCCCGCCGTCCAGCACGGCGTCCGCCCCGTCGATGCCGGTGACCGGGCCGTCCCCGCCGGCCAGCTCGCCGAGCCGCTCGCGCAGCCGCGCGCAGGCGTCCAGCACCGCGGAGCCGACGCTGAGGGTGGTGGTGGAGCCGTAGGTCCCGGGCGCCTGCGGCAGTTCGGTGTCGCCCATCTCCAGCTCCACCGCGTCCGGGTCCGCGCCCAGCGCCTCGGCGGCGAGCTGCGGGAGGACGGTGCGCACCCCGTTGCCGATCTCCTGGACGGCGGCCGCGACCACCACCCTGCCGTCCGGGCCGACCGCCACCAGGGCGTCCGAGGGGTTGCGGAAGCTGTCCATCATGCAGCTCGCCACCCCCCACCCGACCAGGTCCCGGCCGTCCCGCAGGGAGCGCGGGGCCATCGGCCGGTCCGCCCAGCCGAAGCGCCGGGCACCCTCGGCGTAGCAGGCCAGAAGCTCCTTGGAGGAGAACGGCATTCCGCTGGTGGGATGGCGGTCGGCGTGGTTGAGGACGCGGAGGTCCAGCGGATCGATGCCCAGCTCGTAGGCCAGCTCGTCGACCGCGCCCTCCAGCGCCACCAGGCCCGGGCCGTCGATCGGCGAGCGCATCGCGGTGGGCAGCACGGTGTGCACCCGGGCCAGCGCGTGCGAGGTCTCGATGGCCGGAGCGGCATACAGGGTGCGGCTGCAGGAGGCCGCCAGCTCCACGTAGTCGGCGTGGGTGGCACAGGAGTTGACGGAGTGGTGGCGGACCGCGGTGAGCCTGCCGTCCCGGGTCGCGCCGAGGGTGATGGTCTGCCGGGTGGGCGGCTGGTAGCCGTGGGCGGTGAAGGCGTCGGCCCGGCTGAGCACCAGCCGCACCGGCCGTCCGAGCGCCTTGGCCGCCATCGGGGCGATCAGCTGGTGCGGCCAGACGAAGCCCTTGCAGCCGAAGGCGCCGCCGGTGAACCGGCACACCACCCGCACCTTCGCCGGCTCCAGCCGGAAGGCGGCGGCCAGCACGTCCCGTACCGCCAGCACGTTCTGCACCGTGTCGTGCACCAGCAGCCCGCCGTCCGGCCGCCATTCGGCGAGGGTCGCGGAGGGCTCGATCGGCGAGTGGTGGCGCAGCGCGGTGGCGTACTCCCGGTGGACCACCGCGTCCGCCCGGGCCAGCCCGGCGTCCACGTCGCCGACCAGGGTCCGGGACGGCGCCCAGGCGACGTCGGGGGCGGGTTCGGCCTCGGCCAGGGCGGAGTCGATGTCGGTCCGCACCGGGCGCCCGTCCCGGCCCGCCGTCCCGCTGTACTCGGCGCGGACCAGCCAGGCCGCCTGCCGCGCCTCCTCCAGCCGTTCGGCGAGGACCACCGCGATCGGCTGCCCCTCGTACCAGACGGTGTCCTCCTGGAGCGGGAGGTATCCGCCGGGGGCGTAGGTGAGGCCGGGCTCCTCGATCCGCGGGGCGTTGCGGTGGGTCAGCACCGCGACGACCCCGGGGGCCCGCTCCGCCTCTGCGGTGTCCAGGGACGCGATCCGCCCGGCCGGCACCGAGGAGGTGACCAGCACGGCGTGCAGCTGTCCCGGCGCCGACAGGTCACCCGTGTAGCGGGCCGCGCCGGTGACCTTCTGCCAGGCGTCCGCGCGGGGCCGCGCGCCCGCCCCGGAGACCGGTGATCCGTTCGAACTCGCGCTGGCGGTCATGGAGTTCACCGTCCTTCCGAGGTTCCGGCCCGGTCGAGGTCCCGCTCGCCGAGCACGGTCTCGACCAGCACACGGGCGGCGGCCCGCCTGGCCAGGTCGAGCTTGAAGACGTTGCCGGGCAGCGGAGCGGCCTCCGCCAGATCCTCCTCCAGGCCGTCGGCGACGGCGTTGCGCAGCACCGCCTCGTCCGCGAACACGCCGGCCAGCGCCCGCTCGGTGGCCGGCAGCCGCCACGGCCGGGCGGCCACCGCGCCCAGCGCCAGCCGGGCCCCGACCACCGTCTCGTCGTCCAGCTCCACCGCCGCCGCGGCCGAGACCAGGGCGAACTCGTAGGAGGCCCGCTCGCGGACCTTGAGGTAGCGGGAGCGGGCGGTGTCCGGGGCGGCCGGCACGGTGAGCCCGGTGATCAGCTCCCCCGGGGCCAGCACATGGTCCTCCTCGGGCCGGTCGCCGGGCAGCCGGTGGAGGTCGCGCACCGGCAACTCCCGCGCCCCGTCCGCCCCCAGGACCTGGACGACGGCGTCCAGCGCGGCCAGCGCCACCGCCAGGTCCGAGGGGTGGGCGGCGACGCAGCGGTGCTCCGGCCCGGTGCCGATGATCGCCGCCGTCCGGTGCTCGCCCTCCCTGGCACTGCAGCCGCTGCCGGGCCGGCGCTTCTCGCAGGGCAGTTCGCGCTCGGCCCGGAAGTACGGGCAGCGGGTGCGCTGCAGGAGGTTGCCGCCCATGGTGGCCATGTTGCGCAGCTGCGGGGAGGCGCTCAGCTCCAGCGCCTGGGCGATCGCCGGGTAGTGCCGGCGCACCGCGGGGTGGGCGGCGACGTCGCTCATCCTGGCCAGGGCGCCGATCCGGAGCCCCTCCGGACCGGCCTCGATCCCGGTGAGCGGCAGCCGCGAGATGTCCACCAGCAGCGCGGGCTCGGCGATGTGCTCCTTCATCAGGTTGACCAGCTCGGTGCCGCCGGCGATCAGCCGGGCCCCGGGCTCGGCGGCCAGCGCGGCGACCGCCCCGGCGGGTTCGCTGACCCGCAGATAGTCGACGTCACGCACCGGCCGTCTCCTCCGCCCGCTGCCGCCCCCGCTGCCCGGCTCCCACCGCGGTCTCGCCGGCGGCCGCCGCGGTCTCCCCGGCCGCCGCCCGGACCGCCCGCACGATGTGCTCGTAGGCGGCACAGCGGCAGATGTTGCCGCTCATCCACTCGCGGATCTCCGCGTCACTGCCGGCGTGCCCCTCGGCGATGCAGGCGGCCGCGGACATCAGCTGGCCGGGCGTGCAGTATCCGCACTGGAAGGCGTCGTGTTCGACGAAGGCGCGCTGCACCGGAGCCGGCGCGCCGGCACTGCCGAGGCCCTCGACGGTGGTGATCTCGCGCCCGTCCTGCATCAGGGCCAGCGTCAGGCAGGAGTTGACCCGCCGGCCGTCCAGATGCACGGTGCAGGCCCCGCACTCGCCGCGGTCGCAGCCCTTCTTCGTGCCGGTCAGGCCGAGGGTCTCTCTCAGGACGTCGAGGAGGGTCTGCCGCGGCTCGACCTCGATCCGGTGGTCCGTACCGTTGACCCGCAAAGTCAGCGGGCGACCGTGCTCCGTCCCGGTGCTACCAGGCATGGCTGCCGCTCTCCGTCACTCATCGGTGGTTCTCGGCGATGGGATCGTGCGATCGTGCCGACGCGCTCGGAACGCACTCAGCATCCCCCGCCGGGCCCGGTGCGCTCAAGCGGCTTCGGGCAACCCATCGGGCTGATCGGGAGAACGGCAGGTGGTGGGGTTCTCGGGCGGTGGCGGCTCAGTCCGGCGGCCCGGAGGCCAGAGTGACGGTTCCGGAGTGGGCGGCTCCGTTGGCGTCGGTCCACTGCACCGCCACCCTGTCCCCCGGGTGGTGGACCGAGACCAGGTCGGTGAGGGTGCTGGGGTCGCTGACACCGTGCCCGTCGAAGCCGGTGATCACGTCTCCCGAGGTGATCCCGGCCGATCCGGCGGGACCACCCGGGATCAGCCCCTCGACCAGCGCGCCGGACTGCGCCCCGGCCCCCGGACCGCCGCCGGAGCCCGAGCCCGAGCCCGAGCCCGACCCGGAGCCGCCCGCGCTCGGCGTGCTGACCTGGACGCCGAGCATCGCGGTCGCCCCGATGTGGACGCCGCCGGACTCGTGCCCGCTGTCGATCCTGGCGCGGGTCTGCACCGCCGTGTCGATCGGTACGGCGAAGCCCTGGCCGGAGCCGCTGGAGCCGCCGCCCATCTGGAAGCCGGCCGAGGCCGCGGTGTCCACCCCGACCACCCGGCCCTGGGAGTCCACCAGCGGCCCGCCCGAGTCGCCGGGCTGGACGTCCGCGTCGACCTCGATCAGGTCGCGGAGCTCCTCGCTGGAGCCGGTGGCCTCGTCCCGTGCGGTGATCGCCTGGTGGAGTGCGGTGACGCTGCCCGGCGCGGCCTGGGCGGCCCCCTGGCCGCCGGCGTTGCCTATCGCCGTGACCTGGTCGCCGACGCCCACTCCCGAGGAGCTGCCGACGTTGGCCGCGGTCAGCCCGGAGGCGTTCCGCAGCCGCAGTACGGCCAGGTCGTGGCCGCGGTCGTAGCCGACCACGTCGGCGGTGTAGCTGCGGTGGTTGCCCAGATCGGTGGCCTTGATCCGGGTCGCCCCGTCGATCACGTGGTTGTTGGTCAGCACTTCGCCCGAAGAGGTGAGGACGATCCCGGTGCCCTCCGCCTGGATGCCCTGGTAGCCCAGGGTGGTGGTGATGTCCACCAGCGACGGGGCGACCGAGGCGGCGACCCCGCTGAGGGTGCCGCCGGGCGAGGCGCTCGGGTTGCGCTGCGGATTCTGCGGGTTCTGGCTGGCGGGCGCGGTCGGCATCCCGGAGGGCTGACCGGCGGGCGGGGCCGCGGAGGCTCCCGAACCGCCCCATACGGCGTGGCCGATGCCTATCCCGGCGCCGACCGCCACGCCGGTCGCGACCAGTGCGGCGAGGGTGTTGCGGGCTCGGTGCCGGCGCCGCGGCCGCTCGTTCCACGGCCCCTGCGGCGGTGGCCAGGACGGATCCGGGTGGAACCACCCCCCGTCCTGTCCGCCGCCCTGACCGGCGGCCCACCGGCCCTCGGACGGGTACCCCTGGTCGCCTTCCGGCCCGGGACCGCGGCCTTCGCCGTGGTCGCCACCGCTTCCGTAACCCTGGCTCATCTCGTCACGCCTCCGAGAGGTCGGCCTCTCACGGCCCTCCTGGCCATCATGCGCGCGGCCCGGTTAAGCCGGGAGTCAAGGCTGACGCGCATGCCGGACCCATCCTCCGGGCAAAGGGGATATTCCGCCACCAATGCATCTTTACCTGGCAGTCACCCGGCGTTCGTGATCGTGAAACACCTGAGGACGACGATAGTCGGCATGGATACCCTGCGCCCGCTGAGGCTCCGTCAAACCACCGCGGCGGACACCCTGTTCATGGTCCGCGCGGCCGACCGGCGGGATCTGGACGCCGCCCGCGAGCTGCACGGCCGCTGCTCGGCACGCAGCCTGCGCAGCCGATACCACGGTCCGCTCCGGGACGCCGACCGATATCTCGACCATCTGCTGGACCGCCGGTTCGGCCGCAGCCTGGGCGTGTGGGCCGACGGCCGGCTGATCGCCCTCGGCCATCTCCTCCGGGACCCGGCCGAACCGGCGGCCGCCGAGCTCGCCCTGCTGGTGGAGGACGCCTGGCAGCACCGCGGCGTCGGCGCCGCGCTGGCCCGCGAGCTCCTGGCGGACGCCCACGACCAGGGGCTGCGCGAGGTCTGGGCACTGGCCCAGACCGCCAACGACGCGATGCTCGCCACCATGCGCGGCCTGGGCCTCCCGCTGGACTACGAGGTCGCGGACGGGACCATCACCGTCACGGCCTCGGTCGGCTCGACGGAGGCGGTGGAGGCCCTGGCCTGACCACCGCCCACGCCCGCCGCCGTGCTACTCCACCGTGACGGACTTCGCCAGGTTCCGCGGCTTGTCCACGTCCCGGCCCAGCGCCACCGCCGCGTGGTAGGCGAGCAGCTGGAGCGGGATGCCGAGGAGGATCGGGTCCAGTTCCGGCTCGTTCCGCGGCACCAGAACGGTGTCCTCGGCGAGCTTGACGTCCGGGGCGGTGTGCCCCACCATCAGCACCCGGCCGCGCCGAGCCCGGATCTCCCCCAGGGTGGTGAGGTTCTTCTCCAGCAGCTCGTCGTCCGGCACCACCGCCACGGTCGGCAGCTCCGGCCCGATCAGCGCCAGCGGCCCGTGCTTGAGCTCGCTCGCCGGGTAGGCCTCGGCGTGGACGTACGAGACCTCCTTGAGCTTCTGGGCGCCCTCCCGGGCCACCGGCCAGCCGCGCACCCGGCCGACGAACATCATCCCGGGGTGGTCGGCGTACCGCTTGGCCAGCTCGGCGATCTGACCGGTCTTCTTCTCGTGGTCGAGGATCTGCCGGATCTGGTCCGGCAGCGCCTTCAGTCCGGCGCAGATCCGCCGCCCGTCGGCCGGCGAGAGGTCGTGCACCCGGCCGAAGTGCAGCGCGATCAGCGCGAAGGCCACCACCGTCGAGGTGAAGGCCTTGGTGGAGGCCACCGAGATCTCCGGGCCGGCGTGGAGGTACAGCCCGCCGTCGCACTCCCGGGCGATCGCCGAGCCCACGGTGTTGACCACGCCGAGCACCCGCCCGCCCTTGCGCTTGATCTCCTGCACCGCCGCCAGCGTGTCGTAGGTCTCGCCGGACTGGCTGACCGCGATGTAGAGGGTGTCGGCCTCGATCACCGGGTTGCGGTAGCGGAACTCGGAGGCCGGCTCGGCGTGGGCGGGCACCCGGGAGAGCTCCTCGATCAGCTGCGCGCCCAGCTCGCCCGCGTAGTACGCGGAGCCGCAGCCGAGGACCTTCACCCGGCGGAAGGCCCGCGCCTCCCGCGGGTCCAGGTTGAGACCGCCCAGGTGGGCGGTGGCGAACCGGTCGTCGATCCGGCCGCTCAGGGTGCGCTCGACGGCGGCCGGCTGCTCGTGGATCTCCTTGGCGAGGAAGTGCTCGTACTCGCCGGTGTCGAAGGAGCCGACCTCCCAGTCCACCGTGGAGGGCTGCTTGGCGGTGGCCCGGGCGTCCTCGGTGAAGGTGCGGAAGCCGTCCGCGCGGACCACGGCGAGTTCGCCGTCGTCCAGGTGGACGACCTGGCGGGTGTAGCGGACCAGCGCGGCCACGTCGGAGGCGGCGAACATCTCCTTCTCGCCGATGCCCAGCACGATCGGGCTGCCGTTGCGGGCGACCACGATCCGGTCCGGCTGCTCGGCGTCCAGCACGGCGACCCCGTAGGTGCCGACGACCTGCTGGAGGCTGCGGCGGACCGCCTCCTCCAGGTCCCCGTCCGCCTCGGCCAGCTGGGCGGAGACCAGGTGGGCGAGCACCTCGGTGTCGGTCTCCGAGAGGAACTCGGCGCCCTCGTCCCGCAGCCGGGCGCGCAGTTCGTCCGCGTTCTCCAGGATGCCGTTGTGGACCACCGCGATCCGCCCGGCGCGGTCGGTGTGGGGGTGGGCGTTGGCGTCCGAGGGCTCGCCGTGGGTGGCCCAGCGGGTGTGGCCGATCCCGGCGCCGCCCTTGAAGCGGGCCGGCACGGTCTCGGCGAGGTCGGCGACCCTGCCCTTGGTCTTGCGCACCCGCAGCTCGCGCGGGGCGTCCTGGTGCGCGCCCCGGGCGCCCTTGGCCGCCTTGGCGCCCTTGGCGCCCGCCGGGGGCGCGACGGCGATACCGGCCGAGTCGTAGCCCCGGTACTCCAGCCGCTGCAGTCCCTCCAGCAGGATGGGCGCGGCGTCCCGCGGGCCGATGTAGGCGACGATCCCGCACATGGGCGGTCTCCTTCCGTTCGGACTCTCCGGTAGGTCACCCGTAGACGAGGCGACGCAGTTGACGCACCGACAGTTCCGGTGCGGCGACGCGGTGGGCGGGCAGCTCGGCCGCGAGGCGGTCGAAGATCTGCGTGTTGGTCAGACCCCGCGCCTGCAGCTCCGCATGGCGCCGGCGGACGTACTCCTCGGTGGTCTCGGAGAAGTACGCGAGGACGTCGGCCACCACCCGGGCGGCCTCGCCGGGACCGAGATGGGTGGTCCGGGTGAGATACGCGATCAGGTCCTCATGGGCCGGGCGGGAGCTGGGCATGGCCAGAGACCCTACGGATTCTCGGAGGGAAGTCAAAGAATCCTGCCCGATATCGGGCAGGATTACGCTCTACCGGCCGTGCGGCAGCCCTATTCGCCGGCCCTGGCGCCGCCTCAGCACCCCGGCGAGCCCCAGCAGCGTGGCCAGCGCGAGGACGGCCTCGCCGCCGTGCGGAACCCAGTCGCCCCAGCGGTCGTAGAGGGTGCCGCCGGTGGCCAGCGGCACCCGGTAGACGGTGGACCCGCTCGTCGAGGTGGACAGCCACTGGCCGACCGGCCGGCCCAGCGGGTCGTAGGCCGCGCTGACCCCGGTGAGGGTGCCCTGCACCACCGAGCGCCCGGTCTCCGCGGCCCGCAGCGCCGCCAGCGAGGCGTGCTGCTCGGGAGCCCAGGTGTGCTGGAAGGTCGCCGTCGAGGACTGCACCACCAGCACCTGGGCACCGCGGCCGGCCAGCGTCCGGCTCATGTCGGGGAAGGCCGACTCGAAGCAGATCAGCGGACCGACCACCAGTCTCGGGGTCCGGATCAGCACCGGCCCTGCGCCCCGCATCCGGTCCTCCCCGGCCGCCTTGGACATCCCGGCCACCCAGCCGAGCAGCGGCCGCAGCGGCACGTACTCGCCGAACGGCACCAGCCGGATCTTGTCGTACCGCTGGCCGGTCAGGCCGGACGGGGAGAGCAGCACCGAGCTCTTGTAGATCCCCGGCCGCGGGCCGCCCCGCCGCGCGTCCACGTTGACCAGCAGGTCCGCGCCGACCGCGGCCGAGTCCCGGGAGAGCCGGGCGAGCTCGGCGGGGTGCCGGGCCAGATCGGAGTCGATGCTGCTCTCGCCCCAGACCACCAGGTCCGGGCGGTAGACGGTGAGCATCCGGGTGAGCACCTCGGCCCGGGCGGTGCGCTCGCGCGCGGAGTCCCCCAGCCCCGGCTGGACCACGCCGACGGCGGCCGTGCCGCGCAGCCGCGGCTGCGGGGCCCAGGCCGCCGCGTTCCCGGCCGTCAGGACCACCGCGACCAGCGCCAGCCAGCCGACCGGCCCCCGTCCGCGCCGGATCACCAGCAGCGCGACCGCGGTGTTCACCGCCAGCAGCAGCCAGCTCACCAGCCAGACCCCGCCGATCGAGGCGAGCGCCAGGGCGGGCCGGAACCGCCACTGGCTGGCCCCCATCAGCCCCCACGGTCCGCCCAGGTACTGCCAGGAGCGCACGGTCTCGATCAGCAGCCAGCCGGAGGGCAGCAGCACCAGCGCCGCCGCCGAGCGCCCCGCCTCGGGCCGCCCGGCCAGCAGCCGCCAGACCAGCCAGCCCCAGGGCGCCCAGAGGAGCCCGAGGAGGGCGGCCAGGCCCAGGATGAAGACGCCCAGGCTGGGCGCCAGCCAGCTCATCACGCCGAGGAGGAAGCCGGTCCCGGCGTACCAGCCGCGCCGGGCGGCCTGCCGGGCGGTCCCGGCCGAGCGCAGTACGAGGATCGCGGGCACCAGCGCGACGCCGGCCAGCCACCACTGACCGGGGTCCGGGAAGCAGAGCAGCGGCAGCGCGCCGGCGGCGACGGTGGCCGCGGGTGCGGCAGCGCGCCGGCCCAGCCGCCCGATCCCGTCCGCCAGTCCGCGCCGGGCCCCGCGCGGTTCTTCGCCGACGACGAGCTCCGTCACCTGCCGCACCCCCTCAGCCGAGTCCATGCATGCCCCGATGAACCGATTCTGACCCGCTGTCAGCGGTCCCGCAGTCGCGGTGCCCGGGGCGCGGGGCCGCTGCGGGCCTCCCGAACGGCCCGCCGGATGCGCCCGTTACCCTGTCGGCATGCTCGAATCCGCAGTTCAGGACAGCTTTCGCGAAGCCGCGGCGCAGGCCGCGGAACTCGTCGCCGACTATCTCGCCGACCTGCCGGACCGCCCGGTCTGGCAGCCGATGCCGGAGGAGGCCCGCGCCGCCCTGGCCGACCAGCCGCTGCCGGCCGCCGGCCTGGCGCTGCCCGAACTGCTGGCGGCCGCGGAACGCACGGTGCTGCCGTACCCGATGGGCAACGGCCATCCCCGCTTCTTCGGCTGGGTGAACGCGGCCCCCGCCCCGGCGGGCATCCTCGGCTCCTTCCTGGCCTCCGCGATGAACCCCAGCTCGGCCGGCGGCGACCACGCCGACATCCACCTGGAGCGCACGGTGGTGCGCTGGATAGCCGAGCTGGTCGGCTTCCCCCACCCGCCCGGGGCCGGGCTGCTGACCTCGGGCGCCTCGATGGCGACCATCGTGGCCCTGGGCGCCGCCCGGCGGCGGGCCGCCGAGCGGGCGGGGCACGACGTCCGCGCGGACGGCCTCTCCGGCCTCCCCCCGCTGGTCGGCTACGCCACCGGGGAGACCCACTCCTGCGTCACCAAGGCCGTGGAGCTCCTCGGCATCGGCAGCCGCAACCTCCGCACCCTGCCGACCGGCCCGGACGGCCGCTTCGACCCGGCCGCGCTGCGCGCCGCGGTGGCCGAGGACCGCGCGGCCGGCCGGCTGCCCTGCTTCGCCGCGGCCTCGGCCGGCACGGTCAACGCCGGCACCGTCGACCCGCTGGCCGAGATCGCCGACGTCTGCGCCGAGCTCGGCCTGTGGCTGCACGTGGACGGCGCGTACGGAGCCTTCGGCGCCCTCGACCCGGAGCTGGGCGAGCGCTACCGCGGCCTGGAGCGGGCCGACTCGCTGGCGCTCGACCCGCACAAGTGGCTGAGCGTCCCGGTGGACTGCGGCTGCCTGCTGGTCCGCGACCCGGAGCAGCTGCGCGGCACCTTCTCCCTGGTCCCTCCGTATCTGCGGGACGACAGCGACCCGTTGGGCTGGTTCTCCGAGTACGGGATCGAGCAGACCCGCCCGTTCCGCTCGCTCAAGGTCTGGGCCACCCTGGCGCACGCCGGCCGGGACGGGCTGCGGGAGCGGATCACGACCTGCACCCGGCTGGCCCGCCGACTGGGCGAGCTCGTCGCCGAGGCCCCTGATCTGGAGCTCCTCGCCCCGGTCGAGACCTCGATCGCCGCCTACCGCTTCGCCCCTGCGGACCCGGCCGTCCCGGCCGACCTGCTGGACAAGGTCAACCACGCGCTGCCGCTGCGGGTGCAGCAGCGCGGCCGCGCCTTCGTCACCGGCACCGTGCTGCGCGGCCGGGAGGCGTCCCGGGCCTGCCTGCTGAACGCCGCCACCACGGAGGAGGACCTTCGGGTGCTGGTCGAGGAGACCCTCGCGGCCGGCCGGGAGCTGCTCGCCGAGCTCGCCTGAGCGGCCCGGCGAGCGCCCTCCGCGCTACGACCGCCAGTCGATCTCGCCCGGCTCCGCCGCCTCTCCGGGGTCGGCCGGCTGGAAGCCGAACACCCTTGAGTAGAGGGCGAGTTCGGTACGCAGACAGGCGACGGTGGTCTCCGCCCGGCGGAAGCCGTGGCCCTCGCCCTCGAAGGCCAGGTAGGCGTGCGGGACGCCGCGCCCGGCCATGCGGGCGAGGAAGCGCTCGCACTGCACGGGCGGGCAGATCACGTCGTCGAGGCCCTGGAGGAGGACGAACGGGGCCTCGACCCGGTCGGCGTGGTTGACCGGGGAGCGGTCCCGGTAGCGCTGCTCGCTCTCCGGCAGCGGGCCGACCAGGCTCTCCAGATAGCGCGACTCGAAGTCGTGGGTCTCGTTCGCCGACCAGCCGCCCAGATCGAAGATCGGGAAGTAGATGGCGGCGCAGGCGTAGGTGTCCGGGCTGAAGACGATCGACGCGCCGCTGGTCCAGCCGCCCGCGCTGCCGCCGCGGATGCCGAGCCGGCGCCGGTCCGCGGCGCCCTCGGCGGCCAGGCCCAGCGCGGCGGCCGCGCAGTCCTCGACGTCCACCACGCCCCAGTTCTCCCGCAGCCGGTTGCGGTACTCCCGCCCGTAGCCGGTGGAGCCGCCGTAGTCGACCTCGACCACGCCCAGCCCGCGGCTGGTGAACCAGGCGGTCTCCAGGTCGGGCACCAGCCGCCGCCGGCTGGTGGGCCCGCCGTGCACCACCACGACATAGGGCGGCAGCTCGCCCTCCGGGGCGGTGAACGCGGGGTTGCGCGGGGGATAGACGACCGCGTGGACCTCCCGTCCGCCGGGGCCGGAGAAGGTCCTGGCCTGCGGCTGCGGCAGATAGCCGGGCTCCACCGCGTCCCGGTGCGGACGTCCGACCACCCGGGCGCTCGGCGCCCCCGAGGCCGGCACGGTCACCTCGACCACCTCGAAGTCGGTGGTCGGCGAGGCGGCCACGCCGACCAGCCGCACGCCGCCGTCCGCGACCTGCGCCGACTCCAGGTGCTCGGCCCACTCGGTCCACCGGCCGGGCACCTCCTCCAGCGTCCCCGGGCGGGGTCGAGGAGGCCGAGCCGGGCCTCGCCGCGCCCGTGGAGCACGGCGATCCTGCCGCCGGCGGCCTCGCCGAGGGGGCGAACCAGCGGAGGCCGAGGTTCCACAGCGGGCCGCCGAACTCCTCCGCCCGGAACGCCTCGGGGACCAGCGGACGCGGCTCCACGCTGCCCTCGGCGCCCGGTTCGAGAGCGGCGGCGGGCAGCAGCTCCAGGTTCCACCAACCACTGCGGTCGGTGGAGAGGAGCAGTCCTGAGCCGTCCGGCGCCCACTCCACCTGGCAGACCGACTCCTCGGGCCCGCCGGCCACCGTCCGCGGCTCGCCGAGGCCGCCGTCCGGCAGCACCTCGGCGACCCGCACCTCGGTACCGTCCCAGGGCATCGCCGGGTGCTCCCAGGCGATCCAGGCGGCCCGCCGGCCGTCCGGGGAGGGCTTGGGCTCGGTGACGAACCAGCGGTCGGCCCGCAGCACCCGCACCCGCGAGGGGTCCTCGGCCGCGGAGCCGTCCAGGGGGATCGAGACCAGGTCGCGGCGCAGCTCGTCGGGGGCGGTGCCGTGGAACGCCTCCCGGATGCACCAGACCCGCTCCCCGACCAGGACCGGGGCGGCGTAGCGGAGGCCGGCCGGCAGCCCGGGCACGGGGGTGAGCGGCTCGGGGCGGGCGTCCGGGGCGTCCGGGCGGTGGCGGTAGAGCCGCTGGTCGGCGAAGTCCGTGAAGACCACAAGCGGTCCATCGTCCAGCATCCGCGCCGTCCAGGCCCGGCCGCCGTACTCGTGCACCCGGTTGCGGACGTTCCACGGCGCGGGCAGCACGTCGGCGGACTCGCCGTCGCGGAGGCGGACCAGTGCCGTGCGGCCGGCCTCCGCCGGGCGGGGCTCGGTCCACCACACCTCGTCGCCGACGGGGGCGGCCCAGCCGGGCCTGCCGCCGTGCTCCGCCGCGTCCTCGGCGCGAATCGGGGACTTCCAGCTGCCGTAGGGGGCGGTTGCGGGCATGCGGCCTCCCGGTCCGTGATCTGACGTTTCGCCAGACGCTACCGCCCCGCTCCCGCGAAGTCATTTCATTTACTTGTAAAACACCTGCTAAACTTATCCCCATGTCGACCACCGCGGCCCAGCTGCCCCGCCCCCGCCGCACCCGGATACGCCCGCTGCCGCTGCGCGGGCTCTTCCGGCTCCGGCCGACCTCCGACACCTGGTACAAGCAGGGACTGAGCGCCGCCCTGACGCTGGCGATGATCACCGTGCCGCTGCTCGCGCTCGACCGGCTGAACCTCGCCGTCTACGCCACCGCCGGCGGCCTCGCCGCCATGTACGGCCACGGCCTGCCCTACCCGGCGCGGGCCAGGAGCGTCCTCGGGGTGGGCCTCGGGATGTTCCTCGCCGCCGCGGCCGCGACCACCACCGCCGCGCTGACCGGGAACGGCTGGATCCGGGTCGCCGTGGTGGCGGTGATCGCCGCCTGCCAGAAGGCCGGCTGCGACGCCTCCCGGATCGGCCCGCCCGGGCCCGTCGTGATGACCTTCCTCTCCTGTGGACTGGCCTTCCTGCCGGGGCGCCTCTCCGACCTGCCGCAACATTTGGCGCTCACCGCCATGGGCGCGGCGCTGGCCTGGCTGGTCTGCATGGCGCCGGCGCTGGTGCGGCCGCACGGGCCGGAGCGGATCGCGGTGGCCCGGGCGCTGGAGGCCGCCGCCCCGCTGGCCTCCGAGGCCCCCTCGACCGCCCAGCGGCACGCCGCCGGCGGGCTGCTGCTGGCCGCCTGGCAGACGCTCGGCCGGATGTCCGCCCGCGGACCGCGGCCGGCCGCCCTCCGGCACTCGCTGGAGCAGTTGCTGCTGCGCGCCGAGACGGTGCTGGCCGCGGCGGACGCGCCGGACGGGCCGGCTCCGGCGGCCACCGCCGAGCAGCTTCGGCGCTGGGCCGCGGACCTGCGCTCCGACCGGCCGCTCCCCCGGTGGGCGGCCGCCGGCGAGCTGCCGCCGCATCCGGTGCCGGCGCCGCCGTCGGTTCGGGCGAAGCTGCGCTCGCTGGCCCCCGGCTCCCCGCTGCTTCCGGTGGTGGCCCGGGTCGCGGTGGGCTCCGCCGCCGGCGGCTGGATCTCGCTGGCGCTCGGGGTGGGCCACCCGTACTGGGGGGTGATCACTGCCGCCGCCGTCTTCACCGGGAACGCCGTGCAGGGCTGGACCCGGGCGGTGAACCGGGTCGCCGGCAGCCTGGCCGGGCTGCTGATCTTCACCGCCCTCCAGCCGGTGCTGCACCTGGGCGGGGCCGTCCTGGTGGCGGTCGCCCTGGTCTGCATGCTCTGCGCCGAACTCGCCATGCCCAAGGGCTACTGGCTGGGCGTCACCTTCGTGACCCCGCTGGCGCTGGTGATGAACGAGTTCGGTGGTCCTCTGCCGACCGGGCAGCTGGTCTCCCAGCGCTGGATCGACACCTGCGTGGGCGCCGCGGTCGGGCTCCTCGGCTGCCTGCTGGTGCCCAACCGGCGGGCCACCCGCCGGGTCCACCGGGCGCTCGGCGCGCTGTCCGCGGCCGACCGCGCGGCCCGCCGGCGGCTCGCCGAACTGCCCGCCCCCGGCGGCCTCTCCGTCGAGCGGCGGCTCCGCGCCCAGCACGCGCTGGGCGACGCCCGGCACACCGTCTCGGCGGCGCTGGTCGAGCTCAGGGCCGCGCTGGAGGCCGCCGCGGGAGAGTGGTGGCAGCCCGCGGGGCCGGCCGAGGACCCCGGCGACGCCCAGGACCGGGCCCGGCTGCTGCTCGCCGAACTCACCCGCAGGCGGGCGGCGCTGGCCTTCGAGCGGCCGGTGGCCTCGGCCGTCCGGGTGCGGATCCCCGAGCCCTCCGAGGGGCCGGTCGCGATCGAGCTCCCGCTGACCGTGCCGGCCGAAGCGGACGCATAGGATCGACCGACGACAGCGAGAGGCTCCGGCGGGCGGAACGCCCGGCCGGCGACCGGAGGTGGACAGCGTGACCGGGGACGACAGCATGCGGGCCGGCGCCCGCGGCCCCGACCTGGTCGCCGGGCAGATCCGGCAGTGGCTCGCGATCCATCCGGACCTGGACACCTCCGGGATGGCCGTGATCGGCCGGATCAACCGGGCCGCCGTCCTCCTGCAGCAGGTCGAGGACGCCTCCCTGGTCGAGGCCGGGGTCTCCCGCCCGGAGTTCGTCACGCTGGCCGCGCTGCGCCGGACCGGCCGCCCGATCACCCCCGGCCAGCTGGCCCGCGAGACCTCCTCCTCGGGCGCGGCCGTCACCAAGCGGATCCGTGCGATGGAGCAGCGCGGACTGCTCCGGCGGCGCAGCGACGACCGTGACCGCCGGATCGCCTGGGTCTCCCTGAGCGAGGAGGGCCGGTCGCTGATCGACCTCCTGCTGCCCGAGCAGACCGGCTACGAGAGCGAACTCCTCTCCGGTCTGGGTCCGGAGAGGATCGCCGAGCTGTCCGCCCTCCTCGGCGACCTCCTCGCCCACCTGGAGGGCGCCCTGCCCAACCGGTCCCTCTGAGCACGCCTCAGGTGGTGGCGGGCCCCTGGTCCACGGCGAACTCGTCCACGCGGTACGGCTGACGGCCTAGCTGGACGCCCACTTCCGGGCCCGGCCTCTCCGTTCGGCCCGGCCCAACTCCCGGCCGTGCTTTGACCCTCAGCCCCGGGAGTACTGGATCACCAGGAAGGCCACCGAGGGCACCAGGATCCCGGCGCCGATCAGCATCAGCCAGACGCCGAACGCCACCCCGGCCGCGACCAGCATCGCGCCGAAGGCGATGGCGATCGGCCAGCCGCTGGTCGGCGCGAAGAAGCCGAGCTCGCCCGCGCCCTCCACCACCTGCGCGTCCTTGCGGTCGGAGGGCCGGCCGCCGGCTCCCCTGCGGTGCTGGACCAGCAGGAAGAAGGTGATCAGCCCGGCCATCCCGAAGGAGATCCCGAGCACCGCGGTGCCCGCCGGATCGTGCGAGAAGTAGCCGTAGACCGGGGTCACGCAGGCGAAGAAGAGGGCGATCGCGCCGAACAGCCAGGTCTCGGTCTTCACGGCCGCCCCCCGGTGTCCCCGGGCGGCAGCCCCTGCGGCGCCGTCCCCCAGTCCGGCACCTCCGGATGGTGGAGGTCGAAGGCCGGGGACTCGGAGCGGATCCGCGGCATCGCGGTGAAGTTGTGCTGCGGCGGCGGGCAGGAGGTCGCCCACTCCAGGGACCTGCCCCACCCCCACGGATCGTCCTCGGTCACCCTGGGCGCGTGTCTGGCGGTGTGCCAGACGTTGTAGAGGAAGGGCAGGGTGGAGGCGCCGAGGAGGAACGCGCCCGCGGTGGAGAGGGTGTTGAGGGCGGTGAAGCCGTCCGAGGGGAGGTAGTCGGCGTACCGGCGGGGCATCCCCTCGGCCCCCAGCCAGTGCTGCACCAGGAAGGTCAGGTGGAAGCCGACGAAGAGCAGCCAGAAGTGCGCCTTGCCGAGGCGCTCGTCGAGCATCTTCCCGGTGAACTTCGGCCACCAGAAGTAGAAGCCGGCGAAGGTCGCGAAGACCACCGTGCCGAAGACCACGTAGTGGAGGTGGGCCACCACGAAGTAGCTGTCGGTGACGTGGAAGTCGATCGGCGGCGAGGCCAGCAGGACTCCGGTGAGCCCGCCGAAGACGAAGGTCACCAGGAAGCCGACGCACCACAGCATCGGGGTCTCGAAGGAGACCGAGCCGCGCCACATCGTCCCGATCCAGTTGAAGAACTTCACCCCGGTCGGCACCGCGATCAGGAAGGACATCAGCGAGAAGAACGGCAGCAGCACCGCGCCG
The DNA here is from genome assembly GCF_000744815.1 of Phaeacidiphilus oryzae TH49. Lineage (NCBI taxonomy): Bacteria > Bacillati > Actinomycetota > Actinomycetes > Kitasatosporales > Streptomycetaceae > Phaeacidiphilus > Phaeacidiphilus oryzae. The sequence goes on from NZ_JQMQ01000005.1 coordinate 190,978, forward strand.
GTGGCGAACATGTGGTGCGCCCACACCGACATCGACAGCGCGGTGATCGCGGTGGAGGCGGCGATCAGCGAGGTGTAGCCGAACATCGGTTTGCGGCTGAAGACCGGGATGATCTCCGAGACGATGCCGAAGAACGGCAGCGCGATGATGTAGACCTCCGGATGCCCGAAGAACCAGAAGAGGTGCTGCCAGAGGATCGGCCCCCCGGTGCCGGCGTCGAAGACCACCGCGCCCAGCCTGCGGTCCGCCTCCAGCACCAGCAGCGCCGCGGTCAGCACCGGGAAGGCGAGCAGTGCCAGGATCGAGGTGAAGAGGACGTTCCAGGTGAAGATCGGCATCCGGAACATGGTCATCCCGGGCGCGCGCAGACAGATGATCGTGGTGACGAAGTTGACCGAGCCGAGGACGGTGCTGAGGCCGGCCATCACCAGCCCCATCGACCACAGGTCGGCCCCCGCGGTGGCGCTGTGGAGCTCCCCGTTGAGCGGAGCGTATGCCGTCCAGCCGAAGTCGGCGGCGCCCTGCGGGGTGAGGAAGCCGAAGAGGGTGAGCACCCCGCCGAACAGGTACAGCCAGTAGGAGAGGGCGTTGAGCCGCGGGAACGCCATGTCCGGGGCGCCGATCTGGAGCGGCATCACCGCGTTCGCGAAGCCGGCGAAGGTCGGGGTGGCGAAGAGCAGCAGCATGATCGTGCCGTGCATGGTGAAGAGCTGGTTGTACTGGTCCTCGGTGACCAACTGGAGCCCCGGACGGGCCAGTTCGGCCCGCATCAGCAGCGCCATCACCCCGCCGACCAGGAAGAAGCCGAAGGCGGTGGTCAGGTAGAGGTTGCCGATGGTCTTGTGGTTGGTCCCGGTGAGGATCGGCACCAGGCGCCGGCCTCCGGCGCGCCTCGGCCGGGACGGCGCTGGGCCGCCGTCGGGCGCCTCCCCCGACTCCTCGCTCCACAGCGTGGTCACCGACCGCCACCCCTCCCCTGGACGACCTGGCTCGGCTGACGTACCGCGTGCGCAGCGCCCACCTTCCTCCGCCCGCGCGGCCGGTGTCCAGGGGGCGTACGGCGCTGCGCCGCCCCCACGGGGAGGGCGGCGCAGGCGAGTTGACGGCGCGTCAGGACATGCTGACAGCCGTCAGGAGAGGTTCTGGGTGACCGGCATGGTGTCCCAGAACGCGCACTGGTGCTCGGCGGCGAACCGGGCGGCGGAGATGTCGGTGCTCTGCCCGCCGGCCCGCAGGGAGATCATCCGCCCGGCGCCCGCCCGGTACGAGGGCCACGGGGCCTGGCCCCCGACCTGCGGGCGCCCGTGGGCGGTGAAGGCCCCCCAGTACCGGGTCATCTCCCGGGAGAGCTGCCGCTCGGCCGCGTTGAAGAGCGGGGCGATCGGCGTGCCGTTGTCGAAGCTCGGCCAGATGTAGGCGAGTTCGGCGGCGTGCCCGGCGCCCCAGACGTAGCCGGGGATCTGGGTGAGACCCGGGCCGGTGCGGTGGTCGAACTCGTAGGAGTAGGTGGTGGTGTGGCGGGCGAGGTCCTCCACGGTCGCCTGGAGGCCGCAGCCGCCGATCCCGGCCACCACCCCGGAGTCGGTCATGATCGCGCCGATCAGGTAGGCGGCGGTGAACCTGTCCGGGTTCGCCGGCCAGGGGTAGCGGGCGAGGACCTCGTCGGCGCGGTCGCCGGCGATGCCGTCGACGAAGGAGGTGTAGGCGTCCTCCCCGGCCCCGATGTAGCCGGCCGCGAAGGTCCTCCCCTCGTCCCGGTTGGCGCCGACCAGGACCGGCACCCGGGCGAAGGCCCCGGTGTCCAGCGCCTGCCGGTTGCCGATCGGGAAGGTCGGCGTGCCGTGGACGAAGGCGGGCGAGAACGAGCCGCTCGCGTCGAGGAGATGTCCGGCCGGTTCGGCGCGCAGGCAGGCGAGGAGGGCGCTCTGCTCGGTCTGGGCACAGCCGGCCTGCTCGGCGTAGGCGGCGCCGTTGGACTCGGCCTGGCTGAGCGGGATGGAGTGGCAGGAGCCGCTCTGGATCATCGCCCGGGAGAAGAGCCCGCGCGAACCCGGGGCGACCAGATGCCCGCAGACCGACCAGCCGCCGGCCGACTCGCCGTCGATGGTGACCTGCCGGGGGTCCCCGCCGAAGGCGGCGATGTTGCGCTGCACCCAGCGGAGGGCGGCCTGCTGGTCCTGGAAGCCGTAGTCGCCGGTGTCCCCGCCGCCCTCGGCGGCGAGTCCGGGCAGTCCGAGGAAGCCGAAGACGCCCAGCCGGTAGTTGAGCGAGACGCCGATCACCCCGGTCTGCCGGACCAGGCTGGACTCGTCCATCTGCGTGCCGCTGCCGTTGACCAGGCCGCCGCCGTGGATGAAGACGTGCACCGGCAGCGGCCGCTCCCCCGCGGACGCCCCCGCGGGCCGCCAGACGTTGACGAAGAGGCAGTCCTCGTCCTCACTGCGCGGACCGTTGGTGCTCGCCAGTGCCGGGCAGGAGCTGCCGAACGCGGTGGCGTCCCGCACACCGGGCCAGGGCCGGGCCGGCTGCGGCGGCCGCCACCGCAGTGCCCCGGTCGGCGGCGCCGCGTAGGGGATCCCGAGGAACCGCTCGACGCCGTCGGAGGCCGCGCCGCCCACCGCGCCCCTGTCCGTCCGTACCACCGGCGTACCGCCGGCCGCGCCCGTACCGCCGCTCGCCGCGTACGCGCTCGCCGGCAGCAGCCCCAGGGCGGCGGTGGCGAGCGCCAGCAGCGCGCCCAGCAGAAGCCGAACCTTACGTCTCACGAGAACGCTCCTCTCAAGCGAAGCCCACCGCGCATCATCCGCAGCCGCGGCCCCCGGCGGAAGGGGGCGCGCAGGCTCCGGATCGTCCACGAGACCCGACCGGTTCCAGGGGGCAACATCAATGCCGGTTGGCCCTATGCTCTGGGCGCATGAATCTGACCCTGCGTGAGCTGGAGGTCTTCGCGGCCGTCGGCAGAGCCGGCAGTTTCACCTCGGCGGCGGGGCGGCTGCGGGTCTCCCAGTCCGCGCTGAGCCGGACGGTCGCCGCGATCGAGCACCGGCTGCACGTCCGTCTGCTGGACCGCACCACCCGCACGGTCGCCCTCACTCCGGAGGGGCAGGAGGTGCTGGTGGTGGCCGAGCGGATCCTCGCCGCCCACCGGGCCGGGATGCACGAGATCGGCGAGTTCCTCGCCCAGGAGCACGGCACGGTCACCGTCGCCGCGCTGCCCTCGGTGGCGGCGGTGCTGCTGCCCAGCGTGGTCGCCGCCTTCCACGAGCGGTACCCGGGCGTCGAGGTGCGGATCCGGGACGGTTCGGCTGCCGCGGTGTCGCGCCGGCTCGCGCAGGGCGAGGCCGATCTGGCCATCACGGTGCCGCAGAGCCTGCCGCCGGACGTGCGGCACGAGCCACTGGTCCGGGACGAGTTCCTCGCCGCGCTGCCGCCCGGCCATCCGCTGGCCGAGCTGCCGTCGGTGACCTGGAGCCGGCTCGCCGAGGAGCGGTTCGTGGCGTTCGGCCGGGACTCCAGCCTGCGGATGCTCACCGACCTGGCCTTCACCGCCGCCGGCGTCTCGGCGGACGAGGTGGTCGAGGCCGGCAGTGAGGCGGGGAGTGTGGCCACGGTGGGCGGGATGGTGGCCGCCGGCCTGGGCGTCACCGCGCTTCCGGCCATGGTCGGCTTCCTCACCAGCTTCGCGGACCTCCGCTATCTGCCGGTCACCGAACCGGCCATCCACCGCCGCCTGGACATCGTCCGCCCGCTCCACGCGCAGCTCACCCCGGCCGCCGCGCGCTTCCTGAAGCTGCTCACCGAGCTCCGGACGACGGCCGGGCCGCCGGCTCCGGGAACCCACTGGGCCTGAGCGGGGCGGAGCGGACGTCAAGGTTGCCTTGACAGGCAGGAGACCGTCAAGGCAGCCTTGACATCACTCACCGAACCGGTCCTCACCCAGCGGAGCCCCACCCATGTCCTACTGGCGCGTGATGCGCTGCCCCGACGGGCACCTCTTCGAGACGCCCTTCCTCCCGATGGTGTCCCTCAAGGCCGTCCGCACCCCCGGCGGCCGCTACCAGCGCTGCCCGGTGGACGGGCGCTGGCGCCTGATGGACCTCCAGATCACCTCGGAGCTGAGCCCGGAGCAGCGGGCGGAGGCCCGCCGGCACCGCACCACCCCGATCCCCTGAGCCCATACGCCCTGACCAGCGGGAAGGCGGCGAAATCGGGTTGAGGCCGAGCGGTCGGCGCCCCTAGCCTCCCACCATGTCCACCCGTACCTTCCGGATCACCGTGCGCGGCGCCTTCGAGGGCCTGACCGCCGGGCAGCGCGCCGAACTCCAGGCGGACGCCGACGAGCACAGCTACCTCTTCGCCGCCTACACCCCCGAGGGCCACCTCAGCTACGACATCGCGGCCCGCCCGGCGTTCACCTTCCGCTACCTGGACAGCGGGGAGGACGAGGAGGACATCCTCCTCGCCACCGAACGCGCCGAGGAGGCCGCCCGCGCCTGGCTCGACGAGCGCGGCTACGGCTACAAGGGCCTTCGCAGCCAGGCCGAGGACCGCACCGCTCCCCCGCTGGGCAAGCGCGGCCGCCGCTCGCAGGGCTGACGGATCCGAGCGGGGCCGCCGCGCCGCCGCCGGGGCCGGGGCGCTCAGCCCCGCTCCGGCTCCAGCGCCTCCTCGGCCAGCTCGCGGGTGGCCTCGCGGCGGGCCTTCAGCCAGACGAAGACCGCGATGCCCAGGAAGAGGAAGATGCAGCCCTGGTAGACCGCCGAGTAGCCGGCGCCCGCCATCAGCCACATCGAGAAGGCGAAGGACAGCACGGCGACCAGCAGGTCGCGCACCAGCCGGCCGGTCCGCACCCGCTCCCGGGCGCCCTTCAGCAGCCAGTACACCTGCGAGGCGGCGGAGAGGACGTACGGCACGGTGCCGGTGAAGGTGGTGATCAGCACCAGGTCGGCGAAGGCCGTGTTGGTCCCGCCGGCGTAGTCGACCAGGATCAGCAGGCTGCCCAGCACGCAGGAGGCGATCACCCCGAAGACCGGCGTCCCGCCCCGGCCCTCGCGGACGAAGGCGGTCGGGAAGAGCCCGTCCCGGGCCGCCGCGTAGGGCATCTGAGCGCTCATCAGCACCCAGCCGTTCAGCGCGCCGAGGCTGGAGACCAGCGCCGCCACCGCGATCAGCACCCCGCCGCCGCTGCCCAGCATCGCGTCCACCGCCAGCGAGAACGGCGCGTCCGCGCCGACCAGCCGGTCGTGCGGGACGGTGCCGAACACCGACAGTGTTCCCAGCAGGTAGACCACCGCGGCCACCAGCGTGCCGAGCACACTGGCCCGCCCGACGTTGCGGCCGGGATCGCGGACCTCGCCGGCCGACACCGCCGCCGACTCCACCCCGAGATAGCTGTAGAGCAGCAGTGCCGAGGCCGCACTGACCGCCCCGATCGGGTCTCCGCCGTGGGCGTTGAAGGGCCCGAAGTTCTCCGGCCTGATGAAGAACAGCCCGCCGATCGCCACCAGCAGCAGCGGCACCAGCTTGAGCACGGTGGAGACCACCTGCACCAGGCCCACCCAGCGGGTGCCGAGGAGGTTGGGGACGGCCGGCAGCCACAGCACCGCCATCGCCAGCAGCGCCTCCGGCACCCGCCCGTGCACCGGCATCAGCACGGTGAGATAGCCGACCGCGGCCACCGCCAGCGCCGCGTTGCTGACCCAGGTCATCATCCAGTACGACCACGCCGAGAGGAATCCGGCGAAGTCGCCGAAGGCGTCCCGGGGGTAGACGTACAGCCCGCCGGTGACCGGGGCGCGCTGGGCCAGCCGGCCGAAGAGGAGGGCCAGCAGCACCGCGCCGACGCTGAGCACCCCGAACGCCACCAGGCTGATCGTGCCGTAGGGGGCGACGCTGGCCGGCAGCGCGAAGATTCCGCCGCCGATGATGTTGCCGGCGACCAGGGCCGTCGCGGTGGCGAGGCCGAAGCTGCGCCGATGCGGTGCGGGGGTCGCCCCGTCGGGTTCGCCGGGGACGGCCTCAGCCTCCGTCATGCGGTCACTCCTGCACTGGACACGTCCGCTTGGCGCGGATTGACGCGGATCACCTGGTTCGGCCCCATCCGGGGCGATCACCCATTATGAGGCCCCGGAGTGAATGCTCCCGGACGCCGCTCCGCTCATCCCTCCGCGGCCGCCACCTCCAGCGGCACGGTCACCGCATAGTGCACCGAGCCGTACGCGGCCACCCGGACCAGCGCCCAGATCCGGGTCCCGGGCCGGGCGGTGGGCGGGGCCGCGACCGTCCAGCGGAGCTCCGCGGGAGCCTCCGGGCCGGCCTCGAACCCCTGCGTCCACGGGCCGACCAGCAGGTCCGCGCCGGGGCCCCAGGTGCCGAAGGGGCTGCACAGCTGGGCCTCACCGTGGACCGGGGAGCCGGTCGGGACGGTGATCCGCAGCCGGAACGAGCCGCGGCCGCCTGGGGCGACCCGCAGCGGCCCGGACCCCGTCCCCGCGCCCTCCACCAGGAACGGCGCCCCCGCCGTGTTCGCACCGAACCCCAGCACGTCCTCCAGCGTCTGGCCGAGCGGATCGCCGATCCGCGCCGCCAGGTGGTAGGGGCCGCCGGGCCGGGTGACGCCCACCCGCAGCGCGAACTCGGCGTGGCCGCCGGGCGGAAGGTCGAAGCCGAGCGGGGCGGCGTCCCGGTCGAGGAGCTCAAGCCCGTCCGGCACGGCGAGCTCGACCGTGCCGGCGGCGGGCTCGGCGGAGGCCGCGACCGTCAGCCGTACCGCGTGCACCCGGCCGTCGCCCGCGTCCCCTCCGCCCTCGGCATGCGAGAGGTGGACGCCCACCGGGAGGTTGCCCAGCGGCGCCGGGCCCCGGTTGTGCAGCCAGTAGCGGGTCGGCACGGGCTGGACCGGCTCGACGGCCGGCCCCAGCGCCGCCGGCCGCGCCCCGGTCGCAGCGCCCCGGCCGGGGTCAGCGCGACCGTGGCCACCTCGGCCGGTCCGAGCGGCAGTTCGGCGCCGCCCTCCCGGTCCACGGTCAGCTCCTCCCGCCGCTCCTCCTCCAGCAGATCGGTCCTGGCCGCCGCGGCGATCCCCGGCCGCAGCCGGAGCCGGGCGCGGACCGGCTGCCCGGTGGACTCGTAGACCCGGGCGGTGAGTTCCACGGGGTCCGCCGCCCCCGGGTCCTCCTCCGCGGTGCGCCCGGTGGCGTACGGATTGCCGCGCGCCTTGAGGGCGCTGAGCACCGCGCTCTCCGGCTCGACCGAGGCCAGGCTCGCCACCGGCGGCAGTCCGCCGCCGCCCGCCGGCTCCACCGCACGGGCGATCAGCCGGTGGTTGTACTCCTGCCCGGCCCGCACGAAGCCGGCCGCCCGCCAGTCCGGGCCGCCCGCGACCAGGGCGTACTCGAAGGTGTGCGACCAGTGCTGGAGCTGGAATCCGCTGCCGTCCGGCGCGGTCCGCCGCTCCCCGTCCAGCCACACCCCGCTCGGCCAGGAGGTGCAGGAGCGCATCAGGCTGAGGCAGAGGGTGCCGTCCACCTCCGCGACGTGGCTCGGCGTCCCCCGGTTGAGCAGCGCCACCGACGCCCCGGCGAAGGGCTCCCGGCTGCCGGGCAGCTCGCCCTGGCGGACCTCGATCACCGCGTCCGCCAGGTCGGCGCAGAGCCGTTCCACCGGGTCGGCCACGATCAGCAGCGGCAGGTCCCGGACTCCGGTCTGCTCGGCGTCCGGCTGCCAGCCGTCCCGCTGGGGGCGCCCGGCGGCCACGAACACCCGGCCGTTCTCGGCCAGCGCCTTGGTGTACGCCGGGTCGAGGTCGCGCAGGACGGCGGCGGTGTAGCCGCTGCGCTCCGGCCCGCCCAGGGCGATCCGCAGGTCGGGGAGGTTGGAGTCGAGATCGGGGGCGCCGTAGCGGGGACCGTCCGGGAGGGTGCCGGTGGCCGTGACGCCCTGCGCGGCAAGCGCCGCCAGCAGGGCCCGGACCTCCGCGGAGGCGTCGTCGCCGGTCTCGGCGTCGCCGTCCGGGTGGACCACCTCGGCGACGCCCACCGCGTGCTCCTCGACCACCCGGTCCGGGCGGTGGAGGGCGATCCGGACGGTGGCGCCGAGCCCGGCCCAGGTGTGCGCGGGGTTGTCCAGCGTCCAGGGATGCGGCCCGGAGTCGGCGTCCGGGAAGCCGAAGGGCCGGCCGATGGCCGCGTATCCGACCTCGTGCACCGGCTTGGCGCCGGGCAGGTCGAGGCCGAAGCGAACGCGGAGCAGCCGGTCGGAGCCGATCGAGCCGTCGACGTGGGTGCGGAAGTCGATCTGCTCGGCCCCGGCCCGCAGGGTCACCTCCTGGGTGACGTCCAGTCCGGCCAGGCGGACCGTCGAGAGCACCCGCCGGCCCAGCGCCGACTCCTCCGCCCGGACCTCGCCGACCAGCTCGCCGTCGGTGCCGCCGCGCAGTCCCGGACCCTTGGGCAGCAGATGCCAGGGCCCCTCGCCCCACCGCGGGTGCCCGGCGTACTCCTCCTGGAGGGTGAGCTCGGCGCCCAGCGCGTCCGGGCGCAGCAGCTCGCGGCCGGAACGGAGGTCGCGGATCGAGCTCAGCGCGCCCCCGCGGACCGGATCGGCCTGCACCAGGAAGCGCTCGTTGCCCGCGGCCGCGCCCTCCACCCGCCGCCAGGGTTCGGGCAGGGTGTCCGCGTCCACCACCCGGTAGAGCCGGTATCCCAGGGCGGGGACCTCGCGGGCGGTCCAGCGCAGGGTGGTCTCGGCCAGGCTGCCGTCCGGATGGCGCCGGGTCGCCTCGCTCACGGCCGGTACCGGCACCCCGTCGTGGGTGAGGACGGCCGCACCGCGCGCTCCGCCGGCCGCGGCCCGGCGGAGGGTCAGCAGGACCTCTCCGTCCCGCGCCCAGGAGAGGGTGTTGAAGGCCAGTACGGGCCTCCCTCCGGGCGGGCCGCCGTCCCCGGTGTCCACCAGCGCCGCCAGTAGGTCGGCCGCCGCCGTCCGCACCTCCTCGCCCAGCTCGTACGCCTCCCGCCAGCCGGCCAGCAGGTCGAGGTAGACCTGGTCGGACTCGCTGCCGGTGACGGCGTCGTGGTGGGCCCCGTAGGCCAGCAGCCGCCAGGCCTTGTCCAGGGCGGCGTGCGGATAGCGGCCGCCGGTGAGGGTGGCCAGCGCGGCCAGCCGCTCGGCGTCCAGGACGGCGGTCTCGGCCGCCCGCTGGGCCTGCTTGGTGTCGGTGTAGGAGACGTCCTTGCCGGTGTAGACCGGGTTCATGTCCCGGGTCTGCGGCCGGAACGGGCGGTCGCCGCGCTCCTCGCGGACGGCGTCCAGGTACTCGCGCGGCAGCGCGACCCGGAACCGCGGCCACACGTACCGCTCGGCCCAGCCCCGGTGGATCCCGGTGGACCAGCGGGAGGGCACCACATGGTCGCCGCCGACCGGCAGCATGAGGTTCCGGGTGGCCGCGGCCGGCTTGAGCTGGGCGTACTGCAGATACGCCTGCTCCATCGCCTCGTCGAGGGTCCCGGCCTGCTGCTCGATGGCCCAGCCGGCCGAGTAGTGGTTGGGCATGTAGCTAGTCAGCAGGCCGCGGCCGCTGGGCGAGATCCACTCGAACTCGGCCGGGAACTGCATCCGCGCGTTGTCCCCGACGTGGGTGCGCGGCCCCCACTGGTGGAAGGGGCCGCGGGCCCAGGAGGAGGCGGTCAGCCCGGCGTCGGCCATCAGCCCCGGATAGGCGGGGTCGTGGCCGAACACGTCCAGCATCCAGCCGGTGCGCGGGTCCCCGCCGAGCACCTCGCGCTGGTAGCCGACGCCCAGGACGGCGTTGCGGGCGGTGGACTCGGGGTGGGTCAGGTTGGTGTTGGGCTCGTTGTAGGTCCCGCCGACCAGCTCCACCCGCCCCTCGCGGAGGAAGCGGGCCAGATCGGCCCGGTCCTCGGGGCGGGCGTCCCAGTACGGCTTCAGATAGTCCAGCTCGGCCAGCACGAACTTGTAGTCCGGATCGTGCCGGGCCGCGTCCAGATGGGCCCGCACCAGGTCGAAGGCGGTACGGACGATCTCCTTCGGCCGGCGCTCCTCGGCCGCCGGGATGTCGTACCAGGTGGCGGTGAAGGCGGCCTGGGTGGCCCACCAGACGGGGTCGTAGTGGAAGTGCGAGACCAGGAACATGGTCCAGCCGGGGACGGCCGCGGTGATCCGCTCCTCGGCCTGCGCCGCCCGCTGCCCCTCCGCGGTCTCCGCGATCACCGTCACCGGGCGGGTCGCGCCCTCCAGCACCGGCGCGGCGAGCTCCACGCCGACCTCCGCGGTGCGCTCCTCCCCCGGCGCCGGCGCCGGGACCTCGGCGGGCTCGGGGGTGCGGACCGCGGGGCCCTCGATCCGCAGCCGTACCGGCTCGCCCACCCGCTGCCCGGGCCCGCCGCCGTCGCCCGCCGGGCCGCCTGTCAGGGTCACCCTGACGACCTGGCGCGGAGCGGCGGCGGTGCCGACGAAGAGATCGGTGGCCTCGATGGCGGTGATGCGCATGCGGCTCCAGACGTGCCGAGGTGGTCCGAACGAGCGGGAACAACCGGCCCGGACCTGGCGCTCCTCATCCTGTACGGGCGCTGAAAGACCGTCAAGAATCCGCGGATCGGGTCGCCCGCCCGGCACGGCGTCCCCGGCGACCCCCGATTTCCCAGCCGACTCATACCCGTGCAGCCTGTTGTTCCGGGCCCCGGGGAGTCACCATGGATGCGAGGAACGGAGGTCCTACGGTGAAGACCCGATTCCAGCCGGACCGCAAGCTGAGCGTGCGGATGGGCACGACCCTGTTTCTGCTCGGCCTGCTCTACGTGGGTTTCGCCGCCGCCCTGATCGTGCTGCTCAAGTCGGTGGCCGCGGTCGTGGTGATCCTCGGTGCCCTGCTCTTCGCCCAGTTCTGGTTCTCGGACCGGGTCGCCCTCTTCGCCATGAAGGCCCGCGAGGTGACGCCCGAGGAGGAACCGGACCTCCACGCGCTGATCGACCGGCTGTGCGCGACCGCCGACATGCCCAAGCCCAAGGTCGCCATCTCCGAGCTCGGCCTGCCCAACGCCTTCGCCACCGGCCGCAACGCCGAGCACTCGGTGATCTGCGTGACCAGGGGCCTGATCCGGCGACTCGACGACGAGGAGCTCAAGGGCGTGCTGGCGCACGAGCTCTCGCATGTGGCGCACCGCGACGTCGCGGTGATCACCATCGCCTCGTTCCTGGGCGTGCTGGCCGGCCTGCTGGTCCGGGTCACCATGTACAGCAGCATGTTCGGCGGCCGGGGCCGCAAGGACCAGAACACGATGATGATCCTGCTGGCGGTGATGGCGGTCTCGATCGCGGTCTACTCGCTGAGCTTCGTGCTGATCCGGGCCCTCTCCCGGTACCGCGAGCTGGCCGCGGACCGCTCGGCGGCGCTGCTCACCGCGAAGCCGTCGGCGCTGGCCTCCGCGCTGACCAAGCTCTCCAGCGACATCTCCCGGATCCCCAGCGAGGACCTCCGCACCGCCGGGGCGTTCAACGCCTTCTTCTTCACCCCGGCCGCGGCCGAGCGCGGCGCCTCCGGCGGCGGGCTCTTCTCCACCCACCCCTCGCTGGAGAAGCGGCTGGAACAACTCGCCCGGATCTCGCGGGAACTGGGCGAATGACCCGGCGCTGAGCGGAGGCGGACGCGCGGTACTGTGGAGCCCCTCGCGGCGGAGGGCCCGCCGTGATCAGCGCCCGGATGGATGGCAGCTCGGATGGAATTGGCCTACCTCCCCAGCCCGTCGCAGGGCGTGTGGCACGTCGGGCCGGTCCCGATCCGCGCCTACGCGCTGTGCATCATCGCCGGGATCGTGGTGGCGGTCTGGCTCACCCAGCGGCGCTGGGCGGCACGCGGCGGCAACCGCGAGGACGTCTTCGACATCGCCCTGTGGGCGGTGCCGTTCGGCATCGTCGGAGGCCGGCTCTACCACGTCATCACCGATCCCGAGCTGTACTTCACCCGCGGTGAGCAGCCGATCCGGGCGCTGTACATCTGGGACGGCGGCCTCGGCATCTGGGGCGCGGTGGCGCTGGGCGCGGTCGGCGCCTGGATCGGCTGCCGCCGCAAGAACATCCGGCTCTCCGCGTTCGCGGACGCGCTGGCGCCGGGCCTGATCCTGGCCCAGGCGATCGGCCGCTGGGGGAACTACTTCAACCAGGAGCTGTACGGCGACCCGACGAAGCTGCCGTGGGGCCTGGAGATCCACAAGGCCATGCCGGACGGCACCGTCGTCCACGGGGTCTTCCAGCCGACCTTCCTCTACGAGTCGCTGTGGGACGCGGCGGCGTGCGTCGCGCTGCTGCTGATCGACCGCAGGTTCCGGCTCCACTCGGCCCGGCTCTTCGCGCTGTACGCGGCGATCTACACGGCCGGGCGGGGGTGGATCGAGGCCCTCCGCAGCGACCACGCCAACCACTTCCTCGGCCTCCGGCTGAACGACTGGACCTCGCTGGTCGTCTTCCTCGCCGCGATCGCCTTCTTCCTGGCCACCCGCAAGCGCCCGGTGCCGGAACACGGCCTCCGGCTCCGCGCGCCCTCGGAGCCGGACCCCGAGCCGCAGCAGGCGACCGCGGCCGCGCCGAGCTCCTGACCCCTCAGCGGCAATACGGCACGTGGCAGCGGCCACCGGGCTCCCACCCGGTGGCCGCTGCCATGTGTGGCGCCGTCGCCCGACGCACTCTTGTGATCACGCGTTGAATCGTCGCACTCTGAACACCGCACCCCAACGCGCCTCTCACCCCTCGTCCACCCCACGGGTGGCCACCCAACGGAGGAACTCTTGAGCGCGATTTGTCATGCCCATGGCATTTGGCGCACCATTGCCAAGCCGCTCGCCCTCGCCGCGCTTGCGGCCTCCACCGTGCTGGGGTTCGCCGGCACGCCGTCCAGCGCGGCCCCCGCGAACCACATCACCCACCCCCAGCTGGACTGGGCGGGCTCCCAGGTCGCCAAGCACCAGCCGGCCGCCGTGTCCGCCCCGCCCGCGGTCAGCCCGTTCGCGACCCAGACCCCCGGTCTGGACGTCAGCGCCTACCAGGGGAACGTCGCCTGGTCGACGGTGGCCGCCGACGGCGCCAGGTTCGCCTACGTCAAGGCGACCGAGTCCACCAGCTACACCAACCCGTACTTCTCGCAGCAGTACACCGGCTCCTACAACGCCGGGATCATCCGCGGGGCCTACCACTTCGCCACCCCGGACACCTCCTCCGGCGCCACCCAGGCGGACTACTTCGTCGCCCACGGCGGCGGCTGGTCGGGCGACGGGAAGACCCTCCCCGGCATGCTCGACCTGGAGTGGAACCCGTACGGCGCGACCTGCTACGGGCTCTCCGCCTCCGGGATGGTCAACTGGGTGCTCTCGTTCAGCAACGAGTACCACGCCAAGACCGGGCGCTGGCCGGTGATCTACACCGCGACCAGCTGGTGGAGCCAGTGCACCGGCAACCTGGGGGCGTTCGCCTCCACCAACCCGCTCTTCATCGCGAACTACAACGGCAGCCCCGGCACCATGCCGTACAACTGGACCTACCAGACCATCTGGCAGTGGGCCGACTCCGGCACCTTCCCCGGCGACCAGGACCGGTTCAACGGCGACTACAGCCGCGTCCAGGCCCTGGCCAACGGGTGACCGCAGGGCGCGGGGCCGCCGACCGCGGCTCCGCGCCCGACCCGACCGGCCTCAGCCGCGGCCGCGCAGCCGGCGGTACTCCCCCACCAGGTTCGCCGTGGAGGCGTCGAGACCTGGCACCTCGGCGCCCTCGGTCAGGGCCGGCTCGACCCGCTTGGCCAGCACCTTGCCCAGCTCGACTCCCCACTGGTCGAAGGAGTCGATGTTCCAGACCGCGCCCTGGGTGAACACCTTGTGCTCGTAGAGCGCGACCAGCTGGCCGAGCACCGAGGGGGTGAGCGACTCCGCCAGGACGGTGGTGGTCGGGTGGTTGCCGTGGAAGGTCCGCGCGGTGACCTGGTGCTCGGGCACGCCCTCGGCCCGCACCTCCTCCGCGGTCTTGCCGAAGGCCAGCGCCTGGCCCTGCGCGAAGAGGTTGGCCATCAGCAGGTCGTGCTGGTCCTTGAGCATCGGCTCCAGCTCGGCGACCGGCTGGGCGAAGCCGATCAGGTCCGCCGGGATCACCTTGGTGCCCTGGTGGATCAGCTGGTAGTAGGCGTGCTGGCCGTTGGTGCCCGGGGTGCCCCAGACCACCGGGCCGGTGGTCCAGTGCACCGGCTCGCCCTGGCGGGTGACCGACTTCCCGTTGGACTCCATGTCCAGCTGCTGGAGGTACGCGGTGAACTTGGACAGGTAGTGGGAGTACGGCAGCACCGCGTGCGACTGGGCGTCGAAGAAGGCGCCGTACCAGATGCCGAGGAGGCCGAGGAGCATCGGCGCGTTGCGCTCCGGCGGGGCGGTGCGGAAGTGCTCGTCGACGGTGTGGAAGCCCTCCAGCATCTCCCGGAACCGGTCCGGACCGATGGCGATCATCAGCGAGAGGCCGATCGCCGAGTCGTAGGAGTAGCGGCCACCGACCCAGTCCCAGAAGACGAACATGTTCTCCGGGTCGATGCCGAACTCGGAGACCTTCTCGGTGTTGGTGGAGAGCGCCACGAAGTGCTTGGCCACCGCCTCCTGGCCGGCGCCCAGGCCGTCCAGCAGCCACTTCCGGGCGGAGGAGGCGTTGGTCATGGTCTCGATGGTGGTGAAGGTCTTGGACGCGACCAGGAAGAGGGTCTCGGCCGGGTCGAGGCCCTGCAGAGCCTCGTGGAGGTCGGCGCCGTCGACATTGGAGACGAAGAAGAAGTTCAGGTTGCGGTCGGAGTACGGCCGCAGCGCCTCGTAGGCCATCGCGGGGCCGAGGTCCGAGCCGCCGATGCCGATGTTGACGACGTTGCGGATCCGCCTGCCGGTGGAGCCCTTCCACTCGCCGCTGCGCACCCGCGTGCTGAACTCGGCCATCTTGTCCAGGACTTGGTGCACCTCGGGGACCACGTTGACCCCGTCGACCTCGATCACCTCCTCCGGGTGGGAGCGGAGGGCGACGTGCAGCACCGCGCGGTCCTCGGTGACGTTGATCTTCTCCCCGCGGAACATCGCGTCCCGCAGCTCGGCGACCCGGCGGACCGCCGCCAGCCGGCGCAGCAGCTCCAGCGTCTCATCGGTGACGAGCTGCTTGGAGTAGTCGATGTACAGGTCCCCGACCCTCAGGGTGTACCGCTCGGCGCGGTCCGGGTCGGCGGCGAACAGCTCGCGCAGATGGGTGTCGCCCAGCGCCTCGCGGTGCTTGCCCAGCGCCTCCCATTCCGGCAGCTTGTCCAGCCGGGCCTGGGCCTGCGCAGTGGATTCCGACACGGTTCACTCCTCGTGCGTCCAAGTGGTGCGGTCGTGCGGGTCGTACCGGTCGTACGACGCACCCCACACTCTGCCACTCGGGTCTGACGGCTGCTGCTCATGCCCCGCCGATCGCGGTGACCCCGGCCGTGGTACCGACGTAGGCGCGGCCGCCGGCCAGCACCGGCGAGACGAAGTGCGGCAGCGTTCCCAGCGCGAGGGAGGCGAGTTGCCGGCCGGTCGCCGCGTCCAGCACGTGGAGTGTCCCGGTCCCCCAGTCCGCGACCCAGACCGCGCCGCCGTGCCCGCCGGGGCCCGGTCCGAGGACCGGCGAGCCGCCCTGGCCGAGGGGGAATCGCCAGCCGGTGCGCAGGGTGCCGTCCGCGCCGACGGTGATCTGCTGGAGGCCGCTGCGGCAGGGCAGATACACCGTCAGGCCCCGGACGGCGGCGGCGCCGTAGGCCGGGCAGGACTGGATGCCGGCGAGCTGACCGCCGATCCCGCCGAGGTGGCGGGCGTCCAGCAGGTAGACCGTTCCCGACTTCCCGGCCTGGAGGAGGAACCGGCCGACCCGCACGGGGGTGAGCGAACCGAGGTCGGAGTCCGAGGCGTTGTCCTTGGCCCAGTCCGCCGGGGCGAAGGCGCCGACCCGGCGCAGGGTGGGCGTGGCGAGCGCGGTGACCGAGTCCGAGCCGTCCCAACTCCCGCCGGTGGCGGCGCCGTTGCCGACCGCCACATAGAGCAGGGAACCGTCCGCCACCGGGCCGCCGGGCGCCCAGATGCCGCCCTCCCGGGAGGTGGGGACGGTGAAGGAGTAGACCGGGCCGCCGCCGGTGACCGGCACCGAGAGGACCGAGCCGAGGTACCGCCCGCAGTCCCCGTTGAGGCCGCCGTAGGCGATGTACACCCGGCCGCGGGAGACGGCGAGCGCCGCCCGCTGCTGTTCGGCGGTGCGGTCGCCGTGCGGCGGCTCGACCTCCCGGCTGAGCCGCAGGGCGCCCGACCCGGCGTCGAGGCCGAGGAGCCAGTGCCGGGCCCCGGTGGTCTCGGCGACCACCAGCACCATGCCGGTGGCCGGGTCGTAGGCGGGGGTGCCGGTGATCCCGAGCGGGTCGATGCTGCCGCAGGGCAGCTCGGAGAGCGGGACGGGGGTGCCCAGGTGGCGGCGCCACAGGACGTGGCCGGTGGCCGGGTCGAGGGCGTAGACCGAATCGTTCTCGGTGGCGGCCAGCACCCGGCCGCGGATCAGCAGCGGCTGGCCGTAGACGGTGCCGTCCAGATGGGCGGTCCAGTCGGTACGGAGCCCGGCCGCCGGCGCGGGCCCGGCGGCGGCGCCGGTGCGCAGGGGGTCCCTGTGGTAGACCGGCCAGTCCCCGGGGGCGGCGGGCCGCGGGGGGCCGAGGGCCGAGGCGCCCGGCGTCAGCGGAGTGGGCTGGGCGCCGGCGGTGCTCCCGGCCTCGCAGCCGGTCAGTGCGGACAGCCCGACCAGCAGCAGGACCAGGGCGAGCAGCCCGACGCCGCGCCTCGTGCGATGGCCCATGCCCGTGCCGCCCCCTCCCGGCGCTCCTCAGAAGATGATGCGGGGAGAAGGTGACGGGACGTCAAGTCGCGGGTGCCGAACGGGGGCGGGGACGGGCGGCCTCGATCTGGAGAGCGGTCCCGGCGCCGCCTCCGGATCGCCGGGCAGGGGCCCGGGCAGGCGCCTCACTCAGGGGGTCCGCCGCGACGCGGCGGTCAGCCGCACCGTCCGGACGTGGGTCGCGGTGGTCGCCGCCGAGGCCGAGCCCTTCGTTTCCATGGTCGAATGCGGCTCCGCCTTCGAGACCGCGGGTGGGCCGTCGAGAAGTCCCCGAACAGCCGGTGGGCGCGACCCTCCGCTGTCCGCCGGACGGGCGGGGGTGGTGATCCGGCCCGCCCGCACCGCCCGGACCTGGGCGTCCGCCCTTTCGAACCTTCTGAGATGATGCGTTCGCACGGCGACAGCGCGTCAACACTCGGCTGCACGCTGGCGTTCCCGTGCTGGTCACCCGCGGGTCCAGGTTGCATACTGGCCGCCCGGGGGCCAGAGCCCGAGGTAACGGACCTGATGGAGAAGGTGATCTGATGGGCGGTCGGCCCTCGGCGATGGAAGGCGCGCCCACGCTCACCCGCAGCTCGCTGCGCGAGCAGGTGCGAGAACTCCTCCTGGAGGGGCTCCTCTCCGGCCGGTGGCAGCCCGGTGAGCGGATCGTGGAGCGGCGGGTCGCGGCCGAGCTGATGGTGAGCCAGGCGCCGGTGCGCGAGGCCCTGCGCGAGCTGGAGACCCTCCGGCTGATCGAGACGGTGCCCGGTAAGGGCGCCCGGGTCCGCAACTTCACCCCCGAGGATCTGGCCGAGACCTTCCCGGTACGGGCCGGCCTGGAGCGGGTCGCCGCCGAGCTGGGCGCGGACCGTCTGGCCGAGGACCCCAAGCAGCTGGAGGAGCACGTCGAGGCGATGCGGCACTCGGTGTCGATCGGCGACACCGACGCCGAGCAGCGCGAGGTGCTGGCCTTCCACCGGGCCATCGTGGAGGCCTCCGGCAACAGGGTCCTGGTCTACTCCTGGGAGTCCCTGGGCATCGAGGTGTGGAGCGCCCTCTCGCTGCGCTGGTTCCGCCCGCACACCCATGACAACGCCGCCGAGCACCAGCCGCTGATCGACGCCTTCCGGCGCCGCGACCCGGACGTGGCCGACCAGGTCTACCAGCACGTCCTGAACTGCTCCCCGGCCGTCCCCGGCACCTCGCCCGCCGAGGACTGACCGGCCCGGAGACGCCGGGCCCGACCGGCCCGGAGACGCCGGGCGCCCCGGGAAGACGGCCGCTCCCGGCGGTGTTGTCGCCGATATGAAGGTTGCGGATTCAACGACTTCCGGGTCGTCCACCCCACCGCTGGAGACCGTGGTCGTCGGCGCCGGCCAGGGCGGGCTCTCCGCCGCCTACCATCTGGCCCGGCGCGGCCTGGCCCGCTGGACCGAGCTCCTGGTCCTGGACGCGGACGCCGCTCCGGGCGGCGCCTGGGCCCACCGGACGCCGTCACTGACCATGCGGGACGTCAACGGGCTCCATCCGCTGCCCGGCGCCCCCGTTCCCGCCTTCGCCGAGGACGCCCCGGCCCGGGACGTCGTCCCCGCCTACTTCGCCGACTACGAGCGGCGGTTCGCCCTCCCGGTACTCCGGCCCGCCCCGGTCGCCTCGGTCACCGACGGCCCCGGCGCACTGCTGACCGTGCGGACGGCCGACGGCCGCAGCTGGACCACCCGCACCCTGGTCAGCGCGACCGGCACCTGGACCCGCCCGTTCCTCCCCCACTACCCCGGCACGGAGCTCTTCCGTGGCCGGCGGCTGCACAGCGCCGAGTACCGCGGCCCGGAGACCTTCGCCGGCCGGCGGGTCCTGGTCGTCGGCGGGGGACTCTCGGCGATCCAGGTCCTGGCCGAGATCCGGGAGTTCGCCCCCGGCGCCGAGACGATCTGGACCACTCGCACCCCGCCCCGGTTCCGCCCGGAGCACGACGGGTTCACCCCCGAGGACGGCCGGGCCGCGGTCGCCCTGGTCGAGCAGCGGGTGCGGGCCGGCCTGCCGCCGCAGCCGGTGGTCGCGGTCACCGGCCTGCCGCTCACCAGCTATCTGCGCCGGGCCCGTGAACTGGGCGTGCTGAACCGGCGGGAGATGTTCCACCACCTCACAGAGGACTCCGCGGTCTGGGCCGACGGCCGCCGGGAGCGGATCGACGCGATCGTCTGGGCCACCGGCTTCCGCCCGGCCGTCGGCCACCTCGCGCCGCTGGGCCTCCGCGGTCCCGGCGGCGGCATCCGCCTGGACGGGGACGGGGACACCCGGGCGGCCGCCGACCACCGCGTCCATCTGATCGGCTACGGCCCCTCGGCCTCCACCATCGGCGCCAACCGGGCCGGCCGGGCCGCCGCGGCCGGCGTACTGCGCAGCCTGGGACGGAGCGGGCCGCGCACCCGGGACGGGGTCGCGGCCTCCGCTACCGCTGATCCGGGCCGCCGTGCGGACGGCCCGGTCGGCCCGGTCGGCCCGGACGACCTGGTTCGGCCGCACCCGGGCCGGATATCGGCAGGTTCCACAGCACGCCCGGCGTCCCCGTCTCCGACTGCGGTCGCGGCCGCAGCAGCCGCTCCCACAGGCGCACCCGCAGCCGGCGCAGCGCCCGATGGGTCCGCCGCAGCTCGGCCGCGGACCGCCGGGCGGCTCGCAGCAGCCAGCTCGGCGGTCCCGGCGGGCTGAACCCTCTTCAAGGGACGACCGTCACCGGCCACCGGCCGTGCTTCACCAGGCGCACCGCGACCGAGCCCACCAGCCGGTGGCCGGCCTGCTCGGAGGCACCGATCACCACCGCGTCCGCCCGCATCTGGTCGGCCGCCTGGGCGATGCCGGTGTACGCCTCGCCGGGGAAGGTGTGGAACTCCCAGCGCAGCTGCCGGGACCACCCCGACCGCTCGGCCGCCTCCCGCACCTCCCGCTCCAGCTGCTCGGCGAGCTGCTGGCCACTCGCCACCGCCGCGGCACCCACCCCGGGGGCGACCGACCCGGACAGCGGCTGCACATACACCAGGGCCAGCAGGGCGTTCTGACGGCGGGCCAGCCCGGCCGCATACGCGGCGGCCCGCCAGGACGACTCGGACCCGTCCAAGCCCGCCACGATCACCCGTGGTCCGTCCGTACCCAGTTCGAAGCCGTGTTCCCGTTCCGCGCTCACGGCCCAAGAGGCTAGCGACCTGCGGCTTCCTTGGACACCTGAACGAAGATCACGTCTCGGTGTCGACGGTCTGCCGAGGCCGTACGGGCGACTCCTCGGGACGCTCAGAACGCTCCCCGCGGGACTGCGGGCCCGGCCGCGGCCCCGGCTCCTGGACCGGCGGCGGGCTTCCGGCGGCCACCGTCCTGGACTCCGAACCCGCCTGCGTCATCAGCGACTTCATGCTGGGCATCCGGGACAGCGCGATCGCCCCGAAGAGCACCAGACCGGCACCGATGATCTCCGGCACCAGGAACCAGCCGGTGCGCACGGTCTCCGAGTAGAGGGTCACGCCCAGGGAGAGGGAGATCAGCGCGTCGCCCAGGGTCAGCGCCGGCTGCGAGGCCACCAGCGGCCCCGACTGCATCGCGTTCTCCAGCAGGAAGAGCCCCAGCACCCCGACGGCCGCGAAGGCGTAGGTCTGCCAGGCCTCGAAGAAGGCGGCCACGCCGTGCCGGTCCAGGGTGTCGGTGGCGGACTTCATCAGCGCCGCGGTCAGCGCGTAGGCGATGGCCGTGGCCAGTCCCAGGCAGGCCGCCCGGGCGGGACCGAAGGGGCGCCGCAGGGCGGCGACGCAGAGCACGAAGACCGCGCCCAGGCAGCAGACCAGCGACAGTATCCAGAGCGGCATCGGCGCCTGCGGCGTGCCGCCGGTCGGCCGCGCCGCCACCAGCGCCATGGCCAGCCCCGCCACGATGCAGGCCACCGGGACCCACACCTGACGGGTCATCGACTTCCGCCACACCAGGCCGGCGATGAACAGCGCGCAGGGCAGTTCGAGCACGAATATCGGCTGGACCACCGCCAGCGGGCCGGTGGCCAGCGCCGCGGCCTGGAAGAGCGCGGCGAAGATCACCGCCAGGATGCCGCCCAGCCACACCGGATGCTTGACCAGGTCGATCATCAGCCGCAACCGGAAGCTGTCCGCGGACGGCACGGTGAGGGCCGCCCGGCGCTGCAGCACCGTGCCTGCCGCGTTGCTCCCCGCGGCGAGCAGCGCGAACACCACGGACAGAGCGGATGTAACGGACACCCGGTGTCCCCTCCCGTTCCCGATTCCGATCCAGAGCGACGACCCGTGGCCCGGGACGTCTGCGCCCCCGGAACGCCCAACCCAGGTCAACCGCCGGGCGCTCAGGTTTCTTCCGCCGTATTTACCCGGCTCTTAGCTTCCCCGCTCACAGCGTCCCACACGGGTCCGACAGAAGCGGTAGGGGTATCCCCCGTCGTGCGCCGGGGGGCCACCGCCCGTGCGCAGGTCACGGCCTGACGGTGGGTCTACCGGATCCCTCCCTCCGTTCCGGGCGGATGTATGAACGCGCGTTCAAGCCCCCTGGGTACGATGGCCGCATGGGCCATGCGAACGCGACGGGCGGTGCGGAATCCGCCCCCGCCACCGAGGAGAGCCGCCGACGGCTGGACGCGGCCAGCGCCGCCACCGTCGCGACCACCCTGCAGGCCCTCGCCACGCCCTCCCGGCTGCTGATCCTCTCCCGCCTCCGCGAGGGGCCGTGCGCGGCCACCGAGCTCGCCGCCGAGGTCGGCATGGAGCAGTCCGCCTGCTCCCACCAGCTGCGGCTGCTGCGGAACCTCGGGATGGTGACCGGGGAGCGCCACGGGCGCAGCGTCGTCTACGCCCTGTACGACGACCATGTCGCCGAGCTGCTCGACCAGGCGGTCTACCACGTGGAGCACCTGCGCCTCGGCCTGCGGGACACGCCGCGCCCGACCGGCCCGGATAAGGCGGAAGCGGCGGTCGCCACCCCATAGGGTTGGGAACCACACCAGCCGCACCGGGAGTTCGCACTACGCCCGGCAAGCGACGGACCGAGGACGGCGATGGGTTCGATCACCGAATGGCTGCGGAGCCTCTCCGGCCCCGTCGTGTACGCGGTCGTCGCGATGCTGGTCTTCGCGGAGGACGCGCTCTTCGTCGGCTTCGTGCTGCCGGGCGAGACGGCCGCGGTCCTCGGCGGCGTGATCGCCAGCACCGGCGGCGGGGTGAGCATCTGGCTGATGGTCCCGGTGGTGGTCTTCTCGGCGATCGCCGGCGACTCGGTCGGATACGAGGTGGGGCGGCACTTCGGGCCGAAGATCTTCCAGTCGCGGATCGCGCTGAAGCACGAGGTGCGGATCGAGAAGGCCCGGGGGTTCATGCGCCGGCGCGGCCCGGCGGCGGTCTTCCTCGGCCGGTTCGTGGCGCTCTTCCGCGCGCTGGTGCCGACCATGGCCGGCGCCTCGCTGCTCCCCTACCGCACCTTCCTGCTCTTCAACGCGCTCGGCGGGCTCGTCTGGGGCGTGGGCTTCACCATGCTGGGTTACGCCGCGGGCAACGCGTACGCCAGGGTGGAGAAGGTCGCCGGGCGGGTGGGCGCGGTGGTCGTCGCGGTGATCGTGATCCTCGCGCTGATCGTCTGGTCGGTCCGCCGCCATCGCGCGGGCGACCAGCCGGAGAAGGCCTCCGAGGACTCCAGGGCAGGCGGAGCCCGGAACGGGAGCGGCAGGACCAAGGCCGCCGTCGCGGCCGACCCGCATCCGCCGGAGCGCGAAGCGACCGCGACACGCCCGGAGCGTCCCTCCGACCCGCCGGATTCCGACCGGCCCTCGTACAACGGCTCCACGGCCGCCGACCCGACTCGACTCGCCGAGCCCGGTGGCCCTAACGAGCCCGGTGGCTCCAACGCGCCCGGTGGCTCCGCCGGGCGCAACGGCTCCAACGCTTCCGCCGGGGGCAACGGTGCCGCCGGGGCCAGCAACTCCGCCGAAGGCGGCGCTCCCGCCGAGCGCCGGCGCGGCGATGACGGCGGCTGAGCGGTTCTCCGCCGGCCCCCGTGCTCAGCCCTGCTGCGCGGGGATGCGCTGGGGCTCGGCGCCGAGGCCGGCCAGCAGCCGGTCCAGCACGGCGCCGGCGTCCGCGCGCGCCTTGCCGGTGTCCTCGGCCCGCGCGATATAGAGGCTGGCCTCGGAGATCAGCGAGGCCAGCATCCGGGTGAGGGGGGCGACCGGCAGCGGTTCGATTCGGCCTTCCTGGATGGATTCGGTCAGCGCCTCGGCGAGCAGCACATAGCCGTGCTCCTCGACCAGCTTGTCCCAGGCGTCGTGCCCCAGCACGGCGGGCCCCTCGACCAGGACGATCCGCTGGAAGTCGTGGTCCGTACAGGCGTCCAGGAAGGACTGGAAGCCATCCCTCAGCAACTGCCAGGAATCGCCCGGATGCTGCTCGGCACGCCGGATCTCCTGGGCCACCAGGCGCTCCGCCATCTCCTGGGCGGACTCCGTCATCACCGCGCGGAACAGGTCGGCCTTGTCCTTGAAGTGGTGGTACAGCGCACCGCGCGTGACCCGCGCAGCAGCGACGATGTCCTCGGTCCCGGTCGCCGAGTAGCCCCGGTCCGCGAAGAGCTCGCGGGCCGCCTGCACCAGCGCGGAGCGGGTATCCGCGACGTGATCGTCCCTGCGGCGCCGAGTGGCGCGAATCCGAGCCATACCCTCATCCTGTTCCATACAGCGTGTATGTTTGTCGATTGTAAGGCCATCCTGTACAGCTATCCGTACTGGAGTTATGGATCATGGGACTCCCGCTCAATCTCACCGTCAAGATGGGCAGCTACCTGGTCAAGCAGAAGCTGCTGCGCCGGGAGAAGTTCCCGCTCATCGTGGAGGTCGAACCCCTCTTCGCCTGCAACCTGAAGTGTGAGGGGTGCGGGAAGATCCAGCACCCGGCAGGCGTGCTCAAGCAGCGGATGCCGGTCGCCCAGGCCATCGGCGCCGTCGAGGAGTGCGGCGCGCCCATGGTGTCGCTGGCCGGCGGCGAGCCGCTGATGCACCCTCAGATCCACACCATCACCGAGGAACTGCTCAAGCGGGGCAAGTTCGTGGTGCTGTGCACCAACGCCGTCCTCCTCCCCAGGCACCTCCACAAGTTCAAGGCGCACCGCAACTTCGCCTGGATGGTGCACATCGACGGGCTGCGCGAGCGGCACGACGAGTCGGTCGCCAAGGAAGGCGTCTTCGACCAGGCGGTGGAGGCCATCAAGATGGCCAAGGCGGCCGGCTTCGCCGTCTACACCAACTCGACCTTCTTCACCCACGACACCCCGCAGGACATCATCGAGGTCCTCGAGTACCTCAACGACGACCTCAAGGTCGACCGGATGGAGATCTCCCCGGCCTACGCCTACGAGAAGGCGCCGGACCAGGAGCACTTCCTCGGCGTGAAGCAGACCCGCGAGCTCTTCTCCAAGGCCTTCGCCGAGGGCCGGCGCAAGAAGTGGCGGCTCAACCACTCCGAGCTGTACCTCGACTTCCTCGAGGGCAAGGCCGACTTCGAGTGCACCCCGTGGGCGATCCCCTCGTACTCGCTCTTCGGCTGGCAGCGCCCCTGCTACCTGATGGCCGACGGCTACGCCGCGACCTACAAGGAGCTGCTGGAGGAGACCGACTGGTCGAAGTACGGCCGCGGCAACGACCCCCGGTGCGAGAACTGCATGGCGCACTGCGGCTACGAGCCGACCGCTGTGATGGCCACCATGGGCTCCCTGAAGGAGAGCCTGCGCGCCGTCACCGGCTGAGGCCCCGGCCGGCCCGACCGCCGGCACCGCCGCGGCCGCCGTCCGGCCTGTGGCTTCGGCTCCCCGCACCGCCCGGGAGTCGGTAGTCTGACCCGGCATTCGAACAGTCATCGGCACGGAGGGTCCGCCCCCGCCCGCCCCCACGGCGGCGGTACGGTCCCTGCGCGCCGCCGGGGAGGAGAGCAGCGCGGTGTCGGAACCCAGCAGCGATGAACACCAGGACACGGAAGACGCCTTCTATGTACTGACCGCAACGCTTCTGACCCCGGGTCAGTTCCCCAGCGTGCTGGGCGACGACTACGAGGAGGCGTGCGCGGTACTCGGCCTGGAGCCGTGGAGCTCCGGTTACGGGCTGCTCTTCGGCCAGGACCGGGCGGGCGCCCGCTGGACCGTGGTCTCCAACGACGCGGCCCTGGTGGCCGGGGCGATAGCCGCCTGGGACTGCGGCCTGCCCTACGACCTGGCCCCGCCGGACAAGACCGTGGTGGAGTCGCTGCCCGGCTGGCCCCTTCCGCTGGCCACGCAGTCCCCCGACCTGCCGGATCCGCACGACCCCCGCCCGGAGCCGAGCGGGCGTCCCCCGCTCACCCCGCCCGACCCCAACGGCTGGGGCCCGGCGCAGCGCCGGCTCGGCGCCGACGAGGTGGCCCGGGAGTGGCACACCTGGCGGGCCCGGGTCTCCGAGAGCGTCACCTTTAACCAGCAGGACGGAAACCCGGGCCCGGAGGGCGCCGGGGCCAGGCGGTCCGGGCCCGCCGGGCCGGTGGGCCGGGTGCTGGAGGAGGCCCGCGGCTACCTCTCGGAGCCGCCGCCGGCCGGCCGGATCCGCTCCGCCCCGGCGGGCGGCGACGCCCGCGCCATCCGGGCGGACGGCCCCGGCTGGTCGCTGGTCGCCCGCACCGACGACATCGCTCTGGTGCTCCTCGACGAGGCCCCCGGCCAGGTGCTGCCGATCGGCCGGGGCAGCGAGCTGCCGGCCCTGCTGGAGTCCCTGGACCGGATGGCCCGCCAGTCGTTGTAGGCCGCAGGCCCCGGCGGCCGAGGGGCCGCAGGCCCGGCTCCGGCGTTTCGCCGTTGACGTCCGATGGGCCCGGGGCGGGACACTGGCAGGCATGACACCGCGTCAGAACGCCGTTCACCGTCCCGGGTTGACGCGCAGGGCGGTGCTGGCCGGCGCCACCGGCGGTCTCCTCGCCGCATGCGGAGGCAACGGCGGCGAGGGCGGCCGTGGCACCCCGGCCGCCGGGGCCTCCCCCGGCTCCGCCGCCGCGTCCGGGCGGCCCTCCCCGTCCCCGTCCTCGTCCCCGTCCCGGGGCTCCTCGCTGCCCGTCACCACGCCCTGGCGGGCCGGCCCCGGGGAGATCCAGCCGCAGGTCAAGGCGCGGGCCACGCAGATCGTGGAGGCGCTCGGCGGCTGGGCGTCCGGGCACGGCGGCCGCGCCGAGGCGAGAGCCCGGCTGAGCGCGCTCGGCGTCGATCCGGCACTCGCCGACCAGGCGGGCGGCCTCCGCCCGGCCGCCGACAGCGCGGCGCTCGCGGTGGTGGACGCGCAGTACGGAGGGATCCTCCCGGACTCGGCCTCGGTGCTCGTCGTCTGCCGGCAGTGGACCAGCTCCTCGCCGGGCGCCCCGGTCACCGCCGGAGGCACCACCGTCGACGTCCGGCTCACCGCCGCCTCCCCCGCCTGGCGGGTGACCGCCCTCCATCCCGCCGTCCCCGGCCCTCCGCTGGCCGCGCCGCCGGCACTGGTCCGCGAGGTGCTGGCGAACCGCAGGATCCTGCTGCCGCCGGACGGGGTGGCGGATCTTCGCAGCGGACGCATTCACGACAGCGTGCTGACCGCGATGCTCACTCTCTCCCGCCGCTACACCCTTGAGGTGAGCGTGGTCCGATCCGGCCATCCGATCGACGTCTTCGGCACCTCGCGGCCGAGCGACCACCCGCGCGGGCGGGCCTTCGACACCTGGCGGATCGACGGCCGCGCGGTGGTCGACCCGGCCACCCCGAAGTCCCTGGTCGACGGCTATATGCGGGCGGCGGCCGCGGCCGGTTCGTACAACGTGGGCGGCCCGCGGCTGCTGAGCGGGTCTCAGTTCTTCTCTGACGACACCCATCACGACCACGTCCACGCCGGCTTCCTCACCTGAGTTGTGGTCAGATCATCGGGCCGCAGTCCGCCCGGTCCGTGCCACTTGCCGTATTCCGTGGTGTTTCCGCAGTTCAGGGATGGGTCACGGGCTGGTGCCAACCCGTCGGGGACCGTAGCACCGCCGACCCCCACGGCACTACGGTGCAGTCATGCAGACGGACGACAGACGTGCGGCGGAACTGGAAGAGCTGGGGCTGACGAACTACGAGGCGCGGGTCTACCTCGCGCTGATCCGCCGTGACGTCTACACGGCGGCGGAAGTCGCCCGCGAGGCCAGGGTCCCCCGGCAACGGGTGTACGACGTTCTCGACGGCCTGACCCGGCGTCAGCTCGCGGTCCTCCACCCCGGCCGAGTGGCCGGATACTCCGCCGTCGCCCCCGAGATCGCCATGGACCGCCTGGTCGAGCAGCAGCGCCGGTCGCTCTCCAGACTGGAGCGGCTCTCCGGCGACCTCGCCCGGGAGCTCCTGCCGACCTGGAACAGCGGGCGCACCCACACCGACCCGCTGGACTACGTGGAGGTGCTGCGCGACCGGGAGACCATCAACGAGCGGTTCGCCAAGCTCCAGCAGGAGGCCGAGCGGGAGATCCTCACCTTCACCCGGCCGCCCTACTTCGGCGACCCGGACGAGAACGAGGCCGGTGTGGACGCGACGGCACGGGTGGCCGCCGGCGGCGGCACCGTCCGCAGCCTCTACACGCCGGAAGCGCTGGAGGACGCGGGGATGCGGGAGCACATCCGCCGCTTCCAGCAGGCCGGTGAGGACGCCCGGGTCGCCGGCGAGCTCCCGCTGAAGCTGGTGATCGTGGACGGCTCGCTGGTGCTCTGCGACATGCCGGACCCGGTCGCGGGCACCGGCGCCACCACCTCGCTGGTGATCCGCCACCCCTCGCTGGCCGAGACGCTGCGGCTGGCCTTCCAGTCGGTCTGGGACAGCGCCCGGCCGATCCCCGAGGTGGAGGCCGAGCAGGCGCTCGCGGCCGAGGCCGACTGAGCCGCGTCGGCGGGGAACGGGCGAAACCCGGCGGGGCCGGTGCGCGAGGTGCGCACCGGCCCCGCCGGGTTCATGCCGGCTCAACCGATACCGGGGTGATCGGGGGCTGCGTATCCGCAGCGAGGGCCGATCAGTACCAGTTGTTGGCCTGCCAGAAGGACCAGGCGGCGTTCGGGGAGCCGTAGCGGTCGTTCATGTAGGAGAGCGCCCACTTGATCTGGGTGGCGGCGCTGGTCTGCCAGTCCGAGCCGGCCGAGGCCATCTTGGAGCCGGGCAGGGCCTGGCCCAGGCCGTAGGCGCCGGAGGAGGCGTTGGTCGCGTAGACGTTCCAGCCGCTCTCGTGCGAGATGATCTGGTCGAAGGAGGCCAGCTGGTCGGCCGGCACCAGCTGCGCGGCGATCTGCTGCGGCGAGCCGGAGGGGGCCGAGGTGGAGTACGCGACGTCCTGGGTCTGGACCGAGGAGCTCGCGGAGGCGTTCACGTGGGCCAGGTGAGCGGCGTGCGAGGCGTGCGCCGCGCTCGCCAGGTGGGCCAGGTGCTGCTCGTGCGCGAGGTGGCCCTCGTGCGCCAGGTGCGCCAGGTGCTCCTCGTGGGCGAGGTGCTGCTCGTGGGCCACGGCCTGCACGTGGGCCACGTGCTGCTGGTGGGCGCTCGAGGTGGCGGCGGACGCGGAACCGGCGGCGGCGACGGAACCCAGGGTGGCAAGGCCGACGGCGCCAAGCGCCACAGCGGCGGTCTTGCGCAGGCCAGAGGTGGTGTTCGACATGGAGAGAAGACCTCAATCGGTTGGCTCGGCAGCTTCGGACCGGCTGCGGGGTTCCGCACTGCCGGACAGGGGTCAGGCGGATCAGCCGTGCCGAAGCGTTGGGCACCCCCGGTTTCGGTAGGTGGTGCCGGGAGGGGACGTTCCGGGATCTGCCCGGTCCGCCGTTCGACGTCGGCAATTCTTAGCGAGCCATCTCGGAGCTGACAAAGGTCCCAATTACGACGCATCGTCGTAGCCGAACGACGTTCGCAAACCGCTCCCCGAGCCGTGGGAGCCTGCGCCGCCGACCGTCGCCGGGGGATTTTCACAACTCGCCACGGACCTTCTCATGGCGCTCTCATCCCCGTGCCGGAGCGAGCGAGGGACGCTCCGGGCCTTCGGCCGCCCCCCTTCGACGGAGGGCGGTCATCCTGAAGTAGGAGACCGCCCCCGAGGCCGAAAGGATCAACTACGGGGCATCGTGGACCCCTCGGGGCCTGTGAGCGGCCTCACCGAGCGGCCCCGTTTACCGGGGCGAAATGTCCGATTCCCCAAGGCGTGACAAGTCTCCGGCCGCCTACCCGGGGTAGGCCGGAAACACTCCTCCCGGACGGCCGAACGGCCTGAACCGGTGTGGTTTAGACCGATTTGCCCGCTTAATACGAGCCTCCTCGTAGGCCGGGCCGTGCGGTGGTCCGGCCCGCGGCCCTGTCGCCGGTGAAGTAGGAGAGCGGGTGGCCGCTATAGGTCACCTGGCGGCCGCCGTCGGCTCCCGCTGAGGTGCGGAAACCGCATGGTGCTCTCCCCCTCCGTCAGCACGGCCGACCGCCGGCCCGCCCGCACGGCGGAGGGGTTCGGCGACCACCCGTGCAGACGCGCCTATATATAGGGGAGCGCCACCGGTCCCAGGAGGCCGCCCGCCCCGCGCTCTTCCCAGCGGACATCAGCCGATGAATCATCGGTTGTCACGCGTCGCACCACGGCCGTGGGCCCCGCCCTCTCCCGCCGGGCCCCCTTCTGGCCTTACGCTCCCGACACGGCTCAAGATCGACGATCAAGGAGTGCGCGGATGTTCACCTCCAGGCCCACCCTCCAGGGGACCTTCGGGATGGCGGCCTCGACCCACTGGCTGGCCTCGCAGAGCGCGATGGCCGTACTGGAGGGCGGCGGCAACGCCTTCGACGCGGCGGTGGCGGCCGGCTTCGTCCTCCACGTCGTCGAACCGCACCTGAACGGCCCGGCCGGCGAGGTGCCGATCATCCTCGCCCCGGCCGGCGGCGAGGTGCGGGTGCTCTGCGGGCAGGGCCCGGCCCCGGCCGGCGCCTCCGCGGCGCACTACTCGGGCCTCGGCCTCGACCTGGTCCCCGGCACCGGCCCGCTGGCCGCCGCGGTGCCCGGGGCCTTCGACGCCTGGATGCTGCTGCTGCGCGACCACGGCACCCGCTCGCTGCGCGAGGTGCTGCAGTACGCCATCGGCTACGCGGAACAGGGCCACCCGCCGGTCGAGCGGATACGCGCCACCGTGGAGAGCGTCCGGGAGCTCTTCGAGACCGAGTGGACCAGCTCGGCCGCCCTCTACCTGCCCGCCGCCGAGCCGGGGGCCCTGCTGCGCAACGAGGCGCTCGCCGCGACCTGGCGCCGGCTGCTCGCCGAGGCCGAGCCGGCCGGCGACCGGGAGGCGCAGATCGAGGCGGCCCGCCGGATCTGGTCCTCCGGCTTCATCGCCGAGGCGATGGTCCGGGCCTCCGGTCAGCCCACCATGGACACCTCCGGCGAGCGCCACCGCGGCACCCTCACCGGCGACGACCTGGCCGCCTTCCGCGCCGGTTACGAGGAGCCGGTCCGCCACGACTGGAACGGCTGGACGGTCTGCAAGGCCGGCGCGTGGAGCCAGGGCCCCTCCTTCCTCCAGCAGCTCGCCCTCCTCCCCGAGGACTTCGGGAAGCCGGGCGGGGCCGAGTACGGCTCCGCCGACTACATCCACACCGTGGTCGAGGGCTGCAAGCTGGCCATGGCCGACCGGGAGGCCTGGTACGGCGACGCCGACCTGGACTCCGTGCCGCTGGCCGAGCTGCTCTCCGGGCCCTACACGGAGGAGCGGCGGAAGCTGGTCGACAGCGGCTCCGCCTCGCGCGAGCTGCGACCGGGCTCCCCCGGCGGGCGGACGCCCCGGCTGCCGAAGTACGCCGAGCGGGCGGAGGAGGCGGCGCGGCTCGCGGCGGCCGGCTTCGACTCGATGTCGACGGCGGGCGCCGGAGAGCCGACGGTCGCGAAGGACGGCGGGACCCGGGGCGACACCTGCCATGTGGACGTGGTGGACCGCTGGGGGAACATGGTCTCGGCCACTCCGAGCGGCGGCTGGCTCCAGTCCAACCCGGTCATCCCCGAGTTGGGCTTCCCGCTCGGCACCCGGCTGCAGATGACCTGGCTGGAGCCGGGCCTGCCGAACACCCTCACCCCCGGGCGGCGCCCGCGGACCACCCTCACCCCCTCGCTGGCGCTGCGGGACGGCGAGGCGGTGCTGGCCTTCGGCACTCCGGGCGGGGACCAGCAGGACCAGTGGAGCCTCAACTTCTTCCTGGCGGTGGCGCTGCGCGGGAAGGTGCGCGACACCTGGGACCTCCAGGGCGCGATCGACGCGCCGAACTGGCACACCGACGCCTTCCCCTCCTCCTTCTACCCGCGCGGTATGCGGCCGGGCAGCCTGGTCATCGAGGACCGGACGGACCCGGCGGTGATCGCCGACCTGCGCCGGCGCGGCCATCAGGTGGAACTCGCGGACCCCTGGTCCGAGGGCCGCCTGAGCGCCGTCGCGCGGGATCCGCGGACCGGGGTGCTCAGCGCGGCGGCCAACCCGCGCGGGATGCAGGGGTACGCCGTGGGCCGCTGACCGGGCCCCCGCGGGGAGCCCGCCCTGCGGGGGCTCCCCGCGCCCGGACGTGCGCCTGCGGCGCTGCCTCCGGGCGCGGGGCCGGGGCACGCCGCCCGGGATCACTCGGTCAGGCGGGCCGCTCGGCGCAGCAGCGACATCGCGTCCTCCCGCGCCGACGGCGGGACGCCGTCCAGGACCCGTTCCTGGACCTCCCGCACGCCCGGCCCCACACGGCGCAGCAGCTCGGCCCCCGCCGGCGAGGGCGCGAGCAGATTGCGGCGCCCGTCGGCCGGGTCGCGCCGCCGCAGCACCAGCCCCCGCCGCACCAGCCGTCCGATCAGCTCGGCCATCGTCGCCTTGTCCAGGGAGGCCCGCTCGCCCAGCGTCCGCTGGTCCATCCCCGGCTCCTCGGCCAGCGCGACCAGCACGGCGTACTGCGGGGCCGTCAGCTCGCCCGGCACCAGCTCGGTCCACAAACGGGTGTGGACCTGCTGGGCCACCCGGATCAGGTGCCCGACGGTGCGGGAGCGCATCGCCGACTCGTCGACGGCCGCGTCCTCCCTCCCGTCCTCGCCCGGCTCCGTCCCCGCCTCGGCGGACTCCTCGGCGGACTCCGCCATCGCCCGCAGGGCCTCCAGCAGCCGTCCCCGCTCCTCCTCAGTGAGCGGGGCCAGCAGGAGTTCCTGCACCTCCTCCACGGTGGCCGCGGCCTGCCGCAGCATCGTGGCGCCCTGCGGCGAGAGGGAGAGCAGCTTGCGCCGGCCGTCCACCGGGTCCCGGCGGCGCAGCAGCAGGCCGCGCTGGACCAGCCGGACCACCATCTCGGCCATCGTGGCCTTGTCCAGGGAGGCCAGCCGGCCGACCGTGCGCTGGTCGGCGCCGGGCTGCTGGGCGAGCGCGCTGAGCGCGGAGAACTGGGGGGCGGTCAGCTCGACGGTGACCCGCTCCGCCCAGAGCCGGGTGTGCACCTGCTGGAAGACCCGGAGGAGGTGCCCGGGGGCGGTGGCGAGTTCTATCAGGTCGGCGTCCGGTACGGCGGGGTCCGCGCTCCCCCGGCCGTTCCCGGACTCGTGTCTGCTCTGGGACTGTCGGGGTATCGCCCCTTGTATACGCAGCATCATCCCGTCCCCGGTGGTACGCCCGTGCGTGGTCCCGGAGCGGGCACACGGGCGGCGCTTCGGCGGCGGGAGAGGCTCCGCCGAGCAGCCGTCGGCTCGACTGCTGGCGGACACTATACAAACGCGGCGGCCCGCTGCCGCCCCGCTCCGCGAACTCGGTCCGCACCGCCTCCGGGGCGCGCCCCCGCTCAGCGCGGTTCGAGCCCGCGCAGCAGCAGATCGGCGTAGGTGTCCCCGATCTGAGTCGGGGTCAGTTCGCCGTCCGAGTGATACCAGCTGCCCAAGTGGTGTACGCCGCCGAAGAACTGATGGACCGCCAGGTCCGCGTGGGCGTCCTTGCGGAAGACCCCGGTGCGCTGGCCCTCCTCGATCAGGCCGCGAAAGCGCTCGTGGTAGCGGCGGCGGTCGGCGCGGATCTCGGCCCGCCGGTCGGCCGGCAGCATGTGCATCGACTGGAAGACGACCACCGCCTGGTCGAGGTGCTCGAGCGTGGTGACCACGACGTCGGCGGCGGCCTGGTAGAGCCGCTCGCGGACCGGCAGGTCGAGGTCGGCGATGGTCTCCAGCCGGGCCGCCTGCAGGGACAGCAGCTGGGCGTAGATCTGCTGGAGGAGCTCGTCCTTGGAGCCGTAGTAGTGGTACATCGCGCCCTTGGTGACGCCGGCTCGCTCGACGATCTCCTGGACGGACGTGGGGGCGAATCCCCGTTCGGCGAAGAGCCGGGTGGCGGCGGCGAGCAGCCTGTCCCGAACCGGGGCGGTTGGTGCGGCCACGTGCTTCGTCTCCTTCGGGGGCCTTCGGGATCGCTGACCGAGCACCAGGGTAGTGCCCGCACCGACCGGTCGGTCTGCCGCCTCAGCCGACCGCGGTACGGTGCAGCCGCCCCTCGTAGCGCCGCTCCAGCAGCAGATTGCGCTCGAACCCGCCCGGGACGTTCGCCGACGCGTACACCGGGGCCGGGATCCCGCGCTCGACGAGCCGGCCGATCGCCTCGGCGACCACCATCTGCACCAGCAGGGCGCTGGTGAGCGAGGATATCCCGCAGACCGCGGGGGGCTGCGCCGCGCCGGGGTCCCCGTCCTCCGGGCCGCCGCCCGCCGCCATCGGCAGGACGGCGTCGCCCAGCGGCGCGCCGTTGTCCAGCACCACGTCGGCGAGGTCGGCCAGCCGCCGCCCGCTGGGGTGGCGCGGCTCGACGGCCCTGGTGTGGGCGAGCGAGGTGAGGGCGATCAGCCGGTGGCCGCGCTCCCTGGCGAGCAGGGCCATGTCCACCACGGCACCGTTCACTCCGGAGCTGGAGACGATGAAGAAGAGATCGCCCGCCCTGACCCCGGCCAGTTCGTAGAGCCGCGCGGCCAGGCCCGGGCGCCGCTCGAGCAGCGGGTCGGCCAGCGCGTCGCGGTCGTCGCCGCCGCGCAGCACCAGGTCGGCGAGGGAGATCCGATTGCTGGGGACGAGGCCGCCGGCCCGGCCGGCCAGCTCCAGGGCGGCGGCCTGCGAATGGCCGGTGCCGAAGGCCTGCAGCACCCCGTCCGCGGCCACGCAGTCGGCGACCAGTCCGGCCGCCCGGCGGACCGGGTCCGCGTTCCGCGCGGCGACCAGGTCCAGCACCGACCTGGCCCGCCCGAGGAAGGCCGCCGCGCTGGGCACCTCGGCCGCTGCCGATGACGCGTCAGATCCGTTGTCCGGCACGGCGGACGGGGACGGTTCGGGCACGCGCCCTCCCGAGCGACTGGGATTGGTCGAGACCATTCGGCGATCAAGGCTGCCGTCTTCCCGACGACCCGTCAAGGTCCGCTTCCGGACGCTTCGGCGCGGGCGTGATCCACGTCTCTCTAGCCCGCATACCTACCAGTCGGTATGGTGGCGCTGTTCGATGCACCGCCGGGCACGAGGAAGGGAACCCGCATGGCCGATCAGCCACCCGGGCTGGATTTGGACCGGATCCGCCGGCACCTCGACGCGGTCGACCCGGATCTGCTGGCCGGGCCGCTCTCCGCCGAGCTGATCAGCGGCGGCAAGTCCAACCTCACCTACCGGCTGACCGACGGCTCGCGCCGGCTGGTGCTCCGCCGCCCTCCGCTCGGCCATGTCCTGGCCACCGCCCACGACATGGGCCGCGAGTACCAGGTGATGAGCGCCCTGGCCGGGACCCCCGTGCCGGTCCCCCGCACCCGGCTGCTCTGCCGGGACGAGGAGGTGGTGGGCGCGACCTTCTACCTGATGGACGAGGTGGAGGGCCGGGTCTACCGGGACGCCGCGGACACCGCCGACCTGGGCCCGGAGCGGGCGCAGGCCATCTCCCGCCGGCTGATCGACGTACTGGCCGAGTTGCACGCCGTCGACCCGGCCTCGGTCGGGCTGGAGAAGTTCGGCCGCCCGGAGGGCTATCTGGAGCGCCAGGTCGCGCGCTGGCACCGGCAGTTCGAGTCCAGCCGGAGCCGGGAGATCCCGGGCGTCGAGGAGCTGCAGCGGCG
The DNA here is from genome assembly GCF_000744815.1 of Phaeacidiphilus oryzae TH49. NCBI lineage: Bacteria > Bacillati > Actinomycetota > Actinomycetes > Kitasatosporales > Streptomycetaceae > Phaeacidiphilus > Phaeacidiphilus oryzae. The sequence continues at coordinate 226,033 of NZ_JQMQ01000005.1, forward strand.
GCTCACCGAGGGCGTCCCGGTCAGCCAGCGGGCCACCATCGTCCACGGCGACTACCGCCTGGACAACACCGTGGTCGGCGCCGACGACGAGATCGCCGCCGTCCTGGACTGGGAGATGGCCACCCTCGGCGACCCGCTGGCCGATCTCGGGCTGATGAAGATCTACTGGGAGATGGGCGAGCAGCAGCCGGAGAACCCGGTGGCGCACGGCGTCAGCCCGCGCGCCGGCTTCCCGCCGATGGCCGAGATCGAGACCCGCTACGCCGAGCGCACCGGCCTCGACCTCACGCCCATGCCCTGGTACACCGCGTTCGCGCGCTACAAACTGGCGGTGATCGCGGAGGGCATCTACTACCGCTACCTCCAGGGCAAGACCGTCGGCGACGGTTTCGAGCAGATGGGCCGGATCGTTCCCGGCCTGATCGCCGCCGCCCTGGAGACCCTGCTGGGCAACGCACCTGACAGCCAGTCAACCGGCGACTGAGGGAGAGACGATGGAGTTCTCGTACGACGCCCGGACCCTGGAGCTGAGGGAGAAGCTTCAGGCGTTCCTGGACGAGAGGGTCTACCCGGCCGAGGCGGTCCTGGCCGAGCAGGTCGCCGATCCCGGCTACCAGCAGTGGACCCGCCCGCCGATCATCGACGAGCTCAAGGCCGAGGCCCGCAGCCGCGGTCTGTGGAACCTCTTCCTCCCGGACCAGCGCTTCGGCGCCGGCCTGACCAATCTGCAGTACGCGCCGCTGGCCGAGCTCACCGGGCGCAGCCCCGCGCTGGCCCCGGAGGCGCTGAACTGCGCGGCCCCGGACACCGGGAACATGGAGGTCCTCTCCGAGTTCGGCACCCCCGAGCAGCAGGACCGCTGGCTGAAGCCGCTGCTGGAGGGCGAGATCCGGTCGGCCTTCTGCATGACCGAGCCGGACGTGGCCTCCTCGGACGCGAGCAACATCAGGACGCGGATCCAGAGGGACGGCTCGGACTACGTCATCAACGGCCGCAAGTGGTGGTCCAGCGGCGCGATGGACCCCCGCTGCAAGATCTTCATCGTGATGGGGCAGACCGACCCGGAGGCGCCCAAGCACCGCCGGCAGAGCCAGATCCTGGTCCCCCGGGACACCCCGGGCGTCGAGATCAAGCGCGGGATGAACGTCTTCGGGTACACCGACGGCACCCACGGCGGCCACGCCGAGATCGTCTTCCGGGACGTCCGGGTGCCGGCCGCGAACCTGATCTCCGGTGAGGGCGAGGGCTTCGCCATCGCCCAGGCCCGGCTCGGTCCGGGCCGGATCCACCACTGCATGCGGCTGATCGGGATGGCCGAGCGGGCCCTCGAACTGACCTGCCGCCGGGCCCTGGAGCGGGAGCCCTTCGGCAAGCCGCTGGCCGAGCAGGGCGTGGTGCAGGAGTGGATCGCCGAGGCCCGGGTCCGCATCGAGCAGCTGCGGCTGCTGGTGCTGAAGACCGCCTGGCTGATGGACACCGTGGGCAACAAGGGCGCCCACACCGAGATCCAGTCCATCAAGATCGCCACCCCGGAGACCGTGCAGTGGATCCTGGACAAGGCGATCCAGGCGCACGGCGCCGGCGGCGTCTCACAGGACTTCCCGCTCGCCCAGCTCTGGTCCTCGGCGCGTACGCTGCGGCTGGCGGACGGCCCGGACGAGGTCCACCGCCGCTCGCTGGCCCGCCGCGAGCTGAGGCAGTACCAGAAGTAGCACCCCGCTCAGCGGTTCACCGATCCACCCGGCACCCCCGAGCAAGCCCCACCCCCAAGAAAGAGAGCTGTGGAAGACATGAGCGAGCAGACCCCCCGCGTAGCGGTCGTCACCGGCGCCGCCCGCGGCATCGGCGCCGCCACCGCCGTCCGCCTGGCCGCCGACGGCTACGCGGTGGCCGTCGTGGACCTGGAGGAGTCAGCCGGCAAGGACACCGTCGAGAAGATCACCGCGGCCGGCGGCAAGGCCATCGCGGTGGGCGCGGACGTCTCCAACGCCGACCAGGTGGCCGCGGCCTTCGAGCGGATCGCGGCCGAGCTCGGCGGGCCGACCATCCTGGTGAACAACGCCGGGGTGCTCCGCGACAACCTGCTCTTCAAGATGTCCGAGTCGGACTGGGACACCGTCCTCGACGTCCACCTCAAGGGCGCCTTCCTGATGTCCCGGGCGGCGCAGAAGTACATGGTGGACGCCGGCTACGGCCGGATCGTCAACCTGTCCTCCTCCTCCGCGCTGGGCAACCGCGGCCAGGCCAACTACTCGGCGGCCAAGGCCGGCATGCAGGGCTTCACCAAGACCCTCGCCAAGGAGCTGGGCAAGTTCGGCATCACCGCCAACGCGGTGGCCCCGGGCTTCATCGCCACCGACATGACCGCGGCCACCGCGAAGCGGGTTGGGATGGACTTCGAGGACTTCAAGAAGGCCGCCGCCACGGCCATCCCGGTCCAGCGGGTCGGTACCCCCGAGGACATCGCCCACACCGTGTCCTTCCTGGTGAGCGAGGGCGCCGGCTTCGTCTCCGGCCAGGTCGTCTACGTCGCGGGCGGACCGCTCGACTAGTCCTGGGCCATGGCCCGACCAGGGGGCGCGGGGAACCGCCCGGTTCCCCGCGCCCCCTGACGCTCCCTCACCCCACCCCGTGGGGCCCCGCGCCGTGGGAAACCACCTCGTGGAAACCACCCCGTGGGGACCCAGCAAGGCCGGAACCCGTCTCACCGTCGAGAGGGACTCTCGCATGAGCAACGCCCCCGCCCCGGACGCGGACGCCCTGCGCCGCCGCGTCCGCGACTTCCTCGCCGCCCACGATCCCGCGACCACCCCGCCCACCGAGTTCCTCGGCGCCCGCTTCGACGCGGGGCTCGCCTGGGTGCACTTCCCGGAGGGGGACGGCGGCCTCGGCGCCCCCCGCGCGCTGCAGCAGGTGGTGAACGAGGAGTTCGCCGCCGCCGAGGCGCCCGAGCCGCCCGCCCACGCGGTGATCGGCCTGGGCATGGCCGCCCCGACCATCCTCGCCTTCGGCACCGAGGAGCAGCGCAGGCGCTACCTGCGCCCGCTCTTCTCCGCCGAGGAGATCTGGTGCCAGCTCTTCAGCGAGCCCGGCGCCGGCTCGGACCTGGCCGCCGTCGCGACCCGGGCGGTGCACGACCCGGAGACCGACGTCTGGACCGTGGACGGCCAGAAGGTGTGGACCTCCTTCGCCCACATGGCCGACTTCGCGATCCTGGTCGCGCGCACCGACCCGGACGTGCCCAAGCATCGCGGGCTCTCCTACTTCGTGCTGGACATCCACGATCCCGGCGTGGAGGTCCGCCCGCTGCGGCAGGCCACCGGCGAGGCCGAGTTCAACGAGGTCTTCATCTCCGGCGCCCGGATCCCGGACGCCGACCGGCTCGGCGGGGTCGGCGAGGGCTGGAAGGTCGCCAACACCACGCTGATGAACGAGCGGGTGGCGATCGGCGGCCGGGCGATGCCCCGGGAGGGCGGGATGCTCGCCCCCGTCACCGCCGCCTGGCGGGAGCGCCCCGAACTGCGCACCCCCGGCCTGCAGGACGACCTCCTCCGGCTGTGGGTGGACACCGAGGCGGCCAGGCTCACCGGGGAGCGGCTGCGCCAGCAGCTCGCCGTCGGCGCCCCGGGGCCCGAGGGCTCCGCGGTCAAGCTGGCCTTCGCCGTGCTCAACCAGCGCACCACCGGCCTGGAGCTGGAACTCCTCGGCGACGAGGGACTGCGCTACGACGACTGGACGTTCCGGCGCCCGGACGGCACCGGCTGGAACGAGCGGGCCGCCGGCTTCCGCTACCTGCGGGCCAAGGGCAACTCGATCGAGGGCGGCACCTCCGAGGTGCTCCGCAACATCATCGCCGAGCGGGTCCTCGGCCTTCCGCAGGAGATCCGCGTGGACAAGGACGTCCCCTGGAAGGAGCTCCCCCGATGAGCACGGAAACCGCCCCCGCGGCCGCCCCAGCGGCGACGGAGCCGAGCCTGCTGTCCACCGAGGTCGAGGACGAGCTGCGGGCCAACGTCCGGGCCCTGCTGGCGGCCCGCTGCGACTGGAAGTCGGTGCTGGACCGCACCGAGTCGGACGCCCAGGTGGACGCCGGGCTCTGGCAGGCCCTGGTGGGCGAGCTGGGGGTGACCGCGCTGCCGGTCCCCGAGGAGCTCGGCGGGGCCGGTGCGAGCTGGCGCGAGGCGGCCGTGGTGATCGAGGAGCTGGGCCGTGCGGTCGCCCCGGTGCCCTTCCTGGGCAGCGCGGTGCTCTCCACGGCCGCCCTGCTGGCGCTCGCCGAGGCCGCCCCGAGGCGGCGGAGGTCCTCGGCGCGCTGGCCCGGGGCGAGCGTACGGCGGCCCTCGCCCTCCCCTTCGCCACCGCCCCCGGCGCCCCCTTCCCGTCCGCGGTGACCGCGGACGCCTCGGGCGCGCTCACCGGTGCGGTGAACGGCGTGGGCGACGCGCGGATCGCGGACCTGCTGCTGGTCCCGGCCACCGAGCCGGACGGCGGCCCGGCGCTGTACGCGGTGGAGCTGCCGAGCGCCGGCGCCGAGCTCACTCCGGTGGTCTCGCTCGACTCCACCCGCCCGCTCACCGACCTGGTGCTCTCCGCCGTGCCCGGCCGCCGGCTGGCCGCCGGGGCCCCGGCCGCGGCGGCGCTCGGCGCGGCCCTCCGCACCGGCGCCGCCCTCCTCGCCTCCGAGCAGCTCGGCACCGCCGACTGGGCGCTGGCGACGACGGTGGCCTACGTCAAGGAGCGCCACCAGTTCGGCCGGGCGATCGGCTCCTTCCAGGCGGTCAAGCATCGGCTGGCCGATCTGTGGGTCTCGGTGGCGCAGCTCCGCGCGGTGGCGCTGGCCGCCGCGGACTCGCTGGCCACCGGCTCGTCCGAGGCGGGCCTCAACGCCGCCCTGGCCCAGGCCTTCGCGTCCCCGGTCGCGGTGACCGCCGCCGAGGAGGCCGTACAGCTGCACGGCGGAATCGGCTTCACCTGGGAGCACCCGGCGCACCTCTACCTCAAGCGGGCCAAGAGCGCCTCGATCGCCCTGGGCACCGCCGACCGGCACCGGGCGGCGATCGCCGGGATGGTCGGCCTGGGGCTCTGAGTTCCGGCCGCTCTCCCCCACCCGATTTCATTCGCAGTTACGCAGTCACGACGAAGGAGTTGACGCTGATGACGGCCGAGAGCAGCAAGGTGGCCCTGGTCACCGGCGCCAGCCGGGGCATCGGCCTGGCGATCGCCCGCGCCCTGGTGGGCCGCGGCGAGCGCGTGGTGATCACCGGCCGCGACAAGGGCAGCCTGGACGAGGCGGTGGCCGCCCTCGGCGGCCCCGACCACGCGCTGGGCGTGCCGGGCAAGAGCCACGACGCCGGCCATCGCGAGGAGGCGGTCGGCCAGGCCATGGAGCGATTCGGCCGGATCGACCACCTGGTGAACAACGTGGGCACCAACCCGGTGTTCGGTTCGATCACCGACGTCGACCTGGACGCCGCCCGCAAGATCTTCGAGATCAACGTGGTCTCCACGCTGGGCTGGGTCCAGCTGGTGCACAAGGCCTGGCTGGCCGAGCACGGCGGGGCGATCGTCAACGTCTCCTCGGTCGGCGGCCTCGGCCCGGCGCTGGGCATCGGGATGTACGGGGCGAGCAAGGCCGCGATGATCCAGATGACCCAGCAGATGGCGCACGAGCTGGCGCCCTCGGTGCGGGTGAACGCGGTGGCCCCGGCGGTGGTGAAGACGAGGTTCGCGGAGGCGCTCTACGTCGACCACGAGGAGGAGGTGGCCGCGCACTACCCGCTGAAGCGGCTCGGCGTGCCCGAGGACGTCGGCGGGGCGGTGGCCTTCCTCCTCTCCGACGAGGCCTCCTGGATCACCGGCCAGACCCTTGTTCTGGACGGCGGCGCGACGCTCGGCCGCGGGCTCGGCTGATCCGGCGAGGGCCATGGGAGTTCGCGGAGGCCCCCCGGGGTTTTCCGCGAACTCCCGAGCAGTCCCGGAATTACACCGTGAATTCGATCACACCGAAGCGGGGCTGACCGAACGGTAATTCCGGGCCACCGGACGGAAATGCCCTCTCCCAAGTGGACGCGCCGCATTCATCGAACTCTTACCGGCCGGTCATTGGGAATCCATCCCTTCTACCCCCTCCACCTGCGCTTCATCCCTCAGGATCCGGACAATCCCGGCGCTTCGCACGAGGGCTTCACATCTCCTGCCGACGGCCCCCCGGCGAGCCCGCCGGATTGATATCGAATGCGTAATCCAACAGGTCACATCGTCATTACGAAGGCCGTTCGGCAGCCGGAGCACTCTGTCACACGCTGTAACGTCGAAAGGGTGCGTAGTCAGAGGAATGAGGGAGCGGTACTGGACCGCCCCGCTTCGGGGAGGAACCAGCGGCCGCCGTCTCCGGAGTTGCGGTGGCCGCCGCTGAGCCGCACCCACAAGATCCTCTTCGCCGTGACCATCGCCTGCTACCTGGCGATCACGGTCGCGGTGCTGACCACGTCCTCCCTGGTCGCGCTGGACTGGCAGCTCTTCACCCTGAAGCCCTTCGAGCGCTTCCCGCAGTACTTCGACTTCTTCAACACCTACGTGATCCTGGGCCAGCGCGGCCCGACCGCGATCCTCGCCTTCGCCTGGCTCTTCTGGCGCGCCTGGCGCACCCGCAGCTGGCGTCCGCCGCTGGTGATGGCGGTGACCCTGCTGCTGGTCAACGTCACGGCGGGGGCGGTCAAGATAGGCATAGGGCGCCTGGGCCCGCACTACGCCCATGTGGTCGGATCGGCCGCGCTCTTCCAGGGCGGCGACATCTTCCCGTCCGGGCACACCGCCAACGCCGTCGCCACCTGGGGCGCGCTGGCGTACCTGGCCGTCCGGTGGCGGCGGATCGGCGGGGTGATCGCCGGCTTCCTCGGCGTGACCATCGGCCTGACCACGGTGTACCTCGGCACCCACTGGTTCAGCGACGTCCTCGCGGGCTGGGCGGACGGTGCCCTGGTGCTCCTGCTGCTGCCGCTCTTCGAGCCGATCGTCTCCAGCACCGATGAACGGCTGCAGGACTGGTGGCGGCGGAGAGCCGAACTGCGGGCCACGGCCCTGCGCAAGCTGGGCGGACAGCCGGCCGCGGCGGCAGCCGGGGCTCGCGCTGGGGCCCGCACCGGGACGGCGCCGGCCGGGCGGGTTCCCGGCCCGGCGGGCGCCGGTCGCCGGACCGGGGCCGCGGGCGCCTCGGAGGCACCACGCCCGGCCGGACCCACCGCCGCCCACCACGGCCGCGGCGCCGGCGGCGCGACGCACGGAGCTGCGCAGGGCGGCTCGGCGCAGGGTCGCGGGCACCACAGACCCGAGATCCCCGGCCACGAGGGGGCCTCCGCCCACCCCGGGAGCCGGCGGCAGCGACCTCCGCGGCCGCGCGACCATAGCGGACATTCGTGACTTTGGTCATGTAACGCCCAGCTCGACGGTTCACCCATCCGGGTGGTCTCGCTCACAAGCCAGACCCTTCACCCAAATGTGGAGATTCCGTGTAATAGCGGCTCTCACGGAGTGACTTTCGGCGCTCCCGCCGCCCTTCCCGGCAATAGGCCACTCGGCGCACTCCGGGCGAAATTCGCCACCCCCGCGGAGTAGGCCGTCTCGGTCGCCGGAGATTTTCCGCGGCCCCTCCCTTACCCTCCCCTTGCCCGCCGGCCGGCATCCTGCCCGTATCCGGTCGGCATTATCCGCACTCGTACGGCGCAATCCCGGTTGAATCCCGTCGCCTTGTCGACCTGTCGGCCTCCACCGGGCGCCCCATCCGGCGGCCGGCGGCGGGGTTCGCCCCGTCCGCCCCTCCGCGCAGCCGCGGGCGGCGCGAGGACGACGATCAGGTCCGAGCCGGATGTCGGCAGATGCGGTCCGGCTGCGGCGGGAAGGCTTTGATCCACTGATCAGAACCGGTCATCCGGCTCGGTCCGCGGTCCCCCGCGCCTACCGTCGTGACATGTGGCAGTCCCAACCTGTCCGCATATGACCGCCCGATCGCCATCCACCGGTGCCTCATTGGAGGAGTACTTCCGTATGCCGAACCTGGAGACCGCGCTCAAGGACGCCCTGGCCATCGACGGCGCCTTCGGCGTCGCCCTGGTCGACTACAACAGCGGCCTCGCCCTCGGTTCACTCGGCAACTCGCCCGATTTCGACCTGAACATCGCCGCCGCCGCCATCACCGACGTCGTCCGGGCGAAGCTGCGCGCCCTGGAGATGCTCAGCCTCCACCAGGAGGCACTGGAGGACATGCTGATCACCCTGTCCGGCCAGTACCACGTGGTCCGGCCGATGACCGCGCAGTCCGGCCAGGGCATCTTCCTCTACCTGGCCCTGGACCGGGCCCGGGCCAATCTCGCGCTGGCCCGCCACCAGATGAAGCTCATCGAGCAGTCGCTGGAGCTCTGAGGCGCTGAGCCCGGCCCGGAGGCCTCCCGGATCACTCCACGTGCTCGGCGAAGGCCGCGATATGGCGGCGCAGCAGCTCCCCGGCCCGGTCGGCGGCGCCGGCCCGGGCCGCGTCCAGGATCTCCCGGTGCTCGGCCGCGTCCCGGTCCCATCCGGGGTGGGTCTCTCTGGCCGCGAGGGAGACCAGTGCCGCCTGGTCGCGCAGATCGTCCAGCATCCGCACCAGCAGCGGGTTGCCGCAGGGGAGGTAGAGCGCGCGATGGAAGTCCCGGTTCGCCTGGCTGCGGTCGGCGGGGTCGACCGCGACGTCGGCCGCCAGCAGGGCCTCCTCGGCGGCCGCCCACTCGACGCCGGCCAGCACCGTGCGGCGCAGCGCCTCCGGCTCCAGCAGCTGGCGGACGTCGCAGACGGACTGGGCCAGCGCCGCGTCCACCACCCGCACCTGCGCGCCCTTGTACTGGCTCATGGTGACCAGACCGGTGCCGGCCAGGGTCTTGAGCGCCTCCCGGACGGGGGTCTTGGACACCCCGAGTCGGGCCGCCAGCTCCGTCTCGACCAGCGGCTGCCCCTGCACCAGACGCCCGGTGAGGATCGCGTGCTTGATGGATTCCAGCACCACCACCGTCCGCGAGGGAAGGGGGCCGGAGGACGGCCCCAGGCTCAGGGGCAGCGGCTCTGTGGTATCGCTGGGCACGGGCTGGACCCTAAGCCGCCCCTCCGCGGCGCGTCAACTCCCGCCCTGCTCAGGGCGGGTTCTGACGCAGCGTCAGCCGCGGTTCGCCACCGCCTGCTTGATCAGCGTGCGGCCGAAGTCGCGCATCAGTCCGGTGCCGGCGTGGGCCTCGTCCATGATGCTCGTGAAGGCGTCGACGAAGCGGTCTGCCTCCTTCTCCCCCACGATCAGCGGCGGGATCAGCTTGATGACCTCGATGTTGTCCCCGGAGACCTGGGTGAGGATGCGGTGCCGCTGGAGCAGCGGGACCACCACCATCTGCGCGAACAGCCCCTTGCGGGCGGCCTGCAGGGCGGTCCAGCCGGTGCGCAGCTTCAGCGACTTGGGGCGGCCGAACTCGATGCCGATCATCAGCCCGCGGCCGCGGACGTCGGCCAGCATCTCGTAGCGGTCCTTGAGCGCCGCGAGCCGGCCGCGGAAGTAGTCGCCGGTGCGGCGGACGTGCTCGGTGATCCCCTCGTTCTCGATCACGGTGAGCGCGGCCAGCCCCGCCGCCATCGCCTGGGCGTTGGAACCGAAGCTGGCCGAGTGGACCAGCACCCGGTCCATCGAGGAGTAGACCTTCTGGAAGATCCAGTCCTTGCCCAGGGTGGCGCCGACCGGGATGTAGCCGCCGGAGAGTGCCTTGGCCGCGCAGACCAGGTCGGGCTCGACGCCCTCCTCGTGCTCGTAGGCCCAGAAGTCGCCGGTGCGGGCGATACCGGTCTGCACCTCGTCGGCGATCAGCAGCGCCTTATGCTTGTGCAGCAGGTCCTGGGCAGCCCGGAGGTAGCCGTCGGGGGCGATGTGGACGCCGTGGCCCTGGATCGGCTCCACGATCAGCGCGGCCACGTCGCCCCGGCGCAGTTCGCGTTCGAGCGCGTCCAGGTCGCCGAGGGGGACGGCGGTGTCCGGCAGCAGCGGGCTGAAGCCCTTGCGGAAGCTGTCGTCGCCGTTGACCGAGAGCGAGCCGGTGGTCAGGCCGTGGAAGGAGTGGGTGTTGTAGAGGATGCGGCTTTTGCCGGTGGCGCAGCGGGCGAACTTCAGGGCGGTCTCCACCGCCTCGGTGCCGCTGTTGCCGAAGAACACCCGGTCCAGGTGGGGGGCGTGGGAGAGGAGCTTCTCGGCGAGCAGCCCGGGCAGCGCCTCGCAGTGGAAGCGGGTGAGGTTGGGCAGGTCCAGCTCCATGACGTCCTCGATGGCCTTGCGCACCACCGGGTGGTGCCGGCCGAGGGCGAAGATCCCGAAACCGGCCAGCATGTCGAGGTAGTCGTTGCCCTCGGCGTCGTAGAAGTGCGCGCCCTCGGCCCGGGTGTAGGTCTTGTCGAAGCCGATGGTGTGCAGCATCCGCGGCAGCTGGTGGTTGAGGTACTTCGCGTGCAGCTGGTAGGCCTCCCCGCCGCGCGCCGCCAGCAGCGCCCCGATGTCGAAGCCGCCGGAGGCGCGGTCGCCGGTGGCCGGCGGGACCTCGGTCCCGGCGGGCGCTGCGGGAGCGGCCTGGTCAGATGCCACGGGAGGGGTCTCCTTCTTCGATCGGGGCGGCGGCCGCGGACCGGGCGAGGGTCTCGGCACGGGCGGAGCGGCGGGCGGCGGCGCGCTTGCGGGCGGCCGCCCGGCCGGCCGCGGCCCGCCGCTGTTCGCGCAGCAGGTCCGCGGTGGCGGAGGCGATCCCCGGGCCGGTGAGCCCGGCCTGCTCCAGGATCTCGTTCCGCGAGGCGTGGATCAGGAACTCCTGCGGGAGCCCCAGGTCGCGGGCGGGGGTGCGGACGCCGGCGTCGCGGATCGCCTGGGCGACGGCCGCGCCGGTGCCGGAGGCCCGGCCGCTGTCCTCGACGGTGACCACCATCCGGTGCCTGGCGGCGAGTTCGGGGATGGCGGGGTCGACGGGTTTGACCCAGCGGGGGTCGACGACGGTGCAGCCGACGCCGTCCACGGCAAGCCGCTCGGCGGCGTCCAGGCAGGCCTCGGCGGTGGTGCCGACCGCGACCAGCAGCACGTCGGCGTCCAGGCCGTCCGCCGGCGCGGACCCGGACGCGGACGCCTTCGCCGGCGCCGCCGTACGGGCCAGCACATCCACGCCGCCGACCCGGTCGATCGCGGGGATGGCCGGGCCCACGGTGGCCTTGGGGTAGCGGAGCACGGTCGGGGCGTCGTCCACCTCCACCGCCTCGCGCAGCTCGGCGCGCAGCTGGTCGGCGTCGCGCGGGGCGGCGATCCGCAGCCCGGGGACGACCCGCAGGATGGAGAGGTCCCACATGCCGTTGTGGCTGGGCCCGTCGCTGCCGGTGGTGCCGGCACGGTCCAGGACGAAGGTGACGCCCAGCCGGTGCAGGGCAACGTCCATCAGCACCTGGTCGAAGGCCCGGTTGAGGAAGGTCGAGTAGACCGCGAAGACCGGGTGGAGCCCGCCGGTGGCCAGTCCTGCGGCGGAGACCGTGGCGTGCTGCTCGGCGATGCCGACGTCGTAGAAGCGGTCCGGGAACTCCTCGGCGAACCTGGTGAGCCCGAGCGGTCCCGGCATGGCCGCGGTGAGCGCGACGATGTCCTCCCGCTCGCGGGCCAGGGCTAGGAGCTCGCCGCCGAGCACCGAGGTCCAGGAGGTCCCGGAGGAGGCGGAGAGCGGCTTGCCGGTCTCCGGGTCGATCGCGCCGACCTGGTGGAAGTGGTCGGCCTGGTCCTCCTCGGCGGGTCGGTAGCCGCGGCCCTTCTCGGTGATGCAGTGGACGATCACCGGGCCGCCGAACCCCTTGGCCCGGCGCAGCGCCGACTCCACCGCCTGCTCGTCGTGGCCGTCCACCGGGCCGACGTACTTCAGCCCGAGGTCCTCGAACATCCCCTGCGGGGTGACCGCGTCCTTGTAGCCCTTCTTGGCCCCGTGGAGGGCGTCGTAGAGCGGGCCGCCGAGCAGCGGCGTGCGCTGGAGCTGCTCCTTCCCCCAGGAGAGGAAGCGCTCGTAGCCGCGGGAGGTGCGCAGGGTGGCGAGGTGGTCGGCGAGACCGCCGATGGTCGGCGAGTACGAGCGCTCGTTGTCGTTGACCACGATCACCACCGGGCGGTCCTCGGCCTCGGCGATGTTGTTGATCGCCTCCCAGGCCATCCCGCCGGTCAGCGCCCCGTCGCCGATCACCGCGACCACCGCGCGGTCGGTCCGGCCGCGCAGCTTGTTGGCCTTGGCCAGGCCGTCGGCGTAACCGAGGACGGTGGAGGCGTGGGAGTTCTCGATCACGTCGTGCTCGGACTCGGCGCGGGACGGGTAGCCGGAGAGGCCGCCGGACTTCTTCAGCCGGGAGAAGTCCTGCCGCCCGGTCAGCAGCTTGTGCACATAGCACTGGTGGCCGGTGTCGAAGAGGATCCGGTCCTGCGGGGACTCGAAGACCCGGTGGAGGGCGATGGTCAGCTCGACCACCCCGAGGTTGGGGCCGAGGTGGCCGCCGGTCTTGGCCACCTCGCTGATCAGGAAGGACCGGATCTCCTCGGCGAGGTCGGGCAGTCGGTCCGCGGGAAGAGCGCGCAGGTCCTTGGGGCCGGTGATGGCGGGGAGGAGTGACACGGACTCACCTTCGTTCAGAGAGGTTGCGCGACTTCTTGTCGACGGGAGGGGGGCTGACGGGCCGCGGCCCCTGCCGCGCGGCTCGCGGGGCGGTGGTCAGGCGACGGGGGTGACGACGGGTTCGCCCTCGGCGTCGACGCCCATCTCCTCGGCCAGCTTCATCGCCTCGTCGATCAACGTCTCCACGATCTTCGACTCCGGCACCGTCTTGATCACCTCACCGCGCACGAAGATCTGCCCCTTGCCGTTCCCCGACGCCACCCCCAGATCCGCCTCACGCGCCTCACCCGGCCCGTTCACCACACACCCCATCACCGCCACCCGCAACGGCACCTTCAACCCGTCCAGGCCGGCGGTGACCTCCTCCGCCAACTTGTACACATCCACCTGCGCCCGCCCGCACGACGGACACGACACGATCTCAAGCCCCCGCTGCCGCAACCCCAACGACTCCAGGATCTGCGACCCGACCTTCACCTCCTCCACCGGAGGCGCCGACAAAGACACCCGGATCGTGTCCCCGATCCCCTCCGCCAGCAACGCCCCGAACGCCACCGCCGACTTGATCGTCCCCTGGAACGCCGGACCCGCCTCCGTCACCCCCAGATGCAACGGATAATCACACGCCGCCGCCAACTGCCGATACGCATTGATCATCACCACCGGATCGTTGTGCTTCACCGAGATCTTGATATCCCGGAACCCGTGCTCCTCGAAGAGCGAGCACTCCCACAACGCCGACTCCACCAACGCCTCCGGCGTGGCCCGCCCGTACTTCTCCAGCAACCGCTTGTCCAACGACCCCGCGTTCACCCCGATCCGGATCGGCACCCCCGCCCCCGACGCCGCCCTCGCGATCTCCCGCACCTTGTCGTCGAACTGCCGGATGTTCCCCGGATTCACCCGCACCGCCGCACACCCGCATCGATCGCGGCGAACACGTACTTCGGCTGGAAATGAATATCCGCGATCACCGGAATCGGCGACTTCCGCGCGATCGCCGGCAACGCCTCCGCATCATCCTGCGACGGCACCGCCACCCGCACGATCTGACACCCCGACGCCGTCAACTCCGCGATCTGCTGCAACGTCGCATTCACATCCGTCGTCGGCGTCGTGGTCATCGACTGCACCGACACCGGCGCACCCCCACCCACCGGCACCGAACCCACCATGATCTGACGACTCAACCGCCGCTCAGCCAACGGCTGCGGCGGGACGGACGGCATTCCGAGGGATACAGCGGTCATGGCAGGACACCTCAATCAAGCGGTCGTACGCGGAACTCGGGTGCGGGGGGGGCGAGGGGCGGCGCGGGATCGGCCGCTCGTCAGACGCGGTTGGCGAGGACGGTCTCCTTGGCGCTGCGGATGGTGTCCCGCAGCGAGCCCATGGTGGCCAGGACCGCCGTCGGCTCGTAGCCGCAGTGCGCCATGCAGTTCTCGCACCGCGGGTCCTTGCCCCGGCCGTACTTGGACCAGTCGGTCTCCTCGACCAGTTCCCGGTAGGTCGGGACGTAGCCGTCCGCCATCAGGTAGCAGGGGCGCTGCCAGCCGAAGAGGGAGTAGTTGGGGATCCCCCAGGCGGTGCACTCGTAGTCCACCTTGCCCTCGAGGAAGTCCAGGAAGAGCGGCGAGTGGTTGAGCCGCCACTTCTTCCGGCGACCGTCGGCGAAGGACTTCTTGAACAGCTCGCGGGTCTGCTGGACGCCGAGGAAGTGCTCCTGGTCGGGGGCCTTCTCATAGGCGTAGCCGGGCGAGATCATCATCTCGTCGACCTTGAGCTCGTCGTTGAGGTAGTCCAGCACCTCGATGACGGTCTGCGGGGTGTCGGTGTTGAAGAAGGTCGAGTTGGTGGTGACCCGGAAGCCCCGCCGCTTGGCCTCCTTGATGGCCTCCACCGCCTCGTCGAAGGTGCCCTCCTTGGCCACCGAGGCGTCGTGCCGCTCGCGCAGGCCGTCGATGTGGACGGTGAAGGCGAAGTACGGCGACGGGGTGAACTTGTCCAGCTTCTTCCGCATCAGCAGCGCGTTGGTGCAGAGGAAGACGTACTTCTTCTTCTCCACCAGCTGCCGGACGATCTCGTCGATCTGCGGGTGCATCAGCGGCTCTCCGCCGGCGATGGAGACCATCGGCGCGCCGGACTCCAGCACCGCGCCGACCGCCTGGGCGACCGGCATCCGCTGCTTGAGTACTCCGGCCGGGTGCTGGATCTTTCCGCAGCCCTCGCACTTCAGGTTGCAGGCAAAAAGCGGTTCGAGCTCCACCAGCAGTGGAAACTTCTCGCGCCGCTTCAGCAGTTTCTGCTGCATCAGGTAGGTGCCGATCCGCATGGACTGGCGCAGCGGCATGGCCATCAGGCGTGCTCCTTAGGAAGGACGTTCAAGTAGAGGTGAGGGCAGGGGATGCGGGTCGCGGTACCAGGCGCCGAGCGCGGGCCCCAGCCGGCGCAGCACCCGCCAGGCGCGCAGGCCGCCGGTGAGGGTGGCCGGCCGGAGGAGCTCGCGCTCGGGGGTGTCGACCACCACGCGCAGCGCCGCGACGGGGAGTTCGGGCCGCAGGTTCCGGGCGGCCCGCAGGGCGGCGGCGGTCTCCATGTCGACGCCGAGCACCCCGCGCTCGGACAGCGCGGAGCGCGCGTCGCCGCGCACCACCCGGTCCGCGGAGTAGAGCGGGCCCGTGTGCACGGTGCACCCGGCCCTCTCCAGGGCGTCGACGAGCGACTTCACGCCACTCGTCGCACCAGCCGTACCGTCCGCATCCTCCACCTCATCGGCAACCAGGACGTCACCCGGCCGTACTCCCGGCCGGACGGCCGCCCCGAATCCCACGAAAGCCAGTGCGCCATACGGGAGTTGACGCGTCGTCAACTCCGCGCGCACGGACCGGCCGCTGCGCTGGGGACCCATCCCGGTGCACAGCAGCCGTACCTCGGGGCCCGGCCCCGGCCCGTCGCCGCCCGGCGCCCCGTCCGCACGGGCGACCGCCCGCGCGACGGGGCGCAGCGCCACGCGCTCCGCGGAGAGCGCGCAGGCCAGCAGCAACGGACCGGCGGTCATGCCGGGTTCGCCCCCGCGGTGGCACGGTGCTCGCCGACGGCTCCCAGGGGGGTGCCGTGGACGTAGCGGCCGAGCGCGGTGAGCGGCCAGACCAGGCGGTAGAGGTGGTAGTTGAGGGAGAAGTCCCACGGGAACCCGGTCCCGGTGAACTCCGGCTCGTCCCAGCCGCCGTCGGCCCGCTGGGTGCGGCTCAGCCAGTCGACGCCGCGGTCCACGACCTCCCCCTTCTCCCCCGCGGCCAGCAGGGCCATCAGGGCCCAACCGGTCTGCGAGGCGGTGGAGTTGCCGCGCCCGGCCCAGGACCGGTCGACGTAGGAGCGCATGTCCTCCCCCCAGCCGCCGTCCTCGTTCTGGTGCTCGCGCACCCAGCGCACCGCGCGCCGGACGGCGATGTGGTCCCGCGGCACACCTGCCGCGACAAGGGCGGGTACCACCGAGCCGGTGCCGTACACGTAGTTGGTGCCCCAGCGGCCGAACCAGGAGCCGTCCGGCTCCTGCTCGCGCAGCAGCCAGTCCACCGCCCGCCGGGTGCGCGGGTCGTCGGCCAGGCCGACCTCCGCGAGGAGTTCGACGATGTGCGCGGTGACGTCCGCGGAGGGCGGGTCGATGACCTCGCCGAAGTCGCAGAACGGCGGCTTCGTCGGCAGGGTGTTGGTGTTGTCCACGTCGAAGGCGCCCCAGGCGCCGTTCTTGGACTGCATCGCCCACAGCCACTCGACCCCGCGCCGGATCGCCGCGTCCCGCCGCTCCGGGTCGCTCACCAGCACCCGGCGCAGCGCCAGCATGACCTCGGCGGAGTCGTCGGTGTCCGGGTAGTTGTCGTTGTCGAACTCGAAGGCCCAGCCGCCGGCCGCGGCCCCGGGCCGCTGCACCGCCCAGTCGCTGCGCTTGGTGATCTCCTCGTCGAGCATCCAGTCCGCCGCCTTGACCAGCTGCGGGTGGTCGGCCGGAAGGCCGGCGTCGGCGAGGGCGATGGTGGCCAGACAGGTGTCCCAGACCGGGGACTGGCAGGCCTCGATCATCCGCCGGGTGCTGCCGTCCTCGGAGGCGTAGTGGATCGAGTAGCGCTCCAGCGAGGCCAGGCCCTTGACGATGACCGGGTGGTTCAGCGAGTAGCCCATCAGATGGAGGGCCATGATCGAGTACACCGTCGGCGGCTGGATCCCGCCCCAGCAGCCGTCCGCCTCCTGCCGCTCCACGATCCAGGCCGCGGACTGGCGCATCGCCAGCCGGCGCAGCGGGCGGACCGCCCGGTGGTGGTAGAGGTGGAGCACCCGGTCCAGGCGCTCGAAGAAGCCGTCCCAGGTGTTGGCCGGAGAGAACGGTTTCCTCGGAAACGGATTCGACGGGTCCGTGTGCAGCTCGCTGAGCGGGAACGGCCCCGGCCGCACCGGCCGGAACGCGGAGACGATGGTCAGCGGGACGATGGTGCCCCGCGCCCAGCTGGCGAACGAGTAGATGTTCAGCGGGATCTGCTTGGGCAGCAGGATGACCTCGGGCGGCAGCTCGGGCAGCCGGTCCCACGGGTACCAGCCGAAGAGCGCCAGCCAGATCCGGGTGAAGACCCGGGTGGCGGCGATCCCGCCCTGCTCCCGGATCCACTCCGCGGCCTTCTTCATGTGCTCGTCGTCCGGATCGTCACCGGCCAGCTTGAGCGCGGTGTACGCCTCCACCGTCGCGGAGAGCTCCGGCGGTCCGCCGTAGAAGGTGTTCCAGGTACCGTCCGGCTGCTGCTGCGAGCGGATCCAGTTGGCCGCCGTCTCGGTGACCTCCGGCGTGCGGATCCCCAGGAACTCCCGGAGCAGCAGGTCCTCGGCGTCCATGGTGACGTTGGTCTCCAGGTCGCCCTTCCACCAGCCGGTCTCGTCCTGCAGCGAGAGCAGGTACTCGCCGGCCCGGCGCAGCGTCTCCGCGGCGTCCGGGACCGGTGTCCCCCCCTTGGTTTCAGAAGCCTCGTCGGCGGCCTCGTCGGCGGCCGCCGGCACTGTGGACGAAGCGCCCGCCCCGGCGTCCGGCGTCGCGTCCACGGTCGAATCGGCTTCGTTCCGGGAGTCGAGTCGGCCGTCCGCAGTTGATGTCATTCTTCACCTCTCCCGTACTACGACGAATTCGGCGAGCGCGGCGAACCTGTCCCGCACCTCGGGGGACATGTTCACCTCGTCCAGCGCGGCCAGCGCGGTCTCGTGCTGCCGCCGGGCCTCGGCCTGGGTCCAGTCCCGGCCCCCGCCTCCACGATCAGCGCGGCACGCGCGGCCAGCTGCTCCTCGTCCTCGTCACCGCGGCCCGACGGGTCGGCGAGGAGGTCGGCGAGCTTGCGTGAGGCGGCCCCGCCCTCGGCGAGGGCCGCGGAGACCGGCAGGGACTTCTTCCGCTGCCGCAGGTCGCCCCAGTGCGGCTTGCCGGTCACCTCGGTGGCGCCCCAGATGCCCAGCAGGTCGTCCACCGCCTGGAAGGCCAGGCCGAGGTGGTAGCCGAAGCGCTCCAGGGCGTCCGCCTCGGCGTCCCCGATCCCGGCCAGCACGGCCCCGATCGAGGAGGAGGCGGCCAGCAGGGCGCCGGTCTTGTTGCCCTCCATCTCCAGGCACTCCTCGACCGTGACCCGGTCGCGCTGCTCGAAGGAGAGGTCCTGGGCCTGACCGTCGATCAGCTTCCGGGTGGCCAGGGTGAGCCGGCGCACCGCGCGCCCGCAGTCCACCGGCGCGAAGGTGCCGGGGCGGAGCTCGTCCGCCGCCTCCAGCAGCACCTCGTTGGCGAGCGCGAAGAGGGCGTCCCCGACCAGGATGGCCTGCTCGGAGCCGAAGACCGTCCAGACGGTCGCCCGGTGCCGCCGGGTCTCGTCACCGTCCATCAGGTCGTCGTGCAGCAGCGAGAAGTTGTGCACCAGTTCGACGGCCGCGCCGCCGGGGATGCCCGCCTCGGGCGGCGCGCCGGCGGCCTCCGCGGAGAGCAGCGCCAGCGCCGGGCGGACCGCCTTGCCGGCGTCCGCCTGGACCGGCTTGCCGTCCGCGTCGATCCAGCCGAAGTGGTACGCCGCCACCTTGTCCATGGGCGGGGCCAGTCGGGCGCAGGCCTCCCGCAGGAGGGGGGTGCACAGCATGCGTCCCCGGTCGAGCAGGGCGCGGACGTCCACTGCCTCGCCGGCGGTTACCTGATCAGAGCGCGCAACCACGCTTGCTCCCTCTCCGTTCGCGTCGTCGACTTCCCGGGGCTTTCCGACGACCGGCACGGCCGCCCACGGTGTCTGCTGGGTCTGGGTCTGAGGTGCGGTCCGGGCCCGGTCCTGCCGGGTCTCCGGTTCCGCCGCGGTCCTCGGGGGTCCTCGGGCCCGTCACGGCCTGCTCCCCTCAGTCCACCGGGCTCCCTCCGCCGCCCCCCTCGGCGCCTCCCGCGAGCCCCCGGAGAGTGCCTGGTCGGCGGCGGCGTGACCGCTGCGGACGGCGCCCTCCATGGTCGCGGGCCACCCGGTGGCGGTCCACGCCCCGGCCAGGTAGAGGTCCGGGATCCGGGTGCGCGGCCGCGCCCTGAGCGGCGCCGAGCCGGGGACGGGTGCGAAGGTCGCCTTGCGCTCCCGGGTGACGAAGAACTCCGTGACCCGGGCGGTCCGCGCGGCCGGCAGCAGCCGCTCCAGCTCCGGCAGATAGCGCCGGCGCAGCTCGCCGACCGGGAGGTCGATCTCGTCCTGCGCGGCCGACTGGGAGAGCGCCAGGTACTGGCCCCCGCCGGCGAGACCGGAGTGCTCGGTGCGGTCGAAGACCCACTGCACCGAGGAGCCGAGGGCGGCGAAGAACGGCCGCCGCAGCACCTTGCGGTCGTACAGCACGTGGACGTTGAGGATCGGCGCGGTGCCGAGGGCGTCCAGCCGCTCGGGGTGTTCGAGGGCTCCGGGCGGAAGCAGCTCCCTGGCGGTGTCCTGCGGAACCGCAAGCACCACGGTGTCCGCCTCCAGCCGCTCCGATCCGCCGGGAAGGCGCTCGCCGGTCAGCAGCAGACTGTGCGAACGCCCTTCCGAACGGCGATCATAACGCTGTTCGTGTGTGGGCGAACTGTAGGGGGTGGCTTCCGAGGACTTGAGCTCCTCGACCCGGGTCCGGAGGAGGACCCGCACCCCGGCCCGGTCCAGCGCGGCCCCCGCCGCGTCGTGGTGGATGGCGCCCAGCGGGACCCGGGACCAGCCGATGTCCGCCGCCCCCGGCTCGCTCAGCAGCCCGGTCTTGAAGACCATCGCCGCCAGCGCGAGCGACACGTCGTCGGCCCGGGCGTTCAGCGTGGCCACTCCGACCAGGTCCCAGAGCGCCGCGACGGCCCCCGGGGACTGCCGCTGCTCGCGCAGCCAGTCACCGAAGGAACGCTCGTCCAGCGCGGGGTCGTCCAGGTCCAGCGTTCGAAGCGCGAGGGCGGCGCGCGCCACCATCGCCCGCTCCCCCACGCTGAGGTGCGGATAGCGCGAGAGGGAGCCGCTGAGATGCAGCGGAACCGGCAGACCGGACCGGCGCAGCCGGCCCAGCCGCAGCGGGGAGTCGGCCGCGCTCTCGCCCCGCTCGCGCAGCGCCAGCACCGGAACGTCCAGCCTGCGCTGCAGATGCACCAGGCCGGTCGCGTCGAGACGCTGCAGCAGCCCGCGGTACGCGGTGCAGCAGCGGAGGAAGACGTGCTGGCCGTTGTCCACCCACAGATCGCCCGCGGCCGAACCGCGGCGGAAGGAGAAGGCCAGGCCGCCCAGCCTGGGCCGGCCCTCCACGAGCGTCACCGACAAGCCCGCGTCGGCCAGCCGCAGCGCGGCCGTGATCCCGGCCAGGCCGCCGCCGACGACCACGGCCGTACGTTGACGGTCCGTCATACCGGCCACCCCCTCGGCGTACTGGCCGTACCCGCCATACCGGTTGTACTTGACGTACTACCCGTCCGAGAAGCCGTCAGTGCCGGGGACGCGAGAAAACCGCGAGTGGTTCCACGATCACCCATGGTGATCGCCGGATCATCACACCCGTCCGCCGGTTCCGCCCCCGCGGTGCCCGCCGTGCCGTCGCCGCATGGTCCGCACCTCAAGAGGCACGACCCCCGACCAGCCCGGAGACCGCCACATAAGCCTTCTCCCACGGCGGCAGGGAGACCCGGCCGCGCAGCACGCCGCCCGGGTCCTCGGCGATCCGCTCCAGCAGCCGGTGGTAGATGCCGGCCATCGCCGCCACGCAGGCGCGGCTGCGCCGGTCCAGCATCGGCAGCAGGCGGAGCCCCTCGTCGAAGTACTCCTGGGCGCGGCGCGCCTCGAAGGAGACCAGGCCGGCGAAGTCGGCGCCGGGCGAGGGGACGGCGGCGCCGAAGCCCTCCTGGCAGCCGAACCGGGCCAGGTCCTCGGCGGGCAGGTAGGTGCGGCCGTTGCCGGCGTCCTCCCGCACGTCCCGCAGGATGTTGGTGAGCTGAAGGGCGAGGCCGAGGCTGTCCGCGTACTCGTCCGCCTGCTTGGGGTCGGAGGAGCCGAACACGCCGAGCGACAGCCGGCCGATGGTCCCGGCCACGCAGCGGCAGTAGGTGCGCAGCTCGTCGAAGGTGCGGTACTCGGCGCCTCGCACATCCATCTCGACGCCGTCAATCAGTTCGTCGAACGCGTCGATGGGGATGTCGAAGCGGGCCACCGAGTCGGCCAGCGCGACCTTCACCGGATCGATGTCGTCCGGGTCGACGCTGCGCGACCGGAGCTCGTCCAGCAGCCGGCGGGTGGCCAGCAGCTGCTCGGCCTTGCGGTCGTCGTCCCAGCCGCCGTCCCCGATGTCGTCGATCCGCCGGGCCAGGGCGTAGACCGCCTGCATCGCCCGGCGCTTGGGGCCGGGAAGAAGCCTGATCCCGTAGGAGAAGTTGCGAGCCTGGTGGCTCGTCACCGCCTCACAGTACTTGTAGGCGGCCATCACCTGAGGGATGGCCTGAGGGAATGCCGGAGATGGTCCCTCCACTGCCCGGCTCACCTTCCTCTCACCAGTGTCACCGCCGCCTGCCGCAGCAGACGGCCCTTGCCCGCCTTGGGCGCCCCGGCGAGCACGTCGTACCCGGCCGCGGCCACGGCGTCGAGCGCCGCGTACCCGCCGGCCGCGAAGCCGGCCAGCAGCACCCGCAGCCGTCCCGACACCGAGCCGACCAGCGGGGCCCCCTCGTCGAGCAGCGCCCGGGCGCGGCGCGCCTCGAACGCGATCAGCTCGCGAAGCGGCCCCGACGCGGTACGGGCCGCGAGGTCGCGCTCGGTGACGCCGAACTTCTCCAGGTCCTCGGCCGGAAGGTAGATCCGGTCGCGGGCCAGGTCCTCGGCGACGTCCTGCAGGTGCTCCACGATCTGCAGCGCCGTGCAGATCGCGTCCGACCAGGCCACCCGCTGGGGGTCGGCCCGGTCGGCGAGTTCCAGCACGATCCGACCGACCGGGTTGGCGGAGAGCTCGCAGTAGTCCAGGAGCTGCTGGTAGTCCTGGTAGCGGGCGATCCGCTGATCGACTCGGTTGGCCTCGATCAGATTACGAAAAGGATCAATCGAGAGCCCGCGATTTACGATCACCGGCCGGAGGGCCTGAAGCAGAGGATGCCGGGGGGACCCGGTCACGGAAGAGGGACCATCGACCGCACAGGCGCGTCGAAGGTCCTCCTCGAGAGCATCGAGCAGAGCCGAGCGGAAGGCGGGCTCGGCGTCCCCGGCCGCGGAGTCGAACTCCTCGCGCGGCGGCGCGCCCAGCACCCGCGCGGTCTCCGCGGGGTCGGCGAGATCGCCGTCCCCTATGTCGTCGACCAGGCGGGCGAAGCCGTAGACGGCCATCAGGCCGTCCCGCAGCGAGGTCGGCAGGAAGAACGGGGCGACCGGGAAGTTCTCCAGGTCCGCCTGGTCCAGCACGGCTCCGGTCTGGGCTGCGCCCCGGGCCTCGGAAGCCTCGCTCTGCAAGGTCACCTTCACCGCCACACCCCCCGTTCTACACCGATCATGACAGCGTACCCACAGCGGACACGCCCGTTTGTTCCCTTCGGGCCGGGCCTGCGACCCGGCCCCCCGAACGGCCCCCTCGGAACCCCTCGGGACCCGGCGGCGGGCTCAAGCCTTCCACCCGCCGGTGCGGCTCCGCAGCCGAGAAGGACACGATTCGGTTGCGCGTCGCCACCGTCCCCCCGGCCTGGCGGGCCGAGGATCTTGCCGCCAACTTTATGCTGTCCTTACTCCGATCGTGTAAGGGGGGTGCCAGTTGAGGCGTCCGGAGTCGCGAGAGGAGCCAACGCTCGATGTCCGCGGATGATTCCACCCGCATGTGAAAAGATCATGAGCGTGCCGGACGCCCCCTCAGGGAGCGGTGTGCACCGGCTTTGTGACGCCCCCTCAGTCCTCTGTCAGCCGCGCCCGTACTCCTCCTCGGAACGCCAGAAGAAGACGTAGCCGCCCACCCCGACCACCAGCGCCCAGGCCAGGGCGAGCGGCCAGACATGGGGCGGGAGGGTGTTCGCGGTCTGCGACTCGATCAGCGCGTAACGGATCAGTGAGATGTAGACCAGCGCCGGGTTGGCGTTGAGCACCGTGGAGACCCAGTGCGGGGCGTGCTCGGTGAAGACGTTGAGGTTGTAGAAGACGCCGGAGATGTACATCCAGGTCCGCATCACGAAGGGCATCAGCTGCGCGGTGTCCGTGGTCTTCGCGCCGACCCTGGCCATCAGGAGGGCGAGCCCGGTGTTGAAGACGAACTGCAGCAGCAGCGCGGGCAGCAGCAGGAACCAGCGCAGGGTGAACGGCTCCCCGGTGAGCAGCACGATCACGCCCAGGACGAACATCGAGAAGATCAGCTGCTGGAGCTGAATGACCGTCATGGCGATCGGCAGGCAGGCCCGCGGGAAGTGCAGCGCCCGGATCAGCCCCAGGTTGTCCGCGATGGACCGGGTGCCGGCCAGCACCGCCGACTGGGTGAACTGGAAGACGAAGATGCCGGTGCAGAGGTAGGCGATGAAGTTGGGGATGCCCCGGTTGGTCTTCAGCAGCAGGCCGAAGATCAGGTAGTACACGCCCGCGTTCAGCAGCGGGGTCGCCACCTGCCAGACCTGGCCCAGCTTGGCCGTGGTGTACATGGCGGTCAGCCGGGCGGTGGCGTAGGCGAGGATGAACGAGCGCCGCGACCACAACTGACGGGTGTAATCGGCCAGACTGGGGCGCGCGCCGGAGACCGCGAGCCCGTAGCGGGCGGCCAGCTCGGCCGGGGCCAGTCCGGCGTCCGGATCCTGCGCTTCTGCCGTCGTCACCACCGGCGCGGAGCCGAACTCGGCGCCACCGGACGGCTGCTGCTGGTTCGTCACACAAGCCATCCTGGGGCAGGACGGCGCGCGCCGCAGGGAGGACAGGCCGTCCGGCTGCCCCCCGATGCGGCCGGACGGAGCGGCGGACCGGCCGCCGTAACCCGGCGCCCCCTGCTCAGCGGGCGTCGGGGCCTGCGGGACAGGGGGCGTCGGAAGCGGCCCGGAACAGGTTCGGTGCGGGCTCGCGGAACGGGTTCAGATCACCGGCGGGCGGCCGAGCCGGGTGAGTCGCCACACGGTGCGCCAGCTCATCGGACGGCGCGGGCCGCAGGGCTTGCGCCACCCCTCGCGGAAGCCGCCGATCCAGGCCCGCAGCGCGTCCTTGGACGGCCGGCGGGCCAGGGTGAGCAGCACCCAGGTGCCGAGATAGAGGGGCACCAGCGGGGCGGGGAGGTTCCGCCGGGCCAGCCAGACCCGGTTCCGGGCCACCATCCGGTGGTAGACCGCGTGCCGGCTGGGCGAGGTCTTCGGATGGTGGAGGACGATGTCCGCGCGGTAGTCGATCGCCCAGCCGCCGTCCAGGGCGCGCCAGGCCAGGTCGGTCTCCTCGTGGGCGTAGAAGAACTCCCCGGGGAGCTCCCCGACCTGCTCGAAGACCTTGCTGCGGACCGCCGAGGCGCCACCGAGGAAGGTGGTCACCCGGGAGGAGCGCAGCGGGTCCGAGGCGCGCAGCCGCGGCACGTGCCGGCGCTGGGTCTCGCCGGTCTCCGGATCGGCGATCCGGAAGCTGACGATGCCCAGGCCCGGGTCGGCCGCGAAGGCCTCGCGGAGCTTCTCGGCGGCGTCGTCCTGCGGCAGCAGTCCGTCGTCGTCCAGGAAGAGCACCACGTCGACGTCCGAACCGTGCTCCCCGAAGGCCTCGATGCCGACGTTGCGGCCGCCGGGGATGCCCAGGTTGTCGTCCAGCTCGATCCCTCGCACCCCGGGCGGGAGCTCGGGCAGCGGGGCGCCGTTGCCGACTACCACGACGTCGACCGCCGGGCCGCGCTGCACGGCCACCGACTCCAGCAGGGCGTTGAGCTCCACGGGGCGGTTTCCCATGGTCAGCACCACGGCGCCGAGGCGCAGCGCGCCGGTGGACGCCGCGGCGTCCGCGCCCTCCGCTCCCCGCAGGCCGTCCATCCGGTCCGCCCGGTCCAGGTTCGCCGTCACCCCCGCCTCACCTCAGCCTGCTGGAGAGGACGATGCTGAGCAGGTGGAGCAGCGTCTGCACGACCGCGATCGCGGCCAGCACGCACACCGCCACCCGGGTGGCGAGGAGGTCGCCGCGCGCCACATCCACGATTCCGGCCGCCAGCATCACCAGTGAGGCCTCGACCCCGCCGATCAGCCGGTGGAACTTGAAGGCCGCGGCCAGCCTGCGGGCCCTGGCCACCCCGGTCGCCCGCGGCACCGAGGCCTCGTCGTCCACGGCCGGCAGGCCCTTGCGGATCCGGGCCACGTCGACCAGGTCGGTCTCGGACTTGATCAGGATCGCGCCCAGCGCGGAGACGGTGCCGATGAAGGCCCACTGCCAGGCCGGGCCGCCATGCCGTCCGAAGACGTCAGCCGCCCGCACGCCGAAGCCGGTCAGCAGGGCCGCCTCGGAGACGTAGTGGCCGACCCGGTCCAGGTAGACCCCGGTGATCGAGGTCTGCCGACGCCAGCGCGCCAGCTCGCCGTCCACGCAGTCCAGGCCCAGGTAGACCTGGATCAGCAGGGCCCCGAGGATCGCCCCCCAGATCCCGGGGACGATGAGCACGGCTCCGGCCGCCACCCCGGCCACCATCATCAGATAGGTGAAGCCGTTGGCGGAGAGCGGGAAGTCGATCAGGTGCCGGCTGATCCGGGAGGAGACGCGGCGCATGTAGAGCCGCCCCGCCCAGTGCTCGCCGCTGCGCCGGTCCATGAGGCCGGCGGGGTGGGCCACCGCGCGGTACTGCGCGATGGTCGGCCGCGCCGGTCGCTCGCCGGGGAAGGGATCGGCGGCGTCCGGCTGGGGGCTTGGCTCTTCGTGCCGCCCGGCGGCGTTCTGGTCAGCCGGCGAGGCCGGCGGTGATGTCTTTGACATAGTCCGAGTACGCGTCCCGAATGGCGTGGGGGTCGAGGTCGAGGTGTTCCAAGATGGTGAACCGGCCTGGCCGGGTCTGTGGAGCGTACTGCACGGCCTCCGCGAACTCTTCCGCGGAGAACCCGAGTTGAGCGGCCGTCACCGGGAGCCCGTGCCGGTGGAGGGTGGTCGCTATCTGACCGGCCACCTCCCGCTCCCCGCGGAGGAAGCTGGCGAAGGCGGCGCCGAAGCCGCACTGCTCCCCGTGCTCCCGGCTGCGCTCCGGATAGAGGAGGTCCAGCGCGTGGCTCATCTCGTGGCAGGCACCGCTGGACGGCCGGGTGCTGCCGGTGATGTTCATCGAGATCCCGGAGAGGACCAGCGCCTCGGCCAGCGCCACCAGCAGCCCGTCCTCCTTGATGGTGCCGGGGTGGCGCAGCAGGGTCTCGCCCGCGCTGCGGGCCATCGCCACCGCCAGGCCGTCCACCGGCTCCCCGGTCTCGCGGTGGGAGAGCTCCCAGTCCGCGCAGGCCGAGATGTTGGAGAGGACGTCACCGATGCCGGAGGCCACGAAGCGGTCCGGGGCCTCCCGGATCACGTCCAGGTCGATCACGATGCCGATCGGGCTGGGCACCCCGTAGGAGCCGCGCCCGGCGTCGTTGTCCAGCGTGGAGACCGGGGAGCAGAGGCCGTCGTGGGCGAGGTTGGTGGCGGCGGCCACCACCGGCAGACCGACTCGCGCGGCCGCGTACTTGGCCACGTCGATGATCTTCCCGCCACCGAGGCCGATCAGCGCGTCGTAGCTGCCGCCCTTCTTGATCTGGTCGGCCAGCGTGACGGCGGCGTCCAGGGTGCCGTCCGGCACGGTGTACCAGTCGGCGCCGGGCAGCTGCGGACTGAGCCGCTCCCGCAGCCGGGCGCCGGAGCCGGCGCTAGCCGCCACGGCGATCCGGCCGTTGGCGGAGAGCCGCTGGTCGGCGAGGACGGCGCCGAGGTCCTGGAGGGCGCCCGCCCGGATGTCGACGACCAGGGGCGACGGGACGAGTCGGGTCAGTACCGGCACGCGATCTCCTTGCCCCTGGCCAGGTCGTCCAGATTGTCGATCTCGACCCACTCGATGTCGCCGACCGGCTGGACGTCGATCCGGTGGCCGCGGTCGACCATCTCCTGGTAGCCGTCCTCGTAGTACTTCTGCGGGTCGCGCTCCCAGACCGCCTGCAGGGCGTCGGCCAGCTCGGGGCCGGCAGACGGGTTGATCAGGGTGAGGCCGATGTACTCACCGGAGGCCTCGGCCGGGTCCATCAGCTTGGTGATCTTCCGCATCCCCTTCTCGGGGTCCACGATCACCTTCATCTCCTCGTCCGCCAGCTTCTTGACGGTGTCGAGGGCGAGGAGGACGCCGGGGGTGCGGCCCTCGGCGGTCATCCGCTCGTTCGCGGCGATCAGGTCCTGCTCGACCGAGACCGGGTGGACGGTGTCGCTGTTGGCCAGGATCACCGACTCCGAGGAGAAGACCTCGCGGGCGCACCAGAGCGAGTACACGTTGTTCCAGCGCTCGGCCTTGGGGTTGTCGACGATGTGCAGCTTGACGCCGTACGCCCGCTCCAGCTTCTCCTTGCGCTCGAACACCGCCTCCTTGCAGTACCCGACCACGATCGCCGCATCGGTCAGCCCCACCTCGGCGAAGTTGCGGAGGGTGAGGTCGAGCACGGCGCGGTCGCCGTCCACCGGCACCAGGGCCTTGGGCAGCGTCTCGGTGTACGGGCGGAGGCGGCTGCCTGCGCCGGCGGCCAGAACGAGGCCGATCATCGGTGTCTCCTGTGGTCATGGGGCCCGCTGGACCCGCGGCTGTGCGTGGTGGCCCGCGGGGGACGGCGAGTCCGGCTGTACTGCCGGCGCGCCGGCACGACACGTGCCGTTGGCCTGGGGGTGGCCTGGTCGAGGCCTGCTCGCAGCCTGCCTGCCTTGCGATCGTAGGCGAAAGCCGCCTTCCTACCACAAGCAGCTCGGACGGGCCGAGGGATCGGACCGCGAGAACCCGCAACCGCGAGAACGGTGCACCCGGTATACCGGAAGCCTCCGACAGCGCTCCAGCCGGGGCCTGCCGGGACCTGGGCCTGACGAGGCCTGGGCGTGCCGGGGCCTGGGCGTGCCGAGGCCTGCCGAATGTCGATCATCATGGCGGACCCGCCCGCCGCGAACAAACCCGTGCAGCGACCCGTGGCCCTTCCGGTCCGTTCCAGACCCGGCGGGGAGCCGGTTCGATCGGGCTCGAAACCGCACGCAATTGCCCGCATGCCTTCCTTCGCCTGCAATCGGCGGGCGCCGCTGCGATCTTGTCCGTCCGGTACGGCAGACTGGTCGCCGCAACCAGCACCACGCAACCACACGCTCAAGGGGTTCCATGTCGACGCCGACCAGTAGCTCACAGTCCTCGTCCCCCGCTGCCGCCGCCACCGCCGCTGCCGCTGCCGCTGCCGCTGCGGACGCTGAGCAGGCCCGGCCCGCGGAGATCCTGCTGGAGCTGGTGGACGAGCAGGGGAACACGATCGGCGTCGCGGAGAAGCTCTCGGCCCACCAGCCGCCGGCCCGCCTTCACCGCGCCTTCTCGGTCTTCCTCTTCGACGCGCAGGGCCGGATGCTCGTCCAGCAGCGCGCCCTGAGCAAGTACCACTCCCCCGGCGTGTGGTCGAACACCGCCTGCGGGCACCCGTACCCCGACGAGCCCCCGTTCGTGGCCGCGGCCCGGCGCACCGGCGAGGAGCTGGGCGTCGCGCCGGCCCTGATGACCGAGGCCGGGACGGTCACCTACGACCTGCCGGACGAGGCCTCCGGACTGGTGGAGAAGGAGTTCAACCACCTCTTCGTCGGCCGCGTGGACGCCGCGCCGAACCCGGACCCGGCGGAGGTCGGCGCCACCCGCTTCCTGACCCCGGCGGAGCTGGCCGAGCTGCGCGCGGAGAAGCCGTTCTCGGTCTGGTTCCAGACCGTCCTGGACGCGGTCCTGCCGACCGTCCGGCGGCTCTTCCCGGAGGCCGGCTGGTAAGCGGTCATCGGGTACCGGGTACTCGGTACCGCTGCCGCCACCGCTCCACCGAAGCGGGGTGGAGCGGCGCGGGCCGCTGCCGCCGCCCGCGCTGCTCGGCTGCTCGGCTACCAGGCCTGCCCGGGGAGCGGCAGCGCGGCCCAGATGACCTTCCCACCGGCGACCGTGCGCTCGACGTCGCAGCTCCCACCGGCCTCCTCGGCCATCGTCTTGACCAGCAGCAGTCCTCGGCCGTTCGTCCGGCCGAAGTCGTTCTGCAGGGCGGTCGGGCGGTAGGGGTGGCTGTCCTCGACCGAGACCCGCAGCCATCCTCCGCCGATCACCACCTCGATCACGATCTGCGGCGAGAGCACCGCTGCGTGCCGCACCGCGTTGGTGACCAGCTCCGAGACGATCAGCAGCACGCTCGCCACGAAGTCCGCGTGCTGCGCCCGGCCGCCGCCGATGCCCTGGGCGGCGAGGAGATCGCGCACGGCGTGCCGGGAACGCGGCACCCACACCTCGGTGGCCGGCGCGGCGAACCGCCACACGCCCTCCACCGGCTCCCGCCAGCCGCCGGGCAGTCCGTCGACGTCCGCCGCGCCGTCGGGGCCCGTGCCGAGGAGGCCCAGGGCGGCGGCCCCGGGACCGGCCCCCACGACGTAACCGTCCAGCTCGTCCAGGCTGCCGAAGCCGGCGACGTCACCCAGGCCGTCCGCGCCGTCCGCGCCACCCCCGCGGCCGAGGCCGTGGCCGAGATGGAGGTTGTGGCCCTCCGAGCCGTCGGACCGCTCGGCGCCGTCGCACGGCCCGTCGAAAGCGTCGTCGCCGACCATCCCGACCACCTCGCCGCCCGAGTTCTCGCTGCCGGTGCCGGTAGCGGTGCCGGCGCCGTCGACAGCCGGGCCGGCGAATCGCCAGGCCCGCGGCCGGGTCGTCCCCGGTCCGTTTCCACTCATGTGCATCCCCGTCGCCACCTCCTGGCCGCGGTCGCACACCACCCGCGACTGCCTGTCCCCACGCCACGGGCCGTAACCCGCTGTGCCGAGCCTATGACCGGCCTGCGACGCGGCCGAGCATCTGAGCGCAACTCGTCGCATCCCGATCACCGCGGCGTCCTCTGCGTCCGAATCCGTCCGCCGATGACCGCCCCGCCACCCCTTCCGGCTGCGCCACCCACCCCCACCTCGCGCGATGCCTCAGCCCGCCCACCTGGCGGCTGGTGAAGCACTGGCTGATTTCTTGGTATGGTTGTCCACGTCGCCGCAGGGAGACCCGCGTGCAGACGACACCTCGTCCGGGTGGCGGAATGGCAGACGCGCTAGCTTGAGGTGCTAGTGCCCTTTATCGGGCGTGGGGGTTCAAGTCCCCCTCCGGACACACATCAGAAAGCCCCTGACCAGGGGCTTTCGTCGTTTTCCTGCTCGGCCGGTGCCGGCCGCCCGACCCGGTCCACGCCGGTCGCGCCCCGGAGCGGAGGAGCACGCCTAGTAACTGTCATAGCTGGGCCTGCCGTTCGGCCGGTAGACGCCGACGACGGTGCCGCCCTTCGTCGTCGAGACGCTGACCGGCTCCAGCGCGGTGGGGATCGCTCCGTCGGCGAAGAGCCGCTTGCCACTGCCGATGATCACCGGATGGACGGTCAGCCGGAACTCGTCGACGAGGCCGTTCCGCATGAGGGTCTGGGCGAGGTCGCCACTGCCCACGACGTTGATACCGCCGCCGTCGGACGCCTTCAACTCCCTTACGGCATCGACGACATCGCCCTCTAACAGCGTGGAGTTCCGCCACTCGACGGAGGACAGGGTGCGCGAGGCCACGTACTTGCGCATGCCGTTCATCCGCGCGGTGAACGGGTTGCCGGGATCGGCGTTCGGCCAGTACGAGGCGAAGAGTTCGTAGGTCTTGCGGCCGAGCAGCATCGCGTCGGACTGCTCGTACCAGCCGGCGATGGCCGCCCCGACCTCGTCATCGGACACCGCCTTCTGCCAGCCGCCGTGCTCGAAGCCGCCCTCGGCGTCCTCGTCCGGCGCACCCGGCGCCTGCATGACACCGTCCAACGTCAGAAACGTGCAAATGATGATCTCGCGCACGATGCGCTCCCTTCGTCGACCGGTAGACCTCGCGGCCGCCGGAGACTCATCGGGGTAGCGCGCCGGACGCGTGATCCCCGAGTCATCCATCCTGACGCGTCGGGGATACCCCCGCGGCGGCTGGCGGAGCAATGCCGGGCGCCCCGCGGCGCTCAGACGCCGGCCTCCAGGCCCGGCAGGTAGGCGTTCGCCTGCCCGGCCGCGCTCGGGTGGTAGGCCCCGCCGAAGTCGTACCAGTTGTTGATCCAGGGGGTGGAGTCGCAGATCTCGTGTCCTGCGAAGCGGGAGCGGACGTCCTCGTAGGTGAAGCCGGAGTACTTGGCCACCTCGGTCTGGATCACGTTGTCGAGCAGGTCGGACCCATTGTCCAGGGCGGTGCGCTTGGTGGCGTCCATGGTGTCGGAGCAGGAGCTCTGGCCGCGGTCGTAGAACTCGGGGTAGCCGAGGATCACGACGTGGGCGTTGGGCGCGGCCTGGCGGATGTCGGAGTAGGTGGTGTCCAGCTTTGCCGGCAGCTGGTTCTGGGCCGTGCTCTCGGCGGTGGCGACCGCGCTCAGGCAGGTCGCGTCGGAGGAGAGGAGGCAGGTCTGCATGACGTTGGAGAAGCCGACGTCGTTTCCGCCGATGGTCATGCTCACCAGCGCGGTCGAGGAGTTGAGGCCGCCCAGCTGGTTGTCGATGACGTCGGTGGTGACGGCCCCGGCGCAGGCCGCGAAGTCGAAGCTGCTCGGGGAGGTGGCCTGGGCGTAGAGGTAGCCGTAGGCCGCGGTGCTGGTGTCGCAGGTGCTGTCGATGTAGGTGCTGCTGGCACCGTAGCCGGAGGAGTACGAGTCGCCGAGGGCCGCGTACGCGCCACCGCTCGCGTTCGCGGAGGCGGCGGAAGCGGAGGCGGCACCGAACAGTGTCGCCAGCAGTGCCACGACCGTCAGGGCGAGGCCGCGAAGTCGAAGCAGTCGGATGGGGTTCACTGGAGCATCCTTCCCCTTTGGGCATGTACAGGTCATCAACCTGGACACACGTGATCGTCGAGCGGGGATGTGCTGTGCTCACTGCGCTGCGCGCTCGGATGCGTCTCGCCGCCGTCGCGGCGGGCTCTGGGGAGATTGAAGGTTCTCAGTGGGAAAGAACCACATTCGTTATAGCGCCGGGTACCGGCCGGTAGCAATACTCGTGACGCTTCAGCGCACGTCCCCATCCGCGGAGAGCCCCCAGCCCGGCCCCGCGCCCTCCTCGGTCCCGAGCAACCGGGTGGTCCGGATTAATTATCCGGCCTGTTGACGATAATCGCTCAGGTTTCCCATGCTGAGCTCAGCGCATCAGAGACCCCGCGCCGACACAGCCCTGTCCGAACGTGCCACCGCCGGCTGCCCCCGCCCCTGCCGCATTGCTCCGCTCCGCAGGGGTTCGACTTCTCCCCTGCCAGAAGGTCGGGGAATCCTCCAAGGAGATTCGGTGACCTGCCCGACCGCTCCGAACATCGTCTTCGCCATGTCCGACCAGGTCCGCGCCGATTTCACCGCGGGCATGGGCTTCGAGCTGGACACGATGCCCTTTCTCGACTCCCTCGCCGCCGAGGGCACCCGCTTCCGACGGGCCTACACCACCGCCCCCGCCTGCGTCCCGGCGCGGACCAGTCTGCTCACCGGCAGATGGCCCAGCACCCACCGGATACGGCAGAACTCCAACACCAGCCCCACGCTGGTGTCCCGCGGCGACGACCTGATCGATGTGCTGCGCGGTGCCGGCTACCAGCTGTTCTACTCCGGCAAGACGCACATGTACCGGAACAGCCCGGCGGACTACGACGCCTTCTCCGAGTACGGGCACACCTTCGGGCCGGACACCACCGACGAGCAGCGCGCCTTCACCGCCTATCTGAACTCCATCGACATGGGCCCGACGACCGAGGCCACCCCGTTCCCGGCCGAGCAGCAATACCCGTACCGGATCGTCTCCGACGCCATCCGGCAGATAGACGGCCGCGACCCCGCCAAGCCCTTCTTCGCCTTCGTCTCCACGCCCGAGCCGCACAACCCGTACCAGGTGTCGGAGCCGTACTTCTCGATGTTCGCCGAGGAAAGGATCCCCAGTCGGCTCTGCGGCCCCGAGGCCGCGGAGGCCAAGGGCGGTGCCTACAAGTGGCTGCGCGACCTGGTGGAACAGAAACGTCCCGGCTATGACGGCCTCGCGCAGCGCTACCGCGCCACCTACTGCGGCATGCTCCGGCTCATCGACGACCAGTGGCGCCGACTCGTCGACCACCTCAAGGCCGAGGGCCTGTGGGAGAACACCCTGGTGTTCTTCCTCGCCGACCACGGCGACTACGCCGCCGAGTACGGCCTCCAGCGCAAGGGGGCCGGCATCGCCGAGGTCCTGGCGCACGTCCCGATGATCGTGCACGGTCCCTGCATCGCGACCAGGGACAACAGGACGGACTTCGTCTCGATCGCCGACATCCTGCCCACCGTGTGCGAGGCGATCGGCCGCCCGATCCCCCTGGGTGTCCAGGGCCGCAGCCTGTGGCAGATGCTCACCGGTGCCGACTACCCGACCGCGGAGTTCGAGGACATCGTCACCGAGCGCGGCTTCGGCGGCCTCCCCTATCCCGACGACGCCCGGCCACCGCTGCACTTCCCCTACCCGGGCACCAGGTACGACGAGCTGAACAGCGTGACCCAGAGCGGCTCCTCGCGGATGCTCCGGCACGACCACTACAAGCTCTACGAGCATGTCTCCGACGGCTGTGAGCTCTACGACCTCGACAAGGACCCGATGGAGCTGGACAACCTCTGGGACGAGCCGAGGATGCGCAAGGTCCAGGCCGATCTCGCACAGCGGCTGCAGCGGTGGTCGGTCCGGCTCACCGACGATCTCCCCAAAGGCGTCTACAACGCCAACCTCGCCCCCCACAACTGGTACCGGACCACGGAGGAGGACGCATGACCCCGCCGGTTCCCCGCGGCGACGACGACCGGCGACCCCTCCCCTCGCGACGTACCGTCCTGCGTGGCGCCGCCGCCGTCACCGCGGGCACGGCGATCACCACCGCGGTCGCGACCGGAACCGCTTCCGCGGCCGAGGCCACCCCCTCCCCCGCGATCGTCGACCATCCGGGGGCGCACTGGCTGCCGGCCGACCCCGCCAACTACCGCACCGCTCAGCGCCCTCGCAGCCATCCGATCGAGTACGTGGTCATCCACGTCACTCAGCAGCACTTCGACGACGCCGTCGCCGTCTTTCGGAACCCCGCCCGGGGCACCTCGGCGCACTATCTGGTCCGCTCGGCGGACGGCCGCATAGGCCAGTGCGTCCGGGAGAAGGACATCGCCCGGCACACCGGTGATCCGGACTTCGACAGCCGCAGCATCGGCATCACCCACGAGGGCTGGGTCCATTCCACCGCCTGGCTGACCGAGGCGATGTACGCCTCGTCCGCGGCGCTCACCGCGGCCGTGTGCGCACGCCATGCGATCCCGGTGGACCGTGCCTACATCCTGGGTCACCACGAGCTGCCCGGCGCCACCCACACCGACCCCGGGGCCAACTGGGACTGGGGACGCTTTCTCACGCTGGTGCGGAAGGCGAGAACGCCGGCCTGAGAGCCGTCCGCCCGCTGGGCCCCGGACTCCCGGGGCCCAGCGGGCGACTGCGAGCGAACGGCCGCCGTTCAGTCGCGGTAGACGTGGACGTAGTCGAAGCGCGCGACCGCACCGGCCGTGTTCATGGAGACCAGGCCGATCCTGAGCGGTCCCGTGATCGGCAGGGTCCAGACACCGGTGTCGACCCAGTGGCTGCCGTCCGTGCTCGTCGCGGCGCTCACGTCGTTCTGGTCGCGGGCGGCGTCCGCGTGGTACGTCAGGCGCAGCCACATGGTGTCCGCGGTCGGACCGCCGAACATCCGGCCGTAGGCGACGGGTTGCGGCGGCGTGTAGGTCGGGCGCTCGCCCTCCTTCCCGAATTCGGTGACGTCCACCTGAGCGCCGTTGCCGTCGTTGAGCGGCAGGGCGGTGTGGGTGAGCTTGAAGTAGCGATCGTCGTTCTGGTAGAGCACCAGACCGGCCTGCTGGGCCGCCTTCGTCGGGGCGAAGTGGATCTCCGTCTCGACCGTGTAGTCACCCGGGGGCGCGGGCCGGGTCAGGACGGAGGCGTTGTCGGTGGTGAGGTTGAGGTCCCCGTTCTGCGTCGGCCAGGAGAGTGCGCCGTCCGCCATGGAGACGCCCGCCGCGGGGCCCCGCACCCAGCTCCACGGCGAGTCCGGCGTGGTCCCTGGCACCGTGCCGCCGGTGAAGTCGTCGCTGTAGGCGGGCAGCAGGTGTTCCGGTCGCCGGGTGGGCACCCGGGAGGTGACGGGGGTGAACAGCTTGACCGCGCCCACGTTGTCCGAGGCCGTCGTGCCGCCGCGGGAGGCGGTGCCCACCGCTCCGGGCCGCGCCGCCGCGGGAGGAAGCCGACGCGTCTGGTCGGTCACGGCGTCGTTCAGCCGGTCCGCGCTGACCTCGGTGGTCATCACGCCGCCGCGCACCTCGACGGACACGTTCTGCCAGGTGTCCCACGAGAAGTCCGCCGGAAGAGCGGAGGACTCCCGGTGGTGGACGCCGTTGACGACCGCGTCGGTCACCAGGGCGCCCGCCGGCCTGTCCAGCCACGCGGCGACGTAGTCGTCGGCGTCCCTGTAGTCGACGGTCAGTCCGGCGGCTCCGGAGGCCGAGGGTACTTCGAGATCGGCTTCGGCCCGCAGGTCCGCGGACGTGGAGGTGGACGTGGACGTAGACGCGTGGGCGGAGGAGACGAGGAAGGCCGGGGCGGCGTCCGTTCCGGTGTGGGTGACGTACCGCCCGGCGTCGGGTCCGGTCGTCAGTGACCATCCGCCGGGCTCCGTCCCGGTCGGCCGCCAGCCGGAGAGCGAGCCGTCGTTGAACGTGCTGCCCGCGTCCCACCCGGTGACCGGTGCGGTCTGCCTGCCCTGCGAGGGGCCGGCGCCGGCCCGGACCGTGGGCCAGCCGTCGATCCAGTCGAGCCGGTCGATGAGCATCGGCCGCCTGGTGAGCTCCAGTGTCCCGTTGTCGGCGGGCTTGAGGTCGGGGTCGTCGGAGGGGATGGCGTGGTAGACGAGCCAGTCCTGTCCCGAGAGGTCGGTCGCGACGGACATATGGCCGGGGCCGATCCATCCGTTGCCGTTGGCGGTGACCACGATGCCGCCCTTGCTGGTCAGGTCCATCAGGCCGACGCCCTGGGGGTCGGTGAACGGGCCCGTCGGGCTGGTGGAACGGCCGACCTTGACCTGATAGCCGCTGTAGGCGCCGTCGCAGCAGTTGGCGTCGGAGTAGAAGAGGTAGTAGTAGTCGCCCCGCCGGACGACGTAACCGCCTTCCATCCTGCGGCCCCGCGCCACCTGGGTGACGGCGCCCACGACGCGGGTGCGGTCGGCGTTCATCCGGGCGACGCAGATGGTGTCGTAACTCCCCCAGTACATATAGGGGGTGCCGCCCTTGTCGGTGAACTGGGCCTCATCGATGTTGCCGGTGGGACAGCCGCTCGGGCTGGGCAGCACCTGGCCGCCGTCGGTCCAGGGGCCGGTCGGCGTGGGACCGGTGGCCACCGCGACGGTGTTGAGGCCGGGCACCGCGTAGTACAGGACGTAGTGGCCGTCGACGTAGCGGATGTCCGGTGCCCACAGCCGGGAGCCCTTCTCCCAGGCGGGCTGCGTCTGGGGGGTGAACGCCTGGCCCGCGTAGGTCCAGTGCACCATGTCGGGCGAGCGCAGGATCGGCAGGATCCGCTCGCCGTCCTCGCCCTTGCTCTGGAACACCGGGTTCTGGGTTCCGTAGGCGTACCACATGCCGTCCTTGCCGCGGATCATGGACGGGTCCGGGAACGTGTCGACCACCCCGGCGGTCACCGGGTTGGTGAAGGTGCCCGCGGACGTGCCGGCCGCTGAGGTGCCGGCCGCTGAGGTGCCGGCCGTCGACGTGACGGCCGCGTCCGGCTCCGCTGCCGCCTGCGCGGTGGGCGACATGCCGGTCTGGGGCAGGACGGCGGCGGCGAGTGCGCATACCAGGGCCGTGATGCCGAGCAGGGGTGACCGCAGGCGTCTCAGCCTGCGGCCGGGTATCCGGTTCATCGGCGTCTCCTTGTGGGCCGGGAGATTGCGGATGGTGCTGCGGGTGGCGCGGACGGCGCGGTTCAGGCGGTGCCGCTCTGCTCGAAGGAGCTCAGGGTGACGTCGTAGTCGGAGGCGCCGATCTCGTACATCGAGGTCATCCAGTGGTAGAAGTTGTCGCCCCGCTCGCGCAGCAGGTCGTACAGCCGGCGCATGAGGCGGCCGCGCACCTGCCGCATCTCCGGATGCCGGTAGCGGTTGTGGAGTTCGTGCGGGTCCTCGACGAGGTCGTACAGCTCGTTGACCGACTCGGGGTTCACCACCAGCTTGTAGCGCTCGTCGCGCAGCATCCGCTGCGGGTAAGGGAAGTGGTGCCCGTGGAACTCGGCGACGAGTTCGTCGGGCCACTCCGGGCTCTCCCCCCGGACCAGCGGCACCAGGCTGCGGCTGTCGACGGCCGGCGCGGTGTCGCAGCCGGCCAGTTCCAGGATGGTCGCCGTGCAGTCGGTGAGGGAGACGAACTCCTCGCGCACCTGCGGAGGCGCGCCGGGGATCCGGACGATACCGGGGATGCGGTAGATGTCCTCGTACATCGCCGGGCCCTTGTCGTGCAGCCGGTGGGCGCCGGTGAACTCGCCGTGGTCGGCGGTGAAGAGGACCGAGGTGGAGTCGGTCAGCCCGAGTTCGTCCATCCGGTCCAGGATGCGGCCGATCTGCTCGTCGATCAGGGTGACATAGCCCCAGTAGACGGCGATGAGCTTGCGGGTGACCTCGATCGGCATGGTGTCGAAGGTCCAGTGGGCACTGTAGTTGCGCTGGACCGGGGGCTTGCCCTCGAAGGTCTCGGCGATGGACGGCGGCAGCTCGACCAGGTCGGGGTCGTACATGTCGAAGTACTCGTCGGGCAGCAGGTACGGCAGGTGCGGTCCGAAGAAGTGGGTGGCCAGGAAGAAGGGCCGGCCGTCCGCGGCGTACTTCTCCAGCTGCTCGATGGCCCGGGTGGCCAGGTAGTGCTCGAAGGTCGCCTCCACGGGCTGGTGGAGCCGCGCCGCCAGCAGGTTGCCCGGGTTCCCGTTGGGGGTCGTCCCGCGGATCAACTCGGAGATCTCGTACGGGGGCAGGCCTCGCTCCTCGAGGAAGGCGAGGTAGTCGGGGTGGTCGACGGGGTTGTGCCAGCCGGGCAGGTCGGGCCCGTCGAATCCGTACGAGGCCGCGTTGCGGTGGGTGCCGCCGTGCCACTTGCCGATGAGGCCGAGCTGGTAGTCGCGTTCCGCGAGGGCACCGGGGAAGGTGAAGGCGTCGTCCCGCAGGTCCTCCAGGTAGCCGACGTTCCGCTCGTAGTTGGCGAGCAGCCGGTGGCGGAAGGGGGCCTGTCCGGTGAGGAGGCTGGCCCGGGCGGGGGTGCAGATGGCCGTCGGGGTGTAGAAGCGGTCGAAGCGGGTGCCGGTCGCGGCGAGCCGGTCCAGGTTCGGCGTGGCGACGTGCGGATTCCCGTAGCAACCGAGGGTGTCGACCCGGTGCTGATCGGTCATCAGGAAGAGGAGGTTCACCGGGTGTAGGCCTTCGTGTAGAGGTCGCCTTCGTAGTACGTCGACGCGGCGGGCGCCTGCTTGAGCTGGCCGCTCTGCACGAAGAAGCCGGAGAGGCTGTCGAGCCACTTGCCGACCGTGCCGTCCTTCGTGGCGGCGACCAGCTGGGCGGTGGTCATCGTCTTCACGTTGGCGGCGTCCCGCGTGGTCTCGGCGGTGCTGACGTGCAGCATGGCGGCCGCGAGGCTGATCGACTGCGCGGGGTGGGCGGAGCGCCAGTCGTTGGCCTCCTGGAGGACCTTCTCCACCTTCGACACCAGCTTGGGGTCGGTCTTGTTGCCCGCGACGAAGGCGGTCGGGAAGGAGTCCTGGGGGAAGTCCGTGTCGCTGGCGATCTCGTGGAGACCCGGCCGGTTCTTCTTGATCGTGTCCAGCAGCGGATACCAGATGCCGGCGCCGTCGATCTTCCCCGCGTCGAACGCCGAGACGATGGTCGAGGCGTCCATGGGGATCACCTGGAGGTCCTTCTCGGTCATCCCGGCCTTCTTGAGCGCCAGGTCCAGGACCATCTCGCCGGAGGTGCCCTGCACGACGCCGACCTTCTTGCCCTTGAGCGCCTGTATCGAGTCGATGCCCGGCTGGCCGATGACGCGGTCGGCCGTGGTCAGCGTGTCGATGGCGATGACCTTCGACTTGCCGGAGGCGGGCAGCCACATCGCGCCGGGGCCGATGTAGCCGAAGTCGAGGTCGCCGGCGCCGAGCGCCTGGATCTGGATCGGGCCGTTGTTGAACACCTTGACGTCGGGCTTCAGCCCGGCCTTCTTCCACAGCCCCTCCTTGTCCGCTATCGCGAGGAGGCTGGAGCCGTTGTAGTCGCCGATGTATCCGAACCGCACAGTGCCGTCGTTGCCGGAACCGCCGGAGCAGGCCGTGAGGGACAGTGGGAGCAGCAGGGCGGCGGCGCACAGCAGAGCGGTGCGGCGAGCTCTTCTTCTCATGACGGGGACCTTTCTGGACCGCGCGACGGAGTCGCGGAGGACGGGTGGGTTCGCGGCGGCGTGCCAGGGGGCGGCGCGGCGGAGCGCCGCGCCGGTGGGGTGGTGCCTTCGGCATCCCCGTGCCGCCGGCGGCGGGTCAGGCGGTGGCGTTGGAGGGCGTCGGCGTCTGGTGGTAGACCGCGTGCCAGACGTCGTTGCGGATGGCGCTGAACTCGGGCGAGAGCCGGATCTCCTCCGTCCTCGGGTACGGCAGGTCCACGTCGATGACCGAGTGGATCCGGCCCGGGCGGGCGGCCATCACCACGACCCGCCGGGCGAGGTAGACCGCCTCGTCGACGTCGTGGGTGATGAACATGATCGTGCGGCGTTCCCGGTTCCAGGTGTCGAGCAGCTGGTCCTGAAGCTGCACCCGGGTCAGCGCGTCCAGGGCCCCGAACGGCTCGTCCATCAGCAGCACTTCCGGGTCCACCGCGTAGGCGCGGGCGATCGCGCAGCGCTGCTTCATGCCGCCGGAGAGCGTCTTGGGCAGCGCGTCCGCGAAGTCGGAGAGGCCGACCAGGTCGATGGCCCGCTCGGCGCGCCGCCGGCGTTCCTCGGCCGGCATCGACGACAGTCTCAGCCCGAACTCGACGTTGCGGCGCACGGTGAGCCAGGGGAAGAGGGCGTACTGCTGGAAGATGACGCCGCGCTCCGGGCCGGGTCCGCGTACCGGGACGCCGTCCACCAGCGTCTCGCCCGAGTCGGGGTGGACGAGTCCGGCGGCCATGTTCAGCAGCGTGCTCTTGCCGCAGCCGGAGGGGCCGACCACGGTGACGAACTCCCGGTCGTCGATGTCGAGCGACACCCGGTCCAGCGCGGTGAAGGTGGTGTCCTTCATCGGGTAGGTCTTCACGACCTCGCGGAACGAGATCTTGGCGGTCATCGGCGCTCCTGCCAACGGGTGAGCCGCCGCTCGGCCAGGAGCAGCAGCCGGTCCATGACCAGGCCGAGCACCCCGATGGTGATCAGCCCCACGAAGATGGTGGTGAGGTCGTAGTAGGTCTCGGCGTGCTGCATCTCGTATCCGAGGCCCTGCTGGGCGGCGATGAGCTCGGCGGCGACCAGGGTCGCCCACGCGGAGCCGAGCCCGATCCGCATGCCGACCAGGATGAACGGCGTCGAGGCGGGGATGACCACCTTCAGGAAGATGGTCCAGTCCGAGGCGCCGAGCACCCGGGCCGCGTTGATCAGTGTCCGGTCGACGTCCACCACGCCCTGGAAGGTCGCGACGACGCAGGAGAGGAACGCGGCCAGGAAGATGACGAAGATCTTCGGCGTCTCCCCGATGCCCATCAGCACGATCGCGAGCGGGATGATGGCCAGCGGCGGGATGGTGCGGAAGAACTGGATGTACGGCTCCAGCAGTCCTCGCGCGACGGAGTACCAGCCCATCAGGAAGCCGACCGGGACGGCGAGGGCCGTGCCCAGGACGAAGCCGATCAGCACGCGGCGGAGGCTGGCGAGGGCGTCGGCGGGCAGGGTTCCGTCGCCGATCATCTGGCCCGCGCGGGAGACGACGGAGACCGGTCCCGGCAGGCTCTGCACGCCGAGGGCGGCGAGGAGGGCCCAGATGCCCACCCCCACCACCACGGCCACCAGGTTGAGTACGAGCGGGTGGGTGACCCGGCGCCGCCCGGCACGTTTGGCGTCCGACTGAGCCGCCGTCTTCTCGGTAGTGGTCATCACGGCCATGAATGCCTCGATCCGGTCATGCCTCTCGTGCCTCTCATGCCTTCTCCTCGGGTTTGGACTCGGCCGGGTAGTGGGTCAGTAGGGGGGACTCGTGGAGCACCAGTGCGATACCGCCGAGGGCCGCGCCGGCCTCGCCGAGCTCCGCCGGACGCAGGCTCATCCGCCACCGGGACACCGGCAGGATGTTCGCGCTCAGCGCGCGTTCGACCGGCTCGGTCAACGCCCGTCCCAGTGCCGCGAGTTCGCCGCCGACGACGATCACCGCCGGTCCGATGGCATTGCACACCGCGGCGAGCACGGAGCCGACCCGGGCGCCGGCCTCGCTCACCACGGAGCTCGCCCGGGCGTCACCGGACGCGATCGCCTCGATCAGCGCCGGTACGTCGTCCGCCCGACCGCCCTGGGCGCGATAGGCGCCGAGGACGGCCCCGACGGAGGCCACCGTCTCCAGGCAGCCGGTGCCGCCGCAGCCGCACGGCGCGCCCTCCGGGTCCACGGTGATGTGGCCGAACTCGCCCGAGAGCCCCTCGGCGCCGCGGTGGAGTGCGCCGCCGACGACAAGGCCGCCGCCGACGCCATGGGAGAGCCGCAGATAGAGGACGTCCTGCTCACCCGTGGCCGCGCCCCAGGTCGACTCGGCGAGAGCGGCCAGCCGGGTGTTGTTGTCCACGAGCACGGGGACCTCGAAGCGCTCGCGGACGAGCGCGGCCAGCGTGTCCCCGTTGTGCCCGAGACCGGCCTCCTCGCCCGGCCGGCCCACCGGTCCGACCACGCCCACGCCGATGGCGCCCAGCGCGCCGAGGCGCAGCGCTCCGCCGGTGAGCCTGCCGACCAGGCGCTGGGCGACGTCGACCCGCTTGTCCTCGGACATCTCCGAGCCGTGGGTCTCGCTCGCCGTCCCGACGATCTCGTGCGCCACGTTGACCACCGCGACGTGGACCGCCCGTCGTGCGAAGTCGATGCCGATCGCCTGCCCTGCCTGCGGGTTGAGGGTGAGCCGCTCCACCGGGCGCCCCCGCCCGCGGTGGGCGGACTGGGGTACCGACGTGACCACGGCACCGCTCGCTACCAGGGCACTGATGATGTCGTAGAGAGTCGTACGGGAGAGCCCGCACAGGCCTCCCAGCTCGCCCCTGGTCATCGGCCCCTGCTTGCGCAGGAGGTCCAGGACGAGGCGCTCGTGATCTCTGCGCAGCCGCGACAGAGGACCCTCGTTCTGTTGCATGGCGAACAGCATGGGACCGCCGGTAATTTTCGTCAACGCTACGGAAAAATAAATTTCGCCGAGCCGCGGATCGCGGACACCGCCGCCTCGACGGGCACGCGGGCGCGCGTCGGGGCGTGGCCGAAACGCGGCGGACCACCGCGCCGGCCGCCGTTACCCGATCGTGACTCCGAAGGTCCGGATTAATTATCCGGATGGTTGACGAAAATAACCGCCCCTTCACATGCTGTCCAAGCACCGGCGCCAGGACGACGAAGGAGAGCGTGATCCATGACCAGCACCGAGAGCGGGTTCCCCCGGCGGTCCCTGTTGGCCGGCGTCGCCGGCCTGGGCGTGGCCGCGGCCCTGCCCGCGGCCGCCGCGCAGGCAGCGCCCGCACCGACGTCGAGCGCGTCGCCGAAGGCCTACCCGGCCAACTGGCCCGACCTCCAGCCGTACGGCCTCGCCGACACCCGGGTGGACCTGTGGCCGCGCAGGGACGACTCCTTCGTCCTCCCACTCGAACTGCGGCCTCGTGACAAGGCACTCGGCCGGGTATGGGTCCGGGACTTCTACGTCAACTGCTTCGTGGTCGACAACCGCCCGGTCTATGTCGCCACGGCCACCACTCGCGTGCCCGGGCTCACCGCTGCCGCGCCCTGGAACGACGGCATCTTCCTCTGGGTCTCCCCCTCTCTCAAGGGCCCCTGGAAGCTGGTCGACACGACCAAGATCCGGCCCGGCGCCGAGAAGGGCAAGGTGTGGTCGCCCGAGTTCGTGGACGAGAACAGGCCGGGACGCACCGTCGTCGCTCCGTGGCAGGAGTACTGGTACGACGACCAGTTCGGCAAGCGCGGTGAGGTCTGGGCCCCCGAGGTGCACTACTTCCAGGGCAGGTGGTACATCGTCGCGTGCATGGGCGACCACTCCACCAAGGTGGGGTCTTTCATGATCGTGAGCGAGGGCGGGCTCGAGGGGCCGTACCGGCTCATCGAGGGCAACGTCGACAAGCCCTTCGGCGACTCGCTCACCGGAGGGCCGGCGTTCATCAAGCCCGGCGCCTACTACCACATCGACGGCAGCTTCTTCTCCGAGGGCGACAGGGCCCGGCTCGTGCTGCACAACGACCTGTACGCCGAGTTCCGGGACGACATGGAGGACATCGTCCCGGCCACCGGCCTGCCGACGTTCCAGCAGACGCCCTACTCCCCCG
Organism: Phaeacidiphilus oryzae TH49; assembly: GCF_000744815.1. Taxonomy (NCBI): domain Bacteria; kingdom Bacillati; phylum Actinomycetota; class Actinomycetes; order Kitasatosporales; family Streptomycetaceae; genus Phaeacidiphilus; species Phaeacidiphilus oryzae. The sequence continues at coordinate 269,997 of NZ_JQMQ01000005.1, forward strand.
AGCCCTACCGGGAAGGCGTCTACGTGTTCAAGTACGGCGGCAAGTACTTCCTCTCCCAGGCCACCTGGGACTGGAAGTCGACGAACCCCGACGGCACACCGCGCTACGCCTACGACACCCCCGGGGCGGGCCGCGTCCAGTACCAGTACGACTCGGTCCTCGCCGTCTCGGACACCTTCGAGGGCCCGTACTCCGCGCGGTACACCGCAGGCGTATCGGCCGGCCACAACAACTACTTCGAGGACCACCACGGCGGCCTGTGGGCGACGTTCTTCAACAACGGGAACGCCGGCTACTGGTCCGATCCGTCGCGCGTCGCCCAGGCGTCCGTGGCCGGCGTCGCGCGGGTGGAGTGGACCGGCCCGGCGGGGAACCGCCTGTATTTCCAGCGCCGGAGCCCCGGGCAGTCGAAGACCGGCTGACAGCGCGGTGCGCGGCGGCCGGACACCTCCGCCCCCGGAGGACCGACCGCCGCCACCCCCAGCGCCCCAGAACACGGCCCGCTCAGCCAGACGGGCTTCGAGAACCGACGCAACGTGCCCCGAGACACCGCAGCCCCGCACGGGTGAGGGCTGTCTTCGCTGATGAGACCCGACGGAAGGGCAGGCACACCCATGCAGGAGAAAGGTCCGGAACTCGGCGGCGGGCCGCAGCGCGGGACGACGACCCGGCGCCGGTTGCTCAGCCTGTCCGCGGGCGCCGCACTCGCGGCGGCCGGGCTGGTGACCCGCGGCGCCGACCCGGCGTACGCCGGCAGCGCCGGGGCCCATCCCCGCGGCGCCTCGGAGTCCGCGCCGTCCGGCACGGTCCTGAACCAGGTGACCGCGCCCCCCGCCGCCAACGTCCTCGCCGCCAACGTCAACGAATCCCTGGACATGATCGACTACGCCGAACTGGGGGCGGTCTCCGCCACCTGGATCCGCGGCTTCTACCTGATGTCCGACGCCGACCAGAGCGACCCGGCGACCCAGACCGGGATGGCCAAGCTCCTGCAGGCCTCCGCCGACGGCTACGGCACCGTGCTCTCCACGAAGTTCCAGTACCAGAACACGACGATCCCCGTGCCCGGCACCGCGGCCATGGACACCGCCCTGACCCGGCTCGACAAGGTCCTGGCCGCGGTGCTCGACAAGGTCGACCTCCTCACCATCGGCAACGAACCGTTCTACGAGACGAGCCCGCAGGACCGCACCACCTCCGCCATCAACGACTTCTACGAGGCACTGGCCAAACACGCCATCCAGTACCGGACGGCGAACTTCGGGACGACCTGCAAGACAGCCTTCTACATGGGGGCACTCAACGGCCTGGAAGACCCCGCGAACCAGAACACCCAAACCGAGCGCTGGATGACCTTCGTCGCCGGCAATGCCGGCATCGCCGGTGTGGACATCCACCCCCACGTGGCGGGCATCGACGCGGCACAGAAGTACACCGACTTCATCCTGCCGTACCTCCGCCCGGACCAGACGTTCCTCGCCACCGAGTTCTCCCTGATCAAGCTCTGGGAGGAGCATATGAGCGACCCGGTGGACCCCTCCTACGCGAGCGCCTACGGCGTCCCGGCCGGCACCCTGGTGTGGCAGGTCATCCACGACGCCGCCAACAACCCCTTCACCGAGCAGAAGTGGAACGACTTCCTGCTCTCCAACACGTGGTTCGCCAACCACTCCACCTTCATCACCAACGAGATGGCCGACCTGCGCAACACCGGCAAGCTCGCGGTGGCGGGCTACGGCATCACCGAAGGCGCGCCGATCCCCGACTTCGGCGCGAGCAGCCCGCCCTGGGTGCTCAACAGCATCTTCTGCCCCTACGTGTGCCAGATCGGAACGGGAGGCCTGCCCGGCCGCGACCGCACCTGGGCCGCCTCGTTCCGGGCCGCACAGTAGAGCGGCAGGACGCCTCCAGCCACGCCGCGCGGCCGGGTCGGTCCAGCCGGCGGCGCTGGGAGCGGCATCCCGGGATCGCGACCTGATCCGGCTGCGTCGGGGGGACGGGGCAGCCGGATCAGCTTCTGCACGCCCTGTCCGCCCCGCCGCAGTCGACCCGCCGCAGTCGCCCCGCCGCAGTCGACCCTTACTGCCGAGGGCGGGTGCCGGTGACGATCTCGTGGATGGTGTCCATCGGGAGCTTCGGCGTCCCGTCGTCGAAGAGGAGTCCGTTGGTCTCCTGGGCGGTGTCCATGAACTGGGTGTAGCAGAACCCGGCGACCAGCGGGCTGTCCCGGAGCGCGGCGAACAGACCGCGCAGCAGCTCGCGGTACTGCTCGTCCGAGCCGGTGCGGGTGTAGGAGAAGGCGTCGTCCTCCGCGCGGAGCGAGAGTCCGCCGAACTCGGTGACCATGAGCGGTGCTTCGCCGGCCGCGTACCGTTCGGTCTGCGCGCGGGTGACCGAGAGCCGCCGGCCCTGCGGTCCGGGACCGGCCAGCAGGCGGTCGAACGCGGCCGGGTCCCCGTACCGGGCGGCGAGTACGGCCGGGTCGCCGCTGTAGTCGTGGACGCCGAGGATGTCGCTGTCCGCGTGCTCCCAGCCCTCGTTCGAGACCACCGGGCGGCTGGGGTCGACGGCCCGGGTCAGGTTGGCCAGGGCCACGGTGTAGTCGCGCTGCGCCGGGTCGGCGGGGATGTCCGAGGCTCCCCAGCTCTCGTTGACGGGGACCCAGGTGACGAGGGAGGGGTGGCCGCGGTCGCGGCGCACCAGGTCCAGCCATTCGCGGGTGAGGAGCTCCACCGCGTGCGCGCCGAACTCGTAGGCCGCGCCGGTCTCCCCCCACACCAGCAGGCCGAGGCGGTCGGCCCAGTAGAGGAAGCGCGGATCCTCCGCCTTCTGGTGGATACGGACCGCGTTGAAGCCCATCTCCTTGATCAGCTCGACCTCGCGGCGCAGTTCGTCGGTGCCGCGGTTGGCCAGCAGGGTCGCGGGGCGGTAGCCCTGGTTGAGGACCGAACGCACGAAGTAGGGGCGGTCGTTGAGGAGGAAGGCGCCCTTGCCGACGCCGGCGCTGCGCAGGCCGACGTAGCTGTCCACCGCGTCCAGGGTGCCGTCGCCGCCGTCGCCACCGTCGCCGCCGGTACCGTTCGCATCACGCAGGACGACCCTGGCGTCCAGCAGGGTCGGGGTCTCCGGGCGCCACAGCAGTTCCTCGCGGTCGATGCCGTTGGCGAGGGCCGGAATCAGCACCTCGATCCGGGCGCGCGGAGTGGCGGTGACCGCGCCGGCGCGGGCGAGGAGCCGTTCGCCGTGCCGCAGGGAGATCTCGATCTCCACCGGCTCCTCAGGGACCCGGGCGAGGGTGATCTCGGCCAGCACCCCGCGCTTCGGGTCGGGCGTCCACTGCAGTTCGGCGATGCGCTGGGCGGGCACGGTCTCGACCCAGACGGTCTGCCAGATTCCGGTGGTGCGCTCGTACCAGACGGCGTGCGGGCGCTCCTGCCAGTCCTGCTTGCCGCGCGGCTGGGCCAGGTCGGCGGGGTCGTCCTCGGCGCGCACCACGAGCAAGTGCTCCTCGGCGCCGGGCGCCAGGACGTCGGTGACGTCCGCGCTGAACGGGCTCTGGCCGCCGACGTGTTCGGCCACCAGTCGCCCGTCGAGCCAGACCCGCGCGCGGTGGTCGACGGCGCCGAAGTGGATCAGCGTCCGCTCCCCCGAGCCGCCGGTCTCGCCCGGCAATGCGGCCAGCACGGAGTGCGGCACCCGGCGGCGGTACCAGACGACGCGGTGCGGCGCGGTCTCGCCGATGCCGGAGGCCGGGGCCTCGGGCGGGAAGGGCACGGTGATCTCGCGGTCGAAGGGCTTGCCCGCGACACCGGGTCCGCCGGGTTCGCCGAGTCCGCCGGGTTCGCTGGATTCCCCCGACTCGCCGGGGAGCGCGTACCAGGCTTCGCGCTCCCCGACGTCGGCGTCGTCGTAGCCGAACTCCCACACGCCGTCCAGGCTGGTCCAGTCCTCCCGGCGCAGCATCGGGCGCGGATAGCCGCCGTCCTGCTGGCTCGCGTTCATGTGTGCCTCCTCCTGCCGAACCGGCAGACGCCTTCGGGGATACGGATCAAGGGGGATCGGCAGGCGTGCTCGTATAGGATGAGACGCCGCTGGTGATGAGCAGTGGGTTCATCATGAGCGATCGTTTGCAACGATGCAAGAGCCGCTTCGTCGGGCAGGAGGTGGGGCGCTGGTGGCCAAGGTGCGAATGCGGGACGTGGCGGAGCACGCCGGCGTCTCGGTGCGGACGGTGTCCAACGTGGTCAGCGGCTATGCGCACGTCAGCGCCGCCACCCGGGCCAAGGTGCAGCGCTCGCTGGACGAACTCGGCTACCAGATGGACTACCTGGCCCGCGGTCTTCGCTCCGGCCGCACCGGGTTCATCGCCCTGGCCGTGCCCTTCCTGGCCGAACCGTACTTCGCCGAGCTGGCCCAGGCGGTCGTCCGGGCCGCGGCCCGCCGGGGTCTGACCGTGCTGGTGGAGTCCACCGACGGCGACGCCGAGGTGGAGCGCAGGATCATCGCCGGCGGGTTGACCAACGTGGCCGACGGGGTGCTGCTCAGCGCGCTGACCGTGCCCGAGGACGCGGCTTCCGGCTCCTCCTCCGCCCCCGACTTCCCGCTGGTCCTCCTCGGCGAGCACGGCGTCGGCGACCGGTTCCCCCGGGTCGGCATCGACAACGTCGCCGCCGCCCGCACGGTGGTGGACCACCTGCTGGAGCAGGGCTGCCGCCGGATCGTGGCGCTGGGCAGCAACGGCAGCGAGAACGGGCGGCAGCGCACCGAGGGCTACCGGGAGGCCATGGCGGCCGCCCGGATCCGCCCGGCGAACCAGCTGATCGTCCCCGTCCAGGACTGGACCCGCCGGCAGGGCCACGAGACGGTCCGCAAGCTGCTGGACGGAGAGGGCGGACCGCTGCCGGACGGCGTCTTCGCCTACAACGACGCGCTGGCCATCGGCGCCCTGCGGGCCCTGGACGCGGTCGGGGTGCGGGTCCCGGAGGAGATCGCGGTGGCCTCGATCGACGACGTGCAGGAGGCGGCCTACGCCCACCCGCCGCTCACCTCGGTCGCCCCTGACCTGGACGTCATCGCGGAGCGGGCGCTCACCCTGCTGGAGGAGCAGGCCGGACGCCATGGTGCGCCCGGCGGCGGGACCGGCGGGGCGGGCAACGCCGGCCAGGCGGCCCAGGCGGCCCAGGCGGCCGAGACGACCGAGGCCGAGCGGATCGGCAGCGCGCAGACGCCGGCGCCGTTCCGGCTGGTCGTCCGCGAATCCTCGCGGCACGCACGCCGGCAGGACTGAACGGAACGCCCGGGGCGCGCGGCCGAGCCTCCCCTGCTCCCACGCGGCCACCGACACCGCGACACCCTGCCGCCCCCACCCCGCCACCGCGCGAACCCTCGCTTCCGCCCCCTCCCCCGCAGCCCTGCGCCCAGCCGCCGCCCTCCCCCTCGATATCAGCTGTTACACGGTTCCTTCTCGGCTATTGCATCGATGCAAACTGTGTGCCAATGTTCCCGCCATCCGGTTCACATCGCAGTAACGAGGTGGATGCCCCCATGAGCGGAACCATGGCGCGGCGGCGGTTCCTGGGCCTAGGCGGCGGCCTCGCGCTGACCGCCGGGCTGGCGGCGTGCTCGACACCGCTGGCCTCCGGCCTGGTCGGCGCCCAGCCGAACACCGCGGATGTCATCTTCTGGAACCTGTTCACCGGCGGCGACGGCGCCAACATGGTGCTGATGGAGCAGGACTTCCGCAGGACCCACCCGGGTGTCACCGTCGAGGCCACCATCCTCGGCTGGGGCAACCCGTACTACACCAAGCTCGCACTGGCGACGGCCAGCGGCACACCGCCCGACGTGGGCATCACCCACCTCTCCCGGCTGCCCCTCCTCGCCGCCTCCGGTCTCCTCACCCCCATCGACCGGACCGGCCTGCCCGAACTCGGCGTCACCGCGGACCACTTCACCCCGGCCGCCTGGCAGAAGGCCACCCTCGACGGCACCGTCTACGCCGCCCCGCTGGACACCCACCCCTTCGTCCTCTTCTACAACGCCGATCTGGCCCGCAAGGCCGGCCTGCTCAACGCCGCCGGCGACGGGCTGAAGCCGATGAAGGGCGCCGCGCAGTTCCTGGACGCGGTCAAGGCGATGAAGGAGGCCAGCGGCCAGTACGGCGCGGTCATGTCGATCACCGCGGACCCCTCCACCGCCTGGCGGTACTTCAGCATGGTCTACTCCGGCCTGGCCGGACCGATCGTCACCGACTCGGGCACACGGATCTCCATCGACGACGCGGCCATGGAGGAGTCCTTCGCCTTCGTCCAGAGCCTGACCAAGGCCGGCCTGATGCCCAAGGAGCTCAACGGCTCCGGCGCCAACGCCCTGTTCAGCACGGGGAAGGCGGGCTTCCTCTTCGACGGAGAATGGCAGATCCCCTCCTACCGGCTGGTGAAGGGCCTGAACTTCAACGTCGTCCCCTTCCCCGCGCTCCTCGGCCCCCGGCCGGTGGCCTACGCCGACTCCCACGCCCTGGTGATCCCGCACGACCCCCAGCGCTCGGCGGCCCGCACCGCCAACGCCGCCCGGTTCATCAAGAGCCTCCTCGACGACAGCGCCGTGTGGGCGCACGGCGGGCACGTCCCGGCCTGGCTGCCGACCCAGCGCAGCAAGGCGTTCCTGAGCCAGTCGCCGCAACGCAACTACGTGCAGGCCGCCTTCAACGCCCAGTACGACCCGTCCGCGTGGTACACCGGCGCGGGCTCGGACTTCCAGAACACCGTGGGAGCCACCATCATCGAGGCCCTCGGCGGCGGGATCAGTCCCCGGCACGCCACCGCCGCGATCCGCGCGGACCTCAAGCGCTACACCACCGCCCGACCGCCGGTCACGATGAAGTAGGAGGCTGACCCATGACGACCGTCGCCGTACCGCGATCGGCCCCCGAACCCCTCGTGCGCAGTGGACCGGCCCGGACGCCGAGATCCGAACGGCGGGCCGGGGTGCTGCTCAGCGCACCCTTCATGATCGTCTACCTGCTCTTCCTGGTCGGCCCGCTGCTGGTCGGCATCGTGCTGAGCTTCTTCAACACCACCACGGTCAAGAACGGCCTGGGCTCCTTCGTCGGCTGGTCCAACTACGCCAAGGTGTGCCAGGATCCGCTGTTCTGGCAGGCCATGTGGCACTCGGTGCTCTTCACCCTGTTCACCACCCCGCCGCTGGTCGTCCTGGCGCTGGCCGCGGCGGTGCTGGCCGGACGGATGCGGCGCGGCCGGGTCTTCTACCGGATCGCGTTCTTCGCGCCGTACGTCGTCCCCTCGTCCGTGGTCGCGCTGATCTTCCTGTGGATGTACACCCCGCAGATCGGCCTCTTCCCCAAGGTCTTCTCGGCGCTGGGACTGCCGGTGCCCGACTTCCTCGGCAGCACCCCCGGCGGCTGGACCGCCGTGGTGCTGATGACCCTCTGGTGGACCTTCGGCTTCAACTTCGTGCTGTACACCGCGGCCCTCCAGGACATCCCCGGCGACCTCTACGAGGCTGCCGCCCTGGACGGGGCGGGGCCCTGGCAGCAGATCCGGATGATCACCGTGCCGATGCTGGCGCCGACCACCAGCCTGGTGCTGATCCTGCAGATCCTGGCCTCGCTCAAGGTCTTCGACCAGATCTACCTGCTGCTCGGCGGCGGTCCCAACCAGTCCACCCGGCCGGTCATCGAGTACATCTACGACACCGGCTTCACCTCCTACCGCGGCGGCTACGGCGCCGCGGCGACCCTCGTCTACTTCCTCATCATCGTCGCCGTCAGCGCAGCCTGGTACGGGCTGCGCAAGTGGCGCACGACCAGCAGTGCGGCCTGAGCGGAGGACAGCGTGACCACCACCTACACCACCGCGCCGGGCGTCGGGGCCCAGCAGGTCCAGGCCCCGCGCAGAGGCGGCGTCGACGGAGCGAAGCTCTTCAACCGCCTGTGCGCGGTCTGCCTGACGCTGTTCGCCCTGATCTGGCTGGTGCCGTTCTTCTGGGCGCTCGCCACCTCGCTGCGCTCGGACGGCTCGATCACCCAGAACCCCACCTCCCCCTTCGCCGGCGGCTGGTCCTTCCACGCGTACTCGTTCGCGGTGGGCAACTACCCGATCGGCTGGTGGTATCTGAACAGCCTGATCATCGCGACCCTCGCGGTGGTCCTCACCGTCGGCTTCTGCTCGATGGCCGGCTTCGCGCTGGTCTTCCTCCGCTTCCGCGGCCGCTCGGTGATCCTGGCGCTGGTCACGGCCGGGCTGATGCTGCCGACCGAGGCGCTGGTGCTGCCGCAGTTCGTCGAGTTCCGCGCGCTCCACCTGCTCGGCACCTACTGGGCGCTGGTGCTGCCCACGGTCGCGGCACCGGTGTCGGTCTTCGTCTTCCACGCCTTCTTCCGGTCCATCCCGACCCCGCTGATCGAGGCGGCCCGGATCGACGGGGCGAGCTGGTGGAAGGTCTACGCCTCGGTCTGCATGCCGATCAGCCGGCCCGCCGCGGCGACGGTGGCCATCCTGACCTTCATCAGCTCCTGGAACGCCTTCCTGTGGCCGCTGCTGGCGCTCAACCAGACCAAGTCGCAGACCATCCCGGTCGGCCTGGCCTCCCTGGTGAACAACAGCAACATCCAGTACGCCGAGGTGATGGCCTCCTCTGTGCTCGGGTTCCTGCCGCTGATCGCCGTCTTCCTGATCTTCCAGCGCCAGATCACCCAGGGGGTGGCCACCACCGGCATCCGCTGAGCGGCGGGCCTCCGGCCGCCGCCGCCCCGCCACCGGCATACGGCTCGCGTCAGGAGCCGCCGAGCTCCTCGACGGCCGCGCGCGCGAAACCGTCGTCCTGAGCGGGCGTCCCGCCGCCTACGCCGACCGCGCCGATCAGGCGGCCGTCGCGATGGAGCGGGCGTCCGCCGGCGATGAACAGCAGCGGGCGGTCGAGCGCGGTGGGCAGGGAGTGGAACGGTCCGTCCGGCTTGACCAGGTCGACCAGGTCGGCCGTCGGCGCGTCCAGCTGCAGGGCGGTGTAGGCCTTGCGGGTGCTGGTCTCCCCGGAGATCAGGACGGCGCGGTCGTCGCGGCGGAAGGCGAGGAGGTTCCCGCCGGCGTCCAGGACGGTGACGCTCACCGGGACCCCGGCCGTCTCGGCGGCCCGGCGGGCGGCTTCGATCAGTGCTTCGGCGTCGGCGGTGGCGAGGGGGGTGGTCGCGGTGGTGCTCATGGCGGCGCTTCTCCTGTGTGGCTGGCAGAGGCAGGTGCAGGGGTAGAGGTAGGAGTGTGCAGGGGCAGGGGCCTCCTGCGGATCAGTGGTGGGCGGGGACGCGGACCTCGCCCTCGGAGACGTCCGGCACCGCCGCGCTTCCGGCGGCGCGCCGCTCGAGCGCGGCGGACCAGAGGGCCAGGACGAGAGCGGCCGCGGCGAGGACCGCGCCCACCCAGTTCGGCGAGGTGTAGCCGAACCCCGCGGCGATCACCATGCCGCCGAGCCACGCGGACAGCGCGTTCCCGAGGTTGAAGGCACCGATGTTGACCGCCGAGGCCAGCGTCGGCGCACCGTGCGCCTGGTCGAGCACCCGCTTCTGCAGCGGCGGCACGGTGGCGAACCCCAGTGCCCCGATGAGCGGGACGGTGGCCGCGGCGAGGATCTTGTCGTGAGCGGTCAGGCTGAACAGGACCAGAACGACCGCCAGTCCGCCGAGGGCGGTGAACAGCATCGGCATCAGCCTGCGGTCGGCGAACCGCCCGCCGACCAGGTTGCCCAGGAACATCCCGACCCCGAACAGCACCAGCAGCCAGGTGACGGCCCCGTCCGAGTAGCCCGCGACATGCGTCATCATCGGCGCGATATAGGTGATCGCGGCGAACACCCCGCCGAAGCCGAGGACCGTCATCGCCATCGCCAGCACCACCTGCGGATTGCGGAAGGCGCTGAGCTCCCGCCGCAGATGAGCCCCCTCGGGCCGGGGCATCGGCGGGACCAGTCTGGCGATGCCCAGCAACCCGAGGACGCCGAGTCCGGCGACGATGAAGAAGGTCGTGCGCCAGCCGGCGGCCTGCCCGACGAAGGTACCCAGCGGCACACCGACGATGTTGGCGACGGTCAGTCCGGTGAACATCAGGGCGATGGCCCCGGCCTTCTTCTGCGGTGCGACCAGCCCGGCGGCGACCACGGACCCGATCCCGAAGAACGCGCCGTGGGCGAGGGAGGCGATCACCCGGCCGGCCAGCATCAGGCCGAAGTTCGGGGCGAGAGCGGAGACCACGTTGCCGAGGATGAACAGACCCATCAGCAGCATCAGCATCCGCTTGCGGCCGACCCTGGTGCCGAGCACGGTCATCAGCGGCGCCCCGACGACCACACCGAGCGCGTAGCCGCTGACCAGCAGTCCGGCGGTGGGGATGGAGACGCCGAAGTCACCGGCGATCTGCGGCAGCAGCCCCATGATCACGAATTCGGTGGTCCCGATCCCGAAGGCTCCGATGGCCAGAGCCAGGAGTGCGAGAGGCATGGGCTCGACCCTTCTTTCCTTGCTTGAGCGTGTTCGAGCTTGCTCTCACAATAGTTGCAGACGCGCTATACATGCAAGCGCGCACTAAACCTGCCCGCACAGGTTGGGTCGGGGCGCGCCCCTCCGGGCCATCACCGCCGCGCCGGGGCGGCCTCCACCGCTTCAACCGCCTCCACCGCTTCAACCGCCCTGACCAGCGGGGCCAGCGCGGGATTCCGGGCGGCCTCGTCGAGGGCCTCGTGGAGCGCGGCCTCATTGGTCGGCCGGGCCTCGGCGAGGAGCCGGCGCCCGGCCTCGGTGACGTCGGCGTAGATCCCGCGGCGATCCGTCGGGCACAGGTAGCGGGAGAGGAGACCGCGGTCTTCGAGGCGGGTGACCAGGCGGGTGGTCGCGCTCTGGCTGAGCACGACCGCGTCGGCCGCCTGCTTCATCTGCAGATGGCCGCCCTCCCCGTCGTGCTGCCGGCCGAGCACGTCAAGCAGCGCGTACTCGCGGACGCTGAGCCCGTGGCGGGACTGCAGGGCGCGCTCGACATGGGTCTCGATCCTGTCGTGCAGCAGAGAGAGGGCGCTCCAGCCGTTGGCGAAGGCGGTCAGCGCAGGATCCGTGGCGGTCATGGCCCCGGCCTCCTTTCTGGATGTCTGCCCTTCAGGTTAGTCCACTGGGTAAACTATCGGCGTATGCATATATAACGCCCCCGCAAGCACTGGGATGAGAGCGCGACCGTAGCCGGCGTCGGCGTCCGCCTCGCCGGACATCGGAAACGGCTCGCGCCCACCGCCCGGTGTGCCGGGGCGGTGGGCGCGAGCCGTGGGCGCGGGTGAGTCCGCGTCAGCTTCCGCCGGCCGCGGCTCCCGCCGCGATCACCTTGCGGTTGATGTCCCGCACGGGGCCGGGTTCGACCTTCATCACCGCCCTGTCGTACGTCAGCAGGCCGTTGAGCTCGCCCTCGACGTCGCTGAGCTGGGTGAAGACCGAGCCGGAGAGGGTGGTGGCGGCGTTCGGCAGCAGAAGGCTCGTGTTGTCCACGTAGGCCTGCGTCATCTCGGCGATGCTGCCGGGCCCGTCACCGTAGTCCTGGCCGCCCGCCGTGCCGGCGATGTGGCCGGGGACGGTCAGCGAGTAGCCGCCGTGCTCGCCGTCGACGGCGGCGCGGGTGGCGTCCGGCTGCGGGTTCGCCGGCCCGTGGTAGACATGCCAGTCGATCACATCGCCCCGGCCCGAATCGCCGTGCGACGCACAGCAGTTGACACCGGAGTGGGCGTCGACCAGGCGCGACGGGTCCTGCGCCTTGACGGAGTCGGCGAGTGCGCCGGTGGCCTCCTTGCTCTGCTCGCCCCAGCCCTCGTTCATCATGTTCCACATGACGATGGAGGGGCTGCTGAGGTGCTGGTCCACGATCTCGTGGACCTCCTTGTCGAACTCCGCGTCGTCGGCGGCGCTCGCCGGGGCGGCGTTGCGACTGGGCATGTCCTGCCAGACCATCAGCCCGAGCCTGTCCGCCCAGTAGTACCAGCGGGCCGGCTCGACCTTGATGTGCTTGCGGACGGTGTTGAAGCCGAGCTCCTTGTCCGCCTGCAGGTCGGACTTCAGGGCCGCGTCGGTGGGCGCGGTGTAGATGCCGTCCGGCCAGAAGCCCTGGTCGAGGTTGGCCAGCAGGAAGGTCGGCTTGCCGTTGAGCTCGATCTTCTCGACGCCGCCGACCTTGGCGAGCGAGATCGACCGCATGCCGAAGTAGGAGCCGACGCTGTCGTGCGAGGCGCCGTCGTTCAGGGTGACCTTCAGGTCGTAGAGGAAGGGGTGGTCCGGGCTCCACAGCTCGGGGTGCGGGACCGCCAGCCGGAGCGCGGTGCCGGCGGCGCCGGTCACCGAGCCGATCGGCCGCCCGTCCCGGTACGCCGTGGCGGTCACCCGCGCGGAGGCCCTCGTGCCGGCGCTGGGGCGCGCCGTAACGGCGACCGAGTCGTCCTTGAGGTTCGGGGTGAGCACCAGGGAGTCGATGCTCTCCTCGGGGACCGGCTCCATCCACACCGTCTGCCAGATGCCCGAGGTGGAGGTGTACCAGATGCCGCTCGGGTCCGAGGACTGCTTCCCGGTCGCCTGCGAGGGGCCGGTGGTGTCCTTGACCTTCAGCAGCACGGTCTGGGTGCCGCGGCCCTTGACGGCCTCGGTGATGTCGGCGGTGAACGCCTGGTAGCCGCCCAGGTGGTGGGCCACCGGCCGGCCGTTGACATAGACCCAGGCCTCGTAGTCCACCGCGCCGAAGTTGAGGTGAAGGCGGTTGCCCGAGCCGATCCGCCAGCTCCGCGGGACCTGGAAGGTGCGCTGGTAGAGCGACCAGTCGTGGTGCTCGGCGACGCCGGAGAGGGGCGCCTCCATCGGGTAGGGGACGAGGATCCTGCCGTCCAGCCTGCTCTTGGGGAGCGCGGCGTCCTGCGTGGTGGCCTGGAACTGCCAGGTGCCGTTCAGGTTGGCCCACTGCCTGCGGGTCTGCTGCGGACGCGGGTAGTCCGGCAGGGCGTTGGACGGGGAGACGTCCTTGGCCCACTTGGTGGCGAAATACCAGGTGGATTCGTTCTGGGCGATGCTGGAGAAGACGTCGAGCGGGCCGGCGGAGGTGGCCAGGCCGTCCAGGCCGTCATAGCCGATCCGCACCTTCGCCTTCATGGCGGCCGGGATGTCCGAGGCCGCGGCGGTGAGGACCAGCTTGGAACGGTCTGCCGGGTCCAGTGCCGCGGTCGGCGACCAGCGGTGGTCACCGGCGATCACCGAGACGTGCTTGGTGAGGTCGGCGGGGAGGGAGTCCACCGGGCCGGGGAGGTCCACAACGGCCTTGCGGCCGGTGGTGTCCACGGTGCTCGGCAGCATGAGGGGCGCGTACCCGTCGGGAAGGTGGAGGGCGGAGTCCGGCACGGGCTGCCGGGCGATGCCGGGGCCCGACCACTCCGTCTGGATCGAGGCGCCCCCGCTCTCCTGGTTGTAGTCGAAGGCCAGCCGGTGCGGACCGGCGGTCAGGGTCACCGGCTGGGACTGGGTCTGCACGTCCCAGTCGGTGGTCCAGTGGTCGATGACGGAGGCCCCGTCCAGCGACATCCGGAAGCCGTTGTCGCCCTTGATGTAGAACGTGTACGCGCCGTCGGCCGGGACGTCCAGGAGGCCGGTCCAGTGGACGGCCACGTTGGTGGTGGTGCCGGCGCACTCGCGGAGTGCCGGGACGAGGTCTGCCACGTTCAGTGAGGGCTGCACCGTGGTTCCGCCGTAGGTGGCGAAGTCCATCGCGGTCCCGTTGGAGCTGAGGTAGCAGTCACTGCGCAGGCCTTGGGCGGTGGTCGCGGCGCTGGTCGCGGCGGTGGAGGCGGCGCGGGCCGCGACGGCCGCCGGTGCGGCAGCCTCCGCCTGGGCGATCGCGGCCGGCGCCAGGAGAGCGCCCCCGAGGAGGATCGGAACCGCGGTCGCCAGTCCTCGGAGGAGGGTTCTGCGATGCCTTCGGGTACTCACCAGGGGTTCACCTTTCGTCGGAGCCCGTCGGTGCGAGGGTGGAGGAGAAGCTGCTGACAACGTTGGAAACGAAAGCAGCCACATGACAGCACGCCTCTGACAACGCTGTCCACCCCCTGTGCGCACCCTGATCGGGCTGGCCGAACTCGGCCTCCTCAGGGCGGTTTCGGCCACGCCACGGTGGATCGGGGAGCCCGAAGACCATGGCCTCGTGCCCACAGTGGAGGGCCGGTGGGCCGGCCTTTGCGCCCCTGCGCCACCCGCCGATTTTCCAACGTTGTAACGACCCGCCAGGACGATAAACGGCGACATATCATGGCAGTACGCTCGCGCGGGCGCATGGGACCACACCCCCAGGGGGTACCTCATGAATCTCCGAACCGGCCTCTCCGTCGGCGCCACCGCGGCAGCACTCCTCCTCGGCGCGACCGCCTGCGGCTCCGCCGCGACACAGCACAACGCGGCTCCCCCGAGCACGACGACCGCCCCGGCCACGTCCCGGCCGAGCTCCCCACCCGCCACCACGGTGACGCCCACCCCGCGCCCCACCGTGACCGTGACGGCGCCGCCGGCGACCGGCCCGCCGGCCGCCGCCACCACACCGGCGCCGGCCAACATCAACGCCGGCGCGGTGGTGGAGCAGTACTACCAGGACATCAACGACCAGAACTACGCGGCGGCGTGGGCGCTCGGCGGGAAGAACATCGCCGGGACCTCATACTCCGACTACGTGGCCGGCTTCGCCACCACCGCGAGCGTCAGCCTCGGCACGACCAACGACTTCGGCTCCGACCAGGTCTCCGCCGTCCTGTACGCCACCCAGACCGACGGATCGGTCAAGGTCTACCAGGGCACCTACACCGTGGTGCAGGGGGTGATAGTCGCCGCGGACATCAAGCAGGAGTGACGCTCCCGGGGAGCACACCCGAGAGACCTCCCGAGAGACCTCCCGATGGGCCCGGCGGGCTCACCGCGGCAGGCGGCGCCAGAGCGGCCGTGGCAGCAGCCGCATGGCCAGGGCCAGCAGGGCCAGCCGGCGGGGGATCCAGAGGGTGCCGGTCCGGCGGGTGAGGGCGGTGGCCACCGCCGCGCCGACCTGGGCGGGGGTGACGGACAGCGGGGCGGGCCGCATCCCCCGGGTCATCCGGCCGGTCACGAAACCGGGGCGGACCAGCAGTAGCCGGACGCCGCTGCCGTGGAGGCTGTCCCGCAGTCCCCGCGCGAAGGCGTCCAGTCCGGCCTTGGCCGCGCCGTAGACGTAGTTGGCGCGGCGGGGCCGGACGGCGGCGACCGAGGACAGCACCACCAGGACGCCGTGCCGGCCGGCGCGCATCCGGCGGGCCAGCGCGAGCAGCACGCTGACATGGCCGGTCAGATTGGTGGTCACCAGGAGTGCGGCGGCGGCCGGGTCGGCGTCGAGGTCCGGCTGGGGCAGGAGGACGCCGGCCGCGGAGACGGCCACGTCCAGCGGCGCCGCGGCGAAGACCTCCTCGGCGAGCCGGTCGTGGGCCGCCGGGTCGGCGGCGTCGTAGGGGAGCACCGTGACCCGGCACGGCAGCTCCGCGCCGGCCTGGACCAGCCGCTCCGGATCGCGCCCGGCCAGCAGCGCCTCGTCCTCGGGGCCGAGCGCGAGGGCGCGCAGGACCGCGAGGCCGATCTCGCTGGTTCCGCCCAGCAGGAGCACTCGGCGCGGTGGCCGCCGAAGCGGAGTCGCGCTCATCCGCACAGCCCGAGACGCCGGCCGAGGTCGGAGCGGAAGACCCCGTGCGGGTCGAGTTCCGCACGGGCCTCCTGGAAGTCCTCCAGGGGGCCGTACATGTCGCGGAGGCAGCCGCGGTCCATCCGCGCGTCCTTGGCCAGGTAGACCCGGCCGCCCGCGGCGGCGACCTGCCGGTCGAAGTGGTCGAGCAGCTCGGCGGTATGGCGGCGCCCGGCGGGCATGTCGAGCGCCAGCGACCAGCCCGCACGGGGGAAGGAGAGCGGATGCCCGTCCCCGGCGCCGAACCGCTTGAGGGTCCCCAGGAAGGTCGCCGCGCCCGCCCGGCGCAGCCCCTCGACCACCTGGGCCAGCAGCGGCGCAGAGGCGTCCGGGACGACGAACTGGTACTGCCAGATTCCGGCCGGGCCGAGGGCGCGGCTCCAGTGGGCGACCGCGTCGAGCCGGTGGAAGAAGGCGGACGCGGTGACGGTGCCCTCCCGGCGGGGCGGCGCCTTGCGATACCACAGGGCGTTGAACGCCCGGGCGGTGAGCGGGCGGACCGGGCTGAACGGCAGCCGGGGCGCGGGGAGGACCGGGCCCGGGGCGTACCGGATCCCGGCGGGCTCGCGGCGCGGATCGGGGGCCGGCAGGTGATCGCCGGCCTCGACGATGCCGCGTCCCAGCGACCGGCCGCCGGCCGTGCCGTCGATCCAGCCGACCGCGTAGCGGTGGCGCTCGGCGGCCTCGGCCAGCCCGGCGAGGAGGGCGTCCAGGTCGGCGGCTCGCTCGGTGGTCACCCGCAGCAGGGCGCTGCGGATCGGCAGCAGCCGCAGGGTCGCGCCCAGGACGACCCCGGTCAGGCCCATTCCGCCGACGGTGGCCCGGAACGCCGCCGGTTCCCGGTCGGGGGTGAGGGAGCGGACCGTACCGGTGCCGTCCAGCAGTTCGACCGCGGTCAGCCCGCTCGCCAGGGCGCCCTCCCGGTACTGGTTCTTGCCGTGGACGTCCGCGGCGACCGCGCCGCCGACCGTCAGATGGCGGGTCCCGGGGAGCACCGGAGGCAGCCAGCCGTGCGGGACGGTGTGCGCCAGCAGTTCGGCGAAGGTGACCGAAGCGCAGGCCCGGACGGTGCCGGCGGCCGCGTCCAGCGCGATCCGGGGCGCCTCGGGGCTCGGGACCGGCGCCACCACCAGACCGCCCGTGTTCAGGGCCGCGTCCCCGTAGCTGAGGCCCGCACCCCGGGCCAGCAGGCCCGCCGCGGGCTTGCCGGCGATCAGTGCCCGCAGCTCCTCGGCGCCGGACGGGGCGACCAGGCGGGAGCGGCCCGCCGTGCTCCGGCCCCAGCCGGTGAGGAGCACCTCTCCGGTGTGCGAGGGACGTGGCGCTCGCCGCGCTTCGCCTGGTCGTCGCGGGCCCGGTGATCCCAGTCGGCCCAGCGACCCCAGCGGGCCCTGCCGCCCAAGCCCTCGCACGGCCCCCCTCACAGCGCCGGCCCGAGGAAGGCGGCCAGCCACACCAGTTCGGCCGCGACCATCAGACGATCCGTCACCATCAAGTCCTCCACCCGGGCGCCGGGACGGCGCGAGGCGAGCCGGTCGAAGCGTAGCAAGGCGAGAAGGAGGGGGAGGACGCTCAGCAGGTGCCAGATCCGGAGGGGCGTCGCGGCCGCCCCGAGCGCCCAGCCGAGGTAGGCGGCCGGCACCGCCGCGATCAGGCATCTGCGGGCCGCCGGCAACCACCCGCCGCGGTACCAGCGGAGCACCGGCCGGTGCGCGGCGGCGGCCGCGCCGAGCAGTGCGACCTCCGCGCCGCGCTTCTCGACCGCCATCAGCAGCGCCCCCAGGCTGCACACCAGCACGAACCAGGCCGAGGGCGGCACCCCGGCGGCCGCCCCTCCCCCCACTGCCCGCAGCACGAAACCCGAGGCGAGGACCACTAGTTCCAGGCCCGGGACGTGCTTGAGCAGGACCGAGTAACCCAGGCTGAGCAGGAGGTAGCAGCTCAGCACAGCCGAGAACGCCACCCGCCCGGTGGCCACCCCGAACAGTTCGCCGGCCAGGACGCAGCCCGCTCCGCAGGCCAGTGCCGCTCGCGCACTCAGGGCGCCCGAGGGCAGCGGGCGCAGCCGTTTGACCGGGTGCCGGCGGTCCCGCTCCAGGTCGACCAGGTCGTTGACGAAGTACAGCGCGGAGGCGACGCAGACGAACGCGGCGACGGCCAGCGCCAGTTCGCCCGCCGCGAGCCGGCCCCGGCCGGCCGCCCACGCCGCCAGCGGCGCCGCGAGGACCAGCAGGTTCTTGCTCCACTGCCGGGGGCGGGCGGTCCGCACGGCCGCCACGGCGGTCGTGCGGAACCGTGCCCCCGCACGGGCCTGTGCGTCGGCGGCGACCGTGCGCAGTGCCGCGGTCATCGGGCGAACACTGCGACGAAATCGCGGCTGGTGGGCGTGTAGTAGCGGTCGGCGGGACGCTGCTGCCCGGCGAGCAGTTTGACCGGCACCGGATCGGCCGCCCCCACCGGCGGCCGGTAGTACATGAAGGACATCCAGGCCGGGTTGATGTCCAGCTGCATCGCCTCCACGCAGCCCGCCCGCTGCAGCAGGTCGGCGAGGGTGCGTACGGACAGCGCGGGGCCGTAGACGAAGACCACCCGGCCGTCGGCGGTGACCCCCACGCCCGAGCGCCACACGAAGTACTTCCCGCCGATGGTCAGCCCCCACCCGGACTCGATGTCGCTGTTCACGCCGGAGGGCACCCGGCCGTGGTCGACGACCAGCCGCAGGTTCTGCCGCACACCGACCACCTGCGGGGACATCGAGACCTCCGACCCCCAGGTGCCCACCGCGACCCTGCCGTCGCGGTAGAAGACCAGGGAGGCCGCGCCGGGCTTGAGGGCGCCCTTGGTGACCCCGCCCAGGAGGAAGCCGCCGCCGGACTGGTTGATCTTGAAACCGCCGTTGAAGGTGGCCACCAGGCCGGAGCGCGAGGCCGGCGGCACCGAGTAGGGCACGCCCCAGTTCGCCGGGCCCGGGTCCGCGGTGCCCGGATGGAGCTCGAAGCGGACCAGTGCGGGGTCCATGGAGGCGACCGCGGCGACGTAGGAGGTGTGGGTGGCGTCCGGCCGCAGATAGGCGCCGATCACGGCGGGCCTGCCGTGGACCGTGCGCAGCACCTGCCAGGCGCCCTCGCCGGGCAGTGCCGGGCGGGCGGGAGAGACCAGCCGGGGCGGCAGCGCGACGGCGGCCGCCGAGTGCGCCGAGTGCGGCGAGGGCGCTGAGGCCGTGCCGGGGGCAGTGCCGCCATCGGGACGCAGAGCTATCGACGGGGTGCCGCCGGTCTTAGGCGGATGGAGGTTGTACTGGGCCGTCTCCAGCCAGGCCACTACCACGCCCAGATGGTGATCGCGCCCCCACTCGGCCACCCGGGCGGCCACGCTGTCGTCACCGGGCGCGGCCAGTGCCCGCCCCATCGACCAGCAGAACCAGGCGAGGAAGACCCCGAAGAGCGCCAGCGACACCCGCATCCAGCGCCGCCGCAGCAGCCGGCGAAGCCGTCCCGGGCCGCCGCGCCGGCGCCCGGGCGGGGCCGCCTTGGAGCCGCTCGCCGTTCGCCGCCCTCGTCCCAGCAGTTCCGACATCCGCCCACCTCAGGTCGCGCCAGTCCTGTACGACGCCGACCTCAAGTCTTGGACGGCAAATCTTCAAATCTCTACCGCCGACTTCTTCAGAAACCTTTAAGGCCGGCCCGGTGGGGCGGAGTCGCCGTCCGCCGGCAGACCGTAGCCGTGGCGGTGGGCCCGGGCGACGGCCTCGGCGCGGGTGCGGACGCCGAGCCTGGTATCGAGGTGGTCGAGATGGCTGTCCCAGCCCGAGCGACCTCACACCCGGGGCCCTCGGGCGGGTCCGGGTGTGAGGTCGCTCGGCCCTGTCAGGCGTCCGGCAGCGCGGTGCCCGCCTGGAGGACGCGGTCCGGGCGGATGGGGAGGTGGCGGTAGCGTACGCCGGTCGCGTGCCAGACCGCGTTGGCGATCGCGGCGGCCGCGCCCACGATGCCGATCTCGCCGACGCCCTTGATGCCGACCGGGTCCTCCGGGTCCTCGTCCGCCACCCAGTCCGCCTCGATGGGCGGGATGTCGGCGTGCGCGGCCACATGGTAGCCGGCCAGGTCGGGGCCGTAGAGCCCGCCGCTGGCGCGGTCCCGCACGGCCTCCTCGTGGAGGGCCATGGAGAGCCCCCAGGCCATCCCGCCGGCCAGCTGGTTGCGGGCGGTGAGCGGGTTGACGATGCGGCCGGCCGCGAAGATGCCGAGCATCCGGCGGACCCGCACCTCCCCGGTGGCCGGGTCCACCGCCACCTCGGCGAACTGGGCGCCGAAGGAGTGCCGCTCCTTGGGCGCCAGGGAGCCGACGGCCTGGGTGGTGTCCGAGCGGACGGTGATCCCCTCCGGCGGGATGTCGGCGCCGAGGGCGAGCCGCTCGCGCAGCTCCGCGGCCGCGACCGTGATCGCCCAGGCCCAGGAGCGAGTGCCCATCGAGCCGCCGGCGATCGAGGCCGGGCCGAAGTCGCTGTCGCCGATGTGCACCCGGACCCGGTCCGGGGTGGTGTCCAGCGCGTCCGCCGCGATCAGGGTGAGCGCCGTACGGGCGCCGGTGCCGATGTCCGCGGCGCCGATCCGCACCGTGAACCCGCCGTCCGCCTCGGCTGTGACGGCCGCGGTGGACGGCAGCGCGCCCGCGTGGAAGGAGGCCGCGGCGGTGCCGGTGCCGAGCAGCCAGCGGCCGTCCCGGCGGACGCCCGGGCGCGGGTCACGGTCGGCCCAGCCGAACCTGCGGGAGCCCTCCCGGAAGCAGGCGAGGAGGTTGCGGCTGCCGAAGGGCAGTCCGGAGACCGGGGCCCGCTCGGGCTCGTTGCGGACGCGCAGCTCGACCGGGTCGATCCCGCACTTCTCGGCCAGCTCGTCGAGCGCCGACTCCAGCGCGAAGGACCCCGGGGCCTCCCCCGGCGCCCGCATGAAGGTGGGCGTCGGGACGTCGAGCCGCAGGACGCGGTTGGCCGTGCGGTGGGCGTCGGCGTCGTACATCACCCGGGCGACCCCGGCGCTGGGCTCGATGAACTGGTGGACGGTGGAGGTGAGGCTCAGCGAGTCGTGCTCCAGCGCGCGCAGCCGCCCGTCGGCGTCGGCGCCCAGCCTGACCCGCTGCACGGTGGGGCTGCGGTAGCCGGTGAGCGAGAAGACCTGACGGCGGGTCAGCACCACCCGGACCGGCCGCTGGAGGACGGTCGCGCCCATCGCGGCGGCGACCTGGTGGGCGCGCAGGCCCTTGCTGCCGAAGCCGCCGCCGACGTGCTCGGAGCGCACCCGGACCGAGGAGAGGTCGAGCGAGAACATCTTGGCGAGCTCGTCGGCGACCCAGATCGCGCTCTGGTTGGAGTCGACCAGGTCCAGCCGGCCGTCCTCCCAGCGGGCGGTCGCGGCGTGCGGCTCCATGGAGCTGTGGTGCTCCTCCGGAGTGGTGTACTCCTCGTCCACGACCACGGCGGAGGCGGCGAGTTCGGCCGCCTGGTCGCCCTTCTCGGTGATCGCGGGCATGAAGCCGTCGACCGGGTACGCGTCCGGGCGCCCGGCGGAGAACTCGACGTCGTGCGGTTCCGTCCGGTACCGCACGACCAGGGACTCGGCGGCCTCCCTGGCCTGCTCCGGAGTCTCGGCCACCACCATCGCCACCGGCCAGCCCAGATGCGGCACCCGGTCGTGCTGGAAGACGGCGGCGGTCGGGTCGGGGGGGCCGACCATCCCGGCGTAGTCGGTGTCCACCCGGGGGGCGTTGCCGTGGTGGAGGACCGTGATCACCCCGGGCATCTCCAGGACCGGCCCGGTCTCGACCGACTGGATCCGGCCCCGGGCCACCGTGGACAGCACCAGCCAGCCGTAGGCGAGTTCGGTGAAGGGGATGTCGGCCGCGTAGCGGGCCGCGCCGGTCACCTTGTCCCGGCCCTCCACCCGGGTGTGGGCGGTGCCGACGGCCCGGTTGGCCGAGGGGGCCGCGGCGCCGGTCGTGGTGGTGGTCATCGGGTGGCCTCCTGGGTGAGTTCGGTCAGGACGGCGACCATGAGGTTGTGGAGGAGGGTGACCTTGTAGCCGTTGTGGGGCAGGGGTGCGGCGGTGGCCAGTTCGGCCTCGGCGGCGGCCGTGAAGGAGGCGGGGGTGGCCGGGCGGCCGGTCAGCGCCGCCTCGGCGGCCCGGGCCCGCCAGGGGTGGGAGGCGACCGCGCCCAGGGCCAGGCGCACCTGCCGCACCGTGCCCCCCTCGACCGCCAGGGCGGCCGCCACCGAGCCGATCGCGAAGGCGTAGGAGGCGCGCTCGCGGACCTTGCGGTAGCGCGAGTGGGCGGCGACCGGGGCCGGCGGCAGGACCACACCGGTGATCAGGGCGCCCGGCGGCAGCGCGGTCTCCCGGTGCGGGGAGTCCCCGACCGGGAGGTAGAAGTCGGTGAGCGGCAGCCGCCCCTCGCCCTGCGCGGTGCGGTAGGTCACCACGGCGTCCAGCGCGGCCAGCGCCACCCCCATGTCGGAGGGGTGGACGGCCACGCAGTGCGGGGAGGCGCCCAGGATGGCGTGGTTGTGGTGCTCGCCCTGGATGGCCGGGCAGCCGCTGCCCGGGACCCGCTTGTTGCACGGGCGGCTGACGTCGGTGAAGTAGCCGCAGCGGGTGCGCTGCAGCAGGTTGCCGCCGACCGTGGCCATGTTGCGCAGCTGGCCCGAGGCCCCGGCCAGCACCGCCTGCGCCAGCAGCGGATAGCGCCGCCGCACCTCCCCATCTGCGGCCAGGTCGCTGTTGCTGACCGTGGCCCCGATCCGCAGCCCGCCCTCCGCGGTCGACTCGATCCCGCCCAACGGCAGTTCCCGCACATCCACCAGCAGCGACGGCCGCTCCACCCCGGACTTCATCAAATCCACCAGATTGGTCCCCCCACCGAGGAACCGCGCCCCGGGATCGCCGTCGAGCAGTGCGACCGCGCCGGAGACGTCAGTGGCGCGTCGGTATCCGAACTCCTTCATCGGGCCGCCTCCTCGGTGCGGGCGCCGGCCGCGCGGCCGATCGCCTGGACGATCGACACATAGGCGGCGCAGCGGCACAGGTTGCCGCTCATCCGCTCGCGGATCTCCTCAGGGGTGAGCGGCGGAGGTCCGGCCTCCGGGCTGAGGTCCCGGGTGGCGGCGCTCGGCCAGCCGGCCGCGTGCTCCTCCAGCATCGCCACGGCGGAGCAGATCTGCCCCGGCGTGCAGTAGCCGCACTGGTATCCGTCCAGATCGAGGAAGGCCTGCTGCACCGGGTGGAGCTGTCCGCTCTCCTCGGCGATGCCTTCGATGGTGGCGATCTCGCGGCCCTCGGCCGCCACCGCCAGCTGCAGGCAGGACAGGGCCCTGCGGCCGTCGACGAGGACCGTGCAGGCGCCGCACTGGCCCTGGTCGCAGCCCTTCTTGGTACCGGTCAGATCGAGGCGCTCGCGCAACAGGTCGAGCACAGTGGTGCGGTGGTCGACGGGCAGTGTGTGCTTCTCGCCATTGATGTGGAGAGTGATATCGCTGGACGTCGAAGAGTCCATGCTCGGCCTTCTTTCAGGCATCCGGAAGACGACGAGATAAGACGAGGCAGGAGGTGGTGGAGGCGGCTGCGGAAGGGGCCGCTAGAGTGGGCTCGAAGTGGACAACTGTCCGACTCCGAGAGAAGCTAGTGGACAATTGTCCGCTTGGCAAGGGCGACCCGACCGGCTCCGGAAGCGGGACGGGTACGGGAGAAGAAGGTGGACGACAAGAAGGCCTCCGCCCCGCAGCGCTCGGACGCGCTGCGGAACCGCCGGCGCATCCTGGAGGTCGCGCTGGCCGAGCTGACGCGCTCGGACCAGGTCCCGCTGAGCGCGATCGCCCGGAAGGCGGGCGTCGGCCAGGGCACCTTCTACCGCAACTTCCCCAGCCGGGAGGCGCTCGTCCTGGAGGTGTACCGCTACGAGGCCCAGCAGGTGGCCGAGAGCGCGGACCAGCTGCTGGCGACCAGGGAGCCGGACCGGGCGCTGCGCGAGTGGATGGACCGGCTCGCCCGGTTCGCCGCCGCCAAGGCCGGCCTGGCCGACGCGATCCGCCAGGCCACCAGCGGCGCCGGGGAGGTCAAGGAGCAGGGCTACGCGGCGATGACGGCCGCGGCGGAGCGCCTCCTCCGCGCCTGCGAGGAGGCCGGGGCCGTCCGCCCCGGGCTGACCGCCGAGGACTTCTTCCTCCTCATCGCCGGCCTGTGGCAGCTGGCCGGCCAGGAGAACGCGCAGCCGCAGCTCACCCGGCTGCTCGACCTGATCATGGACGGCCTGCGGGCCGGTGCGGCGGCCGGCGGGACCGCCCCGTCCGCACCGGCCGCACCAGCGAGTTGAGCCGCTGCCGCGTGGCGGCTCACCGCCCCGGGGCGCCCGCCTCCTCCAGGACTCCGTCGGTCAGCCGCAGCCACCGGTCGACCCCGATGCCGGCCAGGAACCGTTCGTCGTGGCTCACCACCACGAACGCCCCCTGGTAGGAGTCGAGGGCACCCTCCAACTGGCCGGCGCTCACCAGGTCGAGGTTGTTCGTCGGCTCGTCGAGGAGGAGCAGCTGAGGGGCCGGCTCCCCGCACAGCACGCAGGCCAGGGTGGCCCGCAGCCGCTCGCCGCCGGAGAGCGCCCGGACCGGCAGATGGGCGGCGGCGCCGCGGAAGAGGAAGCGGGCCAGGAGGTTCATCCGCTCCACGGCGGGCAGGTCGGGGGCCGCCGCCGCGAAGTTCTCGGCCACCGTGCGGTCCTGCTCCAGCAGGTCCAGCCGCTGGGACAGGTAGGCGACCCGCCCGTCCGCCCGCTTGATCCGGCCCCCGTCCGGGGCCAGGTCACCGGTCAGGACGCGGAGAAGGGTGGTCTTCCCGGTCCCGTTCGGGCCGACCAGGGCGATCCGCTCGGGACCGCGGATGGCCAGATCCACCCCCTCCCCCGCGAAGAGCGGCCGGTCCCCGACGAGGACCTGTAGCTTTTCGCCGGAGAAAAGGTCGCGCCCGCTCGGCACCCGGGTGCCGGAGAGGTCGAGGGTCAGCCGCTGCTCCTCGCGCAGGCCCCGCTCCGCCTCGTCGAGCCGGGCCTTGGCCTCGCCGACCCGGGAGGCGTGCAGCTGACCGGAGCGGCCTGCCGACTCCTGGGCGCCGCGCTTCATGTTCCCGGCGAAGATCCGGGGCAGGCCGGCGCTCTTGAGGTTGCGGGCGGCGTTGCTCGCCCGGCGTTCCGCGCGCTCGCGGGCCTGCTGCAACTCCCGCTTCTCCCGCTTCAGCTCCTGCTCCGCGTTCCGGATGTTCTTCTCCGCGACCTCCCGCTCGGCCTCCACGGCCTGCTCGTAGGCGGTGAAGTTCCCGCCGTACAGGCGCAGTTCGCCGGGGTCGAGCTCGGCGATCCGGTCCATCCGGTCGAGCAGCGCGCGGTCGTGGCTGACCAGCAGCAGGCAGCCGGAGAAGTCCGCGAGGACCTCGTACAGCCGGTGCCGGGCGGCCAGGTCGAGGTTGTTGGTGGGCTCGTCCAGGAGCAGTACGTCGGGCCGCCTCAACAGCTGGGCGGCGAGGCCGAGTTGGACGACCTGCCCGCCACTGAGGGTGCCCAGCGGCCGGTCCAGGCGGACTCCGCCCAGGCCCAGGCGTTCGAGCTGCGCCAGGCTGCGCTCCTCGATGTCCCAGTCGTCGCCGATGGTGGTGAAGTGCTCCTCGGCGACGTCGCCGGACTCCACCGCGTCCAGCGCGCGGATCCGCTCGGCGACGCCGAGGACCTCGGCGACCGTGAGGGCGGCGGTCAGCGGCAGGTCCTGCGGGAGGTAACCGGAGGTGCCGCCGACCGTCAGCGACCCCGCGGACGGGGTCAGTTCGCCGGCGATCAGCCTGAGCAGCGTGGTCTTGCCGGAGCCGTTGGGCGCGACCAGGCCGGTGCGGCCGGCGCCGACGGCGAAGGTCAGGTCCTGGAAGACGGGGGTGTCGTCGGGCCAGGAGAAGGACAGGTGGGAGCAGACGACGGAGGCGTCGGACATTCAGGGCGATCCAGGGAGGAATGGGCGGAGACGGCTCCGCCGGGGGCAGACA
Organism: Phaeacidiphilus oryzae TH49; assembly: GCF_000744815.1. NCBI lineage: Bacteria > Bacillati > Actinomycetota > Actinomycetes > Kitasatosporales > Streptomycetaceae > Phaeacidiphilus > Phaeacidiphilus oryzae. The sequence goes on from NZ_JQMQ01000005.1 coordinate 295,828, forward strand.
GGTCTCGAACGGGCACGACGAAGCGGGCCGTCACGCAGGGCGCCCAGCGCCCGCGACGGCCTCAGGACCGGGTATCACCCGGAGATGTCGTCGTCACCCGCCATGTCTGCTTCCCGTCCTTGGGGGGAAATTGCCGTCGGTCAGGTTAGCAGCCCGGCCCGGGCGCATCGAGGACGGCGGCCCGCACGGCGGGTCGGGCCCGCACGGCGGGTCGGGCCCGCACGGCGGGTCGGGTCCGGACGGCGGGTCGGACCCAGCCGTCAGCCCAGCACGGCGGCGAGTTCCACCAGGTCCCGCGCGGTCACCCCGGGTGGGGTCAGCGAGCTGGGGTAGGCCCTCGGCCCGGCTCCCCGCCGGATCCAGGCGCCGAGCAGTCCGGCGCGCTGCGCCCCGTCCACGTCCCAGGGGTGGACGGCGACCAGCATGGCCTGGTCCGGGCGGACACCGGCCCGCTCGACCGGGTAGTGGTAGGCCGCCGGATGCGGCTTCCACCGGCCGGGGCCGCGTACGCCGTGCAGCGCCTCGAAGCAGTCCCGCACCCCGGCCCGCCGCAGCAGGCCCTCGCTGAGGTCGGGACTGCCGTTGGTCATGGTGACCAGCCGGAAGCCGGCCGCGCGCAGTGCCCTTACCCCGTCGGGGACGTCCGGGTGGACGTTCAGTTCGGCGAAGCCGGAGACGACGTGTTCGACGGCGGCCTCCCCCTCGGCCTCCGCCCACTCGGCCGGCAGCAGGGCGCGGAGGCCGTCCCGGGCCAGGTCGGCGAAGTCCGCGTAGCCGCCGGCCGCGGCGAGGGCGATGCCGTCCCGGAGGATGCCGGCGAACCACAGCGGCATCCGGTCGGCGGGCAGGCCGGCCTCCGCGAAGCGGTCGCCCAGCGGGCTCAGGTCGCTGAGGGTCTCGTTGACGTCGAAGACGAGGACGGACGGGCGATTCTTCGGCATGGTCGCCAGACTAGGGGCCGCGGCCCGGGGACCTCTCCGGGCGCGGACCGCTCAGCTCAGTTCGAAGCCGTGGTAGCGGGCCACCGCGACCCCGTCGCCGATCTGGCGATAGGTGCCGACCCCGCCCACGAAGGGCATGAACACCCGTTGCTTGCCGGGGATGTTGGCGCCCATGTACCAGGACGCCGCCTGCGGCATCAGGGTGAGGGCGGCGACGTCGTTGGTGGTGTTCACCCAGTTGTCCTCGGCCTCCGGCTCCGCCTCCATCCGGGTCAGCCCCCGCTCGCCGAGATGCCCCAGGGCGCGGGTGATCCAGTCCACGTGGTACTCGATCGAGGTCATCATGTTGGACAGCACCGAGGGGCTCTGCGGGCCGGTGATCATGAACAGGTTGGGGAAGCCGGCCGACATCAGGCCGAGATAGGTGCGCGGGCCGTGGGCCCACTTCTCCCGCAGGCTCTGGCCGCCCTCGCCCCGGACGTCCATCGAGGTGAGCGCGCCGGTCATGGCGTCGAAGCCGGTGGCCAGGATGATCACGTCGTGCGCGCGATCCTCCTCGCCGGCCAGGATGCCGCGCTCGGTGATCCGCCGGATGGGGTGCTCGTTGATGTCGACCAGGCCGACGTTGTCCCGGTTGTAGACCTCGAAGTAGCCGGTGTCCACGCACATCCGCTTGGAGGCGATCGGATAGCCGCGCGGGGAGAGCTTCTCGGCCAGCTTCGGGTCCGCGACCTTCTCCCGGATCCGGGACCGGACGTACTCCGCCGCCCTCTCGTTGGCGTCGGGGTTCCGCAGGACGTCCCGGTAGGCGCTGGAGAAGCACAGGCCGCCGTCGGCCCACCGGCGGTCCAGCTCCCGCCGGGCCTCCTCCGGGTCCGTCTCGGCCAGCAGGGCGGTGCCCTCCTGGCACTGGAAGCCGATCCGCGAGTCTCTGCTGTAGGCGCGGATCTCCCGGTACCGCTTCCTGGCCTCGGCCAGCCGGTCCTGGTTGGGCCCGTTGTGGGCCGGGACGGCGAAGCTCGGGGTGCGCTGATACACCGTCAGCTCGCCGACGAGCGGGGCGATCGCGGTGATGGTCTGGAGTCCGGAGGAGCCGGTGCCGATCACGGCGACCCGCTTGCCGGCCAGGTCGACCTCCTCGTGCGGCCAGCTCGAGGTCCAGTACAGCTCTCCGGAGAAGTCGCCGAGACCGGCGAAGTCCGGCCGCGAGGGCACCGAGAGGCAGCCGGTGGCGGCGATCACGAAGCGGGCGGTGCGGGTGCCGCCGTCCTCGGTGCGCACCGTCCAGCGGCCGGCCTCGGCGTCCCACTCCAGGCCGGCCACGCGGGTGTGGAAGGTGATGTCCCGGCGGAGGTCGTAGCGGTCGGCGACGTGCCGGGCGTACGAGAGGATCTCCGGCTGGGCGGCGTATCGCTCGCTCCAGTCCCACTCCTGCTCCAGCTCGGGGTCGAAGGAGTAGGAGTACTCGATCGACTCGATGTCGCAGCGGGCGCCCGGGTAGCGGTTCCAGTACCAGGTGCCGCCGACGTCGCCGCCCGCCTCCAGGACGTGGGCGCGCAGGCCGAGCCGGCGCAGCCGCAGCAGCTGGTAGAGGCCGGCGAAACCGGCACCGATGATGATCACGTCCTGCCCGGAACCGGGCGCCGGCCGAGGCGTGGGCCGGGTCATCGGCTGAGGCGTGGGCCGAGGCGTGGGCTGGGTCATGGCTCAGGCTCCTTCCGCGGAACTGCCGGGGAACGCCGCGACGAAGGCGTTGACGTGGTCGGCGACCAGCCGCACGCCCTCCTCGTAGCCGGGCAGGATCTTGGCCATCTGGAAGTACGCGTGCATCTGCCCGGCGGCCTCCTCCAGCACCACCGGGACCCCGGCGTCCTTCAACGCCCGCGCGTAGGCGACCCCTTCGTCGTGGAGGGGGTCGTACTCGGCCACGTAGACCAGCGCCGGCGGCAGCCCGGCGTGGCTCTCGGCGCGCAGCGGGGAGGCGTCCGGATGGCTGCGGGCCGCCTCGTCCGGCAGGTAGTGGCGCCAGAACCAGGCCATGGTGTCCCGGCTGAGCAGCAGCTGGTTCTCCGGTGCCAGGCTGGACTCGGTGTCCAGGTCGCAGTCGGTCACCGGGTAGACCAGCACCTGGTAGTCGATCCTCGGTCCGCCCCGGTCCCGGGCCCAGAGCGTCATCACGGCACTGATGTTGCCGCCGGCACTGTCCCCGGCGACGATCAGCGGGGCGCCCTCGGCGGCCAGTTCGCCGGCGTGCTCGGCGGCCCACCGCAGGCCGGCGTAGCTGTCCTCGATCCCGGCCGGGAAGGGGTGCTCGGGGGCCTTGCGGTAGTTGACCAGCACGACGGTGGCACTGGTCTGGTTCGCCAGATCGCGGCCCAGATGGTCGTACTGCAGGTCGATGTCGCCGATCACCCAGCCGCCGCCGTGGAAGTACACGATGACGGCCCTCGGCTCGCCCTCGGGCCTCAGCACCCGGACCCGGAACCGGCCGCCGCCCCAGCCCGCCAGCTTGAGGTCGCGGACCTCTCCCACCTCGGGGCCGGGACCGCTCAGCCCGGCCAGGACGGGACCGCTCATCCGCGCGATCGCCGGGGTGGACTCGTGGATGGGCGGGGCGTCGCCCTCGGCCATCAGTGCCAGGAAGGCCTGCGTCACCGGTTCCAGCGGCATGGCTCGCTCTCCTCCGTTGCGTTGCCGGCGTGAGACGTACCGTGCAGGTCCTCAGGGTCGGCGGAGTAGTCCGGTACGGACGGCGGGCCGGCCCTTGCGGACGGCGGCCGAGCGCCATCGGCGCCGCGCGCGGACCGCGGCCGCCGCGCCCGGCCGGTCCAGCCGCTCCCGCGGCCTCCGCCCGCACTGGGCGACACCCTCCCGGGCGTTCAGCGGACTGCCCGGCGGCAATGGCGGGGTCGGGTGCTCAGGCTCGAAGGCCGGCCTGCTCTCCGCGGCCCCGAAGTCCACCGGGGCCCCGTGCGGCGGCTCTACGGCCGCCCGGGGGGACGCCGGGCGCACCGCGAGGAGCAGGAACTCCCCTGCGCCCCACGGCTCCTGACGCATGGTCACGAGGGCCGCGAGATCGCGCTCGACCAGAAACCGCCGGCCGGGGCGGTCGCCGCAGGACGCGAGGAGGTCGCGGGCCGCCGCGATCTCCCGAGCGGCCGCGCTCCGCGCCCCGGGCGCGCGGCGGCCCTCCATGAGGCGCTCGGAAGCGTCGCAGAGCGGCGCTTCGATCCGAGCCCCGGAGCCGTGCACCACGCGTTCTCCTCCTGCCCGCCACTCGGGAGGCGGGCCGCCGTGGCCATGGTGCCGCACCCGACCGGAGATGTCACCGGTCGGGACGCCCTGCTCCGCGCCGCCGCGGGCCGGTCGGGCTGCGGCCGCGCGCGGCTACTCGAACCGCGAGACGTCGCCGGCGCCCTGGCGGACGATCTCGGGGGCGCCGTCGGAGAAGTCGATGACGGTGGTCGGCTCGGTGCCGCAGTCCCCCGAGTCCAGGACCGCGTCCACCACGTGGTCGAGCCGCTCCTTGATCTCCCAGCCCTGCGTCATGGGCTCCTCCTCGTCCGGCAGGAGCAGGGTGCTGGAGAGCAGCGGCTCCCCCAGCTCCGCGAGGAGGGCCTGGGTGACGACGTGGTCCGGGATCCGCACCCCGACGGTCTTCTTCTTGGGGTGGAGCATCTGCCGCGGCACCTCACCGGTCGCCGGGAGGATGAAGGTGTAACTCCCGGGCGTGGCCGCCTTGATGGCCCGGAAGACGTTGTTGTCGATGTGCACGAACTGGCCCAGCTGGGCGAAGTTCTGGCAGACCAGCGTGAAGTGGTGGCGGTCGTCGAGGTGACGGATCGACCGGATCCTGGAGAGCCCCTCGCGGTTGCCGAGCTGGCATCCCAGCGCGAAACAGGAGTCCGTGGGGTACGCGATGAGCGCGCCGGACCGGATGCTGTCCGCCACCTTGCCGAGGATGCGCGGCTGCGGGTTCTGCGGGTGGACGTCGAAGTACTTCGCCATCCGCCGAGCGTAGGGGATCGGGAGGCGCCGGCCACCGGGGGCGCGCCCGCCGATGATCCCGCCGCCGCTGCCGGGGGATTCCCCTGCCCGGCCCGGAGCGGGAGTCCCGGCACTTCCCGTTCGCCGCCCCCCACCGTGCCGGAGCACGGCTGGCGATGGGTATCGGCTGGTTGGGGCCGGTCACCGACCCCAACCCGCTCTGGGCCGTCCACACCGCGGTGACCAGGCTGGGGCCGCCCGAGGTCCCCCACGCGATCGGCCCGGACGCCCTCGCCCGGCCCCTGGAGCCCGGTCAGGCGCTGGACCTGGACGCGGCGCTGGACGCCTACCCGGCAGGCTCCGCCTACGCCGACCACGCGGAGGCGGTGGCCGGCACGATCGCCCCGGGCCGGCCCGCGGACCGCGGCTCCGCTACGCCCGCACCTCGGCCTCCGAGGGGCGCGGGATCAGGAAGGAGGCGCCGAAAGCGGCCAGGGTGATCAGGAACCCGGCCACCACCACGAACAGGTACGAGGTGCGGGTGTCCACCGCCGCCTGGGTGGCCTGGTGGACCGCCGGCAGGACGAGGAAGCTCAGCCCCGCCCCCAGGTTGAAGGCGCCGGCGTTCATCCCCGGCAGGAAGCCGGGGTTGCCCTCCGGGGAGAGGACCACACCGAGCCCGTTGAGGATGATGTTCGCCGTCCCCGCGTAGGCGATGCCGAGCAGGGCGGTGCCCACCACCATCGCCGGCAGGCTGATAAGCCCCAGCGCCCCGACCACCACCAGGGAGAGGAGGCTGCCGAGCAGCCCGATCCGCAGCACCCTGCGGTAGCCCAGCACCGGGGCGAGCCGGCCGCTGAACGGGCCCACGATCCAGCCGAGGAGCGCGTACGGGGTCAGGATCAGCAGCGAGGTCGCCGTGGCGCCGACCGAGAAGCCCGGCGAGGCGGCCTGGACATAGGCCGGCACGATCCCGTTCACCACCGCGAAGACACCGGTCATGGTGAGGACGGTGGTCAGCAGCGGGGCCCAGGTCGCGCGGCGGCGCAGGTGGACGATCTCGACCATCGGCTGGTCCGCGCGCTTCTCCACCGCCCAGAAGCCGGCGAAGGCCGCGGCCGCGACCACCGCCAAGACCAGCGCGGTCACCAGCGTGCCGGCGCTGTAGGCGCTGAGGAGCCCGGCCCCCTCGTCCAGCGCGACCAGGGCGGCGCCGACAGCGACCACGATGCAGAGGACCCCGGCCCAGTCCATCCGGGTGCCGCGCCCCGGGCGGGTCTCCGGCGCCCTGACCGCCACCAGGACGGCGGCCACCGCGGCCAGTCCGGCCATGATCCAGAAGAGGCTGCGGAACCCGTAGTGCTCGGTGAAGAAGCCGCCGACGAAGGAGTCGACGCCGGCCACCCCTCCGTTGACCGCGGTGATCAGCCCCATCAGCGCCCCGTAGCGGCGCGGGTCGGGCACGGCGGAGCGGAGCATCAGCAGGCAGAGCGGGACGGTCGGGCCGGAGACGCCCTGGATGATCCGCCCCGCGAAGACCCAGCCCACGTCGGGGGCCAGCGCGGCGATCACCGAGCCGGCCGCCATCAGCGCCATCATCCCGGCCAGCACCCGCTTGCGGCCGACGATGTCGCTCAGCCGCGGCAGGAAGAGGGAGAACAGGGCGGCCGCGGTGAAGAACCAGGTCTGCGAGAGGTCGACGGTGGCCGCGCTGGTGTGCAGCTCCTTCTGCATCGACACCAGGGCGGGGCTGAGCATCGAGGCGTTCAGCTGGAAGGCGATGCAGGCGACCAGGAGGGCGGCGGTCAGGACTCCGGTCCTGGCGGGGGCGGTCGCGGCCGTGGTCTCGGTACGCACGCTCACCGCCCGCTCCCCTGCGGCTCGTCGCCCGCGCTCTCCGCGCCGGGCTCGCCGATGGCGCGCACCGCGTCGACGACCAGGTCCCAGAACCTCTCCCGGTCGAGGTCGACGGCGACCGAGGTGTGGCACTCCTCCGGCGCCGGGGCGCGGAAGTCGGCGACCGTCATCCCGAGCGTGAGGGTGCCGGTGAGCTCGATGTTCACCGGGGCCCGCCGGGTGGTGACGATGCTGGGGTCGATGACGTAGGCCACCGCGCAGGGGTCGTGCACGGGAGGGTGCTCGAAGCCCTGGTTGTCCCGGTAGGCGGCGGCGAAGAAGTCCATCAGCTCGACGACGAACCGCGCGGGGCGGGTGCCGATCGCGGCGATCCGCTCGACCACGTCCGGGGTGGCCAGCGCCTGGTGGGTGAGGTCCAGGCCGACCATGACGAGCGGCCAGCACTCGTTGAAGACGATATGCGCGGCCTCGGGGTCGATCTTTATGTTGAACTCGGCGACCGGGCTCCAGTTGCCCACGTGGTAGCCGCCGCCCATCAGCACCACCTCGCGCACCCGCTCGACGATCCGCGGCTCCTTGCGGGCCGCCATCGCGATGTTGGTCAGCCCGGCGGTGGGGACCAGGGTGACGGTCCCGGGCTCGTGCGACATCACCGTCTCGATGATCAGGTCGACGGCGTGCCGCGGGTCGAGGGCGAAGGACGGCTCGGGGAGGTCGGGCCCGTCCAGGCCGGAGTCGCCGTGGATGTCCGGCGCGGTCTCGACCGTGCGGACCAGGGGGCGGGGGCAGCCGGCCGCGAAGGGGACGCCGGTGATCCCGGCGACGGCGGCCACCGAGAGCGCGTTTCGGGTGACCTTCTCCAGCGTCTGGTTGCCGACCACGGTCGTCACCGCGAGGAGCTCGATACCGGGGTTCCCGTGGGCCAGCAGGAGGGCGACCGCGTCGTCGTGACCCGGATCGCAGTCCAGGATGATCTTGCGCGGCGAGTCCGCCGAGGCGGGCGCGGGCGGTGGCGGGGGCACGGGCATCGGTAGGGCTCCACATCGTTGGGGGCCGAGGCTGCGGGACGCAGTCGGTCGAGCTTCGGACGGGGTGACTCTGACAGGCCGGGCGAGTCGACGTCAAGCGTTTGACGTCAAGCGTTTGACCCCGTGCTCCGCGGCCGTCTCCAGGCCGCCGGCCGGCGCGTAGGATGACCGCCATGGTCAGCACGGCAGACGAGGCCCCGCGCCCCCGCGCCCGCCGCCCGGACTCCCCGCGGGTGACCGCGGCGACGGTCGCCCGGGAGGCCGGCGTCTCCACCGCGACCGTCTCGCTGGTGGTCAGCGGAAAGGCCCGGGGCCGGGTCTCGGCCGGGAACCAGGCGAAAGTGGAGGCGGCGATCGCCCGCCTGGGATACGTGGTGGACTCCGCGGGCAGCACCCTGTCCAAGGGCTTCAGCCCGGTGGTCCTCCTCATCGCGACGGACATCACCAACCCGTTCTACGCCGGGCTGATCGCCTCCGCCCGGGCGGCGCTCGGCGAGCGGTACGAACTCCTGCTCTCGGTCAGCGATCCGGGCAGCCCGACCGATCCGGCGAGCATCCCCCGGCTCCTCTCTCAGCGCCCGGCGGGCTGCCTGATCCACGCGCCCAGCGCCGAGTTGGTCGCCCGCCTGCCCGCCGGGACGCGGGCGGTGCTGCTGGACGCCCCCGGGCTGGCCGCGGACTGGCCCACCGTAAATCTCGATGTGGCGGGCGGGGCAAGCGAGTTGGCCCGCCACCTGGCCGGCCTCGGCCACCGGCGGGTCGGCTACCTGGACAGCGTCGTCCCCGCGGAGACCTTCCGGGTGCGGCGGGAGGCCTTCCGGGCGACGGCGGCGGAGTCGGGCCTGGAGGTGGCGCACCCGGTCCGCTCGCTGACCGACGCCGGGGACGCGGCCAGGGTGTTCACGGAGCACTGGCCGGCGTGGCGGGACGCCGGCGTCAGCGTGGTGGTCGGCTGCACCGACACCCACGCCCTCGGCGTCCTCTCCGCGGCGCGGGCCGCGGGCATCGGGATCCCCGCCGAGCTCGCCGTCGCCGGCTTCGACAACCTCCCGTACTCCCGCGACGCGAGCCCCGGCCTGACCACCGTCGACTTTCCCGCCGAACGCCTGGGCCGGGCCGCGGGCGAGGCCCTCCGCTCCCTCATCGAGGGCGACCCCGCCCAGCCGCCGCCCCGGATCACCCTGGAGAGCCGCCTCATCCCCCGCGGCTCGACGCTGGGGCCGCGGGGGGACGACCGGGCCGCCGCGGACAGCAGCTGACGGGCCGTCAATTCAGCGGCGGGGCGGGCCGGCTCCGCCATCCACGCCCTCCGCGACACCGGGCGACCAGGCGTCCGGGCCCCGGCCGCCTACTCGGCGGCCATCGCCTCGCGCATCGCCTTGGCCGTGCCGGCCGGGTCGTAGCCGTCCGGGACGCCGGGGACCAGGATGATGTCGCCCTCGATGTGGCGGGAGCGGAGAGGGGCGATCCGCCGGTAGTCGGGCGAGTCCCACCAGGCCCGCGCCTCGTCCATGCCGGGGAAGGAGATCACCACGACATGGCCGGGCCAGCTGCCCTCCTTCACCTCGTGCTGCGCCGCGTGGACCAGGAAGCGGCCGCCGTACGGCTCGAAGGTGGCGGAGATCCGCTCGATGTACTCGGCGGTCTCCGGATGCGGGGCGGCCTCCTGAAGATGGGCGATCGCATAGGCGGGCATGGCGTCCTTCCGGTCGATCCAGCTGCGGACACCGGGAATCCTGCCATGCCGTGGGCTCGCGGTCCGGGGATTTTCGTCGCCTTGATCCATCCGAGCCGACTGCTCAACTCCCTTGTCGACGCGGCACGTTGGGCGCAGGCCGGGAGCCTCGGCCGGCGCCTGGACGGCGTCCCGCGCCTCCCGTCGCCCGGCGGAGCGGCCGGACGGGGTCGATAGGGTGGACGGCCGGGCCGTGCGCGGCGCGCCCGATCGTCCGCCGAAGGGGCTTGATCCATGACCGTCCGCCTGGAGCGCCGGGGACCGATCGCGGTCCTCACCCTCGATCGCCCGGAGAAGCGCAACGCCTTCGACGCGGCCGCCACCCAGGCGCTGGACTCGGCCCTCAACGCGTTCGAGGACGATCCGGGGCTGCGCGCCGCCGTCCTCACCGGCGGGCCGCGGTTCTTCTCCGCCGGGACGGACGTCAGGACCTGGGCCGGCACGCCGACCGAGCGCGGCGGCCCGTACGGCATCGCCGCCCGGGCCCTGCGCAAGCCGCTGATCGCCGCGGTGGAGGGGGTGGCGGCGGGCGGCGGCTTCGAGATCGCCCTGAGCGCGACGATGGTCGTCGCCTCGACCGAGGCCCGGTTCTCCTTCCCGGAGGTGGGACTCGGCCTGGTGGCCGAGTGCGGCGGCCTGTTCCGCGGGCCGCGGGCGCTGCCGCTGAACGTGGCCCGCGAGCTGCTCCTCACCGGCCGCCCGCTCACCGCCGAGCGCGGCTACGCCCTCGGCCTGGTCAACCGGCTCACCGAGCCCGGCGGCGCGCTGGACGCCGCCCTGGCGCTCGCCGAGGAGGTCGCCGCGCAGGCGCCGGTCGCCGTCGCCGAGACGCTGGCCGCGGTCGAGGCGGCCTACGCCGAGGCGAACGCCGCCGGGTGGGAGAGCACGGCCGAGTCCGCCGTCCGGGTCCGGGCCACGGCGGACGCCGTCGAGGGCGTGGCCGCCTTCCTCGAACGGCGGCCGGCCCGCTTCTCCGGGCGCTGATCCAAGGCCCGCTCTCCTCCCCGCCGGCCGGGGTCCTGTCAGGTCTGGTTCCGCAGCTCCGGGAACTGGTCGTCGCGGTAGTCGGTGGCCTCGCCGGCACCGCCGGCGGCGGCCCGCGCCTCGCGTTCGCGGAGGTCGACCCGGCGGATCTTGCCGGAGATCGTCTTCGGCAGATCGTAGAACTCGACCCGGCGGATCCGCTGGTAGGGGGCGAGCTTCTGCCGGGCGTGCCGGAGGATCGAGCGGGCCGTCTCCGGTGTGGGCTGGAAGCCGACGGCGAGCTGGATGTAGGCCTTCGGCACGGAGAGCCGGAGTTCGTCGGGCGCCGGCACCACCGCGGCCTCGGCCACCGCCGGGTGCTCGATCAGCACGCTCTCCAGCTCGAACGGCGAGATCTTGTAGTCCGAGGACTTGAAGACGTCGTCCGTGCGCCCGATGTAGAAGATGTAGCCCTCCGCATCGCGGGAGGCGACGTCGCCGGTGTGGTAGTAACCGCCCGCCATCGCCTCGGCGTTCCGCTCCGGGTCGCCCTGGTAGCCGGTCATCAGGGAGACCGGCCGCCTGGAGAGGTCGACGCAGATCTCGCCCTCGTCGGCCGGCAGTCCGGTGAGCGGGTCGACCAGCACGATCGGCACGCCCGGCAGCGGCGGCCCCATCGAGCCGGGCTTGACCGGCATCCCCGGCACGTTGCCGACGGCGAGCGGCAGTTCGGTCTGCCCGTAGCCGTCCCGGATGGTCAGCCCCCAGGCCTTGGCGACCTGGTCCATCACCTCGGGGTTGAGCGGCTCGCCCGCGGACAGCAACTCGCGCAGGCCCGGGGGCCGTTCGGAGAGTTCGGCCTTGATCAGCATCCGCCATACGGTCGGCGGGGCGCAGAAGGTGTTCACCCCGGCCCGGCGGATCTGCTCCAGCAACCGGGCCGCGTCGAAGCGGGCGTAGTTGTAGACGAAGATGGTCGCCTCGGCGATCCACGGCGCGAAGAAGCAGGACCAGGCGTGCTTCGCCCAGCCCGGGCTGGAGATGTTCAGATGGACGTCGCCCGGCTTGGCCGCCACCCAGAAGGAGGTCGCCAAGTGCCCCACCGGGTATGAGATCTGGGTGTGCTCGACCAGCTTGGGCCGGCTGGTCGTGCCGGAGGTGAAGTACAGCAGCTGGGGGTCGCCCGGCGCGGTGCCCGGGTGCTCGGCGGGCGGCACGTCCAGCCGGTAGGCGTCCCGATAGGCGATGCATCCGGGGGGCGCCTCCCCCACCGCGATCCGCTGGTAGTCCCCGGGAACCTCGGCGAACTTGCCGGTGTCCGCGGCGTTCGCCAGGACGTGCCCCACCCGCCCGCGCTCGATCCGGTCGATCAGCTCGGCGGGGCCGACGGCGGTGGTGGTGGGGAGGATCACCGCGCCGAGCTTCATCACCCCGAGCATCGACTCCCAGAGCTCGACCTGGTTGTCGAGCATCAGCAGCACCCGGTCGCCGCGGCCGACGCCGTGCGCGGCCAGGTGCGCGGCGACCTGGTCCGAGCGGCGGGCCAGCTCGTCGAAGGAGTACCTGGCCTCCGAGCCGTCCTCCTCGACGATCCACAGCGCCGTGCGCTCCTGGCCCCGGGCGACGGCGTCGAACCAGTCGATCGCCCAGTTGAACCGGTCGCCGAGGTCCGGCCAGGCGAACTCCTCGACCGCTCGCTGGTAGGCCAGGTTCTGCAGAAGGTCGCGGGCCGCGCGGTAGGCCGCCGTGGTGGGGGACACCATCGTCTCCAAAAGGAAGTGCGGGGACTCGATCGGCCCCAGTCTGGCCTGCCGGGCGGCCACCCGGCCAGCACTCGCCGGGGCCGCTTCCGCGGTTCGCCCCCGGCGGGTCCGCTCAGCGCGTGCGGTCGGACGGACGGGTCCTGCCCGGCTCGTGCCGTTCCCCCTGCGCCCTCTGCTCCCCCGCTCCTCCCGCTCGCCCCGCTCCCGCGCCTCGTCGGCCCGGTCCGCGGTGAGCGCCGTGGAGGCGAGGAGGCGCAGCTTCTCGTCGCTCTCGCTGCCCTGGTCGGCGTAGTAGAGGACCAGCAGCAGCCCGTCCACCGGAAGCTTGTCCCGGTGGAGGCGCAGCTCGCCGACGACCGGGTGGCGGACGGTGGTGGTGCCGCCGTCCATCGCGCGGACGTCGTGCCGGGCCCAGAGGGCGCGGAACCGCTCGCTCGACAGCGCCAGCTCCCCCACCAGTTCCACGAACCGCGGATCGTCGACGTCGTCGCCGACGGACTTCCTGAAGGCCGCGACGAACCCCTCGGTGGCGCGCGCCCAGTCCTGATGGAAGGCCCGCTCCTCCGGGTCGAGGAGCAGCGAGCGCAGCCTGTTGCAGCCGGGCCGGAGGCGCGGGGAGAGGGCGACCGCCAGCCGGTTCGAGGCCAGCACGTCGAACGCCCGCCCCTCCACGAAGGCCGGCACCTGCACGCTCGCCAGCAGCTCGTGGAGGCGCGCGGGCACCCGCTCCGGCCTCGGCCGCCGCTGCCGCCGGGGGCGGGGGGCGGCCAGGCCGACGAGGTACTCCTGCTCCAGCTCGTCCAGCCGCAGCACCCGGGCGAGGGACTCCAGCACCTGGACGGACGGGTTCTTGTCCCGGCCGCGCTCCAGCCGCAGGTAGTAGTCGGCGCTGATGCCCGCGAGCATGGCGACCTCCTCCCGGCGGAGTCCGGGGACGCGGCGGTTCCCGCCGGGAGGCAGCCCGGCCTGCTCCGGGGTGACCAGCCCCCGCCTGGCCCGGAGGTAATCGCCCAGCGGATTGGCGCGGTCCCTGTCGCTCATGTCCGCATCGTAGATCAGGACGGAACGGGCAGAGGGGGTCCTGCCAGGACCCCGGAAGACGGGGGCACTGCCGCGGGCCCGCGGCCGGACCAAGACTGGGGACGTGGCCGCGAGAGCGTGCCCGGCCGGTCGGCAGGACGCCGCCGGCACCCCGAACAGGAGCAGTCCATGGACATCAGCAACCGCACCGTCTTCATCGCCGGCGCCACCTCGGGCATCGGCCTTGAGCTGGCCCGCCGCTTCACCGCCGCCGGCAGCACCGTGGTCGTCGGCGGCCGCCGTACCGACCTGCTGGAGAAGCTGGCGGCGGAGGGGTTCGGCACCGTGCCGATCGACGTCACCGACCGGGACAGCGTGGACCGGGCCCGGGACGAGGTCCTCCGCGGCCATCCTGAGCTGGACACCGTGGTGACCATGTCCGGCGTGATGATCCCGGAGGACCTCCGCGACCCGGCGCACTTCGAGGCCGCACGGCAGACCGTGGAGACCAACCTCCTCGGCACCATCCGGGTGATCGACGCCTTCACCCCGCATCTGGTCGGACGCGGGGCCGGCCGGATCGTCACCGTCAGCTCGGGGATCGGCTTCCTGCCGTTCCCGGCGATGCCGACGTACGCCGCCACCAAGGCCGGCGTCCACGCCTACTCCGAGGCGCTCCGGGTGCAGCTGGCCGACACCGGCGTCGGCGTCTCCGAACTGGTCCCCCCGGCGGTCGCCCTCACCCCGGAGCACAGCCGGCTCAACCCCCGCGCGCTGCCGCTGGAGGCCTTCGCCACCGAGGTGATGGACCTGCTGCGGGCCGAGCCCACCCCGGACGAGATCCTCGTCGAGGGCGTCATGATGCACCGCTGGGCCGAGCGCGACGGCACCTACACCGAGCTGGTCGCCCAGCGCGCGCAGGCGCTCGGCGCCCTCCTCGGCCGGCGCTGACACCCGGCGGCCTCCGCCCGCTCTCCAGCCCTTGCGTCTGATACCCCCCAGGGGTACAAAGGAGCCGAGTTGATACCCCCTGGGGGTACCCGACCCCTTGGTCGGCCGGGCCCGAGCGGACGATGAGAGGCGTGGAGGAGACCGGGATGAGTACCGCGGCAGCCATGGACCGATCCGAGGTCGAACTCGCCATCGGCGGGATGACCTGCGCCTCCTGCGCGGCCCGGATCGAGAGGAAGCTCAACCGGATGGACGGCGTGGCGGCCACCGTCAACTTCGCCACCGAGAAGGCGCACGTCGCCTACCCGGACGGGGTGGACGTGGACGAGCTGATCGCGACCGTCGTGAAGACCGGGTACACGGCGGAGGTGCCGCGACCGGCCGAGCCGGAGCCCGGAGGCCCGGAGCCCGGAGGCCCGGAGGCCGCGCACGGCGGCAGCGGCAGCGGTGGGGGCGGGAGAGCCGGCGACCGGCCCGCCGACTCCGCCGAGCTGGTGGCGCTGCGTCAGCGGCTGCTGGTCTCGGCGGTGCTGGCGGTGCCGGTGATCGTGCTGGCCATGGTGCCGGCCCTGCAGTTCACCTCCTGGCAGTGGCTCTCCTTCGCCCTGACCGGACCGGTGGTCGTGTACGGCGGCTGGCCCTTCCACAGGGCGGCGGCGGTGAACGCCCGGCACGGGGCCGCGACCATGGACACCCTGGTGTCGGTGGGCACGGTCGCCGCCTTCGGCTGGTCGGTCTGGGCGCTCTTCCTCGGCCACGCCGGGATGCCGGGGATGCGGCACGGCTTCGACCTGTCGGTGGGCGACGCGGACCCGTCCTCCAGCCTCTATCTGGAGGCCGCCGCCGGAGTGACGGCGTTCATCCTCCTCGGCCGGTACCTGGAGGCGCGGGCCAAGCGCCGCGCCGGGGCCGCCCTGCGGGCGCTGCTGGAGCTGGGCGCCAAGGACGTCGCGGTGCTGCGCGGCGGGCGCGAGGTACGGGTGCCGGTCGGGCGGCTCGCCGTCGGGGACCGGTTCGTGGTCCGCCCCGGCGAGAAGATCGCCACCGACGGAACGGTGGTCGAGGGCACCTCGGCGGTGGACGCCTCGATGCTGACCGGAGAGTCGGTGCCGGTCGAGGTCGGCGCCGGGGACGCGGTCACCGGGGCCACGGTGAACGCCGGCGGACGGCTGGTGGTCGAGGCGACCCGGGTCGGCGCCGACACCCAGCTGGCCCGGATGGCGAAGCTGGTCGAGCAGGCCCAGAACGGCAAGGCCGCCGCCCAGCGGCTGGCCGACCGGATCTCCGCGGTCTTCGTCCCGGCCGTCCTCCTCATCTCCCTTGCCACCCTGGGCGTCTGGCTGGGCGTCAGCGGCTCGGCGGCGGAGGCGTTCACGGCCGCGGTGGCGGTGCTGATCATCGCCTGCCCGTGCGCCCTCGGGCTGGCCACCCCGACCGCGCTGATGGTCGGCACCGGCCGGGGCGCTCAGCTGGGCATCCTGATCCGGGGCCCGCAGGTGCTGGAGTCCACCCGCCAGGTCGACACCATCGTGCTGGACAAGACCGGCACCGTCACCACCGGGCGGATGACCCTCCTCGCCGTCCACACCGCCGAGGGCGTCACGGAGAAGGAGGCGCTGCGGCTGGCCGGCGCCCTGGAGCACGCCTCGGAGCACCCGATCGCGCAGGCGGTGGCCGCCGCGGCGAGCGAGCGGCTGGGCGAGCTGCCGCCGGTCGAGGAGTTCGAGAACGTCCCCGGCCGCGGGGTGGAGGGCGTGGTGGACGGGCACGCCGTCGTCGCCGGACGGGAGGCGCTGCTGGCCGACTGGGCGCAGCCGCTGCCGGCCGGACTGGCCGCCGCCAAGCGGCGGGCCGAGGCCGCCGGCCGGACCGCGATCGCGGTCGGCTGGGACGGGGAGGCCCGCGCGGTCCTGGAGGTGGCCGACGCGGTGAAGCCGACGAGCCGTCAGGCCATCGCCGAACTGCGGGAGTTGGGACTGACCCCGGTGCTGCTGACCGGGGACCACCAGGCCGTGGCGCGGTCGGTCGCGGACGATGTGGGGATCACGGAGGTGATCGCCGAGGTGCTGCCGGAGGACAAGGCCGCGGTGGTCTCCCGGCTCCAGTCCGAGGGCCGCGCGGTGGCGATGGTCGGGGACGGAGTCAACGACGCCGCCGCGCTGGCCCAGGCGGACCTCGGACTGGCCATGGGCACCGGTACCGACGCGGCCATCGAGGCCGCCGACCTCACCCTGGTCCGCGGCGACCTGCGGGTCGCGGCCGACGCCATCCGGCTCTCCCGCCGCACCCTGTCCACGATCAAGGGCAACCTCTTCTGGGCCTTCGGCTACAACGTCGCGGCCCTGCCGCTGGCGGCCTTCGGCCTCCTCACCCCGATGATCGCCGGCGCCGCGATGGCCTTCTCCTCGGTCTTCGTGGTGAGCAACAGCCTGCGCCTGCGCCGCTTCCGGGCGCAGGCCTAGTGCCGGCGGTCAGTCCGGCATCGGCTCGGCGTAGTGCCGGAAGCCGGTGCGCTCGCTGTGGATGGCGTACAGCAGCTCCGCCAGCGCGGCGGGGCTGCTGTGCGCCGCGTCCGGGCGGATCGCCCCGGGGACGATGAGCTGGGCGGCGTGGATGTTCTCCGGGGCGAGCGCGTCGTGGAGCATCCGGGCGTAGGCGCTCTCCGCGGCGAAGGCGATCGAGGTGCCGGCCCGCTCGGCGTTCGGCCGGACCGCCGTGCCGCCGTTGACGAAGAGAAGGGTGCCCCGGCCCAGCTCGCGCATCCCGGGCAGCACCGCGTTGACGCAGCCGATCGCCCCCAGCAGGGAGAAGGCCAGCGGGTCCGCGAGGTCGGCGGCCGCGGTGTCCAGGACCGGCTTCATGAAGTCGGCCCGCACCGACGGGCTGTACTGCAGGACCTCGACGGGCCCGAGTTCCGCCCCGGCCGCCTCCAGGGCGCCGGTGAGCGAGTCCGGGTCGAGGACGTCGGCGGCGAAGCCCCGGGCCGTGACGCCGGCCGAGGCCAGCTCGTCCACCAGCTCCTTCCGGCGTTCGGCGGTACGGGAGAGGAGAGCGATCCGGTGGCCGGCGGCTCCGAAGCGGCGGGCGGCGGCGAGGCCGAGGCCGGGCCCGGCACCGATGAGGGCGAACGTGGTCACAAAAGCGTCCTTCGGGGGAGTTCGGGAGAGAGCGTCGGGGTGGAGCGGTTGCCAGGGCGCCACGCTAAGCCCCGGAACGGCCCGCCGCGAGGGCTTGACAGCACGGCCCGGGGGCAAGACCATCCTCCCCGAGCCGTTTTAACTATCTGGTGGGTTAACTCACCGGCGCGGTGGGACGGCCGCCCTCCTGCCCCTCCCGAGTACTCGACGAGGAGTACCCATGAGCAACGGCAAGTCCAGAACCGCGGCAGCGGGCGCGTGGATAGGCAGCGCGCTGGAGTACTACGACTTCTTCATCTACGGCAGTGCCGCGGCGCTGATCTTCCCCAAGGTCTTCTTCAACCCGGACGACCCGTCCACCGCCACCCTCACCTCCCTGGCCACCTTCGGCGTCGCCTACGCGGCCCGCCCGGTCGGCGCGCTGATCCTCGGCCACTTCGGCGACCGGCTGGGACGCCGCCGGATCATGGTCTTCACGGTGGCCCTGATGGGCCTGGCCACCTTCCTGATCGGCTGCCTCCCCACCTACCGCCAGATCGGCGCCGCCGCCCCCGTCCTGCTGGTGGTGCTGCGAGTGCTGCAGGGGCTGTCCGCGGCCGGGGAGCAGGCGGGGGCCAGCAGCCTGACCCTGGAGCACTCCCCCGAGGGGCGGCGCGGCTTCTTCACCAGCTTCACGCTGATCGGCACGCAGTTCGGGCAGATCATCGCGACCCTGGTGTTCATCCCGGTGGCCGACCTGCCGGAGCGTCAGCTCCTCTCCTGGGGCTGGCGGATCCCCTTCCTGGTGAGCGCGGTGGTCACGGTCGTCGCGTATCTGATCCGGCGCCGGCTGGACGAGACCCCGGAGTTCCGGCAGGCCGCCCAGGAGGGCCGGCTGGCCCGGCTGCCGCTGGCGGAACTCCTGCGCCGCCATTGGACCGCCGTCCTGCGCATCGTCCTGGCCAGCACCATCGCCACGGCCTCCACCGTCTTCACGGTCTGGGCGCTGAGCTTCGGCGCGGAGAAGGAGGGCCTGGACCGCTCGCTGCTGCTGTGGGTCGGCGTCGCCGCCAACGTGGTCGCCGTCTGCGCCATCCCGCTGTGGGCGCGGCTCTCCGACCGGATCGGCCGCAAGCCGGTCTTCGCCGTCGGCTGCTTCGGCAGCGCGGCGCTGTTCTACCCGTACGTCTGGTCGCTGACCACCCGAAGCTATCCGCTGGTCTTCCTCTTCGGCGTGCTCTTCTTCGGGGTGGTCTACAGCGCCGCCAACGGGGTCTGGCCCAGCTTCTACGCGGAGATGTTCAGCACCCAGGTGCGGCTCTCCGGACTCGCCGTCGGCACCCAGATCGGCTTCGCGGTGGCCGGCTTCGCCGTCACCTTCGCCCAGCAGATCCAGGACGCCCACGGCTGGCTGGGGGTGGCCGGCTTCAGCGCCGTCATCTGCGTGATCGCCGGGCTGGCCGGGCTCACCGCCCGGGAGACCCACCGGATCCCCACCGCCGCCCTGGGCCAGGGCATCCGAACCGAGGCGGCCGCCCGGCCGCTGACCACCACCTGAAAGGCCATCGGTGCGCACCTCCTTCCTGACCGGCCTGATCGGCACCGGCATCGGCCCCTCGCTCAGCCCGGCACTGCACGAGCGCGAGGCGGACCGGCACGGTCTGCGGCTCCTCTACCGCCGGCTCGACCTGGACGAGCTCGGCCGGCGCCCGGAGGACGTCGGCAGCCTCCTGGGAGCCGCTCGCGAGCTCGGCTTCGACGGCCTCAACATCACCCACCCCTGCAAGCGGCTGGTCATCCCGTACCTGGACGAACTCGACCCGACCGCAGCCGAGTTGGGCGCGGTCAACACCGTCGTCCTGCACGGCGGCCGGGCCGTCGGCCACAACACCGACACCACCGGCTTCGCCCGCAGTTTCGCCCGCGGGCTGCCCGACGCCGCCACCCGCCGGATCGTCCTCCTCGGCGCGGGCGGAGCCGGCTCCGCCGTCGCCCACGCCCTGCTGACCCTGGGCGCGGACCGGCTCACCGTGGTGGACGCCGACCCCGCCCGGTCCACCGCCCTCGCCGCCGAGCTGGCGCAGCGGTTCGGCCCCGGCCGGGCCGAGCCGCTGCCGGCCGCCGCGCTCACCGTTGAAGGCCGCGGGCTGGCGGGGGCGGACGGGCTGGTCAACGCCACTCCCATCGGCATGGCCGGCCATCCGGGCCTTCCGCTGCCCGCCGAGCTGCTGCACCCCGGGCTGTGGGTGGCGGAGGTGGTCTACCGCCCGCTGGAGACCGAGCTGCTGCGCCGGGCGGCCGAGGCGGGCTGCCGCACGCTGGACGCCGGCGGGATGGCGGTCTTCCAGGCCGCCGGCGCCTTCCGGCTCTTCACCGGCCGGGAGCCGGACACCGCGGCGATGCTCGCGGACCTGGCGGAACTGGCCGCCGCTCCCCGCTGACCCACCCTCAGGAGCCCTTTTCCATGCGCAACTCCATCGCCACCGTATCGCTGAGCGGCACCCTCACCGAGAAGCTGGCCGCCGCCTCCGCCGCGGGCTTCGACGGAGTGGAGATCTTCGAGAACGACCTCCTCTCCTGCCCGCTCAGCCCGGAGGAGGTACGCGACCGGGCCGCCGACCTCGGCCTGCGGATCGAGCTCTACCAGCCGTTCCGGGACTTCGAGACGGACGACGAGGCGGCCCTCGCCGCCCATCTCCGGCGCGCCGAGCGGAAGTTCGAGACGGTCCGGCGGCTGGGCGCGGATCTGCTGCTGGTCTGCTCCTCGGTCGAGGCCGACGCCCCCGCCGAGGACGCCCGCACCGCCGAGCAGCTGCGGCTGCTGGCCGAGCGCGCCCAGCGGCAGGGCGTCCGCATCGCCTACGAGGCGCTGGCGTGGGGGCGCCGGGTGAACACCTATCCGCACTCCTGGCGGATCGTGGCGGCGGCCGACCATCCGGCGCTGGGGCTCTGCCTGGACAGCTTCCACATCCTCGCCCGCGGCGGCGATCCGGCGGGGATCGCCGGCATCCCCGCCGAGAAGCTCTTCTTCCTCCAGCTCGCGGACGCGGCGCCGATCGCCATGGACGCCCTGCAGTGGAGCAGGCACCACCGCTGCTTCCCCGGCCAGGGCGGACTTCCGGTGGCCGAGGTGGTGGCCGCCACGCTGCGGGCCGGGTACCGGGGGCCACTGTCGCTGGAGGTGTTCAACGACGTCTTCCGGCGGGCCGACGCGGGCCGCACGGCGGTGGACGGACTGCGCTCGCTGCTCGCCCTGGCCGAGTCGGCGACGGCGGTCGCCGGACCTGACGCACCGGCGGCAGCGGCCGCGGCGCCCGCCCCGGCAGCCCAGGCCGCACCGGCGGCACCGGCAGCCCAGGCCGCCCAGGCAGCACCAGCCACACCTGCGCCGTCGCCCGCCCCGGCCCTGCCGGCCCGGCAGGCCGGAAAGCCGGAGCCCGCCGGGCCGCCGGCCTCGATCTCCCCGACCGGGGTCGCCTTCGCCGAGCTGGCGGCCGCCGACCCGGAGCCGCTGCGCTCGCTGCTCGCCGCCCTCGGCTTCGTCCGCACCGGCCGCCACCGCGGCGGCAAGCCGGTGGAGCTCTGGGAGCAGGGGGAGGCCAGGGTGGTCCTCAACTCCTCGGCCGACGGCGGTCCGCACGGGGAGCCGCGGCTGGCCGCCCTCGGACTGGAGAGCCCCGATCCCAGGGCGGCCGCCGAGCGCGCCGAGGCGCTCCTCGCCCCCGTGCTGCCGCGCCGGCTCGCCCCCGGGGACGTGCCGCTGGAGGCGGTCGCCGCTCCGGACGGCACCGAACTCTTCTTCTGCTCCACCGGCCACCCCGAACGACCGGACTGGCGCGCGGACTTCACCGACCTCCGGCGGACCGGCACCGCCCCCGGCCTCGCCGGCCCGGCCCCCGGCTCGGAGGTCGGCACACCGCTGGTGAGCCGGATCGACCACATCGCCCTCACCCAGCCCTGGCACCGGTTCGACGAGGCGGTGCTCTTCTTCCCGGCCGTCCTCGGCCTGCGCCCCCAGCAGAGCCTGGACCTGGCCGACCCGTACGGCCTCTTCCGCAGCCGGGCCCTGGCCGGCCCCGGGGGCGGGCTGCGCCTGGCGCTCAACCTCGCCCCCGGACCGGACTTCGACGAGGAGCGCCCGCAGCATCTCGCGCTGGCCGTCACCGATCTGGAGGCGGCCGTACGCCGGCTGCGCGCGAGCGGGATCGCGACGCTGGACATCCCGGCCAACTACTACGACGACCTGGAGGCGCGATTCCCCCTGCCGGAGGGCGAGTCGGCCGGGCTGCGGGAGCTCGGCATCCTCTACGACCGGGAGGACCGGGGCCGGCGCGTCAGCGAGTTCCGGCACGCCTACACCGCCGCCTACGGCCGGGTCTCCGTGGAGCTGGTCCAACGCGGCGGCGGCTACCGGGGCTTCGGCGCCGCCAACGCCCCCGTCCGGCTGGCCGCCCAGCGGGCCGCCCGGCCGGCCCGGCGTCCGTAGACTCTCCCCCACCGTCCCCGCAGAGGAGCAGCATGGCCACCCGAGCGTCCTCCCCCTCCGAGCCGAAGCGCACCCGCGACCCGGTCCGCACCCGCGCGGAGATCCTGGCGGTGGCCACCGAGGAGTTCGCGGCCAAGGGGTACACCGGCGCCCGGGTCGACGAGATCGCCGAGCGGATCCGCACCACCAAGCGGATGATCTACTACTACTTCGGCAGCAAGGAGCAGCTGTTCACCGCGGTGCTGGAGCACGCCTACGCGGAGATCCGGCTGCGCGAGCAGCAGCTCGCCGAGGACGAGCCCGACCCGGTCGCCGCGCTGCGGCGGCTGGTCGAGCTGACCTTCGACCACCACGAGGCGCATCCGGACTTCATCCGCCTGGTCAGCATCGAGAACATCCACCGGGCCGAGCACATGGCCGCCTCGGAGACCCTGGGCAAGCTCAACCACCCGGCCATCGAGGTGCTCTCCCGCATCCTGGCGGCCGGCCGCGAACGCGGGGTCTTCCGGGCCGACGTCGACCCCATCGACCTCCACGCGATGATCAGTTCCTACTGCTTCTTCCGGATAGCCAACCGGCACACCTTCCAGGCCCTCTTCGACCGCGACCTCGCCGCCCCGGAGGACCGGGACCGCTACCGCACCATGCTCGCCGAGATGATCGTCAGCTATCTCCGGCCCGAGGCCGGCCCCGCCCAGGTCGGCTGACCGGAGCCGGCCCGCCGGGCTCACTCCCCCGGCGGGCTCCAGCGCAGTCGCCGGGCCCGCGCTCCCCCGGCATCCGGGCCGCCGCACGGCCGGGAGGTGAGGACCACCCGGGAGGCCGGGGCCGCACTCACCGGCTGGACGGCCTGCCGCCACGGCCGCAGCAGCAGCGCGGGCAGGAGGAGCACCGCGGCGGGCAGCGCCCCCGCGATCCCCAGCCCGGCCCGGGGGCCGAGGTGCTGGTCGACTGCGCCGAGCAGCGGCCCGCCGACGGCCCCGCAGCCGTAGGTGGCCGGCAGGTAGACGCCCATCACCCGCCCCCGGAGGGCCGGCCCGGCGGCGAGCTGAACGCTGGCGTTGGCGCCGGTGTAGAGCTGCTGGGTGGCCATGCCGACGGCGGCCACCACCACCGCGAGTCCCCACACCGGAGGCACCGCGCCGGCCACCGGGTAGAGCCCGGCCACCGCGCAACCGGTCAGGGTCAGCCCGCGCAGGGTGATCCGGGTGCGCCCGGCCGAGACCAGCGCGCCCAGGACGGAGCCCAGGGCGAGGGCGGCGGTCAGCAGCGCGTAACCGCCGGGGCCGCCGTGGAAGGCCCGGGCGTACGCGGCCAGGGTGACCGCCGAGTTGAGGCAGAACACGCTGAACGCCCCGGCCAGCACGATCGGCCACCAGATCTCCGGCCGCCGCAGCGCGGTGCGCAGGGCGGCCCGCGACTCGGCACCGGAGGCGGGAACGGGGGTGGGGACGGGGACGGCGGCCGGATGGTCCGGGTGAGCCGGATGGTCCGGGTGGGCCGCGAGGGGATCGCAGCCCGGCCGCGTACCGTCCTGCCGCCCCGGGCCGCGGCGGATGCGCGCGAACGCCGTCAGCGGGACGGCGAAGGAGGCCGCGTTCAGGGCGAACGCCCAGCCGGGCCCGAAGAGGCCGACCAGCACTCCGGACAGCGCCGGCCCCAGGAAGCCGCCGAGGTAGAAGAGGGAGTTGCTGAGGCCGATCGCGCTGTGGATCTCCGCCCGCCCGATCAGCTCGGTGGCGAAGGACTGCCGCACCGGCTGGTCGACACCGGTCACCACGCCGACCGCGGCCGCCAGCGACTGCACCTGCCAGGCCGCCACCTGGTGGCTGAGGGTGAGGACGGCCAGCAGTCCGGCCAGAGTGGCCGCGGCCAGCTGGGTGGCCTGGAGGATCCGGCGCTTGGGGTGGCGGTCGGCGAGCCGGCCGCCGAGCGGTCCGACCACCAGCATGGGCGCCCACTGCAGCCCCATGGTGACGCCGACCGCCGTCGCGCTCCCGGTGAGGTGGAGCACCAGCCAGTCCTGGGCGATGCGCTGCACCCACAGCCCGGTGGTCGTCACCCCCTGGCCCAGCATGTACAGCCGGAAGTCCCGGTGGCGGAGTGCCGCGAACCTGCCGTGTCGTCGGGTGGATCGTGCGGATCGGGGACGGGTGAGGCCGCTCGGGTCGGTCGCCCTGGTCACGGCGACGTACCTCCTAGGTCGAGGTCTGCCCCTCCATCCTTTCGACGCCGCTCGTGTTCGCAGAAGAGAATTGATCCAATAATTCTCATTGCGGATCGTGATGGGTCGGCCTAGCGTGGAGCCGTGCTGTTCCCTCCCGAGCAGGTCCGGACGTTTCTCGCGGTGGCCCAGTCGCTCAGCTTCACCCAGGCCGCGGCGACGCTGGGGCTCGGGCAGCCGACGGTGAGCCAGCACATCCGCAAGCTGGAACAGGCGGTCGGACGGCCGCTCCTGGTCCGGGACACCCGGACGGTGACCCTCACCGTGGACGGCGAGGCGATGGTCGGCTTCGCCCGGGCGATCCTGGCGGCGAACGCCACCGCCTCGGACTACTTCAGCGGCGCCGGGGTGAGCGGCCGGCTGCGCTTCGGAGTGACGGACGACCTCGCCCTGACCCAGGTGCCGCGCATCCTCCGGGACTTCCGGCATCTCAATCCGAGCGTCAACCTGGACCTCAGCGTCAACTCGCAGGGCGCGCAGCTCCAACGGCAGGTCGAGTCCGGCCATGTGGACGTCGCCTTCATCAAGACCGCCGCCGGCGACGGGCGCGGCCGGCTGGTCCGCCGCGACCGGCTGGTGTGGGCGGTCGCCGACGCCACCGGCCTGCGCTGGGACGAGGGGCGGCCGCTGCCGCTGATCGTCTACCAGGAACCGAGCCCCAGCCGGGCGCTGGCCGTGCAGGCGCTGGAGCAGGCGGGGATCAGGCATCGCGTGGTCTGCACCGCCCGCGGGGTCAACTCCGCCCTCGCGGCCACCCGGGCCGGCCTCGGCGTCGCGATCTTCGCCCGCAGTCTGCTGCCGAGCGACCTGGTCGAACTGCCCAGCCCGGTGGGGCTTCCGGAGCTCGGCGAACTCGACCTCGTCCTCCTCACCAACCCCCGGGCGCCCGCAGAGCCGGTGGAGGCGCTCACCAGCACCATTCTGGCGCATGCGAACCGGGTCCGGTCCATTCACGACAGCCGCCACTGGTCCCCCGCAACAGCGGGCCCCGCAAAACCCAGGCCTCGCCCGCAGTCTTCCGCTTGAACGCGCGTTTCGCAGTCGAACGCCGTCGAACTGGCATTCCCGCAATCGTCCCCGACCTTGCGGCACATTCCCCAAGTGGAATCCGATCAGCCGAAATCCGCATGAGAGAGCCCCGTTGACGAGCCGTCAGCCGGGCAGTAGCTTTCGGCTGGCATTCACCGCGACGGTGTGGGTTTCCCGGTATCTCAGGCCGGACCTCTGGAATTCCTCTGCGAATTCGTCATTTTCCGCTGCGCGCGTCCCGAGGCTGTGAACCGATGAGTGCGAATTCCTCTGACCTCTCCAACTCCCGCTACGGCTACGACTTCGTGGTGGCCACCACCCAGGGCAGCATCAACGCCACCCTCAAGTCGTTCCTCTCCCAGCTCTCCGAGCCGGTGGTGACCGTCTGCTATATCGCCGACCCCCAGGGCAAGCCGATGGAGATCGACTACGACGAGCTCAAGAAGCGGGCCAACGACTCCGACCCCTTCGCGATCCCGCCCGGGGCCGACCCCACCAGCGACCCGGACCTCCGCAACCTCATCAACGCCCGCTTCATGATGGGCTTCCAGGCCCAGCTCGGCCTTCCGCCCGGCCTGGCCCCCACCGCGATCCCGGACATCGTCACCCTCGGCTCGGACACCGCCTCGGTCGTCTACAACCTGCTGTGCTCGCAGTTCACCGTGGTCCAGCTGGACCCGGGCGGCGGCTACTCCCCGCCCACCTGGTTCACCCAGTCCCAGCCGCCCGGCGCCCCCTGGGTCTTCACCTCCAAGGTGGACCTGCGGCTCTCCACCGTCGACCAGAGCCGCTACTCCACTCTGCCGCCGGCAGTGCAGGCGCAGATCAAGAACCTCGGCAGTACCGCCTTCAGCGTCCAGCAACTCCTCTTCGACCTGGACAACGCGGCACTGGAGACCACCCCCACGATCAGCGGCGTGACCCCCGGCACCCCGCTGTACCTGGTGCTCGGGCAGGCCTTCCTGGGCGCCTACTTCAGCAAGCTGACCCGCGACGGCTCCCCCCTGCTGGGCTGCACCATCCAGCAGCCGGGCGCGCCCACCTCCACCCTCACCCTGACCGACCTCAACCTGGAGGTCTCGCCCCTGCTGGACGCCAACGGCAACACCATCGTCAACCCCGACCAGGACCAGCAGAACCTGGGCACCCTCAACTACCTGTGCGCGGCCGACGGCGACCACCTGCCGGTGGCGGTGCGCTTCGGCTGGAACTGGGTCGAGCCGAGCGAGAGCGCCGACTTCGACGGCGTGGTCTCCATCAACCGCTCCACCTTCGCCAACTACTTCCGCAACCAGCTCAACCCCTACATCGCCACCAACTGCTACCTGCCGTCGGTCACCGTCACCTATGACGCGGCCACCGCCGAGACGCAGTACGCCTGGAGCCTCCGCCGCGGCCAGGCGCCCACCGTCACCACCCCGGCCACCGGGCCCACCGTGCTGACCTACCACTACGACGCGGACGCGGCCGACCAGGCCGGCCTCAACGGCGACATCGGGCGGATGGAGCTCCACCCCACCTACGACGTCACCGTCTCGTTCAGCGGCAACACCGTCAAGATCGTCCAGCACCTGGTGATCTACCTGTACGTCAGGTCGCTGGCCACCGCCGCCGACGGCAACGTCGTGGACGTCACCATCACGGACACCTACACCATCGCGGTCACCCAGGACGGCCGGCTCACCTCCAGCCTGGCCACCCAGCGGCAGGACAACTCCACCAACCCGTCGGTCGACCCCTTCCTGAACTTCTGGACCGGGGTCAACGACATCACCACCGCGGTCGAGGGCTGGCTGCGCAACGTCACCTCCACCGGCCTGACCGACATCCCGGTGTCGGTGACCCAGGACTTCGTCTTCCCCGGCGGCCGCACCTTCGCCTTCAAGTCCGCGGCCTTCTCCGACTTCGGCGACCTCGCCTCGCACATCACCTACACCGACCCGAGCTGACCCGCCCCAGCCGACCCGCGCCCAGCCGACCCGCGCCCAGCCGCGCGAACGAGGGAGACCCGCCGATGAGCGGCTACCAGCTGGCCTACTCCAGTGAACTGATGCGCAACTACCTGCAGGCCGAAGTCCTGGCCCCGGACGCCGAGTTCGAGGCCCTGCAGGCCGAGGACGGCAGCTCGCTGCTCTTCTCGGTCGGCGGGGACGACACCCTGTACCTCACCCAGGAGGTGCCCGCCGAGCGCAGCGGCTGGCGGCGCACCGACCTCAGCACCGACCGGATCCGCCAGGACTTCCCCGGCCGCTCCGGGGTCGCCGTCCGCACCTTCGCCGCGGCCGAGTCCGTCTTCGCCTCCCCGCCGATGATCCACCTGGCGATGGTGGTCGGCGACGGCACCCAGGACCACCTGTACCTCAGCCTGTCCAACCCGGCCGACGGCAGCGCCTGGCCCGGCCCGCCGCAGTGGACCGCGTACCCCTTCGACGACCCGGCCCACCAGCTCTCCCAGCTCAGCATCGCCGGGGTGTTCGTCAGCGAGGCCACCGACGCCGAGTACGTGGTGGTGGACGTCCTCCGCAACCCGGGCAGCGGCCAGCAGCTGGTCTTCCGCTACTACATCGACCCGGCGAAGACCGGCGGCTACGCCTGGCACCCGCACGACCTCGCCATCGACCTGGAGGCCGGCCGGTACTCCAGCTGCCTGGGCCGCCGCTACGCCCAGTACGTGGACGGGCTCTACACCATCGGCCGGGTGGACGGCTCCCCGCAGTTCCAGTACCAGCCGCTCTACAACGTCTTCAACCCCAAGGTGCCGCCCTCGCCCAGCCTCTACCAGCTGCCCGGCGGCGCGGTCCCGGAGGCCGTCGCGGCCTGCCGCAACCCCGACGACTCCACCGACCTCTACATCACCGCCGCCGGCACCCTCTACCGGCTCGGCTCCCGGCAGCAGCAGAACGGCGCGGTGGCCGCACCGGTGCTCAGCAGCCCGCGGCTGAACGGGGTGCGGGAGCTCTTCGCGGAGAGCAACGGCACCGAGGTCACCGTCTGGGGCCTGAACGGCAGCAACGAGGTCTTCTACACCGCCGCGGCGGCCAACCAGGTCGGCTCCGGCGCCCTCGCCTGGTCCAACCCGCTGCCCATCCTCACCGGGGTGGAGCAGGTCTCGCCCTACCTCGACCGCGCCAACCGGGTGAACACCTTCTTCGCCCACACCGGGCGCAACCAGCTCACCAAGGCGGTCAAGTCCCCCGACACCGGGCTGTGGAACACCTGGCAGATCACCCTGGA
This sequence comes from Phaeacidiphilus oryzae TH49, assembly GCF_000744815.1. Taxonomy (NCBI): domain Bacteria; kingdom Bacillati; phylum Actinomycetota; class Actinomycetes; order Kitasatosporales; family Streptomycetaceae; genus Phaeacidiphilus; species Phaeacidiphilus oryzae. The sequence goes on from NZ_JQMQ01000005.1 coordinate 324,162, forward strand.
CCCGCCGAACCCCAACGCCCCCGCGGAGGCGTTCAGCTCCTACACCACCCGGATCGAGGTCACCGACACCGACACCGGCCAGCCCGCCGTCGGCGTCCCGCTCACCCTCACCGCGATGGACGTCACTGCCGCCTACATCGACTACGGCTACTACGTCCTGGGCCCCAGCCCGATCCAGGTGACCACCGACCAGACCGGGGCGGTCACCGTGGTCGAGCCGGTGACGGCGCTGGCCGGCACCCGGCTGACCGCCACGGCCGGCGCGGCCGTGCTGGACATCAACCCGATGGACCACGCCTTCGCCAAGGCCTCCGCCCTCACCACCCCGGCCGCCCTCACCGCCGCCGTGATCACCGCCCCGGACGGCAGCACCACACCGCTCATCCCCCCGGGCACCGACCCCGGCCTGCTCCGCGCGGTGGCCACCGGGAACACCCAACTCGCCCAGGCGTACGCCCAGTTGCCGGCCGCGACGGCGGCCCTGCAGGCCCGCGGGATCCGCGCCCGGCAGGTGATGCCGGCCGCGACCACCCTGGCCGACCCCTCGGCGTTGCTGGTGGACGTCGGCGACCTGTTCTCCTGGCTGGGCGAACAGGTCGAGGAGGGCATCGACTTCGCCGTCCAGCTGATCCAGGACGCGGCCACCCAGCTGTGGAACTTCGCGGTGACCATCGGCGGCCAGGTCTACCAGTGCGTCCTCAGCTCGGTGGAGGCCGTGGTCGGCGCCGCCCAGTGGCTGTACTCCGCGCTCGCCACCGCGGCCGAGGACCTCCTCCACTACCTGGAGTTCGCCTTCGAGTGGACGGACATCACCCGCACCAAGCGGATCCTGGCCAACCTCACCCAGCTCAGCCTGAACCACGAGGTGGCCCAGATCTCCGTGCTCAAGGGCCAGTTCGACCAGCTGGTGGCCACCGTCGAGCAGGCGGTCAACAACTGGGCCGGGGTGGGCGACTGGTCCGGCCTGGGCACCGACGGCACCGCCGTCCCGGACACCACCTCCAACCCGGGCGCCCAGCAGACCGCGCCCGGCTCGCTCCTCGCCCACCACCTGCAGAACAACGGCAGTTCGCTGACCACCCTCCAGCCGCTGCCCACCGTCCCGGCCACCTCCAACCCGATCGCCGCACTGCTGGCCGCCATCGACCAGGAGGGCCAGGTCATCGGGGACACCATCGACCGCCTCCAGCAGCTGGCGGCCGACTTCGACCGGCTCACCGTGGTGGAGATCCTCAAGGAGCTGGCGGCGGTCTTCGCCGACCTGGTGCTGGAGAGCGCGAAGGTGGTGGTGGACACCCTCTTCGACATCCTCCAGCAGATCGCCACCGCCGCGGTCGCGGTGCTGTCCACCCCGATCCACATCCCGGTCGTCTCCGACGTCCTCAACGACATCGGGGTGCCCGACTTCTCCTTCCTCGACCTGGCCTGCTGGGTGGTGGCGGTGCCGGCCACCGTGGCCTACAAGCTGGCCCAGGGCACGGCCCCGTTCCCGGACACCCCGGAGTCCACCTTCCTGGCCACCGTCAGCGACTACGACACCCTGGTCAACGCCTTCCAGAGCAAGACCGCGGCCAGCCTGCCGAGGACGCCCGCGGCCAGGCGGGCCAAGCGCTCCGCGACCAGGCCGGCCGAGGCCGCGGTGCCCGAGGTCGAGGTCGTCGTCCCGCCGGACGTGCAGACGGCGGTGCACATCATCGGCCACGCCGTCTCCGGGTTCTGCTCGCTCTTCGGCGGGACCTTCGTGTCCGGCTTCGAGGCGGCGGCGCCGACCGGCGAGAACCCCTGGGCGATCCCGTCCGCGGTGCTCGGTGTGGTCGGCGCGGTCAGCGGCGGGCTGGCCAACGTGCTGGTGCCGCACGACCCGATCGAGAACGGCTATGTGTCGGCGCTGTCCACCGGCACCACCGGGATCCGGATCCTGGGCAAGCTGATCTTCTCCGGGCCGGCCCAGAAGCAGTTCGCCGCCTCCAAGACGCTGGGCACCCTGGCGGTGAGCGACGGCCGGGGCGTGGGCGCGGTGGTGGACGCGATCCTGGTCATCCCGGGCGCGGTGTGCAGCATCTACCACTTCTACGAGCTCTCGCAGAAGCCGGCCGGCGCCACCCGCTCGATCGCCATCGTGGACGAGACCAGCAACCTCACCACGGACATCTCCCGGATCTCGTACGCCGTCGCGGTCAACACCGAGGCGCTGCCGAAGGCGGTGGCCACCGGCGTGTTCGTGGGCGCCAACATCTGCACCGGAGGGCTGCAGTTCGCGGAGTGCCTGATCCAGGGCTGACGGTCCAGGGCTGACGGCAGGCGGCGGTGTGCCCGAGGTCGCACCCCGCGGACGTTGAGGCCTCCGACGGCCCGGCGGTAGGTTCCGTGAGTGATCAGAATCGCAGCGATCGTGCTCATCTGGATACTCGCGGCCGCCGCCGGCGCCGCGGCCGCGACCGCCTCCCCGTGGTGGTGGTTCGCGGCCGTGCCGTGCGCGGCGGCGGCCGGCCTCGGCAGCTACGACCTGCTGCAGAGAAGGCACTCGATCCTGCGCAACTACCCGGTGCTCGGCCACCTCCGCTTCCTGCTGGAGTCGATCAGGCCGGAGCTGCAGCAGTACTTCGTCGAGCGCAACTACGACGGGCGCCCCTACGACCGCGACGTCCGCAGCCTGGTCTACCAGCGAGCCAAGTGCATCGAGGCGGAACTGCCGTTCGGCACCGAGCGGAACGTCTACGCCGAGGGCTACGAGTACTTCGAGACCTCGATGCGTCCGCAGCCGCTCGCCGAGGAGCAGCCCCGGGTCCGGATCGGCGGCCCGGACTGCACCAGGCCCTACGACATGGCGCTGCTGAACGTCTCGGCGATGAGCTTCGGCGCCCTCTCCGCCAACGCCGTCCTGGCCCTCAACCGGGGCGCCGCCCTCGGCGGTTTCGCCCACGACACCGGCGAGGGCGGCCTCTCCGAGTACCACCAGCGGCACGGCGGCGACCTGGTCTGGGAGATCGGCACCGGCTACTTCGGCTGCCGCACCCCGGACGGCGGCTTCGACCGCGCGCGGTTCGCCGAGAAGGCCACCCGGGACCAGGTCAAGTGCGTGTCGCTGAAGCTCTCCCAGGGCGCCAAACCCGGTATCGGGGGCGTCCTGCCGGGTGAGAAGGTCACCGCCGAGATCGCCCGGGTGCGCGAGGTGCCCGAGGGCCGGACCGTCGTCTCGCCCTCCTACCACCAGGTCTTCAGCACCCCCAGGGAGCTGGTCCGGTTCGTCGCCGAGATGCGCGAGCTGGCCGGCGGCAAGCCGGCCGGCTTCAAGCTCTGCGTCGGCTCCCGGCAGGAGTTCCTCGCGGTCTGCAAGGCCATGCTGGACGAGGACACCACCCCGGACTTCATCATCGTCGACGGCTCGGAGGGCGGCACCGGCGCGGCACCGCTGGAGTTCGCCGACCACCTGGGCAGCCCCCTCACCGAGGGCCTGATCACCGTGCACAACGCCCTGGTGGGCGTGGGCCTGCGGGACCGGATCAAGATCGGCGCCGGCGGCAAGGTGGCGACCGGCGCCGACATCGTCAAGCGGATGGTGCAGGGCGCCGACTTCACCAACGCGGCCCGGGCCATGATGTTCGCGGTCGGCTGCATCCAGGCGCAGAGCTGCCACACCAACACCTGCCCGGTCGGCGTGGCCACCCAGGACCCGCGCCGGGCCCGGGCGCTGGACGTCGGGGACAAGTCGCTGCGGGTGCAGCGCTTCCAGGCCGCCACCGTACGCAGCGCCCAGCAGATCATCGCCTCGCTGGGCGTCCGCGACCTCTCCGAGCTGCGTCCGCACATGCTGCGCCGGCGGATCGACCCGGTGACGGTCCGCTCCTACGGCGAGCTCTACGAGTGGCTCTCCCCCGGCCAGTTGCTGATCGAGCCGCCCGAGTCCTGGGCCGACGACTGGAAGGCCGCCGACCCCGACCGGTTCACCGTCGCCCGCTGACCGGTCGCCCGGGCGGCCGGTCCGGTCAGCCGTCCCTGCGGGCGCCCGCGGGCCACACCACCCGTACCGGGACGCCCAGCCGGTGCGCCTCGGCGACGGCCGCCGCGGTGCCGCCGCCCTTCTCGGACGGCCGGCCGTTCCAGACCGCGACCAGCAGGTCCGCCCGCTTCACCAGCTCGGTGTTGGCGGCCTCGAACGCGGCCAACTCGGGGCCGGAGTAGGGCATCTCGGCGACGGTGATGGCGGACTTCAGCAGATGGTCGAAGCGCGCCCGCTCCAGCGGGTCGGCGAAGCAGGCGCCGTAGTCGTGGAAGGGCAGGACCACCTCGAGTTCGCCCCCGGTGTCCAGCACCGCCTCCGCGAAGAGGGTGTCCGCCCCGGGCGCCAGGCAGGAGAGGCCGTAAAGGGGCTCGCCGCCGCCCTCCGCGACCAGCGCCTCCAGCAGCGCGCGCAGCTCCGCCGCGACGGGCGCCTCGGAAGAGGGCGACAGGTCCATGTGCCCGGTCACCGCGACCGTGTGCATCACCCTCGCCTGCCCTTCGCCGTGCGCTCGCCGCCGGATCCCCCGGCCTCCATCGTGCCTCCGCGCCCCTCCCACCGTAACGGACGTTCAGGACACCGGCGCGGCACGGGTGTTCACCCCACGGCCGCCGCGTACCCGAGGAGGTACGCCACGGCGAAGAAGATCGGGATGCCCTGCTCCACGATGGTCAGCGGGATGTAGCGGCGGAAATCCCGCCCTCTGCCCAGCATGCCCCACTCGGCGTCGGAGTAGGCCCGGGCCGGAAGCCGCCGTTCCAGCAGGCCGATGACCTCCCATTTGGCATGGTTCAACTGCCGGTAGGAGCGCATCATCAGGAACCAGGCCAGGCACTCGCCCAGCAGGATCAGCAGCCCGGCGAAGACCAGCAGCGGCGGCGCCTGGCGCCAGCCGTGCCCGGCGACCGCCGAGGCGGCGGCGACCACGGCGCTGTTCAGCGAGAGGAAGAAGGTATTGGCCAGATTGCGTCTGGCGCTGACCCGGTCGGCCATCTCCACGCAGAGCTTGTACTGCTCCATGACGGCCGACTGGTACTTCTCCCGGCTGCGGGTGTAGTGCCGCTCGGTGACCCCGGCGTTCCATAACCCGTCGGCGGCGGCCGCCGGGACCTCCGGCCCTGCGGGGACGGCGAAAACGGCGGCGTCGGTGGTGCCGGCGGGACCGGCGGGACCGGCGGCCTCCGCCGGAACCGCGGCCTCCCCGGAGGCCGGCGGCCCGGTGCGCGGACGGAGGAACGACCGGGGCGGCCGGTCACTCCCGTTGCGAAAGCTCATTCAACTGCTCCATCACTGGCTCGAGTTCACGACCGGCCAGGCGCCGCAGACCCACGGCGGACACCAGGCGCAGCGCGGTGGGGTCGACCCGGCGGAAGGCCGGGGCACGGTCGGCGGCGAGGAGGATCACACCCTTGAGGGCGTAGTCCCACTCCAGCCGCCTCCGCCCGCCGTTCAGCAGAACCTCCCAGCGGGAGCGCCGCGGCCGCACGGGCGGGGGGTAGTCGGGCAGTCGGGGCGGTTCGGGCCACTCTCCGGTGGCCGGATCACCGGGCTCCAGAAGGGAGCGCCGGGTGTACTCGGCTTCCGCCGCGGCCCGGAAGCCGGCGTACTCCTCCGGTCCGCAGCACACCAGCAGCACCAGGCGCTCGGGCGGCAGCAGCCGCAGCGCCTCGGTGTACTCCCAGACCGTGCTCGGACCGGATCCGACGGAGAGGAGCACCGCGTGGGCGGCGGCGATCAGCCCGCTCACCGCGGGCTGCCAGCCCTCGTCCGGCAGATAGGCCCGGCTGGCCCCGGGCAGCGGGAGGCACTCGCCGGGCCGGCCGATCGCCACCACCCGCCCGTACGGCTGGAAGCGGCGGACCAGGGACTCCTCGTAGGTCAGCCCCGAGGCGAAGAAGACCGGCCCGGCGGCCCCTCCGCCGCCGGCCACGTCCGGAGGCAGCGCCGCCAGTCGGGCGTCCAGCCGGAAAGGCCGCAGATAGAGGAGGTAGCGGGAGCCCAGCCAGGCCTCCGGGGTGGCGATCCGCTGGGCGTACTGCTTGCCGCGGACGATCGTCAGCCGGCCCACCGCGAAGATGACCAGCCCGTACCCGAGAGCGGTCAGGCCGCCCAACTCGCGGAGCCACCACTCGGCGAGGAGGGGCGCGGTGAAGGGGAAGTTCTGCGCCGAGGCCCGCAGCACGACGGACCCGCTCAGGCCGATCGCCATGCCGAGGACGCGGACCGCCGTCCCGGCCGCGATCAGCCGGCGCCCGCGGGCGAGCAGGCGGCGGCTCAGCCGTGCGCCTCCCTCGTCCGGCGCGCCAGGTACTCCCGCTCCCATCCCCCGGCGCCCCCCTTCGCTCCTGCGAACCGCGCGTGCACATGACGACGCGTGGCCGGGCGTACCAGTTCCGCGAGCGGAGGATTCCGGTCAGCGGCAGGTCCGGCGCGGGGTCATCCGCAGTCCGGACCGCCGTCCAGGGAGGCCGCGTCCAGGGTGCGGGTGAGCCGGTCCAGGCGCTGCCGCAGATCGTCGATCTCGGCCGGGTCGAAGCCGGTGGCCGCCGCGATCCGGCGCGGCACCAGGACCGCCTTCGCCCGCAGCTCCCTGCCGGCATCGGTGGGCCCCACCCAGACCGAGCGCTCGTCCTCGGTGCTGCGCCTGCGCCGGACCAGACCGGCCGCCTCCAGCCGCTTCAGCAGCGGCGAGAGGGTCCCCGAGTCCAGTCGCAGATGCTCGCCGAGCCGCTTCACCGGCAGCTCGCCGTGCTCCCACAGCACCAGCATCACCAGGTACTGGGGATAGGTGAGGCCGAGGTCGCGCAGGAGGACGCGGTAGAGCCCGCCGAAGGCCCGCGAGGCGGCGTGCAGCGAGAAGCAGATCTGCCGGTCGAGGCGGAGGAGCTCCTCGTCCGGCACGGCATTGAGGTCGGTCACGGCATCCAGGCTAGCAAGAACGCGATTCAGTTGTGCACAACTGAATTGTGTGCTTCACTTCTCTTCGTGAGCACGGCGGCCGCACCCGGCCGCCGGCCGACGCGAAAGGACCCCAGCACCATGGACGCCCTCTACACCGCCGTCGCCACCGCCACCCACGGCCGCGACGGCCGGGCCTACAGCTCCGACGGCCGCCTCGACCTCCAGCTCGCCCCGCCGGTCGAGCTGGGCGGCAGCGGCCAGGGCACCAACCCCGAGCAGCTCTTCGCCGCCGGCTACGCGGCCTGCTTCGCCAGCGCCCTCGGCGTGGTGGCCCGCCAGGCGAAGACCGACCTCAGCGACGCCTCGGTGACCGGCGAGGTCGGCATCGGCAAGCAGGGCGACGGCTTCGCCCTCGCCGTCACCCTCCGGGTGGAGCTCCCCGACGGCGTCGACGAGGAGACCGGCCGCAAGCTCGTCGAGCAGGCGCACCAGGTGTGCCCCTACTCCAACGCCACCCGCGGCAACATCCCGGTGGACCTCGTCATCGAGTAGGGCTCCCCGCCGCAGCGCAAGGCGCCCCGCCTCAGGCCAGGGCGTCCCGCGCGGCGAGCAGCAGCCGCTCGCCGCGCTCCGCCGAGTGCGCCGGCGCCTCGCGGTATCCGTCGTCGGCCATGTGGCCCGCCGCGTAGCGGGCCTCCACCCCCGCGCCGATGCAGGCCGACCGCCAGCGCGAGAAGGCCACCCAGTACGGCAGCTCCGACACGTCCCGGCCGGAGAGCCGGGCGTAGCGCTCCACCACCTCGTCCCGGCCGCCGAACCCGGGCGCCTCGGCCGGCCCGGACGTGGTGGCCGGCAGCTCGTCGCCCGGCTCCTGCCAGCCCGAGACCAGCCAGCCGAGGTCGGCCAGCGGATCGCCGGTGGTGGCGAGCTCCCAGTCGAACACCGCCAGCGCGCTGCCGTCCGGCGCGAAGGCCATATTGCCCGGACGGTAGTCGCCGTGGACGATCCCCCGAGCGGGCTGTGCCGGGACGCGGCGGACCAGCAGGTCGTGCACCTCGTCCAGGAGCGGCAGCCCGGGGGCGTCGATCGCGTGCACCTGCGCGTGCCAGCGCCGCAGCTGCCGCTCGGCGTACCCGGTCCTGCGGACGAACCGGCCGAGCCCGATCCCGCCGGGGTCCAGCGCATGCAGCGCGACCAGGACCTCCACCGTCTGGGCCGCGGCCCTCGGCCGGGCCTCCGCGGCCATCCGCAGGCCGGCCTCGCGATCGGCGAGCACCCGTCCCTCGACGAAACCCATGAGGTAGAACTCGGCCCCGGTCACCGAGGCGTCCTCGCAGTAGGCGACCGGCACCGGGACCGGCACCGCGGTCGGCGCCAGCGCCGAGAGATACGCCCACTCCCGGCCGAGGTCGTGGGCGGTGGCCAGCACCCCGCCGGTCGGCGGCCGCCGCAGCGCGTACACCGCTCCGGCCGCGTCGGTGACCCGGTAGGTCAGGTTGGACCGCCCGCCGGAGACCAGGCCGAGCTCCACCGGCCCGACCAGCCCTTGGACGTTCCCGGCGAGCCACCGCCGGACCCGCGGCAGGTCGATGCCCGCAAGACTCGGCTCAGCGACCGACATCTGTGCTCCTCTCGTCGTCTCCGCAGCGGTGCCGCGTCGCCTCCCCCTCCGCAGCCTCCTCGGTCTCCGGGCCCCCGAACAAGGGGGAGTCCGTCACCCGATCGGCCGTTCCGCTGTTTCGGCGCTCCGGAACCGGGCAATCCGACCCTCTGTGCTTCGGCCCAGAGGCCCCGCACCGCGTGCGGCGGTGGGCCCCACCCCCGTCCCCGCCGGTGGCCCACCCCTCTGCGGCCCTTAGCGAGCACCGTCCATGACGCCCCGACTGCGCCCCAAGCATTCGCACCACGATGCCCCTGACACGGCCGAGGCCTTCCTCCGACTGCGCACCCTGCCCCCGGGCCCGGAACGCGAACGGCTGATGGGGGAGATCGTCACGGCCTGGCTGCCGATGGCCCACCGGCTGGCCCTTCGCTACCGCTCGAGCGGCGAGCCCCGGGACGACCTCCACCAGGTCGCCGCCCTCGGGCTGGTGAAGGCGGTGGACCGGTACGACCCGACGGTGAGCCCTGCCTTCGCCACCTTCGCGGTACCCACCATCGACGGCGAACTCCGCCGCCATCTCCGCGACTTCACCAGCCTGGTACACGTCCCCCGGCGCCTCCAGGAGGTCCGCGACCGGGTCCGCGCCGTCCTGGGCGAGGCGGGCTGCGAGCCTGGGGACACCGGCGCACCGGCCGTCATCGCCAAGCTCACCGGACTCACCGAGCAGGAGGCCGTCGCCGGCCTGGAGGCCCTGCGCAGCGGCTCCGCCCTGTCCCTGGACGCGGCCGGCCTGACGGACACGGCGGCACGCCCGCTGCTGGAGAGCATCGGGGCGGTGGACGAGCGGCTGCGGACGGTGGAGGAGCGGGAGGCCGCCCGCCCCCTGCTCCGCAGCCTCCCCGAGCGCGAGCGCACCATCCTCTACCTGCGCTTCTTCGAGGACCGCCCGCAACGGGAGATCGCCGACCGGTACGGAATCTCGCAGGTGCACGTGTCCCGCCTGATCCGGGACACCTGCCGGTACGTCCGCAGGCACGTGGAACGCGAGGAGCCGGACCCGCCGGAGGAGGGAGCGCCCGCCACCTGATAGAGGGACAACCCGCCCTGTTTCCTTGCCTTTTGGGGTATGACACCGGCAGAGTTGCCCAGCAGACGGACGGTCAGGCAACGGCCGGGTTCCTGTTCGACGGCCGAGGTGTGCCATGAGCCCGCGATCCGAGCAGCCCCGCCGCCTCCGGGCGGCCACCGCGGCCTGTGCGGTCGGGGGGACGATGCTGGTGCGCCTGGGCGGCGCGGCAGAGCCGGAGAGCGCCGCCGAGACGGCCTTCAGGGCCGAGCAGTGCGCGCAGGCGGCGCGCGCCCTGGGCCAGTCCCTGATCCTCGACCTCAGCGACACCACCGTGATGAGCGAGGCGGACGTGGCCGCCCTGGAGGCGGCCGTCCGGCAGGCCGACCGTGCCCCGGCGGCCGTGGTGGCGCCCGACCCGCGCCTCCGCAAGCTGCTGAAGCGCCGGCTGGGCCCACGCGTCGGCCTCCACCCGAGCGTCTCCGAGGCCCTGGCAGAGCTGGCCCGCGCCCAGCCCGGCGGCCCGGCCGAGCCGGCCGCCCCCGCCCGGAGCGCCGCCTCCGAGACCGTCCCGGAGCAGGCAGCGGCTCCGGTCTCCCGGCTGCGCCAGGAGATCTACGGCCTGCGCGCCAGGGCACGCAGCTACGGCCTGATCGACTACGCCCAGGGGGTCCTGGCCGCCCGCTACCGGCTCGCCGATCCCGAACAGGCGTTCATGCTGCTCCGGGAGGCCTCGCAGCGGCACAACGTACCGCTGCGGGTCTTCGCCTCCGCCATGGCCGGCGCCCCGGCACCGCCCGAGGAGGGGCCGTGGTTCCCCCGGCGGCTGCGCCTCCCGGTGCCCAGCGGGCCCTTCCGCACCAGGCGGCGCGCCCACCCCACCGATCGCGCCGCCGTCCTGCTGGCCGCCGTCGACGAAGCCATCGAGCTCACCGCGGCCGACGCGGGCACCGTCCACCTGGCCGACCTCGCCCGGCGGAGCGTCCTGGTCCTGGAGGCGCACCGCAACCACGGCTCGGCCTATCTCGACGCCTACGCCCGCCTCACCCGGCCGGCCACCGCCGCCGCCAGGGCCTGGGCCCAGGGCCGGGCGACCAGCGCCGTGGAGGACCCGCCGACCCCCGACCCCGAGGACGAGAGCCCCCTGGGCCAGGGCCCCCACGCGGCCCACGCCACCCCCCTCGCCCCGCCCACCGGGCCGCGCCAGGGCGCCCTCACCGTCCAGCACCGCGACGCGGACCACCGGCTCACCCCCGACCAGCGGACCGCCCAGCTCAAACTGGCCAAGGACCTGGCCGCCTGGCTCTCCTGGTACCGGCGCACCGTCATCCTCGACGCCCTGGAGCACCTCCACGACCGGGCCACCGCCCTGCAAAACCGTTCCTGAGCCGGCGGCGTATCCCGGCCCGCGCTCCGGATACCCGGGCGGCATGACCAGTTACGGATACTTCCTCTCCTCGGAGGAGTTCGGCCCCGCGGAGCTGGTGCGGCAGGCCCGGCTGGCCGACCAGGCCGGCTTCACCCATCTGGCGATCTCCGACCACTACCACCCGTGGAACGACGAGCAGGGCAGCAGCCCGTTCGTCTGGTCGGTGATCGGCGCGCTGACCCAGGTCACCTCACTCCCGGTGACCACCTTCGTCACCTGTCCCACGGTGCGGATCCATCCGGCGGTGATCGCCCAGGCGGCGGCCACCTCGGCGGTGCTGACCGAGGGGCGGTTCCGCTTCGGCGTGGGCAGCGGGGAGGCGCTCAACGAGCACATCCTGGGCGACCGCTGGCCCTCCGCCCCCGAACGGCTGGAGATGCTGGAGGAGGCCCTGCAGATCATCCGGCGGCTGTGCACCGGCGAGGAGCTGAGCCACCGCGGCCGCCACTACTCGGTGGAGAACGCCCGCCTCTACACCGTCCCGGAAAACCCGCCGCCGATCCTGGTCTCCGGCTTCGGCCCGCAGGCCGCGGAGCTGGCCGGCCGGATCGGCGACGGCTTCGTGACGATGACCCCGGACCGGGACCTCGTCGAGCGCTTCTACCGGTCCGGCGGCGCCGGCAGACCGGTGATCGGCGGCACCAAGGTCTGCTGGGGCCGGGACCGCGCGGCCGCCGTGCGGACCGCCCACCGGCTCTGGTCGACCCAGCTGGTACCGGGCGAGCTGGCCCAGGTGCTGCCCACACCCCGGCACTTCGAGCAGGCGGCGCGGCTCGTCACCGAGGAGATGACCGGGTCGCAGATCACCTGCGGCTCCGAGGCCGAGGAGCACGCCGCGACCCTGCGCGCCTACGCCGACGCCGGCTTCGACGAGGTCTACGTCAACCAGATCGGCCCCGACCAGCAGGGCTTCTTCGACTTCTACCGGACCGAGGTGCTGCCCCTGCTGCGGGACTGAGACCTGTCCGAAAAGTCGCTTTCACCGTCCCGGGCCGTTTCAGTTCCGCCGCCCCGGTTAGTCGAATCGGCATGAAGGACTACCTCGGCCCGCCGGCCGCCGCCCCGACCGACGCCTTCGAGAGAGCGCTCACCAAGGTGGAGGACGCCGCCGTGCTGGATCAGCCGGCCGGCCCGCTCCGCCGGCTGGTCCGCGGGCTCCCGCTCGGCCCCTGGCGGGACCGGCTGCACGGGACCTGGCTCGGCCATCCCGTGCACCCGGTGCTGGTGCAGATCCCGATCGGGATGTGGTCGAGCGCCGCCGTCCTGGACTGCCTCCCGCACCGCCGGCGCGCCTCCGCGCTGCTGGTCACCCTCGGCCTGGCCGGCGCCGCCCCCGCGGCACTGGCCGGCTGGGTGGACTGGGCCGAGCTCCACCAGCGGCAGGCCAGGACCGGGGTGGTGCACGCCGCGGCCAACAGCGCCGCGGTCGGCCTGTACTCCCTGTCGCTGTGGAAGCGGCTGCGCGGCAGGCCCAACGCCGGACGGGCGCTGGCCTTCGCCGGACTGGGCGCGGCCACCCTCGGCGGCGCCATCGGCGGCCACCTCTCCTACCGGCAGGCGGCCGGGGTGAACCACACCGAGGCGGTGCCGTACCTGCTGGACTCCGGCTGGCAGCGGATCGGCGCCGCCGCGGACTTCCCGGCCGGGGAGCTGCGCCGGGTGCCGCTCGGCGAGGTCCCGCTGCTGGTGGTGCGTCAGCAGGGCGGCCGGCTCAGGGTGCTGGCCGACCGCTGCAGCCACCTCTCCGGGCCGCTCTCGGAGGGGTCGCTGGACGGGGACTGCGTGCGCTGCCCCTGGCACGGCAGCACCTTCCGGCTGGACGACGGTTCCGTCGCCACCGGTCCGGCCACCGCGCCCCAGCCGGTCTTCGAGGTCCGCGAGGAGGACGGGGACGTGCTGGTCCGTCCGCCGAGGAAGGACTGACCGGCGAACCCGAGAGGAGGGACCCCCATGAGGCATCAGCCCGACCACAAGACCCAGGCCGAACACGAGCGTCCCGACACCGACGTCGGCGGCGGCAACTACGGCGCGGGCAAGGTCTGGGGCGAGGAGACGCCCCTGCGCACCGACGCCCACGGCCGCCCGCTGGAGGGCCCGAACGCCCGTCCCCGCGCCCCCGAGCCGGCCGTCAAGACGGACATCACCGGACGGCGCCGGCGGACCGGTTCCGAACCCCGTACCGCGCGCAGCGACCTGGACCTCCGGGTCTTCCTCTCCTCCGTCTTCGCACCGCTCTTCCTGATCGGCACCGGTGTCTTCGCCTACCTCGCGGCCCGGGCCGGGGCGCACGCGAGCCCGCCGCAGGGGCTGTGGATCGGCCTCGCGGCGGCCTGCGCGGTGCTCACCCTGGCCGCCGCGGCGGACATCGTGCTGGTCCAGCGGCGCCGCCGCCGGAGCTGAGGCCATGGGCGTCACCCCGGCCGGCCCGCCGAGCCTGCCCACCGCCCGCGGCCCGGTCACCGAGGGCCTCCTCGCCGGCCTCCGCGCCCGGCCCGGCACCGCGCTGCCGGGCGCCGAGGGGGGCGACGGCTGGGACGAGGACCTCCAACTGGCCCTCTACCTCTGCTACGAGCTCCACTACCGGGGCTTCCAGGGGGTGGACGACGACTGGGAGTGGGATCCGGAGCTCCTGCGGCTGCGCCGGGATCTGGAGAGCCGCTTCACCGAGACCCTCCGCGCCGAGCTCGGCCCCGTCCCCGACGTCCAGGAGCAGCTGGACGGACTGCTGGTCGAACCGCTGCACGGCTCCGGCCCCTCGTACTTCCTCCGCGACCGCGGCGAGCGCTGGCAGGCCCGCGAATACCTGGCCCACCGCTCGCTCTACCACCTCAAGGAGGCCGACCCGCAGGCCTGGGCGCTCCCCCGGCTGCACGGGCGGGCCCAGGCGGGCCTGCTGACCGTCGAGTTCGACGAGTACGGCGACGGGCGCCCGGAGCGGATGCACTCCCGGCTCTTCGCGGAGATGATGGCCGACCTGGGCCTGGACCCCTCCTACGGCCGCTATCTGGAGGCCGCCCCGGCCCCGGCCCTGGCGGCGGTCAACCTGATCTCGCTCTTCGGCCTCCACCGCGCCCATCGCGGCGCCCTGGTGGGCCAGTTCGCCGCGATGGAGATCACCTCCTCGCCGGGCGCCGACCGGCTGGCGCAGGCGCTGGCGCGGCTGGGCGCCGGCGAGGCGGGCATCCGCTTCTACCGGGAGCACGTGGAGGCGGACGCGGTCCACGAGCAGTTGGTGCGCCGCGAGGTGATCGGTGGCCTGCTGGCCGAGGAACCGGAGCTGGCGGCGGACGTCGGCTTCGGCCTCGCCGCCTCCGGTCTGGTCGAGCAGCGGCTGGGCGACTACCTCGTCTCCTGCTGGGAGGCGGGCCGCAGTTCGCTCCGCGTGCCGCTGCCCGAGGAGGCCGCCGTCCCGTCCGAGGCCGCCGCCGCGCCCTCCGCCCCGTCCGCGCCGTCCGCCTGACGCCGGCGGGCGGGCGGACGGCGGCGGTGGCTGGTGTCGCAGAACGGGTAGCGGGCACTGCGCCGGCAGGCGCAGAGGGCGACCACCGGGCGCTCGCAGAACTCGACCCCGCCGTCCGGCAGCCGGACCTCCAGCGGCCCCTCCACCAGGAACGGACCGGTCCCCTCCGGCATCGTCACCCGCACCCGCGGCTCAGTCGGTTCTGGCACCCCTGATCACCACCACTTCCTCCTCGCGCTGCCCGTGCCGGGCCATTCCGCGGCGCTCCAGCCAGGTCGCCTGCCCGCGCAGCACGGGCCCGTACGGCTGCCGGGCCCTGGCCACCACGGAGGTCGTGAGCCCGGCCGCCCGCAGCGCCGCACAGGTGGCCTCCACCCCCGCGAAGGCGGACTGGACCACCAGCAGCACCCCGCCCCGCGCCAGCAGGGCGGGCGCCTCGGCGCACAGCCGGTCCAGCAGCCGGCGCCCGTCGGGGCCGCCGTCCCAGGTGTGCCGGGCGCCCAGCCGGGGGGCGCGCTTGGCGATCGCCGGGACGTAGGGCGGGTTGGTGACCACCACGTCGAAGCGGCGGTCCGCGACGGGCGCCAGCAGGTCGCCGCGGCGGACGGCGATCCGCCGGCCGTGGAGGGCCGCGTTGAAGGCGGCAGCCAGCAGGGCCCGCCGGGAGACGTCGACCGCGGTGACCCGGGCACCGCGGCAGGCCGCGGCGACGGCGAGCGGGCCGCAGCCGGTGCCCACGTCGAGGACACTGCGGCCGCGCCCGAGATCCTCGGCGGCCAGGCTGCTCAGCAGCAGCGAGGTGTCGCCGCCGGGACGATAGACCCCAGGGGGACGAATCAAAAACATATGTCCCGGGTGCCCCGTTTTGTCGAGAAAATTCCTCCGTCATCGCCCGGGCCGTCGCCCGGGCCGTCGCCCGGGTCTTCGCCTCGGTCAGTCCTCGACCGCCACCCGCACCGACCCCAGCTCCGGGTCGGCGGCGTCCGGCACCACCATCCCGGCCCGCAGACCGGAGGCCAGATAGCGCAGCACCGGGCGGTTGAGCCGCTCCCCCGGGAGGGCGACCGGGATGCCGGGCGGATACGGGGTGAGCATCTCAGCCACGATCCGGCCGGCCGCGTCCTCGACGGCGACCCGCTCGGTACGGCCGAAGAAGGCGTCCCGGGGCAGCAGCACCTGCTCCAGCCGCAGCTCCTCGGGCGGGGGGATCTCGACCGTCTCGGCGGGGCGCAGCTCGGCGGCGTGGTCCGCCACCCGGGACAGCGCGGTGTAGAGCTGGTCCGCGGTGGAGTCGTCGTCGGCGATGGTGAGCTGGGTGTTGATCCGCCGGTGGTCGGCGAGGTGGACGTTGATCTTCTCGCGCTCGTAGAGCCAGTCCGCGACGCGGTAGCCGGTGACGCCGAGGCCGCTGACGTCGATGACGGTGGGCAGCGGGTCGAACTCGGCCGCCATCCCCGGCGCGGTGAACTCCGAGCCCAGCACGTGCAGTCCGTCGATCTGCTCGATCCGGCCGCGGACCTCCTCGGTCAGCGCGAGGGTCCGCCGCAGCAGCTCCTTGCCGTCCTCGACCATCTGGCGGCGCCAGCCGTCCAGAGCGGCGTAGATCAGCACCGAGGGGCTGGTGGTGCCGAGGAGGTCGGCGCACTGCTTCAGCTCGACCGGGCTGATCAGGTCGCCCTGCAGGTGGAAGACGGAGCCCTGCTCAAGCCCGGTGCCCATCTTGTGCACCGAGGTGACGCAGACGTCCGCCCCGGCGTCCATCGCCCAGCGGGGCAGCGACGGATGGAACGGCAGATGGGCGCCCCAGGCCTCGTCCACCAGCAGCGGTTTGCCGCGCCGGTGGCAGACCTCGACCAGCTTCTCCAGATCGGCGCAGGCACCGTACGGGCTCGGGCTGGTGACCAGGGCTCCGCGCGCCTCAGGGCAGCGCTCGAAGGCCTCCTCGAACTCGGCGGGGCCGGGCGGATGCGCCAGCCGCAGCTCCCGGTCCCAGCGCGGCTCGACCCAGACCGGCCGGATGCCGGAGAGGATCAGCCCGGACACCACCGACTTGTGGACGTCCCTGCCGATCAGCAGGTACTCGTGCGGGCGGGCCACGGCGAGCATCGCGCTCTTCACGGAGAGGGAGCTGCCGCAGGTGGAGAAGAAGGCGTGCTTGGCGCCGACCGCGTCCGCCATCAACTCCTGGGCCTCTTCGAGGATTCCGTGCGAGGAGACGCGATCGTCCAGGCCGGAGAAGGCCAGGACGTCCGAGGCGAAGACGGCGTCTCCGATCGCCTTCCGTACCCGGGGGTCGGCCCCCCTGCCCTGTTTGTGGCCCGGTGGACTGAACGGCGTCCGGCCACATCGCCGATACGCCTCCAACGCTTCCAACACGGGCGCCCGCGAATGGTCCATGGCGCGCGGCTACCCGTGTCCCAGGAGGTCAAACGGTCGTACGGGGCCGCCGGGCGGGCCCGGGCCGGCCGGCTCAGCGCTCTCCGCGCTGCTCCTCGTCGGCCCGCTGCTCCGGTGTCGACCAGGAGTCCTGCCCGGGCTGGCCGGGCGGTGGCGGCGGTGGCTCGTCGGCCTTGCGCCGGTGGCCCACCGCGAACGCGGTGATCAGACCGATCACTACCAGGACGCCGACCACGACGCCGATGATTCCGGCCACCGGATTGGAGCGCGCGGCGACTTCAACGGCCAGGGGAAACCAGGATGTCGAAGACATAACGGGCGGGTTCCCGGGATTCCGCGATCGACACCCGCGGTGGGTCACTCCGCTCCGGCTCCGCTCCGGGCGCCGTTTGGGCGCTTCGACCCGTGGTACGCGATGCCCCGATCGTACACGTGGCCCGTACCCGGGAAGGGGGCGTTCGATGACCGGGGTCCGGGAGCGGTTCCAGGCCGGCAGCAGGCGCGCCGCCGCGATGCCGGGCGCGGTCGCCGCCTACACCGGGCGCGCCCTGCGGCATCCAGGCTACGAGCGGGACGATCTGCTGCTCCAGGCGAAGGCCGTGTTCGCTGCGACGCTGGCCTGGTGGGCGGCCTCCGTCGCGGGGCTGTCCACGGTGGGCGCCTTCGCCCCGCTCACGGCCCTGCTGGCGCTTCAGCAGACGGTGTACCACTCGCTGCGGGAGACCGTCCGTTATGTGCTGGCGATGGTCCTGGGCGCGGCCCTGGCCGCCGCCTTCGGCGGCACCGCCGGCGTCCACACCTGGACGCTGGCACCCCTGGTGCTGGTCGCCCTGCTGCTGGCCAAGGCGCCGGGGCTGGGCGCGCAGCGCGCGCAGGTGCCGGTGATCGCCCTCTTCGCGTTCGCCTCCGGCGGCGGTCAGGACGACTACCTGCTGCGCCTGGCGCTGTCCGTGCTGCTCGGCGCCGGCTGCGGGCTGGGGGTCCATCTGCTGCTGGCCCCGCTGACCCACACCGACCGCGCCCGGCAGCGGCTCCGCCAGTCCCAGCGGACGGCGGCGGACCTGCTGCGGGAGCTCGCCGATGCGCTGCGCGAGACCGGCGGCGGGGCCCGGGAACAGGACGCGGGCGAGGACGAGGACGGGGACGAGGAGGAGGAGCGGCGAAGGCGGCGGGAGGAGCTCGCCGAGCGCTCCCGTCAGTGGCGCGACTCCTGCCTGGACCTGCTGACGAAGACCGCCGGCGTCCGCTCGACGCTGGCCGGGGAGGAGGAGAACCTGCGGCTCAATCCCCGCCGCCGGCTGGCCCGCGCGCCCCGCGGGCTCGGCTCCTGGTACCCGCTGGCCGATCTCGTGGAGCGGATCGCCCGCCATCTGCGGTCGCTGGTCGAGGCCGAGGTCTACCTGCTGCGCTCCTCCGTCGAGGAACGGCCGGGCGAGCGCGAGCGGGAGTTCCTGGCCGGCCACGCCGATCTGCTGGACCACTGCGCCGACGCCCTCCTGCGGTGCACACCGGAGGAGGCGCCGGACGAGCGGTCGGCCGTGCGGCGGATCGCCGGGGAGGGCCTGGACGCCCTCGACGACCTGGCCGCCCAGGGGATCGGCGAGACGGAGCCCGAAGGGTTCTGGCCGGTCTACGGCACCATCCTGAACGACACCAACCGGATACTCGCCGAGCTGTTCGAGTTCGCCGGAGAGCCGTCCGAGGCGGGGACCGGGGACGGCTGACCGGCGCTCGCTCAGCGCTGGGCGGAGAAGACGGCGTGCTCGACGTCGGCCGGGCTGGAGAAGCGCTCCGCTTCGGCCTCCGAGAGCGCTCGGACGATGTCCTCGTCGGCGTCGTTCCGGCGGGCCCGGCCGACCAGGTCCTCCCTGCTCACCGGGTACTCTGCGCCGGCCAGCGCGCGCTGCAGTTCGATCGGGTCGAGGTCTGCCATGGGGCAACTCCCTTCTCAGAAAACAACTTTCGGATACCTCACGGGTCGAGCCGACGGCCCCCCACGGTGGGCCCCGCTCCCAGGCAGCCGAGAGAACGGGGCCCACCACTCCGGGGTGGACGAGTCGGACGCCCCCGGTACCGAGCGGTTGTCCCACCCGACAGCGCGCAGACGCCGAGGGGCGGCTCATTCACCCGAATGTCCCCACCCGAGGACGATCCCGTGACTCTTGGAACGTGTAGAGAGCGGACTCCCGGGCACCCGCCCTTATCGGCACTCGGTTTGTCCTTATTCGTATGAATGGTCCGCCATGAACTCACCTGGCACTGACCGACGTTGGCGGCGGGCGCTGGTCACCGGCGGCGCCGGGTTCCTCGGCTCCCACCTCTGCGAGCGGCTGCTGGACGAGGGGACCGAGGTCGACTGCGCCGACAACCTCCTCTCCGGTTCGCGCTCCAACGTCGAGCATCTGGAGGACCGGGCCGGCTTCCGGTTCATCGCCTGCGACCTGGTCCGCGCGCACAGTGTGGAGGTCCTGGACGGCCGCTACGACCTGGTGCTCCATCTCGCCTGCCCGGCGTCGCCCGCCGACTATCTGGCCTATCCGCTGGAGACCCTGGACGCGGGCAGCGCCGGCACCCGGCACGCCCTGCAGATCGCCGAGCGGGACGGCGCCCGCTTCCTGCTGACCTCCACCTCCGAGGTGTACGGCGACCCGCTGATGCACCCCCAGCGCGAGGACTACTGGGGGAACGTCAACCCGGTCGGCCCGCGCAGTGTCTACGACGAGTCCAAGCGCTTCTCCGAGGCGCTGAGCACGGCCTTCGCCCGGCGGCTCGGCACCAATGCCGGAATCGTGCGGCTCTTCAACACCTATGGACCGCGGATGCGCGCGGACGACGGCCGGGTCGTGCCGACCTTCATCCGCCAGGCCCTCAACGGGGAGCCGTTGACGGTGGCCGGGGACGGCACCCAGACCCGCTCGCTCTGCTATGTCGAGGACACCCTGGACGGGATGCTCAAGGTCGCCGCGTCACGCTCGGTGCGGCCGGTCAACATCGGCGGCGGGGACGAGGCCACGGTGCTGGAGATCGCCCGCAAGGTGATCGAGCTGACCGGCTCGCAGTCCGAGACCCGCTTCGTGGAGCGCCCGGTGGACGACCCCGAGCGGCGCCGGCCGGACACCACCCTGGCCCACGAACTCCTCGGCTGGCAGCCGCAGGTGCCCTGGCTGGAGGGCCTCCGGCGGACCATCGACTACTTCCGCGACACCTCCCCGCAGCCGGTCTCCGCCCCGGCCGTCTGAGCCCCAACCGTCCGAGTCCGAGGAGGAAACGACATGCGCGTGCTGGGCATCAACTCCCTCTTCCACGACCCCGCGGCCGCCCTCGTCGTCGACGGCCGCACGGTGGCCGCGGCCGAGGAGGAGCGCTTCAGCCGACGCAAGCACGGCAAGCGCCCGGTGCCGTTCTCCGCCTGGGAGCTGCCGGAGCAGGCCGCCCGCTGGTGCCTGGCGGAATGCCCGGCCTCTCCCCCGCCGAGCTGGACGCGGTGGCCTACTCGTACGACCCCCAACTGGCGCTGCCCGCAGATCAGTTGGGCCTGAACGACCCCTTCGACCATCTGCGCCAGGAGTACGCCCGCCGGGCGCCCTCCTTCCTCGCCGAGGCGCTGCCGGGACTCTCCCCCGACCAGGTCCGCTTCGTCCCCCACCATGTGGCGCACGCGGCCTCCGCCGGGCTCGCCTCCCCCTACCGCGACTGCGCGGTGCTGGTGCTGGACGGACGCGGCGAGTGCGCCTCGCATCTGGCCGGCCACTACCGCGACGGCGAGCTCAGCCCGCTCGGCACCCAGCCGCTGCCGGCCTCGCTCGGGCTCTTCTACGAGGACCTCACCGAGCATCTCGGATTCCTGCGCAGCAGCGACGAGTTCAAGGTGATGGCCCTCGCCTCGTACGGCACCCCGCGCTCCGCCGAGCGGCTGCGCGAGTACGTCCACGGCGACGGCGAGGGCGGGTTCCGCACCCGCCCGGTCCCCTGGGCGGAGTTCGCTCCCCGGCGCGCTCCCGGGGAGCCCTGGCGGCAGGAGCACGCGGACCTGGCCGCCTCGGCCCAGCTCCGTCTGGAGGAGGTGCTGCTGGAGCTGGTCCACCGGCTGCACGAGCGCACCGGCGAGCGCACCCTGGCCATGGCCGGCGGGGTGGCACTGAACTGCGTGGCCAACTCCCGTCTGCGGCAGGAGAGTCCGTTCGACGAGGTGTGGGTGCAGCCGGCCGCGGGGGACGCCGGCACCGCCCTCGGCGCCGCCCTCCACGTCGCCTCGGCCAAGGACGCGGTGGAGCCGATGCCCGGTCCGGCGCTCGGCCGGGGCTGGGACGAGGAGGAGCTGCGGGCGGTCCTGGAACGCGCCCGCCTGCCCTACGAACGACCCCCGTCCATCGCCGCCGCGGTGGCCGAGGCGCTGGCCGGGGACGCCGTGGTCGGCTGGTTCCAGGGCCGCAGCGAGTACGGTCCGCGGGCGCTGGGCCACCGCTCGCTGCTCGCCCACCCGGGCCGGGAGGCCAATCTGGACCGGCTGAACGCCGTCAAGGGCCGCGAGGAGTTCCGCCCGGTGGCCCCGATGCTCCTCGCCGAACGGGCGCCGGAGATCCTGGAGGGGCCGCTGCCCAGTCCTTACATGCTCTTCGTGCAGAACGTCCGCGAGGAGTGGCGCTCCCGAATCCCCGCGGTGGTCCACGTGGACGGCACGGCCCGGGCGCAGACCGTCACCCCGGAGGAGGAGCCGCTGGTCGCCGAGCTCCTCGGCGAGTTCGAGCGCAGGACCGGGCTGCCCGTGCTGGTCAACACCAGCTTCAACACCGCCGGACGGCCGATGGTGGACACCCCCGCCGAGGCCCTGGAGTGCTTCGGCTCGGCCCCCATCGACCTGCTGGCGCTGGGCCCCTTCGCGGTACGGCGGGCGGAGGCCTTCCGATGAGCGCCGACTACACCGTGGTGGTCCCGACGCTGGGCCGGCCTTCCCTGCGGGACTGCCTGCGGTCGCTGGCCGAGACCAGCGGCCCCCGGCCGGACTCGGTCGTGGTGGTCGCCGATCTGCCGGACGCCTCCCCCGAGTCGCAGCCCGAGCTGCCCGCGCTGGACGGGGCCGGCCCGCTGGCCGGCCGGGTGCGGCTGCTGCGCAGCGGCGGCCGGGGCCCGGCCGCCGCCCGCAATCTGGGCGCCCGGTGGGCCGAGACGCCCTGGGTGGTCTTCCTGGACGACGACGTCCAGGTCACCGAGGACTGGGCCGAGCGGCTCGCCGAGGACCTGGCCGGGGCGCCGTCGACGGTCGCCGGGGTCCAGGGCCGGCTGCTGGTGCCGCTGCCCGCGGACCGGCGGCCGACCGACTGGGAGCGCGGCACCGCCGGCCTGGAGGACGCCGCCTGGGCCACCGCGGACATGGCGTACCGCAGCCCGGCGCTGGCCGAGGTCGGCGGGTTCGACGAGCGCTTCCCCCGGGCCTTCCGGGAGGACGCCGATCTGGCGCTGCGGATCCTGGACGCCGGCTGGGAGCTGACCCGCGGCAAGCGGCGGACCCGGCACCCGGTCCGGCCGAGCGACCCGTGGGCCTCGCTGCGCGCCCAGCGCGGCAACGCGGACGACGCCCTGATGGTCCGGCTGCACGGACCGAACTGGTGGGACCGTGCCGAGGCGCCGCGCGGCCGGCTCCCCCGGCACTCCGCGATCGCGCTGTGCGGGCTGGCCGCCCCGGTGGCCGCGGCCCTCGGGCGGCGCCGCACCGCCACCGGGCTGGCGGCGGCCTGGGCACTCGGCACCGCCGAGTTCGCCTGGGCGCGGATAGCGCCCGGACCCCGCACCGCTCCGGAGGTGGCCGCGATGCTCGCGACCAGCCTGCTGATCCCGCCCGCCGCCACCGGCCACTGGCTGGCCGGCCGCTGGCGGCACCGGCGGGCCGAGCCCTGGCGGGGGGCGCGGTGACGGCGAGCCGGAACGCACCCGCAGGCCTCCCCCGGGCGGTCCTCTTCGACCGGGACGGCACGCTGATCGAGGACGTCCCCTACAACCCCGATCCGGCCCGGGTCCAGCCGGTCCCGGGCGCGGTCGAAGCCGTGCGCGAACTGCGGGCCGCCGGCCTGCGGACCGGCGCGGTGACCAACCAGTCCGGCATCGGCCGCGGCCTGCTGACGACCGATCAGGTCCGCCGGGTGAACGCCCGGGTGGACGAGCTCCTCGGCCCGCTGGACGTCTGGGAGGTCTGCCCGCACCGGCCCGAGCAGGGCTGCGACTGCCGCAAGCCGCGGCCCGGCATGGTGCTCTCCGCCGCACGCAGGCTCGGCATCGCGCCGGAGGACTGCGTGGTGATCGGCGACATCGGCGCTGACCTGGCCGCGGCCCGCGCGGCCGGTGCCCGCGGGGTCCTGGTGCCCACCCCGGCCACCCGGCCCGAGGAGTACGCCGGGGAGCAGGGGGTGGCCGCCGATCTGCTGCTCGCCGTGCGGCGGGTGCTCTCCGGGGGGTGGCCGTGATGAAGTCGCTGGTGGTCCGGCTGGACAGCTTCGGCGACGTACTCCTCTCCGGCCCCGCCGTGCGCGCGGTCGCCCGGGGGTCGGACCGGATGGCGATGCTCTGCGGGCCGCAGGGCGCGGATGCCGCGCGGCTGCTGCCCGGGGTGGACGACGTCCTGGTCTGGGCGGCGCCCTGGGAGGGCTTCGACCCGCCGAGCGTGGCCGATTCGGGTCTGTCCGCACTGATCGAGCGGATCGCCGCCGAGCGGTTCGACTGCGCGCTGATCCTCACCTCCTTCCATCAGAGCCCGCTGCCCACCGCCCTGATGCTCCGTCAGGCCGGGATACCGCGGATCGCCGCCGACAGCAGGGACCATCCGGGCAGCCTGCTGGACGTACGCCACCGCCGGCTCCCCGGCCGGCACGAGGTCGAGGCCGCCCTCGACACCGCCGCGGCGATGGGCTTCCACCTGGAGCCCTGGGACGACGGGCGGCCGCGGGTACCGGTCTCCCGGGACACCGCCTCGCTCACCGGCCACGGCCCCTATCTGGTGGTCCACCCCGGCGCCCGGGCCCCGCCCGGGCCTGGCCGCCGGAGCGCTGCCGGGAGGCCGTGGCGGCCCTGGCCGAGGCCGGCCACCGGGTGGTGGTGACCGGGACCCCGGCCGAACGGGGGCTCACCCGCCTGGTGAGCGACGGGATCGGGGTCGACCTCGGCGGCAGGACCGACGCCGCCTCGCTGGCCGGCGTGCTGCGGATGGCCGACGCCGCCGTCTGCGGCAACACCGGCCCGGCCCATCTGGCCGCCGCGGTGGGCACCCCCGTGGTCTCGCTCTTCTCCCCGGTCGTCCCGCTCGAGCGCTGGCGGCCCTACGGGGTCCCGCTGGTGGTCCTCGGCGACCAGCGGGCGGAGTGCGCCGGCAGCAGGGCGCGCGAATGCCCGGTGGCCGGGCACCCCTGCCTCTCCGACGTCACCGCCGGCGATGTCGAGCGCGCGGTGCACAAACTGCTCCAGGAGGCCCGATGAACATCCTCGTCTGGCACGTCCACGGCTCCTGGCTGACCGCCTTCCTCCAGGGCCGGCACGACTTCCTCATCCCGGTGACCCCGGACCGCGGGCCGGACGGCCTGGGCCGGGCCCGCACCTGGACCTGGTCGGCCCGGGCCCGGGAGGTCCCCCCGACCGGCTGCGGGACGCCCCGATCGACCTGATGGTCCTGCAGCGGCCGCACGAAGTGGAGCTGGCCAGGCGCTGGACCGGCCGCCGCCCCGGGATCGACGTGCCGGCCGTCTATGTCGAGCACAACACCCCGGACCAGTCGCCGACCGGCACCCTCCATCCGCTGGCCGACCGCGCCGACGTCCCGATCGCCCACGTCACCCACTTCAACCGGCTGATGTGGGACAACGGCCGGGCCCCCAGCACCGTGGTGGAGCACGGCATCCCGGATCCCGGACCGCTGTGGACCGGCGAACTGCCGCGCGCCGCCGTGGTGGTGAACGATCCCCTGCCGCGCGGCCGGGTGGTCGGCACCGACCTGCTGCCGGGCTTCGCCCGCACCGTGCCGCTGGACGTCTTCGGGATGCGCACCGCCGCGCTGGCCGATCGGGACCGCGTCACCGCGGCCGACCTGCCGCAGGCGGAGCTCCACCCCGCGATGGCCCGGCGACGGCTCTACCTCCACCCGGTGCGCTGGACCTCCCTCGGCCTCTCCCTGCTGGAGGCCATGCTGCTCGGGATGCCGGTGGTGGCGCTGGAGACCACCGCGGTACGCGAGGCGGTGCCGTCCGGCGCGGGCGTGGTGAGCAACCGGCCGGAGGCGCTGCGCTCCGGGATCCGGGTCCTCCTCGCCGACCGCGAGCGCGCCCGGGAGCTGGGGCAGCGGGCCCGTACCGCCGCCCTGGCCCGCTATCGGCTCTCCCGTTTCCTGAGCGACTGGGAACGGCTGATCAAGGAGGTCACGCGATGAGCGAAACCGGGTTGAGGATCGCCCTGGTGTCCGAGCACGCCAGCCCGCTGGCCGCGCTCGGCGGGCCGGACGCCGGCGGCCAGAACGTCTATATCGCCGCGCTCGCCCACCGACTGGCCGTCCGCGGCCACCAGGTCGTGGTCTACACCCGCCGGGACGACCCGGCGATCCCCGACGAGGTGCCCTGCGAGCACGGCTACACCGTCTCGCACGTCCGGGCGGGACCGCCGCGCGCCCTGGTCAAGGACGAACTCCTGCCGCACATGCCGGAGTTCGGGGAGCGGCTGGGCGGGCTGTGGCGGGACGCCCCGCCCGACGTCGTCCACTCCCACTACTGGATGTCCGGGCTGGCCGCCCTCCACGCCGCCGGGCCGTACGGCGTCCCGGTGGTGCACACCTACCATGCGCTGGGCTCCGTCAAGCGGCGCCACCAGGGCTCCGCGGACACCAGCCCGGCCTCCCGCGTCCAGCTGGAGACCGCGCTCGGGCAGCGCTGCCGGCAGGTCCTGGCGACCTGCGCCGACGAGGTCGCGGAGCTGACCGAGCTGGGCGTCCCCGCCGACCGGGTGCGAGTGATCCCCTGCGGAGTGGACGCCGAGCACTTCTCCCCGCGGCCCACCCCGCGGCAGCACACCGGCGGGCTCCTGGCGGTCGGCCGGATGGTGCCCCGGAAGGGCTTCGACCGGGCCGTCCGGGTACTGGCCCGGCTGCCCGGCGTCGAGCTGACCATCGCCGGCGGACCGCCCGCCGCGGAGCTGCAGAACGACCCGGAGGCCGAGCGGCTGCGGAAGCTCGCGGCGGAACACGGGGTCGCGGACCGGGTGCGGCTGCTCGGCGCCGTACCCCACGAGGAGATGCCCGAACTGATGTCGCAGGCCGCCCTGGTGCTCTCCACCCCGGTCTACGAGCCCTTCGGGATCGTCCCCCTGGAGGCCATGGCCTGCGGCACCCCGGTGGTGGCGACCGCCGTCGGCGGGCAGCTGGACACCGTCGCCGACGGGGAGACCGGGCTGCTGCTCCCCCCGGAGACCGGGGACGGCGAACTGGCCGACGCCGTCGGCGCGCTGCTGGCGGACCCGCGGCGGCTGGCCGAACTGGGCGCCGCCGGACGTGCCCGGGTCCTGGACCGCTTCACCTGGCAGCAGGTGGCCGCGCAGGTCGACCTGGCCTACCGCGAGGTGGCCCGGCAGCCTGCCGCATCGCATCCGGACGGAGGAATCCGATGAACCCCACCGTGCACTCCCGGCACTGCGACGAACTGCTCGCCGCCCTCGCCGGGTTCCGCGCCGACTGCGGCACCGTCCAGCGCTGGGGCGGCGAGCTCGCCGGGCGGCTGTCCGGCGGGGGGCGGCTGCTCGCCGCCGGGAACGGGGGCAGTGCCGCCCAGGCGCAGCACCTCACCGCCGAACTCGTCGGCCGCTACCGCGAGGACCGCCCGCCGTTCTCCGCCCTGGCCCTCCACGCCGACACCTCCTCCACCACGGCGATCGCCAACGACTACGGGGTGCAGGAGGTGTTCGCCCGGCAGGTGCTCGCCCACGGCCGGCAGGACGACGTACTGATACTCCTCTCCACCAGCGGCGCCAGTGCCAATCTCCTCTCCGCTGCCGGGGCGGCCCGGCGCTGCGGGATGCGGGTCTGGTCGATGACCGGACGCGAGCCCAACCCGCTGGCCGCCACCGCCGACTCGGCGCTGTGCGTGGACGCGGAGAGCCCCGCGACCGTCCAGGAACTCCACCTGGTGGCGGTGCACATGCTCTGTGAGGCCTTCGACCACGCGGTCGACGGCTCCCCCTGACCGGGACCCCTGACCGGGACGCGGAGAGGACCCGAGAAGCCCAGCCAAAGAAAGTCGAGGATCTGCCGTGCGCACTCCCCTGCTGGTCGTCGGTGACGCCCTGCTCGACATCGACCTCTGCGGCGCTGTGGAGCGCCTCGCCCCGGACGCCCCGGTACCCGTCGTGGACGGCCTGCAACGGCTGCCGCGCCCCGGCGGCGCGGCGCTGGCCGCCTGCCTGGCGGCGGCCGACGGCCGCCGGGTCACCCTGGTGACCGCCCTCGGGACCGGAGCCTCCGCGGACACCCTGCGCCGGCTGCTGGCCGGCCGGGTCCGCCTGGTGGAGATCCCGCTCAAGGGCACGCTGTGCAGCAAGACCCGGGTGCTGTCCGGCGAGCATCCGCTGCTCAGGCTGGACGACGGGGACGGTCGCGCGGACGGCGCCGGCCCCGAGGCACTGGCCGAGATCGCCGAGGCCTCCGCGATCCTGGTCTCCGACTACGGCCGGGGCACCGCCGAGGTGCTGCGCGAACCGCTGGCCGAGGCGGCGGCCCGCCGTCCGATGGTGTGGGACCCGCATCCGCGCGGGGGGCCGCCGGTGGCCGGCACCCGGCTGGCCACCCCGTCCGCCGCGGAGGCGCTCCGCTTCGCCGACGGCGACCACACCGACGAGGGCGACCTGGCCGGCGAGCTGGTCCGGCGCTGGCACGCGGCCTCGGTCGCGGTCACCCTCGGCGACCGCGGCGCGGTCCTGTCCTGCCGCGGGGAACCGCTGCTGGTGCCCGCGCCGACCCGGGCCACCGGCGACCCCTGCGCGGCCGGCGACCGGCTGGCCGCCACGGCCGCCGGGCTGCTCGCCGACGGTGCGCTGCCGGAGACCGCGGTACGCGGCGGGGTCGCCGCCGCCACCGACTTCGTGGTCCGGGGCGGCGCCCGCGCCTTCCAGCGCCAGGGCTCGGAGCCCGGGCTCGACCACCGGCCGGAGCAGCCGGCCAGCCCGTTCGAACTGGCCGCGGGCGTG
Organism: Phaeacidiphilus oryzae TH49; assembly: GCF_000744815.1. Lineage (NCBI taxonomy): Bacteria > Bacillati > Actinomycetota > Actinomycetes > Kitasatosporales > Streptomycetaceae > Phaeacidiphilus > Phaeacidiphilus oryzae. Next base: position 352,223 of record NZ_JQMQ01000005.1, read on the forward strand.
CGGGCCGGAGGGGGAAGGTGGTCGCCGCCGGCGGCTGCTTCGACCTCCTCCACGCCGGCCACATCGCCCTGCTGGAGGCGGCCCGGCAGGCCGGGGACTGCCTGATCGTCTGCGTCAACTCGGACGAGTCGGTGCGCCGCCGCAAGGGCCCCGGGCGCCCGCTGGTCCCGGTCGGCGACCGGGCGCGGTGCTCTCCGCGCTCGGCTGCGTGGACGGGGTGGCGGTCTTCGACGAGGACACCCCGGAGCAACTGCTCGGCAGCCTCCGCCCGGACATCTGGGTGAAGGGTTCGGACTACGGGGTGGCCGACCTCCCGGAGGCGGCGCTGCTGGAGAGCTTCGGCGGACGGGTGCTGCTGGTGCCCTATCTGGACGGCCGCTCCAGTTCCACCCTGGCGGAGCGGGCGGCCCGGGTCGGGAGCGGGTCATGACCGCGCCCTTCCCCGCCTCCGCCCCGCCGGCCGCCGCCGCCCCGCCGCCGGGGAGCGGCCGCGGCTGCTGGTGCTCCGCGCCCTCGGCCTGGGCGACCTGCTGACCGGGGTGCCGGCGCTGCGCGGACTGCGCAGGGCCTTCCCCGACTACGAGCTGGTGCTGGCCGCCCCCGAGCAGCTGCGGGAGGTGGCGGCCGAGATCGACGCGGTGGACTCGCTGCTGCCGGCCGACGCCCCGGACCGGGGCGTCCCCTCGCTGCTCCACTGGTCGAAGCCGGCGCCCGCGGTCGCCGTCGACCTCCACGGGAACGGGCCCGAGAGCCGGCTGGCGCTGGCGGAACTGCGCCCCTGGCGGCTGCTGGCCTCCACGGACCCGCAGCTGACGGCGGATCCGCCGTGGCGGGCGGAGGACCACGAGCGGGTCCGCTGGTGCCGGCTGCTCGCCGCCTACCGGATCGCCGCCGACCCGGACGACGTCCGCCTTCCGCGGCCCGAGCGGTCGCCCGCGCCCGGCGCCGTGGTGGTGCATCCCGGGGCCAACGCGCCGGCCAGGCGGTGGCCGGTGGAGCGGTACGCCGAGGTGGTCCGGGGGCTGCTGGCCGCGCTCCCCGGGCGCCCGGTGGTGCTCAGCGGCGGCCCCGGGGAGGAGCCGCTGGTCCGCGAGCTGGCCGGGCTGCTGCCGCCGCTGCCGGTCTACTGCGGTCTGCCGTTCCGGGAGTTCGCCGGGCTGGTCGGGCAGGCCTCGCTGCTGATCGGCACGGACTCCGGACCGGCCCATCTGGCGGTCGCCTACGGCACCCCCTCGGTGACCCTCTTCGGCCCGGTCGCCCCGGAGATCTGGGGACCGCCGCCGAACGGCCCGCACCGGGTGGTCTACCACCCGGGCCCGCCCGGCGACGCCAACGGCGCCGTACCGGACCCCTGCCTGCTGGACATCGGCGCGGACGAGGTGCTCAAGGAGGCGCTGAAGGCCGCCGAGGGCGCCCGGTGAACCCCGGCGCCGCGGCCACCGTCGCGGTGATCACCCGCAACCGCAGGGCCGAGTTGCTGCGCACCCTGGACCGGCTGACCGCGCTGCCGGAGCGGCCCGAGGTGATCGTCGTGGACAACGCCTCCAGCGACGGAACGGCCGAGGCGGTCCGCCGGCTCCACCCGCGGGTGCGGCTGCTCACCCCGGGCCGCAATCTGGGCGCGGCCGGCCGCAACCTCGCCGTCTGGCACGCCGCCACCCCGTTCGTCGGCTTCAGCGACGACGACTCCTGGTGGGCGCCCGGATCGCTGGCCAGGGCCTGCGCCGCGATGAACTCCTGCCCCACCCTCGGCCTGGTCGCGGCCCGCACCCTGGTCGGCCCGGACGAACGGGAGGACCCGCTCAGCACGGAACTCGCCGGGTCCCCGCTGACCGGCGACGGCGCGGTGCCGGGCACGCCCGTCCTCGGCTTCCTGGCCTGCGCGAGCGTGGTGCGCCGGGAGGCCTTCCTGCGCTCCGGCGGATTCCATCCGCTGCTCTTCTTCGGCGCCGAGGAGACGCTGCTCGCCTACGATCTGGCCGCCGACGGCTGGGAGGTGCGCTACCTCCCCTCGGTGGTGGCCCACCACCATCCGGCGGCCGGCGCCCGCGGCGGCCGGTCCGCGGTGCTGCTGCGCAATGCCGCGCTGACCGCCTGGCTGCGCCGCCCGGTGCCCACCGCGGCCGGCCGGACCGCCCGACTGGCCTGGTCCGGGGTCCGCGGTGACGCGGCCTCGGTCGCCGCCCTCGGCGGGGTACTCCGCCGGCTGCCCGCGGCGCTCCTGGCCCGGCGGCGGCTTCCGGAGGCGGTGGAACGGTCGGCCCGGCGACTCGAGGAGGCAGAACCGGCATGACCGACGGACGGACCACGCTGGTGGTGATCACCCGGAACCGCCGCGAGGAACTGCTGGGCACCCTGGACCGGCTGGCCGGGCTGCCCCAGCGGCCGGAGGTGATCGTCGTGGACAACGCGTCCAGCGACGGCACCGCGGAGGCGGTCCGCACCCGCTTCCCCGCGGTCCGGCTGCTCTCCCCCGGCCGGAATCTCGGCGCGATCGGCCGGAATCTCGCCGTCCGGCACGCCGGAACGCCGTACATCGCCTTCAACGACGACGACACCTGGTGGGAGCCGGGCTCCCTGGCCGCCGCGGCCGACCTGCTGGACCGCCATCGGGGACTGGCCGCGGTCAACGGCCGCATCCTGGTGGAGCCGTCCGGCCGCGAGGACCCGGTGGTGGCCGAGTTGCGGGACTCGCCGCTGAAGGGGCCGGACTGGCTGCCGGGGCCGGCGATCGGCTCCTTCCTGGCCGCGGCCACGGTGGTCCGGCGAGAGGCCTTCGACGCCGTCGGCGGCTTCCATCCGCGGCTGTGGTTCGGCGGCGAGGAGGAGCTGCTGGCCACCGATCTGCTCAGCGCCGGCTGGCAGCTGTGCTACGTCCCCGCCCTGACCGTCCACCACGCCGCCTCCGGCGCCCGGGACTCCACCGCGCGCCGGATCGTCGGGCTGCGCAACACCCTGTGGTTCACCTGGCTGCGGCGGCCGGGCCGGTCGGCGCTGCGGCGGACCTGGCGGCTGGCGCGGACGGTGCCCAGGGACGCCGCCTCGGCCCGCGCCTTCCTGGCGGCCCTCCGCGGGCTGCCCTGGGTGCTGCGCGAGCGCCGCCCGGTGCCCGCCCGCGTCGAGACGGCACTGAGCGCACTGGAGGACGCCCGCCGGGACTCCCCCGCCCGGCGCTACGTGGGCTGAGCCGGCGGGCGGGGGCGGGGGCCGCCGGTCAGCTGCCGCGCCTGAGGAGGATGCTGGACTCCAGGCGCTTCGCCAGCTCGTCCGGCCCGGAGTAGACCTCCACCGCGCCGGCCTCGGTCAGCTCCGCCTTCGACCATCCGCCGGACTGCACCCCCACGCAGGGGACGTCCGCCCGGCGGGCAGCCTCCACGTCCCAGCCGGTGTCGCCGACGAACACCGCGGCCTCCGGCCCGGTCCCGGCCCGTTCCAGGGCGCGCTGCACGAGGTCCGGTTCGGGCTTGCTGGACTCGACGTCCCCGGCGCAGGTGGCCGCGAAGACGGCGTCGTCCACGTCCAGCGCCCGGCGCATGGCCGCGAACTCGGGGCTCTGCGCGGAGCTGGCCAGGACCACCCGCAGGCCGCGCGCGGCGCAGGCGCGCACCAGGTCCGCCGCGCCCGCCAGCGGCCTGAGGGCCGGCCAGTACTGGGCGAAGAGCGCCCCGTGGGCGGAGTTGACCGCCTCGTCGGCCGAGCGGTCCCGGTCCTCGCCGAGGAGGTGGTCCAGCAGATGGTCGGAGCCCATGCCGATGGCCCGGTGGATGCGGGCCATCGAGACCGCCCGGTCCTGCTGGCTGAACGCCTGCCACCAGGCCACGGTGTGGAGATAACTGGTGTCCACCAGCGTGCCGTCGACATCGAAGAGCACGGCGGCCGGCGCGCCCCCGTTCCCGTTGCTGCTCATCCCTCTGCCTCCTCCTCTCGCCGCCGGCGGACCGCGGCGCGTACACAACGGATGAACTCCTCCCCGTAGGGGAGGCCCACCAAGCCCACCGCCGCGAGGGCGTAGGCGAGGAGGTAGCGGCGCGGGAGCGGCCGGCGGCGGCGCACCAGCCGGAGACCGGCCTCGGCCGGGCGGCCGGTCAGCCGGCGGCCCAGCTCCCGCATCTGGTCGGCGTGGAGGCAGGCCAGGGCGGACAGCGCCATGATCGGCAGCGAGCCCAGGAAGTTGTGGATGTACTGCTCCGCCACCCGCACCTCGCGGCCGGAGCGTTCGGCGGTCCGCAGATCCCACACCGCGGTGGCCTCGTGGGCGCCCGCCGCGGAGAGGAGGACCGCCAGCAGGGCCGGATCGACCTCGAAGGCGAGGGCCAGCGCCAGGGGCAGGCCCACCTCCGCCATCATCAGCGCGTGGATGGCGGACTCCGGCACCCCCGCGTTGTCCTCGATCCTGGTCCGCCGGTGCATCACCCAGTCCGCGATCCCCGGGACGAACCAGCCGGGCAGCACCCCGTACATCAGATAGCGCAACGTGGCGTCGTCCACGGCGTCGGAGCCGGGCTGCGGCCGCAACGGCTCCATGGCCGCACCTCCCACTCTCCCGCTCGGGTCAGAACCCCCCGGGTACCCGGACTCGACCAGGGCAAACACCTGGCAAGGCATATGGGTGCGAACCGGTTTCGCTCGATTGCGAGGGCCTCGTACGTCTCTACGGTGGTTGGGGGGAAGCCAGTCCTCGATGACGTCCGGAGCACCCTTCTTCCGGCTTGTGGAGACAGACAGGAGACTCGTATGTCCGCACGATGCCCAGGAGGCGCCGAGGCTGCCCTGGACGGACTCCCGGAGCTCCCCGCGGTGCCGGCCGCCGTCTCCACCAGGCAGGCCCGCGAGCTCACCCGCATCCTGCTGGCACGTCTCGCGGTGATCGAGCCGGGCACCGCCGCCCACACCTACCTGCGGCACGTCCTCATCGAGTTGAACCTCTCGCTGGTCAAGTACGTGGCGGCGCGCTTCCGCTTCCGCAGCGAATCGCGGGACGAGCTGGTGCAGGCCGGATCGATCGGGCTGATCAACGCCATCGACCGGTTCGACGTGAGCCGGGGGGTGGAGTTCACCACCTTCGCCATCCCCACCATCGAGGGGGAGATCAAGCGGTTCCTGCGGGACACCACCTGGTGCGTCCATGTGCCCCGCCGGCTCCAGGAGCTGCGGCTGAACCTGATGCGCGCCACCGACGAGCTGGAACAGGCGCTCGACCGCCGGCCGACCGCGGCAGAGCTGGCGAAACTGCTGGACACCGACGAGCAGGAGGTCAACGAGGGGCTGTCGGCCTGCCAGGCCTACAGCGCCAGCTCACTGGACGCCAGCGAGGGGATGCGGGAGTTCGCCGACGGCGCCAGGGCCAGGAGCCTCGGCGCGGACGACTCCGACGCCGACATCGAACGGGTGGAGAACCTGGAGTCGCTGCGGCATCTGCTGGCCGAACTCCCGGAGCGGGAGCGGACGATCCTCTCCCTGCGCTTCGGCGCCGACCTGAGCCAGTCCCAGATCGCCCAGCGGGTCGGCCTCTCCCAGATGCACATCTCCCGGATCCTCTCCCAGACCTTCGCCACGCTGCGCGAGGGCCTCCTCAAGGACCGGGTGACGGACGGCCGCCGGCGACGGGCACCCGCGGCCTGACCGCAGACCGCAGACCGCAGACCGCAGACCAGTGGCCACTGACCGCCGCCGACCGCGCGGTCACCGCCGCAACTCGTCCAGTACCGCCGCGATCAATCCGCTGCCGGACGGAGCGCCTGGCAGCCCGGCGCGGAGCGCGGCCGCCCTGCCCTCCGGGCCGAGGCACCATCGCAGCCAGGAGTCGAGTACCCCGCCGCCCACCTCGTCCGCGGCGAGCACCGCCGGCCAGTTCAGCGCCTCCGCCTGGGCGCTGACCTTGGCTCCGCCCGCCACCGGGTCGACGGCGATCGCCGGGACCCCGGCGCGCAGCGCGAGGACCAGCCCGTGCAGCCGATTGGTCACCACGGCGTCCAGCCGGGCCAGCACCGAGTGGAGCTGCGCCGGGGTCCGCATCAGCCGCCAGTCCGCGCGGTCCAGGCGGGTCTCCAGCTGCAGCCGGGCGGCGTCGACCCCGCCCAGCCAGTCCTCGACGCCCGCGATCACCGCCTCGTGCCGCCGGCGGCCGCCGTACTCCTGCTGGCCGCGGGTGAGGATCACACCGAGGACCGGGGGTCCCGGCGGCTCGACGGGGGCCGCGTATCCGGCGAGGTCGCGGCCCGGACGGCCCTGGCCGTCCCGGGCCAGGACCCGGTGGAAGCCGAGGACCGCCGGATCGGCCGGATCCTGTACGGAGACCCCGGCCGCGATCCGCCGGAGGTCGGCATAGCGGCGATGGAGGTCGAGGATCGGGGCGGGCGGCCGGGAGTGGAGGGGGCCGCAGACGAAGAGGAGGTGGCTGAAGTCCCGGGGGTCGCAGTCGTCGAGTCCCGGCCGGTCCGGGCGGAAGCCCGGGGACCAGGCCGCCCGGTGCTCCACCCCGGCCGCCGCCAGCGCCGTGCCCATGGCCTCGGCGGCCAGGACGTCGCCCGCGGTCGCCTCACCGTGGAGGAAGCTGAACCAGCCGGTGAGCAGGACCCTCGTCGGCCGCCGCGGGATCACCGCACCGCGCCGGAGAGCGCCGGTTCGGGCCTGGCCGGCCGGTACTCCCGCAGCCGGCACTCCTGCGGCCGGCGGGCCTCGGCGGCCTCGCACTGCGCCTGGTCGGGGCTCATCGGGGCTCCTCCGCTCCTGCTGACCTGGACGGCGTCGTCGGATCCGGGTGCCCGACGGGCCGGCGGGCAAACCCGGCGGAGGGCTCTGGCGGGCGGGCGGTCAGCGCACCCCGCTGGTGCGGAACTGGATGCTGATCCTGGCCCCCGCGTCATGGGCGGTCTTCGGGATCGCGTGCTCCCAGGTGCGCTGGCAGGAGCCGCCCATCACCAGCAGGTCGCCGTGGCCGAGGGGGCGGCGCAGCGCCGGGCCGCCCCCTCCGGCCGGTCGCAGCAGCAGGTCGCGGGGAGCGCCGACCGAGAGGATGGCGACCATGGTGTCCTCCCGGGCGCCTCGACCGATCCGGTCGCCGTGCCAGGCGACACTGTCCCGGCCGTCGCGGTAGAGGCACAGCCCGGCGGTGGTGAAGGGCTCCCCGAGCTCGTCGGCGTAGTGGGCGCTCAGCGCGTCCCGGGCGCGGGCCAGGAGGGGGGCGGGCAGTCGCTCGCCCTCGCCGTAGAAGGCGAGGAGGCGGGGGACCTCGACCACCCTCTCGTACATCCGGCGCCGCTCGGCGCGCCAGGGGACGTCGTTGAGCAGCTGTTCGAAGAGTACGGAGGCGCCGTGGAGCCAGCCGGGGAGGACGTCGATCCAGGCCCCGGCGCCGAGCTCCTCCCTCGACAGGCCGTCGAGACCGCCCAGCGCCACCTCGTCGACGCTGTCGGCCTGGTCGAACAGCGACCCCTGGAGATGCACCGTCATAGCACCACCCTAGCAAATTCAGGAACATCTGTTCGAATACGTGCGCGAGGTGCGTTCCGGCGCGTCCTGCGGGACGGTGGAGGGCATGCCCGGCAAGGAGAACGGCGAGCACGCCGAGAAGACCGCCCTGATCGTCATCGACATGATCAACACCTATGACCATCCGGACGCCGACGCCCTGATCCCGTCCGTACGCGAGGCCCTGCCGGCCGTCACCGGGCTGCTGGACCGGGCCCGTGCCGTCGGCCTGCCGGTGGTCTACGTCAACGACAACTTCGGGCGGTGGCGCTCCCACCACGACGAGATCCTGGACATCGCCCTCTCCGGCCCGCATGCCGACCTGGTCGAACCGATCCGCCCGGACGCGGACTCGCTGTTCGTGGTGAAGGCGCGGCACTCGATCTTCTACCAGACCCCCCTGGAGTACGTCCTCCGGCACGAGGGCATCGGCCGGGTAGTGCTCTGCGGGCAGGTCACCGAGCAGTGCGTCCTCTACTCGGCGCTCGACGCCCACATCCGCCACCTGGACGTCTGCGTGCCGGACGACGCCGTCGCCCACATCCACCCCGACCTGGCCGACGCCGCGCTGCGGATGATGGCGCGGAACATGGCCGCCGACGTCCGGCCGGCCAAGGAGGTCGTCCTGGAGTAACAACTACCGCAGGAGGATGGGTAGTTGGGGAGCATCGCATTCCGGCCGCAGCCGAGGCGGACTCATAGGACCCCGCTCCGTGGGTAGGCGAGCCATCGACAAGGAGGTGCGTTCGCATGTTGCTCATGGGGCTTCTGCTGGTGTGCGCAGTGGCTGCGTTCACCGGGCTCGTCATCGCCGACAATCTGGGCGGCGGGCCGTCGTACGGGGTCGACATCCTCGGCAGTCATGTGGCGACTTTGAACATGCTCGAGGCGTTCCTGTGCGGGCTGGCGCTGGCACTGGTCTTCTGCGCGGGGCTGTGGCTGCTCTTCTCCGGTGGTCTGCGCACCCGGCGCCGCGCCGCGGAACTGCGCGCGGCCAGGAAGGAGGCCGCGGCGGCCGCGAAGGAGCGCGACAAGCTGCTGGCCGCGCAGGACGGCACAGCCGCCACGGCGACCACCGCGGAACGCCGCCGCGGCGGCAACAGGATGCATATCTTCGGCCACTGACACCGGACCGGCTCCGAGCCGATGCATCCGCGAGTGCCGGGTCCGGCGGGTTCGCCCGCCGGACCCGGCACTCGCGCTCCCCGGCGGTCCCGACGCGGGCGGAGGGTCTGCGGCGTCAGCCGCGCAGGGCCGCCACGGCGCCGGTCAGCCGTCGGATGGCCTCGTCGAGCGTGGAGCGGGGGCAGCCGAGGTTGACCCGCATGTATCCGCGGCCCTCGGCGCCGAACTTCTGTCCGCGATCCAGCCACAGCCGGGCCTCGATGAGGAGGAACCGGTCGAGGGCCTCGGCGTCCAGGCCCAGTCCACGGCAGTCCATCCAGGCCAGGTAGAGGGCGTCGGCCGGAAGGACCCGGAGCGGTGCGGCGGCGGATTCGACGGCCCGGGCGAAGTGGGCGTGGTTGCCGCGCAGATAGTCGAGGAGCCGTTCCAGCCACGGCTCGCCGTGGGTGTACGCGGCTTCGGCCGCGACCATCCCGAGGAGGTTGACCACCGGGAAGAGGTTGCGCTCGTACTGCCGGGCCAGTTCCTCGCGCAACCGCCGGTCGGGCACGAAGGCGTTGGCGCACTGCAGGCCGGGGAGGTTGAAGGTCTTGCTGGGCGCCGTGCAGGTGATGCTGTTCGCCGCGAACTCCGGGCTGAGGGAGGCGAACGGGACGTGCCTTCTGGCCGGGTTGAGGACCAGGTCCTGGTGGACCTCGTCGGAGACGACCAGGACGCCGTGCCGGGCGCAGATCTCCCCCATCGTCCGCAGTTCCTCCTCCGACCAGACGTTGCCGGTCGGATTGTGCGGGTGGCTGAGGATGAACAGCCTGGTGTCGGGGCGGACGGCGGCCTCGAAGACCTCCGCGTCGAAGCGGTAGCCGTCCTCGGTGCGCCGCAGCGGGGCGTACGCCAGGTGCCGGCCGTTCAGCCGGACGTCGTCGTGGAAGTGGGCGTAGACCGGCGGCTGGATCAGCACCGAGTCGCCCGGCGAGGTGAAGGCCTGGACGGCGGTCTTCAGGGTGGTGATGACCCCGGCCGTGGGGACCACCCACTCCCGCGGCACCTCCCAGCCGAACCGCCTGGCCTGCCAGCCGGTCACCGCGTCCAGGTAACCGTCGGTCGGCCCGGCCGGGTAGCCGAAGACGCCGTGGTCCACCGCGCCGTGGAGGGCGTCGAGCACCGGCTGCGGGGCCCTGAAGTCGGTGTCGGCCACCCACATGGGCAGCGGGTCGGCGGCGGCCTCGTCCGGGGCCAGGAGCTCCCGGGCGGAGGACCACTTCATGGAGTTGGCCGCCCTCCGGTCCACGACCTCGTCGAAGGGCGGATCTGCGGCGGCTTCGCTCGGCATACGTCGGAATGTTAGTGCCGGTGGCGGTGGTTATCGTCCTTCGGTCCGCGCCACGGCGCTCGGCCCTCGGCAGACGGCACACGACGGACGGCACACGACGGACGGCACACGACGGACGGCAGGCGGCAGGCAGATGACGATGGCGGGTCCTGACACCGGCGTACTGGACGACCCGGTGGGCGAGTCGCTCCGCGGGCGGCACGCCCATCTGGCGCGCGGGGTGGGGCGGGTGGCGAGCTATCGGCCCGGGGTCTCGACCTTCTCGTCGGTCTCCCCCGACGCGGGCCCCGCGGACTGGGACGACCTGGCCGGGCTGCTCGGACCCGGCGGACTCGCCGACCTGTTCAGCTGCCCGGCGACGCCGCCCGCCGACTGGGCGCCGGTCTTCGACCTGGCCGGCCGGCAGCTGGTGGGGAGCGGCGAGGCCGCGGTCCGTACCCCCGGCGGGGCCGAGCCGGTCGAACTGGGCGCGGAGGACGTGCCCGAGATGCTCGACCTGGTCGCGCGGACCCGGCCGGGGCCGTTCTGGCCGCGCACCCACGAGCTCGGGACCTACCTCGGCATCCGCGACCGGGCCACCGGCGCCCTGCTGGCGATGGCCGGCGAACGGCTGCGCCCGCCGGGCTGGACCGAGATCAGCGCCGTCTGCACGGCCCCCGAGGCGCGCGGGCGCGGCCACGCCGCCCGGCTGATCCATGCGCTCGCCGCGCGCATCGCGGCCCGCGACGAGCGCCCTTTCCTTCATGTGGCCGAGTCGAACACCGGCGCGATCGCGCTCTACGAGCGGCTCGGCTTCACGACCCGGCGGCAGGTGACGTTCCGCGGCTACCGCGTGCCGTGAGGAGCGGGATCAGCCGCCGCTCTTGCGGCGGAAGGACCGCTGGCTGGCCGCGGGCCCGTGGGCGCCGTGCACCTTGGAGGCGTTCGGCCCCGCACCACCGGTGCCGGCGTCCGTCGGGGTGCCGTTCTTGCGGGCCAGGGCCTCGCGGAACTTCCGCTTGAGGTCGTAGCGGCCCTCCTCGTCCGGGGACACGTCGGTGCCCTCGGCGGCCTCCGGCCGTTCGCCTTCGGTCGGTTGAGCGTCAGCACCCATCGTGTCCTCCTGGGATCGGGGATTACGCGTACAGCTTGACACGCCGCCGGGTGGACGCGGTGCTCACACGGCCCGCGGGGCCCCTGGCGGAGGATTCGCCGCCGAGGACTGGACGCGGGAGCGCCCTGAGGGCCGATACTGATCCGTACGATGACCAAGCCACATGTTCCCAGACGCCATCTGCCCACCAGTCCCTTCAAGGCCCCGGTCGTGGAGCCGATCGAGGAGTTCGCGCTCGGAGACCGGGTCACCCATGACCGCTACGGCCTCGGGGTCGTCTTCGGAGTCGAGGAGGACACCGCCGTGCTGGTCGACTTCGGTTCCGAGCGGCGCCGGATCTCCAGTCCGTACAAGGGGATGAACAAGCTCTGAACACGACTGCTCCGGCAAAACGAAACCACCACCGGATCTTCGGTGTGTGCTATCGTCGATGCCAGTTGCAGTCGTGGTTCCCAAAAGCTTCAGGCCCCTGACTGGTCCCATCCACACCAGTGGGGGCTCTTTTGTTTTTCCGGTGCGTCCGGAGGGGCAATCATCACGGCGACGCTGGGTCCGCACAGTGCGGACCAGGGCACCCGCCCCGAAGGAGATAATTATGGCTACCGGTACCGTGAAGTGGTTCAACTCGGAAAAGGGCTTCGGCTTCATCGAGCAGGACGGCGGCGGCCCCGACGTCTTCGCTCACTACTCGAACATCGCCACCCAGGGCTTCCGTGAGCTCCAGGAGGGCCAGAAGGTCACCTTCGACGTGACCCAGGGCCAGAAGGGCCCGCAGGCGGAGAACATCGTTCCCGCCTAAGCATCAGGCGTATGCGGCCTGGGGCCCGCTCCCTTCGGGGGGGCGGGCCCCAGGCCGTTTTTGTCGCGGCATCGGGCGGCGGGATTTTCGTCCCGTCCTTAAGTCCCATTTTCTGAATTTATCGGCCATATACTCCGGACTCGAATGATTTCGGGCGGCTCCGCATCCGGCAGCGCACAAGGCTGGAGTCGCCCCGGCGGACGCAGCAAGATGGGTCCGCACCAGGGGCATGACAGAGTCGCTCGCCGAGGGATGCCGGGAGGGGTCGATGTTACGAACCGTCAGCCGCCTTGTCCGTCACGGTGCCTGCGCCGCCGCGCTGGCCGTGGTCCTCACCGGGGGAGGCACGGCCGCCGCAGCCGCGCCCTCCGGGCCGGGACAGGGGCGGGCAACGATCGCACAGACGCGGCCGCAGGCGCAGAGCCAGTCGCAGGGCCAGGGGCCGGTCGTCGCCACCGACGCCGGCGCGGTGCGCGGCCTCGCGAGCGCCGGCGTGGACGAGTTCCTCGGCGTGCCGTACGCCGCTCCGCCGGTCGGCCCCCTGCGCTGGCGGCCGCCGCAGCCGGCCTCCCACTGGTCCGGGGTTCGCGAGGCGACCGCCTTCGCCCCGCACTGCGCGCAGCCCGCCACCCCCTACGGCCGGGGCAGCACCTCGGAGGACTGCCTCTACCTCAACGTCTTCACCCCGAGTCGGACCGCCTCCGCCGGACGGCGGCTGCCGGTGATGCTCTGGATCCACGGCGGGGCCCTGGTCACCGGCGAGAGCGACGACTACACCCCCCAGCGGCTGGTCCGCGACGGGGCCGTCGTGGTCAGCATCAACTACCGGCTGGGCGCGCTCGGCTTCCTCGCCCACCCCGCGCTGGCCGAGAGGAGCGGCGGGCCCTCGGGCGACTACGGGCTGATGGACCAGCAGGCCGCGCTGCGCTGGGTGCACCGCAACATCGCCCGGTTCGGCGGCGACGCCTCCGACGTCACCGTCTTCGGCGAGTCGGCGGGCGGGCTGAGCGTCCTCTCCCAGCTCGCCTCGCCGGGCGCCCACGGGCTCTTTCAGCGGGCGATCGTGGAGAGCGGTGCGTACAACCTCGACCAGGCCTCGCTGAGCAGCGCCGAGGCGGCCGGCGAGTCCTTCGCCGCGCAGGCCGGCTGCGCCGACCAGAGCGCGGACTGCCTGCGCGGGCTGCCGGTCTCGACGATCCTGGCCGACGAGGACACCTCCGGTTACACCCCGGACGTGGACGGCGCGGTCCTCCCCCGCACCCTCAGGTCCGCCTTCGGCACCGGACTCTTCAACCACGTCCCGGTGCTGGACGGGACCAACCACGACGAGTACCGCCTCTTCGTCGCCGCGGCCGAGCTGGCCGGGCAGAAGGTCACCGCGGCCAACTACCAGGCCTCGATCGCCGGGCAGCTCGGCGTTCCGGCGGCCACGGCCGCGGTGATCGCGAAGGAGTACCCGGTGGGCGACTACCCCAGCCCGCCGGTCGCCCTGGGGGCGGTGGGCACCGACGTGGTCTTCGCCTGCCCCGCGCTGACCGTGGACCGGCTGCTGGCGCCCCGGGTGCCGACCTACGCCTACGAGTTCAACGACGAGAACGCTCCGCAGGCCCTGCTGCCGCCGGTCAGCTTCCCCTACGGGGCCGCCCACGCCTCCGAGCTGCAGTACGTCTTCAACACCGCGACCGCGCCCACTCCTGGCGGTCTCGACGCCGGGCAGCTCCGGCTGGCCGGCGCCATGCAGCGGGAATGGACCGGTTTCGCGGCGAGCGGCCGGCCCGGCTGGGCGCCCTTCGCCGCCGGGGCCGGCGGCACGATCGCCTCGCTGGTCCCGCCGGCACCGACCCGGGAGACGGCGTCCGGCTTCGCCGCCGACCACCACTGCGCCTTCTGGGCGGCGCTCACCGGCCGGTGAACCGGCGGCCCGCCGTCCAGGGGCCCGGCGCTCCGGGGTGGTCGCGCGCCGGGCGCGGCGGCGGGCGCGGGCGCGGCGGCGGGCGCGGGCGCGGCGGCGGACGCGGGCGCGGCGGCGGGCTCAGCCGAGGCGCTTGAGCACCTCGGCGGCCAGCGGCGCGGAGGAGGCCGGGTTCTGGCCGGTGAGCCGCCGGCCACCACTGCGCCTTCTGGGCGGCGCTCACCGGCCGGTGAACCGGCGGCCCGCCGTCCAGGGGCCCGGCGCTCCGGGGTGGTCGCGCGCCGGGCGCGGCGGCGGGCGCGGGCGCGGCGGCGGGCGCGGGCGCGGCGGCGGGCTCAGCCGAGGCGCTTGAGCACCTCGGCGGCCAGCGGCGCGGAGGAGGCCGGGTTCTGGCCGGTGACCAGGTTGCGGTCGACGACGACGTGCGGCGCCCAGGGCTCGCCCTCCACGTAGTCCGCGCCCATGGCCACCAGGCGGTCCTGGAGCAGCCACTTCGCCTTGTCGGCGAAGCCGGCCTGGGCCTCCTCGGCGTTGCTGAAGCCGGTCAGCCGGTAGCCGGCGAACGGCGAGTGGCCGCTACCGTCCGCCTCGCCGGCCGCAAGCAGCGCGGCCGGGGCGTGGCAGACCACCCCCAGCGGCCGGCCGGAGGCCAGCGCGGCGGTGAGCAGCCGGCCGGAGTCCGCGTTCACCGCGAGGTCCTCCATCGGCCCGTGACCGCCGGGGTAGACCACGGCGGCGTAGTCCGCCGGATCCACCTCCTCCAGCTTGAGCGGCCGGTGGAGCTCGACCATGCCGGCCAGCGCGTCCGCGATCCGGTCGGCGTTCTCCTGACCGCCGTTGACCTCCGGGGCCAGGCTGCCGCGGTCCACCGGCGGGACCACGCCGCCCGGGGTGGCCACCACGATCTCGTGGCCGGCCGCCTTGAACGCCTCGTAGGGCGCGACGGCCTCCTCGGCCCAGAAACCGGTCGGGTGCCGGGTGCCGTCGGCCAGCGTCCAGTGGTCGGCTCCGGTCATCACAAAAAGGATCTTCGCCATGGTCCCGACGGTAGCCCGGCCCAGGCGCCCGCGCCCGACGGGGGCGCCTGGGCCGGCAGTCTCGGAGAGTGACTTCGGCACGGCCGCTGACAACGTTGTAACGAAGTATTGTCGATACGCCGTCAAGTGCCGTACCGTCCGGAACGCCGGTCCCTGTGGCTTCCTGTGGTCTCCCCCGCGACGGAAGGGCCCTGACGATGACTCCCACGGCTGGATCACTCCCCCTCCTGCGGCGCCTCCTCCCCGCCGTGTGCGCCGCGCTGCTGCTCGCCCTCGGCCTGCTGGCCGGGGGCGGGCGGCCGGCGCACGCCGCCGCCTCGCTGCCCTGCGACGTCTACGGCGCGGCCGGCACCCCGTGCGTGGCCGCCCACAGCACCACCCGGGCCCTGTACGCCGGTTACGACGGGCCGCTCTACCAGGTCCAGCGCGCCTCCGACGGCGCGACAGCGGACATCCCGGTGGTCGCCGCGGGCGGGGTCGCCGACGCGGCGAAGCAGGACTCCTTCTGCGCCGGCACCAGCTGCCTGATCACCCGGATCTACGACCAGTCCCCGCGCCGCAACGACCTCACCATCGAGGGCGCGGGCGGTGCCGGGGCCGCCGACCGGGGCGCCCCCGCCAACGCCCTGCCGGTCACCGTCGACGGCCGGACCGTCTACGGGGTGGAGATCTCGGCCGGGATGGGCTACCGCGACGACAGCACCAGCGGGGTCGCGGTCCACGGCCAGCCCGAGGGGATGTACATGGTCGCCTCCGGCACCCACGTCAACAACGCCTGCTGCTTCGACTACGGCAACGCCGAGACCAACAACCTGGACAACGGCAACGGCCATATGGACGCCGTGAACCTCAGCACCATCTGCGGCTTCTCGCCCTGCTACGGCTCCGGTCCGTGGGTGCAGGCCGACCTGGAGAACGGGCTGTACTCCTCGGACACCGGCGGCAGCCCGAGCAGCTCCGACACCGGCACCGGGCCGCTGCCGTACGTCACCGCGATGCTCAAGAACAACGGGCAGAACCACTTCGCGCTGGCCTGGGGCAACGCCCAGTCCGGCGGACTGACCACCACCTACTCCGGCCCCGAGCCGTCGATCAAGAGCGGCTACTCGCCCATGCAGCAGGAGGGCGCGATCGTCCTGGGCACCGGCGGCGACGACAGCAACGGCTCGATCGGCAGCTTCTTCGAAGGGGTGATGACCGCCGGCTACCCCTCGGACTCCGCCGACGCCGCCGTCCAGGCGAACATCGCCTCGGCCGGGTACGGCGGCGCCGACGGCGTCCCCGGCGGGTCGCTCACCCCCGGCTCCGCGATCTCGCTGCAGGCCACCACGGCGTGCTGCACCGGCGACTACCTCCGCCACCAGAACGGCGGCGCGATCATCTCGCCGATCGGCTCCGGCAGTTCGGCGCTGGACAAGTCGGACGCCACCTGGATCGTCCGGCGCGGGCTGGCCGACGCCTCCTGCGTCTCCTTCGAGTCCTTCAACTACCCCGGCGACTACCTGCGGCATTCCAACTGGCAGCTCTACAAGCAGCCGGACGACGGCAGTTCGCTCTTCGCGCAGGACGCGACCTTCTGCCCGCAGGCCGGGAACAGCGGGCAGGGCGAGTCCTTCCAGTCCGTCAACTACCCCGGCCACTTCATCCGGCACTACAGCGGAACGGTGTACATCGCCTCCGACGGCGGCTCCAACGCCTGGGACAACGCCAACCTCTGGCCCCAGGACACGAGTTGGCTGGTGGACCAGCCGTGGGAGTGATCGGCGGGCTCGGCGGGCCGTAGGCTCGGGGGATGACTGACGAGACCCCGATCGGGGCGGCCACCCGGGTGCGGGTGGCCCGCCCCTCCCGCGACCTCGCCGCCGCCGAGCGGTTCTATGTCACCGGCCTCGGCCTGGACGTTTTGTGGCGGACCACCGAGCACGTCCCCGGCCGGCACGACCTGCTGATGGTCGGCCCCAGGGACGGCGCCTGGCACTTCGAGCTCACCCGCGACCCGGAGCGGCCCCTCGACCCGAGGCCCACGGTGGACGACCTGTTCGTGGTCTACCTGGGTCGGCCGGTCGACGAGGCCGTGATCGAGCGCCTGATCGCGGCCGGCGGCCGCCGCGTCCCCGCGCACAACCCGTACTGGGACGAGCATGGGGTCACCATCGCCGACCCGGACGGCTACCGCCTGGTGCTCTGCTCCCGTACCTGGCCCTGAGGAGGCGGCACGCGGCCACCGCCCCTGACGGGGACGGGGCGTC
The DNA here is from genome assembly GCF_000744815.1 of Phaeacidiphilus oryzae TH49. NCBI lineage: Bacteria > Bacillati > Actinomycetota > Actinomycetes > Kitasatosporales > Streptomycetaceae > Phaeacidiphilus > Phaeacidiphilus oryzae. Next base: position 369,238 of record NZ_JQMQ01000005.1, read on the forward strand.
GGACTCAGTCGCCGGCGTCGGTGCGGGTCGGCAGGGTGCGGTCCAGGACGGAGACCAGGAGGAGGACGAGGCTGATCCCGACCATGATCCAGGCGATCAGGTGGACTCCGCCGTCGCTCACGCTGGAGTGGAAGACCAGGCCGGTGACGGCCGAGGAGGCGATCGAGCCGACGTAGCCGAAGGTGCGCAGCAGCCCCGAGGCGGTGCCGAGTTGCTCGGCCGGCGCCTGGGCGTACAGGGCGGTCTGGTTCCCCGCCGCGGCGAAGCCCACGACGAGGCCGAAGAACAGGGTGATCACCACGACCCAGCCGATCCAGGCGGACGCGCTCAGGAGGAGCACCCCGGCCGAGCCGACCAGGCAGGCGACCGCCGCGGCGACCACCGGGCCGCGGACCAGGTTGCGCCGCGAGACGGGTGCGATCACCAGTCCGGAGACCAGGGTCATCGGGAGCAGCAGCAGTCCGGACTGCGTCTCGGTGAGGCCCCGCACCCCCTCCACCCACTGGGTGATGCCGTACAGCACCACGTACTGGCACAGCAGCGCCAGGCCGAAGCGCAGGTAGGTCCGGGACAGCGCCCGGTCGGCGGCGAGCATCCGGACGTCCAGGAAGGGGCTGCGGGCGCGCAGCTCCCAGCAGACCAGGGCGGTCCACAGTGCCGCGGAGACGGCCAGCAGGTACCAGTGGACGCTGGGCAGCAGGAACAGGAAGAGGAGCAGTGCGATCATCGCGAGGGCGAATCCGGCGATGCCGCCGGCATCGAGCCGGGAGGCCAGCTCGCGCCCGCGCAGTGGCCGTTGCAGCGGCCCGTCCGGGGAGACCCAGAGCAGCGTCGCGGCGAACGCGATCAGCGCCACCGGGACGTTGACGAAGAGCACCGAGCGCCAGCCGAGCGCGCCGACCAGCACCCCGCCGATCGGCAGGCCGAGGGAGGCGGTGGCGATGCCGGAGATCTGCAGGCCGCCCAGCACTCCGCCGGGCGGCTTCTCGAGTCCGGCGTCCGCGGCCCGGCGCCGGATCAGCAGCATCGCGGTGGGATAGGCGCAGGAGGTGCCGAGGCCGATCAGGACCCGGCCGAGCAGCAGGGTGACCAGGTCCTGGGCCAGTCCGCCGAGCACTCCGCCGACGCCGACCAGGACGATCCCGGCCAGGAAGACCCGGCGGGCTCCGAGGACCTCGGCGGCCTTGCCCGCGGTCGGCTGGGCGATGGCGCTGGCCAGGTAGAGCGCGGTGACCAGGGCCGCGGTCTGGCCGATCGGCACCCCGATGCCGTGGGCGATCGGCAGCAGCGCGGTCGCGATCAGCGAGCTGTTGACCGGGTTGAGGGCCGAGCCGATGAACAGCGGCGTGGTGAACCGCCAGGAGAAGGCGCGCTCCGGTGGGACGGCGGCGTCCCGGCCCGTGGCGGCGGAGGCGTGCGCCCTGGGCGAGGCTGGCATGACGGCTCCAGATCCAGAGGTACGGGGAAGGCGGTCGGGTGCGGTGTCAGAGCTGTTCCGCGATCCGCTCGATCAGCGGTGCCGCGGCGGAGAGGAGTTCGACCTCCGAGTCGGTGAAGGAGTCCTGGAGGACCGCGGTGACCCGGTCGACCACGGCGTTCCGCCCGGAGTGGACGGCCGCCCGGCCCTCGGGGGTCAGGCTGAGGATCGAGCGGCGGGCGTCCGAGGGGTCGGCGCTGCGGGCGACCAGGCCCAGCCGCTCCAGTCCGGCGACGGTCGTCCCCATCGCCTGCGGACTGATCTGCTCGCGTCTGGCCAGCGCGGCGGTCGTCATCGGCCCCAGACGGTCGAGCCGGGAGAGGGCGGTGAGCTGCGGATTGCTCAGCTCGCCGCCGGTCGAGGTGTCCTGCAGACGGCGCTTGAAGGCGCCGACGGCGATGCGCAGCCGGTTGGCGGTCGCGCGTCGGACGTCCGGCGCGGGTCCGTCGTTCGGGCGCGGGCGCGGGCGCGGGCGCGGGGACGGGGGCCGTTCGGAAACGCTCATATTTGCCAGGCTAGGCTTAACAAGCTGACTTGGCAAACCTGGGTTGGCAAACCTGGGTTGGCAACCTGGCTGGCAAACCTGGGTTGGTAATCCGGGGTCGGCCCACCTCGGCCGGCAACCCTGGGTCGGCCCACCCGGGCTTTCCGAACGACGCTGCCCCTCCCCGCCGCCGACTCAGTCCGCCTCGGCGACGTGGCAGGCGGCGGAGTGCGCCGGGCCCAGCTCGCGCAGCCGCGGAGTGACCCGGTCGCATGCGTCGACGGCCAGCGGGCAGCGGGCGCGGAAGCGGCAGCCCGGTGCCGGGTCGATCACCGCGGCCGGCTCGGCCTGGGCGGCAGCGGTGCCGACGTCCAGCGGGGCTCGCGGGTCCGGCACCGCGGAGAGCAGCAGCCGAGTGTACGGGTGCCGCGGCTCGGCGAGCACCGCCTCGGTGGGGCCCGACTCCACGATGTGCCCGCCGTACATCACCAGCAGCCGATCCGAGACGTACCGGGCGCTGGCGATGTCGTGGGTGATGTACAGGAAGGAGACGCCCTCGGCGGCGCGCAGCCGGGCCATCACGTTGAGGAGGCCGATCCGGATGGACACGTCCAGCATGGAGACCGGCTCGTCGGCGAGGATCAGCGTCGGGCGGTAGGCGAGGGCCTGGGCGAAGCCGATCCGCTGCCGCTGGCCGCCGGACAGCTCGTACGGGTAGCGGCCGAGTACCTCGCCGGCGGGGGTCAGGCCGACCGCGGCGACCACCCGCTCCGCCTCGGCCTGCCGTTCGGCGCGGGAGAGTTCCGGCCGGTGCAGCCGCAGACCGCGGAGGATCCCGTGGGACACCCGGTAGACCGGGTTGAGCGAGCTGAAGGGGTCCTGGAAGACCATCGGCACGTCGCCGCGGTACCGCAGTTGCGCGCGGCGCCCGCGCAGGCCGGCCAACGAGCGGCCCTGGTAGCGGATCTCGCCGCTGGTCGGCCGGTAGACCTGGGCGAGCAGCCGGGCGATGGTCGACTTGCCGCTGCCGCTCTCCCCCACCAGGGCGACGATCTCCGCGCGGCCGATCACCAGGTCGACGTCGTCCACGGCGTGCAGCGTGCTGCGGGAGTAGCCGGCGCCGACCTTGAAGTGCCGGCTGAGGCCCCGGGTCTCCAGCAGCGGCGCGGAGTCCGGCCCCGCTGCCGGGGCCTCCCCAGCCGCCGGTCCGGCGGAACGGGTCCGCGGGGCGTCAGGCATCATGCGGCCTCCTGCGGTGCGGGGGTGGGGGCGGTGGTGTCGGTGCGGACGCGGGCGCCGACTCGGCGGCGGCCCTCCTCGGCGGGGCCAGCCGCCCCGGCTCGCGGAGGAGGCAGCGGGACCGGGACGGGCCTACCCGGTAGAGGTCGGGTTCGCGTTCCCGGCACTGCTCCTCGGCGACCGGGCAGCGCGGGTGGAACCGGCAGCCGGAAGGCGGCCGGGCCAGGTCGGGCGGGCTGCCGGGGATACCGGTGAGCTCCACCCGCGGCCCGTGGATGGAGGGGAAGGCGTCCATCAGCCCGCTGGTGTACGGATGGGCGGGCGCCTCGAAGACGGTGCGGGTGGGGCCCGCCTCCACCACCTGCCCCGCATACATCACCAGCAGTTGGTCGGAGAAGTGGCTGACCAGCGACATGTCGTGGGTGACGAAGAGGACGGCGAAGCCCAGCATCCGCTGGAGCTCCTTGATCTGCACCATCAGCGAGCGCTGGGCGACCACGTCCAGGGCCGAGGTGGGCTCGTCCATGATGACCAGGTCGGGGGTGAAGAGGAGGGCCATCGCGATCATCGCCCGCTGCCGCATCCCGCCCGACAACTGGTGGGGGTAGCTGCGGAGATGGACCGGGTCGATGCCGACCAGCCGGAGCACCTCGACGGAGCGTTGGCGCACCTCCTGGTCGGTGACCGAGGCATGGGCCTCCATCGCGTCCTTGAACTGGGCGGCGATCGAGCGCACCGGGTTGAGGGCGTTCATCGCGCTCTGCATCACCACCGAGTAGTCCCGCCAGCGCAGCACGTTGAGCTGCTTCTCGGTCATCGCCGCCAGGTTCCGGCCGTGGAAGAGGACGCGGCCGGCGACGGTCCGCGCGGGCGGGCTCAGCAGCCGGGCGACCGCGAACAGCAGCGTCGACTTGCCGCAGCCGGACTCGCCGACCAGCCCCACGAACTCGCCCCGGCGGACGGTCAGTCCGACATCGCTGACGGCCTCCACCGGGCCGCGCGCGGAGGCGTACTCCACGCTCAGGCCCTCGACCCGGAGCAGCACGGACTCGTCCCTAGCCGTTTCGCCGGCCACGTCGCCGCTCCCTTCCGCGCCCCCGCCGGCCCGCTCCCGGGACCGGCCGCAGGGCCGGATTGCCGATCTCGTCGAAGGCGTAGTTGATCAGCGCGAAGGAGGCCCCGAGCAGCGCCACGCACAGCCCCGGCGCGAGCGACCACAGCGGCATCCCGGTCTGCAGGGCCTGCTGGTTCTGCGCCCAGTAGAGCATGGTGCCCCAGCTGGCCGAGTTGGGGTCGCCCAGGCCCAGGAACTGCAGCCCGGCGGCGCTGAGCACCGAGTACAGCGCCGCGCCGAGGAAGTTGGCGACGATCAGCGAGGTCATCGTCGGCAGCATCTCGAAGACCACGATGTACGACCGGCGCTCCCCGCGGACCCGCGCGGACTCCAGGAACTCGCGGTTGCGCAGGGAGAGCGCCTGCGCCCGCAGCTGGTTGGCGCCGTAGGACCAGCCGGTGACGATCAGGACGGCGAGGAGGACGGTGAGCGAGCCCTTGCCCGCGTACTTGGCCAGGATGATGACCAGCGGGAAGGCCGGGATCACCAGGACCACGTTGGTCAGCATGGAGAGCAGGTCGTCGGAGACGCCGCCCAGGTAGGCGGCGGAGACCCCGATCAGCACCGAGAGGACGGTGGCGAAGAAGCCGGCGATCACCGCGATCTCCAGCGACTGCCGGGTGCCGTAGACGAGCTGGGAGTAGATGTCCTGACCGAGTCCCGTGGTGCCGAGGAGATGGGCGGTGGACGGCCCCAGCTTGGGCGGGAAGCTCAGTTCGTCGGGGTGCCGGACGCTGGTGAACAGCTGCGGGAAGAGCGCCACGACGGTGAAGAGGAAGAGGATCACCGCCCCCGTCATCGCCTTGCGGTTGCCCCTGAGGGCCCGCCAGAACCCGCTGCCGGCGCGGCGGTCGGCCCGCGGCCCGCCCGCCGCGGCGGCGCCCTCCCCGGTGATCAGCGTGGTGGCCATCGGCGCCTCACCCCTTGGCCCGGGCGCGCGGATCGAGCCACAGCGTCGCCAGGTCGCAGACCAGCACGGCGACCAGGACGGCCACCGTGAAGAGCATGAACAGCACCTGCATCAGGGGGTAGTCGACGTTCTGCACGGCGTTGTACAGCAGGTAGCCGACCCCGGGGTAGTTGAAGACGTACTCGATCAGGATGGCGCCGGAGATGACGAACCCGAGCGACATGGCGAAGCCGGAGAGGTTGGGCAGCACCGCGTTGCGGGCCGCGTAGCCGTACATGATGCGGCGGTTGGAGAGCCCCTTGGCGCGGCCCATCCGCACATAGTCCTCGGCCAGCGTGGTGATCATGTTGTTCCGCATGGTCAGGATCCAGCCGCCGATGGAGGTGATCAGCAGGGTGGCGGCGGGCAGGATCGCGTGCTGCAGCACGCTGCCGACGAATCCCGGCGAGAAGCCGGGGACGATGTCGTTGTCGTAGTTGAAGTCGCTGGGCAGCAGCCCGCCGGTGCTCACCGAGAAGACCAGGATCAGCAGCAGCGCCACCCAGAAGTACGGCAGCGCCGAGGTGACCACGAAGACCGGCGGCAGCACCGCGTCCAGCCGGCCGCCGCGCCGCCAGCCGGCCACGATCCCGATCAGCGTGCCGAGGACGAAGGCCAGCACGGTGGTCAGCCCGACCAGGCCCAGCGTCCACGGGAGGGCCTGGCCGACGATGGAGGTCACCGGCTCGCCCAGGTTCTGCCCGATCGAGCGGCCCCAGTGCCCGCTGAGCATGTCGCCCAGGTAGTTCAGGTACTGGATCCCGACGTTCTCGTGCGGCTTGAAGCCGAACGAGGCGAGCATCTGCTCCAGCACCGCGGGCGAGACCTTTCCGCGGGTGCGGTCGTGGAGCGCGGTGACCGGGCTTCCCGGCATGAACCGCGGGATGAAGAAGTTCAGCGTCAGCGCGGCCCACAGGGTCAGCAGGAAGAAGCCGAGACGCCGCAGCAGGAACTTCACCCGATCCCCCTCCCTTCGTCCAAGATTCTCCGAACCGCCCCTCTACTGCGCCGACCTGGAGTAGAGGTGGGTGAGCACCTGGCCGGTGTCCGGGAAGGCGTAGGCGGCCGGCTGGGCGTACGGGTCGTCCGGGGTCGGCCAGCCGGCCAGGTCCGCGGTGTTGTACTGGAACCAGTCGACCGCCTCGGTCACCGGGATCAGCGGCACGTCCTTGATCATGTAGCCCTCGACCTGCTTGACGATCCGCACCTGCTGGGCGTCGTTCGCCGTCGAGTACTGGTTGAAGAGCGCGTCCACCGCGGGGTTGCGGTAGCGCTCGTAGTTGCCGTTCGCCGCCTTGCCCAGCGGCGCGGTGTTGGACGAGTCCAGCATCTCGCGCAGCTCGTAGTACGGGGTGGGCCCGCCGGTCGGCTCGCCGTAGTAGGCCAGGTCGAAGTCGCCGTTGTAGAGCTTGCTGTCGAAGGTCTGCTGGGCCAGGTCCTGCACGGTGAGGTTGATCCCGACCGCCTTCAGCTGCTGCTTGATGACGGCCAGCGAGGCGTCCCAGTCGGTGTAGCCGGTGATCGTGATGACGGTGAGGCTCAGCGGGTGCGAGGGCGAGTAGCCGGCGCCCGCCAGGAGCTGGGCGGCCTTGCCGGGGTTCGGCCTGTCGTAGCCGGCGGCGCTCACCGCGGCGGCGTCGTAGAACTTCTGGAAGGTCGGGGTGACCACGCCGGACTGGTTGCCGCCCGGCTCCTGGCCGTCCTCGCCGATCTGCGCGACCCGGGCCCGGTCCAGCGCCGCCGCGATGGCCTGGCGCACCGCCAGGGTGCTGGTGGCCTTGTGCGAGGGGTCGAGGTTGGGGAAGAGCGAGACGTTCAGCACCGGCGGCGACCAGGTGTGGTTGTCCTGGGACTTGGCCAGGTAGAAGGACTTGATGCCGGGAATGAACTGGCTTCCCCACTGGGCCTTCCCGTTGGCCAGGTCCAGGTTGGCCGGCCCGTTGTCCAGGTAGGCCGGGTACTCCACCTTCTGCACGTACGGCTTGCCGGCCTGCCAGTAGTAGGGGTTGGCGGTGTACTGGATGTTGTTGGAGTGGCAGGGGTTCACCTTGAACGGCCCGGTGCCGACGGGGTTCGGGTCGGCCCAGGTGTCCGGGTGGGCGGCGGCCGCGCCACTGCCGAAGACATGCTGCGGGACGATGCCGACCTGGTCGGCGAAGTAGTAGAAGTACTGGCCGGCGGGCTGTTTGAAGGTCAGCACCACCTGGTCTCCCGAGGCGGTGGCGCTGCGCAGGCCGGCCGCGGTCCACAGCGAGTAGAGGTCGGTCGAGGGCACCCGCTTCATCAGGTTGAAGGTGAAGGCCACATCGGCGGCGGTGAACGGCTGCCCGTCGTTCCACTTCACGCCCTGGCGGACGGCGAAGGTGATCTGGGTCTTGTCCGCGTTCCAGTGGTAGCCGGTGGCCAGCATCGGCGTCTCGGCCTGGTTGTTCAGCTCGTCGACGAAGACCAGCGGTTCGTAGACGAAGCCGAGCGAGGTGTTGTAGACGGCCGGGTTGAACGGGTTGAACTGGCAGGTCCAGGTCTGCCCGGCGACGTTGGCGATGGTCACCGTGCCGCCCTTCTTGTGCGGCCCGCCGGTCCCGGCGGCGCCGCTCGCACCGGAGCTCGCTCCGGAGCCTCCCCGGTGCTGGGTGGAGGAGCAGGCCGTGAGGGCGAGGCCCACGGCCAGCCCCACGGCGATCAGTCTGGTGCGCCTCATTGCCGACGGTCCCTTCATGACCGGCCTCCTGGCTCGGAGCCGGATACGGGTGTGCGGGTGCGGAGCAGGCCGCGGGCCAGTGCCAGCGCGCCGAGCAGTGGCGCGTCGAACGGGTAGGCGGCGGGCACGAGCGGGGGCGGGTAGGGCACGGCCGCGTCCAGCGCCAGACGCAGCCTGTCGTGCAGCAGGTCCCAGGCGCGGACCATGCCGCCGCCGACGGCGATCCGCGCCGGATCGACCGCGATGGCGAGGTTGACCAGGTGGAAGGCGAGCTCGTCGAGGAAGTCGGCGAGCAGCCTGGCGAGTCCCGGGTGCTCGCGGGCGCCGGCGAAGAGCTCGGCGGGCCCGGCGGCCGGCGGGAGATGGCGGCCGGCGCTGAGCATCAGCGCCCCACCGCTCACCGCCTCCTCCAGCGGCACCCGCTCCCCGGGGCGGCGGCCGACGTCCGCCAGCCGGCGCAGGTTGTAGCCGATCTCGCCGGAGGCGCCGTTGCGGCCGGCGACCACACTGCCGCCGACCACCAGGGCGATGGCGAGCCCGGTGCCGAGGTTGACGTAGATACCGGGATCGCAGCCGGCCAGTGCCCCGGTGTCGGCCTCCACCTGTGCGGCCGCCTTGACGTCCGTGGCCAGCGCGAGCCGCGCTCCGGGGAAGGCCCGGCGCAGCTCCCGGCCGAGCGCGATCCCGCCCCAGCCGGGGATGTTGGGGGCCAGCGCGACGCCGTTCTCGCCGGGGATGCCGAGGGTGGCGACGCCCACCGCGGCCAGTTCGCGACCGGGAGCGGCGTCCGCGAGGAGGGTACGGGCGGCCTCCACCGCGCGGGACAGGCTGGCCGCCGCGCCCTCCTCCGCGCGGGTCTCCACGGTCAGCGCGCCGAGCCGGACACCGTCCGCCTCGGCGACCGCCAGTGCCGTCTTCGTCCCCCCGAAATCGAGGGCGAGCACCACCGGTGTGGGCACACTCAGCTCCTCTGGGAGAAAGCCCGGGCCGATTAAGTTAGGAAGCTAAACTAGGGCCGTCGGCCAGGCAACCACCGCGGCCAAAGGATCAATAACGTATCCGCAACGCGCTTTCACAGCACCGCCGTTCGCCGCTCGAAGACCAGCGGCCGGGCCGTCCCGAGCGCCGTCGCGATCGCCCCGAGCAGCACCGCCCCGTCCCCCAGCGCGCTCGGCGCCACCCTCGGCCGCAGCGGCGTCAGCCGGGGCAGCGTCTCGCGTACGGGACCCAGCAGCAGGTCCGCGCTGTGCGCGACACCGCCGCCGAGCACCACCAGGTCCGGGTCGAGCACCGCGGAGACCGAGGCCACCACCACGGCCAGCCGCTCCGCCTCCTGACGCACCGCGAGCAGCGCCGCCGGATCGCCGGCCCGGGCCGCCTCGAAGACCTTCTTCGCGGTCAGCGATCCCGTCATGCCGGCCGCGCGGGCCGTCCGGACCACCGCGTCGGCCGAGACGGCGTCCTCCAGCAGCCCGCGACGCGGCGCCGTACCGCCCTCGGGCGGCCGGCCCGCCGCCGGGGGGCGGTACGGCAGGTACCCGATCTCGCCGGCCGCGCCGTGCGCCCCGGCGAACAGCCTCCCCTCGGCCACCACCCCCATCCCCAGCCCGGTGCCGACCAGCACGTACACGAAGAGCCGGCTGCCCGCGCCCGCGCCGAAGGCGTACTCCCCCAGCGCCGCCAGGTTGGCGTCGTTGTGCACCGACAGATCGAGGCCCAGTCGCCGCCGCATCCGCTCGAAGAGCCCCGGGCGGCCCCAGCCGGGGAGGTTGACCGCGTACCGGACGCGCCCCGCGCCCGGGTCGAAGACCCCCGGCGTGCCGGCCGCCGCGTGCACCACCTCGGCCGGGCCGACACCCGCCTCGGCGAGGGCCAGCTGTGCCGCGTCCACCACCGCGTCGGCCACCGAGGCGGCACTGCGGCCCTGGTTGGGGCGGTCGACCCGGGCGATCACCGCCCCGGACAGATCCGCCACGGCGGCCCGCAGCCGGCCCCGGCCGATGTCGAGGCCCAGCACATGCCCGGCCGCCGGATCCGGCTCGTACAGCACCGCGCTGCGGCCCCGGTCCGGAACCAGCGTCCCGGCCTCGCGGACAAGACCGGCCCGCGCCAGCGCGGCCAGCGCCGCGGAGACGGTGGGCTTGGACAGCCCACTGTCCCGGGCGAGCTGGGCCCGGGACAGCGGGCCGGCCGCCCGCAACCGCTCCAGCAGCAGCCACTCGTTGTTGCTCCGCATCCGCCGCCGGTTCCAGCGGTACCCGTCCCCGGCCACCCGCTCGTCCATCGGTTCCCGGCCCCCCTGCCCCGGTCCCGCGGTCCGGGACCGTTCCGACGCCCAGGCCAGAGTGGCACGCCCGGCGGCGGGCCTCACTCCCCAGGAGACGTCGCCCACGGGAGGTGACATGCCCCCTGGGCGCGCACCGGGACCTTCTCATACCTTGTGGGCCGCGGAGAACGTCCGCGCCCTTGCGAAGGAGTCGCCGATGCCGTTCAGGGAGCTGTCCTGCGCCTACCGACTGGCCGCCGGGCGCGCGCGGGTCGTCGCCCACCTGGCGGAGCCCGCCAACTACGTGGGGCTCTCACCGCTGGTGGTGGCGGTCCGGGAGGTGCGGGCGGAGGAGGACGGGCTGGTGCGCTACACCGCGGTCGAGCGCTTCCGCCTCCTCGGCGTGCTGCGGCACGACAACGCGATCGAGGTCAGCCTCCGGGTCTCCGCCGCGGGCGACGCCGTCTCCGGAGAGGTCCGCAGCCCGGCCGGCGTGCGGATGGAGTACCGCTTCGAGGTGGCCGACGAGCCGTCCGGAGGGCCCGGCTGCCTGCTGACGGACACCCTGCGGCTGCGCGCACCGTTCGGACTGCTGCGGTTCGCCGCGTCGCAGGCCGCTTCGGTGCAGCGCAGCCGGGGCCGGGTGCTCGCCGAACGGCTCACCTGATCCGGCGTCAGGCGGTCGGCGGGTCCGGCGGGCGGTAGTGGACGCCGAGCCGGTCGAGCAGCGGCAGATGGGCGCTGAGCCGGCGGCGGAAGTCCGGGTGGTCGCGCTCGGCGCCGGACCAGCCGACCTCGGCCACCGCCGCCAGCCTGGGGAAGGCCCGCCACTCCACCAGCTCCGGCGTGGGCAGGTACTCGCTCCAGAGATGGCCCTGGACGCCGAGGACGGTCTCCGGCGGGCGATAGGCGTAGACCCTCTCCAGCGGGAGGGAGCTGAGGATGGCGAGGGGCTCCTCGGGGCCCTCGCCCTCCGCCCAGTCCAGGTACAGGTGCTCGTACGGCGCGGCCACCACGTCGTGCCCGGCCCGCAGCCCCGCGTCGACGCGGGGCAGGCCCTGCCAGGCGAAGACGGCGGCGCCCGCCGGGACGCCCCGCTCCAGCAGCTCGTCCCAGACGGCGGCGCGGCGGCCGCGCGCGGCCAGATGGCCGGCCAGCCGGGAGGCCCACCAGCCGACCAGCTCCCCGGCCCCGCCCAGCCCCTCGGCCGCGATCCGCCGCCGGGCGTCCGCGCTGGCCTCCCACTCGTCGGTGGGCACCTCGTCCCCGCCGATGTGAACGTACTCGAAGGGGAAGACGTCCGTCAGCTCGTCCAGCACGTCGCAGACGAAGTCCACCGCCGCGTCCGAGACGTTGAGGACATGGCGGGAGACGCCCCAGGCACGCCGCACCGGCAGCCGCCGGTCCGGCCGGTTGCCCAGCCACGGGTACGAGGCGACGGCGGCCTGCATATGGCCGGGCGCGTCGATCTCCGGCATCACCCGCACCCCCCGCCGTCCCGCGTACCGCACCAGGTCGCGCAGCTCCTCCTGGGTGTAGAAGCCGCCGTGCGGGACGTCGTCGGTACGCCCCTGGTCGGCGTGGCCGAGGCTCGAACCGGCGCGGAAGCCGCCGACCTCGGTCAGCAGCGGGTACTTCCGCACCTCGAACCGCCAGCCCTGGTCGTCGGTGAGATGGAGATGGAGGGTGTTCAGCTTGTGCAGCGCCAGCAGGTCCACGTACCGGTAGAGGAAGGGCAGCGGATGGCACCAGCGGGCCACGTCGAGGAGCGAGCCGCGCCAGCCGAACCGGGGCCGGTCGAGCACCTCCACGCAGGGCAGCCGCCCTTCTCCGGCGGCGAGTTGGCGCAGCGTCTGCACCGCCCAGCGCAGACCTGCCGGGGCGGCCGCGTGGGCCTCCACCCCGTCCTCGGTGACCTTCAGCCGATAGCCCTCGGCGCCGAGCGCCGGCTCGTCGACCAGCCGCAGCCGCAGCTGGTCGCCGCTGCCGGAGACGCCCAGCAGCTCGCGGGCGAGTCCGGCGGCGTCGGCCGCCTCGGCCGGGGCGCGGACGCCGGTCTCCGGGGTCAGGGCGAAGTGCCCGGGCCGGACCGTCAGCGACTCCGGCCTGGGGACCACCGCGGGCGTCGGAAGCGGTGCCGGGCTCATCCCTTCAGCCCTCCGAAGGACACGCCGCTGATGATCTTCTTTGAGGCCACCGCGAAGACCGCGAGGATCGGCACGATGGAGATCATCACCCCCACGTACTGGGCGCCGTAGTCGGTGTTGAACTGCCCCTGCGTCAGCTCCACCATCACCGGGAGCGTCTGCTTGGAGTCGTCGAAGATCAGGATCAGCGGCAGCAGGAAGCTGTTCCACGCGCTGATGAAGACGAACACCCCCAGGGTGGCCACCCCCGGGCCGAGCATCGGCAGCACGATCCGGTGGAAGATGGTCAACTCCCGCGCCCCGTCCACCCGGGCGGCCGCGAGGATCTCCACCGGGATCAGGGTGTCGCACATCTGCTTCATGAAGAAGATGCCGAAGGCGTTGGCCATCGCCGGCAGGATCAGCGGCCAGTAGGTGTTGAGGAGGTGGAGCGACATCGTGAGCTTGAACATCCCCACGATCTCCAGCTCACCCGGCACCATCATCGAGGCCACCACCACCCCGAAGAGGATGTTCTGGCCGCGGAACCGGTGCCGCGAGAACGCGTAGCCGCCCAGCGCGGAGAAGTACAGCGTCAGGGCCGTGGTCAGGACGGCGACGATGACGCTGTGGGCGAAGCCCTGCCAGATGTTGATGAAGGACATCAACCGGTGGTAGTTGGAGGCCAGGTCACCGCCCGGGACCAGGGTGAACTTCGAGGCGATGAAGAGGCTGCTGTGGGTGGCGTCGACCAGCATCCCGTAGAACGGGATCAGGCAGCCCACGGCCACCACCAGCAGCAGCAGATAGACGAGGAAGCGCGAGACCAGGCGCCTCGCCCGGCGCTCCCGGGGCCAGTCGTCCCCGGGCCGGTGCTGCTCCGGCCGTCGCGCGCTCGGCAGCGAGGTGGTCGTCATCGTGCGGCCTTCCTTCCGTCCTGGGTCCTCATGCCGCCGTCGCCTCCCGATCGCGGGTCAACCGGAAGGAGACGGCGGAGAGGACGGCGATGATGACGAAGGTCGCCACCGCGATCGCCGCACCGTAGCCGTACTGGTTGTTGGTGAACGCCTGCTTGTACAGGTAGGTGACCAGGGTCTGCAGGGAGTTGTCCGGTCCCGAGCCGACGCCGAGGGAGAAGGGCACCGCGAAGATCTGCATGCCGCCGATCACCGAGGTGATCACGGTGAACACCAGCACCGGCCGGATCATCGGGAGTTTGACCCGCAGGGCGATCTGCCAGGCCGAGGCCCCGTCCACCTGTGCCGCGTCGATCAGCTCGTGCGGCACGGACTGCAGTCCGGCCATGTAGAGCAGCATGTTGTAGCCGAACCACTGCCAGCACATCACTCCGCCGACCAGTATCTGCGCCAGCAGCGGATGCCCCAGCCAGTTGATCGGGTGCTGCACGATCCCCAGTGAGACCAGTACCCGGTTGATCGTCCCGGTCTGCCAGTTGAAGAGAAGGCTGACCAGTACCCCGATGCTGACCGGGGTCACGATGTTGGGGAAGAAGAAGACCGCCCGGAAGAACTGCTTTCCGCGGACGAACTTCTCGTTCAGCACCAGCGCGAGCCCCAGCGAGAGGAACAGCTGGGGGACGATCGAGATCAGCCAGATGACGAAGGTGTTCCTGATCGCCCCGTAGAAGAACGGGTCGTGCAGCAGCCGGGTGTAGTTTCCGAGGCCGACGAATCTCGGCGACCCCACACCGTTCCACTGCGAGGCGCTCAGATAGAGCGACTGCAGGATCGGATAGAGGTACCAGACCAGGAAACCGACGAAGAACGGCAGTACGAAGTAGTACCCGACCTTTCGGCTTCCTCCGAGGTAACTCACCCTTTTCGGCGGGGAATCCCGCCGGGACGCATGCGACGGCCGGCGCGCGGCGGCCGTACCGGGCGGCGTGGCCGTACCGGCCGGCGCGCCGGCGACTCCGCCGGGTCGGCTTTCCAACTGGGACATCCTGTGCCCTCCGTTGCCCTGGAAGCGATCAGAACTTGACGTCGGGAAGCTGGCTCCGCACCGCCGCCTTCAGACTGTCGAAGATCTGCGCGTTCGTCCGTCCGGCCCGCATCCCGTCGCTCACCGCCGTGTTGAACAGCGCCTCCACCGATTCCGAGTCCGGATTCGCCGGGCGGGGCGGAATCGCCAGCGCGATGGGCTCGTAGACGTCCAGGATCGGCTGGCCACCGAAGAGCGCGGGCTTGTACGTGGAGCGGTTCTGCTCGAACACCGACTTGAGCCCCGGCATGTTCTGGGTCTGCTGCAGGTTGTAGTTCTGCCATTCCGCCCCGGCCAGGAACTCCAGGTACTTGTAGGCGAGCTTCTTGCGCGGCGAGTTCTTGTACACGAACGTGTAGCGGCCGCCCTCGTACTCGGGCGACGGGCCCTTCGCGAGACCCCAGTCGTCTCCGGTGGCGTGCGGGTCGATGTTCGAGGACGCGGCCCAGGACGGCCAGCCGAACATCACCACGGAGGCGTTGTTCCAGGCGGCCCCCCAAGGCGCCGAGAACGCCTCCAGCTTGGCGTCCAGCCCCTCGTCGTAGACGGTCCTGGCGATGTCCAGGATCTGGTTCCAGCGCGGGTCGACGGTGAACTTCTTGTCGGTCACCCAGGGGTCCATCTGGTGCCGGGCGTCCTGCACGATGATCGCGTAGTCCGCGATCAGGTGGACCTTGCCGCCGCCGGCCTTCTTCACCTCGCGGCCGAGGGTGACGACGTCGGACCACTGGGTGAGCTGGGCGCTGAGCTGTTCCGGGGTGTCTATGCCGAGGTACTTCTTCGCCAGGCTGCGCCGGTAGAGGAAGCCGGCCGGGGAGGAGTTGTCGGTGACCCCGCGCAGCCGGCCCCGGCTGTCCCGGCCCAGTGCCGACACATACGGCACATAGTCCTTGACCAGGTTCTCCGCGCCGTAGGAGGTGAGGTCCTCGGGGAAGTCGTCGATGTACTTGCCGAGGTAGTCGGCGTCCATGTCGAACAGGTCCGGCGGGTTCTGGTTCGCCCCCAGCACCAGCTGGAGCTTGGTCTCGTAGTTGTCGCCGGGGAACACCTGCATGTCGATCTTGATGTCGGGGTTGCTCTTCATGAACCGCCCGGCCGCCAGTTTCGCCTGGTCGAAGTAGGTCCAGGCGACCAGCGTCCCGCTGCCGGAGGAGCCGCTGCCGCCGCTGCCACTGCTGCTCGACGTGAACTCGGCACAGGCGCCGAGCAGCGGGACGGCGGCGGTGAACCCGCCCGCGGCGGCGCCCATCCGCAGCAGGCGGCGGCGGGAGAGGGCGCCGGATCTGCCGGCGGTGCCGAGGTCCGGGCGGGCGGCCGGGCCGTCCTGGTCGGTGCGGCCGCCGTGCGCGGCTGGGTTGTCCTGGTGGCGCTGCATCGGGCACTCCTTGGTTGGTGTGGTTCAGCTGTAGACGGCCTGGCGCTGCTTGCGCTGCTGCTCGTACCGGCGTTCCGTGGCCGGCAGTGACCGGTGGAAGACCAGGGTGGCCGCACCGATCGCGTTCGCCTCCTCTCCCAGGTCCGAGACGGTCACCCTGGTGGCGGTGATATGCCGCCGCAGTACCCGGCGGCCGACCGCGTCCCGGAGCGCCGGCAGGAAGACCGGCGCCACCGCCGCGAAGTGGTGGCCGCCCATCACGACCTCGTCCACGTCGAACAGGTTCACCACCGAGACCAGCGCATTGCCGAGCAGTGCGGCGGCCCGGTCGACGACGGCGGCGACGGGTTCGGAGCGGAGGCGGTCCGCCATCACCTCCGCCAGGGTTTCGTAGCGGCCCCACTCCCGGGCCGCGTCGAGGACCGCCTGCACCGAGGCCTCCGCCTCCAGGCAGCCCCTGGCCCCGCAGTGGCAGAGCCGGCCGCCGGGTTCGACCACGACATGGCCGATCTCGACGGCGTTCCCGGTGGTCCCGCCGTACAGCGCGTCCTTGAGGACGAGCCCGCCGCCGATCCCCATCCCCCAGTAGCAGTAGACGAACGAGGCGCGGTGCCGGCGCCGCCGCCACTGCACCCCGAGGGCGGCGGCGCTGGCGCTGTTGTCCACCAGCACCGGCAGATCCACCGTGGACGCCAGGGCCTGCGGGATGTTCACCCGGTCCCAGCCGGGGAAGTTCGGCGGGGACACCACGGTGCCCTCGGGCATCCGCAGCGGGCCGGGCGCGGCCACCCCGATCCCGGCCGTCCGGTTCCGCTGGGCCGCCCACTCCGGTTCCACCAGCACCGCCGCGACCTCCTCCCCGATCCGCGCCAGGGTCACCTCCGGGGCCTCCCCCACCGGCAGCGCGGTGGACGTACTCCAGCGGACCTCGCCGGTCAGGTCGAGCAGCACGCCGGTCAGCGCGTCCCGCTCCAGGCCGAAGCCGAAGGCCCAGGCGCCGTCCCGGCGGATCCGGAAGCCGGTGGGCGGCTTGCCCGGCCTGGCCGGCCGGTCCAGCTCGACGGCCTCGATCAGGTCGTCGTCGGTGAGGGACTGGATGATGTCCCCCACCGCCTGCACGGAGAGCCCGCAGCGCTCGGCGAGCACGGGGCGGGTCACCGGCCCCTCGGCTCGTACGAGTTGGAGGATCAGCCGTTCATGGGCAAGGCGCAGCCGCAGCTGAGGAACCGAAACCAAGTCATCCCCTTGGGTTCGCCGGTGGACCGGCGGTGACGTCCGGGGTGCGGCTGGGCGCACCCCGTTGAGCCGACCCTCGGTGGCGACGGGGTCCGCGGTGGCGGGTGGCCGGTCCGGTGGGACAGCGGCCCGGGAGGCCTCAGCGCGCCGGGGCTCCCCTGCGGGACTCCGGCCGGCCGAGCGGCGCTCCGTGATTAGTTCATCAAGTGGCAGTACGTATACACCGGGGCCGGGGTGCTCACAAGGGCTCGGGCCCGGCCCGTACCGAACCGCCACGCGTTCACGGCCTCGGCCTCGGTCGACCGCACCGGTGAATCCGCAGGTGAGGCCCCTCTCGGAGAGGTGACCCGGCCATGGTGGCGGGAACCGGGCCGCCTTGGTGAGAAGAGCGGAACCCGAGCGCAGACCCCTTGACGAGCCCGCCGCGGGCCGCATACCGTGCGGCGCATTGTGGTAACGATGCCACATGGTTTTCCTCCGGGCGGCGGATCCGGTCGAAGGGCGCAGTGCCGGAGGGCGTGGCCGACAGTGGCGGTCGGTCGCCCCTCGGGCCCGCACTCCTGGCCGGCCCGCCGAAGACCCCACCCCTGAAGGGCAGGCAATGAAGCTCACCATCGTCGGCGCGGGTTCGACCTACACCCCGGAGATCGTCGACGGACTCGTGCGGATGCCGGAGCGCCTCGGCGTGACCGAGCTCGCGCTGCACGACGTCAGCACCGAGCGGCTGGACCTCCTGGCCGCGATGACCCGCAGGATGCTCGCGGCGGGCGGCCATCCGGCCGCGGTCACCACCCACACCGATCTCGCCCCGGCCGCCGAGGGCGCCGAGTTCGTCCTGGTCCAGCTGCGGGTCGGCGGCCAGCCGGCCCGGTTGCAGGACGAGACGCTGCCGCTGCGCTGCGACTGCCTGGGGCAGGAGACCACCGGGGCCGGGGGCCTGGCCAAGGCGCTGCGCACGGTCCCGGTGATGCTGGACGTGGTGAAGCAGGTCCGCGCGGCCAACCCCACCGCCTGGGTGGTGGACTTCACCAACCCGGTCGGTATCGTGACCCGCGCCCTCCTCCAGGCCGGCCATGAACGGGTGGTCGGCCTCTGCAGTGCCGCGGCCGTGTTCCAGCGGCACTTCGCCGGGATCCTCGGTGTGGAGCCGGACCGGATCGCCCTCGACCACGTCGGCCTGAACCATCTGACCTGGGAGCGCCGGGTGCTGCTGGACGGCGAGGACGTCCTCCCCCGGCTGCTCGACGAGGAGGCCGACCGGGTGGCGCCGGCCACCGGCCTGCCCGCCCAGCTGGTCCGGCGCCTCGGCACCGTCCCCTCCTACTACCTCCACTACTACTACGCCCACGACGAGGTGGTGGCGACACAGCAGGAGCAGGGCGTCCGGGCCCAGGAGGTGATGGAGATCGAGCGGGAACTGCTCGCCCAGTACGCCGACGAGCGGGTGACCGGCAAGCCCGAGCTGCTCTCCCGGCGCGGCGGCGCCTCCTACTCCGAGGCCGCACTGGACCTGATGGCCTCACTGCACGCGGGTGACGGCCGGACCCACATCCTCAACGTCCGCAACGGGCGGACGCTCCCCTTCCTCCCCGAGGACTCCGTCATCGAGGTGCCGGCCACCGTCACCCGGGAGGAGGTGGTGCCGCTCGCCGCAGAGCCGGTGGAACCGCTGCTCGCCGGGCTCATCGCGCATGTCACCGGCTATGAGCGGCTGGCTCTGGAGGCCGCCGTCCACGGCGGCCGGGACCGCGTCTTCCGGGCCCTGCTGGCGCACCCGCTGATCGGCCAGCACGCGGTCGCCGACCGCCTGACCGACCTGCTGCTGGCCGCCAACCGCGCGTACCTGCCCTGGGCCGGCTGATGCCGGGCCGGCCGGGACGACCCGCCCGAGCCGTGATCGCGGTGGACGGCGGCAACTCCAAGACCGACCTCGCACTCCTCTCCCCCGGCGGCGCACTGCTCTCCTGGGTACGCGGCCCCGGCTGCGCCCTCGGACCGCGGCGGGCCGCCGAGCTGATCGCCCGGCTCACCGCCGCAGCGGCGGCCGCGGCCCGTCCGGGTCTCGCCGCCGCGGATCCGGCCCCCGCGGACCTCGCCGAGGCGCACGCCTCCTGCCTGCTGGCCGGCGCCGACCTCCCCCACCAGATCGAGGCACTGCACTCCGCGATCGCCGCGACCGGCGGGTACGGGTCGGTCAGTGTGGACAACGACGCCTGGGCGCTGCTGCGGCTGGGCGCCCCGGCCGGGGCGCCCGCGGTCGCCGTGGTCTGCGGCGCCGGGCTGAAATGCGTGGCCCGGTCCGGCGCCATCCGCTACGAGTTCCCCTCCCTCGGCTGGCAGACCGGCGACCTCAGCGGCGCCGGGGACTTCCTGGCCAGGGAGGCGGTCCGGGTGGCCGCCCGCGCCGAGGACGGCCGGGGCCCGGCCACCTCGCTGCGGGACGCGGTCCGCGCCCGGCTCGGCGTACCCGAGGTCGCGCAGGTGGCGGAGCGGCTGCTGGACGGCACCCTGCGGGAGGACCGGCTCGGCGTCCTCGCGCCGGACGTCCTGGCGCACGCGGAGGCCGGCGATCCGCCGGCGACGGCGATCGTGCGCGGCCTGGCCGAGGAGGTCGCGACGCTGGCAAGGACCGCGCGGCAGCGGGTGGAGGACGTGGCCGCGGCTTCGGTCGGCGAGGCGGCCGCAGCCTCGCCGGGCTGGACGCTGGTCCTCGGCGGGGGGCTGTTCACCGACCCCTCCGGGCGGCTGCTCTCGGCGGTCCGCTCCGCCGACCCGCTGCTGGCCGAGGAGTTCACCCTCCGGGTCGCGGACGCGCCCCCGGTGGTCGGGGCCGCACTGCTCGGCTTCGACCAGGGCGAGCCGGTGGGGCCTGCCCTGGAGCGGGCGGTGCGAGCCGCCTTCGCCGGGGCGCGCCCGCTCCGGGTCGAGGAGACGGCGGAGGCGGCGGCCTCCGGGGGTGCGGAGGCCGCCGCCTCCTGACGGACGGCCTGCGAGGCGGGCGACCGCCGACACCGCCGTTCCGGCGGCGGGCGGCGTGGTCGGAGGTGGGGCGCTTCGCCGGGAGCTCATCTCCTGCGCGCGAGGTCGTCGCTTCCTGGCCCTCACCCCCTCGCAGGCTGCTTCCAGCGTGCGCCCGCGCCGCCCCGCCGTCGAGGGCCGGACGGCCTCGCCGCGGCGCCGGCCGGCCCGGCCCCGCCGCGGCCGCCCGCGTCAGCCGAGGGCCGGGTAGTCGGTGTAGCCGCGGTGGTCGCCGCCGAAGAAGGTGGCCGGGTCCGCGCTGTTGAAGGGGCCGTTCTGGGCGAGCCGGGCCGGCAGGTCCGGATTGGCCAGGAAGAGCGCGCCGTACGCGATGAGGTCGGCGGTGCCGTCCTCGATCAGCTTCAGCGCGTCCGGGCCGGTGGGCTCCTGGCCGGTGAAGGGGTTGAGGACGAAGGCGCCGGGCCAGGCCTTGCGCAGCCGCTGGACCAGGTCGCGGACCTCTGCCGCCTCCATCTGGTGGAGGTAGGCCAGACCCAGCGGCGCGAGGGCCTCGACCAGGGCGGTGTAGGTGGCCTCGCGGTCCGCCGGGTCGCTCTCGTCCATGTCGTTGTACGGGTTGGCCGGGGAGATCCGGAAGCCGACCCGCTCCGGGCCGATCGCCTCGGCGACGGCCTTCGCGGTCTCCACCGCGAAGCGGATCCGCCGGTCCGGGGAGCCGCCCCACTCGTCCGTCCGCCGGTTGGTGTTGGGAGCGAGGAACTGATGGATCAGGTAGCCGTTGGCGCCGTGCAGTTCCACGCCGTCGAAGCCGGCCTCGACCGCGTTGCGGGCGGCGGCGGCGAAGTCGGCGATGGTCGCGCGGATCGCGGAATCGCTCAGCTCCTCCGGGGTCACGAAGTCCTTGGGCCCCTCCTTGGTGTACACCTGCCCGGCGGCTGCCACCGCGGACGGCCCGACCGGAGTCCGCCCGCTCAGGGACGGGTGGCCGATCCGCCCGGTGTGCATCAGCTGGAGGTAGATCACCCCGCCCTCGGCGTGGACGGCGTCGGTGACCCGGCGCCAGGCGGCGATCTGCTCGGCGGAGTGGACACCGGGGGTGTCGGGGTAGCCCTGGCCGACCGCCGAAGGTTGGGTGCCCTCGGTGATGATCAGCCCGGCGCTCGCCCGCTGCGCGTAGTAGGCGGCCATCAGCTCGGTGGCGCTGTTCCCCGGGCCGTGGGCGCGGCTGCGGGTCATCGGCGCCATCGCTATCCGGTTGGCCAGGGTCTTCCCGGCGAGGTCGTAGGAGTCGAAAGCGGTCGTCATGGTCGTGGCCCCTGCTTCTGGTCGTCGTCAGTCTGTCGGGAGGATCGCGGCGACATTACCTGTTCGAACAGCTAAATCCGCCGGGCGCATTCCCGGGCGACTGTGACCTGCCTCACAACGCCGGGTCGGGCGAGGGGCCCTGCCGCTCTGCCGCCCCGCGACCCCGAGGGCGCCCCTCCGCGCGCAATGAGCTGACCTGGGCGTTAACCTCATACCTGTTCGGGCAGCCGATGGGGTGACGAGAGCAGATGACCGGGTCGAGGAAGCGGAACGGGAACGGGCGGACCGGGGACGCGGACGGCCAAGGCCCCGCCGACCGGGCGGAAGGGCCCGCCGCCGTACCCGGGACCACGCCCCCGCCGTTCCCGCGCCCACGCCCCCGCCGGGCGCCTCCCCGCCTCCGCCCAGGCCGGCCCGCTCAGCCATGCGATCTTCCGGGTCGCCCGGCTGCACCGGATGCTGGCCGGGCAGCTGCTGCGCCGGGTCGGACTCCACCCCTCCCAGGAGCTGGTGATGATGGAGCTCTGGGATCGCGGCCCGCAGCGGCAGACCGACCTGGTCCGCCTCCTCGGCTCGGACGCGGCGACCATGACCAGGACCGTCCGCCGGCTGGAGAACTCCGGTTTCGTCCGGCGCAGGCCGTCCCCCACCGACAGGCGGGCCACCATCGTCGAGCCCACCGCCGCCAGCCTCGCCCTGCGCGAGGAGGTCGAGCGGATCTGGGCCGAGCTGGAGAGCGGCGTCACCGCCGGGCTGACCCCGGAGGAGCAGGCCGGGGCGGTACGGCTGCTGGCCCGTATGGAGGAGAGCCTGACCCGCGCCGCCGAGGACCCTCCAGGCGACGGGTGCTGAGTACCAGACGCCGGAGCCCCGATACCCACTCCCGCCCGACCGGCGCCGCGTCTCCTCCGTATGCTCATGTACCGTCAACTGTCGCTCGAACGCCAGGAGTTCCCGAGGAAGGGACGTCACGCGTGCTGAAGCCTCGACTCTCCGGGGCGCTGTGCGCCGCCGCCGCGCTGCTGCTTTCCGCGGCCGGCTCGGCCGCCGACAGCGCCTCGGCCGCCGGCCCCCCGTCCTCGTCCGCCTCTCCTTCCCCGACCGCGTCCCGATCCCCGTCCCACTCCGGCGTCCAGAACGCGGCCGCCCGGCTGGACGCCTACTGGACCCCCGCCCGGCTGCTCGCCGCCGCGGGACCGGCGGACGGCACTGCCCCGGAGTCCCCCGGCCACGCCTCCACCACTGCCGCGTCCGCCGCGCCCGGCAGCGGCCCCGGCTACGACGGGCCACTGCCCGGGGAGTACATCCCGCCCAGCCACCCGTTCACCGGCGTCCCGCAGGTCGGCACCTTCTTCTGGACGGACGCCTCCGGCTCCGGCCGCACCTGCAGCGGCTCGGTGGTGCACAGCCCCGGCGGCGACCTGGTACTCAGCGCCGGGCACTGCCTGGAGGGGTTCGCCGGCCCCTCCCCCGCCCGCTCCCTCGCCTTCGTTCCGCGGTACCACGACGGGCTCAAGCCGTTCGGCGTCTTCCCGGTGCGGGCCGACGGGGTCTACGTCTCGCGGCGGTACTACACCCTCGGCCGGGACGCGGGCGCCGAGTACGACTTCGGCTTCGTCCGCACCCTCCCGGACCAGCGGGGGCGCAGCCTGGAGCGGGCCCTCGGCACCCCCGGCTACACCCTCCTCACCGGCACCGGCTACGTCCACGCCCCGGTCCGGATGATCGGCTATCCGGGCGGCCGTCCCGAGCCGATCGAGTGCCTCTCGTACAGCGCGCCCTGGCGGAGCACCGACCCCGCCGACCCGGGCGTCTATCCGCGCGTCCCGTGCGCGGACTTCATCGACGGCACCAGCGGCGGCCCGATGACCGTCGCACTGCCCCACTCGCCGTCCGGCACAGGTGTGTTCGGCGTCGTCGGCGGGCTGCACACCGGCGGCGACACCCCGTCGGTCTCCTACAGCGCCACCTTCGGCGCCGCCACCCGCGCCCTCTACGACCAGGCGGTGGCCGGCGCTCCCCCGGCGCGGCCGTGAGCCGTGCCGGCCGGGGGGCCGGGCACGGTCAGCCGATCACCCTGCGGCCCAGCCAGCCGGCCAGCCGGGCGTAGGCGTCGGCGCCCTCGGGCACCGGCTGCACAGCGTCGAACGGGACGCCCTCGCCGCGCCGGTCGGCCGGCAGCACCTGCTGGGCCGTGGCCAGCGCGAACTCCGCCAGCTCGGGGTCGAGTGCGAACTCGCCCTTGGGGTCGAGCACCCGGGCCGCGTCCCAGGTGTGGGTGGCGATCTCCTGGACGTAGACGGAGAGGACCGCCCGGCCGGGCGCGGTGCCCCAGGGCGCCTCGATCATCCGCTCCAGCCGCGCGTCATCGGCCCAGGCCGCGACGCAGCGGGTCCGGGCCCGCCGCACGGCGCCCGGCCAGTCGTCGTCGGCGACCTGGCCGACCGCGGCGGCCACGTCGCCCATCCGGCCGCCCTCGCCGGCGTAGGCGATCCGGTGGGCGGCGCCGACCAGGTGGCCGAGCAGCGTCCGGAGGTCGTACTCGGTACACGGCGTCGGCGCCCCGAGCAGTTCCGGGGTGAGCGGCGAGGAGTGCCGCAGCAGCGCCTCCGCCTGGTCCAGGGCGCGTCGGAGCAGTTCGCGCGGGTCGCTGCCCGACTGGGTACCGGCCTGTGCTGGGTTCGCTGACATCTCGTTCGACTCCTTCGGTGCGGGTTCTCCCGTCGGTGCGGACTCTGCCCGGCATACCTGACATCCACCGTCAGGTTTTAGGCTGACCGCCATGAAGGCCGACCGGCTCCTCTCGATCCTGCTCCTGCTCCGCACCCGGGAACAGGTCTCGGCGCCTGAGCTCGCCGAGCGCCTGGAGGTCTCGGTGCGCACGGTCTACCGAGACGTGGAGGCGCTCTCCGCGGCCGGCGTCCCGGTCTGGGCCGAGCGCGGGCGGACCGGCGGCATCCGCCTCCTCCCCGGCTACCGGACCGACGTCTCCGGGCTGACCGGAGACGAGGCCAGGGCGCTCTTCGTGCTGGCCGCAGGCGGGGCCGGCGGCACCCATGAGGCGCTCGGACTGGGCAGCGCCTTCGGGTCCGCACTGCGCAAGCTGATGGCCGCACTGCCGGCGCCGCACCGGCCGGCCGCCGAGCTGGTCAGCGAGCGGGTGCTGGTCGATCCGGAACGCTGGCTGGTCGGCGGGCCGGCGGCGGGCGCGGGCGCCCGGGGGCCGTCCGGTCTGGGGGTGCTGCAACGAGCCGTCTTCGCCGATCGCAGGCTGCGGCTGACCTACCGGCACAGCGGCGCCGACGCGGACGCCCGCTACACCGTCGACCCCTACGGCCTGGTCAGCAAGGCCGGTACCTGGTACCTGGTGGCCGATCTGCACGGCGAGCCGCGGCTCTTCCGGGCGGACCGGGTGGGTGCGGCGGAGGTCGCGGAGGAGGAGCCGGTGCGGCGCCGGCCGGGAGTCACCCTGGGGCAGGCCTGGGCGCTGCTGAGGGACCGGGTCGAGCACCGGCCGCTCCCCTTCCCGGTCCGCTGCCGCGTCCGGCGGGGTAGCTGGGGGCTCTTCCGGCGCCTCCACGGGACGTACCTCCGGTCGGGCGGCCCGCCGGGCGGCGACCACGACGGCGCGGAGGGCGGCGGGGAGGGCGGCGGAGACGTCGGCGCGGTGGGCGGCAGCGGCGAGGACGGGTGGTACCAGGTCGAGCTGGCCTTCCCCGCGGCGGCCGCCGTGCGGACGCTGCTGCCCCTGGCGGCGGACGTGGAAGTACTCGACCCGCCCTCCGCCCGGGCCGAACTGGCCGCCGCCGCGGCCGAGGTGGTCGCCCTCTACGCCCGGTCCTGAGCCGGCCGCAGATGGCCGGAGAACCACCGCTCGGCGAGGTGGGCCACGGCGGCCAGAGCCCCCGGCTCCCGGAAGAGGCGGCCGGCGCCCGCGAGCACCTCAAGGCGGTTCTCGCAGCGCAGCCAGGCCTGAGCCCCGCGATTGAGATCGAGTACCAGCTCGTCGTCCCCGCCCACGATGAGCAGGGTCGCCGCGGTCACCGCGGGCAGCCTGGGCTCCGCCAGATCGGGGCGCCCGCCCCGGCTGACCACGGCCCGCACCGGGGCGTCCGGCTCGGCCGCCGCCCACAGCGCGGCGGCGGCCCCGGTGCCGGCACCGAACCAGCCGATCGGCAGTCCCGCCGTCTCCGGCCGCTCCGCCAGCTCGCCGGTCGCCTCGGCGAGGCGGTCGGCCAGCAGCGGGATGTCGAAGACCTCCGCCCGGTCGGCCGCCTCCTCGGGGGTGAGGAGGTCGAAGAGGAAGGTGGCGAGCCCGGCGTGGTTGAGCTCTGCGGCGACGGCGCGGTTGCGCGCGCTGCGCCGGCTGCTGCCGTTTCCGTGCGCGAACACCACCAGCCCGGTGGGATGTTCGGGCACTGTCAGCGAGCCGGTGAACCGCCCGCCGCCGGCGGTCCTCGCCTGTTCGCCGCCGCCGTCCGGCGGAGCGCCCCTCCGACGGTCCTGGAACACCATCCGTCATCCCCTCATCCGGAGCCGAAGCCGAGGCCGTGCGCCCTTACAGGCGTCTGCCCGCCGAGGACGGAAAGGCACGCGGCCCCGGAGGCCCCCGAGGCCCCAGCGCGGCCGGTCAGACGACCCGGCTCCATCCGGAACCGTCCAGGTACTCCTCGGACAGGACGCGGACCCGCGCCTCCCGCGCGGCCAGCAGCCGGTCCTCGGCCCGCCGCCGCGCCCTCGCCCGCAGCCGCCAGCACCGCGGCCGGCGCTCCCGCCAGGCCTGGCGGGAGATCCGGGCGCACAGGTCCTCCACCACCAGCAGCATCACGTCCGGCAGCAGGATCGCGGCCTCCTCGGGGATCTCCCGGTCCGCGCACTCCAGCCAGAGCCGGCCCGGCCGGCGCCGCCGCGCCCGGCGGCCGTCGACCACCTCCCGCCCTCCGCTCGCCCGGGACCGCCGCTTGCCGCCATCGCCATAGCCGTCCGAGCCCATCGCCCCTCCCGAGCCCGTGCCCCGTGCGGGGCGCTCCGCTCCTTCTCCGATGCTCGGGACTCACGGCCCAGCGGCGGGAGGGGCCGGGAGGCGGAGCGGGCTGGGCTCAAGGGCCCTATCAGCCGCCCGGTCCCGCCGGGCGGCCCAACTCGACCGCGATCCGGGCCAGTTGGTCCAGCCGCCGGTCCAGGCTGGGGTGGGTGGAGAAGAGGCCGAAGATGCTCGCTCCGCGTCCCAGGGCGGGCGTGAAGAAGAAGGCGTTGAACGGCTGCGCGGTGCGCAGGTCCCGGGTCGGGATGCGGGCGATCTCACCGATCACCTTGGTCAGCGCGGAGGCCAGCGCGGAGGGCCGGGCGGTGAGCAGCGCCGCCGAGCGGTCGGCGGCCAGCTCCCGGTACCGGGAGAGCGCGCGGATCAGCAGAAAGCTGATCGCGTACACCACTGCCGACACCAGCATCACCAGCCCGAGGAGGGCGGCGGTGTTCTGGTCGTTCCGGCTCCGGCCGCCGAACAGCTGGGAGTAGAAGGCGAAGCGGACCATCAGCCCGGCCAGCACCCCGAGGAACGAGGCGATGGTGATCACCGCGACGTCCCGGTGGGCGACGTGCGACAGCTCGTGGGCGAGCACCCCCTCCAGCTCGTCGGCCTCCAGCCTGCGCAGCAGGCCGGTGGTGACGCAGAGCACCGCGTGGTCCGCGTTGCGGCCGGTGGCGAAGGCGTTGGGCATGTCGGTCGGGGAGATCGCGATCCGCGGCTTGGGCATGTTCGCGGTGGCGCACAGCCGGTCGACCGCCCCGTGCAGCCGCGGCTCCCGATCCGGGCCCACCTCGTGGGCGCGCATGGCGTACAGCGCGATCCGGTCGGAGTACCAGTACTGGACGAGGAGCAGGCCCGCGGCGATCACCACGACCAGGACCCATGACCTGAGCAGCGCCAGCAGGGCCGCCACGAACGCGACGTAGAGGAGGCCCAGCAGGAACATGGTGAGCACCATCCGCACGGTCAGCTGCCGGTCCGGGCGGAACCGGGTCCGCCCGGAGGCCTGCCTGGAGGCCCGCCGGTGCCCGGCCCCGCCGGATCGTCCGGCGCCGGATCGGCCGGCGCGGCTTCGTTCGGTGCTCATCTCAGTCGAGGTCCCTCGGCGGGTTGCGGAGGGTGGCGAGACGGCGGCGGTACTCGTCCTCGTCGATCTCGCCCCGGACGAAGCGCTCGGCGAGCAACTGCTCGGCGGTGGGCCGCACCTCGGGCGGACGGGGGTCCGTCGTCCGCCCGCGGTGCCCGCCGTTGGCCGAGCTGGTGCTCAGCGCACGGAAGAGGACCACCCCGGCGCCGATCACCACGGCCCAGAACAGCAGCATCCCGAGGGTCATGCCGGCCCAGCCCCAGCCGTTGATCCCGTTCTCGTGCCCGTACCAGAACATCACTGCGGTTCACCTCCTGGGCGGCGGCGCGGGGCGACGAGTCGACGTCCCCGGGCCCGCACCGCCGTCAGGTCCAGCGTCCGCCCTGGTGTGCGCGCCCGCTTGGGCCCTTGAGGGGCGCGCGGCGGGCCGAACGCCCTACCCCGCCGGGGTACCCGGTAGCCTGGCCGCGCGGCGGCCGGCCCGCCGCACCGGGCCAGCACACAGATCGGCAGTTCGGAATGGCAGCACGGGTACCGCGGACCGCCCGACGGGCGGCCGGTGTGCTGCTCGCGCTCTGCGCCGCGCTGGCCGTCCTCGTCCACCACGACTCGCAGGGCGCGATGGGGCCGGCGATGAGCGGCCCCCTACGAGCGGCGTCCGCCGCGGGGGCCGTCCAGGCGGGCGAAATGGCGGGCGACGATGCGGGCCGCATGGCGGAGCGGCAGGGTGCGGCCGACGGGATCCACGAGGCGCGGATGACCCACGGAGCCGCGGCGGACGTCGCGACGAGGGCGGGCGTCGCGGCCGGGGCGGCCGCGGCGCAGGCGCCGGGTTGCCCCGACGGCAGCGCCATGTGCACCGCGGCCGGGATCGTCCAGCCGCCGGCCGCGCAGCCCCCGCAGGCCGCGCCCGCCGCCGCGATCGCGGTCGGCCGCAGGGCGCTGCTCCTTCCCCCCACGACCGGGCCCCCGCGCGGACCCGGCAGCTCGACCGTTCTGCGGATATAGGCCGACGGTTCCTGCCGCACGCCCGAATCAGGGCGTTTCGCGGCGTTCATCCGTCCTCCTTCCCCCATGCGACGGTGTACGGCGGCCCTGCCGTCCTTCCGCCGCAGGCGCAGAAAGCAGCGATCACCCATGCACAGCACCTCTCGCCGCGCCCTTCTCGGCGCGGGACTCGGCATCGCGGCCGGCGGAGCCCTCGCCGCCTGCTCCAGCTCCGGCACGGCCGGCATGAAGAACATGAAGGGGATGAGCGGTACCGGCTCCGCCTCCCCGGGCGCCTCCTCCTCCGGGGCTCCCACCGGCGCGCTGGTCAGCCCCGACGGCCCGCAGGTCGCCGCGCGCGACCGGCAGCGCGACCACACCGGCCACACCGTCACGGCCCGTCTCACCGCCACCGCCGGAATGGTCGACCTCGGCGGCCCGATGGTGCGCACCTGGACCTTCGGCGGGCAGCTCCCGTACCCGCGGCTCCGGATCTCGCGCGGCGACACCCTGGTCGCCCGGCTCGCCAACCACCTCCCCGAACCGACCTCGGTGCACTGGCACGGGGTGGCGCTGCGCAACGACATGGACGGCGTCCCGCCCATCACCCAGCACCAGGTGGCGCCGGGCGCGGACTTCGACTACCGGTTCAGCACCGACGTGCCGGGGACCTACTGGTTCCACCCCCACGTCGGCCTGCAGCAGGACCGCGGTCTCTACGGCGCCCTGATCGTCGAGGACCCCCACGAGCCGCTGAAGTACGACGACGAATGGGTCGTCGTCCTCGACGACTGGCTGGACGGGGTGCGCGGCGCCACGCCGGACTCCGTCTACACCCAACTCCGCAAGGGCATGGCCGGGATGAACGGCATGGCTCCGGCCTCCGCGACCCCCTCGGCGAGCAGCTCCATGAGCGGCATGAGCGGGATGGACGGCATGGGCGGGATGGACGGGACGGACAAGGGCTCGGGCGGCTCCTCCGCCTCGGGCTTCGTCCTCTCCGGCGCGACCAGCGCCCTCCTCGGCGGCGACGCCGGCGACGTGAAGTACCCGTACTACCTGGTCAACGGTCGGGTTCCGGCCGCTCCCGACGTCTACTCGGGGAAGCCCGGGAGGCGCCTGCGGATCCGCATGATCAACGCCGGCGGCGACACCGCCTTCCGGGTCGCCCTGGGCGGTCACCGGCTGACCCTCACCCACACCGACGGCTACCCCGTCGACCATCAGGAGGTCGACGCCCTCCTGATCGCCCCCGGCGAGCGCGACGACGTCCTGGTCACCCTGGGCGACGGGGTCTTCCCGCTCACCGCCCTCGCCGAGGGGAAGAACGCCGCCGCTCGCGCCCTCGTCCGCACCGGCTCCGGCAGCACGCCCCCGGCGGACGCCCGGCCGGCCGAGCTGGACGGCCGGATCCTCGGCTCCACCGGACTGCGCGCCGCCGGCACGGACCGGCTCGCCGCCCGCAGCGCGGACGTCGTCCACCGGATCGAGCTCACCGGCGGCATGAACTCCTACGAGTGGACCCTCAACGGCAGGCCGTTCGACATGAACCACGCCACCGCCCACCCCTTCACGACCCGTCAGGGCCAGCGCGTCCGGATGGAGTTCGTCAACCGGACCACCATGTGGCACCCCATGCACCTGCACGGGCACACCTTCCAGCTCGGCGCCGACGGCCCGCGCAAGGACACCGTCATCGTCCTGCCCGGTAAGACGGTCGCCTGCGACCTGGACGCGGAGAACCCCGGCCGCTGGCTGCTGCACTGCCACAACGTCTACCACGGGGAGGCGGGGATGATGGGCCTCCTCGGATACGTCGCCTGACCCGCCCGGCCGCCCTGCCGTCCTGCCCCGCCCGCCTCAGACATCCGCCTCCGGCTGGGCGGGGCTCAGGTAGTGGACGCCGACCCGCTCGGCGTGCGGGGCCAGCAGCTCCCGCAGCTCCTCGGCGGCGGACTTGACCAGGTGCCCGTCGCGGTCGGCGCGGACCGTCTCCAGGATGAAGACCACGTGCACCGAGTCCTCGGTGACCCGGGTGCGGTGGGCGTCGCGGTGGTTCCAGTGGCGGGTCAGCACGCCCTCGGCGTCGGCGTAGACGACCTCGCCCGGCTTGGGCCGCTCGACCGTGCCGGGCTCGCCGAGCGGGGTGAACTCCTCGTCGCCCACGGCGTACCGGATCTCCACCTCGCCGCCGGCCCGGTCCAGGTCGAAGGCGCCGGCGGGCAGGCCGCTGCGGACCGACACGGCGTTGTAGGAGTCGACGGGCCGGTTGATCCGCGGCAGGGCGCCCTTCTTCGCCAGCCGGCGGCCGAGGGCGTCCACGCTGGGGCGGATGCGGCGCGGGTTGGTGCCGAAGGCGCGGTAGGCGGTGTGCCAGGCCTCGATCCGCGGGTCGGACTCGTCGGCCGGCTGCCAGCGGCCGTCGGCGAGCCGCCGCTCCAGGTCGGCGAGCGCGCTCTCGGTGGCCGGCCAGGGCTCCCGGCCGCGCAGCGCGGCGGCGGTGACCAGGGCGATCAGGGTCTTCGGAAAGGCGTCCGCGACGGCGGGCGCGAGGCGGAAGACGGTCATGGGCGGATCCGGCTCCTTCGTGGCGATCAGCTCGGCGCCCACCCGCGGCGGCCGACACCCGCACGAGCGAGCTGCCGAGAGCCGGCACGGCACTTTCACTGGTGAGTCAATGGAACGACCGCACCGTACAACGAAACAACCGCACGGATCAACCGATCGACCGTACAGGCCATTTGATTGGTACGATCGCCCCCTGACCCGCAGCCCCCTCTGGAGGACACCCCGGTGACCGAGACGGACCCCACCCTGCGTACGGTCGCCCACAACGTCCGGGCGGCCCGCCTGCGCGCCGGGCTCTCTTTGGAGGAGCTGAGCAGGCGGGCCGTGGTGAGCAAGGGCGCGCTGGTGGGGCTGGAGAAGGCGCAGGGCAACCCCAACCTGGCCACCCTGGTCCGGCTCGCCGACACCCTCGGCATCTCCGTCTCGGCGCTGATGCAGGGCGCGGCCGAGGGCCGGGTCCGGATCGTCGACGAGGCCTCCGTCCACCCGCTCTGGACCGGCGAGCGGGGCAGTCAGGCCCGCCTGATGCTGACCACCTCCGGTCCCGCGCCCGTCGAGGTCTGGCGCTGGACCCTGCAGCCGGCCGAGGAGTACCCCAGCCATCCCCACCAGGCGGGCGTGGTGGAGACGGTCAGCGTCACCGCCGGCCGGATGACCCTGACCGTGGACGGCACCGAGCATCCCGTCGAGGCAGGCCAGACCGCCACCTTCGACGCCGACCTCCCGCACACCTACCGCGGCACCGGTCCCACTCCCTGCCACCTGATCATGACCGTCCACCTCCCCCCGGGCCCGATCGGCGGCACCGCCTGACCACGGCCCCGGAGCCGCCGGTTCAGCCGACGGGGACGTCCGCGCCGACGCTCGCGGCCGCCGCCGCGACCGCCGCGTCGACGAAGGCGGCGAGGAGGGGGCGGCGGTCGTTCTGGGACCAGGCCAGGACCAGGCGGCTGGGCGGGGCGTCGATGACCGGGCGGTAGGCGAGGTCGGGGTGGCGGGGCTGCAGAAGGGAGTCCGGGAGGACGGCCACCAGGCGGCGGAGGATGACGAGTTGGAGGAGCTGGGGGACGTCCGCCACCACCGGGCCCCGGCCGGAGTCGTCGGTGCCCGGGACGCCCTTCCAGCGCGGGAGGGTCTCGCCGGCGAGGTCGGCGAGGTGGAGCTCGCCGCGGGCGGCCAGCGGGTGGTCGGGCGGGAGGACCGCGACCCGCCGCTCGACGTGGAGGGTCTCGTGGTCGAGGCCGGTGAGGTCGTCGAAGGGCGCGTAGAGGAGGGCGAGGTCCGCCCGGCCGTCGCGGACCCGGTCGGCCCGGTCGGTGGCGCCGCCGAAGATGACGTCGACCCGGCGGGCGTCGGGCGTTCGGCCGTACTCGGCGAGGATGGCGGAGAGGAGGTTGCCGTCCCCGCCGGGCTTGATCACCAGCCGCAGCTGCGGCTCCGACTCCGCCTCGCCGGCACGCCGGGCGGCCTGCGCGGCCGCCGCGACGGCGTTGAGGGCGTGCCGCCCGTGGTGCAGCAGGGCCTCTCCGGCCGGCGTCAGCGACACCTGCCGGCTGGTCCGCAGCAGGAGCTGCACGCCGAGCCTGGACTCCACCCGGCGGATGGCCTTGGAGAGCGCCGGCTGGGCGATGGCGAGCCGGGTCGCCGCCCGGCCGAAGTGCAGCTCCTCGGCGACGGCGACGAAGTACTCCAGCTCGCGGGTGTCCAGGTCGACCATGAACCGAGGTTATCGCCGGAAGCCAGGGGGCTTGGACGGGGAGGGGCGGCGGCAGGATCATGGCCGGGTGGCGGTCCGCCACGCGGCGTACGGCACCCCCGGGCGGCGCGGGGCGCGCAGGGAGATCGCAAACCACCTGGCGCCTCCCGATGCGCCCCTGCCACGGCCTTGTTGAGCGCTCCGGCGAGGAGTTGGGTGAATGGCTTCGCACCCGCCCAGTTCGGTCAGGAGCCCACCGATGAGACCAGCCCCGGACGGGATACCCAGCGCGCCAGGCAGGTTGCCGGTGGTCGGCCACGTACCGGCTCTCCTCCACCACCCGCTGGCCTTCCTCTCCGCGCTCCCCTCGCCCGCGCGGATCGAGATCGGCCCGCTGAGCGCGGTGGTGGTCAGCGATCCCGAGCTGACCCGGCAGGTGCTCCTCGATGACCGCACCTTCGACAAGGGCGGGACGCTCTTCGAGCGCCTGCGCGAGATCGTCGGCGACGGCCTGGCCACCTGCCCGCACGCCCGGCACCGCCGCCAGCGGCGGCTCTCCCAGCCCGCCTTCCACCCCGCCCGGCTCCCCGGCTACGCGGAGACCATGACCGCCTGCGCCACCGCCCTGCGCGACGGCTGGCACGAGGGACAGGTCCTGGACGTGCGGCAGGAGATGATGGGTCTCACCATCGGCATCCTGATGGAGACCATGTTCTCCGGCGGCCTGCCGGCCGGCCGCCTCGACCAGTGCGTGCGGGACGTCAACACGCTGATCGCCGGCGTCTACCGGCGGGCGATCCTGCCCCCGGCCCTCAACTCCCTTCCGACCCCCGGCAACCGCCGCTACCTCCGGGCCACCGCCCGCCTGCGGGCGACGGTCGACGAGGTGGTGGCCGAGCGCCGCCGCGGACCGGCCCAGCCCAGGCGGCAGGATCTCCTCTCGGCACTGCTGAGCGCGCAGGACACCGGGGAGGAGGGGCGGGAGCGGCCGGCCGGGGCCGAGGGCAGTGCCGGCCCGGCCCGGCTCAGTGCCGAGGAGATCAGTGATCAGGCGGTCACCTACTTCCTGGCCGGCGCGGAGACCGGGGCGATCGTCCTGGCCTGGGCCCTCCACCTCCTCTCCCGCAACCCCCGGACCGCGGCCCGGGTACGGGCCGAGGCGCAGGCCGTCCACGGCGGCGGCGACGGCCTTGGCCACGGCGGCGGTCACGGCGGCGATCACGCCGGTCACGGCACTGGTCATGGCGGTGGGCCGACCGGTCTGGACCGGCTGGCGAAGCTGGAAGTCACCGCCCGGGTGGTGCAGGAGACCCTCCGCCTCTATCCCCCCGCCTGGATGCTGACCCGGACCACCACGGCCGACACCCGGCTCGCCGGGCATCCGGTCGCGGCCGGCACGACGGTGGTCTACAGCCCCTATCTGGTCCACCACAGCGCGGACTCCTACCCGGACCCGGAGCTCTTCGACCCGGACCGCTGGGACGGTGCCCGTCCGCAGCCGCCGCGGCACGCCTTCATCCCCTTCGGCGGCGGTGCGCGCAAGTGCATCGGCGACCGCTTCGGCACCGCCGAGGCGGTGCTGGCACTCTCCGCCATCGCCGCCCGCTGGCAACTGGAACCTCTTCCCGGTCGCCCGGTGCGACCCGCCACCGGCCTCACCCTGAGCCCACGGGGTCTGCGGCTGCGGGTCACCGCCGGGGACCGGTCTCCCTCCCTCCCCTGAAAGGTCGTCACCCATGGCAGTGCAGGCAGCGAGTACGGCACCGGGTCCGGCGGGACCCCCGGCGGTCGAGCAGGTCTGCAGCGCGGGGGCCCGGCTCTCCATGCCCTTCCCGGTACGGGTCAACCCGGCCCTGGAGGCGGTCCAGGACGGTTCGCTCGACTGGGCGGAGGCGCACGGGATCGCCGCAGGCGAGCGGCTGGACTGGATCCGCCGCTCGGAGATCAACCGGCTGACCGCGCTGACCAACCCCTTCGCCCGGAGCGACGACCTGCGCCTGATCAACGACTGGTACGTGTGGCTCTACGCGTTCGACGACGGGGTCTGCGACGAGTCCGCGGTCGGCAGCGCTCCCGCCCGGCTCTCCGCACTGGCCATCGAGTTGAACCTGGCACTGGACGGCGGCGGTGAGCCGGCCGGCGGCGCCTTCGGCTCCGCGCTGGCCGACCTGGCCACCCGGATCGCCCGCGCGGCGCCGCTCTGCGGCTGGCCGCAGTCGGTCCGCGACTACCTCTGCGGTCAGCTGTGGGAGTGCGCCTACAAGGCGGCCGGCACCGTCCCCGGCCCCCGCGCCTACACCCGGCTGCGGGAGTTCTCCTCGGCCTGTGCCAGCGTCTTCACCCTGCTCGGCATCGCCAACGGGCGCCCACTGCCGCCGGCGCTGCTGGACCGGCCCCCGGTCGCGGAGCTGGTGCGCTGCGCCAACCACATCATCGGCTGGGACAACGACCTCTACTCCTATCCGAAGGAGCAGGGCGACCACGACGCGCTGGCCAACATCGTCACCGTCCTCCAGCGCCACCACGGGTGCCCGGTGGAGGAGGCCGTGGAGCGGGTGCTGGCCCGGCGCGAGACGGAGTTGCGCCGCTTCCTCGCCGTCGAGCGCCGGCTCTGCCGCCGCGGCCCGGACCCGGACACGGCGGTGCTCATCCGCGGTCTCAAGCACTGGATCAGCGGCAGTCTCGAGTTCCACCGCACCAGTCCGCGCTTCCGCTCCAGCGCCCGCGGAGCCGCGGACTGACCCGGCGTCAGGGGCCCGGCGGGCCCGGGGCGGGCCGCGCGGTCAAGGACAGCCGCAGGTGATCCGGTCCACCAGGTCCGCCCAGCCGGCCTCCAGGCGCTCCAGCGGCATGCCGCGCTGCTTGACCAGGTGGTACACCAGGGCCGGGTCGAGGTAGCCCAGGAGCGCCTGGGCCAGCAGCTCATGGTCGGCCTCCGGCAGGATCCGGCGCAGCAGCACCATCACGTGGATGGCGTTCGCCTGCCAGGCGGGGTGGGCGAACCGCCGGGAGGCCTCCGGCTGCGCGGCGAGCTGCAGGTCGATCTGCTCGTAGGTGCTGCGCAGCACCGCGGGGCCGAACGCCCGCAGTCGCTCCACCGGCGGCGCCCCGGGGCCGAGCGGCGGCGGCCCGCTGAGGAAGTCGGCCTGGAGCTTGGCCGAGGAGTGGTCCAGCAGCGCCATCAGCAGCCCGGTCCGGTCGCCGAAGCGGCGGAAGACGGTGCCCTTGCCGACCGAGGCCGCCGCGGCGACCGCCTCCATGGTGACCCCGGCCGCGCCGTGCTCGGCCACCAGGCGGGACGCCGCCTCCAGCAGCCGGGCGCGGTTGCGCGCGGCGTCCGCGCGCAGGCAGGCCGCGCTCATCCCGGTGGCGGGGGCCGGGTCGTTCGGGGCGCCGAGGTCGAGCAGCTGCGGTCGGCCGTCGGGCTCCGGCGGGGTGGGCGCGAGGGGAGACGGAGGGGTGGGCATAGGGCCAGCTTAGAGCATGACCAGCGAAACTGGACCCCGGTCCGCTTAGCGTGGTACAAAACTAACCGGACCCCGGTCCGGATGATTACCCCGCTGTTTCCGCATGTTTCAGCACCCTGGAGACCCCATGTCTGTCCGTATCCTCGCGCTCGTCGGCTCGCTGCGCGCCGGTTCCACCAACCGCCAGCTGGCCGAGGCCGCTGCCAAGCACGCCCCCGAGGGCGCCGAGGTCGAGCTCTTCGAGGGCCTGGCCGACATCCCCTTCTACAACGAGGACATCGACGTCGAGGGCAGCGTCCCGGCCGCAGCGGCCCGGCTGCGCGAGGCCGCGGGCAACGCCGACGCGTTCCTCTTCGTCTCCCCCGAGTACAACGGCACCATCCCGGCCGTCCTGAAGAACGCCATCGACTGGCTGTCCCGCCCGTACGGCGCCGGGGCGCTCACCGGGAAGCCGGTCGCCGTCGTCGGCACCGCCTTCGGCCAGTTCGGCGGGGTGTGGGCACAGGACGAGACCCGCAAGTCCGCGGGGATCGCGGGCGGCAAGGTCCTGGAGGACGTCAAGCTCTCCATCCCCGGCTCGCTCACCCGCTTCGCCGAGACCCACCCGGCGGACGACGCCGAGGTCGCCTCGCAGATCGCCGAGGTCGTCTCCCGTCTCCACGGCCACGCCACCGCCGCGGCCTGACGGACGGACGCGTCGCCGCGAGAGGCCCGGGCCGTACGGCTCGGGCCTCTGGCGTCCGCGGCGAACGCCGGCGCGGACGGGACGGGATCGGCGCGCCCGAGGCCGCGGCGGTCACCTGGTCGGACCTCCGGACACGCGGCGGCGGCACGGCGGCCGAAGACTGACGGGGAGTCAGAAGGAGTCGGCGCCCGAGAAGAGGAACCGTCATGTCCACAGCCGCTGCCGCCCCGCACCCCGGCACCTCGGCGGTGGAGCCGCTGCCGGAGCTCGACATCCCCGACGCGGCCCGGCAGAACCGGCTGACCGTGCTGCTCCGCGTACTGCTGCTGGTCCCGCAGCTGATCGTGCTCTTCTTCCTGGGCATCGCGGGCTTCTTCGCGACCGTCGCGGCCTGGTTCGCCGGGCTGGTGCTGGGCCGGCTGCCGGCGGGCCTGGCCGGATTCCTCACCGGGGTGCTGCGCTACGACACCCGGGTGACCGCCTCGCTGATGCTGCTGGTCGACCGCTATCCGCCGTTCGCCCTGGAGGACCGGGCGGACTACCCGGTACGGATCGAGGTGCGGCCGGTGCCGCTGAACCGGCTCGCGGTGTTCTTCCGGATCCTGCTGATGATCCCGGCGGTGATCGTGGAGTCGCTGGCGACCGGCGGCTGGTGGGCGGTCTCGTTCCTGATCTGGCTGGTCGTCCTGGTCCTGGGCCGGATGCCGAAGCCGCTCTTCCAGGCCACCGCGGCGATCCTGCGCTACCGGATGCGGCTCGGCGCGTACCTCATGATGATCACCTCGGCCTATCCCAAGCGGCTCTTCGGCGACCCGGTGCCGGTGGGCGCCGCCTGGGGGCGGCCGCAGTCGGCCACCCGGCCGCTGCTGATGGGCACCGGCGGCCGGGTGCTGGTCATCGTCTTCCTGGTGCTCGGCCTCCTCAGCGGGGCGGGCAGCGGCGGGGGCGCGAGCACCTCGGACACCGACGGGGGCACGAACGCCGCCGCGCGGCTCACCCCCGCCGGCTGAACGGTCAGCGCCGGACCTGGGCGAGGGTCTCCCAGAAGAGGCGCTCATAGGACTGGAGGAGGCCGCCGTACTCCAGGGCCAGCCCGCAGTCGGCGCCGTCGATGGCGGCGAACGCCGGCTCCTCGGGGGCGGGCTCGGCGAAGAGGTCGAAGAAGCCGCAGGCCTCGGCGGAGAAGCCGTACTGCTCGCGCAGAGCGCGCGACAGCCGGGCGCAGTAGCCGCCCCAGGCCGAGAAGTTGGCGGTCAGGGCGAGCGCGGTGGAGGCCGGATGGCCGTTGAGGGCCAGCCAGGCCTGGTACGCCGGATAGGCCTGGCAGCCGGCCAGCGGGGAGCGGCTGAACAGCGCGATGTCGTCCGGCAGGCCGCAGGCGGCGCCGAGCGCCGGGAGGAGCTCCAGGGCCCGGGCCTCCCCCGCGGCCAGTTCGGCGAACCAGTGCCCGGCCGGGGTGTCGGCGGCCCGGCCGGCCAGGAAGAGGAAGCTCCGCCGGTCGGAGGCGATCACCCGGCGCTGCTGGGCGGCCAGTTCGCCGATCACCGAGACCGGCGCGCGGCCCGTCTCCACCAGGGGCAGCAGCGGGTTGGCGTCCTCGGCCGGGGTGAGCCGGGAGCGGAGGATCTCCACCAGCTCGGCGGGATCGTCGGGGTGCTCGCAGACGTGCTGCGCGGTTTCCGCGGACATGATGCTCCCTGGGCCGGCGGTCGTCCTGCTCGGGTCACTCCCCTTCAGCGTAGGACGGGATCCGCCGGCCGCGGAGGTGACGCACCGTCGAGTACGTCCAGACGACGAGGCCGGCCAGGGGCAGCGCCGCCGCGAGAAGGCTGACCCCGCCCCAGCCGTAGGACTCGTCCACCGCTCCGGCCGCGGCCGAGGCGATCGCGCCGCCGACGAAGATGGTGGTCATGAAGACGGTGTTCACCCGGGCCCGGGCGTCCGGGCGGAGCCCGTAGATCTCCCGCTGGCTGAAGACCTGGTGGCTCTGCACGGCGAGGTCCAGCAGCACGCCGGCGACGGCCAGCAGCACCACGCTGCCCGAGCCCACCCGGGCCAGCAGCAGCGCGAGGACGGCGAGCGCCAGCGCGATCCCGCTGCCCGCGCGCCCCAGCCCGCGGTCGCCGAGCCGTCCCGCGACCGGTGCCGCGGCTGCCCCGCCCGCGCCGACCAGGGCGAAGACGGCGATTCCGAGCTGGCCCATGTGATGCTGCCGGATCAGCTCGAAGGAGATCGCGGTCCAGAAGCAGGAGAAGGCGCCGAACATCATCGCCTGGCAGAAGGCCCGCCGGCGCAGCGCCGGCTCCTCCCGCACCAGGTGGCCGATGGTGACCATCAACTGGGCGTAGCTGCTGCGGTGTTCGGGCTTGCGCCGGGGCAGCACCCGGACCAGCAGCGCGCCCAGGGCGAGCATCAGCACGCCGGAGACCAGGTAGATGGTCCGCCAGCCCCAGGCCGCCGCCACCAGGCTGGAGACCGTGCGGGCGAGGAGGATGCCGAGCAGCAGCCCGCCCATCACGGTGCCCACCGCCCGCCCGCGCTCCTCCTCGGGCGCCAGGTGGGCGGCGAGCGGCACCAGGATCTGCGCCACCACCGAGGTGACGCCGACCAGCACCGACATGGCCAGGAAGACCCCGAAGCCGGGGGCCAGTCCGGCGGCGAACAGGGCGGCGGCGGTGACCAGCAGGGTGCGCGAGGCGAGGGCCCGGTTCTCCAGCAGGTCGCCGAGCGGCAGCAGGAACAGCAGGCCGATGGCGTAGCCGAGCTGGGTGAGGGTGACCACCAGCGTCGCGCTGCCCTGCGAGACGCCGAAGGCGTGGGCGATCGGCGCCAGCAGCGGCTGGCCGTAGTAGAGGTTGGCCACCGTCAGACCGCAGGCCACCGCGAGCACCAGCATCACCAGCCGGAGCCGCTCCGGGGTGAGCGGGCCGGCGGCGGGCCGCGCCTGGGGCGCCTCGGGGCCGGGTTCGCGGGCGACGGTCCGGTCCTCGGATATCGGGCGCTGCATACCGGGTGCTTCCTCGTCTCTCCCTGGTCGGTTCCTCGGTCATCACGATAAGTGATCATCGGACCCGCCCGGCCACCCCAGCCTGGTACTCCTGGTTCCCCCCTGCGCGCCCGCGGGTCCGGGCGGCGCACAATGACCCGGCGGGGACGCGATCAAGAGGGACACGAGCGAGCGGGACCAGGTCCCGGAGGAGGACGGCAGGTGGACGCGTTGGCGGCGCTGAACGGGATGCGGCCGGAGCGGCTGACGGGCGCCCGGGTGGTGGTCGGCCCGGAGCTCTCGGAGGAGCTGTGCGCCGGGCTCGCCGGGGCCCTCGCCGGAGACGGCGTCCCGGTCTCCCGCTGGGACCCGGCGGACGGCGGGGACGGCCCGCTGGTCTACGTCGGCGGGCGCCCGGCGGCCGAACTGCGCGGGGATCCGCGGCTGGTCTGGTTCCACAGCGCCAGCGCCGGGGTGGACGCCGCGCTCTCCGGCGGGTGGCCCGAGGGCGTGCTGCTGACCCGCACGGTCGGGCGGATGGCGGAGCGGATGGCCCAGTACGTCCTCGGCTGGGTGCTGGCCGAGGCCCAGCACGTCCCGGTGTATCTGCGGCAGCAGGCGGACCGGGTGTGGCTGCGCCGCCCCGGGGAGCTGGTGGCCGGGCGGACGGCGGTGGTCTTCGGCGCGGGCAGCATCGGCTCGGAGATCGGCGGCCTCCTCCGGCGCTGCGGCGTCCGCACCGTCGGGATCGCGCGGACAGCCCGGCCGGACCGCTCCGCGGAGGGGTTCGACCGGCTGCTGACGCTGGATCAGGCGGCCGCGGAGGGCGTCCTCGACGAGGCCCGCTGGGTGGTCGGCGTGCTGCCGCTGACCGCCGGCACCCGCGGCTACTTCGACCGCGGCTTCTTCGACCGGCTGGGCGCCCGCCCGTCCTTCCTCAACCTGGGGCGCGGGGCGGCCGTCGACCTGCCCGCGCTGGCGGCGGCGCTGGAGTCGGACCGGGTCCGCTCCGCCGTGCTGGACGTGGTGCCCGAGGAGCCGGCCGGCCCAGACGCCCTGTGCTGGCGCCTTCCCCGCACCGTGGTCACCTCGCACTCCTCCGGCGTCACCGACGACGAGGACGTGATCCGGGACCTCGTCGCCGCCCGCCGGGCGCTGGCCTCCGGCGGCCTGCCGGCGCTCACCGTCGATCCCGCGCGCGGGTACTAGAGGGCCCCCTCGGCCCGTCCCGCACAGCGGGCAAACGGGCACCAATCACCGCCGCGATGGTCACAGTTCGCTCACAAGGACGGGGTGCGCACGGAAATCCCCAAGGACCTGGCATGAACGCCGCTAATCTGCGGGCTTCGCCGGGCCGGCGGACCCGCCGGCCCGCTCTCCTCGACCAGCACTGTGGGGGTCACCGTGAACATCGATTTCACTCATGAGCCGCTCTTCTCCTGGTATGTGGTCCTGCTCGTCTTCAGCGGCATCGTCACGCTGGCGACCGTGGCGGTGAAGCCGCAGGCGCAGAAGCTGGGTTGGCGGATCCTCAGCATCGTGGTCGGTGCCGGCTTCATCGGGTACGGCATCTATCTCGGCTTCGTCTTCAAGGGCGGCCACTACATCATCTTCTTCAAGGCCTTCATCGTGCCGATCGTGCTGGTCGTCAACGCGGTCCGGTCGATCACCGCCAAGCGCCGGGTGGCCGCGGCCGCCTGACGCCGGGGCTCAACCGGAACCGCCGTCGCGGGGACCGTTCTCCGAGCCGCCTTCGGGCGGTCCGGCCGGGACGGTCTCCGCGCCCGCCAGCGCCGGGAGGCGGTGGACCTGGGCGTGGCCGCGGCGGCGGACGCCGCGGACCGGGCGGAGATGGCCGATCTCCCGGCGCAGCGCCGGAGCGAGCTGCGGACCCAGCACCACCCCGCAACCGAGGGCTATGGCGATCCCGGACGCGGTGACCAGGGCCGACATCCCCGGCAGGTACTGGCCGGTGCTCAGGTCGACGAAGCCCCGGTACAGCGAGAGTCCCGGCACCAGCGGGAAGATCCCGGCCATCACGATCACCAGCGGGGGCACCCGCAGCCGCCGCGCGCACAGCGCCCCGGCAAGACCGATGCCCAGGGCGGCGGCGAAGGAGGCGGCCACCGTGTTCGCGCCCACGACCGTGGCCAGCAGATAGAGCAGGGAGCCCGCGGCCCCGGCGGCGCCCGCCGCCGCGGCGGCCCGGAACGGGGCGTAGTTGGCGATCGCCGCCGCCCCCGCGCCGACCGCTCCGGCCAGCATCCGGGTGGGCACGCTGACCAGCGCGACCGGGAGCTCGGGGGTCACCCGCACGTCGACCCCGGCGAAGACGCCGCAGCGGACCGCGATGCTGACCCCGATCAGCACCCCGATCGAGGAGAGGAGGATCTCCACCCCGCGCGAGGTGGCGGTGAGGAGATAGCCGGTGATCGCGTCCTGCACGGTGCCCACCGTGGCCAGTCCGGACAGCAGCACCGCGATGTTGGCCGCGACGACCAGCGAGGGGCCGGTCCCCGAGGGCAGCCGGCCGGCGGCGTCCAGCGCCACCGTCACCCCCGTGGCCAGCGCGGCCCCGATCACCTGCTGGAAGAAGAGCGGCA
The DNA here is from genome assembly GCF_000744815.1 of Phaeacidiphilus oryzae TH49. Taxonomy (NCBI): domain Bacteria; kingdom Bacillati; phylum Actinomycetota; class Actinomycetes; order Kitasatosporales; family Streptomycetaceae; genus Phaeacidiphilus; species Phaeacidiphilus oryzae. Next base: position 411,598 of record NZ_JQMQ01000005.1, read on the forward strand.
CCCGGCGGGCGTTGAGCGCCCGGCCGACCCGGTCGATCAGCGCGGTGGTCACCCCCGCCACCAGCACCACCAGTGCCCCGGCGCCGAGCAGCAGGGACATGCTCGCCGCCATCACCGCCAGCGCCGCTGTGGAGACCCAGCGCGCGTACCGGTGGCCGCCCTTGGCCAGCTCCACCAGTTCCGGCTCGACCTGGTCCAGCGGCGGCCGCTCGGCGGCGATCCGCTGGGCGAGCTCGGTCGCCTCGTAGAGCCGGCTGTAGTCCGGGGAGCGGGAGGGGACCAGCCACATCGCGGTGACCGGCGCCCCGGGGACCCCGCGCGGCACCGAGAGGGTGATGGTGTCCCCGGTGACGCACACCTGCGGCTCCGGCACCCCGTACGCCCGCGCCGCGGCCAGCACCGAGTCGGCCGTGTCGGCGCTGCCGGCCTGCCTGGCCAGCAGCGCCTCCCCCAGCCGCAGCGCCACGTCCAGTACGCGGCGGACATGGGCCTCGCTCGCTCGTGCTTCCGTGCTACCCGTCTCCATCGCAACCACGGCGAGCGCGTTCCCCGGACGCCACGGCGCTATTCCGGATTCCGGGCCGAACCGTCGGGATCCGGCCGCACCACCGGGGTGCGGGCCGCGACCCCCGCGCCCGCCAGGCACAGCACGGCGGCCAGGCCGAAGCAGAGGGCCCAGCCGGGGGCCGCGGTGCCGGCGACGAGCAGGACGGCGGCGCTGACCTGGCTGCCGAGGCCGCCGCCGACCCGGCGGACGGTGCTGTTCAGGGCGGTGGCGACGGCGGCATGCTCCTCGTCGGCGCCGAGGGTGGCCAGGGCCCCGCTCGCGCCGATGGCCAGCCCGGCCCCGCAGCCGAGGACGAAGCCCGCGGCGCCGAAGCCGACCGCGGTGGCGCCGCTGCCGAAGGCCATCCCGCCGGCGCCGAGCGCCATCAGCGCCAGCCCGATCGCGTACGGCCGGCGCGGGGTGGCGGCGCCCTGCATCCGGCGCAGCGCGGGGGCGGCGAGCAGTTGGCCGACGGCGATCGGGAGGAGGTAGAGGCCGATCACCGCGGTGCCCGCGCCGAAACCGTGCTTCGGATCCGCCACCAGCCGTGGCAGCAGGTAGTACACGCCGAACAGGGCGTAGCCGACGGCCAGGGTGGCGCCGTTGGTCCACAGCTCGGTCGGTGAGCGCAGGGTGCCGGCGTCCACCAGCGGCGAGGCGGCGCGGTTCTCGTGGCGCAGCCACAGCCCGCCTGTGGCCCCGGCGGCGATCAGCAGGACGGCGGGCAGCGCCCAGCCGAGGCCGTGCTGCTTCGGGGCCACGGTCAGGGCGACCAGCAGCAGCGCCAGCGAGCCGCCGAGGAGGGCCCCGCCGGGCGCGTCGACTCCCCCGGTGGAGGGGCCCGGGCGACGGGGCACCCAGCGCAGCAGGGCCGGGATGGCCAGCGCCACCACGGCCGCCCCCACGGCGAAGACCAGCCGCCAGGAGACCGCCGCGGTGAGCGGTCCGGCGGCGGCGAAGCCGAGGGCCGTGCCGATCCCGAAGCCGCCGGTCAGCAGGCCGGTGGCGAAGGAGACCCGATCGGCGGGCAGCTCCTCGCGCACCACCGAGAGGGAGAGCGGGTAGACCGCCCCGCCGACGCCCTGCAACGCCCGGAAGGCGATGATCACGACGGCGTCGGGGGCCAGCGCCGCGCCCACCGAGCCCGCCAGGAAGACGCCCATGCCGAGGACCAGCATCGGCCGCCTGCCGTACCGGTCGGCGAGCCGTCCGACCACCGGCGCGGCCACCGTCGCCACCAGCAGGTATCCGCTGAGCAGCCAGGCCCCCCAGCTCTGGCCGATGCCGAGCGCCCGCTCGATGTCCGGGATGACCGGCACCACCGCGGTCTGCTGGTAGGCGAAGGCGATGTCGGCCGCGGCCAGGGCGGCCAGGAACGGCATGCCGGCGGTTCGAGCCGACATCCCGTCAGCTCCGGGCCAGGGACGGGATGATGCCGCCGGCGCGGACGACGGCGCGCTGCCGGGTGGAGAGCCGGTGCCGTAGCCGGTACTCGGTGCCGTCCGCGCCGGTGGCGAGGATCACCGGTGGAGCGTCCTCGGCCAGCGACTGGTGGAGGTCGTCGAGGATCAGCTCGTCGTCGCGGTCCAGGCGGTCGTAGTCCGCCACGTCCTCGAACTCCAGGGGCAGCACGCCGAAGTTGACCAGGTTCTGCCAGTGGATCCGGGCGAAGGACTTGGCCAGCACGGCGTGGAGGCCGAGCAGCCGGGGGCAGATCGCCGCGTGCTCGCGGGAGGAGCCCTGGCCCCAGTTCTCACCGGCCACGATGGCGTGCCCGCCGTCCTCCCGGCTCGCCGCCGCCCGCTCCGGGTAGTCGGGGTCGATCCGGGTGAGGGTGAACTCGGCGAGCTTCGGCAGGTTGGAGCGGTACGGCAGGGCCTTGGCGCCGGCCGGGGAGATCTCGTCGGTGGAGACGTCGTCGCCGGCCTTCAGCAGCACCCGCAGGGCCAGCCGGTCCGGCAGCGGTTCCAGCTCGGGCAGGGCGGAGATGTTCGGACCGCGCTCCAGCTCGGTGTCCACCGCCCGCTGGTGCGGCGGGGGCTCCTCGAGGGAGGTGAGGTTGACGGTGTAGCGGTCGGGCTCGGTGAACCGGGGGTACTCAGCCTTGTTCTCCTCCGCCCAGCGGCGGGGGTCGGTGATCCGGCCGGTCAGCGCGGAGACCGCGGCGGTCTCCGGGGAGCACAGCCACACCGCGTCCTCCTCGGTGCCGGAGCGGCCGGGGAAGTTGCGCGGGAAGGTGCGCAGCGAGTTGCGGCCGGCGGCCGGCGCCTGCCCCATGCCGATGCAGCCCAGGCAGCCGGCCTGGTGCAGCCGCGCGCCGGCGGCGATCAGGTCGAGGACCGCCCCGGAGCGGGCGAGGTCCTGGAGGAGCTCGCGGGAGGTGGGGTTGACGTCGAGGCTGACGCCGGGGGCGGTCTGCCGGCCGGCGACGATCCCGGCGGCCACCGCGAAGTCCCGCAGTCCGGGGTTGGCGGAGGAGCCGATCACCGACTGGGCGATCTCCTCGCCCTCGACCTCGCCCACGGGCACCACGTCGCCGGGCGAGGAGGGGCGGGCGATCAGCGGCTCCAGGGTGGAGAGGTCGATCTCCTCGGTCTCGTCGTACCGCGCGTCCGGGCCGGCGGTGAGCATCGCGAAGTCCTCGCCGCGGCCCTGGGCCCGGAGGAAGTCGCGGGTCACCCGGTCGGAGGGGAACACCGAGGCGGTGGCGCCGAGTTCGGCCCCCATGTTGGCGATGACGTGCCGGTCCATCGCCGAGAGGTGGTCGAGTCCGGGGCCGTGGTACTCCAGGATCCAGCCGACCCCGCCCTTGACGCCGTGCCGGCGCAGCAGCTCCAGGATGACGTCCTTCGCCGAGACCCAGGGCGGGAGCTGGCCGGTCAGCCGGATGCCCCGGATCCGCGGCATCACCAGGTGGAGGGGCTGCCCGGCGATGGCGAGCGCGACCTCGAGTCCGCCGACTCCGACGGCGAGCATCCCCAGCGCCCCCGCGGCGCAGGTGTGGGAGTCGCTGCCGGCCAGCGAGCGGCCGGGGACGCCGAACCGCTGCATGTGCACCGGGTGCGAGACGCCGTTGCCGGGTTTGGAGTACCACAGGCCGTAGCGGTGGGCGGCCGAGCGGAGAAAGGCGTGGTCCTCCGCGTTGCGTTCGTCGGCCTGGAGCAGGTTGTGGTCCACGTACTGGACGCTGACCTCGGTCTGCGCCCGGTCCAGGCCCAGCGCCTCCAGCTCCTGCATCACCAGGGTGCCGGTGGCGTCCTGGGTCAGCGTCTGGTCCACCCGGAGGGCGATCTCCTCGCCGGCGGTCATCCGCCCCTCGACCAGATGGTCCGCGATCAGCCGGTACGCCAGCGAACCGTTCTGCGCGCTGCGCGCCTCCTGCTCGGCGGTCATGGCGGCCTCCTCCCTGACTACGTCTCCGTACACGCCTCAGTCGGCGCGGGTACCCGGACGGGAGCGGCCCAGACAGGCGATCGCGGGGTCGGAAGCAGGGCTGCCATCAACCCGACTTTGACTTTCGATAAGAAATCATTCAATCTTCTGGTCATGTCCTGTGATCACGCCCCGCTTCGCGCCGCCCATCGGCTGGCTCTCATCGGCGTGACCGGACTCTGTGTGGCCGACGTCCACTGTCGCTGAGGGCCCCGCCCCGCACCGCGACCTCCGCCACCCCTCTTCTTCACCCCTCACCACACTTCACCGGTCCCGTGCCTCTCCACGGCCGCGAAAGGCCCGTACAGCCATGTCCCACAGATCTGCCCTGCTCCGCCCGCTCAGCGCCGCCGCCGTCACCGCGGTCCTCGTCGGGGGGCTCGCCGCCTGCGGGCCGAAGGGCTCCGGCTCCAGCGCCGATTCCGCCCCGCACAAGGGCGGCACGCTGACCGTCCTCGATCAGGGGACGCAGAGCGACTTCGACCCCGCGCGGCTCTACACCACCGGCGGCGGCGACGTCCCGTCGCTGGTCTTCCGCACCCTCACCACCCGGGCCCGGGTCAGTGGCGAGGCCGGCACCAAGGTCGTGCCGGACCTGGCCACCGACACCGGCGAGCCCTCCGCCAACGCCACGGTGTGGACCTACCACCTCAAGCCGGGGCTGAAGTTCGAGGACGGGACGGCGATCACCAGCGCCGACATCAAGTACGGGATCGAGCGCTCGTTCGCCCCCGAGCTCTCCGGCGGGCCGCCGTACTTCCGCGACTGGCTGGTCGGCGGCGCCTCCTACCAGGGCCCGTACAAGGACAAGTCGAAGGACGGGCTGGCCTCGATCGCCACGCCGAACGCCACGACCATCGTCTTCCACCTGACCAAGCCCGAGGGCGACTTCCCCTACCTCGCCACCATGTCGCAGTTCGCGCCGGTGCCGAAGGCCAAGGACACCGGGGCGGACTACTACAAGCACCCGGTCTCCTCCGGCCCCTACGAGGTGGTGGAGAACCAGAACGACGGCGTGCAGATCGACTTCAAGCGCAACCCGTACTGGTCGGCCGGCACCGACAGCCAGCGCAAGGCCTACCCGGACCGGATCGACTACACCGGCGGGCTGGACGCGTCAGTGATCAACCAGCGGCTGTCGACCAGCGCCGGCGCGGACGCCGACGCGGTCACCATCGACACCAACCTCGGCCCGTCCGAGCTGGCCCGGGTCCGCAACGACAAGGACCTCGCCTCCCGGGTCGCCACCGGCCACTTCGGCTACACGGACTACCTCGCCTTCAACCCGAAGGTGAAGCCGTTCAACGACATCCGGGTGCGGGAGGCGATCTCCTACGCGATCAACCGCACCTCGGTGGTGAACGCGGCCGGCGGCTCGGCCCTGGCCACCCCGGCCACCACCTTCCTGCCGAACCAGAAGGCCTTCGGCTACACGCCGTACGACGCCTTCCCGGCCGGGGCCACCGGCAACGCGGCCAAGGCCAGGCAGCTGCTGGCGCAGGCCGGTTACCCGCACGGGCTGACCGTCACCCTGACCCACTCCACCTCGGACTCCAGCAACGAGGGCCCGGCGGTGGCCAGCGCGGTACAGGACGGCCTCAAGGCCGCCGGGATCACCGTCAAGCTCGCCCCGATCCAGGACAGCGACTACTCCAGCACCGTCGACTCGGTGAAGACCGAGCCGGGATTCTTCCTGGCCGGGTGGGGCGCCGACTGGCCGTCCGGCGGGCCGTTCCTGGCCCCGATCTTCGACGGCCGGCAGATCGTCGCCAACGGCGCCAACTTCAACTCGGCGCAGTTGAACGACTCCTCGGTGAACGCGGCGATCGACCGGATCGACGCCATCACCGACCACGCCAAGGCCGCCGAGCAGTGGGGCGCGCTGGACAAGCAGCTCGGGCAGCAGGCGCTGACCGTGCCGCTCTTCCACCCGGTCTACGAGCGGCTGTACGGCAAGAACATCCGCAACGTCGTGATCAGCGACTGGGACGGCCGGGTCGACGTCGCCGACGTCGCCGTGAAGTAAGCGGGCCGGAAAAGCAGATGAGCACGACCGACGTACTCTCCGGGGCGGCCGAGCGGGTCGCCCCGGCCACCGGGGCCCGCCAGGTGTGGCAGCGGCTGCGCGCCAACCGCGCCGCCATGGCGGGCCTGGTGGTCCTCGTCCTGCTGGTACTGGTCGCGGCCACCGCGCCGCTGCTCGCCTCCCTGGAGGGGCAGAGCCCGTACGCCTACCACGACTCGCTGCTGGACTCGGCGCTCGGCGGTTCGCCGATCGGGTCCTTCGGCGGGATCAGCGGCTCGCACTGGCTGGGGGTGGAGCCCGGCAGCGGGCGCGACCTGTTCGCCCGGCTGGTCTACGGGGCACAGATCTCGCTGCTGGTCGCGGTGGGCTCGACCGTGGTCCAGGTGCTGGTCGGACTGGCCGCGGGGCTGGCGGCCGGGCTGGGCAACCGCCTCCTGGACCAGGTGCTCGGCCACACCACGGACGTGATGCTGGCGCTGCCCTCGCTGGTCTTCGCCATCGCGCTGATGGCCGTGGTGCCGTCCGGGTTCCCGCGTCCGCTGCTGCTGATGCTGGTCATCGGCCTCCTCGGGTGGGGTGGAACGGCCCGGGTGGTGCGGGCGCAGACGCTCGCCCTCAGGGAGCTCGACTACGTCGCGGCGGCCCGGCTGGGCGGCTCCGGCCCCTGGCGGATCGCCCGCCGGGAGCTGCTGCCCTCGCTGGCCGCTCCGGTGATCACGTACGCGGCGCTGCTGCTGCCGTCCAACGTGGTCAGCGAGGCCGGGCTGTCCTTCCTCGGCGTGGGTGTCAAGCCGCCGACCGCCTCCTGGGGGCAGATGCTGTCCTCGGCGGCCACCTGGTTCCAGTCCGACCCGATGTACGTCCTGCTGCCGGCCGTGCTGCTCTTCGTCACCACCCTCTCCTTCACCGTCGTCGGCGACGCGCTGCGAGCCGCGCTCGACCCGCGGTCGGCCTCCAGGGCCGGGCGGATCAGGCGGCTGCGGCGGAAGCGGACGGCCGCCGAAACCGCGGTCGACGGTGCGGGCCCGACTACCGGAGGTGCGGCATGACGCGCTTTCTGCTGCGCCGGCTGGCCGGCATGCTGGCCGTCCTCTTCCTCCTCTCGGTCGTGGTCTACGCGGTCTTCTACCTCGCCCCGGGCGACCCCGCGCAGCTGGCCTGCGGCCCCAAGTGCAGCCCGGCGCAGGTCGCGCAGGTGCGCGAGCGGCTGGGCCTGGACGCCCCGGTGTACCTCCAGTACGCCCACTTCCTCCAGGGCCTCGTCGCCGGGCGGACGTTCAGCACCGGCACCGGCCTGATGAACTGCCACGCTCCCTGCCTGGGCGTCTCGTACCACACCGGCGAGCAGGTCACCTCGATGATCGCGAGCCGGCTGCCGGTCACCGCCTCGCTGGCGCTCGGCGCGATGGTGCTGTGGCTGGCGCTCGGCGTCGGCACCGGGCTCCTCTCCGCGCTGCGCCGGGGCGGGATCACCGAGCGGGTGCTGACCGGGCTGACCCTGGCCGGGAACGCCGTCCCGGTCTTCGTCATCGGCCTGCTGCTGCTCCTCCTCTTCTGCGCGTATCTGCAGTGGCTGCCGTTCCCGAGCTACGTCGGGCTGACCGAGGACCCGCAGCAGTGGTTCTGGGGACTGCTGCTGCCCTGGGTGTCGCTGGCCCTGATCGAGAGCGCCAAGTACGCCCGGCTGACCCGCTCCTCCATGCTGGAGACGCTGGCCGAGGACCACATCAGGACCTTCCGCGCCTACGGCGTCAGCGAGCGGCGGCTGGTCACCCGGCACGCCCTGCGCGGGGCACTGATCCCGGTGATCGCGCTCAGCGCGATGGACCTGGGCACCATGTTCGGCTCGGCGGTGCTCACCGAGTCCCTCTTCGGCCTGCCCGGTCTGGGACGGCTGCTGGTCTACTCGGTGAGCGTCATCGACCTGCCGGTGGTGGTCGGCCTGGTGCTGGTGACCGGCTTCTGCGTGGTGCTCGCCAACGCCTTCGCGGACGTGCTCTACGCCGCCGCCGACCGACGGGTGGTGCTGACATGACCTCCGCTATCCCCGAGCAGGGCCGCGCGGCCTCGGACGGGCGGCCGCTCGTCGAGGTGTCCGGTCTCGTGGTGGACTTCCCGGTGGACGACGGGCCCGCGGTCCGGGCGGTGGACGGCATCGACTTCACCCTGATGCCGGGTCAGGCCCTGGCGCTGGTCGGCGAGTCCGGTTCCGGCAAGAGCACGGTCGCCTCGGCGCTGCTCGGCCTCCACCGCTCCACCGGGGCCCGGGTGGCGGGCAGCGTACGGGTGGCCGGGGTCGATCCGCTGACCGCCGAGGGCGAGGAGCTGCGCCGGCTGCGCGGCGGTCTGGCGGCGATGGTCTTCCAGGACCCCCTCTCCTCCCTGGACCCGTACTACTCGATCGGGGACCAGATCGCCGAGGTGTACCGGGTCCACAACCGGGTCGGCCGGCGGGCGGCCCGGGCCCGGGCGGTGGAGGTGCTGGACCGGGTCGGCATCCCGGACGCGGACCGTCGCGCCCGCTCCCGTCCGCACGAGTTCAGCGGCGGGATGCGGCAGCGGGCGCTGATCGCGATGGCACTGGCCTGCGAGCCGCGGCTGCTGGTCGCGGACGAGCCGACCACCGCCCTGGACGTCACCGTGCAGGCCCAGATCCTGGACCTGCTGCACGAGTTGCGCGCGGAGACCGGTGCCGGGCTGCTGCTGGTCACCCACGACCTCGGGGTGGCCGCGGGCAGCGTGGACCGGGTGCTGGTGATGAAGGACGGCCGGGCGGTCGAGGACGGCGAGGTCGGCGACGTGCTGGGCTCGCCGGCCGAGCCGTACACCCGGCGGCTGCTGGACGCGGTGCCGCGGGTGGAGACCGCGGAGCGGGCCGAGATCGTCGAGCGGGTGGAGACCGTCGAGCGGGTCGCGTCGGTCGAGCGTGACGCTGCCGCGGGAGCGGCGGAGCCGGTCGCGGAGGACGCCGGGCCGGGCGAGGTGCTGCTCCGGGCGACGGATCTGCGGCGCGAGTTCCATCGGCGCGGGGCGCCCAGGATCGCCGCCGTGGACGGCGTCTCGCTGACCGTCGGCGAGGGCGAGGCACTCGGCGTGGTCGGCGAGTCCGGCAGCGGGAAGACCACCCTCGGCCGGATGCTGGTCCGCCTCCTCGACCCGACCTCGGGCCGGCTGGAGTACCGGGGCCAGGACATCGGCACGCTGAAGGAACGTCAGCTCCGGCCCTTCCGCAGCGAGTTGCAGATGGTCTTCCAGGACCCGGTGGCCTCGCTCAACCCGCGCCGCAGCATCGGCGAGTCCATCGCCGACCCGCTGCGCGCGGCCGGCGTGCTCGACGAGCGGGGGATCACCGGCCGGGTGCGGGAACTGCTGGAACGGGTCGGCCTCGACCCCGACTGGTACAACCGCTACCCCCACGAGTTCTCCGGCGGGCAGCGCCAGCGGGTCGGCATCGCGCGGGCGCTGGCGCCCGAGCCCCGGCTGATCGTCTGCGACGAGCCGGTCTCCGCACTGGACGTCACCACCCAGGCCCAGGTCGTCGAGCTGCTCGGCGAACTCCGGCGCGAACTGGGCCTGTCGCTGGTGTTCATCGCCCACGACCTGGCGGTGGTACGGCAGGTCAGCGACCGGGTCGCGGTGATGCGGGCCGGGCGGGTGGTGGAGAGCGGCACCGTCGAGCGGGTCTTCGAGGCGCCGGCGCACGCGTACACCCGCTCCCTGCTGGACGCCGTGCCGGTCCTCGACCCGGCGGAGTCGGCGGTCCGCCGGGAGGCGCGCCGCGCGGCCCGCCGGGCGCCCGCAGAGGCGGACGCCCTTGCGGGGCAGGCCAACTGACCTTCCGTCAGGATTACCGGTGCGGGCCCGGTCGGCGCACCATGAAGACGTCGACCGGGTCCTCCGCCTCCACGGTGAACCCGTGCCGCTCGTACAGCCGTTGGGCTGCGCTGCCCCGGAGGACGTTCAGCCGGACCGGGGCGCCGGCGGCGTCGGCCCGCCGCAGCAGGGTCCGCAGCACCGCCGTGCCGATGCCGGCCCCCTGGCAGGACTCGGCGAGGTAGAAGTGCTCCAGCCACCAGCCGTCCTCCTCCGGACGGAGGGTGACCGAGCCCGCGAGAGCACCGCCGACCAGGACGATCGAGGTGTGCCGGCTGGAGAAGCCGTCCCGCAGCCGCTGCCTGACCCGGTGCTCGTCGTACCGCCCCAGGCGTTGCAGGTCCGGCCGCATGACGACGGCCCGCAGCTCAGCGATCGCCTCCACGTCCGCCGGCTCCGCCGCGCGCAGCTTCCAGTCCGCCATGGCCGCGAGTATCCCAGTGGCCGGCGGGTCGGCGGGGCGGGGGCGCGGGGAGGGGTGCGGGGAGCGGACGCGGTCACCGCAGGGGAGGGCTCACGTCAGTCGAGGAGGGTCGGCTCGGCCTCCAGCTCGGCGCGGACGGCGGCCTCCCAGAAGCCGATGAAGCGGTTGCCGTCCCCGCGCGCCGAGCGCTCCCGCCACCACTGCGGCAGCCTGCTCTCCGCCATGCTGCCGGCCGCCCGCACCATCCACGCGTTGCGGCAGCGCTGTTCGAGCGAGACCGCGCGCTGGTGGACCGCACGGACGGTGGAGCCCAGGACGAGGACGCCGTGCCCGGCGAGCAGCGCGAGCTCGGCGCCGCCCATCGCGGCGACCGCCCGGCCGGCCGCCTGCGGCGAGTCGACCCCGCCGCCGTACTCGTCGACGAGCACCAACTCACCGCCCCCGCCCAGGCTGGAGCTCTGGTCGTAGGCCTGCGGGACCTCCGCCATGTCGGCCCAGACGGTGCCGAACCGCGGGTGGCTGTGCACGGCGACGCCGATCCCGGGGCGCTGCCGGTGGAGCGCCAGATGCAGCGGGATGCCCAGCGGCACCGGCCACTCCCCCTCGACGACCTCGCCGTCCAGGTCGATCCTGATCACCTCGCTGGGGCGGAGCTCCCGCCAGGTCAGCAGCCAGGGATTGCAGAGGAGGGTGCCGTCGCCGAGGTTGTAGGTGATGTGGCCGGCCAGGTGGTCGTCGTAGCCCTCCCGCCAGAGGGCGCGGGCGAGGAGGGCGATCTCCTGGGCCGGCGTCAGGTCGGGGATCAGCTTGTCGGGGCTGGGGACGAACGGCATGGTCCTCTCCTCGCCGGTCCAGTCTGCTTGCCTGGGCGGTTCTGCCGGGTCTGCGGGGTCTGCGGGGTCTGCGGGGTCTGCGGGGTCTGCGGGGTCTGCGGACCCTTCGGGCCCTTCGGGCTTTGGGCACTGAGGGGGGCCAGGGGGTCAGGCCGCCGCCCGCTCCAGGATGTGGACGCCGCAGGCCGAGCCCAGGCCGATGACGTGGGCCAGGCCGACCCTGGCCCCCTCGATCTGCCGGTCGCCCGCCTCCCCGCGCAGATGGTGGGCGATCTCCCAGACGTTGGCGATACCGGTGGCCGAGATCGGGTGGCCCTTGGACTGCAGCCCGCCCGAGACGTTGACCGGCAGCCGGCCGTCCCGCCAGGGCGCCCCGGAGGCGAAGAAGTCCACCGCGCCGCCCTCCTCGCAGAGCCGCAGGTTGTCGTAGTGCACCAGCTCGGCGGTGGCGAAGCAGTCGTGGAGCTCCACCAGATCGAGGTCCTCCGGGCCGACGCCGGCCTGTTCGTAGGCCTGGTCGGCGGCGTTCCGGGTCAGCGTGTTGACGTTCGGCAGCACCTGGCAGGCCTCCTCCCAGGGGTCGCTGGTCAGGACGGAGGCGGTGATCTTGACGGCCCGCCGCCGCTGACCAGGCGAGAGGGTGCGCAGCCGGGTGCCGCCGACCAGTACGGCCGCCGCCGCGCCGTCGCAGTTGGCGGAGCACATCGCCCGGGTGTTGGGGTAGGCGATCATCGGCTCGGCCATGATCTGCTCGGCCGACATCGGCCTGGTGTACGCCGCCAGGGGGTTGAGGGTGGAGTGGGCGTGGTTCTTCTCGCTGATCCGGGCGAACAGCTCGAAGTCCGCGCCGCCGTAGCGGTGCGCGTACTCCATTCCGACCTGGGCGAAGACGCCCGGCATCCCCTGGGTGCCGATCCGGCCGTCGGTGTCGCCGACCGCCCCGAAGCGCCCTGTCCTGGTCCACTCCTCGGGCTCGGCGCGGCGCGGGCGGGCACCCAGATGTCCGGCCCCGGCCAGCTTCTCCACCCCGACCGCCAGCCCCATGTCGGCCTCGCCGGCCTTGATCGCCATGGACACCGTACGCAGCGCGGTGGCGCCGGTGGCGCAGGCGTTCTGCACGTTGAAGACGGGGATGCCGGTCTGCCCGATCTGCTTCTGCAGCAACTGGCCGACGCTGCCGCCCATCCCGAGGAGGTTGCCCGCGGCCAGGACGCCCATCTCCTTCATGGTCACCTCGCCGTCCCGGAGGGCGCCGAGAGCGGCCTCCGCGGCCAGGTCGATCAGGTCCAGATCGCGGTGCTTGCCGAACTTCGTCATCGTGGCGCCGAGCAGCCACACGTCCTCAGCCATCAGTTCCGTCCTTCCGAGGCGCCGTCCTCGAGGGGTGCGAAGCCGAAGTTCACCGCGTCCACGCCCTTGCCGTCGGTGCCGGCCACATAGGTGGAGAGGGCGACCCTCATGCCGAGCCGGATGTGCCCGGGATCCGGCTCGGTGCCGATGATGTTGCCCGCCACCTTGGTCCCGCCGCAGTCCACCACCGCCGCCGCGTACGGCACGGGGATGCCGGGGGCCGCCGCCGTCACGATGGTGAAGGAGGTCACCTCGCCGGTGGTGGGGAGGTCCGCCGGGGCGAACTCGGTGCCGCCGCAGGACGCGCAGGCGTTGCGGCGGTCGAAGTAGCGGGCGCCGCACTCCGCGCACTCGTGGGCGACCAGGTGCGGCTCCGGGCCGAGGACCAGGTAGTCGACGTAGGGAATCCGACTGATCTGGCCGATCTGACTGGACTGACCGAACTGACTGCTCCGACCGATCTGAGCGCTCACCAGGATGGCTCCTTCCGCCCCCGGCCGGCGCCGGGCCGCGGCCGTATCTGACGACCCGTCAACTCTTCTTGAGCGCAAGGTAAACGGATATTGTATGTTCTTCAAGCCCGCGCCATCGGGAGCGACCGGGAGTGAGGATGACCCAGCGACTGGACTCGGAGCTGTTCCTGCCGGAACCCGAGGCGGCCCGGCTCAGATACACCGTGATCTCGGTGGACGACCACGTGGTGGAGCCGCCGCACCTCTTCGCCACCCACCTCCCGCCCGCCCTGCGGGACCGCGGCCCCAGGATCGTGGAGACCGGATCCGGCGCCGAGGTATGGGAGTTCGAGGGCGCGACCTACTCGCAGGTCGGGATGAACGCGGTCGCCGGACGGCGGCCGGAGACGGTGGCCTTCGAACCGTTCCGCTTCGACCAGATGCGCCCCGGCTGCTACGACGTCCACGCCCGGGTGCGCGACATGGACCTGGGCGGGATCTGGGCCATGCTCAACTTCCCGTCCCAGATCACCGGATTCTGCGGCCGGGTCTTCAGCTTCGCCAAGGACCCGGAGGTCGGCCGCGCCTGCGTCCGAGCCTGGAACGACTGGCTGTACGAGGAGTGGTACCTGGCCTATCCGCAGCGGATCATTCCCTGCGGGATCGCGTACCTCACCGACCCGGCCGAGGCCGTCCGGGAGATCGAGCGCAACGCGGAGCGCGGCTTCACCTCGGTCACCTTCCCCGAGCGCCCGCACAACATCGGCCTGCCCTCGCTCTGGGACCGCGAGCACTGGGACCCGATCATCCGCGCCTGCGTCGAGACCGGCACCGTCGTCTCGCTCCACGTCGGCAGCTCCGGCCTGTACGACATGCCGGACGGCAGCCCGAAGCTGCAGCTGGGCGCGACCATGTTCGGTCAGCTGTCGCTCGGCGCCTGCAGCGAGTGGCTGTGGTCCGGATACCCGCTGCGGCACCCGGAGTTGAAGATCGCGATGAGCGAGGGCGGGATCGGCTGGGTGCCGATGCTGATCGACCGCCTGGACAACATCATCGACCGCTCCGGGTACGGTCTCGGCTGGCACGAGCGGCCGGCCGACGTGCTGCGCAGGAACTTCTGGTTCTGCACCCTGGACGACCCCTCGACGATCGCGCTGCGCCATGTCATCGGCGTGGACAACATCATGCTGGAGACCGACTACCCGCACGGCGACGGCACCTGGCCGCACACCCAGGACGTCCTGGACCGCTACTGGAAGGACATCCCGCCGGCCGAACTGCGGCAGATGTGCAGCCTCAACGCCGCCCGGCTGTACCGGCATCCGCTGCCGCCGGTGGTCCTCCCCGCCGACACCTGACCCGGCCGGCTCCCGGGGGACGCCCCGGAGAGCGCGGGCGACGGTCAGGGTGCCCCGATGGAGCGCGCGACCGAGAAGCCGAGACGCCAGGACGAGTCCGCGGAGCGGGACCGGGTCAACGACTACGACGGCTTCGCCGAGGCCTACGCGGCGGAGAACGAGGACGGCCTGGCCAACGCCTACTACGACCGGCCGGCGATGCCGGCCCTGGCCGGGGAGGTGACCGGACGTCAAATCCTGGACGCCGGCTGCGGTTCGGGGCCGCTGGCCGCCGCGCTCCGCGACCGCGGCGCCACCGTCACCGGCGTCGACTCCAGCGCCGCGATGCTGGCGCTGGCGCGGCGCCGGCTCGGCGACGGTGCTTCGCTCCACCTGGCCGACCTGCGCGACCCGCTGCCGTTCGGCGACGGCGCCTTCGACGACGTGGTCGCCTCGCTGGTGCTCCACTACCTGGAGGACTGGGGTCCGACCCTGGCCGAGCTGCGGCGGGTGCTCCGGCCCGGCGGCCGGCTGATCGCCTCGGTGGACCACCCCATCGCGGCCTACGGCCTCCAGGACCCCCGGCCGGACTACTTCGCGACCACCAGCTACACCTTCGACTGGATGCTGGACGGGCGGCCCGTCCCGATGAGGCTCTGGCGCAAGCCCCTCCACGCGATGACCGACGCCTTCGGCGCCGCCGGCTTCCGCCTCGGCACGATCGCCGAACCGCGGCCCGACCCCGCGGCCCGCGACCGCCACCCCGACCAGTACCGCGTCTTCGCCACCCGGCCGACCTTCCTGTACTTCGTCGTGGAGGTGCCGCGCGATCGCGATTCGTGATCGCGCGTTCTCGGGTCGACGGTGGTTCGCGGCCCGCCGCCGGTGTGGAGTGGGGGTGAACCGTCCACGTCCACGAAGCGGGAGCGACACCATGTCCACGACGGCCCTCGACGAGCGGCTGCGGCGGCCCGCCGTACTGCGATCGATCCGGCTCGGCGAACTGAAGGTGACCTGTCTTCCGGACGGGGCGGTCGAGTTGGACGCCCGGGCCTGGCTGCCGGAGAGCACCGAGGAGACCTGGGCCGCCCATCCCGAGTACCTCGACGCGGCCGGGAACCTGGTCTGCGGAGTCGGCGGACTGCTGGTCGAGCGGGGCTCCAGGGCGCTGCTGATCGACGCGGGCTTCGGCCCGTATGCGGTGCCCCCGCAGCCGGGGAACCCGCGCCGGGCCATCCATGGCGGCGCACTGCCGGAGAGCCTCGCCGCCGTGGGGCGCGCCCCGGAGACCATCGAGGCGGTGGCGATCACCCATCTCCATCTGGACCACATCGGCTGGGCCTACAGCCCCCTCCCCGGGACCGGCCGGCTGCCGTTCGGCGGCTGCGACCTCCTGATCGCCGCCCCCGAGTGGGAGCACCGCCACCTGCTCCGCGAGCGCGGGGTCACGCCGGAGATCCTCCGCACCCTCGCCCCGCGGGTGCGCACCGTCTCCGACGGCGAGGAGGTCTTCCCCGGCGTGCGGGTCTCCCTCAGCGCGGGACACACGGCGGGGCACGCCTCCTATGTGATCACCGGCGGCGGCCGGCGGCTGATCGCGTTCGGCGACGCGATGCACTCCCCCATCCAGGTCGACCACCCCGAGTGGTCCGCCGCGGCCGATCTGGACCCCGAGCGGGCCGCCCGGGAACGCCGACGGCTGGTCGCCGAGCTGGCGGAGCCGGACACCCTCGGCTTCGGAGTCCACTTCGCGGACGTGGTCTTCGGCCGGGTGGTCCCGGGCGCCGGGGACGGGCCGGCCTGGCGGCCGATCGACTGACTACGACCCCTTGCGGGCGAGGAGGTGGACCTCCCGGAACTGCCTGCGGTCGGCGGGCGTCGGCTCGATCACCAGCCGGGCCGTCTCGGCGAGCCCGTGGTCGCGGAGGAGCTCGGCGAGGCGGTCGGGGTGCCAGCGATAGGCCGTGGTCACCGTGTGGTCGTAGGCCTGGGTCTCCGCATGCGGCCCGTCGGTGGCCGGGAACTCCATCAGCAGCTGACCGCCGGGCGCCAGCACCCGGGCGAACTCGGCCAGGAGGGCGGGCAGTTCCTCCGGCGGGGTGTGGATCACCGACCACCGCGAGAGCACCCCGCCGAGTACGCCGTCCTCGATGTCCAGCGCGGCCATCGAGCCCACCTCGAACCGCATGCTGGGATGGGCCTCGCGAGCCAGCGCGATCATCGCCGGGGAGGCGTCGACGCCGAACGCGTCCAGTCCCAGGGCGCGGAGATGGGCGGTGAGCGGACCAGGCCCGCAGCCCAGATCGGCGACCCGCTTCGCTCCGCCCGCCGCGGGCACCGACTCCGCGAAGGCGCTCAGCAGGGCGCGCTCCAGCGGCCGGTCGGCCAGCGGGTCGTGGAAGCGCTCCGCGTAGACGGTGGCGATGGCGTCGTAGGCCTCGCGGGTGGCCTGCAAGGTCTCGGAATCATTCACCGGCCCGACCCTAGCGGGGGCGGCCGCGATGCCGCCACGGCGCCGGAGCCGGGCTTCCGGGGCAGATCGCCTACCATTCTCTTGCGAGGAAGAGGCAGCGGCTGCGGCTGCGGCTGCGGCTGCGGCTACGGAAACGGCGGCGGCTGCGGAAACGGCGGCGGCAGACGACGCGGGAAGGACGGGCCGGGTGAGCCTTCGGCAGTTCGAGTACGCGCTGGCCATCGCGGAGCACGGCTCGGTGACGGCGGCGGCCGAGGCGCTGCGGGTGGCCCAGCCCTCGGTGTCCCAGCAGATCCGCGGCCTGGAGCGGGAGCTCGGCGTGGAGCTGTTCGCCCGCACCCCCACCGGGCTGGTGCCCACCGTCGTCGGACGCGCGTTCCTGCGGGAGGCCGAGGCCGCGGTGGAGGCCGCGCGGCGGGCCCGGGCGACCGCTCGGGCCGGCGCCGAGGAGCTGGTCGGCGAGCTGGTGGTGGCCGCGCAGATGGGCTTCGGCACCAGGCAGCTCCCCGGCGCGCTGGACGCGCTGCGCCGCCGCTTCCCCCGGTTGGAGGTCACCGTCTTCGAGGAGCCCAGCTCCGCCGAACTGGACCGGCTGTGCCGGCGGGGCGTCCTCGACCTCGCCCTGATGGCGGCCTGCGAGCGGTCCCCCGCCGACGCCCACCGGCTTGGCGAGGAGGAGTTCGTCGTGGTGCTGGGCGCCGGCCATCCGCAACTCGCCGCCGAGCGCGTTGAGTTGACGGCGCTTCAGGGCGAGCCGTGGGTGCGGTTCGACCGCGACAGCGCACTCGACGGCGTCCTGGTGGAGGTGCTGCGGGGGAACGGGCTGACGCCGGCCACCGCCGCCCGCGTCTCCCAGACGGCGACGGCCGTGCGCTGGGCGGCCCACGGTCTCGGGGTGACGCTCGTCCCGGCGTCCGCCGTGCCGCACGGCTACGAGCACCTGGTGCGGCCGGTCTCCCCCGCCGTGTCGCAGCCCGTCATCGCCGTGGTCCGCAGCGGCGCGGGGCCGGGCGAGACGGCCCTCCTCGAACTGCTCCGCCGGGAGAGCTGGCGCGAACCCGCCTTCTTCGCGCCCGAGCCCTGACCCTCACCTCCGGGGGAACTCACCCCCGTCCACGACGAGAGCGCTGCCGGTCACCCAGCCCGCCCGCGGGGAGACCAGGAACAGCACCGCCTCGGCGATGTCCTCCGGCTCGCCGACCCGCCCCAGCGGAACCATGGCGCCGTCCAGCCCCTGGGAGGGGTCCAGGCGCGCCCACCGCTCGCGCGTCTCCTCGCCGCCCGGGGTGGCCACCCGGCCCGGCGTCACGGTGTTGACCCGGACCCCGAACGGCGCCAGTTCCAGTGCCAGCCCGCGGCTGTAGCTCTCCAGCGCCGCCTTGGCCGCCACGTAGTGGAGGAACGGCCCCACCGGAGTGAGCACCGCGGCCGAGGAGACGTGGACGATCGCCCCGGCGCCCTGCTCCCGCATCCCGGGGGCGAGCAGCGAGTCCAGCCGGACCGCTGCCAGGTAGTTCAGGTCCAGCGCATCCTGCCACTCCTCGGCCGGGATGTCCGAGGCACTCCTGTAGGGGCTCGCCCCGCCCGCGTTGTGGACCACGATGTCCACCCCGCCGAGCACCTCACGAGCGGCGGCGGCCAGTGCCTCCGCCCCCTCCCGGGTCCGCACGTCCGCCGCCACCAGGGCGGCCCCCTTCGGCGCCTCGCTCGACGCCGACCTGGCGGTGGTGAGCACCTCCGCTCCGGCGTCCAGGAAGCGGCGCACCACGGCGGCGCCGATCCCCCGCGTACCACCGGTCACCAGAGCCCGCTTTCCGGCGAGTTCGAGCGCTTCCACACCATTGCCGACCACAGTCATCACCCTGTTCCTCTCCCTCGGCTGTTCGCTGTGACTCACCGTACGGAGGGAACGGAAAGCGGGGCAAAGACCAAATTCCACCAGGGCCTATAGGGCGTTCCTATGTCCTACGCCCCTTGTCCCTGTGCCAGGCCCCGGACCGGCTCAGCCGGCCAGCGAGGCCTCCGGGGCCGCCGCCTGGTCCTCGCCGGCCCGTCCGCCGGTGGCCGGCCGCCGGCCGTGCCGCATGGCGATCGCGATCACCAGGGCGACCAGCGAGGAGGCGATGCCGATCGCGTAGATCAACTGGGCGCCGTGCCAGGTGGTCAGGGTGCCGGTACGGGCGAGGTCGACGGTGGCGACCGTCTGCGGGCCCAGGCGGACCCGCATGATCAGCGGATTGGCGAAGATCACCGCGGTCACCACGGCGGTGCCGATCGCCGTCCCGGCCGAGAGCACCACGCTCATCATCCCCGTGCTGACGCCCTGTTGGCGCTCCGGCACCGCCTCCATCACCAGGGTCGGGGCGGTGGCCAGCAGAGTGCCGAAGCCGATGCCGTAGACCGAGCCGCTGAGGGCGTAGAACCAGACGCCGTGACTGGTGGTGGTGAGGAAGAGGGCCGCGCCCGCGGCGGAGAACGCGCCCGCGCCGATCAGCAGCCGGCGCGGCCCGATGCGCCCGGAGAGCCAGCCGCTCACCGGTCCCGCCGCCATCGCGAACCCGCCCTGCCACAGCGCGCCGTACAGCGCGAAGCCGATCAGTGTCAGCCCGCCCGCGAAGGCCAAAGTGCTGTTGAAGTCGACCTGGAGGAGGCTCGCGGTGGCCGCCGGCACGTGCTGCTGGGTCACGGCGGCCGCCCGCACCTGCGCGGTGAACCGGGCCGCCGTCGGGGTCTGCAGGAAGAGCGGCATGGCGTAGGAGATCAGGCCCAGCACGATGCCGCCGAAGAGCGCCGCCGAGAGGGTGGTCAGCATCCGTCCGCCGAGCAGCAGCCGCAGGTCGACGAGGGGCTCCGGCACTCTTCTCTCGACCAGGACGAACAGGGCCAGCAGCGCCGGGCCGCCGAGGAGGCAGCCGAGCGCCGCCGGACTGGTCCAGCCCCAGCTGTGCCCCTCGCTCAGATACAGCAGGCTGAGCGCGAGCCCGCCACTGAGGAGGAGTGCGCCGAGGACGTCCAGCCGCTGCCGGCTACGCAGCCTGGTCTCGGGCACCAGCAGCAGGACGCCGGCCATGGTGACCACGCCGTAGCCGGCCATCGTCCAGAAGATCGACCGCCAGCTCCAGTGGTCCAGCAGCCAGCCGCTGAGCAGGGGGGCGGCGAGCGCGGAGAGCCCGAAGCCGGTGGCCAGGAAGCCGACCGCGGTCGGCACCAGCCGGCGCGGCAGCAGGTCGCGGAAGAGGCCGTAGGTGACGGTGGTGTTCCCCAGCGCCATCGCCTCCAGCGCCCGGCCCACCAGGAACGCGGTCCAGCTGTGCGTCAGGCAGCAGACGAGTGAGCCGGCCAGGAACAGCACCCCGGCGACCAGCAGCATCCGCTTCTTGCCCCACAGGTCGGAGGACTTGCCGAGCAACGGCGCCGAGACCGCCCCCACCAGAGCGAAGATCGTGGTCATCCAGGCGATGTTGGCGCCCACCCCGGGGAAGGCGGGCGCGATCCGGATCGCCGCCGGGCTCACCATCGTGTACTGGAGCCCCGCGGTCTCCGCGAACAGTGTGGCGGTGACGATGACGACCCACGCCCGGCGAGTGGCCCCCTCGGGCAGCCGACCGGTGGTGTCCCCGGGGCTCTGGGGGCCTCGCGGATCTGGCGCGACGGGACGCGACGGGTCCGTGCTCGCGGACATCGGTGCTCCTCGGACTCTGGCGGGCAGTACGGGACTTGAGCAGCTCGGGGACCCTGCCGACCACAACGCCTGTGCCGTCCCCGCGAAGGTACTGCGGGCCTTTTGCAGCAGCAAGCGAGGAGCGGCGCCCGAGCGAGGCCGCGGGAACGCGCGGCGCTTCCCCGCCGACCCGCCGAGACCAGCCGACCCGACCGACCGACGACAGCCGGCGAACTCCCCCACTCACCGACCCCGCCGAGCCACTCACGCCGTGCCGCCGGAAACGCCCGACTCCGGGGGCAAGGATGGCCGGAGCCAGGGCCGGCCGCAGCCGAGGGTCACCGGGGCCGAGGGTCACCGCCGTCAAGGCCAGGACAGGCGTCAGGGCCGGCCGGCCAGAGGCGCAGCCGCCACGCGTAGCCGCCAGACGCAGTCGCCGCGCGCGGCCGCGCTGCCGGATCAGGGGGCCACCGAGGACCAGTCGGTGAAGCCGCTGGGGTCGTGGCGGCCCAGCGAGCCGTGCTCGAAGAGGCCGAAGCCCTCGGCGCCCTCGCAGACGGCCCGGGCGACGTGGTCGACGACGCCGAACATTGCCTTTCCGGCGACCGCCGGGTCCGCGAGGTCGTAGGCCACCCGCTCGGTGAAGTCCGGTCCCTTCCACAGTCCGTGGCTCCAGTCGGCGTCGCCGCCGTAACCGGCGCCCAGGTGCAGCGGGACGGCGAGCCTGGACTCGATCTCCAGCCGCAGCCGGCGGCCGCCGCGCACCGAGCAGTCGATCGAGGCTCCGGTCGGGATCCGGGTGCCGGAGGCGTAGTGGACGGTCACCTCCGGCCAGCCGAGCTGCTCGGTCCTGCCGTCCTTCCAGATCCTGGTGCAGTCGTTGAGGGTGCGGGTGCCGTCCGGTTCCTCCTGCACGACGAGGACGACGGCGAACTCGTCGAAGCGCAGGGGGGCATAGGTCCACCACATCCCCTCGAACGGCGGGTCGGCCGGCCGGCCCTTGGGTTCCGCCTCGCCGACCGGGCGGATCCCCCAGGAGCGGTCCCGGGTGCCCACCCAGCGGTCCCGGCTGATCGCGATCTCCTCGCCGTCCAGCAGCAGGGTGCCCTCCCAGGTGCCGAGTTGGGCGAAGCGCTGCGCGTTCAGGGTGGTCCTGGCACCGTGCCGCAGCAGGTGCGGCTGCTCGCGCAGGACGTCGAAGGAGCCCTCCCAGACGAGGTCGAGGCCGATGCCCTCGGTCTCCTCAAGGACCACCCGCAGTCGGCGGAGCGGTTCCAGCACCTCGATCCGGTAGCCCCCGACCCGCTGGTCCAGCCGGTTGTCGTCGATGGCGTCGCCCAGGTGGACCGCCGTCTGCAGATCGCCCCGGCGCACCAGCACGAAGGCGTCCTTGGTGCCGAGGTTGGGGTAGTAGCCGAGGCCGCTGATCACCGCGAGTCCGCCGGTGCGGTCGTTGGCGTGGAGATAGCACCGGTCGTAGAAGTTGCGGTCGCTGGTGGCGACCCAGGCGGCGGGCAGCGGCGCCTGGTGGAGGGGGAACTCGTCCATCGGGCCGATCATCTGACTGCTCATCAGGCGGTTGCTCCTCCGTACGCTGCATCACCGGCAGCTTCGGCGGTCCCGGCTGCATCGCCGGTCCCGGCGGCTTCGGCGCCCCCACCGTCCCCCGCGTCATCGAGCAGCCGTTCCAGCAGCGCCCGGTGGTAGAAGAGCGCCTCGGTCTCCGGCGGCCGGGCGATCTCGCCGAAGTGCAGCTGGCGCGCCCCCGTGCGCAGGAAGACGCAGCACCACATCACCGCCGAGTAGACGTGGAACCACCGCAGGTCGTCCGCGCCGACCCGGATTCCGGTACGGCGTGCGTAGGCGTCCAGCACGTCCTCCTCGCGCAGCAGGTGGGCGATGCCGGGCAGGCCGGCCGACTCGGCCATGTGCTGGAACACCCGGTGGGCGAAGACCAGCCAGGAGAGGTCCAGTTCGCGCGGACCCACTGCCGTCATCTCCCAGTCGAGCACCCCCACCGGCCGGAAGTCCTCGTAGAGCACATTGCCGATCCGCGCGTCCCCCCAGAGCAGCACCGGATCCCGGCGGTCCGCCTCGGTCGGCCAGTTGGCCTCCAGCCAGGTGAACGCCCGCTCCACCAGCGCGGACCGGCCGATCCCGGCGGCGCCGTACTCGTACCAGCGGCGGCACCAGTCCAGGTGCCGCCGCAGTGCCGTGTCCCCCCGCCGGCCCTCATCGAGGAAGGCGAACCGCTCGGCCGCGTCCGGGATGCCGTGCACCTCGGCGAGCACCGAGACGGTCTCCTCCTGCAGCCGCCGCTGGGCCTCCGGCGGGCCGTCGAAGAGCCAGTTGCTGCCGAGGGTGTACGGCAGGACGTCCGGGGGGACGCGGCCCTCTACGTGCTCCATCAGGAAGAAGGGCGCCCCGAGCACCTCGCCGGTCGGCTCCATCCAGCGGACCGGCGGCACCGGTACCGAGGTCAGTTCGGCCACCGCGCTCATCACCGCGTACTGGTGGTCCAGCCGGTAGTTCGGGAAGACCGGGACGTCGTGCTCCGCCGGCGCCACCCGGGCGACGAAGCGCCGGGTGCGGGCGGCGCCGCACTCCCGCCAGGTGACCTTGCAGATCAGGGTGTCGGAGGACATCCCGTTCTGGTCGATCCCGGCCTCCACGGCGACCTCCGGTTCCGCTCCCGCCGGCAGCACCTGGGCGAGGAACTCGGCCAGCCGTCCCGGGACTTGGGCCGCGTCCCGGCTGCTGCGCCGGAGTCGGAGAGCTTCCGAGTCGTCGTCCGGGACATCCTGCGAGCGCGTGTCGGACGGGTCGGACGGACCGGACGGGTCCAGGGGCACGGTGATCACCTGATTCGGGTGGCAGTGCAGGCTGATCGGGCCGCACCCCAGTATTTGCAGCGCCCTTCAGAAGTCAATGCCCAGGACCGCCGCCGGGGAGCCGGCCAGCGGCCGGTCAGCGGCCGGGCCCGCTCTGCCGTCAGCCGAACCGGCCGCCGAACGGCCGGATCCGCGCCACAATGCGGGGATGCAGCCGATCTTCGTCCTCGTCCACAGCCCCTCGGTTGGCCCCTCCACCTGGCGTCCGGTCGCCGACCGGCTCGCCGCCGACGGCTACCGGGTACGGGTGCCCGAGCTCCTCGACGTTGGCGCCGGAGAGCCGCCGTTCTGGCCCAGGGCTGTGGCGGCCGTCCGCGCCGATCTGGAATCGGTCCCCGCCGACGCCCCCCTCGTCCTGGTGGCGCACAGCAATGCCGGGCTCTTCCTGCCGGCGATCCGGCAGGGCCTGCGGCAGCCGGTCGCGGCCTCGGTCTTCGTCGACGCGGCGCTGCCCGCGCGCGGCGGATCGACCCCGGTGGCCCCGCCCGAACTGCTGGACTTCCTCCGCCCGTTGGCCGTCGACGGCGTGCTGCCGCGCTGGACGGACTGGTGGGACGAGGCGGACGTGGCACCCATGTTCAGCGATCCGGAGCAGCGCCGCACCGTCGTCGAGGAGCAGCCGCGGCTGCCGCTCTCCTACTACGAGCAGCAGATCCCGGTCCCGGCCGGCTGGGACGACCACCCGTGCTCCTACCTCCTCTTCGGCCCGCCCTACGAGGAGTTCGCCGACGAGGCCAGGGCCCGGGGCTGGCGGGTCGCCCGGCTGCCCGGCGAGCACCTCCACCAGATCGTCGACCCGGAGGGCACCGCCCGCCAGCTGGCCGAGCTCACCGGATCGCGCCCCAGTCCCTCGATTCGCTGACCCGCCGGCCGCGCTCAGGCGTGGTCGAAGGAGCGCAGCACCAGCTCCGGCGAGGTCTTCCGGGCCTCCTCCGGCGGGGACCCGCAGACCAGGACGGGGAGGTCGCGGGCGATCCCCACGGTGGCGACGGCCGCGCCCTCGCCGGACGGGCCCTGCCAGCGGAGTGCGACCACGGCCGACCGGCCGTCCGCAGCGGGCTCGGTGCGGACCGAGGTCAGGCGGTGCTCCAGCCACCCCCAGCCGTGCCGCTCGAAGAGGGCGCGCTCGGCCACCTGGGCCCACATGTCCAGCTCCAGGCTGCCGCGGTAGTGGCCGCGCAGCGGGGGCGCACCGCGCCGGTGGACGATCGCGTCCAGGGTCTCCTCGTCCAGGAAGCCCCAGGCGCGCCCGTCCGGGAGGGTGAGACCGGTGGGGGCGAACCGGTGCCCGCCGGTGTGGCTGCAGCGGCGGACCCTGACGGCGGAGCCGACGGACCCGCACCCACCGGTCCCGGCCGCCGCGCCTGTCTCGACCGCCCCGGCCGCCACGGCCGCCCCGGCCGAGACAGTCGCTCCGCCGACCGCACCCGTCTCCGCGCCCGCGTCCAGCGCCAGCCGGGTGCCGAGCCGCCCACAGCAGGCGTCCCGAGCGCCGTGCCCGCAGATCAGCACCTCGGGCGGGGCCGGAGCGCCCTCAGCGGCCGCCCGTTCCGGGTGCTCGACGAGCCCGGCGACGGCCTCCGCGAGCCGGCCGGCCGGCAGCAGATGATCGGTGCCGGCCATCCCGCCGTCGGCGGACCGCCGCCAGAGGGTGACGCCCACGGAGCCGGCCGCCCTCCCCTCCGCCGGCCGGACGGCCAGCAGCCGGGTCCGCCGGTACCCCCGCTGCAGCAGCTCGGCGAAGGCCGGCAGCTCGCCGACGTCCCGCGGCCACGGCGGCGGGGTCTCGATCAGCACCAGGGTGTCGCAGGTGAGCGCCGAACCGATCGGATCCGCGCCCTGGGCACGGGTCCAGGGCGCGCAGCGGTGTTCCGTCTCGGACCGGGCGGGGGCACTCACGCGGCGGGCACCTTCCTCGAAGGAGAGTTCGGTTGCGGACTCGCGCGAATGATAACCGGCGGAGATCGGAAGCCGGCCGGTCAGCGGCTCAGACGCACAGCGGCCTGGCCACCTTCAGCTCCTCGCGGGCGATCAGCCGGCGGACCGACTCGAGGACGGCGGCGTCCGGCTCGTAGCGCGGGGCGTAGCCGAGCCGGGTCCTGGCCTTCTCGATGGAGAAGTACTGGCTGCGGTAGAGGTGCTCCCAGCTCACCTCGGCGTGCTCGGGGGTGGTGCTCCGGCGGAACTCCTCCCAGGTCACCGACTCCAGCTCGGCGCTCTGACCGAACCAGCCGGCCGCCGCGACGGCGTATCCGCGGACGTTCAGCGCGCTGGGGGCGACGATGTGGAAGTCCTCCCCCGCCGCCGCCTCCCGCCGCTCGATCGCCAGCTCGAAGGCCTGGGCCACGTCGTCCGCGTGGACGTGGTGCATCAGCTCGACGCCCAGCCCGGGGATCCGCAGCGGCTCCCCAGCGGAGAGGGTGTACCAGACGTCCGGGTCGAGGTTGCCCAGCGGCCCGATCGGGTGCCAGCCCGGGCCGACGATGTGGCCCGGGTGGAGCGAGGTGGTCGGCAGGCCGCCGGAGGCCGTCTCCCGCTTGAGCATCCGGGCGATCCGGTCCTTCTGGACGCCGTACTCGCCGAACGGCTCGGTGCCGTTCTCCTCGGTGATCGGCAGCCGGTGGCTCGGCCCGCAGCGCCAGACCGAGCCGCAGTGCAGCAGGTGCCCGGCCCGCCCGCGCAGCCGCTCGACCAGCGCGGTCGCCGAGTCCAGGGTGAAGCACACCAGGTCGACGACGACCTCGGGGTCCAGCCCGGCGACGGTGTCCCCGAAGACCCCCTCGCGGTCCTCGCTCTCCCGGTCCGCGACCACCCGGCGCACCTCCTCCCACTCGGGGGATTCGACGTAGGCGGCCCGGTTGCCGCGGCTGATGCTGACCACCTCGTGGCCGGCCCGCACCAGCCGGGGCACCAGGAAGGTGCCGATGTGCCCGCTCCCGCCGATCACGACGATTCGCATGTCTCTCCCATCGATCATCGATGACGAACGGGCCCATCGTCTCAGCGCTCAGTCGTAGTAGCGACGCTCCTCGATGAAGCTCCCCGGGTGGTCACCGTGCCGGTGCTCGTCGGGAGGCGGCGGAGGGAGGCGCCGGCGGTAGATCCCCATGAACGCCATCAGGCCGATCACCCCGGCGATCATCATCACCACCCCCGCCACATGGATGTTCACTCCCGGAAAATGCCAGTTCGCCGCGAAGGCGAGAATCGCGCCAGCGGCGATGAGTGCCACGCAGCCGCCGATGCCCATGTCGTTCCATCCCTTTCCGGGGTCGTAGTGAAGTCGTGCCGGCGGTTCTTCCCGCCCGTCCGTTCCTGCGCCTGCCCGCTCCCCCCGGCCGGAATCACGGCCGCCCTGGCCCGTCCTGGCCGGGTCGGCCGGTCTTCGCCGGCCGGGTGAGCTGCCGTCAGGCCGCCGCCTGCCGCTCGAAGACGGCGGTGATCTCCTCGACGGAACGGCCCCTGGTCTCCGGCAGGAGGCGGTGGACGAAGACCACCGCCAGCACGCAGAGCGCCGCGAAGCTGACCATCACCCAGCCGAGTCCGACCCCGCTCTGCCAGATCGGGATCACCTCGATCAGCGCGAAGTTGGCCACCCAGTCCACCGCCGCGCCGATCGAGGCCGCCTGCCCGCGCACCGCGGTCGGGAAGACCTCTCCCTGCAGCAGCCAGCCGGTGCCGCCCACGCCGATCGCGAAGGCCGCGATGAACAGGCTCAGTCCGGCCATCACCACGACGACCTTCGCGGTCCCGCTGAGGAACCCCAGCCCGGCCGCGGCGACCAGCGCCATCACCCCCATCCCGAGGTAGCCGCCGATCGCCAGCTTCCGCCGCCCGATCCGGTCGATCCAGCGGAAGGCGAGATAGGTGGCGGCCACGTTGACCGCCGTCATGATCGCGGTCACCTCGATCCCCGAGGTGGTCTGGGCCAGCTTCGAGCCGTTCTCCTGGAAGATCGGCCCCAGCAGGTGCGGCCCGTAGTACAGCGGCACGTTGATCCCGGTGATCTGCTGGAAGACGAAGAAGACGCAGACCACCACCAGTGCCCTGCGCACCCCCGGGCTCCAGCCCCGCCTGCGGTCCCGCTCGTACCGCCGGTCGGTCTCCTCCAGCTGGTGGGCGGTCCGCTCGACCTCGTCGAGCCCGGCCTCGACGCCGAGCCGGCCCAGGGTCCGCCGGGCGTCCTCGTAGCGATGCCGGCGGAGGAGCCAGCGCGGGGACTCCGGCATCCGGGCCCTGAGCACCAGCCCGAGCAGTGCCGGGACCGCGCCGAGGCCGAGGATCAGCCGCCAGTCCAGCGAACCCGCGCTGCGGGGCAGCGTCTTGAAGATGACCAGCGCCACCAGATAGGCCACCAGGATGCCCACAGTGATCATCCACTGCTGGAGGATGGAGAGCGCACCGCGCCGGCCGCTGGGGGCGTACTCCGCGATGTAGGCGGTGGCCACCGCCGAGTCGGCGCCGATGGCCAGCCCGATCAGGGTCCGGGCCACCAGCAGCACCTCGGCGTTGGGCGTCAGCGCGGAGAGGATCGCGCCCAGCGCGTAGATCAGCGCGTCGGCGACCAGCAGGCTCTTCCGCCCGAACCGGTCGGTGAGCGGACCGGCCGCGAGCGCTCCGACGGCGGCCCCGAGGGAGGCTCCGGAGACCAGGTAGCCCAGGGCGAACCCGCCCATCGGGTACGGCACGAAGTTCAGCGCCGAGCCGATGTTCGAGGTGTCGTAGCCGAAGAGGAAGCCACCCAGGGTCGCCAGCAGCGTGAGCGACCAGTAGAACCTGGTCGGTACCCGCCGGTCGAGTTCGGACAGTACGCCCGTCGTGGTGGTGGTGTCAGCCACGGTCCCCTCCCCTAACGTGTCGTCGGTTGCCACGCCTACCACCGGCGGCAGCGGGCAAACGCCGACCGCGCCGGGCGCCGTTTGCCGGGCCGCTGCCGGGTTAGCCGCCGGTCCATGGACACCACACCCACATCGGCCCTGCTGGTCGAGGAGCGATCGGACCTCGGCGAGGTGGCCGAGCTGGCCCGGCGGCTCCGCGTCGACTCGCTGCGGTCCAGCACCGCCGCCGGTTCCGGACACCCCACCTCCAGCCTCTCAGCGGCCGACCTGCTGGCCGTGCTGACGGCCCGTCACCTGCGCTTCGACTGGTCCCGCCCGGACCTTCCGGAGAACGACCGGCTGATCTTCTCCAAGGGCCACGCCACCCCCCTGCTGTACTCGGTCTTCGCGGCGGCCGGCGTGGTCGGCGAGGAGGAGCTGCTGACCGGCTACCGCCGGCACGGCTCCCGCCTCCAGGGCCACCCCACCCCCGTCCTGCCCTGGGTCGACGCGGCCACCGGCTCACTCGGCCAGGGCATCGCCTACGGCGCCGGCATGGCGCTGGCCATCCGCCGGCTGCAACGCTCGCCGGCGCGGGTCTGGGTGCTCTGCGGCGACAGCGAGATGGCCGAGGGCTCCGTCTGGGAGGCGCTCGACCTGGCCGGCCGGGAGCGGCTGGGGGGCTTCGTCGCCATCGTCGACGTCAACCGCCTCGGCCAGCGCGGCCCCACCGCGCTCGGCTGGGACCTGGACGCCTACGCCGCCCGCGCCCGGGCGTTCGGCTGCCGCGCGCTTACCGTGGATGGCCACGATCTGGCCGCCGTCGACGAGGCGCTGAGCACCGCGGGCGACGGGCGGGAGCCCACCGTGGTGATCGCCAGGACGGTCAAGGGACAGGGGGTGGCCGAGCTCGCCGACCAGGAGGACTGGCACGGCAAGCCGCTCACCGAGGACCGCTGCGCCCAGGCCGTCGAGGAGCTGGGCGGCGTCCGCGAGGTGACCGTACGCGGCCCGCTGCCGCCCGAGCCGACCCCGTCGCCGGTCCCGCCGACCACCCCGACCCCGGCGAGGGCCACGGAGTCCGGCGGGCCGGCCGAGGCTGCCGGGTCCGGCGGGTCCGGCGAGGTGAAGCTGCCGGTCTTCGAGCCCGGGGAGTCCGTCTCCACCCGCTCCGCCTTCGGCAAGGCGCTGGCCGCCCTCGGCTCCCGGCCCGACGTGGTGGTGCTGGACGCCGAGGTGGGCAACTCCACCCACGCCCAGGACTTCGCCGAGGCCCATCCGGACCGCTACTTCGAGCTGTACATCGCCGAGCAGCAGATGGTCGCGACCGCGGTCGGCATGGCCGCGCGCGGCTACCGCCCGTACGCCGCGACCTTCGCGGCCTTCCTCAGCCGGGCGCACGACTTCCTGCGGATGGCCGCCGTCTCGCAGGCCGACATCGCCCTGTGCGGCAGCCACGTCGGGGTGGAGATCGGCGCCGACGGCCCCTCCCAGATGGGCCTGGAGGACCTCGCGATGATGCGGGCGCTGCACGGCTCGACGGTCCTCTACCCGGCCGACGCCACCGCCGCCGCCGCGCTCACCGCGGAGATGGCGGACCTCCCCGGCATCTCCTACCTCCGCACCACCCGCGGCGGCTACCCGGTGCTCTACCCGGACGGCGAGCGCTTCCCGGTCTGCGGCTCCAAGACGCTGCGGCGCACCGACGCGGACCGGGTGACGCTGGTCGGCGCGGGCGTCACGGTCCACGAATGCCTGTCCGCCGCCGACGAGTTGGCCCGGCACGGGATCCCGGCGCGGGTGATCGACCTGTACTCGGTCAAGCCGGTGGACGCCGAGACCCTGGAGTGCGCCGCCGAGGAGACCGGCGCCCTGGTGGTCGTCGAGGACCACCGCCCGGAGGGCGGCCTGGGCGAGGCCGTGCTCTCCGCGCTGGCCGAGCGGCGGCTCTCCCCTGCCGTGGCCCATCTGGCGGTGCGGGTACTCCCGGACTCGGGCGGCACCGCCGAGCTCCTCGATTTCGCGGGCATCTCGGCCGCCCACATCACCGCCGCGGCCCGCGACCTGATCTGGTCCGAGACCGACGCCGGCGCCGACGCCCAGACCGACGCCGGAGCCGGCGCGAAGGGCGCGCGGACCAGCGCGGGCTAGCTGAGGCCGAGGCCCGCCAGCAGGGCGTCCGGGCGCACCGGCAGGGAGCGGACCCGGATGCCCGTGGCGTCGTGGACGGCGTTGGCGACGGCGGCGGCCGAGCCGACGATGCCCAGCTCGCCGATCCCCTTGGTGCCCATCGGGTTGAGCTGCCGGTCGTCCTCCTCGATCCAGTGCGCCTCGACATGGGGCACGTCCGGGTGGACGGCGACGTGGTAGGAGGCCAGGTCGCGCTGGGCGTGATCGCCGAACTCCGGGTCCATCGAGCTGAACTCGGTGAGCGCCATCGAGAGCCCCATCACCATCCCGCCGACCAGCTGGGAGCGGGCCAGCCTGGGGTTGAGGATCCGCCCGGCCGCGAAGACCCCGAGCATCCGCGGCACCCGCACCTCTCCGGTGTCCGGGTCCACCGTCACCTCGGCGAAGTGGGCGCCGAAGGCGTGCCGGGCGAACGCGGCGCCGAGCTCCAGGTCGTCGGTGGTGTCGGCCTCCGCGGCCAGCCCCTCGACCGGCAGCGGCCGCCCGTTGTGCTCGGCCAGCCGGTCCCGCAGCAGCGAACCCGCCTTGTGCACCGCCCAGCCCCAGGAGGCCGTCCCGGAGGAGCCACCGGCGACCGAGGCCGGCGGCAGGGTGCTGTTGCCGATCTCCGGCCTGATCCGCCGCGGGTCGACGCCCAGCGACTCGGCGGCGATCTGCGCCATCGCGGTCCGCGCCCCGGTGCCGATGTCGGTGGCGTTGACCAGGATCCGGAAGGTGCCGTCCGGCATCGCCCGGGCCTCCGCCCGGCCCGGGTTGACCAGCACCGGATAGGTCGCGGCCGCCACCCCGCGGCCGATCAGCCGGCGACCCGGCCGCTCTCCCCCGTCGGTGCGCCCGGCCGCCGCCCCGCCGCCGGGCCAGCCGAACCGCCGCGCGCCCTCGCGGAGGCACTCCGTCAGATGCCGGCTGCTGAACGGCCGTCCGCTGTCCGGCTCGGCCCCCGGATCGTTCCTGATCCGCAGCTCGACCGGGTCCACCCCGCAGGCCTGGGCGAGCTCGTCCATCGCCGTCTCCAGCGCGAACATCCCCGGGCACTCCCCCGGCGCCCGCATCCAGGACGGCGTCGGCATGTCCAGCCGGGCCACCCGGTGCTCGGTACGGCTGTTCGGCGAGCGGTACATCACCCGGGCCGGCACCGCGGCCTGCTCGACGAACTCCTTCAGCTGCGAGGTGCAGGTCTGCACCTCGTGCACCAGGGTCTGGATGGTGCCGTCCGGCGCGGCGCCGATCCGCACCCGGTGCCGGGTCTCCGCCCGGTGCCCCACCAGGGCCGGCATGTACCGCCTGGGGAGGGCGAGTTGGACCGGCCGCCCGGCCTCCCGGGCGGCCATCGCGGCCAGCACCGCGGTCGGCCGCGGGGTGCCCTTGCTGCCGAAGCCGCCGCCGACGTGCTCGCTGACCACCTCGACCTGCTCCGGTTCGAGGCCGAAGAGCTGCGCCAGCGCGGTCTGCACGGCGGTGGTGCCCTGGCTCGACTCGAAGAGGAGCAGCCGGTCGCCGTCCCAGGCGGCGGTGCCGGCGTGCGGCTCCATCGGATGGTTGTGCAGCGGCGGGACGTGGTAGCGCCGGTCGATCCGGACCGGCGCGTCCAGCAGCCCCGCGTCCGGCTCCCCGCGCTCCCGGACGGCCGGGTGGCCGCCGTTGACCTCGTCCGGCAGGTACAGCCCGGGGTGGTCCGCACCGAGCAGCACGTCGTGCGGCTCCTCCGCGTACTCCACCCGTACCCGGTTCGCCGCGCAGCGGGCCGCCTCCAGCGTGGCGGCCACGGCCAGCGCGACGACCTGCCCGCGGTGGTCGACCCGGGCCGACTGGAGGACGTTGAGCATCGGGTCGTCCGGCGGGGCCAGCCGGGGCGCGTTCTCGTGGGTGAGGACCAGCAGCGTCGCCGGGTCGGCCAGCGCCTCCGCGCAGTCCACGGCGGTGACCCGGCCGCGGGCGATGGCGGCGACCACCGGCCAGGCGTAGACGAGGCCCTCCGGGTGCTGGTCGGCGGCGTAGCGGGCGGCACCGGTGACCTTCTCCCGGCTCTCCAGCCGGGCCGGGAAGGCGGCCTCGGGGTGCGTCCCGGTGTCGGTGTGCGCTGCGGTCATCGGCCTGCTCCTGCTCCTGATCCTGCTCCTGCTCCCGGCGTCGGTTCGGCGGCCAGTCGGTCGAGGAGAGCGGTCGCGGTGGACACCGCCAGCCCGACCTTGAACTCGTTGTCGGGCAGCGGCCGGGCGCCGGCCAGCTCCCGTTCCACGGCCCGGCGGAACGCGTCCCTCCCGGCCGGTCCGCCGCGCAGCGCCTCCTCGGCGATCCGGGCCCGCCAGGGCTTGGCGGCCACCCCGCCGAAGGCCAGCGCGGCCTCCGCCACCACGCCGTCCTCGACCCGCAGCACGGCGGCGACCGAGACCAGCGCGAAGGCGTAGCTCGCCCGGTCCCGCACCTTGCGGTAGGCGGACACCGCGCCGGGCACGGGCGGGGGCAGCCGGACGGCGGTGATCAGGTCGCCGTGCTCCAGCACGGTGTCCCGCTCGGGGGTGTCGCCGGGCAGCCGGTGGAGTTCGGTGACCGGCAGGGTGCGCCGGCCGCCGGCCGCCGTCAGCACCTCCACCTCGGCGTCCAGCGCGGCCATCGCCACCGCCATGTCCGAGGGATGGGTGGCCACGCAGTGCTCGGACCAGCCGAGGACGGCGAGTTCGCGGTGCTCGCCCCGGACGGCCGGGCAGCCGGTGCCGGGCTCCCGCTTGTTGCACGGCTTCCCGGTGTCCTGGAAGTAGAGGCAGCGGGTGCGCTGGAGGAGGTTGCCGCCGACCGTCGCCCGGTGGCGCAGCTGCGGCGAGGCGCCGTTCAGCAGCGCCTCGGAGAGCACCGGGTAGCGCTGCCGGACGGCGGGGTGGACGGCGGTGGTGCTGTTGCGCGCGGTGGCGCCGATCCGCAGCCCGCCGCCGGGGGTCTCCTCGATGCCGTCCAGCCCGAGCCGCCCCAGGTCCACCAGCCGGGTGGGGCGCTCCACGTCCAGCTTCATCAGGTCGACGAGGTTGGTGCCGCCGCCGAGGTAACCCGCTCCGGGTGCGGCGGCGACCGCGGCCACCGCCTCGTCCGGGCTGTCCGCGTGCTGGAAGCCGAAGGGCCTCATCGGCTCGCCTCCAGCACCGCGGCGACGATCCCCGGATAGGCGGCGCAGCGGCAGAGGTTGCCGCTCATCCGCTCGCGCACCTCCTCCTCGGAGAGCCGCACCGGGGTCTCCGGCGGCCCCGGCGGGGTGACCGCGCTCGGCCGGCCCTCGGCCGCCTCGCGGATCGCCGCCACCCCGGAGCAGATCTGCCCGGGAGTGCAGTAGCCGCACTGGAAGGCGTCGTGGTCGATGAAGGCCTGCTGGAGGCGGTGGAGCCGGCCGTCCGGTTCGGCCAGCCCCTCCACGGTGACGACCCGGGAGCCGTCCACGGAGGCCGCGAGCACCAGGCAGCTGTTCACCCGCTCGCCGTCGAGCAGCACCGTGCAGGCACCGCACTGGCCGTGGTCGCAGCCCTTCTTGCTGCCGGTCAGTCCGAGCCGTTCGCGCAGGGCGTCCAGCAGCGTGGTCCGGGTGTCGAGGGACAGCTCCCGCCGCTCGCCGTTGACTGTCAGTTCGACGGGCAGCTCGACGGCCTGTGCGACGGTCGGGGTAGTGGAAGGCATGCAGCCACGTGTAACCGAGGGCCGCCCGGTGCAAACGCCGCAGAACACCCGGACCGCCGCACACCTGGAGGAGAGATGACCACCGCCCGCACACCCGGACCCGAGGCCGGCGCCCGCCTCCGCGTCGCCACCCTCAACCTCTGGGGCACCCGCGGCGACTGGCCGGCCCGGCGGGAGCGGCTGGCCGCCGGCTTCGCCGAGATCTCCCCCGATCTGGTGGTGCTTCAGGAGACCATCCTCACCGACGAGTACGACCAGGTGCGCGACCTCCTCGGCGAGGAGTACCACGTGGTCCACCAGAGCAAGCGGGAGCCGGACGGCCAGGGCGTGAGCACCGCCAGCCGGCTGCCGCTCGGCGAGGTCTCCGAGGTGGACCTCCAACTCACCCCGCGCACCCTCGACTTCGCCTGCACCAGCCTCCTCGCCGAGGTGCTGGCCCCGCCGCCGTTCGACCGGATCTGGCTGCTCAACCACTTCCCCAGCTGGCGCCTCGACCTGGCGTACGAGCGGGAGCGGCAGGCCGTGGTGGCGGCCCGGGTGCTCCAGGACGCCGCCGCCGCCCGGCCCGGGCACCAGCTGGTGGCCGGCGACCTGGACGCCGACCCGGACTCCTCCTCGATCCGGTTCTGGACGGGCCGGCAGTCCCTGGAGTCGACCAGCGTCTGCTTCCGGGACGCCTGGGAGAGCACCCACGGCCGGCACTCCGCCGACCGGTTCGGCCACACCTACGTCCCGGACAATCCGCACAGCGTGGACTGGGACTGGCCGTTCCGGCGGATCGACTACCTCCTGGTCGGCTGCGGCCACCACGGCGGGCCGACCCTCGCCGTCCGGCACTGCGTCCGGGCCTTCGACCGGCCCTGGGACACCGTCAGCGACCACTACGGCCTGGTCGCCGACCTGGTGCCGGCACCAGGCTGAGCTCAGGACCGCTCGCCGCCGTGGTCTATCCAGGCGTCCACCTCGCTCCACCGGGCCAGCAGCCAGTCGCCCAGCTCCCGGGACTCCGCCGGGATCCGGGCCCGGTCCAGCGGCCGCCACTCGACCCGGACCGGCTCGCGCAGCGGCAGCCCGTCCCACAGGGTGCGCAGCGAGACGACCCCGTCCAGGCCGGTGTGGGCGAGGAGCACCGGCTCCGCCCGGGGGGCCGCGCCGAGGGCGGCCGAGGCGCCGGCGGTGTGCGGCGGCAGTACGTGCCGCAGCCGGGCGGCGGTGCGCGCCTCGCGGGGCCGCCCGGCGGCCCGCAGGCGGGCGACGGCCCGGGCCCGGCGGCCCGGGGTGAAGGTCCTGCCCTCGACGAAGATCAGCAGCGCGTCGTCCGGGCCCAGCCCCTCCGCCAGCTCGGCGACGGCCGCGCTCCGCGCGTGCGGGTCGGCGTTCCGCTGGGCCGGCAGGTAGCAGTGCGGAATCCGTCCGATCAGCAGGTCCAGCGCCGGGTCGAAGCGGAGCGCCGCCTTGAGCACCGGGCAGGGGCGCAGCCCGGCCTCCGCCAGCAGCCAGTGCACCAGCAGGAAGGAGTCCCCGAAGCCGCCGTGCCGGGCGAGCACCACGGCCGGGCCGCTCGGGTCGCCGTCGTCCCCGTGCCGGTCGGTCTCCACCCGCAGGCCCAGCGCCCAGCGGGCGTACCGGTGGAGGGTGTCGAGGAGGGTGCGCAGCCGCCGGTAGGCCCACTCGGGCTCCGGCCGCCGCCGGCAGCTGTCGTACGCCGCGGCCAGCACGCCCGCCGCGTCGACCAGCAGGTAGAGCAGCAGGCAGCCGGCGAATCTGAGCGGCCGGGCCGGGGTGGAGAAGAGCAGCGCCACCGGGCCGTCCAGCAGCGCGGCCACCAGCAGGAGGGCGGCGGCGAGCGGCAGCAGCACGGCGAGCAGACCGATCATCAGGGTCCGCCGGGCGGCCGTGCGCCAGGCGGCGGTCACGCCCCGCCCCGGTCCGCGCCGGGGGCGCCGGGCGCCCCGGGGGCCCCGGCAGCGCCGGTGCCGCTCTCGGCGAGCGTTTCCAGGTAGCCGAGGGAGGCCCGGTAGGCCCGTTCGATCCGCTCCTCGGCGGCGGCGAAGGTCTGGTGCCGCCACCAGCCTCGGCTGCCGGGGCGGGCCTGGCCGGCCGCGCCGGTCGGCAGCACATGGACGGCGACCGAGCCCGGCAGGTCGGACATGTCCCGGGCGAACCGGTGCCGCCGGGCGATCTCGAAGGCGACCGCCGCCACCTCGGCCGGATGCCTCGGCGGTTGCAGCGCCTGCTCCACCCGCCCCACCTGGAGGACGAAGACCTCGCGGGCGCCGAGCGCCACCGCCCGCCCGACCGGGATGCTGTTCACCAGGCCGCCGTCCAGGAAGTGGCGGTCGCCGATCCGCACCGGCGGCAGCAGGCCGGGCACCGCGGAGGAGGCCAGCACCGCCGGCACCACGGGCCCCTCGGTGAACCAGTGCTCGGAGGCCTCCTCGATGCAGGCGGCGACGCACTGGAAGGGGACCGCAAGGGACTCCATCGGTACCCCCGGCAGGTCCTCCTCGAGCATCCGCCGCAGCGGCTCGTGGCTGTAGAGGTGGGTGCGGGAGCGGGCCGCCGTCCCCACCCGCCGCCAGAGCGGCGCGGAGAACACGCCGGCCCGGCCGAGGCCCGTCCACAGCTCGGCCAGCCGCCCGACCGCCCGCACGCTGGGATCGGCCGCGACCACGGCGCCGTTCACCGCGCCCACCGAGGCGCCCACCACCAGGTCCGGCCGGTAGCCGGCCTCCAGCAGCGCCTTGAGCATCCCCACCTCGTACGCGCCGAGGGCGCCTCCGCCGCCCAGCACGAACGCGCACCGGTGCCCGCCCTCGTCCGCCCCGGCCACCGCCCACCTCATCCCGCTCCGTCCGACGTGCGTCCGACCGCACACCTACCCGGCGCGGACCGGATCAGTAGCGCTGGGCCTGGGCGACCCGGGCGGTGAGGGTCTTCCCCTCGTCCTTGGTGCTGAAGGCGACCGGCTGGGCCCTGCCCCCGGCGGCGACCTTCTGGGCGCCCACGACGTCGCTGTCCACCACCGCGCCGGAGGGGTCCCGGAACTCCACCTTCACCGCGTAGTCCGCCTCGGAGCCGCTGTGGTTGGTGATGTTGACGACCACCGCGTGGAGCCCGCCGGTCTGCGCCTTGGGCACGCCGGTGAGCTGGATGTCGCCGGTCGCGTTGCCCGCGCCGGAGACCTTCGCCAGCTCCGCCTTGGCGGCGTCGGCCGCCTGCTTGGTCTGCGCCGAGACGGAGGCCTCGAAGGAGGAGGCCGCGGCGGAGGCCGAGGAGGCCGCCGCGGAGGCGGAGGCCCGGGCCGAGGCGCTGATCGAGGCGAAGACCGAGTGGCTGGGCGTCGAGGTGACCTGGGTCGGCGTCGGGCTGCCCGAGCCGGAACCGGAGGAGCCGCCGCAGGCGGCGAGCGCGAGCACGGCCGCGGCGGCGAGCGCGGCCCGCCCGCGACGCGGATCCGGCGGCCGGCGCGGATCCGGCGGCCCTCGCGGTGCGGCACGGGCACGAGGGGGACGGCAGGGGCGGGGGCGGTGCGGGCGCCGATGCGGCTCATTCGGCTTTCCTCCGATGACGGGCTGTCAGGCGGGCGAGCGGCTGCTCTGCTCCACGCTGACGCCTGGTCACCTCCCGCGCAGTCCGCATGCCGCCGGTCGGCGTACACCGGCCGACGCGGCCGGGGCCACGGCGGACCGGCGGCGGCACCGGCGGCGGACCGGCGGCCGGCCGGTCGCCGAGGGCGCGGCAGGGGCAGCGCGGGGCCGGCTGAGACCGGCCCCGCCCGGCCCCCGGCCCGCGGCCGTTCGGCCCCTCCTCCGGGGGAGCGCCGGGGCCAGGCTGAAGCCGAGGAGTCTCAGCGGAAGGGGTCCGGCCATGGACGTGATGGTCCGTCATCTGCTGGCGTGGTTGGCCGAGTCGGTGCTCTACGTGGTCGCCGTGCTGGCCCTGGTGATCGCGGTGGGGCTGGCGGTCTCGGTGATCGGCCTGCCGGCCGCGCCGTTCGTCGCGCTGTTCGCGATGCTGCTCTTCGGGCTGGCCCGGAAGATCGCCCACGCGGACCGGGCGGCCCGCGGCTGAGGCGGTCGGGTACGGCCTCCCGGCAGCCCGTCACCAGGCGTTCTCCCACCTCCGGTGGGGGGACGCCGGCACGTCCAGGGCCCGTCCGCGGAGCAGGTTCCGCACGTCGTGCTCGGTGACGATGCCGAGCAGCCGGCGGCCGGCCGCCGGTTCGTCGACCACCAGCAGCCGGGTCCCGGTCTCCGGGGTGCACCGGGCCAGGGCCGGCGCCAGCGGCTCGCCCGGGATCGCGAAGGCGCAGCGCCCGGCCGGTACGGCCAGGTCGCGGACTCGCACCAGCGCCCGCCGCTCCCCCGGTACGGCCGAGATCCGGGCCGTGGTGACCAGCCCGGAGCAGCGGCCCACCACATCGGTCAGCGGCACCGCCGAATGCCGCCGCGCGCCCGGCACCTCGGCGACGAACCGCTCCAGGTCGAACCAGTCCGGCCCGGAGTCCACCGGCGTCGACATCGCCTGGCCGACCAGGACCCCGCGCAGTGCGGCGGCCAGCGTCGCGGACCTCCGCTCGGCACCGGCCGCGCCGCTCAGGAACACCCCGATCAGCGCCAGCCAGAGCCCCTGGACCGCCGCGCCGGTGAACGTCGAGAGGAGGCCGAGGACCACCAGCGCGATGCCGAGGAACCGCCCGGCCGCGGCGGCCTGCGCGGCGCTCCGGTCGGGGTCGCCGCCGCGCGCCCACAGCACCGCCTGGAGCACCCGTCCGCCGTCCAGCGGCGCGCCCGGCAGCAGGTTGAAGCCGCCGAGCAGCAGGTCGACCCAGCCGAGCCAGGCCAGCACCGCGGCCGTCAGAGCCCCGCGGCCCCCGGTGGACCCGGCACCGATCCCGGCCGCCGCGCCGAGCGCGGCGCCGCCCACCACCAGGCTGGCCAGCGGGCCGGCGAGGGAGATCGCCAGCAGCGCCCGGGGCCGCTCGGCCCGGCCCATCCGGGTCACCCCGCCGAGCGCCCACAGCGTCACGTCCTCGACCCGGACGCCGAACCGGCGGGCGGTCAGGGCGTGCGCGAACTCATGCGCGGCCAGCGCCGGGAGCAGTGCGGCGGCGGCCACCAGGGCGGCCAGCCCGTACGCCGCGCCGGAGCGGCCGGGCGCCCAGGCCGGCAGGGTGCCCCGGCCGAGGCCGTAGCCGAGGAAGAGCACCAGCAGCGGCACCGTCCAGTGCAGCCGGAGCGGGATGCCGAACAGCCGCCCGCAGGGGATGGCCCCGTTCATCTCCGCTCACCTGAACCGCCCGCGCCCGGACCAGGAGGGCTCCACCCGCTGCCACTCCCGCTCCCACGCGCGGTCCGCGCGCCGGTTGAGACGGTGCCGGGCCAGCAGGTCGGTGGAGCCGACCAGGACGCCGGCGCCGATCCAGGCCGCGGTGCCGACCAGGATGCCGTCCAGGGTGGCGGCGGACGCCGTGGTGGGAGCGCCCACCGCGGCACCGGTTCGGTCGGTCCAGGTGTGGACGCGGCCGCCCACCGGGGTTCCGTCGGGGACGGCGATGGTGGCGGTGTGGCGGTGGCCGTCCGGGCCGGTCCAGGCGGCGGTGGCGACCGAGGCGCCGCTGCCGCCGGTGACCGGCTGCGCGCCGGCCGGATAGGCGGGAGACGTGGTCACCGCGGTGACCAGCCGGCGGGTCGCGGCCTGGTGCGCCGCCAGGCTCTGCTCGCTGTGCAGCGCCAGCAGCCCGACCAGCAGGCCGACGGCCAGTGTGCCGAGCAGCAGTACCCCGGTGATCAGTCCCAGCGCGCTGCGCGCCCGGTCGATCGGCCGGACCAGAGGGCTGCGGTCGCGGCCCGCGGCCCGGCGCAGGTCCGTCACGAAGCGCGAGCCGCGTCCGTGGTGAACGGAAGCGGAACTCGGCTCCTGGTGCCGGTGATGATGATGGGCGGCCCCGGGCAT
Source organism: Phaeacidiphilus oryzae TH49 (assembly GCF_000744815.1). Lineage (NCBI taxonomy): Bacteria > Bacillati > Actinomycetota > Actinomycetes > Kitasatosporales > Streptomycetaceae > Phaeacidiphilus > Phaeacidiphilus oryzae. Next base: position 451,522 of record NZ_JQMQ01000005.1, read on the forward strand.
CGACACACCTCCTTCGACTCTTCGCCTTACCACTCATGGTCGGAGTAACGGTGTCTTCCGGACAGGATCCGCCGGGGCAGCGGAGGAGGGCCGGTCGGCCGTACCCGATACGGCCGACCGGTCACCGAGCGGGACCGGTGGCCCCTCCCGCGCGCGCGGGAGGGCGGGCAGGGTCGACAGTGCAAGGAAGAGCGAGAGTGATGACCGACTCCGTCGCAGGGGGCGCAGATGTACGCGTTCGGCATGACGGTGCTGCTCGGGCTGGCGATCGTGGTGATCGCCAAGATCGCCGCGCGGTACCTGTCCCTGGCCCAGGAATACTGGGCGTTCGTGCTGGTGGCGCTGGGCGTGGGCGCGTCCTGGCTGGCAGGCTTCGACCTCTTCGCGGCCTGGCACCTCGCCGTCCGGAACGGTGACATCGGGATGACGGTGACGGGCCTCGCCATCGCGGGCGCGGCCTACTTCTGGCGGGTCATCCTGGACTTCTTCTACGGGATCTCCCGCAAGTTCACCGACGAGGCAGCGAGCCTGGAGAAGTCCCAGCAGCTGCGCCGGGTCGCCTGACCGAGGAGGCGGACGGCCCCTCGGGGGCGTCCGCGGCGCGACCCGATCCGGAGAGCGGCCGGTGGAGGGAGTGCTCCCCTCCACCGGCCTCTCCTTGTGTCGTGGCCGGCGGCGGAGGGCGCCGTTTCGGGTCGGGTCGGCGTGGTATCCGCAGCAGGATCGGCGGAGACCGCCGATCCGCCTGCTTGGAGAGGAGGCCGGAGATGACCGGGCATTCCGACGATCTCCCGCTGCCCGAATACGACCAGCTCTCGGTGAGCACCATCGCGCAGCGGATCCGCCCCCTGGGCGGCGAGCAGCTGGAGGAGCTGCTCACCCACGAGGGCGACCACGCCGCCCGGCCCGCCGTCCTGGAGGTGCTGACGGCGCGGCTGCACGAGCTGGAGAGCGGGGCCGAGCCGAGCCCCGGCGGGGAGGATCCGGCGGCCGGGCCGCCCGGACGGCCGGCGGGGGGCTCGCCCGTCTCTCCGTCCACCGCCCGCACGCCGGTGCATCCGCCGCCGCACGGCAACCCGGCGCAGCCGGCCCGCCCCAAGGGCGACCGGGGGTAGCAGCAATGGAGGAAGAGGAGGTGCTCCGGGGTGCCCGGTGAGGAGTACGACGCCGGACCGTTCCTGCCGGCCGGGGGCGGCCGCAGCCTCACGGCACTCCGCCGGGCCGCGGCCGACTGCCGGGGCTGCCCGCTGCACGCCGACGCGACCCAGACCGTCTTCGGCCGGGGAAGCGCCGGCGCCCGGGTGATGCTCATCGGCGAGCAGCCGGGCGACCAGGAGGACCGGCGCGGCGAGCCGTTCGTCGGTCCGGCCGGAGGGGTGCTGCGCAAGGCCCTGGACGAGGCCGGGCTCGACCCGGACCAGGCCTATGTCACCAACGCCGTCAAGCACTTCAAGTTCAAGCTGGGCGGCAGCGGCGGCAAGCGCAGGCTCCACCAACCGCCGACGCTGCGCGAGGCGGCCGCCTGCCGCCCCTGGCTGGAGGCCGAACTGCGGCTGGTGGCCCCGGAGTTGCTGGTGGCGCTGGGCGCCACGGCCGGCCGGGCGCTGCTCGGCAGCGGCTTCCGGGTCACCCGGGACCGCGGCCGACTGCTGGAGGCGGAGGGCCGGCCGCTGATCGCGACCATCCATCCGTCCGCGGTCCTCCGCGCCGACCGGGACGCCCGCGAGGCGGCCCGCGAGGGCCTGGTGGCCGACCTCGAACTCGCCGCGAGGACCCTGGCCGGCGACGCCTGAGCCACGGCGCTCGATGAGCCCACCCCGATGAGCCCGCGAGGCCCACGGCACGCGAGCCGATCGCGCGGCACCCGAGCCGATCGCGCCCGCACGCTCCGGCCCCGGCCGCACGCCCCGTCAGGGGTGCGGCCCGGGGCCGGAGGCGGGTCAGTGGGCGGGCCGGTCCCGGTCGTCCAGGGCCTCGTCGACGTTCCCGGGGTCGCCGAGTCCGCCGGCCCCCTCCGCGGCGATCGCCTCCTCCTCGGGGGAGGTCACGTCGTCGGCGGCGGCGTGCGGCGGGCCCGGGGCCGGGCCGGGGTGCGGGGCGCCGGAAGGCTGCTCACCGGCCGGCGCCGGCGGGTAGCCCGGCGCCTGGGTGGCGTAGGGGCCGAGCGGCGGTGCGGGCTCGGGGCCGGCGTCCGCCTCCTCCTGGCGCCTGGCGCGGACTTCGTCCGGCGCCAGCTGGGTCGGCGGCTCGACGCGGCCGCGCCACGCGCCGGTCTCCTCGCCCCGGTCCTCGATGAACCGCTTGAAGTTCTTCAGGTCCCCCTCGATCCGCGAGCTGACGAAGCCGAGCTTGTCGCCCACCTGCTCCAGGACCCCCTGCGGGGCGAACTCCATCTGCACCATGATCCGCGTACGGAGGTCGTCAAGCCGGTGGAAGGTGACCACCCCGGCCTGCTCGGGGCCCTCCACCGCGTGCCAGGCGATCCGGTCGTCCGGGATCTGCTCGCTGATCTCGGTGTCGAACTCCCTGTCCACCCCGGCGATGCTGGTCACCCAGTGCATCTGGGTCGGGGTGCGCTGCTCGATCCGCTTCACCCCGCGCATGAACGCCGGAAACTCCTCGAACTGCGTCCACTGGTCGTACGCGGTACGGACCGGGACGGCGACGTCGATCGACTGCTCGACGCTGGCCACAGGTCATCACTCCCCTTCTGCGCCTGTACTGCCTGCGTCCTGTCTCGGGTACCCCCGACCCGGCCGCCCACACGACCGACCGGGGTGACCTCCTCCACCCCGCGCGCGTCGCGGGGTTGCGCTTCCGGGCGCGTATGCGAGTCTCTCGGCGGGGTAGCGGAAGAGTCGGCCGCACGAGGCGCGCGCAGGAGGCGACGGGATGTCCGAGGTTTTCGACGCGGTGGTGGTGGGCGCCGGTCCCGGCGGCGAGGTGGCGGTCAGCCGGCTCGCGGCGGGCGGCCTGCGCACGGCGCTGGTGGAGAAGGAGCTGATCGGCGGGGAGTGCGGCTACTACGGCTGCATCCCGTCGAAGACACTGCTGCGCGGGCCGGAGGCGCAGGCCCAGGCGGAGCGGGTGGCCGGGCTCTCCCGGCCGGCGCTGGACTGGCCCGCCCTCCGCGACTACCGGGACGTGATGGTGCGCCATCACGACGACTCCCGGCAGGTAGAGGAGTACCGCAAGAACGGCGTCGAGGTGGTGAAGGGCTCCGCGCGGTTCGTCGGCCGCGACCCGTGGACGCTGGCCGTCGGGGACCGGGTGCTCGCGGCCGAGCACGTGGTGCTGGCCACCGGCTCGCAGCCGGTCCGGCCGGACATCCCCGGACTCGACCGGGTCCCGGTGTGGACCAACCGGGAGGCGACCAGCCTGCGGGAGATCCCCGGGCGGGCGGCGCTGATCGGCGGCGGCCCGGTCGCCGTCGAGCTTGGGCACTTCCTGGCCCGGATGGGCTGCGAGGTGACGCTGCTGGTCCGCGGCGAGCGGCTGCTCGCGCGGGAGGACCCCAGGCTGGGCGAGGAGGCGGCCCGGCTGCTCTCCGCCGACGGCGCCACCGTGCTGACCGGACGTCAGGCCCGCTCGGCCCGCCCGTCCGGCTCGGGCGGCGCGGTGCTGGAACTCGACGACGGCCGGGAGCTGACCGTCGACGTGGTCGTCCTCGGCACCGGCCGCCGGCCGGGGACCGCCGGGCTGGGCCTGGAGGACGTCGGCGTACCGGTCGACGTCCGCGGCGCGCTGCCGGTGGACGACCGCTGCCGGGCCGCTCCCGGACTGTGGGCGGTGGGCGACGTCACCGGGCGCCCGGCCTTCACCCATCTCGCCAAGTACCACGCGCGGGTGGCCGCGGACACCATCCTGGGCAAGCGGCGGGTGCGCAACGACGCGGTGCATCCGCGGGTGGTCTTCACCGAACCGGAGATCGCCGCGGTGGGGATGACCCCCGCCGAGGCGGAGCGGGCGGGGATCGACGCCGCCGAGGCGACGGTGGACCTGGCCGCGGCGCTGGCCCGGCCGTGGACCTTCGACACCGAGCCGCACGGCCGGCTCAGCCTGCTGGCCGACCGCGAGCGGCGGGTGCTGGTGGGCGCCTGGGCGGTGGCCCCGATGGCCGGCGAGTTCATTCACTACGCGGTGCTGGCCATCCGGGCCGCCGTGCCGATCGACGTCCTCCTCGACGACATCGCCCAGTTCCCCACGTACAGCGAGGGGTTCCTGAACGCGCTGGAGCAGTTGGAACTCTGAGTGGGAACTCTGAGGCGGCGGGTCAGGCCGTCGGCGCGGGCTCGCCGCTCGGGGCGGGGAAGGGCTCGCGGAAGGTGAACGCCCGCTGGGTGGGCCCGAGTTCGCGGAGGAGGGCGAGCCGCGCGGTGGCCTCGGGGACGGTGGGGCGGTGGCCGGCCGGGACCCACCACAGGGCCTGGTGCGCCTCGACGTGCCGGACGAACCACTCGCGGCGGCGGCTGAGCACTCGCAGGTGGGCGCTCTGGTAGACGTACGCCCGCAGCGCCGCCAGGGACTCCCAGACCGAGCAGTTGAGGAGGAGCAGCCGGTCCGCGCTGTCCGGACGCAGCATGGTGTTGTCCGCGCCGCCCTCGTCCACCATCCGCCAGACGAAGCCCGGCGAGCCGTCGGCGAGGGCGTTGATCTCGGGGAGGTTCGCGACGAAGTCGGCGAGTTCCGGGGACTCCAGCGGAGCGACGATGTGCCCGACGTTCACCTGGGCGAGTTGATAGCCGGTCATGGGCCAAGCATGGCAAGGCCGTTGCTCTAACGTCAATCACTATTCGTTTTAGAGTGGAGGGCCACGCAGCAGCCGCCGGGCGCCGGGTCCATCTCGGCGGACCAGGGCGCGGCGGCCGCGCCTCCGCCGCCCGCCAGCAGGCCCCGGACCAGCGCCAGGTTCATCCCGCAGACCAGCGCGGGGAACTCCTCGGCGAGGGCGCGGAAGGGGCAGTTGTGGAGCCGGACCGCGCCTTCGCCGTCCGCGTACGGCTGATAGCCGCGCTCGCGCAGGAGCGCGAGGACGTCGGCCTCCGCGCCGGAGTCCGCGGCCCGCGCCCCCACCGCATGCGCGGCACACTGCAACTCCCGGTCCAGGCCCGCCTGTTCGACCACCTCGGCGAGGAGGCGGCCGGCGTCGCCGTAGCTGCGGGGCGGAACCGTCACGGCGTGCTCGCCCGCCGCCCGCCGGTACAGCTTGGCCGGGCGGCCGGCGCCGGGGCCGGAACGGCCGGAGAGGCGGCGGTAGGAGACCTCCAGCAGGCCCGCCTCGACCAGCTTGTCCAGGTGGAAGGCGGCCAGCGAGCGGGACACCCCGGCCGCCTCCGCCGCCGCCTCCCGGCCGCTCTCCCCCGGGCGCCCCGCGACGAAGCGGTACAGGGCCCGGCGCACCGGATCGCCCAGCACGCCCAGCGTCGTGAACTCCTCGTCCTCGCCCCCGACTTGGGGTTCCACCGCGTCAGCCATCCAGGAATTCTATGACCAACGGGTGTTGACCGGCACGCATCCGGGCGAGCCCTGCGCACGGTCGGCGCGCGCCCGCGCGGCGCGGGTCATCCCGGGGAGCGCAGGCCCGCGACGGCGATCTCCAGACCCAGGCCGCGGCGGGCGGGGGGCAGCCGGCCCTCGGCGGCCAGCACCCCGGAGAGGATGGCGTGCAGCTCGGCGGCGGTGACGTCGCGGCGGACGCCCCCGGCCCGCTGGGCGGCCGCGAGGAGGGACTCCAGGGCGGCGGCGAGGCGGGCGGCGGAGGCCTCGCCCTCGGTGCCGAAGGTCCCGTCCAGCGCGGAGGCGAGCGCGAGGTTGTCCCGGGCGGAGTCGGTCAGCTCGGCGAGGAAGGCGAAGAAGTCCCCGACCGGGTCGGCGCCGTCGAACTCGGCCGCGCGGTCCGCCAGCCGGTCGAGGCGATCCGCGATCACCGCCGTCACCAGGGCCTCCTTGGTCGGGAAGTGGCGATGGACGGTGCCGGCGCCGACACCGGCCCGCTCGGCCACGGCGTCCAGCGGGACGTCGACCCCGTCGTGGGCGAAGGCCTCACGGGCCGCGGCCAGGATCCGTGCCCGATTGCGGAGCGCGTCCGCGCGGGGGGCCCGTGGAGCCATCTTCTTTCCCTCCCTGTTAAGCGGGGCGCGCGCCCCGTATAGTAACCGGGGTCATCGCCCCGCTTACAGTCTAGGAGTAGCGGATGACCATCGCAGTCACCGGCGGCAACGGCGCGTTCGGATCGGCCGTGCTCGCCCATCTCCGCCACCGCACCGATGAGAGGCTCGTGGCCACCGTGCGGGACGTCGCCGGGTCGGCGGCCCACCCGCCGCGCCACGAGGACGTCGCCTACCGGTTCGGCGACTTCGACGACCCGGCGGCCCTGCGGACGGCCCTCGCGGACGTGGACACCGTCCTGCTGAACGCCACCTTCTTCGGCCCCGACCCCGGCCTGCGGCTGCCCCGGGTCACCGCCGCCGTCGGCGCGGCCGCGGACGCCGGGGTCCGCCGGATCGTCCTCACCAGCTGGCCCGATCTGCCCAATGCCACAGTGCCGGTCGTCCAGGACTACCACCGCCTGGAGGCGGCAGTGCGGGAGGCCGGGCCGGACTGGACCGTCCTCCGGCTCAGTGCGGGCATCGCCGACGCGATCGCCCGGGACGTGGTGTGGGGCCGGAGCAGCGGAGAGGTGGTGGCGCCCGCGGCGGGCGCCCGGGCCACCCCGGCCGCCGCCGACGACCTCGGCGACGCGGCCGCGGCCGTCCTCGCGGAGCCGGAGCGGCACCGCGGCCGGATCCTCGAACTGACCGGCCCGGACGCGATCGGCTGGGAGGAGGTGGCGAAGGCGGCGGGCGTACCGTTCCGCGCCGTCGGCGAGGAGGAGTACCTCCGCCATGTGCGGGAGAGGTTCGGCGTCCCCGAGTCGACCGCCCGGCAGCTGGTGGAGCTCTACAGAGACTTCCGGGGCCCGTGGGGCAGCACCCCGACGGCCACCCTCACCGAGCTGACCGGGCGGCCGGCACTGCCCGCGATCGAGGCGGTGCGGCAGCGGGTGGCAGCCTTCCCGGCCGGCTGAGCGCCGCAGCCGGGCGGCCCGCCCCCCCGGAACCGGTCCGGCCTTGACCCGCGGGTGGTCGAGGCGGATTACTGAACCGCATGACGACCCAGAAGACCGAGTACCGAGTGGACGGACGCGCAGCGATCATCCGCATCGACAATCCGCCCGTCAACGGGCTGGGACACGCCACCCGCAGCGGGATCCTGGCGGGCCTGGAACGCGCCCTGGCGGACGACGCGGTGGAGGCCGTGGTGCTGACCGGCGGGGGCGGGGTGTTCTCGGCCGGTGCCGACATCACCGAGTTCGGGACGGCCAGGTCCACCGCCTCGCCGAACCTCGGCGAGGTGATCGCCGCCGTCGAGGACGCGGCGAAGCCGGTCGTGGCCGCCGTCGGCGGCACCTGCCTGGGCGGCGGCCTCGAGCTCGCGCTCGGCGCCCACTACCGGGTGGCGACCGCCGGCAGCCGGATCGGCCTTCCCGAGGTCGGCCTCGGGCTGGTGCCGGGCGCCGGCGGCACCCAGCGGCTGCCGCGCGCCCTCGGCGGGGGCACCGCCCGGGAGATGATCACGGGCGGCGCCCCGCGCACCGCCCGGGCGCTGGCCGCGGAGGACGGGCAGCGGCTGCTGGACCTGGTGGTGGAGGACGGCGAGGACGTGGTCGCCGCGGCGGTGGCGTTCGCCGGCCGGATCGCCGGGAACCGGCCGCTCCCCCGGCTGCGGGACCTGACCGCCCGCCCGGAGGACCCGGCGGCCCTCGGCGCCGCGCGCGAGCGGCTGCGGCGCCGCAGCCGCGGGTTCCGCGCCCCGCTCGCGGCCCTCGACCTGGTCGAGGCGGCGGCCACCTCGCCGTTCGAGGAGGGGCTGGCCGAGGAGCGCCGGACCTTCCTGGAACTGGTGGCGAGCGAGCAGTCGGCGGCGCTGCGGCACGCCTTCTTCGCGGAGCGGGCGGCCCGCCGGGTCCCGGACATCGCGGAGGACACCGCGGCCCGGCCGGTCGAGCGGGTCGGGGTGATCGGCGCCGGCACCATGGGCGGCGGGATCGCGATGAACTTCCTCGACGCAGGGATCCCGGTGACCATCGTGGAGACCGGCAAGGAGGCGCTGGACCGCGGGCTCGGGGTGATCCGCCGCAACTACCGGATCCAGGTCGAGCGCGGGAAGCTGACGGCCGATCAGCTCGAACAGCGGATGGCGCTGCTCACCCCGGCCGTCGAGTTCGCCGACCTCGCCGACGCGGACCTGGTGATCGAGGCCGTCTTCGAGGAGATGGCCGTCAAGCGGGAGGTCTTCGGCCGGCTGGACGCGATCGCCAAGCCCGGCGCGGTGCTCGCCTCCAACACCTCGACGCTGGACGTGGACGAGATCGCCGGCGCCACCGGCCGCCCGGCCGACGTGGTCGGGATGCACTTCTTCAGCCCCGCGAACGTGATGAGGCTGCTGGAGGTGGTGCGCGGACCGCGGACCGCGGACGACGTGCTGGTCACGGCGATGGCGGTGGGCCGGAGGATCGGCAAGACGGCGGTGGTGGCCGGGGTCTGCGACGGGTTCATCGGCAACCGGATGCTGGCCGGGTACCGGGAGGCCGCGGCGGTGCTGCTGCGCGCCGGCGCGGCCCCGGCCGAGATCGACTCGGCGGTCGAGGGCTTCGGCTTCGCCATGGGCCCGTACCGGATGGGCGACCTGGCCGGCCTGGACATCAGCTGGGCGATCCGCAAGCGGCGCTACGCCGAGGACCCGGAGGCGCCCCGGGACGAACTGGCCGATGCCCTCTGCGAGTTGGGCCGATTCGGGCAGAAGACCGGCGGCGGCTGGTACGACTACCCGGAGGGCGGCCGGGAGGCGCGGCCGAGCCCGGTGGTGGAGGAGCTGCTGGCCGAGTACCGGCGGCGGAACGGGATCGAGCGGCGCGCCTTCGACCCCGAGGAGATCGCGAACCGGCTGGTCTTCGCGCTGGCCGACGAGGGGGCGCGGATCCTGGAGGAGGGGATCGCGCTCCGCGCCTCCGACATCGACGTGGTCTACCTCTCCGGCTACGGCTTCCCGCGGCACCGCGGCGGCCCGATGTTCCACGCCGAGGCGGTCGGCCTGCCGGCGGTGCGGGACGCCCTGCTGCGCTACCACGCCGAGGCGGGCGACCCGGACTGGCGCCCGGCACCGCTGCTGACCCGACTGGCGCGGTCCGGCGAGGGCTTCGCCACGGCCGGACGCGGCTGAACCCGGGCTTCGGCGGCGCACCCCTTGCCTGCCTCGTTGGTTCATTAGTAAAGTAAGGAACCAACGAGGCAGGGGAGGGTCGATGTCGCAGTTGGATGGCGGTTCGCCGATCTTCGTCCAGATCGCGGACGAGCTTGCGAACCAGATCGCCGACGGGAGTGTCGGGGAGGGGGAACGGGTCGCGTCCAGCAATGAGCTGGCGGCGTACTACCGGGTGAATCCGGCGACGGCCGCGCGCGGGCTGACCGTGCTGCTGGACGAGGGGCTGGTGGAGAAGCGGCGGGGGGTCGGGATGTTCGTCGCGCCCGGGGCGCGGGAGAAGCTGGTGCGCGCCCGGCGGCAGCGGTTCACCGAGCGGTATGTGCGGCCGCTGGTGGTCGAGGCGGCGCGGCTCGGGATCCGGCGGGAGGAACTCCTCGGGATCGTCCGCGAGGAGCAGGACTCGGCCGAGGTCACGACGGGGGCGAAGGCGTGACGCCGCCGACGGTCGCCCTCGACGGGGTCGAGCGCCGCTACCGCGACCACCAGGCCCTGGCCGGCGTCGGATTCGAGCTCGACGGGCCCTGCGTCGCCGGACTCCTCGGCCGCAACGGCGCCGGGAAGACCACACTGCTGCGGCTGCTCTCCGGCCAGGAGTTCGCCACCGCCGGGCGGGTGCGGGTCTTCGGCGACGATCCCCGGGAGAGCGGCGCCGCACTGCGCCGTACGGTGCTGATCCGGGAGGACCAGACCTACCCCGACCTGCGGGTGCGGCAGGCGGTCCGGGCCGCCGCACTGCTCTACCCGAACTGGGACGAGAAGCTGGCCGGCACCCTGCTGGACGCGTACGAGCTGCCGCCGTGCCGGCAGGTCAAGAAGCTCTCCCGCGGGATGCGGACCGCCCTCGGCATCGTCATCGGGCTGGCCGCCCGCGCCGAGCTCACCCTCTTCGACGAGCCGTACTCGGGCCTGGACGCGGTCGCCCGCACCTTCTTCTACGACCAGCTGCTGGCCGACTACGCCGCCCATCCGCGCTGCATCCTCCTCTCCACCCACCTCATCGACGAGGCCGCCGACCTCCTGGAGCGGGTGCTGGTGCTGGACCGCGGCCGGCTGGTCCTCGACGCGCCCGCCGACGACCTGCGCGGCAGCGCCACCGCCGTGTCCGGCCCGGCCGACGGGGTGGAACGGTTCGTCGCCGGGCGGACCACGCTGAGCCGGCGCGCGATCGGCGCCCGGGCCAGCGTGGTGATGGCCGGCCGGCTGGACGAGCGGGACCGCGAGCTCGCCGGCCACCTGCGGCTGCGGCTGGAGCCGGTCACCCTCCAGCAGCTCGCCGTGTACGCGGCCGAGCGGGCCGACGACCCGTCCGGACTCCTGACAGCGAGGGCCTCCTGATGCGTTCCACTTCTGTCGTCCCGGTCGTGCGCTATCTGCTCCTGGACCGCTTCACCTATCTGGTGCTGCCCTGGGAGTGGGCCGGATTCGGGTTCGTCCTCGACGCGGTGATCCTGCGGCTCACCCCGGCCGGCGACGGCGGCCAGCGCTGGGTGGGCGGGCTGGCCGCGGCGTTCCTGGTGGTCTTCGTCATCGGCCTGCAGTCGGTGGCCAAGGCGCTGCCGTTCGCGATGGCCCTCGGCGTCGGCCGGCGTACCTACCACCTCGCCGCCGGGGCGGTGGCGGTCGGGCTCGGGGTGTGCTTCGGGCTGGTCGTCACCCTCGGCCGGCTGGTCGAACGGGCCACCGGCGGCTGGGGGTTGCGGATGGCGTACTTCCGCGTCCCGTTCCTCCTGGACGGGCCCTGGTACCTCGCCTGGCTCACCGCCTCGGTCTCCTTCGTCCTCCTCTTCGCCTACGGCATGGCGTACGGGTTGGTGCACCGCCGGGCCGGGCTGACCGGGACGATGATCTTCGGGGCGGGGCAGCTCGCGGTCCTGACGCTGGCCGCGGTCGTCACGACCTGGCTGCACGGCTGGGCGGACGTCGGCCGCTTCCTGACCGGTCTGACGGCCGCCGGGCTCACCGCCGTGCTGGCCGCGGTCGCCGCCCTCCTCCTCGCCGGAGGCTACGCCGGCATGCGGCGGCTGACGGTGTGAGCCCGCCCGGCGGGAGGCCGGGGCCGGCGCCGGCCGTGTTCTCGGCCGCCCTCGGCGCGCTACGCCCGCGGCTCCGGGATCATCTCGATCGCGCCGCAGGGGCATTCCTCGGCGCAGAGGCCGCAGCCCTTGCAGTAGTCGAGGTCGACCGAGAAGCCCCGGCCGGGGCCCAGCTTGCGGATGGCGTTGTCGGGGCAGACCGCGTAGCAGTTGTCGCACTCGAAGCAGTTGCCGCAGGAGAGGCAGCGCCGAGCCTCGTAGAGGGCGGTGCTCTCGTCCAGGCCCTGGGCGATCTCGTCGAAGGTGCCGGTGCGCCGGGCGAGTTCGAGCCGGGGCCGGACCGCGGCCGGGGCGTCCGAGTAGTACCAGGTGTTGAGGCGGTCGTACTCGGCCGGCGGCCGGTCCGCGGGGGCCGCCCGGTGCGGCACCGGCCCCGCCAGCCGCTCGTGGATGGCACGGGCGGCCCGCGCGCCGTGGCCCACGGCGTGGGCGGCGGTGCGCTCGCCGGGGATCATGTCGCCGCCGGCGAAGACGCCCGGCAGCCCGGTCCCGAGGTCCGCGCCGACCTGGAGGACCCCGTCCCGGACCGTGAGCCCGGCATCGTCGCCCAGCAGCGAGAGGTCGCTCTGCTGGCCGAGGGCGAGGATCACGCTGTCCGCCTCCAGCGTCTCCAACTCGCCGGTGGGCTGAGGGAATCCGGTCTCGTCGAGGGCCATCCGCTCGACGGTGATCCGGCCCTCGTCGGCGTGGGCGATGGTGGAGAGCCAGCGCATCCGCACGCCCTCCTCCAGCGCCTCCTCCAGCTCGCTGTCCTGGGCCGGCATCCGGTCCCTGGTCCTGCGGTAGACGACGACCGCGTCGCTCGCGCCGAGCCGGCGGGCCGTACGGGCGGCGTCCATCGCGGTGTTGCCACCGCCGTAGACCGCGACCCGGCGGCCGAGCAGTGGGGGCTCGCCGTCGGCGGTGCTGTGCAGCAGGCGGACCGCGTCCAGGATCCGCGCGCTGTCCCCCGCCGGAAGGTACGCGCGGCGGCCGAGGCCGGCGCCGACGGCCAGGAAGACCGCGTCGTAGCCGCCGTCCTCCTGGCGGGCGGCGGCCAGGTCGGCGACCCGGTCGTCGGTGCGCAGCACGATGCCCAGGCCGAGCAGCCGCTCGATCTCGGCGTCCAGCACCACCCGGGGCAGCCGGTAGGCGGGGATGCCGTAGCGGAGCATCCCGCCGGGGCGGTGCTCGGCCTCCCGGATCGTCACCTCATGGCCGAGCAGCCGCAGCTGGTAGGCGGCGGAGAGCCCGGCCGGACCGGAGCCGACCACCAGCACCCGCCGGCCGGAGTCCGGGCGGCTGGGCCGGGGCAGCTGCCAGCCGTGCCGGATGGCCTCGTCGCCGAGGAAGCGCTCGATCGAGGAGATCCCGACCGCCTGGTCGAGCCGCGCCCGGTTGCAGGCGGTCTCGCAGGGCCGGTAGCAGATCCGGCCGAGGACGGCGGGCAGCGGATCGGCGGTGGCCAGGATCCGCCAGGCGCGCTCGTAGTCCCCGCTCTCGGCGTGGTACAGCCACTGCTGGATGTCCTGCCCGGCCGGGCAGGCGCCGTTGCAGGGCGGCTGCAGGCTCACATAGCGCGGGCGCTCGGTGCGCCAGGCGCCGGTGAGGTTGGCGGTGCTGGAACCGGGCCCGAGGGTGGTGGCGAAGGGCAGCCGGCCGGGACGGGACGTGTCGGTCATGACGGCTCATCAACTTCCTTGCGCGGCTTGCTCGTCAGGGTCCAGGAGGTGGTAGCGGACGATATTGCGGTCCGCGGCCTGCTGGATGCGGGCGATCACGTCGGGCCGCGGCTCCGGCTTGAAGAGGTGGGCGTAGCGGCGCTGCGGTCGCAGGTACTCCTCGACCGGGACCGGCCGCCGGATCCGCTCGACTCCGGTGATCTCGCCGTCCACGGCCTCGAAGACCGGGAAGACCCCGGACTCCACGGCCAGCCGGGCGATCCGGACCGCCTCCCCCGAGCCGGTCCCCCAGCCGAGCGGGCAGGGCGAGAGGACGTGGAGGTAGCGGGCGCCGTGGAGGTCCATCGCCCGGGCCGCCTTGGCCTCCAGATCGCGCAGTCCGGCCACGGTGGCGGTGGCCACGTACGGGATGCCGTGCGCCAGGGCGATCCGCGGCAGGTCCTTGCCCTGGCCGAAGGGGGCTCCGGGGTCCCCGCCGACCGGCAGGGTGGTGGCGGTGCGGGCGGCCGGCGGGGTGGCGCCGGAGCGCTGCACCCCGGTGTTCATGTAGGCCTGGTTGTCGTAGCAGACGTAGAGGACGTCGTCGTTGCGCTCGAACATGCCGGAGAGGCAGCCGAACCCGATGTCCACCGTGCCGCCGTCGCCGCCCTGGCCGATCACCCGCACCTCCGTGCGCCCCTGGGCCCGCAGCGCGGCGGCCACCCCGGCGGCCACCGCCGGAGCGTTGCCGAAGAGCGAGTGGAGCCACGGCAGCCGCCAGGCCGACTCCGGGTAGGGCGTGGAGAAGACCTCCAGGCAGCCGGTGGCGTTGACGGTGACGATCCGGCCGCCGGTGGCGCGTTCGGCGGCGTCCAGCACATAGCGGGCGGCCAGCGCCTCGCCGCAGCCGCGGCAGGCGCGGTGGCCCATGGTCAGGCTGTTCGGCCGGCCGGCCCTGGACTGCTCCGCCCGGCTCGCCGGGTCCAGCAGCCGGTTTCCGGCGGCGTAGCTGCCCACCTGGTAGAACCTGGTCCCGGTCACGTCGCGCCCTCCTCGTCCGGCGCCTTCTCCAGCAGCCCCGACTCCCGTTCCACCACGTCCCGTTCGAGATCGAGGAAGAGCAGTTCGGGCAGTCGCCCGGCGGTCGCGTCGGCCAGCATCCGGCAGAGCGACGCCTTGGTGATCGGCCGCCCGCCGAGGCCGGCGATCACGGTGCGGATCTCCGGCGGGTCGGGCAGCCCGTGCAGCGCGGCGGCCAGGTCGGCGCTGACGATCCCGCCCACGCCGGGGGCGAGCGCGCGTTCCAGCACCACCACCCGGCCCGCCCGGGCCAGCGCGAGACGCAGCGCCTCGGCCGGGAACGGCCGGTACAGGGTCAGCCCGAGCAAGCCCACCGGCAGCCCCTCTGCCCGCAGTTCGTCGACCGCGTCGGCCAGCGTGCCCAGCACGGAGCCCATGGCCAGCACGACGGTGCCGCCCGGTTCCAGGTGGGCTTCGCCGAGGACGGCGTGCGGGTCGCGGCCGAAGGCCGCCCGGAACTCCTCCGCCAGCCGGGGCAGTACGGTCAGCGCCCGCAGATGCCGGGTGTGGGCGAGATAGCGGACCTCGGTGAAGGCCTCAGGACCGACCATCGCCCCGATGGTCATCGGCTGCTCCGGGGCCAGCAGCTGGGCCGGCCGGAAGGGCGGCAGGAAGGCGTCGACGGCCTCCTGTCCGGGGAGCTCGACCCGCTCGACGGCGTGGGTGAGGACGAAGCCGTCCATGCACACCATCACCGGCAGCGAGAGCTCCTCGGCCAGCCGGAAGGCCAGCGGGTGGAGGTCCACGGCCTGCTGGTTGTCCCGCGCGTAGAGCTGGATCCAGCCGGAGTCGCGCTGGGAGAGCGAGTCGCTGTGGTCGTTCCAGATGTTGATCGGCGCGCCCAGCGCCCGGTTGGCCACCGTCAGCACGATCGGCAGGCCGAGGCCGGAGGCGTTGAAGAGCGCCTCCGCCATGAAGAGCAGCCCCTGGCTGGCCGTCGCGGTGTAGGCCCGGGAGCCGGCCGCGGAGGCCCCGATGCACATCGACATGGCGGCGAACTCGGACTCCACGTTGACGTACTGACAGGGCGTCAGCTCACCGGTCCGGACCAGCCGGCTGACCTCCTCGACGATGTGGGTCTGCGGCGAGATCGGGTACGCGGCCACCACCTGCGGCCGGCAGGCGGCGACGGCCCGCGCCACGGCCTTGGACCCCTCGATCTGCTCGATCCGCTCAACTCGCGAAGCCACCGCGGGCCTCCCCCACCCGTACCGCCGCGTGGTCGCGCCCGCGGGCCCGCTCGCGCACCCAGGCGTAGGCCTCCCGGGCCGCCGCCACGTTGCCCTCGAGCGCCGGCCCCTCGAACCGCTCCGAGATCGCGGTGACCAGCGAGGCCAGCGAGACGCAGCCGGTCTGCGCGGAGAGCGCGCCCAGCAGCGCGGTGTTGGGCAGCGGCCGCCCCAGGCAGCGCAGGGCGATCCGGCTGGCCGGCACCGCGACGCTCCGGTGGGCGGCGTCGGCCGGCGCGGACTCGCCGTCGATCAGCGCGCAGCCGTCCGGGCGCAGCCCGGCGAGGACGTCCACCCGGCCGAGCAGCGTCGGGTCCTGGACGATCACCGCGTCCGGTTCGCTGACCGGCTCGCGGGAGCGGATCGGGCGCGCGTCGATCCGGCAGAACGCGGCGACCGGTGCCCCGGTGCGCTCCGAGCCGAAGCTCGGGAACGCGAGGGCGTAGCGGCCGTCGTGGAAGGCCGCGATGGAGAGGAGATCGGCCGCGGTGACCGCGCCCTGCCCGCCTCTGCCGTGGATCCGCACCTCGAACATCTCGCTCTCCCCGCCCTCTCAGGCCCCGCTGTCCTGCGCCCCGCGCGCCCCGCCGTCCTTCGCCCCGCCGTCCTTCGCCCCGCCGTCCTTCGCCCCGCCGTCCTTCGCCCCGCGGTCCGGGCCGGCCGCGGACTCCTTCGCGAGGGTCCTGGCGATCTCGTGGCCCCAGGCGCGGATCTGCTCGGGGTTGCGGTAGTCGCCCTCGACGCCGCGCCGGGCCATGTTGCGCCCGATCCGCCCGGCGTCCTCGGAGTTCAGCCGCCCGCCGAAGGTCCGGTGGCCGCGGGCGTGCAGCCGGCTCATGATCCGCAGCACCCCGGCGATCGGCGGGATGTCCTTCTCCTCCGCGCTCCGGTCCAGCGGCCCGCTGCTGAAGATCCACACCGGCATCCGGCGCAGCTCGGCGGAGTGCCGGCGGGCGAACCTGCGGGCGTCCCGGTGCCAGCGGTACATGTACAGGGCCCCGCCGAGGACCACCGCGTCGTACGCCTTGAGCTCGCCCACCACGGTGGCCGGCAGCACGTCGACGGCCAGACCGTCCTCGCGGAAGGCCTCCCCCAGCTCCACGGCGATCCCCCGGGTCCCGCCGCGCCGGGTGCCGTACGCGACCAGGATCCGTCCTCCGCCCTGGTCGGCCGCCGGGTCGGTGCCGCGCTCGGGGCCGGGCTCGGGCTCGGTGCCGCGCTCGGGCTGACGATCGTTCATGGGTCACTCCTCACCGGGAGTCGGAGGCGCCCCCGCGCTGTCCCTGCCAGCCTCGCCGCCGGCGGCCCGGCGGGGGCAGGGTCCGTTGGGCTCCGGGACCGGGTCCGGTGGGCCCTGCCCGCAGGACCCGCTCGCGGGCCCTACGATGGCGGCGTGCACGTGCTGGTGGTGGAGGACGACAAGGGCATCGCCGACTCGCTGGTGCGCGGGTTGGAGCGGGACGGCTACCGCGCGCGGACGGTGGGCACCGGGCAGGAGGCGCTGGAGGCCTCGGGCGAGGCGGACGTCGTCCTCCTCGACCTCGGCCTGCCCGACCTGGACGGGGTGGAGGTCTGCCGGCGGATCCGCACCCGCTCGGACGCCGCGATCATCGTGGTGACCGCGCGCGGCGAGGAGGCCGACCGGGTCGCGGCACTGGACGAGGGCGCCGACGACTACCTGGTCAAGCCCTTCGGCCTGGCCGAGCTGCTGGCCCGGATCCGGGCCGTGCTGCGCCGCACCCGCCCGGCCGAACCGGAGCTGCTGCGGCACGGGCCGCTCGCGGTCGACCTCCGCACCCGCAAGGTGCTGGTCGACGACCGCGAGATCGCCCTCACCCCCAAGGAGTTCGACATCCTGGAATGCCTGGCCACCGACCCCGGAAGGGTGGTCACCAGGCAGGAGATCCTGGAGCGCGCCTGGGACGCCCACTGGTACGGGCCGACCAAGGTGCTCGACGTCCACATCGCCGCCCTGCGCCGGAAGCTGGGCGTCCCCGGCCTGGTCGAGACGGTGTACGGGCGCGGCTTCCGGCTCGGCGACCGCGACCAGTGGCCCGACTCCGGCTCCGGACCCGACTCCCGCTCCGGCTCCGGGCCCGCCTCGCGGCCGGGCTCCGCGGGTTCGACCTCCGAGCCGCGATGACCCGCCGGATCGCGCTGGTCGTCCTGGCGCTCATCGCGGTGCTCCTCACCGCCGCCGTGGTCCCCCTCGGCCTGTCGCTGAGCGGGCGCGAGCGGACCTCCTTCCGGGACGAGACGGCCGGCACCGCCCGCTCCATCTCCTCGGCCGCCGAGGAGCATCTCTCCGACCATCAGAACGCCCCCTCCCTCCACGAGACCCTCGCCGAGGCGGAGGAGCACGGCCAGTGCGCGGTGGTCTACGACACCCGGATGCGCCTGGACGCCGCGACCGCCTGCCCGTCCTCCGCCGACGGCGGACCCGGCCAGTCCGACCGGCTGGAGGACCTCTCCCGCCAGGTGCTCGCCCACCCGGAGACGGCCTTCGCCCAGTACGGCGACCGGCTGCTGGTGGCGGTGCCGGTCGGCGACGAGACCCGTCCGGTCGGCGCGGTCGCGCTCTCCCGCTCCGCCGACCCGCTGGACGACCGGATCGGCGCGATGTGGATGCGGCTCGCCCTGATCGGCGCCCTCGGCCTGGTCGCCGGGGCGCTGGTCTCGGTGGCGCTGGCCCGCTGGGTCGGCCGCCCGCTGCTCGCCGTGGACGCCGCCGCGGACCGGCTCGGCGAGGGCGACCTGGAGGCGCGCGCCCCGGACGACCACGGGCCGGCCGAGGTGCGGCGGCTCGGCAGCACCTTCAACACCATGGCCGCCCGGCTGGAGGCCCTGGTGCACGGCCACCGGGCGGTCGTCGCCGACGTCGCCCACCAGCTGCGCACCCCGCTGGCCGCGCTGCGGCTGCGGTTGGACCTGCTGGCCGCCGACGCCGAGCCGGGCGCCGACGCCGAGCGCGAGCTGACCGCCGCCCAGGAGGAGATCGCCCGGCTCTCCCGGCTGGTGGACGGCTTGCTCGCGGTCGAGCGGGCGGAGAACGCCGTGCCGCGGCCGGTCACCGTCCGGGTCGACCGGGTGATCATGGACCGGGTGAGCGCCTGGGAGCCGGTCGCCCAGGAGCGCTCGGTGGCCCTCGAGGTACGCCGCCGGGAACCCCGGCTGGCCGCCCGGATGGGCGAGGGCGACCTGGAGCAGATCCTGGACAACCTGATCGCCAACGCCCTGGACGCGCTCCCGGAGGGCGCCCACGTCCGGATCGGCGCCGAGGCGCTGCCCCGCCGGGGCGCGGTGGTGGTCCGGGTGGTGGACGACGGGCCGGGGATGAGCGCCGAGGCCCGGAGCACGGCCTTCCACCGGTTCGGCAATCCGGAGGCCTCCGGCAGCGGCCTCGGCCTGGCCATCGTCCACCGCCTGGCCACCGCCAACGGTGGCCGGGTCCGACTGGCCGACACGCCCGGCGGCGGGCTCACCGCGGTGATCGAACTTCCCGCGGAGCGCGGAATCTTTACCGGTTCTTAGGAGGTCCCGAACGGGATCCCGAGGAGCTCCCTCGCAGGCTGTAACTCGGATCGGCAGGACGAGAGCCGTGCCGGTCCGAGCCCTGGCAGCCTCTCGGAAGGAGCCTCCGTGACCAGCGAGCACGCCCCCTTCGGCCAGGCCGTCCGCAGACGCGACCGCGGACTGCGCCGAGTCCGCGGCACCACCCGTCTCGCGGCCCTCGCGGCCGCCGCGGGGACCGCGGCGCTGGGTGTGGGCTACGCGCAGGCCGTCCCCGGCAAGACCGGCGGATCCGGCAGCACGACCGGCACCACGAGCACCAGCAGCCCCACCCCGTCGGCCGCGCCGAGCAGCGCCCCCGCCTCCGCCCCTGCGAGCAGGCACCCGAGCCCCTCGCGGACGGCCGGCACCCGGCACCACTCGACGAGGACGTCCACGGGCACCTCGTCCGGGAGCGGCCTGCGGGCCCCGACCCACGCGCCGACGGCCGCCCCCACCACGCAGGCCCCGCGCCCGCACCGACCACGCAGGCCCCGGCGCCCGCACCGGCGCCGACCCACACCCGCTCGGGGGCCTCGTGACGGCCGCGGTCTTCCGCGCCCTGGGCACGAACGCCGAGGTCCACACCGCCCTCCCGGACCGCCGGGCGCTGGCGGCGGCGGAGGCGGAGGCACGCGCCGAACTGTCCGCGATCGACCTGGCCTGCAGCCGGTTCCGCGCGGACTCCGAGCTCTCCTGGGCGAACGCCGCCGCCGGCGGCGGCCCGGTCTCCGTCGGCCCGGTGCTGGCGGAGGCGCTGGACGCGGCCTGGCGGGCGGCCGAGCTGACCGGCGGAGCGGTCGACCCCACGGTCGGCCGGTCCGTCGCCGCCCTCGGCTACGACCGGGACTTCTCCCTGGTCGCCGCCCGCCGCCCGGAGGAGTTCGGCCCGCTGACGGCGGCCCGTCCGGCCCCCGGGATCGCCTCGGTGGACTGGGACCCCGCGTCCCGCACCCTCACCCTCCCCGCCGGCACGGCGCTCGACCTGGGCGCCACCGCCAAGGCCCTGGCCGCCGACCGCTGCGCCCGGCGCGCGGCCCGCGCGGCCGGCTGCGGGGTCATGGTCAACCTCGGCGGGGACCTGTCCATCGCCGGGGAGCCGCCGGAGGGCGGCTGGCGGGTGGAGATCGCCGACGACCACGCCGCGCCGGACCCCGAGCCCGGCCCGGTGGTGGTGCTCCGCGACGGCGGGCTGGCCACCTCCGGCACGGCGGTACGCCGCTGGCAGCGCGCCGGCGGCGGCACCGTCCACCACATCGTCGACCCCCGCACCGGCCGCACCCCGCCAGCGGTCTGGCGCACCGTCAGCATCGCCGCCGCCGACTGCGTGGACGCCAACACGGCGGCCACCGCGGCCCTGGTGCTCGGCGAGGACGCGGCCGACTGGCTGCGCGGCACGGGGCTGCCGGCCCGGCTGGTCCAGGAGGACGGCGCCGTCCTCCGTCTCGGTGACTGGCCGGAGCCCGAGCGGCTGTTGGAGCAACACACGAAGGGAGGCCGCGGATGACCTGGCTCTGGTATGCCACCCGCGCGGGCGGAACCGTCGCCCTGGTGCTGCTCACCGCGACCGTGGTACTCGGGATCGCCGCCGGAGGGCGGTACGCCCCGCGCAGGATCGCCCGCTTCGAGGTCTCGGCGCTGCACCGCAACCTGTCGGTGCTGTCGCTGGTCTTCCTGGCCCTCCACATCACCACCGCGATCGCGGACAGCTTCGTCCCGATGACCTGGACGGACGCCTTCCTGCCGTTCACCTCCGCGTACCGCTCGTTCTGGGTCGGGCTGGGGGCGGTGGCCCTGGACCTGCTGCTGGCGGTCGCGCTGACCAGCGCGGTCCGGCTGCGGCTCGGCCGCCGCCGCTGGAAGGCCGTCCACTGGCTGGCGTACGGCGCCTGGCCGGTGGCCATGCTCCATGGCTACGGCATCGGCACCGACAGCAAGCTCGGCCCGCAGCTGGTGCTCTACCTGATCTGCGCGGCGGCCGTCGGCTTCGCCGGTGTGCTGCGGCTGCGCCGGGCCCGCCCGGCCCGGCAGCGGAGCCGGTCCACCGAAGGGAGCCGGGCATGACCTCCTACGCCCAGACCGCGCGCCCGAACGGCGGGCAGCCGAGGCCCGCCGACGGCCCGTACGGCTCCCGGCTGCTCGCCGGCTGGTACGAGACCGGGCGCAGCGCGGACCTGACCGAGCATCTGCGCCGGCACGGCGCGCCGCCCCGCTACCCCGCCGAGGTCCTGCTGGACGCCGTCGAGCGCTCCGGGCTGACCGGGCGCGGCGGCGGCGGCTTCCCCACCGGCCGCAAGCTGCGCACCGTCGCGGCGGCCGGCGCGCGCCGCCGCCGCGGGGTGCCGGTGGTGGTCGGCAACGGCATGGAGAGCGAGCCGGCCAGCCGCAAGGACGACACCCTGCTGGCCATCGCCCCGCACCTGGTGCTGGACGGGCTGGTGCTGGCCGCCGCCGCGGTCGGCGCCGACGAGGCCCATCTGTGCCTGCCGCGGACCGAGCCGGAGCGGATAGCCCAGCTGGAGGCCGCCGTGGCCGAGCGCGAGCGCCGCCGGGTGGACCCGTCGGGCCTGTCCGTCCAGGTGCACGCGCTGCCGCACCACTTCGTCTCCAGCGAGGAGACCTCGCTGGTGCGCTGGCTGAACGGCGGCGAGGCCCGTCCGCTGGCCACTCCCCCGCGCCCGTTCGAACGCGGGGTCGGCAAGCGGCCCACGCTGATCGACAACGTGGAGACCCTCGCCCAGCTCGCCCTGATAGCCCGTCACGGACCGGACTGGTTCCGGGCCGTGGGCACCGCCGAGGACCCCGGCACCGCACTGGTGACGGTCTCCGGAGCGGTCGCCGTGCCCGGCGTCTACGAGGCGCCGCTGGGGACCCCGGTGGCCGGGCTCCTCCAGCTGGCCGGCGGGGTGACCGCCGCTCCGCTGGCGCTGCTGGCCGGCGGCAGCTTCGGCACCTGGCTGCCCGCGGACACCCCGCAGGCCACCGGCCGGCGCGGGGCGGGCATCCTGACCGCGCTGCCGCAGGGCGCCTGCGGCCTGTCCGAGACCGCGGCCATGCTGCGCTATCTCGCCGGGCAGAGCGCCCGGCAGTGCGGGCCGTGCCGCCTCGGGCTGCCCGCGGCGGCCGAGGACTTCGCCCAACTGGCCTGGGGCTCGGCCGATCCCGAGCTGCCGTACCGGCTGCGCGAGCGGCTGGGGCTGCTGCCCGGGCGGGGCGCCTGCCGGCATCCGGACGGCGCCTCCCGGCTGGCCGCGTCCGCGCTCGAGCTGTTCGCCGAGGACGCCCAGCGGCACCTGTACCACGGCCCCTGCCCGGGGGCGCACCGTCCGATCACGGTGCCGCTGCCCGAGGTGGCGGTCCCCGGAGAGGATGAGTGGCGATGAGCCAGTCCACCGGATACCGGCTGACCCTCGATCAGGTCGCCTGCGAGGGCCACGGGCTCTGCGCCGAGCTGCTGCCCGAGCTGATCGACCTGGACGAGTGGGGCTACCCGGTGTTCCGCGGCACCGAGGTGCCCGCGGAGCTGCTGGCGCACGCCCGGCGTGCGACCGCGGCCTGCCCCGTCCTGGCCCTGCGCCTGGACCAGGCCCGGTCCTGACGGAGGGTCGGCCGGCCTGAAGAAGTTCTTAACCACCGCTACGGGAGACTGCCCGATCGTGATCACCAGTTCGACCAGGGACGCCCGGGAGACGGAGCCGGCACCCGCCGGGGGAAGCGGCACGGCGGGGCCCGAGGGGAACGAGCGGCTCACCGCGCTCACCGGTGCCGTGCTGCTCGTCCTCTTCGCCGCCCAGGGCGTCACCCTCCTCTCCATCAGCTCCCTGCTCACCGAGCACTTCTTCATCGGCCTGCTGCTGGTCGGCCCGGTCTGCCTGAAACTCGGCAGCACCTGCTACCGGGCGGTGCGCTACTACACCGGCCATGCCCCGTACCGCCGCAAGGGGCCGCCGGCCCCGCTGCTGCGGCTGGTGGGGCCGCTGGTCGCGCTGCTCAGCATCGCGGTGCTGGGCAGCGGCCTGCTGCTGGCCTTCGGCTGGCGGGAGATCGGCCCGTTCCCGGTGCTCTTCCTCCACAAGGCGAGCTTCTGGGCCTGGGCCGCCGTGATGGCCGTGCATGTGCTGGCGTACATCTGGCGGCTGCCCCGGCTGATCGCCGCCGACCTGGGCCGGCGCCGCGGCTCGCGGCACGGGGCCCCGGGACCCGGCCGGGCGGGGCTGCGCTGGTCGCTGGTGGCCGCCTCGCTGGCCGCGGGGACACTGCTGGCCATGGCCGAGGTGCACCTGGTCACCACCTGGCGGCAGGGCTAGGGCCGCGGGCGGGGCGGGCGGACGACGGCCGCGGCCGGCTGTCGGCGATCCGTCGGCGATCCGTCGGCGTCATGTCGGCGGCCGCCGGCACTCTCGCCCTGAACAGCGAGAACGCCAGCAAGAGGAGCGCCGCCGCCATGTCGTCCGCATCCCCCGTCCCGCCCTGGGACGTCCACCGCCCGCCGGCCGCCGAGGGCAGGGTCTTCCTGGTCACCGGCGGCAACGCCGGCATCGGGTACTTCACCGCCGAGCAGCTGGCGGCGACCGGGGCGACCGTCGTGCTCGGCAGCCGGAGTCCGGCCCGGGCCGAGGCCGCCGAGTCCTCGATCCGGTCCCGCGTCCCCGGGGCGCGGGTGCGCTCGGTACGGCTGGACCTCGCCGACCTGTCCTCGCTGCCGGGGGCGGTGGAGTCGCTGGGGGTGGCACGCCTGGACGCGGTGGTGCACAACGCCGGCGTGGCCCTCGACCACCCGCCCCGCCGGGAGACCGCGGACGGCCACGAGCTGATGTTCGGCACCAACCACCTCGGACACTTCGCGCTCACCCGGTGGCTGATGCCGCTGCTCTCGGCCGCGCCCGCGGCCCGGGTGGTGACCGTGGGCAGCTTCGCGGCCAAGTCGGAGCGGCTCGACCTGGACGACCTGCAGTCCCGGCGGGGGTACCGGCCCAAGCGCGGCTACGGCCGCTCCAAGCTGGCGCAGATGTACTTCGGGCTGGAGCTCGACCGCCGCCTCCGCGCCGCCGGCAGCACCGTGAGCAGCGTGGTGGTCCATCCCGGCGGGGCGCTGGACGGCCTCGCCCCGGCCCGGCCGCCGCTGCACCGGCCCACCGCCGGCGCGCGGCTGCGGGCGGCCCCCGCGGCCCTCCTCGTCCAGGGGAAGCAGGCGGGCGCGTGGCCGGCGGTCCGGGCGGTGCTGGACCCCGCGGTGCGCGGCGGCCGGTTGTGGGGCCCGCGGGTCCTCGGGCTGCGCGGCCGGCCGCGAGCCGAACCGCTGTGGGCCCAGCTGACCGAGTACTTCGTCGCGGAGCGGCTGTGGGCGGCCTCCCGCGAGCTGACCGGGGAGGACCCGGGGGCCGTCACGGTTTGAGCAACTCCCGGAAGAGCTCCCGCAGTTCGTCGTCCGGGATGCCCTCGGCGTCCCGGTCCCGCAGCCGCAGGGTGGCCTTTCCCGACAGCAGCTCCGGATGCCGCCCGGCGAATCCGCCGTCCCGGCCCTGCCAGCCGTAGAGGGACACCCCGTGCGCCCACACCCCGAGGTGGAACCGGCGCGGGCCGGCGGTGTAGGTCGGCATCCGGTAGGCCAGGGTGACGGCGGCCTCCGGATGGACCTCCAGGATCAGCCGGTGGATCCGCTCGAAGAGCGCCCGCTGCTCGGGGGCGATGCCCTCGATGTAGGCGCGTACCTCGTCGTCCGGGTCGCGCATGCCGTCCGTCTCCACCCCCATATTCTGCGCCCCCACGCGGCCGGCGGCCGGGTAGGCTCGCAGGCGGATCGCGGCGGCGAAGGGGGAGCGCACGTGTCCGACCAGGAAATGTTCAGCGTCTACGGGCGGATGACCGCCCTGCCGGGGCGGCGCGAGGAGCTGGTCGACCGGCTTCTCGACGGGTTCCGCGCCGGGGGCACCGACAGCGGGCTGCTCGCCTTCAGCATCAACACCGCCCCCGACGACCCGGACACGGTCTGGCTGACCCAGCTGTGGAAGGACAGGGCGGCGCACGACGCCGTCACCCGTTCCGAGCCGGTCGCGGCGGCCACCCGCCGGGTGCTCCCGCTCCTGGCCCAGCCGCCCGAGGGCTCGTACGGCCATGCCCTCCACGTCCACGGCTGGGTGCCCGGGGCCTGACGGAACGTCAGCCGCCGGTCCCGCCGCACTCGGCCGCCCGGCCGTCGTGCGCGGTGGTTACGATGCCGACGAGCGATCTCAAGAGCAGGACCGGGACCGGCATCCGGAACCCCGGGGACCCCGGAACACCAGAGAAGGACGAGCATGCCCCTGCCGAGTGAATCCGGCGGCATCACCATCACCCTGACCATCAACGGCGAGAAGCGCACCCTTCCCGTCGACTCCCGCAGCACCCTCCTTGACGTGCTGCGCGAGCGGCTCGACCTGACCGGCAGCAAGAAGGGCTGCGACCAGGGCCAGTGCGGCGCCTGCACGGTGCTGCTTGACGGCCGGCGGGCGCTGTCCTGCCTGCAGCTGGCGGTCGCGGCCGAGGGCCGCGAGATCACCACCATCGAGGGCGTCGCCGACGGCGACACCCTCCACCCGGTGCAGCAGGCCTTCCTCGAACTCGACGGCTACCAGTGCGGATACTGCACTCCCGGGCAGATCTGCTCGGCGATAGCCGTCCTCGACGAGCACGCGGCCGGCTGGCCCTCCGCGGCCACCGAGGACGTCCGCCCGGAGGCCGGACCGCCACCGCTGACCGCCGAGGAGATCCGCGAGCGGATGAGCGGGAACCTCTGCCGCTGCGGGGCGTATGTGTCGATCGTCAAGGCCGTGCAGCAGGCGGCGGGCGCCGGCGGCGGCAAGGACGGTAAGGACGGCAAGGGCGTCAAGGAGGCCTCCGCGTGAGGGAGTTCGCATACCGCAGGGCCACCGACCTGGACGGCGCCCTGGCGCTGCTGGCGGAGGCGCCGGACCCGGCCGAGGCGCGGTTCCTCGGTGGGGGCACCAATCTGGTGGATCTGATGAAGTCCGGGGTGGAGCGGCCGTCGCTGCTGGTGGATGTGCGGGAACTGCCGTTGGGCGGGATCGAGTCGACCGCGGAGGGCGGATTGCGGATCGGGGCCACGGTCAGCAACAGCGACCTGGCCGCAGATGGGGAGGTGCGGCGGCGCTATCCGCTGCTGGCGCAGGCGGTGCTGGCCGGGGCCTCGGGCCAGCTGCGCAACATGGCCACGGTCGGCGGCAACCTGCTGCAGCGCACCCGCTGCGGCTACTTCGCCGACGTCAGCCGCCCGTGCAACAAGCGGGTCCCGGGCAGCGGCTGCCCGGCCATCCAGGGCGAGCACCACAACCACGCCATCCTGGGCGCCTCCCCGCACTGCGTGGCCGTCCACCCCTCCGACATGGGGGTGGCGCTGGCCGCGCTGGACGCCGTGGTGACCTACCGCACCGCGCAGGGCGAGGGGCGGCTCCCGCTCACCGACTTCTACCTCCCGGTCGGGGACTCCCCGCACCGGGAGACCGCGCTGCCGCCGGGCGCCCTGATCACCGGTGTGGTCCTGCCGCCGGCCCCGGTCGCCGCCCACTCGCGCTACCGCAAGGTGCGCGAGCGCGCCTCCTACGCCTTCGCGATCGGCTCGGTGGCGGCCGCCCTGGCGGTCGAGGGGGGCACGGTGCGGCAGGTGCGCCTGGCCCTGGGCGCGGTCGCCTCCCACCCCTGGCGGGCCCGGGCCGCCGAGGCGGCGCTGACCGGCCGCCCGGCCACCCCCGCCTCCTTCGCGGCCGCCGCCGAGGCCGAACTGGCCACCGCCGCACCCCTGCCCCACAACGGCTACAAGGTCACCCTCCTCCACAACCTCATGGTCGCCGTCCTGACCGAACTCACCCAGGAGGCCACCCGATGACCGTCAGCACCGGTGTCACCGGCACCGCCGCCACCCGCCTCCGGGAGGTCGGCGCGGCCCGCACCCGGGTCGAGGGCCTGGCCAAGGTGACCGGCGCGGCCCGCTACGCCGGCGAGCACGAGTTCGCCGAACTCGCCCACGGCTGGCTGGCGCTGTCCACCATCGCGCGCGGCCGGATCACCGCCCTGGACGACGGGCCGATCCTCGCCATGCCCGGCGTGCTCACCGTCCTCCACCACGGCAACGCCCCGCACCTGGAGCCGACCGAGAACCGGTTCGGCACCGACCCGACGCTGATGCTGCTGCAGAACGACCGGGTGCCGCACGCCGGCTGGCCGGTCGCGCTGGTCGTGGCGGAGACCTCGGAGCAGGCCCGGGAGGCCGCCGAGGCGCTGGCCGCCCACATCGAGTACGAGGAGGAGCCGCACGACACGGTCCTCACCGCGGACCACCCCGGCCTGCGCTCCGACGACTCGCGGCAGACCGAGAAGGGCGACGTGGAGGCCGGGCTCGCGGCCTCGGCGGTGGTCGTGGACGAGGAGTACACCACCCCCGAGGAGCACCACAACGCGATGGAGCCGCACGCCAGCACGGCCCGCTGGGAGGGCGGCCGGCTGGAGGTGGTGGACTCCAACCAGGGCTCCTTCCTGGTCGCCCAGGACCTGGCGAAGATCTTCTCGCTGGACGCCGCCTCGGTCCGGGTCCGCGCCGAGCACGTCGGCGGCGCCTTCGGCTCCAAGGGCTCGACCCGCCCGCAGGCGGTGCTGGCGGCCATGGCCGCGACGGTCCTCCAGCGTCCGGTACGGGTGGTGCTGACCAGGCGTCAGATGTTCTCGCTGGTCGGCTACCGCAGCCCCACCGTGCAGCGGGTCCGGCTCGGCGCCGACGCCGACGGGCGGCTGCGCGCCTTCGACCACACCTCGTCCTGCCTGACCTCCTCCGTCTACGAGTTCGTCGAGCAGTGCTCGGCCTTCGGCCGGGTGATGTACGACGCGTCGGACGGCCACCGCACGGCGGACCGGGTGGTGCCGCTGGACGTCCCCACCCCGCGCTGGATGCGGGGCCCCGCCCAGGCGCCCGGCTCCTTCGCGGTGGAGTCGGCGCTCGACGAGCTGGCCGAGAAGTGCGGGATCGACCCGGTCGAGCTGCGGGTGCGCAACGACCCGGCCGCCGGGCCGGTCTCCGGACTGCCGTTCAGCACCCGGCGGCTGCCGGAGTGCTTCCGGGAGGGTGCCCGCCGCTTCGGCTGGGCGGACCGGGACCCGCGCCCGGGCGTCCGCCGGGACGGCCGCTGGCTGCTCGGCACCGGCACCGCCGCGGCCGTCTACCACTCCAGCGCGGCCCCCTCGACGGCCTCGGTGACGGCGGAGCCGGACGGCGGCTTCACCGTCCGGATCACCGCCGCCGACATCGGCACCGGCGCGCGCACGGCGCTCACCCAGATCGCCGCCGACGCGCTGGAGGTGGCGCCGGGCCGGATCCGGATGCGGATCGCGGACAGCGACTTCGGCCCGGCGATGATCGCCGGCGGCTCGATGGGCACCCGCTCCTGGGCCTGGGCGATCACCGCGGCCGCGGCTGAGCTGCGCGAGCGGCTGGCGCTGCTGGGCCCCGGCGGAGCGGTGCCGCCGGAGGGGATCACCGTCCGCTCGGACACCACGGACGCCATCCGCGCCCTCGCCCAGCGCGAACGGCACACCTTCGGCGCCCAGTTCGCGGAGGTGGCGGTGGACCCGCTGACCGGCGAGGTGCGGGTGCGGCGGATGCTCGGGATGTTCGCGGCCGGCCAGGTGGTCAACCCGCTGACCGCCCGCAACCAGCTGGTCGGCGGAATGATCTGGGGCATCTCGATGGCGCTCCACGAGGAGGCCGTCCGCGACCCGGCCACCGGCGCGCTGGCCAACGGCGATCTGGCGGGCTACCACGTGGCGGCCAACGCCGACGTCCCGCTGGTCGAGGCGGACTGGGTGGACGACCCGGACCCGGAGGACCCGGTGGGGGTGAAGGGCGTCGGCGAGGTCGGCATCGTCGGAGTGGCGGCGGCCATCGCCAACGCCGTGTGGCATGCGACCGGCGTCCGGCACCGGCGGCTTCCGCTGCGCCCGGACCGGATCCTGACGGCGGGCACCGCCGTCGGCTGACCGGTCGCGGCCCGTTCCGCTCCCGGGGTCGACGCGAGGTCGACGCCGGGAGCGGGCCGGCCGCCGGTCGGGGGCGAGCGGCCGGAACCGGCGGTCAGCCCTGCCGGCCGTCGATCGAGCGGAACTCGTCGAACCAGGTGAGGTTCCGGCCGGGCAGCCCGTCCGAGCCCTGCTGGACGGTGTGCGGGCAGAAGACGCTGTTCAGCACCCACGGCGTCTTGTGCGGCCCGAACTGCGAGGACATCGCGGCGTCCTGGCTGATCCCGTAGCCGGCCACGGCCAGCTTGCCGGTCTTGCGGAACCGCGCCATCTGCGCGGTCAGGAAGCTCCGGTGGGCCTGGAACCAGTCGCAGGAGTCGACGAACTCGTTCCACTTCTGCTCGCTGAACGGCTGCTTCAGGGCGTCCTGGATCACCTGCCAGACGAGGGTGCCGGCGGGCAGCCCGTAGCGCTTGGCGAAGTCGCTCGGCGCCGGGTCGGAGAGGTGCGCCTTCCAGAGCTGCACCAGGGAGAACTCGGTGGCCAGGAACCGCTGGTCGTCGCGGAGGTAGGGACGGACGTAGTCCACGTACTCCTGCGCCTCGGCGGCGCTGGCCACGTGCGGGTGGATGTCCACCCCTGAGATCGCGCGGTTCTGCGCGACGAAGGTCATCCAGCGCTTGGTCTGCGGGGTGCGCTGCTCGGGCTTGTCGAGCCCGGTGAGCGCGCCCATGTAGATCCGCGTCCGGGAGCCCGAACCGAAGTGGGCGTCCCGGTACTGGATGACGTGCTGGGCGAGGGACTCGTAGAACTCGTTGATCCGGCTGCTCTCGCGGTCGGCCTTGGCGGTCTCGTAGAAGGGCTCGTTGCCCACGCCCAGGATCGAGACCTTGTCCATGGCCACCGCGAGCACCTTGTCCAGGCGGTCCAGGGCGGTCCGCATCTCCGGGCTGCCGGGGGCGGGGAGGCCGCTGTCGTAGTTGAACTTCAGGGTCAGCACCGTGCCGTAGCCGCGGTCGACGGCCTCCAGCAGCTTCCGCATGCCGGTCTGCCCGGCGACCGTGCCGTGGTCGGCGTCCTGCATCAGGTAGAAGCAGCGCACCCAGGTCGCCGAGACGGCCTCCAGCTCACTGAAGTCGATCGCGTCCAGGCTCTGGTTGTAGTTGGCCGCCAGCACGCCGGTCGCGGCGGGCGCGGAGACCCTCGCCGTCGCGTCCGCCCCCGTGCTCGCGCTCGCGGAGGGCGAGCCGCCGGCGCCTCCGCCCTGCGCCGAGGCGCAGCCGGCCGCGCCGAGGGCGACCGCCGCCCCCGCTCCCGCCGACCATCCGAACACCCGCCGCCGCGAGGGCCGTCGCATCGCCGACCCGATCGGGCCCTCGCCCGACTCGCCGTCTCCCACCGCTACCGTTTCCTCTCCGCCTCCGACTCAAGAACGCGGTCACTCAACCGCGCCCGGTGCCCGGCGGACCGGGCGACACGCGGAGCGCGGCCGCGGCGTGACGCCGCTCACGTCGAGTTCCGACCTTTCCGCGGGGAGGGCATGGCGGCCCCTCGAAGATCCTGCGAAGCCCTAAGCTGGCGGGCATCGACGAGGGTGAGGGGGCCCGGGGTGGGCGATGTGCTGGTGATCGGCGGGGGGATCGCGGGGCCGGCCACCGCGCTCGCCCTGCAGCGGGCCGGCCTCGACGGGATCGAGGTCTTCGAGGCGCAGCCGGAGGGCGGGGCGGACGCCGGCGCCTTCCTCACCCTGGCCGGCAACGGGGTGTTCGCCCTGGACCAGTTCGGAGCCGCCGGGCTGCTGGACCCGCTGGGCTTTCCGGTGCTGCGGATGAGCGTCCTCGGCGCGGACGGCTCGGCGCTCGCCGAGGACGTCCCGCTCGGCGACGCCGGTGACCCGCTCACCCACTACCGCTGCCTCCGCCGCGCCGAGCTGGCCCGGGCGCTGCGCGAGGAGGCGGTCCGGCGCGGCATCCCCGTCCGGCACGGCGCCCGGCTGACCGGGATCGCCCCGGACGACTCCGGAGAGAGCGTCACCGCCCTTTTCGCGGACGGCGGTTCGGCGACCGGACGGCTGCTGGTCGGCGCGGACGGGCTGCGCTCCGCCGTCCGCGCGGCGCTCTCCCCGGACGCGCCGGACGCGGCTCCGGCCTACGCCGGCCAGCAGGTCTACTACGGCTACACCGACCAGGCCGATCCCCCGCACCGGGACTCGGCGCGGATCACCATGGTCCGGGGCAGCGGCGCCGCCTTCGGCTACCTCGTCTCGCCGGCCGGCGAGGCGCTGTGGTTCGCCAGGGTGCCGGGCCCGCCGCTCGGCCCGGAGGAGCTGGCCGGGAACGGACCCGACGACTGGCGCCGCCGGCTGCTGCCGCTGCTCGCCGGCGACCGCACTCCGGCGGCCGGCCTGGTGGCCGCGACCGGTGCGGAGCTGATGGCCACCAACGCCTGGCAGCTCACCCCTGGCCTGGTCTGGCGCGGTCCGCGCACGGTGCTGATCGGGGACGCCGCCCACGCCGCCTCCCCGGCCACCGGCCAGGGCGCCTCGATGGCCCTGGAGGACGCGGTGGTGCTCGCCAAGGCGCTGCGCGAGCTGCCCGTCCGGCAGGCGCTGCCGCGCTTCGAGGAGCTGCGCCGGCCGCGGGTGGAACGCAATATCGAGGTGAGCGGCGCCCTGACGGCACGGCGGCCCGCCGACCGCGGCCCGGTGGCCGACGCCGAGCGCGGTTCCCGCGGCCCGGTCACCCGGCTCGATCCGGAGCTGCGCGAACTCCTGGACTGGGGCCGGCAGTTGCCGACCCGCTGAGCGGTCCCGCGGGCTCCCGGCCGGGCCGCCGGCAGCGGCCAGGAGAGCCCGCGGTCAGGACAGCCGGCCGTCAGGACAACCGGCGGTCAGGACAGCCCGCCGTCAGGACAGCTCGATCAGCAGGTCGCCGCCCTCCACCTGCTGGATCCTGGTGATCGCCAGCCGGCCCACGGTGCCGGCCTGCTGGGCGGTGATGCCGGCCTCCATCTTCATCGCCTCGATGGTGCCCACGGTCTGGCCCGCCTCCACCCGGTCGCCCTCGGCGACGTTGAGGGTGACCACGCCCGCGAACGGGGCCGCGACCTGCCGGGGGTTCCCCGGGTCGGCCTTCTCGGTGGCCGGGATGTCGGCCGCCGCCGAGCGGTCCACCACCTGGATCGGCCGCAGCTGGCCGTTGAGGGTGGCCATCACGGTCCGCTCGCCGCGCTCGTCGGCCTCGCCGATCGCCTGCAGGCCGATCAGCAGTCGCACCCCGGGCTCCAGGTCCACGGCGTACTCGGTGTCCGGGGCGAGACCGTAGAAGAACTCCAGCGACTCCAGCACGCCGGTGTCGCCGAACTCCTGGCGGCGGGCCAGGAACTCCTTGTTCGGGCCGGGGAAGAGCAGCCGGTTGAGGGTGCCGCGGGGGTCCTTCTCCAGGCCCTCCCGGTCCTCGTCGGTGAGCTCGCGCATCGGCTTGGCCTCGGCCCGGCCGCGCAGCGCCCTGGTCCGGAACGGCTCCGGCCAGCCACCGGGCGGGGTGCCCAGCTCGCCGCGGAGGAAGCCGATCACCGAGTCCGGGATGTCGAAGCGGTCCGGCTCCCGCTCGAAGTCCTCGGGTGCCACCCCGGCCCCGACCAGGTGGAGCGCGAGGTCGCCGACCACCTTGGAGGACGGGGTGACCTTGACCAGCCGGCCGAGCATCCGGTCGGCCGCCTCGTACATCGCCTCGATCTCCTCGAAGCGGTCGCCCAGGCCCAGCGCCTTGGCCTGGGTGCGCAGGTTGGAGAGCTGCCCGCCGGGGATCTCGTGGTGGTAGACCCGCCCGGTGGGCGCGGCGAGACCGGCCTCGAAGGGCGCGTACACCTTGCGGACGCTCTCCCAGTACGGCTCCAGGTCCTCCACCGCAGCCAGGCTGAGCCCGGTCGGCCGCTCGGAGTGGTCGGTGGCGGCGACCAGCGCGGTCAGCGAGGGCTGCGAGGTGGTGCCGGCCATCGAGGCGACCGCCCCGTCCACCGCGTCCGCCCCGGCCTGGATCGCGGCCAGGTAGGTGGCCAGCTGGCCGCCCGCGGTGTCGTGGGTGTGGATGTGGACGGGCAGGCCGAACTCCCGGCGCAGCGCCGAGACCAGCTTGGTCGCGGCGGGCGCGCGGAGCAGCCCGGCCATGTCCTTGACCGCCAGCACATGCGCGCCGGCCTGGACGATCCGCTCGGCCAGACGCAGGTAGTAGTCCAGGGTGTAGAGCCGCTCGGAGGGGTCGGAGAGGTCCGAGGTGTAGCAGAGGGCGACCTCGGCGACGGCCTTGCCGGTGCCGCGCACGGCCTCGATCGCCGGGCGCATCTGCTCGACGTCGTTCAGCGCGTCGAAGATCCGGAAGATGTCGATGCCGGTGGCGGCGGCCTCCGCCACGAAGGCGTCCGTCACCTCGGTCGGGTACGGGGTGTAGCCGACGGTGTTGCGGCCGCGCAGCAGCATCTGCAGGCAGATGTTGGGCACCGCCTCGCGCAGCGCGGCCAGCCGCTCCCAGGGGTCCTCGGCCAGGAAGCGCAGCGCCACGTCGTAGGTCGCGCCGCCCCAGCACTCCAGCGAGAGGAGCTCGGGGAGGGTGCGGGCGACCACCGGGGCGACCGCCAGCAGGTCCTTCGTCCGCACCCGGGTGGCCAGCAGGGACTGGTGGGCGTCCCGGAAGGTGGTGTCGGTGACGCCGACGGTCGGCGACTCGCGGAGCATCCGGGCGAAGCCCTCCGGCCCGAGCTCCACCAGCCGCTGCCGGGAGCCGGCGGGCGGCTCCGAGCCGTCCCCGCCCGCGACCGCCGGCAGCTTGGCGGTCGGCGCCAGCAGCTGCGGCCGGCGGCCGTGCGGCTGATTGACCGTCATGTCGGCCAGGTAGGTCAGCAGCTTGGTGCCGCGGTCGGCGGAGTGCCGGGCGGTCAGCAGCTGCGGCCGCTGCTCGATGAAGGAGGTGGTGACCCGCCCGGCCTGGAAGTCCGGGTCGTCCAGCACGGCCTGGAGGAACGGGATGTTGGTGGCCACCCCGCGGATCCGGAACTCGGCGACGGCGCGGCGGGCCCGGCCGATGGCCGCCCGCAGGTCGCTGCCCCGGCAGGTGAGCTTCACCAGCATCGAGTCGAAGTGGGCGTTGATCTCCGTGCCGGCGTGGGTGGTGCCGCCGTCCAGGCGGATGCCGGAGCCGCCCGGCGAGCGGTAGGCGCTGATCCGGCCGGTGTCCGGGCGGAAGCCGTTGGCCGGGTCCTCGGTGGTGATCCGGCACTGCAGCGCGGCCCCGCGCAGCCGCACGGTGTCCTGGCTCAGGCCGAGGTCGGCGAGGGTCTCGCCGGAGGCGATCCGCATCTGCGCCTGCACCAGGTCGACATCGGTGACCTCCTCGGTGACCGTGTGCTCGACCTGGATCCGCGGGTTCATCTCGATGAAGACGTGGTTGCCGTCCCGGTCGACCAGGAACTCCACGGTCCCGGCGTTGCGGTAGCCGATCTCCTTCGCGAACCGCACCGCGTCCCCGCAGATCCGCTCGCGCAGCGCCGGGTCCAGGTTGGGGGCCGGCGCCAGCTCGATGACCTTCTGGTGGCGGCGCTGCACCGAGCAGTCCCGCTCGAACAGGTGGATGACGTTCCCCTCGCCGTCGGCGAGGATCTGCACCTCGATGTGGCGCGGCTCGACCACGGCCTTCTCGATGAAGACGGTCGGGTCGCCGAAGGCCGAGGCGGCCTCGCGCGAGGCCGCCTCGATCGACTCGCGGAGCACCGCCGGGTCCTCCACCCGGCGCATCCCGCGGCCGCCGCCACCCGCGACCGCCTTCACGAACACCGGGAAGCCCAGCTCCTCGGCGGCCCTGGCCAGCTCGTCCACGTCGTCCGAGGGCTCCGAGGAGCCGAGCACCGGAACCCCGGCCGCCCGGGCGGCGGCCACCGCCCGGGCCTTGTTGCCGGTCAGCTCCAGGGTGCCGGCGTCCGGCCCGACGAAGGTGATGCCGGCCTCCTCGCAGGCCCGGGCCAGCCCCGGGTTCTCGGAGAGGAAGCCGTATCCGGGGTAGACGGCGTCCGCGCCGGCCCGGCGGGCCGCGCCGACGATCTCCTCCGCCGACAGGTACGCCCGCACGGGGTGGCCCGGCTCGCCGATCTCGTAGGCCTGGTCGGCCTTCAACCGGTGCAGCGAGTTGCGGTCCTCGTGCGGGAAGACCGCGACGGTGCGCGTGCCGAGCTCGTAGGCGGCGCGGAAGGCGCGAATCGCGATCTCACCGCGGTTCGCGACCAGTACCTTGCGGAACATGGCTCATCGGCCCCTTCTGTCGATGGGCGGCATCCGTCACACGACGTGAGCTGCGGCGGACGGCCGCCCGGCTGCGGGCCCGCCGGGCCGCTCCCGGCGCCGCCATCCCGGAAATTGACTGCCCGGGATGTCTACACGTAAGCCCGGACCGTCGAAACGTGGGTCAGGACACACCGGTATCCGGTACATCGGGGTTCGCTCCGGTGAGCCGGCGCTCGGCGGACCGCTCGGCGGCCGCCCGCCGGCCCGCCCCCCAGGCCCGGCGGCGGTACTCGCGCGGCGGCAGCCCGTAGGCGGCCGCGAAGCAGCGGGAGAGGTAGGTGTGGCTGGCGAAGCCGCACCGCTGGGCGATCGCGGTCACCGGCTGCCGCGTGGCGCAGAGCAGCCGGGCCGCGTGTTCCAGCCGCAGCACCCGGACGTACTCGGTCGGCGTGGTGCCGTAGTGCTCGCGCATCGAGCGGGAGAGGTGGGCGGGGCTGACCGCAGCCAGGCGCCGCAGCCGCGGCACGCCGTCGCGCAGCGCCTCCTCGGTCCGCATCGCCGCGCAGGCACGGGTGAGCCACTCCGGCCGCCGCACCTCGGCGGGGCGCAGGCCCGCCGCGGCCTCCTCGGCGTACGGGGCGGTCAGCTCGGCCAGCTCGGTCCAGAACCCGACCAGGTCCAGGGCGCTCGCCCCGCGTTCGTACCGGCCCAGGTACTTGCGGAACACCCGCTCGGCGCGCCGGGCCGGACGCCCCGTCAGATGCCAGCAGGGCGGCAGGGCGCCGCCCTCCCAGCGGTACGGCTCCGGGAGGTCGGCCAGCTCGATGAAGCCGCGCCAGGCCGCCGCCGGAAAGGCCAGGTTGACGTAGAGCATCCCCTCCGTGCCGGTGCCCCGCAGGGCGTGCCGGTCGCCGGGGCCGACCAGCACCACGTCGCCGGCCCGGAGCCGCTGCACCCCGTGCGACAGCAGCTGGACCCCGGTTCCGCGCAGCACCCCGACGAACTCGAAGTAGTCCGCGTGCCCGTGGATCTCGGGCGCCGCCGCCCGCGCCGACCGCCCGACCAGCGCCGCGTGGTACGGGCCGCCCTGGGCCTGGTCCGCGATGCGCAGCAGGGGGACGGGACTGGGTGCCATGGCCGCCAGTAGATCAACACAGTGCACAAACCTGCAATCCCCTGACTAGTGCCCGTTCCCTCCGCGCGGTGACCATGGCTGCCGTTGCCGCCGGTGGGCGCCCGTGCCGTGCACAGCGGGTCGAACCACGCCTCCGTCACCACCAAGGAGCGACCTCCATGTGGACCCTCTCCGGCTTCGCCGACGAGATCTCCCCCGACCTCGACGAGCAGTGCCGGGTGCTGCGCGAACTCGGCATCGGCTACGTCGAGTTCCGCAGCGCCTGGGACACCAACGTCCTGGACCTGGACGACGGGCAGCTCGAACTGGTGGCCAAGACCCTCGGCGACAGCGGGCTGCGCACCTCCTCGGTCGGCTCACCGATCGGCAAGATCGACATCACCGGCGACTTCGACGAGCACCTCCGCCGCTTCGACCGGGCCCTGCGGGTGGCCGAGCGCCTGGAGGCGCCGTACATCCGGCTCTTCTCCTTCTTCCTGCCCGAGGAGGACGACCCGGCCGCGCACCGCACCGAGGTGCTGCGCCGGATGTCCGCCCTGGCCGAGCGCGCCCGCGGGCACGAGGTCGTCCTGCTGCACGAGAACGAGAAGCGGATCTACGGCGACACCCCGGAGCGCTGCCTCGACCTGGTCGAGTCGGTCGGCTCCGAGCAGCTCCGACTCGCCTGGGACGCGGCCAACTTCGTGCAGTGCGGAGTCCGGCCCTTCACCGAGGCGTACCCGATGCTCCGCCCGCACCTGGAGTACATCCAGATCAAGGACGCCGATCGGAGCAGCAGCGAGCCGGTGCCGGCCGGCGAGGGTGACGGCGAGATCAGGGAGACGCTGCGCGCGCTGCACGAGGACGGCTTCGACGGCTTCTTCTCCCTCGAACCGCATCTGGTCGCGGCCGGGCCGATGGGCGGGTTCAGCGGGGCCGAGCTGTTCGGCACCGCGCACCGCGCTTTCACCGGGCTGCTCGACGAAGCGCGTCTGGAGTACAAGTGAGCACCGCGGCACAGCGGGGAGAGCCGATGCGATTCGCGATCATCGGCGCGGGCGTGATCGGCGGCACCCACGCCGCCGCCGTCCGCTCCCTCGGCGAGCGGGCTGAACTGGCCCTGGTCGTGGACCGGCTGCCGGACCGGGCCCGCAAGCTGGCGGCCGAGCACGGGGCGGAGCATGCCGACTCGGCCGAGGCGGCCTTCGCCCGGGAGGACATCGACGCCGTGGCCGTCTGCACGCCGAGCGGCCACCACGCCGACCTCGCGGTGGCCGCGCTGGACGCCGGGAAGCACGTGGTGGTGGAGAAGCCGCTGGACGTGAGCCTGAAGGCGGCCTTCCGGGTGGCCGAGGCGGAGCGCCGCAGCGGCCGCACGGTGACGGTGATCAGCCAGCACCGCTTCGACCTGGCGAGTCGGCTGGTCCGCCGGGCGGTGGAGGACGGCCGCTTCGGCCGGCTGACCTCGGCGGTGGCCAGCCTGGCCTGGTGGCGCAGCCAGGGCTACTACGACTCCGGTGACTGGCGCGGAAGTTGGGCGCTGGACGGCGGCGGGGCGCTGATGAACCAGGGCGTCCACACCATCGACCTGCTGGTCTGGATGCTGGGCGACCCGGTCGAGGTGTACGCGCAGACCGGCTGCCTGGCGCACGAGCGGATCGAGGTGGAGGACACCGCGGTGGCCACGGTCCGGTTCGCCGGCGGCGCGCTGGCGGTGATCCACGGCACCACGGCGGCCTACCCGGGCCTCACCGCCCGTCTGCAGATCCACGGCGACCGCGGATCCGCGGTCATCGACGACGACCGGCTGGCGTACTTCCACTCCGCCGACGACGCCGCCGGCGGCGAGTCCCCCGCCTACGGGGCGGGCGAGTCCGCGAACCAGGCCGCGGACCTCCTCGCCGCGCACGGCGGCGGCGCGCCGGCGGCCCCGGCGGGGCCGCGGCCGCGGCCGGCCTCGCGAGCGCGGGCGCCCACGCCGACCAGTACCGCGACTTCGCGGACGCCGTGACCGAGGGCCGCCCCCCGGTCGTCACCGTCGCCGAGGCCACCAAGACCCTGGCGGTGGTCCGCGCGATCTACGACTCCGCCCGGAGCGGCCGCCCCGAGCCGGTGACCTGGCGGGACGCCCCGCTGGACGGGCCGGAGCAGG
Organism: Phaeacidiphilus oryzae TH49; assembly: GCF_000744815.1. Taxonomy (NCBI): domain Bacteria; kingdom Bacillati; phylum Actinomycetota; class Actinomycetes; order Kitasatosporales; family Streptomycetaceae; genus Phaeacidiphilus; species Phaeacidiphilus oryzae. The sequence goes on from NZ_JQMQ01000005.1 coordinate 489,955, forward strand.
CTCACTCCTGAGCCGTGCGGCCGCGGCCGGCCGGCCTGCTCCCGCCCCGGCCGCGGTCCCCCTCTTGGCGCCGGCTGGGGCGGCCCCAGCGTTCCGCCGACAGCCGGGGCCGTGCGGGCGTCGCGTCGGCCGTGCGGGCGTCGCGTCGGCCGCGCAAACCGGTCAGCTCAGCCCCAGTTCGGCCAGCACCTCCTCGGTGTGCCGGCCAGGGGCCGGGACCGGGCCGCTGCCGTCGCCGCGGCCGTATGCGCGGCTGCGCCGGGATCGCGAAGGACTCGCCCTCGGCGGTGGCGGACCGGGTGAAGGTCTCGTTGGCGAGGACGTCCGGCGACTCCAGCACCTGGTCCTAGCCGCGTACCGCGCCGGTGACCAGGCCGGCCCCGGAGAGCTCGGCGACGCACTGATCGGTCGTCAGGTGGCCCAGCCCGGCGGCGATCCGCTCCTCCACGTCCGCTCTCCCCTCCCCGCCATCCCGGACGGCGGCTCACGCGGGCCCGCCGCCGGACGTCCGCCGCGCCGGGCGGTCAGCGCCCGCCGGAGACCGTGACCGTGGTGCCGGTGACGAAGGAGGCGGCCGGCGAGGCCAGCCAGGAGACCGCCTCGGCGATCTCCTCCGGCTCGCCGATCCTCCGCATCGGGACCTGGGTGCGCGCGGCCTCCTCGGCGAACTCGGTGGTCATCTCGCTCCGCACCACCCCCGGGGCCACTCCCACCACCCGGACGCCCTCAGCGGCCACCTCGTTGGAGAGCCCGTGGACGAAGCTGTCCAGGGCGCCCTTGGTGGCGGCGTAGGAGACCAGCCCGTCCAGGCCGCCGGTGCGCGCGGCCACCGAGGAGATCAGCACGATGGTGCCGCCGCGGCCGCCGTGCCGGGTGGACATCCGCAGGACGGCCTCCCGGGCGCAGAGGATGGTGCCCAGGACGTTGACCGCGACCAGCCGGCGGATCCCCTCCGGGGTCTGCGCGTCCACCCGGTTCTTCTCGCCCAGCACCCCGGCGTTGCCGACCAGCAGCCCGGGTGTCCCCAACTCGCCCTCCACGGCGGCGAAGAGCGCCTGCACCTCGGCCGGCTCGGCCTGGTCCGCCCGGTAGGCGCGGGCCGTGCCGCCGGCCGCCTCGATCTCCGCGACGGTCCGCTGTGCGCCCTCGGCCCCGCTCGCGTAGCCGACCGCGACGGCGTAGCCGTCCGCCGCCAGCCGGCGGCAGATCCGCCGGCCGATCCCCCGGGAGCCGCCGGTCACCAGCGCCACCCGCCGCTCGTCGCCCATCAGCGCCAGCCCTCCCGCACCGTCCGCACCGTCCGCACCGTCCGCGCCGTCCGCGCCGTCCGCACCCGCCATCGCCGGAACGGGGGACAGCCTCCGCCCCGGCGGCGTGGTCTGGCAAGGAGGCGCGGCGGGCTGAGCCGGGACCCGCGGTCGGGGGGCCGGTGGCCGGGGGCCCGGGTCAGGTGGCCGCGGTCAGCACGATCCGGCCCGGTACCGCCCCCCTGGCGAGGTCGTCCAGCGAGTCGTTGACGGACTCGGCGGTCAGCGGCCGGCTGATGATCGGGGTCCGGGGCAGCCGGCCCGAGCGGGCCAGCTCCACCACCGCGCGCAGCTCCTCCAGGGTGCCGACGTAACTGCCCTGCAGAGTCAGCCGCTTGAGCGGCATCAGGTTGGTCGGCAGGGCCATCTCGCCGCCGAACAGGCCGACCTGGACCAGCTTGCCGTCCCGGGCCAGCGAGTCGAGGGCGAACCGGGCGGTGGCGCCGCTGTTCACGAAGTCCACGATGCCCGCGGCCCCGCCCCCGGTGACCGCGCGCAGCCGCTTGCGGGCGGCGTCGGTCGAGCCGTCGACCGGCGAGCTGTCGACGGTGTCGGCCGCGCCCAGTTCGCGGGCCGTGGCCAGCCGGTCCCGGTCGACGTCCACGGCGGTGATCCGGCGGTGGCCGAGGGCCTTGAGCACCGCGACCGCCATCAGCCCGACCCCGCCGGTGCCGAGGACCACGATCTCGTCGTCCGGGCGGCCCTCCCGCAGCACCTTGCGCACCGCGGAGTACGCGGTCAGCCCCGAGCAGGCGAGGGTGGCCGCCCAGGCGGTGTCCACCCCCGCGACGTCCAGCAGGTAGCGCTCGTGCGGGACGTGCACCATCTCGGCGTAGCCGCCGAACCGGCGGACGCCCAGGTTGCGCTGGTCCGGGCAGCGTTCGTCGTGCCCGGCCAGGCAGTCCTCGCACTCGGCGCAGCCGGTCCACGGGAAGACCAGCCGCACGTCGCCGACGGCGACGCCGGTGACGGCCTCGCCGACCGCGACCACCTCGCCGGCCATCTCGTGCCCGGCGACCACCGGCTCGTCGCCGAGGGAGGCGCCGAGCTGCCCGTCCCGGATGTGGACGTCGCTGTGGCAGACCCCGCTGTGCGTCAGCCGCAGCAGCACCTCGTGCCCGACCGGGGCCGGCGTCGGGATCTCCCGCTCGCGTGCCTGACCGCCCGCTCCCTCGAAGGCGTAGATCTTCACGGTGACCCCTCGTCCTCTCCTGCGCCGCCCTGGACTCCCGAACCGCCCGGTCCGGGTCCGGCGCACGCTACTCCCGGACCAACTGGTTCGGCAACGGTCCCGCTGGCTACACTCCGCCGCATGCGCCGAGCCGGTCACGCCACCCGCAGCCGCCTGCTGGCGGCCGCCCGCCGGGAGTTCGCCGAGCACGGCCCGGCCGGGGCCCGGATCAACCGGATCGCGGCCGAGGCCCATGCCAGCAAGGACCGGCTGTACGCGTACTTCCCCAGCAAGGAGGAGCTCTTCGGGGAGGTGATCCGGCAGTGGCTGCTGGAGTTGGAGGCCGCGGCCCAGCCCTCCCCGGACGACATGCCGGGCTACGTCGGCCGGCTCTTCGACCACTTCGTCGAGCACCCGCGGGACGGCCGGCTCGCCGCCTGGGCCCAGTTGGAGGCCGAACAGCACCTCCTCGGACCGGACTTCGACATCCTCGGCAGCGCCGTCGAGGCCGTCCGGGAGGGCCAGCGCGGCGGCACCGTCGACCGCGCCTGGGCCCCCCGCGACCTGGTGCTGCTGCTGATCGGCATCGCCCGCGGGATGAGCGTCCCCGGCTGGTCGCACCCGCCGTCCGGCGCCGGGCGGCAGCCCACCGTCGACCGGCGCCGGGCGGCGGCGGTGGAGGCCGCGCGGCGGCTGATCACGGCGGCGCCGTAAGCCGCACGGTCGGCGTTCTGGCGCGCCGGGCGGGTGCTCCCTACTCTGCTCCCATAGTTGCCGTCACCAGTGGCGCCGGGGGCCTAAGAGAATGACTGACGAAACGTCAGGCGCCGTGGGCGCCAAGCCGATCGGCACGGCCTCCGGCCCCGCCGCGCGCGGACTGCGCCGGGACGCGGTGGGGCTGCGCGAGGTCCTCTTCCAGTCGATCACCGCGATGGCGCCCGGCGCCGCGGTGGCCGCCTCCATCCCGGCCGGCGCCGCCTGGGCCGGCGGCAGCCTTCCGCTCGCCGTGCTGGCCGCACTGGTGGCCTGCCTCTTCACCGCCAACTCGGTGGCCGAGCTGGCCCGGCACATGCCGGCCGCCGGCTCCGTGGCCACCTACTCCGCACAGGGCCTCCACCCCGCCGTCGGCTTCCTGGTCGCCTGGGGCTACGTGGCCGTACAGGCGATGATCCCGACCCTGCTGCTGCTCCAGCTCGGCTTCACCACCGCGGGCACCCTCAGCACCGAGTGGCACGGCTACCCGGCCGGCCTGTGGTGGCCGTGGGCGCTGGCCGGCGCGGTGGTGATCGGCCTCGCCGGGGTGTACGGGATCCGCGGTTCGGCTCGGCTCGGCACCGTGCTCGGCGCCTTCGAGATCGCCGTCTTCGTGGTCTTCGCCGTCCTGCTGATCGTCGACGCCGGCGGCCACAACACCCTCTCGGTCTTCGGCACCGGCCACACCCCGGCCGCCCACCACGGGCTGAGCGGCGTGATCGCCGGATCGGTCTACACCGTGCTGGCCTTCGCGGGCTTCGAGGCCGCCGCCCCGCTCGCCGAAGAGGCCGCGGACCCCCGGCGGACGGTACGCCGGGCGGTGCTGGGGGCGGCGGTCGCGATCGGCGCGGTGTACGTCCTCACCACGTACGCCATGGACGTCTACTTCGGCCCCGGCCGGTTCTCCGGCTTCGGCACCGACGGGCCCGCCTCCTGGGGCGGGGTGGCCCGCGCCTCGTACGGGCTGCTGTGGCTCTTCGTCTTCCTGGCCGTGGTCAACTCGACCATCGCCAACGCCAACGCGGGGGCCAACGTCTCCACCAGGACCGGCTTCGCGCTGGGGCGGATCGGCGTGCTGCCGCGCGGCTTCGCCTACGTCTCCGAGCGGCACCGCTCGCCGCTGGTCGCGGTCGGCGTGCAGTTCGCGATCGCGGTGGGCGCGACGCTGGCGATCGGGCTGGGATTCGGCCCGGTGAACGGCTTCCTGCTGGTGGCCACGGCGATCGTGGTGGTCGTGGTCTCGGTCTACATCGTGGTGAACCTGGCCTGCGTCGGCTACTTCCTGCGCCGCCGGCGGTCGGACTTCCGGGTGCTGCGGCATCTGGTGCTGCCGGTCCTCGGCGTGCTGGTGCTGATACCGGCGCTGCTCACCGCGGCCGGCATCCCGGCCTTCTCCTTCATCGCCCGGCTCACCGCCCCGGTCTCCTACGCCGGTCCGGCGGTGCTGGTCTGGATGGCCCTCGGCGTGCTGCTCCTGGCCTGGCTGTGGGCCCGTCACCGGCAGTCCGTGCTGGACACCGCCCGGGTGCACGCCGAGGAGTGACGGCCGGCGCCGACGACGGACGCCCGTCGAGCCACGCGGCAGCGGGCCCGGCCCCCGTGGTCAGCCTGTGGGGACCGGGCCCTGACGTTGCGTCACCGATGGTTGTTCAGCCGGCGCTCAGCCCGCGCTCAGTCCGAAGACCGTGGTCTGGTCGTAGACCTGGCCCGGCCGCAGTTCGGTGGACGGGAAGTTGCCGTGGTTCGGGGAGTCCGGGTAGTGCTGGGTCTCCAGCGCGAACCCGTCGCCCTGCCGGTAGGTGTGGCCGCTGATCCCCACCAGTGACCCGGTGAGGAAGTTGCCCGAGTAGAACTGGACGCCCGGCTGGGTGGTCCAGATCGTCAACCGCCGCCCGGAGGACGGGTCCGACGCCTTCGCGGCCAGCGAGAGCCCGCCGCCGGAGCGGTTGAGCACCCAGTTGAGGTCGTAGCCCTGACCCGTCAGCATCTGCGGGTCGCTGGAGTTGATCCGGGCACCGATCGCGGTGGGCGAGGTGAAGTCCATCGGGGTGCCCTTGACCGTGGCGATCTGCCCGGTCGGGATCTGCGTCGTGTCGGTCGGGGTGTACTTGTCGGCGTTGAGGTACAGCCGCTGGTCGTAGACGTCGCCGGAGGCCTCGCCCGCCAGGTTCCAGTAGGTGTGGTTGGTCAGGTTGACCACCGTCGGCTTGTCGGTGGTCGCCTGGTAGTGGACGGTCAGCTTGTTGTCCTGGCCCAGGGTGTAGGTCACCTCGCTCTTGAGCGTCCCCGGGTAGCCCATCTCGCCGTCCGGACTGGTGTAGTCGAGCTTCAGGCCGACCGAGCCGTCCTTGCCCTTGACCTCGGTCGCGGACCAGATCTTCTTGTCGAAGCCCACCGTCCCGCCGTGGAGGCTGTTGCCGTTGTTGTTGACCGGGACGTGGTAGGTCTTGCCGTCCAGGGTGAAGGTGCCCTTGGCGATGCGGTTGGCGTACCGGCCGATGAGCGCGCCGAAGTACACCCCGCCGCCCGCGGTCGGGCTGTTGTACTTCACGTAGTCGTCAAGGGTGCGGAAGCCCAGCACGACGTCGGCCTCCCGGCCGTGCCGGTCCGGCGCGTCCAACTGCTGGATGATCCCGCCGTAGGTCAGGATCCTGACGGTGACCCCGTGCCCGCTGTCCAGCGTGTAGCGGTACACGGACTGCCCGCCCGTGCTGCCGAAGTACTGCTTGCCGATGGAGGCCGGGCCACCGCCCCCGTGGCCCTCACCTCCCCTGTGCGCGGCGGTCGGTGTGGTGGCCGCCGTGGCGCCGACCACGGCGGCCACCGCCGCCGGCAACGCCACGGCGGCGACCAGGCCCCGCCGCCCCCTCGGCAGTCTCGCTGTCCGGAGAAGTCGTACCCGCACTGCCCCCTCCTCAGATAGGTCGCTAGCTTCTCTGCCCTCTCAGTCGTCCACCCGGTACTCGGCGTGGACGAGCTCCAGCAGTTCGGCCACCGAGGTCTCCTTGGTCGGCCGATCGAAGGTGATCTCTCCGTGCTGGAGCAGGTTGACCCGGTCGCAGATGTCCACGACCTGGGCGTAGTTGTGGGCGATCAGGATGATCGCCAGGTCCCCGCGCTCCTTGAGCCGGCGCAGTAGCCGCAGGATCAGGCCGGCCTCCTTGGCGCCCATCGCCGCCAGCGGCTCGTCGAGCAGCAGCAGCTTGGCGCCCTCCGCGTACACCGAGCGGGCCACCGCGATCGCCTGCCGCTGGCCGCCGGAGAGCTGGCCGACCTCGGTGCTGACGTTGGGGATGCGGATCCCGATCGAGTCCAGTGCCTGCCGGGACTGGCGGCGCATCTCGGCCCGGCGCAGGAACGGCAGCGGACGGTAGGTCAGCTCCCGGTTGAGGAACAGGTTCAGATACACCGGCAGGTCGTTGACCATGGCCAGGTCCTGGTACACGGTCTCGACCCCCATCGAGCGGGCGTGCACCACGGACCGGAAGGAGGCCGGCCGCCCCTCGAAGCGGATCGTTCCCGAGTCCGGCTGGTGGAAGCCGGAGAGGATCTTGATCAGGGTGGACTTGCCCGCGCCGTTGTCGCCGATCAGGCCCAGGATCTCGCCCCGGTGGGCGCGCAAGGTGATGTCGTGCAGCGCCTCGACCGGGCCGAAGCGCTTGGACACGTGCTCGACCGCGATCACCTCGGGGCCGAACTCCTCCGTCCCCTCCGGACGCTGGTCCGGGATCCGGCCCTCGGCCCGGCCGTGCTCTCGTGCCTGGTCCTGGTCCTGGCCCTGGTCCTGCTCCTGTGCGTTGTCGCTCATCTGCTCGCCCGCTTCCGCGCGATGCTCAGGTACACGTTGAGAAGCATGGCCACCACGATCGCGACTCCCAGCACCACGTCGAAGGCGTTGGCGTTGACGCCGGTGAGGTTGAACCCGTCGTAGACGATCCCCAGCAGCAGCGCGCCGAGCAGCGCGCCGACCACGGTCCCGGAGCCGCCGAGGAGGGCGGTCCCGCCGATCACGGCGGAGGCGACGGCCAGGAACATCGTCTCGTTGCCGCCGTTGGTCGGGTCGAAGGAGCCGACCCGGATTCCGTCCAGGATTCCGCCGAAGCCGGCCAGCGTGCTGGCCATGATGAAATTGATGATCTTAATTCGGTTGATCCGGATTCCGCTTTCCGCGGCCCCGATCGGATTGCTGCCCACCGCCTGACTGCCGATTCCGAACCGGGTCGCGGAGAGCACGACCTGCATCACGGCCACGATCGCCAGCGCCCAGATCAGCTCCGACCACCGGGCCTTGCCGAGCACCTGGACCAGCCAGCCGCTGGCCGGCGCCGCCACCGGCTGGGCGTTGGAGGCGATCAGCGACATCCCCTCCAGGAAGAAGCCCATCCCCAGGGTGACGATGAACGAGGCCAAGTTGAAGATCGTGTGCACCAGCCCGTTCACCAGGCCCACCCCGGCGCACAGCAGCAGTGCCACGATCAGCGCGGCCAGCAGCGGCAGCCCGTCCCCGGTGAAGGTGGTGACCAGGAACGGGGCCAGGGTGAAGACGAACCCGGCCGAGAGGTCGATCTGCCCGCAGACCAGCAGCATCGTCTCGCCGCAGGCGACGATGATCCACGGCGCCACGTACTGCGCGATGGTGTGGTAGTTGCCGGTGCTGGTGAATCCGGTACTGGTCACCGCGAAGTACACCGCGGCGGCCAGGCACACCACGAAGATGCTGAGCTCGCGGCGGCGGACCAGCCCCCGGCCGGTCGCCGCCGCGATCTCCCGCACCCGGTCGGTTCCCCGTGCCCGTTCGGTTCCCCGGGCCTCGTCGACCCGGGTCACAGCTGGACGGTGGACGCGGGCGGCAGCGGGAGCGTACTCGGCATGTTGATGATCCCCTTGCTGCTCCCGCCCTCGAAGGCGCTGTTGGCGCTGGCGTAGATCCCGGCATTGGCCTTGGTCACGAAGGTGAGGCCGGTGTCGGTGGCCGGCGGCGTGACCAGTGTCCCGGACAGCCGGTAGAGGTAGAGGTAGAGCACCGGCAGGAAGCCCTGGAGGTACGCGGACTGGTCGATGGTGAAGTCCATGGCCCCGGACTTCACGCCGTTGATGGTGTCGGTGAGGGTGTCGAAGCCCCCCGCGTGCACCTTGCCGATCAGGTTGTGGGTGGTGATCAGCTGGGCGATGGAGGCGGTGCTTCCGGCGTCCACCGCGTACAGCCCCTTGGCCCCGGGGTGGCCGGAGTACGCCGCCGTCATCGCGTTCAGCTCGCCGGCCTGCGCGGCGCCGGTGTTGATCGAGGTGATCTTGACCCCCGGGGCCTTCTGCTTGAGGGCCGCGGTGAGACCGTTCAGCCGGGGCTGGACGTTGTTGCCGCCCGGCTGCGAGATCCCGACCAGGATCTCCCCCGAGGTGATGGACTCCGCGATCCGCAGGCCCATCTGGAAGCCGGACTGGTAGAGGTCCTGCCCCACATAGGTCAGCGGGTAGTTGTTCGGCGCCGTGGCGTTGTAGGCGATGACCGGGATGCCCTTCTGGAAGGCCGCCTTGGTCGGCCCCACGAAGGCGTTGTTGTCGGTGAGCGAGATGGCGATGCCGTGGGCGCCGCTGTCGATGGCGGTCTGCATGGCGTTGGCCATCTGCGAGACGTCACCGCTCTCCGAACCGGTCCACTGCGGGGTGGGCAGCCCGAGCAGTGCCGCCGCGTCGGCCAGGCCGGTGCGGGTCGGGCTGAAGAAGGAGTTGGTGGTGACGTGGTTGACGAAGACGAACTTCCACTTCGGGGTGGACGGGAAGTTGCCGGCGCCGCCGCCTCCGGAGGAGCTCGCCCCCCCACCGCCGCCGCCGCCCGAGCTGGTGCATGCCGAGAGGAGTCCGGCGGCGCCGGCCGCCGCGGCGCTTCCGCCGAGCCAGGCGAGCGCCCTGCGGCGCGCTATACCCCTGCTCTCCGGCTCCTCCGCCGCGTCGAGTCTTTCGAGCTCAACGGGTTCCTGGGAATTCTGATGATCTCTCATCTCGCCGCCCCCAAAAGGGAGTTGTCGTGTTAGCGCTCACAATTTGGCACTGAGCCCCCGGGGCGTCAAGACACATGACGACTACCGTGCGGCAACAGATGAGAAGTCGTAAGCGGGCCCCCGGATATCGCCTGCCGCCTCCGCTGCCTCCCGGGGCCGCCGAAGCGGTCAGGATCGGAGAAGCGCCCTCCGCCCGCCCCACCTAGCATGGGAGCGCTTCCAGGCGTACGGGTGGACGGACGGAGACGCGAGGGTCATGGCAGGTAGGGCGGACAGAACGGACAGGGCCGGCGACCGGGACGGGACGGCCGGCGGGGCGCCCGCTCGGCAGGCCGCCGACAGCCACGACCTCATCCGGGTGCACGGCGCCCGGGTGAACAACCTCAAGGACGTGGACATCGAGATCCCGAAGCGCCGGCTGACGGTCTTCACCGGGGTCTCCGGCTCCGGCAAGAGCTCGCTGGTCTTCGGCACCATCGCCGCCGAGTCCCAGCGGCTGATCAACGAGACCTACAGCGCCTTCGTCCAGGGCTTCATGCCGACCGTCGCCCGCCCCGAGGTAGACGTGCTGGACGGCCTGACCACCGCCATCCTGGTCGACCAGGAGCGGCTGGGCACCGACCCCCGCTCCACCGTCGGCACGGCCACCGACGCCAACGCCATGCTGCGGATCCTCTTCAGCCGCCTCGGCAAGCCCTACGTCGGCGCCCCGCAGGCCTTCTCCTTCAACGTCCCCTCCGTCAAGGCCAGCGGCGCGATCACGGTGGAGAAGGGCGGCCGCACGGCGCAGCGGGTGTCCTTCTCCCGCACCGGCGGGATGTGCCCCCGCTGCGAGGGCATGGGCACCGTCTCCGACCTCGACCTCACCCAGCTCTTCGACGAGTCCAAGTCGCTCGCCGAGGGGGCGATCATCGTCCCCGGCTGGACGGTGGACAACTTCTTCGTGGTCAAGCCCTATCTGGAGGGCGGCTTCCTCGACCCGGACAAGCCGATCCGGAAGTACAGCAGGAAGGAGCGGCAGGACTTCCTCTACCACGAGCCGACCAAGGTCAAGGTCAACGGCGTCAACGTGACCTACGAGGGCCTGGTGCTCCAGGTCCAGCGCCGGTTCCTGGCCAAGGACCGGGACTCCCTCCAGCCGAAGGTCAGGGAGTTCGTGGAGCGGGCGGCGACCTTCGCGGTCTGCCCGGAGTGCGCGGGCACCCGGCTCAGCGAGCCGGCCCGGACGTCGAAGATCGAGGGGATCCACATCGGCGAGGCCTGCGCGATGCAGATCACCGATCTGGCCGCATGGGTCTCCGCGCTCGAGGAGCCCTCGGTGGCCCCGCTGCTGGACTCCCTCCGGCACAGCCTGGACTCCTTCGTCGAGATCGGCCTCGGCTACCTGTCGCTCGACCGGCCCTCGGGCACCCTCTCGGGCGGCGAGGCGCAGCGGGTGAAGATGATCCGCCAGCTCGGCTCCTCGCTCACCGACGTCACCTACGTCTTCGACGAGCCGACGGTGGGCCTCCACCCGCACGACATCCGGCGGATGAACGACCTGCTGCTGCGGCTGCGGGACAAGGGCAACACCGTGCTGGTGGTGGAGCACAAGCCGGAGGCGATCGCGATCGCCGACCACGTCGTCGACCTGGGCCCGGGCGCAGGCTCCGAGGGCGGCACGGTCTGCTTCGAGGGCACCGTCGAGGGCCTGCGGGCCAGCGGCACGGTCACCGGCCGGCATCTGGACGACCGGGCCGCCCTCAAGGCCGAGACCCGCCCACCGTCCGGCGTCCTGGAGATCCGCGGCGCCGACACCCACAACCTGCGGAACGTGGACGTGGACATCCCCCTCGGGGTGCTGACCGTGGTGACCGGCGTGGCGGGCTCCGGCAAGAGCTCCCTCGTGCAGGGCTCCCTCCTCAAGGGCCCGGTGGCGGCCGAGGCCGGGGTGGTATCGGTCGACCAGAGCGCCATCCGCGGCTCCCGGCGCAGCAACCCGGCCACCTACACCGGTCTCCTCGATCCGATCCGCAGGGCCTTCGCCAAGGCGAACGGCGTGAAGCCGGCCCTGTTCAGCGCCAACTCCGAGGGGGCCTGCCCGAACTGCGACGGGGTCGGCGTGGTCTACACGGACCTGGCCATGATGGCCGGCGTGGCCACCCCCTGCGAGGTCTGCGGCGGCAAGCGGTTCGACGCCGGCGTCCTCGAATACCGCCTGGGCGGCCGGGACATCAGCGAGGTGCTGGACATGTCGGTGACCGAGGCGGCGGGGTTCTTCGCCGCGGGCGAGGCGGCCACCCCCGCCGCCCACCGGATCCTGGAGCGGCTCTCCGACGTCGGGCTGGGCTACCTGACCATCGGCCAGCCCCTCACCACCCTCTCCGGCGGCGAGCGGCAGCGGCTCAAGCTGGCCACCCACATGGGCGAGAAGGGCGGCGTCTACGTGCTGGACGAGCCGACCTCCGGCCTCCACCTGGCCGACGTCGAACAGCTGCTGGCCCTCCTCGACCGCCTGGTGGACGCCGGCAAGTCGGTGATCGTCGTCGAGCACCACCAGGCGGTGATGGCGCACGCCGACTGGATCATCGACCTGGGCCCGGGCGCCGGCCACGACGGCGGCCTGGTCGTCTTCGAGGGCACCCCGTCCCAACTGGTCGCCGCCCGCTCGACGCTGACGGGCGAGCACCTCGCGGAGTACGTGGGCGCCTGACGGGCCCCGGCGCGGACGTCAGCCGCCGTCCGGGCCGCCGGTGTCGGTGCGGGCCAGGTGACCAGCCAGGCCGGCACGCCGAGCGGTGAGCCCAGCGTCAGCCACCGACGGGTCGCCGGCCGAGTGGGCCGGAACGCGACCCGGCCGCGCGCCTCGTCCTCGCCGTCCTCCTCGCCGCCCCCGAGGCCGGCTCCCCCGGTCGTTCGATCCACCCGGAACCCACTCCCTCCGACGTGTCCGCTGCCAGGCACATCGGACATCGCCACCGTATTGCCCGGCACCTGTGGATTTCCAGGAGGAAAGCCCTGGATTCGGGCTTTCGGGATTCTCGATCCGATTCCCACTCATCCTGCCTTCGGCCCTCGCGCGCCTTCCGCCCGCGCAATTCCGCGCGAGCCCGCGCAGCCTCCGCGCCCTCCGGCGAATTCACAGGTCAGCCCCGCGCCACCGGCCCCCCGCCCCGCGTAACCCGGCGGAAAGACCCGGGTGACCGGGCGGCAATCGCCGATTTCTAACGTCTCGCCCGGTTCGACGAGACCTGAGGCGAGACGAGAGGAGGGGGTGGGGCGGATGGGACTTGCCGACAACCCGGCGATGGAGGACTGCTCACTGCGCTACGCACCCAGAGCCCAACGGAGCTGGTCCCCCGGCATGATCTTCCTGAGCTGCCTGGTGGGCCTCTCCGCGATGGCCGGGTACGCATTGGACGCCGCCTTCGTCGGAGAGTACGGATTCGGGAACGCGCTCGGCGGCTTCGCCGTGGCGACACTGATCTGCGTACCGCTCACGGTGGTGATCGCCTTCCACATCGCCCGCGAGCACATCGACATCGACCTGCTGACCCGCGGCTCCGGCTTCGGCTATCTGGGTTCGACGGTGACCTCGCTGGTGTACGCGAGCTACACGCTGATCTTCCTCGCCTACGAGGGCGCCATCATGGCGCAGGCGGTCACCGCGCTGACCGGCGGCGCGCTCGACGTCCGCCTCTCCTACGCCGTGGTGTCGGTGGCGATGGTGCCGCTGACCCTCTACGGGATGTCCTTCAGCACCCGCTTCCAGGCCTGGACCTGGCCGCTGTGGGCGGCACTGATCGTGCTGGCAGTGGTCTCCGCGGTCAGCGCCCCGCACGCCTGGCACGCGATGACCGCACTGCACGGCCCGGCCACCGGCGCGATCGGCCTCTCCACGGTGGCGGTCTTCGCCATCGCCGCCGCCCAGCTCTCCACCGCCGCGCAGATCGGCGAGCAGGGCGACTACCTGCGGTTCATGCCGGACCCCGAGCCGACCCGCCGCTCCCGCAGGATCTGGCGGCTGGCCGTGGTCTTCGGCGGACCGGGGCTCTCGCTCTTCTTCATCGTGGTCTTCTTCGCCTCCACCCTGCTGGTGGGCTACGCGCAGCCGCGGATCGGCGCGACCGGCGCGATGGTGCCGGTGGACCTCTTCACCTCGGTCTACCAGCGGGTGACGGGCAGTCACACGCTGGCCCTGATCCTCTCCGGGGTCCTGGTGCTGGTCTCGCAGATCAAGATCAACATCATGAACACCTACTCCGGCTCGCTCTCCTGGTCCAACTTCTTCTCCCGGCTGCTGCACCGCCACCCCGGGCGGGCGGCCTGGGTCTTCCTCCAGGTCGGCCTCTCCCTGGTGCTGATGGAGAGCGGCATCTTCGCCCACATCACCACAGTGCTGGCCTGGTACGCCAACATCGGCATCGCCTGGATCGGCGCGATGACCTCCGACCTGGTGGTCAACAAGCGCTGGCTGCGGCTGAGCCCGCCAGGGATCGAGTTCAAGCGGGCGCACCTCTACCACGTCAACCCGGTCGGCTTCGGCTCGATGGTGCTGTCCGGGAGCGTCGCGATGGCCGCCTACTACGGTGCCTTCGGGCACACCGCCGCCGCGCTCTCCGCCTTCGTCGCGCTGATCCTGGCCCTGGTGCTGCCGCCACTGCTGGCGCTGGCCACCCGCGGCCGCTGGTACCTGGCGCGGACCAGCACCCTGCCGGCCGGAGAGGCCGAACTCCGGTGCGCGGTCTGCGAGGAGACCTTCGACGTTCCCGACATGGCCGCCTGCCCGGTGCACGAGGGGGCGATCTGCTCGCTCTGCTGCTCCACCGATGCCACCTGCCACGACGCCTGCAAGCCCAGCCCCTGGCGGCCGGTGGGCGGGGGACCGCCGCCGACGGTCGTCCTGCCCTGGCCGACGGCACGGACCGCCGAGCGGCTGCCCGCCGAGGAGCCCGCCGGATGAGCACCGCGCCGCGGCCGCCGGCCGCTCCCCCCGCACGCCGGACCCGCTTCCGCCACCCCGGTAACCTCCCGCACACGCTCCCGCCACGCCTGCGAAACCGCCCGCCCGCAGCGTCGGAGGGCATGAGCGGCACCGCTTCCCCCTCCCCCTCCCCCTCGTCCGGCAGACCCGCCTCCGCCGACGCCCGGCGGCTGCGCGACCTGCTGCGCTCGCACATCCTCCACGGCGGCCACCCCGACGGCCGACTCCCCTCCGAGCCGGAGCTGATGCGCCGGCACAGCGCCAGCCGGACCGCCGTCCGCGAGGCGCTGGCCCTGCTCCGCGACGAGGGCCTGGTCGAGCGGCTGCGCGGGGTCGGCACCCACGCGGTCTGCCACTCCGTCACCACCCGGCTGGCCGAGGCGCACGGCGTCGCCGCGCCCGACCCCCGGCAGGCGCGGGCGCACGAGGTGCGGGTGCGGGTGCTCGACCGCTCCGCGCTGCCCGCCCCGGACGCGGTGGCCGAGCGGCTGGGCGTGCCGGTCGGCAGCCCGTGCATCCGCTACGAGTACCTCTCGCTCCGGGACGGCCGGCCGGTCTTCGTCGCCACCAACTACGCCCTGGCCCCCGAGGGCGAGCGGCTGCTCGGCGTCCCCTTCCGCACCGACTGGTACCGGCTGCTCGGGGACGCCGGGCTGACGGTGGGACAGTCCGAGTTCCTGATCGGCTCCGGGCTGGCCGATTCGACCAACGCGCCGCTGCTGGGGCTCGAACCCGGCAGCCCCGTGATGCTGCTCGAACAGATCATCCGCGATCCGGAGGGACGGCCCTGGGACCTCGCCTTCGTGGTGATCCGCTCCGACCGCTTCCTCTTCCTCTCCCAGGAGTTCGCCGAGTTCGCCCAGTCCGCCCCCTTGCCCACCCGGAGGAACCCATGACCGACACCCCCGCCGACGGCCTGCCGTCGACCGTCACGGCGGCCGCCGCGGCACTCCGCGCCGGCACCGTCACCAGCACCGCACTGGTCGAGCACGCGGTGCGCACCGCCGACCGGCTGGACCCGCGGGTGGGCAGCTTCATCTCGCGCTACCGCGAGGAGTCGCTGGCCGCCGCCGCCCGGGCGGACGCCGACTTCGCGGCCGGCACCGACCGCGGCCCTCTGCAGGGCATCCCCTTCGGCGTCAAGGACATCATCGCCAGCACGGACGGCCCGACCACCGCGCAGAGCCTGGTCCTCGACCCGGCCTGGGGGGAGGAGACCGGGGACGCGGTCGTCGTCTCCCGGCTCAGGGCGGCCGGCGCGATCGTCGTCGGCAAGGCCTCCACCATGGAGTTCGCCATCGGCTCGCCCGATCCGGAGAAGCCCTTCCCGATCCCGGCCAACCCCTGGGACCTGGAGCGCTGGGCGGGCGGATCGAGTTCGGGCACCGGCAGCGGGGTGGCGGCCGGGATGTTCCTGGCCGGACTCGGCACCGACACCGCGGGCAGCATCCGCATCCCGTCCGCGTACTGCGGGATCACCGGGCTGAAGCCCACCTTCGGCCGGGTGCCCAAGTCCGG
Source organism: Phaeacidiphilus oryzae TH49 (assembly GCF_000744815.1). Taxonomy (NCBI): domain Bacteria; kingdom Bacillati; phylum Actinomycetota; class Actinomycetes; order Kitasatosporales; family Streptomycetaceae; genus Phaeacidiphilus; species Phaeacidiphilus oryzae. Next base: position 505,666 of record NZ_JQMQ01000005.1, read on the forward strand.
TTGCGTACCGCTGGGTTACACCCTGGACAACATCGGCCCGATGGCCCGCAGCGCGGCGGACTGCGCCCTGCTGCTCGGGTTGATCGCCGGTCCGGACGCGAGCGACCACTACAGCGCGGACGTCCAGGTGGACGACTACAGCGGTGCGCTGGCGGACGGTGCCGGCGACCTCTCCGGCCTCACCATCGGCGTGGACGACCTGGTGGCGGCCTCCGACGGGCACGTCGACCCCGCGTTCCGCGCCCGCTTCGACGCGGCCCTCGGCGAACTGGCCGCCGCCGGGGCGCGGATCGTCCCGCTCTCGCTGCCGCTGTACGCCGAACTCACCGCCGCCGACATGGTGGTGATGCTCAGTGAGGCGCTCGCCTACCACCAGGGCGACCTGTCGAGGCGCTGGGCGGACTACGGGGCCGGCACCCGGATGACGGTCGGCTCCGGCTTCGCCTTCACCGGCGCCGACTACGTGCAGGCGCAGCGGGTCCGGCGGGTCGGACAGCGGATGGTGGCCGGACTGCTGGAGGGGGTGGACGCGATCGTCACGCCGACCAGCACGCTGCCCGCCCCCAGGCTGGACGAGTTCGCCGACCGCGTGCCGCTGCTCTCCTTCGGCGGACTCCACACCCCGTACTGGAACTCGGTCGGCAATCCGACCCTGGCGGTGCCGATCGGCCCGGCCGCAGACGGACTGCCACTGTCGATGCAGATCTCCACCCGGCCGTTCGCGGAGGCGCTGGCGCTGCGCGTCGGCGACGCCTACCAGCGCCGGACCGCGCACCATCTGTCGGTCCCGCCGCTGGCCCTGGCGGAGCCCGTCGCCGCCGTCAACTGACCGTCCCCGCCCACCGATTGGAGCCCGTCATGCTCGACGCCGACGCCACCGGTCAGACCGCCGACCGCGCCACCGCCGAGGCCCTGCTCGCCGCGAGCGGCCTCTCCCCCGCCCCCGCAGAGACCGACGCCCTCGCCGCCGCCTACCCGGCGCTGCGCGCGATGGCCGCCGTACTGCACGCCGTCCCGGAGGCCCGCTACGAGGCCCCGGCGGTCAACTGGACGCCGGCGCTCTGAGCCGGCCTGCCGCCGCCGTTCGCTCAGGACTCCGCCACCGGCGGTTCCTGGACGAACGGCGGCGACGTGCCGGCGGCGGCCGGGCCCCCGCGCGGCCCGGCGGACCGGCGGAGGGCCCCCGGTCAGGCGATCGGCTTGCCTTCGCTGGTGGGCCAGTTGGCCATCAGCTCGTTGGACGGGAGGGTCTTGTCCAGCAGCTTGCGGCTCTGCTCGGCGCCGCTGACCGGGAGTCCGGCCGGGTCGAGGAGGCCGATCTGGACGAGGACCGAGGCCTGGTCCCAGTAGATGTGCTCGTTGTACAGCTTGTCGCCGCGCATGGTGACCACGGCGACCAGCGGGACCTCCACGTAGCGGCCGGTGGGCGGGACCCCCGGGAGCATCCAGTCGATCTCCCGGTCGTGGGTGAAGCAGAAGAGCATCTCGTCCACGATCCGGTCGGTGCCGATCGTGCGGGAGAGCGGGACGGTGCGGGTGACTGGTCGTCGACGCCGAAGATCTCCTGGAGGAGGGCCAGTCCGGGCCCTGAGCCCTGCGCGGGTTCGGCCAGGTAGGCCGCGAAGGTCTCGCCGCCGTCCTTGCCGATGTCGATGTACCGACCCATGTCGCTGCGCTTCCCTTCCTCGGCGGCCCCGGAGTCACCGGATCCGGGCAGCCTGCCAGACCGGCGGCGGGCGGGGACAGCGGTGTCCGCGGGGCGGAACACCGCCGCGTTCACTTCTCGAAGCCGCGGCGGCGGTCTTCACGAAAGGTCCGTACAGACCCTGGTCCTGAGTGGACGCCGTCACTAGATTGACTGGCCGTCATCTGGCTTGCGCGATGAGGCTCCCCGCTCTGCGGGGGCCGATGTCCATTCAGGAGCCGTTTTGAGTCCTCTGACCATGCTGGGCCGCCTGCGGCGAGCACCGTGGACGGCTGCGGCCGCCGCCCTCTCGGCCTGCGCCCTCCTCACCCTCGGCGGGGCCCCGGCGCACGCGGCCGCCGCCCCCGACCCGGGCGCGGGCGGCGCCGCCACCGGCGGTCCCGGCGTCGCCTCCCGGTTCGACCTGGCCCGGAAGGACTGCCTGGGCACCGCCAGGAACACCGCCTCCAAGGTCTGGTACACGGTCGCGGACGGAGTGCTCTCCGACGTCTACGAGCCGACCATCGACAACACCGACGTGCAGACCCTGCAGTACGTCGTCACGGACGGGTCCGGCTTCACCGACCTGCAGAGCCGCGACATGACGTACACCGCCCGGGCCGACGCCACCGGCATGGTCTGCACGGTGACCTCGACCGACGCCGCGCACGGCTTCCGGCTCACCACCACCTACCTCACCGACCCCGCCCGGGACACCGTGCTGATGCGCACCGCCCTCGGCCCCCTCCCCGGCTCGGCCCACCGGGCCGACCTCTCCCGGCTGCACGTCTACGCCCGCCTGGACTCCCACGCCAACGGCAACGGGGGCGGCGGCAGCGCCAACGGCGGCGGCAACACCGGCGCCGTCGACCCGGCGACCGGGACCCCGGTGGTGTACTCCGCCAACACCGCCAGCACGGCGGCCAACCGGGACTACGCGGTGCCCACCGCGATGGCCCTGGACGCCGATTCGGCCGGCGCGGCCTCGGTCGGCTACGCCGGAACCGGCTCCGACGGCCTCACCGCGCTGGACGCCACCCACCGGCTGCCCGGCACCACCTCGGCGGCGGACGGCCACATCACCGCCACCGAGGAGGTGACCCCCCGTCACCTCGGCGCCGCCGGCGGCTCGTTCACCCTCGCCCTCGGCTTCGGCCGGAGCGGCGCGCAGGCCCTGAGCACCGCCTCGGCCTCGCTCGCCACGCCGTTCCCGGCCGCCCTCGGCCGCTACACCGCCGGCTGGCTCGGCTACGACGCCCGGCTGAAGCAGCCCGGCACCGGGCTCTCGGCCACCGACCGGCGCACCTACCTCCTCGACGCCAACGTGCTGAAGGCCAGCGAGGACAAGACCTATCCGGGCGCCGTCGTCGCCTCGCTGGCCTCCCCGTGGGGCCAGGCCGTGGACGCCGGGGCGGTCTCCGGCGGCAAGCCGGTCTACTTCGGCTCCTACCGCGAGGTCTTCTCCCGTGACCTGTACGAGGCGTTCACCGGCCTGATGGCGGACGGCGACACGGCCACCGCGCGGGCCGCGACCCGCTTCCTCCTCGAACGCCAGCAGCTGCCCAGCGGCGAACTGCCGCGCAACTCCCTGGTGAACGGGAAGAGCGCCCCGGACACCGGCGGCGACCAGCTGGACGAGACGGCCTACCCGATCCTGATGGCCTACCTCTCCGGCCTGGGCGGCGACTCCGCCCTGTGGTCCCAGCACCTCAAGTCGGCCGCGGACTTCCTCGTCTCGCACGGCCCCTCGTACGGGGTGGAGCGCTGGGAGGAGCAGTCCGGCTACTCGCCGTCCACCATCGCGGCCGAGATCGCCGGCCTGACCGCCGCCTCGGCGATCGCCGAACGGCACGGCGACCAGGCCGACGCTCAGCTCTACCAGGCCACCGCGGACGACTTCCAGCGCAACGTCAAGAAGTGGACGGTGACCACCGACGGGCCGGACAGCTCCCGGCCCTACTTCATCCGGCTGTCCAAGAACGGCGACCCGAACGCGGCCACCAGCTACGGCCTCGGCAACGGCGGCCCCACCCTGGACCAGCGGACCGTCCTGGACGGCGGCTTCCAGGAGCTCGTCCGGCTGGGCGAACTCCCGGCCGGCGACCCGGTGTTCGCCGACTCGCTGAAGGTCCTCGACCAGCATCTCTCGGTCGCCACCCCGACCGGCACCGGCTACTACCGGTACGGCGACTCGGCGAGCGCGGGCAGCGCGGACGGCTACGGCGACTGCTCGACCACCGACAGCCAGACCTCCTGCCGCACCCCGGGCGAGCCGTGGCCCACCACCGACACCGGGACCGGCCACCTGTGGCCGGTGCTCTCCGGCGAACGCGCCCAGTCCGCACTGGACCTCGGCGACCCGGGCACGGCCAGGGCGATGCTCTCCTTCATGGAGCGCTCGGCCTCCGGCGTCGGCCTGGTGCCAGAACAGGTCTGGGAGGACCCGGACCTGGCCGCCTCGCCGTACGGCTCGGACCCGACCACCGCGTCGATCGGCTTCCAGGACGGCCATCCGGCCGGCTCGGCCGCCCCGCTGACCTGGGCCCAGGCCCAGGAACTGCGGCTGATCGGCGAGTTGGGCACCGGACGGGCCGGCGACCGGCCGGACATCACCACCGCCCGGTACGTCACCCACAAGGCGCCCGACGCGGCCGCGCTCACCATCGACTCGCCGAGCGGCGGATCGACGGTCAGCCCCGGCTCGGACGGGACCATCGCGGTCAGCGGCCGCACCGCCCCCGGCGCCGAGGTCGTGGTCGGCGCCGAGGACACGGACAACGGCAAGGCCGCGCCCACGGTGAGCACCACCGCGGACGCGGGCGGGGCGTACGCGGTGCGGGTCGCGACGGGATTCGGCACCAACGTGATCACGGCCACCGCGAGCACCGCCTCGGGCGCCACCGGGTACGCGCAGACCGCGGTGGTCGCGGACGTCTCCGGCGGCACCACGGTGCTGGACACCGCCGACGCCACCGGCGACGACGACGGCCCGGGCACCTACCGGTACCCGACCGCGTCCGACTTCACCGCAGGCTCCTTCGACCTGACCCGCTTCCAGGTGATCACCAGCGGCGGCACGGTGTACCTCCGCACCACCCTGCGGGCGCTGGCGCCGACCTTCGGCAACACCATGGGCGCGCAGATGCTCGACGTGTACGTCCACGACCCGGGCGCGGCGGCGGCCGACACCTCCACGGCGGCCGCGGACCCCTCGCGGAACTACACCATCGCGAGCGGGGACGCCTGGAGCCAGCGGCTGGAGGTGCAGGGCTTCGCCTCCCCGGTGTGGGTGAACGCCAAGGGCGACCAGGTCGGCACGCCGACCGCGGTGGTCGCCTCCACGGTCAGCCGGACCATCACCATCGCCCTCCCGGAGTCCGCCTTCGGCACCCCCGGCCAGGGCTGGTCCTTCGCCGTCGCGCTGACCGGCCAGGACGGCAACTCGCCCTACCAGGTACGGCAGTTCACGCCGACGCCGGGTTCCTACACCTTCGGCGTCTGCGCGGCGGGCGACTCCGCGCCGCTGTGCGCGGTGGCGCCGGGGTCCGTGCCGAAGGTGATGGACACCCTCACCCCGCCGGGAGTGGACCAGTCCACCGAACTGAACCCGCTGTCCGGACCGGTGAGCCTGCGGGGGGTGGCGGTGCCCTGAGACGGCCGCCGCGCGACGCCTGCGCCGCGCTCTCGGCGACGGCCACCGGGTGTCACCCCGGAGCCCGTCGCCGAGCGCGGCCGAGCGAAGCCGCCGACCGGGCGCGCCCGTCCCCCCGCACCCCTGCCTTGCGCCGCCTTCGGCGCTGCGCTGGGGCCGGCGGCCGGCGGCGACGGCCCGGTCGGCGCTGGGCGCCATGAGCGCTCGGCGCCATGAGCGCTCAGCCCGGTCGGCGCTCGGCGCCGTGGCCGCTCGGCGCCGTGGCCGCTCGGCGCCATGAGCGCTCGGCGCCGTGGGCGCTCGGCCCGGTCGGCGCTCGGCCCGGTCGGCGCTCGGCGCCAAGAGCGCTCGGCCCGGTCAGCGCTCAGCGCCGTGGCCGCTCGGCGCCATGGCCGCTCGGCGCCATGGCCGCTCGGCGCCATGGCCGCTCGGCGCCGTGGCCGCTCGGCGCCATGAGCGCTCGGCGCCGTGGGCGCTCGGCGCCGTGGGCGCTCGGCGCCGTGGGCGTTGCGGTCAGCCGCCCCGCACGGCCGATCGCGCGTCCGGGACGCCGGCGCCCGTGCGGCCCAGGTGGTCGCCCGGGACGGGGACGCAGCTGCCCAGCAGCTGGGCCACCACCTGGTCGACCCGCCACTCCGACCGCTGCGTCGGCGTGGGCGTCGCCATCGGCGGCTGGATCGGCGACTGCGGCTGCGGCTGCGCCTGCACCTGGGCGAGCGCCAGCGCCGCCAGCCCGGTGACATGCGCCGCCGCCAGCGCCGTGCCCTCGGCGACCGCGTACGAGCCGGTGACCGCCGTGGTGAGGATCCCCTCCCCCGGCGCGGCCAGGTCGACCCCGGGCCCGAAGGCCGTGAACCCCGGCGCGTACAGCCCCGGCCGGGCCATGGCGCCGGCTGCCTCATGGGCCTCGTGGAGCGTCCCCGGCGGGTATACCCCGGGCACCCCGACCGCCCCGACCGACAGCACGCCCGGCAGCCCCGCCGGCAGCGCGACCCCGGTGCCGGAGTCCCCCGCGGGCGCGATGCACAGCACCCCGGCCCGCCGGACGTCCTGCAGCTTCAGCGCGACCGCCGCGGACGGCTCCGGGTAGCTGAGGTCGATCTGCGCGATGTCCACGCCCTGCGCGACGCACCAGTCCAGTGCCTCGATCAGATGGCTGAGCCGCCCGTGCGGGAAGAGCCCGCAGGAGTAGAGCTCCGCCTCGGCGGCGATGCCGGCGATCCCGGCCCTGTTGTCCGCCGCCGCGATCACCCCCGCACACCAGGTCGCCCGCCCGGTCGGGTCGACGTCCGGGATCCGGTCGGAGTCGGCGACGAAGTCCCGGCCGCCGTGCACGGCGTTCTTGAGGTCCGGGTGGGCCGGGTTGATCCCGGAGTCCAGCAGGGCGATCCGCACCCCGTGGCCGCGGAGGGTCGGCGGCAACTCGTGGAGCCTCAGCGCCTGCTGGCCCCAGCCGAGGATCGAGCGGTCCGGGAAGCCGGTGAAGGTCTCGGCCAGCGGCCGCAGTTCGACCATCGCCTCCTCCTCGCCGCCCTGCGCCGGCTGCGGCCGCCGCACCAGCGCGGACCAGTAGTCGGCGATCGGGCGGACGGCCAGGGCCAGCACCGTCTCCGGGGTGTCGCCGTAGAGCTGGAGGACGGCCCGGCCGCCGGAGTCGGTGACCGCGTGGGCGGGCCCGGTCCGGCCGACCGCCCAGACGTGGGCGCCGCCGACCGGGGCGCCCTCGGTGCCGCGCACCCGGACCCTCATCGGGACGGGCTCGTCCAGCACCGGGGCCAGCGCCGGGTCGGCCACCGGTAGCGCGGCCGTGATCGGGCTCGCCGCGGTGTAGACCAGCGGCTGGTCCGGTTCGACCAGCAGCTGCGGGTCGCCGGCCAGAGCCCGGGCCCGGTCGGCCGGCATCTCGACCACGATCACCGGCGGGCAGGCCCGCGGCTGCAGTCCGGGCGGCTGGAGTCCATGCGGCTGGAGTCCAGAGGGCGTCAGGCCGCCCGCCGTGGCGGCCCCTCGGCCCTGGCCGGCGTCGATCTGCCGGACCACCCGCACCTGGCTGTCCTCGTCCAGCGCCTTCAGAAGTGCGGCGGCGTCCACCAGGGGCACCGCCGGCCGGCCCGGCGGGGACGGCGGGAACGGACTGGGCAGCACCAGGTACCGGCCCCACTCCGCTCCCTCCTGCCCCCGCTGCCCGCCGGGGGCCCGCTGCGCGGCCGCGCCGCTCTGGCCGGGCCGGCCACTCTGGCCACCCGCGCCGCTCTGCCCGCTCTGGCCGGGCTGGCCACTCTGCCCGCTCTGGCCGGGCTCCGGGCCCGGCGCGCCGGTCGACGCCTGCTCCGCGGCCTCGCGCCCGGCCGCCGCCTTCCTGCTCGTCCTGGGAGGGACCTTGCCGCCGCGCTCACCAGGCGGGACCGTCCCACCGGTCTCACTCATCGCTGCCACCCGCTCTCGCAGTCGTCACGGATCACCGACGGGCCGGCCGACGTGGTGGCGCCGACCGGCCCTCGCTCATCTCCTGCGGTTCCCGGCGCCGGTCAGACACCGATCCCGATCTGCTGGCCGAACGGCTGCCCCTGCTGCTGCCCGAACGGGCCGCTCTGGCCAGGCTGGCCGATCTGGCCGAGCTGGCCGCTCTGACCGATCTGGCCGGCCAGGTGGGACTGCGCGACGTACTGGGCGATCTGCTGGGCGTGCCGGCCGACGGAGACCAGCGTCGCGTGCAGCACCGGCGCGGTCCGCCGAGCGGACTCCACCAGTACGTTGCCCCACGCGTACTGCGGGAGCTGGCCCTGCTGCTGAATCGCCATCAGTGCCTGCGGGTCCATCCGCAGCTGCTCGGTCACCGCCGACAGCGCCGCTTCGGCGGTGCGCAGCGACACGTCGGTGACCACCTGCGGCAGCAGCTGGCCGAGCTGGTGCTGGATCTGGTGGCTGATCTGCTGCTGGATCTGCTGCACGATCTGCTGTGCCTGGCTCGCCTGGTGCGCGCTGTACGGCTGCTGCTGCATGCCGAACGGCTGCATCTGCTGCTGCCCGTAAGGCTGCTGCCCGAAGGACTGCGGCCCGAACGGCTGGTGCCCGTACGGCTGCTGCTGGCCGAACGGCTGCTGCTGCCCGAACTGCTGGCCGAACGGCTGCTGCCCGACCCCCTGCTGGTGGATCAGATGCTGCGACTGCGGCTGCTGGCCGTACTGCTGCTGGCCGAAGGGCTGCTGCTGCGGCTGCTGGCCGAACTGCTGCGGCCCGAACGGCTGCTGGCCGAACGACTGCTGCTGACCGTACTGCTGCTGGGGGGTGTAGACCGACATCGAGCTCCTCCTCGCGTCCCGGGGACGAATCGGCAGGCCCGGATTGGGTCCGTCGCCAGACACCTAAGCACCAACCGCGGATGCCGCCTACACCGTGGAACGCCCGCCCACTGGGGGAATCTTTGACCGATGGCGAGCACGCTCCGCCGCTGCCGCCCGCCCCTCCGGCGACAGTGCCGGGCCCCCTGTGGCGGCCGTGGTGGGCGTTGCCCGTCCGGCAGCGTTGTCGGGCGGCCGGGAACTGCGCGGGTCACTCCGCGCGACCGGCGCCGCCCCGGCCGGCCCGCCGTTCGCCCCGATGCCGACGGGGCGTCACCGGCCCGGTCGCCGCGCTCGGATTCCCTTCACCCGCCGGGCCCAAATCTCCACGCGGCACCCGAAAGCGGATCCGCCGTACGCCGGTTCCGCTTGCCGTCGCCGACGGGGGTCCGGCCGGTCAGCCGCCGACGGCCGTCTGCCAGCGGCGTTCTCCGTCGTGGAAGCGGTCCGTCGGCCGGAGACCGACCGCGGCGGCCACGGCGGCGGAGGCCGCGTGCTCGGGGTCGATGTGCGCGACCAGCTCGGCGACGCCCTCGTCGGCGAGCCGGCCGGCCAGCGCGCGGGCGGCCTCGGTGGCGTAGCCCCGGCCCTGCCAGGCCGTGCCGATCACCCAGGCCAGCTCGGCGGTGCGCGGGCCGCGCCCGCTCGCCCCGCTGACGGTGGCCTGGACCGTGCCGGCCAGCCGGCCCTCCGCGCGGACCCGGACGACCCAGTTCCACCAGACGACGTCCGGGTCCGGAGATCCGGCGGTCAGCCGCCGGTAGCGGGCCAGCAACTCCTCGGGGGTGTCCGGCCGGCCGCCGGTGAACTGGTGGAGCGCCTGGTCGGAGAGGACCTCCGCCATCTCCGGGGCGTGCCCGACCGCCAGCGGCAGCAGGTCGAGCCGGGGGGTGGCCATCGGCCGGGACCGGAGCTGCGTCATCGCGCCGACGATACGCCCCCGGCCCCGACCCGGCCCCGCCCCCGGCCCCGCCCCCGGCGTCGGCGTCGGAGTCCGGGCGTCGAGCCAGGTCGGCCGGGCCCTCCGGGCGTATAGGCTCGTCGCGTGGCGAGGACGGCGAGCACCGCGGGCACGACGGGCACGGCAGGTACGGCGGGCACGCCAGGTACCGCGGGCACGCCAGGTACCGCGGGCACGCCAGGTACCGCGAGCGCGGATCAGCAGACGGTACGGCGCGGCCCCGGCCGCCCTCGGGAGCAGCGGGTCGACCGGGTGGTGCTGGCCGCCGTCCTCGAACTGGTCACCGAGCAGGGCATGGACGCCGTGACGATGGACGCCGTCGCGGCCCGCGCGGGCGTCAGCAAGCCCACCATCTACCGCCGCTGGCCCACCAAGCAGGACCTGATCGTGGCCGCGGCGGAGACCCGGGTCGGCCCGCTGGACATCCCGGACGCCGGCGACTTCCGGTCCGAGCTGAGGGCGCTGCTGGAGTCCCGGCTGCGGGTCTACCGCGCGGCGGGGACCGACCGCCTCCTCGCCGAGCTGATCGGCACTGCCGGTCGCGGCGGCCCCGAGCGCTCGGCCTATGCCGGCTACGCCCAGCGGGTCACCGAGCAGACCCGGCTGATCCTGGAGCGCGGGATCCGCCGCGGCGACGTCCGGGAGGACGTGGACGTGGCGACGGCGGCCACCATGGTGGCCGCCCCGATGGTGTTCCGCCTGGTAGGCGAGCGGCTGCCGCTGAACCAGCGCTTCGTGGACGAGCTGCTGGAACTCCTGACCCACGCGTTCGGCGCGGGCGGCACGGCAGCCGCGGCGGACTGACGCCGAATCTCCCCTTGCCCCGCCCTTGCGGCAGCCCGGGCTGATATCGATACTTCCAGTAACGAAACAAAGCCGCCCCTCACCGCGGAGGACGCCATGACCACCGTTCCGGCACCGGCGACACCGGCCCCCGTGCTCGACAAGCCGCTGATGCGCTACGGACGGCGCACCCTGGAGCGCAACGCCCCCGGCCGCGAGCCCGTCGAGTACCAGCTGCTCACCGTCCACCCGATGACCCCGCACCTCGGCGCCGAACTCGGCGGCGTCGACCTCTCCCAACCGATCGGCGCCGAGCTCGCCGACGAGATCCGCGCGGCACTGCTGGAGTGGAAGGTGGTCTTCTTCCGCGACCAGCACTCCTTCGCCCCCGAGCACCAGCGGGCACTGGCCGCCCTGTGGGGCGAACCGGAGGAGAACCCCTTCTTCCCCAAGGGCCAGGGAGTCGGCGTCTCGCGCCTCGCCAAGGACGCGACGGCGGTCGGCAATGAGAACATCTGGCACAGCGACCACTCCTTCATGGCCAACCCGGCACTGGGCTCGGTGCTGCGCGCCGTGGAGGTCCCGCCGGCCGGCGGCGACACCATGTGGGCCGACATGGGCGCCGCCTACGACAACCTGCCGGACGAACTGAAGCAGCGGATCGAGGGGCTCCGCGCCGAGCACGACTGGGTGCCCAGCTGGGGTTCGATGATGACGGAGGAGCAGATCGCGAAGCTGCGCGAACGGCTGCCCGCCGTCCAGCACCCGGTGGTGGTCCGCCACCCGGTCACCGGCCGCCGCCTTCTCTACGTCAACGAGCCGTTCACCACCCGGATCGTCGGCCTCTCCGCGGAGGAGAGCCGCGAGCTGCTGGACGAGCTGGTGCTGCAGGCCCGCATCCCCGAGTACCAGGTGCGGTTCCGCTGGCGGGCCGACTCGGTGGCGATCTGGGACAACATCGCCGTCCAGCACTACGCGATCAGCGACTACTACCCGGCCCGCCGGGTGATGGAGCGGATCGCCATCGCGGGCGTCCCGCTGTCCTGAGCCGTGCAGCGCCGCAGGTCCGCGCCCGGATCGCCGCCTGCAAGTACCCGCGCGAGCTCCGGCTCGCCGACGCCCTGCCCAAGGGCGCCACCGGCAAGACCCTCATGCGTGAGATCGCGGGCGACGAAGCCGCCGGGACCGGCGGGCGCCATGGACTCCCCCTCCGGCACGCCGGCTCCCCCACCGCCCCCTGCGGCACTCCCCGAGCAGACGTCAAGCACCGTAACAGCGGCCACTGACAACCGGGAGGCAGCCGAACGGCCGCCGCGGGGCCCTCGGCCTCAGCCCTCGCCGACCGGGAGGTCTCCGCGGTTCCAGGAGCCCAGCACCATCAGGGTCCGGGTGCCGATCACCATCCCGGAGCCGCGCAGCCGGTCGACCACCCGCTGGAGGTGGTCGAGGTCCCTGACCCGCATGTGGACGAGAGCGTCCAGGTCCCCGGCGATGGTGAACACCGCCTGCACCTCCGGGAGTTGGCCGGTGATCCGGTGGATGTCCCGGATGCTGGTGCTGCCCGCGCAGCGGACCTCGGTGAAGGCCTCCACGCCCCAGCCGAGCTTGGCGTGGTCCACCTCCACGGTGAAGCCGGTGATCACGCCGTTCGCCCGCAGCCGGTCCACCCGCCGCTTCACCGCGGCCACCGAGAGGCCGACCTCAGGGGCCATCTCGGAGTAGGTGCGCCGGCCGTCCGCCTTGAGCAGGCGCAGCAGTCGGCGGTCCGTCGCGTCCAGCTCGTCCGCCGCCACCGGCTCCCCCTCCGCAGACCATGCGACCTCACGCAATCAAAGCGAGCGATGCGGCCGCTGTCCATCGGTTCTTTGCGTCTTTCCGTTGACCGGCGGCGGACTCCTTGCGTGCGTCCCCGCCGATTGGTGTGCTGAGGATCATCGGGATCCCGCGCCCGGCCCGCGAACGACCACGCCCCCCGGCCGACCCCGCCCCACGACCGTCCACGCCCGTGGAGGAACTGATGCCCGCCCACACCGGCTCCCCTTCGCTCGACGACCGCTACACCGCCTCGGCCGGCCGCGCCGTCCTCACCGGGGTGCAGGCGCTGGTCCGGCTCACCCTGGAGCAGCGGCGGCTGGACCGGGCGCGCGGCCTGGACACCCGCGGCTTCGTCACCGGCTACCAGGGCTCCCCGCTGGCCGGGGTGGACCGGGAGATGGCCCGGGCGGCGCGCTTCCTGGACGAGGACGGGGTGGTCTTCCAGGCCGGCCTGAACGAGGAGCTGGCCGCGACGGCGGTCGGCGGCACCCAGCTCCTCCCCCGTCTCCCCGGCCGCCGCCACGAGGGCGTCACCGGCTACTGGTACGGCAAGAACCCGGGCCTGGACCGGGCCGCCGACGCCATCCGGCACGCCAACACGGCCGGCACCGCCCCCCTCGGCGGCGCGGTGGCCTGGATCGGCGACGACCCGGAGTGCAAGTCCTCCACCCTGCCCAGCTCCTGCGAGCAGCTGTGCCGCAGCCTCAACCTCCCGCTCTTCGCCCCCGGTTCGGTCCGCGAGGTGATCGAGTACGGGCTGCACGCGGTCGCCCTCTCCCGGGCCTCCGGCCTGTGGACCGGGATGAAGATCGTCGCCGACGTGGCGGACGCCTCCGCCACCGTCGACCTGGCCGGCCTCGCCCGCGGCGTCCCCGAACCGGACCGCTCCGCCGCCGGGCGGTCCCATCTGCTGGTCGGCGCCTCGGCGCTGGACGCCGAGGAGGACCTTCTGGTCCGCCGGACGGCGATCGCCCGCGGCTACGCCCGAGAGCACGGCCTGAACCGGATCACCGCCTCGGCCCGCCGCCCCACCCTCGGTGTGATCGCCTCCGGCACCTCCTTCGCGGTGGTCCTCCGCGCCCTCCAGGACCTGGGCGTCGGCGAGGCCGAGATCGAGGGCCTCGGCCTCCGGCTGATCTCCCTCGGCCTGCCCCACCCCCTGGACCCGGACCACCTGGCCGAGTTGACGGAGGGCGTGGACCGGCTGCTGGTGGTCGAGGACAAGACGGCCTTCCTGGAGTCGTCCGTCAAGGAGGCCCTGTACGGCCGCGCCGGGGCACCCACCGTCCTCGGCCGCCGGGACGCCGAGGGCCGCCCGCTGCTGCCGGTCCGCGGCACCCTCGGGGGCGAGGACGTGGCCAGGGCCCTGGCCGGACTCCTCGGCGCCGACCGGCTGCCGGCCCGGGCGGCGGCGGTGCTGGAGCGCCCGCGCCGGTCCGGCGGCGGCCCGCGGCTGCTGCCGGTGGTCGCCGCCCGCACCCCGTACTTCTGCTCCGGCTGCCCGCACAACACCTCCACCCGCACCGATCCGGACACCCTGGTCGGCGTCGGGATCGGCTGCCACGCCATGGTCACCATGGACACCACCGGCAACCGCGGGAACCAGATCGGCCTCACCCAGATGGGCGGCGAGGGCGCCCAGTGGTTCGGTCTGGCCCCCTTCACCGACGACCGCCGTTTCGTGCAGAACCTGGGCGACGGCACCTTCCACCACTCCGGCTCGCTGGCCGTCCGCGCGGCCGTCGCCGCCGGGGTGACCATGACCTTCAAGCTGCTGTACAACGACGCGGTGGCGATGACCGGCGGCCAGACGATCGAGGGCCGGCTGGACGTCCCCGCCCTCACCCGGCTGCTGGCCCTGGAGGGGGTGCGCCGGGTGGTGGTCACCACGCCGGAGCCGGAGAAGTACCGCGGCATCCGCCTGGACCCCCGCGCCTCGGTCCGCCACCGGGACGGACTCAACGCCGCCGAGCGCGAGTTGGCCCAGGTCGAGGGCGTCACCGTGCTGATCCACGACGACCGCTGCGCGGCCGAGGAGCGGCGGCTGCGCAAGCGCGGCCGGCTGCCCGCGCCCCGGGCGAAGGTGGTGGTCAACGAGCGGGTCTGCGAGGGCTGCGGGGACTGCGGCGACCAGTCCTCCTGCCTCTCCGTGCAGCCGGTGGAGACCGAGTTCGGCCGCAAGACCCGCATCCACCAGCCGTCCTGCAACTCGGACCTGAGCTGCCTGAAGGGCGACTGCCCGTCCTTCCTGCTGGTCGAGCCGGGCCGGGCGGCGGGGGCGGCGGCGAAGCCCGGCTCCGCCACCGCCCGGGCCGACGGCTTCCCCGAACCGCCGGTCGAGCTCCGCGAGCCCGAGTACGGGGCCGCGGGCGGCGCCGCCGGCCGCGAGGTGCTGGTGCGGATGCCCGGCATCGGCGGCACCGGCGTGGTGACGGTCTCCCAGATCCTGCAGACCGCCGCCCACCTGGACGGACTGCACGCGGCCGGACTTGACCAGACCGGACTCGCCCAGAAGGGCGGCCCGGTGGTCAGCGACGTCCGGATCGGCAAGGACCCGATCACCGGCGCGGTCCGCGCCTCCGGCGCCACCGTCGACCTACTGATCGGCTTCGATCTCCTCGGCGCCGCCGCCGAGGCCAACCTCGCGGTCTGCCACCCGGAGCGGACGGTCGCCGTGGTGAACACCGCCCTGGTGCCCACCGCCGCCATGGTCACCGGCCGGACCGCCGTCCCCGGTGGACCGGGGGACGCGCTGGCCCGGATCGCGGACGCCACCCGCGCCGACGCCCTCACCCCGATCGACGCCCAGGCCCTGGCCGAGGAGCTCTTCGGCGACCATATGCCGGCCAACCTGCTGCTGCTCGGTGCCGCCTACCAGCGCGGCCGGCTGCCGGTGAGCGCCGAGGCGATCGAGCGCGCGGTCCGCCTCAACGGCGCTTCGGTGGAGGCCAATCTGACCGCCTTCCGCTGGGGCCGGGCGGCCGTGCTGGACCCGGAGGCGGTGGCCGCCGCCCGCCGCGCGGACACCCGCGAGGAGGCGGCCGGCGGGCCGACCGACTCCCTGGAGGAGGCCGTCGCCCTCCGCACCGCCGATCTGACGGAGTATCAGGACGCCCGCTACGCCGAGCGCTACGCCCAGGCCGTCGGCCGGGTCGAGGCGCTGGCCACGGAGCGGGCCGGGGCCGAACCCGGGCGGCGGATCGCCCTCGCCTTCGCCCGCTCCCTCCACCGGCTGATGGCCTACAAGGACGAGTACGAGGTCGCCAGACTCCACCTCGACCAGGCCGAACAGGCCCGGCTCCGCGGCGAGTTCGGACCGGACGCCCGGGTGTCGGTGCTCCTCCACCCGCCGGTGCTGCGCGCCCTGGGGATGAAGCGGAAGATCCGGCTGCGCCGCACCGCCGTCCCGGCCTTCCGCGCCCTGCGGGCCGCCCGCGGCCTCCGCGGCACCCCGCTCGACCCCTTCGGCCGTACCGGACTCCGCCGTAGCGAACGCGAGTTGGCCGCCGAGTACCAGCGGCAGCTGCGCACCGCTCTGGGCCGGCTCACCCCAGAGACCGCCGAGGCGGTGCTGCGGATCGCCGAACTGCCGCAGCAGATCCGCGGCTACGAGCAGCTCAAGGAGACCCGGATCGCCGAGTACCGCGAGCGCACCCGGGCCGCGTTGGCGGAGCTGGCGGAGCCGGCGGAGCCGTCCGAGACGGCCGCCCCCGCCGAGCCGGCTCAGTCCTTGTAGTCCGGCGCCACCCGCTCGACCAGTCGCAGGAGGGCGCCCCAGGCCAGGTCGTAGCCGATGTCGTCCTGGAGGTCGGCGTCGGCCCGGCCGTCCCCGGTGAGCTGCCGGGCGGTGTACTCGCAGACCTCCGGCGAGGGCACCGCCAGGGGGACGCCCCCGGCCTGCGCGGTCACCTGGATCTCACAGGCCTTCTCCAGGTAGTACATCCGCAGGAAGGCGCGGCCCGCCGTCTCCCCCGTGGTCAGCAGGCCGTGGTTGCGCAGGATCAGGGCGTGCCGTTCGCCCAGGTCCCGGACCAGCCGCCGCTGCTCGTCCAGGTTGAGGGCGAGGCCCTCGTAGTCGTGGTAGCCGACCCGGTCGTAGAACTCCATCGACATCTGGTTGAGCGGCAGCAGCCCGTCCCGCTGGGCGGCCACCGCGCAGCCGGCCCTGGTGTGGGTGTGGAGGACGCAGTGGGCGTCCGGGCGGGCCCGGTGGATCGCGCTGTGGATGACGAACCCGGCCGGGTTGACCGGATGCGGGGTCGGCTCGACCGGATTGCCGTCCAGGTCGATCTTGACCAGGCTGGAGGCGGTGATCTCCTCGAAGAACAGCCCGTAGGGGTTGATCAGGAAGTGGTTCTCCGGGCCGGACAGCCGCTGCGAGATATGGGTGAAGATCAGGTCGGTCATCCGGAAGTGCGCCACCAGCCGGTACACCGCGGCGAGTTCGCGACGCAGCCGCGACTCCTCGGCGGCGTCGGCCGCCGCCGGCCCGCCCTGGGCGAGGACTTCGGTCATGACGTGACTCCTTCGAAGAGGACGACGGATCCGGGCGGCCCACCTCCGGCGCCCCTCGGCAGTCTCCCCACGGGCGCCGCCCTCCAGTCCCGCGAGTCTCGGCGGCAGGCCGTCGGCGGCGAGCCGACCCGAGTCGGGGGACGGACCTCGGGGGACGGACCTCGGGGGCGGACGACAAGGGGCCGTCATATCTCCCGGATCCGCTGCCTCCACCACGCGGCGGCATGCCAGGAACTCGCGGACGCGGCCCAGGGGTTGGGCAGGGTACGACGAAGGAACTCCTCATCGAGTCGGGCGACGATCCCGCGCAGTTCGCCCCGCGCCCTCGGCGGCAGTCGGCGGAGGGCGCCCTCAAGGATGTCCCGGGCTTCCGTCGGGTCGCAGCAGGGGCAGTCATTCCACGGCAGGAAGAGGTACCGGCCGGGCTTTCGGAGGAAGTCCGCGTATCGGCGCAGAGCCTCGGCGACCGCCCCAGGCCCCGGATACCGGGCTTCGACCTGGTCGATGGCCGCCTGCGTCCGGCGCGTGACGCCCGGAACCCGGCGGACGGAACGGGACGTGCTGCGGGCCGGCCACTCTCGAGCGCGGACGGCGCCGGGCGGCCTACGCGCCATCGGCCTTTCGGGTACGCGTCATGGCGCCCATCATGCCAGGACCCGCTACCGCGGTCAGCGGGGTTTCGGGCCTCACGTCCGCGTGCGCTCCTCGCTGCCCGCGCGGCCGGTCGCCGGGCCGTGATCGGCGCGTGGAGCCGCTCCCCGGTGACCCGTCCTACCGATGCCTGAGCACCCAGGCGCAGCGCCGTGCGTACAGCCGCTGGAAGACCGGGACGAGCGGGCCGGCGGCGCGGGTGTACCAGGCTGCCGGGCGGCTGAACGCGGTGAGGGTGAACCAGCAGGTGCCGTCGGGGTCCAGTTCGGCGACGAAGGACTCCTCACCGCACTCCGGGTGGCCGGGGAGGGTGCCGTAGGCGAAGCCGACGCGGTTCGGCTCCCGCAGCGTCCAGACCACCTCGCAGGGGGCGGTGACGCCGAACCGGCCGCGGCCGAGGAGGATCTCCAGGCGGACGCCGGGGGCCGCCCGGTCCGCGGTGGCGCGGACGCCGACGCCGACGGCCCGGTGCATCCGCCAGTCCAGTATCCGCTCCCCGACCTCCTCGAACCGCTCCCGGCCGCGGCCCACCGGGGAGCGATGGGCCAGCCACCGGTAGCCGCCGGGAAGCTCGCCCCGGGTGGCCCCCACCTCCGGATAGGTCAGTCCGCCCGCCATCGCCGTCCTCCGCCCCCGCGGTCACTGCCGCTGTCGCTGCCGCCGCCGTCGGCGCTATTGTCCGCCCGCCGGAGCCGCGGCCGACGCCCGGCCTCCCCGGTCGGCGGCCGCCTCGGCGCGGAGCGCCGCCGTCCGGTCCGGGTCGGCCCGCATGTGCGCCACGCCGCTGCGGACGCCCCACACGTAGAAGGCCAGGGAGACCGCCGCCACCAGCACGCTGTCCCAGGGCGCGGGGATCAGGCGGTGGCCGCCGAAGGTGCCGAGCAGCGACAGCGCGTACATCGCCGCGAGGTACGCCGGCAGCCAGATCCCGGCCCTGAGGTCCACCGTGCGGTCCCGGCGCCGGAGGTAGCCGAGGGCGAAGACGACCAGTCCGACCACCACGATCGGGATCGTCTTCAACAGCGTCGTCCACCCCGCCCAGAAGATGACCAGTGAGGAGATGGCGAACGCCGCCGGGGCGATCCAGCCCATCCCGGTGAGCCGGGCGTCCCGTCCGGCGATCTCCAGCCGGCGGAAGGCCGTCACGGAGACCGACCCGATGGCGAAGGTGAAGACCGCCAGCGTGCCGGTCACCCCGATGATGGCGTGCCAACTCGGCAGCGGCAGCAGGAAGGCGAGCCCGACCACGAAGTTCACCGCGAGCGCCCGGGCCGGCACGCCCCACCGGGAGTGCACCCGCACCGTCCACTGGGGGAAGAAGCCGTTCTTGGCCAGGCCGAAGGTGTTCCGCGCGTTGGAGGCGGTGTACACGATCGCAGAACCGGACGGCGAGACCATCGAGTCGGCGATCAGAATCCAGTACAGCCAGGTCATGTTGAGCATCATGGCCAGGTCGGCGAACGGCGAGTCGAGGTTGACCCCGTGCCAGCCGTGGCCGAGGAGACGCCCCGGCACCGCGCCCAGGAACGCGGTCTGCAGGGCCAGGTAGAGCACGATGCACACGACGATGGTGGTGATCAGCGCCCGCGGCACGGTCCGCCGCGGATCCCGGGCCTCACCGGACAGCTCGATCACGTTGCGGAACCCGGTGTAGGCGAAGACCATCCCGGCGGTGGCGATCGTGGACAGCGCCGCGGACCAGCCGTAGGGGGCCGGGCCGCCGTGCGCGGAGCCGAAGTTGCCGCCCTGGAACCCGCTGACGATCAGCGCCACCACGGTGAGGGTGGGCACGAACACCTTGATCGCGGTGATGAGGTTGTTGGTGCGGGCGAAGAGCGCCACCCCGAAGTAGTTGACCACCACGAAGACCAGCATCAGCCCGATCGCGGCGAGCACGCCGAGACCGGTCAGCTGGGTGCCGCTGTAGAGACCCGGCAGATAGGCGCTGGCGTACTGGAGGACCCCCGCGGCCTCGGT
Organism: Phaeacidiphilus oryzae TH49; assembly: GCF_000744815.1. Taxonomy (NCBI): domain Bacteria; kingdom Bacillati; phylum Actinomycetota; class Actinomycetes; order Kitasatosporales; family Streptomycetaceae; genus Phaeacidiphilus; species Phaeacidiphilus oryzae. The sequence goes on from NZ_JQMQ01000005.1 coordinate 525,045, forward strand.
GGGCGGGTTGCCCACGTACGCCACCCACATCGACCAGCCGACCACCGCGGCGGCCAACCGCCCGTTGGAGTACAGCGGGTAGCGCACCAGCCCGCCCGACTCCGGCTTCACCATGCCGAGTTCCGCGAAGACCAGGGCGACCAGCAGCATCACCAGGCCGCCGATCACCCAGGCGAGCAGCGCCGCCGGGCCGGCCGCCTGCGCCGCGTACATCGAGGCCAGCAGCCAGCCGGAGCCGATCACGCTGCCCACGCCGGTGGCCAGCAGCGACCAGAAACCCAGCCGCCTGCGCAGCAGTTCGTCCTGTCTCGTGGGCACTGCGGAGTCGGTGTCCGTGGCCATCCGCGTGGCCTCCCCCTCTGATCGCCGGGCCTTCGTCATCTCCCGACTACCCAGGGGCGGTGAGGTCAGTCCGGGTCGGCTACCGCCTGCCGTCGGCCCGGCGGCCGCGCCGCATGAAGCCGTAGGCCAGCAGCATCCCGACGGCCGCCATGATCAGCAGCAGCAGCCACAGCGGGCAGCTCAACGAGGCGGTGAAGAAGTCGATGCTGACCCGCTCGCGGTTCTGCGCGATGAACACGATGGCCAGGATGGCGATCACCGCGGCGATGATCTGCTTGGCGCCGGGGCGCGGCCTGGACGACCTGTGGGCCGAGCCGCCGCCCGAAGTCGCCTGGGGTGAGGCTGACATGGTGCACCGTCCTCTGCTGTCCGAACCGACCGCCGACCGCTCAGGACGACCGGCGGCGCGCCCCCGCCCCCCAGGACGACACGTCGACCAGGAGGCCGAGGAGGACGAACACCCAGCCCCAGCCGGTGACGCCGAAGAGCGGCGAGTAGGCCAGCGCGTACATCAGGGTGGTGAGCGGCAGGAACACCAGCCCGGCCAGCGGGATGAGCAGGGAGTCGTGGAACGCCAGGTGCACCCGCGTGGTGAAGAGCCAGGTGAGGAGCAGCGCGAGCCGTGGGAACGATCCCGCCAGCAGCAGGAGCACACACCCGCAGCCCATTCCGCCCTCCAGTCCCCGCCGCGGCGATCGCCGCTGCGCGTGATCACCACAATATCCGACAAAAGGACTGATAGCGGACATTGATGACGTCACGCGTCCGGCTCGGCAAAGACGCGGGAGCAGAGAGCCCAGATGAGGAAGACCCCGATGCCGATGTTGATCACCGCCCAGAACGGCTGGTACGGCAGCCACATGAACTGGGCCGGCACCATCAGCGCGGTGATCACCACACCGAGCACCCGGCCCCAGGCCTGCCCCAGCAGGACGCCGACGCCGGCCGCGACCAGCAGCACACCGATGGCCAGATGGATCCAGCCCCAGGCGATCAGGTCGAACCGGAAGACGTACCGGCCGACGTTCGCGTAGACGTCGTCCTGGGCGATCCCGGCGATGCCCTGCAGCACGCCGAGGATGCCGTAGATCAGCATCAGCACGCCGCCGAAGAACCGCCCGCCGGAGAGGAGGCCCTCTCCCGCACCGGGGTCGGGATCCGGATCGGACCAGGACGAGGACGACGAGGACGAGGACGAGGACGACGACGGGGACGGGGACGAGGGATCGGTCATGAGCGCTCCCGTGGAAGGCCGCCCACCCGGGCGCCCCGCGCCCGACGGCGTGGCTGGTTCATCCCTCCACCATCCGTGCGCCCTCGTCCGGACCGCCGCATGGACCGGCCTTCCGGGTGAACACCCCTCAGAGGGCTCAGCCCGCCGAGTGGTTCGGCCCCCGCGCGTCCTCCCCGACGGGCCGCGTCAGCAGCTGGCCGACGCCGAAGGCCACCACCGCGGCGACCACGATCAGCGGCATCTGGTTGTGCGCGTCCGGTCCGAGGAGCAGCACGGAGAGCACCGTGCTGGAGAACGGCAGCCCGGTGAGCACCGCCGCGGCCGCGGTCATCCCCACCGCGAGCGCCGGGGTGACGCCGAGTCCGGGCAGCCCCGCGCAGGCCACCCCTACCGCGGCGCCGACCAGCACCGCCGGGAAGATCGGCCCGCCGCGCAGGGCGCCCAGGCTGATCCCCCAGGCCAGTCCCTTGCACAGGACCAGCGCCACCAGCGCCGCCAGCGACCAGGCATGCGGGTCCGCCGCCAGCTCGACCAGGGTCTCCTCGCCGGACAGCGCCGCCTGCCCCGGCGGACGACCGGTGAGCAGCCCGAACACGGCCAGGCAGGCGCCGACCGCGAGGGCGCAGGCGAGGGTGCGCGGGGCGGTCCGCCGCCCGGTCCAGTCATGGGTGCGGAGGCCCAGACTCCTGGCCCCCGTGACCACCGCCGCCACCAGCGCGGCGATCAGCACTCCCCAGAGGAAGTCCCCGGCGTCCGGGGTGGTGTCCGGCGGGACGTGCGGCAGCGAGAGCGCCCCGATGCTCAGCCCCGTCCAGTGCCCGAAGCCGGTGAAGACCAGTGCCCCGGTCGCGCTGGCCAGCAGGGCCGGCAGCAGCAGCGCGGTCAGCCGCCCGCCGGCCAGCCCGGCCGACTCCACCACCAGCACCGCGGCCACCAGCGGGCCGCCGAGGATGGTGGAGATGGCCGCCGTCGACCCGGCGCCGGCCAGGATCGCGCCGGCCCGCGGATCGCCGCCCTGCCCGGTGAGCGCCCGCATCCGGCCCAGGGCCAGCAGCGCCAGGCCGCTGCCCAGTCCCATCAGGGGGCTCTCCGGGCCGAGGCAGACGCCCAGCGGCAGGGTCGTCAGCGCCGCGAGCACCACGCCCGGGAGTTCGCGCGGCCCGATCGGCTCGCCCCCGCCGAGCCCGAAGACCGGGGCGTGCCCGCCGCCGCCCGGCATCCGCGTGACGATCGGCACCAGGATCAGTCCGGCCAGCGCCAGCGCGGGCAGCGGCCACCACCACGGCGCCTGGTGGAATCCGACCGCGAGCGGCAGCTGCTGCCAGACCTGCCGGGACAGCCAGTTCTGCAGTCCGACGAAGAAGAAGCAGGCCAGCGCGATGGGCACGCCGAGCACCCCGCTGAGGAGCAGCAGCCTCAGATAGCCAGGGCTGAGCAGCACACCGCGCAGCTCGATCTCCGGTCCGGCCCCGGCCGCCACGGACCGCTCCTCCCTGCCTCCCCCGCGCGCAGCACACGCGTGCGGACGCGCCTCCGGGCGCCGCGGACGCGGTGTCCCTGGACGCAAGCCTGCCGCCGAAGCCACCAGCGCCCCCGCATCCACGCGGCACCACCGGGCACACCCATCCGAACGGCCCAAGGGCGACCGCCCCAGGCCCGCGGGGCGTCACGCGCGGGTGGCGGGCTCCGGCGCGCCGAAGCGGGCCAGGCAGTGCCAGACCTTCTTCAGGTCCTGCGGGTCGTATCGGCCGCTGCGGACGGCGTCGCCGATGATCCGCGGATCGAGCAGCCCGTCCACCGCGATCGCGGCGCCGAGCTCGACGAACCGCGGGCCGCGGAACCCCGGACGGCGGCGCAGCTCGGCCACCGTGAGCCGGTAGCCCGGGTGCCACTCCACCGGGCAGGGCAGCCGCCGGGCGGCCTCCTCCACCTCGGTGCCCCGGTAGGCGGGGTCCAGCACCAGGGCCTCCACGTCGCGGTCGATCCGGACCGGGCCGTGGACGTGCGCCTCGACGTACGAGTCGATCGGGTCCCGCAGCCCGGCGGCCGCGTCGGCCTCGGCCGCCTCGATCAGAGCGCAGCGCTCGGCGGTGCCGAAGTCGGTCGGCTCGTCGACGCTGTCCGGGTAGCAGAAGGTGGTCCGGCCGAGGGTCCCGGCGCTCAGCCTCAGGCAGGAGGAGCCGAACCTCGGTGCGGCGCCCGCGACTCGGCGGCGGAAGTCCAGCGCCCCGTAGACCGGGCGCTGCTCGGCGGAAGCGCTGTCGTACGCGCCGGCGAACATCCGGCTCTCCCAGCGCCAGCGGTCTCCTCCGGGGTGGGCGGTGAGGCCGCCGTTGCTGGTCCCGGTGCTGAACTGGGAGCGGTAGCGGCCGTCCTCGGCCAGTGCGGCCAGGATCGGCCGGCCGTCGGGGCCGGCGCGGTCCGGGTGGAAGTTCAGGGTCACCCGCAGCGCCGGGTCCAGCGGCCCGCCGCGCGCCCGGCGGGCGACCGCGAGGAGGGCCCGCCGGTGGGCCTCCGCCGGACGGTCCCTGCCGTCTGCCGCCGCCGCTGCCGTCGCTGTCATCTCAGCAGTGTCGCCCACCGAGCGGGCCTGCCGCACGGGCTTTCCGTACCGGCCCGCCCCACGGGCCCGCCGCCCGGAGCCCGGGCCGGATCAGCCCTGCTGACCGGTCGGGGCCCCGCCGGGCAGGCCGAGCAGCCGGCGGAGTTCCCGGCCAGTCCGGCCGGCTTCGCGGTGGAGGACGCCGGCGATGCCGATCCGCTCCGCGCCGACCAGGTTCTGCGGCAGGTCGTCGACCATCACGGTCGCCTCCGGCCGAACGCCCAGCCGCTCGCAGGCGATCCGGTACGCCCGCCGGGACGGCTTGCGGGCGCCGATCTTCCCCGAGACGGCCACCGCGTCGAAGAGCGAGGGCAGGTCGTAGCCCCGGTAGCCGTCGTCGCCGAGCGAGTTGGAGAGCAGCCCGACCGGCACGCCGGCCGACCGCACCTCCTGGACCAGCTCCAGCATCGCCGGGTCCGGCCGCAGCCCGGCGAGGATCCGCTCCAGCAGACCGTCCGCCTCGGCCGCGGGTCCCGCGGCGCCGTGGGCGCGCAGCCGCTCGGCGAAGCCGGTCTCGAACTCCCGCTGGGAGAGCCGGCCCTCCTCGTGGCCGGCCAGCAGCCGGCGGCTCGGCTCGTCCTCGGCCAGCAGTCGCAGCGGCAGCCGGGGATCGGCGTCCGGGCCGAGGGTCGCCCCGAACGCCCCGAAGGCCTCGCCGATGCTGCTGGTCAGCACCCCGCCGAAGTCGAAGAGGACGGCGCCGCGCGGAGCGGCGCCCGCGGCGTCGCCTCCGGCCGTGGGCGTCCGAGGGGCCGTCCCGGGGCTCACTGGAGCGAGTCCTGGTAGCGGCGCATTCCGCGCAGCCACCGCTCGTAGTCGGTGGCCTTGCGCCGGAAGAACTCGCCGACCTCCGGGTGCGGCAGGATCAGGAACGGCTCCTCGCCGCCGACCGCCTCGGCCACCCGTTCGGCGACCTCCTCCGGCTCCAGCACCGCACCCGCCTCGGTGACCGCCCTGTTGCCGGTCCGGCGGTCCTTGTCGTCCGAGGCCGCACCGGAGTTGAGCATCTCGGTGTTGACGCCCATCGGGCACAGGCAGCTCACCCGGATCCCGCGGTTGCCGTAGGTGACGGAGAGCCATTCCGCGAAGCCCACCGCCCCGTGCTTGGAGACCGCGTACGGCGCCGAGCCGATCTGGGTGAGGAGTCCGGCGGCGGAGGCGGTGGCCACGAAGTAGCCCCGGCCGCGCTCCAGCCAGCCCGGCACCAGCAGCCGCGCGGCCCGGACATGGCCCAGTACGTTGACCTCCAGCGCCTGCCGCCACTGCTCGTCGGTGGCGTCGAGTCCCGGGCCGCCGCCGACCCCGGCGTTGGCGAAGAAGACGTCCACCGGGCCGAAGGCCGACTCGGCGGAGTCGATCAGGGCCCGCAGATGCTTCTCCGAGGCGGCGTCACCCGCCAGTCCCAGCAGGCGGTCCGCCCGCCCCTCGGCGGAGAGCCGCTCGACGACCGCGTCCAGCCGCTCCGCGTTCAGGTCGGTCAGCACCACCCGGGCGCCGCCCGCCAGCAGCCGCTCCGCGAGGGCCGCGCCGATACCGCCCGCGGCCCCCGTCACCACCGCCGTACTGCCGCTGATCTGCATCCCATCCACTCCCTTGTGACCGGACCCGGCCGTGGACGCTACGTGAACCCGGTCTCAAGTTCAATGGCGTACGCTTCGGGACCCGCCCCTCCCGACCACCCGCCGATGGGAGCGCCAGCCGTGGCCGATCCGGACTCCGACACCCACTCCGACGCCGACACCGGCACCGCCCGCCGGGTCAACCCGCGCAGCGCGCGCGGGATGCGGACCCGGGCCGCCCTCGTCCGGGCCGCCCGCGAGGTCTTCGAGCGGGACGGCTACCTGGACGCCCGAATCGCCGACATCACCACGACCGCGGGTGTGGCGGCCGGCTCCTTCTACACCTACTTCGTCAACAAGGAGGAGATCTTCACCGCGGTCGTCGCCCAGGTCCAGGAGGAGATGCTGCATCCGAACCTGCGGCAGCGCACCGGGATCACCGACCCGCGCGAGCTGATCAGCGCGGCCAACCGCGAGTACCTGCGGGCCTATCGGAAGAACGCCCGGCTGATGGCGGTCTTCGAGCAGGTCGCCCAGATCGACGAGGACTTCCGCGCGCTGCGGGTGAAGCGCGGCGACGCCTTCGCGCAGCGCAACGCGCGGATGATCCGCGAGCTGCAGCGCGCCGGGCTGGCGGACGCCGCCCTCGATCCGCTGGTCACCGCGCACGCGCTGTCCTCGATGGTGAGCCGGATGGCCTACCTGGTCTACGTGTCGGGGCAGCGCATCCCGTTCGAGCGGCTGGCCGGCACCCTGGACCGGCTGTGGGAGAACGGCCTCCGGCTGCGGCCGCCGGACACCGGCCCGGAGGAAGCCGGCCCGGACGAAGCCGGCCCGGAGGATGCCGGTCCGGCGGGCGGCCGCTGATCGGGCTCAGGTCGCGAAGACCTGGGCGTCGTCCGCGAAGGCCTTGAACTCCAGCGCGTTGCCCGCCGGGTCGTGGAGGAACATCGTCCACTGCTCCCCCGGCTGCCCCTCGAACCGCAGATACGGCTCGATCACGAACTCGGTCCCGGCCTCCCGCAGCCGCCCCGCCAGCCGGTGGAACTCCGGCACCGGGAGCAGCAGCCCGAAGTGCGGCACCGGCACGTCGTGCCCGTCCACCCCGTTGCTGATCCGCGGGATCGGCTCCTTCGACAGGTGGGTGACGAACTGGTGGCCGTGGAGGTTCCAGTCCACCCAGGTGTCCGAGCTGCGCCCCTCGGCGAGGCCGAGCACCCCGCCGTAGAAGCGGCGCGCCCGGTCGAGGTCGTCCACCGGCATGGCGAGATGGAAGCGCGGTATCGGCATCGGGGTCTCAGACATGGCGGCATGCTACGTCACGAAGATCCGCTCGCCGGGGCGGGCGCGGAGTACATGTAGGACTTCTCCTCGACCCGCTCCCGGATCCGCCAGGCCCCGTCCACCCGGACGAACCGGTCGAGGTACCAGAGCCCGCAGAACAGCACCCCGCCCCCGGCCGTGCCGTCCGCGCCGGGCAGCACGAGCGGGTTGTGGCACATGGTCCGCCCGGTCGCGGTGTCGCCGTCCACCGTCAGGGCGCTGTTGGCGATGAGGTGCTGGAAGGCGGGGATCCCGCCCATCGCGGCGGCCAGGAAGACCTTGGTCTCGGCGAGCCCGCCGCGGGGCCCGCCCATCGCGGTGTAGTCGATCACCGCGTCCGGTGTGAAGACCTCGTCCAGCAGATCCCACTGGCGGGTGTCCACGGCGTGGCTGTAACGGACCATCAGATCCTGGATCTCCAGCCGGTCCGAGACTTCCTGCAACGACAGCATGGCAGCGGAAGCTACGCCGGTGGGCGCGAGTCCGGAAGGGCTTCGCGGACAGGCCGTTCGGGTGGCGGCGTGCCGGGCGGTGGCGCAGGCTGTCCTGGTGGTGGTGACCAGCGGACGCAGGGCGAGGCGAAGGCACGGATTCCCGCCGTCGGAAGGGCCGGGGACACGATGAGTTCAGCGCAGCAGCCCGCGGGGCGGCCGAAGCGCTCGGCGGAGGAGTCGAGGCGCTGGCGGGCGCTCGGGGTGTGTCTGACGGCGGCGTTCATGACGCTGCTGGACACCTCGATCGTCAACGTCGCGCTGCCGTCCATCGAGCGCGGGCTGCACGCCTCGCAGGCGGACCTCTCCTGGGTGCTGTCCGGCTACGCGCTGACCTTCGGCCTCGCCCTGGTGCCGGCCGGCCGGCTGGGCGACCTGCGCGGACGGCGGAACTCCTTCCTGATCGGCATGGCGCTCTTCACCGTCTTCTCCATGGGCTGCGGACTGGCCCCCGGCTCCGCCTGGCTGGTGGTCTTCCGGCTGGCCCAGGGCGCCGCAGCCGGACTGGTCTCGCCGCAGGTCTCCGGGCTGATCCAGCAGATGTTCAGCGGGGCGGAGCGGGCCCGGGCGTTCGGGATGATGGGCAGCATCATCGGGATCTCCACCGCGATCGGCCCGCTGGTCGGCGGACTGCTGATCCAGGCCTTCGGCGAGGCGGACGGCTGGCGGTGGGTCTTCTTCGTCAACCTGCCGATCGGCCTCGGCTGCCTGGCCGCCGCCTGGCGGCTGCTGCCGCGCCGGGATCCGCAGGCCGGCCGGCGCCAGAGCTTCGACCCGGTCGGCGTCCTGCTGCTCGGACTCGGCGTGGTCACGGTGATGCTGCCGCTGGTCCAGGAGCAGCAGTGGCACGGGGCCGCCAAGTGGCTGCTGCTGCCGGCCGGCGCGCTGCTGCTGGGCGGCTTCTGGTGGTGGGAGGGCCGGCAGGACCGGGTGGGGCGCAGCCCGCTGTTCCAGCTGAGCCTCTTCCGGATGCGGTCCTACGCGCTGGGCGCGCTGCTGGCCATGGTGTACTTCGCCGGTTTCACCCCGCTCTTCTTCGTCTACACCCTCTTTCTGCAGACCGGGCTGGGCTACTCGGCCTTCCAGGCCGGCCTGGCCTCGCTGCCGTTCGCCCTCGGCTCCGCCGTCTCCGCCCGGCTGGGCGGCCGGCTGGTGGTGCGGTACGGGCGGAAGGTGGTGGTGCTGGGGCTCGGCTGGGTGGCGGTGGGCCTGGCCGGGACGGTGCTCGCCGTCCACCTCACCCCCGGGCAGTCGGCCGCCTGGGCCGCGGCCGTACCGCTGCTCGCGGCCGGGTTCGGTTCCGGGCTGAGCATCGCCCCGAACACCACCCTGACCCTGGCCGCCGTCCCGGTGCGGCTGGCCGGGGCGGCCGGCGGGATGCTGCAGACCGCGCAGCGGATCGGGTCGGCCGCGGGCATCGCCCTGGTCGGGGCGGTCTACTTCGCCCATCTGGCGAGCAGTCACAGCTGGCCCGGGGCGCTGCAGTTGGGCCTCCTCACCGCCCTCGGGCTGGTCCTCCTGGCGATCGTCGCCGCCGTCGCCGACCTCGGCACGGACCGCGGCGACCAGCCGGTCGGCGGCAACCGCTCCGAGGCGGGCGGCTGAGCGACGGGCCCGGCGGCCGACTCCGCCGGGCGGCTCCCCGCTCAGGCCCGCCGGGCGGCTCCGCCGACGGCTCCCCGCTCAGGCCCGCCGGGCGGCCCAGAGCGAGCGCTCGGTGCGTACCACCAGGTCGTCCCGGTGGGCGATGCTCTGCGGTCCGCCGGCGCCCAGCAGCCGGTCGAGGGCGGCGAGGTCCTCGGCGGAGAGCGCCTCGGCGGCGGCGCCGCGCAGCCGCCGCAGGCTGGCGAGGGCGTAGCGGCCGATCGTCGCGGCGCGCCCGCTGCCGGCGGCCTCGATGTTCACGGTGACCGTGCGCTCGGCCTCCAGCGCGAACCCCGCGGCGGTCAGCATCGGCCCCCAGTCGGCGCCGCGGTGCGGCACGTGCTCGGCGTGGAAGCGGTCGGCGGCGGCGTGGCAGCGCTCCTCCAGCCCGGGCCGGTCGGCGGGGGCGTCCTCGGGCAGGAAGCGGGGCAGGCCCGCCAGCTCGACGACGGCGAAGAGGCCGCCGGGGGCCACGAGGTCGTGGACGCCGCGCAGGGCGCGGGGCGGGTCGGCCATGTGGTGCATCGAGGCGGAGGCCCAGACCAGCTCCGGCGAGCCGAGGTCGGGCCAGGCCGGCTCGTCCAGGTCGGCCCGCACCGTGCGCACCCGGTCGGCCAGTCCGCGGGCGCGGGCCTTCTCGCGCAGCCGCTCAAGGTGCTCGGAGGAGGTGTCGACGGCGGTGACGTGGGCTCCGGGGAAGCGGTCGAGGAGGGCGAAGGTGCCCGCTCCGGTGCCGCACCCCAGGTCCACGATCCGCCGGGGCTCGGCGGTGAGCGGAAGCCAGGCGGTGATGTCGGCGATCTGCTCGGCGAGCACCTCCGCGTCCAGGTCGAGCAGCTCCGCCAGGGCGGCGTCCCCGTCGGGGTCGTGGGGGGCGGGAGTGTGATGGTGCTGGGGCTGGTGCGCTTGGGTCATGGGCCCACGGTAGGCAGCCAGTGCCCCTGGGGCAAAGCCTCTTGCTTAATACGCAAGAAGGCAGCTCCGCACGCTGCCGTTCGCGCAAATTCGGGAGCGAACCGCCCGCCCCCGGACGCTCAGTCGCCCTTCCCCGCGTCCCGCTGGTGCCCCCGGCGGGCGTCGCGGTCGAAGATGCCGAGGACCTCGCAGGGGCCGCTCTCGACACCGATCGCGTGCGGCATCATCGTGGGGAACTCGGCGGCCTGGTTGGTGTCCAGCCGGATGCGCTTGTGGCCGAGCATGAGGATCGCGACGCCGGAGAGCACCACCAGCCATTCGCGGCCGGGGTGGGCGCGCATCCGGGCGGGGTCGTCGGGCGGCGGCTCGGTCAGCCGCTGGCGCAGCACGCTGACGCCCGGCTCGCCCTTGACCGGCCAGCGCAGCCGGCCGCGCGCGGCGTCCACCGTCGGGCTGGTCACCACGTCGTCGGCGGCGGTCTCGACGAGCTGGTCCAGGGAGGTGTCCAGGGCGCGGGCCAGGGTGACCAGCTGGTCCAGGGCGAGGCGGCGCTGACCGTTCTCGATCCGGCTCAGTGAGGACTGGCTCAGCCCGGCCCGCGAGGCGAGCTCCTCCAGCGACCACCCCTGCGCCACCCGCAGCGCCCGAAGCCTCTTCCGTACCAGGCCGTCCAGCCCCTCGTCCTCATCGCCTTGCGTCATGGGCAACAGGCTATGCGAGCCCTGCAAAGCCGGCATCCGGCGCCGCGCTGACGGCGCGTCAGCCCCGGGCGCCGACGGGACCGGACTCCGTGACGGCCGCCAGCAGTTCGGCGTCCCGGCTGCCCGGCTCGGCCGTGTACAGCATGATGCGGAGGTCGGGGCCCGAGACGGCGAGGATGTCGCAGTCCAGGGTGATCGGGCCGGCCTCCGGGTGGTCGATGGTCTTGCGCGCGGCCTCGTGCCTGCCGACCGCGCCGGAGTCCCACAGGTCCGCGAAACGCCCGCTGCGGGAGTGGAGTTCGGCGATCAGCTCGCCCAGCCCGCGGTCCGCGGGGTAGCGCTCGGCGGCGGTGCGGAGGTCGGCGACCATCGCCCGCTCGAACGCGTCCCGCTCCTCCGGGGACTGGCGGGCCCGGCTGCCGGGACCGGCGAAGTGCCGCCAGACGCCGTTGCGCTCCAGGCCGCGCCACTCCGCGGGGTCGCCCATCAGGGCCGCGTACGGGCGGTTGACCAGCAGCAGCGTCCAGCTCGCGTCGTAGACCGCGACCGGGGTGCCGGACAGCCGGTCGAGGAGGCGGTGGACGCCCGGTGTGATCCGCTGCGGGAGGCTGCCGGCGCTCGGCGGGGCGAGGCCGGCCAGCCGGTGGAGGTGAGCGCGCTCCTCGTCGTCCAGGCGCAGCGCCCTGGCCAGCGCCTCGACGATCTGGGCCGAGGGGTGGCCGGCGCGACCCTGCTCCAGTCGGACCACATAGTCGGCGGAGATCCCGGCGAGCCCGGCGAGCTCCTCCCGCCGCAGCCCGGGGGCGCGCCGGCGGCCGCCCGCCGGCAGCCCGGCGTCCTGCGGGCGGACGCGGTCGCGCCAGCGGCGCAGCGCCAGGCCGAACTCGCTCCGCGCGCCGCCGTCCCCGGGACTCGTCATGGTGATCAGTCTGCCTCGCCCGGCCCGCGCCGTGCCTGGTATCCGCGTTCCCAGGAAAAGCGGCCACTGGCTGCCACCGGCCGCCGACCGCAGGCTTGAGGCATGACCGAGACACAGAACGCAGAGCAGGAGGCGTCGGCCGTGAGCACGATTCTGGTGACCGGAGGCAACAAGGGGATCGGCTTCGCCACCGCCCGCCGGCTGGTGGACGCCGGGCACCGGGTCTACATCGGCAGCCGGGACCCGGAGCGCGGACGGGCCGCGGCGCAGGAGCTCGGCGCCCGCGCGGTCCAGCTCGACGTCACCGACGACGCCTCGGTGAACGCCGCCGCCAAGGCGATCGGGGAGGCCGAGGGCAGGCTCGACGTCCTGGTGAACAACGCCGGGATCGAGGCCCGGAAGCCCGGGGGCGGCATCGTCGGCGCCGCCGAGACCACCGCCGACCACATGCGGGAGATGTTCGAGACCAACGTCTTCGGCACGGTCCGGGTCACCCACGCCTTCCTGCCGCTGCTGCAGCGGTCCGAGGCGCCGGTGATCGTCAACGTCAGCAGCGGTCTGGCCTCGCTCACCGCGCTCTCCGACCCGGAGCACCCGGCGGCCTTCTACCCCGGCGTGGCCTACCCGGCGTCCAAGGCCGCGGTGAACATGGTCACCGTGCAGTTCGCCAAGGCCTTCCCGAAGCTGCGGATCAACGCGGTCGAGCCGGGCTTCACCAAGACCGCGCTGAACAACCACACCGGCACGCAGACCCCCGAGGAGGCCGCCGAGGTGATCGTGCGGATGGCCGAGGTCGGCCCGGACGGGCCCACCGGCGGCTACTTCGACGTCAACGGCCCCCTGAAGTGGTGACGGCGGCGGGAACCGGCACCGCCCGCGGAACCCGCCTTCCACAGGCTGGATGAGGGGCTGGACGGGGCCCGCCCGGCCGCGCAGAATCCCGGCGTGGCGCGCCCCGCGCCGCGATCCCCCATCCCCCGAGGGGAGATGACCCCGTGTCGGATTCCACCGCGGCCGCGGCGGCGACCGCCGCCGACCTGCCGAGCCGGCTCCACCACAACGCGTACCTCACCGAGGACCAGGAGGCCACCCGCGCCTTCTACGAGGACCTGATAGGCCTGCCGCTGATCGCGACCTGGAAGGAGCAGGACGAGCTCTTCGGGGCGGTGCGCACCTACTGCCACACCTTCTTCGGCCTCGGCGACGGCAGCGCGCTGGCGTTCTTCCAGTTCGCCGACCCGGCGGACCAGGAGCGCTTCGGCCCGGCGCTCACCCCGTCCCCCTTCCGGCACATCGCGCTGAAGGTGAGCGACCAGGTGCAGGAGGCCATCGCGCAGCGGCTGGAGAAGGCCGGCTGGAAGCCCGAGGAGACCTACGTCCTGGAGCACGGCTACTGCCGCTCCCTCTACACCGCGGACCCCAACGGCCTGCTGCTGGAGTTCACCGCCGACGCCCCCGGCATCGAGAGGACCGACGCCCAGCGCCGGGCCACCGCCCACGAGGAGCTCCGCGCCTGGCTGGCGGGCGACCACAGCAGCAACAACCACTACCGCTGAACAGCGCGGCCCGCCGGGAGCGCCCCCGGGGCGAAGTCCTGCCGGTGGGCCCGGCCGGCGGGGGCTCTTCCCCCGGCGGGGGCGGAGGCCTCAGGATGGCGCTGAAGCCGGGCGGGCCCGTCCGGACGGCAGCGGACGTCAACGGGAGGGCGGTCCCCGTGGGGGAAGGCACGCAGCTGGAGACGGAGCTCTCGTACACGAGCGGGGTGGCGGGGGTTCCGCTGCTGGGGGACACCATCGGGCGCAATCTGGCGCGGACGGTCGCCCGCTTCCCGGACCGGGAGGCGCTGGTGGACCTGCCGAGCGGGCGGCGGTGGACCTACCGGGAGTTCGCCCGGGACGTGGCCGTGGTCGCCCGGGGCCTGCTGGCCCGGGGCGTCGCCCGCGGCGACCGGGTCGGGATCTGGGCGGTGAACTGCCCGGAATGGGTGCTGGCGCAGTACGCGACGGCGCGGATCGGCGCGATCCTGGTGAACGTCAACCCGGCCTACCGCACCCATGAACTCGCCTACGCGCTGAGGCAGTCCGGGGTCTCCCTGCTGATCGCCTCGACCGTCCACAAGTCCAGCGACTACCGGGTGATGGCCCGTCAGGTGCGGCCGGAGTGCCCGGAGCTGCTGGACGTCGTGCACATCGGCGAGGACTCCTGGAACGCGCTGCTGGAGGCCGGCGCCGAGGTCACCGAGGAGGAGCTGCTCGCCGCGGAGGAGGAGCTCGGCTGCGACGACCCGATCAACATCCAGTACACCTCGGGCACCACCGGATTCCCGAAGGGCGCCACCCTCTCCCACCACAACATCCTCAACAACGGCTTCTTCGTCGGCGAGTTGCTGGCCTACACGGACCAGGACCGGATCTGCGCACCGGTGCCTTTCTACCACTGCTTCGGCATGGTGATGGTCAACCTCGCCGCCACCTCCCACGGGTCCTGCATCGTCATCCCCGCGCCCTCCTTCGAGCCGGAGGCCACCCTGCGGGCGGTGGAGGAGGAGCGCTGCACCTCGCTCTACGGAGTGCCGACGATGTTCATCGCCGAACTCGGCCTGCCCGGCTTCGGCAAGTTCGACCTCGGCACCCTCCGCACCGGGATCATGGCCGGCTCGCCCTGCCCAGCCGAGGTGATGCGGCGGGTGATGGCGGAGATGCACATGGCCGAGGTGGCGATCTGCTACGGGATGACGGAGACCTCGCCGGTCTCCACCCAGACCCGCCGCGGCGACGACATCGAGCGGCGCACCGGCACGGTCGGCCGGGTGCTGCCGCACCTGGAGGTGAAGCTGGTCGACACGGCGAGCGGCGCCACCGTCCCGCGCGGCGAGCCGGGCGAACTCTGCACCCGGGGCTACTCGGTGATGCTCGGCTACTGGAACGATCCCGAGCGGACGGCCGAGGTGGTGGACGCGGCCCGCTGGATGCACACCGGCGACCTCGCGGTGATGCGCGACGACGGCTACATCGAGATCACCGGCCGGATCAAGGACATGGTGATCCGCGGCGGCGAGAACATCTACCCGCGCGAGATCGAGGAGTTCCTCTACACCCATCCCAAGATCGCCGACGTCCAGGTGGTCGGGATTCCGGATCCCCACTACGGGGAGGAGATCCTGGCCTGCGTGATCCCGCGCGATCCGGCCGACCCGCCCTCCCTGGAGGAGCTGGCCGCGTTCTGCCGGGGCCGGCTGGCGCACTTCAAGATCCCGCGGCGGCTGGAGATCGTCGGCGACTTCCCGATGACGGTCAGCGGGAAGGTCCGGAAGGTCGAGCTGCGGGAGCGCTACGGGGAGGGGTGACGCCGTCCCCGGCCGGGCCTGGCCGTCCCTGCACAGAAACCCTTGTTAGGCTTGCCTAACCAAATGGCCGACGAAGGGGCAGGGGCAGCCATGGCGAAGGAGCCTGAGCCGGTGCGACAGGGCGGCGGGCGCGGCGGCGGGCGCGGGCGCCCCCGACTGCGCCTCGAGGTGCTGCGCACCTCGCTGATCACCCCGCACATGGTGCGGATCGTCCTCGGCCGCGGGGACATCGCGGCCTTCACCGACAACGGACACGCGGACCACTACGTCAAGCTGGCCTTCCCGCAGCCGGAGGCCGAAGGCGGCGGCGAGGTGGTCCGCACCTACACCGTCCGCCGGTACGACGCCGAGGCCGGCGAGCTCACCATCGACTTCGTCCACCACGGCGCCGAGGGAACGGCCGGGCCGTGGGCGGCCGCCGCCCGGCCCGGGGACGAGCTGCTGCTCTCCGGTCCCGGCGGGAAGTACTCCCCGCTCCCCCGCCCGGAGGCCGACTGGCATCTGCTGGCGGGCGACGAGAGCGCGCTGCCGGCCATCGGCTCCGCGCTGGAGCGGATGGCCCCGGGGACCAGGGCGGTCGCGCTGGTCGAGGTGGCCGGACCGGAGGAGGAGCAGAAGCTCGACTCCCCGGCCGACCTCGATCTGGTCTACCTCCACCGGAGTCACGGCCAGGCACCGGGCGAGGCGCTGGAGGCGGCGGTGCGCGCACTCGACTTCCCGGCGGGCCGGGTGCAGGCCTTCGTCCACGGCGAGGCGACCGCCGTGATGAAGGGGCTGCGCCCGCACCTCCTCAAGGACCGCGGCCTCGACCGCGGACTCCTCTCCATCTCCGGCTACTGGCGGAGGGGGGACACCGAGGAGTCCTTCCGCCGCTGGAAGCAGCAGGAGGCGGCGGCCGAATCGGCGGACTGACGCCGCCGCGGCCGCGCCGGGCGGTCACGGCAGGCGCGGCCACGGCGGGCGCGGTTACGGCGGGCGCGGTTACGGCAGGCGCGGTTACGGCAGGCAGCCCACGTGGGCCAGCGCCTGGCGCAGCAGGACGCCCTGCCCGCCCGGCATCTCGCTCTGCACGGAGCCGGAGGCGGCCTCCTGCGGGGTGAGCCACACCAGGTCGAGGGCGTCCTGCCGGGGCCGGCAGTCCCCCGTCACCGGCACCACATAGGCCAGCGACACGGCGTGCTGCCGCGGGTCGTGGAAGGGGGTGACGCCCGGCGTGGGGAAGTACTCCGCGATCGTGAACGGCTGCAGGGAGGGCGGCACCTTGGGGAGGGCCACCGGACCGAGGTCCTTCTCCAGGTGCCGCAGCAGCGCGTCCCGCACCCGCTCGTGGTAGAGGACCCGCCCGGAGACCAGGGTGCGGCTGACGGTGCCGTCCGGCCCGATCCGCAGCAGCAGCCCGACGGCGGTGACCTCTCCGCTGTCGTCGACCCGGACCGGGACGGCGTCCACGTAGAGAATGGGCATCTGCGCGCGGGCGATCTCCAGATCGCCGGCGCTCAGCCAGCCGGGAGAGGTCCCGGTGGCGTCGGTGGTGTCAGCCATGTCAGCCATTCGCTGATCGTACGTTGATCGGCGGCCCCGGCGCTCAGCGCGCTGAAATCGGCCGTTTCCCGGAGTTCAGCGCTGCCGGGGGGATGCGCCGCCCACGCCGGGGCAGGAAGGCGGTATGGCCATGCACATCGTGTACCTGCTGATCGTCGGCTTCCTGGCCGGCGCGCTCGCCCGGTTCCTGCTTCCGGGCAAGGACCCGTTCAGCCTCTTCGGCACCCTGATCGTCGGTGTCGCCGGCTCGCTGGTCGGCGGCTTCATCAGCGACGAGATCTTCTACCACCACTGGACCCACACCTTCCACACCAGTGGGTTCATCGGATCCGTCGTCGGCTCGCTGATCATCCTGATCATCGCGCGGATCGCGCGCAGCGGGAGCCGCGGCCGCGCATGACGCGGCCTCAGCCCCGCCCGTGCTCCCGGGGATCGGGCGAATCCCGGAGCGCCGCGGAGCGCGAGGGAACCGATTCGCCCGCTGCTCCCTCCAATCCACGAGACCCCCGGCCGGAAGGGGAAGCCGGCCGGGGGTCCTGAGCCGACGGCCCCCCGGCGACCGGCCGCGGTTCAGGGCGTGACCACCAGTTTTCCGCGGGTGTGCGAGGAGCGGCTGGCGTCGAAGGCCTCGCCGACCCGCTCCAGCGGGAAGGTCTCCGCCACCTCCACGGTCAGCGCCCCGCGCTCGGCCAGGTCGGCGAGTTCGGCCAGCTTGGCGCCGTCCGGCCGGACCCACACCCAGGCGCCGCCGTGCTCCTCCACCGACGGATCCGCGACCGAGACGTGCCGCCCGCCCTTGGCCAGCACCGCCAGCGTGGTCTCCAGCTGACCGCCGGCGAAGTCGGCCACCGCGGTCACCCCGTCCGGGATCATCTCCCGTACCCGGTCCGCCAACCCGTCGCCGTAGACGACCGGTTCGGCGCCGAGGCCCTGCACGTACTCGAGGTTGCGCTCGGAGCAGGTGCCGATGATCCGGACCCCGCGCTCCCGGGCGATCTGCACGGCGAAGCCGCCCACCCCGCCCGAGGCGCCGTGGATCAGCAGCACGTCCCGCTCGCCGACCGCCAGCCGGTCCAGGCAGCGCAGCGCGGTCATCCCGGCCAGTGGCAGCCCACCCGCTTGCGTCCAGTCCAGCGCGGCCGGCTTGCGCGCGCAGTGGACGGCGGCGACCGCGACCAGTTCGGCGAAGGTGCCGTCGCGCACCACGTCCTTGCGGGCGTAGGCCATCACCTCGTCGCCGACGGAGAACTCGGGGGTGTCCGGACCGGCCCCGACCACCTCGCCGGCCACGTCCCAGCCGGGGATGACCGGGAAGACGCCGAGCAGCATCCCGTCCAGGCCGCCCGCCATCACCTTCCAGTCGACCGGGTTGACCCCGGCCGCCCGCACCCGGACCAGGACCTGCCCGGGGCCGACCCGGGGATCGGGGAGGTCTCCGCAACTCAGCCGGGAGTTGTCGGGCGCGTAGGCGTCATAGCTGACTGCACGCATCGTCAGAAGCCTTTCCGGAAGCGGAGGGAACGGTTCTCACCCGCCTCCGCCCAGGCTAGGGCAGTCGCCGCCGCCCGGCCGGGCGTGGCGCGCGGCGGCGGCCTCCCGGGTGGCCGCGGCCCCGGCGGCCCCGAACGATCATCGGCTTCCTATCATGGCGTCAACCGATGACCCGCCCCCATGAGTTGGCGGGCCGCTGGGCCATCTGGACAACCTGGACACCTGAGGACGGAGGCCGCCCGAATGGCCGGTCGTGATCTTGGAATGCTGGTACTGCGGGTCGGGGTCGGAGGTGTGCTCACCGCCCACGGCACGCAGAAGCTCCTCGGCTGGTTCGGCGGGCCGGGTCTGGAGGGCGCCGCCCAGGGCTTCCACGCCATGGGCTTCCGGCCGGGCCGGACCAATGCGATAGCCGCCGGCCTCGGCGAGGCGGGCGCGGGCGCGCTGCTGGTGGCCGGGCTCGGCACCGGGGCCGCCGGCGCGGCGGCGGCCGGCACGATGGCGGTCGCCGCCACGGTCCACGCCGACAAGGGCTTCTTCGCCCAGCAGGGCGGCTACGAGTACCCGGCGGTGCTGGGCGCCTGCGCGGCCGGGCTGGCGCTGGCCGGCCCGGGCCGGTTCTCCCTGGACCGGGCGATCGGCCACCGGCTGGACCGCCCCTGGCAGCGCCGCCTCGCGCTGGTCGCGGCGGGTGCCGCGGCGTACTCCGTGGTCTCGCGGCGCAGGCGCGCGCTGGCCGCGGCGGCCGCCGCGGCGCCCGAGCCCGTGCAGGAGGAGGTCCCGGAGGCGGAGTCCACCGAGGCCTGAGGCTCCGCCGCGCGCGTCCGCCGCGGTCGTCGGCGCCGGCTGGCACGATGGGGGTTCGGGAGCACCCGCGGCAGCGAGGGAGGGTTCCATGCCGGACACCCCGCAGGACGTCCACGGCGGCGCGACGACCGCCCGGTCCGTCAACCGGCTCGGCGCCGCCTGGGCCGGGCGGCTGGACACCCCGCCGGGCGGCCAGGACGGCACGGTCTTCGCCCCGGTCGGCGTCTGGCCGCTGCTCGGCCTGCTGGCCGTCGGCGCCGAGCCGCAGGTCGCCGCCGAGCTCGAGGAGGCCGTCGGCCTGCCGGCCGGGCGTGCGGCCTCGGCGGCCCGCGTGCTGATCGAGGCGCTGGAGAAGCGGGACGGCATGTCCGCCGCCCTCGGCCTGTGGACCGCTGGCTCGGTGGGCCTCGACGCCGACTGGCTCTCCGCCCTCCCCGCCGGCACCCACGGCGAGCTCACCGGCGACAGCGCGGCCGACAAGGCCCGGCTGGACGGCTGGGCGCGGGACCGGACGGACGGTCAGATCCCGGCCATGCCGGTCCGGCTGGACCCCACCACCCTGCTGGTGCTCGCCTCCGCGTTCACCGCGCGGGACGACTGGGCGCAGCGCTTCACCGAGCGCCCGCTGCGCCCCGGGAGCGGCCCGTGGTCCGGCCGCGAGCGCCCCGGACTCCACCGGGACTCGGCCCTGGACGACGACTCGGTGGGCGTGCTGGTCCCCGACTCCACCGACCTCGACACCGGCACCGACGCGGGCGCGGGCACCGGCACGAGCGCGGGCGCGGGCGCGCCCGTCACCGAGGTCCGGATCGCCGGCGAGCGCACCCTCGACGTCCATCTGCTGCTCGGAGCCGAGGACGCCGCCCCGGCCCAGGTGCTGCGCACCGGGATCGCCGCGCTGGAGACCGCCGGAGGCCGAGCGGCCGGCGTCCGCCGGATCGGGGCCGAGGATCTGACGGAGGAGACCGCCGGCCCGGGGATGACCGTCGGCACGACCACCACCACCGACCGCCTGGCCCGCCCCCGCCTCGATCTGAGCACGGTCCCCTTCGAGGTCTCGGCCACCCACGACCTCCTCCGGCTCGCGGAGGTCTTCGGCCTGGCCACCGCCGCCGATTCGGGGCGGAACCGGTTCCCCGGGGTGAGCACCGACACCCCGCTCGCCGTCCAGTCCGCCGGCCAGTCGGCGACCGCCGAGTTCAGCGCCACCGGTTTCCGCACCGCGGCGGTGACCGCGATCGGGATGATGCGGGCCGCCGCGGTGCTGCAGACCCCGCCGGAGCAGCGGGTACGGCAGGTGGCGGTGCGGTTCGAGCGGCCGTTCGGCTTCCTCGCGCTGCTGCGCCCGGAGCGCGGGGAGGGGGCGGAGGAGGGCCCGCCGCTGCTGCTCTCCGCGGGGTGGGTCGGCAGCCCCTCGGACTGACCGGCCGGCTTGCGGGGCCGCGGCCGGTGGCCAAGATTCGAGGGCATGGACAAGAACCAGGGCCCGGGCCCCGGCGAGCCGCAGGACGCCCACGGCTCCCACGACTCCGGCGAGGCGGGCGAGCGCGGCCGGCGCCGCTCCGAGTACATCCGCCGCCTGCTGCGCGAGCTCGACGGCTACGAGGACACCGCCGGCGGCGAGATCCGCGCCGAACTCCACGAGCTGGACCGGCTGCGGCAGACCGGCGAGATCACCCAGGAGGAGTGGGAGCGGCACCGGGCGGAGATCATCCGGCAGAGCGAGGACTGATCCGCCGGCGGAGGGCGTAGGGTCGGCCGGATGCTGGTGTGGATCAACGGCCCCTTCGGCGGCGGCAAGACGCAGACCGCGTACGAGCTCCACCGGCGGCTGCCCGGCAGCGTCGTCTGCGATCCGGAGCACGTCGGCTTCGGCCTCCACCGGATGACGCCGCGGGAGCTCCGCCGCGACTTCCAGGACCTGCCGGCCTGGCGGCAGGGCGTCCGCCAGGTGCTGGAGCGGGTCCTCACCGCGCAGCCGGAGCGGACCGTCCTCGCCCCGATGACCCTGGTGCGGGCGGAGTACTTCGACGAGATCGTCGGCGCCCTGCGCGCGGAGGGCCACCAGGTGCGGCACTTCGCGCTGCTGGCCGAGCGGGAGACGGTGCTGAAGCGGCTGCGCGAACGCGGCCTCGGGCACCTGGTGCGGATCGCCGGCGGAAGGGACGCGCCGCTGCGGCGGGAGAGCTTCGCGGTGGCCCGGCTGGACGACTGCCTGGAGCGGCTGCGGGACGAGCGCTTCGCCGAGCACATCCGCACCGACCGGCTGAGCGTCGCCCAGGTCGCCGAGAAGATCGCCGCCTCCGCCGGACTGCCGATCTCCCCGGACCGGGACGGGCCGGTCCGCGGCCCCCTCCGGCGCGCCTGGACCGGCCTGCGCCACATCCGCCTCGACTGACCCGGCCGCCCGTCCCCGGTTAGCCTGGCCTTCGTGCACATCACCTTCGTCTGCAGCGGGAACATCTGCCGCTCGCCCTCCGCCGAACTGGTCCTCCGCGAGCGCCTGGCCGAGGCCGGGCTCGCCGACGGGGTGGAGGTGAGCAGCGCCGGGATCGGCCCCTGGCACGTCGGGGACCCGATCGACCCGCGCGCCGCCGAGGTCCTGGCCGGCCACGGCTACCCCACCGGCCACATCGCCGAGCAGGTCGGGCCCCGCCACCTCAAGGCGGACCTGCTGCTGGCGATGGACGCCGGCCACGAGACGGCGCTCCGCCGGCTGCTCCACCGCGAGTACGGCAGCGGCGCGGAGGGCGATCCGGCCGCCCGGGTCCGCCTGCTGCGCTCCTTCGACCCGCGCGCGGTGGCCGCCGGAGAGCTGGACGTGCCCGACCCCTACTACGGCGGGGACGAGGGCTTCCAGGAGATGCTGGAGATGATCGAGGCGGCGATGCCCGGCCTGCTGGACTGGGTGCGCGAGCAGCCGGAGGGGTGAGCGCCATGCCAGAGGACCGGACCAGAGCGGCCGCGGCGGCCGCGGAGCGGCTGACCGGAAGGGCCGTGTCGGACCCCCGGCCGATGCCGGGCGGGGACGGCGGCTCGGCCCTCACCCGGGTCCGGCTGGCGGACGGCGGGGCCGCGGTGGTGAAGCGCGGGCAGGCGCCCCGGGCGGTGCCCGCCGAGGCGGCCGGGCTGCGCTGGCTGGCCGAGGCCGGCGCCCCGACCCCCGCCGTCCTGGGCGCGGACGAGGAGTGGCTGGTCATCGAGGCGGTGCCGGAAGGCTCCGCCGGTCCGGCCGAGGCCGAGGAGCTGGGCCGCCGGCTGGCCCGGACCCATGCGGCCGGCGCCCCGGCCTTCGGCTCGCCGCCGCCCGGCGGCCCGGCGGACGCCTGGATCGGCCGGGCGCCGATGCGCAACCGCGAGGGCCGGGACTGGCCCGCCTGGTACGCAGAGCACCGCCTCCTCCCCTATCTCAGGACGGCCGTGGACCGGGGCTCGATCGAGCCGGGGGCCGAGGCGGGCGCGATCGAGGAGGTCTGCTCCCGCCTCCCCCGGCTGGCCGGTCCGCCCGAGCCGCCGGCCCGGCTGCACGGCGACCTGTGGAGCGGCAACGTCCTGTGGGCCGGCGCGGCCTCCGGCGACGCCCGGCTGATCGATCCGGCGGCGCACGGCGGGCACCGCGAGACCGACCTCGCCATGCTGCGCCTCTTCGGCTGCCCGCAGCTGGACCGGATCCTGACGGCCTATCAGGAGGAGACGCCACTGGCCGACGGATGGGCGGAGCGGGTGCCGCTGCACCAGCTCTTCCCGCTCCTGGTGCACGCGGCCCTCTTCGGCGGGGGTTACGGCGGCCAGGCGGTCGCGGCCGCGCGGACGGCGCTCGCGCGGGGCTGAGGCCGACGGGGCTGAGGCCGACGGGGCTGAGCCCGCCAGGGCCCCGTGCGCGGAACTGCTCGCTGACACGCCGTCACACGCAGTCTTGCGCACGGCCGTTCACAGCTTCTACCGTTCTCCCCAGCGTCTCCGGTACCGCATCCGCACCGTTCGAGACCCCAGGGAAGGACCGCCGCATGCGCCGCGTCCCTCGTACCCTCCACACCCTCCGCATCCGACGCAGACTCTCCGCGGCCGGGCTGCTGCTCCTCGCCGCGGCCGTACTGCCGGGCGTCACCCCCGGCCCGGCGGCGGCCGCGGCCGGGCCGGCAGCGGCCGCCGCAGCCTCCGCGCCCTCCGCGCCCTCCGCGACCTTCCGGGACGCCGGGTCCTCCCTGGACCTCACCGTCGCGGCGGCCTCCGGCGCCCCCGGTTACACCCTCCGGATCGACCGGTCGCCGTTCCGGATCACCACCCTGCGCGGCGGCGACGCCGGGCCGACCGTCATGGCCACCACCGCCGGCCAGGCCGGCTCCTCCGGCCCGGCGGACTTCCTCACCGCCTCCGGCTGGGCCACCGCCACCGCCGTGCGGCAGGCGCGCTGGGCCGACGGCGTGTTGGACCTGACCCTCGCCACCACCGCCGCCGGCGACACCGTCGACTACCGGATCACCCCGGCCGCCGACCGCTACCGCACCACCTGGTCGATCGCCGGGCCGGCGCCCGCGACCCAGGTCGCCGCCCACTACACCACCGCCTCCGCCGGCCACTGGTACGGGCAGGGCGAGACGCCGAACAGCTACCAGCCCTGGCCGCTGGACACCGGCAGCGTCCGGGACACCTCGATGGCCCCGGCCGAGTACCTGATGACCGAGCCGTTCTGGTTCACCCAGCGCGGCAGCGGGCTGTGGGTCGACACCCACGACGTCATGGACGTCTCGATGAACTCGCTCACCCCCGGCGTCTTCGGCTACGCCCTCACCGGCAGCTCCGCGATGGACGCCACCGTCTTCGTCGAGCGCACCGCCCGCGACGTCTACCAGGACTACCTGGGCATCACCGGCCCGCCCGCCCAGGTCCGGGCCACCAAGCAGGAGTTCGCCCAGCCGCTGTGGAACACCTGGGCGCAGTTCTACACCTCGGTCACCGAGGACGGCGTCCTCTCCTACGCCCAGGGCCTCCACGACGCCGGCGTCCCGGCCCAGGCGATCCAGGTGGACGACGGCTGGATGACCCACTACGGGGACTTCGCCTTCAACAGCAAGTTCCCCAGCCCGAAGACCCTCTCCGACCGGATCCACGCGCTGGGCGACAAGTTCGGCCTGTGGGTGACCCTGTGGATCAACAACGACGCGGACGACTACGCCTACGCCGCCCAGCACGGCTATCTGCTGCGGTCCAAGTCCGACCCGTCCAAGCCCTGCTCGGTGAGCTGGTGGAACGGCACCGCCGGGATCGTCGACCTGGCCAACCCGGCCGCCCGGGCCTGGTACACCGGGCAGTTGACGAACCTTCAGCAGACCTACGGCGTCGACGGGTTCAAGTTCGACACCCGGTTCTTCGACGAGTCCTGCGCCGCCTACCCCGGCTACTCCGCGCTGGACTACCTCACCCTGGGCGCACAGCTCACCTCGCAGTTCGACCAGCAGGGCGCGGGGGTGCGGATCCACTGGACCGGCTCGCAGAAGTACGGCTTCGTCACCCGCCAGGTGGACAAGGGCACCGGCTGGCCGTACCTCCGCTCGGCGGTCGCGCAGAACCTGGCGATCTCCACCGTCGGCTACCCGTTCATCGAGACCGACATGATCGGCGGCTCGCTCGGCCAGCCGCCCGCCACCAAGGACGTCCTGGTCCGCTGGGCGCAGGCGGCCTCGGCGATGCCGCTGATGTACTCCTCCACCTCGCCGCTTGGGGTCAGCAACCCGTACGGGAGCCAGTCCTACGACCGCCAGACGGTGGCGCTGTACACGGCGGCGGTCAAGCTCCACGAGCGGCTGGCGCCGTATGTGCAGAAGCAGGTGGCGCGGGCGGAGAGGAGCGGTGAGCCGATCATGAAGCCGCTCTTCTTCGACTTCCCGGGCGACCAGGCCGGCTACACCGTCAGCGACGAGTGGCTGCTCGGCGACGACCTGCTGGCCGCCCCGGTCCTCGCGGACTCGGCCACCCGCGCCGTCCACCTCCCGCCGGGCCGCTGGTACGACACGGTCCACCACCGGGTGCTGACCGGACCGGCCGACCTCCCGTCCTTCTCCGCCGATCTGGACCAGACCCCGCTCTTCGTCCGGCTCGGCACCCCGGACACCGGCGCGCTGATCTCCGCGCTCGCCCCCGCCGCCACCCGGCCCTGAGCGCCGGGGGCGGAGGGAAGCGGAGGGAAGCACCGCCCGCCGCCCGGCCGTGCCGGGCGGCGGGTTCAGTCCGGCAGGGTCTCGCCGCGGGTCTCCGGGGCCAGGCGGACCAGCAGGATGCCGACCGCGAAGACGACCGCGGTGAGGGTGAGCGGCAGGGTGAGCGAACCGGTGGCGTGGATGCCGTAGCCGATCAGGAAGGTGCCGGCCGCCGCCACCCAGCGGGAGAAGGTGGTGGTGAAGGCGAAGGCGGTGGCCCGCATCCGGGTCGGGTACTGCTCGGGCAGCCACAGCGTGAAGACCGCGAAGCTGGCGCCGCCGAGCCCGAGCAGCGGCAGGAAGCAGAAGGTGACCGCGATCGAGTGCATCGGGTACGCGATCCCGTAGGCGCCCACGGTACCGACGATCATCAGGCCGAACATGCAGGCCAGCGCGGATCGGCGGCCCCAGCGCTGGGCGAGCCGGGGCACCGCGAAGCAGCCGAGGACGGTGAAGGCGGCCACCGTCATCGAGGAGAGGCCGGCCAGCCGGACGATGTCGCCCTTGGTCCAACCGCCCTGGGTGGCCAGGTTGCTGACGGCGGTGGGGACGTAGGTCGAGCCGGCCCACAGGCCGATCACGCAGACCACCAGCAGCACCAGGTTGCCGAGGGTGCGGGAGCGGTAGCCGGGTGAGAAGACCTCCTTGGCCGGCTCCCAGAACGAGCGCCTGCGGGCCTCCGCGCTCTTCTCCTCCCACTTGTCCGGCTCCGGCATGGTCCGGCGGAGGAAGAAGACCGCGATCGCCGGGATCGCCCCGACCGCGAACATCCCGCGCCAGCCCAGCGAGGTGCCGAAGAGGAGGTAGATCGCGGAGACCACGATCACGCCGAGGTAGGCGGCGGAGTGCATCAGCCCGGAGAACCGCTCGCGGGAGCGCTCCGGCAGCGCCTCGGCGAGCAGCGTCCCGGCCATCGCCCACTCGCCGCCGACGCCGACCGCCGCCAGGAAGCGGAAGGCGTTCCACTCCCACAGGTCGGTGGAGATCCCGGCGAGGGCGGTGAAGACGCCGTACATCAGGATGGAGGCCATCATCGCGGGCCTGCGGCCGAACCGGTCCGCGACCGGCCCCCAGAGGAAGGAGAAGCCCCAGCCGAGGAGGAAGACCGCGGCGCTGATCTGGCCGTACCAGCCGACCGCGGCGGGGGTGTCGGCGATTCCGGAGCGCGGCAGCAGCACGGCCATGGTCGGGGCGAGCACCAGGCCGAAGATCGTCCAGTTGAAGCCGTCCATCGCCCAGCCGCTGAACGAGCCCCAGAACGCCCGGGACTGATCCCGGGTCAGCCGGGGGCGCTGCCCGTCGGCCGGATCGGGACCGCTGCCGTCGGCGTCGGCGTTGGCGGCAGCGGTGGCAGCGGCGGCGGTGGCGGTCGCAGAGGCCGGGGCCGAGACCGGGCCGGTGCCGGCCCCGGCGCCGCGGCCTGTGTCTCCGGCTGGTTCGTCGATGGTCATCGGGCGGCCCCTTCGTCGCGGTCGTCTCGATTCGGCGAGATCGTTCAACGGAATTCAGCGAACAGGTCCAGTGGCTGGACCACTGGGCCGTCAGAGTGCCAGAGATCACGGAGGGCCTGTCAAGGGGTAGGCCGGGCCGCCCCCGGACTTCACACCTTCACCACCGGCAGGGGAACGGTTCGCCCGCACCCCGCCCGCCGCGCACGGTACCGTGCGGGCCATGAGCGAGGTTGATCGCCGCTGCCAGGCGCGCATCCTCGGGCCCGACGGCCGGCGGGTGGTCGGCGGAGGACTGCTGTACCGCCCCGACGCGGTGGTGACCTGCGCGCACGTGGTGGGCCCCGAGCCGGTGCCGGTGCTGGTGGACTTCCCCTTCCTGCCGGAGGTACCGCCGGTCACCGCCGAGGTGTCCTCCTGGCATCCGCTCACCCCGGAGGGGCGCGGCGACGTCGCCGTCCTCTCGCTGTCCGCCACCCCGCCCGGCGCGGCACCGCCCCCGCTCGGCGATCCGGACGCCGGCGCGGGTTCCGGCGCCGGCGCCGGCTACCGGGTGTACGGCTTTCCGGCCGGATACCCGGACGGCCTCTGGGCCCGCGGCACCGTCAGCGGGCGGACCGCCGGCGGCCTCCTCCAACTGGACGGGCGGACCGGCCAGGGCGCCCGGCTCGCCCGGGGCTTCAGCGGCTCCCCGGTGTGGGACGAGGAGCAGGAGGCGGTGATCGGCATCGTCGCCGCCGTGGAGCGGGATCCGGCCACCGCGCTCGGCTTCGCCCTCCCGGTCGGCACCCCGCCGGGTGCCTGGCCAGCGCCCGCCCGGGCCCCGCTGCCCGCGACCCGGTTGACCGTGCGGGCGCCGGACGGCACGGTGATCCGCGTCGTGCCGCTCAGCCACCAGCCGGACGGGACGGGCGAGTTGTGGGTCGGCCGGGAGACCCCGGCCGGGGCCCGGCCGCCGATCGCCGTGCCGGACCGGGAGCGGGTGGTGAGCCGCTTCCACTGCCTGCTGGTCTGCGTACGCGGCCGCTGGCATGTCGAGCCGGCCCCGGACACCGTCGGCACCTTCCTCCGCCGCTCCGGGCAGCGCGGCGGGCCGGACCGGATCGACGGGCGAACGCAGCTGTGGCACGGGGACGCGGTGTGGCTGCGCGCCGACCGCTCGCCGGCCGGCACCGGGCGGCACCGGTACTGGTCCCTGGAGTTCGCCGACGACCAATCGACCTGGCGGCCGGCGCCCCGGGACGCCGGTTCGGGAGCGGAGAGCCGGAGTTGAGGCCCCGTCCGATCCGCCGCCCGTGCAACCGCGGAACTCGGCAGGCCCGTCCTCCCCCGTGAGAGGACGGGGCCGATCCGGTTCACCGCCGGCCCGTATGACCCGTCCGGTCGCAGACCCGACCGGTGACAACCGCAGACTCGGAAGAGACGGGGGACGTCTACTCATGAGCAGCCGCGCCGAACCGCGCTACCGGTCCCAACTCCTCGCCACCGGCCTGGCCGCCGCGGCCGCGGCCGGCCTGCTGGTCGCCACGGGCGCCGTCGACCCGCTCCCGGCCATCGGCCGGCTCGTGGAGCAGAGCACCGCCTCCGCGGTGCTGGCCGCGGTCATCCTCGGCGACGCCCTGTGGGTGCTGCTGCTGATCGCCCTGCGGCTGCGCGGCACCGCCCGGCAGCGGACCCCGGCCCCGCTCTTCAGAAGCGGCGACGGCCTGGACCTGGCGGCGGCCTGCTCGGCCCTGACGGCCGCCCGCGCCGAGACCCCGTACGCCCCCGTCCGGGCGCTGGTCTGGGCGATGCCCGCGCTCGGCTTCATCGGCACGGCCAGCGAGATGTCCCGGGCGATCGGCGGGCTCGGGCAGGCGATCGGCGGCACCGGTGGCTACGACGCCCTCACCCGGGTGCTGGTCGGGCGGGTGATCCCGCCGCTCGCCGGGGCCTTCGGGGTCACCCTGTTCGCCCTCGGCTGCAGCGTGGTCTGCCATGTGCTGCTGCAGTTCGCCCACACCCACGAGCAGCGGGTGCTGCTGCGCCGGGACGAGGCCGTGCTCGCGGACCTCCGCAGGTCCGCCGGGCGGACCGATCCGGCCCGTGAACTCCGCTCCGCCGCACAGGAGTTGCGTACCGCCGCGCATGAGCAGAGCCGGGCCGCGCGGATCTCCCCGTCCGCTCTCACCGGCACCTCGGAGGCGCTGTCCTCGGTGGACGCCGGGGCCAGGATCGCCGCCAGCTCGCTCGGCGAGCTCAAGCGGCAGCTGGACGCCGTCAACCGCCGCACCGGACAGGGCCGCGACGGGCTGCGGTCCGGCCCGACCGGGCCGAACCCCGGCGGCGCGACCGGCTTCGGGGCTGAGGACCGGAGCGGGCAGGAGGTCCGGACCCTGCTGCTGACCATCAGCGGGCAGCTGGCGCAGCTGGAGAAGGCGCTCGACCGCTCGTACCTGATCCGCGAGGAGAAGGCCCGCTCGCGCTGGCTCCCCTGGCGGCGGCAGCCGCTGCGGGTGGAGCCGCTGCCGGGCACCCCGGCCGCCCGCCGCCCGGCGTCGGGCCGCCCCTACCAGCGGGCGGGGCGCTGATGCAGAGCTTCGGACGGTCGTCACCCTGGAGCGGGGCGCGCGCAGAGGGCGAGAGCGTCCCGCTGGAGCTCCGGTTCATCGACCTGCTGATGATCGTCATCGCGGCACTGCTGCTGGTCGCCGTGCTGCTCAGCGTGGTCAGCGCGCATCTGCCGGCGCACAGCGGCAGCGGGGCGGTCGCCCGGCCCCCGCTGCGGGTGGCCACGGCTCAGCTGCCGGACGCCACCGCCGGACGGTCGTACACCCTGACCCTCGCGGCCACCGGCGGGGACGGCACCGACCGCTGGACCGCCGCCGGGCCACTGCCGGCCGGGCTGCGGCTGGACGGCTCGGGGGTGCTCTCCGGAACGCCCTCGGCGGCCGGCGGCACCTCGTTCCGGGTCACCGTCGCCGACGGCACCGGCGCCTCCTCGACCCGGACGCTCGCCCTGCGGGTGGCCGCCGCCCCGGCGGCGGCTACCGGGCCGCGCGCGGCGCCGGCCCACCACGGCACCGGGATCAGCTGGTGGGTGGCACTGCTACTGTCCCTGCTGGCACTGCGCGGTCTGTATGGGGTGTACCGATGGATCAAGTGGATGCGGCTGCCGCCGGGTACGTACACGGTGACCAAGCGCTAGCGGTCGGACGCCGGGGGCGGCGGGGGCCGGAAGGGGGACGCGGATGGGCTTCGCCACGGGGCAGCGGCTGTCCACCGGGCACCGGGTCGAGGAGGTGCGCCTGGGCGGCCTCTCCGAGGTGGCCGTGGTGCGCGACCAGAACGACGACTGGCAGGCGGTGAAACGGGTCCGCGACGACATGGACGCGCGGACCGGGGGCCGGGCCGGCGCGGTCTTCCTCGCCGAGTGCCGGACCGCCGCCGCCCGGCTGCGCGAGGTCCCGTTCACCGCCCGGCCGCTGCTCGTCCTGGAGCAGTTGGACGGGCTGGGCCCGGTGATGTTCATGGAGTACGTGGCCGGCCCCTCGCTGGCCGGCCTGCTGCGGGACGGGCCGCTGGCGCTCTCCGAGGCGACCCGGCTGTGCGGGGAGGCCGCCCGCGCCCTCGCCGGGGCGCACGCCCGCGGGATCCGGCACCGCGACCTCAAGCCCAGCAACCTGCTGGTCGACTCGGACGGCGGCGCCCGGCTGATCGACTGGGGGCTGAGCGAGCTCCACGAGCTCTCCGAGCTCACCGTGCGGGTCGACTACCTCTCCCCGCAGCGCGCCGCGGACCCGGCGCTGGACGATCCGCGGGACGACGTCCACATGCTCGGCATGCTGCTCCACCAGTGCCTGACCGGGCGGATCCCGGACGGCCTGCCGGGCGCGGGCCTCGGCGGCGGCTCCGGTGGTGGCCCCGGCGGTGAGGGCGACCCGTTCCTGGTGCGGCTGCGGCTGGACCGCCCGGAGGTCACCGACACGGCGGCGGAACTCCTCACCGCGATGCTCTCGCCGGACCCCGAACCGCGCCCCACCGCCCAGGAGGTGGCCGACCGGCTGCTCGCTCCCGAGCACACCGCGGAGGCCCGGCTCCGCGACACCTACCGCCCGTACTGCCCGGGATGCGGGCGGGTCGGCGCCGAGCAGCCGGCCGATCCGCACTGCCCGCTCTGCGGAAAGGGGCTGATCCGCCGGCGCGACCGGCCCGCCCGGGAGGGCACCGTGCGGATCGCCGCCGGCCCCTTCACCCGCGGGCTCAGCCCGGCGCAGGCCCGGGAGGCACTGGTCAACGCCCAGTACCCGCCGGACGAGGCGAACGTCCGGGCGCTCTCCCCCAAGGGCCGGTACCAGGCATACTCGCTCGCCTTCGACATGGACGAGACACCGGTGACCTACGCCGCGTACGCGAGGTTCGCGGAGGCGGTGAACTACCCGCTGCCGGAGGACTTCGCGCGGCTCGCCGAGCAACGGCCGGACCATCCGGTGACCGGGGTGACCTGGCGGGACGCGCTGTGCTACGCCCTGTGGGCGGGCAAGCGGCTGCCGACCGCGGCCGAGTGGGAGCGCGCCGCCAGGGGGCCGGACGACGCCCGGATGTACCCGTGGGGCTCCGACTGGGACCCCGGCCGCTGCACCCACTACCCCTCCCCCGGCACCACCCCGGTCCGCGCCCACCCCGGGGGCCGGTCGCCGGAGGGGGTGTGGGACATGGCCGGCAACGTCCACGAGTGGCTGGCCGCGGGCAACCGGCCGGACACCCGCGGCCTGCGCGGCGGGAGTTGGAGCGCACGGGTCGAGCTCGAGGGGGTGGTCACCATGCAGAGCGAGGGTCCGCTCTCGCTGGCCGACGGGTACATCGGCTTCCGCTGCGCGGCCGACGCCCGCTACGACCTCGTGCCGCTGGCCGACGAGTCGGCGAGCGCGGAGACCGCGTCCGCTGCGGAGACCGATGAGAGGGGAGCCCGGCGATGGCCGATCTGATGCGCTTCGCACTGGCGGACGGCGGGACCGTCCTGGTCGAGGCACGGGAGGACGAGGCCGGCATGGTCCCGGCCGGCCGGGCCGAGCAGGTGGTGTCCGCCGGGGCCGCCTCCTTCGGCAAGGCGCTGTCCAGCGTGCGGGACGCCGCAGGGGAGGCGCTGGCCCGCTTCCGCGAGCTGCCGCACGCCCCCGACGAGGTCCGCATCGAGTTCGGGGTGCGGCTCAACGCCGATGCGGGGGCGGTGATCGCCCGCACCGGCGTCGAGGGCCATCTCAAGGTGAGCGTGGTGTGGCGGAGCGGCCGGGCGGACGGCGGGGACGGCGGGGACGGCGGCGGTCCGGAGGACGGGGACTGACACCGGCCCCGGCCCCGGACCCGGCCACTGCCGGGCCGCCGTGGGGCCCCTCCTGGGCCGCCGTCGGGACGGCCCGCCGTACGCCCGTGCGCCTGTACGCCCCTGCGCCCGTACCCCCCGTCAGCTCGGCCCGGAGGCGCCCCGGGCCGAGGCCCGCTTCGCTCGCAGCCGGTCCGCGGTGATCGCCACCGCCAGGACGCAGCCGAGGACGATGTTGGTGTAGTCGGCGTTGATCTGAAGGGTCGTCAGGCCGTTGTTGATCAGCTCCAGCAGGATCGCGCCGGCCACGATGCCGAGGATCCGGCCCTGGCCGCCGACCAGGCTCACCCCGCCGATCACCGCCGCCGCGATCGCGGACAGCTCCCAGCCCACGCCGACGCCGCTCGCCGAGCCGACGCCCATCCGGCCCAGCACCATGATCGCGGCGAAGCCGGACAGCAGCGAACTGGTCACGTACATCGACACCACCCGGCGGTCGCCGCGGATGCCGGCCAGCCGGGCCGCCTCCGGATTGCCGCCCACCGCGTACACCTGCCGGCCCGCGTACGTCCGCTCCAGGAAGAACCAGGCGGCGACGGCGACGATGGCGAAGAGCACCAGCGGCACCGGGATCTGCGCCAGATAGGTCTGGCCCACGTTGCTGAAGAAGCCCGAGATGCCGGTGATCGAGGTGCCCTGGGTGATCGCCAGGGTGACGCCCTGGGCCACCGTGTAGGTCACCAGGGTCACCACGAACGGGGCCATCTTCAGCCGGGTCACGGCCATTCCGTGCACCCAGCCGATCGCCCCGCAGATCGCCAGCGTCAGCAGCACCGCCACCCCGGCGGGCAGCCCGGCCCGGACGTTGAACCAGGACATCAGGATCACCGCGGTGCCCAGCAGCGCGCCGACCGACAGGTCGATCCCGCCGGTGAGGATCACCAGCGACTCGCCGATCGCGATCAGCCCGTACTGCGCCAGGTCCGCGCCCATCCCCTGGAGGTTGACCGCCCCGGCGAAGGAGGACTTGGCCAGCGTCAGCGCGAGGAAGACCACCACGCAGGCGGCCACCACGCCGATCTCCGGCGTCTCCACGATCCGCCGCCAGCGGCCCGGCCGGCCGGCCGAGTCCTCGGCGACCCGGGCCGGGGCGCCGGCCGGCGACCCGGCCCCGGTGTCCGCCATGCCGGCTGACGCCCCGTCAGCCGCGGCCTCCGCCGTGGCCGTGGCCTGGGGCGTGGCCGTGGCCTGGGGCGTGCCGGGGTGTTCCTCGGCACCCCTGCCCTGAGCGCTCATCCGCCGTTCCTCCCGCTCTTCGCGTACCCGGGCTCGGGCGCGCGCCCGGACCCGTTCCCGTTGCCGTCCCCGTGTCCGTCCTGCTCGGCGCGGACCGCGCTGCCCGCCGCCGCGGTCATGATCAGCTCCTTGCTGAACCGCTCCCGCGGGATGTCGGCGACCACCCGGCCGCCCGCCATCACCACGATCCGGTGGCAGATCCACAGCAGCTCCTCCAGCTCGGAGGAGGCCGCCAGCACCGCGAGGCCGTCCTTCGCCGCCTCGTCGATCAGGCGGTAGATCTCCGCCTTGGCGCCGACGTCCACCCCCCGGGTGGGCTCGTCGAGGAGCAGCAGCCTCGGTCGCGCGGCCAGCCAGCGGCCGAAGACGACCTTCTGCTGGTTGCCCCCGGACAGTCCGCTGATCGGCTGCTCCGCCGAGTGGAGGCGGACGCCGAGGTCGCCGACGATCCGGCGGGCGTGCGCCCGGTCGGCCCGCGGGGTCAGGACCCCTCGCGGCGAGATCCGGCGCAGGGTGGCCAGGGTGGCGTTCCAGCGCACCGGATGGTCCGGCAGCAGCGACTGCAGCTTGCGGTCCTCGGGCACCAGACCGACCCCCGCCGCCACCGCCTCCGCCGGATGCCCCGGCGTGAACTCCCGCCCGGCCAGCCGGATCCGGCCGCCCGTGCGGGGCTGCGCCCCGAAGACGGTGTGCAGCAGCCGGCTGCGTCCCGAGCCCATCAGTCCGGCCACCCCGACGATCTCGCCGGCCCGCACGTCCAGGTCGACCGGGCCGAGGCCGTCCGCGGTCAGCCCGCGCACCTGGAGGACGGCGCCGTCGGTCCCGTCCTCCGCCACCGAGGGCGGCGGGCTGATGTCCACCGCCGCCAGTTCGCTGCCGACCATCTCCCGGATCAGCCGCTCCTCGGTCGCCTCCTCCGGCGTCAGGTCGGCCACCAGACGGCCGCTGCGCAGCACCAGCACCCGGTCGGAGATCGCCTGCACCTCGTCCAGCCGGTGCCCGATGAAGAGCACCGCCCCGCCGTCGGCGGCGTGCCGCCGGGCGAGCGCGAGCACCCGCTCGGCCTCCACCGGCCCCAGCGAGGAGGTCGGCTCGTCCAGGATCAGCACCAGCGGCGAGCGCCCCCAGGCCTTGGCGATCTCCACCATCTGCCGCAGCGGCACGGAGAGCCGCTCCACCGGCCGGTCCACGTCGACCCCGGTCACCCCGACGTCCCCGAGCAGCCGCCTGGCCTCCCGGCGGGTGCCGGCCCGGTCGAAGAGCCAGCGGCGGAGACCGCCGGTCCGGGCTTCCGCACCGTCCTCCCGCTGCTCGGCCGCCTCCCGCTGCGGGCGCCGGCCCAGCAGCAGGTTCTCCGCCACGCTCATCCGGCCGACGAGCGGGAACTCCTGGGCGACCAGGGCGACCCCCAACTGCTGGGCGTGGTCCGGCCGTCCGGCGTGGAGCCGCCGCCCGGAGACGGTGATCTCGCCGGTGGTGGGGGTCACGGTGCCGGACAGCACACCCATCAGGGTGGACTTCCCGGCCCCGTTCTCCCCGACCACGCCGACGATCTGACCGTGCCTCAGCTCCAGCTCGGGCAGGTCGAGCACCTTGACCGGGCCGTAGCTCTTGCTGATCCCGCGCAGCGAGACGGCGACCGCGCCGTCGTTCCTCGGACCGTTCTCGTCGGCCACCGGTGGGTCACCCGATCCCGAGCGCGGACTGCTTGGACTGGTACTGCGCCAGGTTGTCCCCGGTCACCACGCCGACACCGGAGCTCAGCGTCGAGCCGTCGGACTCCAGGTACGGCTTCACCAGGTCCAGGGTGGCCTGCTTGCCCAGCACCTTGAGCGCGGCCAGCAGGCACGCCCCGGTGTAGCCCTGCTGGTAGGGCTCCTGGACGACGGTCGCCTGGATCACGCCGGACTTGATGAACTGCAGGGTCTGGCTGTCGGTGTCGTCCGAGATCACCTTGATCGCGCCGGTCTTGCCGGCCGACTGCACGGCGGTCGCCGCCGCCGGGCCGTCGTACGAGTACACCCCGTACAGGCCGTTCACACTGGCGTCGGTCTGGATCGCGGTCTCCGCGTTCGACAGTGCCTTGGACGAGTCCATGTTGTCGCTGAGCTTGTTGACGACCTTGACCTGCGAGCCCTTCAGAGCGTCCTGGAAGCCCTGGATCCGCTGCACGGCGTTGGAGGTGGTCAGCGAGCCGACCAGGACCACCACCTGGCCCTTGCCGCCGAGCGCGGCCTTCATCGCCTCGCCGGCCTTGTAGCCGGCCTGGTAGTTGGGCGTGCCCAGGTACAGCGCGGCGCCGTCCTGCGGCGGCAGCGGGGAGTCGATGGCGAGCACCGGGACGCCGGCCGCGTTGGCGGAGGAGATCGGCGCCTTGATCGCGGTCGGGTCGATGGCGGAGACCTCGAAGGCGCTGACGCCCTGGCCGCGGATGGTCTGGATGAGGGAGAGCTGCTGGTCGAGGCGGCCGTTGGCGGGGGCGAGGTACTGGCCCTTCACCCCGAGGTCCTTCAGGCCCTTGTTGAAGCCGACCTTGCCCGCGTTCCAGTAGTCGACGGCGACATTGACCACCATGTCGAGGTTCAGCTTGGACAGGTCCTTGCCCTTGAGTGCGTTCTTCAGCGCAGCGTCGACCTTGGCGAGGTTCGCGTCGTTGAAGGCGATGTCGCCCTTGATGGCGGACGCCGCAGACGAGGAACTGCCGGCGGTGGCACCCGCGTTGACGGCGGCGCCGGCCCCCTGCTTGCTGCAGGACGCGGCGCTCAGCGCGACGGCGACAGCGGCGGCCACAAGCGCGACACGGCGAGTGCGGCGGTGCCGCGATGTGGGGGCGGAGGCGGAGAAGGTGGCAGAGGTGGACGAGGACGGTCCGGGGCGGCGGCCGTGGGAGCCGGTCGGGGAAGGCATCGTTGCGATCCTCTCGGAGGAGAAGCGTCCGAGTCGGCGGGACCGCCGAACTCTCTTGTTATCGCTAACAGTTCGCGCGCCGCGAGGCCGGTGCGCAAAGGCCGCACGGCATCGCGCCACCGCGCGCCGGACGCGTGGGGCGTGCGGTGCGCCTGTGGTGCACTGGCAGTTCTGGGGTGGTGCAGGAGTGGTACTCGGTGCCGCTGGTGGTGGTACTCACTTGCTGCGGAGGTGCCGCGTGGCGGCAGGGCGAGGATGCGCACCGGCCACCGCACGGGGACGCCGGCGTTTCGCCAGCGTTTCCGATGGTGAATTGTTAGCGCTCACATTGCAGTGGGTCAAGACATCGGACAGGTCACTTTTCGGCATCGCCGCTCTCCGACCCGGCATCACCGCAGGCCACCAACTCCCGCACGCCGGCAGCCGCCTGACGCGGAGCTCGCCGGGGGCGGCGGCGCGGGGGCGGCGGGCCGACGGCGCGGGGGCGCCGGGGCGGCGGCGCGGGGGCGCCGGGCCGGCGGGCCGGAGCCGTCACCCGGCGCATGGAATCCTCGTCCCTGGCTCAGCGGGATCGCGCCCGTAGGGCGCGCAGAGGCGCCCGCCCGCTGCCGGAAAGGTGCTGCCATGCCGCGCATCCGAGGCGTCCTCTTCGATCTGGACGACACCCTCCACGACTACACCGCCTCGGACCGGGCCGGGCTGATCGAGCACCTCCGCGTGGAGGGCCTCCTCGAACGCTTCGCCGATCCCGCCGAGGCGTACGCCCTCTGGCGCCGCATCATGGACGAGGAGTACGCCCGCTTCCTCGCCGGCGAGCTCACCTTCACCGCCCAGCGGGCCACCCGGACCAGGCGCTTCCTCGCCCGGGCCGACCCCGCCCGCCGGGAGGTCCCGGAGGCGGACGCCCTCGACTGGTTCGCCCGCTACGCCGCCCTCCGCGACGCCGCCTGGCGCGCCTTCCCCGACGCCGAGCCCGCCCTCCGCGCCCTCACCGCCGGCCACCGCCTGGGCGTGGTCTCCAACTCCTCCACCGCCCACCAGCTCGGCAACCTGCGGGCCACCGGCCTGCTGCGGTACTTCGCGGACGGAACGGTGGTCTGCTCGGCCGAACACGGCGCGGCCAAGCCCGCCGAGAGCATCTTCCACGCCGGCTGCGCCGCCCTCGGCCTGCCCCCGCACCAGGTGGCCTACGTCGGCGACCGCTACGACCTCGACGCCGTGGGCGCCCGCGACGCCGGCCTCCACGCGTACTGGCTCGACCGATCGGGCGCCGGCCCGGACGGGGGCGCCGACGCGGCTGCGGGGAACGCCGCCATCCAGGTGATCCGCAGCCTCGCCGAACTTCCGACCGCCCTCAGGGCTCTCGGCGACGCCGGCTAGACCACGGCTGGACGACGGCTAGCCGGCGGCTCCGGCGGCTCCGGCGGCCAGCCCGACCAGGAACCGGGTGTGGGCGTCCTCCCGTCGCGCGCGGACCCGCGGCAGCGCGTTGAACACGGCGAGCGCCCGGCACCAACCGAGCACCCGCTCCGGGGAGAGCCCGGGAACCAGCTCGGCAAGCGCCCCGATCGCCCGTTCAAGACCCGCGAGGTCCTCCGCCCCCTCCAGCACCCAGTCCACCGCGTCGAAATCGGGGTCCCCCCAGCACGGCCGGGGATCGATGGCCACCGGCCGGCCGCCGGGGCCGGTCAGCACGTTGCCGGGGTGGAGGTCTCCGTGGACCAGCGCCACCGGTCCGGCCGACCCGCCGCCGGCCAGTTCGCCCGCCACCGCCCGCGCCCGGTCGAGCACCCGCGCGCCGGCCCGCCCGAACGCCTCCGCCGTCCCGTCCGCGGCCATCCTCCGCTCGGCCAGCCCGAAGAGGAACTCCACCCGGTCGGCCAGCGGCCGCAGCGACGAGCGCGCCTCCGTCCCCGGCGCCGTACCCGTCTCCGGCACCGGCGCCGGCACCGGCGAGCAGCTCCTCAACTCACGCAGCAGGCTGCCCACTTCCGCCGGATCCCAGCCCGCCTCCCGCAGCGGGGCTCCGGGCTGCACGCCGTCCAGCAGCAGCGCCCCGGCCTCCGCGTCCTCCGCCAGCAGGCCGACCACGGACGGCGTTCCCGCCCAGCGGCGCAGCGCCTCGGCCTCCTCCCGGGCGACCGCCGGGTCCGGGGTGAGCTTCAACCACGCCACCCCGCCGCCATCGGCTCTCCGGCAGCGGAACACCCGCGAGGTGCCCCCGCCGCCCGCCGCCACCACGTCGAGCTCCCAGCGTTCCGCGAACTCCCGCACCAGAGCGGGCAGTGCCTCGCACCAGACCGACACCGCCGCCCCGAACCGGACCGCGAACCGCTCCCGGACCGCCGGCTCCACCACCGCGAGGAGCCCGGCGTCCGGGCCCCGGCCCGGCTCCAGGCCCGTCACGACCGCACCGCCCGGCCGAGTCGCCCCACGGCGCCGCACTCGACCCGCTCGCGCGCCTCGCGCATGGAGACCGACATGCGGAGACTCTAGCCGCGCTGTTCGCCCGGGCCGCCCCCCACCACCCCGCTTGGACCTCACGCAGCGGACAACTCCGGCCCCTGCCCGGCTACTTGGCACGGGTCCGGGCCGCCCCGCCCAGCCGCCCGCCTGACCGGCGGGGCATGGGCGCGGGGGTCCCGGACCCGGCCGGCCGGGTCAGCGTTTCAGCGTGAAGGTGAAGTCGCCGGAGAGCTTGCCGGTCAGGCGGACAGCCGCGACGAGCACCCCTTTCTCGTTCAGTCGCCCGGCCTCGGCCCGGGAGAGGCCGAAGCCCTCGGCTATCAGGCGCATCGGCCGGACCGGGATCCGGGCCGCGAAGCGCACCGAGACGTCGACCACCTCGCCGTCCAGGTGGTCGGCGCCGCCGGTGTCGAGGCGCCAGGCGCCGCCCCAGTCGAGGGCGATCCGGTTGCGGCGCAGGACCGCGGGGTCCGACAGCAGCTCGGCCGCCAGGCCGGGGTCGTTGCCGTGGAGACGGTCCAGCAGTTCGGGACGGACGGAGCGGACGCAGGCCCGCTCGAAGACGGTCAGCTTGGCCGTCTCCCCGCAGTACGCGCAGAGGACGAGGAGCCAGGCGTCGAGGCGCTTGTGGTGGGCGTTCACGCGGAACCGCCCGTCCGCCCGGAAGCGGTCGAAGTCGCAGACGTGGCAGCGGCGGAGGACGGTCGGAAGGCAGGTGGGCATGACCACCCAGCGATTGAGCACAGGTGTACACCGGTTTCAGTGAGAAGTCCGCAGCAGGAAGCAGCGCGCGGCGCGGATGGCGCGGCGCGCGACGAATCAGCTCTCGGGAGGTCTCACAGGGTGTACAAGGGCGTGTCCTCGACTGGGCGGCATGGCAGGCGCCCGTCGGCGCACGCCGATCGGGCTCGGCAGCACGGTAGCGACGCACCGCGCTACCGCGCCACGGCCTTTCGAACCGGAAGGCCGGAAGCCCGGAAGGCCGGAAGGCCGGAAGGCCGGAAGGCCGGAAGGCCGGAAGGCCGATGGGCCGGGCGCCCGGTGTCGGGGAATGGCGCGCCCCGCGGGCGGCCCCAGGGCCGGTCCGGCGCGCTCAGAAGGACCGCCGGCCCGGCCCGGGGCAGCGACGCAGGGGCCGCCTCGGGCCGGGCAGGCCGGCAGCGGAGGACTGACTGGGCGTCAGAAGCCCTGCGCCAGGCGGTGGTACGCCTGGTTCCAGCGGAGCTCCTTGGTGAACTGGCGGGTGCTGGAGGCGCCGTCGATCAGCGCCAGCTCGGTGCCGGTCATCTCGGCGAAGTCGGCCAGCTCCTCGGCGGTGATCTGCGAGGAGAGGACGGTGTGGTGCGGGCCCCCGGCGGTCAGCCAGCACTCGGTCGAGGTGCGGAGCGAGGGCCGCGGCTTCCAGACCGCCCGGGCCACCGGCAGCGCCGGCAGCGGTTCCAGCGGCTCGACGACGTCGATCTCGTTGGCCACCAGCCGGAAGCGCTCGCCCATGTCGGCCATCCCGACCACGACCGCCTCGCCCGGCTGGGCGTCGAAGACCAGGCGGACCGGGTCCTCCCGGCCGCCGATGGACAGCGGGTGGATCTCGCAGCTCGGCGTCCCCACCGCGATGCTGGGGCAGACCTCCAGCATGTGGGCGCCGAGGATCAACTCCTGCCCGGGCTCCAGGTTGTAGGTGTAGTCCTCCATGAAGGAGGTGCCGCCGGGCCGGCCCGCGCCCATCACCTTCAGGCCGCGCAGCAGCACCGAGGTCTTCCAGTCGCCCTCGCCGCCGAAGCCGTAGCCGTCGGCCATCAGCCGCTGGACGGCGATGCCGGGCAGCTGCCGGAGCCCGCCCAGGTCCTCGAAGTTGGTGGTGAAGGCGCGGAAGCCGCCCTCGTCCAGGAAGGCGCGCAGGCCGGCCTCGATCCGGGCGGCGTAGCGCAGCGAGTCGTGCCGCTCCCCGCCGGTGCGCAGCTCGGGGGCGACCGCGTAGGCCTCCTCGTACTCCTTGACGATCGCGTCCACGGCCGCGTCGCTCACCGCGTCCACGACCTCCACCAGGTCGTTGACGCCGTAGGTGTTGACGGAGGTGCCGAACTTCA
The DNA here is from genome assembly GCF_000744815.1 of Phaeacidiphilus oryzae TH49. Lineage (NCBI taxonomy): Bacteria > Bacillati > Actinomycetota > Actinomycetes > Kitasatosporales > Streptomycetaceae > Phaeacidiphilus > Phaeacidiphilus oryzae. The sequence continues at coordinate 565,664 of NZ_JQMQ01000005.1, forward strand.
GCTCGGCCTCGACCTTGTCGCCCTCGGTGACGGCGACGTCCCGCATGTTGTCGCCGAACCGGGCCAGCCGCAGCGAGCGCAGCTCGGCGCGGCCGAGGGCGGCCCTGGCCCAGCGGTCGATCCGCAGCCGGACGGCCGGGTCGGTGACATGGCCCGCCACGGTGGTCCGCGGGACGCCCAGCCGGGCCTGGATGTAGCCGAACTCCCGGTCGCCGTGGGCGGCCTGGTTGAGGTTCATGAAGTCCATGTCGAGGGTGGACCACGGAACCCGGACGTGCGACTGGGTGTGGAGGTGGAGCAGCGGCTTGTGGAGGGCGTCCAGGCCGGAGATCCACATCTTGGCCGGGGAGAAGGTGTGCATCCAGGCGATGACGCCGACCACCGAGTCGTCCCGATCGGCCTCCAGCATCGTCCGGCGGATGGCGGCGGCGTCGGTGAGCACCTCCTTCCACTCCAGCCGGACCGGCAGCCCGCCGTCGGCGGCGAGCCGCTCGGCGATCTCCCGGGACTGGTCGGCGACCTGACGGAGCGTCTCCTCGCCGTACAGGTGCTGGCTCCCGGTGAGGAACCAGACCTGCCGCTGCTGCGCTGCCGCGCTGCCCATCACTTGGCTCCCTCGGAGTTCTCGTTCGCCTTGTCGTTCTGGCTCTGGCCGTAGACGTTCTGGTACCGGTCGTACAGCGCGTCGATGTCGTCCTGGGGCAGCCGGACGACCGGGCCCAGCTGGCGGGCCAGGTGGACGGTCCGGGCCACGTCCTCGGTCATCACCGCCGCCTTGACTGCGGCCTTGGCGTCCTTGCCGATGGTGAAGACGCCGTGCTGCCGCATCAGCACCGCCGGGGAGCGGCGGCCCTCCAGGGTGGCGACGATGCCGCGGCCGATCTCGTCGCCGCCGATCCGGGCGAACGGGCCGACCGGTATGTCGTCGCCGAACTCGTCGCCCATCGCGGTGATCGCGCAGGGCACGTCCTCGCCGACGGCCGCCCAGGCGGTGGCGTACGGCGAGTGGGTGTGGACCACCCCGCCGACGTCCGCGCGGTGGCGGTAGACGTAGGCGTGGGCGGCGGTGTCGCTGGACGGGGAGTAGGCGTTGCCGAAGCCGTCCAGCGGGGTGCCGTGGAGGTCGGTGACGATCATCGACTCGGGGGTCAGGTCGTCGTAGGAGACCCCGCTGGGCTTGATCACCATGAGGTCGGCGCCGGGCAGCCGGCCGCTGATGTTCCCGCTGGTCCAGGTGACCAGGCCCCAGCGGAGGAGTTCACTGTGCAGCGCGCAGACCCGCTCGCGCAGCCCGGCCACCTCCTCCTGCTGTGCGGGGGTCAGCTGGTCGGCGTGGGTGATCCGGGCAGGCCCGGCAGCGCCGGACGCACTGGTCGCGCTGGTTGCGGCGGTCACTTGGCGGCCTCCGTGGGAGTGGCGGTGCTGGTGATGGCGTTGGCGGTGGTGGCGTTGGCGGTGGCGTGGGTGGCGCCGGCCGCGCCGCGGGCCCGCGCCCGCAGGTCGCGCAGCCGGTGCATGGCGTCCGAGGCGCCGCGGCCGAAGTGGTCGTGGAGCTCCCGGTACTCCCGGTAGAGCGCGTCGTAGGCGTCCGCGCGCTCCGGGTCGGGGGTGTAGACGTCGCGCTGGACGGAGCCCATCGCGGCCGAGGCGGCGCGGATGTCCGGGTAGACGCCGGCGGCGACGGCGGCGTGGATCGCCGAGCCGAGCGCCGGGCCCTGCTCGGAGTCGGCGACGTCGATCGGCCGGCGCAGCACATCCGAGTAGACCTGCATCAGGAAACGGTTCTTGGGCAGCCCGCCGGACACCACGAAGCGGGTGACCGGGACCCCGGCGGCCTCGAAGGCCTCGATGATGGTGCGGGTGCCGAAGGCGGTGGACTCCAGCAGGGCGCGGTAGATCTCCTCCGGGCGGGTGTCCAGGGTGAGGCCGAGGATCAGCCCGGAGAGGTGGTGGTCGACCAGCACCGAGCGGTTGCCCGAGTGCCAGTCCAGGGCGACCAGCCCGTGGGCGCCGACCGGCTGCCCGGCGGCCTTCTCGGTGAGCAGCTCGTGCGGGGAGATCCCGCGTTCGCGCGCCTCGGCGGCGTACGACTCGGGCAGGGCGGTGCGGACGGCCCAGGCGAAGATGTCGCCGACGCCGCTCTGGCCGGCCTCGTAACCGTAGAGGCCGGGCACCACACCGTCCTCGACCACCCCGCACATCCCGGGGACCTCGGCGAGGACGTCGGAGTTCATGATGTGGCAGGTGCTGGTGCCCATGATGGCCAGCATCTGGCCGGGCTCGAGGGCCCGGGCGGCGGCGTTGGTGACATGGGCGTCCACGTTGCCGACCGAGACCGGGGTGCCCTCGGGGAGTCCGGTCAGCTCCGCGGCCCGGGCGGAGATCCCGCCGGCGCGGCCGCCCAGCGGGCTGAGCGGGAAGTCCAGCTTGGAGGTGAAGCCGGTGAACTCCGGGTTGAGCTTGCCCAGGTACTCCGGGCCCGGGCGGCGGCCGTCCTGGTGGATGCCCTTGTAGCCGGCGGTGCAGACGTTGCGGTTCTCGGCGCCGGTGAGCTCCCAGACGATCCAGTCGGCGGCCTCGATCCAGCGCTCGGTGGCCGCGTAGACCTCGGGGTCCTCCTCCAGCAGCTGGAGGCCCTTGGCGTACTCCCACTCGCTGGAGATCTTCCCGCCGTACCGGGCCAGCCAGCTCTCGCCGAGCTCCTCGGCCAAGGCGTTGATCCGGTCGGCCTGCGGCTGGGCGGAGTGGTGCTTCCACAGCTTGGGGTAGGCGTGCGGGCGGTCCGCGAAGCGGTCCAGCTCGCAGAGCGGGGTGCCGTCCGCCGTGGTGGGCAGGACGGTGCAGGCGGTGAAGTCGGTGCCGATCCCGGCCACCTGATCCGGCGCCACCCCGGCGGCGGCCAGCGCCTCCGGCACGGCGTGGGCCAGCACGTCCCGCCAGTCCTGGGGTATCTGCAGCGCCCAGTCCGGCGGCAGCTCGCGGCCGGCCCCGGGGCCGTCCGCACCCGGCCGGGCCCCGGTCGGCAGGCGGTGCTCGACCGCCCCATGCCGGTACTCGTGGACGGCGCTGCCCAGTTCCGCGCCGTCCGCGACGGAGACCACGACCGCCCGGCCGGAGAGCGTCCCGAAGTCCACTCCCACCACGACCTGACGGTCAATCTTGTTAGCGCTCACAACCGGTCCACTCTCCGACTCAGTCCCATGTCTTTCTCTGGCAACCCCCCGCCCACCCCTGCCGCCCCGCCGCCCCGCCGCCCGGCGGGCGTGGCGTGGCGTCGCGTGCGTCAGCCGCGACCGCGGCCGGTGCTGCTGGCCCGCACGATCAGCTGCGGTTCGATCACCACGTGCGGGCTGGCGCCCCGCGCGGCGGCCGGGCCGCCCGCACCGCGCGCCCCGTGTTCGTGGTCGTGCTCGATCTGCTCCAGCAGCAACTGGATCGAGCGCTTGCCCACCGCCCCGAAGTCCTGCCGGACGGTGGTCAGCGGCGGGGCGTAGAACTCGGCCTCCGGCACGTCGTCGAAGCCGACCAGCGCGACGTCCTCGGGGACCCGGACGCCCGCCTCCCGGAAGGCCCGCAGCACCCCCAGCGCCATCTGGTCGTTGGCGACGAAGACGGCGGTGACCGCCCCCGAGCCGCCGGCGGAGCCGTTCCCCGCTCCCCCGGCGCCGTTCGCCGCTCCCCCGGCTCCGCCGCCCGCCCCGGCTCCGCCGCCCGGCGCCGAGCCTCCGCCCGGCGGCCGGCGGTTCCCGCCCGGGGCCGGGCTCCCGTTGGCCGAGGAGCGCCGGTGGGCGACCCGTCCGGCCAGCTCCTGCCCGGCACGGTAGCCGGAGAGCGGGGACCAGTCGCCGGTCAGCGGCTCGAAGACCGGCGCGCCGGCCTCCTCTAGCACCGTGCGCCAGCCGGTCCGCCGGGCCTCGGCCTCCAGCCAGTCGAGTGGTCCCGACACATGCCAGACCGTCTCATGGCCGCCGGCCAGCAGGTGCTCGGTCGCGAGCCGGGCGCCCAGCGCCTGGTCCACGCTCACCCCGGGGATCTCCAGATCGTGGCCGCCCTCGACGGTCACCACCGGGAACTGGCGCGGGAGTTCGGCCACCGCGGCGACCGCGGCCCGGTGCGGGGCGATCACCACGACACCCTCCACGCCGCCCTGGCTCAGATGTTCCAGGGCCTCGCGCAGGGTGTCCCGGCTGACCCGGCGCAGGCCGACGGTCGAGACGAAGTAGCCCTCCGCGCGGGCCGCCTCCTCCAGCGAGAAGAGGGTGCTGGCGGGACCGTAGAGGGTGGTGTCGCAGGCGATCACGCCCAGCGTCCGGGTGCGCCGGGTGACCAGCGCGCGGGCCGAGGCGTTGCGGCGGTAGCCGAGCTCGGCCATCGCCTCCATCACCACGGCCCGGGTGCTCTCCCGGACGTGCGGGTGCTCGGAGAGCACCCGGGACACGGTCTGGTGGGACACCCCGGCGACCCTGGCCACGTCGGCCATGGTGGGAGGGCGCCGGTCGTGGTCCCGTCCGGCGGGATCCGCTCGCCGCATCACCCCTCCCTTCCTTACGGAGGCCCTTCGGCATCGTTGCCAGTCCGGATCACTCCGGTTTGTCGCATTTGTTGCATCTGTCGAACTCGGTCCGACATTGCCCCGATCCACCCGCACAGCAGGCCCGTTGGGCCCGCTCACGCCCTTGCGAACGTCGGCGATCGTGGCGATCATCGTGGCACGTGGGACCGGCAAACCGGCGCCAGGGCGCGCCACCGGGTCAATTGTTAGCGATAACATTGACATCCAGTCAAGCCCTGGGGCCCAGGTTTCCCCGACATGTGGGATACCCCTCGACCGGTTGACGCGGACACCGGAACGGGATCTATTGTGAGCGCTCACATAAGCACTTCCGTACCACGAGCAATCCCGTAGTCGGTCCCGCCCGCGCCAGGCCAAGCGGCCCGCGCCCGGCGACCGGCGGCAGCGCTCCCCCGGGGAGGCGGCCCGCCAGTCCGACTGCGCGCCGTCGCAAGGAAACTGATCCCATATGCAAGGTTCACCGTCGCACCTCGCCCACGGCCTGACGCCACTGGCGTCCACCCTGCGCCTGGATGCACGACCGGTCGACTACGCGCTGGTCGCCGTCTACTTCGTGCTCGTCCTGGGCATCGGCCTGCTGGCCCGGCGTCAGGTCTCGTCCAGTCTGGACTTCCTCCTCTCCGGAAGATCCCTGCCCGCCTGGATCACCGGGCTGGCGTTCATGTCCGCCAACCTCGGCGCCACCGAGCTGCTCGGCCAGAGCGCGAACGGCGCCCAGTACGGCACCCAGGCGTTCCACTACTACTGGATCGGCGCCATCCCCGCGATGGTCTTCCTGGGCCTGTTCATGATGCCGTTCTACTACGGCTCCAAGGTCCGCAGCGTCCCGGAGTTCCTCCGCCGCCGGTTCAACCCCACCACCCAGCGGATCCAGGCGATCCTCTTCTCGGTCGCCAACGTCCTGATCGCGGGCGTCAACCTGTTCGCCATGGCGCTGGTGGTCAACACCCTGCTGGGCTGGCCGCTGTGGGCCGCCATCGTCGGCGCCGGCGTGGTCGTCCTCGCCTACACCCTCCTCGGCGGCCTCTCGGCAGCGATCTACAACGAGGTCCTGCAGTTCTTCGTGATCGTCGCCGCGATGGTGCCACTGACCATCGTCGGCCTCCACCGGGTGGGCGGCTGGCACGGCCTCACCACCAAGGTGGCGCAGCTGCCGCAGGGCCACTCCACGCTGCACCCGTTCCCCGGCTCGGAGCTGACCGGCATCACCAACTCCAGCGTCAGCCTGATCGGTGTCGTCCTCGGCCTGGGCTTCCTGACCTCCTTCGGCTACTGGACCACCAACTTCGCCGAGGTGCAGCGGGCCTTCTCGGCCTCCTCGCCCTCCGCGGCCGCGCGCACCCCGCTGATCGCCGCGATCCCCAAGGCGCTGATCGCGCTGGTCATCATCATCCCCGGCATGATCGCCACGGTGCTGGTGCCGGAGATCGCCAAGCTGCGCTCGGGGGCGAACGTCTCCGGCGTCTCGTACAACGACGTGGTCCCGCTGATGCTGCGCGACCTGCTGCCGAACGGCTTCCTCGGGGTCGCCCTGGCCGGTCTGCTGGCCTCCTTCATGGCGGGTGTGGCGGCCAACATCTCCTCCTTCAACACCGTGGTCTCCTACGACCTGATGGAGGGCTGGATCAAGCCGGGGAAGGACGACAAGTACTACCTCAGGGCCGGCCGCTGGGCGACCGTCATCGCCACCCTGATCGCCATCGGCTCCGCGTTCCTGGCCTCCGGGTTCAGCAACCTGATGGACTACATCCAGACCCTGTTCTCGTTCTTCAACGTGCCGCTCTTCGCCATCTTCATGATGGGCCTGCTGTGGAAGCGGATGACCGGGACGGCCGGCTGGGTCTCGCTGATCACCGGCACCGCCGGCGCGGTCGGGGTCTTCATCCTCAACCAGACCGGGGTCACCCACTTCTCCGGGCAGGGCTCCAGCTTCGTGGGCGGCGGCGTGGCCACCGTGCTGGCGCTGATCGTCGGCATCGCGGTCTCCTACGCCTCCAAGCCCAAGGAGGAGCGCGAACTCGTCGGCCTGGTGCGGTCGCTGACGCCGAAGGCGCAGCGTGAGATCCCGCGCGAGCCGGGCTGGTACCGCTCGCCCGTGCTGCTCAGCGTCGTCGCCCTGGTCCTGTGCGTGGCCGGCTACGTCGTCTTCCAGGTCTGAGAGGCAGGAGTTCACCGATGGCTACCCAGTCGACACCGGGCAACGCGCCCCAGCCGCGGCAGCGCCGCGGCGCCCTGGAGATCCTCTTCGACCTCCGGGTCATCATCGCCATGCTGTTCGCCGTGTACGGCCTGGTCTGCCTGATCTGCGGACTGGTCGACGACTCGGCGGCGGAGCTGCAGAAGACCGGCGGCATCCACCTCAACCTGTGGGCGGGGGTGGGGATGCTGATCGGAGCGGCGCTCTTCGCCCTCTGGTCCTTCGCCCGCCCGCTGACCCGTCCGGTACCGCAGCACGAGGACGCCGCCGCGGAGTCCTGACCCGCCGTCAGCCCGCGTGCGGCGCCGAGAGGGCGCACTCGCGCGGACGGACGGGCGCGCGGCCGACCGAAGACACGGCGCCGCACTCGACGACGGCCACCGGGCCGCAACCCGGTCTCCGTCGGCGAGTGCGGCGCCGTCGCGCTCGGCGCCGTCGCGCTCGGCACCGTCGCGCTCGGTGCCGCGCCCGTTCAGGCCGAGCCCGCCCCCGTGAGGGCGCGGACCTCCACCTCCGCATGGCGGGCCCGGTCCGGCCGCTCGGGGTCGGTGACCGCGCCGTACCAGCCGGCCAGGAAGCCCATCGGGATGGAGACCACCCCCGGGTTCTCCAGCGGGAACCAGTGGAAGTCCATCCCCGGCACCAGTGACGTCGGCTCGCCGGAGACCACCGGAGAGAAGACCACCAGCACGAGCGCCGGCAGCAGCCCCCCGTAGATCGCCCAGACCGTCCCCCGCGCGGTGAACCTCGGCCAGAAGAGGTTGAAGAGCAGCGCGGGCAGATTGGACGAGGCCGCCAGCGCGAAGGCCAGACCCACCAGGAAGGCCACGTTGAGCTTGGACGCGGCCAGGCTGAGGAGGATCGCCAGCACTCCCACCCCGACCGCGGCGATCTTCGCCACCCGGACCTCCCGGGCCTCCCGCGCGGACCGCGGTTCGCGCTGCGCCGGCAGCCGTCCGGCCCGCAGCCGCCGGCGGCGGAGGGACAGCTCCACCGCCGGGTAGAGGTCGTGGGCCACCGCCGAGGCGGCGGCCAGCGTCAGCCCGGCGACCACGGCCAGGATGGTGGCGAAGGCGATCGCGCAGACCACGGCGAAGAGGAGGGTGCCGCCGAGGGTCCCCGCACCCCCGCCGAGTTCCCGGGCGAGGAGGGTGACGGCGGTGTTCCCGGCCTCGTTTGAGGCCTTGATCCGGTCGCCGCCGACGATGGCCGCGGCGCCGAACCCGAGCACCACGGTGAGGAGGTAGAACACCCCGATGAAGCCGATCGCCCAGACCACCGAGCGCCGGGCCATCCGGGCGGTGGGCACGGTGTAGAAGTGCGAGACCACATGCGGCAGTCCGGCCGTGCCGAGCACCAGCGCCATGCCGAGGCTGACGAAGTCCAGCTTGGTGGCCCAGCTCTTGCCGTACTTCAGCCCGGGGCTGAGGAAGGCGTCGCCGTGCCCGCTGCGGGCGGCGGCGGAGCGCAGCAGCTCGCCGAAGTCTCCGCCGTAGCGGGCGAGGACGAGCCCGGCCAGGACCAGGGTGCCGACGCTGAGCAGCACCGCCTTGACGATCTGGATCCACTGCGCGGCCCGCATCCCGCCGAAGGCGATGTACGCCGACATCAGCACCCCGACGCCGACCACCGCCCAGGCCTTGACCGCCTCGCCGTCCCCGCCGAGCAGCAGGCTGAGCAGGCTGCCCGCGCCGACCATCTGCGCGACCAGGTACATCAGCTCGATGACCACCGAGGCGATGCCGGAGGCGCGGCGGACCGCGGGGTCCCGCATCCGGGTGCCGAGGACGTCGGCCAGGGTGTACCGCCCGGTGTTCCGGACCAGTTCGGCGACCACCATCAGCACCAGCAGCCAGGCCACCAGGAAGCCCACCGAGTAGAGCAGCCCGTCGTAGCCGACCAGCGAGATCAGCCCGCAGATGCCGAGGAAGGACGCGGCGGAGAGGTAACCGCCGGTCAGCGCCAGCCCGTTCTCCAGCGGGAAGAAGTTGCGGTCGGCGGAGTAGAAGTCGGCCGCCCGGCCGGTGGAGCGGCGGGAGGCCCACCAGGTGATGGCGAGGGTGGCCGCGGCGAAGACGCAGACCAGGACGAGGGCGGCGGCGGAGTCGGTCATCGGGTGCGCTCCTGGGTCTCCCAGCGGAGGTCGAGCGCGGCCCGGTCCCGGTTGCGGTGGGCGTCCCGCACATAGGCGGCGGTGATCAGCCCGGCCGCGGCGAACTGCCCGAAGAAGAGGGCCATCGCCAGGTTCACCGGGCCGAGCAGCCGGAGGCCCATCGGCCCGGGGGCGTACACGGCGAGCAGCAGATAGCCGAAGTACCAGGCGAGGAAGGCGGCGCAGGCCGGCACGACGAACCGGCGGTAGCGCTCGCGCACGACCCGGAAGGCGGCGCTGCGCTGCACCTCGAGGTAGACCTCGGCGGGGTCCGGCGCCTCGTCCGCGCTGCGGCGGGGCCGGGGGGCGGTCTGGGTCATCCACCGCTCCTTAACTCGCTTGTAGGAACAACCCGTTGCGAGCCAAACGAGGGCGGTGGCCACCGAGGATGCGCGTCCCCACGCGCGTTCACGCCAAAGAGCGACGCCTGCCGCACGCCTGCACGCCCCCCCCGGGCGCGGGGGGGCGGTCGCGATCCCGCCGGACCCCTACCGGGCCTCGACGCAGAGCCGTGGCGTCTCGCCCTCGGCGCCGACGGGCTTGGCCGTCCTGCGCAGCGTCAGCACGGCCACGTCGTCCCGCCGGACACCGCCGGTGAACCGGTCGATGTCGGTGCGGACGGCGGCCAGCAGATCCGCGGGCGGCAGCTCGTGCCAGCCGCGCAGCCGCTCGCCGAGCGGGTAGAACTCGCCGGACCGGTCCCGGGCCTCGACCACCCCGTCGGTACAGAGGAGCAGCGTCGCGTCGGCCGGGTGGTCGAACCACTGGACGGTGCGCACCGAGTCGGTGAGCGCGGCCATCCCCAGCGGGACGGCGGTCTCGCCCAGCCGCACCGGCTCGGCGCCGCTCCCCGGCCGGATCAGGTACGGCGGCAGATGACCGCAGTTGATCGCCTGGGTCTGGCCGCCGTCCTGGCCGCCGGCCCGTCCGTCCCCGTCGATGGAGAGCACCAGCGCGGTGACGAAGCGCTCGGGCTGGCCGCTCTGCGCCGCCAGGGCGTTGTGCCGGACGACGGCCTCCTCCAGCGCCTGGACCACGTCGGTGAGCGCCGGTTCGCGGTACGCGGCCTCGCGGAAGGCGCCGAGGACGGCGAAGCCGGCTCCGATCGCCGGCAGCCCCTTCCCCTGCACGTCGCCGATGAGCACCCGGGTGCCGTACGGCGATTCGACGGCCTCGTAGATGTCGCCGCCGACCAGCCGGTCCTCCTCTATCGGCAGGTACATCCCCTCGACCAGGACGTCGCCGGTGACCAGCGGCAGGGGCTGGAGGATCTGCCGCTGCAGGGCAACCGCGGTGTTGCGCAGCCGGGCCAGCTCCCGGTCCCGGCGCTCCCGCCACACGCTCGCGGTCACCGCGCAGCCCTCGAAGACCAGGGCGAGCAGCATCTCGTAGACGCCGTCGACGAGGTGCACCCCGGGCTGCGCGATCAGTGAGAGCAGCAGCGTGAAGAGCACCCACACCGAGGCGCCCACGGTCTGCCGGACCGTGCCCAGCCCGGCGAGCAGCGCCGGAATGAAGATCATCAGGGGCGAGAGCCGCAGCACGGTGCCGTCCATGGCGCCCGCCAGGCAGACCAGTCCGGTGATCACCACCAGCCAGACCAGGACGGTGGCGGTGCGGATCCGCAGCGGTCCCCGGGGCAGGGCGCTGTCGCCGGCCGGGTGAGGGGTCTCACTGGCTGGATTCACGCTGTGTTCTCTCCTCCGGTCGTACGGATTCTCGGCCGGTCCTCGCCGGTTACGACGAATCGGGCGTCCGGAATGTTTCCCGCGGAGGGCCGGAAACGGGTTTTGCGACGATCGTCACCCGTCCGAGGTGACCCGGGTCACCGGCCGGCGGATCCGGCCGAGCGGTTTCAGATAGGAGAGGAAGACGGTCGCGGTCAGTACCGCGCAGGCGCTCGCCGAGGCCCGCACCACCCCGCCCGGGTCGGCCACCGCCTGCCCCGCGGCCGCCGCGTGGGCGGCCCCGCGCAGCCCCGGCAGCAGGGCGAACCAGGCGAGGAGGGTGCCGCCGGTGTTCACCACCAGGCTGATCGCCACCCACCAGTACCGGAACAGCCCCCACTGGGTGCCGAGTCCGAGGAGCACCCCGGTGGCCAGCGAGAGGAGCGCGAGCGGCAGCAGCAGCCAGTCCCCCAGCAGCAGCGCCGCCGGGTAGACCGCGGCGGCGGTCGCCGCCCGCCGCCAGCCGGCCACCACCAGCGCCAGCACCCCGGCGTCCGAGCCGAGGAGGCCGACGGCGAAGACCACATGGAGGGCGACCAGCGCCCGCCGGGCGCGGGGCCGGAACCTGGGGGTCCGGGAGACCTTTGAGGCCCGGGAGGCCCGGGCGGGCCCAGAGGCCCGGGCGGTGGAGGCGGTCGAAGGAGACGGAGTGCCGCTCATGCCGCCAGCCTGCCGGGCGGACCGGCCGCCGCGCGTCCCCTGCCGGGAGACGCCGCGGGTACCCCGGAGGGAGTACGGCGCAGGTCCGGGCGCCGGCCGGAGGGCAACCGGTGCCGAACCGTGATCACCGATCAGGTACAGGTGTGCGAGTGGGAGTTGGCCTTTCCGCTAGGGTGCGGTTCTCGCCGAGGAGACACACATGACCGACACAACTCCGGGCCAGGTGCCCCGCCGGTGCCGGAGAGGCCGGACCAGCCCGCATCCCCGCCGCCGTACCCGTCCCCGTCCCCGTACCCGTCGTCCCCTGGGCCCTACGCCCAGCCCGGCCCGTATCCCCAGCCGGCGCCCTACCCCCAGCCGGGCCCCTACCCCCAGCCGGGCCCCTACCCCCAGGCCCCCGGCCAGCCCCCGCGGGCGCCGCGTGGCCCGGATACGGCGGCTACCCGCCGCAGGCGCAGATACCGGTCCCGGAGCGGAGGTTCAACGGGCAGGCCATCGCGGCCTTCGTCCTCGGCCTCTTCGCGATCTGGCCGGGCGCGGTGGCCTGCGGCGTGATCGCCCTGGTGCGGATACGCCGGTACGGGCAGCGCGGCAAGGGGCTGGCGGTGGCCGGCCTGGTGCTGGCCGCGCTCTGGGTGCTGGGCGGGGTGACGACGCTCACCCTCGGCGGTGCCTACCTGGCCGACCATCCGCAGGCGACCGGACTGCCCGGCGCCGACTACCACTCGGTCACCACCCTCTCCCCCGGTACCTGCTACGACCCGGGCCCGTCCAGCTCGCCGGGCGCGGTGAAGGTGCTCGACTGCGCCAAGGCGCACCATCGCGAACTGCTGGCCACGCCCGCGCTGGCCGGCAGCGGGCCCTATCCCGGCCAGGCCGCAGCCAAGCAGCTCGCCGAACTCGCCTGCGTGCAGCAGGAGTTCAAGCTTCTGGTGGACCCGGAGGCGCTGCGCGCCAAGGCGCAGCTGCGCTACTTCTACCCCAGCCCGCTCAGCTGGCAGGCCGGCCGGCCGCGGGCCTTCTGCGATCTGGCGCGGCGGGACGGCTCGGCGAGCACCGGCAGCCTCCTCCAGCGGCCCGGCGACTTCACCGCCGAGCAGCTCCGCTTCCTCCGGGCCACCAACCGCACCGCGCTGCTGCGGCACGAGATCGAGGCCGACATCAGCACCGCGCTGTGGAAGCCCGGCCCTGCGGTGGCCGGGCAGTTGGCGCAGGCGGACCGCACCGAGGCCGAGGCGCTCACCGGCTCCGCCGCGCCCGCCGACTCCTCGGCCCGGCGGTTCGCCGCCGGCCTGGCCAGCGCGGACCGCTCCGAGGCGGCGCTGGCCGAGGAACTGTCCCGGGTCGGCGACCAGTCCGGGTGGAAGACCGTCCTGGCCCGGTTCCGTACCGGCGCCGAACGGACCGCGGTGCGCTACTGGGAGGTCCGGGATGCGCTCGGCCTCCAGCTCAGGACCGGCTGACCCAGCGAAATATGACAAGTCGGCAACTACACACGGTCATTCGTTTGTTGTCCACCGACCTCTGGGCACCCTGATAGAACAGGCATATTGTGTTTTCAGCGCCCATTGCGGCCTCTCCTCTGCATGACGCAGAGTGAGACCCTGGCGGGGCGCCCTCCGGTCCGGGAGGGGGCTCGGGATGACGGGAGAGCAGAACGGCCGGCCGTTCGCCGCCGTACGGTTCGGGGTGGAGATCCGCCAGATCGGCGGTGAGTCGCTGATCGCCTTTCGCGGCGAGCTGGATGTGCTCGCCTGGCTCCGGCTCTCCCCCGTGGTGGCGGAGGCGCTGCGGGGGCGCTCCCGCTTCGTGGTGGACCTGCGGCGGGTGGAGTTCATGGACGCCTGCGGGCTGCGGCTGCTGGTGCCGATCCACCGGCAGGCGGCGGTGCACGGCCGACTGCCGCGGCTGGTGCCCGGACCCGCGCGGGTGATGCGGGTGCTCCGGCTGGTCGGCGTCGACCGCCTCTTCGCGGGGGCCGACGGCGCGGGGCGCGAACCTCCGGCCCGCGCCGGGCCGGAGGCCCCGGGGCGCAGGGGGCCGCGTTCCTGCGACCCGGTGGCCGCACGGCTGCGGCGGCGCGCAGGGAGGCGGACGGCGACGGAGAGGAAAGGCCGGCGGCCCGCCGCCGATCCCCCTGGTGGGGGTCGGTGGCGGGCCGTGTGCCGGGTATGGCTGGCTGGGGTTTAGTACCAGCCGTTGGCCTGCCAGGAGGCCCAGGCGGCGTTGGGGGAGCCGTAGCGGTCGTTCATGTAGGACAGGGCCCACTTGATCTGGGTGGCGGCGCTGTTCTGCCAGTCGGCGCCGGCGGAGGCCATCTTGGAGCCGGGCAGGGCCTGGCCCAGGCCGTAGGCGCCGGAGGAGGCGTTGGTGGCGTGGACGTTCCAGCCGCTCTCGTGGGAGATGATCTGCTCGAAGGAGGCCAGCTGGTCGGCCGGCACCAACTGCGCGGCGATCTGCTGCGGGGAGCCGGAGGGGGCCGAGGTGGTGGCGCTCACGGCCCGGGTGCTCACACCGGTGGACGCGGTCGCGGCCGGCGCGGCGGCGGCAGCCGCGTGGCTGCTGTGGGCGAGGTGGGCCAGGTGGTCCTGGTGGGCCGAGACGGCCGCGGCGTGGTTCAGGTGGCCCTGGTGGGTCAGGTGCCGCTGGTGCGCGGAGACGGTCGCGGCGTGGTTCAGGTGGTTCAGGTGGGCCTGGTGCGCGACGTGCTGCTGGTGCGCGGACACCTGCGCACTCGCCTGCCCCGGGGTCGCGGCGCTGGCGACCGAGGTCAGCCCGCCGAGGGCGGTGAGGCCGGCGGCGCCGGCGACGATCGCGGCGGGGAGACGGAGACGGGCGGTGGTGCGGGTGGAACGAGACATACGGGCGAAACCTCAATCGGTAGTCGGGGCGCCGGAAGGGGATTCCGGTCGGCCGCTTCGTCGGCGGCCATCGGATTTCCGGGCGCCGGGGCACACCGTGGGATCGGTGCCCTGCGGAACAGGACCGCGGTTCGTTTCCACCGCGGCGATTGCGATGAGTCATTGATAGCCAGAAAGCCCGGCATGTCCCAAATGCCCCACCTACGGAGATCCCCGTAGACCGACCCGATAACCTTCGTTCTCCAGGCTCAGTGGGGCCCCAACCTTCGACTATCCGGGTTCGTGTTCCCCAGGGCCCTGTGGGCGGCCTCACCTCCAAGGCCCCGGAAATGGCTCCGAAAAGTGACCTGGCGCACTTCACGGCCCCGCCCCGGCTACCGCAATCCGGCAGAAGAGGCAAAAACAATAGGGGCGATCCAGCTCACAAAGCCGGCCCTGCCGAACCCGCCCGCGGAATGGCGGCGCGCGGGCCGCAGGCTTGCGGGCACCGGTGCGCCACCGCACGCTGAGGAACGCGCGCCCACGCGCGCGGGCCCGCGAGGGTCGGTCGCGGTCGAGGAGGACTTGCTGTGGTGAAGGGCGCGGACGGTTCAGGCGGCGCGGGCGGCTCCGACGACCCGGGCGGCGCGGGCGCCCCGGGCGGCGGGCGCGCGCCCGGCGGGATCCCGGCCACCATGCGGGCCTGGGAGGTGGCCGAGCCGGGGCCGATCGAGAAGGGGCCTCTCCGGCTGGTCGAGCGGCCGGTCCCCGCACCCGGCCCGGACGAGCTGCTGGTCCGGGTGCTGGCCTGCGGGGTCTGCCGGACCGATCTGCACGTCAGCGAGGGCGACCTGCCGGTCCACCGGCCCCACGTGGTGCCGGGGCACGAGGTGGTCGGGACGGTCGCGGCGGCCGGTTCCCTGGTGCGCGGCTTCCCGCCCGGCACCCCCGTCGGCGTCGCCTGGCTGCGCCGTACCGACGGCGACTGCGTCCACTGCCGGCGCGGGGCGGAGAACCTCTGCCCGCGCTCCGAGTACACCGGCTGGGACGCGGACGGCGGCTACGCCGAGTTCACCACCGTCCCGGCCGACTTCGCCTACCGCCTGCCGATCGATCCCGCCTCCGGGGCCGACCCGGCCGACTTCGCCCCGCTGCTCTGCGCCGGGATCATCGGCTATCGCGCGCTGCGCCGGGCGAGCCTGCCGCCCGGCGGCCGGCTGGGCCTCTACGGGTTCGGCGGCAGCGCCCACCTGTGCGCCCAGCTCGCCCTGGCCGAGGGCGCGGAGGTGCACGTCCTCACCCGCGGCGAGGCCGCCCGGCGGCTGGCGCTGGAGCTCGGCGCCGCCTCCGCCCGCGGCGCCTACGACCGGCCGCCGGTGCCGCTGGACGCGGCGGTGCTCTTCGCGCCGGTCGGCGAGCTGGTACCGGTGGCGCTGCAGGCCCTGGACCGGGGCGGAGTGCTGTGCGTCGCCGGGATCCACCTCTCCGACCTCCCGCCGCTGGTCTACCAGCGGGACCTGTTCTACGAGCGCGAACTGCGCAGCGTGACCTCCAACACCCGGGCGGACGGCCGCGCCTTCCTGGAGCTCGCGGCCCGCTACGGGGTGCGGGCGACGGTGCACCGCTATCCGCTGGCCGAGGCCCAGCAGGCGCTGCGCGACCTCAAGGCCGGCCGCTTCGACGGGGCGGCGGTGCTGGACTGCGCCTGACCGCGCGCCCGCCGCGCCGCCGGGTCGGGACCGAGCGGCTAGCGCTTGCCGATCAGGTCCCCCGGGAACACCCCGCCCGCGGCGAGCCGCTCGACCAGCGCGCCGGTCAGCTCGGTCAGCCGGGCCACCCCTTCGGCCCCCAGATGCTCGTACGGGGCGCGGTCCAGGCGGTCCGTCTCCTCCTCCAGGCGGGTCCGCAGCGCGGCGCCCTCCTCGGTCAGCTCGCCGTCCGCGTCCAGCAGTCCGCGCGAGCGGAGCCGCTCGGTGGCGGCCGCCCAGTCCTCGTCGTTCCAGCCACGGGTCAGCGCGACCCACTTGCGGGACATCCCGCGTCCGCTCGCGGTGTGCGAGACCTGCGCGTCCAGCCCGGTCAGCTCGGCGTCCTGAAGCACCGCGATGTGGCCGTCGCCGCGGTACTCGCGCAGCAGGGTGGCCGCGTGCCAGAGCGCCAGGTGCGGGGATTCGTCCAGCAGCGGCACCGGCAGGTCCGCGTGCGCGGCGTACAGCGGGCGCCCGTACGGCGCGCAGGCCTCCACCGCGCGCAGGGCCAGGCCGGCCGCCTCGGCGGTCTCCGCCGAGAGCGCCCGCTCCTCCCCCAGCACCCGCCGCAGCAGCCGGTCCACCGCGCGGTAGCGGGCGTCGACCGCCTCGTCGGGGGCGACCGTGCGCCACACCTCGGGGACGTACTCCTCGATGAACTCCGGCTTGTACGAGTTGAAGACGGCGGCGACGGTGCTCGGGCCGACCGGTCCCAGGGCGCCCGCGCGGTGGGCGAAGTTGACCGCGGGCCGCTCGGTCACGCCGAGCTTCGCGAACTCCTCGGCGCACTCGGAGGAGAAGTACACGGAGGCGTGCAGCGTGTTCAGCAGGCTCTGGCAGCGGCGGCCGGCGCGGGGCGGCAGCGGGGTGGTCGTCATGGCGGCAGCGTAGGGGAGCGGACGGGCGAGCGGTAGCCGCGGTCCGGGGGCTCCGGTAAGCAGTCACAAGGGATTTGGACGCTGTCGGAGCGGCTGGAAGACTGGCGCGGTGACCGACCCCGACAGCCCCGCCCTGGTGCCGCCCGCTCCCGCCGTCCGGCCCGCCCCGGCCGGCGACTCCCCCGCCCGCGGCGGGATGACGGAGCGGTCCCGCGCCGGGCGATCGGGCCCGCCAGCGGCCGGCGGGCCGCGGGGCCTGGCCGGTTTGGCCGGCCTGGCCGGCCTGGTCGGCCGGGTGCCCACCCCCTGCTACGCGCTGGCCTCGATGGTGCTGCTCCAGCTCGGCATCGCGGCCTCCCAGCCGCTCTTCGGGCCGCTCGGCGCGAC
The DNA here is from genome assembly GCF_000744815.1 of Phaeacidiphilus oryzae TH49. Classification (NCBI taxonomy): domain Bacteria; kingdom Bacillati; phylum Actinomycetota; class Actinomycetes; order Kitasatosporales; family Streptomycetaceae; genus Phaeacidiphilus; species Phaeacidiphilus oryzae. Next base: position 582,826 of record NZ_JQMQ01000005.1, read on the forward strand.
CGGCACCACCAGTCTGCGGATGATCGTCGCGGCGGGCGTGCTGATCGCCGCCACCCGGCCCCGGCTGCGCGGCAGGACGCCCCGCCAGCTGGCCGCCGCGGTCCTGCTGGGCGTGGTCTCCGGGTTCATGACGCTCACCTTCGCGGCCTCGGTGGCCCGGATCCCGATGGGGGTCACCTCCACCATCGAGTACCTCGGCCCGCTGGTGGTCGCGCTGGCCGGCAGCCGCCGGGCGCCGGACGCGGCCTGGGCGCTCCTCGCGGCCGGCGGCGTCGCGCTGATCACCCTCACCGAGGGCGGCGGACCGGGTACCGGAGGCCGCGGGCTGGATCCCCTCGGCCTCCTCTTCGCGGCGGCCGCGGCGGTCTGCTGGGGGCTGTATCTGGTGCTCACCAAGCGGGTGGGCAACAGCTTCCAGGGCTTCCAGGGGCTGGCGGTGTCGATCTCGGTGGGGGCCCTGACGGTGGCCCCGATCGGTCTCGGCCGCGGCCTCCACGGCCTCCTCACCGCCGGCGGCGCGGGCGGGACGGCCGGCGGCGGCCCCGGGGCCGGCTGGAGCTGGTGGCTGCTGCTGCTCGCGGTGGCCGGCGCCGCGCTGCTCTTCCCGGTGCTGCCCTACGCGCTGGAGATGGCGGCGCTCCGCCGGATCCAGCCCCGGCTGCTGGGGATCCTGTTCAGCCTGGAGCCGGCGGTGGCCGCGCTGATCGGGCTGCTGGTGCTCGGCCAGGCGCTGAGCTGGGGCCAGGTGGGCGGGATGGCCTGCGTGGTCGGCGCCAGCCTGGCCGCCACCCTCAGCGCTCGGAACGGCTGAGCGGCGAGGACTGGGCGGGCAGCCCGGCTTCCGCGGTGCCGGCGGCGCCGGCGGGGTCGGCGGTGTCGTCGGCCGCCGAGGACCGGCCCGCCCCCGCGGACTGGCCGGACTGGGCGGATTGGCCAGGCTGGGCGCCCCGGGCGGTCGCGGAGGTCCGGCCGGCCGACGCCGGCGGCGCGGAACTGCCGCGCTCCACAAGACTGGTGGCCAGGTCGATCCGCGGGCTGGCCACCGGCCGCCCGTTGGCCAGGTCGAGGACCAGCCGGGCGGCGGTCTCGGCCATCTCGATCAGCGGCTGCCGCACGGTGGTCAGCGGCGGCCCGACCCAACGGGCCAGCGGCAGGTCGTCGAAGCCGACCACGCTCAGCTCGTCCGGGATCCGCAGGCCGAGCTCCCGGGCCGCCTCGTAGAGGCCGAGGGCCTGGAGGTCGTTGCCGGTGAAGACGGCGGTCGGCCGCTCCGGCAGCCGCAGCAGCTGCAGCCCGGCCCGGTAGCCGGCCTCGTGGTGGAAGTCCCCGGCCCGCACCAGGCCCGGCTCGAAGGCCACCCCGGCGGTCTCCAGCGCGGCCCGGTAGCCGTCCACCCGGGCCCGGCTGCACATCATCCCCTCCGGCCCGCTGATCACCCCGATCCTGCGGTGGCCGAGCTCCAGCAGGTGGCGGGTGGCCGCCAGGCCGCCCTGCCAGTTGGTGGCGCCGATGGCCGGGACCGCCTCGCCCGGGTCGCCGGCCGGGTCCATCACCACGAACGGGATGTCCCGGCGGGCGAGTTGCTCGCGCTGGCCGGGTTCGAGCCCGGAGAGCACCAGGATCGCCCCCACCGGCCGCCGGGCCAGCACCCCGTCCACCCAGGACTGGCCGACGCTCAGCCGCCCGGCCGCGTCCGAGAGGACGAGGCTGAGGCCCTCCGCCCGGGCCACGTTCTCCGCGCCCCGGATCACCTCGAGCGCCCAGGCGCTCTCCAGCTCGTTGAAGACCACCTCGAGCAGCGGGGCCGGCTGCTGGGCACCGGTGCGGCGGCGCCGGTAGCCGCGGCGGCGGAGCAGCTGCTCGACCCGCTCCCGGGTCTCGGGGGCGACGTCGGTGCGCCCGTTGAGCACCTTGGACACGGTCGGCGTGGACACACCCGCCTCGCGGGCGATCTCGGTGAGCGTCACCGGAGCCGCCTGGGGCGCCGAGGGCGCGGGGAACGCGGAGTCGTCGTGGGTCGGCTTCACGGGGGGATCGTAGCGCCTGGGGCCGATCACGCCTACTGTCGCGCAGCCGAAACTTTCGCCCCGTCAATCTGCAAGAAAATCCACGCAGATGGCTTGACTGGGCCCAAGTCCCCACCTACGTTTCCCGACAGATTTTCGAGACTTCGACTGAAACAGTCGAACCCCCACCCGATACCCGACTGCCCCGAGGAGGGCACGTGCCCAGACGGACCCGGGTCATCACCGGTGCCATGGCCGCGAGTTGCGCCGTCGCACTGAGTCTGTCTCTGACGGCCTGCGGCGGCAGCAGCCCGTCCGCAGGCTCCGGCGGCAACAGCTTCACCGTGCTGGTGTACGGAGACGCCGGCAACAAGGTGGAGCGCCAGATCGTCGACGAGTTCAACAAGACCTCGTCGGTGAAGGCCAAGCTCTCCACCATCCCCGGCGCGGACTACCAGCAGAAGCTGCAGACGATCATCGGCACCAGCCAGGCGCCGGACGTCTTCTTCAACTGGGGCGGCGGCAGTATCCAGCCGTTCGTCAAGGCGGGTCTGCTGATGCCGCTGGACGACATGATCCAGAAGAACCCGAAGCTGAAGTCCTCCTTCCTCCCCTCGGTCTTCAACACGGCGGAGATCGGCGGCAAGGCGTACGGCATCCCGATGCGCGGCACCCAGCCGGTGCTGCTCTTCAACAACAAGAGCGTGCTGAAGCAGGCGGGGATCACCTCCTCCCCGGCCACCTGGAACGACCTGCTGACCGACGTCGGCAAGCTGAAGGCGAAGGGCGTCACGCCGATCGCCCTCGGCGGCGGCGACCAGTGGCCCACCCTGATGTGGTTCGAGTACCTCTACGACCGGATCGCCGGCCCCGGCCTCTTCCAGAAGGCGCTGGCCGGCGACAAGAGCCAGTGGTCGAGCCCGGACAGCCGCAAGGCGCTGTCGATGCTCCAGCAGCTCAAGGCGGCGGGGGCGTTCGGCTCCAACTTCGACTCGGTGAAGTTCACCGACAACGGCTCCACCAAGCTGCTGGCCACCGGCAAGGCCGGGTTCGAGCTGATGGGCTCCTGGGAGTACTCCACGGCGCAGAGCATCGACCCCACCTTCGCCAAGAGCGGCCTCGGCTACGCGGCCTTCCCGACCGTGCCCGGGGGCAAGGGCGACACCGCGAACCTGGTCGGCAACACCAACAACTTCTACTCGGTGCTGAAGTCCACCAAGCACGCGGATGCCATCGCCAAGTTCCTGACCCTGATGTACTCGGACGAGTTCGTGAAGGCGCAGCTGTCCATCGGCAACCTGCCGACCACGACCAACACGCCGCAGTTCCTCAGCCAGGCGGACGACCCGGCGTACGACCAGTACCAGTACGGCCTGGTGAAGCAGGCGCCGGCGTTCCAGCTCTCCTGGGACCAGGCCTATCCGCCGAACGACATCACGCCGATCCACACCGCGGTCGGCCAGTTCCTGGACGGGCAGATCGACGCGAACGGCTTCATCAGCGCGATGCAGAACCTCTCGACGGCGGGGTGATCGAACCATGGCAGCGACGCTGACCGGCGAGCCGGGTCGGGGGGGAGCCGTCGCCCCGGGCGACGGCAGCCACGGCAAGGGCGGCAAGCGCAGCGCCCGGCAGCGCCGGTTCGGCCCGTCGCGGCGGGACGTCGGGGACCGGGCCAGTCGGCCCGGCTTCCTCTGGGCAGTACCCGGAGCACTGTTCTTCACGGTGTTCGCGGTGGTGCCGCTCGGCCTGGTGGCCGTGCTCTCCTTCTACAGCTGGGGCGGGCTCGGCTCGCCGCAGTGGGCGGGCACGGCCAACTGGACCAAGCTGCTCCACGACCCGGTGATGCTCCGGTCGCTGTGGCTGAGCGTGCTGCTGACCCTCCTCGGGGTGGTGGTGCAGACTCCGCTCAGCCTCCTCCTCGGGGTGTGGGCGGCCGGACCGCAGCGCAACCGGGCGGTGCTCTCGGCGATCTACTTCGTGCCGCTGCTCCTCTCGGCCACCGCGATCTCGGTGCTCTGGCGGGCCCTCCTCGACCCCAACTTCGGGATCCCGTCCCAGCTCACCTGGCTCTTCGGGAACGGCAACCTGTTCGGGCACCAGAACACCGCGATCGGGGTGCTGGTCTGGGTCGCGGCCTGGCAGTACACCCCGTTCCACACCCTGATCTACCAGGGCGCGGCCCGGGCGGTGCCCGAGGTGCTGTACCAGGCGGCCGAGATCGACGGGGCCGGGCGGGTCCGCAAGTTCTTCCACATCACCATCCCGCAGCTGCGGAACGCGATGGTCACCTCGGTGATCCTGATGGTGGTCGGCGGCCTCACCACCTTCGACACGGTGCTGATCCTCACCCAGGGCGGGCCCGGCACGGACACCACCATCACCGCGTACTACATGTACCAGCAGGCGTTCAAGAGCTTCGACTTCGGCACCGGGGCGGCGATCGCGCTGCTGCTGGTGGTGGTCTCCACGATCATCTCGCTGATCGTCGTCCGCGCCTCCGGTTACGACAAGATGCGCAGCGTCAACGAGGGGCTCTGATCAGCGAGATGCGCTATCCGACGACTGTCCGGGCGCTCCGGAGGGCCAACTGGGGAGCCGGATTCGGCTCGCTGGTCTGGCTGTTCCTGGTCGGGCTGCCGGTCTACGTGGTGGTCGCGGCCTCGCTGCAGACCACCTCGGACTTCACCCGCGGCGGCCCGCTCTCCTGGCCCCGGCATCTCACCTTCGCCAACTTCAGCGCGGACTTCAGCACCGGCTTCGGACGGTACTTCCTCAACACGGTGCTGCTGACCGCGGCCGTGGTGGCGATCGTGCTGCTGCTGGTGCCGCCGCTGGCGTACGCCATCGTGCGGGCCCGCGGGCGGGTGGCCGGGACGGTGTTCCGGATGCTGCTGGTGGGCCTGGCCATCCCGGCCCAGGCGGTGATCGTGCCGGTCTTCTACCTGATCAGCAAGGCCGGCCTGTACGACAACCTGATCGGGGTGATCCTGCCGACCGCGGCCTTCGCGCTGCCGGTGTGCACCCTGGTGCTCTCCGGGGTGATGCGGGACATCACCCCGGACCTCTACGAGGCGATGACGCTGGACGGGGCCGGGTCTTTCCGGACCTTCTTCACCCTGGTGGTGCCGCTGTCCAGGACCGGGCTCTCCACGATCGTGGTGTTCTCCGCCCTCCAGGCCTGGAACGGCTTCCTCTTCCCGCTGGTGCTCACCCAGTCCGACTCCAGCAAGGTGATCACCCTCGGCCTGTACGACTTCCAGACCGCCTACGGGGTCAACGTCCCCGGACTGCTGGCGGCGGTGCTGATGTCGATGATCCCTGTTCTGCTCGTCTACCTGTTCGCCCGGAAGGCCCTGGTCCAGGGCCTGATGGGAGTAGGAGGGAAATGACCGACGCGACCGACTCCGCGCTCCCGCAGGATCCGCCCGGGCAGGATCCGCCCGGGCAGGACGCGCCCCGGCAGGACGCCCCCTGGCGGGACCCGGCGCTGACCGCGGACGCCCGGGCCGACGCCCTGCTCGCCGAGATGACGCTGCGGGAGAAGGCGGCCCAGCTGCAATCGCTGTGGGTCGGCGCCTCCGACGGAGACGACGGCGACGCGGACGTGGCCCCCCACCAGCACGAGAACCTCGACGGCACACCACCCCTGGAGGCCCTTCTCCCCTACGGGCTCGGCCAGTTGACCCGCCCGTTCGGCACCGCCCCGGTCGACCCGGCGGTGGGCGCCGGGTCGCTGGCCCGCGCCCAGCGCCGGATCATGGCCGGCAACCGCTTCGGCATCCCGGCGATCGCCCACGAGGAGTGCCTGGCCGGCTTCACCGCCTGGGGCGCCACCATCTATCCGGTGCCGCTCTCCTGGGGCGCCACCTTCGACCCGGCACTGGTGGCCGAGATGGCCGCGGCGATCGGCCGCGACCTCCGCCGGGTGGGCGTCCACCAGGGCCTGGCCCCGGTCCTCGACGTGGTGCGGGACGTGCGCTGGGGGCGGGTCGAGGAGACCATCGGCGAGGACCCCTACCTGGTCGGCAGTGTGGGCACGGCGTACGTCCGCGGCCTCCGGTCGGCCGGGGTGGTGGCCACCCTCAAGCACTTCGCCGGGTACTCGGCCTCCCGGGCCGGGCGCAACCTGGCGCCGGTGTCCATGGGCCTGCGGGAGCGCGCCGACGTGATCCTCCCGCCGTTCGAGATGGCGATCCGGGAGGGCGAGCCCGGTTCGGTGATGCAGGCCTACACCGACACCGACGGCGTCCCCTCCGCCGCCGACCGCCGGCTGCTCACCGAACTCCTGCGGGAGGTCTGGGGCTTCGACGGGACGGTGGTCTCGGACTACTTCGGCGTCGCCTTCCTCCACAGCCAGCACGGCATCGCCGCGGACCTGGCGGGGGCGGCCGCGGCCGCGCTGTCGGCCGGCGTCGACGTCGAACTGCCCAGCCTCCAGGCGTACGCAGAACCGCTGCTGACGGCGGTTCAGGACGGTCGGCTGTCCGAGGAGACGGTGGACATCGCGGTCCGCCGGGTGCTCCGGCAGAAGATCGAGCTGGGCCTCCTCGACCCCGACTACGCCCCGGAACCCCCGGGGATCTCGCCGCGGGTGCCGGCCCAGCGCCACGCGATCGACCTCGACCCGCCGGAGAACCGCGCGCTGGCCCGCCGGATCGCCGAGGAGGCGGTGGTGCTGCTCGCCAACGACGGGACGCTGCCGCTGACCGGCCCCGGGCGGACGGCGCCCGGCCGGGTGGCGCTGGTCGGCCCCACCGCGGACGAGCCGAGCGCCCTGCTGGGCTGCTACTCCTTCCCGATGCACGTCGGCCCGCAGCACCCGGGCACTCCCCCGGGGGTCGAGCTGCCCACCTTGCGCTCGGCACTCACCGCCGAACTGCCGGACAGCGCTGTGGCGTTCGCGCCCGGTCTGCCCGCCGCGGACGCCACCGCCGTCGACGGGTTCGCCGCCGCGGTGGACGCGGTGCGCGGGGCCGAGGTCGCGGTGCTGGCGCTGGGCGACCGCGCCGGGCTCTTCGGACGCGGCACCAGCGGCGAGGGCTGCGACGCGGAGGACCTGGAACTGCCGGGCGCCCAGCGGCAGTTGCTGGAGGCGGTGCTGGACGCGGCCGCCGAGGCCGGCACCCGGGTGGTGGTGGTCGTCCTCTCCGGGCGGCCGTACGCGCTGGGCCGAGCGGTGGGCGAGGCCGCGGCGATCGTGCAGGCCTTCTTCCCCGGCGAGGAGGGCGCGAACGCGGTGGCCGGTGTGCTCGGCGGGCGGGTCGCGCCGTCCGGACGGCTTCCGGTGGGCGTGCCCGGGCGGCCCGGCGGCCAGCCCGGCGGATACCTCAGCAGCCGGCTGGCGCTGGCCGGCGACTCCTCCAACCAGGATCCCACCCCGGCCTTCCCGTTCGGCCACGGGCTGACCTACACCCGGTTCGGCTGGGAGGAGCTGTCCGCGGAGACGCCCTCCGCGCCCACCGACGGGGAGCTGCGGTTCTCCTTCACCCTCCGCAACACCGGGGAGCGGGCCGGCACCGAGGTGGTGCAGGTCTACCTCCACGACCCGGTGGCCTCGGTGGTCCGGCCGGTGCAGCGGCTGGTCGGGTACCGCAGGGTGGCGCTTGAGCCGCGCGAGTCGTGCCGGATCGAGGTCGCGGTACCGGCCGATCTGGCCGCCTTCACCGGGCTCGACGGGCGGCGGATCGTCGAGCCGGGCGAGCTGGAGCTGCGCTTCGGCGACTCCAGCGCCGGCGCCCGGCTGGTCGGCAAGGCCGAACTCACCGGGCCGGTGCGGACGGTGGACCACACCCGGCGGCTGCACGCGGAGTTCCGGGAGTTCCGGGAGGGCCGATCGGGCTGACAGCTGGCGGGAGCTGGCGGGGGCCCGGGAACGGGCGGGGCCGGGAACGGGCGGGCCCGGGAACGGGCGGGGCCGGGAACGGGCGGGGCCCGGGAACGGGCCCGGGACGGGAGCGAGCCGCGAGCCCGGCACCGGCACCGGCACCGGCACCGATGCCGGTGCCCAGGCCGGGGCCGGTGCCGGGGCGGTCCACGCGCGCGGCACGGCCGGCGGGCCCGGGCCCGTGATCGGGACCGCCTTCCGGGGCCTCCGCCGGCCTCCGTAACCTGCGGGTATGACGATCCAGCCGCCGCAGCCGACCCGGCCGCCGACCGAGACCGGTTCCGAGACGTCCAGCCCTCCGCCGTCCCTCGCCGATCTGCTCACCCTGGAGCGGATCGGCGAGGGCGCCTTCCGCAGCGGCCGCCATCCCGGCCGGGGACCGCGGATGTTCGGCGGGGAGCTCGCCGGCCAGGCGCTGGTGGCGGCCGGACGGACGGCCCCGGCGGACCGGCCGGTGCATTCGGCGCACGCGTACTTCCTGCGCGCAGGCGACCCCGACACGCCGGTGGAGTTCGAGGTGCGGCCGGTGCGGGACGGCGGCTCGTTCTCGCTGCGCCAGGTGACGGCCCGTCAGCACGGCCGTGCGGTCTTCGAGTTGGTCGCCTCGTTCCACCGCCTGGAGAGCGGCCCGGCGCACCAGGTGCCGAAGCTGCGGGCGCCCGATCCGGAGTCGCTGCCGAGCGCCCCCGCCAACCTGGAGGGCGCCACCCCCGCCGAGAGGGCCTGGCTGAACCGGATCCGGGTGGAGCGAAACATGGACTTCCGGTTCCCGGAGTCGCTGCCGCCGTTCTCGCTGCCGGAGCGCGGCGAGAGCACCCGGCAGCGCACCTGGATGCGGACGGTCTCGGCGCTGCCGCCACTGGCCGAGGACCCGGTGCTGCATGCCGGCGCCGTGATGTACGTGTCCGACCTGCTGCTGCTCCCGACCGCGCTGGGCCCGCACGGCTCGGCGTTCGCCCACACCGACACCATGCTGGCCAGCCTCGACCACGCGGTGTGGTTCCACGCCGGGTACCCCATGGACGGCTGGGTGCTCTACGAGCAGGAGTCCGCCTGGGCGGACGCCGGGCGGGCGCTCTGCACCGGCCGGATGCTGGGGCAGGACGGGCGGCTGGTGGCGTCGGTCGCCCAGGAGGGACTGGTCCGGCTGCGCTCCTGAACGCCGGCCTCCCGTCGGGCCGCCCTCAGTCCACGGGGAGACGGCGGAGCTTCACGGTGGAGTCGATCCGGGTGGTGGGGTTGCCGTCCGGGTCGTTCTGCAGCCGCTCGTGCTCCTCGGCGCGGAGGACCTCCCAGTCGCCCTCCGGCAGTTGGAGGTCGCGGATCACCTCGTCGGGGGTGGGGAAGTACATGTCCGCGTGGGAGTGGGCGTGCGGCCAGAACTTGGCGTTCGGGTCGGCGGCCTCGGACCCGCCGTCGGTCTCGGCCCCGGCCTCGGCCTCGGTCTCCCAGGCCGGGAGGCTCGCGTGGCCCTCGATCAGCAGCACCCCGCCGGGGGCGACCGCGGCGGCGGCCCGGCGCAGCACCTCCTCCCGCGGCAGCTCCCCCCGGGAGTGCAGGAACTGGGCGCTCACCAGGTCGTACTCCCCCGCCGGGAACTCGGTGGCGAGGTCCACCCGCCGGAACTCCACCCGGTCCGCGACCCCGCGCTCCACCGCGTGGGCGGCGGCCCGCTCCAGGGCGACCCGGCTGAGGTCGACGGCGGTCACCCGCCAGCCGCGCCCGGCCAGCCAGATCGCGTCCGCGCCCTCTCCGCAGCCCAGGTCGAGGGCGCGGCCCGGCGGCAGCTCGTCGACCTCCCGGACCAGGGCGACATTGGGGTTGCCGCTCCAGATCCGCTCCTTCTCCGCGTACTTGGCGTCCCAGGCGGCGGCCTCGGCCGCGCGCTCCTCGGTGGTCATCTCGGTACTCCCGTCTCCGCTGCCCGACGGCGGGGATATCCATGCCGGCCGGCTCTGGGCACGAGGCTGCGGCACGGCGCGTACCGAGCGCAAACACCGTTGCCGATCCGGCAAGATGTGCCCTGTGAGCAGTGCGGACGAGAACCCTGACGAGGAGCTGCTGGCGGGCGTCGGCCCGCGGCTGCGGTCCCTGCGCAAGGAGCGGAGGACCACCCTGGCCGCCCTCTCCGAGCGCACCGGCATCTCCCAGAGCACCCTCTCCCGGCTGGAGTCCGGGCAGCGCAGGCCGACCCTGGAACTGCTGCTGCCGCTGGCCCGGGCGTACGGGGTGGGCCTGGACGAGCTGGTCGGCCTGCCCGCCCCGAAGGACCCCCGGGTGGAGCCGGAGCCGTTCACCCACCACGGCCGGACCTGGGTGCCGCTCACCCGGTATCTCGGCGGGCTGCACGCCTTCAAGCAGATCATCCCGCCGGACGCGCCCGGGGCGGACGACTGCGGCAAGCCCCTCGACCCGCGCACCCACGAGGGCTACGAGTGGCTGTACGTGCTGAGCGGGCGCCTGCGGCTGCTCCTCGGCGACCGGCGGCTGGAGCTGAAGGCCGGCGAGGCCGCGGAGTTCGACACCCGCACCCCGCACGCCTTCGGCAACGCCGGCACCCGGCCGGTGGAGTTCCTCGCCATCTTCGGCCCGCAGGGCGAGCGGATCCATGTCCGGGCCAGGCCAAGGAAGTTGGACTGAGGGGACGCGGGGCGGCACGGTTCCGCCGGAGGGCCGCCGGAAGTCCGCCGGGGCCCCGCCGGTGGTCTGTCGGGGTCTTGACACGGAACTGGTCTAGTCCAACTATGGGCGGTGCTCAACCCTCGGCTCAACCGTGTTCTCGTACCACTGCGCGCCCCGTCGCGCGCAGCCCCCACTCGCTGACTTCCCCCACCGGGAGCACCCATGAGACGCAAGGGACGGCTCCGGCGCGGACTCGCCGCGCTGGCCTCCTTCACCGCCGCCACCGGGCTCGCCCTGGCCGGCGCGGCCACCGCCCAGGCGCACACCCCCGGGACGGCGAACGCCCACCGGCACGGATCGGCGTCCCCCGCGGCGAGTTCGCTGCCCTCCCAGCTCTTCGCCCCGTACTTCGAGGCCTGGACCGGCGGCGACCCGTCCGCGCTGGCGACCCAGTCCGGCAACAAGTACCTGACCATGGCCTTCCTGCAGACCGCGAGCTCCGGCTCGTGCACCGCGCTGTGGAACGGCGACACCTCGATGCCGATCGCCTCCTCCACCTTCGGCAGTGCCATCTCCGCGATCCAGGCCGCGGGCGGGGACGTCATCCCCTCCTTCGGCGGCTACACCGCGGACACCACCAACACCGACATAGCGGACAGCTGCACCGATGTGTCCTCCATCGCGGCGGCCTACGAGTCCCTGGTCACCACCTACCACATCCACCGGATCGACCTGGACGTGGAGGCCAACGCCGAGACCGACACGGCCGGGCTCACCCGCCGCTCGCAGGCGATCAAGCAGGTGGAGGACTGGGCCGCGGCGAACGGCCAGAGCGTGCAGTTCTCGCTGACCCTGCCGACCACCACCTCCGGCCTGGACTCCACCGGCAAGGCGGTGGTCCAGAACGCGATCGCCAACGGCGCGCGGATCGACGTGGTCAACCTGATGACCTTCGACTACTACGACGGCGCCACGCACGAGATGGCCACCGACGCCGAGAACGCGGCACAGGCGCTCTACAGCCAACTGGCCGCGCTGTACCCGTCCAGGAGCTCCGCCCAGCTGTGGAACATGGTCGGCATCACCCTGATGCCGGGCATCGACGACTACGGCGCCGCCGAGACCACCACCGTCGCGGACGCGGCGAACGTGGAGAGCTGGGCGGCCGGCAAGGGCGTCAACACCCTCTCGATGTGGGCACTGCAGCGCGACAACGGCGGCTGCCCCGGCACCGGCGGGTCCGACAGCTGCTCCGGCATCAGCCAGAACACCTGGGACTTCAGCCACGCCCTGGAGAAGATCAACGGCGGCGGCTCCACCGGCAGCAGCGACTTCTCGCTCTCGGTCAGCCCGGCCTCGGCCACCGTGGCGGCGGGCGGCTCCACCACGGCGACCGTCTCGACGGCGGTCTCGTCCGGCTCCGCCGAATCGGTCGCCCTCTCCGCGAGCGGGGCGCCGAGCGGGGTGACGGTCTCGTTCAGCCCGGCCTCGGTCACCTCCGGCGGCTCCTCGACGATGACCGTCTCCGCCTCCTCCTCGGCGGCGGCGGGCAGCTATCCGATCACCGTGCGGGGAACCGCCTCCTCGGGGAGCCACAGCTCCACCTACACCCTGACCGTCGGCGGCGGCGGGAGCGGCGGGGGCGGCAGCCTGGCCAACGCCGGCTTCGAGTCCGGCTCGCTCTCCCCGTGGACCTGCCAGTCCGGCTCCACGGTCGTCAACTCGCCCGTGCACAGCGGGAGTCACGCCCTCCAGGTGACGACGAGCGGTTCGCAGACCGGCGAGTGCGACCAGAGCGTCACCCTCAAGCCGAACACCTCCTACACGCTGACCGGCTGGGTGGAGGGCTCCTACGCCTTCATCGGCGTCAGCGGTGGCGCGACCGCCTCGACCTGGGCCAGCTCCAGCGGCTGGACCCAGCTCAAGGTGCCCTTCACCACCGGCTCCTCGGGCACCGTCACCGTCTACGCCCACGGCTGGTACGGCCAGGGCAACGTCTACGCCGACGACTTCGCCCTGAACTGATCCGCACCACCGCCCTCCGGCCGCGCCTCCTGCGCGGCGGCCTTCGGCCTCCCGGGCCGATCCGCCGGACCACCGTCGCCGATCGTGATCTTTTGCGGTCGGCGATGGTCTGTTTGACTGCGGGTTCGGTGCACGGTTGCACCGTTGCCGAGATGGGAGGCCGTCGGGTGGAGGATCTGCGGATCGGGGTGCTGGGGCTGGGGATCCGGGCCTCGCTGGGGCGGCACGCCCATCGGCCGGGCCAGGGCTCCCGGGTGGTGGCGGTGTGCGACACCGACCGGCGGGCCCTGGAGCGGGGAGCGGAGAAGCTCGGGTTCGAGGAGGGATGGCAGGCGGAGGGGGTGCTCGCCACCACCGAGCGGCGCGACCTCCTGGCCGCCGGGCTGGACGCGGTGCTGGTGCTCACCCCCGATCACACCCACGCCGAGCTGGCGGTGGAGCTGCTGGAGGCGGGGACACCGGTCTATCTGGAGAAGCCGCTGGCGATCAGCGTCGAGGACTGCGACCGGATCCTCCTCGCCGCCCGGCGCACCGGCACCCGGCTCTACGTCGGCCACAACATGCGGCACATGCCGGTGGTGCTGCTGCTGCGCGAGCTGATCGACCGCGGCGAGATCGGCCGGGTGGAGGCCGTGTGGTGCCGGCACTTCGTCGGCCACGGCGGGGACTTCTACTTCAAGGACTGGCACGCCGACCGCCGGCTCAGCGGCGGGCTGCTGCTGCAGAAGGGCGCCCACGACCTGGACGTGATCCACTGGCTGACCGGCGGCTACACCCGCCGGGTCAGCGCGATGGGCGGACTCAAGGTCTACGGCTCGATCACCGACCGCCGGGACAACCGGGACCGGCAGATGTGGGACTGGTTCTCCGAGGACAACTGGCCGCCGACGGCCCAGCGGGAGCTCAACCCGGTGGTCGACGTCGAGGACCTGTCGATGATGCTGATGGAGCTGGACAACGGCGTCCACGCCAGCTACCAGCAGTGCCATTTCACCCCCGACTACTGGCGGAACTACACGGTGATCGGCACCGAGGGGCGGCTGGAGAACTTCGGCGACGGGCCGGGAGGGGTCGTCCGGCTGTGGAACCGCCGGACCGGTTACCGGCCGGACGGGGACGCCTCCTTCGCCATCCCCGAGGGCGAGGGCGGCCACGCCGGCGCGGACACCGCGATCATGGCCGAGTTCCTCCGGTACGTGCGGGACGGCGGGGAGACCCTGACCTCGCCGGTGGCCGCCCGGCAGGCGGTCGCGGCAGGCGTCACGGCGACCAGGTCGCTCCGCGAGGGCGGCACGCCGCTGGAGGTCCCGCCGCTGCCGGACGGGCTGACCTGACCGCGGCAGCACGCCGGCACGCCGGCACGCCGGGGCCGGCCGCCGCCCGGCCGGAGGGACCGGCCCGTCCCCGGGCGGCGTGGTGTCACAACCCCGGCGGCCGATCCGTCAGCCTGATGACCGGGTAATCCACTGTGATCGGACGGGGACGGGACGAGGATGACGAGGGACGACGACCAGCGGCTGCTCGCCGAGGGCTTCCAGCGGCACCGGGCGCACCTCCGCGCTGTCGCGTACCGCATGCTGGGCTCGCTGGCCGAGGCCGAGGACGCCGTGCAGGAGTCGTGGCTGCGGCTGAGCCGCACCGACAGCGACGCCATCGAGAACCTCGGCGGCTGGCTGACCACCGTCGTCGGACGGGTCTGCCTGGACATGCTGCGCAGCCGGGCCGCCCGCCGGGAGGAGCCGCTGGAGGCGGCGATGGGACCGCGGCTGCCCGACCCGGTGGTGCTCCCCGACCCCGGCGCGAGCGGCATCGGCGGCCCGGGCGCCTCCGGCTCCGGTTCCGGCGGCCGGGGCGGGGTGGCCGGGGTCCTCCACGGCGGCGACGAGGCGGCCGGCGATCCCGAGCGGCAGGCGCTGCTCGCCGACTCGGTCGGGCTGGCCATGCTGGTGGTACTGGACGCCCTCTCCCCCGCCGAGCGCCTGGCCTTCGTCCTCCGCGACATGTTCGCGGTGCCGTTCGAGGAGATCGCCAGGATGCTGGACAAGTCCCCGGCCGCCACCCGCCAGCTGGCCAGCCGGGCCCGCCGCCGGGTCCAGGGCCTGGCGCCGGACCCGGAGGCGCTGGAGACCGACCCGCAGGACCTGCCGCGCCGCAGGGCCGTCGTGGACGCCTTCGAACGGGCCGCCCGCAAGGGCGACTTCGAGGCGCTGGTGGCCGTCCTCGATCCGGCCGTGGTGCTCCACGCCGCCCTCCCGCAGGGCACCGCCGTGGTCCGGGGCGCGGCCGCGGTGGCCGGCCGGGCCAGGCTGTTCTCTCGGACCGGGACAGCCGTCTCCACCCAGCGGGTGCTGGTCAACGGCGCGCCGGGGATCCTGGCCACGCAGGAGGGGCGCCCGTACTCGCTGCTGGCCTTCACCGTCGACCCCGAGCGCGGGCTGATCGTCGAGCTGGACATCATCACCGACCCGGAGCGGCTGGCCGGGCTCGACCTCTCCGGGCTCGCCGGGCCCGACGCCGGGCCGGCGGCTCACCTGCGTTCGAGGATCCCCCGGACGTAGGCGGCCTGGCCGACATGCTGGTGGTCCTCGGCGAGCACGCTGACCAGGCGGACGGCGAGGGTCACCGGCGGGTCCCAGGAGTCGTCGACGATCCGCTGGTAGTCGGCGTCGGAGAGGGTGCGGAGGTACTCGACCGTCCGGGCGTGGACCGCGTCGTGGTAGTCGGCCAGCTGTTTGGCCGTCACCCCGCCGAAGGATCCCACCTGGGCGGTGGAGTGCCCGTAGCCGTGGTCGGCGGTGTGGTACGGCAGCCCGAAGTCCTGGTGGTACCCCGCCTCCGTCCAGGCCTGCTCGCGGCCGGCGACCTCGGCGATGTGGTCGTCCTGGACCCGCGTCAGATGCCAGACCAGCCAGCCGATCGGGTTGGCGTCCTGGTCCAGCCGGGCCGTCAGCTGCTCCTCGCCGAGGCCCTCCAGCACGTCGTGGACGCTCTCCTGCACCCGGTTGAACCCGTCGACCAGCAGCTCGACACTCGCCGTCGCCATACCGCACTCCTCCTGTCGCCCTTCGGGACCTCTCCTGCCCATCCTTCGCAGGGTACGTCCGGGGACTGACACTCGCTCAGCCACCGATGTAAATCGTCTTCACGAGTACGCCGGAAGATATTGCTTTTCTTCACCGGCATTCGCCAGCATGCTCATGTTCACCTGAGTGACCGTCAACCCGCGTACCGGCAGGGCCCATCGGGAGGCGTTCGTGGCACGACCCAGATCAGCAGGAAGATCGTGGCGCGGCGGAACCGCGGCGGGGAGGCGCGCGCCGCTGGCGGCGCTCGCCGCGGCCGCCACCGCCGTGGGCATCGCGATGGCGGGGGCGCCACCGGCCTCCGCCGCGGCACCGCCCGGCCCCGGGCCGGCACCCACCCAGCAGCGGGACCAGGCGCAGGCCCAGACGGAGGCGCGGGACCAGACGGAGGCGCGGGCCCAGGCGCAGGCGTTCGCGGACAGCGCCGGCCTTCCGGCCGACGCGGTCGGCGCCGCCAGGCCCGGCCTCCCGGCCGAGGCCACCGACCCCGCGACCGGTCGGGACTGGGCGATCACCTCGTTCACGCCGGCCGCGGCGGCCGCGCCGGCCCCGGCCCGGAGCAGCACCGGCTTCCAGGACGGCGCCGCCACCGCCGTCCTCACCCGGACCCCCGGCGGGGCCTGGCGGGTCGTCCATCGTGGCGGTCCGCTGGACTGCGGGTACGGGGTGCCCGCGGACATCCGGACGGCCCTCGGCCTGCCGGCGTCCGCGCCGGCCGCCTGCTCCGCCCACACCGCCGCCCAGCGCCGCGCCGCGCACACCGCGGCGGCCGCCCCGCCGCCCCCGCCGACAGCGCCGCCGGCGCCGGCACCGATCGCGGCGCGGACATCGCCCGGATCGCCCTCGGGCAGGTCGGCACGGCCACCACCCCCTCCGAGACCAGCTTCGCGGGCGTCGACTGCGACCCCTACACCACGCTGGTCGGCGCGTTCTCCCCGAACTCCAACGGCTGCGGAGGCGACGCCGGCTTCGGGGTCCGCGACGAGAACGAGGCCTGGTGCTCGGACTTCGCCAAATGGGTCTGGGAGCAGGCCGGGGTGACCGCGGACGTGGACACCGTCAACGCCGGGGCGACCTCCTTCTACGCCTGGGCGCAGGAGCAGGGCCAGACCCCCGTGGTGGACTCGGGCACCCCCGAGCCCGGCGACGCGGTGGTCTTCTACCCGCCCGGCGCGGTCGACGCGAACCGCTACGCCGACCACGTCGGCATCGTCACCGCGGTCCATCCCGACGGCACGGTGGACCTGGTCAACGGGGACTTCCTGGGCGCGGACGGGATCACCGTCGAGTACGACCCCGGCGTCTCGCTGACCCCCTGGGCGGCCGGGGTGTGGGGGGCCGGCGAGCAGTGGGTGCTGGTCGCGCCCCCGGCGGGCGCCCAGCCGGCGGCCCCGCGGACCGCCGTCTCCGGCCCGCACAGCGCCGCGGCCGGCACGGCGGTGCGGCTGACCGCGGCCGCGCCCAGCGCGCCGGGGGCTCCCGCCCCCCGGTACGCCTGGACCTTCGGCGACGGCCGGGACACCGACGCCGCCACCGCCGCCGTGGACCACGTCTTCCCCGGTCCCGGCCGCTACAGCGTCACGCTGACCGCCACCGCCGCCACCGGCGCTGCCGCGACCGGCACCTTCGAGGTGGACGTGGCGGCCTCCTCCGGGGCCGCGGTGTCGGTTCCTGACACCTCGGTCTGGTACTCGGCCCGGCCGATCGACCAGTACCTCTTCCAGCCGGCCGCCGACGGGGGGCTCGCCGCGGAGGTCTCGGACGGGGTCGACTGGCTGCGCCGGGAGCCACCGGGCCGGCCCGCGCCCGGCACCGCCGTCACCGCGCTCGCCTATCCCGACCCGCGGGCCGCCGACGCCACCGTCCCGCACGCCTACTACCGCTCCGCCGACGGAACCCTGGCGGAGACCGCCCGGGACGGGGCCGGGGCCACCTGGTCGACGCGCGACCTGGCCGGCTCGCCGGCTCCGGGCAGCGCCCTCACCGCGGTCGCCACCGCGGCCGGCCCCGAGGTCTTCTTCTTCGACGGGTCCGGACGGCTCACCGAGTCCGCCGAGCGGGGCGGGACCTGGTCCGCCTCGGAGGTGGGCGGACCGCCCGTGCCGGCCGCCGACCGGGGAGCGCTCGCGGCCGTGCCGATCGGCGCCGGCGGCGACCCCGACGCCGTCGCGCTCTTCCAGCGCGACCGGGCAGGTGGCCTGACGGTACGTCAACTCATCGGGGGCCACTGGCTTTCCGGGCACGTGCCGGGTGCGCTCGGCGCCCCGTCGAGCGGGCCGGCCGCGCTGGCCACCCCCGGCGGCGGTGCCGCGGTGTTCTCCACCGACGCCCACGGCAGGCTGTACGAGGCGGTGGCCGGGCGCACGGCCGCGGGCCTGAGCGGCTGGCGGGTGCACCTCCTCCCCGGCTCGCCGGCCGCCGGCGGACCGCTGGCGGCAACCACGTTCCTGCCGGGCACGGGCGCTGGCGGCTCCGGCGGCTCCGGCGGCTCGGGCGACACCGCCCCGCCGCTCGGCCAGGAGGTCTTCTACCTCGGCGGCGACGGCGTTCCCGCGGTCACCGCGGACGACGGCTCCGGCTGGCGGACCGGCACGCTGCCCGGCTCGGGCGGCACCGTCCTGGCCGCCGACGCCTACCCGCGCGCCGGCCTGCCGCAGCAGCTGTTCCTCTCCGGCCCCGACGGCCCCGGCAGCCTGACCCTGGACAGCACGGACGCCGCCGGAACCACCTGGTCGGCCACCCCCCTGCCGACCCGGACGACCGCCTACCCGGACACCGTCCTCCTCTACGCCGCGACGCCGGCCGACGAGGAGAGCGCGCTGGCCGCCGCCCGGTCCGCGGGGCTGCCGGACGGCCAGGTCACCACCTCCTTCGCGCGGGCCTGGGCGGCCGCCCTCACCGGGGACTACCTGGTGGTCGCGGTGGGCCGGCCGGCCCTCGACGCCCTCTACTACAACCCCTGCGGCTGGGCGAACCCCTCCGTCGAGGACGGCGGCTCGACGCCGTTCTTCCTCGCCCGCGGCCCGCTGAACGCCCCACCCGCGGCCGACGGCTTCGAGAACTCCGCCGCCGCCGACGACGCCCAGACCCCGGCCCTGGCCGCCGGCCTCGCCTTCTACGCGGTCCACGGCACCCTGCCGCCGGGAGCGACCCTGCCTCCCGCGGCCGCCCCGGCCCGCGTCTGCGCGGGCGCCGCCGGCTGACCCCGTCCGGCCACGCGACCGAGCGCGCGGCCCCGGAGCCCCTGCGGCCCCGGGGCCGCCGCGCCTCCCCGGGCGGCGCCCGGCCGGCGATCGCGCGGGGCCGGCCTCAGCCGCGCCCCTCCGCGGCGGCGGCCAGGGCCCGGCGGAGGTGGCCGTCGTGCTCGGCCAGGGCGGTGTGCGCCCGCGCTGCGGGGGCGCCGGTGAGGAGGGCGTAGACGGCCTCCTTCACCGAGCCGCCGGACGCCCGGAGGGCGGCCGAAGCGGTCGCCGCGTCCACCGCGGTGACCCGCATGACGGTGCGTTCGGCCCGGGCCATCAGCTTGTCGTTGGTGGCCTGGAGGTCGACCATGACGTTCCCGTAGGTCTTGCCGAGCCGCACCATGGTCAGCGTGGAGAGCATATTGAGCACCAGCTTCTGCGCGGTGCCGGCCTTCAGCCGGGTCGAGCCCGCGATCAGCTCAGGACCGGTGTCCGCCTCGATGGCGATCTCCGCCGCCGCGCCGATCCGGGAGCCGGTGTTGCAGGCCACCGCGACGGTCAGCGCGCCGGCCGCGGCGGCCGTCCGCAGCGCCCCCAGCACATAGGGGGTGCGGCCGGAGGCGGAGAGGCCGACCAGGCTGTCGGAGGCGCCCAGGCCCAGCGCGGCGACATCGGCGGCGCCCGCGTCCTGGTCGTCCTCCGCGCCCTCCACGGCGGTGCGGATCGCGGTGTCCCCGCCGGCGATCAGCCCGACGACCAGGTCCGGAGAGACGCCGAAGGTCGGCGGGCACTCGCTGGCGTCCAGCACGCCCATCCGGCCGGAGGTGCCGGCCCCGGCGTACACCAGGCGGCCGCCGCGGCGCATCCGCTCGGCGATCGCGTCCACCGCCTGGACGATCCTGGGGGCCGCCGCGCCGACCGCGGCCACCGCCGCCCGGTCGCAGGCGTGCATGGCGGCCACCAGGCCGCCGGTGTCCAGGAGGTCGAGCTGTTCGTGGTCGGCCTCGACGGCCTCGGTGGCGAGCCCGGCGAGCTCGGCGCGGAGCGCCGCGTGCGGATCGGCGGCGGGCCCGGCAGCGGGCCCCTCGGCGGCCTCGGCGGCGGGCTCGGCGGCCTGCGGGTCAGTGGCGGGGTGGTCGGACACGGAACACCTGCTTCTCGTGCGGGAGATCGGCTCGGGCGGTGAGGAGGGCGGCGCCGTCCAGGGCGTCGCCGAGCGGGGCGGCCGGACGCAGTCCGGCGGTGCTGAGGGCCTCGTGGAGGGCCTTGGCGAAGGCGGCGTCGCCGGTGAGCCCGCCGACCACGGCGACCGGAGCTCCCCCCGTCGCCACCGCGCACGCGGTCTCGACCAGCCGGTCCAGCGCCTCGGCCGCGATCCGCCGGGCGACCGCGTCGCCGTCCCGCGCGGCGGCGAGGACCGCGGGGGCGAAGGAGGCCAGCCGCCGTTCGGGGGCCGGGTCGCCGCCGACCACCGCCGGCAGGCGGGTGAGGGGGTCGGCGAGGGCGCGCGCGGCGTCCAGCAGTGCGGTGGCCGGTCCGCGCCCGTCCCAAGCGCGCAGCGCGGCGGTGAGTCCGCGCTGTCCGATCCATCGCCCGCTGCCGTCGTCGCCGAGCCAGATGCCCCAGCCGTCGGCGCGACGCAGCTCGCCGCCCTCGTCGAGGCCGGCGGCGACCGCGCCGGTGCCCGCGATCAGCACCACTCCCGGGCCGCCGGCCAGCGCGCCGGCGTGCGCGGTGACCAGGTCGCTGGTGACGAGCGCCGGACAGTGGTGGCGTTCGGCCAGCAGCGCGGCCAACCGTTCTGCCCCTTCCGGAGCCGCGCCGGCGCCGGCCGCGCCGACGGCCAGCGCGCCGATCGAGAGCCCGCCGACCACCGGCGGATCGAGGCGGGCCAGCACCGCGCCGACGGCCTCGGCCGCCCGCTGCACGCCGATCCGCTCGGCCAGCCCGGAAGCGCCGGGCCCTCCGCCCCGCCGGCCCGCCCGTCCGGCTCCGGCGTACCGAGACGGTTCGGCCGGGTGGTCCAACTACGGGCCCGGCAACGGGTCTTGCCCAGGTCGACGGCGACCAGGCCGACCCTCGCGGCGCCTGCCGGCATCGCCCACCTCCGCAGTGTCACTTCTCAGCGGTCGGTAAATTACCTGTATCGGCGCGGGAATGAAAAGCATTGACGCATTCGGGGGGTCTGGCTAGGCTCACCGGCCGTGAGCATCAGGACGAGTATCCAGTCCCAGGTGAACGACTATCCACCGTCCCTGCGCCGGGTCGCGGACGCGGTGCTGACGCGGCCTCAGATCGTTCTCGACCAGACGATCACCGAGCTCGCCCGCACCTGCGAGACCTCGGAGACCAGCGTGGTGCGGTTCTGCCGCACCCTCGGCTTCAAGGGCTACGCCCCGCTCCGCCTCCGGATGGCGACCGAACTGGCCAGCGAGACCGCCAAGTTCGGCATGGAGGCGGGCTACGGCTCGGACATCACCCCGACCGACACCCTCGCCGACGCGGTCGCCAAGATCAGCACCGCCGAGATCGTGGGCATCCAGGAGACCGCCGCCAGCATCGACATCGCGGTCCTCGGGGAGATCGTCGACCGGGTGACGGCCGCCCGCCGGGTGCTCACCTTCGGCGTCGCGGCCAGCAACGTCGGGGCCCGCGACCTGGCCCAGAAGCTGCTGCGGATCGACATGGACGCCCTCTCCTTCACCGACGCCCACGAGGCGCTGGTGCCGGCCTCGCTGCTCGGCCCGCAGGGGGTGGCGATCGGCTTCTCCCACGGCGGACGCACCCGGGAGACCGTGGAGTTCCTGCGCGAGGCCCGGAAGAGCGGCGCGTACACGGTGGCGGTGACCAACGCCCAGTCCACTCCGCTGGAGGCGGAGGCGGACGCGACCCTCCGCACCGCGGTCCGGGAGATCCGCTTCCGGTCCGGGGCGATGGCCAGCCGGATCGCCCAACTGACCGTCGTGGACTACCTGTTCGTCGGGATCGCCCGTTCCGACTACGACCGCAGCGTCTCCGCGCTGGAGCGTACCTACGCCGCAACCCGCGCGCTGCGCGACGATCGCTGACCGGCCCCAGAGGAGGCCCGCGTGCAGAACGCGCCCCACACGCCACATCCGCAGCAACCGCAGCAACCGCAGCAACCGCAGCAACCGCAACAGCCCCCCACCGCCGTCGCCGGACTGGACCGGCTGCTCGCCGATCCGGGCCTGCTGCCCGCCCGCCGGATAGCCCTGGCCACCAACGCCACCGGGCTCACCGCCGACCTCCGCCGCGGCGTGGACGCGCTGGGCGAGGCGGGCTTCACCGTCTCCGTGCTGCTCACCCCGGAGCACGGCCTCCACGGCACGGCCCAGGCCGGCGAGTCCGAGGGCCCCGGCAGCGACCCGGCCACCGGCATCCCGGTCGTGGACACCTACGAACTCCCGGCCGCCGAGCTGGACGCCGCGATCCGGGCGGCCGATCCGGAGGCCGTCGTCTTCGACATGCAGGACGTCGGCACCCGCTACTGGACCTACACCTCGACCATGCTGGACTGCATGGCCGCGGCGGCCCGCACCGACGTCCCGTTCGCCGTGCTGGACCGCCCCGACCCGATCGGCGGCACCGCGGTCGAGGGCCCCGGACTCGATCCGGAGTACGCGAGCTTCGTCGGGCGGATCGACATCCCCCTGCGGCACGGCCTCACCGCCGGCGAGATCGCCCGGCTGGCCGCGCTCCGCTCCCGGACCGGCGGGTTCGGCGGATCGCCGCTGCCCGAGCCGACGGTGGTCGCCGTCGAGGGCTGGTCGGACCGGGCCCCCGGCGCCTGCGGCCCCTTCGTGCCGCCCTCCCCCAACCTCCCCACCCTGCCCTCGGCACTGGCCTTCCCCGCCACCGGGCTGGTCGAGGGCCTCAACGTCAGTGAGGGGCGCGGCACCACCAGGCCCTTCGAGACCATCGGCGCGCCCTTCGTCGACGCCCGGCTGCTGCCACTGCTCCGCGCCCAGGAACTGCCCGGGGTGCTGTGGCGGGAGACCTGGTTCCGCCCGGTGTTCCACAAGTACGCCGGAACCGTGCTGCGCGGGGTGGCGCTGCACATCACCGACGCCGAGGCCTTCGTACCGGTCCGCACCGGGCTGACGCTGCTGTGGGCGCTGGCCGAGCTCTACCCGGACGACCTCCGGGTGCTGCCGCGCTCGCCGGACACCCCCGCCGGGGAGCCGGGCTGCGCGCTGGACCGGCTGTGGGGCTCGGACGCCCTGCGCCGCCGGCTGGAGGCGGGCGCGGATCCGCGGGACCTGGTCGGGCCGCCGTCCACCGTCCGGGAGACCTATCCGGCGGCCCTCTTCGGGCCGGCGCGCCGTACCGCGGTGGCCCGGTGAGCGCGGCACTGCGGCGCATCGCCGCCCTGGTGGACCAGGCCGTGGCGGACGGGGTCTGCTCCGCCGCGGCGGTGGCGGTGGACGTCGACGGCGCGCCGGCACTGCGGCACTGGGCGGGGGTGCTGCAGCGGATCGGCGACGACGGCGCGGAGCTGCCGGCCGCCGAGCGGCCGCCGGTTCGCCCGGACACCTGCTTCGACCTGGCCTCGGTGACCAAGGTCTACTCCGCCCACACCCTCCTCGGCCTGGTCGCCGAGGGCGTCCTCGCGCTGGACGCGCCGGTGGCGCGATGGCTGCCGGAGTACCGGGAGGGCGCCCGCTCCGAGGTCACCCTCCGCCACCTCCTCACCCACACCTCGGGGCTGCCCGCCGTCTGGGACGGCTGGCGGGAGGCCGTAAGGCGGCGAGCTCCGGACGGCGCGCCGCCATCCGCGCCGGACCGCCGCGCGCTCACCGCCGATCTGGCCGCCGTGCCGCTGGCGGCGCCGCCCGGCACCCGCTGGGTGTACGCCTGCACCGGGTACCTCACCGCGATGCTGCTGGCCGAGCGGGCCACCGGGCGGCCCTGGGCGGAGCTGGTCCGCCGGCACACCCTGGACCCCCTCGGGCTGGCCGCGACCACCTTCCGCCCCGACCGGGAGCGCACCGCGGCCACCGAGTACCAGCCCGAGTTCGGCCGGGGCACCGTCCGCGGGGTGGTCCACGACGAGGCGGCCTGGTCGCTGGGCGGGACGGCGGCCAACGCCGGGCTGTTCGCGCCGCTGGAGGACGTGCTGCGGTTCGCCGAGGCGATCCGCCGCGGCGAGGAGGAGCGGACGGCGGTGTGGATGTGGGACGACCAGTTGCCCTCGGTGCTGCGCCCGGAGGCCCAGCGGCCCCCGCACGGCGTCTCGTTGGGGCTGCGCATCGGCGAGACGGCCTGGATGGGCCCGGAGGGCTCGGCCTGCCGCGGCCACACCGGTTTCACCGGCACCTCGCTGCAGATCGACCGGGCGCGCGGGGTCAGCGTCGTGCTCCTCACCAACCGGGTGCACCCCACCCGGGAGGGCCGTCCCGTGCATCCGCTGCGCGCCGCCACGGCTACCGCCGCCCTTGCCGACTTCCCTGCTCAGCAGCATTTCTGATGAATCATCAGGAAACCCCGGAGGCGGCCGGGTCGCGATTGGACATCGGCTCGCCGTAAACCATTGACGTAAATTTCCTTGCATCGGTAACCTTCCGACGACCTTCGGACGCCGGGGCGAACCCACAAAGGGAAGGACCCGCCACGTGACCGCCATCGACCAGCCCGCCGGAGCGCCGCGGCGCGGCGCCGGGCGCCGGAGAGGACGGGCCGGCGCCGCACCCGTCGTCGGCCACACCGTGCTCGCCATCGCCTCCGCCGTGGTGCTGGTGCCGCTGCTCTTCGTGGTCTACCTGTCGCTGAAGGACGTCGCCGGGATCCTCGGCACCCCGCTCTCCCCGCCGCATCCGGTGCACTGGGGCAACTACGGGCAGTCCTGGTCGGAGGGCGACCTCGGCCGCTTCCTGCTGAACACCCTGGTGGTGGCGGTGGTGACGGTGGCGGTGATCCTGCTGGTGTCCTCGCTGGCGGCGTTCGTCATCGCGCGCTACCGCTTCCGCGGCAACCAGCTGCTCTACCTGTTCTTCGTCTCCGGCCTGGCACTGCCGATCCAGATCATCGCGCTGCCGGTGTTCATCCTGATCGAGAACCTCGGCCTGCTGAACACACTGCCCGCGCTGATCCTGGTCTTCGCCTCCGGCGGCATCTCCTACAGCGTCTTCATCCTGGTCAACTACATGCGCTCGATCCCGTTCGAGCTCCAGGAGGCCGCGGTGATGGACGGCGCGGGCCCGCTGCGGATCTACTGGCACGTGGTGCTGCCGCTGGTCCGCCCGGCGCTCGGCATTGTGGCCGTCTTCCAGTTCCTGACCGCCTGGAAGGAGTTCTTCCTTCCGCTGCTGCTCATCCAGGACCCGCAGAACATGACGGTGGCGGTCGGCATCCTCTCCTTCGTCGGCGAGCACACCACGCAGTGGCAGCTGCTGCTGGCCGGCCTGGTGATGGTGTCACTGCCCACGATCATCGGATTCCTGCTGGTGGCACGGCAGTTCCGGCGCAACCTGATCAGCGGCGGCATCAAGATGTGAGCCGCCGCGCTCCGCCCCCGGCATCGCCCTGTTCCCGCGAAAGGACGCCTCCCATGGCCCCGACTCCCGGCTTCCGGCGCCGTCAGCGCCGTACCGGCACCGCCCTGCTCGCCTGCGCGGTGAGCGCTGCCGCCCTCGGCCTCACCGGCTGCGGGACCTCCGCGGGCTCGTCCGCGGAGCCGACCGTCACCGTGTGGTCCTGGCGCGCCCAGGACGCGCCGGTCTGGAAGACCGTCCAGGACGACCTGGCGAAGCAGGGCACCAACGTCCGGATCCAGTTCCGCGCCATCAACGCGACCTCGTACGACTCGGTGCTGCAGACCGCGATGAACGGCGGCTCCGGGCCGGACATCTACTACGACCGGGCCGGCGAGGGGACCGAGAAGTACGCCGCCGCCGGGATGGCCGCCCCGCTCGACGGCTCGGTGGACACCTCGGCCATCGGCAAGGACGCGCTCGCCGCCGCGCAGTACCGGGGGAAGACCTACGGCGTGCCGTTCGCCGTGCAGTCGATGGAGCTCTTCTACAACAAGAAGCTGCTCGCCGACAACGGCGTGCAGGTGCCGCAGACCTGGACGCAGCTGATCTCGGCGATGAAGACGCTGAAGTCCAAGGGCGTGACGCCGATGTACGTGATGGGCGTGCAGCAGTGGCTGCTGGCCCTGCAGATCGACGCGATCGGCGCCTCCACACTGGACGACTCCACCGCCCAGGCCATCACCGACAAGAAGGCCACCTACTCCGATCCGCAGTTCGTCCGGACGCTGGCCGCCTTCCAGCAGCTCTCCCCCTACCTGGAGAAGAACTGGCAGGCCACCGGCTCGGCCGGGAACGAGCAGGAGACCCAGTTCGCGCTCGGCAAGACCGCCTTCATCATCGACGGCATCTTCGACACCGCGACCATCGACCAGGTCAACCCCTCCCTGCAGTACGGGCAGATCCTGGTCCCCTCGCCGGACGGCAAGCAGCCCCGGCTGGACTGGTACATAGACGGCGACTTCTCGCTCAACTCCCACATCAGGTCGAGCGCCGAGTCGACGGCCGCCGAGAAGGTGCTCGGCTTCACCGCCACCAAGACCTTCGGCGACGCCTTCTCCCAGGTGGCCGGCGAGATCTCGCCGATCCAGGGGGTCCAGGTGCCGGCCAAGTACCCGCTGAGCGTGGAGGCCGCCCACTGGTACCAGACCCAGGCCGTCAAGCCGGTCTTCGGCATCCGCTCGCCGATGGACAACCCGCCGGTGAGCCCCTCGGACATCAAGAAGAAGTCCGCGGCGACCACGCCGGGCATCTTCACCGCCGAGCAGAACATCGCGACCCCGCTGCTGAACGGGAAGCTGACGCCGCAGCAGGCCGCCGCGAAGATCGACTCGCAGCTCTCCTGGTACTTCGGCAAGTAGCGGCGCCATGGAACTCCCCACCTCCGCCTCCGCCCGCAGGGGCACGGGCACCGGCACGGACACGAGCCCCGGCGCGGACACCGGCAGCGGGACGGCCGCCGCGGCCGAGCCGGGGCCCGCCCCGGACCGGCCGCGCCCCGGCGCCGCGCCGGCCGCCGGGTCCCGCGCCGCCAGGGCCTGGTCCTCGGCGGCCTGGTGCTGCCCTGCCTGCTGCTCTTCGCCGTCTTCGTGGTCTATCCGCTGGTCTCCGGCGTCCGGTACAGCTTCTACAACTGGAACGGCACAGGCCCGCTGATCGACTTCGTCGGGCTGCGCAACTACACCTACACCCTCTTCGACTCGCAGTTCGCGCCGCAGTTCTGGCACGCCGTCGAGCACAACCTGTACTTCTTCGCGATCTCGATGGTGCTCACCCTGGTGATCGGCATCGGCCTCGCCTACCTGCTGCTCCTCCAGAACGAGCGGGCGTCCCGCCGGTACTCGGTGATCCTGATGCTGCCGTTCACCCTGCCGCCGGTGGCGATCGCCTATGTGTGGACGGTCTATCTGGAGCCCAACACGGGGGTGCTCTACTCCGCCCTCAACACCCTCCACCTGGACGCGCTGGCGGCGCCCTTCCTGGGCTCCACCACCCTGGCCCTGCCCACCATCGCGGTGATCACCGCCTGGGCCGGGATGGGCTTCCCGGTGCTCCTCTTCCTCGCCTCGCTGACCGACATCCCGCAGGACATGCTGGACGCGGCGGCCCTGGACGGGGCCGGACGGCTGCGCACCCTGTGGTCGGTGCTCATCCCGGCGATCAGGCCGACCATCCTGATGGTCACCACGATGAACTTCATCGGGGCCTTCGGCACCTTCGACCTGATCTACATCCTGGAGGGCACCCAGGCGGGCCCCGACTACTCCACCGACGTCCTGGGCACCCTCTTCTACCGCACCGGTTTCGGCGGGTTCGGCAGCACCGCGCAGTCGATGGGCCTGGCCACCGCGCTGGCCCTGCTCGGCTTCGTGATCGTGGTCGCCGTCTCGGCGGTGCTGCTGCGGCTGCAGAAGCGGTTCGCGGACTGACGGCGCCGGGACGAGGCGCCAGGCGTCCGGGGAGCGCCGGGGCCGGGAGCGCCGCGGCCGGGAGCGCCGACGTCGGCTGCGGCTAGCCGTTCGGGGCGATGGTGATGTGCACCTTGGGCGCGCCGCCGGCCTGGGTGCGGGCGAGTTCCAGGGCCTTGGGCACCTGCTCCAGCTCGCAGCGGGCGCGCAGGCAGTGGTCGACGGCTATCGCCCCGGTGCGGATCAGGGTCAGCGCCTCCCGGAAGGAGGCGAGTCCCGGTTCGAACTGGGCGCCGCTGCACCACTCCACGGCCACCGTGTCGCGGAACGCCCGGTCCACCGGGAACGGCGAGAGACCGGGGAGCTCCGGGTAGCCGAAGCAGCCGACCGTCCCGCGCTTGCGGACCGCCGCGACCGCCTGCGCCCGGGTGGCGTCGAACCCGGCCGCCTCGATCACCAGGTCGGCCCCGCGTCCGCCGGTCGCCTCCAGCACCGCCTCGGTGAAGTCCTCGCCGGGCGCCCGCACGGTGCGGGCCGCGCCCAGCCGGGCGGCCTCGGCCAGCCGGCCCTCGTCCAGATCGGAGACGGCGACCACGTCGTAGCCGCGGCGGAGCAGCAGTTGGAGGAGAAAGAGCCCGGCGGAGCCCGCCCCGATGACGGCGGCGGTGCCGCCCTCCCCGTCCCTCGCGCCCGGGGCGGAGCGGAGGAAGCGCTTCAGCGCGAAGACCGTGGTGCCCAACTGCTGGGCCAGCAGCAGCCGTTCGATGCCCGTCTCGGCGACGGCCGCGGCCGGCAGCGGGATCAGCCAGCGCCGCTCGACGGCCTGGTACTCGGCGAAGCAGCAGCCGAGCCGCCCGGAGGGCACGGTCAGCACCGGGGTGCCGGGCGGAAGGCCGGCGTCCCCGCTGCTCTCGTCGATCACCCCGACGCCCTCGTGCCCGGGGTACCCCGGCACGCCGAGGAACTCCTCGTCGTGGAAGCCGTGGTGGACGACGTGGATGTCGGACCCGCAGACGGAGGCGTGCCGCATCCGCACCAGCAACTGGTCCGGACGCGGCCTGGGAACGGGGAAGTCGGCCACCTCGACGCGGCCGGGCTCGGGCACGAAGGCTGCGCGCATACGGGTCCCTCCGAGGGGCTGCCTGGCACGGAACGCTCCTGCCCGACCAGCTTGCCGCATTGCATACAAATGATCGAGAGTGCGCCCACCGGGACGGAAGGTGCCGTGTGCGGGGTATTGCCCCTCCTGTCACGCGGACTTAACCTGGCGAAATTCGGCGGCGCCCGGTTCTCCACCCGAATCCGCCGTACCCACCGGCACATCGTGATCGCCCGCTTCCCCCCGTACGTTCCACGGCTTACGGCGCAGGAGAGGTGACGGTTCATCATGCTCAGTCGGCACGGATTCCGGATCGGCGCGCTGACGGTCGCGCTGGTCGCAGCGGCGGCCGGCTGCGGCCGCGGCGGCACCGCCCACAGCTCCTCGTCCGGCGGCGCCGGCGGGGGCCTGAAGGTCGCCATCGTCACCCGCGACTTCAGCAACCCGTACTGGGCGGCCCTACGGGACGGCGCCCTGGCGCAGGGGAGGAAGCTGGGCGTGCGGGTCAACGTCCAGGCCGGCGCCGACGAGACCGATTCGGACGGCGAGAACGCCAAGATCTCCACCCTGGCGGGCCAGGGGTACAACTGCTTCGGCGTGGTCCCGGTGAACGCCACCAACGTGATCACCCCGCTAGTGCCGGTGGCGCAGAAGAAGATCCCGATCCTCGACCTGGACACCCAGATCAGCCCGTCCGCCGCCTCCGCCGCCGGGGTCTCCTTCGCCACCTTCATCGGCTCGGACAACTCCGACGCGGGCCGGATCGCCGGCCAGAGGATGCTCCAGGTCCTGGGCGGCACGGGCAAGGTGGCCGTGCTCCAGGGCATCGCGGGCGAGCAGAACGGCATCAACCGGGTGAACGCCTTCTCCCAAACCGTGGCCGGCAAGCTGACCATCGTGCAGAAGGCGCCCGCCGACTACGAGCAGGACAAGGCGCTCACCGTCACCGAGGCCGTCCTCCGCGCCCACCCGGACATCACCGGGATCTTCGCCGCCAACGACACCATGGGCCTGGGGGCCGCCCAGGCGATCACCAACGCCGGCAGGTCCGGCCGGATCAAGGTCATCTCGGTGGACGGCATCCAGGACGCCCTGCAGTCCGTGCAGTCCGGCACCCTCTCCGGCACCGTCACCCAGTACCCGTACGCCGAGGGCCAGTTGGCGGTCTCCGCCTGTCTGGCGCTGGCCGAGCACAAGACCGTCCCGGCCCGGGTGGTCTCCCCGATCAAGCTGATCACCTCGCAGAACGTGCAGCAGGCCCGATCGGCCTTCCCCAAGCCGTACTTCGCCTACTCCGACCCGATCACCCCGCTGGTGGCGAAGTGAGCGCGGTGGCCGGATGAGCGTCACCACCGGGACCGGCGAGCGCGGGGACCACGTGAGCGCGGAACCCTTCGAACCGAGCCGCTGGCGGCGCTGGTCGCCGGCGCTGGCCCGGCATGCCGCGGCGATCGGGCTGCTCGGGGTGTTCGTGGTGTTCTTCATCGCCACCCCGGACTTCCTGACCGTCGGCAACATCACCGACCTGCTGGTCTCGGCGGCGATCCTGGTCGTGCTGGCCCTGGGCCAGCAGGTGGTGATCGTCGCCGCCGGGATCGACCTGTCGGTCGGCGCCAACCTGCCCTGGGCCGCGGTGCTCTTCGGCGAGGGGATGTCGCACGGCTGGGGGGTGACCGCCTCGACGCTGCTCTCGATCGCCGGGGCGGGCGCGGTCGGCCTGGTCAACGGGCTGGTCACGGCGGTGGCCGGGGTCACCGACTTCATCGCCACCCTGGGTTCGCTGAGCGTGGTCAGCGGCATCTCGCTGCTGCTGACCGCGGGCAACACCACCCCGGTCTCCTCCCCCTTCCTCCGCCGTCTCGCGCTGGACGGGATCGGCCCGGTGCGGTGGTTCTGGCTGGTGGCGGCGGTGGTCGCGGCCGCCGTCTGGCTCGGCATCGCGCGCACCAGGACCGGCACCCACCTGCTGGCCACCGGCGGAAACCTGGAGGCGGCACGGGAGGCCGGCATCCCGGTGGCCCGGATGCGGGTGCTGGCCTACACGGCGTCCGGGCTCCTCTGCGGACTGGCCGGGGTGCTGTACGTGGCGCGCACCGGCGGGGCGGACCCGACGCTGCAGACCGACTTCCTCCTCAGCTCGATCGCCGCCGTGGTGCTCGGCGGGTCGAGCCTCTTCGGCGGGCAGAGCGCGGTGCTGGGCACGGTGGCCGGCGCGGTGCTGCTGACCGCACTGGTCAACGGGTTCACCATCCTCGGTATCTCGCAGTACTACCAGCCGATCGCGGTGGGCGGGGTGGTGGTCGCGGCCGCCGTCCTGTCCCGCTTCAAGCGGTAGGAGCAGAAGGGGGATTGACATGGCGTCGGTGTCCGAGCGGGCGGGCGCGCCCGGCGGCGGCCCGGCCGTCCCGGCCGACTCGCTGGTCGAGGCGCGCGGCCTGGTGAAGACCTTCGACGCGGTACGCGCCCTCCAGGGCCTGACCGTCACCGTCCCGCGCGGCGAGATCACCGCGCTGGTCGGCGACAACGGCGCCGGGAAGTCCACGCTGATCCGCTGCCTGACGGGGGTGGACGCGCCGGACGCGGGCGAGATCGTCTTCGACGGCTCGCCGATCCATCTGGACTCCCCCGCCCGTGCCCGCCGGCGCGGCATCGAGACCGTCTACCAGGACCTGGCCCTGGTGGAGGACCTGCGGGTGTGGCAGAACCTCTTCCTCAACCGGGAGTTGAGGTACGGACCGCTCCGGCTCGGCCTCCTCGACCGGCGGCGGATGATCGAGGAGAGCCGGCAGATCCTGGCCCGGCTGGAGGTGGACGTCCCCTCGGTGCGGGCCACCGTCCGCCGGATGTCCGGCGGCCAGCGCCAGTGCGTGGCCATCGCCCGCGCGGTGACCTGGGGCCGCTCGCTGGTCATCATGGACGAGCCGACGGCCGCGCTGGGCGTCCGGGAGACCCACGCGGTGGAGAGGCTGGTGCTGCGGCTGAAGGAGCGCGGGGTCACCGTGCTGATCATCAGCCACGACCTGGACCAGGTGCTGCGGATCGCGGACGGGGTGTGGGTGCTCCGGCGCGGGCGCGCGGTCGGCTACCGCCGGATCGCGGCCACCGGCGGAGACGAGCTCGTCGGCCTGATCACCGGCGCGATCGCCGGCGACGGCGGCGCGACCGCACCGGCCTGAGAGCGCGGCCCACGACTCAGCAGGAGCCGACCCGCGGCCCGCGGCCCAGCGGCAGCGGCCTGCGGCTCAGCGAGACCAGGCCCGCGGCTCAGCGGCAGCGGACCGCCCCGGCCGCGCGGCGGGCGAGCGCGCCCACCCGGGCCAGGTTGACGCCGTATCCGATGCCGAAGGAGTGCGGAGTGAAGAGGGCCGGGTTCTCCGGATCCCAGTACTCCCGGCGGACCTTGCCGACCGTGGGGCGCCGCAGGTCGTACGGCACGCCGACGACCCGCCCCGTCCAGGTGCGCTCGGCGGCGGGCTGCCGCAGCTCCTTGACCACCGCCGCACCCAGGAGCCCCAGCACGGCCAGTCCGATCAGCCGGTTCCGGCCGCCCTTCCCGCCGTTCCCACCCATGCCGCCCCCCTCCCGGCCTCCGCGCGCATTGGTTCCGCTCCGCTGTCAGCGCGGCGGAGGCCTCCGCCGAATCGCCCTCCCCAGCTTAGACACCACCGCCGAACCGCCGAACCGCCGAACCACCCAACCGCCGAACCGCAGGCCCGGCAGGCACCCACCCCGCGCGGCGCCGCAGCCGCAAGCGGGGGCGAGCGCGCTCGCGCGGGCCCGCCCCGCCTCAGTACTCGTCAGGACGGGCCGGCCACGCCGGGACGCCCTCGGGGTAGTCCTTGGTGACCGTCCCCGGATAGCGCGGCGGGCGCTTCTCCAGGAAGGCCGTGATCCCCTCGGCCGCGTCGGGGCCCCGACCGAGCTCGAACATCGCGCGCGAGTCGTAGCGATGCGCGGCCCACGGCGTGGGCTCGCTCAGCATCCCCCACATCATCTGCCGGGCCACCGCCACCGACACCGCCGAGGTGTTCTCGGCGATCTCGCGGGCGATCCCGCGGGCCGCGCCCATCAGCTCGCCGGCCGGCACCACCCGGGAGACCAGCCGCCCGGCCCGCGCCTCCTCCGCGTCGAAGACCCGGCCGGTGGCCACCCACTCCATCGCCTGGGAGATCCCGACCACCCGCGGCAGGAACCAGCTGGACGCCGCCTCCGGCACGATCCCGCGCCGGGCGAAGACGAAGCCGAAGCGCGCGGTGTCGGCCGCGATCCGGATGTCCATCGGCAGCGTCATGGTGACCCCGACGCCGACCGCCGGCCCGTTGAAGGCCGCGATCACCGGCTTGCGGCAGGCGGCGATCCGCAGCGCGACCGTGCCGCCGCCGTCCCTCGGCACCCCGTCGATCTCTCCGTGCGCCGCCCGCCGGGCGTCCCCGGTCGCGGTCCCGTCGAAGGTGGCGGCGCCGCCGCCGAGGTCGGCGCCGGCGCAGAAGGCGCGGCCCGCGCCGGTGACGATCACCGCGCGCACCCCGTCGTCCGCGTCCACCCGGTCGAAGGCGGCGATCAGCTCGCGGGCCATGGTGAGGGTGAAGGCGTTCAGCCGGTCCGGCCGGTGGAGCGTGATGGTCGCGATCCGGTCCTCGACGGTGTACCGGATCTCCTCGAAGTCTGCGGACTCCCGCTCGGCGGCACTCACCGTCGCACCGCCCACCGGCCGGTGAAGACCGGCGTCGTCTTGGCCAGGAAGGCCTCCTTCGCCGCCTGGGCGTCCTCGGTGGCGAAGTTGACGACCTGCGCCCGGGCCTCGTTCTCCAGCGCCTCCCGCAGCGAGGCTTGGACGCCCTCGTGGAGCAGCGCCTTGGACTGGGCGATGGCCACCGGCGGCTGCGCGGCCAGCCGGGCGGCCTGCTCGGCGACGAATCCGTCCAGCTCCGGGTCCTCCCTGACCCAGGTGACCAGGCCCAGCGAGCGGGCCTCCGGCGCGTCGACGAAGTCGCCGAACAGCGCCAGCCGCTTGGCCTGCTGCATCCCGACCAGCCGGGGCAGCAGCCAGGAGCCGCCGCAGTCCAGGGAGAGTCCGCGCCTGGCGAATATCTGGCTGAACCGCGCGTCCGGCGCGGCCGCCACCAGATCGCAGGCCAGGGCCAGGCTCCAGCCCGCGCCGACCGCCACCCCGCGGACCTTGGCGATGGTCGGCTTGGGCAGCTCGTGGAGGGCCAGGGCCACCTCGTTCACCCGGCGCATGGCCTCCAGCGGATGGCCGGGCCGCTCGCCGGACAGGTCGGCCCCGGCACAGAAGTCGCCCTCCGCGCCGGTGAGGACGACCGCCCGGACCTCCGGGTCGCGGCCGGCGTCCACCAGGGCCGCGTGCAGCAGCCGCCAGGTGGGGTGGTCCAGGGCGTTCTTGCGGCGCGGGCGGTTGATGGTGATCGTGGCCACCGCTCCCTCCCGGCCGACCAGGAGGGACTGCTGCTCGACGGTAGTCATGCGTTCCTTTCCGGACACTGCGTCCTGCGGGGTCGTACCGGCCGGGGGCCGGCGCGCGGCCGGCGCGGCCGGCTCAGGCCGGGCGCCGGTCCAGGAGGTCGGCGAGCCGGTCGAGTCGGGCCGGCCCCTCGCCGAGGAGCAGCTCATCAGACTTCGCGCGCTTGTAGTAGAGGTGGGCGTCGTGCTCCCAGGTGTAGCCGATGCCGCCGTGCAGCTGGACGCCCTTGGCGGCGGCCTCGAAGGCGGCCGGCGCGGCCAGCACGATCGCCGTGGCGGCGGCGACCGGGAAGCGCTCCGGCGACTCGTCGCCGGCCCAGGCCGCGTAGCGGACGGCGGAGAGCGCCTGCTCGCGGGCCGAGTAGAGGTCCGCGAGGGGGTGCTTGACGCCCTGGTAGGAGCCGATCGCCCGGCCGAACTGCATCCGCACCTTGGCGTACTCGGCGGTGGTCTCCAGCACCTTGCCCATCACGCCCACCTGCCCTGCGGCGAGGGCGAGTTCGGCCCGCGAGCGGAGCTCCTCCAGCGCGGCGGCCGGTTCGGCGCCGCCCTCCGCGCGGCGGGCCGGGGTGCGGTCGAGGCCGAGCCGGGAGAAGCGGCGGGTGGGGTCCGTCCCGGCGAGGTCCCGCGCGGTGAGGCCCCGGGCGCCGGCTCCGCCCGCGTCCACCGCGAACCAGGCCGGCCCTTCCGGCGTCCCCGCCCACACCAGCAGGGTGTCGGCGACCGCGCCGGAGAGCACATGGCTCGCCGTGCCGGTCAACTCCCAGGAGCCGTCGCCGTCCTGAGCCCGCGTCGCCCGGACGGTACCGGCCGAGGAGCCCCAGGAGCCGTCCGGTCCCGAGACCGCGAGCGCCCCGGTCCGCTCCCCGGACGCGAGCCCCGGCAGCAGGTCGGCCTGGAGCGCCGGATCCCCGGCGGCCAGCAGCGCGTCCACCGCGAGCACGGCCGAGGCGAGGTAGGGCACGGGCGCCAGCGAGCGCCCCAACTCCTCCAGTACCACCGCCCGTTCGACCTGTCCGGCGCCCGCCCCGCCGTGCTCCTCGGGGACGGTGAGACCGGCCAGGCCCAGCTCGGCCGCGATCCGCCGCCACAGGGCGGGATCATGGCCGCTCTCGCTCTCCATCGCCGCCCGCACCCGCTCGGAGGAGGCCTGCTCGTCGAGGAGTTTGCGCAGCCCGGTCCGCAGTTGCTCCTGTTCGCTGTCGAGGATCAGACGCACGGCTCAGCCCTCCCGCTTCCCGATGTCCTGCTTCCCGTTGTCCTGCTTCCGCGTGTCCTGCTGCTGGTCGTCCTGCCGCTGGGTGCCGACCCGGAGCCGGCGGAACGGCACGTCCCGGTCCGCCGCCGGGTCCTTCGGCAGGCCGAGGATCCGCTCACCGATGATGTTGCGCTGGATCTGGTTGGTGCCGCCGGCGATGCTGGACGCGGGCACCGAGTTGATCGAGGTGACGAGCTCGGCCATGGCCTCCGCCCCCGGCTCCTCCGGGTCCCACGCGGTGAGCCGCGGACCGGCGATCACGCTCGCGGCCTCCACGGCCTGCCACAGGAGTTCCGCCCCGGCCAGCTTGCCGACCGAGCCCCGGGCACCGGGCGCCTCCCCGGCGTCGGCCTCCTGGCGCAGCCGGGCGGTGAAGAGGGAGAGCCCGCGCCCGCCGGCGTAGAGCGCGGCGAGCCGGCGGCGGACCTCCGGGTCGCGGTGCCGGCCGAGCTCCTGGGCCAGCGCGGCCAGCCGGCCGCGGCCGAGGGGCTCGTCCCGGGAGCGGGCGGCGGAGCCGATGGAGACCCGCTCGTGGCCGAGCATCAGCACGGCCGCGGGCCAGCCGCGGCCGATCTGCTCGTCGCCGCCGAGCACCGCGTCCGCCGGGAGCCGCACCCCGTCCAGGTAGACCTCGTTGAACGGGGCCCGGCCGGACATGTCGCGCAGCGGGCGGACGGTCACCCCGGGGGCGTGGAGGTCCACGATGAACATGGTCAGGCCCTGGTGCTTGGGCACGTCCGGGTCGGTGCGGGCGACCAGGCAGCCGAAGTCGGAGTGCTGGGCGCCGGAGGTCCACACCTTCTGCCCGTCGACGATCCACTCGCCGCTGCCGTCCTCCGCGCGCACGGCCCTGGTCTGCAGTCCGGCCACGTCGGAGCCGGCGCCGGGCTCGGAGAACAGCTGGCACCAGACCTCCTCACCGCGCAGCAGCCTGGGGAGGTACCGGCGCTTCTGCTCCTCGGTGCCGAGGTCGACGATGGTCGGCCCGCACATCCCCATGCTGATCATGAAGAGGCCGATGGGCAGCTCGTAGCGGGCCGCCTCCTCCTGGAAGACCTGCTGCTCGGCTCCGGTGAGGCCCTGGCCGCCGTACGCCCTGGGCCACGTCAGGCCCGCCAGGCCGGCGTCGAAGAGGGCGGCCTGGAAGCTCTTGGCGGTGGCGACCAGGGTCCGCGCGTCCGCGCCCGGCGCCGGTGGCGGCGGCACGTTGTCGGCCAGCCAGCGGCGCACCACGGCGCGGAAGTCAGCGGTGTCCATGCGCGCTCCTCCCGAATTCTGATTGAACGTTCGTTAAATCTAGCCTTCCGGGGCCCACTGCGGTACCCGTTGACGGAGACCGTCCGGCGGGTCAGCATGGCGCCACCCGCACCTGCTCGTTCCCGGCCGAGACCCCACCCCCGACGGCACAGAGGTGACGCATGCCCTCTTCCGGGTATCCCCGGCTGATCGGACGCGGAATGACGCTGTCCGACCAACTCGCCCGCCACGCAAGGACGGCGGGCGACCGTCCGGCCTTCACCCTGGACGACACCACCCGCGACTACCGCACCATGGAGGAACGGGTGTCGCGCCTGGCCAACGCCCTGCGCGAGCGCGGTGTCGGCACCGGCGACCGGGTGCTGGTGCTGTCCCACAACCGGCTGGAGGTCTTCGAGGCCTTCATCGCCACGACCCGCCTCGGAGCGATCGGAGTGCCGGTCAACTTCCGCCTGGTGGCCGACGAGATCGCCTACCTCCTCGGCGACTGCACCCCGCGCGCGGCGGTCGTCCAGGCCGAGTTGGCGCCCCGGCTGGCCGAGGCCGCCGCCCGAACGTCCGCTCAGGCGGCGGCCGGGTCGCCGGTGCTGACCGCCCGCCTGGTCTTCGGCGGGGAGGCCTCCGCGGCCTGGCCGGGCGCCGAGGCGTACGAGGAGGCGCTGTCCGCCGCCTCCCCGGAATGGGACGAGGCCGCCGAGGAGGTGGACGAGAACCTCGAGAACACGGCCGCCTTCATCATGTACACCTCGGGCACCACCGGGCGGCCCAAGGGCGCCGTACTGACCCACCGCAACCTGCTGATGCACACCTTCAGCGGGATCGCCCACAACAGCACCGCCCCGGGCGAGCGGGTGATGCTGGTGGTGGCCCCGCTCTTCCACATCGCCGGCCTCTCCGGCTTCCTGCCGGTGGTGCTCCTCGGCGGCCACGTCGTCCTGCTGCCCTCCGGCGGCTTCGACCCGGAGGGGACGGTACGGCTGCTCGCCCGGCACGGCGTCACCACCTGCTTCATGGTGCCCGCCCAGTGGCAGGCGATCTGCGACCTGCCGGACATCAGGGAGCGCTCGCGGCGCGAACTCTCCGCGCTGACCCGGATCTCCTGGGGCGCCGCGCCGGCCTCCACCACCCTGCTGCGCAGGCTGATCGACACCTTTCCGCAGGCGGAGGTCTCCACCGCGTTCGGCCAGACCGAGTGCTCCCCGGTCACCACCACGCTGCGCGGAGAGGACGCGATCCGCAAGATCGGCTCGGTCGGCACCCCCGTCCTCAACGTCGAATGCCGGGTGGTGGACGAGGACATGAACGACGTCGAGCCCGGCCAGGTCGGCGAGATCGTCTACCGCGGCCCGATGGTGATGAAGGAGTACTGGAACAAGCCGGAGGCCACCGCCGAGGCCTTCCGCGGCGGCTGGTTCCACTCCGGCGACCTGGTCCGTGAGGACGAGGACGGCTACTACTACGTGGTGGACCGCAAGAAGGACATGATCATCTCGGGCGGGGAGAACATCTACTGCGCCGAGGTGGAGAACGTGCTGGCGGCCCACCCGGCGGTGGCCGAGGTCGCGGTGATCGGCATGCCGGACGAGAAGTGGGGCGAGACACCGCTGGCCGTGGTCGTCCCCCGGGACCCCGGGCGCCCGCCGACCGCGGCCGAGCTCTCCGCCTGGTGCGCGGAGCGGATGGCCGGCTACAAGCGGCCCCGCAACCTGACCCTGCTGGACGCGCTGCCGCGGAATCCGAGCGGCAAGGTGCTGAAGACCGAACTGCGCACCGAGCAGGCCGCCGGCCGGCTGGAGGTCCAGCGGGCGGACGGCTGACCCGCCGGACCGAAGGCGGCCCGACGGCGGCCCGACGGCTGACCCGTCGGGCCGCCGCCTCGCAGGCCGCGAAAGACAGCCTGTGAACGCCATCTGACCTTCTGTCACTCCTGCGTGCTAATGTCTGCGCCCTGATGGACTCCTGAGGACGGGGACGAGCATGGCGATCCTTCGCGCCACCCAGAAAGCACAGGTCATAGCCAAGTTGGCGGAGGTCGCCCCGCCCGGGGAGACGGTGGAGGCGGTGATCCACACCGAGACCGGCCCCAGCCCCTGGCTGAACGCCGTCTTCGACCGGATCCCGTTCGTCGGCCTGGTGGTCGCGTTCAGCCGGAAGTTCTACTTCATCACGCTGACCAACACCTCGGTCGTGGTCAACACCGCCAGCCGGTGGTCCAACCGGCCCGGCGAGGTGGTGGGCGCCTATCCGCGGGAGAACCTGCCGGTCTCGGACGTCAAGCGGGGCACCGTCTGGTCCAAGATGCGTCTCGTCCTCCCGGGCCACCAGGCGCCGACCCGGCTGAACATCCACCGCTACTGGCGGAACGAGCTCGACCAGCTGCTGGCGGTCGTCCCGGGCGCGGGCGCGGGCGCGCCGGCGGGGGCACCGCAGCCGGCGATGGCGGCCGCCCCCGGGCAGCAGTTCCCGCCGCAGCAGTTCCCGCCGCAGCAGGCCGCCCCGCAGCTGCCGCCGCAGCAGGTCGCGCCCCAGCAGGTCCCGCAGCAGGCCCAGTTCGGCGCCCCGCAGGGCCAGTTCGGCGGGCCCCAGGGCCAGTTCGGCCAGCCGCAGCAGGCTCCGATGCCCCCGCAGCAGGGCTTCGGCGCCCCGCAGCAGGCCCCGCAACCACAGCCGGGCTTCGGCCCGCCGCAGGGCGGCGGCTTCGGCGCCCCGCAGCAGACCCCGCCGCAGCAGCCGGGCTTCGGTCCTCCGCAGGCCTGACGGGTTCGCCCGCCGCCCAGCGGCGCACGCCACACCGCACAGCAGCCGCCGAGCACGCCCCCGAGGAGCCCCGAGGAGCCGGCCGCCCATGACGGACCCGCGCGTACTGACCTGGCAGGTGAGCGAGACCCGGGGCATCGAGACCGCCTGGGTGGAACACGCCGGCGAGGGCGCCCTGCGGGCCCGCGGCCGGGCGGTCGGCACCGTCCCCGAGCCGTACTGGCTGGAGTACCGGCTGGACGCCGGCCCGGACGCCGGGTCCGGCTACGTCACCCGCAGCCTCCGGGTGCTCCTGGAAACCGCCGACCAGCGGCGGGAGTTGGACCTCCGCCGCGCCGACGGCGGCGAGTGGACCGCCAACGGCGCGGCGCTGCCCGCGCTCGCCGGCGCACTGGACTGCGATCTGGGGCTGTGCCCGCTGACCAACACCATGCCGGTGCTGCGGCACGGACTCCACCGGCACCGCTCCCCCGCGCCCGGCGCCGAGCTGCGGTTCCGCATGGCCTTCATCCAGGTACCCGAGCTCACGGTGCGGCCGGCCGAGCAGTCCTACACCCCTTTCACCCGCACCGCGGAGGGCGGCGCCCGGATCCGCTACGCCTCCGGAACCTTCAACCGCTATGTGGAGTTCGACGCGGACGGTTTCGTGGTGAACTACCCCGGCATGGCCCATCGGCTGCGCCCGAACTCGCGATAGCCCCGAGCGGATCGGAGTAGCCCGCCGCGCGCGCCGGGCGGGCGGGGGCTTGACTCGGGACGAGACCCGCAGTCCAGCGAGGAGCAGTGCCGCCATGTCCACACCGACCGACTCGACCGTCCGCAAGCTCGTCCGCGCCGTCAACTCCGGCGACCGGGAGGGCTTCCTCGCCCTGCTGGCCCCGGACGCCACGATGTCCGACGACGGCAGCGAACGCGATCTCCAGGAGTGGATCGACAAGGAGATCTTCACCGTCCACGGCCGGATGGACGTGCTGAACGAGGCCGACGGCGGCCGCCGGCTGGTGGCCAGGTTCAGCAACGACACCTGGGGCGAGATGCGCACCAAGTGGGCCTTCGAGATCGACGGCGCCGGCCGGATCACCCACTTCGAGACCGGTCAGGCCTGAGCCGCGGGAAATCCGCTTGGCCGGGCTCCCGCGTCCCGGTTACCGTCGCTGACCATGCACCCACCATCCGAGCGGGACATCCGCGACAGCTTCGTCAACTGCTCGCAGGGAGAGGCCAAGCGGCTCTCGCTCCCCCGGGACCTCGGCGAACGCCCCTGGGATGACCTGGACTTCCTCGGCTGGCAGGACATCTCCGCCCCCGACCGCTGCTACCTGGTCGCCGAGCGCGAGGACGGCGGCCTGACCGGCGTCGCCCTGCGGCTGCCCGCCAAGCGCCGCCGGAGCTTCCTCCACCGCAACCTCTGCTCGCTCTGCCTGACCACCCACCCGGGCAGCGGCGTGGCGCTGATGACCGCCCGCCGGGCCGGGGCCGCAGGACGCAAGGGCGACTCGGTCGGCGACTACATCTGCACCGACCTGGACTGCTCCCTCTACACCCGCGGCCGCAAGGCGCCGGCCCCTGGTGGCCGGATCGAGGAGTCGCTCAGCGTCGAGGAGCAGATCGCCCGCACCCGCGCCAACCTCTTCGCCTTCCTGGACAAGGTCCTGGCGACCGCCGGCTGACCCCCGGCGCGGCGTACCGCCGGACGGCCCCCGGCGGCCTAGGCTCGGAACGTCGCAGGCCTTTCGTATGCGGAGGTTCCCTTGCCGCTCAAGCCGGAGGAGCGCGCCCGGCTCCTCGACGAACCGCTGATCGCCGTCCTCTCGGTGGCGTCCGGCGAGCCCGGTCGCGGGCCGATCGGCGTCCCCGTCTGGTACCTGGCGGAGGAGTCCGGCGACCTGGTGCTGGTCACCGGCCGTTCCTCGCGGAAGGCCCGGCTGCTGGAGGCCGCCGGCCGGGCCACCCTGACGGTGCAGCGCGAGGAGCCGACCTACCGCTGGGCCTCGGCCGAGGGCCCGGTGGAGTTCGTGCCGGCCGACGCCGCTCTGGTGGCCCGGATCGCCGCCCGCTACCTTCCGCCCGGCGCCGCCGAGTCGTACGCCGCCGGCACCGACCCGGCCGCCACCGTCGGCATCCGCCTGCGTCCTGAGCGCTGGGCCGGGGCCGACCTCGGCAGCGTCTCCTGAGCCGGGGCCGCGCTCGGCCGCGGCGCCAGGGGGTGGAGGCGGCCCTCTAGGCCTCCGCGTCCTCGCGGCCCATCGCGATCAGGTCCAGCTCCCGGTCCGGCTCCAGGACGTAGCCCTGCGCGCGCAGGGCGCCGTCCAGCATGTTCCAGATGGCGCGGGCCAGGAGCTCCGACAGCTGCTCGGGCGGCAGCCCGCCGGGCTGGTCCAGCCAGTGGAGGGTGGCCGCGTCGACGAGGCCGACGATGCCGTAGCCGAGCGGATCGGCCGGGCCCGGCTCGCCGCCGACCGCGGTGAGGTAGCCGGCGAACAGGTCGCCGAGGTGGCCGCCGATGGCGCTCTTGATGTCGGCGACCGCCTCCTGCCCGCGCATGTTGCGGCTGAGGTAGCGGTACAGGTCGGCGTTGCGCCGCAGCCAGCCGAAGTACGCGCCGACGCCGTTCCTGATCATCTCCATCGGGGTGCCGTGCGGCTGCCAGACCGGCTCCAGGGCCGCCGCGACCGAGGCCGCCGCCCGCCCGGCGACCGCCCGCTGCAGATCGGCCGCGTCCGCGAAGTGCTTGTAGAGCCTGGTCCTGGCGACGCCGGCGGCGTCCGCGATCTGGGCCGTGGAGACCTCTGGCCCGTGCTCGGCGATCGCGTCGAGGGCGGCGTCCACGAACTGCTCGCGCCGGCGTTCGTGCTGGCCGGCCCAGCGCGCACGCCGTCCGTCGACTTTCTCCGCTCTCTCCCCGGCCGGCATGGCCCCGAGTCTATCCACCGGCCCGGGCGCGGAATCCCCTCGGATTTCCCCCTGCCCCACCCCTGTCGCACCGTCGCGTTCTGACGTAGCCTCAGCGGCTGTCGGGTACACGATGTACCCGTAAAAATCCCCGAAGCCAAGCGCTAGGGAGGCACCGCATGAGCACCACCGCAGGCACCGAGGAGATCTCCCGCGGACTGCTCGGCTCCTCGGCCGCGCTCTCCTACGATCCGGAGACCGAGGTCGACTGGTCCGCCCCGCTCCCCGCGGACAAGCACGGGCTCAACCCCGAGTGGAGCGTCCTCTACGGCACCCCGCTGTGGCGGGAGATGACGGAGGAGCAGCGGGTCACCCTGACCCGGCACGAGGTCTGCTCGATCATGAGCACCGGGATCTGGTTCGAGATGATCCTCCAGCAGCTGATCCTCCGCGACCAGTACGTCAAGGACCACGCCTCGGCCGAGTTCCGCTTCGCCCTCACCGAGATCGCGGACGAGTGCCGGCACTCCCTCATGTTCGCCCGCGCCTGCGAGGCGATGGGGGTGCCCGCGTACTTCCCCCGGCGGCCGGTGGTCGAGGCGGCCCGGCTCTTCAAGGCCGTCGGCACCGCCGAGGCCGCGTACGGCGGGATCCTCGTGGCCGAGGAGGTGCTGGACGTGATGCAGCGGGACGCCATGCGCGACGAGCGGGTGCTCGACCTGGTCCGCACCACCAGCCGGATCCATGTGGTGGAGGAGTCCCGGCACATGCGGTTCGCCCGCGCGGAGATCCGCGACCGGGTGGCCGGCACCGGCCGGCTGCGCCGCCAGGCCGCCGC
Organism: Phaeacidiphilus oryzae TH49; assembly: GCF_000744815.1. NCBI lineage: Bacteria > Bacillati > Actinomycetota > Actinomycetes > Kitasatosporales > Streptomycetaceae > Phaeacidiphilus > Phaeacidiphilus oryzae. The sequence goes on from NZ_JQMQ01000005.1 coordinate 626,172, forward strand.
GATGTCCATCGCCGTGGTCGCCTACGTCATCGTCACCAGCCTGGTCAACGACGGGGTCTTCGCCGCGGCGGGACTCGACCCGGCCCGCGCCCGGGAGGAGGCCCGGCGCAACCCCCACCACCACGCCATGATGCGCAGCAGCGGCGCCCCGCTGATGCGCTTCCTCGGCGGCGCCGGACTGCTGACCCGCCCGGCCTCCGCCCTCTACCAGCGCGTCCACCTGCTCTGACCGATCCGGCGGCGGGGCGTCGGCACGGCCCCGCGCCCACCAGTTGAGGAAGCCACCCCGCCCATGGCCTACGCGATCACCCAGCCCTGCTGCGCCGACGCCTCGTGCGTCGCGGTCTGCCCGGTCAACTGCATCCACCCCGCCCCCGGGGAGCCGGACTTCGGGTCCACCGACCTCCTCTACATCGACCCGCGCACCTGCATCGACTGCGGCGCCTGCACCGACGCCTGCCCGGTGGAGGCGATCGTCCCGGTGGAGCGGCTGACCGGCGCGGACACCGAGTACGCCGAGCAGAGCGCCGCGTACTACCGCGGGCGGACCGCCGAGCCCGCCTGGCCGCAGCCGGAGATCCCGTCCTCGCTCCCATGGGCCGGAAAGCGCGGCGGAGCGCGCGCCCCCCGGGTGGCGATCGTCGGCACCGGCCCCGCCGCCTGCTACACCGCAGAGGCGCTGCTGCACTCCACGGGCGCCAGGATCACCCTCTACGAGCGGTTGCCGGTCCCCGGTGGGCTGCTCCGCTTCGGGGTCGCCCCGGACCACCCGGCCACCCGGCGGATGCTGGACTCCTTCGCCCCGCTGCTCCGCCACCCGCGGATCGAACTGCGGCTCGACACCGAGGTCGGACGGGACGTCAGCCACCGGGAACTGACCGACCGGTACGACGCCGTCGTCTACGCGGTGGGCGCGGCCTCCTCGCGCGCGCTGGCGGTGCCCGGGGCCGGCCGGCTGCCCGGCAGCCTGACCGCGGGCCGCCTGGTGGCCTGGTACAACGGCCATCCGGACGTCCCCGGCAATGCCGTCGACCTCCGCGAGGTGCGCCGCGCGGTGGTGGTCGGCACCGGCAATGTCGCCCTGGACGCGGCCCGGATGCTGGCCACCGCCCCGGAGCGGCTGGCGGACACCGAGATCGCCGCCCACGCCCTGGCCGCACTCCGCTCCTCGGCCCTGCGCGAGGTGGTCGTCCTCGGCCGGCGCGGCCCCGAGCACGCCGCCTGGACCTGGCCCGAGCTGCACGCCATCCGCCACCACCCGGACTTCGACCTGCTGCTGGACGAGGAGGGCCGAGTCGACCTGACCGCCCCGCCGGCCGACTCGGGCCGGCGCCGGGTCGTGGTCCGCTTCTCCACCGCCATCGAGGCCGCCGAGCCCCGCCCGGAGGGCCGGGACCGCCTCGGCGCGGTGCGCGCCACCGGCGCCGGCACCATCCCGGCCGAACTGCTGGTCGCCGCGATCGGCCAGCGCGGGGCCCCCGTCCCCGGCCTGCCGTTCGATCCGGCGGCGGCCGTGGTGCCGAACCAGCGCGGCCGGGTGGACGGGCTCCCCCGCACCTATGTGGCGGGCTGGATCAAGCGCGGCCCGAACGGCGGGATCGGCGCCAACCGGGGCTGCGCCCAGGAGACCGTGGACGCCCTGATCGAGGATCTCGCCGCGGCCGCCGCGGCCGCCGCCCCGGTACCGGCCCTCGGCTGAGGCTCGATCGAGCCGCCCTAGGCCGGCCCTCGCGGGCCCTCCTTCAGCCCCCGGGCCGCCAGCGGACTCCGACGAGCGCGTCGGCGACCAGCTGGACGGCCCGGGCGAGCTCCTTGCTGCGCTCGCCCTCGGCGGTGTAGACGGCGAGGAGCTCGGCGAGGGTGGGCGGCTCGGCGGCGCCGCGGAGGTCGACCCGCGCGGTGCGGTAGCCCCGGCGCAGCTCCTCCAGCCGCGCCTGGAGGGTGTGCCGGACCAGCCGCGCGAGCAGCGCGGGGTGGGCCCGGAAGAAGTCCTCGTGGCTCCGCCACCCCGGGGCGGCCTGCTCCAGCAGCCAGGCCACGGCCTCCTCGGACCACCCCTCCCGTCCCGGCGCCGGCAGTCCCGCCGGCCAGCCCGGCGGCGTGGCGATCCGCCGCCCCGACCGGAGCGGCGGGACCTCCGTCGCGCGCACCTCTCCCGTTTCGCTCATGCGTTCGATTCTAGGGCCTCATGGCCCCGCCGTCCTCAGACCACCAGCACGCGTCGCCCGCGGGTGTGCCCCGCCTTGCTGTCGGCGTGCGCCGCCGCGGCCTCGGCCAGCGGGTAGGACTTCTCGACCGGGATGCGGAGCCGGCCCCGCGCGATGAGATCGACGGCCACCGCCAGCGCCTCCGGCACGCTCCCGGCCGTCCCGGAGAACCGGACGCCGTGCCGCGGCGCGTCCAGATCGGCGATCGAGACCACCCGCCGCGGATCCCCGGTCAGCTCGACGAGCTCGCGGACCACCCCCGAGCCGGCCAGATCGAGGGCGGCGTCGACCCGGCCGATCCGCCGCACCCGTTCGACCCAGCCCTCGCCGTAGGTGGTGGCGAGGGCGCCCAGGCTGCGCAGATAGTCCTGGTTGGCGGCTCCGGCGGTGCCGATCACCGCGATCCCGCGGTCCCGGGCGATCTGCAGCACCGCCGAGCCCACTCCCCCGGACGCACCGCTGACCAGCAGCGTCTGGCCGGGTTTCACAGCGGCCTCGCGGATGATCCGCACCGCGGTCTCCACCACCGACGGGTAGCCGGCCGCCTCCTCGAAGGTCAGCCCCTCGGGCATCAGGGCCCAGGCGGACAGCACGGCGTACTCGGCGTAGGTGCTGGAGCCCTCGCCGAACACCCGGTCGCCGACCCGGACCCCCTCGACGCCCTCGCCCACCTCGTCCACCACCCCGGCGGCGTCCAGGCCGACCCCGGCGGGCAGCTCGATCGGATGCGCCTGGAGCACCTGCCCCTCCCGGATCCTCCAGTCGACGGGGTTCACCCCGGCCGCCCCCACGGCCACGCGTATCCGGCCGGGGCCCGCGTGGGGCTCCTCGGCGTCCACCAGCCGCAGCACTTCCGGACCACCGAACTCGGCGAAGCTCACTTTTCTCATGCCCCGGAACATAACACTAACGGTTAGCGTTTTGAACCAGCGAGGTTTTTGCACCTGATAGCCTCAGGTCATGACCTCGCCGCCCGGGCGCCGTGAGCGCAAGAAGGCCGCCACCCGCCAGAAGATCGCCGACACCGCCCTGCGGCTCTTCCTGGAGCGCGGATACGACCCGGTGGGCATCCGCGAGGTGGCCGCCGAGGCCGACGTGGCCGTCACCACGCTGTTCTCCCACTTCGCCTCGAAAGAGGCCCTGGTCTTCGAGCGGGACGACGACTTCGAGCGGCGCCTCCGCAGCGCCGTCACCGACCTGGCGCCGGACTCGCCGCTGATCCCCGCGCTGCGCCGCGAGGTCGAGGCCCTGGTGCGGCACTGCACCTCGGAGGACGCCGCACCGGTCTGGCGGCTGATCGCCGCGACCCCCGCCCTGCGGGAGTACGAGGAGTCGATGCGGCTGCGGCACGCCGAGTCGCTGGCGGTCGCCATCGCCGCCGGCCCCGGCCGGACGCGGACCGCGACGGCCTGCCGGACGATCGCGAGGTTCGTGATCGACGGCTACTCGCTGGCCCGGGAGGCCGCCGATCCGCAGGCCGCGCTGGACGAGATCTTCCGGATGGTCGAGGCCGCCTGGGAGACCGCCTGACCCCCGCTCAGCCCCGGCTCAGCTTCGGCCGGCCCGAGCCGGCCGGCGGGCCTCGAACAGGGTGCGGGAGGAGTACGCGGTGAAGCGGCCGTCGCGGCGGAGCACCGCGTCCAGGGCGCGCAGCCGCTCCTCGTACCGCTCCACGGTGAAGCCGGGGACCCACCAGACCAGCTTGCGCAGGAGGTAGACCACCGCGCCGATGTCGAAGACCTCGATCCGGGTGCGCTCGCAGCGCGGCGGCCCGGTGAGTTCGAGACCGGCCGCGCGGGCCTCCTCGGCCTCCACCTCGGGACTGCGGGAGCGGCGGTGCTCCTCGCCCAGCGGACCGAGGAGGAACTCGATCAGCTCGAAGCCGCTCGCCGGTCCGACGTGCTGGGCCAGGTAGTGCCCGCCGGGCCGGAGCACCCGGGCGATCTCGTCCCACGGGATCCGCGCCGGATGGCGGCTGGTCACCAGGTCGAAGGCGGCGTCCGGGAACGGCAGCGGACCCGTCTCGGGGGCGCCGACCACCACCACCCCGCGCGGGATCAGCAGTTCGCCGGCCCTGGCCAGGTTGGGCGGCCAGGCCTCGGTGGCCGCCATCGCCGGCGGGTAGCGGTCCGCGCCAGCCAGCACCTCGCCGCCGCCGGTCTGCAGGTCCAGCGCCGACCGCAGGGCCGGGTCGGCCAGGCGCCCGGCCATCAGCCGCTGGTACCCCCAGGAGGGGCGGGCCTCGGTGGCCCTGCCCTCCAGCCACGAGAAGTCCCAGCCGTCCACGGGGACCGCCGCGGCCTCCTCGACCAGCTCCTCGAAGCTCCTGTCACCGTGATCGCCCATGCTCCGATGCTGACAGGGGCGACCCCGGCCGGGCCATCGAATTCCCCCGGAAGGCCCCTCCGTCAGTGTGAGTCGCGGGAGACCGCCGAGCCGCTGCGGCCGACCAGGAAGTCGAGGTCGGCCCCGGTGTCCGCCTGGCGGACGTGGTCCACGTAGAGCCGCTCCCAGCCGCGGACCGGCGCCGCGTAGCCGGCCGCCGCCTCGGTGCTGGGCTTGCGGGCGGCCAGCTCCTCCGCCGGCAGGTCGACGTTCAACGTCCTTGCCGCTACGTCGAGTTCGATCCAGTCGCCGGTGCGGATCAGCGCCAGCGGGCCGCCGGCCGCCGCCTCCGGGGCGACGTGCAGCACCACCGTGCCGTAGGCCGTGCCGCTCATCCGGCCGTCGCAGATCCGCACCATGTCGCGGACGCCCTGGCGGAGGAGCTTGGGCGGCAGCGGCAGGTTGGACACCTCCGGCATGCCGGGGTAGCCCTTCGGTCCGCAGCCGCGCAGCACCAGCACCGTGTCCGCGTCCACGTCCAGGTCCGGGTCGTCGACCCGGGCGCGGAAGTCCTCGATGCTGTCGAAGACCATCGCCCGGCCGCGGTGGCTGAGCAGCTCCGGGGTGGCCGCGGCGGGCTTGATCACCGCGCCGTCCGGGGCCAGGTTGCCGCGCAGCACGGCGATCCCGGCGTCCGGCTGGAGCGGCCGCTCGCGCTCCCGGATCACCTCGGTGTCCCAGATCCGGGCGTCGTCCAGGTAGCCGGCGAGCGGGCGGCCGGTGACCGTCAGCGCCTCCGGGTCCAGCAGGTCGCGCACCTCGCGCAGCACGGCGTGCAGGCCGCCGGCCCGGTGGAGGTCCTCCATCAGATACCGGCCGGCCGGCTGAAGGTCCGTCAGCAGCGGTACGCCGGAGCCGATCCGGTCGAAGTCGTCCAGGGAGAGCGGTATGCCGAGGCGGCCGGCTATGGCCAGCAGGTGGACCACCGCGTTGGTGGAACCGCCGAGGGCGGCCAGCGCGACGATCGCGTTCCGGAACGAGCCCTCGGTGAGGAGCGTCGAGGGGCGGCGGTCCGCGCGGACCATCTCCACCGCGAGCCTGCCGGACTCGCGGGCCGCGCGCAGCAGCCGGCTGTCCGGGGCCGGGATCCCGGCGGTGCCGGGCAGGACGGTGCCGAGGGCCTCGGCGAGGAGGCCCATGGTGGAGGCGGTGCCCATGGTGTTGCAGTGCCCGCGGCTGCGAATCATCGCCGACTCGGAGGCGGTGAAGTCCTCGGCGCTCAGCTCGCCGCTGCGGACCTCCTCGCTGAGCCGCCAGACGTCCGTGCCGCAGCCCAGCGGGCGGCCGCGGAAGGTGCCGGTCAGCATCGGCCCGCCGGGCACCACCACCGAGGGGAGGTCCACCGAGGCGGCGGCCATCAGCAGCGAGGGGATGGTCTTGTCGCAGCCGCCGAGGAGCACCGCGCCGTCGACCGGATTGCCGCGCAGCATCTCCTCGGTGGACATCGCCGCCATGTTCCGCCAGAGCATCGCGGTGGGCTTGAGGAGCGTCTCGCCGAGCGAGACGACGGGGAGGTTCAGCGCGATGCCGCCGGCCTCGTGGACGCCGTCCCGGACCGCGGCGGCGACCTCGTCGAGATGCGAGTTGCAGGGCGTCAGATCCGAGGCGGTGTTGGCGATGGCGATCTGCGGACGGCCGGTGAAGGCGTCGTCCGGCAGTCCGCGCCGCATCCAGGCCCGGTGGATGTACCCGCTCCGCTCCTCGTCCCCGCTCGACCCCGCGTACCAGCTCTGGCTGCGCAATCCGTTCGTCGGCATACGAGATCCCTACCACGGGCGGCGGACACCGCGGCAGGGGGCGGGCACGGCCGGTTCGGTCCGCATACGGCCGTCTTGACCAGGGCTCCGCGCGGGCCGCAGAATGCTGTCGTGATCAATCACCGCGTACCGACCGCCGTCCGGGGCTGTTCCGTCCCGGAGCGCTGCGGGTGTACGCGCAGCGGCCTCTGACGCGCTTCCCGCGATCGGCGCAGCCGCCGCCGAAACCCCTTGCACAGCAGCCGAGTCGACTCGGCGCCAGGCTCTCCCGCAGCCCCGCTCCACCGTCTCCGCGCGCTCCGCGCCCCCCAGTGGGGCCCTGTCCGCGACCGCCCGTTCCCCGTTCCCAGGAGGAGCCCATGACCACCGCCCTGCCCGCACTGCCGGCGCCGCCTGCACTGCGTTCCTGGCGGATCCCCGACGACGGCCTGTACGAGGGGGCGCGGGTGCTGCGCCGCCTGCCTGAGGGTCAACGCCCGCTTACGTACCAGTCGTTCGAGCTCACCCCGCTCGGTGCGGTGATCGGCGCGGAGATCCGCGGTGTGGACCTCTCCCGGCCACTGCCGGAGCCGGTGCGCGCGGAGCTGGACCGGGCACTGCTGGAGTGGAAGGCGCTGTTCTTCCGCGGCCAGCACCTGACCTCGGCCCAGCAGCGCGCCTTCGCACGCAACTGGGGCGAGTTGGAGACCAACCCGCTGCTGGCCGCGGGCGACAGCGCGGAGGTGGTGCGGTTCGACAAGTCCGCTTCGGCGGTGCCGACCTTCGAGAACGTCTGGCACGCCGACGTGACCTTCCGGGAGCGGCCGGCGCTGGGCGCGGTGCTCCAGCTGCGGGAGGTGCCGCCGCGCGGGGGCGACACCCTGTGGGCCGACATGGCCGCGGCCTACGACAACCTGCCGGAGCGGGTGCGGGAGCGGATCGACGGGGCCCGGGCGGTGCACGACTTCATCCCCGGCTTCGCCCGCTTCTACCCGCCCGAGCGGCTGGCCGCCCTCCAGGACCGCTTCCCGCCGGTGGAGCACCCCGTGGTACGGACCCATCCGCGGACCGGGCGGCGGACGCTCTTCGTCAACGCCTCCTTCACCACCCACATCGTGGGAATGGCGAGCGCCGAGAGCGACCGGCTGCTGCGGCTGCTCTTCCAGCAGGCGCACGTCCCGGAGTTCCAGGTGCGGTTCAGCTGGCGGGCGGGCGACGTCGCGCTCTGGGACAACCGGGCCACCCAGCACTACGCGGTCGCGGACTACGGCACCCATCGGCGGGTCGCCGAGCGGGTGGCGATCGCCGGCGACCGCCCGTACTGACCGGACCGCTCGCGGCAGCGCGCCGACGGACCGTCAGGAAGCGCGGCGGCGCGAGGACTTGGCCGCCGTCTTCTTGGCGGCGGTCTTCTTCGCGGGGGACCTTCCGGTCGTGGTCTTCTTCGCGGCGGTCTTCTTGGCGGCGGGCTTCCCACTCGCGGACTTCCCACCCGCGGTCTTCTCACTCGCGGACTTCTCACCCGCGGTCTTCTTCGCCGGGGCCCGCTTCGTCCCGGTGGACTTCCGGGAGGAGGCCCTGGCCTCGGACGCCTTCTCCGCCGCGGACTTCCTGGCCGGCGCCTCCTTCGAGTCCGCCTCCCCCTCGCCGCCGCGGCCGCCCCTGGCCGCCTCGACGCTGCTGCGCAGGGCGTCCATCAGGTCGATCACCTGCGCCCCGCCGGCGCGCTCCGCGCCCTCCTCCTCCGTGGGCGGCTCCACCCCCTCCAGTTTGGCGGTGATCACCCGTTCGAGCGCCTCGGCGTACTCGTCGTACTGCTCGTCCAGATCGAAGCCCTCGGACAGGGTGTCCATCAGCGACCTGGCCATCTTCAGCTCCTGCGGCCGGACCTGGTCCTTGCCGCCGGGGGCGATCCCGGCCGGGTCGCGGATCTCGTCCGGCCACAGCATGGTCTGGAGCACCAGCAGGTCGCCCTGGACGCGCAGCACGGCCAGCGACTCCCGGGTCCGCAGGGTCACCTTGGCCACCGCCATCCGCCCCGACTCGACCAGCGCGTCCCGCAGCAGCTGGTACGGCTTGACCGGCGACTTCTCGGCCGGGCCGACGTAGTACGGGGTGGAGTAGCGCACCGGGTCGACCGACTCCGCGTCCACGAAGGCCAGCACGTCGATCACCTTGCGGCTGGGCACCGGGAGCTCGGCGAAGTCCTGGTCCTCGAGGACGACGGTCCGCCCGTCCGGGGACTCGTACCCCTTGGCGATCTCGCGGTACGGGACCTCCTTGCCCTCCTCCTCGCAGATGCGCTTCAGCCTGATCCGGGCGCCGTCCTTGCGGTGCACCTGGTGGAGGGCCGGGCCGGAGTGCTGCGAAGTGGCGGCGAAGAGCGAGACGGGGACGGTGACCAGCCCGAAGGTGATGGCCCCCGTCCAGGTGGCCTGCGGCATGGTGCGCGCCTTTCGTCCGCTTTCGGGTGTTTCACCACGCTAAGCGAGGGCGCGCGCTCGGGCGCGTCAGCGGGCTCCGCGCCCACCTCCGCCGTCTCCGCGGCGGACGCCGGGCGGAACCCGCTCCAGGGCGGCGCGGATCCGGTCGCGCAGGCCGGGCGGGAAGGGCAGGCCGAGGATCTCGTCGCCCACCCCGACCAGCAGGTCGCGGCGGTCGCAGAGCTCCGTCCGGATCCGGGTCCGGTCCACCAGCACCGTCCGCGGGCCGAACCGCAGCAGCAGCTCACGGGGGGTCACGGTGAGGGCGAACGGCGCCCGGGGCAGCGGCCAGGGCGGGCGGAGCGGGCCCTCCCCCCGCACCACCTCCGCGGCGGCCGGGCTCTCCGGCCCGGCACCGGCGGCGAGGCCGTCCTCGACGGGCGCCTGGGCGTGCGCCCGGTCCCATACCCGCTCGGCGAACGGGCGGACCAGCGGTCCGCCCAGCGGGTGATAGCGGAGGGTCAGCTCCCGCCCGGGGGCGAAGAGGGTCAGCGAGGCGGCACCGGCGCCGCCCGGGCCGCGGTCGTCCTCGGCCTCGTCGCTCCGGTCCAGCAGACACAGCCGGTCCAGCGGGATCTCCGCACCGACCCCGAGCAGCTCGATCCAGAGCAGCAGCCGGCGGCTGCCGAGCGCCACCACCTGGGAGGGGGTGCAGGCCAGGGCGAGCAGCCCGCGCCGGTGGATCGGCCGGGTGACGGCGGGGAAGGCGAGGCAGTCCGGCTCCTCGTGATCGCCGGAGGCCGCCAGCGCGTCGCGCAGCTCCGCGCGGGCGCGCGGCCAGATGCCGCTGCTCCAGCCCGGCCCGGGGGACCGCGCCCCGGCGGCCGGACCGTCCGGGGCCGCCGCGCCCGGAGCAGCCGGGCCGTGCGCACCGAGGCCGGGCAGTCCGTCGCAGCCGCGCGGGTCGGCCGGGTCGGCCAGGTCCGCCGGGCCGCCGGGACCGTCCGCGCCGCCCCGGCCGTCGGCGGAGCCCCGGGCGGACCGGTCCGCCCGCAGGTCGAGGCCCTCACCGGCGGCCAGCCGGCCCAGCTCGGGCGAGACCGGGAACTCCCAGTCCTCCACCGGGCGCTCACGCCCGCGCCGCTCCGGACCCATTCCCGCTCACCTCCAACACTCCAGGGCGGAAAGTGTTGTCGCCTGCAATACTCTTCCCATGTCGAGGGCTACCACAAGGCAGCACGCAGCGAATCCGCACGACGCACCGGATCCGACCGAGGCCGACATCGCGGCCTTCCAGGCGGCTACCCGCGATCTGGTCGGAATCGCCCTGCGGAGCCTGGAGGTGACGGGCGGTCAGGTCTCGCTGCCGCAGCTGCGCCTGCTGCTGGCCCTGGACGAGCTCGGACGCAGCCCCTCCTCGGCGATCGCCCGCGCGCTGGGCCTCGGCGCCTCCTCGGTGACCCGGCTGGCCGACCGGCTGGTGGAGTCCGGGCATGTGGTGCGCGGCACCGAGCCCTCGCATCGCAGCGTGGTCACCCTGGAGCTCACCGAACGCGGCGCCGGCCTGGTCGGGGCCGTGCTCGAGCACCGCCGGGAGCACTTCCGGCGCGCGCTGCGGGGTCTCACCCCGGCCCAGCGGAAGGCCACCGCCGAGGGCCTCCGCGCCCTCCACGCGGTCCTCGCCGCCGACCCGGAGCACCACTCGCCGATCGCCCCGCTCAGTCTCTGATCACTCTCTGATCCCGTTCTCCCCCGCGGGTCCTGAGGGTCCGGCGGGGTCGGCGGGGTTCGCGGGGTCCGCCGGCTCAGGCCCGCTCAGGGGACGCCGCGGGCGGGCGGGCAGCGCGAGGAGGACGAGGGCGGCCCCGGCGGCGGCCACCACCGCGCCCACCCCGAGGCCCAGCACCATCCCGCTGCCGAAGGCGGAGCGGGCCAGCCCGGCGAGCAGCCGCCCGGTGCCGCCGCCGACCCGGGCGGCCAGCCCCAGCGCACCGCCGAGCGAGCCGAGGACGGTGTCCGAGACACCCGCCGGGAGGTGGTACGGCGCCAGCGGCGGCCGCATCCGGCCCTGGTAACGGGTCGTCAGCAGGCTGCCGATGACCGCCACCCCGAGCGCCCCGCCCAGTTGGACCGACACGCCGTTGGTCGCCGAACCGACCCCGGTGTCCCCCGGCGGCAGGGTGCCCATCAGGGAGTCCAGCGCGGCCGGGACGACGAGACCGGCGCCGAGCCCCAGCAGCAGGAACCCGGGCAGGACCTTCGGATAGGTGGCACCGCCCCCGGCCGCGGCGACCTGCCACAGCCCGCCGGAGATCGCCAGCAGCCCGCTGCCGACCGCCGCCTTGCTGCCCGCCCAGCGGACCAGGACCGGGCTCAGCGGCGCGACCAGCGCCAGCAGCCCGGCCACCGGCACCATCCGGAGACCGGTCTGCAGAGCGCTGTAGCCGAGGTCGAACTGGAGGAACTGGGTCAGCACGAAGAGCGCCCCGAAGAGCCCGAACATGGCCAGCGAGACCGCAGCGGTGGCGACCGAGAACCGGCGCTCGCGGAAGAAGTCCAGGTTCAGCATGGGATGGTCGCTGCGCCGCTCCCAGAGGACGAAGCAGGCCAGCGCCAGCAGCCCGCCGCTGATCGCGCCGAGCGCGAGGGGCGACGTCCAGCCGCGGACCGGCGCCTCGATCACCCCCCACAGCAGCAGGCCGAGGGCGAGGATGGACAGCAGCGAGCCGACCGGGTCGAGCCGCAGCGGCGCCGGGTTGCGGGACTCCGGCACCAGCAGCGGCGCGCAGACCAGCCCGGCCGCCGCGAAGGGGAGGTTGACCCAGAACACCGAGCCCCACCAGAAGTGCTCCAGCAGCAGCCCGCCGGCCACCGGTCCGATCGCGATGCCCAGGCCGCTGGCGGCGGCCCAGACGCCGATCGCGCGGCGCCGCTCCACCGGCTCGCGGAAGACGTCGGTGATGATCGACAGCGTGGCCGGCATCATCATCGACGCGCCGAGGCCCATCGCGGCCCGGGCGGCGATCAGCATGCCGACCGAGCCGGAGTAGGCGGCCCAGGTCGAGGCGGAGCCGAAGACGGCCAGCCCGGTGATGAAGACCCGCCGCCGCCCGAAGCGGTCCGCGCTGCGGCCGGAGACCAGCATCACCCCGGCGAAGACCAGCGCGTAGGCGTCGACGATCCACTGGAGCTGGGTGGTGGTCGCGCCGAGCTCCCGGACCAGGGTGGGCAGCGCGACGTTCAGGATCGTGTTGTCCAGCGTCACCATCAGCAGCGACACGCAGAGCACCACGAGGGCGGTCCAGCGTCTCCCGGCGCCGCGGCCCCGCGGCGCGGGGGCCGCGGCCGTCGGCAGCGATTCGCGTACGTCGGCCATGCCTCCATACAGCGACCGCGCGTCCGGCGCCGGGCAGGTGCCCAACGGCCCCGGGAGGGGGCCGCCCGGCTGCCTGCCGGCTGCCTTTCGGCTGGCCTGGCTACCGTCCGCCGGGCCTTCCGGATTCTTCGCTCCTCAGACGGGGAAGGCGAGTTGCGACTGCCCCGGATCGCCCGCGGGCCCGGCGGGCAGGGCGTGCTCGAGGGCGAGGAGGGTGCGCTTGCGCGGGAGGCCGCCGCCGTAGCCGGTGAGGCTGCCGTCGGCGCCGATGACCCGGTGGCAGGGGACGATGATGCTGATCGGGTTGCGGCCGTTGGCCAGGCCGACCGCGCGGGACGCGCCGGGCCTGCCCAGGTGCTCGGCCAGCCGGCCGTAGCTCCAGGTCTCGCCGTAGGGGATCTCGCGGAGCGCCGCCCAGACCGACTTCTGGAACTCGGTGCCCTGCGGCGCCAGCGGCAGGTCGAAGTCGCGCCGGTCGCCGGCGAAGTACTCGGCCAGCTGGCGGGCCGCCTCGGGCAGCGGGTCCGGCGCCCCGGCGGGCGGCCCGGCGTACTCGCCGAACTCCTCGGGCCGGGGGGCGTGCCGGCCGTCCTCCATCCAGAGGCCGACCAGGGCGCCGTCCTCGGCGGCCAGGGTGAGCGGCCCGCAGGGGCTCTCGACAACGGTGTGGCTGCGCATGCCCCAAGCATCGCCCATCCGGCGGGGCGTCCGCTGGCGGAAAAACGACATGAAGGGCGGTCCGCGCGGGCGGCGACCCGCGGGCGCGGGTCAGGGGGACCGTCCGGACATGAACGCATGAAGGCTTGTTCATTCTTTCCGGTAAGGTGGCTGCCCGTGACCGACACGATCCTCCGCCACCGGCCCGACTCCGACGCCCCGTCCGGAGGGGCGGCCGGAACGTCCGGCCCGCCGCCCGCCCGGAGAACCGCCGCCCTCTCGCTGCCGGAGGCGCGCTGGGCGCTGGCCGCCCTGGTGCTCTTCCTGGTCGCGCTGCCGCTCCAGCTGACCGGCGCGCCGGCCTGGTCCTGGGGCCCCCTCTACGCCCTCTGCTACGCGGCGGGCGGCTGGGAGCCCGGCTGGGCCGGCCTCCAGGCGCTGCGCGAGAAGACCCTGGACGTCGACCTGCTGATGGTGGTCGCGGCGATCGGCGCCGCGGCCATCGGCCAGGTGCTGGACGGCGCGCTGCTGATCGTGATCTTCGCGACCTCGGGCGCGCTGGAGGCGATCGCCACCGCGCGGACCGAGGACTCCGTACGAGGGCTGCTCGACCTGGCGCCGGCCACCGCGACCCGGCTGCGCTCCGGGGATCCCGCCGGGGAGCGCGGCGGCGAGCGCGCCGAGGAGACCGTGCCCACCGCCGAGCTGGCCGTAGGCGACCTCGTGCTGGTCAGGCCCGGCGAACGGGTCGGCGCGGACGGCCGGGTCGTCGACGGCTCCTCCGAGGTGGACCAGTCCACCATCACCGGCGAGCCGCTGCCGGTCCCGCGCGCCGCCGGGGACGAGGTCTTCGCCGGCACCCTCAACGGCACCGGCGCCCTCACCGTCCGCGTCGAACGGGACCCGGCCGACTCCGTGCTGGCCCGGATCGTCGCCATGGTCGAGGAGGCCTCCCGTACCAAGGCGCCCACCCAGCTCTTCGTGGAGCGGATCGAGCAGCGGTACTCGATCGGGATGGTGGCCGCGACGCTGCTGCTCTTCGCGCTGCCGCTGCTCTTCGGCGACGGGCTCTCGGACTCGCTGCTGCGGGCGATGACGTTCATGATCGTGGCCTCGCCGTGCGCGGTCGTCCTCGCGACCATGCCGCCGCTGCTGTCCGCGATCGCCAACGCGGGGCGGCACGGCGTACTGGTCAAGTCGGCCGTAGCGATGGAGCAGCTGGGGCAGGTGGACGCGGTCGCGCTGGACAAGACCGGGACGCTGACCGAGGGCACCCCCCGGGTGGCCGAGGCCGTGCCGCTGGCCCCCGGGCTGACCGAGGAGGAGCTGCTGGCGCCGGCCGCCGCAGCCGAACTGCCCAGCGAGCACCCGCTGGCCCGGGCGGTGGTCGAGGCCGCCAGGGCGCGCGGGATCGAGCCGCCGGAGGCATCGGACTTCTCCTCCGAGCCGGGGCGCGGGGTCACCGCGCGGGTCGGCGGAAGGCTGGTCCGGGTGGGCGCGCCGAGCCGGCTGCTGGAGGCCGGCCCGAGCCCGGAGGTCGCCGCGGCGGTGGGCGAGCTGGAGGCGCGCGGACGGACCGCCGTGGTCGTGCTGCGCGACGGGGAGCCGATCGGGCTGCTCGGCATCTCCGACCGGCTCCGCCCGGACGCCGCCGAGGCCGTGGCCGGGCTGACCGCGCTCGCCACCGCCGCCCCGCCGATGGTGCTCACCGGCGACAACGCGGCCGCGGCCGCGCGGATCGCCGCCGAGGCCGGGATCTCAGCGGACGCGGTCCGCGCGGGTCTGCTGCCGGAGGACAAGGCGCGGACGGTCGCGGAGCTCTCCGCGGCCGGCCGGCGAGTGCTGGTGATCGGTGACGGCGTCAACGACGCGCCCGCGCTGGCCGCCGCCCACACCGGGATCGCGATGGGCCGGGCCGGCTCCGACCTGGCGCTGGAGACCGCGGACGCGGTGGTGGTCCGGGACGAGCTGGCGGCGGTGCCGCGGGTGCTGCGGCTCTCCCGGCGGGCCCGGCGGCTGGTGCTGCAGAACCTGGTGATCGCGGCGGTGTTCATCACCGGCCTGGTGGCCTGGGACCTCGCGGGCCATCTGCCGCTGCCGCTCGGCGTCGCCGGGCACGAGGGCTCCACGGTGATCGTCGGCCTGAACGGGCTGCGGCTGCTGCGGGCGTCGGCCTGGCGGCGAGGCTGACGCCGCTCCCCCGGAGCATCGGCCCACCGCCACCGCCGCGTCAGGCACGGCTCGCCGCCCACCGCGTGACGCGGCGAACCTGGGCCGACCCGGCACTAGAGTGCCGATCATGCACGCCGAATGCGACGCCCTCCTCTTCGACATCGACGGCACGCTGGTGGACTCCTCCGCCGTGGCCGAACGGGCCTGGCGCCGCTGGGCGGCGGAGTACGGGCAGGACGCGGACGCGGTGCTGGACGCCTCGCACGGCGTGCGGACCGAGGACGTGGCGGCCAGGTTCCTGCCCGGGGACCGGGTCGCCGCAGCGGCCCGGCGGCTGACCGAACTCGAGGCGGAGGAGGGGGCGGACGCCTCGGCGGGCGTCGTGGCGGTCCGGGGCGCCGCCGAGCTGCTGCACACCATGGACGCCCTCGGCGACGGGACCGGCCGGGCGCGCTGGGCGGCGGTCACCTCCGGGGAGCGCGAGCTGATGCTCGAACGGCTGGCCGCGGTCGGCCTCCCCACCCCTCCGGTGCTGGTCGGCGCGGCCGACGTGGCGGCCGGCAAGCCCGACCCGGAGGGTTACCGCACGGCGGCGGCGCGGCTGGGCGCGGACCCGGAGCGCTGCGTCGTCGTCGAGGACTCGCCCAACGGCATCGCCGCGGCGCGCGCCGCCGGCGCCCGGGTGGTCGCGGTCGCCGGCACCTACCCGCCGCAGGACCTCGTCGACCTCCCGCCGGCCGCCGCCCCGGACGCGGTGGTCCCGGACCTCACCGCCGTCCACGTCACCCGCGAGCCGGACGGCGGCCTGGTCGTCCGGCTGACCCCGACGGCGGACTGACCGCGACCCGCGGTCAGCGGCGGGGCGCGGTCGGGGCGACTCGCGGTCGGGGGCGGGGCGCGGTCAACGGCGGATGGCGGTCAGCGGCGGATGGCGGTCAGGACATTGGCGGCGGTGTCCTCGTCCGTCGTGTGGGTGACCGCCAGCGCCGCCCCGCCCAGGACCTCCAGGGCGCTGGGGACCTGACCGGAGCTGGTCTCCACGAACAGCCGGCCGCCGGGGGCGAGCCAGTCGGGGGCCGCCGCGGCCACCCGGCGGAGGACGTCGAGGCCGTCGGCGCCGCCGTCCAGCGCCTGCAGCGGCTCGTGGTCGCGGGCCTCCGCGGGCAGCAGCGGGACCTCGTCCGAGGGCACGTAGGGCACGTTGGCCAGCAGGACGTCTATCCGGCCCCGGACCGCAGGCGGCAGCGCGGCGAAGAGATCGCCGAGGAAGACCCGGCCGTCAGGGAGGTTGCGGCGGGCGCAGTCCACCGCGGCGGGGTCGATGTCCGCCGCCAGCAGTTCGATTCCGGCCGGTGGCGCGGAGGCGGAGAGCTCGGCGGTGAGGGCGAGGCCGAGGGCGCCGGTGCCGCAGCAGAGGTCGACGACGACCAGCGGCCGGGCGTCGCCGAGCGCGGCGCAGCGGGCGCGCGCGTAGGCGGCGGCCTCGCGCAGCATGAACTCGCTGCGGCGGCGCGGGATGAACACCCCTGGTGCGACGGCCACCCGCAGCCCTCCGAACTCGGCCCAGCCGAGCACGAGTTCGAGCGGTTCGCCGGCGACCCGGCGGCGGATCATCGCCTCCAGGCGGTCGGCGGCATCCGCCTCCGCCGCCACGGCGGCGAGCAGGAGTGCGGCCTCCTCCTCGGCGAACACGCAGCCGGCGGCGCGCAGTCGGGCCGCGACCTCGGCCGGGACGCCGGATGCGGAGGAAGGATGGAAAGCGGGGGAATCAGGGGAAGCGGTGGGTTCAGCAGGCATCGTGCGAGTCCTCCGGGATCGCGCGGGACCTCCGGCGCCCGGTCCGTGAGCGGACTCAGGCCCCGATGGGAGGTGTCCCCGCGGGCCGTTCGTTCCTGGTGATGGGACTCACCTCCCCGATCCGGGCGCGCGGCCCCGCCGCACGCGTTCGCTGCCGACTGCGTCACTTTACCGGACGCACGCGACCGTCCGTGGAGATGATCGGGCTATCCGCTCGGCCGATCGGAGGATCTGCGGACCCGCGTGGGGTGAATCCGCAGGGCGAGCCGTCCCGCCCCGGCCGAACGCCCGTTGGGCAGGGCATGGATCACGGCTGGGACCGCGAGACACCCATCTTCAACGCGCTCCTCCGGGAGTGGCGCGGCCATCATCGCTCCGTGCCCGCGATCGAGCCCGGGCCGCCGGTCCCGGGCGCGCTGCCCGCGGCCGGGCGGTCCCGGGCCGATCGGGTCGGGGGCGAGCGGGTCGGGGGCGAGCCGCCGATCAGCGCGCTCACCCGCCTGCTGCCGCCGACGGCGCCCGGGGCGGGGGCTGGGGCCCCGGCTGGGGCCGGGCAGACCGGGCACTTCCGTATCGACGGGCGTCCCGCCCAGGGCGGATCGGCCGGGCAGGGCGGGCAGGGCGGACAGCCCGCGCAGGGCGCGCACGGTGGGCAACGCGGTCCGGGCGGCGGTCATCCCGCGCCCCCCGCGCGCCCTGCGCCGCATCCGCCCGGCGCGCCGGGCGCGCCGCCGGCTCCCGGGGCGCCCGGTTCCAGCGGCCCGGGCAACCCCGAAGGCCCCGGCGGCGGCCCCGATGGCTCCGGCGACCCGAGGGACAACGCCCTCCACCGGCTGCTGCACCCGCCCAGGCGGCCGTGAACCGCCGCCCTACCCACGGCAGGTGACACCCCGTCAGGAAGCCGGGCTCGCCTCCGCCGCGGCCCAGGCCTGGTCGAGCGCCTGCGCGAAGACCTCGACCGGCTGTGCGCCGGAGACGCCGAACCGCCGGTCCAGCACGAAGAACGGCACGCCGGTCGCGCCGAGCTGCGCGGCCTCGCGCTCGTCGGCGCGCACGGCCTCGGCGTACGCCGCCGGGTCGGCCAGCACCGCGCGGACCCCGTCCGCGTCGAGGCCGGCCTCCACGGCGAGGGCGACCAGCCGCTCGTCGTCGTTGTAGACCGACTCCTCCTCGGCGAAGTTGCCGCGGAAGAAGGCGTCGAGGAGCGCGGCCTGCCGCTCCGGCCCGTGGGCGCCCTGGTCGGCGGCGTAGTGCAGCAGCCGGTGGAGATCGAAGGTGGAGCCGTGGTCGCGGCCCTCCGTGCGGTAGCCGAGGCCGAGCTCGGCGGCCTGCTCACCGATGCCGCGCTCGTTGGCGGCGGCCTGCTCCGGGCTGATGCCGTACTTGCCGACCAGCATGTCCAGGACGGGGGCGACGTCCCCCTTGTCGCGCCCGGGGTCGAGCTCGAAGGAGCGGAACACCACCTCGACCCGGTCGCGCTGCGGAAACCCGGCCAGTGCCCGCTCGAAGCGGGACTTGCCGAGGTAGCAGAACGGGCAGGCGATGTCCGACCAGATTTCCACGCGCATGGGTTGCCGTCTCTCCTTCGTACTCGCGTCCCCGGTCCCAGCACCGGCCGCGGCCTGCGCATTCCCGGCCGCCCTAGCCGTCGCCCTCGCCCTCGCCCTCGCCTTCAGCCGAAGAGCGGGAAGCGGTCGGCATCCGGGCCGAGGGCCCTGCGCTCGGCGTCGGTGAGCGGGACGCGGCCGGTGCCGGCCAGGGCGTAGGCGGTGTCGTCCCAGTCGACCGCCGGCGGGTGGCCGAGCAGCCCGTCCAGCACCCGGTGGACGGCGGCCAGGCCCTCCGGCGCGGGCGCGGGGGCCTCGGGAAGGCCGGCCAGCAGGTCGAGGTGGTGGACGGCGGCCTCCACGGCGAGGGTGTCCAGCAGGTCGTCCACGGTGATGAGGTGCCCCTGGGTGCGGACCACTTCCGTGCCCGGCAGGCGCGCCGCCAGGGCGAGGACCGCGCGGGCGGTCTCGGTGTAGAGGTCGGCGAGCGGGCGGATGCCGCTCCAGACCGAGGCCATGATCCGGGTGTTGCGCAGCTGGCGCTCCGCCTGCCGGGCCAGCTCCGCCTCCTCGGGGCCGCGGGCCGGGTGCCACTCCTTCCAGTAGCCGACCGCGTCCGTGCCGGCGGCGGCGCCGGCGGCGGCCGGGCTGCCGAAGGCGACCAGGGCGCGCTGGGCGTCCGCGAGAAGATGGAAGATCAGGTCGCCCGCCATCCAGCCGGTGCAGCGGGTGGGGCGCCAGGCCTGCTCGTCGGTCAGGCCGCCGACGGTGTCGAGCAGCGGTTCGTAGGCGGCCGCGAGGAGGGCCGCCCCGCTCTGGGTGTGCCGTGTCGTCATGGCCTCCCTTCTACCCGCCTGCTACCCGGCGGGGCGGATTGTCAGTGGGGCGTGCCAGGGTGATCACGTGGCGAGCACGCAGGGAGTCGCGGACTGGAGGAGGCGCTGATGGCCGCGGGACGAGGAAGGACCGGCTGGCCGCCGGCCGCACGGGAGCTGGCGGACCTGCCCTGGGCGCCGCATCTCACCGGCTTCTCCGGCGAGTTGGAGCGCGAGGGGGACTACGACACGGTCCTCTTCGAAGGCGGCGAGCACACCGGCGCGGACTGCGGGAACGCGCGGTTCGTGGAGACGGCCTTCGAGTCGACCGGGTTCGACGCGGTGCGGTTCCGGCGCGCCCGGTTCAACGACGTCTGGCTGCACCAGGTGCGGATGGTCGGGTGCGACCTGGCCGAGACGAACTGGCTGGACGCGGAGTGGTCCGGCGGGCTGCTGGCCGGGCTCGAGTTCTACGGCGCGCCCCTGCGCCGGGTGGTCTTCCGCAACTGCAAGCTGGACTCGGTGAACCTGCGGACGGCCGAACTGCGGGAGGTCGCCTTCGTGGACTGCCTGCTGCGCGAGGTGGACTTCGGCGGGGCGACGCTCACCGACGTCTCCTTCCCGGGGAGCACGCTGGAGCGGGCGCTCTTCCAGCGGGCCCGGCTGAAACGGGTGGACCTGCGGGAGGCGGCCGCGCTGGGGATCACCTCCGGCTGGGAGGACCTCCGCGGCGCCACGATCAGCAGCCCGCAACTGCTGGACCTGGCGCCCGCCCTGGCCGACTCCCTGGGCCTCCTCGTCCAGGACGAGGGCCAGCCGACCTGAGCGCGGGGGCAGCCGACCTGAGCGCGGGGGCAGCCGACCTGAGCGCGGGGCGCCGACTCAGCGTCGGGGCAGCCGACGCCGGCAAGGGGCTCCCACGGCCCGGCCGCCCGGGGGCCTCAAACCGGGCCGGCCCGACCGGGCGTCCGCGACGCGTCGGCGCAGGGGCGGTGGGCCGTGGGCGCTGGGCCGTAGGGGTGGTTCAGGAGGACTGCTCCCAGGGCTGGGGGCCGGCGAGCTGGCGGGTGGTGGCGTTGACTCGGTTGAACATGTTGGTCATGGCGATCATCAGCACGATTCCGCTGATCTGGCGCTCGTCGAAGTGCTTGGCGGCGGCGTCCCACACCTCGTCTCGCACGCCGTCCGGCTGGTCGGCGAGCCGGGTGGCCGCCTCGGCGAGGGCGATCGCGGACCGCTCGGCCTCCGTGTAGTAGGGGGCTTCCCGCCAGGCCGCTACGGCGTGCAACCGCTCCTCGCTCATCCCGGCGCGGCGGGCCGAGCGCGCGCCCCCGTCCACGCAGACGCTGCAGCCGTTGATCTGGCTGGCCCTGAGGTGGACCAGCTCCATCGTCTCCTGCGGCACGCCGGAGGCGTACAGCGACTTCATGATGGCCTGGATGTGGCCGGTCGCCTCGGGGAAGTGCGAGACGGGGTTCTTGACGCGGGGCTGCAGGGTGTCGCTCATGGTGTGACTCCGTTTCGGTGGTTCGGTATGCCTGATCGGCCGACACAGCACTGACGGGCCGGCCGGCGGAGTTGTGACAGCCGCGACCGGAACTCCCCGCAGGGGGCGGTGCTTGACGCCCTCTCGGCGGCCGACCTACGGTGAGCTCGAGTCACGTGAGTGACCGTTAACCTCGGCGCGGGTGAAAGGCGAAACGAGCATGAAGATCGCGGGCAGCACCGCTGTCATCACCGGCGGGGCCTCCGGCCTCGGCCGGGCCACCGCAGAGCGGCTGCTGGCCGCGGGCGGCAACGTCCTGCTGCTCGACCTGCCGTCCTCGGACGGCGAGGCGGTCGCCGCCAAGCTCGGCGAGCGCGCGGCCTTCGCCCCGGCGGACGTCCGCGACGAGGCCCAGGTCTCGGCAGCGCTGGACGCCGCCCAGGCGCTCGGCGGAGACCTGCGGATCGCCGTCAACTGCGCGGGGATCGGCACCCCCGCGCGGGTGCTGGGGAAGAACGGCCCGTTCCCGCTGGACGTGTTCACCCGGGTCGTCGAGATCAACCTGATCGGCACCTTCAACGTGATCCGCCTGGCCGCCGAGCGGATGGCCGCCAACGAGCCGCTGGACGGCGACCGCGGGGTGATCGTGAACACCGCCTCGGTGGCCGCCTTCGACGGGCAGATCGGGCAGGCCGCGTACTCCGCGTCCAAGGGCGGCGTGGTCGGCATGACGCTGCCGATCGCCCGCGACCTGGCCGGCCGGTCGATCCGGGTGATGACCATCGCCCCGGGCCTGTTCGCCACCCCGATGCTGGCCGGGCTGCCGCAGGAGGCGCAGGACTCGCTGGGCGAGCAGGTGCCGCACCCGCCGCGGCTGGGCAACCCGGTGGAGTACGCCGCCCTGGCCCAGCACATCGTCGAGAACCCCATGCTGAACGGCGAGGTGATCCGCCTGGACGGGGCGATCCGGATGGCGCCGAGGTAGCCGGGCGGGTCTCCTGGGTCGCGGCTTGTGCGTGGGACTGTTGACACGACGTCAGTTACGCGTTGCACTGGCGAATCGAGTCGCACAACGTGTTCACAGCACGCTCACCTCGGCCCTGCCCCCTGGAGGCTGCTCGATGCGCGGACGACGTACGGCCACCCTTGGTTCTCTTCTGCTCGCCGCGGCGGTGGCGGTGGCCGCCGCGCCGGCGGCGAGCGCCGCCCCGACGGCCCCGCGCGCGGGCGCGGGCGCCCCGGTGGACGCCCGGGTGGACGCCGTGCTGGCGGGGATGACCCTGCCGGAGAAGGTCGGCCAGATGTTCGTGGACTACGTCTACGGCCAGAGCGCCACCACCACCGATCCGACCGACGTCGCCGCCAACCACACGATGTACGGCGCGGACGTGGACAACGGCGCAGAGGCCGTCGCCAAGTACCACCTGGGCGGCGTCATCTACTTCGCCTGGAGCGACAACCTCGCCTCGCCGGCCCAGATCGCCGGCCTCTCCAACGGCCTCCAGCAGGCCGCCGCCACCTCGGGCGCCGACGTCCCGGTGCAGATCAGCACCGACCAGGAGGGCGGCGTGGTGAACCGGATCGGGGCGCCGCTCGCGGTCTCCCCCGGCAACATGGCGATCGGCGCCACCGGTGACCCGGCCAACGCCCGGGCGGCGGCCCGGGTCACCGGGGAGCAGCTGCGGGCGATGGGCATCAACACCGACGACGCCCCCGTCTCGGACGTCAACACCAACCCGCGGAACGCGGCGGACGGCCCGCGCTCCTTCGGCGACCGCCCGGCGATCGTCGCCCGGTACGCCGCCGACGCGGTCCGGGGCTTCGCCGACGCCGGGGTCGGCGCCCAGGCCAAGCACTTCCCCGGGCTCGGCGACACGACCGTCAACACCGACAACGGGGTGGCGGTCAGCAACGAGACCAGGGCCCAGTTCCTGGCCCGGGACATCCCGCCGTTCCGGGCTGCGATCGCGGCCGGGGTGCCCTCGGTGATGGCGGCGCACATCGTCGCGCCCCATCTGGACCCCTCCGGGACCCCGGCCAGCCTCTCCGAGCCGATCGTCACCGGGCTGCTGCGCGGCACCCTCCACTACGACGGCGTGGTGATCACCGACGCGCTGGGCGCGGGTGCCCTCGGCAACCTGACGGAGCAGCAGATCATCCTCGGCGCCGTGCGGGCCGGCGACGACCAGCTGCTGATGCCCACCGACCTGCCGCAGGCCGAGCAGATCCTGCTGGACGCGGTGCGGAACGGCACCGTCAGCCAGGCCAGGATCGACCAGTCGGTGCGCCGGATCCTGCGGATGAAGGCCGGACTGGGCCTCCTCGGCGGCGGCGCGCCCAAGCCGGTGGACGGGTCCGGGGTCGGCACCGCCGAGCAGCTGGCCACCATGGCGGGCATCGCCCGGCGGTCCGTCACCCTGCTGCGCAACGAGGCGGGCGCGCTGCCGCTCTCCGCCTCCTCGCATCAGCATGTGCTGGTCACCGGCTGGGGCGCGGGCACCACGCAGAACCTGTCGGACGCGCTGGCCCAGCGCGGGCTGGTCACCACCCGGCTGTGGACCGGCTCCCCGGACCAGGCCGCCATCGACCAGGCGGTCGCCGCCGCCGAGCAGAACGACGTCACGGTGGTGACCACCTACAACGCCTGGAACGACAGCACCCAGCAGAGCCTGGTCAAGCAGCTGCTGGCGACCGGCAAGCCGGTGGTCGTCGTGTCGGTCGGCGGCCCGTACGACCTCTCCGCGTTCCCCTCCGCGCCGACCTATCTGGCCGCCTACGGCTACCAGCCGGTGACCACCACCGCGCTGGCCGACGTGCTGCTGGGCGGCCGGCCGCTCGGCCGGCTGCCCGTCACCGTGCCGAGCGCGGACGGGAGTTCGGTGCTGCTGCGGTGGGGCAGCGGGCTGCGGTACTGAGCGGTGTAAGGGAGTCGAACCGGGTCCGGGGCTGGGATAGCGTCGTCCGCCAGGCCGCCGAAGCTCCTCATGGACGTCCGCCCGCTGCGCGAGTCGCCGGACTTCCGGCGGCTGTGGTGGGGGACGGCGCTCTCCCAGCTCGGTTCCCGGATGACCGACTTCGCGGTGGCGCTGCAGATCTTCCGGCTCACCGGATCCTCGCTTGCGGTCGGCGCGGTGGGCCTCGCCTCGGCGCTGCCGAGCCTCGTCTTCGGGCTCTTCGGCGGTGCGCTGGTGGACACCGTCGACCGGCGGAAGGCGGTGCTGTTCTGCACCAGCGGGCAGGCCGGGCTGTCGGCGGTGTTCGCCGTGCAGGCCTTCTTCGGGACGGGGGCGGGGCCGGGGACGGGGCTGGGGGCCGGCGGCGACGGCCGGCTGTGGCTGCTGTACGCGCTGGTGGTGCTGAAGTCCACGCTGGGCTCGGTGAACGCCCCGGCCCGGCGTACCTTCATGCCCCGGCTGCTGCGGGCGGAGCAGATCCCGGCGGGGGCCGCGCTCACGATGTTCGCCATGCACAGCGCGATGACCGCGGGACCGCTGCTGGCCGGTCTGGTCGCCGGGCCGGCCGGCCTGAAGGGCTGCTACCTCGCCGACCTGGTCAGCTTCTCCGCGGCGCTGTACGGGGTGGGGCGGCTGCCGGCGATGCTGCCGGAGGCGGTCGCGACCGGGCGACGGCCGGGCGATGACAGCGGCAGCGGCGATGGCAGCGGCAGCGGCAGCGGCCGCAGCGGTGGGAACGGCGGCGCCCGGCGGCCCGGGCTGCGTGCCATCGGCGAGGCCCTGCGGTTCCTGACGGTCGGTCAAGTGCTGCGCGGGGCGCTGCTCGCCGACGTCTCGGCCTGCGTGCTGGCGATGCCGACCGCCCTCTTCCCGCAGATCAACGCGGAGCGCTTCGGCGGGGGCAGCCTCACCCTGGGGGTGCTCAGCTCCTCGCTGGCGATCGGCGGAGTGCTGGGCTCGACGCTCTCCGGGCACGTCGGCCGGATCACCAGGCCGGGGCGCGGGATGCTGGTGGGCGGCGCGGTCTGGGGGCTCGCGCTGGCGGGCTTCGGGATGCCCGGTCCGCTCTGGGCGGCCGTCCTGCTGCTGGTGGTGGCCGGCGCGGCGGACGCCAACTCGGTGGTCTTCCGCACCTCGATCATCCAGGCCGCGGTCCCGGACCGGATGCGCGGGCGGGTCAACTCGGTGGAGTACATGGTCGGCGCCGGCACCCCGCAGCTGGGCGACTTCCGGGCCGGCGCGGTCGCCTCGGTCAGCTCGCCCGGCGTCTCCGCGGTGACCGGCGGGCTGGCCGAGGTGATCGCGGTCGGGCTGATGTGGCTGCTGCTGCCCGGGCTGGTGCGCTACCGCGCGGCGGTCGGCAGCGGGCAGGCCGGAGCGGCGGCGATGCCGGCTCAGGCCGCCGGCACGGGTGCCGCCAGCCCCGAGACCACCTCGACGCCGGGGAGTTGAGCCACCGCGGCGCCCGGCAGGATCAGCTTGCCGCGCCGGCGGCCGCTGCCGATCAGCACGTGCGCGGTCTCGGCCACGGCCTCGTCCACGAGCAGCGGCCAGTCGGCGGGCAGGCCGATCGGGGTGATGCCGCCGTACTCCATGCCGGTCTCCTGGACGGCGGTGTCCATCGGCGCGAAAGAGGCCTTGCGCGCCCCGAGCCGCTTCCGCACCACCTTGTTGACGTCCAGCCGGGTGTCGGCCCGGACCAGGCAGCCGGCCAGGGTGGTCTCCTGCCCCCGCTTCGCGGCCACCACCACGCAGTTCGCCCCGCAGTCCAGCGGCACCCCGTAGGCCTCGGCGAAGGCGGCGGTGTCCGCCTTCGCCGGGTCGGTGTCCACGAACAGCACCGACTCGGCGGCCGCGCGGTCGGCCCAGCCGCGCAGTGCCTCGGCCACCGGGTCCGGCAGCAGGTCCAGCCGCTCCAGCGCGGGCGCCCAGGAGTCGAATCGGCCGAAGGGAGGGGTGCTTGAGGTGGCTGCGGTACTCATGCCCGCACTCTAGTCGGCATGCCGCGGGGGCCTGGGCGGCGGCCCTGACGGACGGGTCCGGCGGTGACCGGGCGGACGGTTGGGCGGACGGCTGGGCGGACGGCCGGGAAGCGCCCCCGAGGCCGGGTTTGGGACGGAGTCCGCCGAAGGGCTTCTGAGCGCTGCCGGGCGCGCGTACCGTCGACGTGGAGACCCGGAGCTCGACCCGGTCCGGGCGCGGGGTACCTCATCGGCACGACGCCGCGCGCCGACCGCCGGTCGGCTCCGCCGCGGGGAGGCGCAGCATGTCCGACACCGCCGATCGCAGACGCGGGGCGGCTCCGGAAGCCGGTCCGCCGCCCCGTAACGGCCTGCGCGAGCGGGTGGCGCGGAATCTGCGCCGGGCCCTCGGCCGCGACCCCAACCCGCTGGTGCGCGAGCTGGACCGGACCCGCAGCCGGCTGCTGGTGCTCCTGGGGATGCTGCTGGCCGCGGTGTTCGTCGCCGCCTGGTGCGTCGGCCTGATCACCCTGCGCGTCAGCATGGCCGAGTTCCACCGGCAGCACGCCACCCGGCACCGGGTGGTGGCGGTCACCACCGCGCCCGCGTATCCGCGCGCCGGCGCCGAGCCCACCGGCGGGGTCTCCGACGGGAACTCGGTCGCCGCGGCGGTCTGGGCGGACTCCGGCGGGCAGCGGCACAGCGGCCTGCTGCGCGCGCCGGACGGCGCCCCGCCCGGGACCCCCATACCGACCTGGGTGGACGCCTCCGGCGCACCGGTGGCCGCGCCCTCCCCGATGGCGCTCGCCGTGGGCAACGCGCTGATCGCGGGCGGCGGGACGCTGTGCGGGGCCATCGGCATCGCGGTGGGCGTCACGGGGCTGACCGCTCGGCTGCTGGACCGGCGGGCCGGCCGGGTGTGGGAGCGCGAGTGGGCCCGGGTCGAGCCCGAGTGGTCCAGGCGGCACCGGAACGGCGGCTGACGGGGTGCCGGGGGCAGGCCGGCCGGCGTCCGGCTTCCCGGCGTCGGCCCAGCCGAGGTCAGGCCCGCCAGCGCCGGCCCCGCCGGTGTCAGGCGCCGTCGCGGCGCTCGCCCGCGCCGAACTCCTTAACCAGGCGCTCGAATCGGAGGTCCGGGCGCCGGGGCAGCCCGAAGCGCTCGTCGCCGTACGGGAACGGCTCGAACTCGCCGGTACGGCGGTAACCCCGCCGCTCATACCAGGCGATCAGGTCGGCGCGCTGCTCGATGACGGTCATCTCCATCCGCTCGGCGCCCCACTCCTCGCGGGCGTAGCTCTCGGCGCGGGCGAGGAGGGCACGGCCGAGGCCGGCGCCCTGGCTGCCCGGATCGACGGCGAACATGCCGAAGTAGGCGGTGGCGCCCCGGTCCTCGAGCTGGCAGGAGGCGGCGATCGCGCGGCCGCCGGGCCCGGCGGACTCCACCTCGGCGACGAGGATCAGCCCGCCCTCGGCGGTGATGATCTCCGAGACCTGCTCCCGGTCGGTGCGCTGCCCGTCGATCAGATGCGCCTCCGTGGTCCAGCCGCCCGCGCCGGGGCCCCCGCGGTAGGCCGACTCGACCAGGTCGACCAGGGCCGGCACGTCGTCGAGGTCCGCGATCCGGAAATCCGGCGCCGCGGCGGGGATGGAGGGAGCGGTCAGGGATGCGTCGGTCATGCGGGGCTCCGGGGATCGGTCCGGCGATGCAGAAGGGTAAGGCGGGACTGACCATGGTCGCACGCCCGGAAGGCCGCCGATGAGCAGCCTCGGCCTCGGCGCCCTCACCCTCCCGACCGCCGAGCTCGGCCCGCTGAACCCGCTGCCGCCGCTGCCGGGGCTCCCTGCGCTCCACGGGCTCCCTGGGCACGCGGGGTATCCGGCGAGCCCGGAGGGCCCGGGGTGGCCGGACGGCCCGGCCGGCGGCCCGGCCTGGGACGGCGCCCCCTCGGAGCCCGAGGACGGCTTCGACGCCGAGCTCCTCCGCGACCTCCGCTACGGCCGGGTGGACTCGGTGCTGCCGTACCTCCTCCGGGACGGCTACGGCCGCGAGCGGCGGCCGCGCCGGCATCCGGCCGCGGTGCTGGAGAACGACCGGCTGCGGGCGGTCTTCCTGCCCGGCACCGGAGGCCGGCTGTGGTCGCTGACCCACCTTCCGACCGGCCGCGAGCTCCTCCACGCCAACCCCGTCCACCAGCCGGCCGCCCTGGCCCTGCGGGACGCCTGGGTGGCCGGAGGGGTGGAGTGGAACATCGGCACCACCGGCCACTCCCCCACCACCTGCGAGCCGCTGCACACCGTCCGCGCCCGCCGCCCGGACGGGCAGCCGGTGCTGCGGATGTACGAGTACGAGCGGCTGCGGCGGGTGGTGTTCCGGATCGACGCCTGGCTCCCGGACGGCTCCGAGCTGCTGCTCGTCCACGTCCGGATCGTCAATCCGAACGACCGGCCGGTGCCGATGTACTGGTGGTCCAACGCCGCCGTGCCCGAGACCGAGGGGACCCGGGTGCTGACCCCGGCCACGGCGGCCTGGCGCTTCGACCCCGGGCGGCGACTGGCCCGGGTCCGCTTCCCGGACGATCCCGGGGACCCGCACGACTCCAGCTACCCGGCACTCGGCCGCTGCTCCGCCGACCACTTCTTCGACCTCGCGGGCTCCGCGACCGCCTCTGCGACCGCCTCCGCGAACGCGTCCCCGCCGGCCCGCCCGTGGATCGCCGCGCTCGGCGCGGACGGCAGCGGCCTGGTGCAGGCCTCCACCGCGCGGCTGCGCGGCCGGAAGCTGTTCCGCTGGGGCCGGCACCCCGGCGGCCGCAACTGGCAGGAGTGGCTCAACGGCGGTACCGGGCGGCCGTATCTGGAGATCCAGGCCGGACTGGCCAGGACCCAGCTGGAGCATCTGCCGATGCCGCCGCGCGCCGCCTGGTCCTGGCTGGAGGCGTACGGCCGGCTGGCCGCGGACCCGCTGGAGGTCCACTCCCCGGACTGGGGGCGGGCGGTGGCGGCGGCCGGCTCCGCGCTGGACGCGCTGCTGCCCGAGGACCGGCTGAACGCCGAACTCGCCGACGCGCAGGCCTGGTTGGGCGGCCCGCCGACCGCGGTACTGCACCGCGGCAGCGGCTGGGGGGCGCTCGAACGCCATCTGCGGGCCCGGAGCGGCGATCCCTGCCCCGCCCTCCACGATCCGGCGACGCCGTTCCCCGACGACACTCTGGGGCCCGAGGAGGAGCCCTGGCTGACGCTGCTCTCCACGGGCCGGATGACCGGCGCCGCACCCGTCTCCTACCAGGCCGACCAGGACTGGGCCCCGCTGCTCGCGGACGCCGGCCGCTGGCTGGCCGAGCTGCTGCTCGGCGTGGTGCACGCCGCCCAAGGCCGCCCCGAGTCCGCCGCGGCGGCCTGGCGGCGCTCCCTCGCGGACGCGCCGAACGGCTGGGCCTGGCGCGATCTCGGCGTGCTGGCGGCCGCCCGCGGCGACCGGGCGGAGGCCGCGGACGCTTTGCTGGCGGCCTGGGAGCTGATGCCGCATCAGCAGCCGCTGCTCCTTGAGGCGGTGGCGGCGCTGCTGGCGGCCGAACGGCCGCGGGACGCGCTCGGCCTCGTCGAGCGGGCGGGCGGCCGTCCGGCCGGCGCGACGAGCTTGACGGGCGCGGCGCCGGAGGGCCGGCTCCGGCTGCTGGAGGCCCGGGCCGCGCTGGAGTCCGGCGATCCCGACCGCTGCGGCGCGCTGCTGCGGGCCGGGATCGTGCTGCCGAACATCCGCGAGGGCGAGCTCTCCCTGGCCGAACTCTGGGAGCTGTATCGCGCCGCCCGACCGGAGGCCGGACCGCTCCCGCCCGACTACGACTTCGCCATGCGGCCGCCGGACTCCTGTCGGCCCCAGGACGCGAAGGACGCCAAGGACGAGAGCCCTAGGGCTTGACCGCCACGACCCCGTACCCGGCGGCCTCCGCCGGCGACAGCGCGAGATCCTCCGGATTGCCGTCCGCGCGCCACCGGTTGACCGGCGCCACGCCCGGCTCGACGAGTTCCCAGCCCGGGAAGAAACGCTCCACCTCGGCCTTGGTCCGGGACACCATCTTCAGCCCGACCTCGGCGTAGGTGCGCATCACGGACTCGGCCACCGCCGGGTCCATGGTCTCGCCGGTGCCGTGGGAGAGGATGTGCACGCTGCCCGAGGGCAGCGCCGACTGGTAGCGCCGGACCAGCTCGTACGGGCCGTCGGCGTCCTGGAAGAAGTGCAGCAGGGCCACCGTGAGGAGCGCCACCGGCTGGTCGAAGTCGAGGATGTCGCGGACGGCCGGGGCGGCGAGCACCGCGTCCGGATCGCGGAAGTCCGCGTCCACATAGG
The DNA here is from genome assembly GCF_000744815.1 of Phaeacidiphilus oryzae TH49. NCBI lineage: Bacteria > Bacillati > Actinomycetota > Actinomycetes > Kitasatosporales > Streptomycetaceae > Phaeacidiphilus > Phaeacidiphilus oryzae. The sequence goes on from NZ_JQMQ01000005.1 coordinate 656,036, forward strand.
CGGTGCGGCCCTGCGGGGAGCTGGTGAGCAGCGCGCGGGCGTGGGCCAGCACGATCGGGTCGTTGTCGACGTAGACCACCCGCGCCTCGGGGGCCGCGGCCTGGGCGACCTCGTGGGTGTTGTCGGCGGTCGGGATGCCGGTGCCGATGTCCAGGAACTGGCGGATCCCGCGGTCGACCGCGAGGCGCACCGCCCGGCCGAGGAAGCGCCGGTTGGCGCGGCAGCCGGCGGGCGTGCTCGGCAGCAGCTTCACCACCTGGGCGGCGGCCGCGCGGTCGGAGGGGAAGTTGTCCTTGCCGCCGAGGTAGTAGTCGTACATCCGGGCCGGATGCGGCAGATCCGTCCGCAGATCGAGCGACGGCGGCCGCTGCTCCCCTGCAAGGTCCGTCACGACATCCCCGCCCTGCTGCTGACGCTCCGACATCTCTCAGTCCCCTCCTGCCACTTGAGCGGGATGCTACCCCGCCGTAGCCCTTCACACCGGACTTACGGATCTTCCGCCGACCGTCCCGGCTGTCCGTACCCGATCCAGGCGTTCGCCATCCCGTGGCAGCGTCGCCCGCCCCCGGCTAAGGACCGCTGACGCCCTTGACGCCGGCCAGGATGGTGTCGACCAGCTCGTCGAGGTAGCTCTGCGAGCGGGCACGGGCGGTGTCGCGGAGGGGGGCCGGGGTGACCGTGGCGTGCATCATGGCGGCTCCGAAGAGGAGGTCCATCAGGACGGTGGGGCTGGTCCCGGGCGGCAGGTCGCCGCGGGCGACGGCGTTGCGGACCAGGCGGCGGGCGGCGAGGACGGTCGGGCTGCCGTCGCGGTGCCTGGTGCCGAAGAACTCCGGGTGGACGGCGGCGTCCACGTTCCGCCGCAGATAGGCCAGTCCGGCGTCGGTCCAGAAGAGGCCGAGCATCTGCTCCGCCAGCCGGCGGAGGTCGGCGCGGAGGTCGCCGGTGTCGATGTGGGTGTCCAGCACGATCCGCGCCTCCAGCGCGTCCAGCAGCAGAGACTGCTTGTCCGGCCAGCGCAGGTAGAGGGAGGCCTTGCCGACCCGCGCCTCGCGGGCGACCGCGCCGATGCTCACCACGTCCAGGCCGCCGTGGGCGTAGAGGGCGATGGCGGCGTCGAAGACCCGGTCCTCGAAGCCGGGGTCGCGCGGTCGGCCGCGGGTGCTCTCGACTGCCTTGTCGGCCATGGCGCCTGCGTCGCCCTTCTCGTCCTGCCGCTCCGGTCGGGCCCTTGCCCGGCGGTGGATCCGGGAGCAATGATGGCACCGGATTTTCAGACCGCCTAGGTCTGTTATTGAGTCGAGGAGGCCGCGGTGCCGGACCCGCTGAGCAGCGACAGCAACTCCCCGGCGCCGCCTGCCGCCTCGGCGACGTTCCGGGCGAACCCGGCCCTCTCCCCCGCCGTGGTGGGCCTCGGGATCACCGAGATGGGCAAGGTGTACGGCCGCACCGCCCCGGACTTCGCCGCCGACGCCGTCCGCCGGGCGGTCGCCGACGCCGGACTGCGGACCGCCGACCTGGACGGGCTGCTGATCAACTCCGGGGTCCGCAACGACCTCGGGCTCGAACTCGCCCGCGACCTCGACCTCCGCGACCTGCGGCTGCTGGACTACCTCCAGGGCTACGGCTCCTCGGCCGGCGCCATGGTCTCGTTCGCCTCACTGGCCGTCTCCTCCGGCCTGGCCACCACCGTGGCCTGCGTCTTCGCCGACGCCCCGCTCCGCGAGGGCCGCGGCACCGGGGCCGCGTACGCCGCCCGCAAACCGCCGTCCGGCTTCGACGGGCTGCTCGTCGACGCCGGTCTGGCCAGCGTCAACGCCCGCTACGCGCTGGCCGCCCGCCGGCACATGACCACCTACGGCACCACCTCCGAGCAGCTCGGCGCGGTGGCCGTGGCCCAGCGCGGATGGGCGGTACGGAACCCGCTGGCCCAGCTGCGCACCCCGATCACCCTCGCCGACCACCAGGCCTCCCGGATGATCGCCGACCCGCTGCACCTGCTGGACTGCTGCCTGGTCAGCAACGGCGGGATCGCGGTGGTCGTCACCACCGCCGAGCGCGCCCGCGACCTGGCCCAACCCCCCGTCCACGTAAAGGGGTTCGCTCAGGCCCACCCCGGCTACCCGGACGCGGGGGACAGCGCCTTCGGACTGGTCTCCGGCGCCGCCCGGTCCGGCCCGGCCGCGCTGGCGATGGCGGGCGCGTCGATCGAGGACGTGGACGTCGCGGAGCTCTACGACTGCTACACCTTCACCGCCCTGCTGAGCGTCGAGGACTACGGCTTCTGCGCCAAGGGCGAGGGCGGTGCCTTCGCGGAGAGCGGCGCGCTGGGCCCCGGCGGCGGCCGGACCGCCTTCAACACCGGTGGCGGGCAGCTCTCCTCGTACTACATGTGGGGGATGACCCCGCTCTCCGAGGCGGTGATCCAGGCCCGCGGGCAGGGCGGCGAACGCCAGGCGCCGCGCAACGACCTGGTGCTGGTCAGCGGCAACGGCGGGGTGCTGGACCACCACTCCACGCTGCTGCTCAGCCCGCACGCCGGTTCCTGACGCTCCGTCAACCCAACTGACTCGTCGACCCACTGGATTCGTCAACCCACCGGAGAGGAGGGCCTCGTGCCCACCATGCCGATCGCCCGGGACGCGGCCTCCGCCGAGTTCTTCGACGGCACCGCCCGCGGCGAACTGCTGCTGCGCCGCTGCACCGGCTGCGGGCGGATCTCCGCGCCGCAGGCCCGGCAGTGCCCGGACTGCGCGGCGACGGAGTTCACGCCCGCGCCCGCCTCGGGCGCCGCCACGCTGGTGAGTTGGGCGGTGCCACATGACCGCGAGGGGCGTCCGCTGACCGTGGCCGCGCTGGTCGAACTGGCCGAGGGGCCGTGGCTGCGGCTGCGGCTCACCGGCGTGGCGGAGCCGGCGGCGGACCTCTCCGCGGGGCTGCCGCTGACCGTCTCCTTCGAGGCGGTGGCGGACGGCGAGACCGTGCCGGTGGTCTCCGTCGCCCGGGAGGGTCGCCATGAGACGGTGGACCGGATCCCGGCCCCCCAGGAAGGCCCGACGCCATGACCACCACCCCCGACCGCGAGGACCGCCGAACGGCCGTCCTCCACGCACTGCTGGCGGACCTCCGGGCGGAGAACGCCGAGCTGGACGCCCTGGTCGCGGGGCTGCCCGCGGAGGCCTGGGCGACCCCGACCCCGGCCGAGGGCTGGACGGTCGCCCACCAGATCGCCCATCTCGCCTGGACCGACCGGTGGGCCGTGCTCTCCGCCGACTGCGCCGACGATCCCGAGCGGTTCCACGCCCCCCTGCGCGAGGCGCTCACGGCGGCCGAGGCGGCCGGCCGGGAGGCCACCGACATCGGCGCCGACGAGGGCGCGGCACAGCCGCCGGAGCGGCTGCTCGCCGAGTGGCGGGAGGCCCGGGACGGCGCGGCGGCGGCGCTGTCCGCCGCGCCCGCGGACCGGAAGCTGCCGTGGTTCGGCCCGCCGATGAAGCCCGCCTCCATGGTCACCTCCCGGCTGATGGAGACCTGGGCGCACGGCCAGGACGTGGCGGACGCGCTGGGGGCGGTCCGCACCCCGACCGCGCGGCTGCGGCATATCGCCCATCTCGCCCACGCCACCGTCGGCTGGTCCTTCCAGGTCCACCGGCAGACCCCGCCGGCCGTCCCCGTCCGCTTCGCACTCACGGCTCCCGGCGGCGAGTCGTGGCACTTCGGCCCCGCCGATGCGGAGAACGTGGTCACCGGACCCGCCCTCGACCTCTGCCTGCTGGCCACCCGGCGGCGCCACCCGGACGACCTGGACCTCACCGCGCACGGCGAGGCCGCGATCGCCTGGCTCGGCGTCGCCCAGGCCTTCGCGGGGGCTCCGGGCCCCGGCCGCCGCCCGTCCGCCTGACGACTCAGGAGTCGGCGCCGGCCGCCGCCCCCGCCGGGAAGAACTCGCGGTCGGGGTCCGGCAGCCACAGATCCGGCCCGACGGTCACCCGGGGGGCGGGTGCCGGGCGCCCGCCCCCCACGCCCCGCACGTGGTCGATGAACCGCGGCAGCAGCGGGTGCCGGTTGGCCTCGTGCCACAGCAGCGACCACGGATAGACCGGGGTGGGATCGACCACGGGGATCTGCACCACGCCCGGGTGGCCGCCGAACTGCCGCTGCGCCGCGAACATCAGCCGGTCCGGCGCTGCGGCGATCGTCTCCAGCATGTGCTCGGCGCCGAAGACCGGGCCCGAGCTGTCGATCTCGACGGCGAACTCGGCGCTCAGATAGCGGTAGTACTCCGCCCACTCGCTGTCCCGGTTGTTGCCCGGCATCCACGCGGTGAGCCCCGCCAGGTCCGCCGGACGCACCCGCCGGCGCCGCGCCAGCGGATGCCTGCGGCCGACGAAGATCGGAATCGGCTCCAGCGCGGCGGGGACGGCCCTGATCCCGGGGCCGCGGGTCCAGGCGGCCCGCCCGAAGGCCGCGTCCACGGAGCCCTCCGCCAGGGCGGTGGCCGCGGGGTGGTTCCCCCGCGAGATCACCATGTCGACATCGACATCGACATCCACGTCTGCGTCTGCGTCGCCGTCGCCGGAACCGCCGTCCGCGCCGCCCGACTCGTAGAAGGCGCGCACGAGGTCGACGGGTTGGGCGTCACGCGCCAGGACGTCCACCCGCAGCGGCCGCCGCCGGCCCCGCAGCATCGCGGCGGCCTGGTCGGCGAGGGCGATCAGCGCCCGGGCGCTGGGCAGGAAGGCGCCCCCGTCCTCGGTCGGCCGGGCGCCGGTCCGGGAGCGGCTGAGCAGCTGGACGCCGAGGTCGGTCTCCAGCTTGGCGATCCGCTTGGAGACCGCCTGCTGGGTCATCCCGAGCAGCCCGGCCGCGTCGGTGAACTGCCCCTCGTCCACCACGGCGAGGAACGCCCGCACGGCGCTGAGGTCCAGATCCATCCACAACCCCTGGTTGTCGCCCGTCGACAGGTCCCGCCACCCTGACGGCCGCAACGGCGCATCAGGACAACCGGAGGGAGTGTAGGCGAAGAGCTGGGGAGTGCGCTGCGGCGGCGTCTGGGGGACCCCGCCGGGGCTCCTCCCCCCCGCGTCCCAGGCGTCCTGCCCGCGCCAAGGCGCCCTAGGCGCCCTGCGCGCGCCAGGCGTCCCGGCCGGCCTGGGCGGCGAGCTGGGCCTGGCGGAGCCTGCGGTTGGCCATCTCGGACGGGGGGACGTCCCAGCGGCCGACCCAGTCGCGGCCCGCGCGGGCCACGCTGACCAGGAAGAGGGCGGTGCCGGCCGCCCAGATCAGCCCACCGGCGCCGGCGACCGCGGCCCCGATGGTGAGCATCCGGGTGTCCGCCTGGAACTCCCGCCACGGAATCTGAGTATTCGCCATGGTGCCCAGCCTGCGGGGCGCACCGGGGCCCCGCATGCCGGATGGGCCGCCCGGGGTGTGCCGCTACCGCACCCGGGTGACGCCCCGTCACATCGGACGGTCCGGCACCGCCTCCGGGATGTGCACGGAGAGCACCGCGCTCCGGCCCCCGTCCACTGCGTCCAGCGCCTCGCGGACGGCCTCCGGCAGCTCGTCCGGCTTGGTGACGGTGCGCCCCCAGGCTCCCCCGGCCGCCGCCGCGACGCCCGGCAGGTCGGCCTCCTCCGGGCCGAAGCCGACGGGGAAGGCGCCGCTGCGGGCGGCGTGGCCGTCGGGGTGCAGAGCGAGGGTGGACAGCCTGGGCGCCTGCCACCCCTGGTTGTCGAGGACGACGACCAGGTGCGGGGTGCCGTAGCGGCGCGCGGTCCACTGCGCGGAGGCGGGCACGCCGAAGAGGTACGAGCCGTCGCCGACCACCGCGACCACCCTCCGCGCCGGGTCGGCGAGCTTGGCGCCGATCGCCGCGCCCGCGTACCAGCCGAGCGAGCTGCCGCCGGACGCCAGATAGCCGCCGGGGCGGTCGATCCGCAGGTGCTCGCTGACCACGTGGTAGTGGGAGACGGCCTCGGAGAGGACCAGGGTGTCGCCGCCGCGCCGGGCCAGCTCCTCGCGGAGGGCGGCGGCGGTCAGCTCGGGGGTGATCCGGCCGTCGGCGTCCGGCCGCTCGCGGCCGGCCAGCTCGGCGGTGCGGGCGGCGTGGGCGGCCCGGGCCGCGTCCAGCCGCAGAGCGGTCCGGCGGGCCGGCAGCCGCTCGGTGCGGTCGGCCAGCTGGCGGATCGCCGTCCCGAGGTGGGCGCGGGCGTAGAGCTCGGCGGGGAGGTGCCAGAGCGGCGTCTGCTCCTTGAGCGGGTCGGGGTCGACGACGAGGATCCGGGCCCGGGGCCCCGGCCGGTTCACCGTCGGGATCCAGGGCACATCGCTGCCGAGCACCAGCACCACGTCCGCCTCGGCCAGCGCCGGATGCCGCCGGGGCTGGTTCCACTGGTAGCCGGCGTGCAGCGGATGGCTCGCGGGGAAGTTGAGGTAGGCCGGGACGGATTCCAGCACCCGGATCGCCGCCGACTCGGCCAGCCGCACCAGTTCGGGCACCGCCGCCGGGTCGCGGCCGGCGTTGCCGGTGACGATCAGCGGGTGCTCGGCGCCGGCCAGCGCCTGGGCGATCCGGTCGGCGGTGGCCCCGTCCAGGGCGGCCGGGGCGACCGGGGTGAAGTGCGCCGGATCGACCGGGACCACGGCCCCGCCGCCGGGGACCGGTTCCTCCATCACCTCGCGCGGGCCCGTCAGGTAGACCGGGCCGGCCGGCTCGCTGCGGGCGATCTGCAGCGCCCGGTGGGTCAGTTGGGCCACCTGCCGCCCGGTGCGGAACTCGTTGTCGTACTTCACGTAGCCGCGGACGATCCCGCGCTGGTCCCGGACGTCCTGCAGCCAGTGGATGAACTCGTTGCGGCTGCCCGGCAGTTCGCCGTGCTGGGTGTACGGCGAGGCGCCCGCGTAGATCAGCACGGGGACCCGTCCCCGTGCGGCGTTGTGGAGCATCCCGCCGAGGTTCTGGGTCCCGCACTCCACGTGCACCACCACGGCCTGCGGCCGGCCGCTGACCTGGGCGTGCCCCTGGGCGGCGGAGAGCGCGACGCTCTCGTGCGGGCAGACCACCAGCCGGGGCAGACGGTCGGCGTCGCCGGTGGCGCCGGCCCTGGCGTAGGCCTCGATCAGCCCGGGGTGATCGCTGCCCAGATTGGCGAAGACGTACTCGACGCCGGCCGCCGCCAGCGCGTCCAGGAATGCCTCGCTCGCCGTGGAAGGAAACGGTGCCAACGGTGCCGCCGCGTCGTCGCGGGCGGAGTCGGAGTCAGCCATCCCCCAACGGAACACCAGCCCCGCCCGGGCGTACAGGCCCCGCGCGGGCGGATCAGTCGGTTTCCGGCGCGGCCGCCCGCTCGTCGGCGGCCGACTCCCCGGTGCCGGGGCGCGGGACGAACTCGCGGAGGGCGGTCACCAGGGCATCCGGACGGTCCTCGGGGACCAGGGTGTAGCTGTCGGAGACCCAGACCAGGCGGGCGTCCTTGCAGAGGGCGGCCAGCCGGGGCCCGTGCTCGTGCGGCATCATCCGGTCCTCCTCGGCCCAGACGACCAGCACCCGGCCCGGGAAGTCGGCGAGCCTGCCGGTCCAGCTCAGCAGTTCCCGGTGGGACGGCACCGACCGGGTGTACTTGAGGAGGTCGCGGCGGATCAGCCCGGCCTGCGCACCGCGCGAACCGGAGTGGAACCAGCCGTCCGCGACCTCGCGCGGCACCGGCCGCTTGGAGAGCCAGCCGAAGCCGCCGGGCGCCCGCCGGACCGCCGGCACCGAGGCGAACAGCCACAGCGCTCCGGCCAGTCCGAGCCCGCGCGGCACCCGGCTCACCACGTCCACGATCCGCCCGGGGACGCCCGGCGGGTAGTTGTCGAAGGCCTCGCAGGCGACCAGGCCGAGCCGGGCCACCCGGTCCAGCAGCCCCTGCTCGGCCATCGCGGGCGCCCCGTTCCAGTCGTTGAAGACCAGGGTGACGTCGCGCAGGTCGAGGCGCTCCAGGAACTCGCCGATCAGCCGGGCGAGTCCGGGCATCGACAGGTCGGCGTCCGGCCTCATCGGCCGGCGGTGCGCGCCGAGCGGCAGGGTGGGCAGGATGCAGCGGTACTCCCCGCGGAGTTCGGCCACCACCTTCCGCCAGACCGTGCCGTCCATGAAGAGTCCGTGCAGCAGGACCAGGACCGGCCCGTCGCCACCGGTGTCCTGGTATTCGACGGTACCCGGCGTGAGTTCGACCTCGGGCATGGTGCACTCCCTCCCCCGCATGGCGGTGGTGTGGACGGTCCCCTCGGGTGAGAATCTAACGCAGCTTCAGAGGACTGGCTGTGATGCGGTGATGACGCCGGGTCAGGTTGGCCGGATCGGCCGATGGGGGGAGAGGACCATGGAGGTCGGCGAGGTCCCGGGAGGGGTCCGATGAGCACGGGGTTCCGCCTGAGGTCGAGGGCGGGCGCGGCGGTGGCCGTCGCGGTCTGCGCGGTGGCGGCCGCGGTGGCCCTGACGCTGCTGCTGTCGGCCGGCCGTACCGGCGGCGACGGCGGCGGGGGAACCGCCGCTCCGCCGCCCCCGCCCACCACCACCCATCTGAACGTCGCGGGACCGGCCGGGCTCGGCGGGAGGTGGAAGCTGGCCTTCGACGACGAGTTCGACACCGGCCGGCTGGACACCTCCAAGTGGACCTCCGCCTGGGGCCGGGTCTCCGGCGTCAGCCAGCCGGTCAACGGCAGCGAGCTGGAGTGCTACGACTCCTCGCAGGCGGCGGTCTCGGGCGGGGAGTTGCACCTCACCGTCGTCCAGCGGGACAGCGACTGCGGCGGCACCACCCGCCCGTACACCTCGGGGATCGTCACCACCGACCCGGAGGTGCTGGGGGCCGGGCGGGGCTTCCAGTTCACCCACGGGGTGGTCGAGGTGCGGGCGTATGTGCCGCCGGGCAGCGGGCAGTGCACCAACTGGCCGGCGATCTGGACGGACGGCCGGAACTGGCCGAAGGACGGCGAGATCGACGTCTACGAGTGCCTGTCCGGCAAGGCCAGTTGGCACCTGGTCTCGGGCTCGCACGGGGCCGAGGCGAACGCCCCCGGCGCCTACCCGCCGGCCTCGGCGTACACCGGCTGGCACACCTTCGCGGCCGACTGGGAGCCCGGCGAGGTCACCTTCTACTACGACGGCGTGAACGTCGGCAGCCACTCCTACCGCCCGTCCTCCCCCAACTACGTCATCCTCAACAACGCGGTGGGCGCGGAGGGCGGCCAGGCCTCGGCGCCCGCCGACTTCCGGGTCGACTGGGTGCGGGTCTGGCAGCGCCCGTAGCGGCTGCGGCGGCGGGCGGTCTCAGTCGACGGTCAGTTCCTCGATCGAGGCCGGACGGCCGCCGCTCAGCAGCAGGCGGAGGGCCGGCGTCCGGGTCGGCCGCCAGGAGACGCTGAGGTCGCTCCGCCCGGGCACGGCACCGGAGGCGAGGGTGGTCCAGCGGCCGGGAGCGGTCTCGGCCTGGACGGTGTAGCGGGCCGGGCGGCCGGCGCCCCACCGCACCCGGGCGTCGCGGGTGCCCACCGGGCTTCGACCGGGCGCGCTCAGCTCCACCGTGAAACGCGAGCGGGCGCCGGTGGCGGTCCACGGGGTGGCGGTGTCGCCGTCGACCGCAGCCTCGGCGGGAGCGACCGCGCCCGCGGAGCTCGCGGTCGCCGGGCGGCACCGGGCGAGGTCGGCGGTCGGCGTCAGGTCCGGTCGTGCGGTGGGGAGTTCGAGGGTGCCGACCAGGAGCCGGGAGCCGGCCGGGGTCCTGACCTCGACCGGCGCTCCGGAGTCCAGCCGCACCCGGGTGGTGCGCGGACCGATCGCCACGGTGATCCGCCGGCCCTGGTAGCTCAGGCCGTGGACGGTGATCCCCCGGGACAGCTGCGGCGGCAGCGTGGGGTCGAGGCGCAGCGCGTCCGCGTCCCAGCGGAGTCCGGCGAACCCGTAGACGAAGGTCTGCAGGAAGCCGCCGGCCCCGGTGGCGAAGGCGAAGGCCGGGTCGTCCTGGCCACCGGAGGGGGTGAGGTACTGGGTCTCGTTGAACTGCCGGAAGGAGCCGCGGAGGAAGGGCCGGTAGGAGTTCTCGAAGAGGCTGTGGTCCAGGCAGCCGGGCGGGCGCACCTGGGCGGCGATGACGGCCTCCACGGAGGCGGTCATGGCCGGGCCGCCGGTGTCCGTCAGGGGCAGGTAGCGGTGGAGGTCGGCGGCGGCCGAGCGGGGGTCGGCGACGTACTGGAAGGGGTAGGTCAGCAGGACCGTGTCGGCCTGCTTGAGCTTCTGGTTCCGGTAGCCGGCGTACTCCGGGTGGCTGCCGGCCGGGTCGGCGGCGACCCGGATCCGGTCGGCGATCCGGGACCAGGCCGGGTCGGGGACCGCGCCGATCCGCTGGGCGGCCTGGACCGCGTCGCGCAGCGCGACCACCGCCCCGCCGTTGGTCGCCGCCTCGTCGTCGACCCCGGCGGTGTACTCGTCGGGGCCGGTCACATGGTCGATGTGGTACTCGCCGTCCCCGCCGAGGCGGACCCGGCTGGCCCAGAACCGGGCGACGTCCGCCAGCACCGGGTAGCCGTACCGGCGCAGCCAGGCCAGGTCGCCGGTGGCCTGGTAGTACTGCCACTGGGCGAGGGCGATGTCGCTCTGCAGATGGTCCTCGTAGCCGCGGCAGGGGGCGAGGCCGCCGCAGCGGCCGGACGGCCCGTCGTCCCACGGCCAGGCGCCGCCTCGGTAGCCGGCGCCGGCCGCGTCCGCCTCGGCGGCGCGCCGGGTGTCGTAGCGGAACTGCACGATGGGGCGGGCGAGTTCGGGGTGGAGGGCGAGGAGGGCCGGGAACATCCAGGTGTCCGCGTCCCAGAAGATCGCGCCCGCGTAGCCGTCGCTGGAGAGGCCGGTCGGCGGAATGCTGAAGTCCACACCGGCCCGGAGGCTGGAGTAGAGGAGGTAGAAGGACGTGTCGGCGGCGGTCTGCGCGGAACGGTCGCCGACGGTGAGGTGCGGGGCCCAGAGGGCGGCCCAGGCGCGGGTGTGCTCGCGGAGGAGGCGCCGCCAGCCGGTGGCGGCGGCGCGGGCGGCGGTGTCCGCGGCGACGGCGGCGGGGTCTCCCCCGCTCGCGTCCGTTCGAGAGGCCGGGAAAGGGGCGCCGGGGTCGTTGGAGGAGGAGATCCCGACGTACTTGTCCACGGTGTAGTGGCGGCCGGCGGTGACCGGGATGGTCCACCGCACGCCCGCGGTGCCGAGCGCGCCACGCGGTTCGACCGCCGTAGCGCGGCGGACGGTGGTGCCGGGGCCCGGCACCAGCCGTTCGGACTCCGCGGCCACGGTGCCCCGGCCGGGGGTGCGGAGGCGGACGCCGGCGGTGCCGGCGGCCGGGTCGGCCGAGCGCGAGACGGGGGTGATCCGCTCGGCGCCGCGGCCGTCCAGCAGGCCGGTGAGGGAGAGGTCGCCGCTCCAGGCCGGGGTGATCTCCACCCGCACCTGCCCGAGGTGCATCCGCTCGCGGTTGGCGAGCACCTGGTAGGTCACCCGGGTGGCGCGGCCGGGGGCCGGGGTCCAGAGGTACGAGGTGGTGACGGTGGCGCGCCGGATGTCCAGCCGCTGGCGGTAGTGGCTGATCCTGGAGGGCGACACCCCCGGGTCGAGGACGGCCCGGCCCACCCCCAGGCTCATCCCGGACCAGGTGGGCAGCGCGGAGATGTAGTCGTTGGGGCCGGTGGCGCCGCTGGTGCCGTTCGCGATCCGGAGCTTGGCCCGCTCGTAGACGCCGGCCACCAGCGCGGTGGTGTAGCGGTCGTTCTTCAGCGGCCAGCCGGACCGGCCGAGGACGCCGCCGCCTTCGTATCCGGCGCCGGAGGCGGGGAGCCGGAGGCCCAGGTAGCCGTTGCCGACGAAGGGCATCTCGGTGTGGTCGGCGGGGCGGTAGGCGGTGGCGACGAGCGCCTCCGGGGCGCCGCCGCGGGGCGCGGGCGCGGCGGGCGCGGCGAGTGGGTACGCGGCGTGCGCGGCCTGCGCGGCGGTCGGGGGTACGGCCGCCGTCCCCGCGAGCAGCAGGGCGGCGGCGAGGACCGCGCGCCCTCCGGAACCGAACCTGAGCATGCGCCACCACCGCGTTCCCACGCCGACAGACCGACCGCCCACGCTAGGCCCGAGGGGCGGGGAACCGGCGTTCCCTCACCCGGACGGGTGTGTCGGAGCTCGGGTTCAGCGGCCGTCCGACAGCAGCTTGCGCAGTTCGGGGATGAGGGTGTCGAGGTCCTCGCCCGAGCGGAAGGCGACGACCGTCGCACCGCCCCCGGCAGCCCCCTCTCGCGGCGAGAACAGCGCGACGACCTCGCTCATCGCCTCGTCCACCTCCGCCGTCGGGTCCTCGCACTCGCCACGCAGCCAGCGCCGCAGCACATGGTTGTGGGCGGAGACCACCGCGCCCGCCATCAGCTCGGCCCGCAGCGAGATCATCGACTCGGACTCGCCCGTCCCCGCCTCGCCGCGCATCCACTGCGAGATGAACTCCCGGAACAGCCGCTGGTACTGCGCCTGGCTGGCGATCTCCCGGTCCCGCAGCACCGCGACCCTGCTGGTCAGCTTGTACCGCCGGCGGGCCAGCTCCCCCTCCTCCAGGTAGTGCAGCAGCACCAGCCGCACCGCCTCGGAGACCGCGATCAGCGCGGTCGCATGGCTCGACGTGGCGAGTCGGTCCCGGATCGCCTCGAGCAGTCGGGCATGCTCGGGGAAGATCACGTCCTCCTTGGAGCGGTAGTGCCGGAAGAAGGTGGTCCGTCCGACCCCCGCCCGCTCGGCGATCTCGTCGACCGTCGTCCGCTCGTAGCCCTGCTCGTCGAACAGCGTGAGGGCGGCGTCGGCGAGTCGTTCCCGTACCGACATGGCGGGGGACCCCTGCGAGCTGGCCATCCTGCACACCGTCCGTTTCGTGGTCTCGGTCCGGGCGCCGGGGAGGCGCCATGTAGCGCTGATCACGTGCCGGGTCGCGCCGGCGACCCTTGCCTCTCAGTATGGAACTGAGTACCGTCCTTGTGGAATCCAGTTCCAGTCAAGGAGTAGCCGATGGGCTCCGCAGGCCCCAGTTCCTCAGACCCGCGCTCCGCCGCATCCGAGTCGGGCCTGCCGATCAAGGCGGTCTACGACGCGGCCGATCTGAGCGGGTTCGATCCGGCGGAGAAGCTGGGGGCGCCCGGCAGCTATCCGTACACCCGCGGCGTGTACCCCAGCATGTACACCGGCCGCCCCTGGACGATGCGCCAGTACGCGGGCTTCGGCACCGCGAAGGAGTCCAACGAGCGGTACCACGAACTGGTCGCCGCCGGCACCGGCGGCCTCTCCGTCGCCTTCGACCTGCCCACCCAGATGGGCTACGACTCGGACGAGGCGATCGCCCACGGCGAGGTCGGCAAGGTCGGCGTGGCCATCGACTCCATCGACGACATGCGGGTGCTCTTCGACGACCTGCCGCTGGACAAGGTGTCCACGTCGATGACGATCAACGCCCCGGCGGCCACCCTGCTGCTGATGTACCAGCTGGTCGCCGAGGAGCAGGGGGTCTCCGGCAAGCAGCTCACCGGCACGATCCAGAACGACGTGCTGAAGGAGTACATCGCCCGCGGCACCTACATCTACCCGCCGCAGCAGTCGCTCCGCCTGATCAGCGACATCTTCGCGTACTGCCACCGCGACCTGCCGCGCTGGAACACCATCTCGATCTCCGGCTACCACATGGCCGAGGCCGGGGCGACGCCCGTCCAGGAGATCGCCTTCACCCTGGCCAACGCCAAGGAGTACGTCCGCGCGGCGATCGCCGCCGGTCTCGACGTGGACGACTTCGCGCCGCGGCTGTCCTTCTTCTTCGTGGCCCGCACCACCCTCCTGGAGGAGGTGGCCAAGTTCCGTGCCGCGCGCCGGATCTGGGCCCGGATCATGCGGGAGGAGTTCGGGGCGAAGAACCCGAAGTCGCAGATGCTGCGGTTCCACACGCAGACCGCGGGCGTGCAGCTGACCGCCCAGCAGCCCGAGGTCAACCTGGTACGGGTCGCCCTCCAGGGCCTCGGCGCGGTGCTCGGCGGCACCCAGTCCCTCCACACCAACTCCTTCGACGAGGCCATCGCCCTGCCCACGCAGAAGGCCGCCCGGCTCGCCCTGCGCACCCAGCAGGTGATCGCCTACGAGACGGACGTCACCAAGACCGTCGACCCGTTCGCCGGCTCGTACGTGGTCGAGGCGATGACGGACGAGATCGAGCAGGCGGCCACCGAGCTGATCCAGGCGGTGGAGGATCGCGGCGGCGCGGTGCACGCCATCGAGCAGGGCTTCCAGAAGTCCGAGATCGAGCGCTCCGCGTACAGGACCGCGATGGAGATCGACGACGGCAGCCGCACCGTGGTCGGGATGAACAGGTTCACCCTCGACGAGGAGGAGCCCTACACCCCGCTCCGCGTCGACCCGCAGATCGAGATCGACCAGTGCCGGCGCCTGGAGCGGCTGCGCGCCGAGCGGGACGGGGAGGCCGTGCGGCGGGCGCTGGACGAGCTGCGCCGGGCCGCCGAGGGCACGGGCGCCGAGTCCAACGTCCTGCCGCCGATGCGGGAGGCCCTGCGGCTGCGCGCCACCGGCGGCGAGGTCGCCCACGCGCTGCGCGACGTCTGGGGCACCCACGTCCCGGTCGACCCGTTCTGACCGACCCTCAACCACCCGACGCCACCAGCCACTTGCCCGATGACCCCCCAGCAAGGACGGACACACAAGCCATGAGCGGGGAGACCCCGACCTCTACGACCGCAGACGTCCACACCACCGCCGGCAAGATCGCCGACCTGCGGCGGCGGATCGACGAGGCCAAGCACGCCGGTTCCGCGCGCGCCGTGGAGAAGCAGCACGCCAAGGGCAAGATGACCGCCCGCGAGCGGATCGAGCTGCTGCTCGACGAGGACTCGTTCGTGGAGTTCGACGAGTTCGCCCGGCACCGCTCCACCAACTTCGGCCTGGACGCCACCCGCCCGTACGGCGACGGCGTGGTCACCGGGCACGGCACGGTGGAGGGCCGCCCGGTCGCCGTCTTCTCGCAGGACTTCACCGTCTTCGGCGGGGCGCTCGGCGAGGTCTACGGCCAGAAGATCGTCAAGGTGATGGACTTCGCGCTGAAGACCGGCTGCCCGATGATCGGCATCAACGACTCCGGCGGCGCCCGGATCCAGGAGGGCGTCTCGGCGCTCGGCCTGTACGGCGAGATCTTCCGCCGCAACACCCTGGCCAGCGGCGTCATCCCGCAGATCTCGCTGATCATGGGCCCGTGCGCGGGCGGCGCGGTCTACTCCCCCGCCATCACCGACTTCACCGTGATGGTCGACCAGACCAGCCACATGTTCATCACGGGGCCCGACGTCATCAAGACCGTCACCGGCGAGGACGTCGGCTTCGAGGAGCTGGGCGGCGCCCGGGCGCACAACTCCCGCTCCGGCGTGGCCCACCACATGTCGGGCGACGAGAAGGACGCCATCGAGTACGTCAAGGCGCTCCTCTCCTACCTGCCCTCCAACAACCTCGAGGAGCCGCCTGTCGAGCCCGGCGCCGAGGCCGACCTCGCGGTCAGCGAGCAGGACGAGGAGCTGGACGCCCTCGTCCCGGACTCGGCCAACCAGCCGTACGACATCCACACCGTGATCGAGCACATCCTGGACGAGGGCGAGTTCCTGGAGACCCAGGAGCTGTACGCGCCGAACATCGTCACCGGCTTCGGCCGGGTCGAGGGCCGGCCGGTCGGCATCGTCGCCAACCAGCCGATGCAGTTCGCCGGCTGCCTGGACATCCACGCCAGCGAGAAGGCCGCGCGCTTCGTGCGCAGCTGCGACGCCTTCAACGTGCCGGTGCTGACGCTGGTAGACGTGCCGGGCTTCCTGCCGGGCACGGAGCAGGAGTGGGAGGGGATCATCCGGCGCGGCGCCAAGCTGATCTTCGCCTACGCCGAGGCCACCGTCCCGCTGGTCACCCTGATCACCCGCAAGGCCTTCGGCGGGGCGTACGACGTCATGGGCTCCAAGCACCTCGGCGCGGACATCAACCTGGCCTGGCCGACCGCGCAGATCGCGGTGATGGGCGCGCAGGGCGCGGTCAACATCCTCCACCGGCGGACGCTGGCGGAGGCCGCCGAGTCGGGCGGCGACGTCGAGGCCGAGCGCGCCCGGCTGATCACGGAGTACGAGGACGCCCTCCTCAACCCGTACGAGGCCGCCGAGCGCGGCTACATCGACGCCGTGATCGAGCCCTCGCGGACCCGGCAGCACGTGGTCAAGGCGCTGCGCGCACTCCGCAACAAGCGGGAGTCGCTGCCGCCGAAGAAGCACGGCAACATTCCGCTGTGACCCCTCCCCGCTGACGACCCGTCACCCCCTCAAGCCATTACGCAGGAGCAGACGTTGAACAAGGTGCTGATCGCCAACCGCGGGGAGATCGCGGTCCGGGTCGCGAGGGCGTGCCGGGATGCCGGGATCGCCTCCGTGGCGGTGTATGCCGAGCCGGACCGGGACGCGGTACACGTCCGGGCCGCCGACGAGGCCTACGCGCTGGGCGGCGACACCCCCGCCACCAGCTACCTGGACATGGACAAGGTCCTGGCCGCGGCCGCCGAGTCGGGCGCGGACGCCGTCCACCCCGGCTACGGCTTCCTGTCGGAGAACGCCGAGTTCGCCCAGCGGGTCCTGGACGCGGGCCTGACCTGGATCGGCCCCCCGCCCTCGGCCATCCGCGACCTGGGCGACAAGGTCGCCGCCCGGCACATCGCCCAGCGCGCCGGCGCGCCCCTGGTCGCCGGCACCCCCGACCCGGTCGCGGACGCGCAGGAGGTGGTCGCCTTCGCCCGCGAACACGGCCTGCCCATCGCCATCAAGGCCGCGTTCGGCGGCGGCGGGCGCGGCCTGAAGGTGGCCCGCACCCTGGAGGAGATCCCCGAACTGTTCGACTCCGCGGTGCGCGAGGCCATCGCCGCCTTCGGCCGCGGCGAGTGCTTCGTGGAGCGCTACCTGGACAAGCCCCGGCACGTGGAGACCCAGTGCCTGGCCGACACCCACGGCAACGTCGTGGTCGTCTCCACCCGCGACTGCTCCCTGCAGCGCCGCCACCAAAAACTCGTCGAGGAGGCCCCCGCCCCCTTCCTGACCCAGGCCCAGACCACCGAGCTCTACCGCGCCTCCAAGGCCATCCTCAAGGAGGCCGGCTACGTCGGCGCCGGCACCTGCGAGTTCCTCATCGGCCAGGACGGCACCGTCTCCTTCCTGGAGGTCAACACCCGCCTCCAGGTCGAACACCCGGTCACCGAGGAGGTCGCCGGCATCGACCTGGTGCGGGAGATGTTCCGCATCGCCGACGGCGAACCCCTGGGCTACGACGACCCCCAGCTGCGCGGCCACTCCTTCGAGTTCCGCATCAACGGCGAGGACCCCGGCCGCGGCTTCCTGCCCGCCCCCGGCACCGTCACCGCCTGGAACCCGCCCAGCGGCCCCGGCGTGCGCCTGGACGCCGGAGTGGAGGCCGGCTCCGTGATCGGACCGGCCTGGGACTCCCTGCTGGCCAAGCTCATCGTCACCGGCGCCACCCGCCGACAGGCCCTCCAGCGCGCCGCCCGCGCCCTGGCCGAGTTCCAGGTCGAGGGGATGGCCACCGCCCTGCCCTTCCACCGCGCCGTGGTCGTCGACCCCGCCTTCGCCCCCGAACTGACCGGCTCCACCCAGCCCTTCACCGTCCACACCCGCTGGATGGAGACCGAGTTCGACAACACCATCCCGCCCTTCCAGCCTCCTGCGGGCGCGGAGGCGGAGGAGCCGAGCGGACGCGAGACGGTGGTGGTGGAGGTCGGCGGCAAGCGCGTGGAGGTCACCCTGCCGGCCGGCTTCGGCGCGCCGGCGCCGGGGCGGCGGCCCCGGCGGCCAAGTCCCGCCGGCGCGCGGGGGGTTCGCGCAAGGCCGCCTCGGCGGTCTCGGGTGACACCCTGGCCTCCCCGATGCAGGGCACCGTCGTCAAGGTCGCCGTCGAGGACGGGCAGAGCGTGAGCCAGGGCGAGTTGATCATCGTCCTGGAGGCGATGAAGATGGAACAGCCCATCAACGCCCACAAGTCCGGCACCATCGTCGACCTCAAGGCCACCATCGGCGCCTCCCTCACCTCCGGCGCGCCGATCTGCGAGATCAAGGACTGACAGCTCCCCGTCAGCCGCCGGGCCGCCTCCCCACGGGAGGCGGCCCTCGCCGTCACCGCACCGGCTACTGCGCCGACGGGTCGGGAGAGAACGACGGCGTGGCGATCGGGGTCCCGGGCAGGCAGGGCGGGACGCCCATCAGCTGAACGCTGCCGTCTCTGGCGGTGTCCAGCACCGTGACCGTGTAGCCGGCGCGGTGTCCGCGCGCGAGCTTCACGCTGCCTTCCGACTGCCAACCCCCGAACCGCCAACCCCGCGCCTCCAGCCAATTCCTGGCGCGGAGGCCGATGTCCGGTGTCGACCCCGGCGGCCCCGCACTCATCATCGCGATGCTCACTTCGTGCTGTACCCGTCCCGGGGTGCCGCACCGCCCCTTCGGCAGTCCGGTCGACGCGGCCGACAGCATCTCCCCCTGATGGAAGTCCCCGACCTTGGGCCGCACCGCCCCGAGAACCTCCGTGAGCAGCTGGTGCACCTGCGCATCGGCACCGGCCGCCGTCGTCGCGGAGAGGACGGCTTCGCCGGAAGCGGACGGGGTGCTCGAACCAGCCGCCGATGCGCTCGAGCCGCCCTCCCCCGCACAACCGGCCGTCAACAGCAGTGCGCTCGCGCCGAGCAGCGCCAGGGCGTTGCGCCTCAAGTCCTTTTCCTCACGTTTCGTTCAGCCTTTCGGCAGGGTCTTCTCGGAGCCCACGGACAGTTGGGACACCGGTGTTCCGGTAAGCCAGGGCGGGGCGGCCATAAGGGCGACGTCTCCGTGGACGGACTTGTAGAGGAGCGTCACCGTGTAGCCGGCGCGGTGCCCGGTCGTCGTTTCGGTCCCGGGCGAGATTCGGGACTTCGCCCACGGCGAGAAGGCCCAGCCCCGCTGCTGGAGGAAGCCCCTGACCCGCGGCCCGGCCTCGTGAACGGTGCCCCGCTCGTTGACGTCCGACAGCACGCTCATCACCTGGTGCCGCGCCTGACCGGCCTTCGCGCACGGGGCCGCGAGCGGCACCGGACCGACCGACTCCGCCACCACGAGGCCCGCCGGGCGAGGCCCCTGGACGGCGGGCCGGCTGTGCGCGGCGGAGGCCGATCCTGCGGAGCAGCCGGCCGCCAGCAGCGCGGCCGCCGCTGCGAGTGCCGGCAGAACGATGCGCTGCACGACTCCCCCGATCCCTTCGCTCATGATCGCTGGCAGCGTATCGATCCGCGCGGGGGCCAGGAGGCCCGAAAGGGGCACAGAATCATCACAGTTGCCGCAGAGAAGGCGGGGAGGGCGCCGGCCTGCGCCCTCCACCGGGTTCAGCGTTGCGGCGTGGCCGCCGCCTCGCGGGCGGGCTCCGCGACGTCGGGGCCGCGCCCGGGCCGGCGCAGCAGGAAGCAGACCAGGCCGACGAGCGCGACCGCGGCCATCACCAGGAGGGTGATCCAGTCCAGGTTGAAGTAGCCGCGGGGGCTGGTGAGGCCGGTGGGGGCGACGACGTTGACCAGCATCGCGACCAGATACGCGGCGGCGACGACGGTCACCGGCCAGCCCCATCGGCCGAGGCGGAACCTGCCCTCCGGGATCCAGCCGCGCGCCCGCGCGACCATCGCGCCGACGACGGCGAGGAGGAAGGAGAGGTAGATGCCGCTCACGCCGAAGGAGACCAGGGAGACCAGGGCGTTGGTGTGGGCGGGATAGGTGAGGAAGCCGAGCTTGATGTCATGGGTGGGCGAGGCGAATTCGAGGAGTACGAAGAGCGCGGTCACCACCGAGCCGGCGAGGAGGGCGTTGACGGGGGTGCGGAAACGGCGGTGGACCCGTGCCACCCAGGCCGAGCCGGGCAGCGCGCCGTCCCGCGCGTAGGAGAACATCAGGCGGCTGCCGGCGCCCTGCACCGAGGTGCCGCAGGAGAAGAAGGCGAAGACGATCAGCAGCAGCAGCACGTCCTGGAGCCAGCTGGGGAGTTGGCCGAGGATGAACGGCACTCCCCCGCCCTTGACCGTCGCGCCCACCGGGTTCGCCCCGCCCGGCATGGCCATCAGCAGCGCCGCCACCAGGACGAAGGAGGCGACCCCGCCGCCCAGCAGGGCCATCCGCATCGAACGCGGCACCTGCCGGCCGGCGTCCGAGGTCTCCTCGGAGATGTCCCCGGCGGACTCGAAGCCGTAGAAGATGTACACCGGCGCGAGGACGGAGATCAGCGCGGCCCCGGTGATCCAGTTGCCGTGGAAGTCCAGGCCGAGCGGGTTACCCGCGGCATGCTGCACGTTCTGGGTGGAGAAGAGGAAGCCGGGCCCGTGGTGGAAGCCGTGGACGGCGAGGACGATCGCGATCCCCACCGTGCCCAGCAGCTCCACGTACGCGCCGAACTGGGCGACCCGGCCCATCACCTGAGCACCCGTCACGTTCAGCAGCGTCTGGACGGCCAGCAGGACGACGGTGACCACCAGGATGACCACGTGCGAGGTCGGGTCGGCGTCGATGCCGAACCAGTTGTGGCCCAGGGCGACCACGTAGCCGACCACCCCGGTGTCCACCGAGGCCACCGTCACCAGCAGGGCGATGCCGTAGAACCAGCCGACGAACCAGCCGTAGCGCGGTCCTACGGAGAACTTGCCGTACTGGTAGAGCGCCCCGGCGACCGGGAAGTGGCTGGCCAGCTCGCCGAAGACGAGGGCGACCAGCAGCATGCCGCCCACCGGCAGCCAGGTGAGCCAGACGTAGGCCGGCCCGCCGGTGCCGACGCCGAGGACGAAGAGGGAGTAGATCCCGACCATCGGGGAGAGGTAGGTGAAGGCCACCGAGAAGTTCGCGAACAGTCCTAGTACGCGGTTGAGTTGGGGCTGATAGCCGAGGCTTCGGAGTCTTGCGTCGTCAGAGGAGTCTTCGGTCATGGCGGGGACTGTATGGGCTGCCCGCTCGGGGAGCCAGAGGCCGCGTACGGGGGCCTTCGGTCGGGCGTTGGGTAAGAAAGGCGCATCCTCGCTGGACAGGCCGTGACCCCGGTCACAGAATTTCGACTACCTCATACGGTATGCAATCGGGCGCTCGGTCCACAGAGCCGGAGCGCCGGTCCCCGTCCCCCGCAACCACCGGTCTGCCGCTCTGCTGCGGTCCACTGCGGCCGACTGCGGTCGTCGCCCGGCAGAGGCAGTGAGAGGAGAACTTCGATGTCATCCACGTCTCCCCCGGACATCTCGTCCGGTTACAGAGAGGTCGTCGGCCCCACCGGCCGGGTCTTCCGGGTCGGCGAGACCCCCAAGCAGCTGCTGGGGTACCCGCGGGCACTGGTCATCATGGCGGCCTGGCTGGTGATGTGCCTGTCCGGGCTCGTCGAATACACCTGGGGCGCGCTCAGCGGTTCGCTGGCCGCCGCCCACCACTGGGGGCCCGCCCCCGTCTTCTGGCTGTTCTCCTGCTTCGTGATCTGCGAGTCCTTCGTGCAGATCGGCACCGGCTTCCTGCGCAACAAGGGGATACTGCCGGTCAAGTACGCGGTGATCGCCGGCGGTGTCGTCTGCGGGATCGTGGCCTACGCCATCACCGCGTACTCCACCGGCATCTGGCAGGCCTACCTCGGTTATGCCGTCTGCGGTGGCATCGGCTCCGGGATGGTGTACTCCAGTGCCATCAACATCGTCGGCAAGTGGTATCCGGAGAAGAAGGGCTGGCGCACCGGGTTCGTCAACGGCGGCTGGGCCTATGGCTCGGTCCCCTTCATCCTCGCCATCGGCGGGTTCAGCACCGGAGCCGGGGCGGGCACCCTCTCCCCCGCCTCGGTGCGGGACTTCATCCTGGTGCAGGGCGTCATCATGACCGTCGGCATCGCCCTGGCCGGGCTGCTGATGAAGGACCCGCCGAAGAACTGGTGGCCCGCCGACGTGGACCCGGTGAACTGGGCCAAGGACAAGCGGACCGCCCGCGACCTGCGCAGCAACCCGCCGGCCTTCGACCACTACACACTGCGGGAGATGTGGTCCACACCGCAGGCCAAGTGGCTCGGCATCCAGTACTCGCTCTTCATCGGCTGCTCGCTCTTCGGGGTGGCGTACTACTTCGAGTTCGGCGAGTCCATGCACCTCGGGGCAGCCGCGGTGGTCGGCGGCGTGGCCGGCTTCTCGCTCGCGGACGGGCTCTTCCGGCCGGTCTACGGCTGGGTGTCGGAGTACATCGGCCGCCGCCGGACGATGACCGGCGCCTACGCCCTCAATGTGGTGTTCCAGCTGCTGGCACTGGTGGCCGGACTGAATCACCTCGCGGTGTTCTTCGCGATCTGCGCGGTCGTTTCGGGCGGTCTCTCCGGCGCCTGCTTCCCGATGACCGCGGCCGCGGTCGCGGACTACTACGGGGAGAACAACAACGCCGTCAACTACGGTTCGGTGTACGCCTGGAAAGCGCTGGGCGGCAGCTTCGCCGGCGGCCTGGCCGCCCTGGTGATGACCGGCACGCTGTACGGCAGCGCCCATTTCCACTGGGTGCAGGGCTTCCTCTTCGGAGCGGGGTTGGGCGCTATCGCGGTGTTCGTCGTCCACTTCAAGTGCAAGGCGCCGACACTCGAGCAGCGGCAGGCCGCGGTCGCCAGGGCCGCGGCCGCGACCGGCGGCGGACGGGAGCCGGAACTGGTCGGCTGACCGCGCCGCCTAGAGCGCGGCGACGATCGCGAAGGCGGCGGCCGCCGCGGCCAGGCCGGCCACCAGACTGCCGAGGGCGTTCAGTCCCGCCTCGGCCAGGGAGCCCTGCTCCAGCAGGCTGACGGTCTCGTAGCCGAAGGTGCTGAAGGTGGTGAGGCCACCGCACACGCCGGTGCCGAGGAGGAGGCTGAGATCGCCGGGGAGGCCGTGTTCGGCCGCTCCGGCGGTCAGCCCGCCGAGGATCACCGCGCCGACCAGGTTGACCGCCAGGGTGCCGAACGGGAAGACCGACTCGTGGCGGGACTGCACGAACCTGTCGAGGAGGTACCGCAGCGGAGCCCCTATCGCGCCGCCGACGAAGACCAGCAGGACCGGCATCGGTTCAGCCCTCCTCACCGGTGAGGTGGGCCACGACCTCGACGTCGTCGAGGGTGATCAGCCCGCGCGTCATGATCTCCCGGACCTGCGGGAGGAAGTCCCTGATCCGCTGCTCCTCGTCCACGATGATCACCGCGAGCGGCAGGTCCTCGGCGAGGTCGAGCAGCCGGGTGGTGTGGATCTGCGAGCTGCCGCCGAAGCCCTCGATCCCGCGCAGCACGGCCGCGCCGGCCAGCCCGGCGTCGTGCGCCCGGCGGACGATCTCGTGGTACATCGGGTGCCGGTGGTAGCGGTCGTGCTCGCTGAGGTAGACCGTCAGGCGCAGGGCGTGGCCGGTGGGGAGCGGCTCTCGGCGCGGGCTCATCGGCGGGTTCCTTCCGATGCGCGGGGGTGGTCGGTCGTCGGGCTGCTGCCGGTGGTACAACTGCTGCCGGTGGTACCACCGCGGCCGGCGTCTCCGCCGGGGGGCACGGTCGGCGCGGAGGGCGCTGGTTCCCGCCGGCGCGGGCCGCGGCGGACCGGGAGGCGACCGGCCAGCCGGCCCAGCACCATACCGGTCCAGATCGCGGCCAGCCCGGCCACCAGGCTGCTCAGCGCGTAGGCGTCGGCCATCGAGAAGTGGCCGGTGGCGAGGAGCCCGCGGGTCTCCACCACATAGGTGGAGAAGGTGGTGAAGCCGCCGAGGAAGCCGACGCCGAGGAAGGGGCGGCGGTAGCGGGAGGGAGCCCAGACCTCCAGGACGTACACCATCAGCAGCCCTATCAGCAGGCAGCCGCCGACGTTGGCGACGAAGGTGGCCCAGGGGAAGCCGCCGGCTTCGGTCGGCAGCGCCCGGGCGATCCCGTAGCGGGCGATCGAGCCCAGTCCGCCGCCGAGTGCGATCACCGCCAGGATGTCCAGCTGCCTGCGGGCAGCGGGGCGCGGTTCGCCCATCGCTCGTCCCTCCCTACCTGTCCGGGGCGTTACGTCTCAGGCAGGGACCGTTGGCACCGTAGGGCGCGGTTTCGGCGAGCCCCTCCGCCGTCGCTGCCGCCCAGGGTACCGAACGCCACGGGGGCGCCGGTCAGTGGGCACGCCGCGCCAGCAGGGTGAACGCGGTGACCGCGCAGGCGAGCAGGAGCCCGGCGCAGAGGAGCATGGCGCTCGGCAGCCCGGCGGAGAAGTCGGGGCCGTGCACCAGCACTCCGAGCAGCGCGATCCCGAGGGTGCTGCCGATCTGCCGGCAGGTGTTGTGGACGGCGGACGCCGTACCGGAGTGTTCGGTGGGGACGCTGGAGACGGCGGCGTTGCTCATCGGCGAGCTCATCAGGCCGGCGCCGGCGCCGAGCAGGGCCATCCGCCATTCCAGGTCGGGCAGCGCCGGGTGGCCGGGGAGGGCGGCCAGCGCGAGGCAGCCGAGGGCGGTGACCAGGAGCCCGGTGCCGAGGACGGTCCGGGTGCCGAGCCTGGCGGCGAGCCGGCCGGCGACGGGGGCGAGGCCCGCCATGCAGAGGGTCATCGGCAGGAAGAGGGCGCCGGTGGCGAGGGCGGAGAGGTGGAGGTCGCGCTGGAGGTCGAGGCTGTAGAAGAAGAGGACGCCGAAGAAGGTGAAGAAGTAGCAGAACCCGGCGGCGTTGGCGGCGATGAAGCCGCGGGACCGCCAGAGCTGAAGGGGCATCAGCGGACTCGCCGGCGTGGTCGGCGCGCCGGGCTTCGGTGCACCGGTGTTCGGCGCACCGCTGTCCGGCGCACCGGTGGCGGCGGCGGACGGACGGCGGCGCTGGGAGAGGCCGAAGGCGACCAGCCCGAGGGCGGCCACGGCGTAGCAGACCAGGATCCCGGGGGCGGTCCAGCCGATGTCGCCCGCCTCGATCAGGGCGTAGACCAGCGCGGCCGGCCAGAGGACGCCGAGCACCGCGCCCAGCAGGTCGACCCGGCCGGCGTCCGCGGGCCGGCCGTGGCTGGCCGCCGGGATGGCGCGCCGGCCGAGCAGCAGCGCGACCACGGCGACCACGCAGGTGAGGGCGAACCCGGTGCGCCAGTCGGCGACCGCGATGATCACCCCGCCGATGACCGGCCCGGCCGCCAGGCCGAGGCTGGCCACTCCGGCCCAGACGCCGACCGCCCGGGCCCGGGCCGCCGGCTCGGCGTACTCGTGGACCAGGATGGCCAGGGTCTGCGGCAGCATCGAGGCCACCCCGGCGGCCTGCACGAACCGCGCGACCAGCAGGACGGGGAGGTCGGGCGCGAGCGCGCAGAGCAGCGAGCCGAGGAGGAAGACGGCGACCCCGCCGAGGAAGGCCGGGCGCCGGCCGATCCGGTTGCCGAGCGCGCCGCCGGGCAGCAGCAGGCTCGCGTAACCCAGGGTGTAGATGTCGGCCACCCACTGCAGCCCGGAGTCGGAGGCGTGCAGCTGGGCGCCGATCTGCGGCATGGTCACGTTGACCAGCGTGGAGTTGAGCATGGAGAGCATCAGGCCGAGGCACATCGCCAGGAGTACGCCGCCGGGGGGCGAGGAGGACGCGGGAGGCTCGGTCCGGCGGCGTACGGCGGTGTGGGTGCGGCGGAGGATCACATTCGGATCATATGACTGCGGGGAGGGGCAGGTTGCCGGCCCTTCCTCCGTGGACCGCGAGCCGCGTTGCGGACCCTGGATCGCGGATCGCGGATCGCGGATCGCGGATCGCGGACCCAGGTCGGTCAGTAGCGGATGTTCTGGCGGGCGGTCTGCCCTGCCCCACCGGAGTGGGCGCCCACCGCGGCGCCGCCCGGGCTGATGGTGAAGTCGCCGCCGGAGAGCGGACCGGGCACGTAACCGCCGCTGTCCAGGGCGGACGGGCCGGCGTCCGAGAACGGCCGGCCGTCCACCGTGACGCCGCTGAAGGAGAGGCTGCCGAAGCTCGGGTAGGAGGAAGTGGGCGACTCGATGACGGCCTCGGCGCTGGCGTTCTGGCCGGCGTAGGACTGGTCGGTCTTCTCGGTCCAGCCCTGGGTGTTGTCGGTCAGCGTGAGGCTGTAGTTCCCGCCGCCGTCGCTCACCACCGAGGCGGTCATGCTGTCGCCCTCGGAGACCGGGTCGTTCCAGTACACCGGCGAGGCCGGGTACATCTCGTACCAGGCGGAGAGCACCGGACGGCCGCTGGAGCAGTCGGTCTGCACGCCGGTCTGCTCCACACTGCCGGAGCCGTAGCCGTCCAGGCCGACCCACGGCGCGAAGAGGTCGTTGCTGGAGTTGCAGGTCACCTGGGGTTCGGTCCAGGAGCCGGAGATGCTGCTGAAGCTGCCCTGGGCGACGTAGCCGCCCCAGTTGCTGTCGTCGGGGTGGATGCCCGAGGAGCCGTGGGCGGTGGTCGCCGGACCGAAGGTCGCGACGGAGGTCGCGAGGGCGCTCGCGCCGGCGGTTCCGGCGGCGCAGGGCACGAGCGCGGCGGCGAGGAGGAGCGCCGACGCGGCCGAGGGGCGTATCCGCATGATGTTCCCAACTCCTGTGCTGTGGGGGCGAACGGGGGGCGTGGGGCCCCCGTCGAGTGGGGTTCATCGTGGGGTCGGGGTGGCGGACGCTCAAGGGCGGCGGAGGTTCCGAAAGTCGAAATGGCGAGAACATGCCATAATTTCGCCATGGCAGCTGAGCTCACGGGCAGTCGCGCTCCCGTCCCCCATCGCCCGCAGGCCGCCCCAGGGCTGCTCGAAGGCCTCGGCCTCGGCGCCTCCGAGCAGTTGGCGTATCTCAGACTGCTCAGCGCCCCGGACAGAACCGCCGCCGAGCTCGCCGCCGAACTCGGCTGCCCGCCCCGGGCGGCCGAGGAGCTGCTGTGCAGCCTGGCCGCCCACGGCCTCGCCGAACAGCTCCCGGCTCCGGCGTCGGCGTCCGCCCCTGCGGCGGCTCCGGTGTCGGCCCCGGCGCAGGACGGCGCCCGGCGCTGGGCCGCCACCGCGCCCAACCTCGCCGTCGAGATGCTGCTGCTCCGCCGCGAGGAGGAGCTGCTGCGCACCCGCGGCCGGATCGCCGAGCTGATGCGGCTCTACCGCCGCGCCCAACAGCCCACCGCCACCGACCTGGTGGAGGTGGTCAGCGGCCGGGAGGCGATCGCGCTGCGCTGGCGCCAGCTCCAGCAGGGCGCCCGCCGACGGCTGCTGGTCTTCGACCGCTCCCCGCATGTGGCCCTGCCGGACGCCGAGTTGGAGCGCAGCGTACTGGCCCGCGGGGTGCGGGTGCGCTCGGTCTACGAGACCGGCGGCGGCGGAGGTCCGGCCCGGCTGGCCCGGATACGGGAGCAGCTGGCGGCCGGCGAGGAGGCCCGCCTGCTGCCCGAACTCCCCTGCAAGCTGGCGGTCGTCGACGACACCTGGGCGCTGCTCCCGGTCACCGCGGGGGCGGAGCTGGCCAGCGCCCTGCTGGTCCGGCCGTCCTCACTGCTGGACGCGCTGATCGAGCTCTTCGAGGCGTACTGGCACCGGGGCGTCCGGCTGCCCGACGGCAGGGACGCCGCCGACCGGCGCGGGGAGCTGCTGGCGCTGCTCTCCGCCGGGTTCACGGACGACAGCATCGCCCGCCAACTCGGCGTCTCCGCCCGAACGGTGCAGCGCTGGGTACGCGAGCTGATGGACGAGCTGGGAGCGCGGACCCGGTTCCAGGCGGGACTGCAGGCCACCAGGGCCGGGCTGCTGTGAGCCGACCGGCCGCGGCCGATCGGTCGCGAGCGACTGGGCGCGGCCGACCGGGCGCGGCGCGGGACCCGCGGATGCGCGGCCAGCAGGGGCGGTCGCATGAGCGGCGCGGCGAACCGCCCTGCGAACCGCGCCGCGAACCGCGCGCCCAGCCGCCCACCGCACCGCGCCGCGCCGCCTCGCGCCGTCTCGCCGCGCCTCGCACCGACCGCGCCCGGGAACCCGCGGCGCCCTACTCGTCCTTCCACGACCGCCACAGCTCCGCGTAGGCCCCGCCGGAGGCGATCAGCTCGGCGTGGCTGCCGTGTTCGGCGATCCGGCCGCCGTCGACCACCGCGATCCGGTCCGCGTCGTGCGCGGTGTGCAGCCTGTGGGCGATGGCGATCACCGTGCGGCCGTGCAGCACCCGGGCCAGCGAGCGCTCCAGGCGGCGGGCCGCCCGCGGGTCCAGCAGCGAGGTGGCCTCGTCCAGGACCAGGGTGTGCGGGTCCGCGAGCACCAGCCGGGCCAGCGCCAGCTGCTGGGCCTGCGGGGGCGTCAGGGTGTGGCCGCCGGAGCCGACCTCGGTGTCCAGGCCCTCCGGCAGGGCGTCGGCCCAGTCCGCGTCCACCGCCCGCAGCGCCGCGCGCAGTTCGGCGTCGTCCGCGTCCGCGCGGGCCAGCGCGAGGTTGTCGCGCAGGGTGCCGACGAAGACGTGGTGCTCCTGGTTGACCAGCGCCACATGCGCCCGCACCCGTTCGGCCGGCATCTCGGCGAGCGCCGCCCCGCCCAGCGCGACCCGCCCCGACCTGGGCGCGTACACCCCGGCGAGCAGCCGGCCGAGGGTGGACTTGCCCGCGCCCGAGGGGCCGACCAGGGCCAGCCGCTCCCCCGGCCGGACGTCCAGGTCGATGCCGTGGAGGACGTCCGCGCTGTGGTACGCGAACCGTACCTGGTCGGCGACCAGTTCGCGGCCCCGCGGGTCGAGCCGCTCGTCGGACTCCGCGTCCGGGATCTCGCGCACCCCGACCAGCCGGGCCAGCGAGGCCTGGCCGACCTGGAGTTCGTCGTACCAGCGGATGATCGAGTCCACTGGGTCGACCAGCATCTGCGCGTACAGCACGCCGGCGGTGAGCTGGCCGAGGGTGGTCCAGCCGTGCAGGGTGTAGAGGCCGCCCAGGCCGAGGGTGGCCACCACGGCGAGGGAGTAGGGCATGTCGACGGTCGGGAAGAAGACCGAGCGCAGCCAGAGGGTGTAGCGCTCCCAGGAGGTCCAGGTGCCGATCCGCTCGTCGGTTGCCCGCACCCGGCGCTCGCCGAGGCCCAGCGCCTCCACCGTCCGGCCGGCGTCCACGGTCTCCGCGATCGCGGTGTTGACGGCGGCGTAGGAGGCGGACTCGGCGCGGTAGGACTGCGGGGCGCGGGCGAAGTACCAGCGTGAGCCGACCAGCAGCACCGGGGCGCCGATCAGCGCGCTCACCGCGATCAGCGGCGAGGTGACCAGCATCGCGGCGAAGATCACCACCACCGACACCACGGCGACGGCGAGTTCGGGCACGGCGTCACGGACCGACTTGGCCAGCCGGTCCACGTCGGTGGTGGTCCGGGAGACCAGGTCGCCGGTCCCGGCCCGCTCCAGTACGCCCGGCGGCAGGCCGACCGAGCGGACCAGGAAGTCCTCCCGCAGGTCGGCCAGGATCTTCTCGCCGAGGATCGAGCCGCGCAGCCGGGACAGACCGGTGAACAGCGACTGTACGGCGATCGCGGCCAGGAAGAGCCCGCCGGCCTGCGCGATCCGGCCGGCGGTGGTGCTGGTGGACAGGCCCTCGACCAGTCCGCCGAGCACCCACGGCCCGACCAGTCCGGCGACGGCGCCGACCGCGTGGAGGCCGACGACGGCGGAGAACGCCCGGCGGTGGCGGCGGGCCAGCAGCCGCACGTAGCTCCGCACCCCGGCCGTGGAGCCGACCGGGAGGAGGGTGGCGGTGTCCCGTTCCAACTGGGCGGGATCGGCGGGCGGTTTCACAGCGGGTCTCCGGTGAGTGCGGCGGTGTCGGCGGATGTCTCGGGGGCGCGGGCGACGTCCTGCTCCTCCGCCTCGCGGGTGACCACGGCCCGGTACGCCGGTTCGGTGTGGAGGAGCCGCCGGTGGGTGCCGGTCGCGGCCACCCGGCCGTCGCGGACGAAGAGCACCCGGTCGGCCGCGTCCAGCAGCAGCGGGCTGGTGGCGAAGGCCACCGTGGTGCGGCCGGCGCGCAGCTCGGCGAGGCCGCGGGCGACCCGGCTCTCGGTGTGGGCGTCCACCGCGCTGGTCGGCTCGTCCAGCACCAGGACCGGCGGGTCCGCGATCAACGCCCGTGCCAGCGCCACTCGTTGGCGCTGGCCGCCGGAGAGCGAGCGGCCGCGCTGGGTGATCCGGGCCCGCATCGGGTCGCCCTCCGCCTCCGGGTCCCCGTCCAGCAGGGCGTCCAGGGCGTCCTGCGCCTGGGCGGCGGCGAAGGCCTCGGCGGCCGGCACCCGGCCGGAGGAGGGTACGTCCATCAGCTCGGCCAGGGTGCCGGAGAGCAGCACCGGGTCCTTGTCGTGGACCAGCACCAGCGCCCTGGCCCGGTCGCGCGGCAGCGAATCCAGCGGTACGCCGCCCAGGCGGACCCGGGAGGCCTCGCCGCCCGGCAGATGCCCGCCGAGGCGGTCGGCGAGCAGCCCGGCGAGATCCGGGTCGCCGCAGACCACGGCGGTGAACTCGGCGGCGCGGGCGGTGATCCCGCTCTCCGGGTCGTGGAGGTCGGAGCGGGCGGCGCGCTCGGGGTCGAGCTCGACGGCGCCGGCCCCGTTAGCGCGGGCCGCGCCGGCGGCGCCGTCGGCGGCGGCGCCGGTCCCGTCGGACCTGTCGGCGGCGCCGGCCCCGTCGGCCGGTCCGGTCCCCTCGCGGCTGAGCGACAGTACCCGGACCGCCCGGGCGGCCGACACCCTGGCCACCGTCCAGGCGTGGGCGGCCTCGCCGAGCACCCGCAGGGGCAGCGCCAGGAAGGCGGTGGAGCCGTAGACCGCGATCAGGGTGCCCGCGCTCATCCGGCCGTCCGCCGCCAGCGTCGCGCCGTACCAGGTCACGGCGACCACGAAGAGCCCCGGCAGCAGCACCTGCTGGGCCTGCATCAGCGCCCAGATCCGGGCCGCCCGGACGGCGGCCGCGCGGACCAGCTGGGAGGCCCTGCGGTAGCGGGTCAGGAAGAGCTCCTCGCCGCCGATCCCGCGCAGCACCCGCAGTCCGGCGACCGTGTCGGCGGCCAACTCGCTCGCCTTGCCGCCCAGTTCGCGCTGCCGGTCGAAGCGCCGCTCGAACGGCCCGATCAGCGGCCAGACCGCGGCCGCCAGCAGCGGAACCCCGAGCAGCACGGCCAGTCCGAGCACCGGCTGCACCAGCAGCACCCCGACTCCCACGCCGAACCAGACCACCACCGAGCCGGCCAGCCGGCCCAGGGTCTCCACGTACCAGCCGATCTTCTCCACGTCTCCGGAGCTGACCGCGACGATCTCACCGGTGGCGATCCGCCGGGAGAGGCCGCCGCCCAGCTCGGAGGCCTGCCGGGCGACCAGCTGGCGGACCTGGGAGGCGGCGTGGATCCAGTTCCACACCGACTGGCGGTGCAGCAGGATCAGGGTGCCCGAGTTGACCGCGCCCAGGGCGAGCGCCCCGCCCGCCGACCACCAGAGCTCGGCGGTCCGGTGGTGGACGACGGCCTGCACGCCGAGCCCGATGAAGACCGGCACGGCCGCCTGGGCGCCCAGGCCGAGCGCGGCCCACAGCGCCGCCAGCGCTCGGCCGCGCCGCTGGCAGTGGCCGAGCCACCGCAGGAACGCGAGCCCGGTCCGGAGGTCGGGACTGCCGGGGTCGGGCAGCGGAAGTCTGATCAAGGGCATGGACGCTCCCTGCGGGGGTGGATGCGGCTGGCGGGACGGGCGGCTGATGGGTGGACGCGCAGGAAGCGTCAGTTGCTCGGCATGTCTGGCAGCGTCCCGAAATTCCGGGGCGGGTTTCAACCGAATAACGGCGTGCGGCCGGAGCCGTCCCGGAATCCGGGACGGCTCCAACGGCTTCAACGGCTCCAGGACGGCTCCGGCCGCACGGCCGCGGCCCGGCCGGCCTCAGTCGCCGATCGGCTGGGCCAGCAGCAGCGCGAACCGTTCGCCCGGGTCGGTCCACCATTCGGTGAGGGCGAGACCGGACTCGGCGAGCTCAGCCGCCAGGCCCTGCCGGCGGAACTTTGCCGAGGTCTCGGTGCGCAGGGTCTCGCCCGGCGCGAACTCGGCGCTCAGATCGAGCGCCGGTATCTTCACCGAGAGCGCGCGCCGGGCGCGGAGATGCATCTCGATCCGCTCCTCCCCGGCGTTCCAGAGCGCGAGGTGGTCGAAGTCCTCGGGGTCGAGGTCGGCGCCCAGCTCGCGGTTGAGGACGTGCAGCACGTTCTTGTTGAACTCGGCGGTCACCCCGGCCGCGTCGTCGTAGGCCCGGACCAGCACCTCCGGGTCCTTGACCAGGTCGGCGCCGAGCAGCAGGAAGTCCCCCGGGCCGAGGACGGTGCCCCGCAGCGCCGCGAAGAGCCTGGCCCGCTGGCCCCGGTCGAGGTTGCCGATGGTGCTGCCGAGGAACGCGACCAGCCGAGGGCCGGGGCCCGCACCCGCCTCCGGCGGCAGCGCGTCCTCGGTGAAGTCGGCCAGCACCGCGGCCACTTCGAGCCCGGGGTAGTCGGCGGCCACCGACTCCCCGGCGGCCCGCAGCGCCTCCTCGCTGACGTCCAGCGGGGTGTAGCGGCGCAGGGTGCCGTTCGAGCGCAGGGCGTCCAGCAGCGTACGGGTCTTGCGGGAGGAGCCGGAGCCCAGCTCGACCAGCGTCCTGGCACCGGTCCTGACCGCGGTCTCCGGGGCGTGCCGAAGCAGGATCTCCAGCTCGGCCCGGGTCGGGTAGTACTCGGGCAGCCGGGTGATCTCCTCGAAGAGCTCGCTGCCGCGGGCGTCGTAGAACCACTTGGGCGGGAGGATCCGCGGCTCCCCCGGCGCACCGCCGAAGGCCGCGCGGGCGTCGGCGCGCAACCCGCGCGCCGCGTGGTCGGCGGGGAGCCGGCCGTGGAGGCTGAAGGACGGGGCCATCACCTGGCGGGTCTCCCCCCGGGCCGGCTCGGGTTGCCGGCCGGCCTGCGGGGCCGGCTCCCCGAGCGGGGTGACCTGGATCCGCCCCGGCTCGGCGACCAGCAGGCTGTCGGCCGGTACCTCCCGCCACTCCGCGCCCTCGGTGGCCGGATCGCCGTCCGGCTCCGAGGCGACCAGCACCGAGGTGCCGTCCTCCCGGTACCAGAGGGTGTCCCGCCAACGGGTGGCGACGATCGAACGCCCGTCGGTGAGCAGCAGGTTCAGCCGCGCCTCCGGCCGGGCCGCGGCGGTCTCCCGGACCACCGCGGCGGCCGCCTCCGGGGCCGGCTCGCCTGCCCGCAGCCGGCGCGAGAGCAGCGCCCAGAGCAGCGCGGAGTCACTGCGGGCGGCCAGACCGAGCAGCTCGGCGGAGGTCAGCCCGGAGACCGGCAGACCGGTCCAGTCCGGCACCGCGCCGTTGTGGCTGAAGAGCCACCGCCCGTCGGCGAACGGCGCCGCCGCGGACTCCTCCGGCGAGGTCCCGGCGGTGGCGTCCCGGACGGCCGCGATGACGGCGCCCGAGCGCACGGTGCGGGCCAGGTCGGGGAGGTTGCCGTCGTTCCAGATGGGGACCGCGCGGCGGTAGCGGGCCGGCAGGGAGGGGGTGCGGCGGGCGTCCGCCGGGTACCAGCCGATGCCGAAGCCGTCGGCGTTGACCGTTCCGTGCTGCTGCCGCCGGGGCGCCCAGGCCTGCTCGAAGAGGCCCCCGGAGGGCCGCAGCAGCAGCTGGTCGAGCGACAGCTCGGGGCCCACGTAGGCGAGGTGACGGCACATCAGTCGGTGGTCCCTTCGGCGTCGCGGGCGGTGCGGAAGCCGCTGAAGATCTGGCGGCGGATCGGGTAGTCCCAGTTGCGGAAGGTGCCCCGGCAGGCCACCGGGTCGACGGCGAACGAGCCGCCGCGCAGCACCTTGTACTCCGGTCCGAAGAAGACCTCGGAGTACTCCTGGTAGGGGAAGGACTCGTAGCCGGGGTGGCCGCGGAAGTCGCTGGAGGTCCACTCCCACACGTCGCCGATCAGCTGGCGCGCACCGCTCGGCGCCGCGCCCGCGGGGTAGCCGCCGACGGGGGCCGGGCCCAGGTGGCGCTGGCCGAGGTTGGCGTGCTCGGGGCCGGGGTCGGCGTCGCCCCAGGGGTAGCGCCGGGAGCGGCCGGCGGCCGGGTCCCAGCGGGCGGCCTTCTCCCACTCGGCCTCGGTCGGCAGCCGCCGGCCGGCCCAGCGGGCGTAGGCGTCCGCCTCGTACCAGCAGACGTGGAGCACGGGTTCGTCCGGCGGCACCGGCTCGGTGTGGCCGAAGCGGCGGCGCAGCCACCGGTAGCCGTCCCTGGTCCAGAAGAGCGGCGCGGTAAGGCCCTCGCTCCGGACGTGCTCCCATCCGGCGGGCGTCCACCAGCGGGGGTCCTCATAGCCGCCGTCCTCGATGAACTCCTGGTACCGGCCGTTGCTGACCGGGACGGTGTCCAGGTGGAAGGCGGGGACGTGCACCGCGCGGGCCGGGCGCTCGTTGTCCAGCGCCCACGGGTCGGTGTCGGTGCCCATGGTGAACTCGCCGCCCGGGACCAGCACTTCGGCGGGCAGCCGGTCCGCGCCCGGTGGCGCGGGCCGTGGCGCGGGGGCGTCCAGCACGGCCGGGCCCCGGCGCAGCTGGTGGGTGGCGAGCATGGTCTCGTCGTGCTGCTGCTCGTGCTGGGCGAGCATGCCGAAGACGAAGGCGTGGGCGGTCAGCCGCTCGGCGTCCGGCCCCAGCTGGGCGGTGTCGAGCACGTCCAGCGCCGCTTCGCGGACCTGGACGCCGTAGCGCCGGGCGTCCGCCGCGCCGAGCAGCGGCAGTGCGGGGCGGTCGGCGCGCGGATGCCGGAAGGCGTCGTACAGCGGGTCGAGCTCCGGCCGCAGTGCGGGGCGCCGGCCGGCCGCGCGGACCAGCCAGATCTCCTCCTGGTTGGCGATGTGGGCCAGGTCCCAGACCAGTGGGGACATCAACGGCGAGTGCTGGGCGTTGAGTTCGGCCTCGTCCACGCAGTCGGTCAGCAGCGCGGTACGGCGGCGGGCGCGCTCCAGCACCTCGCGGACGACGGCGCGGAGGACCTCGGGGCCGTCCTCGGTCCGGGCGCCGGCGGCGGGCGCGGGGGCCTGGGCCTCGGCGGCGGGCGCGCCGGCGCCGGAAGCGGACACGGTGGATGCGGTGGAGGCGGCGGTGGATGCGGTGCTTCTGCTCATCTGGTTCGTCTCTCCTCAGGTGGTGAGGGCGTCGAGCCGGTCGTCGGCGGGACATCGGCCGCGCTCGGCGTAGCGCTCGGTGAACTCGCCGACCGCCTTCCGCAGCCCGCCCTCGTCCAGGGCGGACTCGGCCGCGGCCAGGCAGGCGCGGACCGCGCGGCCGATCTCCGGGTCCGCCGGGCCGAGCCGGGCCGCGCGCAGCCACACCTCGCGGTCCGGCGTCCGCGCGCCGGGCGGGCAGAGCGGTTCGGTGGCCTCGCGGGCGGCGTCGGCGGCCGTCGGATCGTCCAGCAGCGTGGCGGCGACAGCGGTGGCGGCCAGCCAGTCGTCGCCCTGCTGGGCGTCGACCATCCGCAGTTCCAGCCAGCCGCGCGGGCGGACCGGCGGGAAGAGGGTGCTGCAGTGGTAGTCCAGATCCTCGAGGGTGGCCGGCCGGCCGACCCGTCCGCTCCCGTTGCCGGCCGACACGCCGCCGCGCAGCCAGTCGCGGAAGGACAGCCCCGGCGGGGCCGTCCATTCGAGGTCCGGCGCCCGTTCCTGCCCGCGCAGGCAGAGCAGATGGGCGTCGAGGACGTAGCGGGCCCATTCGGCTCCCGGGTCCGGGTCGGTGTCGTGGGGATCGCCGCCGTCCGCGAATCGTCCGTGGCGGGCGGCGGGCAGCGTGCGCCCGGGGTCAAGCCTGGCCCAGACCGCCTGGCGGGTGGACCGCCAGCCGGTCGGCCGGCCCTGCCAGAGGGGCGAGTTGGCGAACGCCGCGACCAGCACCGGGCCTATCCGGTGGGCCAGCAGCCAGCGGTCGCGGTAGCCGGTGGTGCCGGGACCCGCGTCGCCGGCGTCGAGATTGATCTGCACCGAGGCGGTGCCGCGCATCATCATCCGGCCCCAGGGGCCGGAGCGGTCGAAGTACGCCTCCATGGCGCGGTAGCGCGGGTGGTCGAGCACCCGCGGTCCGACGGGGCGTACCGGTTCCAGGCCCTGGCCGGAGAGCTCCAGCCCGGCGTCCGCCATCAGCCGCCTCAGGACGGCGAGATCGGCGGCGGCCCGGGCCACGGCGGCGACCGGTCCGGGGGCGGGCGGCGAGCTGAGCTCCAGCTGCCCGCCGGGTTCCCGGGTGAGCCGGCCACCGCCCGGTAAACCGCGGGGCTCCAGGCCGGCCAACGCCTCGTCCACCCTCTTCGCCGGCACCGCAGCCGCCGGGTCCGCCCGGTCGTGCACCAGCCATTCCAGTTCGACGCCCACCCGTTCGGGAGGGCCGGTCTTGAAGCAGACGCCCCTCACATGGGCCTCGGCATCTTCCTCACGGAGTGTCATGGTCCTTGCCTCCTCCCCGGGGCCGCGCCCCGAGTCGGCCGGTCGGCCGGGTCGAACAACCGGCCAACGAATTCCCCGCTTTTCCCGTTCCATGCCTTCGGCCGACCCCCTGGCGCGTACCCGCCACCTCCGGAACGACCGTTCTGGACACCTCCTCCACCGTCGGCTCGAACGCTCCGAGAGGCACGCTAACCGGCACCACTGACAATCCCGTGAACGACACCGGACGAGCGGCCCGGCGAGCGCCCCGCAGCGGCCCCGCGACGGCCCTGCGGCGGCCCCGCGGGCCGGCCCTGCCGCAGCCCGGCCGCGGCCCCGCCGAAGCCGCGCGAACGACACCGGACGAGCGGCCCAGCGAGCGCCCCGCGACGGCCCCGCGGCAGCCCAGCCGCAGCCGGCCGCGGCCCCGCCGAAGCCGCGTGAACGGCACCGGGCGAGCGGCCCTCGGCGGCCCCGCGACGGCCCGGCGACGGCCCCGCGGCAGCCCCGCGGCGGCCCCGCGGCGGCCCTGCCGCAGCCCGGCCGCGGCGCCGCCGGACTCGACGCTCCCCAGGCCACGCTCTACAGACTCTTGACGTCCGGCGCGCCCGGTGTAGAAGTTGAAGCATGGCCATGGCCGATCCCCCGCCCCCCGCCCCCGTCGACTTCGACCGCACCCCGGAGAGCTACCGGCACTGGCGGCTGGTGATCGAACCACCGCTCGCCCGGCTGGAGTTGGACGTCGACGAGGACGCCGCACTCTTCCCCGGGCAGCGCCTCAAGCTCAACTCCTACGACCTCGGCGTGGACGTCGAACTGCACGACGCCGTACAGCGGATCCGCTTCACCCACCCCGAGGTGCGGGCGGTCGTGATCACCAGCGCCAAGCCCGGGGTCTTCTGCGCCGGGGCGCACATCGGCACGCTGGCCGCCGCACCCCACGAGTGGAAGACCAACTTCTGCCGGTTCACCAACGAGACCCGTAACGCCATCGAGGAGGCCGCCGCCGACTCCGGTCTGCGCTTCCTCGCCGCCGTCAACGGCTCCTGCGCGGGCGGCGGCTACGAACTCGCCCTCGCCTGCGAGGAGATCCTGCTGGTGGACGACGGCTCCTCGGCCGTCGCCCTGCCCGAGGTACCGCTGCTCGGCGTGCTGCCCGGCACCGGCGGGCTGACCCGGCTGACCGACAAGCGCGGAGTCCGCCGCGACCTCGCCGACGTCCTCGCCACCCGTCCGGACGGCGTCCGGGGGCGGACCGCCGTCGACTGGCGGCTGGTGGACGCGGCCGTGCCGCGCCGGGACTTCGAGCGGGTGGTGGGCGAGCGCGCCAGGGCGCTGGCCGAGGCCGCGGACTCCGGCGCGCGCCCCACCGCCGGGATCGAACTCCCGCCCCTGGACCGCAAGACCGCGGACGACCGGATCGAGTACCGCTACGTCCGCGCCGGCCTCGACCGGGGGCGCCGGCTCGTCGAACTCACCCTGCTGGGGCCGCCGACGGCGGGCGCCGGAGCCACCGAAGCCGCCGAAGCCGCCCAAGGCGCCCAAGGCGCCGAAAGCACCGAGGCCGGCGACCCGTACTGGCTGCTGACCCTCGCCCGCGAGCTGGACGACGCGATCCTCCGCCTCCGCTTCAACGAGCCCGAGCTCGGCACCTGGGTGATCCGCACCGAGGGCGACCCGGACGCGGTCCTCGCCCACGAGTCCCGTCTCCTCGCGGCGGCCGCCGCGGGCGACCGCGTCGCCCGCGAGACCCTCCACCTCTACAAGCGCACCCTGAAGCGCCTGGATGTGACGGGGCGCAGCCTGATCGCCCTGATCGAGCCGGGCTCCTGCTGCGCCGGCCTCCTTCTGGAGCCGGCCCTGGCCTGCGACCGCCAGTACCTCCTGGACACCTCGGACGACCCCGGGGCCGGCCCGCCCGCCCGGATCACCCTCTCCGCGGCGGACTTCGGCCAGCTCCCGATGGGCAACGGCCTCACCCGCCTCCGGTCCCGCTTCCTCGGCGATCCGGCGCACGTGGAGGCCCTCCGCTCCGAGTACCTCGGCCGCCCGCTCGGCCCCGCCGAGGCCCGCGCCCTGGGCCTGGTCACCGACGCCCCCGACGACCTCGACTGGGCGGACGAGATCCGCCTCGTCCTCGAGGCCCGGGCGGCGCTCTCCCCGGACGCCCTCACCGCGATGGAGGCCAACCTCCGCTTCGCCGGCCCGGAGACCACCGAGACGAAGATCTTCGGCCGGCTGACCGCCTGGCAGAACTGGATCTTCACCCGCCCGAACGCCTCCGGCCCCGACGGCGCCCTCCGCAGCTACGGCAGCGGCCACCGCCCCGGCTACCGACGCAAGAGGACTTGACGACATGTCGACTCAGCCTGCCACCAGCCCGATCGACTACGACTCCCGGATCCCCAACAACGTCGGCCTCGCCGAGGACCGCCGCCTGCAACGCGCCCTGGAGAGCTGGCAGCCGCAGTTCCTCGACTGGTGGCTGACGATGGGCCCGGCGCTGGGCGGCGCCCTCGACAGCACCGCGTACCTCCGCACGGCCGTCGCCGTCGGCCGGGCCGGCTGGGCCCACTTCGACCACGTACGGCTGCCCGACTACCGCTGGGGCATCTTCCTCGCCGAGCGCGAGCCGGACCGCCGGATCGGCTTCGGCGAGCACCGCGGCGAACCCGTCTGGCAGCAGATCCCCGGCGAGTACCGGGCCGAGCTGCAACGGCTGGTGGTGATCCAGGGCGACACCGAGCCGGCCTCCGTGGAGCAGCAGCGGCTGCTCGGACTGACCGCGCCCAGCCTCTACGACCTGCGCAACCTCTTCCAGGTCAACGTCGAGGAGGGCCGCCATCTGTGGGCCATGGTCTATCTGCTGCACGCCTACTTCGGCCGGGAGGGCCGGGAGGAGGCGCAGGCCCTGCTGCACCGCAACTCCGGCTCCCCGGACGCCCCCCGGATCCTCGGCGCCTTCAACGAGGAGACCGCCGACTGGCTGGCCTTCTTCATGTTCACGTACTTCACCGACCGGGACGGCAAGTACCAGCTCGGCACGCTCAAGGAGAGCGCCTTCGACCCGCTCTCCCGCACGGCCGAGTTCATGCTGAAGGAGGAGGCCCACCACATGTTCGTCGGCGTCACCGGCGTCGACCGGGTGGTCCGCCGCAGCGCCGAACTGACCCGCGAGCACGACACCCTGGACATCGCCGACGCCGGCGGCATCCCGCTGCCGGTTGTGCAGAAGTACCTCAACTTCCACTACTCGGTCTCCCTCGACCTCTTCGGCGGCGAGACCTCCACCAACGCCGCCAACTACTACACCGCCGGGCTGAAGGGCCGCTGGCAGGAGAGCCGCCGCCGGGACGGCCACCGCCTCTCCGAGGACGCCGTTCAGGTCGACGTCCCCGCCGAGGACGGGAGTTGGCAGCAGCGCGAGGTCCCCGCCCTGACCGCGCTCAACCTGGACCTCCGCGACTCCTACATCGCGGACTGCCGGACCGGCGTCAAGCGCTGGAACCGCATCCTGGCCGCCGAGGGTGTGGACCACCGCCTCTACCTCCCGCACCCCGGCTTCAACCGCCGGGTCGGCGCCGCCGCCGGGCACCACATCACCCCGGACGGCGAGATCACCGACGCCGAGACCTGGGCCGCGGCCCGCGACCGCTGGCTGCCCACGCCCGCCGACCTGGCCTTCGTCAGGTCACTGATGCGCCCGGTGTACCAGCCCGGCAGAATCGCCCCCTGGCTGGCCCCGCCCGCCGGCGGCATCAACGGCAAGCCCCTGGACTACGAGTACGTCCGGCTCTAGGCGGAGGTGGTGACCGCGTGACCGACCGGATCGAACGCCCCGTACGGATCGAACGGACCCTCGTAGACTGCCACCTCCACGTCCCCCGCCTCGACACCCTGAAGCCCGCCTGGCTGGACTGGGCCGACCAGCTCAACCCCCGCTGGCGCTCGGTCTACGACGAGGCCGGCGTGCCGGTCCCGGCCAGGCTCTCCGCCCACCTCGACGCGGAGGGCGTCGACCGCGCGCTGCTCTTCTGCGAGTACAGCCCGCGCGCCACCGGCATCCAGCCGATCGAGGACCTGCTGCCGCTGGTCGAGCACGACCCGGTGCGCTACCGCCTGGTCGCCAACGTCAACCCGCACCTCCACCACCCGGTCGAGGCCGAGTTGGAGCGCCAACTCGCCCTGGGAGCCGTGGCGTTGAAGATCCACCCGGTGCATGCCGGCTTCTCCCCCGACGAACCGGAGATGTACGCCGCCTACCGGCTGTGCGCGGAGCGCGGGGTGCCGGTGATCATCCACTCCGGCACCTCCAGTTTCCCCGGCTCGCGCAACCGCTTCGGCGACCCGCAGCTGATGCTGGACGTGCTGGAGGACTTCCCCGACGTGGACTTCGTCTTCGCGCACGGCGGCCGCGGCTGGTGGTACGACACGGCGGCCTTCCTGGCCCTCAACAAGCCCAACGTCTGGCTGGACCTGGCCGGTCTGCCGCCGCGCCGCCTGCCGGAGTACTACGCCCGCTTCGACCTGCGGCGGCTCGCCGGACGCTGGCTCTTCGGCACCGACTGGCCGGGCGTCCCCAGCACCGCCCGCAACGCCGCCGCACTGGCCGAACTGGGCCTGTCCGAGGAAGCGCTGACCGCCGTCCTCTCCGCCAACGCCGCCAAGGTCTTCCCCGGCCTGGACATCTGACGGAGGGTCTGCCGGAGCCCCGGCTCACTCCTCTCCGGAGAACCGCTCCCAGGCGGACTGGCGGGTGATCCCCAGCGACTCGCCGATCCGCGTCCAGGTGACCCCGCGCCGGCGCAGCTCCCCCACCCAGGAGCGCAGATCGGCCTCGGCCCGCTCGATGTGCGCGGCGACGTTCGGGATGTGCTTGAGCATCTCCTCGTCGGAGAGCGACTCCCAGAGGGTGCGCGGCCGGGGCTCGGCGGCGGGCCTGCCCAGGCTCTCCGCGACGATCGACGCCGACAGGTCCACGCACTGGTCGCAGATGTTCACCCCGGGCCCGGCGACCATCTTGGCCACCAGCGTGTCGGACTTGCCGCAGAACGAGCAGTGGGCGAGCTCGGACGCCATAAAGGACTCCTAGGATCGTCAGGGTGGCCCTGACACCCTAGAGCGTCAGGGACTTCCTGACAACCAACGACAACCCATGACAACCCATGACGACGGATGACGACCGATCTCAGACCACGCAGAACTCGTTCCCCTCCGGATCCTGAAGCAGCACCGCGTAGTGGCCCATCCCCGGCTCCTCCGTCGTCCGCAGCACCCTCGCCCCCGCCGCCACCAGCCGCGCCGTCTTCTCCCGCACCCGCTCGGTCCGCAGCGGCAGCGGGACCCCCCGCCCGCCGCCCACCTTCAGGTCCAGGTGCAGCCGGTTCTTCCCCGGCTTCGGCTCCGGGACCTGCTGGAACCAGATCCGCGGACCCCGCCCCTCCGGATCCACCACCGACTCCGGCAGCTCCCCCGCCCCCGGCGGCAGCTCCTCCTCCGGAACACCCATCTCCGACCAGTACTCCCGCCAACTGGCATGCCCGTCCGGCGGCGGCTCCGGTATGTACCCCAGCGCCTCCGCCCAGAACTCCACCAGCCGGCGCGGATCCGCGCAGTCCACCACCAACTGCAGTGCCATCTCCATGCGGGCAGCATCTCAGAGGGGTCTGACAACGGGCCCGGCCGCAGCCCTCACTCGCGGGCGGCGGCGGAACGGGAGGCGACGAGGAGCAGGCAGAGCACCGCCACGGCCACCACCACCCCGGTGAGCAGCAGCAGGGGGTTGAGCCGACCGGTGGTGCCGGTCGCCGCCGTCGGCGCGGCCTCCTGGGCCGGGGCCTGCGCGGGGGCGACGGCGGCGGTGGGCGACACGGCGGGCGCGGGGGCGGCGGCCGCCGCG
This sequence comes from Phaeacidiphilus oryzae TH49, assembly GCF_000744815.1. Taxonomy (NCBI): domain Bacteria; kingdom Bacillati; phylum Actinomycetota; class Actinomycetes; order Kitasatosporales; family Streptomycetaceae; genus Phaeacidiphilus; species Phaeacidiphilus oryzae. The sequence goes on from NZ_JQMQ01000005.1 coordinate 698,425, forward strand.
GAGGAGGATCCGGCGGCCCTCGGGTGTCCGGCGTGGGTGGCCGGGGCGGCGGCCCTGGCACTGACCCGCGCCGGCGCGGCCGGGGCCGTGGTGGCCGGGGCGAGGACGGTCAGCACGGCGGTCATGTCCGGGTGCACCGAGCAGTAGTACTGGTATGTGCCCGGGGTGGTGAAGGTGTAGGTCCAGGACTGGCCCTTCTGGAACTGCGGCGAGTGGACGGAGGCCGGGGCGCTGGTGGTGGTGACGTCGTGCGGGGCGGGGTCCTGGTTGGTCCAGGTGACGGTGTCCCCGGCGTGGATCGTCAGCGAGCGCGGCGCGAAGGCGTAGCCCGTCATCTCCACGGCGTAGGACCGGCCGCCGGAGGCCGCGTGGGCGGGCTGGGCGGAGGCGGTCGGCAGCAGCACCGGGAGGAGCAGGCCGAGCAGGAGGGCGAACGGCAGTCCTCGTCCGAGCCGGCTCATATCAGGTCCGCCGCGAGGATCAGCCGCAGCCGGTCGGCCGGCACGGTACGGGGCAGCGTGAAGCCGCAGGCCTCGCGCAGGGAGCGGTAGTCGAGCTCCCCGGTGGCGTACACGATCACCCGCTCGGCGCTCTGCTCGGTGACCCGGATCCGCAGGCCGCCCGGCTGCTCGGCCCCGCGGACCAGCCAGGCCCCGTCGGCGTCGAGCAGCCGCCCCCGCCCCCGCCCCTGCTTGCGCTCGTGCTCGTGCTCGCGGACCGTCATCCGATGCGAGCTGAAGCCCAGGTACGGGTGCCGGCCGGCGGACAGGCCGCCGCGGCCGAGCAGCGGTCGGCGGGCGAACGGCCGGTCGGTGGTGAGGTCGGCCGCGTCGGCCTCGACGTGCAGCGTCCAGTCCTCGGGCTGCTCCGCCGTGTGGAGGATCGCTCGGGCGCTGCGGAAGCGGGCCCGGAGCGTGGTGAACGGCCCCATCCGGGCGTCGAGTTCGAGGATGCAGCGGTCCCCGGCAGCGGTGAACGCGCCGTGCTGCTGCGGGAGTGCGCCGGTGGTGGCCGCAGGGGCGGGCCCTGTCCCGGCCGGGACGGTCTGAGCGGTCATGGCGGAGATGCCTCGCTTGTCGAAAGGAAGCGGGTGGGCGGTACGGAGCAGGGGGCGGGCCGATCGCGGCCGGCCCGCCCCCGGCCGGCCTCAGGAGCTAGCAGTTGCCGGTCACGTAGTCCTCGGTGGGCTTGAGCAGCATCTCGGCCCAGACGGTGTGGGTCTTCACCCACTGGTCCACATTGAGCAGGTCGGTCACCTGCTGGCCCACGGACTCGTCCAGGTGCGCCGAGTTGAGGTGCTGGATGGCGACCTCAAGCGTCTGTGTCAGCACCGACTGCGCGCCGGCGACGGTCGGGGTGAGCACGGTCTCCAGCCAGACGGTGTGGGTCTTGACCCACTGGTCGAGGTTGAGCAGATCGGTGACCTGCTGCCCGGGCGACTCCTCTAGGTGCGCGGAGTCGATGTGCTGGAGGATCGGCAGCAGCGTGGAGTTGAGGTCCACGCAGGAGGCGGAGCTCCCGCCGCCCGAGGTCGGCGAGGCCGAGGCGGTCGGCATCCCGCTCATCCCGCCGCCCGGGGCCGTGGGTGAGGCCGAGGCGGTGGGGGCGGCGGTCGGGGCACTGCTCGGAGTCGGCGCCGTGGTCGGCGTCGGGCTCGGCTGGGCGGCGGCGGGGAGGACGGTGACCTTCGCCTTCATGTCCGGGTGGACGGCGCAGTAGTAGCTGTAGGTGCCGGCGGTGGTGAAGGTGTACGACCAGGACTGGCCCTTCTGCAGCTGCGGGGAGCTCAGCTGCTTGGGCCCGGAGGTGGTGGTGACCGTGTGCGGGGCGGTGTCCTCGTTGGTCCAGGTGACGGTGTCGCCGACGTGGACGCTCAGCGAGGCCGGGGAGAAGGCATAACCCTTGATGGCCACCTGGACATGCTTGCTGCTGGAGTTCGCAGCGGCTCCGGCGGCCGCGGGCGCCATCGCCGCGGAGTCGGCGGCCAGTGCGGCCGCCCCTCCCGCCGGCTGCGCCGCAGAGCGCGCCGCGGGGGCGGTGGCCGGCGCCGCGGAGACGGAGGTGGACTGGGCCAGCAGCCCCAGAGCGGCCACCGCCGCCACTGCCGAGGCCACCCCGGTGGCCAGGAGCACCCGGTCGGTGCCCCGCTTGTGAGTGGCGGCTCGGCCCTGTTCGGTGTCACGCATACGAGTGGTTCCCCTGTCTGGGATACGGGCTGGGCGGACGTGATCTGTGGAGCAGTGGAGCGGTCGTGCGGTGGAGCGGTCGTGCGGTGGTGATTCGCCGGTCAGCGCCCCGGATCGGAGCCGACCAGCACACTCGCCGCGGTCAGCACGAGCAGCACGATGCCCGTCTCGGCCGCGACCGAGTAGACGAAGGGCCGTACCGCGGCCGCGTGCCCGCGCAGCAGTACGGCGATGTCGAGCCGGTGCCGGGTCCACACACTGCTCCGCTGGGCGGCCGGCAGCACCACCGCGAGCAGCGCGATCTTCACCAGCAGCAGCCGGCCGTACCCGGTGTCCACCAGCGCGGACACCGAGCCGAGCAGCTGCCAGGAGAGGATCGCCCCGGCGACGGCGATGCCGGCCACCGAGGCCATCGCGAGCCGCGAGTAGCGCGGCACCACGAAGGCCAGCTCCTCGGACCGCCGCCCGGGCAGCACCCCGACCAGCAGTACCGCGAGCCCGCCGAGCCACAGCGAGACCCCGGCGAGGTGGACGAAGTCCGCGATCGCCCCCCAACTGCGGTGCGGCACCTCGGCGCTGTGCCCGGCCATCCCGGTCGTGCGGAGGAGGCCGAAGCCGATCGCGGTACCGGCCAGCCGCCAGCCGGGTGAGCGGGCCGCCTGTTCCCCGCGCTGCAGGAGCGCCGCCAGCGGCACGCCGGCCAGCAGCCAGAGCAGTGCGCGGGCCGCCAGCACGGTGCCGACATGGGTGTCCAGCGCGGCGGAGTAGGAGGAGGGCGCGAACAGCGCCGCCCCGAGCGGCTTCTGGGCCGCGTACGCCCCCTGGAGCCCGACCACCGCGACGGAGGTGAGCAGCCCCGCCACCCAGGCGGTGCCGACCAGTCCCCGTGTCCGGCGGTCGCCGCCACCCTGTGGCCAGAGTGCCGCCAGAAAGGCTCCACCGCCGACGAAGAGCGTCAGGCCGAGGTAGCCGATCAGGCGGGCCGCTGTGAGAGCGTCCCGCACGGCGATGTCGGCGGCCGGAACGGCGGCAGGAGCCGGGGCGGCGGGGGAGGCCGGGACCTGGGCCGGCTTCGCCGCACTGCAGAAGGCCACAGTGCCCGATTCCACATGCCCGTCGTCGGCCGAGACGGACCGCCAGGACAGCCGCCAAACCCCCTGCGCGGCAGGCAGATCTGTCTTCGGCAGCCCTGCGACCACCTCCGTCGCGTCCGCGTCGGCGGCACGCAGGGACAGCCGCGTAGCACCGATCGAGATCCTGGTCTGCGAGACGTCGACCCCCTCACTGAAGACCAGGGTGATCTGCCTCGGCAGCTCCTTGAGCTTCGCGCCGGCAGCCGGCGTGGAGCGCAGCAGCTCGGCATGGGCCGAGGCGGCCGGGGCGGAGGGCAGTAGCCAGCAGAGCCAGAGCAGCAGGGCGCCGGACAACGCGGCGAGGATCCGCCTGCTCATTTCGCCTCCCCCGGACCGGAGTTCGCGGACATCACGGCGGCCGACGGCGAGCCGCAGGCGACCACCTGCACCGTGCCGTCGACCAGTCGCCCGGCGGAGCCCACCACCGAGCCGAGCAGCCCGGAGACGGCGGTCACCGAGGAAGGCGGGGAAGCCGTCACTGTGGGCGTCGGAGCCGGGATCGGAGCCGGCGTCGGAGCCGCCGTCGCCGTGGGCGCGGACAGCGCCGACAGCAGGCCGGTGACGGGCTGTGCCGCCGTCCCCACCACGGGGCCGACCACCCGCAGTCCGTTGTCGCAGGCCCCCGGGGAGCCCGTGGGGGACGGGGCCGGTGACGCCGGCTCGGTCGGCGACCCGGACCCTGACCCGGAACCCGACCCGGATCCCGCACCCGGCCCCGAGCCCGGTTGGCCCGCGATCGGCGCCGGAGCCCCGCTCAGCACCCCCGAGCCGCCGCCCCCGCCGACCCCTCCCACCGTTCCGCCGCCGACCGTTCCGAGCCCGCCGACACCTCCGCCGACCACCCCGCCGGCTCCGCCGATCGCGCCCGTCCCCGCCCCCGAAGAGTCCGACGGCGAGGTCTGCAGCGGAACCGTCGGCGCCGCCGTGGGCGCCGCTGTGGGCGCCACCGTGGGCATCGGCGGCTGGGCCGCCGAAGCGCCGCTCGCCGCCGCCCCGCCCCCGATCCCGGAGGCGTAGCCGAGCACCACCACCACGGTCCCGGCGATCGCCGCAGCGACCACCGCGTCCCGATGGTCCCGGGGCCAAGCGCTCCTGGCGAATACGGGCATGAAGGGCCTCCTGGCGACTGGCGTCTCTCTTCACCTTGGGCCCATGAGTTCAGCGCCTCACCGATTCCCTTGGATATCACTTGAGTTAACCGAACATTGATTAGCCCGCGTGGGAGCCGGACCAGAGCGTGAGACGCCGAACTCCGCAAGAATTCGTGAAGGCGCGGCGGAATTCCTCCAGATCTCCTCTACGCCAGCGCCTCGCCGCACAATTCCGCCCCACCGGAAAACGGCCTTGTTCGAGAATATGCGCGCTTCCTCGGCGGCCTCAGCGCTCGGAGGTCAGTGCGGCCCAGTGGGACTGGGCAGCCTCGGCCCAGGTCTCGTGGAGGCGGTGGAAGAGGCCGGCGGCGCGGGCGCCGACCCAGGGGACGGGCAGCAGCTCCGGCGGAAGGCCCGGGTCGAGGAAGGGGAAACGGCGCCAGGCGTGCACCAGTTCGGTCTGGGCGCGGAGCGCCGCCTGCCCCGAGCGGGGCGCGGCGGCGCTGCCGAAGCCCCCGATGAACTCCTCGTACCGGCGTTCCAGCAGGTCCAGGTCCCAGGCCCGGCGGGCCAGCTCGGCGGGCGGAGGGCCGAGCGCCCCGCCGCCGCCGGTGAAGGACAGCGCGCCTTGCGCCAGGCCGAGTTGACGGAGTATCAGGTCGGCTTCGGGCTCCCGGTCCGGGTCGGGGCAGATCCAGACCCCGGGCTGCGGAGTGCCGTAGCCGGCCCAGTTGAGCCGGGTGCGCAGCCGGCGGCGCAGTTCGCGGCGGGCCTCCGGTACGGAGACCAGCAGCACGGACCACCGCCCGTCCCAGGCGCCGGCCGGGCCGCCGCGTACCCCGCCGAAGGAGTAGATCCGCTCCGCGCCGTCGGCGAGGAGGCGCACCGCCTCGGGGGTGAGCCGCCAGCGGACCCGGCGGCCGACCCGCTCGGAGTCCAGCAGCCCGGCCGCCGCGGTACGGGCCAGCGCCTGGCGGGCGGACTTCTCCTCCACGCCCAGCTCACCGAGGGCGCCGACCAGCGCCCGCGTCCAGACCGGGAGTTCGGCGCGGGGCAGGACGAACTCGCCGAGCAGGGTGAGGAGGATCCCGCGCGCCCCGGAGGGCCCGGCGGCCGCGGGCCGCTCCCCCGCCGCGGACTGCTCTCCCGCCACGGACTGCTCTCCCGCCGAAAACGGGTCCTCCGCCGAGGGCGGGTCCCCGGCCCCCGATGGCCGCGCCGGCCCCGGCGACCTGCCCATCAGCCGCGGATCGCGGCGGTGGCGGCCATGGCCGACGCCGGGTCCCCGGCGCCCTCGGGGGCGTGCAGCGAGAGCCTGTCCACCACTCCCCCGTAGCGCGCCCGCGCCTGCGCCGCGACCTCCTCCGGCGATCCGGAGACCGCGAACGCGTCCAGCACCCGGTCGTCGATCAACTCGCCCATCTCGGCCCAGCGTCCGCGCAGCGAGAGCGGGTGCAGCCGCTCGGAGAGCTCGCCCCAGCCGTGGAGGTCCAGGACCGGGCGGTAGGCGGGAGTGGAGGCGTAGAAGGCGATCCGCTCGCGCACCGCCCTGCGTGCGGCGGCCAGTTCGGACTCGGTCCGGCCCACCGCGGCCAGCAGGTTGCCCACCGTCTGGAACGGCCGCTGCCCGGTCCACGGCTCGCCGGCCGCCTCCGCCTCGGCCCGGGCCGCCCGCACCCCGGGGAGCACCTTCTCGGTCAGATACCGGACGGTGGTGAAGGGGTGGCCTATGAAGCCGTCCGCCACCGCGCCCGCGGCGGCGGTCATCCGCGGCCCCACCCCCGCCAGCAGAATCGGCGGCGGACCGCCGGGCACCGGCTCCGGGGCGAAGACCGGCGTCATCACGGTGTGGGTGTAGAACTCCCCGCGGAAGCGCAGCCGTTCGCCGGTCTGCCAGCTGCTCCAGATGGCCCGCAGGGCGGCGACGTACTCCCGCATCCGGGCCACCGGACGGTCCCAGGGCATGTCGAAGCGCCGGGTGACATGCGTCTTCACCTGGGTGCCGAGCCCGACCACCGCCCGCCCGCCGGAGGCCTGGTGGACCCCCCAGGCGGCGTAGGCCAGGCTCATCGGGGTCCGCGCGAAGGCGATCGCCACGCCGGTGGCCAGCTCGATCCGCTCGGTCGCGTCCGCGGCCCGGGCGAGTTGGACGAAGGGGTCCTGGGCGGTCTCGGAGACCACCAGCCGGTCCAGACCCAGCCGCTCCGCGCGGCGGGCGTCGGCCAGGACGTCCTGCGGCCGGCCGGAGGAGTTGCCGTCCAGGAGAAGCCCGTCGTGCCCCGCGCTCCCTGCGCTCCCTGTGCTCACGGGGATCACCCTAGGGCTTGCCACGGCGGCCGGGCACCGCACAGGCTGGCAGCAGCAGCCGGCCGATGGCGGAGGGGGAGCCCCCATGGGCATCGAGGAACGCGTCTTCGGCGAACCGTACGAGAGGGCGGACGGCTCTACGGTGATCACGGTCGCCGGGCTGAGCCGGACGGGCGGGGCCGAGGCCACGCCGCTCGGCGTGTTCGTGGTCCGGAACGGGAAGGCCGAGTGGTCCCCGGTCGTGGACGGCACCAAGATCGCCGTCCTGGGCGTGCTGACCGGCCTGGTGGCCGCCACTCTGGCCTGCGTGGCGCTGATCCGGCGGCCGCCGTGGCCGGACGTCCGGATCCGGCACGACAGCTCGCGGGCCGCTCTCCCGCCGGGGCGGGCCAGGCCGGCCCGGCCCCCGCGCCCGGCCTCGGGCCTGGCGACCGCGCCCCGTCCGGGCCGTCAGAACCGCCAGCGGGTGGCCCCGAAGGGTTCCTCGGTGGCGACCCCGTACACGGTGTGGAAGTCGAACCGGTAGACATACCAGGGCGGCGGCCCGGCGCTGGGGGCGTTGAACGGCGCGGTGAAGGCCTCGCCCTCGACCCGGGCGGGCCAGCCGCCGGCCTGGTACCCGGCGGCGACCCGCTCCAGCGTCCGACGGTCCGTCACCCGGCAGGCGGTGCCCTCCAGTACGAGGTCGATGCCGGGCAGCCGGGCGGAGATCGTGCACTTCGGGTTCGCGGCCAGATCGCGCGCCTTGCGGGCGGCCGGACCGCTGGTGAAGTAGATCTCGCCGGCCAGCCACTGGGCGCCGATCCCGGCCGCGTGCGGGGTGCCGTCCGGCCGGCTGGTCCCGAGGAACTGGGTATAGGCCGGGCTCGGCACCAGGGCCAGGGCCTCCTCCGCCCGGCTCCACTCCAGTACGGCGCTGCCATAGCGGTCGTCGAGGTTCCGCACCTCGACCGGTTTCTTCTCGGTCATACCCCAGTAGACCCCCGGCGCCCGCCCGACTCATCGCGGCTCGCGAACCCGGCGCCCAGGCCCGTCACCGGGCACGCCGACGGGAAGTCCACCGGGTAGCCGCCGTGCGACCGGCTCCGAGCGACAAGGCCGACGCCGGCGGCCGCCAGGGCCTTTCGCGCCAGTCGGCAAGTCCGGGCGTGGCCGCCCCGCCGCAAGGAGCCGCGCGGCGCGGGCGGGATCGGCCAGCACCGCCCCGGGGGCCGGCCCCCGGGGCGGGGTCGTCGAGGGTGACGACCACCCGCGCGCCCCAGGTCCGCGATGTCCACCAGCACCTGATCCCAGTGCCGGTACCGCCCGTCGTGCGCCTCGCCCTCTCCTCACAGCCGCCGGGCTCCCCCGAACGGGCTAGTCCCGGGCGCGTGCCCGGTGCGGGACCGGTAGCAAAAGGAGCGGACCCGGTCCCGACCAGCTACGGGAGAACACGCCATGAGCACCTCGGCCGGCGCCGGTGCGCGCCCGACGGAACAGAACAAGCTGACGGCCGCCCGGCACCGGGGCGGGACCGCCCGGCCGCAGGTCTCGGTGGGCGCGATGTGGTGGGCCGGCTTCGCCGCCGCGGGGTTCGCCACCCTGCTGGCGCTGGGGCTGATCATGCTGGTCCGCGGCTTCATCGGACTGCCGATCTACCAGGACTCGGCGGGCCAGGGGGACTCCGGGGTCGGCCCGATCTCGCTGGGCTTCATCATCGCCATGCTGATCACCACGCTGCTGATGACCGTGCTGGTGAAGGCGGTCGACGAGCCGATGAAGATCTACACCGCCGTGGTCGCGCTCGCCGAGCTCGCGTTCATCGTGGTGCTGTTCACCGTCGGCGGCCGGACGCCCTCGCAGATCTTCGGCGAGCTGTTCACCTCGCTGGTCTTCGCCGCGATGTTCCTCTGGTTCGCCCACTGGATCGTCCGCTGCGGAGTCGGCTGGGCCCGCTGAGGGCCCCTCGCGAACCCTCCGCCCTCGGGCACCTCCGACCGCGGTTCGGTCACGGTCCGCGCTTCAGTCGCGGACCGCGAAGTACGTCGTACCGGGCTCGCTGACCAGGACCCGCACCCGGGAGCCCACCGCGATCTCGCCGGGCAGCACGTCGACCACCGTGCCACGGGCCACGAAGCCCTCGTCCATCGCCACCGTGCAGCGCTGGGTGTGGGTGTCCCGGCCGCCGATCGCGCCGAGCAGCCGGCGCACCGTGCCGACGCCCGCACTGATCTGCCGCACCAGGCCGGAGGCGCCGCAGACCGGGCAGAGCAGCCGGCCCGCCTCCGCCGCGGAACCGCACCAGCGGCAGCTGAGGTAGTGCAGCGGAGCCGCCGAAGGCACCGTCGCCGCTGTCCCGAGCGGCTCGATCACCGTCGCTGTCATCGCAGTTGACCTCCCCTCAGGCCCGCCTGGGCCCTGGCCCGTCATTGGACCGGAACGAATGTATGACACTCAGTTCCTCATGTAAAGGCACTGAGTACCACCGACTACCACCGAGTGCCACCAGGGACCGCCGCGTACCGCCGCGTACCGCCGATCCGGATCACCCCTCGCCCGGCTCCTCCTCCAGCGCCGCCTCGATCCCCCGCACCACCCGCCACATCGGCACCCCGCGGCGGGCCACGAGCACCACCAGGTCGTCCTCCGCGGCCCCCTGGGCCTGGCCCGGGTCGGCGCCGGGCTCGGCCCAGGCCGCGACCACCAGCTCCAGCGCGTGGTCGGTGGCCGCCTCGATGTCCGTCTCCCCGCCGGAGCGCAGCCAGGAGCGCAGGGCGTGGTTGTGCGCGGCGACCACCGCGGCGGCCACCACCTCCCCGCGCAGCGAGCCGTCCGGGCGGCCGGCCCAGCGGCTGCGCAGGTAGCGGGCGAAGGTGTGCTCGTACCGCCAGACCACCGAGAGCTCGTAGCTGCGCAGGCCCGGAACGGTGCGGGTGAGCTGGTAGCGCTGCACCGAGAACTCCCGGTCCCGGGCGTACATCCGCATCACCAGCCGGGCGGCGGCGCAGACCCGGCGGACCGGGTCCACCCCTCCGGCCTCGTCCTCGGCCGGCTCGGCGAGGAAGGCCGTGATCTCCTCCAGGCAGCGCTCGTGGTCCGGGAAGACCACCCCCTCCTTGCTCGGGAAGTACCGGAAGAAGGAGCGCCTGCCCACACCGGCCAGGGCGACGATGTCGTCGATGGTGGTCTGCTCGTAGCCGCGGTCCAGGAAGAGCTGGAAGGCGGCGGCGATCAGGGCGTCGCGCATCGCGGGTTTGGTCTCGGCCATGGCGGGAAATCTAGCACCCGGTGCCATATGTTCGGGGTACTCGGTACCCCGTTGTCCGCGCGCCCCTCGCGCCCCCCGCCGAGCAGGGGCGGAAGAGACTTTCGCGGAGGGCGATGAGTGCGCGGAGCCGGCGCGGTCTCACCTTCAGGAGAGCTGCCATCCGTTCCATGCTGAGGAGCGACCGTGCCCACCAACATTCCGGACCTCGGACCGGCCGCCCGCCGGCTCGCCGACCTTCTGGGCGAGTTGACGGACGATCACTTCGACCGGCCGACGCCCTGCGAGAAGTACACCGTCGGCGACCTGGTCGACCACGTCGGCGGCCTGGCGCTGGCCTTCACCGCCGCGGCCACCGAGCGCGACCGCGGGGCCGGCCCCGGCGTCGGCCCCGGTCGTGACCGCCCGCCGACGCCCTCCGCCTCCGCCCTGCCGCCCGACTGGCGGAAGGAGTTCCCGCGCCGGCTGGCCGCGCTGGCCGAGGCCTGGACCGACCCCGCCGCCTGGGACGGCTTCACCCGGGTCGGCGGGGTCGACCTGCCCGGCGGCGTGGCCGGCCGGGTCGCGCTGAACGAGCTGGTCATCCACACCTGGGACCTGACCGTCGCCACCGGCGTGCCGTACTCCCCCCGGTACGCCGCCACCCTGGGCGAGCTGGACGTCTGCGCCGACGTGCTGGCGCACGCGCTGCCCGCCGAGCAGCGCCCGCCCTCCGGCGGCCCCTTCGGCCCGCCGGTCCCCGTCCGGGCCGACGCGCCGCTCCTCTCCCGGGTGCTCGCGCTCAGCGGCCGGGACCCGGAATGGGCGCCCTGAGCCCGCCGGGAGCGCCCTGAGCCCGCCCGCCGGGGGCGCCCCGAGCCCGCCGGGGCGCTCATGAGCAGCGAGGGCGCCGTTGACTGTGAACCGGTTCAGTGCTTCGCTGACCGTCCGTGACCGAGAATCGACCCACCATCGCGGACATCGCGGCAGCAGCGGGGGTGTCCAAGGGCGCGGTGTCCTACGCGCTGAACGGCAAGCCCGGGGTCTCGGCGGCGACCAGGGAACGGATTCTGGCCATCGCGCGGAGCCTGGGCTGGCATCCCAACCGGGCCGCCCGGGCGCTCTCCGCCGGACGGGCCGGTGCCGTCGGGCTGCTGGTCGACCGGCCCGCCTGGGTGCTCGGCGTGGAGCCGTTCTTCATGCAGCTGATCTCCGGTCTGGAGGCCGAACTCGCCCGCAGCGGGACCGCCCTCCTGATGCAGGCGATCGACGGGGGCGAGGGCGACCGGGAGGCCGAGGAGGCCGCCTACCGGGCCTGGTGGGGCGAGCGCCGGGTGGACGGGGCGATCATCGTCGATCTGGGTCCTGACGACTACCGGCTCAACCTGGCCGCCGAGCTCGGCATGCCGGCGGTCGCGATCGGCAGCCCGGGCCGCCCGCTGCCGCCCGGCGTCTCGGCGGTGTCGGTGGACGACGGGGCCGGGGCGCGCGAGACGCTGGAGTACCTGGTGGCCCTGGGGCACCGGAGGATCGCCCGGGTCGCCGGCCCCACCCGCTTCCTCCACACGGAACTCCGCACCACCGCGGTCCGCTCGGCGACCCGCGAGCTCGGCGTCCCCGAGCCGTGCACGGAGTACACCGACTACACCGGCGAGGGCGGCGCCCACGCCACCCGCCGGCTGCTCTCCGGGCCGGTCCGGCCGACCGCGATCGTCTACGACAACGACGTGATGGCGGTGGCCGCGCTGGGCGTGGCGCACGAGATGGGCTTCCGGGTGCCGGCCGACCTCTCCCTGGTGGCCTGGGACGACAGCGCGCTCTGCCGGCTGCCGCATCCGGCCCTGAGCGCGATCGACCGCCGGGTCCCGGAGTACGGGGAGCGCGCGGCGGCCGAGCTGATCCGGCTGATCGGCGGCGGTCCGGGATTCGGCCGGGAGGTGCGGCTGGAGCCCCCGCCCCGGCTGGTGCCGCGGGGCAGCACGGCGCCGCTTGCCGAACCCGGGCGACCTGGCGGGCCACCTGCCGGGGGGCATCGCGAGCGGCCGGCCGGCCCGGTGTCGGCGGGAGCGCCGGATCCGGTGGAAGGCGAATAACGGTCGGGTAACGCGTTGTCCCCGGCATTGTCGCTGAACCGGTTGAGTGCTTCTATCACCGCGACCGTTCCGCTCCCCCCAGGAGGCGATGTGAGAACTCGCATACCGGCCGTGGCCGTCGGCCTCGCTCTGCTCAGCACAGGTCTGGTCGCATGCGGTGGCGGCTCCTCCGGAGGAGGGAGCGCGCACCCCAAGACCCTCACCTACTGGGCCAGCAACCAGGGCACCAGCATCCAGAACGACCAGCAGATCCTCACCCCGGAGCTGAAGAAGTTCACCCAGCAGACCGGGATCAAGGTCAACCTGGAGGTCATCCCCTGGCCCGACCTGCTGAACCGGATCCTCACCGCGACCAGTAGCGGCAACGGCCCGGACGTCCTCAACATCGGCAACACCTGGTCCGCCTCGCTGGCCGCCACCGGCGCCTTCCAGCCCTTCGACCAGGCGACCCTGGCGAAGATCGGCGGCAAGGACAAGTTCGTCCCGTCCACCCTGACGGCGACCGGCGCCTCCGGCCAGACGCCCGACTTCGTACCGCTCTACGGCCTCGCCTACGGGCTCTTCTACAACAAGAAGATGTTCGCCCAGGCCGGCATCGCCTCCCCGCCCACCACCTGGGAGCAGCTGGTCGCGGACGCCAAGAGGCTGACCAACCCGGCCAAGGGGCAGTACGGGGTCACCGTCGAGGGCGCCAGCTACACCGAGAACGCCCACTTCGCCTTCATGTTCGGCAAGCAGCACGGGGCCTCGGTCTTCGACGGCTCCAAGCCGGCCTTCGACTCGGCCCAGATGGTCGCCGGGGTGAAGCAGTACCTGGACCTGATGTCCTCGGACAAGGTGGTCAACCCGGCGGACGCCGAGTACTCCACCGACCCGCAGGTCTTCAGCGAGTTCGCCAACAACAAGGCCGCCATGGTGATGTTCCAGGGCAACGCCGAGAACTCGCTCACCCAGGACGGAATGGTCAGCGGCAAGGACTACGGCGTCGTGCCGATCCCGTTCCCCAGCCCGATGCCGGCCGGCGGCCAGAAGGTCAACAGCCACATCGCCGGGATCAACATCGGCGTCTTCAAGAACAGCGGCAACGAGGACGGCGCGCTCAAGCTGGTGAAGTTCCTGACCAGCCAGGCCGAGCAGACCGCGCTCAACGCCAAGTACCACACCCTGCCGGTGGTCACCGCCGCCTACAGCGACAAGGCGTTCCAGACCCCCGACATCAAGGTCTTCCAGCAGGTGCTCGCGCAGACCGCGCAGACCATGCCGATGATCGCGCAGGAGTCGCAGTTCGAGACCACGGTGGGCACCGCCCTGAAGTCCCTGATGGCGGACGCCGCCACCGGCAAGACGGTCAGTGACGCGGACATCAAGGCCAAGCTCTCCGCCGCCAACCAGCAGATGGCAACCGGCGGATGATGAGCGGACTGCGTACCCCGACCGCCCCGGCGGCTCCCTCCGGGGCCGCCGGGTCCCGGCGGAACGGCGGCGGCCGGCCGCGGCGGCGGATCAGCGCGCGGCTCTTCCCGTACCTCCTGCTGATCCCCGCGGTGCTCGCCGAGCTGCTGGTGCACATCATCCCGATGGTGACCGGCGTCTGGGTGAGCCTGCGCGAACTGACCCAGTTCTTCATCCGCAACTGGTCCCAGGCGCCGTTCGCCGGGCTCGCCAACTACCGGGTGGCGGTGGACTTCTCCGCTCCGGTGGGCAACGCCCTGCTGCACTCCTTCCTGATCACCGCGGCGGTCAGCGCGCTGGCGGTGGCCGGCGCCTGGCTGCTCGGCACCCTGGCGGCGCTCTCGCTCAGCGGCCCGACCTTCCGCGGCCGCGGCACCCTGCGCTCGCTCTTCCTGGTGCCGTACGCGCTGCCGATGTTCACCGCCGTGATGACCTGGTCCTTCATGCTGCAGCACAGCACGGGGATGGTGAACCATGTGCTGGTCGACGACCTCCACCTGTTCTCCAAGGCGCCGTTCTGGCTGGTCGGCGGGAACAGCTTCTGGTCGCTGCTGATCGTGATGGTCTGGCGGACCTGGCCGTTCGCCTTCCTGACCCTCACCGCCGGACTCCAGTCCATCCCCGGCGACCTCTACGAGGCGGCGGCGATCGACGGGGCCGGCCCCTTCCAGCGGTTCCGGGCGGTGACCCTGCCGATGCTGCGGCCGGTGAACGGCGTGCTGGTGCTGGTCCTCTTCCTGTGGTCGTTCAACGACTTCACCACCCCGTACGTGCTCTTCGGGGCGACCGCGCCGGCCCAGGCCGACCTGATCTCACTGCACATCTACAACGCCTCCTTCATCACCTGGAACTTCGGCCTCGGGTCCGCGATGTCCGTACTGATGCTGGTATTCCTGCTGGTGGTCACGCTGATCTACCTCGGCCTGACCCGGATCGGCTCCTCCGGCCGGGAGGGAGGTGGCCGCCGTGCGTGACCCGGCCTGGGTGCGGTGGGGGCGGAGGACCGTCCTCACCCTCCTCACCCTGTTCACCGTGGTGCCGGTGTACGTGATGCTGGTGTCCTCGGTGAAACCGCTCAAGGACGTGCAGTCCGCGTTCACCTGGCTGCCCACCCACATCACCCTCTCCCCGTTCGTGGAGATGTGGCAGACCGTCCCGCTCGCCCAGTACTTCGTGAACAGCGCCATCGTCGCGGTCTGCTCGACGGTGCTCTCGGTGGCCTTCGCGATCCTGGCGGCGTACGCGGTGAGCCGGTACCGGTTCGTCGGCCGCGGCGGGTTCCTCACCGCGGCGCTCTCCACCCAGATGTTCCCGGGGATCCTCTTCCTGCTGCCGCTCTTCCTGATCTACGTCAACATCGACCGGGCCACCGGGCTCAACCTCTACGGCTCCCGGACCGGCCTCGTCATCACCTATCTGACCTTCTCGCTGCCGTTCGCGATCTGGCTGCTGGCCGGCTACTTCGACACCATCCCCCGGGACCTGGACGAGGCCGCGCTGGTCGACGGCTCGGGCCCGCTGGGCGCGCTGATCAGGGTGATCCTGCCGGCCGCCATGCCGGGGGTGATCGCGGTGGCGGTCTACAGCTTCATGACCGCCTGGGGCGAGGTGCTCTTCGCCTCGGTTCTGACGACCGATCAGACCCGTACCCTCGCCGTCGGCCTGAGGGCCTACGCGAGCCAGGCGAACGTCTACTGGAACCAGGTGATGGCCGCCTCGCTGGTGGTCAGCATCCCGGTGGTGGTCGGCTTCCTGCTCCTCCAGCGCGCGCTGGTGCAGGGGTTGACCGCGGGCGCGGTCAAGACCTGACCGCGCCCCCTTTGCTCCACACCGAGAACGTACCGGGAACGTACCGGGTACGACCGAGTAAGACAGTCGAGGAGGCTGTATGCCCGCCGGACAGCTGCTGTCCGTCCAGCTGTGGTCGCTGCGCGAGCTGTGTGAGAAGGACCGGGACGAGGCCCTGCGCCGCGTCGCCGCCTTCGGCTACACCGCCGTGGAGCCCTTCAGGCCCGCCGAGGACCCGGAGGGATTCCGGGCCCTGGCCGACGAGTTGGGCCTGGCCGTGCCCAGCGTCCACGCCGGGGCGATGATCCGGGAGGCCGAGCGCGAGGAGATGTTCGAGGCCGCCAAGGTGCTCGGCGCGGAGCTCGCCGTGGTCCCGGCCGGGATCCCGCACGAGGACTTCTCCTCCCCCGAGGCCCTGGACCGGGCCGCCGAACTGCTCAACTCCATCGCCGAGGCGGCCCGCCCGCACGGCCTCCGGATCGGCTACCACAACCACTGGTGGGAGTTCGAGGGGAAGGTACCGGGCCCCGACGGCGAGCCGCAGTTCGGCCTGGAGGCGCTGGCCGACCGGCTCGACCCGGAGGTCGTCCTGGAGATCGACACCTACTGGGCGGCGGTCGGCGGCGCCGACGTGCCGGCCCTCCTCGGCCGGCTCGGCGACCGGGTGGCCGCCGTGCACGTCAAGGACGGTCCGCTGGTCAAGGGCGAGCCGCACACCGCCCTCGGCGAGGGCCGGATGCCGCTGGACGAGATCCTCGCGGCCACCCCGGCGGACGCCCTGCGGGTGGTCGAACTGGACGACTGCGCGGGCGGGTTGACCGGCATGCTGAACGCGGTCGAGGCGAGCCGGCGGTACTTCGGATGAGCGCCGCGCAGCGGAGCGGCCCGGTCGGCGTCGCGCTGATCGGCGCCGGAGTGATCAGCGCCCAGTACCTCAAGACCCTCTCCACCTTCCCGGACGTCCGCCTCCTCGGCATCGCCGACCTGGACGCCGCCCGCGCCCGGGAGGCCGCCGAGCCGTACGGGATACCGGTGGCCGGCGGGGTCGACGAGGTGCTCGCGGTGCCCGAGGTCGAGGTGGTGGTCAACCTGACCGTGCCGGCCGCGCACACCGCGGTGGCCCGGCAGGTGCTGGCCGCGGGGAAGCACGTCTACGGCGAGAAGCCGCTCGCCCTGGACGCCGAGGACGGCGCCAAGCTGCTGGCCGAGGCCGCGCAGGCGGGGCTCCGCGTCGGCTCCGCACCGGACACCTTCCTCGGCGCCGGCCTGCAGTCCGCCGCACGGGCGATCCGCTCCGGCGCGATCGGGGAACCGCTCTCCGCGACCACCGCGGTGACCAACGCGGGGCCGGAACGCTGGCACCACAGCCCGGAGTTCCTGTTCGCCGCGGGCGCCGGTCCGCTCTTCGACCTCGGCCCGTACTACCTCACCGCGCTGGCCGCGCTCTTCGGCTCGCCGGTGACCAGGGTCGCGGCGACGGCCCGTCGGGCCAGGGCCGAGCGGGTGATCGGCTCCGGCCCGCGGGCCGGCAGCACCTTCCCGGTGGAGGTGCCCACCGACGTCACCGCGCTGCTGGAGTTCGCCGGCGGGCAGGGGGCCTCCTCCCGGTTCAGCTTCGACGCGCCGGTCAAGCGCACCCTGATCGAGATCACCGGCACCGAGGCCGAACTCCGGGTCCCCGACCCGAACTTCTTCGACGGCGTGCTGCTGCGCCGGGCGGTCGGCGAGACCGAGTGGACCGAGCTGCCGGTCACCGGGCCGACGTCCGGACGCGGCCTGGGCGTCCTCGACCTGGCGCGGGCGCTGCGCGCCGGCGTCCCCGCCCGGGCCTCCGGCGAGCTGGCCCTGCATGTCGTGGACGCCATGTGCGCCATCGACCGCTCGGCGGCCGAGGGCACCTTCCAGCAGGTCGCCTCCACCTGCCCCACCCCCGAGCCCCTCCCCGAGGAGTGGGACCCCGAGGCCGCCACGCTGGCCTGACGACGCGTCAACCCCGCCCGCAGCCGGCGGGCGGGGCTAGCGTGGCGGACATGACGGACATCATCCCGAGCATCACCGCCGTCCCCTTCGAGAAGCCGGACGAGCTCAACGTCATCATCGGGCAGTCGCACTTCATCAAGACCGTCGAGGACCTCTACGAGGCGCTCGCCGGGAGCAGCCCGGGGCTGCGGTTCGGGCTGGCCTTCAACGAGGCGTCCGGGAAGCGCCTGGTACGGCGGGCCGGCAACGACAAGGACCTGGTCGCCGTGGCGGTCCACAACGCCACCGCCATCGGTGCCGGCCACGTCTTCGTCATCGCCCTCGCCGACGGCTTCCCGGTCAACGTCCTCAACGCGGTCAAGTCCGTCCCCGAGGTCTGCCGGGTCTACTGCGCCACCGCCAACCCGCTCCAGGTCCTGGTCGCCGAGTCGCCGCAGGGGCGGGGCGTCGTCGGCGTCATCGACGGCGAACCGCCCGTCGCCGAGGAGACCGAACAGGACGTCGCCGAGCGGCAGCGGCTGCTGCGCGACATCGGCTACAAGTCCTGAGGCGCCGGCCCGGTCACACCGCGAGCACCTGCGACTCCAGCACGACCACCGCCTCCGAGGTGTAGGCGAGGAAGGTCAGCGACTCCTGGAAGTAGAGGGCCACCGAGTCGTCGTCGTGGGAGGAGTAGCCGATGGAGAGGTCCTGCCCCAGGTGGAGTTCGAAGTCGCCGCCGCGGGTGGAGAGGAGGTAGCCGCCGGTGATCGCCGGTGCCCAGATGATCTGGCCGTCGTCGCCGAGCACCCGGGAGATGTGGGTGCGGATCGGGTAGCCGTGGTCCGAGGTCTCGTTGACCGCGGTGTACGGCTCCGCGCCGAGGAGCAGCGCGTACGGGCCGTCCACGCCGGCCAGCCGCAGGGTGGTCAGCGCCTGGCTGACGGTGTTCGGCAGCTCCCGGACGTCGGCCGGCAGCGACAGCGGCGGGTTGGAGGAGAAGACATGGACGCCCTCGATGTCGGCCGCCGGGTAGCCCTCGAAGACGGCCCGGTCCTCGGCGTAGGCCACCCGCCGGGCGGCGTCCTTGACGGGCTGCCAGTCGGAGTCCTTGGCGCCGCGCTGGACGTCGTCCACGGCCGAGCGGCTGACCGTGAACGGCACCCGCAGCTCGACGACGTGCTGCGCCTCCCTCGACCTGGCCAGGACGCCGTCGGCGGGCGGGGCGATCTCCCGCAGGTGCCCGGTGCCCACGGCGGCCAGCTCGGACCCGTCCGGTCCGGTCACGTCCACCACCCGGCGCCCGGCGAGGTGCTGGGCGAAGGTCCGGCGGGCCTCCTGCTCGATCTCGGCCCAGGCGGCGGTGGAGATCGGGGCGAGTTCCCGGTGGAGGTTGTCCGTGCTCACGGCCATGGGGGGCTCCTCTCGGTGGTGGAGTGCGGTGGTGGAGCGGGGCGGTGGTGGAGGGGGCGGTGGTGGAGGGGGCGTGGCGGCGGGGTCAGCCGCGGAGGCTGCCGATGGCGAGCGAACCGTCCTCGCCGAGGGCGGCGGCGTCGGCGCCGGGCACCGGCGGGTCCTCCAGGAAGTCGGCCGGCGGCACGGCGAAGAGGCAGCCGGTGACCGCGGTGGAGAAGTCCAGGATCCGGTCGTAGCGGCCGGGGGGCTCGCCGAGGAACATCCGGCGGAGCATCTCCTCGGTGACGCCGGGGTCCGCCGCGTAGCCGATGAAGTAGGTGCCGAACTCGCCGGCGCCGATCGAGCCGAAGGGCATGTTGTCGCGGAGGATGTCCCGCTCGGTGCCGTCCGGGTCGGTGATGGTGTTCAGGGCGACGTGCGAGTCGGCCGGCTTGACGTCGTCGGGGAGCTCGATGTCGTCCAGCTTGGTGCGGCCGATGATCCGCTCCTGCTGCTCGACCGGGAGCCGGTCCCAGGCGGCCAGGTCGTGGAGGTACTTCTGGACGATCACGTAGCTGCCGCCGGCGAAGTCCGGGTCCTCGTCGCCGACCAGCGCGGCGGCCACGGCGTCCGGGCCCTCGGGGTTCTCCGTGCCGTCCACGAAGCCGAGGAGGTCGCGCTCGTCGAAGAACTTGAAGCCGTGCACCTCGTCGACGACGGTGGCGGCGCCGGCCAGCCGGTCGGTGATCCGGTGGGCGAGCTCGAAGCACAGGTCCATCCGCTCGGCGCGGATGTGGAGGAGGAGGTCGCCGGGGGTGGCCGGGGCGCGGTGCGGGGTGCCGCGCAGCTCCCGGAACGGGTGGAGGCCGGCCGGCCGCGGGGCACCGGGGAAGAGCCGGTCCCAGGCGGCGGAGCCGATGCCGGTGACGCAGGCCAGGTTGCCGTGCGGGATCCGGAAGCCGACCGAGCGGCGGAGCGCCGCGAGGTCCGGCAGCAGCTCGCGGACGACCGGTTCGCCGCCGGGGGCGATGGTCAGGGTGAGGAAGACCGCACTGCGGGTGAGGGGGGTGACCACGGGCTGCGGCTGATTGCTCGTCACCCGCCAAGCGTCTCCGGGCGGTCGGGCGGGGGCCAACGCCGGATCGCCCATCCGGGCGTGCGGGCCGGCTGTGGACCCGGTGCCCCAGCACCGGGAAGCAGCTGGGACACCGGGGCACAGGAGTCGGCAGGGCCCACACCCCCGCAGGGACCCTGCCGACTGAGTCGAGCTTCCCGCATCCGGGTCAACAGGGAATCAACGCGGGAACGCGGGAACGCGGGAACGCAGGCACGCGGGTATGGGGCGGCGGGCCGGCGGAAGGACGGCCGGCACCCGGCACCCGGCGCCCCCGGGCCCCGATCCCAGGGCACGCGGTGCCACGGCACGCGGTGCCCCCAGGCCCGCGGTACCCCCGGGCCCGCAGCCCGCGCGAGGTCACTCGGCCGGGGTCTCCTCGGAGTCCTCGCCGACGGAGACGCCGTGGTCGCGGGCGATCCTGCGGGCCTCCGCCATCTCCTCGGAGGCGAGGTCGAACGCCTCGGCGTCCTCCGCCTCGACCGCCGCCTCCTGCGCCTCCCGCGCCTTGCGTACCCGCTCGCGCAGGGCCTCCTCGTGCAACGTGCCCATCTAGTCCTCTTCCACTCCGCTAATTCTCGTAGGCCCCATTCAACGCCATAGAACACACGCGCACCGAACGGACCCGGGACGGCTCACCTCGCCTGCCGGTCAGTACGGCGGCGGTTCGTCTTGGTGTACCCCCCGCAGACCTTTCCACACCGGGTGCCGCAGCCGGCCCGCCGCCGTCCGCTCGGCGTACTCGACCTCGCAGAGGAGCACCGGCCGCGCCCACTGCGGCTCGCTGTCCGGGCCGAGCTCCTCCGGCGCCGGCGGGTCGGCGAACGGTGGGGCCGCGCTGCGCACCCGGCGCAGCGCCTCGCCGAGCGCCCTCCGCTCGGCGGCGGCCAGCCCGCTGCCGACGGCGCCCGCGTAGCGCAGCCCGGCGCCGCCCGGGACCGGCTCGCCGACCAGCACGCTGCGCGGGGCTCCGGACTCGCCCGCGCCCCGGTGGGTCAGCCAGCCGCCGATCCGCAGCTCGGCCGATCTGCGGTGCTTGACCTTGATCCACTCCCGGGAGCGCTCCCCCGGCCGGTACGGGCTGTCCAGGCGTTTGGCGATGACGCCCTCAAGGCCCCGTTCCGCGGTCCAGCGCAGGGCGGTGCGGCCCGCCCCGGCCCAGTCGCCCTGCCACACCGGGGGCAGCAGCAGCCGGCCGCCGGACTGCGCGGCCCAGTCGCCGGCCAGCGACTCCAGGGCGGCCCGACGCTCCCGGAGCGGTCGCGGCATCAGGTTCTCGCCGTCCAGCGCCAGGAGGTCGAAGAGGAGGAGGGTGACCGGGGCGCGGTCCGCCGCCCGCCGCGCGCGGGCCCGGTCGCGCACCCCCATCCGGTCCTGGAGGCGTTCGAAGGAGGGGCGGCCGTCCTCGGCGAAGGCGACCACCTCGCCGTCCAGCAGCGCGGGGCGGCGGCACACCCGGGGCAGCGCCGCCACCAGCTCCGGGTAGCGCTCCCCGGCGTCCGCCCCGCTGCGGCCGGAGAGCCGGACGCCGCCGTCGCCGTCGAGCGCGGCCAGCAGCCGCATGCCGTCCCATTTCACCTCGAAGGCGTACTCCCCAGAATCACCGGCTCCGTCCGCCCTCACCGGCGCCTTCCCGGGCACGGCCAACATGGGAGTGACCGGGGAGACCTGCGGCATGATCGGTTTCCTTTGCGGGGATTCGTCAAGTTATGCCCGATTCGCAAAGTAAACCGGTGCAGGTGGACGGCCGCACCCTGCGCCTCTCCCACCTGGACAAGGTGCTCTGGCCGGACACCGGCTGGACCAAGGGCCAGGCGCTGGACTACTACGCCCGGGTGGCCGGGACGATGGTGCCGCATCTGGCCGCTCGCCCGGCCTCCTTCGTGCGCTTCCCGGAGGGCCTGGACGGCGAGCGGTTCTACGCCAAGAACCCGCCGCCCGGGCTGCCCGGCTGGGTGCGCCGGGTCGACGTCCCGTCCAGGTCCGACGAGGGCGGCAGCGGCCGGCCCTACGTGGCGATCGACGACCGCGCCTCGCTGATCGCCATGGCCCAGCTGTACGCGCTGGAGGTGCACGTCCCGCAGTGGACCGCGGAGACCGGGCCGGACCGGCACGACCGCCTCGTCGTCGACCTCGACCCCGGCGAGGGCCGGAACCTGGTCGACTGCTGCGCGGTGGCGCTGCTGGTGCGGGAGCGGCTGGCCGAGGACGGGCTGGAGTGCTGGGCCAAGACCTCCGGCGGAAAGGGCCTCCACCTCTATGTGCCGCTGCGCGCGGCGGCCTCCCCCGCCGAGCCGGTCACCGAGTACGCCCGCCGGGTCGCGGCCGGTCTCGCGGACGAGCACCCGAACCTGATCGTCCATCGGATGACCCGCTCGCTCCGCGCCGACCGGGTGTTCATCGACTGGTCGCAGAACAACTCGGCCAAGACCACCGCCGCCCCCTACACCCTGCGGGCGCGCGGCGGCCCGTCCGTCTCCACCCCGGTGGACTGGGAGGAGGTGGCCGGTTGCGTCTCCCCCGAGGACCTGGCCTTCACCCCGGACCAGGTGCTGGACCGGATCTTCGACCGCGGCGACCTGCTGGCCCCGCTGCTCGATCCGGAGCGGGCGGCCGATCCGCCGGTGGACTGAGCCGTTCGCGCTCAGCGCAGGCGCCGTCCACTGTCAGTGGTCCGCGCGAGGATGGCCCCATGCTGTTGCGCGATGTGTCGTGGGACGACGTCGACGTGTACGTACGGATGCGCTGCGATCCGGAGATGATGGCCGAGTTGGGCGGGCCGCTGCCCCGGGAGGGGATAGCGGAGAAGGTGGCGGCCGATGTGCTGGACGCGGCCTCCGGCAAGTCGCTGATCAAGATGATCGTGCCGGACGAGGCCGATCCGGGCGGCGTCGCCGGCTCGGTGGTGCTGTGGCGGAACGACCGCGGGGACGCCGAGATCGGCTGGATGGTGCTGCCCCGGTTCCAGAACCGGGGCCTCGGCAGACGGGCCGTGCGGCAGCTGCTGGACGAGGCCGCGGCCGGCGGCACCGAGTGGGGCCCGGTGCACGCCTTCCCCGGGGCGACCAACGTCCCCTCCAACGGCATCTGCCGCGCCCTCGGCTTCCGTTTCCTGGAGGAGTGCGAGGTGGACTTCGCCGGGCGGCGGCTGCGGGCCAACCACTGGGTGCTGGACTCCCTCTGACGGCCGGTCGGGCCGTGGGAGGGCGGGCCCCGGCCTCCTCAGACCCCCCAGCCGTAGCGCTCGATGAGCGCTGCGGCGACCCGGGTGAAGCGGTCCGCGTCCAGCGCGCAGGCCTCCCGGCGCATGCCGTCCGGGTGGACGCGCAGCACCCGGTCCAGCACCACCCAGGAGTCCCGGGCCTCGCGGTCCCAGGGGCCGTCGCCGATCGCCAGCCAGTCGCGCGAGCCGTCATGCCGCTTGCTGGTCAACTGGACGGCCAGCAGCGTGCCGTGCCGCTCGCGGGCGACGATCAGCACCGGCCGGTCCTTGCCGCGCCCGTCGTTCTCCTCGTAGGGCACCCAGGTCCAGACGATCTCGCCGGGGTCCGGGTCCCCGTCGTGGTCGGGCGCGTACGCCATCCGGACCGGGCCGACGCCGGTCGGCTCGACCTCGGTGGTGGCGTCCGCGCCGGAGCGGCCGGGCGAGTCGGTGAACTGCTGGTCGGTGTCGGAGAAGTACGTCATCCGGCACACCCTAGCGGGCCCGGGCGGGGGCGCTACGCGCGCTCGCCGAAGGAGGCGACCTCCGCCGAGGTCGGCGGATTGGCCCCGGCGCGGGAGCAGGTGACGGCGGCGGCGCGGGCCGCGAAGTCGAGCACCGCGGGCCAGTCGACCCCGCCGAGGCCGGGGCCCGTGCCGGGTCCGGAGGCCGCGCCGGCCTCGGCGAGCCGGTGCAGCAGGGCGGCGTTGACGGTGTCGCCCGCGCCGATGGTGTCCACCACGTCCACCTTGTGCCCGGGCACGTGGTACTCCCGGTACTCCCCGGCCTCCTGGACGTGGACCGACAGGCCGTCACCTCCCCTGGTGACGACGACCGCTGACGGGCCGTCGGCCAGCCAGTCGCGCGGGGTGCCGCCCAGCCACTCGGCGTCCTCGGCGGAGAGCTTGAGCAGCCGGACGTCCGGCAGCCAGCCGCGGAACCGGGCCCGGTAGGCGTCCGGGTCGGGGATCAGCCCGGCCCTGATGTTCGGGTCCAGGGCGGTGAAGAGGCCGCGCGCGGACTCCCGGCGCAGCATCCGCTCGTAGGCGGTCGCACCCGGCTCCAGCACCAGCGAGCAGGTGCCGAAGGAGACCGCGCGGGCCGCCTCCGGGAGCGCTTCCGGGAGCCGGAAGAGCCGGTCGGCGGTGCCCTCGGTGTAGAAGGTGTAGCCGGCCGACCCGTCCGCGCCGAGCGAGGCCACGGCCAGGGTGGTGGGCTCGGGCCCGCGCTGGACCAGACCGGTGTCCACGCCGTTCGTCCGCAGCTCGGCCAGCAGCGACTCGCCGAAGGCGTCGGTGGAGACGCGGGAGCAGAACGCGGTGGCGCTGCCCAGCCGGGCCAGCGCCACCGCGGTGTTGTAGGGCCCGCCGCCGCGGCGGGGGTACAGCGCCTGACCTCCCTCGGGGACGAGGTCGATCAGGGCCTCTCCGGCGACGACGATCACGGGCGTGTTCCCTCCTGCGGCTGCTCCCCTGCCGCGGGCAATCTACCCGGTCAGCCCAGCCAGTTCATGGTCGCGGGGTCGGAGCCGAAGCGCTCGCCGCGCTCCAGGGCGGAGAGGGCGCGCAGGTCCTCGTCGTCCAGGGCGAAGCCGAAGACGTCGAAGTTCTCCTTGATCCGGGACGGGGTCACCGACTTGGGGATGACCACATTGCCCAGCTGGAGGTGCCAGCGCAGGACGATCTGCGCCGGGCTGCGGCCGTGCTTGGCGGCCAGCTCGGCCAGCACCGGGTCCTCCAGCAGGCCCTTGCCCTGCCCCAGCGGGCTCCAGGCCTCGGTGGCGATGCCGAGCGAGGCGTTCTTCGCCCGCATCTCGCCCTGCTGCAGGTAGGGGTGGAGCTCGATCTGGTTGACGGCCGGGACGACCGAGGTCTCGGCGGTCAGCCGGTCCAGGGTCTCGACGGTGAAGTTGGAGACGCCGATGGTCTTGGCGCGGCCGGAGGCGAGGATCTCCTCCATCGCCTTCCAGCTGTCCACATAGAGGTCGCGGGACGGCACCGGCCAGTGGATCAGGTAGAGGTCGACATAGTCGAGGCCGAGCCGCTGCAGGCTGGCGTCGAAGGCGGCCAGCGCCTCGTCCCGGCCCTGGTCGGAGTTCCACAGCTTGGTGGTGACGAAGAGCTCCTCGCGGGCGATCCCGGAGGACTTCAGAGCGCGGCCGACGCCCTCCTCGTTGCCGTATATGCGGGCGGTGTCGATGCTCCGGTAGCCCACCTCGAGGGCGGTGGAGACGGC
Organism: Phaeacidiphilus oryzae TH49; assembly: GCF_000744815.1. NCBI lineage: Bacteria > Bacillati > Actinomycetota > Actinomycetes > Kitasatosporales > Streptomycetaceae > Phaeacidiphilus > Phaeacidiphilus oryzae. The sequence continues at coordinate 723,603 of NZ_JQMQ01000005.1, forward strand.
GGCCTCGGCCGCGTCGTCCTCGACCTGCCAGACGCCGAAGCCGAGCTGGGGCATCGTGCGGCCGTCATTGAGCGTGACGAAATCCATGGTTCGGTCAGTCCGTTTCGCTGGGCTTGTGTTGACTGGGCTTGAATCCGCGGGGCAGTACGTGGTGGGCCGGGTGCGGCGGTCAGTCCCCGGCAGAGCCGGCCGGGGCGACCGGGCCCGCTGTTCCGGCTGGGCCCGCTGTTCCGGCCGGCCCCCGGCGCCGGCCAGCAGGCCGGTGAGGACGGCGTCCGCGCCGGGGCGGAGCAGCCGCTTGCCGTCCGGGACGTCCTCCAGGCCGCAGACCAGCGCCATGCAGATGTCCGCGGCCTGCTTCGGTCGCACGGCGCCCTCGGCGCCGCCGCCCCGGACGCCCCGCTCCTGGAAGGCCTCCCGGAAGAGGCCGGAGAGGATGCGGCGGAGGTCGTCGCCGAAGTCGTTGCAGATGTCGCCGAAGAGCCTGGCCTTGTCGTTCAGCAGCTCGGCGGCGTGCGGGGACTCCCCCATCAGCGCCAGCACCAGCTCCATCTTGGCCTCGAGGACCCCGCGGATCCGCTCCTCCGCGGTCCGGCCGGGGACCTCCGCGGCGGTCCTGGCCTTGGCCAGGGCGTCGTCGTGGAGGCGCTGGGCGAGCCGCCGGAAGGCGTCGTCCTTGTTCTTCACGTACTGGTACACGGCGGAGCGGGAGACGCCCATCTCGGTGGCGATGTCGTCCATGGTGGTCCGCCGCACGCCGTACCGGTTCAGGCAGGCGTAGGTCGCGTCCAGCACGTCGTTCAGCCGGTCACCGCCCATGGTTCACCTCCCTCTCCGTCCTTCCGCCCCGTCACTCTACATACTGACGTTCTCTGCACGCAATGTCAGTCTGTCGAACCCAGGCGGCCGCCCCCGCCCCCGCCGCCGGCCCTCCGCCGTCCGCACACGCGCCGGGGCCGCCGCATCCCCCCGGTCTGGGGAGGCGCGGCGGCCCCGGATGGCGGTCGCCCGGCCGAGGACCGGTGGCGTCAGCCCTCCTCCAGCCGGCCGGAGATGTCGGCCAGGTGGCGGCCCTGGTAGTGGGCGGCCTCCAGATGCGCCCCGTCCGGGGTCTCGCCGTGGCCGCTGGGCCAGGAGGTGCCGTACGGGTTGCCGCCGGCGGCGAACAGCAGCGGGTCGGTGTAGCCGGGCGGGACGATGATGCAGCCCCAGTGGTAGAAGACGTTGTTGAGCGACAGCAGGGTGGACTCCTGCCCACCGTGGTCGTTCATCGCGGAGGTGAAGCTGGTGGCCGGCTTGTTGTGGAAGACGCCCGCCTGCCACAGCCCGCCCGCGGTGTCGATGTACTGCTTGAGCTGGGCACTGGTGTTGCCGAACCGGGTCGGCGTGCCGAAGGCGTACGCGGTGGCCCACTCCAGGTCGTCCAGAGTGGCGACCTCCACACTGTCCTTGGTGGCGTCGACATGGGCGCGCCACGCCGGATTGGCGTCGATCGCGGTGTCGGGGGCGAGCTCGGGCACCCTGCGCAGCCGGACCTCCGCGCCCCGGCTGGTCACGCCGTCGGCCAGCGCCTTGGCGAGTGCGTGAACATTGCCGGTGGCGCTGTAGTAGATGACGGCCACCCGGACGTGTGACATTGCTGAACTCCTCGGATCGGCGCTCTGGCCCGCTCGGCGATCTGGTCGGAACCGGCTCTCGCTGGGAGAGATCGTGCCGTGTGCGACGGCCGACCCGCCGACGACGCGCCGAGAGGCGGGGGTGAGGGGGCACGAATGACCGAGCGCGCGGGGTCCACGGCGGTGGCGCTCGGGCCCGCCACCGAACACATCTGCCCCGGCAGTCCCCGCCTGCTATGTGATGATCCGTCATACATGCCTCATTGGTAGCTGATTGCCGATTTTCCGGTGTTTTTCGTGCACAGGCCCTCGCCACCCCGGCGGGCGGCGCGATACTGCTGCGCATGAACGCCCGATCCGTCGCCCTGCGCGGCAGCACCCGCTCCACCGCACCGGAAACCCGGCACCTCGGAGCCCTCGACGGCTCCACCCGGGTAGAGGCGTCGCTCTATCTGCGGCGCCGTGCCGAGATCCCCGCCGACCTGGTGAACGGCCCGAGCACGGTCACCCAGGGGCAACTGGCCGAGCGCTACGGCGCCGACCCGGCCGATGTCCAGCTCGTCCGCGACACCCTCGCCCGCTACGGCCTGGAGGTCACCGAGGCGGACCACGGCGCCCGCCGGCTGAAGGTGAGCGGCCGGGCCGAGCAGCACGCGGAGGCCTTCGGCGTCCAGCTGAACCGGGCCAGCAGCCCCGACCCCCTCTCCGGCCGCCAGGTCGAGCACCGCCACCGGGAGGGCGAGTTGCGGCTGCCGGCCGAGCTTGACGGGGTCGTCACCGCCGTCCTCGGCCTGGACGACCGCCCGCAGACCCGCCCGTACCTCCGCCGCCTCGCCCCGGAGGCCGGCCCGGGCGGCGGGGCCGCGGCCGAGAAGGCGGCCCACACCTCGTACACCCCGCCGCAGCTCGGAGAGCTCTACGGGTTCCCGGCGGGCACCGACGGCAGCGGTCACAACCTGGCCGTCATCGAGCTCGGCGGCGGCTTCGACACCGCCGACCTGGACGCCTACTTCTCCGCGCTCCGGATCCCCACCCCGAAGATCAGCGCGGTGGGCGTGGACGGCGGCTCCAACGTGCCCGGCCAGGACCCGCAGGGCGCCGACGGGGAGGTCCTGCTGGACATCGAGGTGGCCGGGGCGCTCGCTCCCGGCGCGACCCAGGTGGTGTACTTCGCGCCCAACACCGACCAGGGCTTCGTCGACGCGGTGAGCACCGCCGTCCACGCCCAGCCCACCCCGACCGCGGTCAGCATCAGCTGGGGCGGCCCGGAGAACCAGTGGACCGCGCAGGCCCGCAACGCCCTGGACCAGGCCTTCGCCGAGGCGGCCGCGCTGGGCGTGACGGTCACCGCCGCGGCAGGCGACTCCGGCAGCTCGGACAGCACCAAGGACGGCAAGCCGCACACCGACTTCCCGGCCGCCAGCCCGCACGTGCTGGCCTGCGGCGGCACCCGGCTGGTCGCCGACTCGGCGATCGGCAGCATCAGCAGCGAGCAGGTGTGGAACGACGGCAGCACCGGTGGAGCCACCGGAGGCGGTGTCAGCGCCGTATTCGCGCAGCCGAGTTGGCAGGCGAACGCGGGAGTCCCGAAGGCTCCGGCGAAGGGCGGCGGCCGGGGCGTCCCGGACGTGGCCGGCGACGCCTCGCCCACCACCGGTTACCAGGTGCGGGTGGACGGCCAGGACACGGTGATCGGCGGGACCAGCGCGGTCGCCCCGCTCTGGGCCGCCCTGGTCTGCCGCCTGTCGCAGGCGCTGGGCAAGCCGCTCGGGCTGCTCCAGCCGCTGCTGTACGCCGGCGCCCAGGCCGGGCAGACGGCTCCCGGCTTCCACGACATCACCGCCGGGAACAACGGCGCGTACTCCGCGGCGCCCGGCTGGGACCCCTGCACCGGCCTGGGCTCCCCGAACGGAACCGCCCTGCTGGCCGCCCTGCGCGGCTGACCAGGCCGCTCCGCGGACCGCACGGCGGGCCGGCGGGCGCACGCCAGGCCGGTCGCACGGCCGGCCGGTCGCACGCCAGGCCGGCCCGCCGTGGTTACACCGCGCCGCTGCGGGTGAGGAGCGGGATCACCTGGCCGCGGACGGCCGGGGCCAGCAGAGTGCTGTCGGCCTCGGCCTCCGGGCCGGTCAGCGGGAGCCAGCGCAGGGCGGCCAACTCGGCCGCGGGCTCCGGGAGCTGATCGCCGCTCAGCTCGGCGGTGTAGACGGTCAGCCGCATCGGACCGCCCTCCAGCGCGGCGACGTCCTCCAGGACGCCGAGCGGCCGGGTGATCGTCGGACGGCAGCCGAGCTCCTCGTCCAGCTCGCGCAGCAGGGTCTCCTCGGGGTCCTCGCCGGGCTCCGGCTTCCCCCCGGGGAGCTGGAACATCTCGGGGGCTATCCGCTTGCTGACCACCAGCAGCCGCCCCCGCTCGACGATCGCCGCCGCGACCACCGCCAGCACCTCACCCGCCACCCCGGCCCCGATCATCGCACCCTCGACCGCTTCTCCACGCACCTGCTGCACCGTACGCACCATGTCCCCCACGAGCCACCCTAGCGGGCGGATATGACAGGGCGTCATGCCAACCCACGACCGTAAGCGGTCACGGAAGGAGACGCCCCTGACGGCCGGCGACGGCCGATCGATATTCTGCCGTCATGGCCGCGGCGAGGACGAAACCCAGGGTGAACCAACGGTTCGTAGTTCCGACGATGTTCGTCCTGACCCTCTTCCTGGTGGTGATGGACTCCTCGATCACCACGGTGGCGCTGCCCTCGATCGCCCGGCAGTTCGCCGTGCCCACCGCGGCCATCGACGGCGTCGTGGTGGTCTACCCGGTCTGTGTGGGCATGGTCATCCCGGCCTCCGGCTGGCTCGGCGACCGCTTCGGCGCCAAGCGGGTGCTGCTGATCGCCATGGCGCTGTTCACCGCCTCCTCAGCGCTGTGCGGCACCGCGGACTCGGTCGGCGCCCTGGTCGGCTACCGGGCGCTGCAGGGCCTTTCCGGCGGGATGCTCACCCCGGTCGCCAACGCCCTCCTCTTCCGCACCTTCACCACCCAGGAGCGGGTGCGGGTCTCCCGCTTCATGTCGATACCCCAGCAGATGGCCCCCGCGGTCGCCCCGCTGATCGGCGGCTGGCTGGTGGACGGCTTCTCCTGGCGCTGGGTCTTCTACGTCAACCTGCCGGTCGGGGTCTGCACGGTGCTCTTCGGCGCGCTCTGCCTCCGCGAGCAGCGGCACGAGGGGGCCGGCCGGTTCGACCTGCCCGGCCTGCTGCTGGCGGCGGCCGGGATGGGCACCCTGATGTACGGCCTGAGCGAGGGCGCGCAGGCGGGCTGGGCCACGCCGCGGATCCTGGGCGCGCTCTGCGCGGGCGCGCTGCTGCTGGCCGGGACGGTCTGGTTCGAGCTGCGGACCGCCGAGCCGATGCTGCGGCTGCGGTTCTTCGCCCGGCGGCTCTTCCGGGACGCCAGCGTGGTCAACCTCTTCGGCCTCCTCTCCTTCCAGGGCGCCATGTACATCGCCCCGCTCTTCCTCCAGGAGGCCCGCGGCCTCTCCGCGGCCGCGTCCGGGTCGAGCACCTTCACCGAGGCGATCGGCGTGATGCTGATGGTGCAGCTGGTGAGCCGGATCTACGGGCGGATGGGTCCGCGCCGGCTGATCTCCGGCGGCCTGCTGCTGGTCGCGGCCACCCTGGCGGTGATGACCGGTTGCGACGCCCACACCGGCCTGTGGGCCTTCCGGGGCTACATGTTCCTTCTCGGCGTCGGCATGGGCGCGGTCTTCATGCCGGCCATGGTCGCCACCTTCGCCACCGTGGAGCAGGCCGACGTGGCCCGCGCCTCCACCCTGAACATGGTCCTCCGGCAGACCTCCCAGGCCCTGGCCCCGGCCCTGGTCGCCACCGTGCTGGCGGCCGGCACCGTGCACGGCGGCGGCTCGGCCGGTGCGAACGCCGTCCCGGCCATCGGCGCCTACCGGGCGGCCTACGCCGTCCTCGCCGTGATCGCCCTGGCCGTCGCCGCCTACACCGCCCTGCTGATGCGGGACGGCTCGCCCCGCGGCCCGCGAGGCGGCCTGCGGGGCGGCGGCCACGGCGGCGGCACATCGACGAGGGGACGCACCCTCCTCGGCCGCATCCCCCGGCTGCCCGCGGCACGCCCCCCGGCGGCGTCCGGCCGCGACACCGGGGCCGGCCCGGCGGCCGCACACCGAGCCGGGCGGCCGGCACTCCCTTAGGGTGGGGACGACCGAAGGCACTGACATCGCAGGAAGGCGCAGCCCGTGAGCACCGTCCCCGCCATCAAGCTCAACAACGGCGTAGCCATGCCGCAGCTCGGCTTCGGCGTGTACCTGGTACCGCCGGACGAGGCGCAGACCGCGGTGGAGTCCGCTTTCGAGGCGGGTTACCGGCACATCGACACGGCGGCGCTCTACCAGAACGAGGAGGGCGTCGGCCGGGCCATCGCCGCCTCCGGGATCCCCCGCGAGGAGGTCTTCGTCACCACCAAGCTGTGGAACGACGACCAGGGCTACGAGTCGACCCTGCGGGCCTTCGACACCAGCATGGCCAAGCTCGGCCTGGACGTCCTCGACCTCTACCTGATCCACTGGCCGCTGGCCGACCGGGAGGACTTCCTGCCGACCTGGCGGGCCTTCGAGAAGCTGTACGCGGAGGGCCGGATCCGGGCGATCGGCGTCTCCAACTTCCAGCCGCGCCACCTCCGGCGGCTCGGCGAGGAGTTCGAGGTCGTCCCGGCGGTCAACCAGATCGAGCTGCACCCCTTCCTCCAGCAGTCCGAACTGCGCGCCTTCGACCGCGAGCACGGCATCGCCACCGAGGCGTGGAGCCCGCTGGGCCGCACCAACGGGGCGCTGGCCGACGAGGACATCCGCCAGCTCGCCGGGAAGTACGACAAGTCGCCGGCGCAGATCGTCCTCCGCTGGCACATGCAGCTGGGCAACATCGCGATCCCCAAGTCGGTGACCCCGTCCCGGATCCGGGAGAACATCGACGTCTTCGACTTCGAGCTGACCCAGACCGACATGGATCTGATCAGCACCCTGGACCGCGGCGAGCGGGTCGGCCCGGACCCGGACGTGCTGGACGGCCGCTGAGCCGGCTGGATCCGGCGAGCCCGGCGAACGCGGATCCGCCGAACCCGCCGGGCCGCGAACCCCCCAGTCCGGCCTCGACTGTGATGTGACGCAGCGTCAGTCACCCGCCGTCCGTTGATACTTCGGCCTCCCGTGGGCTGGACGGGGCGACGGGCCGCTCCGACCATAAGGGCATGGACGCCACGGTCGGAGTCGTCAAGGAGCGCGCGCCCGGCGAAAGGCGCGTCGCACTGGTCCCCCAGGCGGTCCCCGGACTGCTCACGGCGGACGCGGGCGCCGGTGCGACGGTACTGGTGGAGAGCGGGGCGGGGGACGGCGCCTGGTTACCCGACGAGGAGTACCGGGAGGCCGGCGCCGAGATCACGTCCGACCCGGCCGACCTGGTGGCCCGCGCCGACGTGCTGCTCTGCGTGCGGGCCGACGGCCTGGAGGCGCTGCCTCCGCTGCGCGGCGGCCAGCTGCTGATCGGCCTCCTCGACCCGGCCCGGCACCAGCGGCAGGCCGCGGAGTGGGCGGAGCGCGGGGTACTCGCGCTCAGCCTCGACCGGCTGCCCCGGCAGCTCTCCCGTGCGCAGTCGATGGACGCGCTGACCTCGCAGTCCAGCGTGGCCGGCTACAAGGCCGCGGTGCTGGCCGCGCACGCCTTCGACCGCTTCTTCCCGATGCTCACCACCGCGGCCGGCACCACCAGGCCGGCCGCGGTCCTGGTGCTGGGCACCGGGATCGCCGGCCTGCAGGCCATCGCCACCGCCCGCCGGCTGGGGGCGGTGGTCACCGCCTACGACGTCCGCGCGGCGGCCCGGGCTGAGGCGGAATCGCTCGGCGCCCGCTTCCTCGACCTCGGCGCCGCGGCCGCCTCCGCGGCCGGATCCGGCGGCTACGCGCGAGAGTTGACCGCCGAGGAACTGGCCGCGCAGCAGCGTGCCCTGGACGAGCGGACGGCCTCCTTCGACGTGGTGATCACCACCGCCCAGGTGCCGGGGCGCACGCCCCCGGTGCTGGTCACCGAGCGGGCACTGGCCGCCATGCGGCCCGGCTCCGTCCTGGTCGACCTGGCCGCGAGCGAGTACGGCGGCAATGTGGAGCTCTCCGAGCCGGAGCGGACGATCGTGCTGCCGAACGGCGTCACGGTGATCGGCGCGGGCTCGCTGCCCTCGGCCGCGGCCACCGCGGCCTCCACCGCGTACGCCCGCAACCTCACCGCGCTTCTGCGCCATCTCACGGGGCCTGAGGGCAAGTTGACGGTCGACCCGGCCGACGAGATCACCGGCGCGCTGCTGCTCCCGCCCGCGCCCGTCACAGAAGGAGGGCCGAGGCCGTGACACTCTCCCTGCTCACCGCGGTCTACATCTTCGTGCTCAGCGTGCTGGTCGGCTTCGAGGTGATCAGCAAGGTGCCGGCCACCCTCCACACCCCGCTGATGTCCGGCGCCAACTCGATCCACGGGGTGGTGGTGATCGGCGCGATGCTGATCGCCGCCCAGGCGCACGACGCCGTCGGCTACGTGCTGGCCTTCTTCGCCGTGGCGCTGGGCGCGATGAACGTGGTGGGCGGATACGTGGTCACCGACCGGATGCTGCACATGTTCCGCGGCAAGCGCGAGGAGAAACCGGCCGGGCCGCCCGCCGGGTCGCCCGCTGAAGCGCCCGCCGGGCCGCCCGCCGTCGCGCCCACCGGCGGCTTCACCGGCGACGACCGGCCCGCCGAACGGCCCGCCGGCGCCGAAGGCCCGTCCGCCCCCGGGAGGCCGGAGTGAACAGTCTGGACGCCGCCGTCCGGTACGTCCTCCTCGCCGCGGCGGCCTGCTTCGTCGTCGGCCTCCATCTGATGAACACCCCGCGTACGGCCCGCCGCGGCAACGCGATCTCGGCAGCCGCGATGGCGGTGGCCGTCCTGGCCACCGCCGTCCTGCTGCTCAACGACGGCGCGATCAGCGGCTACGGCTGGCTGGTGCTGCTCCTCGGCGGGGCGCTGGGCTCGGCCGCCGGACTCTACTCGGCGCGCCGGGTCGCGATGACCGCCATGCCCCAACTGGTCAGCCTCTTCAACGCGGTGGGCGGCGGGGCGGCGGTGCTGATCACGGTCACCGACCTGCTGCAGACCTCCCACCCGGCCGGAATCGCCGCCCGCACCACCGTCCCCGGCGCACTGGACATCGTCATCGGCGCGGTCACCTTCTCCGGCTCGCTGATCGCCGCCGGGAAGCTCCAGGGACTGGTCCCCGGCCGCCCGATCGGGCTGCCCGCGCTGCGTACCGCCTGCACCTTCGGGCTGCCGCTGATGTTCGTGGCGGGGCTGATCTCGGTGCTGGACCCGCAGTGGCTGTGGCTCTCGGCGGCGCTGCTGCCCGCGCTGGGCCTCGCCTTCGGGGTGGCCATGGTGCTGCCGATCGGCGGGGCGGACATGCCGGTGGTGATCTCGCTGCTGAACGCCTGCACCGGCACGGCGGTGGCGATGGCCGGATTCGTCCTGGACGAGCCCGCGCTGATCACCGCCGGCGCGCTGGTCGGCGCCTCCGGCGGGATCCTCACCAAGCTGATGGCGGACGCCATGAACCGCTCGATCGTCTCGATCATCGTCGGCGGCTTCGGCACCGGCGACGAGGGGCCGGTAGGCGGTGAGGGCGCCGGCGACGCCCGGGTCCGCTCGCTGTCCGTGGACGACGCGGCGATCCAACTCGCCTACGCGGAACGGGTGATGATCGTCCCCGGCTACGGCCTGGCGGCCGCCCAGGCCCAGCACGAGCTGGGCGACCTGGCCCAGCTTCTGGAGGAGCACGGGGTGCAGGTGCGGTACGCGGTCCACCCGGTGGCCGGGCGGATGCCGGGCCATATGAACGTCCTGCTGGCCGAGGCAGACGTGCCCTACCCCCAGCTCCTCGACCTGGAGGAGGCCAACCCGGCCTTCCCGCAGACCGACGTCTCGCTGGTGGTCGGGGCCAACGACGTCACCAACCCGGCCGCCCGCCGCCCCGGCAACCCCGTCTCCGGGATGCCCGTCCTGGACGTCGACCGCTCGAAGAACGTCATCGTGATCAAACGCTCGATGGCCCCCGGCTACGCCGGCATCGACAACGAGCTCTACACCGCCCCGCAGACCGGAATGCTCTTCTCCGACGCGAAGCAGGCGCTCTCCGACCTCCGGGCGGCCGTCCGCACCTTCGTGGCCTGAGCCGCGGCAGGGAGCGGGCGGGCGGCTGGAGGAGGAACAGCCAAGCGAGTGACGGGACTTGACGACGCGTCGGCGGAGCCCGCCGGTTCCGCTTATCATGGCGGCGTTCTGGCGGATGATCAGTCGGGTGGTGGCGGATGACGAACACCGAGTGGATGCGGACCGGGCCTGACGGGCGGGAGCCGGTCGAGCTGCGGACCGACGTCCCGCACAGCGCCCGGATGTACGACTACTACCTCGGCGGCAAGGACAACTTCCCCGCGGACCGCGCGGCGGCGGAACGCTTCGTCGCCAACGCGCCGAGCGTCCCCGATGCGGCCCGGGCCAACCGCCGCTTCCTCGGCCGGGCCGTCCGCTTCGCCTGCGAGCAGGGCATCAGCCGCTTCCTCGACGTCGGGACGGGGATTCCGACGGCGGAGAACACCCACGAGGTGGCGCAGTCCGTCGACCCGGCGGCGCAGGTCGTCTACGTCGACAACGACCCGATCGTGCTGGCCCACGCCCGGGCCCTGCTCAGCTCGAAGAACGGGTCCGGCTCGACGGCCTTCCTGGGCGCGGACTTCCGGGATCCGGAGGCGATCCTCTCGGCGCCGGCGACGCGCAAGCTGCTGGAGCCGGGCGAGCCGGTCTGCCTGATGATGGTCGCCCTGCTGCACTTCTTCGCCGACGAGGAGGCGTACGCGTCGGTGCGGCGGCTGACCGCGGCGCTGCCGGACCGGAGCCTGGTCGTCCTCTCCCACCTGACCTCGGACTTCTCCACCCCGGAGTCGGACGAGGAGGGCCGCAGGATCTACCGCGAGGCGGGTATCCCCCTGACCACCCGCAGCCGCGAGGAGGTCGAACACCTCCTCGCCGACTCCGGCCTCACCCTCCTCGCCCCCGGCGTCGTCCCCACCATCGACTGGCGTCCCGGCGACCACCCCTCCGACGCCGCCCTCACCGCCGAACTCGTCTGCACCTACGCGGCCGTGGCCGCCAAGGACTGACCCTTCCGGAAGTCACGGCACGGACCGCTCCCCGCCGCTCGACGACCAGCGCAAGCGCACCCCAAGGGCGCGGGGATCGGCGCGGCCGACCACCCCACCAGCCCCGGCCGGCAACGGCGCCCCCTCGCCCGCGGCTACTCCGCGGCGAGCGCCCGGCGCAGGTGGGGGGCCGTCGCCCCCTCCGTCGCGCGGGCGACGTCCGGCGGCTCGCCGGCGGCGACCACCCGGCCGCCCGCCTCGCCGCCGCCGGGCCCGAGGTCGATCACCCAGTCCGCTCCCGCCGCGACCGACATGTCGTGCTCCACGACCACCACCGTGTGCCCCGCGTCCACCAGCCCGTGGAGCTGCGCGTTGAGGAGGTCGACGTCGGCCGGGTGAAGCCCGGTGGAGGGCTCGTCCAGCACGTAGAGGGTGTGGCCGCGCCGCCCCCGCTGCAGCTCCGCCGCCAGCTTGACGCGCTGCGCCTCGCCCCCGGACAGCGTGGTGGCCGGCTGCCCGAGCCGCAGATAGCCGAGGCCGACCTCCTCCAGGACGGCCAGCGGGCGGGCCGCGGCCGGGTCCTCGGCGAAGAACTCCCGGGCCTGCTCCACGGTCAGGTCCAGGACCTCGGCCACCGACCGGCCGCGCAGCCGCACCTCCAGCGTCTCCTCGTTGTAGCGGCGCCCGCCGCAGACCGGGCAGGGGGCCGTCGCCCCCGGCAGGAAGAGCATCTCGATCCGGATCTCGCCCTCGCCCTGGCAGTTCTCGCAGCGCCCGCCGGCCACGTTGAAGGAGAACCGGCCGGCCCCCCAACCCCGTTCCCGCGCTTCCCGGGTGGCGGCGAAGAGCTTGCGGACGGTGTCGAAGAGGCCGGTGTAGGTGGCCAGGTTGGAGCGCGGGCTGCGGCCGATCGGCTTCTGGTCGACGCGCACCAGCCGGCGGACCGCCTCCCCGCCGCGGACCACGACCCCCGCGGCCGGATCGTCCTCGCTCGGGGCCTCCGGCTCCCCGTCCGGCTCCTCCTCCGCCGGCCCGGCCTCCGCGGAGGCGTCCCGGGCCACCACCGCCGGCAGCACCTGGCCGACCAGCGTCGACTTCCCGGAGCCCGAGACCCCCGTGACCGCCGTGAACGCGCCCAGCGGAAAGGCGACTTCGAGACCGTGGAGGTTGTGCCGCTCGACACCGGAGAGCTCCAGCCAACCGCTGGGGACGCGGCGGGCGCCCGGCCGCCCACCCGCCCCGGCCGCCCGCGCACCGAAGAGGTAACGGCGGGTCACCGACTCTTCCACATCCGCGAGTTGCGGCACCGCGCCGCTGTAAAGCACCTCACCGCCGCGCTCCCCCGCGCCCGGCCCCACGTCCACGATCCAGTCCGCGGCCCGGATCACGTCCAGGTCGTGCTCCACCACGAAGAGCGAGTTGCCGGCCACCCGCAGCCGCCGCAGCGCCGTCAGCAGCGCGTCCGTGTCGGCCGGGTGCAGCCCCGCGGACGGCTCGTCCAGGACGTACAGCACGCCGAAGAGCCCCGCCCGCAGCTGCGTGCCGAGCCGCAGTCGCTGGAGCTCCCCGGAGGAGAGGGTGTCCGTGGAGCGGTCCGCGCCGAGGTAGCCGAGCCCCAGCTCGACCAGCGCGCCGATCCGGCCGCGGAGGTTCTCCACCAGCGCGGCGGCCGCCTCCGCCCGGGCCCCGTCCACCCCGCCGGCGGCGAGCGCGCCCGGCGCCGCCGCCTGGGCCAGCGCCTCGGCCAGCTCGGCCAGCGGCAGCCGGGCGTACGCGGTGATGTCCCGTCCGCCGAAGCGGACGGCCAGCGGCTCAGGCCGCAGCCGGCGCCCACCGCAGGCCGGGCACGGCCGGGAGAGCAGGAAGCGGGCCGCCTTGGCGCGCAGCGTGCGGCTCTTGGTGGTGGCGTAGGTGTGCAGCACCCAGCGGCGCGGGCTGGAGTACGTCCCCTCGTACGGCCGCTGGATGCGGCCGGCCTCGCGCACCGGGTGGACGGTGACGACCGGCTGCTCCTCGGTGAGGAGGATCCAGTCCCGGCGCTCGGCGGGCAGCTCGGACCAGGGCGCGTCCAGGTCGACGCCGAGCTCGCCGAGGATGTCCCGGTAGTTCTTGCCCTGCCAGGCGCCCGGCCAGGCGGCGACGGCTCCCTCGCGGATGCTCAGCGAGGGGTCCGGGACCATCGCCTCGGCGTCCACGTCGTGCACCCGCCCCAGGCCGTGGCATGCGGGGCAGGCGCCGGCCGGGGTGTTCGGTGAGAAGGCGTCGGAGTCCAGCTGCTCGGCGCCCGGCGGATAGGTCCCCGCCCGGGAGAAGAGCATCCGCAGCACGTTGGAGAGCCCGCTGACCGTGCCGACCGAGGAGCGGGCGCTGCCGCCCCCGCGGGGCTGCCGCAGCGCGACCGCCGGCGGCAGCCCGGTGATCTCGCCCACCCGGGGGGCGCCGACCTGGTCGATCAGCCGCCTGGCGTAGGGGCTGACCGACTCCAGGTAGCGGCGCTGCGCCTCGGCGTAGATCGTGCCGAAGGCCAGCGAGGACTTGCCGGAGCCGGAGACCCCGGTGAAGACCGCGATCCGGTCCCGCGGCACGGCGAGGTCGACCCCGCGCAGGTTGTGCTCCCGCGCGCCGTGGACGCGGACCATGCCGTCGGAAGCGCTCTCGGCCGGCGCGGGCGCGGGCGTCGGCCCCGGCCTGGGGGCTGGGTTCGGCCCCGGTTCGGGCCCCGGTTTTGGCTCCGCCCCAGGTCCCGGCTCTGACGATGCGATCACCCGTCGAACGTACCCGAACGGTTAGGGTGTCCGGGTTTGCCCCCGCGAAGCCCTCGCCCCGCGCCCCCAGGGAGTACCCGTATGCCGGACGGCCCCGACCGCCTCCTGCCGATAGCGGTGGACGCCTGCCGCTCCGCGGCCAAGCTGCTGCGCGGGCTGCTCGGCGGCGCCGAGGACCGGCTCACGGTGCGGGAGAAGTCCGCGGACGGCTTCGACACGGTGACGGCGGCGGATCTGGCGGTCGAGGACCATCTGCGCGGCCTGCTGGCGGACGCCGTCCCCGGCTCGGCCGTCCTCGGCGAGGAGCGCGGCGGCGGCGAGGCCGGGGGCGGGCCAGCACCGGTCCGCTGGTACGTCGACCCGATCGACGGGACCGGCAATCTGCTGCGCGGCATCCCCCTCGCCGCGGTCTCGGTCGGCGCCGCCGTCGGGGACCGGGTGGTGGCCGGCTGCGTGCTGGACGTCTTCCGGGACGAGTGCTTCACCGGCGGGGAGGGGCTGCCGTTCAGGCTGGAGACCCCGCCCGGAGCCCTGCGGGTCGCTCCCGCCGCCGCGCGCAAGCCCCTTGTGCTCACCGACATCCCCCTCCCCGGCCGGGTGGAAGGACCCGAACTCGCCTTCCTGGCCGAGCTGTTGACCAGGGCCGAGGTCCGGCGGATCTACTCCACCGCGCTGAGCCTGGCCTGGGTGGCGGCCGGCCGCGCCGACGCCGCCTGCAACCTCGTCATCAAGCCCTGGGACACCGCGGCGGGCCTCGCCCTGGTCCGCTCGGCGGGCGGCGCCTTCCTGCCCATCGCCGCCCGGGCGCGCCCGCCGCCCATGACGCTCCCGGCGCCCTGCCGCCCCCGGCGACCTTCGCACCCCGCCCCAGCACTCCCCGGCTTCCTGGCCCACCGGCGCCAGGCCGATCCGGCCCTCACCGGCTGGCTGCACACCCGGCTGACCGGCCTCGCGCTCACGTCCCCGGCACCCGCCGCCGCAGGAGGTCCGGGCTGAGCTCGGAGACGCTGCGCACCCCGCACAGCCCCATCGTCACGGTCAGCTCATGGGCGAGGATGTCGATGCAGTGCCGGACGCCCGCCTCCCCGGCGGCTGCCAGCCCGTACAGATGGGCCCGGCCGAGCAGCACCGCCCGGGCGCCCAGGGCGAGCGCCGCCGCGATGTCGCTGCCGCGCCGGAACCCGGAGTCCACCAGCACCTCCACCCGGTCCCCCACCGCCTCGACGATCCCCGGCAGCACGTCGATGGTGGCCGGCACATGGTCCAGCTGCCGGCCGCCGTGGTTGCTCACCACGATGGCGTCGGCCCCGGCCCCCGCGGCCCGGACCGCCTCCTCCGGCCGCAGGACGCCCTTGACCACGACCGGCCCCTCCCACTGCTCGCGGATCCACTTCAGGTCGTTCCAGCAGACCGTGCCGTCGAACAGGTCGGCGACCACGTCCAGCGAACGCCGGTCGTCCGGGCCGATGTTGGGAAAAGTGATCAGCTCCGAGGTGAGGAGGTGCCAGGACCAGTACGGGTGCAGCGCGCCGTCCAGGAAGGACGGCAGGGTCAGCTGCGGCCGGGGCAGCGAGAGGCCGGCGTGCTTCTCCCGCTCGCGCTTGGACCGCACGTTGGTGTCGATGTTGAGCACCAGGGCGTGGAACCCGGCGCGGCGGGCCCGCTCGATCGCCCCCCGGATCACCTCGCGGTCGCTCCAGAGGTAGAGCTGGAACCACAGCGGCGTGTCCGTCTGCGCGGCGACCTCCTCCACCGAGGTGTTGGCGAGGGTGGAGATCCCGTACGGGATTCCCGCGTGCCGGGCCGCCCGGGCCACCGCCACCTCGCCCTCGTGGTGGACCATCCGCGGAGCGCCCACCGGGGAGAGGACGAAGGGCAGCGGCTGGTGGATGCCGAGGACGGTGGTACCGGTGTCGATCTCGCGCACATCGCCCGGGGCCTCGGGGAGGAACTCGAGTTCGTCGAAGGCCGCCCGGTTCCGCCGCAGCGTGTACTCGTCCTCCGCGCCCCCCTCCAGGTAGGCCCAGGCCGCGGACGGCAGCCGGCGGCGGGCCCGGCGGGCCACGTCCGAGATGCTCTCGCAGCGCGCGAGGCGCCAAGCCCCGTACGGCGCCGGGGGCCTGGCGACCCTCAGCATGGCGGGAATCTCAGAGGGTTTCATAAGACGCCGGATATCCCGGGTGGGCCGCGCCAAACGCCCGCGCCCGGGGTGCGGCGGGCAGGCGGGGCGCAAGCGGGGTGGGCAGGCGGGGTGGGCAGGCGGAGCGGCGTCAGAAGGTGGTGTAGCCGCCGTCGACGGTGAACTCGCCGCCGGTGCAGTAGCTCGACTCGTCCGAGAGGAGGAAGAGGACCATGGTGGCCAGCTCCTCGGGGCGGGCCTGGCGCGGGATCGGGAGGTGGGCGACGGCGCCCTCGGTGCCGGGCGCGTCCGCGGTCATCGGGGTGGCCACCATCCCCGGGTGGACCGAGTTGACCCGGATCCCGTACCGGCCGAACTCCTGGGCCGCGGTCTTGGTCATCCCCCGCACCGCCCACTTGGCGGCGGTGTAGCCGACTATGCCGCTGAAGGCGATGATCCCGCCGACCGAGGAGATGTTGACGATCGAGCCGCCGCCGGCCCGCCGCATCGACGGCAGCACGGACTTCATCCCGAGGAAGACGCCGACCTGGTTGACGTCGACCACCTTGCGGTAGTCGGCCTCGGAGAGCTCCGCGATCGGGCCGACGTGGACGATGCCGGCGTTGTTGACCAGCCCCGAGACCGGGCCGAAGGCCTCCTCTGCGGCGGAGACCGCCTGCTGCCAGGCCGCCTCCGAGGTGACGTCCAGCGGCTGGAAGAGGGCGGCGTCCGGGCCCAACTCCTTGGCCAGCGCGCGCCCTTCCTCCTCCAGGATGTCGCCGACGACGACCCGCGCGCCCTCGGCCACCAGCAACCGGGCGTGCGCCTCGCCCATGCCGCGGGCGCCGCCGGTGATCAGCACGGTCCTGCCGGACACCCGGCCGCTCTTGCCCATGCTCATGCTCATCCCGCCATGGTGGCAGTGGGCCCCGCGGACCGGAAGGCGCCGACGCCGGCGGCCCGCACCCTCGCCCGGAGAGCACTTCTCTCCCCCGAATCGCTCACACGACGAGCAGATCAGCCCTACGATTCGATCTCGTGAGCACCTCGCCCGAGTGGATGAGACCCGACCCGGACGCGCCCGCCCAGCGGTCCCTGGACCTGCAGACCGATCGGCCGCACCCGGCCAGGGTCTACGACTACCTGCTCGGCGGGAAGGACAACTTCCCCGCCGACCGCGCGGCCGCCGAGGAAGGCCTCAAGGCCAAGCCCGGCGGCCCGGTGACGGTTCGTCAGAACCGGGACTTCATGCGCAGAGCCGTCCGCTGGCTGGCCGGGGAGGCAGGGGTCGACCGCTTCCTGGACATCGGCACCGGCCTGCCCACCGCGCCGAACGTCCATGAGACCGCGCAGGCGGTCCGGCCGGGGGCCCGCGTGGTCTACGTGGACAACGACCCGATCGTCCTCACCCACGCCCGCGCCCTCCTCCAGGGCACCGCAGAGGGCCGCACCGCGTATCTGGAGGCCGATCTCCGCGACCCGGAGGCGATCCTCAACGCGTCGCTCACCCGCGAGGTGCTCGGCCTGGACGAGGAGCCGGACCGGCCGATCGGGCTCCTGCTGGTCGCGGTGCTCCACCATCTCCAGGACGAGGACGCCCCGGCGGAGATCGTCCGCCGGCTCACCGCGGCGCTGCCCTCCGGCAGCTACCTGGTCCTCTCGCACGTCACGGCGGACTTCGCCCCCGAGGAGTGGGAGGCCGCTCGCAGCGTCTACCGCGAGCACCGCGCCACCAGCCTGATCCGCCCCCGCCCGCGGGCCCGGATAGCCGGCCTGCTGGACGGCCTGGAGCCGGTGGACCCCGGGCTCCGGCTCGTCCACAAGTGGCGCCCGGACGCGGGCGCGCCGGACCCGTCCCTCACCCCGGCGCTGGTCTCCTGCTACGGCGCGGTGGCTCGCGTGCCCTGACCTGGGCTAGCGAACGGGAGCGCCGTGCATCTTCGGCGGCGCGGTCAGGTCGCCCAGATGCTGCGTCACCCCGCTCAGCCCGCTCAGCGGACCGGACTGGGCCACCTTCGGCGGCTGGTGCGAGGTCACGCCCTGGACGTACAGCAGGTCCGCCGGGACGGCGGTGAGTCCCGGCTGGGCGGCCTGCCCCAGCAGCTCACCCGGCCCCAACTGGTTCGCCTGCGCGGTTCCCGCCTGCCCCAGTACGGCGGCGGTGACGGCGCTCGCGGTCAATGCGGTGGCGGCGACGGCTCGGCGCACGATGCCCACCCTCTCTCCTCGACGACCGATGATCGTCCTGCCCAACGACCTCCGGCCGCCGACGTCACGGCCTGGCGTCATGGCCCGGCGTCACGGCCTGGCGTCATGGCACCCGCGCCGTCCACTCCCCCGTGCCGAACTTCTCCTCCACCAGCTCCTTCGCCCGTCCCAGCTCCTCGGCGGAAACCTCGCCCGCGCTCAGCCCGTACCGCGCCCGGAAGGAGTCGACCATCCGGTCGATGACGGTCTCGCGCGGCAGCCCGGTCTGCCGCCGCAGCGGGTCGACGCGCTTCTTGGCGCTGCGGGTGCCCTTGTCGGACATCTTCTCCTTGCCGATCCGCAGCACCCGCAGCATCTTCTCCACGTCGATGTCGTAGGACATCGTCACGTGGTGGAGCACCGCGCCGGGGCCGCCACCCGGGCCCACCAGCCGCTTCTGGGCCGCCCCGGCGATCTTGCCCTGCTCGGTCGCGATGTCGTTGAGCGGCTGGTACCAGGCCTGGATCCCCATGTCCCCGAGGGCGCCCAGCACCCAGTCGTCCAGGTACGCGTAGCTGTCGGCGAAGCTCAGCCCCTGCACCAGCGAGTCCGGCACGGACAGCGAGTAGGTGATGGTGTTCCCGGGCTCGACGAACATCGCCCCGCCGCCGCTGACCCGGCGGACCACGTCCACGCCGAGCCGGGCCGCCGCGTCCAGGTCCACCTCGTTCCGCAGCGACTGGAAGCTGCCGATGATGACGGCCGGGGAGGCCCACTCCCAGACCCGTAGCGTCGGCGGCCGGCGGCCGGCCGCGACCTCCTCGGTGAGCACCTGGTCCAGCGCCATGTGGAGGGCCGGCGGCTGCGGGGCCTCGTGGATGTACTGCCAGTCGTAGTCGGTCCAGTCGGTGGCCTCGGCCAGCGCCCGGCGGACGGCGACGCCGATGCCGGCGCTGGTGAGTCCGAAGAGCACCGCGCCCTCGGGGAGCGCCGCGTCGATCCGTGCGGCGAGCGCCGCCGCGTCGGCGTCCGCGGGCGCGCCCTCGAGCGCCCGGTCGATCAGCAGGATGGCCTCGTCCGGCTCCAGGAAGAAGTCCCCGGCCACCCGGACGTCCCGCAGCACCCCGTCGCGGACCTCCAGGTCCACCGCAACCAGCTTCCCACCGGGGATCTTGTATTCGCCGTGCATCACACCGCCT
Organism: Phaeacidiphilus oryzae TH49; assembly: GCF_000744815.1. Classification (NCBI taxonomy): domain Bacteria; kingdom Bacillati; phylum Actinomycetota; class Actinomycetes; order Kitasatosporales; family Streptomycetaceae; genus Phaeacidiphilus; species Phaeacidiphilus oryzae. The sequence goes on from NZ_JQMQ01000005.1 coordinate 742,730, forward strand.
TCTCCCGCTCTCGCCCCGAGAACGCTATGACCGGTCGGGTTCCTTCCCATCCCGGACACGCGGTGGGCCCCAGGGGATCGGGCGGCGGGCGGTTCGGCGGCCGGGCGAACGGGTGAACGGCGCGGCGCGGCGGCGGCGCGGCGGCCCGGAGCGGCGGGGCCGTCTCCGATGATGGCCGTCGGCCGACCCGCAGGAGGAGACGGTGGCGACCCCGAGCCCGGCCCCGGCTCCGAAGCCGGCGCCCCGCGAGCCGTCCGGACGCCCGCCGCGCAAGCCCCGTCTGGCCCTCCTCGCGGTGCTGGTCGCCCTGGTGCTGATCAACCTGGCGAACAACCGCTGGCTGCACGGCTGGGGCCTGGCCACCGCCTGTGCCGCCACGGCGCTGCTGCTGGGGATCGCCCGCCTGGCCGGCTGTGACGCGGCGGACCTGGGCCTGGGCAGAGCGGCGCTGCCCCGGGGAGCCGCGTGGGCCGGAGCACTGATCGCACTGGTCGCCCTGGTGTATCTGGCCGGCGCTCTGCTGCCGATGACCAGGAGCCTCTTCGACGACCAGCGCAACGCGGGCCTCGGCCTGGGCGCGGTACTGCTGCGGGCCCTGGTCTATGTCCCGATCGGCACGGTGATGCTGGAGGAGGTCGCCTTCCGCGGGGTGCTGTACGCACTGGTCCGGCGCGGCTGGGGAGGGCGGTGGGCGACAGCCGTCTCCTCACTGCTCTTCGGGCTGTGGCACATCCTGCCCTCCCTCGACCTGGCCTCCGACAAGCCCGCGCTGGGCTCGGTGTTCGGGGACTCCCTGGCCGGCCGGGTGGTGGTGGACCTGGGGGCGGTGCTGTTCACCGCGCTCGCCGGGGCGCTCTTCTGCGAGCTGCGCAGGCGGAGCGGCAGTCTGCTGCCGCCCGCCGCGCTCCACTGGTCCACCAACGCCCTCGGCTACCTGGCCGGCTACCTGCTGCGGTAGCCGGTCCGGGAGGCGCTGCCCCGGTCAGCGCACCGCGAACTCCGGATGCAGCCGGCGGGTGTGGTCCACCGGCCGGGCCGGCCCGGTGAGCTCGACCTGAGCGGTGAGCCTGATGTCGGTGCTGGAGGCGCCGAAGCGCAGTTCCAGCCGGCCCGGCTCGACGATCCGCCGGCCCTCGCGACCGGTGAAGGAGGCCAGGTCGCCCGGCACGACGACCTCGATCCTCCGCCGCTCCCCCGGCTCCAGCGGCACCCGCTGGTAGCCCACCAGCCGCTGCACGGGCTGCACCACCGAGGCCACCGGGTCGTGGAGGTAGAGCTGGACCACCTCGGTCCCGGCCCGCTCGCCCCGGTTCCGCAGGGTGAACTCCGCCCGCAGCTCGCCGTCCGTGCCCGCGCTGGGCACGGTGGTCTCCAGCTCCGACCACTCGAACTCGGTGTAGCTCAGGCCGTGGCCGAAGCCGTACGCGGGGGTCGGGTCGATGTTGGAGACATCGCTGACCCCGCCCAGCCGGGCGGTGAGATAGCTGGAGGACTGGACGCCCGGACGGGCCGGAATGCTCACCGGCAGGCGTCCGGACGGGTTGACCCGGCCGCTGAGCACCCGGGCCACGGCCGTGGTCCCCTCCTCGCCGGGGAAGAAGGCCTGCACGATGGCGGCCGCCTCGGTGACCGCCCGCCCCAGCGCGTACGGCCGTCCGGAGAGGAGGACCACCACCACCGGGGTGCCGGTGTCCAGTACGGCGTCCAGCAACCGGCTCTGCACGCCCGGGAGTTCGAGGGACTCCACATCGCAGCCCTCGCCGCTGGTGCCGCGGCCGAAGAGGCCTGCGCGGTCGCCGAGGGCGAGGACCGCGACGTCCGCTTCGCGGGCCGCGGCGACGGCGGCGGCGAAGCCCTCGGTCCCGGTGCCGTCCACGGTCGCGCCCGGCACGGTGGTCACCGTGCTCTGCCCGAACTCGGCGGTCAACGCCTCGCGGAGGGTGGGCAGTTCGATGCCGACCGGCACCTCGGGGTGGTGGGCGCCGACGTGCATCGGGAAGGAGTAGCAGCCGAGCACGGCGTCCGTGGTGTCGGCGTTCGGCCCGACCAGCGCGATCCGGGCGGGCCCGGCCAGCGGCAGGGTGCCGTCGTTGCGCAGCAGCACGACGGCGTTCTCGGCCACCTCGCGGGCGAGGGCCCGGTTCTCCGGCGGGTCCAGGTCGACGCTGCCGCGCAGCGCCTCGGCGGCGGCCTCCGCGGCCTCCGCGGGCGCCTCGGACGTGCCGTCGAGCGCTGGGACCGCTGCCCTGAGGACCTCGGGCACGGGGCTCCAGTCCGGGTCGAGCAGCCCGAGTTCGGCCTTCTGCCGCAGCACCCGGCGCAGGGCGTCGTCGATCACGGACTCCGCGAGCCGGCCGGCCGCGACCTCGGCCTGCAGCGGCTTGCGGAAGGCCTTGACGGTCGGCAGCTCGACGTCGAGTCCGGCCGACAGCGCGGTGACGGCCGCCTCGCCGAGGTCGCCCGCGACCCCGTGGAGGGTCTGGAGGAAGGCGACGCCGAAGTAGTCGGCCACCACGGTGCCCTGGAAGCCCCAGGTCTCCCGGAGGAGGCCGGTGAGGAGCGCCTCGTCGGCGGCCGAGGGCATTCCGTCGGTGTCGGTGTAGGCGTGCATCACCGAGCGGGCGCCGCCCTCGCGGACCGCCATCTCGAACGGGGGCAGGATGACGTCGGCGCGCTCCCGCGGGCCCATCCCCACCGGCGCCAGGTTGCGCCCGGCGCGCGAGGCCGAGTACCCGGCGAAGTGCTTGAGGGTGGCCACCAGACCGGCCGACTGGAGGCCCCGCACATAGGCGGTGCCGATGCTGCCGACCAGGTAGGGGTCCTCGCCGATGGTCTCCTCGACCCGGCCCCAGCGGGCGTCCCGCACCACGTCGAGCACCGGCGCGAGGCCCTGGTGGACGCCGACCGCGCGCAGGTCGCGGCCGATCGCCGCGGCCATCCGCCGGATCAGCCCGGGGTCGAAGGTGGCGCCCCAGGACAGCGGCACCGGATAGGCGGTGGCGCCCCAGGCGGCGAAGCCCGCGAGGCACTCCTCGTGGGCGACGGCGGGGATGCCGAAGCGGTTGGAGCGCGCCACCCGGCGCTGGGTGCGCTGGAGGGAGAGGGCGCCCAGCGCCGGGTCGACGGGGGCGGTGCCGAACGGCCGGGTCAGCTGGCCGAGACCGCTGGGCAGGAGCTCGTCGAGGTCCGGAGCCTCCTCCAGGTTGTCGTGCTGGTGCGGGGCCACCTCCCCGCCCTCGCTCGACGCCCCGACCCAGACTCCGTAGAGCTGCGCGGCCTTCTCCTCCAGGGTCATCTCGGAGATCAGGGCCTCGACGCGGGTGGCGACGTCCAGCGAGGGGTCGTTCCACGGGGCAGGCGCCGGGGTCGGCACCCCGGTGTCGTCGTTCACTTTCCTCCAACTCCCATCAGCCCCTGCACCAGAGCGCGTCGGGCGAACAAGTACACGAGCAGAACGGGCACCATCGACAGCACCACGGCGGCGAGCATGGCCGGGACGTTCACCCCGAACTCGGTCTGGAAGTCGTACAGTCCGAGGGTGATCACCCGGGTGCTGTTCGACTGGGTCAGCACCAGCGGGAAGAGGAACCCGTTCCAGGCCTGGAGCGCCGAGAAGACCACGATGGTGGAGACCCCGCTCTTGGACAGCGGGAGCACCAGGCGGAAGAAGACCCGCCAGGACGAGGCCCCGTCGATGGCCATGGCCTCGTAGAGCTCGGGCGAGATGTCCCGCATCACCCCGGACAGGACCAGGGCGCAGACCGGCAGCGCGAAGGCCGCGGTGGGCAGGATGACGCCGATCAGGTTGTCGTACAGCCCGGCCTTGCTGATCAGGTAGAACATCGGGATGATCACGGCCTGGGCCGGGATGGCCAGCCCCAGCAGGAACATCCGGAAGGCGCCCCTGGTCAGGAAGCCCCGGCCGCGCACGATGGCGTACGCCAGCGGCGGGACCACCAGCAGGACGACGGCCACCACGCTGACCGTCACGATCACCGTGTTGAGGTAGTACCGGCCGAAGCCGCCGGAGAAGTCGGAGACGAAGTTCGAGAAGGTCACGTGGTGCGGCAGGCCCAGCGGGCCGCTCGCGGAGAAGCCGCTGGTGTCCTGCACCGAGGCGGAGACCATCACGTACAGCGGCAGGCCGACCAGCACGAGCCAGACGATGGAGGCGAGGCCGGCGAGGTAGTTGGGTCGACGTCGCATCAGACGCCCTCCGCCATGCTGCGCATCTTGTCGTAGCCGGAGATCCGCACCACGACCAGCGAGATGATCGTCGCCACCACGACCAGCAGCAGGGCGATCGCCGAGCCGGTGCCGAAGTCGAAGCCCTGGAAGGCCTTCCGGTACATGTAGTAGGCGCTGATGGTGGTGTCCGTGCCGGGCCCGCCCTGGGTGAGGATGAGGACGGTGTCGAAGGTCGTCAGACCGCCCACCACCATCAGGATCATCGAGGTGATCATGGCGTTGCGCAGCTGCGGCAGGGTGATATGGAGGAACTGCCGCACCCGCCCCGCGCCGTCGATCTCCGCGGCCTGGTAGAGCACCCGCGGGATGGCCCGCGCGGCGCCCTGGTAGATCAGGGTGTGGAAGGGGGTGTACTGCCAGGCGCCGACGAAGACCAGCACGCCCATCGCCCCGGCCTGCGAGCCGAGGAGGTTCCCGCTTCCGAAGAGCCACCTGGCCTGGGACGGGATACCGAAGTTGGGGTCGAGGAGGGCCCGCCAGAGCACCGAGATGGCGGTCGCCGAGAGCAGCAGCGGAACGAAGTAGATGGCCGAGAGCACCGCGCGGTTGCGCTGGTACCCGGCCGCCCAGACTCCGATGAAGATGCTGACCGGGGTCTGCACGGCCACGCCGAGCACGGTGAGCAGCAGGCTGAGCCAGAGGCTCTGCAGCATCACCGGGTCGTGGAAGAGCTTGGTCCAGTTGGAGACGCCCGCCCACTGCGGCGAGCCGAGGCCGCCCCAGCTCACGAAGGAGAGCACGGCGACCAGGACGAGCGGGACGATGGCGAAGAGCAGGAAGAAGACCGTGGCGGGGAGGGCCCAGGCGAAGCCCGGGCGGGCCACCCGGTCGGTGCCGGCAGCACTGCGCTGCCGGCCCCGGCGGATCGCGACGGTCCGTGCGATGGAGGTCATTTCTGGTGTGCGTCCATGTGGTTCAAGGCGTCCGCGTCGATCGCGTCCGACACTGCGTCAGGAGGTCGACAGCGACTGCATGGCCTGGATGAAGCCGTTCTGGTCGATCTGCCCGTCGAAGAACTGCTGCACGGCGGTGCGGATCGGCTGGCTGTCCGACGGCGGGTAGGCCTGGTCCCAGGAGAGCGCGAAGGAGGGGGCCTTCTGCACCAGTCCGTACTGGAACTGGTCGTAGGCGGGGCTGGCGGCCGCGGTGGAGATGAACTGCCTGGTGTTGGTGGTGGTCGGCAGGTTGCCGATGGACAGCTGCTCCTTGACGAACTGGTCGGAGTACATCAGCGTCAGGAACTTGGCGATGGCCGCCTGGTACTTGGTGGTCTTCAGCACCGAGTAGAAGTTGTTGGTGTTGCCGACCACGTCGGCCGGGTCGCCCTTGCCGCCGGGGATGCTCGGGAAGGCGCCGTAGCCGAGGTCGGTCTTGACGAAGTCCGGCGAGATGGACTGCAGGGTCGAGTAGTCCCAGGAGCCCATCAGCTCGAAGGCGGCCTTGCCGGTGGCGAGCAGCTTCGGCGAGCCGTTGTCGGTGAACTTCACCGAGTCGTAGTTCTTGCCGAAGGCCCCGGCGTCGATCAGCTGCTTGAGGACGGTCAGCGCCTTCTTGCTGTCGCTGCTCGCCCAGGCGCTCTTGTCGCCGCTGAGCGCCTTCTGCAGCAGGTCCGGGCCGGCGATCCGGTCGTAGACGTACTCGAACCACATCTGGGTGGGCCACTGGTCGCCGCCGCCGAGCGCGATCGGGGTGACGCCCTTGGCCTTCAGCGCGGAGACGTCGGCGAGGAGGTCGTTCCAGGTCTTCGGCTGGCTGATGCCGGCCGACTTGAGCACCTTGGTGTTGCTGAACAGCAGCACGGGCTGGGTGCCGCGCATCGGGATGCCGTAGCTCTTGCCGTTGACCTCGGCGGAGCTGAAGACCGAGGGCAGGAAGCTGGACTTGAGCTTCGGGTTGCTCTTGATCATGTCGTCCAGCGGCAGCAGCAGGCCCGCCTTGACGAAGGGCGAGATGCTGCCGCCGCCCCAGTTGAAGAAGACGTCGGGGGCCTGCTGGGTGCCGATGATGGTCTGCAGCTTGGCCTGGTAGTCCGCGCCCGGGATAGTGTCGAGCACGGCCTTGACCTTGGACGTCTTGTTGAACTGGGCGACCACTTCCTGCTCCACCTTGTTGGTGGCGTCACCGTAGACGAGGACGTGGAAGCTGCCGGAGGTGGCCTGCTTGGGAACGCCTCCGGAGCTCCCGCAGGCTGCCAGCCCCATGCTCGCGGCCACGGCTATGCATCCGGTGACGACGCGGGCAGTCCACGTGTGTCTGCGCACTGTTCTCTCCCTGACTCCGAAAAGTTTCGTACACTTCGCCGAAACATATTGTTCGACGAGACCCTAGAATGCGTGCGATCTTGGGTCAACGCCCGAGCGACAGGTTGCCGAAGCGTTACATCCGAGCTTCATGGCCTACTCAACGTGTAGGTCTGGCAAGGAAATCGGGGATAGTGTCCCGATTTGACCGAAAGCGGGACGGAAGTCCAGGGAAGGGATCAGTGACGGACACCGAGAAGTCGGGAACAGCGACTCTGGCCGCGATCGGGCGAGAGGCCGGGGTATCCGTTCCGACAGTTTCGAAGGTCTTGAACGGCCGGGGCGACGTGGCGCCCGCGACCCGCGAGCGGGTGGAACGGCTGCTCCGCCGGCACGGCTACCAGCGCCGGCGCGGCCGCCCGCAGCCGGCGCCCCTGCTGGAGCTGGTCTTCCACGAGCTGGAGAGCGCCTGGGCGACCGAGGTCATCCGGGGTGTGGAGAACGTCGCCCGCGAGGAGGGGATGAGCGTCGTCCTCTCCGAGTGCGCCGGCCGCCTCGAACTCCGCCAGTCCTGGCTGGACGCGGTGCTCGCCCGCCGCCCCACCGGCGTGGTGCTGGTCCTCTCCGGCCTGGACGCCGCCCAGAAGGCCGAACTGACCCGCAGCGAGGTGCCGTTCGCCGTCCTCGACCCGGCCGGCGACCCCGGCGAGGACGTCCCCGCGGTCGGCGCCGCCAACTGGCACGGCGGCCTGGCCGCCACCCGCCACCTGCTGGAACTCGGTCACCGCAGGATCGGGGCGATCGCCGGACCGTCCCGGATGATGTGCAGCCGGGCGCGGATCGACGGCTACCGGGCCGCGCTGGAGACCGCCGGAGTGGTCTTCGATCCCGGCCTCATCGCCGAGGGCAACTTCCACCACGACGCCGGCCGCACCGCCGGCCTCGAACTGCTGGGCCGGCCCGACCGCCCGACCGCCGTCTTCGCCGGGAACGACCTCCAGGCCCTCGGCGTCTACGAGGCGGCCCGGGAACTCGGTCTGCGGATCCCCGAGGACCTCAGCGTGGTCGGCTTCGACGACCTGCCGGTCGCCCGCTGGGTCGGACCGCCGCTGACCACCGTGCGCCAGCCGCTCACCGACATGGCCGAGACCGCCGCCCGGATCGTCCTCGACCTGGCCCGCGGGGACGAGCCGGCGACCCTGCGGGTGGATCTGGCCACCCGGCTGGTGGAGCGGAGCAGCACCGCCCGGCTGCCGGACTGAGGCCGCCCCGGCGCCCGCCGGGCCGCCGGCGGCTCAGCAGGCCGAGCGGACCGAGCAGACCCAGAAAGCTCAGCAGGCCCAGCAGGCTCAGTAGTCCACCGGGTCGCGGCTCAGCGGGCAGGTCATGCAGTGGCCGCCGCCGCGACCGCGGCCGAGCTCCGCGCCGACGATGGTGACCACCTCGATGCCCGCCTTCCGCAGCAGGGTGTTGGTGTGGGTGTTGCGGTCGTAGGTGAAGACCACCCCGGGCTCCACCGCCACCGCGTTGTTGCCGCTGTCCCACTGCTGGCGCTCGGAGGCGTAGGCGTCGCCACCGGTCTCGATCACCCGCAGCTCCGGCAGGCCCAGCGCCTCGGCGACCACCTCGGTGAAGCGCCGCGAGCCCTCGTCGGTGATCTCCAGCCCCGGTGCCCGGTCGGCCGACCGCAGGGTGAAGGTGTGCACCCCGTCCATGATGTTCGGGTAGAGGGTGACGGTGTCCCGGTCGACGAAGGTGAAGACGGTGTCCAGGTGCATCGCCGAGCGGAGCTTGGGCATCCCGGCGACGATCACCCGCTCGGCCGCCCCGTTGGCGAAGAGCTCGTGCGCGACCTGGGTGATGGCCTGCCGCGAGGTGCGCTCGCTCATCCCCATCAGCACCACGCCGTTGCCCACCGGCATGATGTCGCCGCCCTCGAAACTCGCCTGGCCCCAGTCCCGTTCCGGGTCGCCCCACCACACGGTGCTGCCCTCGAAGTCCGGGTGGAAGGCGTAGACCGCCTTCATCAGCAGCGTCTCGTCGTGCCTGGCCGGCCAGTACAGCGGGTTGAGGGTGACCCCGCCGTACAGCCAGCAGGTGGTGTCCCGGGTGTAGAGGGTGTTGGGCAGCGGCGGCATCAGGTACTCGGGGACGCCGGTGGACTCCCTGGCCAGCGCCAGGTACTCCGGGCGCAGCTCCTCCGGAAGGTCGCCGGTGGCCAGTCCGCCGATCAGGTACTCGGCCAGGGCCCGGGGCCGCAGCGTCTCCAGATAGGCCCGGGTGGGCTCGATCAGTCCCAGGCCGACCTGGTTGGCGACGATCTTCCGGTCCAGCAGCCAGTCCCGGGCGCCGGGCACGGCCATCGTCTCGGCGAGGAGGTCGTGCAGCTCGACCACCTCGACCCCGCGCGCGGTCAGCTTGTTGACGAAGTCGGCGTGGTCGCGCTGGGCGTTCTCCACCCACAGCACGTCGTCGAAGAGCAGCGTCTCGGCGTTGCTCGGGGTCAGCCGGCGGTGGGCCAGCCCGGGGGCGCAGACCAGCACCTTGCGCAGCCGGCCGACCTCGGAGTGGACGCCGAGAGTGTGGGGATCGGTGGAGTTCGGGGCTGACATGGGGGTGTTCCTCCCGAGGGCGGCGGTGCGGTGACGAGGTGTGCGGTGACGAGGGGTCAGATGCTGATCCAGCCGAGAGCCAGCGCGACCACCCCCAGCACTCCGCCGGCGCAGACCACCGCGAGGATCACCAGTTCGGACCGGCTGAAGACGGTGCGCCCCTGCTCGCGCCTGGTCATCACGAAGAGCACGGTGGCGGGGGCGTAGATGACGAACGAGAGGAGGAGGTACTTCAGCCCGGCGGCGTAGATGAGGAACGCGGTGTAGACCGTGGCCAGCAGCGCCACCACCAGTTCGCGGACGGGCGGGCGCCCAGCCTCGGCCGCCGCCCCTGCCGCCCGCTCCGCCCCCGCCCGCTCCGCCCCCGCCTGGCCCGGCCTCCTCGGCCAGGCGATCAGCAGGGCGTACCCGGCCGCGAGGAGGAACGGGATCAGGGTCAGCGCGCTGGTCAGCTCCAGGGCGAAGTTGAAGGCGTCGTCCGAGAAGATCGTCACGATCAGCACCAGCTGGGACAGCGCGGTGGTCATCACCAGCGCCGGGACCGGCACGTCCGCCTCTGTCGACCGGCCCAGGAAGCGCGGCATGTCGCCGTCCTGGGCGGCCACGAAGAGCACCTCGGCGGCCATCAGTGTCCAGGCCAGATAGGCGCCCAGCACCGAGACGATCAGGCCGACGCTGACGAAGACCCGCCCCCAGGTGCCGACCGCGGCCTCCAGCACCCCGGCCATCGAGGGCTGGCGCAGCCCGGCGATCTCGCCCATCGGCAGGAGGCCGTAGGAGACGATGGTGACCGAGGCGAAGATCGCGAAGACGCTGAGGAAGCCCAGCACCGTCGCCCGCCCGACGTCCTCCCGCCGCTTGGCGTGCCGGGAGTAGACGCTCGCCCCCTCCACCCCGAGGAAGACGAAGACGGTGGCCAGCATGGTGCCGCGGACCTGGTGGAAGAGGGAGCCGGCGTAGTCCGCGCCGCCGAAGTTCTCCGCGAAGACGTGCGGCTTGAGGTAGAAGAGCGCCAGCACGACGAAGACGAGGATCGGGATCAGCTTGGCCACCGTGACGATCCGGTTGATCGCCGCGGCCTCCCGGACGCCCCGCCGGATCAGCAGGAAGAAGCCCCACAACCCGAGGGTGGAGAGCCCCGCCGCCAGCAGGGTGTCGCCGTCGCCCAGGGACGGCCAGATCGCGCCCACCGTCGACATGATCAGCACCCAGTAGGTCACGTTGCCGACGCAGGCGCTGGCCCAGTAGCCGACGGCCGAGTAGAAGCCGGTGTACTCGCCGAACCCGGCCTTGGCGTAGGCGTAGACGCCGGCGTTCAGGTCCGGCCTGCGCACCGCCAGGGTCTGGAAGACGAAGGCCAGCATCAGCATGCCGACGCCGGCGATCGCCCAGGCGATCAGCGCCCCGCCGACCCCCGTCTCCTCGGCGAAGCGCCGCGGCAGGGAGAAGACCCCCGCGCCGACCATCGAGCCGACCACCATGCCGGCCATCGTCGGCATCGACAGCTTGGCCGCCGCCGGCTCCCCGTCGGCCGTCGCTGCGGCGGGTCGGTCTGCCTCGGTCACCTGTTCCTCCTCCCGTGGTCGCGCCCGGTCGCGGCTCGCGGCCGGCGCACCACCATCTCCCCACGCTGCCCCGGCCCCCGGGCACAGCGCAGTCCACGCGCGGCCGTTGGAGGGCTGTGGGGTTCTGCGGCTTGGGCCGTACGGGTCATCGGACGGCGTGGAGCCGCCGCCCGGCGGCCGGCGGGACGGGATAGTCGGCGGATGGGCAGTTCTCGATCGGGAGTCCCCCGCCGGCTGGTGCGTCGCCGCCCGGCCTGGACGGCGCTGCTGGGCGCGGTGCTGGGCTACTGGCTGTCCTTCACCCCCTCGCTGCTGCCCCGGCCGTGGCTGCTGCAGGCGCTGGCGGCCGCCGTCACCGCGCTGATCGGCTACGCCCTGGGCGCCTTCGTGCAGTGGCTGGCCGGGCGGTGGGTGACGATCGATCCGCGGTTCCGCCGCTGGGCCTGGTGGGCGATGGCGGTGGGCGGCCCGGCGGCCGCGGTCTACATCACCGCCTGGAGCGTGCGCTGGCAGGGCGACCTGCGGCGGGCGGTCGGGATGGACCCGCGGCTGGTGTGGTGGCAGTGGGCGCTGGTGCCGGTGGTGACGCTGGTGCTGGCCGGGCTGCTGCTGCTCCTCGGCCGGTCGATCCGGCTCGGCACCCGGGCGCTGGGACGGCAGCTCGGCCGGCTGCGGTTCGTCTCACCCGCGGTGGCGCTCTGCGCGGCCGTCGTGGTGACCGCCGTCATCCTCGCCGGCAGCCTGCAGGGCTTTCTGGAGCGGGGACTGCTGGCCTCGGTCGAGCGCAGCGCGGAGCTCTCCAACGACCTGATCGCCCCGGACGTGCCGCAGCCCCAGCTGTCCACCGTCTCGGGCGGGCCGGGCTCGTTCGAGGACTGGTCCTCGCTCGGCGCCAACGGCCGGGACTTCGTCTCCCAGACGCCCGCCCGCGCCAGGATCGCGGACTTCTCCGGGCACCCGGCGATGGACCCGGTCCGGGTCTACGTGGGCCTGCGCTCGGCCCCGACGCTGGCCGACCGGGCCCGGCTGGCCGTCGCCGAGCTGGAGCGCACCGGCGCCTTCAAACGGCGGGTGCTGGCGGTGATGAACACCACCGGCAGCGGCTGGATCAACGAGAACATCGCCAGCCCGCTGGAGTACATGTACGGCGGGGACACCGCGCTGGTCGCGATCCAGTACTCCTATCTGCCCAGCTGGGTCTCCTTCCTGACGGAGGGTGAGGCCAGCTCGGCCGGGTACGCCCTGTTCTCCGCCGTCTACCAGCACTGGCGCTCACTCCCCGCCGACTCCCGGCCGACCCTGCTGCTGGCCGGCGAGAGCCTCGGCTCGTACGCCACCGAGCAGTCCTTCCACGGCCGGCTGGACCAGCTGACCGCGAGCGCCGACGGGGCGCTGCTGGTCGGGCCCACCCCGGACAACCCGATCCACCACCACGTCACCGAGCGGCGCGATCCCGGCAGCCCCGCCTGGCTGCCGGTCTACCAGGACGGGCGCACCGTGCGCTTCGGCCAGACCGCCGCCGACCTGGACCGCCCCGGGGGCCAGGAATGGCGGCCACCCCGGGTGGCCTATCTGCAGAACGGCACCGACCCGGTCACCTGGTGGATCCCCGACCTCATCTGGAGACATCCGGACTGGCTGCGGGGCCGCCGGGCGCCGGACGTCTCGCCGGACATGCAGTGGTACCCGCTGCTCACCTTCTGGCAGGTGACCTGCGATCTGGCGGCCGCCGACACCGTGCCGGACGGCCACGGCCACCGCTTCGGCCAACTCCCCGTCGAGGCCTGGGCCCGAATCGCCCCCCCGCCCGGCTGGACCGCCGCCGACTCCCGGCGCCTGGCCCACCTCCTCCGCGGTGAACGGGAGGAGCAGGGCTGAGACGGCGATCGCCTTCGGCCCCCCGGCGTCGGGTGAACGGTGACCTCTCGGAAGAGGCCCGAGCCCCGGCTAGGCCCCCTCGAGGGGCCCGGCGCTCCACGCCAGCAGACCCGCCTCGTCCTTGACCTCGCGGGCTACCGGTCGGCCCTCCAGCAGGGCCTTCAGATCGTTGAGGCTGTCCCGTTCGACCCACTCGCGGGCGATCCGGGCGACCGATTCCGGGAGGAGCGCGGTGCACTGACGGAGCGTCACCACGGTGAGCCGCAGCGCGGCCTCCGGGCCGTCCGCGGTCCACCGGATCCGGAACTGCTCCGAATCGGCGGACCCCGGGACCCAGTCGCAGACCACCCGCATGGTGCGCGCGGACGGCGACGTCGAAGACGGCTTCGCAGCGTGCTTCCTCGGTTCGCGCATCAGCGCGCTCCTCCTTCTTCGCAAGAGCCCTGCCGGGGTCAGGGTTTGAAGGCGACCCCGGCGTACTGCGAGACCTCGGTGTCGGTGATGTCGCCGGTGCGCGCCCGCAGCGGCCCGACGTCCTCGGGGCGCCAGCGGTGCGGCACCTCGACCCCGGGGTCGACCAGATCCAGTCCCTCGAAGAACTTCTCCACCTCGGCCCGGGACCGGGTGCGCAACGGGGTCCCGCCCTTGCGGTAGACCTCGGCCACCCCCGCCCAGCCCTCCGGGTCGAAGTCCGCGGTGGCGTGCGAGAGGGCGAGCGCCGACCCGGAGGGCAGCGCCGCCAGCAGGCGCCCGACGATCTCGTAGGGCCCCCACTCGTCCGGGACGAAGTGCATCAGGGCGTTGAGCGAGAGGACCACCGGACGGCTGAGGTCCAGGGTCCGCTCCAGCTCGGGGGAGGACAGGATCGCCTCCGGGTCGCGGACGTTGCCGTCGATGTACGCGGTGGCCCCGCCGGGAGCGGCGTTGAGCAGCGCCCGGGAGTGGGCGAGGACGATCGGGTCGTTGTCCGCGTACACCACCCGGGCGTCCGGGGCCACGGACTGCGCCACCTCGTGGAGGTTGGGCGAGGTGGGGATGCCGGTGCCGATGTCCAGCCACTGCCGGATCCCCCGCTCGGCGAGGAACCGGGTGGCCCGCTGCATGAAGGCGCGGTTCACCCGGGCGGCGATCAGCACCCCGGGGAAGGCGGCCATCGCCTTGGCCACGGCCGCGCGGTCCACCGCGTAGTTGTCCTTGCCGCCCAGGTAGTAGTCGTACATCCGGGCGCTGTGCGGACGGTCCTGCTGGAGGTCGCGCGGCACTGAGGCCCCGCCCGGCCCGTCGGTCTGCATGACTGCTCCCCTTCGTCTGCTGCTCGGCCCCCGTGTGCCCCGCATGCTAGCGGCACCGCGGCCCGCCGAACCCCGGCCTGATGCCCCGTCAACTCAGCTGGTGGCAGCGGCACTCAGGCTCGCCCAGACGCTCTTCCCGGGGCGGTCGGCGGACAGCGTCCAGCCCCAGGACTCGCTGAGCGAATCGATCAGGTGCAGTCCGCGGCCGGACTCGGCGAAGTAGTCGGGCTCCTTCAGCACCGGCGGCGCCGGGCTGGGGTCGGAGACCGAGCAGAGCAGCCGGCCGCGGCGCAGCCGCAGGTCGAGACGGATCGGCGGGGTCGCGGAGCAGCCCCCCGTGGTCCCCTCCGAGACCCCGCCGATCCCGTGCCGGAGCGCGTTCCCCAGCAGCTCGGACGCCACCAGCGCGCAGGAGTCGAAGACCTCCGCCGCGCCCCAGAGCCGCAGCGTCGTGCGGATCAGGCCGCGGGCGGCGCCCACGGTCTGCGGTCTGGGGGCCAGCGCCCAGCACGCGTGCTGCGGAGCCGCCGCGTCGCGGCAGACTCCGGGGGGTCCGGCGGCCGAGGCCGAGCCCTCCGCCGACACCGCAGAAGTTGTCATCACGCTCTCCGAGCGGCCGCCGGAGCCGGGGCCGCAGGTTGTCATGATCAGATGCCCGCTCTCGCCCACTATCCCCGGCGGAGGCTGGCGCTGCAAGTACATCTGCACTTACATTCGCAAGCACCACGGTACGCACACCTGCAAGCGAGCGTGCAAGAACGCATGCAAGCACCGATGCATGAACAGGCGTACGAACACCGCGAGTTGGGCAAGGAGCGCGCAATTGACCAGTGAGCACCAGACGGTCGCGAACGGCACGCGGGCGACCCGCATCGCAGGGGCGGCCTGGCGGAAGAGCCGGTACAGCAACCCGAACGGCAACTGCGTGGAGGTGGCCCTGCTGCCCGGCGGCGACGTCGCCATGCGCAACTCCCGCCATCCGGACGGCCCGGCCCTCGTCTACACCCGGGCCGAGATCGCCGCCTTCCTCGACGGCGCCAAGGACGGCGATTTCGACTCCCTTGTGGACCAAGCGAGTTGAGTTTCTGTGAAGAAGCGGAGGGACCCGGCCGATGACGGCGGGTCGCCGCTTGTAAGGTGCATCCTTCTGCTGCGAGACTGAGTGCTCGTCCTGTCACTCTTGGGAGTCGTAATGACCGCGGCCGCCAGGCCTCACAGCGAAGCGCTCCACGCTCCCGCCGCCGAGCAGCCGCGCGGCGGCCCCACCGTGCTGCGGATGGTGCTCGGCGGCCAACTCCGCAGGCTCCGCGAGAAGTCCGGGATCACCCGCGAGGCCGCGGGCGACGCCATCCGGGGTTCGCACGCCAAGATCAGCCGTCTCGAGCTCGGCCGGGTCGGCTTCAAGGAGCGCGACATCTCCGACCTCCTCACCCTCTACGGGGTGCTGGAGGCGGACGAGCGGGCGCGGTACTTCGAACTCGCCCGCCGCGCCAACGAGCCGGGCTGGTGGCAGCGGTACGGCGACGTCCTCACCAACTGGTTCGAGACGCTGATCGGCCTGGAGGAGGCCGCCTCCCTCATCCGCACCTACGAGGTGCAGTTCATCCCCGGCCTGCTGCAGACCGAGTCCTACGCCCGCTCGGTGGTCCGGCTCGGCCACGCCCAGGCGACGGAGCGGCAGGTGGAGCGCCGGGTCGAGCTGCGGCTGACCCGGCAGAAGCTGCTCACCGCGCCGGACGCCCCTCGCCTGTGGGCGGTGATCGACGAGGCCGCGCTGCGCCGCCCGCTCGGCACCGCCGAGGAGATGCGCGAGCAGCTCGAGCACCTCCTGGAGGTGGCCGAGCTGCCGAACGTCACCCTCCAGGTGGCCCCGTTCGCGGTCGGCGGCCACGCCGCCGCCGGCGGCCCGATCACCATCCTCCGGTTCCAGACCCACGACCTCCCCGACATCGTCTATCTGGAGCAGCTGACCAGCGCGCTCTACCTGGACAAGGAGGACGACGTGGACGGCTATCTGACGGTCATGGACCGGCTCTGCGCGACCGCCCAGCAGCCCGCCGAGACCATCCGCTTCCTCAAGGAACTGATCAGCCAGAGCGGCTGACCCGCATGGCGTCGGCGTCACCCGCCCGGTCCACCCGTCCCACGATCGGCCGCCCTCACCTCGCACGGGGGCGGCGCACGGGTTCGGATCGAGGGGTCAACGCACCACCCTCCCTCTAGGAGAGATGACCATGCGCATCCGGACCCTCGTGGCCGCCGCCGCCGTCGCCGGCGTCACCGTCCTGGGCACCGCCACCGCCGCCAGCGCCGACTCCGGCGCCGTGGGCGGAGCCGCGGGCTCCCCCGGTGTCCTGTCGGGCAACAACCTCCAGCTGCCGATCCACATCCCGATCAACGCCTGTGGTGACTCGCTCGACATCATCGGCCTGCTCAACCCGGCCTTCGGCAACGTCTGCGCCAACGGCTGACCCGGCCTAGTCCGGCACCGCCGGCCCCGCCCCGCACCCCGCGGGGCGGGGCCGGCCGCCGTCGTCCCTCAGGCCACGGCGCCGGCCACGGTGTCGCAGGCCAGGCGGGCGACGGAGCGGAGCTCGGCGTCGGTGGCACCGGCCCGGCTGAGCACCGCGAGGGCCTGGTTGACCGCGACCACGTATCCGGCCAGCTCGTCCAGCGCCCCCGGCGCGGCGGAGGCGCCGTCCAGCGCCGCGCGCACCCGCCGCCGCTGCTGGTCGAGCAGTCCGCGCACCCGCTCGCCGTTCTCCGCGGGCAGCGTCGCCGCCTGGGCGGCGGACTGGGCGATCAGGCAGCCGCCGGGCACCGCCGGATCGGCGAGCCGGGCCAGCACCGTGTCGAAGAAGGCCCGGACGGCCCGCACCGGGTCGCCGGAATGCCCGTCGAGCGCCCGCTCGAACGCCGCCCCGTAGATCGCGGAGTAGCGGTCCAGGCACTTGCGGAAGAGGGCGTCCTTGTTGCCGAAGGCCCCGTAGAGCGAGCCCCGGCCGAGGCCGGTGGCGGAGCCCAGCGCGTCGAGCGAGGCGTCGGCGTAGCCGCGCTGCCAGAACACCCGCATCGCCTGGTCCAGCGCCGCCTCGGGGTCGAACTGCTTCCGGCCGGCCATCGCGGCCACCTCCGTTCCGGTACTCCGCCTGCCGGTGTGATCGTATCGCCATCCTGGACCGATCGGTCGGAACATCCTTGACCGATCGGTCCAGGATGGCTAGCGTGGCGCCGACCAGCCCGCTCCGGCCGAAAGGCGCCCCATGGCCGCCCCCACTCCCCCGCTTCCGTCCGCTCCTCCGTCCGCGCCTCCCGGCCCTCCGCCGGCCGCGCCGGAGGGCTCCGGCTCGGCGTCCGGGGCACCGGAACTGCCCGCCGGCTTCGGCGAGACCTTCACCAGCCGCTATGTGGACACCGGCGCACTGCGCCTCCACGCCGTCGTCGGCGGCCGGGGCCCCGCCCTGCTGCTGATCTGCGGCTGGCCGCAGACCTGGTACGCCTGGCGGCTGCTGATGCCGGCACTGGCCGAGCACTTCAGCGTGGTCGCCGTCGATCCGCGCGGGGTCGGGCTCTCCGACAAACCCGCGACCGGCTACGACACCGGCACCCTCGCGGCCGACCTGGCTGCGCTGATGGACGCACTGGGCCATGCGCGGTTCTCCGTGGCCGGCCACGACGTCGGCATGTGGACCGGCTACGCGCTGGCCGCGGACCACCGGGAGCGGGTGGAACGGCTCGCCCTGGCCGAGGCCCTGGTGGCCGGGATATCCCCCTCCCCGCCGCTGCTCGGCGACCACGAGGCCAACCGCCGGCTCTGGCACTTCGCCTTCAACCGGCTGGACGGACTCAACGAGGAACTGGTCCGCGGCCGGGAGCGGCTGTACTTCGGCCATCAGTTCGCCACGAAGGCCGCCCGCCCGCTGCCGGAGCACGCCGTCCGCCAGTACACCGACCCGATCGCCGCCGGCCCGGAGGCCCTCAGCGCCGCCTTCGGCTTCTACCGCGAGCTGGACCGCACCATGGCACAGAACCAGCGCCGCAAGGAGCGGCCGCTCACCATCCCCGTCCTCACCATCGCGGGCGCGGACTCCCTGGGCGGGGCGGTCGGCGGGGCCATGCGGCTCGCCGCGGAGGACGTCCGCGAGGTGATCCTCCCGCAGTGCGGCCACTACCCCGCCGAGGAGGCCCCGGAGGCGACCCTGGCCGCGCTGACGGCCTTCCTCACCGCGCGCTGACGACCTTCCCCGCCGCACCGGGCGCAGCCCGACGACGCGCGGCCGCGGGGCCCGGGACGGCCGATCGCCGTCCCGGGCCCCGCGGTCTGCGCTCTGTGCGCCGCGCGCTGTGGTCTGCGCTCTGCGGTCTGCGCTCGACCGCCCCTTACTGCCCCTGGGGGTTGTCGCCCCCCTGGTTGCGGATCTGGTCCTCGACCTTCTCGCGACCGGAGTCGATCTGCTGGTCGTACTTGCCGCCGGTCTTGCCCTTGGCCATGTCGGCGGCCTTGCCGACCCCTGAGGAAGCCTGGTCCTCGTGGCCGTGCAGCATGCTCTTGAGCTTGTCCATCACACTCATCGCTGGCCTCCAGTCGTGCTCGAGTGCTCGTCTCAGGGAAAGCCCCTCGGACCGCGTATGTCCCGATCTCCTACTCCGTATGAGGGTCGCCCCCGGAATGCGGGGCTCCCCGGCGGCGCGCAGGCTGGGAGCCGAAGCAAGACCGGAGGTGTTCCCGTGACCGTGCCCGACCCGCATCCCGCCGTCTGCCTGATCTGTGGGCTGCCGATCACCTGGGAGGAGAGCAAGGCGGAATCCCCACCGCCGGAGACCGACACCAGGCCCGGCGACCCGGGGCACCCCTTCCCCCACCACTCCCGGGTGGGCGTCTGCCCGAACGGCCATGTCCGGCGGGAGCCGATCGCGCCGGAGATCGAGTAGCGGCCCGGCCGCCCTCGTCGAGTGCCTGAACCGCCTCCCCTCCGGGTGCGCGGCCGGCGGCCCGGTCCGGCTAACCTGCTCGGCGGATCCGGTGATCCGGTGACCCGGTGATCCGTTGGAACGAGTCGGACCGGGAGGCCGCCGTGCCCGTACATCCCTTCTACCAGGCGAGGTTCGCCGCGCTGCTGGAGCCGCGCGGCGACGGACGGCCCGATGACGCCCTGATCGAGGAGCGGACCCGGGAGCAGTCCCGGCGGCTGGCCGAGCGCGCCCGCTCCTGGGCGCCGGCCGGAGTCGAGATACGGGCCGCGGAGACCGCGGGCCCGCACGGCCCGGTCCCGCTGCGCACCTACCGCCCGGCGGCCGGCGCTCCGCTCGGCTCCGCCCTGGTCTGGGCGCACGGCGGGGGCTTCCGGGCCGGCGACCTCGACATGCCGGAGGCGCATGTGGTCTGCGCCGAACTCGCCCAGCGGGCGGGCGCGTTGGTGGTGTCCGTGGGCTACCGGCTGGCGGTGGACGGCGTCCGCCATCCGGTGCCCGTCGACGACGTCCACGCGGTCTGGACGGCTCTCTGCCGGGGCGAACTCCCCGCCGAGGCGGGGGCGGTGGACGTCGAACGGCTACCGGTCGCGCTCGGCGGGGCCAGCGCCGGAGCCGCGCTGGCCCTGGCCACCGCGCTGCGCGGGCGGGACGGCGGCCCCCGGCCGGCCGACGCGCTGCTGCTCGCCTATCCCTTCGCCCACTTCCCCAATCCGGCGCCGGACGAGGCGCTGGCCGCCGGAATGGCGGGCCTGCCGCTGCGGCTCGGGCCGGACCGGGTCGAGGACATGGTGCGCGGATACGTCGGGCGGACGACCGACCTCCCGCCGGACGCCCTGCCCGGCGCCGCTCCGCTGCGCGGACTGCCGCCGACCAGGATCCTCGTCTCCGAGTACGACGACCTCCGCCCCTCCGGGGAACTACTGGGGCGTCAACTCGCGGAGTGCGATGTGCCGGTGGCCTCGCTGCTCGCCGAGGGGATGGTGCACGGGCACCTCAACAACCTGCCGGACGAGCTGCCGGAGATCGGCAAGTCGCTGGAGTTCCTGGCCGAGGGGCTGCGCCTGGCCGGGCGCTGACGGCACCGAAGCGGGCCCGGAGGCGGGCCCGGAGGCCGGCCCGGCGGCGGGCGCGCCGACGGAGCCCGCCGGGCCGCGCCGAAGACCGCCGACCCCCGTGCGGCAGCGGCCGGCGCGGCCCGGCGGCGTTCCCCCGGGGGGTTCTCCCGGTGTCTCCCCGACGGACCGGGCGCGGACCGGAGTCCCTCCCGAACCGTGCGCGCACCCACGATACGAATTGCGAACACGCATGTACATAGTCTCGGACTAACCGTCCAGCATGGCCGCCGCCAGTTCCATCACCTGGCCGCGCAGCGCCGGCAGCCGGTCGTACTCGCCGGCGTCCACGTGCGCGGTCACCAGGGCGCTGACCGCGCCGATCACCGCCCGCCCGATGAAGGCCGGCTCCAGGCCGCCCCGCCACCGCCGGCCGTAGGTGATCACGTCGGCGATCGCCACCGCGAAACGCTCCTGGACGGCGATCCGGCGGGAGACCGCCGCGTGCCCGGCGCCGTACACCTCGATCAGGAAGGTCCTGGCCAGGGCCGGGAAGCCGGCCAGGGTGTCGAGGTAGACGGCCAGCACCCGGTCGAGCCGGTCCAGCACCTCGTCCCCGGGCGGGCCCAGGGCCTCCTCGATGACCGCGATCAGCAGATCGGAGGCCTGGTCGAAGGCGGCGAGGAAGCACTCCTCCTTGTTGGCGAAGTGCTGGTAGAAGGTCTCCCGGGAGATGTGGACGCGCCGGAGGACATCGCCGACCGTGGTGTCGGCGTAGCCCTTCTCGGCCACCGTCTCGGCGATCCCCGCCAGCAGCCGGTCGCGCTGCGAACGGCGGACCTCGTCGCGGCTCAGGCGATGGCGCCCGCGGGGCAGCGGGGTCGGTGCGCTCGCCGGGACCGGGGCGCTCGATGCGCTCGATGCGCTCGATGGGCTCGGTGCGCTCGGACCGCTCGATTCGCTCGGTTCTGCTGGTGCCTTGTCGCGTTCCACAAGCAGAATCTATGCCCGCCGGTCAGTTCGCCCGGCGCAGTCCCGTGATGAGGAGCCGGACCAGCCGCCGGGCGTCGTACTCGGGGTCGGCGTCCGCGCCGATGCAGAGGTTGCCGACGCCGTGCATCAGCTCCAGCGGCGCCATCCCCGGCTCGATCTCGCCGGCCTCGACCGAGGCGTCCAGCAGCATGCCGCAGACCGGCACCAGGGTCTCGATGAAGTAGGCGTGGAGGGCCTCCTGGCCGGCGCCGTCCGAGCGGAGGACGCCGGCCAGTCCGTGCTTGGTGACCAGGAAGTCGACGAAGAGGTCGATCCACCGCTCCAGCGCGGCGAACGGGCCGACGCCCTCCGCGAGCAGCGCCGGGCCGGCTTCGGCGCAGGCCTCCACCTGGTGCCGGAAGACGGCGATGATCAGGTCCGCGCGGGTCGGGAAGTGCCGGTAGATGGTGCCCATGCCGACTCCCGCCTCGGCAGCGATCGCCCGGACCGGGGCGTCCACACCCGAGCGGACGAAGACCTTTGCGGCCGCGTCGAGCAGGGCCTCCTGGTTGCGCCGGGCGTCCGCGCGCTTGGGCCGGCCGGGGCGCGCCGCGTCCGCCGCCTCTGCCGCGCCGGTCGCGCTCGTCCGCGCCTCGCGGGCACCGCCGCGCTCGCCGCCGTCCTTCACCGCATCGTCCCATCCACTCGACCGGCCCTCGCGAGCCTCGCGCTTGCAAAGTGGAACAACGCTCCGTATTGTTAACGGAGCATAGTTCCGTTTCCCATCATGCCAGAGCCGGCCGCCGACGGCCATCGCCGCGGCACGCCTCCGCGCAGGAAAGGACCGACGGCCCATGACCACCCACGCCTCCCGGCCGAGCTTCGGCATCATGACCGCCCCGCAGCAGGTCGCCTACCAGGACCTGCTGGACGTCTGGCGGGCGGCCGACGCGGTCCCGGAGATCGAGCACGCCTGGCTGTTCGACCATCTCATGCCGATCGCCGGCGACCCGGAGGGACCCATTCTGGAGGGCTGGACACTGCTCTCCGCGCTCGCCGCTCAGACCCGGCGGCTGCGTCTCGGCCTGATGGTCACCAGCAACCGGTTCCGCCCGCCGGCGATGCTGGCCAAGATCGCCACCACCGTCGACATCGTGTCCGGCGGGCGGCTCGACTTCGGCATCGGCGTCGGCTCCCGCCCGGGCCACCCGCTGGCGCGGCGCGAGTACGCGGCGCACGGCCTCCCCTTCCACGACTCCGGGCGGGCGGTGGAGAGCCTCGCGGAGGCCTGCACGGTGATCCGGCGGCTGTGGACCGAGGAGAAGCCGTTCGACTTCGAGGGGGCACAGGTCCGGCTCAGCGGGGCGTTCGGCAACCCGAAGCCGGTGCAGCGGCCGCATCCGCCGGTCCTGATCGGCGGCCGCTCCTCCTCGACCCTGCGGGTCGTCGCCGAGCACGCCGACCTGTGGAACATCCCCGGCGGCGACCTCGCGGACGCCGTCGCCCGCAGCGCGCTGCTTGACCGCTACTGCGCCGAGATCGGGCGCGACCCGGCCGGGATCACCCGCTCGATGGTGCTGCCCGTCGATCTCGAGCGACCCGACGCGGCCCGCGCCGAGATCCGCGAGGCGATCGCCGCCGGCTTCCCGCACATCGTCCTCCCACTGCCCGCCCCCTACCGGCCGGAGACCGTCCACCGCATGGCAGACGAGCTGATCAGAGCTCTGTAGCCGAACGCGGGACGACGGCGCCTGGGGAGGGTGACGCCTGGTCGGGTGCCAGGCGGCGCAGGGCGAGAGCCGACCGGCCGGCGCCGAGAACAACCAGGGCCGCGCTGTGGGCACGCCCACAGGCCACGCGAGGTCCAAGCAGGGTCCGCGGCGCCGTCGGCCTCGCGGCCGGCCGAGGCGGCGGCGCAGGCCCACCGGAGACGGGCGGTGGCCGCCGCACGCCTTCGCCGTCGGACGGGGCTCAGGGGCCCACCGACCCCCAGGGCAGGCCAGGTCCAGACGTGGACCACAGCGCCGTCGCGCAGCCACCTGGCCTCACAGCCGGCCGAGGCGGAGGCCCACCGGACACGGGCGGTGGCACGCCGCACGCCTTCGCCGTCGAACGGAGCGCAGGCGCCCACCGACCCCCAGGGCAGGCCAAGACCAGACGGGGACCACCGCGCCGTCGCGCAGCCACCTGGCCTCACAGCCGGCCGAGGCGGAGGCCCACCGGAGACGGGCGACGGCACGCCGCAGGCCTCCGCTGGGGGACGGAGCGCAGGGGCCTACCGGTCCCGGGGGCGCGCCAGGTCCAGACGGGGACCACCGCGCCGTCGCGCAGCGACCGGGCCGAGGGGGAGGTCCACCGGAGACCGGTGGTGGCGAGTCGCGGGTCTTCCGGTGTCGGACACGACCGCGGGGGTCCGCCAGGCCACCGGACGCATGGAGACCAGGCGAGAGTCGCGGCGCCGTTGCGCGGTGGCCGGGTCTCGGCGGTCCGGCCGCGGCAGGGCTACGGGGTGGGGTGCCGGGTGGTGGTGACGGTGATGACGGCGGCGGTGCCGTGGACGTGGGTGCGGGCGGCGGCGGAGGCGGCCGGGTGGTGGATCGCGTCATGGCGGCGAAGCCGGAGGGCTGCGGCCGGGAGGGTCGCGGTGCCGGACAGGACCACCAGAAGCCGCTCCTCGCCCGCCTCGGCGGCCGGCTCGACGGCCCGGTCCCGGACGATCTCGACCCGGCCGGCCGCCCGGCCCCGCCCGGTCATCAGGTTCAGCGCCGTCACCGGCCCGCCGAGGAGCCGGCACTCGGTCGCGGCGTCGCCGGGGAAGGCGAAGGGCCGGAACGGCCTTTCCAGGCCGTGCCGTTCGCCGTCCACGGTCAGCTCGATCCCCGCGTCGCCCTCGACGACCGTGAGGATCCGGTCGACGTCGGGGAAGGCCGAGAACGGGCCGTCCTCGGCGATCTCGGCGAGGCTGACCCGCCAGTCGAAGCCGTCCGCCCCGGCCGAGGCCGGCGCCGACGCGACCTCCCTGGTCGCCCCGCCGCCGTTGCGCCAGGGGACGGCCGGCCGCCCGGCCGCCCGCAGCACCCGAAGATCCGTCATGGCCCGATGATCACATGCCGGCCGCCCCGGCGGAAAACCCGGTGAGGCGACCGTCCCCGGCCGCTTATCCTCGGCCCATGCCAGCCTTCCCGGAACCCCGCCTCCTCTCCGTCAACGTCGGCCGCCCGCGCCCCAATCCGTGGAAGACCGCCGGGTACACCTGGTTCGACAAGCAGCCGGCCGACGGGCCGGTCGGCGTCTCCGCCCCCGGCCCGAAGGGCACCGGCGAGGTCGGGCTCGCCGGTGACGCCGTCGGCGACGTCAAGCACCACGGCGGCACCGACCAGGCCGTCTACGCCTACGCCAGGGAGGACCTGGACGACTGGCAGCTGCGGCTGGAGCGGCCGATCGCCGCCGGCGGCTTCGGCGAGAACCTCACCACCGCCGGAGTCGACGTCAACGGCGCCCTGATCGGCGAGCGCTGGCGGATCGGCCGGGACGTGCTGCTGGAGGTCAGCTGCCCGCGGATCCCCTGCGGGACGTTTCAGGGCTGGATGGAGGAGCCGGGCTGGATCAAGCGGTTCACCCTGGCCGCCCTGCCGGGGGCCTACCTGCGGGTGGTCGAGCCGGGCGAGATACGCGGCGGCGACCGCGTGGTGGTCGAGTACCGGCCGAGCGGCCACGAGGTCAGCGTCGCCACCGCCTTCCGCGCCCTCACCACGGCTCCGGAGCTGCTGCCCGGCCTCCTCGACGCCCCCGCCCTCCCCGCCGAGCTCCGCGAACGCGCGCGCAAGCGGCTGCCGTTCGACTGACGACCGCCCACCGCGGGCTCGACGATGTCCGCCCGCTCGCCTGAACATGCGGAACGCCCGATTGCCCGGGTAGCGTTCTGCCCGACTCGGCGCCGGCTTCGTCGAAGGAGCATCCGACATGGAATTCCTCGTCACGATGACCACCACCGTCCCGGCGGGGACCCCGGAAGCGGAGGTCGACGACGTCCGCGCCCGCGAGGCCGCGAACTCCGCCCGACTGGCCGAGGAGGGCAGCCTGCTGCGGCTGTGGCGTCCCCCGCTGCAGCCCGGCGAGTGGCGCAGCCTCGGCCTGTTCGAGGCCCCGGACGCGAAGTGGCTGGAGGAGACGCTGGCCGGCATGCCGCTCCGGATCTGGCGGAGCGACGAGGTCACCCCGCTCGCCCCGCATCCCAACGATCCGGGCCCGGCCGCCTCCGACGGCGGTGCGGACTCCCCCGAGTTCTTCGTCCTCTTCGTCGTCGATCCCGCGAAGGGCGGTCCCGCCGACGCCTTCAAGGAGGCCACCGCGGCCGAGGCGGTCCGCACCCGCGAGCTGGCCGCGGAGGGGCATCTGGCCCGCCTCTGGCGCCTTCCCGGGGACGGAAGGGCGCTCGGCCTCTGGCGGGCCGGGTCCCCCGAGGAGATGCGGGACATCCTCGGCACCCTGCCCCTCACCCCCTGGCTCACCACCGAGACGACGCCGCTCACCGCGCATCCCAGCGACCCGGCGAGCCGGCCCTGACGTCCTGCCCCGGAGGTTCCGGGCTCCCGAGCTCTTGGTTCCGATAAGAACAATCGTTCCTAAGGTGGTGTACGTTTGTTCCTATGGCGACCGCAGAGCAGCGACACGAACGTCGGCCCCGCCGGCACGACCCGGAGCGGCGCGCGCGGATCCTGGACGCCGCGCTCGACGCCCTGGTCTCGGACGGGGCCGCCGGCCTGACCCATCGGAAGGTGGCCGCGCGGGCGGACGTGCCGCTGGGCTCGGTCACCTACCATTTCGCGAGCCTGGCCGACCTCCAGGCACAGGCCTTCGCCCGCTATGTGGAGCAGCGGACGGCGGAGTTCGCGGCACTCTTCACGGGAGTGCGCGAGCGGGCGGAGCTCGTCGAGGTCCTGGTGGAGCTCGTGCAGGGAGGACCCGCCCGCAGCCGCAGCGCGGTACTCGGCTTCGAGCTCCACCTGGCCGCCCTGCGTGACCCCGCCCTCCGCGCCCTCACCGCGCGGTGGACCGCCGACAGCCGGGCCGTGCTGGCCCGCTTCACCGATCCGGAGACCGCGGGGCAACTCGACGCGCTGCTGGAGGGCCTGATCATGCATCAGCTGCTGGCGACCGAACCGTCCTCCCGCGCGTCCACCCGAGCGGCGATCACCAAGGCACTGTGTACGACCGAACCCACTGGAGGCCGCGATGCCGAGCAGTAGCAGCCGCAGCGGCGAGGGCAGCAGCCGAGCCGCCCGTCCGCTGATCGCCGTCCCCGCCGTCCCCGGCGCCCCCGCCGTCTCTGACGCCGAACTCGCCGATCTGCGCGAGCGGTTGAGACGTACCCGGTGGGCCGCGCGCTGGCCGCTGGACGGCTGGGCGGCCGGCACCGATCCGGAGGAGCTCCGCCGCCTGGTCGCGTACTGGGCGGACGGCTACGACTGGCGGGCCCGCGAGGCCGAGCTCGGCGCCCTCCCGGCACACCTCGCCGATCTGGACGGCACTCCCCTCCACTACCTCCGCTACGACGGCGAGCACCCGGACGCACTGCCCCTGGTCCTCACCCACGGCTGGCCCAGCACGGTCCTCGAACTCACCGCGCTGGCCGAGCGGTTGGCCGCCCCCAGCCGCTACGGCGGCGAGGCGGCGGACGCCTTCACCGTCATCGTCCCGGCCCTCCCCGGCTTTCCGTTCTCCCCGCAGCGCCCGGCGCTCACCGCCGCCGAGCAGACCCACGACCTGTGGCACCGCCTGATGCACGACGTCCTGGGCTTCGAGCGGTATGCCGCCCACGGCGGCGACCTGGGCGCCGGCATCACCTCCCGGCTCGCCGAGGCCCACCCGGAGTCCCTGGTCGGCATCCACCTGCTGGCGGTGGCCGCCCCGGCCTCGTACCAGGCGTCCGAACTCACCGCCGAGGAGCGGGAGTACCTGGACTCGCTGACCGCCTGGCAGCAGCAGGAGGGCGGCTACCAGCACCAGCAGAGCACCCGCCCGCTCACCCTCGCCCAGGGCCTCTCCGACTCCCCCGCCGGGCTGCTCGCCTGGCTGGTCGAGAAGTACCGGGCCTGGAGCGACTGCGGCGGCGACCTCTCCACCCGCTTCACCGACGACTTCCTCCTCACCCAGGCCTCGCTGTACTGGTTCACCAACAGCATCTCCACCTCCTTCCGGCCCTACTACGAGTACGCCCAGGGCCTGACCCACCGGGTGGCCCGGGTGGAGGTTCCGACCGCCGTCGCGGTCTTCCCCGCCGACATCAGCCGCCCCCCGCGCTCCTGGGCCGAGCGCACCTACGAGGTCGCCCGGTACACCCGGATGCCCCGTGGCGGCCACTTCGCCGCCCACGAGGAGCCGGCCCTGCTGGCCGAGGACATCACCGCCTTCTACCGCCCGTACCGTCGCCCCCCCGGCCTCAGCCCGCGGTGAACCCGCCGTCGGCGGCCAGGACGGCGCCGGTCACGAAGGAGGAGCGCGGCGAGGCGAGGAAGCAGAGGACCTCGGCGATCTCCCGGGGGCCGGCCACCCGGCCGAGCGGATGGGCGTCGCCGAAGGAGGTCAGATACGCGCGGCTGTCCGGGCGGAAGGTGTCCAGGAAGTCCGTCTCGATCACGCCCGCCGCGACCAGGTTCGCCCGGATGCCGAGCGGGCCGCCCTCCAGCGCCAGCACCTTGGTCAGCTGGGCCAGTGCCCCCTTGGAGGCGCTGTAGGCGGCGCCCTGCGGCAGGCCGACGGTGCCCGCATAGGAGCCGGTGGAGACGATGGCGCCGCCGCCTCGGGCGGCCATGACCCGGAAGCACTCGCGGGCGAGGAGGAAGGCGCCGCGGGCGTTGACCGCCAGCAGCTCGTCCCAGTCCTCGGCGGTGGTCTCGGTGACCGGCTTGTTGAGGGTCCGGCCGGCGTTGTTGACCAGGATGTCCAGCCGGCCGAAGGCCTCCAGGGCGGCGCCCACCGCACGGACCGCGGTCTCCTCCAGGGCCACGTCCCCGGTGAGCGTCACCACGCCCGGCGTCTCCTCGGCGAGGGCCGCGAGTTCGGGTCCGCGCAGGTCGACGGCGAGCACCCGGGCGCCACGCGCGGTGAGCAGCGCGGTCGTCTCCCGGCCGACGCCGCGCGCGGCCCCGGTGACGAGGGCGGTCATTCCGGCGAATTCGTTGGTGGTCATGCGGTCTCCCGGTTCAGGTCGGGGCGGTGGCGGAGGAGGGTCGCCGCGGCCAGTCCGGCCAGCACGACGGCGACGATGACGGCGGTCGCGGAGGCGTATCCGGCCGGCGCCCCGCCCGCCGGCCCCGCCCCCGCCGGCTGCCCGGACTCGACCACGGCGGTGACCACGGCGAGCACCACGGCGCCGCCGATCTGCATGGACGTGTTGAGGAGGGCGCCCGCGAGGCCCTGGTCCCGGTCCGGCACCCCGGCCACCGCGCTCAGGTTCAGCGCCGGGAAGACGGCCGCCGTGCCGAGCCCGTTGAGCACCATCACCGGCAGGACGACGCCGGTGAAGGAGGCCCCGGGCCCGATCCGGAAGAAGAGCGCGTACGACAGCGCCAGCAGCAGCATCCCGACAGCGATCATCCGGTGGGCGCCGAACCGCGCGGCCAGCCGCCCGGCGAAGGGCGCCAGGCCGCCGTTGACGAGTCCGAGCGGGACGAACGCCCCGGCGGTCCGCAGCGGCGACCAGTGGAGCACGTTCTGCAGACAGAGGGTGGCGATGAAGGCGAACGCGGTGTAGCCGCCCCACATCGCGAAGATGGTGAGGCTGGTCCCCGCGGTCCTCCGCCGCGCCAGGAAGGGCAGCGGCACCAGCGGCCGGCGCGTCCCGGACTCGATCCGCAGGAAGAGGGCCAGCAGCAGCACCGCAGCCGCGAACAGCACCAGGGTGCCGGCGGACCCCCAGCCCTCCTCGGGCGCCCGCGTGATGGCGTACACCAGGAGGACCAGGCCGCCGGTGGCGGTCAGCGCGCCGGGGACGTCGACCCGGGCCCGCTCCCCGGCCGGCGGGTCCGCGGGCAGCAGCCGGAGCCCGGCGAGCAGGGCCAGCACGGCGATCGGCGCCGGCAGGACCAGCACCAGCCGCCAGGAGAGCTCGGTGAGCACCCCGCCCAGCACCAGCCCGCCGACGAAGCCGCAGGCGCCCGCGGTGGCGTACCAGCCCAGGGCGCGGCCGCGCCGCGGCCCCTCAGGCCAGCCCGTGGTGATCAGTGAGAGGGCGGCGGGAGCAAGGAAGCCCGCCGCCACGCCCTTCACCAGGCGGGCCGCGATCAGCAGCCCGCCGTTCGGGGCCAGCGCGCCGAAGAGGCTCACCACGGCGAACACCGCCACCGCCGCCAGAAAGGCCCGGCGGCGGCCGAAGAGGTCCGCCACCCGCCCGCCGAGCAGCAGGAACCCGCCGTAGCCGAGGGCGTAGGCGGAGACGATCCACTGCAGCGCGCCGGAGCCCATGCCGAGGTCGCGCTGGATGGCGGGCAGGGCGACGTTGACGTCGGAGAGGTCGACGGCGTCCATGAAGTGGGCGGCGCACAGCACCAGGAGTGCGGCTGCGCCGGGGTCGGTTGTGCCGGGGTCGGTTGTGCCAGGGTCGGTTGTGCCAGGGTCGGCTTTGCGTGTCGTCCGCATGTGAGTCCCAGGGGTCGGTCGGTTCCGGCACCGAGTCTGGGCGGCTCGTCCCGCGGCGGCCAGGACGCGTGCAGCCTGGGTGCGGCACACCCAGGCTGCCCCGCGGACCGGCCCTTACGCTGGACGTATGGACGGCAACCACCTGGGAGAGTTCCTCCGCGCCCGCCGGGCCCGGCTGCGGCCCGAGGACGTGGGGATGACCGGCTACGGGGTGCGCCGGGTCAGCGGGCTGCGCCGCGAGGAGGTGGCCGTCCTGGCCGGCGTCAACGCCGACTACTACACCCGGCTGGAACAGGGCCGGGAGCGCCGCCCGTCAGCCCAGGTGCTGGACGCCCTGGGCCGCGCGCTGCGGCTGGACGCCGACGCCCGGGCGCACCTCCACCGGCTGGCCGGTACCGCCCCGGAGCCGGCCCCGCCGCTGTACACCGCCGAGCGGGTCAGCCCCGAGCTGCGGCAGCTGATGGACGGCTACGCCGGCACCCCGGCCTTCGTGATGAACAGGACCCTGGACCTCCTGGCCGCCAACGCGCTGGCCGAGGCGCTCTACTCGGCCTTCACCCCGGCCGACAACCTGGCCCGGATGACCTTCCTCGACCCGGCGGGCCGGCGGTTCTACCAGGACTGGGATCGGGCCGCCCAGTCCGCCGTCGCCAACCTCCGCGAGGCCGCCGGCTTCGACCCCGACCATCCACGGCTGCGCGAACTGGTCACCGCCCTCAGCGAGGGCAGTTCCCACTTCGCGCGCCTCTGGCGGGCCCACGACGTCCGCGGCAAGACCCGGGACGCCAAGCACCTCGTCCACCCCGACGTCGGCCCCCTCACCCTCACCTACCAGTCCTTCGACGTCCGCGAGGCCCCCGGCCAGCAACTGGTCATCTACCACGCGGAACCCGCCACCCCCAGCGCCGAGGCCCTGAAGCTCCTCGGCTCCCTCCACGCCAGTCGGCACCCGAGCCGACCGGCTGCCGGCGGCTAGGCCGCCGCCCCGGGTCATTCGGTCAGGAGGCGCTCCGCCACGGCCGAGTCGGTGACCAGCGAGGTGATCAGGCCCGAGCGGAGGACGGCACCGATGGCGCGGGCCTTGCGGACCCCGCCGGCCACCGCGAGCACCTCGGGGACCGCGCGCAGATCCTCGGCGCCGATGGCGACGCAGCGGTCGGTCAACTCCTGTGCGGTGAGCGAGCCCTGGGCGTCGAAGAGGAGTCCGGCCATCTCGCCGACGACGCCCTCGTCGGCCAGCCGCTCCCGCTCCTCCGAGCTGAGCGAGTCGTAGACCGTGGAGACCCCGGGCCCCCAGGCGCCGATCGACACCACCGCCACCCGCACCTGCGGATACTCGGCGAAGACCCTGGCCACGCCCGGCTGGGCGCGCAGGGTGGCCGCCGTCCCGGGGTCGGGGAGCACCAGCGGCGCGTAGATGGGCAGCGCGGAGCCGCCGGAGATCCGGGCGGCCCGGCGTACCGACTCGACCGAGCCGGCCTGGCCGGGCGGCACACCGGGGGTGCCGGTGCCGTTCGGGCCGCCGTCGTAGACGCCGGTGAGCTGGACGACCGTGCAGTGCGGGAGGGTGGTGAGGGCGTCGGCGGTGGCGTTCACCGCGTTGCCCCAGGCGAGGCCCAGCACCCCGTCCTCCTCGACGAGTTCGCCGATCAGGCGGGCCGCCGAGCCGCCCAGGCCGACCGGGTCGGGCAGACCCTCCTCCTCGTGGGCGGTGACCACCACCGCGTGGTGCAGCCCGTAGCGGGCGCGCAGCGCGTCGGAGCGCTCGGCGTCCAGCTCGTCCGGGGTGCGGATCTCTATCCGGACCAGTCCGGTCTCCAGCGCGCGGTCGAGGACCCGCGCCACCCGGAACCGGCTGACCCCGAACTCCTCGGCTATCTGCACCTTGGAGCGGCCCTGCAGGTAGAAGCGCCGCGCCATGGCCGCCGCCTGGATCAGCTCGCCCGGCCCCATGCCGCCGGTTCCGACCGCCGCCACCGTTCCCCACCTCCCCTGCCGCGACCGCTTCGGGACCGATTCGCCGCGGGGGGAGACCGAAACCTCCACGAAAGCAGCTGACGGGTGACCTTGACGGCCGGATCTGACAGTACTTCAATGAGCGTCGCTCAGATGATACTTGCCGCGCTCAGATGAGCACCATACGCCGATGGCAAGCAGGACAGGAAGACCCAGCAGGACGAGCAGGCACGGGAGCCCAGAGAGATGCCGATACCCAGAGCCGCCGGACGCCCCCACCGCCGGGCCGCGACCACCACCGGCGCCGCCGCACTGACCGCCGTGCTCGCCCTCACGGCCAGTGGCTGTGCCGGCGCCGGCGAGGTCGGCAGCGCGTCCGGCGGGACCACCGTGACCGTCGCGATCGTCGCCAACCCGCAGATGCAGGACGTCGAGACGCTCACCTCGGAGTTCACCAGGACCCATCCGGGGATCCACATCGACTACGTCACCCTGCCGGAGAACGAGGCCCGGCAGAAGATCACCGAGTCGGTGGCCACCGGCAGTGGCGAGTTCGACGTCGTCATGATCAGCAACTACGAGACCCCGATGTGGGCCAAGAACGGCTGGCTGGTGGACCTCCAGCCGTATGCGAACAACACCGCCGGCTACGACCCGGCGGACTTCATCGGCCCGATCCGGCAGTCGCTCTCCTACCGGGGCGACCTCTACTCGGTGCCGTTCTACGGCGAGTCGTCGTTCCTGATGTACCGCAAGGACCTCTTCGCCGCCCACCACCTGACCATGCCGGCCCACCCCACCTGGCAGCAGGTCGCGCACTTCGCCGACGTGCTGAACGACCCCGGGCACAACATGGCCGGCATCTGCCTCCGCGGCGACCCCGGCTGGGGCGAGAACCTGGCGCCGCTCGACACCGTCATCAACACCTTCGGCGGCACCTGGTACGACAAGGACTGGAACGCGAAGCTCGACTCACCCGCCACCGAGAAGGCGGTCTCCTTCTACACCGACCTGGTCCACCGGGACGGCGAGCCCAGCGCGGCCACCTCGGGCTTCACCGAATGCGGCACCGACATGGGCCAGGGCACCGCCGCGATGTGGTACGACGCCACCTCCGCGGCCGGCACGCTGGAGGACCCGACGTCCTCCAAGGTCGCCGGAAAGGTCGGCTACGCGCCGGCGCCGGTGGTCGACACGCCCTCCTCCGGCTGGCTGTACTCCTGGTCGCTCGCCCTGCCCAAGACCTCCCAGCACAAGGACGCGGCCTGGCAGTTCGTCTCCTGGGCCACCTCGAAGGAGTACATCAGACTGGTCGGCTCGAAGCTCGGCTGGTCCCGGGTGCCGCCCGGCAGCCGGGAGTCCACCTACGCCATCCCGCAGTACCGGAAGGCGGCCGCCGCGTTCGCCCAGCCCACCCTGGACTCGATCAGCACCGCACGGCCGCAGCAGCCAGGCGTCCAGCCGGTTCCGTACACCGGCGTGCAGTTCCTGGACATCCCGGAGTTCGAGGACCTGGGCACCCGGGTGAGCCAGCAGATCTCCGCCGCCGTCGCCGGACAGGAGTCGGTCCCCTCGGCACTGTCCCAGGCCCAGTCCTACGCCGAGACGGTCGGCCGCACCTACCGCAAGCAGTGATCTGACCAACCGTCGAAGACACCTCATCTCACGAGAGTTGGGAGGCACCCACGCCATGGCCGCCCTCGCCCCGACCGCCTCCGCGCCGGAGCTCAGCCGCCCCGCGGGCGGCCGGCGAAGCCCGCGCGCCGAGGCCAGAAGCCGCCGGATACCGCTGAGCCCGGCTCTGGTCTTCATGCTGATCGTCACCCAGATCCCCTTCCTGCTGACGATCGTCTTCTCCTTCGAGTCCTGGAACCTGGTCCGCCCCGGATCGCGGCACTGGGTCGGGTTCTCCAACTACGCGGACGTCTTCACCGACAGCGAGTTCCGCGACTCGCTCTTCACCGAGATCGAGATGACCGCGCTCGCGGTGGCGATCTCGATGGTGCTCGGCATCGGCCTCGCGGTGCTCCTGGACCGCAAGTTCCCCGGCCGCGGGGTGGTCAGGACCCTGCTGATCGCGCCGTTCCTGATCATGCCGACGGTCGCCGGGCTGCTCTGGAAGACCACGATGTTCGACCCGACCTACGGCATCGTCAACTGGCTGCTCCACCTGGTCGGCGCCGGCCCGGTCGACTTCACCAGCCAGTTCCCGCTCTCCTCGGTGGTCGCCGTGCTGGTCTGGCAGTGGACGCCGTTCATGATGCTGATCGTGCTGGCCGGGCTGCAGAGCCAGTCCGCCGACGTGCTGGAGGCCGCCCGGGTGGACGGCGCCGGGGCCTGGACCACCTTCCGGGCGATCACCGTCCCGCATCTGCGCCCCTACATCGAGCTGGGCGTGCTCCTCGGGGCGATCTACCTGGTCAACACCTTCGACGTGATCTACATGATGACCCAGGGCGGGCCCGGCACGGCCACCACCAACCTGCCGTACTACCTCTACCAGCGGGCCTTCCTCGGCTTCGACGTCGGCCAGGCCTCGGCGCTCGGGGTGGTCACCGTCATCGGCACGCTGATCGTCGCCTCGGTCGCGCTGCGGATGCTCTTCACCGTCTTCTCCGCCGCCAACGACACCACCGGGAGGCGTTCCTGATGGCCGCTCAACTCACCGCCCCCGCACGACCGGCGGCACCGGCCGCGGCACCGCCGCGCCGCCGGGGCGCGGTCCGGCGCAGGATCGGCCGCACAGCCTGGGCGGCCGGAGCCTGGATCTGCGGGATCGTCTTCTTCTTCCCGGTGCTGTGGATGGCGCTCACCGCGTTCAAGTACGAGGCGGACGCCTACACCACCACCCCGCACCTGATCTTCACCCCCACCCTCAGCCAGTTCCGTGCCGTGTTCTCCGCCGGGATCGGCCCCTACCTCGGCAACTCGGCGATCGCCACCGCGGTCTCCACGCTGCTGGTGCTGGCCCTCGGCGTGCCGGCGGCGTACGCGCTGTCCATCCGCTCGGTGGCGAAGTGGCGGGACGCCATGTTCTTCTTCATCTCGACGAAGATGCTGCCGGCGGTGGCCGCGATCATCCCGATCTACCTGGCCGTCCGCGACCTCGGGGCACTGGACAGCGTCTGGACGCTGGTCGTCCTCTACACCGCGATGAACCTGCCGATCGCGGTCTGGATGCTGCGCTCGTTCTTCCTGGAGGTGCCGGTCGAGGTGCTGGAGGCGGCCCGGGTGGACGGGGTCTCGCGGCGGGAGGAGATCACCCGCGTGCTGCTGCCGATCTCCGCGCCCGGGATCGCCGCCACCGCGCTGATCTGCGTGCTGTTCTCCTGGAACGAGTTCTTCTTCGCCCTCAACCTGACCTCCTTCCGGGCCGCGACCATGCCGGTCTTCCTGGTCGGCCTGATGACCAGCGAGGGCCTGTACTGGGCGAAGCTGGCCGCCGCGGCGACGCTGGCCTGCCTCCCGGTGCTGCTGGCCGGGTGGATCGCGCAGAAGCAGCTGGTCCGCGGGCTCTCCATGGGCGCGGTGAAGTAACCGCGCCGGGGCCGGGGAGGCGCAGGGGCATCGATCTCCTGTCACCGGTCACCGAATCGACCTACGACGAGCAAACCCCCACCGTTTGGAGCAAGATTTCATGCGCGCTGTGGTCATCGACAAGCCCGGCCGGGTCCGCGTCACCGAGGTCCCGGACCCGACGCCGGCGGCCGGGCAGGTGGTGGTCGAGGTCGCCGCCTGCGGGGTGTGCGGCACCGACCTCCACATCCTGGACGGCGAGTTCCCGCCCTCCCCGTACCCGCTGATCCCCGGGCACGAGTTCGCGGGCACCATCGCCGCCTCCGACGACCCCGCGCTGCCGGTGGGCATCCGGGTCGCCGTCGACCCGTCGCTGTACTGCGGCAGGTGCGAGTACTGCCGCATCGGGCGGGGCAACCTCTGCGCCGACTGGAACGCCGTCGGCGACACCGTCGACGGCGCCTTCGCCCAGTACGTCGCCGTCCCGGCAACCAACGTCCACCGACTCCCGGACTCCGTACCGGACTTCCGCACCGCCGCGATGATCGAGCCGCTCTCCTGCGCGGTGCACGGCGTGGACCTCCTCGGTCCGGTGCTGGGCAAGCGGGTGCTGGTCATCGGCTCCGGGACGATGGGCCTGCTGATCGCCCAGCTCCTGGGCCGGGCCGGCGCCTCCGAGGTGGCGGTGGTCGACCGGGCCGGCGAGCGGCTGACCATCGCGCAGGCGCTCGGCTTCACCTCCACCGCCACCTCGGTCGGCGAACTCGCGGGCGGGGCAAGGGGGTTCGACATCGCGGTGGATGCCACCGGCGCGCCGGCGGCGATCGCCTCCGGGCTGGACGCCCTGCGTCGCGGCGGCACCCTGCTGGTCTTCGGGGTCGCCGACGCGGAGGCCGTCGTCCCGGTCTCCCCGTTCCGGATCTACAACGACGAGATCCGGATCCTGGGCTCGATGGCGGTGCTGAACAGCTACGCGCCGGCCGTCGACCTGATCGCGGCAGGTGCGGTGGACGTCGCCCCGCTGCTCGGCGACGCCTACCCGCTGGACGGCTACACCGAGGCGGTCGACGCCGTCCGCACCGGCGCCACCGGCGCGGGCCCGAAGATCCACGTACTGCCGAACGCGGAGGCGTAGGCGCCGGCTTCGGCGGGCGGCAGACCGGCCGCCGGTTCGGTCCGCGTGGGCCGCGGCGGCGGCCGGCGGCGGGGCACCCACCGCGGGCCAAGGGCCGCGCGCGGCTTAGCCGGGGAGACGGGACTCGATGGCGTCGGCCGCCCGGGGGGCGCCGCCCGCCTTGCATATCTCCTCCCGCATCGCTTCCAGCCGGCCGTGGAGGGCGGCGGTGTCGTCGCCGTGCAGCAGGCCGCCCACCGCCTCCCGCAGCCGCTCGGCGGTGGCCTCGGCGGGCGCCAGCACGCGGCCCAGGCCGAGCTCCGCGATCCGGTCCGCGGTGGTCCGCTGCTCGGGAGTGTGCGGGACGGCCACCATCGGGACGGCGGCGGCCAGCGACTCCATCGCCGAGTTCATCCCGGCGGCGGTGACGAAGACGTCCGCGTGGGCGAGGACGAGGGGCTGCGGCACCTCCTGACGGGCCGTCACCCCCGGCGGCAGCGGTCCCAGCGCCGCCGGCTCGATCCCGTCGCCGACCGACATCAGGACCCGGCAGGGCAGCTCTGCGAAGGCCCGGACGCAGGTGCGGAAGAAGTCCGGGCGGCTGATGATCGTGCCGAGGGAGACATAGACCAGCGGACGACCCGGCGGCCCCCAGCCGCCGCCGGCCGGCTCGGCCCCGGGCAGCCGGGTCGGGCCGACGAAGGCGTACCGGTCGTCGAAGGTCTCGTTGCGCACGTGGAAGGCCCTGGGCTGGTACACCAGGTTGGACTCGGCCGGACGGTAGAAGTCGCGCAGCGCGAACGGCGGTACCCCGTGCCTCGCCTGGACGTCGGCGAGGAGTGCGTCGAACTCCGGCTTCCACGGGCTGCCGGCGAACATCTGGTCGGCGAACGCGCCGAAGTCGTAGCCCTCGCTGGCGGCGTGGGCACTCCAGGACTGGACGCGGGGGATCCCCCACTTGGCGGCGAGCATCGGCCCCGCCCAGGCGAGCCAGTCGCTGACGATCACGTCCGGGCGGTCGTCCCGGTAGCCGGCCTCGATCTGCGGCAGCACCTGCGCGAGCTGCTTGAGCATCCCGAGGGCGGCGCGGGCGGCGGCGTCCATCCCGTCGATGACCAGGGGCTCGGCGGCGGGCTCGGCCGCGGAATCGGCCGCGGGCTCGCAGCGGTACGGCACGATCTCCGCGCCGGTGGGGCGGATCCGCTCGGCCATCGAGGCGTCGGCCGGATAGCTGACCCGGTGCCCCCGGGCCATCAGCTCCCGGGCGACAGGCAGCGTCGGATTGAGATGCCCGGCCTCGGCCAGGCTGACGAAGGCGATATGAGCCATGCCCCTACCGTCAACCGGAGACATGGATTTGTCAAACGTCTGATTGATTGAATCGCTCGCCCATATGACACAATCATGGCCATGGACACTCCGGACGCCCCCCGTAAGCGCAGGTCACCGGCCCCAGGCGAGCGCCAGCGGGACGCCGAGCGGACCCGGGAGCGGATTCTGGACGCAGCGGTGGAGATCTTCTCCGCCAAGGGCCCGGCCGGTGCCCGGGTCGCCGAGATCGCCCGGCGCGCGGGCGTGAACCAGCAGCTCATCTCGTACTACTTCGACGGCAAGGACGGCCTCTACCGCGAGATCGGCCGCCGCTGGCGGGCCTACGAGGCGCAGGCCATCCCGGATGACCTGGACCTCGGCGAGCAGGTCCGGCGCGGTGTGCGGGCCAGTGTGGACCCCCGGTTCGGCGGCCGCCTGCTGGCCTGGGAAGGCCTCACCGACAGCGAGGGCGAGGGCGAGGGCGAAGCCGGCCCCGACGCCGAGGAGCGCGACGCCCGGCTCCGCCACGAGGTGGAGCGGATCCGCGAGCGGCAGCGCGCCGGCGAGGTCGACGACCGCATCGACCCCGCCGCGCTGCTGCTGATCACGATCAGCGCCGGCAACGCCCTCGCCGTCTACCCGCAGCTGGCCCGCGCGCTCTTCGGCGCGGCGGCCGACTCACCCGAGGTCGTCGACCGCTACGCCGAGGAACTCGCCTCGGCCGTGGGGCGGCTCGCCGAAGCCGGTCGGCGCGGCGGCACCACCTCGGACGACACGCCGGGCCGTCATGGGCCCGGCGCCCCGGTCGATCCGCCGCCACCGGCACCGCGGTGACGCCTAGTCATGCAGGCCCGCCCGGTCGGAGCAGACCGGCCAGGCGCCCGGGCCCTGGGCGTCCAGCACCCGTTCGGCGACGGCGATCTGCTGCCCCTTGCTGGCCAGGTCGGCGCGGGGGGCGTAGCGGTGGCCGCCGTAGGCGCGCCAGGTGGAGGAGGTGAACTGGAGCCCACCGTAGTAGCCGTTACCGCTGTTGACGTGCCAGCGGTTGGAGGACTCGCAGGCCGCGACGCGCTCCCAGACGGCGGTCGGTGCGGCGGATGTGCGAGCGGCGGCGTTCGGCACCAGGAATGCGATCGAGATTCCGGCGAAGGCGAATGCGGTGGAGACGACGAAGCGTTCGGTATTACTGCACACACTCATGTGCACGTTTCCCGTGTCACGCCTACGAGGTGAGCTGTCGGGTTCGGAGCCTGTACGGCCCCGGCCGCGCGCCCGCGGCTTCACCCCTAGCCGCGACCTTGCGCGGCAGCGATGGTTCCCCCGCTCCCGACCGACTCTTCGATGCTCACGG
Organism: Phaeacidiphilus oryzae TH49; assembly: GCF_000744815.1. Lineage (NCBI taxonomy): Bacteria > Bacillati > Actinomycetota > Actinomycetes > Kitasatosporales > Streptomycetaceae > Phaeacidiphilus > Phaeacidiphilus oryzae. Next base: position 781,451 of record NZ_JQMQ01000005.1, read on the forward strand.
CGCGCGCGGTGGTCGGGATTCGGCGTTCCCGCGGCGCAGGCCCACGGCTGCGGGCCCATTCGAACGCTAATCATGCTTTTAACATCAACTCAATTATGCTCCGCCGCATGGGTGTTGTCGCTGTGGTGCTTACGGGGGATTCCGCACCCGAACCCACCGGTCCACGTTTAAATCCGGGAATCGGGCGAGGCCGGCGTGTCGGACCGGAATTCGGCGCGGCCGGCCGTCGTTTGGAATGCGGCCTTCGCAGGTGTCAACTCCCCACAAAGCGCGCCGAATTCGGAGGCCGGCACAGCGCAGGCACCGTGCCCGTCGGCGGGTTGGCGTACGTTTCGCTCAAGACCACCGTCCGGGCCCTTCCGTCACGCCGACGGGTGCCTCGGGCACGCGGCGACACGCGGGGCCGGGCCGGCCGCGTCCCGTGGTCCCGGAACGGGCGGGCTTCAGCGAGCGCCTCACCGACCACGTCCGTCACCCGCCCGCCGCCGAAGCTGACGCTCCGACAGGCCGGGCTCCGGGGCTACCGGCTACCGGCTACCGGCTACCGGCTACCGGCTACCGGATCAAAGGTCCCCGGGCTTGGGGGGCGAGCCGGGGCAGCCTCGCCGGATCGGACCCGCCCCGGCCAGCCGCCGCCGCATCCGGCTGGCGATTCCGCCCCGACCTCCCCGCCTCCCCCAGCACTCACCCCGCTCTCCCGTCCGTCCGGCCCGAGGCCCGCGCCCGCGCCCCACACCGACACGCAGGCCAGCCGCCGCGCCCGCAATGGCGTCGGCGCGGGGTGACCCCGGGTCCAGCGGTCAGCCGAAATGCGCCCCGCCGTTGGCGTGGAGGACCTGGCCGGTGATGAAGCCGGCGTCGGGGCCCAGCAGGAAGGCCGCGGTGCCGGCCAGTTCCTCGGCCTCGCCGGCCCGGCCGAGGAGGGTGGTCTCGGCGAACGCCCGGTTCTCGGACTCGTCGGCCGCACCCAGCATCGGGGTCGCGGTCGGGCCGGGGGCGATCGCGTTGACGCGGATCCGGTCCGCGGCCAACTCCCGCGCCAGCGCCCGGATCAGGCTCACCACGGCGCCCTTGGATGCGGCGTAGGCGGTGCCGCCCAGGAGCCCGCCGCCGCGGAACGCGGCCAGACTCGCCAGGGCGACGATCGAACCGGCCCGCGCCGACCGCAGATCGGGCAGCACCGCCTGCACGGCGTGCACCACACCTCCGACGTTCACCGCGAAGGCGGACCGCAACTGCTCGTCCGTCACGGTGTCGATCCCGCCGCGCGGGGCGATCCCCGCCGAAGCCACCAGCCCGGTGAACGGGCCGACGCGGTCCCGGAGCCCGTCCACGGCGGCCGCCATGCGCGCGCCGTCCGAGACGTCCGCGCCCGCACCGGCGTGCGCGCCCGGCTCGCCCGGCAGCTCGGCGGCCACCGCCCGGGCCGCCTCGGCGTCCAGGTCGAGGACGCCCACCCGGGCGCCGTCCGCCGCGGCCCGGTGGGCGCAGGCCCGGCCTATCCCCGAGGCGCCGCCGGTGATCAGCACCACCGGCCGGGTCATGCGGACGCCCCAGCCGCTCCAGCCGCCCCGGCCGCCCGGGCCTCGGCGCCGTCGGCGGTCTCCGCGCCGACCTCGCCCGGGCCGAAGCTGTCGTCCTTGGTCTCCCGCAGCAGCGCCACGCAGCCGAAGGCGACCAGCGCGATCCCCATCATCCAGAGCGAGGTCGGCCACGAACTCCCGGTCATCGACTGCCACTTGGTGGCCAGCAGCGGGCTCACCCCGCCGCCGACGATCCCGCTCGCGCTGTACGCGAAGGAGGCGCCGGAGAACCGGTACCGGGTGGCGAAGAGCTCCGGCAGGTAGGCGCCCATCGGCCCGTACAGGAAGGCGAAGCAGAGCAGGCCGACGCAGAGCGCGACGATCACCAGCGCCGTCTGGCGGGTGTTCAGCAGCCAGAACATCGGGAACGCCCACACCGCGGCGGCGAGCGTCGCGCCCAGGCAGACCTTCCGCCGCCCGATCCGGTCCGACCGCACCGCGAAGTACGGGGTCGCCGCGCCCATCACCGCGGCGGCCAGGATCGTGCCGATCAGCATCATGTTCTTGTTCAGCCCGAGCACCGAAGTCCCGTACGACAGCGCGTAGGTGGTGACGGTGTAGAAGACGGTGTGCGCCAGGATGAACGCGAGGGTGGCCAGCGCGAGCACCTTCGGCTGGCGCCGGAGCAGTTCGAGGAACGGCACCTTGCCGCGCTCCTCGCGCTCCGCGGCGGCGCGCTCCTGGGCGGCGCGGAAGACGGGGGTCTCGGCGATCCGCATCCGGATGAAGAAACCGATCGCGACCAGCACCGCCGAGATCAGGAACGGCACCCGCCAGCCCCAGCTCTGGAACGAGCCGGCCGACAGCGTCTCACCGAGCACCAGGAAGAGCCCGCTGGAGAGGATGAAGCCGACGGCCGGTCCGATCTGCGGGAACGCGGAGTACAGGCCGCGCTTGCCCTTGGGCGCGTACTCGGTGGCCAGCAAGACGGCCCCGCCCCACTCGCCGCCGAGGCCGAGCCCCTGGATCAGCCGGGCGACCACCAGCAGCAGCGGCGAAGCGACCCCGATGCTGGCGTAGGAGGGGATGAGGCCGACCGCGAAGGTCGCGAGCCCCATCATCAGCAGGCTTGCCACCAGGGTCTTCTTCCGGCCCACCCGGTCGCCGAAGTGCCCCAGCAGGATCGCGCCGATGGGCCGCGCGATGAAGCCCACCCCGAAGGTCGCGAACGAGGCCAGCGTCCCGGCCGTGGACGAGAACGACGGGAAGAAGACCTTCCCGAAGACCAGCGCAGCCGCGGTCCCGTACATGTAGAAGTCGTAGAACTCGATCGCCGTCCCGACGAAGCTCGCGACCGCGACTCTCCCCCGCGAGACCTGCTCCTCCACCGTCACCCTCGTCCTCTCCTCAACATCACACCCTCGTGACCGCCAAGGATCCGACCATTACCCATCACCGCTGGTCAACCACCATCCACACAGTGAGACCACCGCTGCCCCACGCTCACGTCGCCCCTCCCCCGACCACCACCTCCACGGCCCGCCCCTCGGGATCCCGCAGCACATGCCGCCCGGCCTCCAGCCCGGCCACCGGCCCGGCGCTCGAGAACCCGATCCGCAGCCGCCCGGTGGGCGCGCACCCCACGGCGGGATACAGCTCCAGGACCGCACCGCCCCCAGGGTCGCGGCGTAGTGCTCGGGCCCGCTGCCGTGCTGCTCGCGGTGGAGGTCGAGGCCGAGCCGGGCGTAGAAGTCCCTGCACTCCGGCAGTCGACTGGTGTAGATCACCACGAGGGTGAGGTGCGGACTGAGCTGATGTTCGGTCATGGTCGGTTCCCTTCGGGAGCATTCGCGGGGCGGGGAAAATCGCTCGGCTGTGCGGCGGGGGTTCCGGTAGCTTGCCAGTGCCGCGAAGCGAGGTCCGGGGTTACTCCCTTTCACTGGAAACCATCCCCGGGCACTGGGCACTCGCAGCGTCCCAGCAGAGGCGACAACTGGATACGGGTGATCGGCGAAGCGCAGTGCGGAGTTCCTTCGACTTGAGATCGAGTGGTCGCAGGTTCGAGTCCTGCCCGGCGCCTCGGCGTCGGTAGCTCAGTGGATAGAGCGCTAACGGCCTTCGCGCGCCTGGCACTCGCCGGTCTCCCGTGTCCAGTCGCCGCCACTGCACCGGTCACCGGTCGTCTCGCGGTCCGGCGGGACTGCGGCGCCGCCGCGAAGCGCAGTGCGGGCCTACTTCTGGTCACCACAGGTTCGACTCCTGGAGCGGGGCTGATCCCCCGCGAAGGCTCGCACGACAGGTACTCGCGGCGTCCGCGGCGCAGTCCCACGCGGCGCAGTCCCACGCAAGCCCCCCACCCCGACCGCACGGAGGAGAGACCGCCATGTCCAAGTTCGCCCGCTCCCCGACCACCGCCGCCCCGCGCGGCCCGGTGACCACCACCGGCACCGCGGCCACCTTCGAGGGCGGACCGGCCCACAGCCGGGACGCCAAGAGCGACCTGTTCCTCCTCGCCGCGGTGAACATGGTCGGTGAGAGCGGCTTCTACGAGTCCGCCGGCGACCGCGACGACCGGTTCCGCGCGCTCGTCCACACCGTCACCCGGCAGGACCCGGACTGGGTCGCCCGCTTCGTGCCCTACCTGCGCGGCGAGATGAACATGCGGTCGGCCGCCGTCGTGGTCGCGGCCGAGTCCGCCCTCGCCCGCCGCGGCGGCACCGACCGCGAGGCCACCGTCCCGGTGCGGAGGATGGTCGCCGACGCCCTGCTGCGGGCGGACGAGCCCGCCGAGTTCCTCGCCTACTGGCGGCAGCGCACCGGGAAGGTCACCCTCCCCGGCGGCGTGCAGCGCGGCCTGGCCGACGCCGTCCAGCGCCTCTACACCGAGAAGGCCGCACTGAAGTACGACGGCGGGGCCTCCGCGTGGCGGATGGCGGACGTCGTCGCGCTGGCCAAGCCGCACCCCCGGGAGCCGTGGCAGGCGGACCTGTTCGACTACCTCGCCGACCGCAGGTGGCGGCGCGACACCGTGCGGGTCACCGACCGCCTGCCCGTCCTCAGTGCCTACCGCGCGGCCCTGGCACTGCCGGAGGCCGAGCGCAGGGCGTACTTCCTGGCCGACCCCGGCCGGCTCGCCGAGGCGGGGATGACCTGGGAGCAGCTGTCCGGCCTCGGACCGATGGACGCGGACGCGTGGACCGCCGTGATCCCCTCGATGGGGCTGATGGCGCTCACCCGCAACCTCCGCAACCTCGACGAGGCGGGCGTCGGCGACGAGGTCGCGGCGGGGGTGGGCGCGCGGCTCGCGGACCCGGAGGAGGTGCGGCGCTCGCGGCAGCTCCCGTACCGGTTCCTGTCCGCCTACCGTGCTGCGCCGTCGCTGCGCTGGGGCCACCCGCTGGAGCGGGCACTGGCCGCGTCGACGGCGAACATCCCGGCACTGCCGGGACGGACGCTGGTGCTCGTCGACACCTCCGGCTCGATGGGGCAGCGGGTGTCCGCGCGGTCGGCGGTGCGGCACGTGGACGTCGGCGCGCTCTTCGGGGTGGCGCTGGCGGCCCGCGGCTGCGAGGTGGACCTGGTCGGATTCGCGACCGACAGCTTCACCCACCCGCTGGACAAGGCTGGTTCGGTGCTGCGGCAGACCGAGGCGTTCTGCGCCCGGATCGGCGAGGTCGGGCACGGCACCCGGATCATCGAGGCCCTGCGGTCCGCCTACCGCGGGCAGGACCGGGTGGTGGTGATCTCCGACATGCAGACCTTCGCGCCGGCGGCCTCCGCCGGGCCGACGGCGTCGACGGTGTCGACGGCGCTCCCGCCGCAGGTGCCGCTGTTCGGCGTGAACACCGCCGGGTGCGCGGCGTCGGCGATCGACACCGCCACGCCGAACCGCTACGAGATCGCCGGTTTCAGCGACAAGCTGTTCACCATGGTGGCCCTCCTCACCCGCGGCCGGGACGCCGGCTGGCCGTGGGAGCAGGCTGACTGAGCGGCAGCCCGGCGGCGGACGAGGCAGGGTTGCCCGCCGCCGGGACGGTGCCGCGGACGCCGGCCTGGTCTCGTCGACGGCCAGCGGGCGACACACCGTGCGCAACGCGCCGGGGCGGCCGGAGGCACGGCCCTCCACCGAAGGCGACACGTTTCTTCACTCGGTGGGGGGTCACCCCGGGTTGGGTCACTCCGGGACGGGTCACTCCGGGGCGGGTCACTCCGGGGCGGGTCACTCCCGGGTGGATCACTCCGAGGTGCGTCGGCCACGGCGCAGCAACATGGCACCGCCCGCCAGCAGTACGGCGCCGAGTCCGCTCATCGCCGCCAGTTGCGCCGGGCCGGCGCCGGTCTCGGCGAGCTGCGGGCCGTCCGGGGCGGCCAGCGGCGGCGGCGCCTCGTGCCGCACGGTGGGGGTGGCGGCGCGGACCGGCTCGGGCGGCGGGGCCAGGTGGTGGACGGGCGCGCTCCGCGGGGTCGTCGGCACCGGCGCGGCGGGCGCGGACGAGACGTTGGCGCACTTGTTGCCGAAGGCGGGGTTGAGCGCCCCGACCCCGTTGGCGCTGTTGCCGCAGACGTCGACCGGCACCTCCACCGGGGCCTGCACGCTGTTGCCGGACAGCAGCCCTGGACTGCCCGAACTCGAGCCTCCCGCGCTCGAGTCGGCGTACGCGGTCCCCGCCGCGGCGAGCGCCGCGCTGGAGGCCCCGGCGAGCAGGGCGACGGTGGACAGGCGACTGCGGGTCATCTCGGTCTCCTCGACTTGGGGGTGTCCGACGCCCGGGATATCGACCGAAGGGGTTACGTGTCACGGTTTCTGCACATACCTCACCCGACTGGCCCAACGATCCGCCCGCCTGCCGCAGGCGGGTGCCGAGGACATGCGCGCCCCCTTCAGCGCGGTGAGGCTGGGCAGCGACCCAGGCAACGGATCCTAGGAGCTCACGTGATCGCCTTCATCCTCCTGCTCATCCTCGTCGCGGTGGCGCTCGGCATCGTCGGCGCCGTGGTCAAGGGCCTGCTGTGGCTTCTGATCATCGGCGTCGTGGTGTTCCTGATCGCCCTCGTGGTCGGCGGAATGCGGATGGGCCGGGCCGGCGGCCGCCGCGCGGAGCGCCGCGCGCGGCGCTGAGCACGGCGCTGAGCGAGCAGACCGCGACTTTTAGCACCAATAGCCATCACCCGCGCGTAGATTTACGGAAATCACCGTAACGCGTGACTTTGGGTTAGGAGTTGACCCATGGCGCACACGGGCCTCCGGCATATGCGGTTACGTTGACCGGGAAGTCAGTGCAACGGAACCACGGCACGGCCGCGACCCGAGGAGGCAGCACGGTGAATGCGGAGGCGACGCAATGGACTGATCAGGCGTCCTGCGCCTACCTGGATCCGGAGGAGCTGTTCGTGGAGGGCGCGGCCCAGAACCGCGCCAAGACGGTCTGCCTGGCCTGCCCCGTGCGGACCGAATGCCTCGCCTACGCGCTCGACCACCGCATCGAGTTCGGCGTGTGGGGCGGGGCGACCGAACGGGAGCGCCGCGCGATCCTCCGCCGGCGGCCGGCCGTCAGCTCGTGGCGACAACTGCTGGAGGCCGCGCGGTCGGACTGGGCGCACTGCGGCGACGACGACGCGTCGGACGTGACAGCCGCCCCGACGTCCGTCCCCGCGCCGGCCGACCCGAGCGTGCCGGCCGCCCGCAGCGCACCGGGCACGCGAGCAACCGCCCGCACCGCGCAGACCGCCCAGCGCGACCAGCCCGCGCAGGCCGCCCAGCCAACCCAGCCCGCGCCGAACGCCCCGATCGCTCCCGGGCACGCCGGCGCTCACAGTCCCGGCAGCGAGTCCTGGGGGATCTCGCCGGAGCGACGGGCCGCCTCCCACTCCCTGCACTCCGGGCCCAGCCGCAGCGCCCGCGCCTCGGGGGCGCGCAACGGCCGCCCGCAGCCCCTGCACCGAACCGTCCGCGGCGGCTCCTGCGGCACCTCGGTCCGAAACAGCGGGGCCTGAGCAGCGGCGGCGGCAAGCGGGTCCACACCCGCGATGGTAGCCGTGCCGGCCCGATGAGCGCCGTCGCCCCCGTCCGACGGCCCGCTCGGGATCTCCCGAGAGAATCCCCCGAAAAAATCTGGCCGAGGATGTCGAGAAGCCGCGTCCGGCTCCGTCCCAGGGGTGAGCGCGGCCACAATGGCCGCATCCGCACGGAGGAGCATCCCGATGGCCAAGTACCTGCTGCTGAAGCACTACCGAGGCGACAAGCCGGCGAACTGCGCGCCGATGGACCAGTGGACGCCCGAGGAGATCTCGAACCACATCCGTTACATGCAGGACTTCGCCGCGGCGCTGGAGAAGACCGGTGAGTTCGTCGACGCCCAGGCGCTCGCCCCCGAGGGCACCTGGGTGCGGTACGACGGCGAGGGCCGTCCGCCGGTCACCGACGGGCCGTTCGCCGAGACCAAGGACCTGATCGCCGGCTGGATGGTGATCGACGTCGACAGCTACCAGCGCGCCCTGGAGCTGGCCGGCGAGCTGTCCGCCGCGCCCGGTCCCGGCGGGAAGCCGATCCACGAGTGGCTGGAGCTCCGCCCGTTCATGTCCGAGCCGCCCACCGTCACGGAGTGACCTCGTCGATGGACGAGGCCCTGCTCCGGAGCCTCACGCCGAGCGTCCTCGGGATCCTCGTCCGCCGCGGAGCCGACTTCGCGGCGGCCGAGGACGCCGTCCAGGACGCCCTGCTGGAGGCCGTCCGGGCGTGGCCCGAGGACCCCCCGAGGGATCCGAAGGGCTGGCTGGTCACGGTGGCCTGGCGGCGGTTCCTCGACGCGACCCGGTCGGACGCCGCCCGCCGCCGGCGGGAGGACCTCGTCGAGGAGGAGCCGCCGCCCGGGCCCGCGCCGGACGCCGACGACACCCTCCAGCTCTACTTCCTGTGCGCCCACCCCGCGCTGTCGCCGTCCTCCGCGGTGGCCCTCACGCTGCGCGCGGTGGGCGGATTGACCACCCGTCAGATCGCCCGGGCGTACCTGGTGCCGGAGGCGACCATGGCGCAGCGGATCAGCCGGGCCAAGCGCACCGTCTCCGAGGTGCGCCTGGACCGGCCGGGCCACGTGGCCACCGTGCTGCGCGTCCTCTACCTGGTCTTCAACGAGGGCTACTCCGGCGACGTCGACCTCGCCGCCGAGGCGATCCGGCTCACCCGGCAGCTCGCCGCCGTCATCGACCACCCCGAGGTGGCCGGACTGCTCGCCCTGATGCTCCTCCACCACGCCCGGCGGGCCGCGCGTACCGGAGCCGACGGCGAGCTGGTGCCGCTCGCCGAGCAGGACCGCGGCCGGTGGGACACCGCGGCCATCGCCGAGGGCGTCCGCATCCTCCAGGCGGCCCTCGCCCGCGACCGGCTCGGCGAGTTCCAGGCCCAGGCCGCCATCGCGGCGCTGCACGCGGACGCCCCCACCGCCGAGGAGACCGACTGGGTTCAGATCGTCGAGTGGTACGACGAGCTGGCCGGCCTGACGGACAGTCCGATCGTGCGGCTCAACCGGGCGGTGGCGGTCGGCGAGGCCGACGGCCCGCGGGCCGGGCTGGCCGCCCTCGCCGAGCTGGACGAGTCGCTGCCGCGGTACGCGGCGGTGGCCGCCTACCTCCACGAGCGGGACGGCGATCCGGCGGCCGCCGCCCGGCTCTACGCCGAGGCCGCGGGCAAGGCGCAGAACCTCGCCGAACGCGACCACCTCACCCGGCAGGCCGCCCGGCTCAACGCTCGGGGCCGCGACTGACGACCAGCGGGACCGAACGGGGACGAGATCCGGTACGACGAACTGCTGATGCGCGTACGACGCCCTCCTCGTCCTCGGCGTCCGCCTCCCCGCCCTCCTCCCCGCCCTCGGCGACCGATCGGGCCGCGGGGCCGTACCGGGCCGGGCGGACGGCTGCTTCAATGCGGTATGAGCATCTTCGTGCGGGCGCGGTTCGAGGTCGGGGCCGAGCGGCGGCGGGAGTTCGAGGAGCTGGTACGCGCCCTGCGGAAGCAGGCCGCGGACGAGCCGGGGACGTCGACCTTCCGGTTCTTCAGCGCCGGGCCGGGCAGCTACCTGGTGCTGGAGGAGTACACCGATCCGCAGGCGGCCGCCGCCCACAACGAGCGGGCGGCCGCGCTGCTGGCCGGGGTGACCCGCTGCGCCGAGCTCCTCGGCATCGAGCTGTACGGCGACATCGGCCCCGAGCTGGGCGAATGGGCCCGCACCCAGCCGCGGGCGACGACCTACCCGGAGCTGCCGCTCTGATCCCCGGCCGCGTCCCCCTCAGCTGCCGGTGGCCTGCTGCCAGGCGTCGACGTACTTCTGCAGGTCGGCGTCGACCTCGGTCCAGTCCGGGGTGAAGACCTCCACCCCGGTCATGATCTGCTTGAGCCTGGCGGCGTTGGCGTCGTTCGGGCGGACGTCGGTGCGCGCCGGGAAGCCGCCCGCGATCGAGCCGGCCTCCTGCTGGACCTGGTCGCTGAGGAGGAAGTCGAGGAACTTCTCGGCGTTCGCCTTGTGCGGCGCGTTCCTCACCAACCCGGCCGCGTACGGGAGGGCGAAGGTGGAGGGCCTGCCGTCGGCGCCGGCCAAGAAGAAGATCCCCTGGTGCGGCATGGTCGCCATGTCCGCGTAGTTCATCTGCACGTCGCCGTTGGCGACCAGCAGCTCGCCCTTGTCCACCTTGGGCGCGAGCTGACCCGTGGACGACGACGGGCCGACGTTGTTCGCCTGCAGCCTGCCGAGGAAGTCGGTGGCCGGCTTGAGGCCGCCGAAGTCGTGGATCGCCTTGATCAGCACGGCGGTGCCGTCCCCCGCCACGCCCGGGGTGGAGTACTGGAGCTTGTTCCTGTACTTCGCCGAGAGGAGGTCCTGCCAGGTCTTCGGCGGCGCACTGAGCTGCTGCTTGTTGTAGATGAAGCAGAGGTAGTTGTCGATCACGGCGTTCCAGGTGCCGTCCGCGGCCTTGTCCGCGGTCGCCACCCGCTCCGCCCCGGCCGGGTGGTAGGCGGCGAGGAGGCCCCGCTGGTCGGCCTGCTGGATAAACGGCGGCAGGGTCACCACCACGTCCGCCTGGGTGTTGGATCTCTCGCGCAGCAGCCGCTGCACGACCTCGCCGGAGCCGCCCTCCACGTAGTTCACCCTGATCCCGGTCCGGGCGGTGAAGTCCTTGAACACCTTGTCGTAGAAGCCGGTGCCGTCATCGGACTTGAGGCCGTCGGCGCTGTAGACGGTGATCTCCTTGGCGTCGCTGCCGGCGGAGGCGGCGGCGCCCGCGCAGGCGGAGAGCGAGGTGGCGAGAGCGAGGGCTCCGGCGGCAGCGGCCACCGGCTTGAGGAAGCGGGACACGGAAGTCTCCTGAGGGAGGGGAGGGAGGACGAGGGGACGGTTCAGCGGTAGGCGGCCCGGGTGCGCAGGCGCGCGGTGCCGAGGAGGACCACCAGGGTGCTGGCCATCAGGACCACGGCGAGCGCGGCGCCGGTGAAGAGGGCGCCCCGGTCGGTGGTGGCGAAGATGCGGACCGGCAGCGGCAGCCAGTCCGGCGGGTAGAGCATCATCGTGGCGCTGAGCTCCCCCATCGACAGGGCGAAGCACAGTCCGAGTGCCGCACTGAACGCGGGCAGCAGCAGTGGCAGGGTGATCCGCCACAGCACCCGCGCTGGGCGCGCGCCGAGCCCCGCGGCGGACTGCTCGAGCGCGGGGTCGAGGCGGACCAGTGCGGCCGAGACGGACTGGTAGCCGAAGGCGCTGACCAGCACGGTGTGGGCGAGGATGACGATCGTGCCGGTGCCGTTGAGGAGCAGCGGCGGGCGGCTGAACGCGACCAGCAGGGACAGGCCGACGACCACCGAGGGCACCGCGACCGGCAGCATGAACAGCCCGTCCAGCAGCCGGCGGGCCCGCCGCCCCAGGCGCCGGCCGGCGAGCGCCGCCCACCCGCCGGCCAGGAGGGCGACGAGTCCGGCGACGGCGGCCGTGACCAGGCTGGTGACCAGCGCGTCCACGGACTCGCCCGAGCCGAGGTCGGCATAGTGGGCGGTGGTGAACGCGGAGGGCAGCACCCCGCTCCAGCGTCCGGCGAAGGAGGCGGCCAGGACGACCGCGGAGGGGAGGACGAAGAGCGGCAGGGCGAGCACCGCGAAGAGGGCCCACAGAGCCCATCGGGCGGCCCGGCTACCCACCAGCATGACCGGCACCCCCGATGCCTCCGGCGCTCTTGGCGCTCTTGGCGCTCTTGGCGCCCTTGGCGGAGGCCGGGACGCAGGCCCGGTACACCCCGTAGAGGGCGACCGACAGCACCACGTTGACCACCGCGACCACGCAGGCCGCCGGGTAGTCGGACTCCAGGATGGCCCGGCTGTAGACCAGCATCGGCAGGGTGACCACGTCCTTCGCCCCGGTGAAGAGGACGATGCCGAACTCGTTGAGGCACATCACCAGCACCAGGCTGCCGCCGGCCGCCAGCGAGGGCAGCGCCTCGGGGAGGATCACCCGCCGGACGATCCGCCAGGGCCGGGCGCCGAGCGAGCAGGCCGCCTCGATCTGCGCGGTCTCCACCTGCGAGAAGGCGCCGAGCAGCGGGCGCATCACGAACGGCGTGAAGTAGGTGATCTCGGCGAGGAGCACCCCCCAGGGGGTGGTGAGGAAGTCGAACGGCGACTGCCGGCTGTGGGTCAGGTCCTGCCAGGCGCCGTTGGCCATCCCCGCCGTGCCGTAGACGAAGACCAGGGCCAGGGTGATCAGGAAGGACGGGAAGGCGACGAACACGTCGATGAACCGGCCGAACAGCCGCGCCCCGGGGAACGGCACGAAGGCGATCACCAGGGCGAGGAGGAAGCCCAGCAGCAGGCAGCCAGCGGTGGAGCCGAGGGCGATCTCCACCGTGGTCACCAGCGCCCGGCGGAAGGCGGTCGAGCCCAGCGTCTGCCGCCAGGTGTCCAGCGAGGCGCCGCCGCCGTCCGAGGTCGGCGAGTCCGAGGTGAAGGACTGCTGGACGACCAGGGCCAGCGGGTAGAGGAAGGCCACCCCGAGGGCGGCGACCGGCGGCAGCGCCCACACCAGGGCGGGCACCGGGCGCGGTCGGCGCGGGAACGGGCGCGCCTCGGGGAGCGCCGGGGCGGAGGCGGTCATGACGCCCCCTCGGCCGGCAGCAGCACCCCGTCCTCGGGGTCGAAGCCGAGGGCGAGCTCCTCCCCGGCGGCGGGCGGCACCCGCAGTCCGGACAGTTCGGCGGCGACCCGCGGGCCGGCGTCGAGGTCGACCTGGACGCGGTGGGTGGAGCCGAGCCACTGGACGTCGGAGACCCTGCCGCGGAGGAGGTTGGGGCCGCCCTCCGTGGCCGGGCGCAACTGGTGCGGGCGGACGCAGAGAAGGGCGGGGGACCCGGCCGGGAAGCCGTCCTGCGCGGTGATCCGCAGCTCGACGGCGCCGGTCCTGTGCGTCGCGGCCCCGAGGACCACTCGGTCGGGCTCCTGACCGGCCGTCACCGGCAACAGGTTGGCGCGGCCGACGAAGGAGGCGGTGAAGGCGTCGGCGGGCCGGCGGTAGAGCCGCTCGGGGGTGCCGCAGTCGACCAGCCTGGCGTCCCGCAGCACCGCGATCCGGTCGGCCAGGGTCAGCGCCTCGATCTGGTCGTGGGTCACATAGAGGATGCTGACCTCCGGCAACTCCCGGTGCAGCCGGGCCAGTTCGGCGAGCATCCCGGCCCGCAGTCCGGCGTCCAGGGCGGAGAGCGGCTCGTCGAGGAGGAGCACCTCGGGGCGGATCGCCAGTGCCCGGGCGAGGGCGACGCGCTGTTGCTGGCCGCCGGAGAGCTCGCGCGGGTAGCGCCGGGCGTAGCCGGCCATCCCGGTCATCTCCAGCGCCTCGGCCACCCGGCCCGGGACCTGGGCGCGCGGCGTCCGGTGCGCCTTCAGACCGAAGGCGACGTTCTGCTCGACCCGCAGGTGCGGGAAGAGGGCGTACTGCTGGACCACCATGCCGATTCCCCGGCGGTGCGGCGGCAGTCCGGTGACGTCCCGTCCGCCGATGCCGACGCGGCCGCGCACGGGAGCGGTGAAGCCGGCGACCGTGCGCAGGGCGGTGGTCTTGCCGGAGCCGCTCGGTCCGAGAAGGGCGACGACCTCTCCGGCGGCGACGTCGAGGGTGAATCCGTTCAGGACCACCTGGTCCCGGTAGGCGACGGTGACGTCCTCGAAGCTGATCCCCGGGCGGCGGGCGGCCGGCGCGGGCCCCGCGTCCGGCGCGGCTCCCGCGTCCGGCGCGGCGACGGCCGCCGTGGTTGCGGAGCCGTTCATCGGGGGCGGCCCCCTTCGGCCGTCAGCGCGGGGAGTTCGGCGACCGACGCCAGCACGTGGGTGGCGCCGGCCGCACGGAGCCGGTCCTCGCCGTGGGCGCCGGTGAGGACGCCGGCGACCACCGAGGCCCCGGCCCGGCGGCCGCTGAGGACGTCGTAGGCGGTGTCGCCGACCACGGCCATCTCCCGGACGTCGTCCGTCCCGGTGCGCAGCAGGGCGGTCAGCGCCAGGTCGGGGTAGGGGCGGCCGCGGCCGGCCTCGGCCGGGCAGAGGGTGAGGTCCGCGAGGTCCCGCCAGCCGAGGGCGTCCAGGATGCGGTCCTGGGTGGTCCGGGAGAAACCGGTGGTGAGCACCGTCCGCACGCCCGCCTCGCGGAGGGCGGTCACCGCCTCCGCGGCGCCCGGGACGGGTTTGCACAGCCCCTGCGCGATCAGGTCGTGGTAGGCCGATTCGAAGGCCCGGTTGGCCTCCTGGGCACGCTCCTCGTCCCCGAAGAGGTGCCGGAAGACGGAGATCTTGCTCTCTCCCATGGTGGCGCGGACGTGGTCGAGCATCCGGGCCTGCTCGGGGCCGCCGTCCGGGACGCCGAGCCGGGCGGCGGCCCGGAAGGCCTCCTCGACCAGGCCGCCGTCGGCGACGGTGGTCCCGGCCATGTCCAGGACGACCAGGCGGATGGCGGGCGCGGGGCCGCTGTCCGCCGGCTGACTGCCGTTCCTCATGCTTTCTCCTGTGTCGGGCTGCGGGTTGCGGGTCACAGGCCGAGTTGGTCGGCGGTGGTCTCGGCGATCGCCGGGGAGCAGGTCATTCCGCGGCCGCCGGGGCCGGTGACCAGCCACACGCCGTCGGCGACCCGCCGTCGGAGCACCACCTCCCCCGGGTCGAGGCACTGCGCGTACACACCCGCCCAGCGCCTCCTGATCGGCGGCAGCGGCCGGCCGAGGAGGCTCTCCACCACCTCGGTGAGGTACGCGTAGGGCTCCTCGACGACGTCGAAGGCGAACGGGGTCTCGTACTCGTGGGTGTCGCCGATGGTCAGCCCGCCGTCCTCGCGCTGGACCGCGAGCAGCTGCATCCGGTGCTCGCCGGCCACCGGGTGCTGGGGCTGGCCGGCGTTCAGCGCGTCCAGTCCCGGGCCGGCGAAGCCCGGGTAGTAGCGGAGGCTGTCGCCGTCGGCGATCGCGGTGGTGAGCTCCTCGCCGAGCGGGGCTGTCTGCATCATCTGCAGCCGGACCCGGCGCAGCGGCAGCGTCGCGTCGAGTTCGCGGACCAGGCCGCCGAGGGTGGCGCCGGTGCAGAGCAGCACGGCGTCCCCGCGGTGGGTGTCGCCGTGGTCGTCGCGGACGGCGGCGGGGCCGACCACCTCGCGGGCCTCGCGGCCGGGCAGGAAGCTGTACCTGCCGGTGGCCAGCAGCCTGGTGCGCAGCGCTCGTTGGGCTTTGCGGGGTTCCACGGCGGCGTCCCGCTCGCACCACAGGGCGCCGAGGAATCCGCCGCGCAGGGCGGGGTTGACGGCGAGGGCCTCGGCGCGGTCGAGGAGCTTGAAGCCTCGGGCGGCCGCGTCCGGGCGGGCGGCGGCCTCGGCGGCGACCGCCCGCTCGGCCTCCGTGCGCAGCACGGTGAGCGAGCCACTGGGGCGGAAGCCGAGACCGGGGACCTCGGCGCCGATCCGCTCCCACAGCTCGCGGGCCCGCAGGGCGGTGTCCAGCTCTGGTCCGGCGGCGCGGCCGCTGACCCAGACCAGGCCGAAGTTGCGCACCGACGCGCCGCGCGCCTCCTCCTCCCGCTCCAGGTGGACCACCTCGTGGCCGCGTTCGACGGCGTGCCAGGCGTGCATGGTGCCCAGGGCCCCGGCTCCTACGACGATCACTCTCATGGCCGCCACTCTCCGGCGGCCGGTTGCCGGGCGGCCGATCCGCGGAGGAACGCGCGGTGAACAGGCGAGGAAACATGGACTAGACCCGTTACCTTTCCGTGATCCTGTCTC
This sequence comes from Phaeacidiphilus oryzae TH49, assembly GCF_000744815.1. Taxonomy (NCBI): domain Bacteria; kingdom Bacillati; phylum Actinomycetota; class Actinomycetes; order Kitasatosporales; family Streptomycetaceae; genus Phaeacidiphilus; species Phaeacidiphilus oryzae. Next base: position 797,256 of record NZ_JQMQ01000005.1, read on the forward strand.
TTCGGTTCGTCGGCTCGTCCGACCGTCAGATCATCCGGTGGTCCCGTCGGGCGACGGGCGACGGGCGACGGGCGACGGGCGTCGGGCGTGGGCGTCGGGCGTCGGGCGTCCGCCGTCGGCCGTCCGCCTGTGACGGGGCGTCAGCCCTTCCTCAGCCGCCGGGGCGCAGTTCGGTGGTGAAGCTGAAGCGGTCGCCGCGGTAGAGCAGCCGGACCCGCTCCAGCGGGCGGCCGTCCCGGTCCCGGCTGGAGCGGTTCAGCAGCAGCATCGGCAGTCCCGGCGGGGTGCCGATGAGGAGCGCCTCACGCGGGGTGGCCAGGACGGTCTCGATCCGCTCGGTCGCCCCGCCGAAGTCGATGCCGAGCCGCTCGCGGAGGTGGGCGTAGAAGGAGGAGTCGGGGTCGAAGTCCTGGTCGAGCCGGGGTGCACGGGCGACCGGGAGATAGGTGCTCTCCAGGCCGATCCGCTCGTCGTCGGCGGTGAGCACCCGCTCCAGATGCCAGACCGGCTCACCGCTCGGCACCTCCAGGGCGGCGGCGAGGGCGGCGTCCGCCGGGAACCGCTCCAGCGCGACCAGCCGCCTTCCGGGCACCCGCCCCTGGCGGCGCACCCCCTCGGTGTAACTGACCAGCGAGAGCGGCTGTTCGAGCTTGGGTCCGGCGACGACGGTCCGCCGGCCCCGGCGCTGGAGCCGCCCCTCCAGCACCAGCTCGCGCAGGGCGAGCCGGAGGGTCTCCCGGGCCACCCCGTAGCGGGCGGCCAGATCGCGCTCGGCGGGCAGCGAGCCGCCCTCCCCCAGCTCGTCGACCAGGTCGAGCAGCCGCCCCTTGACCGCGTAGTACTTGGGCAGTCTGCCGTGCTCGGGAATGCCCGAGCGCACCGGGCCGCGCACCGCCTCCGACGGCGGGGAGGCGGTCCGACGCGATGATCCGGTGCCGTTGTCCACCCGGCCCACGGTAGCCGCCCCCGGCCGGTGCTCCGGCACCCCGGACGGCCCAGGCCAGGGCGGTCCACCCGCAGTCCACCCGGCGTTCATCCCGGGGCGCTGGACTCCCCGCATCCCACCGCCGATGACCTCCGACGCTCACGACCACCGCTGTCCCCCTTTCCCTCCCGATGGGAGCCTCTCCGACGTGTACCCCGACGACCCTGAACCCCTCTGCGACATCGAGCAGTTGATGGACCTCCTGGACGCCTGCCGCGGCGCCTGGGACACTCCTGACCGCTCGGGCGACCCCGTGGACCTCCACGACCACGGGCTGCAGACGGCGAACCTCCTGCTGCTCCGCCATCCCCACGACGTGGCACTGCAGGTCGCCGGCCTGGTGCACGACCTCGGCCACCTGCTGCGGCCCGGGGACGACGCCGGCCACGCCCAGCACGCCGCCACCGCCGTCCGGCCCCTCCTCGGCGAGCGGGTGGCCCGCCTGGTGGAGCTGCACGTGCCGGCGAAGCGCTACCTTGCCGCGGTACGCCCTCGGCGCGCGCTCTCCCGGCAGAGCGCGTTCACCCTCCTCGCCCAGGGCGGGCCGATGTCCGAGGCCGAGCGCGCGGACTTCCGCGCCGACCCGCTGGCGGCCGCCGCGCTCGCGCTCCGCCGCGCGGACGACGCCGCCAAGGTGGTCGGCCTGGACTGCGGTTCGCTGGCTGCCTGGCGGCCCCGGATCACCGCTGTCGCCGCGATGGCCGCGGCTGGCGCCACCGCCACGGCCGAACCCCCACCCCGAGTGTGACAGCGGACGGCGACGGGCGGTCCCGCCACCGGAGCGGCTTGTGGATATCCGGGACGGGTCAGCATCGCCGTCCGTCCCGCGAGTGAATTCGTGTGGGTACGAAGGGAATCGACGGAAACCGGTGATGGAATGCCGGGCATGGCTGTCGACGAGGTAACGGACGAGGACACCGAGGGCGTGGGGCCGCCGGGCGGCGCGGGCCCCCGGGTGACGCGGGTCCGGCAGGCGGCGCGGGCCCCCGGGCGACGCGGGCCCGCCGCCCGGTATGGCCCCGCGAGTGCTGGCGGTGTTGCAGCGCAGGCTGCTCCTGCTGATGGTGGGGGCCTATCTGCTGGCCGCCGTGCTGCCGGGGCCCGGCAGTGCCGTCCGGGCGTGGCATCTGACGCCGATCCTCCTCGGCGCGGTGGTCTTCAATGCCGGCCTGACGGCGCGGCTCGGCCGGCTGCCGAGGCTGCTCGCCCGGCCCGGCACACTGCTCTGCGGCGTGGCCGCGAACGCGCTGCTGCCGGCCGCGCTGCTGGCCTCCACCGGCTGGGTGCTGGCCGGCTGGCACAACCACCGCGAGGGCCAGAGCATCCTGCTCGGGCTCGCCGTGGTCGGCGCGATGCCGGTGGCCGCCGGCGCCACCGTCTTCGTCCAGAGCGGGGAGGGCGACGACACGCTGGCCCTCGGCATGGTCCTGGGCTCCACACTGCTGAGTCCGCTCACCATCCCACTGGCGCTGACCCTGGCCGGCTGGGCGACGGACGCCGCGTCGGCCGACCGGCTCCGGGTGATGGCCGCGGAGTTGGGACCGTGGTTCGCCCTCCCCGCGGTCGCCGTGCCGTGCTCGCTCGGGCTCACCGCCAACGCCGTGCTCCACCGGGTCCGGCGACGACGGCGGCGCACGGGCGCCGGGCGCGGCGGGCGCGGCGAACGCTCGGCAGCGCTGCTGCCCTGGGTGAAGCTGTCCAACCTGGCGGTCGTGCTGACCCTCAGCTACTCCAACGCCTGTGGTGCGATGGGGATGGTGACGGACCATCCGGACCCCGACTACCTGGCCCTCGCGGTGGCCGCCGCGGGGCTGATGTGCCTGAGCACCTTCCTGCTGGGCTGGTGGCTGGCCCGCCGGCTGGGCCTGTCGCGCGCCGACGCCATCGCCGTGACGTACGCCTCCGGTATGAGCAACACCAGTGCCGGCGCCGTGGTCGCAGCGACCAGGCTGCCCGCGCAGCCGATGGTGCTGGTGCCGATTCTGGCCTTCAGCCTGCTGCAAAAGCTCGCCGCGGGAGCGGTGGCCGGTGTGCTGCCGAGGTGCGGTCGGCGAAGGCCGGTGGCGGCGGCCGAACCGGGGTGAGGGGCGGGGCGGGTGGCCGAGGTTAGGGGCGAGACAGGTGGCCGAGGTGAGGGGCGGCCCGGCCCGGGCACCGTGGCTGCGCTCAGTTCTGAGCCGGCGTCAGCTCCGCTTCCTCGGCGGGCGTCCGGTGTCCGCGACGACCTCGACCGGTACCGCGCCGTCCGAGGGGCAGCAGTACCGGCGTCACCAGCATCACGGCGCCCGCCAGACCGACTGCCGCGGACGGGCCGATCACCGAGGCGAGTCCGCCCCACAGCCCGGTCAGCAGGGCGGTGGACAGCTTGCTGGTGACGGACCAGGAAGAGAGGACGCGCGCGACCCGGTCATGGGGGAGCAGTCTCAGGCGATGGGTGGCGAGCAGTGGGTTGTAGACGCCGCAGCAGAAGATCAGGCCGCACTCCACGGCCATCACCACAAGCAGCCCGCCGAGCCCTGGCCTCAGAGCGACCAGGCCGATCACCCAGAAGCACCGCGCCACCGCGAAGACCAGCAGCATCCGACGCTCCCCGTACCGGGTGGCGAGCGGCCGCGCCAGCCGCGAGCCCACCAGCCCACCGAGGCACGGGACGGCGAAGGCGAGCCCGAACTCCCAGGGCGGGAAGCCGAGTCGGCCGAGCATCAGCACGGACAGCAGTGGCTCGCCCACCATGATCAGGCCGTTCACCAGCACGCTGTGGAAGAAGAAGGGACGCAGCTCCGGCTCGTCGAGGATGAACCGCCAGCCGGCCAGCAGCTCACGCCCCCGGGCCCGGGCCCGGGCGCGGGCGCGGGCGCGGGCGCCGCCGCCGGGGCTGCGGCTCCGGTGGGCGCCGCCGCGGGCCGTGCCTCCTCGCCGCCGATCGCGCGGATCCCCAGCGCGGAGAGGAGGTAGCTGACGGCGTCGGCGACGATCGTCGCCACCGGGCCGAGGAGTCCCATCGCGGCTCCGCCCAGCGGCGGGCCGAGCACGGTCGTGATCCAGGTGGTGGACTCGAAGCGGCTGTTCGCGGTGAGCAGGTCCGCCGGCGCGACCAGCGACTTGAGCGCCGCGCCGCCGGCCGCCCGGAAGGTGGTCTCCGCGGCCCCGACCACCGTCGAGACAACCAGCAACTGCACGAACCCGAGCCGCCCCAGCGCGTACGCCAGCGGCACGGTGAGCAGCACCCCGAAACGGAGGAGGTCCGCCGCCACCATCACCAGCCGCTTCCGCCGGTACTCGACCCACGGACCGAGCGGCACCGCGAGTACCGCCCCGGCCGCCGTGCCGGCCGCGGACAGCGCCGCCACCTCGCCGGGGCCGGCGTGCAGCACCAGGACGGCGACCATCGGGAAGGCGCTGAAGGCAAGCCCGGAGCCGACCGCGCTGACCGTGTACGCGCCCCAGAGCCATGCGAACGGCCGCCCGAGCGGACGCGCGCCGCGGCGCTCTCCACGGCTCCCGGCCACGGGCGCACCGCGCTCCCCCGCGCCGCTCTCGCCGCCCGCGCCGCCCGCGCCGCGGCTACGGCTGCTGCTCCCGCTGCCGTCGTCCATCCGCGTGGTCCCCGCTCGCTCGCGCCACCCCAGTGAGTGGCCCCGTACCTGGCCGCAGGACATCCAAGCCGACCCAAAGCCGCAGTTCAAACAAACGAATGCAGTGATCGGCACAACCATCGGTTGTGCGTCGGCGGGGCCGGAAGGCGGACGCCAGGTCGGTCAGGGCGACAGGTCGGTCAGGGCGAGGACGAGCCGCGGGCCGCGTCCGCCCGCTCGGCGATCCGGCGGAGCTTCCCGGCGAAGTGCCCGGCCGGATCGTCGGCGAAGGAGTGCAGCGCCACCATCGCGGTGACGATCACGTCGCATAGCTCGTCGGCCACGTCCTCGCGCTCATGCGTCCGGCCCTTGCGGGGGTTCTGGCCGATCAGGCCGATGTAGGCGGCCATCGCCTCCCCGGCCTCCTCGCCCAGCTTCATCAGGCGCATCGCGGTCTCCTGCGGCCCGCCGCCGTTCTCCGCGTCCAGCCAGTCCACCAGCCCGCGCACGGTGCTCCAGGGCTCGGCGGCCGCCCCGCTCACCCCAGCACGGCGGCCAGCACCGCCGCCTCGGCGCGCAGCAGCGCCGCCCGCTCCGCCGCGCCCGCCACCCCGGTGACCGCCGCCAGCTCTGCCGCCGCGGCCTCCCGCTCGTCCACCTCGGCCCGGACGATCCCGACGACCTGATCCTCCGTCAGCTCACGTCGGGCGACCTCGGCCGCCCCGGCTCCGACCGGCGCGGCCTCGATCGCCCCAGCCCGCGAACCGGGACCGTCCGGGAGCGCGACAGCCTCGGCGTTGGCCACCGCCGCGAGGGCGGAGCGCAGGGCGCCGGCCGCGATCCGGTCGCGCGCCTTGAGCGCCGTGGTCAGCGCGGCTCGCAGGCGGGCCGGTACGGGGTGCTGGTCAGGGGAGGCCGGTTGCAGCGCGGCGCCGTTCGACATGGGCGGCAATCTAGGCCCACCCCGACGCCCGGGACCAGCGAATTCCCCGGCCGCACGCCCCCGCCGTCCGGCGCACTCCCCCTGGCCGGTCGGCCCCGCCCCGGGCAGTCTGGCGGCATGAGCATCGATGACTTCGGCGGCGGACCGGACAGCTCGGACGTTCTGGTGGTGACCACCAACGACGTGCCGGGCCGACCGGTGCAACGGGTGATCGGCGAGGTCTTCGGCCTCACCGTGCGCTCCCGCAATCTCGGCAGCCAGATCGGCGCGGGCCTCAAGTCGGTCTTCGGCGGCGAGCTGAAGGGGCTGACCCGGACCCTCGCCGAGTCCCGCGAGCAGGCGGTCGAGCGCCTGGTCGAGCAGGCGCGGGCGCGCGGCGCGAACGCGGTCCTGATGATGCGGTACGAGGTCACCTCCGCCGAGGACATCGGCACCGAGGTCTGCGCCTACGGCACCGCCGTCGTCCTCGCCGGCTGATCCCCGGCCCCGGCCCGAGCGGCGATCAGCTGCGGAAACCCCCACGACGCCCGCACGCCTCCCGTACGCGCCCGCACGCCTCCCGTACGCGCCCATACGCCTCCCGCACGACATCGGTACCGCGCCCGCGCGTCGCCGGTTCTCGGCCCCTGCGGCGCCCCTGCGGCGTCGGAGCGGTTCTGCGCCGTTTGTGAGCTTGTGCGCCGCCCCCGGGAGCGCTCGCGCCAACCCGCCCCCGCACGGGCATTGACCGGACCGCTCCGCCGCCGCTACTTTGCGCCCACTTCCTACGCACGAGCGTTCGCTCTGCGAACAGATCATGATGGGGGCACCATGTCCGAGGCATCAGGCGTCCCAGGCCAGCGGACCGAGAGCAGCAGAACGAACAGCGCGGCAACCGGCGGGGCCCCAGGCGCCCGCCTGGCGGTCGGCACGCTGATCGCCGGCTGCCTGGCCGTATGCCTGGCACAGATCGGAATCGCCATCCCGGCCACGCTCAACGGCCTCTTCCAGTCTGACCTCCACCCCATCGGCTCCCAGCTCACCTGGATCTCCGACGCGTTCCTGCTGCCGGTGTCCGTGCTGGAGCTCACCTTCGGCGTGCTGGGCGACCTCTTCGGCCGCAAGCGGCTGCTGGTCGGCGGGGCACTGCTGATGGTGGCCGGCGAGGTGGTGGCCGCCGCCGCGCCGGGGGTGCACGTCCTGTGGGTCGGTCAGGCCCTGGCCGGGCTCGGCGCCGCCGCGCTCTTCCCGACCTCTCTCGCGATGCTCGCGGCCGGCACCCACACCCACGCGGCCCGCGCCCGGGTGATCGCACTGTGGGCGGCACTGCTCTCCACCGGCGGATTCCTCGCCCCGCTGCTCGGCGGGATCACCGGCAACTACGGCTCCTGGCGCTGGTCGTTCATCGTCGTGGCGATCATCGCCGCGCTGAGCACCGTGGTGAGCGCCCTCCTGGCGCGCGACTCCCGGGCGCCGCAGGGGCGTTCGCTGGACCCGGCCGGCCAGGTGACGATCGGCCTCTCCCTCTTCGCCCTCCTCTTCGCGGTGATCCAGGGACCCACCGACGGCTGGGGCTCCGGCCCGGTGGTGATCGGTTTCGTCCTCTTCGCGGTGTTCATGGCCCTCTTCGTCCTCGCCGAACTGCGGGCCCGCAACCCGCTGCTGCGGCTCGACCTGTTCCGCAACCGGGCCTTCGCCACCGCCTCCGTGGTGGCCGTGGTCGGCATGTTCGCCTTCCTCGGTACCGCGTACGACACCAGCATCCGGATGGGCCCGATCCAGCATCAGTCCACGCTGCGCACAGCGGTGGCGTTCCTTCTCCTCAACGGACTGACGATCTTCCTCACCCCGCTGACCTCGCAGCTGATGGCCCGGCTGGCACCGCGCTGGGTCCTGGGCCTGGGCTTCGCGCTGATGGCGGCCGGCGACTTCATCGCCGCCGGGATGCCGGTCGGCGACCGCACCCTCACCTCGCTGATCCTGCCGCTCGGCCTGGTCGGTGTCGGCTTCAGCTTCGCGGTCTCCTCGATCACCGCGACCGCCGTCAACACCGTGCCGGTTCCGCTGGCCGGCATGGCCTCCGCGACCACCAGCCTCCTCCGCGACTTCGGCTTCACCCTCGGCCCCGCGGTGGTCGGCGCGATCGCGCTGAGCAACGCGGCCTCCCGGTTCGGCCACGCCCTCGGCGGCTCCGCGCTGCCCGCCCAGGTCAAGGCGGCGGCCGGACAGGTCGCGGCGGAGGGCGGTCCGCTCGCCGTCAACTCCGTTCCCCCCAACACCCCTCCGGGTCAGGCGGCGCCGCTGGCGGTGGACGCCCTGGGCCACGGCTACGCGCTGGGATACGTGGTCTGCGGCTGCGCGGCACTGCTCTCCTGCCTGCTGACGGTGGCCGCGCTGCGCGGGCACGCCGGCCAGGAGACCGCTGAGGAGGAGGCCGAGGAGGCCGTGGAAGCCGCGGAGGCGAGCACCGGGGCCTCAGGCGCAGCCCCTACCCTTGGCGCATGACAGAGCAGCAGCCCGAGCAGCACGGCGACCAGCCGCGCGCGGCGCACTTCGTCCAGTCACTGGCCCGGGGGCTCGCGGTGATCCGCGCCTTCGACGCCGACCACGCGGAGTTGACGCTCAGTGAGGTGGCCAAGGAGTGCGGGCTGCCGCGCGCGGCGGCCCGCCGCTTCCTGCTGACCCTGGCCGACCTGGGGTACGTGCGGACGGACGGCTCGCGGTTCCGGCTCACCCCCCGAGTGCTCGAACTGGGCTTCGCCTTCCTCTCCAGCGTCCCGCTGCCGGAGATCGCGGAGCCGCATTTGGAACGGCTGGTGGCGGAGGTGCACGAGTCGGCGTCGATGTCGGTGCTCGACGGCGGGCACATCGTGTATGTGGCGCGGGTGCCGACCCGGCGGATCATGACCGTCAACATCACGGTGGGCACCCGCTTTCCGGCACATGTCACCGCCATGGGCCGGGTGCTGCTGGCGCATCTGCCGGCGGCGGAGCGGGAGCGGCGGCTGACGGCGCTGCTGGCCGAGCCGCGGGACCGGCACGGGGAGCCGCCTCCGACCCCGCACACCATCTCCGACCCGGACGAGCTGCGGGCCGAGCTGGAGCGGGTGCGGGCGCAGGGGTACGCGGTGGTGGACCAGGAGTTGGAGGAGGGGCTGCGGTCGATCGCGGCGCCGGTCCGGGATTCCGCGGGCGCGGTGGCGGCGGCGGTCAACGTCCCCGTCCACGCGAGCCGCACCGGCGCGGAGGAGCTGCGCGAGACCATCCTCCCCCACCTCCTCGACTGCGTCGCCCGCATCCAGTCCGACCTCCACGCCACCCGCCGGTGACGCGGCCTACGGGCTGCGGCGGCTGACAGGCTGAGGCCGCAGACGGGCTGAGGCGACAGAAGCGGCGACGCCGACGGCGCCCCGTCGTTGCCCAGCCAGAACGTGGCGCCTAGCCTGGGCACTTACTCGCGAGCCGCCGGCACGGCGGCCGCGGGGACCGGGAAACCCCTACGCAAGGAGGCGTAAATGAAGATCGGGGTCTCGACCTTCGTGACGGACCGGGGCATCGCACCCACCGCCCTCGCCCGCGCACTGGAGGCCCGGAACTTCGACTCCCTCTTCATCGCCGAGCACACCCACATCCCGGCCTCCCGCGAGACCCCCTACCCCGGGGGCGGCGACCTCCCCGAGGTCTACTACCGCACCCTGGACCCCTTCGTCACCCTTGCCGCCGCGGCCGCCGTCACCGACCGCCTCCTCCTCGGCACCGGCATCGCCCTGCTCTCGCAGCGCGATCCGATCATCACCGCCAAGGAGGTCGCCTCCCTCGACCACGTCTCGCGCGGCCGGGCGATCCTCGGCGTCGGCGTCGGCTGGAACCGCGAGGAGATGCGCAACCACGGCACCGAGCCCGGCACCCGTGGCCGTCTGGTGGACGAACGACTGCTGGCCATCCGCGAGTTGTGGACGGAGGAGAAGGCCGAGTTCCACGGCGACTTCGTCGACTTCGACCCGGTCTACTCCTGGCCCAAGCCGGTGCAGCGGCCGCATCCGCCGATCTACGTCGGCGGCGGAGAGGGCGCCTTCCCGCGGATCGCCAGGTTCGGCGACTCCTGGCTGGCCAACAGCGTGCCGGCGGACCGCCTGGGCGAGCAGATGGACCGGCTCAACGACCTGGCCAACCGCGAGGTCCCGGTCACCGTCTTCGCCGCCCCGCGCGGCGGCGGGGGTCTGGAGCGGTACGCGGAGCTCGGCGTGGACCGGGTGCTCCTCTACCTGCCGACCCGCCCCGAGGCGGAGACCCTCGAGTACCTGGACCGCCTCGCCGCCGACGCGGCCCCGTTCCGCTGAGCTCCGGTTCCAGTCCCAGCACCAGCTCCGATTCCATCTCCGACTCCAGCTCCTGGCGGCCGAGTCCCAGCAGCCCCACCGGCGCCGAGCCGTCGACCGTAGGATCGCCGCCATGACCACGGAGTGGATCAGCAGCACCGGCCGGATATCCCTGACCGGCCCACGGGACCTCCACGCGGACCGGCCCCAGCCGGCCCGGATGTACGACTACTACCTCGACGGCGAGACCAACTTCGCCGCGGACCGGGAGGCCGCCGACCGGGTGCTGAGCGTCTTCCCGGCGGCCCGCGACTTCGCCCGGGAGAACCGCGGCTTTCTCCGCCGCGCCGTCACCACCCTCGCCGAGGCCGGCGCCGACCAGTTCCTGGACATCGGCTCGGGCATCCCGACCAGTCCCAACACCCATGAACTGGCCCAGTCCGCCGCGCCCGCCGCGCACATCGTCTACGCCGACCACGATCCGCTGGTCCTCGCGCACGCCCGCGACCTGATGTCCAGCACCCCGCAGGGACGCGTGGACTACATCCGGGCGGACCTCCGCGCCCCCGAGACCGTCCTCACCCACCCCTGCCTGGTGGGCGGCGATCGCGCGCTGGACCTGTCCCGCCCCGTCGTCCTCCTTCTCGTCGCGGTCCTCCACTTCTTCGAGGACTCCGCCGAACCGTACGCCCTAGTAAGGAAGTTGACGGATGCCCTGCCGTCCGGCAGCCATCTGGTCCTCTCCCACATCACCGCCGATCTGGATCCGGAGGGGATCGCCGGGGCGGGCGAGGTCTACCAGGCATCCAAGATCCCCGGGCAGGCCCGCGGCCTGGCCGAGGTCTCCCGGTTCGCCGAGGGCTGGGAGCTGCTGGAGCCGGGCGTGGTCCCGGTCGACCGCTGGCGCGCAGCCGGCGCCGGGCGGCCCGTCTCCTGCTACGGCCTGGTCGCCCGCAAGCCCTGAGCGCTGGGCGCTGAGCGTTGATCCCTGGACGCCGGCCGCCGGCTGTCCGGGGCCCTGGCTATGAGAACCCTCTGACGCCGGGCCCGGGCCCGGCCCGCCCCCGCCCGCTGTGCGAGGGTTGATTCACGACCGGTGATGTCGTGGGGGGTTCGGAGATGCGCGCGCACGGATCGAGACAGGCATGGCCGCGACGGGCGGCGACCACCACCGCCGCGGCCCTGCTGGCCGTCGCGGGGCTGGCCGCCTGCGGCGGCGGCAGCGGAGGCGGAGGCGGCTCGGGCGGCGGCGGGGCGGGCGGCAGCGGCGGCGCCGCCACCCAGGGCCAGGCGGACTCCCGCGGCACCGTCGCCTCCGCACCCCCCGCCTCGCCGACCTACACCCGGCGCGCCCCCGCCGACGGCGTGCCGCAGCCCCGCCACGTGGTGGTGGTCGTCGAGGAGAACCGGGCCTACCAGCAGATCATCGGCAGTCCGGAAGCGCCCTATCTCAACTCCCTGGCCCGGCAGGGCGCCCAGTTCACCGCCTTCGACGCCGAGACCCACCCCAGCCAGCCCAACTACCTGGCCCTCTTCTCCGGCTCACCGCAGGGCGTGACCGGCGACGCATGCCCGTCCCACGCCTTCTCCGCGGCCAACCTCGGCTCCGAGCTGATCGCCGCCGGCGAGGGCTTCACCGGCTACGCGGAGAGCCTGCCCGGCGTCGGCTCCACCTCCTGCGACACCGGCGACTACGCCCGCCGGCACGTCCCCTGGGCGGACTTCTCCAACCTGCCGGCCTCGGCCGACCAGCCGTTCAGCGCCTTCCCCCGGACGGCGTCCGGCTGGGCGGCGCTGCCCGCCGTCTCCTTCGTCATCCCGAACGTCCAGCACGACATGCACGACGGCTCGATCGCGCAGGGCGACACCTGGCTCAAGGAGAACCTCGGCGGCTACGCGGACTGGGCCCGCTCCCACGACAGCCTGCTGGTCGTCACCTGGGACGAGGACGACACGGACAGCCCGAACAGCAACCGCATCCCCACCTTCGTGGTCGGCGGCGGCATCCGCCCCGGCGCCTACAGCACGCATCTGAACCACTACAGCCTGCTGCGCACCCTCGAGGACGCCTACGGCCTGGCCCCCACCGGGGCCGCCGCGAACACCGCCCCGATCCGCGGCATCTGGACGCGTTCGAATTGACACCGCCTCAGAAGACGGGCCCGCCGGCCCCACCCGTCCGGGCCACTCCGCTCGCCGTGCCGTAACCTACCCACCACAGTGGGCGGGACGGCACGAGCGGCACACGGGAGCGAACGGTGGCACCAGGGACCGACCGGTCGCGTCGCGTCCAGCCGCCGCCCCGCCTGCCCCGCCACGGCGGCCCGGCCACCCGCCGGCTGCAGGCGCCGGCCCGCCGGCTCCTCCGCGTCCTGCTGCCGGCCGCCCTGGTCCTGGTCGGCATCATGGCGGACGTCTTCACCCCACCCGACTTCAGCGGAGCCCCGCTGTACTCGGCCGCGCCGATGGCAGCCGCCGCGCTCCTCTCCTTCCGCGGCACGGTCTTCATCGGCCTGGCCGCGATCGCGGCGGACACCGGCCAGCTGGCCGCCCTCGGCTACCTGTCCACACCGGGCAACTTCACCGAGCCCGCCACCATCGCCACCGTCACGGCGGTGGCCCTGATCACCAACGTGATGCTGCGCCGCAGCGACCGCAAGGCCCGGTCGGCCCGGACGGTGGCCGCGGCGGTGCAGCGGGCGGTGCTGCCGCACCCGCCCTCCCGGCTGGACGGCCTGCTGCTGGCCGCGCGCTACCAGGCCGCCTTCGCCGACACCCTGATCGGCGGCGACCTCTACGCCGCCCAGCAGACCCCGTACGGCGTCCGGCTGCTGGTGGGGGACGTCCGGGGCAAGGGACTTGACGCCGTCGAGGCGGTGACCGTGGTGATCGGCGCGTTCCGGGAGGCCGCGGACGAGGAGCCGACCCTGAAGGGACTCGCCGACCGGCTGGAGCGGGCGCTGCTGCGCGAGGGACGCCGCCGGGCCGGACTGGACCAGGTGGAGGGGTTCACCACCGCCCTCCTGGCCGAGATCGCCCCGGCCGACCCCGAGCGCGGCGCCGACGCGCCGCGCGCCCTCCGCCTGGTGAACTGCGGCCATCCGGCCCCGATGCTGCTCACCCCCGGCACCCCGGACTCCCCCGGCACCGCGCGAGTGCTGGAGCCGAGCTCCCACGCGCTTCCGCTGGGCACCTCGCTGGACGCGGACGGGCCGGTCGAGGACTGCTGGGATCTCCCGGCCGACGCCACCCTGCTGCTCTTCACCGACGGGGTGACCGAGGCCAGGGACGAGCTCGGCGTGTTCTACGACTCGGCCGAGCGCCTGCCCCAGCTGCCGTTCACCAGCCCCGGCCAACTCCTGGACGCCCTGATCGAGGACGTCACCCGCCACACCGGCGGCACCATCACCGACGACATGGCCCTCCTCGCCCTCACCCGCCCGACCCCGACGCTGCCGGCCCGACCGGACGCGGCGCGGGCTGCGGCCGGGTGAGGGGCGGGGGCGCGAGCGGCGGCGGCCTCGCCCCCGGTCCGCGCTCACGGTTCACCGGGCATTACGGTGGGACACGAAGACCTCCGCGCGGTGAAGACTCGACACCTCCACCACACCGGAGGTCTTCGCCTTCACTCAAGACCACCCAGCGTCAACAACGCTCGTGGGCATTACAGCTAGTCTCCCAGGAACCACAGATAGCGGTGCGATCCGCCCTCCACGGTCCGGCAGAGGTCCGCGATCTCCGCCGCGGCCTCCTCGCCCAGCAGTTCCCGGATGGTCCGGCTACCGACCTCCCCGCGGACCCTGACCGCCTGCCGCGCGTTGAACATCGTGTCCGCGTACGGCAGCAGGCCGCCCAGGTGCGGGTACGCGTCCTCGTCGACCTGCTGGAGCGCCCCCCAGTCGAGCCGGCACTCCGCGCGCTGGACGATGTCGCCGCGTTCCCCGCGAACCTGAACCGTGATCATGCGCGGACGTCCTCAGTTCCTCATCGTCCGTGCGATCCCTTCGGATTGCGCGCAGCCTCGAGGGCGCGCTGCTCGCGAACCCGCCTCTGCATCCGCCCGACGGCCAGCACCGTCGACGTCACCACACACGCGATCAGGAACAGCCTCTCCGCGCTCACGAACGCCCCTCCCGAGGACTCGTCAGTTCCGATTCCGCTCCAGGACCTGGACGAGGCCGTCCAGTGACTCCCGCGCGGCGACCCGGTCCTCCTCGCTGACCCAGCTCGCCTCCCACCAGCCCCCGCCGTGGGAGACGGCCGCGCGCACCGCACGTACCGCGACCGCGCCCAGGCCCGCCGCGGAGCCGGCAGCCAGCCCCGCACCGGCCAGGGCGTCGTCGCCCGCCCAGGGGAGCGCTTCTCCTCCCGGCAGGGCCCCCGCCACGACGGCCGCCGCGGCCAGGACCTCCTCGGGCACGATCTCCCGCATGATCGCCTCAGGCCGCTGGTCCGCGATGGTCAGGACGTCCACCACCCGGGTCCTGCGGTCTCCTTCGGGAAGCTCCGCCAGGAGGTCGAGGAAATCCATGGCGCTGTCACTACCGATCGGAGAAACTCCCCAAGTTCCCATGTCTCCTGCTGCTCCGTTCCTAGACTCACCCATACGCTAGGCCCTGCCGAGGTCCTGGGACCTCTATGGCCAGGAGATGCCCAAGCCACTGACGTCGATCTCGGGATCGCGGCGGTTCAGCAGCGTCGCCCCGAAGTCCTTCCAGCCTTCCATTACCGTCTGCTCCACCCGCCGGGCGGTAACAGAGGTCACTCCCCTGGGCAGCGTCATCCAGGTGACGTTGGCGATGTCGGACTCGCCGAACCCGGCCGCGGTGAGCGCATGGCCCGGCTTTATCGAAGCCGCGACCCGGCCGCGGATGCTCGTGGTGGACATCCCCACGTACTTGGACCCGTTGTTCATGTGGATCGTGTACACGCCCGGACTGTCCGGTACACCGAACGTCGCGGCCGGGCAGTTGTGCACCAGGACCGACGTGGCTCCGGCCGCGACGTAGAAGTCGTGAACCGCCGGGACGGTGAGGTCCCACATGTCGCCGTCGGAGACCTTCGGGGCGTCGCCGCCCACGACGATGACGAGCGAGCCGTCGGGGCTGGTGAGCAGGTCTCCGGGGCGCAGGTGGGAGGCCTCGACCCAGCTGTGCCTGGTCCGGTCGAAGAACAGGTGGTGGGCAGTGGTGTGGATCACCGTGCCGCCGCCTGCCGAGGCCGTACGGACGGTCAGGTCGTACAGGTCGGTGTCATGGTGGACCAGTACGTGGGACAGGGGCGTGCTCTCGGTCCTGCCGGTCCGCGTATCGGTGGCCACGACCCTGTCGCCCGGCTTCAACTGGCTGATCGCCACCCGCTTGCCGCCGGTGAGCAGGACCGGCGTGTCGGCGGTGAAGCTCTCGCCGCCGCAGCCGACCCCCTGCGCCTCGCTCTCCGCGACCTGCTCGCCCTCGTTCTCCGCCGCGGCGCTCGCCGCCTGCTCGCGCTCTGCCGCGGCCCGGGCCTCCGCCGCGCGCTGCTCCGCGGCCTTCGCCTCCTCCGCCGCCTTGGCTTGCGCCTTCGCCTCGTTCGCCGCCGCCGTGGTGGTGTCCGCCGCTGCCGCGTCGCCCGCCTTGGTGGCGGTCTTGGCGGCCTCGCCGGCGTCGACCGCGTCCTTCACGTCGTTCGCGGCGTGGTCGATGTTCTTGGCCGCCTCCACGGCCTCGATGCCCTCGTCCGCGTACTTCGCGCCCTTGATGGCGTAGCGGGCGCCCAGCGCCGCGTCGCCGACCACCGGGATCGCTCCGGCGAAGGAGAGGCCCGCGTCCAGGTAGTCGCCGTCGGCCGCGTACCAGGCGCCGTTGGCCACGTCCGCGACCGCGCCGACGACCGGGACCATGCCCACCGCGTCGAGGGCGGCGTGTCCGAGGTCGGAGAGCCAGCCGTGGCCGTCCAGCTCGATGTTGGAGAGCGGGTTGCCGGCGCCGAAGGCGTACGGGTTGCCGCTGTACGGGTCGGAGACCAGGCCCATGTCGGAGAGGGCGCCGTTGTACATGTCCCGGGAGAGGAAGCGGTTCAGCCCCGGGTCGTAGGTGCGGAAGCCCATGTTGTAGTCGCCGGTGTTGCCGTCCACGGCCTGGGCGTTGAACCGGTACTCGTTGTACGGACCGGAGGCCGAGGTGCTGGAGCCGGGCTTGTCGGCCCCGGTGTCCTGGGCCGAGCTGTCGGCGCCGTAGGCGGTGTAGCCGTAGGTCGACTTGGTGTCGCCGTTGGCGTCGGTGACCGCCTGGACGTCGGAGTGGGAGTCGTAGCTGTAGTAGGTCGGCTCCTCGGTGCCGTCCGACTTGTGGACCACCTGGGCGATCCGCTCACCCCAGGGCGAGTAGTCGTAGGACTTGGTGACCTTGCCACCCACCTGCTCGTCGACGACCGCGCTGGACATCGCCAGGTAGTCGTAGACCGTGGTCTGCGCCGAGGTCCCGCCGGCGTTGTCCGTCTCGGAGACCTTGCGGTCGAACGGGTCGTAGGTGAAGTCGGTGGTGGTGAAGGCCGATCCGGACTTCTTCTGCTCCGAGGCGATGTGGTCGAACCCGTCGTAGCTGTACCGCTCGACCACGCTGCCCGCGGTGCTGACGGTGTCCATCCGGCCGAAGGGGTCGTAGTCGTACGCCGAGGTGATCCCGGCGACCACGGTGGACTGCAGCCGGTTGCGGTCGTAGTTCGAGGTCGTCGTCGTGCCGTGGACGGTCTGCGAGACGACGTTGCCGTTCTGGTCGTAGGTGTAGGACTCGTTGCCGCTGTTGTCGGAGTTGGTCACCGACTGGACCTGGTCCTGCGGCGTGTAGGCGGTGTCCTTGGTGTCCGTCAGGTACGCCGAGTGGTTGTCGGCGTTCTGGGTGGTGGAGGCGTCCTCGGTCTGGTTGCCGTTGGGGTCGTAGGTGTAGGTGTGCTCGGCGACCTTGGTGCTGCCGTCGGACTTGGTCTCCAGCTGGTGCTGGAGCGAACCGTCCAGGAAGTAGCTGGAGTCGACCACGTTCCCGTTCGGCTTGGTCTCGGTGGCGACCTGGCCGGAGGGGGTCCAGGTGAAGGAGGTGGTCTTCGGCGACGGGTCGCTGCCGGACTCCTTGTTCACCACCTGGGTGAGGAGGTTGCGCACGTCGTACTGGAAGGAGTCGACCTCCTGGTCGTGGGTGCGCGAGGTGGTGTTGCCGTCCGCGTCGTAGTTGAACGAGGTGGTGTGGACGGCGCTGCCGGACTTGTTCTCCTTGAGCGTCGTCAGCTGGCCGGCCTGGTCGTAGCTGGCCGCGTAGTCGTCGACCCGGGCGTTCGGCGAGTTGTCGGCCAGGTCGGTGAGCTGGCCGTCGGGGTCGTAGGAGTAGGTGAAGGAGACGGGCTTGGGCTGGGTGTCACCGGAGTTGTCGCGGACCAGCTTCACCGCGTCCGCGGTCACCGCGCCGCCGGAGTTCTCGGCGAGCGAGATGCTCTGGCCGGTGCCGTCCTGGGTGAAGGCGTAGGAGCCCAGGGAGACCCAGGTGCCGGTGTTCTTGGTCTGGTCGACGGTGACCTTGCTGCTGCCGCTGCTCCCGGTGACGGTGTAGGAGGCGCCGGTGGCGGCGCCGCTGACGCTCGGGTAGTCGACGAAGACCTGGTAGGTGCCGTCCTCGGGGATGTTCAGGTTCCAGGTGAAGCTGTCGGAGCCGGAACCGGCCGAGTGGGTCAGGTAGTCGTAGCCCTGGTAGCCGGTGCCGCTGCCGGAGGAGGCCCAACTGCCGGTCGCCGAGACGTTCTGCGCGTCGGAGTCGTCGACCAGGGCGACCTGGAGGCCGACCGGGACGCCGTTGTCGGTGCGGGTCTCGATCTTGCCGTCGGGGTAGTAGCCCCAGCCCTGGGTGCGCGAGGAGGAGCCGCCGGCCGAGGTGATGGTCCGGGCGGTCTGCTGGCCGTCGGCGTTGTAGTCGTACGAGGTGGTGATGGACCACGGGTCGGTGGTCGCCTTGGTCCAGCCGTTGTCCCAGTAGCTGAAGGTGGTGTCGTTGCGGACCGACTGGCCCTGCGAGGGCGGGGCGCTGACCTTGCTCATCCGGCCGGCCGCGTCGTAGGAGTAGTCGGTCTCCGGCGCGGTCTTGTAGGTCGGGTCGTTCGGGTTGTACGCCCCGAACACCTTGGAGGTGCGGTTGTCCGCGTCGTACTGGGTGGTCGTGGTGTACGCGCCGGCGACGCCCGAGGCGACACCCCGCGGGGTGATCACCGAGGTCTCGTTGCCGACCTGGTCGTAGGTGTACTCCGTGGTGTCGTACGCGATGGTGCCGTTGGACGACGAGTGGGGGTTCTGGACCTTGGTGGTCTGCCCGTTCTGGTCGTAGGAGTAGAGGGTTGCGTTGCCGTTCTCGTCGGTGGTCGAGGTCTGCAGGCCGTCCACGTCGTACGAGGTGGACTTGTAGTGGCCGGCCGCGTCGGTGACCTTCACGGCACGGTGGTCCAGGTCGTACTCGTACTTGCTGGTGTAGCCGCTGGTGTTGTACTTCAGCGGGTCGATGACCTCGGAGACGTTGCCCACGTCGTCGTACTGGGTCGTGGTGACGTGGTTGTTCGGGTCGGTGACCGTGGTCGGCTCGCCGTCCGCGTCGTAGCCGTAGTTCGTGGTGTACGAGCCGGCGGCGGCCCCGGGGACGTTGCCGTTTGGAGCGGTGGAGCTCGACTCGTCGCCCACGTTGTCGTAGGCGTAGGTCGCGGTCCGGATCGGCGAGGTCGAGGTGTCCTGGGGCAGGGTCGTCGAGGTGTTCTCGTCGTTCGCGTCGTAGACCGCGGTGGTCACCGCGCCGTTCGGGGCGGTGGACCTGGTGACGTTGTCGTTGGCGTCGTAGGTGGGCGCCGGGGTGGTGATGTACACCCCGCTCGCCTGGTCCTTGGGCACCTTGCTGGTGGTCGGGCGGCCGAACACGTCGTAGCCGTAGCTGGAGGTGTGGTTCAGCGCGTCGGTGACCGAGACGACGTTGCCGCGGATGTCGTAGGCGGTGGTGGTGGGGTTGGTCAGCGGGTCGGTGGTGGTGTCCGGGTAGCCGGAGGGGTCGTAGCCGGAGTAGGTGGTGGTGTGCTGGTCGGCGTCGGTGACGGAGGTCAGCTCGCCCAGGGCGTCGTAGCCGTAGGCGGTGGTGTAGCCGGAGCCGGCCGCCACGCCGTCCGGGTCCTGGACGCTGGTCAGGTTGCCCTTGCCGTCATAGCCGAACTTCCATTGCCGGCCGCCCGCGCTGGTCTTGCCGGTGAGGTCGGCGACATGCCCGCCGAGCGAGGTCTGGTACGTGTACGTGGTCCCCGC
The DNA here is from genome assembly GCF_000744815.1 of Phaeacidiphilus oryzae TH49. Taxonomy (NCBI): domain Bacteria; kingdom Bacillati; phylum Actinomycetota; class Actinomycetes; order Kitasatosporales; family Streptomycetaceae; genus Phaeacidiphilus; species Phaeacidiphilus oryzae. The sequence continues at coordinate 816,355 of NZ_JQMQ01000005.1, forward strand.
GGTGTTGTTCTGGTTGGCGACCGCGTCCTTGTAGCTCAGTGGATCGCCGGTGTTCGGGTCGTAGGTCCAGGTGGTCTGGGCGCCGTTGTTCTCGATCAGGCTGGTGACGTTGTTGTCGGAGTCCCAGCCGACCGAGATCTTGCGGTTCAGCGGGTCGACGGACTGCAGCAGCCGGCCGTCGGTGTCCAACTGGTAGGTGTAGGCGTGGCTGTTGGCGTCGGTGACCGTGGTCTGCACGGTGGCGTTGGCGATCGCGCCGGGCTCGGTGTACGCGAAGCCGGTGGTCTTGCCGCGGCGGTCGGTGACCGACTGGGTCCACCAGTGCACCTTGGGGTCGGTGACCGGGTCGTAGTACTTCAGGTTCGTGGTGTTGCCGCGCGGGTCGGTGACGCCGACCAGCTTGACGTTCTTCATCCCCTGCGTGGCGTCGTAGGTGAACCTGAAGGTCTTGGCGGCGGTGTTGCCGGCCCCGTCGACCAGCTGCCCGAGGAGGCCGTTGGTGGTGTAGAGGAAGTCCACCACCCGGCCGTCGGCCCCGGTGGGATCGGCGATCCCGGTGATGTCGCTGATCGACTTGACGTGGTCGATGATGTTCGGGTCGGTCAGGTTCGTCCCGGACTGGACCGCTCCGGTGGAGTCGACGTACTGGTAGTCGTCGCCCTTCTGGAAGTAGTCGACCTTGAGGGTCTGCCGGCCCACCGGGTCGGTGATGTAGGTCAGGAACTCCTCCGGCTTGTTCTCCGACTTCCGCGAGGTGTAGGTGAAGTCGGCCTCGTTGCCGTTCTTGTCGACCATCGCGGTCGGGTAGCCCTCGCAGTCGTAGAAGAACTGCGTGCGGTCGGGCTTGGTCATCTCCCAGGCGCGGGCGTTGGTCACCTGCGGCCCGCAGCTGGCCAGTTGCTGCAGATACAGGTGGAGCCCGGCCGGGGCGGTCCAGCTGGAGCTGGTGGAGTCCCAGGTGAAGACGTGGCTGGTGCCGTCACCGTCGGTGAAGGTCACCTCGGTGGGGTTGGGGTTGGGGTGGAAGTCCAGCGGGGTGCCCAGCCGCGTCGGCGTGGACAGCTGCACCGACCAGCCGAAGCCCGTCGTGGAGTCGGTGGTGTCCAGCGAGTTGTAGGACATCCGGGCGAAGGTCGAGAAGCCCCGGGAGGGGTTGGAGAAGGCGTTGTAGTTCCACACCGTGTTGCCCGAGGAGGCGTTGGTGTAGAGCGCCGAACCGGCACCGGTCGCGGTGGTCGTGTACTGGTAGAAGTTCTCCAGGCCGAGCTGGTTGGAGCCGGGCTCCTTCACCCCCACCGCCTGGGCCAGCGAGCCGATGCCCCCGGCCGAGGTGGAGAGGTAGCTGCCGGTGCTGGTGTTCTCCATGTCCCAGGAGAGGGTGTACGCCTCACTGGTGTTGGTGTCCGTCGGCGTCGGCGGGGTGACCGTCGCGTTCACCGTCTGCTGGCTGCCGGGCTGCATGTCCGCGGGCAGGGCGGTCTGCACCTGGTTGCCGCTGCCGGTGACGTCCGTGCCGTCGGGCAGCGTCCAGTGGTACGTCAGCTTCTCGTTCGAGGCCGACCAGGTGGAGGCGGTGGTGTTGTTCAGCGTCACCGGCACCGTGTAGCTGCTGCCCGGCGCCATCTTCTGCGGGGTGGTGGGCGCGTAGTAGGTGTTGCCGGGGGTGGGGTCGAGGTAGGTGACCACCAGGGTCGGCGAGAGGATCGGCTCGGCGGTGTTCGTCCCCGCGAACAGGGTGCGCTCCTGCGGGCTGCTGGAGGACTCGCCGGCCAGCTTCACCTCCAGGCCGTGGTTCGAGCTGGGCGTGTTGACCCAGCCCTGCACGATCGAGGTGGCGTCGAACTCCTGCCGGTTCGGGTCGTTGGTCAGCCCGGAGACGGTGCCGTCGGCGGTGGTGGCGTAGTCGCCGCCCGCGGTGGTCCAGGCGGTGGCCGAGTCGGCGTTCTTCCAGGTGACCTGCGAGCGGGTGAAGCTCCGGGTCAGCGCGTGGAGTTCGTAGACCGCCCCGGAGGTGCCGGTGGTCGTCTGCTCCTGCCACAGCTTCAGATGGGCGTCCATCACGGTGGCGTCGGTCGGGATGGACGAGGGCAGCGCCCCGAAGTCGAAGACGCCGCGGGCGGTGCCGTAGGTGCCGGAGTCGTCACCGACCTCCACCCACTGCTGCGGGCTGCTCGACGTGCCGTCCACCAGGGTGTTGAGCACCGTGCCCGGCTGCGCGGAGGACAGCGTGCCGGCCGCTCCCTGCCGGATCAGCACCGTGGTCAGACCGGCCTTCGGCAGCCGCACCAGCTGGGTGGGCCCGGGGATGACGCTGCCGTTCGCGGTCTTCACCGCGACCATGTAGTAGTACGCGTTGCCGTACGGGTCGCTGGAACTCGTCGGCGTGGGCTGGGCGGTGCTGTCGGTGAACGAGGTGGAGCCGGAGGCGACCGGGGCCACCTCGGTCGAGGCGCTCGGCGTGAAGGTCTGGTACACGCTGCGGTGCACCTGGTACTCGACGATGTCGTTGCCGGCGTTCCCGGTGTTGTTCACATAGGCCGGCCAGGAGAGCTCCGCTCCGGTGGAGTGGATCACGGTCGGCGGGTTCACCGAGACGCCGGGGGCGCCGTAGGTGATCACCAGCTGCGGGGCGTTGACCGCCTCGCCGTTGTAGGCGTAGATGCTGCCCTCGTACCGTGGGCCGCCCTGGACGCCGGTGCTGCCCTCGGTCTTCCCCTGCACCACGAAGCCGTTGTCGGCGGTCGAGCCGTTCAGCCAGGACTGCACCAGCGAGGTGACCGGGTAGGAGTTCCAGACCCCGTAGGTGGACGCCGCCTTGGTGGTGGAGCCGGCCAGCGCGCCGGAGATGCCGCTCGCGTTGTTCCAGGTCGCCGTCGTCGCGTCCCAGGCCGCCGTGGCCTGGTGGGCCTCCAGCGGGACGCTGGTGGTGCAGGTGGTGTGGCACTGGTCGAAGTACAGGTTGAGGTTCGCCGAGGTGATCGTGGTGTTCGCGGGCACCGACGGCAGCGGGAACCTGATCAGGGCGCGGGAGACCCCGGTGGTGGTGTTGCCCACCGAGAGCCGCCAGCTGGTGTCGTAGTTGGTGGACGCCCCGTCGGAGGAGATCATCACGTTCGACGCGGTCGAGGGCGTGGGCGCGTCCACGATGGTCGGGTCGATGGTCACCGGGTACTGCCGGGCCTTCGCCGCCAGCCAGCCGGCGTCCGGCCGCTCGGTCACCCGCAGGGTCCCGGTCCTCGCGTTCCAGACCATCGACTGGGCGACCCCGGTCGAGTAGACCTTCCCGTACGGGGAGGAGGCGTCCGCCTTGGCGTCCGACATGTACGGCGCCGGGATGACGAACACCGCCTGGCCGGACTCCCCGCCGTAGAAGGCGATCGAGCCGTCCGGCCGCTGCTTAGGGGTGAGTCCGCCGACCTTGAAGGTGAAGCCGAAGGAGGGGCTCGTTCCGGCCGCGGGGGCCTTCGGCAGGACGATGCTCTCCTTGACGCCGCCCGCGCCCACCCGGTAGTCCAGACCGGCCCCGCCGGGCAGCACGCCGGCATAGCCGACCGTGTCGCCGGAGACCTTGGGGGCCCGCGCTCTGCCGCCGTCCGCGCCCAACTGGACGAAGGCCGAGCCCTCCTCGACCCGGACCAGTGCGGCCGGGTCGGAGGAGAAGTAGGTGTGGAAGGAGTTGCCCTCACTGCCGAGCGAGAAGCCGCCGGGGTGCGAGACCTTGGACACCGTGGTGGAGATGGACTTCCAGGCGCCCTCCTTGTCCCGGTAGTGCACCGGGGCCGCGGAGAGCACCTCCTGGGTCCGCCCGTCCGAGAGCCGGTAGAAGCTGGCGTCGGCGGTCCGGCGGGAGGTCAGCTCGCCGACCCGGTGGGCGTGCGGGTCCACCTTCGGCGCATGGGTGGTCGAGCGGCCGCCGGGCGCCTGCCACTTGAAGGTCGAGTCGGTCAGTTTCGGGGTCTTCCCGGTGCCGAACCAGCCGAACGGGTCGTACCAGGAGCGGTTCCGGTGCGGAGTCGAACTCGCTGACGGCTTCCCGGTGTTCGTATGCGCGGTCGCGGCATGCGCCGCTTGCGGCAACCCGGCGGCCAGCACCGAGGACACCGCCAGCGCGGCGGCAGTTCGTCGCAGGCTGTGCATCACGGGCACCCTTCACTTCGACTGGAACGGCGGGAGCGACAGTCCACTCCCATCACTCCAATCAGCGCAGGAGGCTCCGAATCCGTGACACCCCCGACGGCCGAATCGGCGTGATCCACGTCACAGAGGCCCCCAAGGTTCCCCACAGGCAGCCCTTTTGGGGTTCTCGTTCGCGGTATAAATCGTTCCGCCTGTGATTGCATGTTCATCACAGGAGTGCCACGCGACCCCCAAGTCCCCCGTATGCCCAGGAGGGCGTTTTGACCCGGTTCCCCTCCCGTCGGCCGGACCGCGCCCTCGCTGCGGCGGCCCTCACCCTGAGCCTCGCGGGCGCGTTGACGGCCTGCTCCGGCGGAGACGGTGGGCACGGCTCGCAAGCGGGCCGGGCCGGCGCCGGCCACCGACTGACCCTCACCGTCGAGGGTCATGGCACGGCCGCGCTCAACTGGTCGGCAGCGCACGGCGGCAGCCTCGCGCACGCCGCGCTGCCCTGGCATCTGACGCTGCCCGCCGGACGGTCCGCCGACGCCGTCGACCTCAGCGTGGTCCTGGACGGCAGTGGCGGCCGGGCCACCTGCAGTATCGCCGTGGACGGCCGACGGGTCGTCAGTTCCCTGGCCCAGGGCCGCTTCGGCCGGGCCAACTGCCGGACACCGGGCCTGGGTTCGGGCGCCGGCACGGATTCGGGTTCGGTCTCCGCCGCCGATCAGGCGAATGGCTGACTCCGCCGCTGCCGCCGCCACCCGGCGGCGGGCCGCGGAACTGGAGGCCGCCGTACAGGGCGCCAGAACCGGCGACGAGGACGACTTCCGCGCCCTGTACCGGGAGTTGGGCCCCCGGCTGCTCAACTACGTGCGAAGCATCGTCGGCGAGGCGGACGCCGAGGACGTGGCCGCGGAGACCTGGGCCGCGATCGCCCGCGGGCTGCCCCGCTTCACCGGCGACGCCGACGGCTTCCGCGGCTGGACCACGACCATCGCCCGCAATCGCGCCCGCGACCACCTCCGCCGGCGGCGGCCCGTCCTCCCCATGCCCAACGAGGAACTCCCGGTGGCCACCGCCGTGGACGACACGGCGGTGGAGGCGGTCGACGCCCTCTCCACCGCGGTCGCCCTCCGCCTGATCGCCGGGCTGCCGCCGGACCAGGCACAGGCCGTGCTGCTCCAGGTCGTGGTGGGGCTGGACAGTCCGAGCGCGGCCACCCTGCTGGACAAGAAGGCGGACAACGTGCGCGCCGCCACCCGCAGAGGACTCCGGTCACTGGCTCGCCGCCTCCACCTCGATGTGGCACCATCGTCGAATCCCGTACCTCGGAAGGCCCGATGACCCGCGCTCCCACCGGCCCGCCGGGCCCCTCCGATCCGGAGCCCGGCTCGGCAGCAGACCCGCAGCCCCCCGCCGAGCTGACCCCGGAGGAGGCGGACGCCCTGATCGAGCAGGCCCGTTCGGGCCGGCTGACCGGCCAGGACCCGCTCTCCCAGCTGCTCCGGGCGGCCATCAGCGCCCCCGAGTCGGCACGCGGCGAGGAGGCCGCGGTCGCCGCCTTCCGCGCCGCCCGGCGCGAGCGGCTGCGGGAGCGCCGGCAGTGGTCCCGGATCGTCTCCTGGCTGCGCAACCGCGGCGGCGCCCTGGCCATCGCGCTGCTCGGCCTCGGCGCGCTCGCCGGGGTCGCGGCCGCGGCGGAGCGGCACGGGCTGCCGGTCCGGCTTCCGTTCGCCCACTCCGCCACGCGGCCGTCAGCGCCCGGAGACGCCTCACCGCCGACCTCTCCGGCGCCGCCGCAGCAGGCCACCGACTACACCCTGCGGGAGCCGGCCCCGCCCGCGACCCGGTCGGCCGGACCTCAGGGCAGCAGCCGGGGCCGGACGGCGACCCAGCCGGCCGCGACTCCGGCCGAGCCCGGCGACGACACGGGCAAGGGCAACGGGGAGGGGGAGGGGAACGGCAACGGCAACAGCAAGGGCAGGGCCAACGGCAGCGGTGAAGGCAAAGGCACAGCCAAGGCCCACGCCGCCGCCCACGCCGCGTCCCCCACCACCCCCGCCCGGGCCTCGTCCGCCCACCCCGATGCCGACCCGAAGCCCCCGAAGTCCCCGAAAGCCCGGCCGAGTCGAGTGATTGCGGGCGCCTCGAAGTTCCACGGGCGCCCACTCGCCGATCCGGAGGGCCCCGGTCTGTCCTGAGCGGCTCACCTCCCGGCGCCCCCGGCCGCCAGAACGTCGGCGACCGGGGGCACGGGTACCGCCGCCGAGGCTCCGTGCCGTCCGCTCCCCCGCGCCCGAGGCGGTGGGAACAGACGGATCGCACGAGGTCAACCGCCGGTACCCGCAGGCTGCTTCGGCCGGCCTCCCCCGCCCCGAGGCCGCCCCGGGGCCGCTGCCGGAACCGCCGCCCTCCGCGCCGCCGCGCCACCCGAGCCGCCTCCACCGCGGCGGCCGGCGGGTGCCTCCTCGTCCTGGTCCTCCGCGCCCTCCTCGAAGAGCTTGCGGGCCACCGAGTCCATCGCCTCCCGCAGCTTGGCGCGGTCCTCGGGCCGGTCGAAGTCCCAGTCGGAGAGCCGCTCGTTGAGCCAGTTCCGCCAGGCCGCGACCAGCCGGTCCATCTCCGCCTGGCCGAGGGTGGTGAGGAACAGCTCGCCGCCTTCGTCCTCCACCAGATACCCGTCCGCGGCCACGTCGTTGACCATCGGCCGCAGCACCTCGGACGGCAGCCGGTGGCCCCGGGCCAGGTCCGGGAGGCGGACCGTGTCCCTGGCCCGGCGGAAGACGAACACATGGGTGAGCACCCAGGCCTGACCCATCGTCAGCGCGCTGCCGGACTCGGCCAGCACCTCCCGCTTGACGCTCTGCCCGGACCGGCCGACCAGCCGGCCCACCGCGAGCTCCAGCCGGCGCTCGGAGGTCTTGGAGTCCGGCGCGCCGAACCCGTCGCCCATGTCGGTGGCGCCCGCCCGGGCCGCGTCCCGCAGCGGCACCTCCTTGAGGAACCAGGCCACCACGAAGCCGACCAGCGCGACCGGCACCACCCAGCGGAAGACGAAGTCCACGGTGTCGGCATAGGCGTGGACGATGTGGGTGATCGAGTCGGCCGGCAGCTTGTGCAGCGCGGCCGGGCTGTCGATCACGTTCGGCGGCACCCCGGGCGACTTGGCGAAGGCCTCCCTGAGGTTGGGCTCCAGCTGACTGCTGTACAGCGTGCCGAAGACCGCGGTGCCGAAGGAGCTGCCCAGGGTGCGGAAGAAGGTGACGCCGGAGGTGGCCGCGCCCATCTCCTCGTACGCGACGGTGTTCTGCACGGCGATGGTGAGGACCTGCATGGCAAGGCCGATGCCGACGCCCAGCACGAACATGTAGAAGGACTCCAGGGCGACCCCGGTGTCCGGCCCCATCGTGGACATCAGATAGAGCCCGACCGACATCACCGCGGTGCCCATGATCGGGAACATCCGGTACCGCCCGGTCCGGCTGACCACCGTGCCGGACACCATCGACATCCCCATCAGCCCGACCACCATGGGCAGCGTCCGCACCCCGGACATGGTCGCCGAGACCCCGTCCACGTACTGCAGATAGGTCGGCAGATAGGTCATCGCGCCGAGCATCGCGAAGCCGACGATGAAGGAGAGGATCGAGCAGACCGTGAAGACCGGGTTGGCGAAGAGGTGCATCGGCAGCACCGGCTGCGCGGCCCGGCGCTCGATCACCACGAAGGCCGCCAGCAGCAGCACCGAGCCGACGAAGATGCCGATGATCTCCGGCGATCCCCACGGATAGGTGTTGCCGCCCCAGGACAGGCCGAGCACCAGACCGGCGGCGCCGAGGCCGACGAGGACGATCCCGGCGTAGTCGATGATCGGCCGGATCCTGGCCTTGACCACCGGGATGAACCGTGCCGACATCAGCAGCATGATCACGGCCACCGGCACGTTGACGTAGAAGCACCAGCGCCAGGAGAGGTGGTCGGTGAAGAGCCCGCCGATGGTCGGCCCGATCACCGTGGTCACGCCGAAGACCGCGCCCAGCGCGCCCTGGTACTTGCCGCGTTCGCGAAGCGGGATGACGTCCGCGATCAGCGCCATCGCGGTGACCATCAGACCGCCGCCGCCGATGCCCTGCACCGCCCGGGCCACGATCAGCATGATCATGCCGGTCGAGGCGCCGGCGATGACCGAGCCGCCGACGAAGATGACCGCGCTCAGCTGGAAGATGATCTTCCGTCCGAAGAGGTCGCCGAACTTGCCGACCAGCGCCGTGGAGACCGTCTCGGCCAGCAGATAGGCGGTGACCACCCAGGACATGTGCTCCAGGCCGCCGAGGTCGCCCACGATCGTCGGCAGGGCGGTCGACACGATGGTCTGGTCCAGCGCCGCCAGCAGCATCCCCAGAATGATCGTGACGAAGACCAGGTTCCGGCTTCGGAGGTCGTTCGCCGTCCCCGGCGACCGGCCACCCTCCGGCCCTCCGCGCTCCGACCGGCTGTCCTGCGGCCGGCTGCCCTCCGGCCCGTCTCCGTCCGCCCGCGCCTGCGTGGTGTCACTGCCGCTCATGTGTAGCCAGGCCTCTCTGCCACGAGTGCTCCCCCCACCCTCATCACCCGCGGCGCTTGCCCGCCACCCGGCCGGAGCACTCGTGTGACATGCCGTCAGACGGCTCCGGCGCAGTACGTTTCAGCCATGACGTCCATGCCATGCCACCGCGGGCTGCCCCTCGACCCGCTCGCGGAACTTCGCACCCCGACCGACCCCGAGTTCGACGTCTATCTGACCGGCACCGTCTTTCTGGACATCATCTTCACCGGTCTCGACCGCGCCCCCGTGCGCGGCACCGAGACATGGGCCCGCGGTATGGGATCCAGCCCCGGCGGCATCGCCAACACCGCGACCGCCTTCTCCCGGCTCGGCCTGCGCACCGCGCTGGCCGCGGCCTTCGGCGACGACAAGTACGGCGACTACTGCTGGGAGGCCCTCTCCGAGGACGAGGGGATCGACCTCTCCCGCTCCCGCCGGATCCCCGGCTGGCACACCCCCGTCACGGTCTCGATGGCCTACGAGGGCGAGCGCACCATGGTCACCCACGGCCATCCCGCCCCCCTCGCCTGCGGGGTCGGCGGGCTCGGCGGGGCCGGCGGCGGGGCCGACGAGGTCGGGGCCGGCCAGGGCGGCGTGGCCGGCCAGGCCGAGGCCCCGGGCGAGCCGGGCACCCCAGGCGAGCCGGGCGGGCCGCCGTCCGCCCGCGCCTGTGTCGCCACCTTCACGCCCGGCCAGCGGCAGGACTGGCTGGCCACCGCGCACGCCCGGGGCAGCAGGATCCACGCCGACGTCGGCTGGGACGACACCGGCCGCTGGGACCTCGCGGAACTCCCCGACCTCCAGCACTGCGAGGCCTTCCTGCCGAACGCCGCCGAGGCCATGCACTACACCCGCACCGAGAGCCCGGAGGCGGCTGCCCGCGCCCTCGCCGAACTGGTCCCGGTCGCGGTGGTGACGATGGGCCAGGACGGGGCGGTCGCCGCGGACTCCGGCAGCGGGCAGCTGATCAGGGTGCCCGCGCTCCAGGTGGAGGCGCTCGATCCGACCGGCGCGGGCGACGTCTTCATCGTCGGCTTCACCACGGCCAGCCTGGCCGGCCGGCCGCTGGCCGACGCGGTCGCCTTCGGCTGCCTCACCGCGGCGCTCTCCGTCCAGGAGTTCGGCGGCGCGCTGGCCGCCCCCGGCTGGATCGAGATCGCCGCCTGGTGGCACCACGTGAAGCGGTACGACGACCAGGCGGCCTCGTCCGCGCGGGAGGACACCCTCAGCCGCTACGCCTTTCTGGACGACCTGCTGCCGGCGACCGTCCGCCCGTGGCCGCTGCGCCGGGCGATGCCGACCCTCGGGTTCCGCGCGGAGCGCTGAGACCGCGCCCGCCCCGCCATCCGGCGCAGTCCGAGCGGCGGGGCGCGGGCGGCGGCCCGCAGACTGGCCGGGTACCGCACCGCGAGTCGAACCACCAGGCAGGGAAGCCGCCATGAGCCACCGTCACCGCCATCCCTCGTCCCGCCGCAAGGACCTCGGGCTGCTCGCCCTGCGACTCGGCACCGGAGGAGTGCTCTTCGCGCACGGCGCGCAGAAGCTCTTCGGCTGGTTCGGCGGCGGTGGGCTGGACGCCACCGCCGGCGCCATGGAGCACATGGGCTTCCGCCCCGGCCGGCAGAACGCCATGGTCGCCGGGTTGAGCGAGGCCGGCGGCGGGGCGCTGCTCGCCCTCGGCGCGGCCACCCCCGCGGCCGGCGCCGCAGCCACCGGCGCCATGGCGGCGGCCGTCTCGGTGCACGCCCCGGCGGGCTTCTTCGCCACCTCGGGCGGCTTCGAGTACCCGGCCTTCCTCGGCTTCGTCGCCGCCGGGATCGGCCTGGCCGGGCCCGGCCGGTACTCCTTCGACCACCTCACCTGCCATGTCCTCGACCGGCGGTGGGTGGTCGGCACCGCCTTCCTGGCCAGCGCGGGCGCCGCCTACGCCGTACTCCAGAAGCGCACCGAGAACCTCCGCGCAGAGGCCCTGCGCGCCGAGGACGAGGCGCGTCGCGCCTCCGCCACCGAGGACACCGAGGACAGCCCGCGCGACCTCTGACCCGCGCCCGCGGTATCCGCCTGCGGAGGCAGGCCCGGCAGGCCGGGCACGCCGCAGGCCCGGCAAACCCACCAACCCGGCAAGCCGGGCACGCCCGACGGGCCGCAGGCCCCGGCAGGCCCCGCAAGCCCGGCAAGCGCGGCAAGCCCACGAGCCCGGCAAGCCCGACGGGCCGCAAGCCCGGCAGGCCCGACGGGCCGCAAGCCCGACGGGCCGCAGGTCCGCAGGCCCGGCAAGCCCACGAGCCCGGCAGGCCGCAGGCCCGCAAGCCCACGCGCCCCCCGCACGCCCGGCAAGCCCGCACACCCCCACGCCCGGCAAGCCCGCAGGCCCTCCGGCGCGCCCGCGCGCCCGCACGCCCGCGCGCCCGAGGAACCCGCAGCTCTCAGACCCCTCGCCAGCCCTCCGGGTCCACCCCGCCCGGCACGGCCGCGGACCCCGCGCCCGTCGCCGGGTAGGGCGCCCGGGTCAGCACGAACGAGCCCAGATCGAGGTGGTCGGCCTCGCCGTCCGGGCCGCGCACCACCCGCAGCCGCTCGCCGGCGTAGTAGCCGTCCAGTCCGGTCCAGCAGTCCCGGCCGGGGCCGGGACGGAACCGCGAGGCGCGCCCGCCGCCCCCGCCCACCGGGGCCAGCTCCAACTGCCCGCCGTCCGCCCCACCCGCCGCATCCCCCGCATCCGCCCCGTCCGAGGCCCGCAGCCGCAGCGCGAAGCACGCCGGCCCCCAGTACCAGGGCCCGGTCAGCGCGAGGACCGCCTCGTCCACGGCGTCCGCCGGCAGCGGGCGCCACGGCTCCGGGATCCGCGGCTCGCGCTCCGCCGTGATCCGCACCAGGTCGATCGCGGCCCCGGCCGGGTCCACCTCGGCGGTCGCGTTGGCCAGCACGATCCCGGCCAGCCCCTCCTCTGCGTCGCACCAGAGCCCCGCCCGGAAGCCTGGCATCGACCCGGAGTGCCCGAAGTACACCCGTCCCTGACGGCGGACCAGCTGCAACCCCAGCCCGTACCCCCCGCCCCACTCCGCGCCCTCCGGCGGCGCGACCGGCCGCCGCATCTCCGCCAGCGCCGCCGGGCCGAGCACCCGCTCGTCGCCCCGGATCAGAAAGCGCGCCCAGCGGGCCAGGTCCTCGACGGTGGACCAGAGCTGCCCGGCGGGGGCCATCCGCCCGGTGGCGGTGTGCGGCTCGGGCAGCAGCACGTCGGCCCAGGGATGGACGGCCCAGCCGCCGGCGTGCGGCGGCTCCGGGTCGAGAGTGGTGCGCCGCATCCCCAGCGGTTCGAGGACCTCGGTCCGCAGCACATCCCCCCAGGACCTTCCGCGCACCGCCTCGACCACCCCGCCGAGCAGCGCGTACCCCGGGTTGGAGTAGTGGAAGGCCCGTCCGGGCGGCAGCCGCAGCGCCGACTCCGGCGGCCCGGCCAGCACGTCCGCCGGCTCGGGCCGCAGCCCGCCGTCCGTCCGCTCCCACCACGGGCCCGGCGTCTCGGCCGCCAACCCGCCCGTGTGCGAGAGGAGTTGGGCGAGGGTCAGCTCGGCGGCGTCCGCCGGCAGCCCGTCCACCCACTTCCCGACCGGCTCACCGAGCCCGAGCAGCCCCTCCTCTCGCAGCCGCAGCACCAGCACCCCGGCGAAGGTCTTGCTCAGCGAACCGATCCGGTACTGCACGTCCGGCGTCGGCCCGTGCCCGGGTACGGAGGTCCGTGACCCGGTCCACACCAACTCGCCGTCCCGGACCAGCCCGGCCGCCAGCGAGGGCGCCCGCCCCCGCGACTGCTCCTGCGCGATCCGCCGCAGCAGCTCCCGCGCCGTCCCCGGCAGCGGCTGCTCCGCCGCCCGCGTCGAATCGCTCGACTCCGCCGACCCGTTCCACGACCCTGTGACCATGGCCGTACTCTCCCCCACCACGCCACTGGCGATCCACCTGATAAAGGCCCCCCGCCCCTGCGTCGGCTACGCCGCCACCGTCCTCGCCGACGACGGCGACCGGATCACCGTCCGCGCGCCCTGGACCGGCCCGCCCGAGTACGACCTGGGCTACACCACCTTCGCCGCCGGCGACCTCTTCACCGAGTACTACTGGCGCAGCCGCTGGTACTCGGTCAAACGGGTGGACGCGCCGGACGGCACCACCAAGGGCTATTACTGCGACATCTGCCGCCCGGCCCGCCTGACCGGCGCGCCCGCCACCCTCCACGCGGTCGACCTCCACCTCGACCTCTGGCTCTCCGGCGACCGCCGGACCCTCGCCGTCCTCGACGAGGACGAGTTCGCCGCCAGCGGCATCGAGCAGCGGGCACCGGCGACCGCCGCCCGGGCCCGCGCCGCCCTCGCCGAGCTGGAGTCGCTGGCCCGGGCGACCGGACTGTCGGACTTCTAGTCCAGAATGTTCCCCATGGCCACCACCGTCACCGCCGTCACCACCGTCACCACCGTCAACGTCAACGGCCTGCGCGCCGCCGCCCGCAAGGGCTACCAGGAGTGGCTCGCCGCCACCTCGGCCGACGTCGTCTGCCTCCAGGAGGTCCGCGCCGAGCCCGAGCAGCTTCCGGCCGAGGTCCGCGAGCCGGAGGGCTGGCACACCGTCTGGGCCCCGGCGGCCGCCAAGGGCCGGGCCGGGGTCGCGGTCCTCTCCCGCGAGGAGCCGCTCGCCACCCGGATCGGCTTCGGCTCCGCCGAGTTCGACACCTCCGGCCGGTACGCCGAGATCGAGCTCCCGGGCCTGGTGGTGGCCAGCCTGTACCTCCCCTCCGGCGAGGTCGGCACCGAGCGGCAGGACGAGAAGGAGCGCTTCATGGCCGAGTTCCTGCCCTTCCTGATCGAACGCCGCGCCAAGGCCGCCGCCGAGGGCCGCGAGGTCGTGGTCTGCGGCGACTGGAACATCGCCCACACCGAGAACGACATCAAGAACTGGAAGTCCAACCAGAAGAACTCCGGCTTCCTCCCGGAGGAGCGCGCCTGGCTCACCCGCGTCCTCGAAGAGGCCGGCTACGTGGACACCGTCCGCCACCTCCACCCCGACCAGCCCGGCCCCTACTCCTGGTGGTCCTACCGAGGCCGAGCCTTCGACAACGACGCGGGCTGGCGGATCGACTACCAGCTGTCCACCCCGGGCCTCGCCGCCCGCGCCGCCACCGCCACGGTCGAACGGGCCCCCAGCCACCCGGAGCGCTGGAGCGATCACGCGCCGGTCACCGTCACCTACGCGGCCTGAGAGAGAACGGGCCCACCCCTCGTCTCCGCAGCCCGGCATACGGAGCCGAGGTCAGCGGTCGGCGGACAGCACGGCGGCAAGGCCGTCCTGCAGGTCCCTGACGAAGAACTCGGGGACTTCGAGCGACGGGAAGTGGCCTCCGACCTCGGGCGCACTCCAGCGGACGATCCGCCGGTAGCGCTCCTGCGCCCAGGTGCGCGGGCACTTCTCGACGTCGCGGGGGTAGGCGGTGATCGCCGACGGGACGTCGACCCGCAGTTCGGGGTCCAGCGAGTTGTGGCTCTCGTAGTAGATGCGGGCCGCCGACGCGCCGGTCCGCGTCAGCCAGTACAGCGTGACGTCGTCGAGCACGCGGTCTCGGGAGATCGTCTCGAACGGGCTGTCCTCGGTGTCCGACCACTCGGCGAACTTGTCGAGGATCCAGGCGAGTAGCCCCACCGGCGAGTCGACGAGCGAGTAGCCGATCGTCTGCGGCCGGGTCGCCTGCTGCTTCGCGTACGCCGCGCGGTGGCGCCAGAAATGCCGGGTCTCCTCGGCCCACCTGCGCTCCTCCGCCGTCAGTCCGTCCGTCGTCAGACCGGGCGGCGCCTCCGCGAACGTCGTGTGGATGCCGAGCACGTGCTCCGGGAACCGGCCGCCGAGGACCGTGGTGATGTTGCCGCCCCAGTCGCCGCCATGGGCGGCGAACCTGCGGTAGCCGAGCCTTCCCATCAGGTCCACCCATGCTGCCGCGATCTTCTCGGTTCCCCACCCGGTGGCGGCCGGCTTGTCGCTGTAGCCGAATCCCGGCAGCGAGGGGACCACGACATGGAACGCCGGCGCGTCCGCATCTGCCGGCTCTGCCAGCTCGTCCACCACATCGACGAACCGGGCGACGCTGTCCGGCCAGCCGTGGGTCAGGATCAGCGGCGTGGCGTCCGCGCGCGGGGACCGGCGGTGCAGAAAGTGGATTCCCAGGCCGTCGATGGTCGTGCGGAACTGGCCGATCCGGTCGAGGCGCTCCTCGAACGACCGCCAGTCGTAGCCGGTGCGCCAGTAGTCCACGACATCGACGAGATCGGCGAGCGGAACGCCCTGGTCCCATCGGCCGGGGCCAAGCGCGGCGCCGTGGACCGTCTCGGCCTCCGGCAGCCGCGCCGCGGCCAGTCGCGCCCGCAGATCGTCGAGGTCGGCGTCGGTCGCGCGGGCTTCGAATGCCTGCACGTCGCTGCTGGGACGGGACATGAGTCCTCCTCGCCATCGTGGCCATGCCGGAACCGTCTAAGACGGTTCTAGCAGGCCTCCGACCACGCCGCAACCGGCTAAGGTGGTTCCATGACCGCTGAGTTCCCTGACTTCCGCCTCGGCAACGTGCTGGCCACCAGCTTCACGGGGACGCTGTCCGAACGTCACGGCGAGACCGTGGAACGCATCCCCACACCGCAGCGACTCGTCGACTGGCTGACGGTGAGCGGCCTCGCCGTCGACACCTGCACCGCCGCCCAGCTCGACAGCGCCCGGGAACTCAGGGAGGCGATCCATGCCGCCGCGACGGCGGCCGCCGCGCAGCGCCCACTCCCCGCGGCCGCCGTCCAGGTCATCAACGACTTCAGCACTCAGGGGCGGGCCGCGGCGGTCCTCACGCCCGAGGGCAAGCGGCGCTGGCGGCTCAGCTCGGCCTCCTGCGTGGAGGACGCTCTCAGCGTGATCGCCGCCGACGCGGTCGGCATCATCGCGGGCGAGCGGGACGGCAGGCTGGCCATGTGCGCGTCGCCGACCTGCCAGGCCGTCTTCTTCGATACCAGTCAGAGCCGCACCCGCAAATGGTGCGACATGAACACCTGCGGGAATCGCCAGAAGAAGGCGCGCTTCATCGCCAACCGGCGGAAGAACGCCGAATCGTCGGAGTGATCGGGTCGGCTCCCCGCGGGCGACGCCGGGTACGCGCCGTCCACGTCCACGTCCTCCCTCCGGGCCGGCGCGGCCGACCGACGCGGCTGGCCGGCCGGTCGCCGGGCCGAAGGCGGGCGGCAGCCGGGTTACGCTGATCACTGTCCGCTTTCCGGTAGCTCGTGAACGTCGAGGCGGCCATGCCTGAACTGCCCGAAGTCGAAGCCCTGACCGGCCTGCTGGCCGAGGACGCGGTCGGCCGGGAGGTCGAGCGGGTGTACCCGGTCTCCTTCTCGGCGCTGAAGACCTACGACCCGCCGGTCTCCGCGCTGGAGGGCCGCACCCTCGACGCCGTGGCCCGGCACGGCAAGTTCCTCGACCTCGCCGCCGGCGACCTCCACCTGGTGTTCCACCTGGCCCGGGCCGGCTGGGTGCGCTGGCACGACACGCTGCCCGACGCCCCGCCGCGCCCCGGCAAGGGCCCGCTGGCGCTGCGCGTCCGGCTCTCCGGTGGCGCCGGCTTCGACCTCACGGAGGCCGGCACCCAGAAGCACCTGGCCGTCTATCTGGTCCGCGACCCCCTGGAGGTACCCGGGGTCGCCCGCCTCGGACCGGACCCGCTCTCGCCGGACTTCACCCAGGAGGCCTTCGCCGCTCTGCTGGGCGGCGAGAAGCGGCAGATCAAGGGGTTCCTCCGGGACCAGAGCGTGATCGCCGGGATCGGCAACGCCTACTCGGACGAGATCCTCCACGCCGCCCGGATGTCCCCCTTCAAGCCCGCCGCCAACCTCACCGGCGAGGAGATCGCCCGCCTCTACGCGGCGATCGGCGAGACGCTGGGCGCCGCCGTGGAGCGGGCCCGCGGGGTCCCGCTGCGCTCGCTGAAGTCGGAGAAGAAGAGCGGCCTCCGGGTGCACGGACGTACCGGCGAGCCCTGCCCGGTCTGCGGGGACACCATCCGCGAGGTGTCCTTCAGCGACTCCTCGCTGCAGTACTGCCCCACCTGCCAGACCGGCGGCAAGCCGCTGGCCGACCGCCGCCTCTCCCGCCTCCTGAAGTGACCGGGCCCCGTCCGGCGGGCCTCTTTTGTAGAGTGGCGGAACAAAACGTTCTGCCCGTCTGCTGCCCGCCGCCGCCCGCGGGCGCCCGCCGCCCGCCGTCCCGAGGAGCCCGCTGATGTCCACCCGTCCGACGACGACCGTGTCCGCGCGCGCCCTGCTGCTGGACATGGACGGCACCCTGGTCAACTCCGACGCCGTCGTCGAGCGGATCTGGCGCGGCTGGGCGGCGGAGAACGGCGTGGACGCCGAGGCGGTACTGAGCGTCGCCCACGGCCGGCAGGGGCACGCCACCATGGCGCTGCTGTTCCCCGAGCGGCCGCACGCCCAGAACCTCGCCGACAACGAACGACTGCTGGAGAGGGAGCGGAACGACACCGAGGGCGTGGTCCCCATACCGGGAGCCCCCGCCCTCCTGGACGCGCTGCTCGCGCAGGGCATCGCCCACGCCCTGGTCACCTCGGCCGACGTACCGCTGTCCGAGGCCCGGATGGCGGCCGCCGGAGTCCGCTACCCGGCGGTCCGGATCACCGCCGAGAACGTCTCCGCCAGCAAGCCCGACCCGGAGGGCTTCCTCAAGGGCGCCGCCGAGCTCGGCGTCGATCCGGCGGACTGCCTCGTCCTCGAGGACTCCGAGGCCGGCATCGCCGCAGGGCGCGCGGCCGGGATGCGGGTGGTGGGCGTCGGCCCGCGCGCCGCCGCCCACCGGCCCGACCACCACGTCCAGGACCTGACCGGAGTCCGGGTCGAGGCCGGTCCGGTGCCCGGAAGCGTGCGACTCCACCTCGGCTAGTCGCGCAGGGTTCCGGCTCCGGCCAGAGGCCCGGGCCTAGGCGTACTCCGCGAGCAACCGCCCCACCTGCGGCACGTCCACATACCGGGCCAGCCCGGCCAGCACCACCCGGGCCCGCTCCGCCGTCCGCTCGGAGGCGATCTCGGCAGCCAGCTCCAGCACCCGCCGCGCGGTGCCGGCCGCCGCCTCGGGTTCGTTGGCGTCGGCGTAGGCCACCGCCAACCAGGAGAGGTAGAGCGCCAGTTCGCGGGCGCGGGTGGCGTCGTATCCGGCGAGTACCTCGGTGAGCAGCGGCACCGCCTTCAGCGGGCGGTGCAGCTCGGTGAAGCAGCGGGCCTCCATCACCCGCAGCTCGCCGGCGTCCACCCAGTACAGCCAGGCCGGCTCGGCCGGGCCCCCGCCCTGGGCGCCGTGCCGGTCCAGGGCCTCGGCGGCCTCGCCGAGTGCCCGGACGGCGGCGCCGGCCTCGCCTGCCTTGGCCCGAGCCCAGGCGACCCGGTCCCAGAACAGGGCACGCGCCCGCGGCGGGGCGTCCTCACCCGCCGCCGCCAGCGCCCCCTCGGCCAGGGTGACGCCGTCCCTGACCCGGCCGGTGTTGCTGAACTGGTAGCCCATCGTCCCCATCAGCTGCCCGGTCAGCGTGCCGTCGGCCGCCTCGCGCGCGGCCGAGACGCCCAGCCGGTAGATGTCCGCCGCCCGGTCGTACTGCCCGGCGTCGGACGCGATCCAGCCGACGATCTGCGCCAACTCCCCTATCGCGAGCAGCAGTCGGCGGCCGACCTGCTCGCTGTAGGAGGCCTCGCCGTGCAGCCGCACGGCCGCGTCGAGTTCCCGCGCGGCCGGGCCGAGGAGGTCGCCGCCGGCCAGCACATCGTCCGCGAGCCGCAGCCCGTGCACCCGCGCGGTCAGGTCCCGGACCTCGCCCTCGCCGATCCGCCGGCCGCCGCGCTCCCGTCCCCGGGCGCCGCCCAGCCGCTCGGACCGGGGCACCAGTTCGGCGAGGGTGGCGGCCGACGCGTCCAGGGCGTACAGCGGCACGCCGAGGGCGCGGACCACGAACGGCAGCCATACCGTCGGACGGCGACGCCCGGTCTCCCAGCGGTACACGTCGACCCGGCCGAGCCGGTCCGGCGGAACGCCCGCGGCACGGCAGATCTCCCGCGCCAGTCGCGCCTGGCTCCAGCCGAGCGCCTCCCGATGGTGGCGGATCCGTCCGCCGACCCCTGCCCACATGGCCCAACGCTGGCATACATCCTGGCCGACACGCGGCAACTCCCGCAGAACCACCCGACGGAGGACCCTCGGCAGCATGACCACCCCCACCCAGGTCCCCGCCCCCGCGGACTGCCCCGACTGCCTGGCCCTGGCCCGCGCCCTCACCGAGGCCAGACGCACCCGCGACCGGCCCGCCGAGACGGAGATCCACACTCGCCTCAAGCACCACTGGTCGGAGACCCACCGAAGCGAACCGCCCCGCCCGCAGGGGCCGCGCGGCTCTACCTGCTGAGCGGCGCCAGGAGAGGGGTGCCAGGAGCACCAGGCAGCCTCCGCGCGCCGGCGCGCCCGGGCGGGAAGACTGGGCGGTATGGCTATGGCAGGGAAGACCGTACTGATCACCGGGGCCACCGACGGGCTCGGTCGGATGCTCGCCGGGCGGCTCGGCGCCGACGGGGCCCGGGTGCTGGTGCACGGCCGCGACACCGGCCGGGCCGAGGAGGTGCGCCGGGAGATCCTCGCGGCCGGCGGCCCGGAGCCGCTGCTGCTGACCGCCGACCTCGGTTCGCTGAAGGAGGTGGACGGGCTGGCGGACGCCGTCCTCGGCGCTCTCGACCGGCTCGACGTGCTGGTCAGCAACGCCGGTGTGGGCTTCGGCGCGCCGGAGGCCGGGCGGCAGCTCAGCAAGGACGGCGTCGAGCTCCGCTTCGCCGTCAACTACCTGGCCGGATACCGGCTGACCCGGCGCCTGCTGCCGCTGCTGCGCCGCTCGGCCCCGGCCCGGGTGCTCAACATGGCGTCGGTCGGCCAGCAGGCCCTGGACTTCGACGACCTCATGCTGGAGCGGGCGTACGACGGCGTCGACGCCTACCGCCGCAGCAAGCTGGCGCAGATCATGTCGGCCTTCGACCTGGCCGAGGAGCTGCGCGGCAGCGGGGTCACCGTGAACGCGCTGCACCCCGCCTCGCTGATGGCCACCACCATGGTCCGCGAGGCGGGCTGGTCCACCATGAGCACGGTGGAGGACGGCGCCGAGGCGGCCCTCCAGCTGATCGCCGGACCGGAGTTCGCCGACACCACCGGCGAGTACTTCGAGGGCCCGCACTCCCCCACCCCGGCCCGGGCCAAGCCCCAGGCATACGACCCGGAGGCGCGCGCCCGCCTCCGCCAGGCCACCGACCGCCTGCTCGCAGACGCCGGCCGCCCACCGATCGAGGACTGAGTAGCTGGCGCGAGCGGCCCCTCTTCGGCCAGGATTACGCCCCGGCGAACGGCGAACGGCAAACGGCAAACGCCGGCCGCCGGCCGGTAGACCGGCGGACCCGGGGGGCCGCCGGCGGGGACGGCAGGAGGGGGCCGGGTCGTGACGGAGGATCAGCCCGAAGCGATGGCCGGGGAGCACGCGGACGAGCAGGCCGAAGCGCATCCGAAGGAGCACATCGCCCCCGGCAGGCTCCAGGCCTTCAGCGACGGCGTGGTGGCGATCGCCGCGACCCTGCTGATCCTCGAGGTGAAGGCGCCCGCCTCGGACGAACCGGTCTGGGCGGGCCTGCGGCACGAATGGGGCGCGCTGGCGGCGTACGCGGTCAGCTTCGTGATCATCGGTCTGGCCTGGATCCACCACCACAACCTCTTCCACCAAGTTCGCCGGGTGGACCGCACGCTGCTGCTGCTCAACCTCGGCATGCTGGCCACGATCGCCTTCCTCCCGCTGCCCACCGCCACCCTCGGCAACCACCTCCGCGGCCACGACGCCACCGCCGCCGCGGTCTTCTACTCGCTCTCGATGGCCGCGGCATCCGGCTGGTTCACCCTGTTCTGGCAGCACCTGTGCCGGCACCCCGAGCTCCTCCACCCCGCCGCCCGCGGGCAGTCGGCGGCGGCCCGGCGGCAGTCCCTGCTCGGCCCTGTCGGCTACCTCGCCGCCGCCCTGGTCGCGCCGGCCAGCCCGCTCGGCTCGCTCGGCCTCAGCGCCCTGCTGGTGCTGTACTTCCTGGCCGGCCGGGGCGCCCCGGCCGGCCGCGTCCGGATCAGGTCCGGAGGATGATCCGCTCGACGACCGTCCGGGTCGTGGCGGTGCGGAGATAGAGCTCCGCGGACAGGAGAGACACGGCAGAGGACCCGCCCCTGGCCCGGCCGACCCGCCGAGAGACGACCGTGGCCGTCACCTCCGACAGCGCGAACACCGCGGCGAACACCGGCAGTCGGCTACCCGCAGCATGCAGCGGACGCCCGCCGAGCCGCACCCCGTCCGGCTCGTCACGCCGCCGGGTGCCGGTCCGCCCGCCGAGGCTGTGCAGCGAGCGCGCTCCAGACCGCCGCGAACCCGATGGCCCCCAGCGCGATCGAGGCCGCCGCCCTCCCCGGGCCGAACGCCGCCGCCAGCGGTGCCACCGCCAGCGAGGAGACGCCCTGGAGGGCGGTGGAGAGGGTGAATGCCAGCACCATCACGCGCCCCCGCAACCGGTCCGGCGTCGCCGTCTGCAACCCGCTCAGGGCGAGGACCGCGCAGGCCCCCACGCCGACATGGCCGAGCACCGCCGCCGCCAGGCCCGGCAGCAGGCCGTACGCCCGCGCCAGCAGCAGGTAGCCGGCGCCGAAGAGGGCCAGCGCCGCTCCCCCGGTACGCAGCAGCCGCCCGTCCGAGCCCCGGGCCAGCCGTCGGCCGAGGAACGGGCCGAGCACCGCGCCGACGCCCTGCGCCAGGTACATCACGCCGACGCCGCCCGCACCGACCTGGAACCGCGCCAGCGCGAAGACCGGAAGCAGACCCACCACCCCATAGCAGAGCCGCAGTCCGGCGGTCAGCCACAGCAGACGCCCGACCAGCGGAGTGCGCCGGACGAAGCGCCACAGCTCGACGGTGTCGGCGGCGACACCCCCGCGGTCGCGCCCACCGTGACCCGCGCCGCCGCCCGCGCCCGCGCCGCCACCCGCGCCCTCGCCCCCGCCCCCGACGGGCTCCGCGGAGAAGTCCCCGCGGATCCGCGCGATCAGCCAGGCCGACAGCAGGAACGACACCGCGTCGCAGCCCAGCGTCGCCGAGGTGCCGAAGGCGGCCGTCACCACCCCTCCGAGCCCCGCCCCTACCAGCAGCCCCGCCGAGTAGACCCCACCCAACAGCGTTTGTGCGTAAGGAAGTTGACGGTCAGTCACCAGATTGGGCAGTGCCGCCTGCGGAACCGGCCCGGCCACCGCCGCGCACCCGGACAGCGCGGCCAGCGAGCCCAGCGCCAGGGGGACGCTGCCGGTCCGGAACGCGGCCAGCAGGCCGGCCAGCGGCAGCAGCGAGGCCAGGTCGCAGCCGATCCGCAGCCGCCGCCGGTCCCTACGGTCCGCCAGCGACCCGACCAACGGCATCAGCAGAACACCGGGCAGCGACTCCACGGCGAACAGCAGCGCCGTCCACCCCGCGGATCCGGTCCGCCGGTAGACGAAGCCGCTCAGCGCGACGAACGTGAACCAGTCCCCGACCAGGCTGACCGCGACGGCCCCGTACAGCCGCCGGAAGTCGCCGCTGCCCCGCAGCAGTCCGACCGTTCCGGACCCGGCCGCGCCTCCGGGCAGCACGACACGAAAGAACCCACCCACACCAGACACCATGACTCCAGCACAGCGAACGCCCGGCCGCCGGCCGTACGACCGAGGACCGCGCGTGACGACGGATCAGAGAACGCCGTATCGGCGGCCGTTCGGCCGCCCGCTGGTTCGGCTAGTCACGGGTGCGCTGCATGGCGTGCATCGTACACGTCAGGGCTTCGCCGGCACCCCTCCGCGAGTGCTGCTCTCCCGGACCACCAGCCGGTGCCGGGCGGTGACGTGCTGGGAGTCGAGCCCGGCCTGCCAGCCCTGGATCCTGGCGGCCAGGAGCAGCAGCGCCCGTTCGGCGATCTCCCGCTTGTCCGGGGCGACGGTACTGAGGGTGGGCGCGTGGTAGCGGCCGTCCTCGGTGTCGTCGAAGCCGACGACCAGGAGGTCGTGCGGGCTCCGCAGACCGCGCGCCCGCGCCGCGTGGAGGGCGCCGAGGGCCAGCTCGTCGGTGAAGCAGAAGACGGCGTCCGGCGGTTCGGGCAGGTCGAGCAGCGCGTTCATGGCCCGGTGACCGTCGGCGCGGTGCAACGACTCGACCACGGCCTCCCGTTCGGGGGCCGGCGCCATCCGGGCCTCGCGCAGCGCCTGGTGATAGCCCTTCAGCCGGAGGGGGGCGGTGCGATTGTGGAGATGCGGCTGGAGACCGAGCGCCGCGGGGCGCCGGGCGCCCTCGGCGATCAGGTGGCGGGTCGCCTCGCACGCGGCGGCGACGTTGTCGATCGCCACATGGTCGGCGGCGCCGCCCGGCTCGACCTCGCCGAGGACCACGGTCGGCACCCGCTCGGCGTGCAGCGCTATCTCGTCCGGGGTCACCGACCAGGGGCTGATGATCAGGCCGTCCAGCACCGGCCCGGCGGCGCCGGAGAGGAGGTTCCGCTCGCGCTCCGCCTGCCCGGCCGTCTGGTCGATGAGCACGGTCCAACCGCGCTTCTGCGCCGCGTCGATGAGCAGTCCGGCGAGTTCGCCGAAGTACGGCGAGCCGATCTCCGGGACGGCCAGCCCGATCAGCCCGGTACGCCCCTGCCGCAGGTTGCGGGCGGCGAGGTTGGGCCGGTAGCCGGTCTCCTCGATCGCGGCCAGCACCCGGGCCCTGGTCTCGGCGGCCACCTGGCCGGCCCCGCTGACGACGTTCGACACGGTGCGCACCGACACGCCCGCGATCGCGGCCACGTCCTTGAGTCTCGCCGCCACCGGCCGCAGCTCTCCTCCCACACGGTGATCTTCTCACGCCGCTCCGAACCCCGGGGCCGGGGGCGAAAATGACTGGGAGAAGACTATTGCAACGTTGCATGCCACGTTGCAATACTAAGCGGGCCCAGCCTCCCTCCCATCGATGCGAGGAGCCATGTCCGTTCCGACGACCCGTCCGCCCCAGACCCCGACCGCCGCCCCCACCGGGCCCGAGATCGGCACCGCCGTCCGCGAGCTCTACACCGACGGCATCACCGCCCGGCGAGCCGCCTTCCCGCCCGAGTTCGCGGACCGGCTCCGCGAGGACATCGAGGCGGCCTTCGCGGACGCCCGTACCCGGGAGGGCGGGGCGGTGGGACGCGGCCCCAACCGCTACTACGTCGAGATCCACCCCGAGCAGATGCGCGGCTTCGCCGAACTGGCCGGCCACCCCTGGGTGCGGGCGGTCTGCGAGTCGGTGCTCGGCCCCGACTACCGGATCGTCGAACTCGGCTTCGACATACCGATGGAGGGGGCGGTCAACCAGCCCTGGCACCGCGACTTCCCCTCACCGCCCGCCACCCGCGAGGACCACCGCCTCACCTCCCTCGCCTTCAACGTGACGGCGGTCGACACCGAACCGGACATGGGCCCCTTCGAGATCGCCCCCGGCACCCAGTGGGAGACCGGCGAGGGATTCGACCACGAG
Source organism: Phaeacidiphilus oryzae TH49 (assembly GCF_000744815.1). Taxonomy (NCBI): domain Bacteria; kingdom Bacillati; phylum Actinomycetota; class Actinomycetes; order Kitasatosporales; family Streptomycetaceae; genus Phaeacidiphilus; species Phaeacidiphilus oryzae. The sequence continues at coordinate 840,717 of NZ_JQMQ01000005.1, forward strand.
ATGTTCCCGGACCGGGCCGAGTACCCGCGCTACGAGGCGCGCGCGGTCCGCAAGTACCCGAAGCGCGGCGACGTCTCCGCCCGCTCCGCGCTGACCGTCCACCGCGGCACCGCGAGCAGCTCGCCCACCGCACGGCCGGTGCTGGTGCTCGGGGTCGACGCCCCCGGCGCCGGCAACGAGGCCCACCACGACATGGCGGTCACCCATGGATACTGGTCGACACTGCCGGACTGCGTCCGCGAGCACCTCCACGCCCGCGTCGTGGACGAGCTGGCGCCGGTCGTGCAGCAGCACACCATCGAGGGCCTGATCATGGGAGACGCATGAGCCGCCGCGCCGACACCCGCGCGACCGCCGCCGCCGATGACGCCTCCGCCGCCGATGCCTCCGGCTCCTCTTCCGAGGGGTCCGTCCGCCGCCAGCCGCTCCTGCTGTACGCCGTGGCGGCGGTCTCCGCCCTCGGCGGGCTCCTCTTCGGCTACGACACCGGCATCATCTCCAGCGCCCTCCTCGACCTCGGCCGCGACCTCGGCCTCGGCACCGGCCAGCGGGAGATCGTGGTCAGCGCCATCCTGGTGGGCGCCATCATCGGCGCCCCGGTGTCCGGGCTGCTGAGCACCCGGATCGGCCGGCGGCCGGTGGTGATCGGCGTGGCGCTGGTCTTCGCCTGCGGCGCACTGGTCTCCGCCGTCGCCCCCGACGTCCTCGTCCTCGTCCTCTCCAGAGTGGTCCTGGGGCTGGCGGTCGGCGGGGCGTCCAACACCGTTCCGGTCTACATAGCGGAGACCGCCCCGCCGGCGCTGCGCGGCCGGCTGATGGTGCTCTTCCAGCTCATGGTGGCGATCGGCCAGCTCGTCTCGTACCTGGTCGGCTACCTGCTGGCCGGGCCGGGCGGCTGGCGCTGGATGTTCGGCCTGGCCGCGATCCCGGCGCTGGTGCTGGCCGCGGGGATGCTGCCGCTTCCGGAGAGCCCGCGCTGGCTGATCGAACGCGGCGCAGCGGATCGCGCCCGTCAGGTGCTCGGCCGGCTCCGGCCGGCAGGCGCGCGGCTCGCCCGGGCGGTGGACGAGGAGATCGCCGAGATCACCGCCGTCTGCCGGGCGGGGGACGCGGCGCCGCGCGGCCTGCGCGCGACCCTGCGGGTCCTGGGCTCCCGGCGCCTCCGCCCCGCACTGCTGGTGGCCCTGGGCGTCGCCGCGTTCTCCCAACTCACCGGCATCAACGCGATGGTGTACTACGCGCCGAGCATGCTCACCGATGCGGGCTTCGGCGGGTCGGTGGCACTGATCACCGGGATCGGGATCGGCGTCATGCTGGTGCTGGCCGGCATCACCGGCGCGCTGAGTGTGGACCGGATCGGCCGCCGCCGGCTGCTGCTGTGGCTGATGCCCGCCTCGGGCGCGGCGATGGCGCTGCTGGCCGTGGGCTTCCTGCTGCCGGGCGGCGGGCCCCGCCAGTGGACCGTGATCGGGGCCCTGTTCGCCTACATCTTCTGCAACGGCGCCGGAATGCAGTCGGTGGTGTGGCTGCTGGCCCCGGAGGTACTGCCGCTGTCCGTACGCGGACCCGCCACCAGCCTGGCCACCGCCACCGTCTGGGGGTTCGACCTGCTGATCGCCGCCACCGCGCTGTCCGCGGTGCAGGCCTTCGGCCTGGCGCCGACGCTGCTCACCTACGCGGTGATGAACGCGCTGTGCTGGGTCTTCGTCCGGCGCCGCGTCCCGGAGACCCGCGGCCGAACCCTGGAGGAGGTCGAACGCCTGCTCTGCGGCCCGGCGCCCACCCACCCAGGTTCCGAGGCCTCTCAGCCCCCACCCTTCGTCGCAGCCGGCCCCGAGCACCCGCAGCGGTGACCGAGCAGCACCGGAAGGGCCCCCCCGGGCCGGCCCCATCAACCCCCCGGCCATCAGCCCCCCCCGGCCACCGCCCCTCCCGGCCAGCCCGAACATCCGACAGAACCGCCGGCCCCGCACCGCACCGCACCGTCACCGGCAGCCCCATTCCCCGCCACGCCCGGCGCCCACGGGGCGCGGCGGCACGAGGGGAAGCACAGGGGCGCCGCAGCCTGAGAGGCGCGACAACGCGGCAAGCCGGGCCCGCCAGGCAAGCCTGACAGCGCGGTAGGCCAGACAGACCCAGGAAGCGCGGCAGCCCCCGCGCCCCGGCCAGGCACAGCAAGCAAGAAAGCCCCCCAGGCTTGGCCGGCACGCCAGCGGGGCGAGCCCGACAGGCCCGCCCCACGCGCAAGCGCGGCCAGCGCGGCACGCGCGGCAGCGCCCCAGCCCCTAGGCCGCGCCCCGCCCTCACCTCCGGTGGAGGCGCAGTCGGAACCCGGCCGGCATCAGGGTCAGGCGTTCGGCGACGCTCAGTCGGTAGCCGGGATCCGGCTCCAGCTCGTACCGCCGGACCAGGAGGCCCAGCACCAGCACCGCCTCGTGGAGGGCGAACTGGCGCCCGATGCAGGCCCGGGCGCCGGTCCCGAAGGGCTTGAAGACGTGGGCGGGCCGTCCGCGCACCGCCTCCGGCGCGAACCGCTCCGGGTCGAAGGACTCGGCGTCCTCGCCCCAGGCCTCCGGGTCGCGGTGCAGCAGTCCGGCCAGCACCAGCGCCCACGCGCCCCGCCGCATCGGATGCGCGCCACCGGTGACGTCCTCGCCGCCGAGGACGGTGTCCTGCCGCGCCTCACGCGCGAACGCGGGGGCGGTCGGCCACAGCCGCAGCGACTCGTCCAGCACCCGCCGCAGGTAGCGCGCCTTGGCCACCTGCTCATACGAGGGCTCGGCGCCGTCCGGCCAGATCCGGTCGGCCTCCTCGCGCGCCCGGGCCAGCACCTCGGGGTGCTTGGCCAGGTAGTAGAGCGCGAAGGAGAGCGCGCCCGAGGTGGTCTCGTGCCCGGCCACCAGGAAGGTCACCACCTGGTGCCGGATGTTCCGCGCCGAGAGCCGCTCCCCGGTCTCGGGGTGGGCGACGGCGAGCATCCGGTCCAGCAGATCGCCCGAGCCGTCGGAGCCGCCGGCGGCCCGCCGCGCCTCGACGACCTCGTCCACGGTCTGGTTGAGCAGCTCCAGATCGCGTTCGTTGCGCTGCATCGCCCCGCGCATGGCGGTGCGCAGCACCAGCGGCGGCACCAGGTTCCGCCGCTGCGCGAAGGAGAGGCCGCCGACCATCGCGGTGACGAAGGGGTGTGGCTCGCTCCGCTCGAAGGAGCCGAAGTCGTGGCCGAAGCCGGTGCGGGCGATGGTCTCCAGGGTCAGCTTGGTCATGTCGCCGGAGACGTCCACCTCCTCGCCGTCCCGCTCGGCGGCGTCCCAGCGGTCGATCAGCCGGCCGGCCACGTCCAGCATCACTGGGTGGTAGCCGGCCATCGCGTTCCGGCTGAAGGCGGGGGCCAGGATGTCGTGCGCCAGCTGCCAGTTGGGCTCGTGGTTGTAGGCGGTGAAGAGGCCGTCGCCGGCGACCGGACGGAGGTTGGCCACGCCCAGGCCGACGTGCTTGGCGAACCGGGTCTCATCGCAGATGTCGGCGGTGAGGCCGGCGCCCCAGACGAAGACGATCTCCTTGCCGAATGCCTTGCGGCGGAATATCGGGCCGAGCCCGCGCCCCATCGCCATGGTGTCCTGGAGCGGACGGCTCACCCGCAGCCGGCGCCCGCTGAAGAGATCGCCGAGGAGGGGCAGCCGGTGCGGCGGATGCGGTATCCGGTCCAGCCGCGGCCAGCCGTCCTCGGCGTCCCGGAAACCCTTCGGCAGCGGCGCCTCGGCACCGCCGCCCGTTCCGCCGCCGCTCGCCCCGCCGGCAGACGCATCGCCGGCAGACCCAGCGACCGCCGCGCCCACGACGCCGTCGCCGTCGCCGCCGACGCCGGCCCCCGCGCCCGGCCCCGTCACCCCGGCCGATGAAACCGCCGACTGCGCCATCGCCCTGCCCCGCCTCTCCGCCGCGGCGCCGCCGCACTGCCGCGCCCCCGCGCCGCCGTCCTGTTGCACACGGATTCAATAACGCGAACAGTCTGCTGCCGTAATTGAACCCGCGTCAAGTAGTGTCTTCTCCATGGCAGCAGCACGCCCAGCGCGCGGCGACCGAGCCGCCCGGTCCGCCCCGGCCGGCCAGTCCGCCAGGACCGGCCGGACCAGACTGAGCACCGAGGAACGGCGCGAGCAGCTGCTCTCGGTGGGCGCGCGGCTCTTCGCCCAGAGCCCGTACGACGACGTGTGGATCGAGCAGGTCGCGGAGATCGCGGGCGTCTCGCGCGGACTGCTGTACCACTACTTCCCGAACAAGCGGGACTTCTTCGCCGCCGTGGTGCGCCGGGAGAGCGCGCGGATGCTCCGGCAGACCGCGGCCGTCCCGGGCGTGCCGGTGGACGACCAGCTGCGCTCCGGGATCGACACCTATCTCCGCTACGCCGAGGCGAACGCCCACGGCTTCCGCGCCTTCCACCGCGCGCAGGCGGCCGGCGACCCGGGGGTGCGCGCCGCCTACGAGGCCGGGGTGGCCGCGCAGGAGGAGCAGATCCTCCTCGCCCTGGCGGAGGACGGAAAGCCGCCCTCGGCGACCGACCGGCTGGCCGTCCGGGGCTGGCTCGCCTTCATGACGACGGTCTGCCAGCAGTGGCTGGAATCCCCCGACGAGACCCCCAGGGACGCCGTCCGCGAACTCTGCGCCCGCGCGCTGCTGGGCGCCTTGGCACGCTGAGCCGGGCCCGGTCTCAGACGCACCCCACCCGCGCGTCCAGGAGCTTTCCGAAGCACACGCTGCCCGGCGCCTCCGCGTAGTAGCCGAAGCCCGGTATCCGCTCGTACCCCTCGGACTCGTACAGCGCGATGGCCTCCGGCTGCTCCGTGCCGGTCTCCAGGATCATCCGGCGCAGGCCGGCCTTCGCCGCCTCCTCCTCCAGGAACCGCAGCATCCGCCGGGCCAGCCCGCGGCCCCGCGCCGCCGGCCGGGTGTACATCCGCTTGAGCTCGACATCACCCGGCAGCAGCCCGTCCCCGTCGTGGAGGCGGTCGGCGTGCGCCCGCCAGCCGCCCGAGACCATCGGCTCGCCGTCCAGGTACCCCAGGGCGTACAGCCCCGCCGGGGCGCGGAAGTGCGCCGGGTCGACATGCGACAGGTCGGGGTCCCCGTAGCGGCGGACGTACTCCTGCTGGACCTCGGCGGTCAGCAACTCGGCGTCGGGGTGGTCGTAGCCCAGAATGCGAATCTCCACCCGAACAGGCTAACGAACCGCACCGACAGTCACGTCACCCCCCGAAGCGCTCCACCAGCTCGTCCTTCCCGAACATCCGCGCCGTGTCCAGCGCCGTCGGCGTGCCCGCCCGGGGGTCCGCCCCGCCCGCCAGGAGCGCTTCCACCACCTCGTCGGCGCCCTTGAAGACGGCGCCGGCGAGCGGCGTCTGCCCCCGGTCGTTGGCCTTGTCCGGCGCGGCCCCGCGCCCCAGCAGCGCGCGCACCGCGTCCGCGTGCCCGTGGTAGGCGGCGAGCATCAACAGGCTGTCCCCGCTGCCGTTGCAGAGATCGACCGGCACCCCGGCGTCGACGTAGGCGCCGAGCGCGCCGGCGTCCCCGCTCCGCGCGAGATCGAAGATCCTCCCGGCCAGCTCCACCACCTGCGGGTCGAGCTCTTCCCGCTGCCCCGGCCCCTGCTCCGACATCGCCGAATCCCTCCCCCTGCGGTCCGCGCCCCTCGGGCGCACCGCCCATCCTGCCGTATCTCGCAACCCGGGAGCGCTTGCAAGGAGTTCGACGCACTTTCACCCGATTGCAGCTTTCCACCCAGATTTACGCTTTGTCACCATAGGAGAACGCACTGTGACAGGAGTAGCGCCATGATCCTCTCCATCTCCGGCGTCGTACTGCTCGGGGTGATCGCCTTCCTCTTCTTCCGCAAGGACGGAATGAAGATCTCGCACGCCCTCGTCTGCGCACTGTTCGGGTTCTACCTCGCGGGGACCGCGATCGCGCCGAGCATCCGGGCCGGCGGGGCCAGCCTGGCCAGCCTGGTCAGCGGGATCCACTTCTAGCGGCGCCGCGCCCGCAGGCCGTGCGCCCGCAGAACCGAGAAGGCCAACCGGAACCGGTGGAGACCCGATGACTTTGCAGGACCAGCTAGCCCGCAGCCGCGAGCTCGCCCGTACGGCGGGCGACCACGCGGCGGACATGTTCTCGCCCCTGCTCACCATCGGCCGAGGGCTGCGCAGCCACGCCCGCTGGGCCAGGGAGCGCTGGGGCGCGCTGCCGAAGGAGCGCAGGCTGCCGACCCTGCTGATCGGCGCGGCGATCATCGGCGGGGTGGTGATGCTTCCGTACGGTCCGCTGATCGCGGTGGTGACGCTGATGGGCTCGGCCGCCTGGGCGGGGCGCGACCGCACTCCCCCGGAGGCCCCCGGACCGGACACCTCGGACCTCAAGCTGGGCGCGATCTACACCGCCCTCACCCCTTACCTGAGCCACGAGAACGACCCCGAGCCCCTCTACCGGCACGGGAACGGGCACGAGGACTACAAGGAGGCCTTCACCTCCTGGGAGTTCGACGAGGACGGCCGGCTGGCCAAGCTGGACCTCAAGTACCCGGCGTACTTCACCGACACCGAGCCGCACGCCCGGGCCCGGATCGAGCACGTCATCCACGGCAAGGCCGGCCGCTCGCGGGAGTACCGCTTCCTGTGGGAGCTGGAGACCAACCAGCTCCAGGCGGAGGCGCTGGTCCCGCTGCCCACCGACATCGCCGCGCAGCGCTTCGTCACCTCCCCGGGCGAGATCGTCCTGGGCTTCACCGACCCCGCCTCCGCCTCCCGGACCATCCCGGTCCGGCAGGGCGGCAGCACCGAGCACCAGCCGCCGGTGCTGTGGCGGACCGGGCCGCGCTCCACGGAGCCGCACCTGCTGGCGCTCGGCGCCCCCGGGCACGGCACCTCCACCCTCCTCCGCTCGATCGCCCTCCAGGCGCTGAACGGCGGCGACCTGGTGGTGATCGACGGCGCGGGCACCGGAGAGCACGCCTGCCTGGTCGGCCGGCCGGGCGTCCACACGGTGGAGACCAGCCTCCACGGCGCGCTGGCCGCGCTGGAGTGGGTGAACAACGAGACCCAGCGCCGGCTGGACGTCCTCAACCAGGCGAAGCACACCGGCGGGGTGCCCCCGGCGGACGCCCTGCGCCCGCTGTGGCTGCTCCTCGACCACCCCTCGGAGCTGAGCGAGCTGGCCCACGCCGAGGAGCGCACCGACCCGCAGGACCTGCTGGACACCGCGCTGCGGCACGGCCGAGCGGCCCGGATCACCGTGGTGGTCGCCGACCATCTGGAGGCCCTGGAGCGGATCAAGCCCACCGTCCGCGCCTCCTGCCGGGCCCGGGTGGCCCTGGGCGCCCTGGACCCGGACGCCGCGCCGCAGGTGCTGGGCGCCGCGCTGGACATCACCCCCGCCCTGTACACCCCGCCCGGCCGCGGCTACGCCCGGATCGGCAACCTGGCGGCGGTCCGGCTCCAGGTGCCGGAGACGCCGGACCCGCTGGACGAGGAGACCTCGGCCGAGCTGCGCGAGGCGGTGGTCGGCCTGCTCCCGTTCCGCGACTCGCGCACCGAGGCCTCCGCCGAGGAGCTCTCCTCGGGGGCGGCGGCGGCCGCCGCACCGGTCGCGGGTTCGGCGCCCGCGGCCGGCGCGGGCACGGTGCCGGGCTCCTCCGGCCCGGAATCCGGCTCGGGCCCGGCGGTCCCTGGCGCGGCGGTCCCGGGCACGGCGGTCCCCGGCACGGCCCCGCGTCCGGTGCCGGAGACCGAGAGCGCGACGGCCGAGAAGCCGCCGCCGCGGCTGCCGGACGAACTCGCCAAGGAGTTCGACCGGCTCAGCCTGAAGCAGCTGCCGATCAACGAACCGGAGCCCAGGACGGCCCCCACCAGGCGAATGAGCTGAGTCCTGAGCGACTCCCCGCGGCCCTCCTCCCGGCGAACGCCGGCAGGAGGGCCGCATCATCTGTAAAGAACATGTTGACGGCCTGCACAGAACCCGCTGAACTCGAACACATGAGCATCTACGAAGAGATCGGCGGCGCGCCGGCCCTGTCCGCCGCCGTGGAGGAGTTCTACCGAAGAGTCCTGGGGGATCCCGAGCTGACCGGGTACTTCGAGGGCGTCGAGACCGCCCGGCTGAAGGGGCATCAGCGCGCCTTCCTGACCGCCGCACTGGGAGGGCCCGAGCTGTATGCGGGGCGCCCCCTGGACGAGGCGCACCGGCCCCTGGAGATCCCCCCTGCCCACTTCGACCGCGTGGTCGTCCACCTGGCCGACACCCTCGACGCGCTGTCCGTCCCGCCGGCCACCATCGACCAGATCGCGGGCCGACTCGCCCCGCTGAGATCCGCCATCGCCCCGGACCCCGACCCGGCCTGACCGAGCCTCAGGAGGGCGGGGTCTTTCCTTCGGCGTTCAGTCGCTCCGGCACCCCGGGAGACCCTGCCCTCCGCCCGGTCCCGAAATCCCTCGCATAGTTCGTAGGCATATTCCGCAACCGAAGGGACATCGAAGCTTCAAGGCGGGTAAGCGGACGATTATATTCGTCGACCGGCGTCACGACTGGGATTTGATGGTCATTCACCCGGACAGGTAGTCATCCTCGTCACCGGAACGTTTCTTCGCTTCACACGGCTACCGTGCGCTCTAGCGTGTACGTTCGCACACCGCCGCCCCTGACCCCGGTCGGCCGAGCTGATCCCGGACGCACGCCTGCACTCGTGCGGGTGGCTGACACAGGGGGCTGCGGTGACGCCCAAGGTCGAGAACGACCCCGCTCCGCTCTGCCGCGTACGCCAGTACCGGACACACGGGTTCACCGTGTTGGAACTGCACGGCGAGATCGACCTCACGGGACTGTCCATCCTGCTCCACCACATAGAGGAGGCGACGGCCGGCCGGGAGCCCTGCGTGGTCGTCGACCTCACCCACATCACCTTCCTCGACGCCTCCGGCCTGCGGGTGCTCAGCCGCCTCTACCGCCGGACCCTCCAGCACCGCGGCACCGCCGCCGTGGTCTGCCCCTCCGGCTTCGTCCGCCGCGTCCTGGAGCTCGCCAAGGTGCCGGGCTTCCTCACCACCGTACGGACCCTGGACGAGGCGCTCGTGCCGAACCCCCCGAACTCCCCGAACTCCCCGAACCCCCCGGACCGCACCGCGCCGCGCAGCCCCCAGCCGGACACCCAGGACTTCTAGCCGCCCCGCCGCGCGACGGCGCCGCCCCCTCGCCCGCTTCGTTTCCCACCCCTCACGGGCGCTCCCGAGCCGTATGAGAAGGGCTTCACTGCGAGTTGACGCCCCGTTGACCGCGTGTGCCCACGACCGGCGTGGACTGGATGCCATGAGCATCTACGAAGAGATCGGCGGAGCACCGGCGCTGGCGGCGGCCGTGGACGAGTTCTACCAGAGGGTACTGGGCGACCCGGAGCTCTCCGGGTACTTCGAGGGCGTAGAACTGGCCCGCCTCAAGGGCCACCAACGCGCTTTCCTGGCGGCCGCGTTGGGCGGCTCCGAACTCTACGCGGGCCGTCCCCTCGGCGAGGCCCACCGCCCGCTGGGCGTCCAGCCCGCCCATTTCGACCGCGTGGTGACCCACCTGGCCGACACCCTCACCTCCCTCTCCGTCCCCCAGCCCACCATCGATCTCATCGCCGGCAAACTGGCCCCGCTGAAAGCCGAGATCGCCCCGGACCGCACCCCCACCCAGCCCCAGACCACCGGCTGACCCCTCCCCCGGCCACGGCCGCCCCCGCCACCGATCGGAAGCGCCCCGGTCGGCCGCAGCGGAGGGCGGCCGCGCCGCTTCTGACGCGGTGTCACGTTTCCACGGCGCACAGGCGGTCTGGGCCCGCAGGGCCTTGACAGCGCATGGTCGCTCGGGCTCAATGCTGTGCCAATGGTCTGAATCCATTCCTTTGGCGGCCCGGTGGTCGTCCTCGTGTACCGCACCCGTGGAGGTGCCCGTTGTCCACAGAGGTTCCCCGACAGCGCGACCACAGAGACGCCGACGAGCAGCGGCTTCATGAGCTGGGGTACGTCCAGGAGTTGGCCCGGACGATGTCCGGGTTCTCCAACTTCGCCGTGTCGTTCACCATCATCTCGATCCTGTCCGGCTGCCTGACGCTCTACGGCTACGGCATGAACACCGGCGGCCCGGTGCTGATCACCTGGGGCTGGCCGGTGGTCGGCGGGATGACGCTGCTGGTCGGGCTGGCGATGGCGGAGGTCTGCTCGGCCTATCCGACCGCCGGCGGGCTGTACTACTGGGCGGCGAAGCTGGGCGGGCGGCATGCCCCGTTCGCCGCCTGGACCACCGGGTGGTTCAACATCATCGGGCAGATCGGCGTCACGGCCGGGATCGACTTCGGGGCGGCGTCCTTCATCAACGCGCTGCTGGATCTGCAGGGCTGGTTCTCCGCCACGCCCGGGCACACCGTGCTGATCTTCGGGCTGGTACTGCTGCTGCACTGCGTCCTCAACACCTTCGGGGTGCGGCTGGTGGCGCTGCTCAACAACGTCAGCGTGTGGTGGCACGTCCTCGGCGTGCTGGCGATCGTGCTGCCCCTGGCCATCGTCCCGGCGCACCACCAGTCGGCCGGCTTCGTGTTCGGGCACTTCACCAACACCACCGGGTGGGGGTCCAGCGTCTACGTCGCCCTCCTCGGCCTGCTGCTGGCGCAGTACACCTTCACCGGGTACGACGCCTCCGCCCACATGACCGAGGAGACCAGGGACGCGGCCCGCAGCGGTCCGCGCGGGATCGTGCTGTCCATCGTCATCTCGCTGATCGCGGGCTGGGTGCTGCTGATCGGCATCACCTTCGCGATCCAGAACTACGGCGCGGAGGCCGGCAGTTCGACGGGTGTCCCGCCGGCCCAGATCTTCATCGACGCGGTCGGGACGACCGGCGGCAAGCTGCTGCTGCTGGTCGCGATCGGCGCGCAACTGTTCTGCGGGATGAGCTCGGTGACCGCCAACTCCCGCATGATCTACGCCTTCTCGCGGGACGGTGCGCTGCCCGGCTCGGCCTTCTGGCACCGGATCAACGGCCGGACCCGTACCCCCACCAACGCGGTCTGGCTGGCCGCCGTCGGCGCCTTCGTCCTCGGGCTGCCGTATCTGTGGAACACCACCGCCTACGCCGCCGTGACCTCGATCGCCGTGATCGGCCTCTACATCGCCTACGTCATCCCGGTCTTCCTGCGGGTCCGGCAGGGCGACCGGTTCCAGCGCGGGCCCTGGCACCTCGGCCGCTGGTCGCGGGTGGTGGGCGTCGCCGCGGTGGCCTGGACCTGCGTCATCACCGTGCTGTTCATGCTGCCCACCGGCAATCCGGTGACGGCGACCACCTTCAACTACACGCCGATCGCGGTCGGTGTGGTGATCGGCTTCGCCGGCGTCTGGTGGCTGGTGTCGGCCCGCCGCTGGTTCACCGGCCCGAGGGTGCAGGAAGAGGTGCGCCAGGAGGACGCCGCCGTCGGCGCCGGCGCCCTCACCCCCGAGGCCGGACCGGATTCGGCGGCTCTCTGACCGGTGAACGCTGACCGCCGACCGCCTTCGGTCGCATACTGATCGATGTGCTTCCCGCCAGGCATCCGTTCCTGACCGCCGCGCCGGGCCCGCTGGCCTTCGCCCACCGGGGCGGCAGCCTGGGAGGCCCGGAGAACTCCCTCCCCGCCTTCGCGCGGGCGCTCGGCCTCGGCTACCGCTATCTGGAGACGGACGTCCGCGCCACCTCCGACGGGGTCCTGATCGCCTTCCGGGACTCCCGCCTGGAGCGGGCCACCGACTCCGGCGGGACCGTCGACGAGCTGCCCTGGCGCGCGGTGCGCACCGCCCGGCTGGCCGGCCGGGAGCGGATACCGCGCTTCGAGGAGCTCCTCGACGCCTTCCCCGAGGCGCGGTTCGCGGTGGACCTGGGGACGGATGCCGCGGTCCGCCCGTTCGCCGCCGCGGTCCGCCGCGCCGGGGCCTGGGAGCGGGTCTGCGCCACCTCCTGGTCGGACGCCCGGCTGGCGGCGGCGCGCGAGGCGGCGGGACCCCGGTTGGCACTCGGACTGGGGCGGCGTGCCATGCTGGGACTCCGCCTCCGCGCCCTCCCCGGGGTTCCGGGCGCGGTTCCGGTCGACCGGCTGCTCGGTCGGGCGCTGCGCCGGGGCGCGGTCTGCGTGCAGATTCCCGCGGGGATGGCGGACCCGCGGTTCGTCCGGCTCGCCCACCGGCTCGGCCTCCAGGCCCACGCGCGCTCCGCGGGCGACCGGCGGGAGATCGGCGAGCTGCTGGACCGGGGGGTGGACGGGCTGATCGCGGACCGGATCGACGTCCTGCGGGCGGCCCTCCGCGCCCGGGGCCTGTGGGCGGAGCCCGCCGGCGGCGCGCGGGTCGGGCCGGAGAGGAAGGCAGAAGAAGGGGAAGGCCGCATCTCGGATTGAGCCGAAGGGCTCCGCCGGTGTCCGGCGGGGAGTGACTCAGGTCACCGAATGCCAGCCAGATGTGACAAAAAGGGCGCCTCTGGGTACAAACTTGGGCGGCACTGCGGAGGGCACGCGTCAGGCACCTGGTCTCGGGCGGGAATCTTCGACCGGTGCCGCACGTTGAGCCGAATGACGAAGACAGACATCCAGTCCTGTGGGCTAAAGCCCGGGAGGCACTTTTCATGAGTGAGCGAGCTCTCCGCGGCACGCGACTCGGGGCGACCAGCTACGAGACCGACCGCGGTATCGATCTGGCCCCTCGCCAAACCGTCGAGTACGCATGCCAGAACGGCCACCGCTTCGAGGTGCCGTTCTCCGTGGAAGCCGAGATTCCTGCCGTCTGGGAGTGCCGGTTCTGCGGTTCGGAGGCCCTGCTGCTGGACGGCGAGTCGCCGGAGGAGAAGAAGACCAAGCCGGCGCGTACCCATTGGGACATGCTGATGGAGCGCCGGACCAGGGAGGAGCTGGAGGAGGTGCTGGAGGAGCGGCTCGCGGTGCTGCGCTCCGGCGCCATGAACCTGGCAGTCCACCCCCGGGACAGCCGCAAGTCCGCCTGACGAAGGCGTCCGCGACAGCACGCGACGGCGAGGGCCGCGATCCGGATGGGATCGCGGCCCTCGCCGTCGCGTCGTCGCGGGGTCCCGCGCCCCCCGGCTCAGCGCTCCAGCGGCGGACGCCGGTCCGCGCCGGGGTCCCCGGGCGGCGGCGGGTTGTGGTAGTCGTACGGGCCCTGCTCGGGGTCGACGACCTCGCCCTGGACCACCTTGCCGTCCGGGCGGTGGATCCGGACCTGCTGCACCGTCGGGTTCCGGTTGAGCAGCCGCTGCGGGATCCGGGCCAGCAGGGCACCGGTCGGCGGGAAGAGGCAGAGCAGTCCGAGGACGTCGGTGAGGAAGCCCGGGATCATCAGGAAGACGCCGGCCGCCGCGGTGTTCCCGAGCCGCTGCCCGGAGGGGGCGGCCTCGGCCTCTCCGGAGCCCGCCGACCCGGAGGCCGAGGCGGAGGCGGAGGCCGGCTGCGCCCGGCGCATCGCGTTGCGCAGCGCCGCCGCCCCCGCCCTGCGCAGCAGGGCGCTGCCCACCAGCACCCCGGCGAAGAGCAGGGCGATCACCAGCAGCCCGCTGGTCGCCCGGGCGACCAGCACCATGCAGTAGATCTCGGCGGCCGCCCAGAGGAGCACCAGCAGGGGCAGCCAGCGCCCGATGCGTGCGCGCGAACGGGAGCGTCGTCCAGGGGCAGAGGTAGCGGCCACGCTCTCAGCCTTCCGCAGTTTTCCGGGGTTCTCGCTTCCCCCTGGTCAAACGGGTGGCCGAGGCGCGGTGTTCCGCGCTCCCGCGGTGTTCCGCCCTCCCCCGGCGTTCCGCGCTCCCCCGCCGTCCCTCAGCTGCGGCCGAGACGGGAGCGGACGCCCCACACGGTGACCCGGCCGAGGGCCTCCAGCACGATGGAGCGGCTCATCTTGCTCGCCCCCAGCTCCCGCTCGACGAAGGTGATCGGCACCTCGACCACCCGGTAGCCCTTCCGGACGGCCCGCCAGGCCAGGTCCACCTGGAAGCAGTAGCCCTGGGAGGCCACCTCGTCCATGCCGAGCCCCTCGAGGGTGGCCCGGCGGAAGGCCCGGTAGCCGCCGGTGATGTCGCGGAGTTGGACGCCCAGCGCGAGGCGGGAGTACATGCTGCCGCCGCGGGAGAGGACCTCCCGGCTCTTCGGCCAGTTGACGACCCGTCCGCCGGTCACCCAGCGCGAGCCGAGCACCAGGTCGGCGCCCGTCTCCAGCCCGGTGAGCAGCCGGGGCAGCTCCTCCGGCTGGTGCGAGCCGTCCGCGTCCATCTCGACCAGGACGTCGTAGCCGCGGTCCAGGCCCCAGCGGAAGCCGGCCAGGTAGGCGGCGCCCAGGCCCTCCTTGCCCGCCCGGTGCATCACCTGGAGGTTGGGGTCCTCGGCGGCGAGCTCGTCGGCCAGCCGCCCCGTTCCGTCCGGGCTGTTGTCGTCGGCGATCAGCACGTGCGCCTCGGGCACGGCAGCGCGGACCCGGGCGGTGATCCGGGGCAGGTTCTCGATCTCGTTGTACGTCGGGATGATCACCAGGATCTTGCCCAGGTCGGCGAACGAGCGCTCGCCGACCGGCTCTTCGGACGTGGTCACGTACCGGCCTCTCTCCACTGCCCGCCCCCGGGCCGCTCAACACGACTTATGACGCCGATTCGCACAGACGTCACACAGTCAACTCCTTGCACGACGGCGTGTGCGCAGCATAGCGGCCCCCCACGCCAGCACGCCAAGGCCGGTCAGGAACCACTCCGGTCCCGCGCCCAGCCGGTCCGCGAGGGTGCGCTGGTCACGCAGCGGGACCCGCTCCTCGACGGTGGCCGCGGTGGCCAGCTTCGTCTTGGCGACCACTTTGCCGTCCGGGGCGATGAAGCCGCTGATCCCGCTGGTCGCGGAGATCACCACGGCCCGCCCCGTCTCCATCGCCCGCAGCCTGGAGATGGTGAACTGCTGCTCGGGCTGGTCGGTGCGCTCATAGGTGGCGTTGTTGGTCGGCACCACCAACACCCGGCCGCCCTTGTCCACCGCCGAGCCGATCACGTCGTCGTAGGCGACCTCGAAGCAGATCGCCTCGCCGATCACCGCCGGGCCGACCTTGAGCACCCCGGGGGTGTGCCCGGGGGCGAAGTCCACCGGGATCCGGCGGAGCGCGGTGACGAACCTGGTCAGCACCGAGCGGAACGGCACGTACTCGCCGAGCGGGACCAGGTGCTGCTTGGCGTAGTGGGCGCCGGGCCCGGTGGTCGGGTCCCAGACGATGCTCTCGTTGTAGTACCGCCCGCCGGGCGCGTCGGTGAGCGTACCGATCAGGACCGGGACGCCGATCGCCCTGACCGCGGTGTCCATCGCCGAGTAGACCTCCGGGTAGCTGTACGGGTCCAGGTCGGAGGCGTTCTCCGGCCAGACCACCAGGTCCGGCTTCGCCACCCGGCCGGCCGCCACCTCGGCGGCGAGCTTCTCGGTCTCCCGGACGTGGTTGTCCAGCACCTGCATCGGGCGGCCGAGGAAGTCCATCCCGGCGTGCGGGACGTTGCCCTGGACGATCGCGATCCTGGCGTAGGCGGGCCCGGCGGAGCTGCTCTGGCCGGCCGTGGGCAGCGGCACGAACCGCCCGACGGCCCCGACCGCGACCGCGGCCACCACCAGCACCGCCGCCCAGCCCACCCGGGCCCGGCGGGTGGTGAGGACCGCGGCGGCCAGCAGGGCGCCGCTGAGCGCCACCGCGAAGCCGACCAGCGGCTGCCCGCCGATCGCGGCAAGCGGGGCGAACGGGGAGTCCGCGCTGGTCAGGCTGAGCCGGCCCCAGGGGAAACCACCCAGCGGCCAGCGCCCGCGCAGCGCCTCCTGGCCGACCCACAGGCAGGCCGTCCACAGCGGCCACCAGGGCAGCCGGCCGACCACCGCGAGGGCCGCGCCGAGCAGCGCGAAGTACAGCGCCTCGACCGGCGAGAGCACCAGCCAGGCGTCGGCGCCGATGGAGCCGTTGAGCCAGTAGAGCAGCCAGAGGAAGAACGGCAGCGCGAACGCGAAGCCGGTCCAGGCGCCCTGACGCCAGGTCACGCCCCGGGTGAGGAGGGAGAGCGCGGTCACCGCCAGCACCGAGAGCGGCCACACCCCGTACGGGGGGAAGGCCAGGGTCAGGGCGAGTCCGGCGGCCGCCGCAAGGCCCGTGCGGGCGGCGTTGGCCCGGGCCGCGCCGGCGATCCGGCGCAGGCGGCCCACCCGCGGCGGGTCGGCCTCCGGCCTCGTCGCCGTGGACGCTGAGGGCTCAGCGGACTCAGCGGACTGGTCCGCGCTGGGCTCGACCGGCACCACCACCCGGGCTCCTGGCTTTTCTCGTCTCCGACAGAACGCCACGAAGCTACCGCACTCCGTTCGCCGGAGCGGGCGCGGTCCAGGCGGCGGCCGACGACGGGTCGGCGCGCACGGCGGCGCCGAGGACCCGAAAGTCAACGAGCGCACCCGGACACCCTTCGGTCCGACCTGGGGCCCGCCGGCTGCGGGTCGACCGAGAGCCGTTGTCTACTGAGCGTCCGGGCTGCGCCCGTGTCACACCCGATCCGACCGGACCCGGTTGGCCTTGCCGGCGCCCGCGCTCCCCGCGCCGCCGACACTGGACCTGGCTGCCTTTCGGCGGCGCCCCGCGGGGGTGTCGCCGGTGGCCCAGCTGCGGACTCGGGTTTTGCGTGGAGGTTTCCGGTCGGTTTGGTCCCACAGGACTCGTCTGGTGGACGTCGCCGAAACTACTCGCCGTCGCCCGCCGCCTGTCAACCACCCCCTGAACTGTGCAAACGTCAGGAACGTGCAGGTCAGACGGGTGCTACCGGGGCGGCCGCGACAGGCCGTACGCACGTCGTTCGGCGGTACGCGCGGCCAGCCTCACCCGCCCGGCCCGCACTCGATCAGTCCTGCCCGCCGGGGCCGTCGGCGGCCTGGTGGATCAGCACGCCGGCCACCGCGGTGGCCAGACAGCGGGGCAGTTCCCGGCCCGGCGTCAGGTCCGGCAGGCCGGGGGTGCCGGAGCGCGGGTCGGTGGACCAGTTGGCCACCCGCTCGTCCGGGGCCTGCACCACCAGCTCGGTGGACTCCCACACGGCGTAGTCCGCCGGCGCGCCGGGGACCAGCACGCCCGCGTCGTCCCGGCCGATCGCCCGCCAGCCGCCGCGGGTGTGGGCGGTGAAGGCGCCGCGCACCGAGATCCGGTGCTCCGGGGTGCGGTGGAAGGCGGCGGCCCGGACGGCGCCCCACGGGTCGAGGGGGGTGACCGGCGCGTCGGAGCCCAGCGCCAGCGGGACGCCGGAGCGGGCGAGGGCGGCGAACGGGTTGAGGGCGGCCGCGCGCTCCCGCCCGAGCCGGGCCGCGTACATCCCGTCGGGCCCGCCCCAGGCGGCGTCGAAGCCGGGCTGCACCGAGGCGGTGAGGCCGAGCTCGGCGAACTCGGCGATCAGCCGCTCGTCCAGCAGCTCGGCGTGCTCGACGCGGTGCCGCAGCGCCCGCACCCGGGCCGCGCCGACCCGCTCCGACGCCGCCCGGACGCCCTGGACCAGCGCGTCGAGGGCGGCGTCGCCGATGGCGTGGAAGCCCGCCTGGAGGCCGGCCTCGGTGCAGGCGGCGACGTGCTCGGCGACCTCCTCAGCGGTGAGGTAGCGGGCGCCCTCGGCCTCCGGGGCGTCCGCGTAGGGGGCGCGGAGGCAGGCGGTGTGCGAGCCGAGGGCACCGTCCACGAAGAGGTCGCCGCCGACGCCGAAGGCGCCGAGCCGGCGGGCGGTCTCGATGCCGGCCGGTCCTGCCTCCCCCCAGTAGCCGACCACTCGGGGGGTGCAGCCGGCCGCGGCGGCGTCGATCAGCTGGCGGAGGTCCTCCGGGGAGGAGATGTCCGGGCCGGCGCACTCGTGGAGGGTGCCGATGCCCAGCGAGGCGGCCCGGCGGAGGGTGGCCCGCTGGGCGTCGGCGCGCTGCTCCGGCGTCAGATGGGCCAGCGCGGCCCGGCGGACCGCGTGGTGGGCGTCCCGGCTCAGCGGGCGCTCGGGGTGGTATCCGGCGGCGCCGGCGAGCTCGGGGGCGGCCAGGGCGCGGAGGGCGGTGGAGGCGATCGCCGAGTGGACGTCGGTCCGTGAGAGGTACGCGGCGGCGCCGCCGACCGCGGCGTCCAGCTCCTCGGTGCTGGGCGCCCGGCCCTCGGGCCAGCCGCTCTCGTCCCAGCCGTGGCCGAAGACCACCCCGGAGGAGCCGGCGGAGGCGGCCTCCGCGCGCTGCTGCTTGGCGTACTGCTCGATCCGGTGGAGGGCCTCGGCGAGGGAGGGGCAGCCGGTGAGGTCGAGGCCGGTGAGCGCGAGGCCGGTGGCGGTGGCGTGCACATGGGCGTCCACGAAGGCCGGGGTGACCAGTGCGCCTGCCAGGTCGACGACCTCCTCGGCGGCCTGCGCGTAGCTGTCCGCGGCGGTCTCGCCGCCGACCCAGGCGACCGTCCCGTTCTCCACCAGCATGGCGGTGGCGAAGGGGTCGGCGGGGCTGTACACGCTGCCGCCGCGGAGGAGCACGGTTGGGTGGTTCATGTACTCCAGTGTGGCGGGCCGCCGGCCGGGTCAGAGACGCGGGGGCCGGGCCTCGTAGGGAGTGGAGAGGACCACGGTGGTCCGGGTGGAGACGCCGGCCGCGGAGCGGATCCGGGCGAGGAGGTTCTCCAGGTCGCCGGGGCCGGCCACGCGGACCTTGAGGATGTAGTTCTCGTCGCCGGCGACGCTGTGGCAGGCCTCGATCTCGTCCAGCGGGGCGAGCCGCTCGGGGACGTCGTCGGGGGCGCTGGGGTCGAACGGTTTGACCGAGATGAACGCGGTCAACGGCAGGGCCACCGCCTCGGGGTCGACGACGGCGGCGTAGCCGCGGATGACGCCGCGCTGCTCCAGGCGGCGCACCCGCTGGTGCACCGCCGAGGTGGACAGGCCGGTCGCCTTGCCCAGGTCGGTGTAGCTCATCCGTCCGTCCGCGACGAGCAGCCGGACGATCTGCCGATCGAGTTCCTCCACCCGCGTGACCCTACTGGGCCGCGCGGCCGCCGCGCTCGGCGCGCCGGGCTTCGGGCGCGTCCGCCCCTGCTCGCACCACACCTCGACGCGACCCCGCGGCGGCCTCGACGGGACCCCGGCGCGATCTCGGCGCGACCCCGATGTGATCCCGGTGTGACCAAGGCCACAGGCGATGGATGGCTATCGGGAGCCGCGCAGGATTATCGGATGCCGTGGGCGGGAAGCTCTCGCTACGGTCGGCCTGCGATCACTGCACGATCGGTCAGCGATCCGCGATATCCGGCTCGTCAATTGGGGCTTGACGAACCGTCACCGGCCGGCACACCGTCGCCCTGGCCCTGATCATTTGTTGGGGGAAGCAGATGCCCGCAGTTGACGAGCGCATTGGCGCGGCCGTGGCCGAGGATTCCACGACCGCCGAGTGGGAGGGCACCGACGACTGGTTCCCGGGAAGTGACCCGGGCGACGCCGAGAACTGGGAGATCCACCGGGTGCGCTGCCCCGAGTGCGACCGCCCGATCGCCCTGCTGGGCGACGAGGAGCGGCTGCCGCAGCACGCCCTGCTGCCGACCGCCTGGAGCCCGTTCTCCTCGGACGTCTGCGACGGCTCCGGCCGCGGAGTCGCGGACGCCGTCCGCCTCGACGGCGAACCGCGCGACGGCGCCAGCGAGTTGGCCGCGCTGCTGCGCCTGCCGGCGGAGCTGGACTGGCGCCGGCAGCCGTTCTCGCACGCGGGCTGAGGACGCGTTCCCGACTCCCCCGGGTGTCGCGCCTGCGGTGCGGCACCCAGGGAAGCGGGGTTGACGCCGGTTGCCGTGCCGTCAGGAAGCCGTCGTCGCCTGGACGCTCGTCGGCGCGCCGGTGCCCGTTCCGGTGATGGCGGCGATCGTGAAGGTGTAGGCGGTCGCCGGCCGCAGTCCGCCCACCACGCGGAGCATCGCGTGGTTCGCCGGCTGGGTGGTCAGGACGTCGCGGCCGGTCAGCGTCAGCACGCGGCCGTCCGAGACGGTCACCCGGTACCCGATGACGGGGGTGTCCCCCGTGCTCGCCGGACCGGACCAGTGGAGGCTGACCGCCGAGGCGGAGGCCTTCGCCGAGACGCCGGTCACGGCGCCCGGTAGCGCGCCCGTCCCAGGCCCGGGGGTCACCGGCGCGGACGGCAGCGACTCCGGGGAGTCGCCGGCCGCGTTCCGCGCCGCCACCGTCACGGTGTACGCCGTACCGTCCGCCGCCCCGCCCAGCTCGGCGTAGGCCGTGCGGGCGAAGTCGGCCGCGGGGACCTCCGCGTGGAGCGCGCCGCCGCCGCCCACCGGGGTCGCCGTCACCTCGTAGGCCGTCACCGGAGAGCCGTTGTCCTGGTAGGTCGGGTTCCAGGTGGCGTAGACCGCGTGCTCCGCGGCGAAGGTGCCGACCCGCATGGGTGCGGCGGGAGTCGACGGGACGTCGGTCGTCCGCACCCCCAGCACCCACCGGTCGGCCGGCTCGATCCCGGCCGCCGCGGTGACGTCGGCGGGGACCTCGTCGGGCGAGGCGATCAGATGGTTCCCCTGGGTGACCACGCCCTTGCTGGTGCCGTCCGCGTCGCCCTGCTCCCACCAGTTGCCGGAGATCAGCGTCGGGTCCTTGTCACCGAGGGCGTCCCGGTAGTCGGTGTGGGTGGAGCCCACGTCGGCATAGCTGACCCCGTACATCACGTTGCCGCTGATCGTCTCGTAGGTGCAGCCGTTGTCGGTGTAGACGGCCTTGCCGAAGCCGTACTGGTCGTGGACGAGGTTGCCGGTGACCTTCTCGCCGGTGGCCATCGAACTGCCGGTCAGGCCCTGGGTGTAGATCCCGCCGCCGTCGTCCAGGGTCTGCATGTGGTCGTGGATCAGGTTCTGCGCGACCTGGTTGTCGTGGGAGTAGTTGGCCGTCGCCGGCTGCCCGATCTTGTCCGGCCAGCCGCCCCAGCCCATCGAGATCGCCGAGTACGCGGTGTGGTCGATCTGGTTGTGCGCGATCACGTCGTGGACGCTGTAGCCGTTGATGATGCCGACGCCGCCGTGGTACTCGACCGGCAGCGCGTACAGGTGGTCGTCGGTGACCTGGTTGTCCTGGGTGCGGTGGGCGGGGTCCGCCGGGTCGGTCGCGTCGACGCCGCCGAGCTCGATCCCGTTGCCGGAGATGTCGGTGAAGACGGAGTCGTGGACCACCGATTCCTGTGCCCCGTCGCCGAGTTCGAGGCCGGCGGCGCCGAGGTGGGTGAAGACGTCGCCGCTGAACTCGACCCGCTGGGCATGCTGGAAGGAGACGTTGCCGGGCTCCTTGGTCCAGGCGCCGTACGGGCAGCTGCCGCCGGGGGCGTAGCCGCACAGGCCCTCGGTGGCGTAGCCGGTGTCGCCGGTGATCGTGTAGCCGCCCTGGATCTCCGAGAAGCCCTCGGGGCTGGAGGGCTGGAGCCAGGTGGCGTACTCGAAGCGGAGCCCCCGGAAGGCGAGGTCGTGCGCTCCGCTGCCGGTGACCAGCTGCTGGAGGCGGGCGGCCTCGATATCCGAACCGTTCGGGTTCCGGCCGGGCCCCGACCTGGGCGCGTAGTAGTAGATCCGGTGGGCGGCGCGGTCGAAGTACCACTCCCCCGGCTTGTTCAGCAGTTCGTAGGCGTTCTCGACGGCGGACGGGGTGGCGCCGTTGGAGAGGGTGCCCGGGCCGACCATGTCGACCGTCCGGCCGGGGTTGTCCGGGAAGACCACGCGCCTGGTCGAGTTGTTCCAGCAGGGCTGGGCCATGGTGATGGTGGTGCCGCTGACCGAGGCGATCGGGCAGCGCGGCTCGGTCCAGCCGCCGAGCCCCTCCACCTGGTCGTTGAAGACCTTGGCGCCGCCGGTGTAGACGAACTCGATGTCGGCGGGGTCGTGCCAGTGCGCGAGGAGGTCGGAGGAGGCCGTGTAGCCGGTGGCGGTCTGGGTGAGGGAGACCGGGACGGTGCCGCTGGTGCGGTCGGCGCGGACGCCGTCCACATAGAGCTGGCGGGTGTTCCGCAGCCCGGCCGGCGCCTTGGCGGACCATACGCCCGGCCGGCCGGCCACCGGCGACCAGCCGGTGACCCGGCTGCCGCCGCTCAGCACGGTGGCCCCGGAGCCCTGCCAGACCACCTTGTGGCCGTTGGAGCCGGAGTCGGCGCCGGTCAGCTGGAGGGCGGAGGACAGGCGGTAGGTGCCGGGGGCCAGATGGACCGTCAGGTCGGCGGCGAGGTCCCGGTCGCGGGCCCGGACCAGCTGCTGGGCGCGGGCCAGGGTCTCCACCGGGCGGGCGGCCGTGCCGGGGGCCCGGTCGCTGCCGTCGGGGGCGACCCAGACGTCGCTGCCGCCGGGCGTGGCGGCGGTGGCGGTGGTGGCAGCGGTGGCAGTGGCGGCGGTGGCCGCGGTGGCCGCGGTGCCGCCGAGGAGAGCGGCCGCGGCGGCCAGCGCGGAGGCCGCCGCGAGCGATATTCGTGAGCGCGTACGCTTCAACATGCTGGAAACGTAGGATCAATATGACGGGTCGTCAAGAAGACTTACCACAAGAGCCATTGAGAGTCGCTGACGACGACAGCATGCCCCTCGATTCATCGGATATCTTCCGGGCGGAGGAGATGCCGGCCGATCACCATCCGCTGCACCTGGTTGGTGCCCTCCACGATCTGCAGCGCCTTGGCCTCCCGCATCCAGCGCTCCACCGGGTGGTCGGCGGTGTAGCCGTATCCGCCGAGCACCTGGACGGCGTCCGTGGTCAGCCGCATCGCCGCGTCCGTGCAGAACAGCTTGGCCATGGCCGCCTCCTTGCCGAAGGGCCGCCCGGAGTCCCGGCGCCGGGCGGCGGCCAGGTAGAGGGAGCGCCCCGCCTCCACCGCGGTGGCCATGTCCGCGAGGAGGAAGGAGACGCCCTGGTGGCGGGCGATCGGATGGCCGAACTGCTCGCGCTCCCGGGCGTATCCGGCGGCGTACTCGACCGCGGCCCGGGCCAGGCCGACCGCGCAGGCGGCGATGCCGAGCCGGCCCGAGTCGAGGGCCGCCAGGGCGATCGGGAAGCCCTGGCCCTCCGCCCCGATCCGGCGCTCGGCCGGCACCCGGACGCCGTCGAAGTGCAGCTGGGCGGTGGGCGAGCCGCTGAGGCCCATCTTGCGCTCGGGGGCCGCGGCGGTGAGCCCGGGGGCGTCGCCCGGGATCAGCAGCGCGGTGATGCCGTGCGAGCCGGTGTCCGCGGTACGGACCAGGGCGGTGTAGAAGTCCGCCCGGCCGCCGTGGGTGATCCAGGCCTTGGTGCCCTCGACGGTGTACTCGCCGCCCTCCCCCGCCCGCGGGTCGAGGACCGCGCGGGTCCGCAGGGCGGCGGCGTCCGAGCCGGACTGCGGCTCGGAGAGGCAGTAGGCGCCCAGCAGCTCTCCCCCGAGCATCTCCGGCAGCCAGCGGCGCCTCTGCTCCGCGGAGCCGAAGACGGCCGGCGCGTGGCAGGAGAGGGTGTGGACGCTGATCCCCATCGCCACGGTCAGCCAGGCCGACGCCAGCTCCTCCAGCACCTGGAGGTAGACCTCGTAGGGCTGCTCGCCGCCGCCGTACTCGGCCGGGTACGGAAGGCCGAGCAGCCCGGAGCGGCCGAGGGTGCGGAAGACCTCCCGGGGGAACCTCCCCTCGGCCTCGCACGCGGCCGCGCGCGGCCGCAGTTCCCGGTCGGCGAGTTCGCGGGTGAGGGCGAGCAGCTCTGCGGCCTCCTCGGTGGGCAGCTGCCGGTCCACCGTCGCGCGCGCGGTCGTGCTCATGGCGTGGGTCGCCTCCTGCCTCTCGTACCACCGCCGGCATCCCGCCCGGGATGCAGCGCACGGCTCCGACCAGGCAGGATGGGCCGACACCCAACCTGCCCGCCGCCGAGGTCGCCGCATGGACAGCAGCAGCCCCACCGCCGGCCCCGCCGCCCGGTGCCGAATCGCCGAGCTGGCCGGGCGGTTGCGCGGGCTGGCCCCCTCCTGCGGGCAGACCCGGCTGGTCGGCGTGGACGGCTTCGCCGGCTCCGGCAAGACCACCTTCGCCGCCCGGCTGGCCGCGGAGCTCGGCGGCGCGCCGGTGGTTCACCTGGACGACTTCGCCACCCACGAGGACTTCTTCGGCTGGACCGACCGCCTCACCGAACTGCTGCTCGACCCGCTGGCGGCCGGCCGGACCGCCCGCTTCCCGGCCTACGACTGGGTCGCCCGCCGGTTCGCCGGGGAAGTGGAGGTGCCGGCGGCGCCCGTGGTCCTGGTGGAGGGGGTGGGGGCGGGCCGGCGGCGGCTGCGGCCGTATCTGGCGGAGCTGGTCTGGATGCGGGTGGACGGCGCCCCCGGCGCGGGGCGCCCGGAGGGCGCGGCCGCACCGGATGCCCCGGGGGCCCCGGATGACCCCGCTGCCTCGGGCGACGCCCGCGCCCCGGGTGACGCCCGTGGCGCCGATGACCCTGCGGTCCCTGACGAGCCTGACGTCTCTGACGCCCCCGACGTCTCTGACGACCCTGGCGAGACCGACGTACCCGGCGGTTGGGCCGAGGCGGGCTCCGCGGAGGCCGCCCATGCCCGCGGAGAGGCCCGGGACGGACCGGAGTTGGCCGAATTCTGGCATTGCTGGATCGCCGAGGAGGCTGCTCACTTCGCCGCCGACCCCAGTCGCGAGTACGCCGGGATCGTGGTCGACGGGACCACCGGGGAGATCCACACCCGTCCCCCGCGCCCCATGGGGGCGCCCGCGCGGTCCCCTCGCGACCCCTCCCGCTGACCGCACGATCCGCCACGGAGCGTGATGGCCGCCGCCGGCGTCGCACCGCGACAGGCCCTGCGGCACCTCTCCCAACTGCACGTATCCGAATGGGTCCGCAGCCTGCGCACGGGCTTCGCCAAGCGGCTTGACCGCCGCCCTGGGCAGGAACTACGTTCATCACGCGGCGTGGATCGGAGATCCCGCCGCCCACAGCACGCAGGCTCCGGTCGTTCCCCCGTGACCGGAGCCTGCGTCCTTTTTCGCTGCCGGATCGGGGCCGCTCGAATACGCTCCGTCACATTCCGTGCCCCGCAGGGTACTTGATCCCGTCAGGTCCGGCCGACGGCGGTCCTGGTACCCCCGGAACACTTCCGGATCAGCGCGCCACAGGTACGATGCCGAGGGGAACGCAGCTGTACCAGCTGAACCGCAGCCGGTAGCGGCGAGCGGTGCGAGCGACCGCGAGGGACGGGGCAGATGCACGGGTACCCGGGCCACCCGGGCCGCGACTGCCTGAATCACGGGCTGCGGCCGGAGCACAGGGCGGGGGGCGGTGCGAGTGGCTGGTGAGGACGGCGGACGGCGGTCCAGGCACCTGGCCGACAGGGCCTGGTTGCGCGCCATGGACGCCTACGCGGCCGGCGCCTACGGCCGCGCCGAGGAGGAGTTCCGGGCCGCGGTGGGCCACGACCCCGGGATGGCCGACGCCTGGCTGGGTCTCCACGCCCTCCGCTCCGAGGCCGCGACCGCGCTGCTGGCGATGTACCGGCACCGCGAGCGGTTCGGCGAGCAGCGCCGCCGGCACCGCCGGCCGCTCAGCTCCTGGTACTGGCTGGGCTGGTGGGTGCAGCCGGTGCTGGAGAACGAACGGGACCTCGCGCTCGCGCACGCCTCGCACTGGCTGGACGGCCGCCATCTCGCCGATCTGGACCGGGCGTTGACCCAGTGCCCGGCCCCGGAACGGGACCCGGCCGTCCGGTTTCTGCACGCCTGCCGCTCGTATCTGGTCAAGGACTGGGAGCAGCTGATCCGGGACACCGACGGGCTGCTCGACGACGCTCTGCTGGGCATCGAGGCGGGACTCTTCAACGGCATGGCGCGGGTGCGCCTCGACATGTGGGGGCAGGCCGAGCTGCCGCTCGCCGCCTCGCTCGCGCGCTGCCGCTCGGAGCAGCCGCAGCGCAAGGAGCTCCGCTACTGGCTCGGCCGCGCCTACGAGGGCGGCGGACGCAGCGCGGCCGCGCTCTCCCTCTACCGCGCGGTGCACCGGGTCGATCCGGCGTTCATGGACACCGCGGCCCGGCTGGCCGCGATCACCGCCGAGGACGGCGCCGACCCCGAGCTGCTCGACCAGGCGGCGGGCGCGGACGGCGCCGCCGGCGCGACGGGCGCGGCCAGTCGGCTGCCGCGGCCCAAGCACGCCGCCGGGCCCGGGAGTTCGGGCGGGGGCGGAGGATCCGGAGGCTTCGACTCGCTGCTGGACTCCCCGTACGAGCCGCAGGTGGACGCGCTGGAGGCGGGCGAGTCCGGAAGCGCCGGCCCGGCCGACGCCGACCTCTGCGAGCCGGGCGGGGCCGAACCGGACGAAGGCCCCGACTACGCCGCTTCCGGCTCCGGCACCGGCTCCGGGCCCGGCTCCGACTTCGGCGGGGACGATCCGGCGGGCGCCGTCGACCTCAGCGACTTCGGCGGCCCCGGCGACCTGGCGGACGCGGTGGACGCCGTGCTGGACGGCGGCCCCGCCGACCGCGGTGACCGCGCCGACCGCACCGGCACCGGCACCGGCTACCCGCTGGCGCCCTGGCCCTGGCAGGGCCCGGACGGCTCCGGCGGCGCCGGCGGGTCAGGCGACACCGACCTGCCGGCCCCCCTGCTGCCGGTCGGCCCGACGACCGCCGGATCGGACTTCGCCGAGGAGGACGTCGGCGACGGCCGCACCGCCGGTCGCCGCCCCGACCGGGCATACCTGGACGCGGTGCTGGCCGAGCTCGAGGGCATGGTCGGGATGGAGCCGGTGAAACGTCAGGTCCGGGCGCTGTCCGCGCAGTTGCGGATGGCCAGGCTGCGCGCGGACCAGGGTCTGCCGGTGCAACCGCCGAAACGGCACTTCGTCTTCTCCGGCCCGTCCGGAACCGGCAAGACCACGGTGGCCCGGATCCTCGGACGGGTCTTCCACGCCCTCGGCCTCCTCTCCGGGGACCATCTGGTCGAGGCCCAACGGGCCGACCTGGTCGGGGAGTTCCTCGGGCAGACCGCCGTCAAGGCGAACGAGCTGATCGACTCCGCGCTGGACGGCGTCCTCTTCATCGACGAGGCGTACTCCCTCGCCAACTCCGGCTACAGCAAGGGCGACGCGTACGGCGACGAGGCGCTGCAGGTGCTGCTGAAGCGGGCGGAGGACAACCGCGACCGGCTGGTCATCATCCTGGCCGGCTACCCGGAGGGGATGAGCCGCCTCCTCCTCTCCAACCCCGGCCTGAACTCCCGCTTCACCACCCGGGTGGACTTCCCCTCGTACCGGCCGAGCGAGCTCTCCGCGATAGGCGCCTCGCTGGCCGGCCGGGACGGCGACCGCTGGGACCCGGACGCGCAGGAGGAGCTGGAGTCCATCTGCCGCCATGTGGTCGGCGAGGGCTGGATAGACGACCTCGGCAACGGCCGCTTCATCCGCACCCTCTACGAGAAGTCCTGCGCCTACCGGGACCTCCGGCTGAGCGCGCTCCCGTCCCTCCCCGACCGCGAGGACCTGGCCACCCTCCGCCTCCCGGACGTCGTCCAGGCCTACGGAGAACTGATCGCCAACCGCGGCGACACCACCCCCGGGAGCTAGCGCCGACGGCCCCCGGCTCAGCGCCGCGGGCGCGAGACGGGGGCGGGGCGACCGCAGGGGAGCCGCGGCGACCAACCCGCCAAGGCCCCGCGCCCGCCCGGCGGCGGCCGCCGAGCGCGGCAGCGCACGGCCTACGCGCCGTGCGCCAGCGCCTCGCGCCAGGAGACGCGCGCCCCGCTGCGGAGCACCGAGTTGCGGTAGACCCGCGCGGCCAACCGCACCATCGCGGCCGCCAGCCCCAGCGTCAGCGCCAGCGAGAGCGCGATCTGCCACCCCGGCACCGGCCCAAGCGCCAAGCGCATCGGCATCAGCACCGGTGAGAAGAACGGCACGATCGACAGCGCCGCCACGCCCCCGTTGTCGGGATTGCTCGGCAACACCGAGATCCCGATCACCCAGGCCGCGATGATCGGCATGATCACCGGGAACTGGACTCCGCCCAGATCCTCCTGCCGGGAGACCAGCGCCCCCGCCGCGGCGAACAGCAGCGAGTACAGCGCGAACCCCGCCAGGAACCAGACCAGGCACCAGCCCAGCGTCCCCAGCGAGCTGCCCAGCGGCAGCGTCAGCGTGCCGGTGGACTCGGCGGCCGCCAGCCCCGCTCCCCCGACCACCACCAGCTGCAGCAGCCCCAGCGCACCGATCCCCAGCACCTTGCCGACCATCAGCCGGGCCGGCCGCATGGTGGCCAGCAGCAGTTCGACCACCCGGCTGTTCTTCTCCTCGACCACCCCCTGGGCGATCATCGGCCCGGCCATCATGAACGAGCCGTAGAGGAGCAGACCGGCGACGATCCCGAGGACCAGTCGCTGGGTGTTGGCGCCCCCGCGCGGGCGCAACACGTCCACCTGGACGTTCGCCGCCCCCGCGGCCGCGGCCACCTTCGCCGGATCGCCGCCCAGCGCGGTGATCTGCCGGTCCAGCACCAGCTCCCGGGCCACGCCGCCGAGCGCCCCGCGCAGGGTGCCGTCCATCTGGCGGTCGACGGTCACCGCGAGCCCGCCCGGCGAGGACTCCACGAACGCGGACAGGCCGCCCGAGCGCACCTGCGCCAGCGCCTGCGTGCGGTCCGAGAACTGACGGGTCGTCACCTTCTCTCCAGCGGCCGTCCCGGCAGCCCGGATCGGCGCGGAGAGCCCGGCGTCCGCCCGCAGCAGCCCGACCGTGCGGGTCGGTGTGCCGCCCTTCACCAGGTGCAGCACGACGGAGAGGCCGACCACCGCGATCACCAGGATCACCAGGGTGATCCGGAACCCGCGGGAGCGCAGCCGCACCCGCAGCTCGCGCCCGGCCACCAGACCGATCGCCCGCAGTACCGGCGCGCTACCCGCGCTACCCGCGCTACCCGCGCCGACCGCCCCGCCCGCGCTTCCCGTGTGTCCCGCGCTCACCGTCCGACCTCCTGTCGTTCCGCACCCGCCGCACCCGCCGCACCCGCCGCAGCCCCGTCGCCCCGGCGACCCCGCCGCCCTCGGCGACCACATGCCGGAAGAGTTCCGCGAGGCCCGGCCGGTGCCGGGCGAACTCCCGTACCGGGCCGGTCCCCAGGGCGGCCTTCAGCACCGCCTGGTCGTCCGCGCCCGGCGCCAGTTCGAGCAGCGTCCGCCCGGCCTCCTCCTCCAGCACCGTCACCCCGGGCAGCCCGGCGGCCCAGCCGGCCGGCGCCTCCGGGGCGTCGACCAGCAACCGCTCCCCTGCCTCCGAGCGCAGCTCACCCACCGGCCCGCAGGCGACCATCCGCCCGGCCCGGACGATCCCGACCCGGTCGCAGAGCCGCTCCACCAGCTCCAGCTGATGACTGGAGAAGATCACCGGCGCACCGGCCCGCGCCCGCTCCCGCAGCACCTCGGCCAGCACGTCCACCGCCACCGGGTCGAGCCCGGAGAAGGGCTCGTCCAGCACCAGCACCTCGGGGTCGTGCACCAGCGCCGCGGCCAGCTGCACCCGCTGCTGGTTGCCCAGGCTGAGCTTCTGCACCTCGTCGCCGCGTCTTGCGGCGACCCCGAGCCGCTCCGTCCACTCCTCGGCGGCCCGGGCGGCGGCGGCCCGGCCGAAACCGTGGATCCGGGCCAGGTACTCCAGCTGCTCGCCCACCCGCATCCGGGGATAGAGCCCGCGCTCCTCCGGCATATAGCCGATCCTGGCCCGCGCGGCCTCGTCCAGCGGCCGCCCGTCCCAGCGGACCTCGCCCGCGTCCGGGGCGAGGACGCCGAGCATGATCCGCATCGTGGTGGTCTTCCCTGCCCCGTTGCTGCCGACGAAGCCGAACAGCTCCCCCGCCCGGACGTCGAAGGCCATCCCGTCCAGCGCCTGGACCGCGCCGAAACGCTTGGAGAGCCGGTCGACCTCCAGCACACGTTCACTCATCGCATCGCACCTCCAGGGAAAAGTGATATCACTATGCTAGGTTGGAGACAACACAATCCGGAGCAAGGAGCCCAGCGATGACCCCCACCGACCCCACGGGCGCACTGCCCCAGCTCCCCAAGCCCCGCGTGACCGAGCGCCGGATGTCCGGGGCGCCCGGTCTGCTGATGCTGCTGGTCTGCCTGGTACTGCTGGGCGCCGGCGCCGCCCTGGTGGCGACCGCCACCGGCCCGGGAACGGCCGCCGCCGGCCTCGTGGTGGCGATCATCGGCTTCTTCTCCCTGCGCGGGCTCACCATCGTCGCGCCCGGCCAGGCCCGCGTCGTCCAGCTGCTCGGCCGCTACCGCGGCACCCTCCGCAAGCCCGGGCTGACCTGGGTCAACCCCTTCACCACCCGCCGCACGGTGTCCACCCGGATCCGCAACCTGGAGACCGAGACCTCCAAGGTCAACGACTCCGACGGCAACCCGATCGAGATCGCCGCCGTCGTGGTCTGGCAGGTCGAGGACACCGCGCAGGCGGTCTTCGAGGTCGACGACTACCGCAAGTTCGTCGCGATCCAGTGCGAGACCGCCGTCCGGCACATCGCCAACTCCTTCCCGTACGACGCCCGGGAGACCGGTGCGCGTTCCCTGCGGGACAGCGGCGAGGAGATCACCGCGCTGCTCGCGCAGGAGATCGGCGCCCGGGTCACCGCGGCCGGCGTCACCATCGTCGAGTCCCGGATCACCCGGCTCTCCTACGCGCCGGAGATCGCCCAGGTCATGCTGCAGCGGCAGCAGGCCGGCGCGGTGGTGGCCGCCCGCCGGCGGATCGTCGAAGGCGCCGTCGGGATGGTCGAGCTGGCCCTGGCCAGGCTCTCCGAGCAGGACATCGTCGAACTCGACGAGGAGCGCAAGGCCGCGATGGTCAGCAACCTGCTGGTCGTCCTGTGCGGGGACCGGGGGACCCAGCCGGTGGTCAACACCGGGTCGCTGTACCAGTGACGGCCGAGCGCAAAAAGGTACTGCTGCGGCTCGACCCCGCCGTCCACGACGCGCTCGCCCGCTGGGCGGCGGACGAGCTGCGCAGCACCAACGCCCAGATCGAGTTCGTCCTGCGCCGCGCCCTCGCGGACGCCGGCCGGATGCCCAAGGAGGCCGGCCGGATCCCGCGCCGGGGCCGGCCCCGCAAGACCGACTCACCATCGGAGGACGAGGAACCATGAGCCGTTCCGAGCGGACACTCTCCGGGCTCAGCCTGCCCGACCGCCTCTACCTGCTGGCCCGGCGCCGGGGCAGCGACTTCGCCCTGGTGCTGCGCGCCGCCGCGCTCACCGATCTCCTCCAGCGCGGCCTGGTCGAGGACCGGGACGGCTGCCCGGCGCCGACCGGCGCGGCGGCGCCGGCCTCCCTGGACCCGTACCTGGCGCGGGTGCTGGAGTCCCTCGCGGACTCCCGCGGCCGGAGCTGGCGGCGCTGGGTGGGCCGGGCGCGCGGGCGCGAGTCGCGCACGGTGCGCGACGCCCTCGCCGAACGGGGCGTGATCGAGCTGGAGGAGCGGCGGTTCCTCGGGCTGATCCCGTACCTCTCCCCGACGCCGGCGGACGAGTCGGTCGTGGAGGCGCTGCGAGCGCAGGCCGCGGCGACGCTGGAGGGGTCCTCCGAGGAGGCGGGCGCGCTGCTGGCGCTGGCCGCGGCGGGCGACGTCCGGTCGATCCTGCCGGGACGCGAACGCCGCGCCCACAAGGCGAGGCTCGCCGAGTTGACCGCCGCGGCGGGGCCGGCCGTCCCGGCCCTCCGCGCCGCCCTGCGCTCCCGCCGCGCGGCGCGGGCGTCCTCCGGGGGCTGACGGCGCGGCCGTTGAGCTGGGCCGTTGAGCTGCCGCGTTGAGCCGGGCGTTGAGCCGGCCCGCGACCCGGGCGCCGGCCGGCTACCCGTCCGCGCGATGGGACGGGTCGTGGACCTCGCCCACCAGCTCCTCCAGGACGTCCTCCAGCATGGCGACGCCCAGCGCGCTGCCGTCCCCGTCCGCCACGACCGCCAGATGCGCCGCCGCCCGGCGCATCGCGCCGAGGGCGTCGTCCAGCGGCAGCCCCGCCGGCAGCGTCAGCAGCGAGCGCCAGCCGGACTGCCGGATCGGCGCGTCCAGCCCGCCGTCGGCCTCCATCTCCAGCACGTCCTTGACGTGGACGTATCCCCGGACCACGCCGTCCCCGCCGACCACCGGGTACCGCGAGAAGCCGGTCTTGGCGACCAGCAGCTCGATGTCCCTCGGCGTCGCCGACTCGTCCACCGCGACCAGCCGGTCCATCGGCAGCACCACCTCGCGGACCGGTCGCCGCCCCAGCTCCAGCGCGTCCTCCAGCCGCTCCTGCTGGCCCGGCCGGAGCAGCCCGGCCTCCCGGGAGTCCTGCAGCAGCAGGGTCAGCTCCTCGGCGCTGAAGACCGACTCCACCTCGTCCTTGGGCTCCACCCGGAAGAGCCGCAGCACCAGGTTGGCCGAGCCGTTGCAGACCGCGATGACCGGCCGCAGCACCCGGGCCAGCGCGGCCAGTGCCGGGCCCAGCCGCAGCGCGGCCTTCTCCGGGGCGGCCAGCGCCATGTTCTTGGGCACCATCTCGCCGATCACCATGTGGAAGGCGACCACCAGCAGCAGCGCCACCAGATACGAGAACGGGTGCACCAGGCCGCCCGGCAGCCCTACCGCCCGCCACACCGGCTCCAGCAGATGCGACACGGCCGGCTCGGCGACCGCGCCGAGCAGCAGCGAGCAGACGGTGATGCCGAGTTGGGCCGCGGCCATCATCCGGGAAAGGTTCTCCAGCGCGTAGAGCACGGTACGCGCCCGCCGGGCGGTCGCCGCGTCCACGCTTCCGTCGTCCTCGCCCTCCGCCAGCGGCTCGATCTGCGAGCGCCGCACCGAGACCAGGGCGAACTCCGCGCCCACGAAGAAGCCGTTGCCGAGCAGCAGCAGCACCGCGAAGAAGACCTGCAGACCGTTCATCGCGCGCCCTCCCCCGGCTTCGCCGGCCTCCCCGGCTCCTCCGGCGCGCCGGTGCGCACCAGCCGGACCCGCTCGGTCCGGTGCCGCTCGACGTCCAGCACGGTCAGCCGCCACCCGGGCAGCTCCGCACTCTCGCCGGGCGCGGGCAGCCGGCCGAGGAGGTCGGCGACCAGACCGGCGACCGTCTCGTACGGGCCCTCGGGGGCGTGGAGGCCGATGGACGCGAGCTGGTCCACCCGGCAGCCGCCCTCGGCGTCCCAGGCCGGGTGCCCGTCCACCGGGGCCACGGTGCGCAGCTCCGGCAGGTCCTCCGGGTCGTGCTCGTCCTGCACCGAGCCGACCATCTCCTCGACGATGTCCTCCAGGGTGACCACCCCGGCGGTGCCGCCGTACTCGTCGACGACCACGGCCATCGGCTGGCGCCGCCGCAGCCGCTCCAGCAGCCGCTCGGCCGGCAGGCTCTCCGGCACCAGCAGCGGCGGGGCCGCTATCGGCGTCACCGGCCGCTCCCCGCGCTCCTCGCGCGGCACCGCCAGCGCCTGCTTGAGGGTGACCACGCCGGTGATCTCGTCGATGCCCTCCCGGTAGACCGGGAAGCGGGAGAGGCCGGTGGCCCGGGCCAGGTTGAGGACGTCGGCCGCGGTGGCCCGGTCCTGCACGGCGACCACGTCGACCCGCGGGGTCATCACGCTCTGCGCGGTGAGCCCCTCCAGGCCGAGGGTGCGGACGAAGAGGTCCGCGGTGTCCTCCTCCAGGGCGCCGGCCTGGGCGGAGTGCCGGGCCAGCGAGATCAGCTCCTCGGCGCTGCGCGCGGAGCCCAGCTCGTCGGCCGGCCGCATCCCCATCGCCCGCACGATCCGGTTGGCGCTGCCGTTGAGGAGGGCGATCAGCGGCCGGCAGACGGTGGAGAAGAGCCGCTGCGGTCCTGCGACCGCGCGGGCCACCTGCAGCGGGCGGGAGACCGCCCAGTTCTTGGGCACCAGCTCGCCGATCACCATCTGGAAGAGGCTGGCCAGCACCATGCCCAGGATGTACGCGACGGTGTGCTGGGCCTCGGCGGGCAGCCCGAGGGCCTTCAGCGGGGCGTCCAGCAGCCGGGAGAGCGCCGGTTCGGCGAGCATGCCGACCACCAGCGAGGTGACGGTGATGCCCAGCTGGGCGCCGGAGAGCTGGAACGAGAGCGAGCGGACGGCGGCGAGCACCGAGCGGGACCGCCGGTCCCCGGCGTTCGCGGCCCGCTCCACCTCCCCCCGCTCGACGGTGACGAGGGCGAATTCGGCGGCCACGAAGAGGCCGTTGGCGAGCACCAGCGCGAGGGCCGCGAGAAGCAGCAGGGCGGTGGTCATCGGGCCACCCCTTGCGGGATGGCGGTACTACTGGACGGGTCGTCCATGGAGGGGTTCGACTCTCCTGGTCGGTAGAGGGCGGAAGCGGCGCCCGACGCCGGGCGCTTCGAACAAGGATGCCTGATGGGGGCTGTGGCCCGGGTCACGACACCCGCCTGGGGAGACCCCCGGGGGGCCGCCCCGGCTGCTCAGCGGCGGTCGGCGGCGGTGCCGTATACCTCCGCGCAGGCGCGCAGCGCACGGGCGGCGCGCGCGGCCTGCTCGCGCCCGCCGGCCGGTTGGATGCCGACGGCGGAGACCGTTCCGCCGTCGGCGAGGTCGAGCACCGCCCAGGGGTCGCCCAGGCGGAGGTTGACGCCCAGCACCTCGGGCCACTCCAGCCGCCGGGTGCGGACGAAGTTGACCACGGTGATCCCGTTCCGGTCGGCCTTCACCTTGGGCCGGGCCAGCACCGCCATCAGCCCGCCCAGAAGCAGCCCGACGGCGGCTATCCCGAAGCGGTCGTTGAGCTTCCAGTCCTCCGGCATCGCCGAGGCGAGCCAGGAGAAGAAGCTCAGGTCGAGGACGGCGAGGGCGTAGAGGACGGCCCGGGACCGGCCCGGCTGCCAGGTCACAGGCAGTCGCGGGGCACCCGGCACGGTGCCGTGCTGCTCCCCCACGTCGGTGGTCACGTCCTCTATCGTTCCTCCGGCGGCGCCGCCGAACCCTCCGCCGGATCTCAGAGCCGGCAGGCGTGGATGTCGGTGACCAGGATCGCCCGGGCGCCGATCGCCCAGAGGTCGTCCATGATCTTCTGCGCCTCGTGCCGGAGCACCATGGCGCGGACCGCCACCCAGCCCTCGCTATGCAGCGGGGAGACCGTCGGCGAGTCCAGGCCGGGGGTGAGCGAGGAGGCCTCGACGACCTTCTCGGCCCGGACGTTGTAGTCCATCATCACGTACCGCCGGGCCACCAGGACGCCCTGCAGCCGGCGCAGGAACTGCTCGCTCTGCGGGGTGTCCTCGGCGCCGAGCGGGCGCACCACCACGGCCTCGGAGACCAGGATCGGCTCGCCGAAGACCTCCATCCCGGCGTTCCGCAGGCTGGTGCCGGTCTCCACCACGTCCGCGATCACGTCGGCGACGCCGAGCTGCACGGCGGTCTCGACGGCCCCGTCCAGCTTGGTGATCTCGGCCTCCACGCCGTGCTCGGCGAGGTGCTTGCGGACCAGGCCGGTGTACGAGGTGGCGATCCGGCGGCCGGAGAGGTCCTTCACCGTCTCGGCGACCGCGGGCGGGCCGGCGAACCGGAAGGTGGAGCGGGCGAAGCCGAGCGAGAGGATCTCCTCGGCCTCCGCCCCGGAGTCCAGCAGCAGGTCGCGGCCGGTGATGCCGATGTCAAGGCGGCCGGAGCCGACGTAGATGGCGATGTCCCGGGGCCGCAGGAAGAAGAACTCCACCTGGTTCTCCGGGTCGACCAGCACCAGCTCCTTGGAGTCCTTGCGCTGCCGGTAGCCGGCCTCATGGAGCATCTCCGCCGCCGGTACCGAGAGCGAGCCCTTGTTCGGGACGGCGATGCGCAGCATGAGAGGAAGTGCCTTTCGGGAAAGAGGAACTGAGGGACGGTCAGCGATCGGTGGAGCAGGGGTCACAGATGCTTGTAGACGTCCTCCAGGCGGAGACCGCGCGCGATCATCATCACCTGGAGGTGGTACAGCAACTGGGAGATCTCCTCGGCGGTGCGGTCGTCCGACTCGTGCTCGGCGGCCATCCACACCTCGGCGGCCTCTTCGACCACCTTCTTGCCGATCGCGTGCACGCCCAGGCCGACCAGCTCCGCGGTACGGGAGCCGGTCTCGCCGGCGGCGGCCTTCTGCTGGAGCTCGGCGAAGAGCTCCTCGAATGTCTTGAGCGCCATGATGCCCCTACCCTACGGCCTCCGGGTGGCCGGCCGGTGAACCGCCCGCCACCCGGGCCTCTCTCCCAGGCGCGGCGCGCGGGGCAGGATCGTGCTCACCGCTGCTCGGCCAGCCCGCGCAGCAGGACGGCGGTGGCCACGGCGGCCTCGACGGCCTCCTTGCCCTTGTCCTCGTGGGAGTCCGGGAGGCCCGCCCGGTCCAGCGCCTGCTTCTCGTCGTCGCAGGTGAGCAGGCCGAACCCGATTGGGACCCCGGAGTCGAGCGCGACCCGGCTCAGGCCGTCGGTGGCGGCCTGGCACACGTAGTCGAAGTGCGGGGTGCCGCCGCGGATGACGACGCCGAGGGCGATCACCGCGTCGTACCGGCGCGCGGCCAGCGCCTGCGCCGCGACCGGGAGTTCGAAGCTGCCCGGGACCCGGACCACGGTGGGGTCCTCGATGCCGAGGGCGGAGAGGGCGCGCCGGGCGCCGTCCAGCAGACCGTCCATCACCGGCCGATGCCACTGGGCGGCGACCACCGCCACCCGCAGGTTCTGGCAGTTCTCCACGCTGAGCTCGGGGGCTCCCTGACCGGCCACGGAATTGGTCCTCTCGGTTCTGACTGGGTACCGCTCTGTACAGTTTCCTGACGGTTCGGGGGGATTCTCCCGCGCCCGTCCCACGCGTCGGCTACGCCGCGCCGCCGGCCCCCAGCGCGTCCAGCCAGGGCAGGTCGTGGCCCATCCGGTCGCGCTTGGTCAGCAGGTAGCGGAGGTTGTGCTCGCCGGCCTGCACCGGCACCGGCTCGCGGCCGGCGACCGCCAGGCCGTACCGCTCCAGGGCGGAGACCTTGTCCGGGTTGTTGGTGAGCAGCCGGACCGAGTCGATCCCCAGGTCGGCCAGGACGGCCGCACCGGTGCCGTAGTCCCGGGCGTCGGCGGGCAGCCCCAGGTCGAGGTTGGCGTCGACGGTGTCCCGGCCCTCCTCCTGCAGCTGGTACGCCTGGAGCTTCTGCAGCAGCCCGATCCCGCGGCCCTCGTGGCCGCGGAGGTAGACCAGCACCCCGCCCTCCTCGGCGATCCGCTCCAGGGCGGCGTGCAGCTGCGGGCCGCAGTCGCAGCGCTGGGAGCCGAGGACGTCGCCGGTCAGGCACTCGGAGTGCAGCCGCACCAGCGGCGATTCCGCCGACTCCGCGCCGGACCGGCCGAGCAGCCGCCCCTCGGCGTCCAGCCCGCCGGCCACCAGCGCCAGGTGCTCCCCGCCGTCGGCGGTGTCCCGGTAGCCGATGGCGGTGAAGGTGCCGTACTCGGTGGGCAGATGGACGGTGGCGACCCGCTCCACGGTGTTCTCGGTGCGCCGGCGGTGGGCGATCAGGTCGGCGATGGAGACGATCGCCAGGTCCTGCTCGCGGGCGATCTCCAGCAGCCGGGGCAGCCGGGCCATGGTGCCGTCCGGGTTGGCGATCTCGCAGATCGCGGCGGCCGGGCTGAGCCCGGCCATCCGGGCCAGGTCGACCCCGGCCTCGGTGTGGCCGGGCCGGACCAGGACGCCGCCCTCGCGGGCGCGCAGCGGGAAGACGTGGCCGGGCCGGACGAGGTCGCGCGGCCGGGTGTCGCCGGAGGCCAGCAACCGGATGGTGTGCGCCCGGTCGGCGGCCGAGATCCCGGTGGTGACGCCCTCGGCGGCGTCCACCGAGACGGTGAAGGCGGTCCGCATCGACTCGGTGTTCTCCGCCACCATCTGCGGCAGCTCCATCCGGTCGGCGTCCTCGCCGCGCACCGGTACGCAGATCAGCCCGCGGCACTCGGTCATCATCAGCGCGACCAGCTCCGGGGTGGCCAGCTCGGCGGCGAAGACCAGATCGCCCTCGTTCTCCCGGTCGGCGTCGTCGACCACGATCACCGGACGGCCGGCCGCGATCTCCTTGACCGCCCGCTCGATGGTGTCCAGACGGTAGGGCTCGTCCCCCTCGGCGGCTGCTGAGGCCTGGGTGTCGGTCATGCCGGCGCTCCTTCCAGTGCGGGCTCCGCGGTCGGAGCGGGGATGCGGCTGCGCTTCCACCAGGCCCGCAGGCCGAGCAGCACCAGCGCGAAGTAGACGATGTAGACCAGCCCGGAGAACGGCAGCCCGCTGGTGAAGGCCAGCGGCACGCCGACCAGGTCCACGGCCAGCCAGGCGAACCAGAACTCCACCCAGCCGCGGGCCTGGGCGACCATCGCGGCCAGGGTTCCCACGAAGATGTAGGCGTCCGGCCACGGGGCCCAGGAGAGCTTCGGGAAGGCCAGGAAGAGCCCGGCGACCGCACAGGTCCCGGCGGCCGTGCCGACGGCCAGCAGGAGCCGCTCCTTCCAGGTGGCGAAGCGGACCCGGATGTCGCCGCTGCCGCGCCGGCCGCGCTGCCACTGGAACCAGCCCCAGACCGAGACCACGATGACGATCAGCTGCTTGCCGACCCCGCCGCTGAGCTGCGCCGAGGCGTACGCGGCGACCAGCACCACGCCGGAGAGCACCTGGACCGGCCAGGTCCACATCGAGCGCTTCCAGCCGAACGCCAGCGCGGCAAGACCGAGGAGGTTGCCCACCATGTCGGACCACTTGACCGGCTCGCCCCAGGCGGTGAAGGCCGGGGAGTTGAGGTCGGCGACGAACCCGCCGAGGCCGGCGCTCACGACCGCACCGCCAGCAGCCGCTCGACGTGCTTGGCCAGCACGTCCACCTCCAGGTTGACGCTCTCGCCGGGCTGCCGGGCGCCGAGGGTGGTGGCCGCAAGCGTGGTCGGGATCAGGCTGACCGTGAAGGTGAAGCCGTCGTCCGCACGCGGTCCCGCCTCGACCACGGTGAGCGAGACCCCGTCCACCGCGATCGAGCCCTTCTCCACGACATAGCGGGCGATGCTCTCGGGCAGTGTGAAGCGCAGCACGTCCCACTGCTCGGCGTGCTCGCGGGAGAGCAGCGTGCCGGTGGCGTCGACGTGGCCCTGGACGATGTGCCCGCCGAGCCGCTCGCCCAGCGCCATCGCCCGCTCCAGGTTGACCCGGGACCCCGGGCCGAGCGCTCCCAGGCTGGACCGCTTCAGCGTCTCCGCCATCACGTCCGCGGTGAACTCCCCGGGCTGGGCCGCCAGTTGGGTCTCGTCCTCGATCACGGTGAGGCAGACGCCGTTCACCGCGACGGAGTCGCCGTGCCGCAGCCCCTCCGCGACCTTCGGTCCGCGCAGCCGCAGCCGTGCCGAGTCGCCCAACTCCTCGATCCGGACGACCTCGCCCAGTTCTTCGACGATTCCGGTGAACACTCAGCTCTCCTCAGGCAGGAAGACGGTGGAAACGGTGCTGCCGGTGCGAACGCCGGCGCCGGGCTCCGGCCTCCGTCTCGGCTTCGGCTTCGGCCGCGGCTTCGGTGGGTACGCGGTGATCCGCAGATCGGGCCCGAACCGCTCGACGTCCCGGATGTCCAGCCGCAACGCGTCGGCGATCGTGCTGATTCCGGCGGTTCCCAGGGCGGCGGGCCCGGCGCCGAGGAGGACCGGGGCCAGATAGCCGACGATCTTGTCCACCAGGTGCCGCTCAAGGAACGCCCCGGCCAGGCCGGGCCCGCCCTCCAGCAGCACGGAGCGCACCCCGCGGCGGTAGAGCTCGTCGAGGACGGCGGTGAGTTCGAGCCCCGGCCGGCCCTCGGCGGAGCGCGGCACGGCGACGATCTCGGCCCGGCCGGCCTGGACCGCCGGGGCGAGGGCGGAGGCGTCGGCGTCCTCCGCGGTGAGGATCAGGGTGGTCGCGGCGCCGTCCAGCAGCCGGGCCGCGGGCGGGGTGACCGCGTGGGTGTCCACCGCCACCCGCACCGGCTGGCGGTCCATCTCCCCCGCGCCACCGGGCACCTGACGGACGGTCAGCTG
This sequence comes from Phaeacidiphilus oryzae TH49, assembly GCF_000744815.1. Lineage (NCBI taxonomy): Bacteria > Bacillati > Actinomycetota > Actinomycetes > Kitasatosporales > Streptomycetaceae > Phaeacidiphilus > Phaeacidiphilus oryzae. Next base: position 880,809 of record NZ_JQMQ01000005.1, read on the forward strand.
CGGGTCGTCGGCCAGGACGGTGCCGGAGCCGACCAGGACCGCGTCCACCTGGTCGCGCAGCCGGTGGACGTCGGCGCGGGACTCCGGGGAGGTGATCCACCGGCTGGTGCCGTCCGCGGCGGCCGAGCGGCCGTCCAGGGTGGCGGCGTACTTCCAGATCACGAAGGGGCGCTCGGTGCGGACCGCGGTCAGCCAGGCCTCGTTGGCCTCGGCCGCCTCTGCGGCCAGCAGGCCGGCGTGCACCTCGACCCCGGCCGCGCGGAGGGTGGCGGCGCCGCCGGCGGCGGCCTGGTTCGGATCGCCGACCGCGTAGACCACGCGGGCCACTCCGGCCTCGATCAGGGCCTGCGCGCAGGGGCCCGTCCGCCCGGTGTGGTTGCAGGGTTCGAGGGTGACCACGGCGGTGCCGCCGCGGGCCTTCTCGCCGGCCTCGGCGAGGGCGTTGATCTCGGCGTGCGGGCCGCCGGCCCGCTGGTGCCAGCCCTCACCGACGGGGTTGTCGTCCGCGTCCAGAATGACGCTGCCGACGATGGGATTGGGGCTGGTGCGGCCGAGTCCGCGCGCGGCGAGCTCGATGGCGCGGCGCATCGCCGGGGCGTACCGGCCGACCGGGGTGGGGTTCTGCTCCACCGTCTCCACCGAATCCTCCTCGCGCTCGATGCGCTGGATCCGGGGCTCACGGGAGCTGAGGCCGACGGCGACGGAATGCACGGGCCCGCACGAGACGACGATCCACCGCGTCCCGGGAAGACCGGGAAACAGCGCGCCGCGCGGAACCGCACGCCCGACGACGCCTGCCGCGCACTGCCTCCCATCCGGACTTTAACCGTCGGTCCAGGAATTCCACCTGGTCAACCGGTCGCCTCCGAGAAGGCCACCGGGTCGCGGACTGTAACCGCCGGTTCGGACTTTCACCGACCCCGGAGTGCGCAAACGTCGTTGTGCTGCTTCCAGTCTGCCATGATCCCCGCGCTCCTTGGGAGGGGGGTCCCTGTGGGCTGTCTCACGCATCGGCCCGGCGCGCCTGGGGAATACCAGGTCAGGCCCGGATCCGGCCGAGCTCAGGCCCCTCCGCCGGGGGTGACCAGACCGGTTTCGTAGGCCAGTACGACCAGTTGGGCCCGGTCGCGGGCGCCGAGCTTCAGCAGCGCCCGGCTGACGTGCGTCTTCACGGTGAGCGGGCTGACCTCCAGCTGCTCGGCGATCTCGTCGTTGCTGGCCCCGGTTGCCACCATGGAGACGATCTCCCGCTCCCGCTCGGTGAGGACGGAGAGCCGCTCGGGCGCGGGCACCGGCGCCCGGTCCGGCTGGGAGAGGAAGCGGGCGATCAGCCCCTTGGTGGCGGACGGCGAGAGCAGCGCCTCGCCGCGGGCCACCACCCGGATCGCGTCCAGCAGTTCGCCCGGCTCCGCGCCCTTGCCGAGGAAGCCGCTGGCGCCGGCCCGCAGCGCCTCGAAGACGTACTCGTTGACCTCGAAGGTGGTCAGCACCAGGACGCGGACACCGGCCAGGTCGTCGTCGGCGGTGATCAGCCGGGTGGCCTCCAGGCCGTCCAGGTCGGGCATCCGGATGTCCATCAGGACCACGTCGGCCCGCTCGCTGCGGGCCAGCTCGACCGCCTCCCGGCCGGTCGCGGCCTCGCCGACCACCTCCAGGTCGGGGGCGGAGTCGACCAGCACCCGCAGCCCCGCGCGGACCAGCACCTGGTCGTCGGCGAGCAGTACTCGCACCGTGTCCTCGCCCGCCATCAGTCCCGGCCCTCCCCGCTCCGCGCTCTCGCCCTGCCGCTCTCGCGCTGCCGCCTGCGCCTGCCGCCTGCCGCCTGCCGCCTGCCGCTGTCGAGGCTCCATGATCGCAGCCTCGGCACCGCCCTCGGCCCCCGAACCCGGGGATCCGCCGAGCCGCGTCGGCTCCCGGGCCCGGCCGCAGCCGCGCTAACCGGGCCGCCCGCCCCCGGCACCGGGACCACCGGCGCCACCGGCACGGCCCGATCCGGCCTCCGCGGCCCCGGCCCGCTCCGGGAGCGGGAGGCCCGGAGACGGGATGCGGCCCTGGGCCGCGCTCACCGGGTCCGGCGCGCTCGCCGGGCCCGCCGCGCTCACCGCGTCGGCCGCGCTCGCCGGGTGCCTCGCCGTCCCGCCGCGCGGCGGCCACGGCCTGCGCCCGGCCGGACGGGCCATCGGCCGCTTGCACAGCGGCAGCTCGGCCTGGACCCGGAAGCCACCGGCGATCCGCGGCTCGGCCCGGAACTCGCCGCCCAGGGCGGTCGCCCGCTCGCGCATGCCGATGATCCCGTGACCGGTGCCGATGTACTCCTCCCGGTCACCGCGACCGCCCCGGCCCTGGCGGCCGGCCCCGCCCCCCGACTCCTCGTCCGGGTCGTTGTCCACCTCGACCCGGAGCACGTCGGGCAGGAAGTCCAGCCGCACGGTGGCCACCGCGGCGCCCGCGTGCTTGCGGACGTTGGTCAGCGACTCCTGGACGATCCGGTACGCCGCCAGGTCCACCGGCGCCGGCAGTTCCCGCAGCTCGCCGGTGACCTCCCGGCGGATGGTGAGGCCGAGCCGCTCGAAGGAGGCCAGCAGCTCGTCCAGCCGGGCCAGGCCCGGCGCCGGCTCGTCCGGCGAGCCGCCGAAGGGCGGGCCGACCGGCTCCGGGTCGTCCGCCTGCCGCAGCACCGACACGGTCGCGCCCAGCTCGGCCAGCGCGCTGCGGCCGGCCTCCCGTACGTGCGCCAGCGCCTGCCGGGCGGCCTCCGGCTGGGTGGTCAGCACATGGGAGGCCACCCCGGCCTGGACGTTGATCAGCGCGATGTGGTGGCCGACGATGTCGTGCAGCTCGCGGGCGATCCGCAGCCGCTCCTCCACCACGCGGCGCCGGGCCTCCTCCTCGCGGGTGTACTCGGCCCGGCGGGCCCGCTCCTCTATGGCGGCGACGAAGGCCCGCCGGGTGCGCACCGCCTCGCCGACCGCCACCGCCAGCCCGACCCAGGCGAAGGCCACGCCGTTGACGTCGCTGTTCCACGGCTCCGGGGAGGTGGCCAGGCTGGCCGTGCCCACCGCCAGCACCGCGGGCAGCCCCCAGCCCAGCGAGACGCTGCGCTCGAAGCTCACCGAGAGGGTGTACGCGGCCAGCATCGGCGCGAAGAGCATCGGCCCGCGCGGATGCCCGTCCACGATGTACCCGACGGTGGCCAGCGAGCTGATCACCAGCACCGGGATCGGATAGCGCCGGCGCACCAGCAGCGGGACGAAGGCGACCAGGCCGTAGCCGATCACCGAGACCTCCGGCCAGGCGACCGGGTGGAGGTGGTAGCGGGTCACCGAGGAGGCGATCGGCGTGAGGAAGAAGCCGAAGGCGAGCACGACGTCCAGCACGAACGGGTGCTCCCGGCCGAACGCCCGGCACCGCGCTATCAGGTCCATGGCCCAACGGTAAGCGGTGGGAGCCGCGATCGAGGTCCCGGTCGGCCCGGCGGCCGCCCCGCCGGGTACTCCGGGCGTAGGAGCGCACCGGGGAGCCGCCGGACCTGGCGGCGGCTGGTGCCGCGGGACGCCTTAACCTTCTCTGGACCCGCTGGCCTGTCGACACTCTCGGATCGGCGCTACCGCATAGGAGTACCAACACCATGGGCCTTGGCCTGGGCTGGAAGCTGCACGGGGACGGCCGGGCCCCCGCACCGGGCGCGGTGGTGCGCCCGGACGAACGGCTGAGCTGGGGACGCACGGTCGGCCTCGGCGCCCAGCACGTGGTCGCGATGTTCGGGGCCTCGTTCGTCGCACCGGTGCTGATGGGGCTCAACCCCAATCTGGCGATCTTCATGTCCGGGGTCGCCACCGCCCTCTTCCTGGTGGTCACCCGCGGGCGGGTGCCCAGCTATCTGGGCAGCAGCCTCTCCTTCGTGGGGGTGGCGGCGGCGATCCGCGCCTCGGGCGGCTCCACGGCGGACGTCACCGGGGCGCTGCTGGTCACGGCCGCCCTGCTGCTGGTGGTCGGGCTGGTGGTGAAGGCGCTGGGCGCGCGGGTCATCCACGCCGTGCTGCCGCCTGCGGTGACCGGGGCGGTGGTGATGCTGATCGGCTTCAACCTGGCGCCGGTCACGGCCGGGACGTACTGGCCGCAGGACCAGTGGACGGCGCTCGCGGTGATGCTCTTCACCGGCTTCGCGCTGGTGGTGCTGCGCGGCTTCTGGTCGCGGATCGCGATCTTCCTGGGCCTGGTCTTCGGCTACCTCCTCTCCTGGGTGCTGGACCGGGTCTTCGGGAAGATCCACTCGGTCAGCGCCTCCGGGCAGGTCACCGACCACTGGCGGCTCGACCTCTCGGCGGTCTCGCACGCCTCCTGGTTCGGCTTCCCGCACCTCCACGGCCCGGCGTTCTCCGGCTCCGCCGTGCTGGTCGCGCTGCCGGTGGTGATCGCGCTGATCGCGGAGAACACCGGGCACGTCAAGGCCGTCTCGCAGATGACCGACACCGACCTGGACGACTCGCTCGGCACGGTGATCGCCGCGGACGGCGCGGCGGCCATCATCTCCACCGCCGTCGGCGGCCCGGCGACCACCACGTACGCGGAGAACATCGGCGTGATGGCGGCGACCCGGGTCTACTCCACCGCCGCCTACTGGTGCGCGGCCGGTTTCGCCCTCCTCTTCGGGCTGTGCCCGAAGTTCGGCGCGGTCGTGGCAGCGGTGCCCGGCGGGGTGCTGGGCGGGATCACCGTGGTCCTCTACGGGATGATCGGCATGCTGGGCGCGCAGATCTGGGTGCGCGGCAAGGTCGACCTGTCCAACCCGATCCATCTGGCGCCGATCGCCGCCGGGATCATCATCGGCGTCGGCGGGGTCTCCTTGGACATCACCAAGAACTTCCAGCTGGGCGGGATCGCGCTGGGCACCCTGGTGGTCATCACCGGCTACCACTTCCTGCGCTGGCTGGCGCCGAGGCATCTGAAGGCGGAGACCCGCCCGCTGCTCGACGAGGGCACCAGCGGGTACGACGCGGACGCCCGGACGGCGGACCGGCCGGAGGCCTCCTGACGGAGGGGACCGCTGACGGCGGGAACCCCGGGGGACCTCCCGGGAGTTGACGGTGTGTCAGGTGTGATGCCCAGCAGTCGGGCGGCTCCGCGCGCGCTCGCCGTGCCCGGCCCCCGGCCGAACGGAGGTCCCGCCCATGAGCGCACCGCACGCGTCCGAGACCCCGCAGTCGCCCCGGCCGCCCGGGATCGGCGCCACCCGCTACGCCGGCAGCCGGGTCCCCCGGGTCGAGGACCCGCGGCTGCTGACCGGCCACGGCACCTATGTGGACGACGTGGTGCGGCCGGGGATGCTGCACGGCCACTTCGTCCGCAGCCCGCTGGCCCGCGCCCGGGTCCTCGGCGTCGACGTCTCCGAGGCGCTGGCGCTGCCCGGCGTGCGGGCCGTCTTCACCGCCGAGGACCTCAACCCCGGCGTCCATGAGCAGTGGTACACGATGCAGGGCCCGGACGCGCCGGACACCCCGCGGCCGCCGCTGGCCGAGGGCGAGGTCCGGTTCGTCGGCGATCCGGTCGCGCTGGTGGTCGCCGAGGACCGCTATCTCGCGGAGGACGCGGCCGAGTTGGTGGTCGTCGACTACGACCCGCTGACCCCGGTGGTGGACTACGCCACCGCGCTGGACTCCGACCAGCTGGTGCACGAGGGCTACCCGCGCAACCTCGTCGGCGAGCGCGGCGGCCGCCCCGTCGAGGACCTCGCCGACGTCTTCGCCGGTGCCGCCCATGTGGTCCGGGAGACCATCCACCAGCAGGGCCACGCCTCGGTGCCGATGGAGACCCGCGGCCTGATCGCCGAATGGTCCGCCGCCGACGGCGAGATGACGATGTGGGCGTCCAGCCAGTCCCCGCACGAGATGCGGATGTTCTGCGCCCGGGTGCTCGGCGTCCCCGAGCACCGGGTGCGGGCGGTGGTGCGGGACACCGGCGGCGGCTTCGGCCAGAAGATCGTGCCGATGCGCGAGGAGATGTGCGTGATGCTGGCCGCGCGCAGACTGCCGGCCGCGCTGAAGTGGATCGAGGACCGGCAGGAGAACCTGCTGGCCGCAGGGCAGGGCCGGCGGGAGCACGGCGAGGCCGCGATGGCCTTCGACGAGGAGGGCCGGATCCTCGCCGCCACCCTGGACCACGTCCAGGACGCCGGGGCGTATCCGGTGCCCAACCCGGTGAACACCGCAGGTCTGGTCGGGATGCTCTTCCCCGGCCCGTACCGGATCCCCGAGGCCACCTTCACCCTCAGGTCGGTCTTCTCCAACACCTCGGGCCGGATCGCCTATCGCGGCCCCTGGGCCTTCGAGCCGCTCGTCCGCGAGGTGCTGCTGGACATCGCCGCCCGGCGGATCGGCATCGACCCGGTCGAGCTGCGCCGCCGCAACCTGCTGCGCCGGGACGAGCTGCCGTACACCAACGCCAACGGCCTGCCGTACAGCGACATGACGCCGCTGGAGACCTTCGAGCACGCGATCGAGCTGCTGGACTACCCGGCGTTCCGGCGCGAGCAGCGGCAGGCCCGGGCCGAGGGGCGGTACATCGGCGTCGGCACCTCCAGCTACGTCGAACCGACCGCTGCGGCGATGGGGTCGATGGGCACCGAGGGCGCGACCATCAGGATCGAGCCCTCCGGCGCGGTCAACGTCTACGTGGCCGGCGGCTCCTGCGGCAACAGCCTGGAGACCACGGTCGTCCAGCTCACCGCGGACGCGCTGGGCGTCGACATCGAGGACGTCCACACCATCCAGGGCGACACGGCGGTGACGCCGTACGGGGCCGGCACCGGGGGCAGCCGCTCCGGTTCGATGCTCGCCGGAGCGATCCGGGAGACCGGGGGCGCCCTGCGCGAGCGGATCACCGCCATCGCCGCCCACAAGCTGGAGGCGGCGCCGGTGGACATCGAGCTGGCGGACAGCCGGGCCTTCGTCCGGGGCGACCCGTCCAGCGGGCTGACGATCGGTCAGATCGCCGCGCTGGCCTACTTCCAGAGCGAGCAGCTGCCTCCGGGTGTGCCGCCGGGGCTGGAGGCCGGCGGCCGGTACCGCGGTGCGGCCCCGATGGTCTGGGCGAACGCCACCCACGTCTGCACCTGCGAGGTGGACGTGGTCACCGGCGAGGTGCGGCTGCTGCGCTATATCGTCAGCGAGGACTGCGGTCCGATGATCAACCCCAACGTGGTGGAGGGCCAGATCGCGGGCGGCACCGTGCAGGGGATCGGCGGGGCGCTCTTCGAGGAGTTCGCCCACGACGCCGACGGCAACCCGCTGGCCACCACGTTCATGGACTACCTGCTGCCGACCAGCACCGAGGTCCCGGTCATCGAGCACGGCCACGTCGAGTCGCCGAGCCCGGGACCGGGCGGCTACAAGGGCGTCGGCGAGGGCGGGGCGCTGGGGGCGCCGCCCGCGGTGGTGAACGCGGTCGCCGACGCGCTGTCACCGTTCGGCGTCACCCTCAACCGGATGCCGCTGACCCCGGCCGCGCTCATCGAGCTGATCCAGGCCGCCGAGAGCTCCGGGAAGGGGGTGCCGGCATGAAGCCGTCGGCGTTCGACTACCACGCCCCGACCAGCGTCGAGGAGGCCGTCTCGCTCCTCGCCGAGCTCGGCGACGAGGCCAAGGCCATCGCCGGCGGGCAGAGCCTGGTGCCGATGCTCGCCCTGCGGCTGACCGCCTTCCCCCACCTGGTCGACCTGCGAAAGGTGGCCGGGATCCGGGGGTTCGAGCAGCGGGAGGGCGGCATGTGGGTGGGCGCGGCCACCACCCAGTCCGCCGTCGAGCGGTCCGCCGAGATCGCCGAGCGGGTGCCGCTGCTGGCCCGGGCCACCCCGCTGATCGGCCACTTCCAGATCCGCAACCGCGGCACCGTCGGCGGCTCGCTGGCGCACGCGGACGCGGCGGCCGAGTACCCGGCGGTCGCGCTGGCGCTGGACGCCGAGCTGGAGACGGCCTCACCGCGCGGGACGCGCACCCTCCCCGCGGCCGGCTTCTTCACCGGCATGTGGACCACCGGGCTCGCCGAGGACGAGCTGCTCACCGGGGTCCGCTTCCCGGTGGCGGGCCCCCGCTGCGGCTACGCGGTCGAGGAGTTCGCCCGCCGCCGGGGGGACTTCGCCATCGCGGGCGCGGCCGTCGCGATCGAGCTGGACCCGCAGGGGCGGGTGGCGCGCTGCGGAATCGGCCTGTTCGGCCTCGGCCCGGCGGCCCAGCGGGCCACGGCGGCGGAGCGGGCGGTCGCGGGGACGGCGGTCGCGGGCGGCGGATCCGACGCGGCGGCGGCCGAGGTCGGCCGGATCGGGGTGGCGGAGCTCGACTCCGTCCCCTCCGACCTCCACGGAACGGCGGAGTACCGGAAGCGCGTGGGGGCGGCCATGGTGGCCCGCGCCTGGCAGAAGGCCGTACGGGAGGCGAGCGGTGACTGAGGTCGAGATCGGGATCGAGCTGACGCTCAACGGAGTGAAGCGGCCGTCGCGGGTGCCGCCCCGGCGCACCCTCGCCGACCACCTGCGGACCGACCACCACCTGACCGGCACCCACCTGGGCTGCGAGCACGGCGTCTGCGGCGCCTGCACGGTGCTGCTGGACGGCGAGGCCGTCCGGTCCTGCCTGGTCTTCGCGGTGCAGGCGGACGGCTCCGAGGTGACCACGGTGGAAGGGCTGACCGGCGAGGACGGCGCGCTCTCCCCCGTCCAGGCCGCCTTCCGCGACCACCACGGGCTGCAGTGCGGCTTCTGCACGCCGGGGTTCGTGGTCTCGGCCACCGCCCTGCTGGAGCGGAACCCCCACCCCACCGACGAGGAGATCCGGGAGGCGCTCTCCGGCAACCTCTGCCGCTGCACCGGATACCAGGGGATCCTCAAGGCCGTCCGAGCCGCGGCGGACGGGGAGCGACCCGCCGTCGAGTGACCACCGGCGAGTGATGGCACGGTGGGTGACGACATGTCAGGATTCGTCCCATGGCCACCGTGACCGCGCCCCTGGCGCCCGCCATCGGCGCACTGCGCACCCTCGCGGCCACCCCGCCGCCCGGCGACGGGGTGGCCGTCTTCGCGCGGATGTACCTGGTCGTCACCCAGGCCGTGGACCGGCATCTGCGGCTCACCCGGTACTTCCAGGACCCGGAGGCCACCGGAGTGCTGGCCGTGCTCTTCGCCGACCGCTTCCTCGACGCCCTGGACGCCCGCCCGGCGCCGGCCTGCTGGCGCCCGCTGCTGGCGCTGCGCCGGCACCCGGGGATCCGGCCGATCCAGTTCGCGCTGGCCGGGATGAACGCCCACATCGAGCACGACCTGCCGCTGGCGCTGCTGGACACCTGCGCGCGCACCGGGCGGGCGCTGCACGACATGTCGGCCGACTTCCACCGGGTCAACGACGTCCTCGCCGAGGTCGAGGAGAAGGCCCGCGAGGAGCTGGCGCCCGCCGGGCACGGCGACGACCCGGACGAGCCGCTGCTACACCTGCTGGGCTGCTGGTCCATCGACCGCGCGCGGGACGCGGCGTGGGCGTCGGCGCACGCCCTGTGGGAGCTCCGCTCCCGCCCGGAGGCCTACGCCGCCACCGCGGACGCCCTCTCCGACTCCGTCGGCCTGATCAGCCGCTGCCTGCTGACGCCGCTGCGCTGAGGGGACGCCCTGATGTGCGGCCCGAAGGGCCGGGCACATCAGGGGCGCGGGGAACCGCGCGCCCGGCCGCCTACGGCGGGAGAGCCGCCGGCGGCGGGCCGGACGGCGCCCCGTAGGCGGCTCGGTAGCGGCTCGGAGGCGGCTCGGCTCGGCTACCAGCTCGCGTGCAGCGGCTTGCCCTCGGCGTAGCCGGCCGCGCTCTGGATCCCGACGATCGACTTCTCGTGGAACTCCTCAAGGCTCGCCGCCCCGGCGTAGGTGCAGCTGCTGCGGACACCCGAGACGATCGAGTCGATCAGGTCCTCGACGCCCGGCCGCTCCGGGTCCAGGAACATCCGCGAGGTCGAGATCCCCTCCTCGAACAGCGCCTTCCGGGCCCGGTCGTACGCCGACTCCTCGGAGGTGCGGTTGCGGACCGCCCGCGCGGAGGCCATCCCGAAGCTCTCCTTGTAGAGCCGGCCGTCGGCCGCGGACTGCAGGTCGCCCGGGGACTCGTAGGTCCCCGCGAACCAGGAGCCGATCATCACGTTGGACGCGCCCGCGGCCAGCGCCATCGCGACGTCCCGGGGGTGCCGGACGCCGCCGTCCGCCCACACGTGGCGGCCGAGCCGCCGCGCCTCGGCGGAGCACTCCAGCACCGCGGAGAACTGGGGCCGGCCGACGCCGGTCATCATCCGGGTGGTGCACATCGCGCCCGGGCCGACGCCGACCTTGATGATGTCCGCCCCGGCCTCCACCAGGTCGCGCACACCGGCCGCGGAGACCACGTTGCCGGCCACCACCGGCACCCCGGGGTCCAGCGCCCGGACCGCCTTCAGCGCGCTGATCATCGACTCCTGGTGGCCGTGCGCGGTGTCCACCACCAGCACGTCCGCGCCCGCCTCGACCAGCGCCTTGGCCCGGCCGGCCACGTCGCCGTTGATGCCCACGGTGGCGGCGATCCGCAGCCGCCCGGCGTCGTCCACGGCCGGGGTGTAGAGGGTGGCGCGCAGGGCGGCCTTCCGGGTCAGGATGCCGACCAGCCGGCCGTCCCCGTCCACCACCGGCGCCAGCCGGCGATGCGCCTCGGTCAGCCGGTCGAAGGCGTCCCGCGGGTCGATGCTCTCCTCCAGCAGCAGCAGGTCGCGGGACATCACCTCGGAGAGGTTGGTGAACCGGTCCACGCCCTGGCAGTCGGAGTCGGTGACCACCCCGACCGGCCGGCCGACCTCGTCGATCACGACCACGGCGCCGTGGGCGCGCTTGGGCAGCAGGGAGAGCGCCTCCGCGACGGTGGCGGTGGGGGCCAGCGTGATGGCGGTGTCGTGGACCAGGTGGCGGGCCTTCACCCAGGCGATGACCTCGGCCACGACCTCGATCGGGATGTCCTGCGGGATGGCCACGATGCCGCCGCGGCGGGCGACCGTCTCGGCCATCCGGCGCCCGGCGATCGCGGTCATGTTGGCGACCACGAGCGGAATTGTGGTCCCGGTGCCGTCGGTGGTGGACAGGTCCACCGCCTGGCGGGAACCCACGGCCGACCGGCTGGGGACCATGAACACGTCGTCGTAGGTCAGGTCGTAAGCCGGCTGAAGGTCGTTCAGGAAGCGCATGGACGGGCTCTCTGCTGGATGACGGTGCGTCGGATGCCGGACGCTTCCGGTCTGCCGGGCGCCCGCACCCAACCGACGATTCTCGCCGAAACACCTGGTGAAAACCAGTTCGCCCGGCATTGTTGCAGCTACCGCCAACCCGGGCGGCGGATCGCGGCGGCCGGCTTGGACGATCGTCCAGCCAGGGCCGCGGCCGCCGTCCGCCGCCGGGCGGAGAGCTAGTGGGCGCAGCCCCAGGACGAGGCGTCCACCACGCCCTGCGCCTGCTCGCGCAGCGCCCGCACCGCCGCGGCCGGGTCGTCCGCGCCGTACACCGCCGACCCCGCGACGAAGACGTCCGCCCCCGCCTCCGCGCAGCGCTCGATCGTCGAGGCCGAGACCCCGCCGTCCACCTGCAGCCACAGCTCCAGCCCGTGCTTGGCGATCAGCTCCCGGGTCCGCCGGATCTTGGGCAGCATGATGTCCAGGAAGGACTGCCCCCCGAACCCCGGCTCCACCGTCATCACCAGCAGCATGTCCAGCTCGGGCAGCAGGTCCTCGTACGGCTCGATCGGCGTGGCCGGCTTCAGCGCCATCGACGCCCGCGCGCCCTGCGCCCGCAGCTCCCGCGCCAGCCGCACCGGCGCCGCCGCCGCCTCCGCATGGAAGGTCACCGAGCCGGCGCCCGCCTCGGCGTACTGCGGCGCCCAGCGGTCCGGCTCCTCGATCATCAGATGGCAGTCGATCGGCGTCTCCGTCGCCTTCAGCAGGGACTCCACCACCGGCAGCCCGAGCGTCAGGTTCGGCACGAAGTGGTTGTCCATGACGTCGACGTGCAGCCAGTCGGCCCCCCGCACCGCCGCCGCCTCGTCGGCCAGCCGGGCGAAGTCCGCGGAGAGGATGCTCGGGTTGATCTGTGCGGTGCTCATGGATCCAGTCTTCCAGTCGTCCGTGTCGTCAGCGGGTGCGCAGCAGCAGCGCCAGGTACATCGCGTCGGTCCCGTGGAGGTGCGGCCAGAGCTGCACGTCGGGTCCGTCGCCCAGCCCCGGCATCCCCTCCGGCAGCAGCGGCCGGGCGTCCACCCACTCCACGGCCCGCTCCCCGCCGCCGTCCCGTTCCAGCTCCTTCAGCACGTCCTGGACCACGGCCCTGGTCTCGGCCAGATGCGGCGAGCAGGTCGCGTACGCGACGAGGCCGCCCACCCGCACCGACCGCAGCGCACCGCGCAGCAGCCCGCGCTGCACCGGACCGAACCCCGGGAGGTCCTCGGCCCGCCGCCGCCACCGCGCCTCCGGCCGGCGCCGCAGCGCGCCGAGCCCTGTGCACGGCACATCGACCAGCACCCGGTCGAAGAAGTCCGGCTGCCAGGCCGGCCGCGTCCCGTCCGCCACGATCACCTGGTACGGCCCCGGGTTGCCGTCCAGCGCCCGCGCGACCAGCCGGGCCCGGTGCGGCTGCCGCTCCGAGGCGACCAGCGCCGCCCCCTGCCGCGCGGCCAGCGCCCCCAGCAGGGCGGCCTTGCCGCCCGGCCCCGCGCAGGCGTCCAGCCAGCGCTCGGTCCCGGCCGGCACGCCCTCCAGCGGCGGTTCGAGCGGCAGCCCCAGCGGGGCCGCCGCCAGCGCGGCCGCCACCAGCTGGCTGCCCTCGTCCTGCACCCCGGCCCGGTTCTCCCGGACCGCCTCAAGCTCGCCCGGGTCGCCGCCCTCCGCCAGCCGCAGCGCGTACGGCGACCAGCGGCCGTCCGCCGTGGCGTCCTCCGGCAGCGCCTCCCGCAGCTCCTCGGTGGTGGACCGCCCCGGCCTCGCCACCAGCGTCACCTCAGGACGGGCGTTGTCCGCGGCCAGCAGCGCCTCGATGCCCCGCCGGCCGGACTCCTCCGGCTGCCAGACCCCCAGCGAGTCCCAGAGCGCGCCCACGACCCAGCGCGGATGCGAGTACCGGACGGCCAGATGGTCTTCCGCGTCCTCCTCGTACGGCGGCGCGACCCGCTCCAGCCACTCGTCCAGGTCGTGCGCGGTGACCTTGCGCAGCACGGCGTTGACGAACTTGGCCCGGCCGTCCCCGAGCACCACCCGGGCCAGCTCCACGGTCGCCGAGACCGCCGCGTGCGGGGGGATCCGGGTCGCCAGGATCTGGTGGGCGCCCAGCGTCAGCACGTCGAGCACCGGCGGGTCGACCTCGCGCAGCGGCCGGTCGACGCAGGCCGCGAGCACCGCGTCGTAGCTGCCCTGCATCCGCAGCGAGCCGTAGACCAGCTCGGTGGCGAAGGCCGCGTCCCGTCGGTCGAAGTCCGGATGGTCCCGCTCGGCGTCGCGCAGCAGCGCGGGCAGCACCAGGTTGGCGTACGCGTCCCGCTCGTCGACGGCGCGCAGCGCCTCGAAGGCGACCATCCGCGCCGGATCCTTCTTCGGCCGCCGGTACGGCCGCGCCGGACGCTTCCTCACCGGCCTTGCGGGGCTGCTCACTTGACACCCTCACCGCTCGCCGGGAGGGCCGCCGGGTCCGCCGGCTCGAAGCGCTCCCCGGCCTCGATCCGGTGCCCGCGCGCCCAGTCTCCGGCGGACATCCGCTTCTTGCCCTGCGCCTGCACCTCGCCGAGCACCACCTCGTGGCTGCCGGTGCCGACCCGCACGGTGTTCTTCTGCACCGCGATCTCGCCGGGCGCCAGCTCCGCGCGCTCCGGCGTGGGCCGGACCGGGCCCAGCTTGACCCGCTCGCCGCGCAGCACCGTCCAGGCACCGGGCGCCGGGGTGCAGCCGCGCACCACGCGGTCCACCCGCAGCGCCGGAGCCGTCCAGTCCACCCGGGCGTCCTCGACGTTGATCTTCGGGGCCAGCGAGACGCCCTCCGCGGGCTGCGCGACCGGCACCAGCGAGCCGTCCTCGATCCCGTCCATCGTCGCCGCCAGCAGCCCCGCCCCCGACTGCGCGAGCCGGCCCAGCAGGTCCCCGCTGGTGTCCGTCGCCCGGATCTCCTCGGTCACCACCCCGTACACCGGGCCGGAGTCGAGGCCCTCCTCGATCTGGAAGGTGGAGGCGCCGGTGACCGCGTCCCCGGCCATCAGCGAGTGCTGCACCGGCGCCGCCCCGCGCCAGGCCGGCAGCAGCGAGAAGTGGAGGTTCACCCAGCCGTGCCGGGGGACGTCCAGCGCGACCCGCGGCAGCAGCGCGCCGTAGGCCACCACCGGGCAGCAGTCGGGGGCGATCCGCGCCAGCCGCTCCAGGAACTCCGGGTCGCGCGGGCGCCTGGGCTTGAGCACCTCGATGCCGGCCTCCTCGGCCCGCTGCGCGACCGGGCTCGCGACCAGCCGCCGGCCGCGCCCGGCGGGGGCGTCGGGCCTGGTGACGACGGCCGCCACCTCGTGCCGGTCGGAGGCGATCAGCGCCTCCAGGGCGGGGACGGCCACCTCGGGGGTGCCGGCGAAAACGAGCCTCATAACGAGTGCGGCTGCCTCTCGGTTCTCTCTGCTGGGTCTCGGTACCGGCGCCGGTCAGAGCGCGCGGCCGAAGGTGCTGTGCGGCGACACCTTCACCGTCGGCGCCTGCTCCCCGGCCCACTCCGCCTCGCGGATCGCGCGCAGCGCGGCCTTGCGCTGCTCGCGGTCGAGCCGGTCGATGAAGATGATGCCGTCCAGATGGTCGGTCTCGTGCTGGATGCAGCGCGCGAGCCGCTGGGTTCCCTCGATCGTGACCGGGTCGCCGTACTGGTTGAACCCCTTGGCGACCACGCCGTAGGCGCGCTTGCAGTCGTACTGCAGCCCGGGGAGGGAGAGGCAGCCCTCGGGGCCGTCCTGCTCCTCCTCGGTGAGGTCGAGCACCGGGTTGATCAGATGACCGGTCTCGCCCTCCACGTGGTAGGTGAACACCCGCAGCGACACCCCGAGTTGGGGGGCCGCCAGGCCCGCGCCCGGGGCGTCCACCATGGTCTCGGTCAGGTCCTTGACCAGGGTGCGCAGCTCCTTGTCGAAGGTGACCACCGGCTGGGCCGTCATCCGCAGCACCGGATCGCCGAAGAGCCGAATCGGCTTGACCGCCACCGGGGGCCTCCTGAACATCACGCGGGTAGGGGAACGACCCAAGTCTAGAGGTCGGCGCGCAACCACCGACCCCCGCGCCGTACGCGCCCGCTCGCACGCCCCCGGCGTTACCCCCGGGCAGTGTCACCCGTTGGTCACAGAGAATTGACGGACGAGCGGGTTGAGAGGCACGAACGATGATGGCCGACCACGCCACCCATGACGCCCGGGCCCGGGCGAGTCTCCACATGCTGGTGCGGGACATCGAGCGGGTACGCCGCCAGGTGGACGCGCTCCGCACCCTCACCGCCCAGCTCGGGAACGTGTACCGGCCCCGGCGCCCCACCACCTCCGCCGGATTCGTGGTGTACGGGCGGGCGCCGGCGCCGACCGTCCGCCTCGCCCAGGAGCTGCGGGACAGCGTGGAGGGCCTGGTCGCGGCGGCCGTGGAGTTCGACCGCTCGCTGGGCTTCTCCTGGGACGCGGTCGGCTCCGCCCTCGGCGTCACCAAGCAGGCGGTCCACCGCCGCTACGGCGTCCGCCGCCCCGCGCCGGCGCCCGCGCCCGCGCCCCCGCGGAGCCGATCCCCGACCAGCCCCTCCCCCGGGCGATCCCGGCCGCCCGGGACCACCAGTAGGGGGCACGCCCCGAACGAAGCGACGAAGTCGCAAGTCAAGGGGCGCGGGGAACTGCGCGCCCAGCCGACTACGGCGCCGCACGCGGCAACGGCACCCGGGTTGCAACCCGAACTGTCCGCTGCCGACTGCGGCACCGTTCGCGGCTGGGCGCGCAGTTCCCCGCGCCCCTGAAGTCGCTGCGCGACTTCGCGGGGCCGCTCAGCGGAGTCCGGGGCGGCAGCCCCGGGGGCAGAAGAGAGCGAGGTCAGCCGATGTCCGGCGGATCGACCCGGATCCGCACCGCGCCCCGCTTCTCGCCCGCCCCGCGGGCCAGCACCCCCGCCCGCGCGGCCTTCAACGCCGCGGCCAGCGCAGCCCCCCGCCCCGGCGAGACCCGGATCAGCACCCGCTCCTCGGCCTCCCCGGCGCCGTCGGCCCCCTCCCGCGCCTCCTCCACCGGCACCGGGCCCAGCACGTCCGCCCCCTCCGGCAGCCGCACCAGCCCCAGCAGCTCCGCCACCGCCTCCCGCCGGCCCGTCAGCGAGGCCATCCGGGAGACCGGCGGGAAGCCCAGCTCCCGCCGCTCGGCCAGCTCCATCCCGGCGAACCCCGCCGGATCCCACCGCACCAGCGCCTGCACAGGACGCAGCCCCGGCTCCGCGACGACCAGCACGGACCCGTCCCCCCGCACCAGCGCCGCCGCCCCCAGCCACCGCCGCAGCGCCTCCTCCCCGGCCCGCAGATCGGGCCGGTTGAGCAGCGCCCACCCGTCGAGCAGCAGCGCCGCCGCGTAACCCCCCGCGGGCGCGCCGTCCGCCCCGACCACCGCCGGCTCCGCCCCCGGCGTGGAGACCACAAGCGCCGGCCGGTCCGGCACACTGGCCAGCACCCCTTCCCGCCCCGACCCGTCCCCGGCCCGCCCGGAGGTCCGCACCGGCACCCGCGGGAACGCCCGCCCGAGCTCGTCCGCCGTCCGCTTGGCGCCGATGACCTGCGCCCGCAGCCGGAAGGAGCCGCACTCCGGGCAGTGCCAGTCCGCCTCGGGCCGCCCGCACCAGGCGCAGTGGAGCAGCCCCCCGGCGTCCTCGGCCCGCAGCGGCCCCGCGCACTGCCGGCAGCGCGCCGCCTCCCGGCACCGCGCGCAGACCAGCCGCGGTACATACCCCCGCCGCGGCACCTGCACCAGCACCGGTCCTCGCTCCAGCGCGTCCCGGGCGATCCGCCACGCCAAGGTCGGCAGCCGTGCGGACCGGGCCGCCGGGTCCGCGGCCTGGTCGTGCTCGCCGACCGTGCGCACCACCGGCGCGACCGCCCGCAGCGCCGCCCGGTCGGCGGCCAGCGGCCGCGCCCACCCGGTGTGCAGCAGCTGCGCCGCCTCGACCGTCACCGCGTGGCCGCCGACCAGCACCCCGGCACCGCGCTCGCTGGCGCGCAGCAGCAGCACGTCCCGGGCGTGCGGCTGCGGCGCGCGCTGCTCGGAGTGGCTGCCGTCCCCGTCGTCCCAGATGGCGACCAGCCCCAGGTCGCGCACCGGCGCGAAGGCCGCGGCCCGCGTCCCCACCACGGCCCGCACCGAGCCGCGGTTGACGGCCAGCCACCGCCGGTAGCGCTCCTCGGGCCCCAGCTCCGCGGTCAGCGCCACATGGTGGCCCTCCCCCAGCAGCCGGTCCAGCGCCTCGGAGGCGCGCGCCGTGGAGCGCCCGTCCGGCAGCACCACCAGCGCGCCCCGGCCGGAGGCCAGCGTCGCGGCGACGGCCCGGGCCAGCTCGTCCGGCCAGCCCGGGCCGGGCAGCGCGGTCCACACCGCCCGCGGCGATCCGCCGGAGGCCAGTGCCTCCAGATACCCGGCCCCCGCCTCGTACCGCGCCCACCCGCCGGGCGCCGGGCGCTCCGGCGGGGGCAGCGGCTCGGGCGAGGGCTCTGCCTCGGCCCGGCCGTGCCGCGGCGGTACGGCCAGCGCCAGTACGTCCGCCAGCGTCCCGGCGTACCGGTCCGCCACCGCCCGGCTGAGCTCCAGCAGCTCCGGGCCCAACACCGGCTCCGGGGAGAGGACTTGGCGCAGGGGGGCGAGCGGCCCGGGGTAGTCGCTGCTCTCCCGCCGCTCGACGATGAAGCCGTCGATCAGCCGCCCGCCGGTCCGCCGCCCCTGCTCGACGCGGCCCCCGAACCGCACCCGGACCCGGGCCCCGGGGACGGCCTCCTCGTCCAGCCGGGCCGGCACCGAGTAGTCGAAGTACTGGTCGAGATGGGACAGCGCCTTGTCCACCGCCACCCGGGCGACCGGCAGCCGCCCCGCGCTCGGCGCGGCCCGCCGCCGGGCCGAGCGCCTGCTCTCCCGAATCAGCGCAAGCTGCTCACCAGGGGCTTCCCCGTCGTCCGTGCTCATCACTCCTAGTCTTAGCAGACCCCGCCGACAACCCCCCCCGGCGGCGAGTCCGCCGAGGTGGGCACGGAGGACGTCGGGGCAGGCGGCGGGCTGGCAGGATGGCGGCATGCTGCTGGCTCGGGAACGTGAGGAACTGGCCGCCGCCGGGCGGCGGATCGCCGCCGGCGGGCTGGTGGTGAACGCCGCCGGCAATCTCTCCGCGAGAGCGGGCGGACTGGTGGCCGTCACCCCCACCGGGGCCGCCTTGGGCGAGCTGCGTCCGGAGGACTGCCCGGTGCTCGACCTCGGCACCGGCGAGCCGCGCGAGGGCGGCTACGCCCCGACTTCGGAGACCCCGCTCCACCTCGCGGTCTACCGCGCCTACCCGGACATCCGGGCGGTCGCCCACGCCCACAGCCTGGCCGCCACCGCCCTCGGCTGCGTGCGGGACGACGTCCCGATGCTCCACTACGCGATGCTGACGCTCGGCGGCGGACTCCGGGTGGCCCCCTATGCCACCTACGGCACCGAGGAGTTGGCCAAGGCCGCGGTCGCCGCACTGGACGGCAGGACGGCCGCCCTCCTCCGCAACCACGGCTCGATCGCCCTCGGCGACGACCTGGAGCAGGCCGTGCAGCGGCTCGAACTCACCGAGTGGCTGTGCGAGTTGTACGCCAGGGCGCGGGCGCTGGGCGAGCCGCGCGAGATCCCGCCCGAGCGCCGCGCCGAGGCGGCCGGAAAGCTCTCCGGCTACGGCCGCCGGAAAGCCACCGAGGACCGCTGAGGGCCGCCGAGGGCCGCCGAGGCCCGATGAGACGGCGGCGGGCCCGGGAGCACCACGCTCCCGGGCCCGCCGCCGTCGATCCGATGCACCGCCGAGAAGGCGGACGCGGGTCGGCCGCTCAGCCGTTCAGCCGCGTGCCACGGCCTTCTTCAGCTCCTCCACCCGGTCGGTGCGCTCCCAGGTGAAGTCCGGCAGCTCACGGCCGAAGTGGCCGTACGCGGCGGTCTGCGAGTAGATCGGCCGCAGCAGGTCCAGGTCGCGGATGATGGCGGCCGGCCGGAGGTCGAAGACGTCGGTGACCGCCTTCTGGATGTCGGCGATCGGGGCGGTCTCGGTGCCGAAGCACTCCACGAACAGACCCACCGGCTCGGCCTTGCCGATCGCGTACGCGACCTGCACCTCGGCCCGCCGGGCCAGGCCCGCCGCCACGATGTTCTTGGCCACCCAGCGCATCGCGTACGCGGCCGAACGGTCCACCTTGGACGGGTCCTTGCCGGAGAAGGCGCCGCCGCCGTGCCGGGCCATGCCGCCGTAGGTGTCGATGATGATCTTCCGGCCGGTGAGGCCGGCGTCGCCCATCGGGCCACCGATCTCGAACCGCCCGGTCGGGTTGACCAGCAGCCGGTAGTCGTCGGTGCTGAGCGTGATGCCGTCCTCGGCCAGCGACTTCAGCTCCGGCTCCACGACGAACTCGCGGATGTCCGGGGCGAGGAGCGAGTCCAGGTCGATGTCGCTGGCGTGCTGCGAGGAGACCACGACGGTGTCCAGGCGGACCGCGTCGTCACCGTCGTACTCGATGGTGACCTGGGTCTTGCCGTCCGGGCGGAGGTACGGGATGGTCCCGTTCTTGCGCACCTCGGAGAGCCGCTTGGAGAGCCGGTGCGCCAGGTAGATCGGCAGCGGCATCAGCTCGCGGGTGTCGTCGCAGGCGTAGCCGAACATCAGGCCCTGGTCGCCCGCGCCCTGCTTGTCGAGCTCGTCCTCGTCACCCTCGACGCGGTTCTCGTAGGCCGCGTCCACACCCTGCGCGATGTCCGGCGACTGCGCGCCGATGGAGACCGAGACCCCGCAGGACGCGCCGTCGAAGCCCTTCTTCGACGAGTCGTAGCCGATCTCCAGGATCTTCTCCCGGACCAGCTGGGCGATCGGCGCGTAGGCCTTGGTGGTGACCTCACCGGCGACGTGCACCAGGCCGGTGGTGATCAGCGTCTCCACGGCCACCCGCGAGGTGGGGTCGTCCTTGAGGAGAGCGTCGAGAATGGTGTCGCTGATCTGGTCAGCGATCTTGTCGGGGTGGCCCTCGGTCACGGACTCCGAGGTGAACAGGCGGCGAGACACAGCGCTCCCATGGGTTGCAGCGGCTGCTGACTGAGCGCACCGACGGGGTTGCCGGCGCGCCCGGGTGATCATTCGATCGTCCGCGGCGAGCGGGCCCACCGGCCTGTGACCGGCTGCCCCCACCGCGCACTGCACGATATACCCACCGGAGTCTAGCCCCCTGACCAGCCCCGGGGACATCGCGTCTCAGGAATCGGGCGGCGCCCTCCGGTCGGCTCAGAACCGGGCCGCGACCAGGTCCCAGACGGTCTCGGCCAGCGCCGTCTTGGGACCGCGCGGGATCGGCGTCTCGCTGCCGTCGGCGCCGAGCACCACGGCCTCGTTCTCTTCACTGCCGAAGGTGAGGTCCACCCCCACCTGGTTGACGACAAGCAGGTCGCATCCCTTGCGGGCGAGCTTGGCCCGGCCGTTGGCCAGCACGTCGTCGGTCTCCGCGGCGAAGCCGACCACCAGCTGCCCGGGCCGCGGCCGGTCGGCGCTCAACTCGGCCAGGATGTCCGGGTTGCGGACCAGCGCCACCGGCGCCGGCTCCTCCCCCTCGACCTTCTTGATCTTCCCCTCGGCGTAGGCGGCGGGACGGAAGTCGGCCACCGCCGCGGCCATCACCACCGCGTCCGCGTCCGCCGCGCGGCCCCGCACCGCCTCCCGCAGTTCGAGGGCGGTGCCGACCCGGGCCAGGTCCACCCCGGCCGGGTCGGGCAGCGAGGTGTTGGCGGCCAGCAGCGTCACCTCGGCCCCGCGGGCGGCCGCCACCGAGGCGAGGGCGTAGCCCTGCCGGCCGGAGGAGCGGTTGCCGAGGAAGCGCACCGGGTCCAGCGGCTCCCGGGTGCCGCCGGCGGTGACCACCACATGACGACCGGTCAGGTCGGCCGAGGCGGCGGGGCCGCGGTCCAGCACCCGGCGGCAGTAGGCGAAGACCGCCTCGGGGTCGGGGAACCGGCCCTTGCCGGTGTCCTTGCCGGTGAGCCGGCCGACCGCGGGCTCGATGACCAGCGAGCCGCGCCGGCGGAGGGTGGCGACGTTCTCCCGGGTGGCCGGGTGCTCCCACATCTCGGTGTGCATGGCCGGGGCGAAGACCACCGGGCAGCGGGCGGTCAGCAGGGTGTTGGTGAGGAGGTCGTCGGCGAGCCCGTGGGCGGCCTTGGCGAGGATGTCGGCGGTCGCCGGGGCGACCACGACGAGGTCCGCGCCCTGCCCGATCCGGACGTGCGGCACCTCGTGGACGGACTCCCAGACCTCGGTGCTCACCGGGTTCCCGGAGAGGGCCGACCAGGTCGCCGCCCCGACGAAGTTCAGCGCGGAGGCGGTCGGCACGACCCGCACGCGATGCCCGGACTCGGTGAACCGGCGCAGCAGCTCGGCCGCCTTGTAGGCGGCGATCCCGCCGGACACCCCCAGGACGACGTCCATGTCACCCAACCTTCCACGCCAAGATCACGACTGCCCGCAGCCTACCGCCGGCCCGGCACAAGCGAGCGCGCCCCTCGGACGGCACCGCAGGTGGGCGCGAGGGGCGCGGGATCCGACGTCTGCAGCTCCGCCGGGTGGCCGGGCCCGGCCGTCAACGAAGCCGCACCCGGCAGCGGCGACCGGGTTGCCCCCGATCGCCGCTGCCGGGTGCGGCTTCGCCCCGGAAGGGCTCACTGCCCGGCGGGGCCCTCGATCGCCTCGGCGGTCAGCATCCCCGCGTTGATCTCACGAAGCGCGATCGACAGCGGCTTCTCGTGGACGTGGGTGTCCACGAGCGGGCCGACGTACTCCAGCAGGCCCTCGCCCAGCTGCGAGTAGTAGGCGTTGATCTGACGCGCGCGCTTGGCCGCGTAGATGACCAGGCTGTACTTCGAGTCGGTGGCCTCGAGCAGCTCGTCGATCGGCGGGTTGATGATGCCCTCGGGCGCGGTCATGGAAGAGGACACGCTAAAACCTTCCGAAAGGTGAAGAAAAGTCAGGCTACGTTCAGCAAGGCTAGCAGTTCGGCGGAGACGTCCTCGACAGAGGTGTTCACCAGCGTCGTGTCGAACTCCGGCTCGGCGGCCAGTTCGACCCTGGCCTGGCGCAGCCGGGCGTCGATGACGTCCTCCGGCTCGGTGCCGCGCCCGGTCAGCCGGCGGACCAGCTCCTCCCAGGAGGGCGGGGCGAGGAAGACCAGCTGGGCGTCCGGCATCGACTCGCGGACCTGCCGCGCGCCCTGGAGCTCGATCTCCAGCAGCACCGGCTGCCCCTGCTCCAGCCGCTCGACGACCGGCCGGCGGGGCGTCCCGTAGCGGTTGCCGGCGAACCGGGCCCACTCCAGGAAGTCGCCGTTCGCGACCATCTTGTCGAAGGTCTCGTCGTCGACGAAGAAGTACTGCACACCGTCCCGCTCCCCCGGCCGCGGCTTGCGGGTGGTCGCGGAGACCGAGTACCAGACCTCGGGGTGTGCCTTGCGCATATGGGCGAGAACCGTGCTCTTGCCGACCCCGGAGGGGCCGGAGAGCACGGTGAGCCGCGGACGTTCAGTCATGGACCGATTATCCCGAATCGGGAGGGGCGGTCGGACCGCCCCTCCCCTCGAGACGCACGGATCACTTGGCCGCGGTGCCGAACTCCCGCTCCAGCGAAGCGATCTGGTTGGTTCCCAGACCGCGGACGCGACGGGACTCGCTGATGCCGAGGCGCTCCATGATCTGCTTGGCGCGGACCTTGCCCACGCCCGGCAGGCTCTCCAGGAGAGCGCTGACCTTCATCTTGCCGATCACCTCGTTCTCCTGACCGGCCTTGATGACCTCGTGCAGTGACGCACCGCTGTGCTTAAGGCGGTTCTTCACCTCGGCGCGCTCCCGGCGAGCCTCAGCGGCCTTGGCGAGCGCAGCAGCGCGCTGTTCAGGGGTAAGGGGCGGAAGTGCCACGCCGTTCACCTCAGTGTTCGAACGAATGGAAACAAGCTTGTACGGATCTTTCATGGACCGACGAGGAACCTAGCCGCTCTGACCTGCAGGAGCAACGAGAAACGCGCCCCTCGTCCGACCTACCGCCGGAGACTACCCCCCTGAAAGCCCCGCGTCAGGGAAAGAGGCCGAAAAGTCCTGGTCAGACTTGGCCGACCGGGACTTTTCCGGACAAAGAACCGTCGGTCCCCACGCTCTGTGACCGCGCGACTCCCCTTCAGGCGCCCGCGAGGGCCGCCCGGACCTCCGCGGCCTGCTGCTCCGCGGCCTCCCGCAGCGCCGCCACGGCAGGCCCGCGGCTGAGCACCCCGCGGCTGACGCTCGGCACCACGAGCCGGGCCGCGGAACCGAACACCTTGGGGATGTCCCGCGCCGTCGCGCCCTGGGCGCCGATGCCGGGGGCGAGGAGCGGCCCGTTGATCGCGAGGTCGACCCCCGCGTCGCCGAGCGTCGCCCCGACCACCGCGCCGAACGAGCCCATCGGCTCGGCCCCGGCGTTCTCCGCGGCCAGCTCCCGGAGGATCTGCCCGGCCACCGTGGTCCGCCCGTCGGCGCCCACCGCCCGCTGCACCGAGGCGCCCTCCGGGTTGGAGGTGAGGGCCAGCACGAAGAGCCCCGAGCCGGCCGCCCGGGCCGCGTCCACGGCCGGCCTCAGCGAGCCGAAGCCGAGGTACGGGCTGACCGTGAGGGCGTCCGAGAAGAGCGGGGACGCCGGGTCCAGGAAGGCCTCGGCGTAGGCGGCCATGGTGGAGCCGATGTCGCCGCGCTTGGCGTCGGTGACCACCAGCGCCCCCGCCTCCCGGGCGGCCGCGATGGTCCGCTCCAGGACGGCCACCCCGCGGCTGCCGAACCGCTCGAAGAAGGCCGCCTGCGGCTTCAGCACCGCCACCCGGTCGGCCAGCGCCTCGACGCAGGTACGGGCGAAGGACTCCAGTCCGGAGACGTCGTCCGGCAGGCCCCAGGCGTCCAGCAGCGAGGCGTGCGGGTCGATCCCCACGCACAGCGGTCCGCGCTCCGCCATGGCCCGGCTGAGCCGCGCCCCGAACGGGTCCCGAGCGGTCATGCGGTCTTCTCCTTGTCAGCGGCGGCGCCCACCGCTTCGGCGAGGTTGCGGTACCCGGAGGCGCGCAGCAGGGCGAGCAGCTCGCGGTGGACCCGGCGGGCCCAGAACGGCCCCTCGTAGATGAACCCGGTGTAGCCCTGGACCAGGGTGGCCCCGGCCAGGATCCGCTGCCAGGCGTCCGCACCGGTCTCGATGCCGCCGACCGCGACCAGCACCAGGCGGTCCCCGGTCCGGGCCCGCAGCCGGCGCAGGACCTCCAGCGAGCGCTCCTTGACCGGCGCGCCGGAGAGGCCCCCGGCGCCGGCCGCCTCGACCGTCCGCCGCGGGGTGCGCAGCCCCTCGCGGCCGATGGTGGTGTTGGTCGCGATGATGCCGTCCAGGCCCAGTTCCAGGGCCAGGTCGGCGACCGCGTCCACGTCCTCGTCGGCCAGGTCGGGGGCGATCTTGACCAGCAGCGGGACGTGCTCGGCCGCGACCCTGTCGAGGGTCCCCCGGACCGCGCTGAGCAGCGGCCGCAGCTGGTCCACCGCCTGCAGGTCGCGGAGGCCCGGGGTGTTCGGCGAGGAGACGTTGACCACGAAGTAGTCGGCCTGCCGGGCCAGCCGCTCGGTCGAGGCGACGTAGTCGGCGACCGCCTCGGCCTCCGGGACCACCTTGGTCTTGCCGATGTTGACGCCGACCACGGTGTCGTCGTGCCGGCCGCGCTTGACGGCCAGCCGGCGGGCCAGCCGGTCCGCGACGGCGGCCGAGCCCTGGTTGTTGAAGCCCATCCGGTTGACCAGCGCGCGGTCCTCGACCAGCCGGAACATCCGCGGGGCCGGGTTGCCGGGCTGCGGTTCGGCGGTGACGGTGCCGATCTCGACGTAGTCGAAGCCCAGCATGGCCAGGCCGTCGATGCCGAAGGCGTTCTTGTCGAAGCCGGCGGCGAGGCCGAACGGGCCCGGCAGGTCCAGCCCCAGCGCGGTCATCCGCAGCTCGGGGAACTGCGGGGCGAGCACCCGGCGGATCGCGCCGCGCAGCCCGGGGATCCGGGCCGCGACCCGGATCCAGGTGAACGCCAGCTCATGCGCCCGCTCGGGGTCCATCCGACGGAAGAAGAGCCTGAAGAAGAGGTGGTACAAGGGAGTTGCCCTTCAGAGGGAAGCGATCAACGAGGGGCCGGACGGCCCCCTGGCGGCCCGCAGGGCCGTTCGGGGGCGCGGGGAACTGCGCGCCCAGCCGACCACGGACCCGCAACGTCCGCACGCACAGTTCCCCCCGCCTACCCGAACGGCGTCACCCCTCGCGGCTCGCAGCCAGCTTCGCCGCGTGCTCCTGCAGCGACCCCACCCCGACCTCGCCCCGGACCAGCGCGTCGATGCCCTGCACCGCCGCCCCCAGCGCCTGGGCGGTGGTCAGGCACGGCACTCCGCGGGAGACCGCCACGGTCCGGATCTCGTAGCCGTCCAGCCGCCCGCCGGTCCCGAACGGGGTGTTGATGATCAGGTCGACCTCCCCGTTGTCGATCAGCTGGACGATGGTCGGCTCGCCGTTCGGTCCCTCGCCCTCGCTGTGCTTCCGCACGACCTTCGCCTGGATCCCGTTCCGCCGCAGCACCTCGGCGGTGCCGTTGGTGGCCAGCAGTTCGAAGCCGTGCTCGACCAGCGCCCGGGCCGGGAAGACCAGGTTCCGCTTGTCCCGGTTGGCCAGCGAGATGAAGACCCGCCCCTTGGTCGGCAGCGCGCCGTAGGCGGCCGCCTGCGACTTGGCGTACGCCGTGCCGAAGACCTGGTCCAGGCCCATGACCTCGCCGGTGGAGCGCATCTCCGGGCCGAGGATGGTGTCCACCCCGCGCCCGTGGACGTCCCGGAAGCGGGACCACGGGAGGACCGCCTCCTTGACCGCGATCGGCGCGTCCAGCGGCAGCGTCCCGCCGTCGCCGCTGCCGGGCAGCAGGCCCTCGGCGCGCAGCTCGGCGATGGTGGCCCCGAGCGAGATCCGCGCCGCGGCCTTGGCCAGCGGGACCGCCGTCGCCTTGGAGGTGAACGGCACGGTGCGGGACGCCCGCGGGTTGGCCTCCAGGACGTAGAGGATGTCCCCGGAGAGGGCGAACTGGATGTTGATCAGGCCACGCACCCCGACACCGGCTGCGATCGCCTCGGTGGAGGCCCGCAGCCGCTTGATGTCGTAGCCTCCGAGGGTCATCGGGGGCAGCGCGCAGGCGCTGTCGCCGGAGTGGATCCCGGCCTCCTCGATGTGCTCCATCACGCCGCCGAGGTAGAGCTCCTCGCCGTCGTAGAGGGCGTCCACGTCGATCTCGATCGCGTCGTCCAGGAAGCGGTCGATCAGCACCGGATGCTCGGAGATCAGTCCGGCGTGCCGCTCCAGGTAGGCGGCCAGCGAGGGCTCGTCGTAGACGATCTCCATGCCGCGCCCGCCGAGGACGTAGGACGGCCGGACCATCACCGGGTAGCCGATCTCCGCGGCGATCTCCTTGGCCTCCTCGAAGGAGAAGGCGGTGCCGTACTTGGGCGCGGGCAGCCCGGCCTCGGTGAGGATGCGGCCGAAGGCGCCGCGCTCCTCGGCCAGGTCGATCGCCTCGGGCGAGGTGCCGACGATCGACACCCCGTTGTCCTTGAGCGCCTGCGCCAGGCCCAGCGGGGTCTGCCCGCCGAGCTGCACCAGGACGCCGGCCACCGGCCCGGCCTGCTGCTCGGCGTGGACGATCTCCAGCACGTCCTCCAGCGTCAGCGGCTCGAAGTAGAGCCGGTCGGAGGTGTCGTAGTCGGTGGAGACGGTCTCCGGGTTGCAGTTGACCATCACGGTCTCGTACCCGGCGTCCGCCAGCGCGAAGGAGGCGTGGACGCAGGAGTAGTCGAACTCGATGCCCTGCCCGATGCGGTTCGGCCCGGAGCCCAGGATGATCACCGCCGGCTTCTCGCGCGGGGCGACCTCGCTCTCCTCGTCGTAGGAGGAGTAGAAGTACGGGGTCTTGGCGGCGAACTCGGCGGCGCAGGTGTCCACGGTCTTGTAGACCGGGCGGATGCCCAGCGCGTGCCGCACCTCGCGGACCACGTCCGCGCCGAGCCCCCGGATCGCGCTGATCTGGGCGTCGGAGAAGCCGTGCCGCTTGGCGTGCCGCAGCAGCTCCGGCGAGAGCTCGGCCGCCCCGGCGAGCTCCTCGGCGATCTCGTGGATCAGGAAGAGCTGGTCGACGAACCAGGGGTCGATCTTCGTGGCCTCGAAGACCTCCTCCGGGGTCGCCCCGGCCCGGATCGCGTCCATCACGGTGTTGATCCGGCCGTCGGTCGGCACACCGGCCTTGACCAGCAGCTGGTCCTTGGCGCCCAGCTCCTCCACCGGGGTGGCGAAGTCGAACTGCGAGCCCTTCTTCTCCAGCGAGCGCAGCGCCTTCTGCAGCGCCTCGGGGAAGTTGCGCCCCAGCGCCATCGCCTCGCCCACCGACTTCATGGTGGTGGTCAGGGTGGCGTCGGCGGCCGGGAACTTCTCGAAGGCGAACCGCGGGACCTTGACCACCACGTAGTCGAGGGTCGGCTCGAAGGAGGCCGGGGTCTCGGCGGTGATGTCGTTGGGAATCTCGTCCAGGGTGTAGCCCACGGCCAGCTTGGCGGCGATCTTGGCGATCGGGAAGCCGGTGGCCTTGGACGCCAGCGCCGAGGAGCGGGAGACCCGCGGGTTCATCTCGATGACGACCACCCGGCCGTCCTCGGGGTTCACCGCGAACTGGATGTTGCAGCCCCCGGTGTCCACGCCGACCTCGCGGATCACGGCGATGCCGATGTCCCGCAGGATCTGGTACTCGCGGTCGGTGAGGGTCATCGAGGGCGCGACGGTGATCGAGTCGCCGGTGTGGACGCCCATCGGGTCGAGGTTCTCGATCGAGCAGACGACCACGACGTTGTCGTGCTTGTCGCGCATCAGCTCGAGCTCGTACTCCTTCCAGCCGAGGATGGACTCCTCCAGGAGCACCTCGGTGGTCGGGGAGAGGGTCAGGCCCTGGCCGGCGATCCGGCGCAGGTCCTCCTCGTCGTGGGCGAAGCCGGAGCCCGCGCCGCCCATGGTGAAGGAGGGGCGGACCACCACCGGGTAGCCGCCCAGCTCCTCGACGCCGGCGAGGACGTCCTCCATCGAGTGGCAGATCACCGAGCGGGCGGACTCGCCGTGCCCGATCTTCTGCTTGACCACGTCGACGACGCCCTTGAACCGCTCCCGGTCCTCGCCCTTCTCGATGGCCTCGACATTGGCGCCGATGAGCTCGACACCGTACTTGTCCAGCACCCCGGACTTGGCCAGCGAGATGGCGGTGTTGAGCGCGGTCTGCCCGCCCAGGGTGGGCAGCAGGGCGTCCGGGCGCTCCTTGGCGATGATCTTCTCGACGAACTCGGGGGTGATCGGCTCGACGTAGGTGGCGTCGGCCATCTCCGGGTCGGTCATGATCGTCGCCGGGTTGGAGTTCACCAGGATGACCCGCAGGCCCTCGGCCTTGAGGACCCGGCAGGCCTGGGTGCCGGAGTAGTCGAACTCGGCGGCCTGGCCGATCACGATCGGGCCCGAGCCGATGACCAGGACGGACTGGATATCGGTGCGCTTAGGCACGCGGGGCCTCCACGTTGTTGTGCATGAGCTGGGTGAAGCGGTCGAACAGGTACGCGGCGTCGTGCGGTCCGGCCGCCGCCTCCGGGTGGTACTGGACGCTGAACGCCGGGGTGTCCAGCGCCTGCAGGCCCTCCACCACGTCGTCGTTCAGGCAGACGTGGGAGACCTCGACGCGGCCGAACTCGGTCTCGGAGACCTCGTCCAGCGGGGCGTCCACGGCGAAGCCGTGGTTGTGCGCGGTGACCTCCACCTTGCCGGTGGTGCGGTCCTGCACCGGCTGGTTGATCCCGCGGTGGCCGTACTTGAGCTTGAAGGTGCCGAAGCCGAGGGCCCGGCCGAACAGCTGGTTGCCGAAGCAGATGCCGAAGAACGGGGTCTTCCGGCGCAGCACCTCGCGCAGCACCTCGACCTGGGCGTCGGCGGTGGCCGGGTCGCCGGGGCCGTTGGAGAAGAAGACGCCGTCCGGTTCGACCGCGTAGATGTCCTCGGCGGTCGCGGTCGCCGGCAGCACGTGCACCTCGATGCCGCGCTCGGCCATCCGGTGCGGGGTCATCCCCTTGATGCCGAGGTCGACGGCGGCGACGGTGAACTTCTTCTCGCCGATCGCCGGGACCGTGTAGGCCTCGCCGGTGGCCACCTCTCCGGCCAGGTCCGCGCCGGCCATCTCCGGCGAGTTGCGGACCAGCTCGACCATGTCGCCCTCGAAGGGCAGCGCGTCGCCGGAGAAGATCCCGGCGCGCATCGCGCCGCTCTCCCGCAGGTGCCTGGTCAGCGCGCGGGTGTCGATCCCGCTGATGCCGACGATGCCCTGGCGCGCCAGCTCCTCGTCCAGCGAGCGCCGGGAGCGCCAGTTGGAGGGCACCCGGGCGGGGTCGCGGACCACGTACCCGGCCACCCAGATCTGCTTCGACCGGGACTCGCTGTCTTCGTCGTTCCAGCCGGTGTTGCCGATCTGCGGGGCGGTCATCACCACGATCTGGCGGCGGTACGACGGGTCGGTCAGCGTCTCCTGGTAGCCGGTCATGCCGGTGTTGAAGACGGCCTCGCCGAAGGTCTCGCCCACGGCGCCGTACGCCTGGCCCCGGAAGACGCGGCCGTCCTCCAGGACCAGGACAGCGGGGATCTTCGTTCGGGGGGTCATTCTGCGCCTTCCTTCTCCACTGCGTGCGGTTCTTCCTTCTCGACCAGCCGGTTGATCGCCTCGACCCAGGCCGGGTGGACCGCCGACTCGCGCGACCGGAAGCCCGAGTCGATCAGCTTCCCGCCGTGCTCCCAGGTGACCACCAGGAGGCCGCCCTCGGGCAGCACCTTCCCGGCGATCCCCTGGTCGGTACGGGCCCCGCGGAGGGCCGCCCGGGGGATGAAGAAGCCGGTCGCGGACGGGCGGACGACCCGCAGCCCGTCCTCGGTCAGGGTGAGCTCCGCGAGGGAGCGGGTGCCGAGGTCGCGGGCGACGATCCGGTCCAGCCACTCCCCCGCGCTGGTCGAGCCGTGGTAGCGGCCGAGCAGCTCCTCCAGGATGGGCTGCCCCTCCTCCTTCGGCAGCTCGACCAGCGGCGGCAGACCGGACTGCATGGTGGCCCGCCACTTCCAGCCCTGCCGCATCAGCCAGTACAGGAGCGCGATGAAGAGCACCAGGCCGACCACCCAGCCGGTGAGGTCGCCCTTGTTCTCCATCGGCGCCGATCCGGCCAGCAGCACCAGCGGCCCGGTCACCTCTCCACCAGCTCTCCGTCGAGGACGGTCGGCTCGCCGCGCAGGAAGGTGGCGACCACCCGCCCGGGCAGCTCCCGTCCGCGGTACGGGGTGTTGCGGCTGCGGGTGGCGAACCGCTCCGGCGCCACCTCGGCGTTCCACGCCGGGTCCAGCAGCACCAGGTGGGCCGGCTCGCCGACCTCGATCGGGCGCCCCTGGTCGGTCACCCGGCCGATCCGGGCCGGCCGGGCCGACATCCGGTCCGCGACCTGGGTCCAGTCCATCAGGCCGGTGTCCACCATGGCGTGCTGGACGACGGAGAGCGCGGTCTCCAGGCCGACCATCCCCATGGCGGCGGCGGCCCACTCGCAGTCCTTGTCCTCCGCCGGGTGCGGGGCGTGGTCGGTGGCGACGGCGTCGATGGTGCCGTCGGCCAGCGCCTCGCGCAGCGCGGTGACGTCGGCCGCGGTCCGCAGCGGCGGGTTGACCTTGTAGACCGGGTCGTAGGAGCGGACGAGCTCGTCGGTGAGCAGCAGGTGGTGCGGGGTGACCTCGGCGGTGACGTCCCAGCCCTTGGCCTTGGCCCAGCGGATGATCTCCACCGAGCCGGCCGTCGAGACGTGGCAGACGTGCAGCCGGGAGCCGACGTGGGCGGCCAGCAGCACGTCCCGGGCGATGATCGCCTCCTCGGCGACGGCCGGCCAGCCGCGCAGCCCGAGCTCCCCGGAGACCTGGCCCTCGTTCATCTGGGCGCCCTCGGTCAGCCGCGGCTCCTGGGCGTGCTGGGCGACGACCCCGTCGAAGGCCTTCACGTACTCCAGCGCCCGGCGCATGATCACCGCGTCGTCGACGCACTTGCCGTCGTCCGAGAAGACCCGGACCCCGGCCGCCGAGTCGGCCATCGCGCCCAGCTCGGCGAGCTGCTTGCCCTCCAGGCCGACGGTGACCGCGCCCACCGGGTGGACGTCGCAGTAGCCGGACTCCCGGCCCAGCCGCCAGACCTGCTCGACCACGCCGGCGGTGTCGGCCACCGGGAAGGTGTTGGCCATCGCGTGGACGGCGGTGAAGCCGCCCTTGGCGGCGGCCCGGGTGCCGGTGAGGACGGTCTCGGCGTCCTCCCGGCCGGGCTCCCGCAGATGGGTGTGGAGGTCGACCAGGCCGGGGAGGGCGATCAGGCCGGCGGCGTCGATCTCCCGCTCGCCGTTCGCGGTCAGCCCGGCGCCGATCTCGGTGATCACGCCCTCGGCGATCCGCAGGTCGGCGGCCTCCCCGCCGAGGACCTTCGCGTTCTTGATCAGGTAGCCGCTCACTGGGCGTTCTCCTTGGTGGTGCTGGTGGCGGGGCTGGTGGCGGGTTCCGCTCCGCCGAGCAAGAGGTAGAGGACCGCCATCCGGACGCTGACCCCGTTGGCGACCTGCTCGACCGCGGTGCACCGGGGGGAGTCGGCCACCTCGGCGGTGATCTCCATCCCGCGGACCATCGGGCCCGGGTGGAGGACCACGGCGTGCTCGGGCAGCGCCGCCATCCGCAGGCCGTCCAGGCCGTAGCGGCGGGAGTACTCGCGCTCGGTCGGGAAGAAGGCCGCGTTCATCCGCTCCCGCTGGACCCGGAGCATCATCACCG
The DNA here is from genome assembly GCF_000744815.1 of Phaeacidiphilus oryzae TH49. Classification (NCBI taxonomy): domain Bacteria; kingdom Bacillati; phylum Actinomycetota; class Actinomycetes; order Kitasatosporales; family Streptomycetaceae; genus Phaeacidiphilus; species Phaeacidiphilus oryzae. The sequence goes on from NZ_JQMQ01000005.1 coordinate 913,047, forward strand.
CGTCGGACTTGGGCAGCACCGCGTCCAGGTCGTAGGAGACCGAGCAGGGCCAGTTCTCCACGCCGATCGGCAGCAGGGTCGGCGGGGAGACCAGGGTGACCTCGGCGCCGAGGGTGTGCAGCAGGTGGACGTTGGAGCGGGCCACCCGGCTGTGGAGGATGTCGCCGACCACGGCCACCCGGCGACCTGCCAGGTCGTTCCCGGCCCCGGCGTTGAGGTGGCGGCGCAGGGTGAAGGCGTCCAGCAGGGCCTGGGTGGGGTGCTCGTGGGTGCCGTCGCCGGCGTTGATCACGCTGCCGTGCAGCCAGTCGGACTCGGCCAGCCGCTGCGGGGCGCCGGAGGCGCTGTGCCGGATGACCACCGCGTCCGCGCCCATCGCCTGCAGGGTCAGCGCGGTGTCCTTGAGCGACTCGCCCTTGGAGACCGAGGAGCCCTTGGCGGAGAAGTTGATCACGTCCGCGGAGAGCCGCTTCTCGGCGACCTCGAAGGAGGTCCTGGTGCGGGTGGAGTCCTCGAAGAAGAGGTTGACCACGGTGCGGCCGCGCAGCGTCGGCAGCTTCTTGATCGGCCGGTCCGAGAGCGCCGCCATCTCCTCGGCGGTGTCCAGGATCAGCAGGGCGTCGTCGCGGCTGAGCTCCGCGGCCGAGACGAGGTTGCGGTTCACTGCGGGCCTCCCAGGATGACGGCGTCCCGGCCGTCGGTCTCGGCCAGCTGCACCCGGACGGTCTCGCGCAGCGAGGTGGGCAGGTTCTTGCCCACGTAGTCGGCGCGGATGGGGAGTTCGCGGTGGCCGCGGTCGACGAGGACGGCGAGCTGCACCGCGCGCGGGCGGCCGATGTCGTTCAGGGCGTCCAGGGCGGCGCGGACGGTGCGCCCGGAGAAGAGGACGTCGTCGACGAGGACGACGAGCCTCCCGTCGATGCCGCCGGGCGGCATCTCGGTGTGCTCCAGGGCGCGGGCGGGCTTCATCCGCAGGTCGTCCCGGTACATGGTGATGTCGAGGGTGCCGAGCGGGATCTCGCGTCCGGTGATCTCGACGAGCTTGGCCCGCAGCCGGCGGGCGAGGTGCACCCCGCGGGTGTGGATGCCGAGCAGCACGACGTCCTCCGCGCCCTTGGCGCGCTCGACGATCTCGTGCGCGATACGGGTGAGGACCCGGGCGATGTCGCCCTCGTCCAGTACCCGCGTCTTCTCTGATGGTGAAGAAGTCATGCCGAAGCGGACCTCCTTCCCCGCCTCACGGGACGGGCCTTAAAGGATGTCTGGGACAGCGCCCGATCGGTCCGTCCGGCGATATCCGGACCGGCGGCCAGGCACTTTCGGCCAGCCTACCAGGGCGTTCCGCGGCCTTCCGAGCGCACCCCCGGGGCCTGGATCAGGGCTGCTCGCACGGCTGACCCATTCGGCTTGACGGAAGCTTATTACGCTGCGTAACCTCACAGTCAGTTACGGCCGGGTTCTGCCAAGCGGCCGTTCGGTAGCGGTGGGTCGGCCGCGGTCAACAGCCCGGCGCGCAGCGCCTGTTGAGAAGACATCTCGTCCGGGGAGACAAATGTCCAGCGACTACGCGAAACAGCTCGGAGCCAAGCTGCGTGCCATCCGCACCCAGCAGGGGCTCTCCCTGCACGGCGTGGAGGAGAAGTCCCAAGGCCGCTGGAAGGCCGTGGTGGTCGGCTCTTACGAGCGCGGCGACCGTGCGGTGACCGTCCAGCGCCTCGCCGAGCTGGCGGAGTTCTACGGAGTGCCGGTGCAGGAGCTGCTTCCGGGCAGCACCCCCGGCGGCGCCGCGGAGCCCCCGCCCCGCCTGGTGCTGGACCTGGAGCGGCTCTCCCAGGTGCCGTCCGAGAAGGCGGGGCCGCTGCAGCGCTACGCGGCCACCATCCAGAGCCAGCGCGGCGACTACAACGGCAAGGTGCTCTCCATCCGCCAGGATGATCTGCGCACCCTGGCGGTCATCTACGACCAGTCGCCCTCCATCCTCACCGAGCAGCTGATCAGCTGGGGTGTCCTCAACCCGGACGCGCGGCGCGCGGTCCGCGAGGACGAGGCCGGCGGCGTCTGACCGCGCCCCTGGAGAAACGTCACGGCCGGACGCCCCGCGGGGGTGTCCGGCCGACGCGCATCCGGCGCCCGCCGCGCTACTCCACCAGCTTGGCGAGCTTTCCCAGGGACTCCTCCAGCGCCTTGCCGGTGGCCTCCTTGATCCTGGCGGCCATCATGTTCACCGCGGCGCCCTTGAACTCGCTGTCCACCGTCACCCTGGTGCCGCCGTCCTCGGCGGCGAAGCGGTAGTGCTGGGTGAGCGAGACCCCCATCGGGCCCTTGCCGGCCAGCAGCAGGGAGCTGCCCGGCTGGTTCTCCTTGACGGTCCAGCTCACGTCGGCGGGCATGCCCATCATCGTCAGCTTCTCCGCGAAGCCGGAGCCGACGTCGAGCGAGGCCGGGGCGCCCTGCGGGAAGGCGGTGTGGATGGTGTTCCACTCCTCGTACCGGCCGAAGTCGGTGACGGTGGACCAGACCTTGTCCACCGGAGCGGGTATCAGGGCGTTGACGGATACCTCAGGCATGTCGGCTGCTCCTCTCGGAATCTGACCAACCATCAATAACTGACGCGGCGTCAGATTTCCAGGGGTGCGGCGAGCTCTCCCAGCAGCCGGCCGGAGAGGCCGTAGAGGAGATCGGGCGCCGAACGCCGGTGGAGCTCGCTGCCGTCGAAGAACCAGCCGCGGACCGCGGCGAGGCCGTCCCCCGCCAGCAGCAGCCGCGCGCTGAGGCGAAGGGCGTGCGCGGTGCACATGGCCGCGGTCAGCGCGTCCAGATCCGCGTCGTCCATCCGCGGCCGCCCGCCCGGCCCGGTCTCCAGCTCCACGCAGAGCTCCACCGGCTCCGAGCCGTCGTCCGGGTGGAGCGCGCAGGCCAGCCGGTGCGGCCCGGGCGAGGCGCTGAGCAGCACCGTGTGCACGGCCCGGGAGGCCGCCCCGTACGCGGGGCGCAGCAGCTCGGCCGGGAAGGCGCCGGTGGGCGCGGCCTCGGCGGTCTCGACGAGCATCCGGTCCAGCCGCGCGTGCACCATGGCCCGGCGGCCGGCCCGCAGATGGGCGCGGTCCAGGGCGGCCAGGAAGACCGGCAGCGGCTGCCCGGTCCAGCGCACCCAGGCGGGCTCCCCCTCCGGGCTCTCCGTATACGCACCGTGACTGCCGGGGGCGTCCCGGTCGAGACCGTGCTGGGCGCAGAAGCGGTCCAGGTCCGCGAGATGGAAGCGGCGCCCGTAGACCGCCGGGTGGATCCGGCGGAGCCGGTCCAGCGCCTGGCCGAGTTCGGCCAGGTAGCTGCGGTAGTCCGGGTGCCGGACGGGGATCCGGCGGGCCAGGGCGGCGAAGTCGGCCGCAGTGGTCAGCACACCGAGGAGGACCGGGTCGCAACGGCGAGGCGCGGTCTCGCGCGGCGGCGTGTGCGCGGGGGCGTGGGCCGGGCCGTGCGAGCCGGCGGCGGAGCAGGTGCGGGCGTGACGGGCCATCGGGGCCTCCCGGTGATCAGGCGGTCTGCGGTGCGTTCGCTGATCAGGTCATCCCCGGCCCCGGTCGCCCCATGCGCACCTTCTGTCACAGAACGGCAACTAAGAGTGACCGGTCTCTCTTGCGCCGACCCCGGACATGCGAAGGCCCCGGCGGTGAGGGCCGGGGCCGTTCGCACGGGTTCGCCGCACTGCCGCGCTGCCGCGCCGCCGCGGGCGGTCAGTCGCGGGAGGCGCGCAGGGAGGGCTTGAGCTCCTGAAGGCGGGCGAGAAGGCCGTTGACGAAGCCGGGGGCCTCGTCCCCGGAGAACTCCTTGGCCAGCTGCACGACCTCGTCCAGCACCACGGCGTCCGGGACGGCGTCCTCCCAGATCAGCTCGAAGGCGCCGAGCCGGAGGAGGGTGCGGTCCACCATCGGCATCCGGTCCAGCGTCCAGCCGACCGCGTAGCTGGCGATCAGCTCGTCGATCCGGGCGGCGTGCTGCACGTAGCCCTCGACCAGCTCCATGGTGTACTCGCCGACCTGCGGCGTGCCCTCGTCCCGGGGCACCTGCTGGGCGCGGCGCACCCAGTTGGCGAGGACCTCCTGCGGGGAGACCCCGCGGTGGTCCGCCTCGAAGAGGATCTGGAAGGCGCGCGTGCGGGCCTTGTTGCGAGCTCCGGCCACGTTACGAGTTCACCCGGCCGAGGTAGTTGCCGTCGCGGGTGTCGACCTTGATCTTCTCGCCGGTGGTGATGAAGAGCGGGACGCCGATCTCGGCGCCGGTCTCCAGGGTCGCCGGCTTGGTGCCACCGGTGGAGCGGTCGCCCTGGACGCCCGGCTCGGTGTACTGGACGACCAGCTCGACCGAGGTCGGCAGCTCGACGTAGAGCGGGTCGCCGTCGTGGGTGGCGACGGTGGCGTTGTTGCCCTCAAGGAGGTAGTTGGCCGCGTCGCCGACGGTCTTCGCGTCGATGTACAGCTGCTCGAAGGTGTCGTTGTCCATGAAGACGAACGACTCGCCGTCCTTGTAGGAGTACTGCATCTCGCGCCGGTCGACGTTCGCGGTCTCCACCTTCACGCCGGCGTTGAAGGTCTTGTCGACGACCTTGCCGGAGAGCACATGCTTCAGCTTGGTGCGCACGAAGGCCGGGCCCTTGCCGGGCTTGACGTGCTGGAACTCGACGACGGACCACAGGCCGTTGTCGAGGTTGAGCACCATGCCGTTCTTCAGGTCGTTGGTGGATGCCACGGTCTCGGAATCTCCTGCGTGTGCTTGGCTTGGGGACCAGGGGCGTGCGCCCGCCGGCTGCATGGCATGCAGCTACAGGGCGAGCAGCTCCTTGGTCGTGATGGTGAGCAGCTCGGGCCCGCCCTCCTCGTCGGGGCGCACCACGAGTGTGTCCTCGATCCGGACGCCGCCCCGGCCCGGGAGATGGACCCCCTGACCGACGGTGACCGGCACACAGGCGACCAGTCTACTCATGTCGCCGGGACCCAGACGCGGGTCCTCCGCGATCTCCAGCCCGACCCCGTACCCGGCGGGCCGCAGCACGCCCCCGTCCCGGCCGGCGTCCCGCAGCACCTGACGGCCCGCCAGGTCGACGTCCTGGCACGGACGGCCCGGGACCAGGCTCTCCCTGGCCGCCCGCTGGGCCGAGAAGACCAGGGCGTGCAGCTCCTTCTGCCAGTCCTCGGGCGGGCCGCCGATGACGAAGGTGCGGGTGGCGGCGGTGCGGTAGCCCCGGTAGCAGGCGCCCAGCGAGACGGTGAGGAAGTCGCCCTCCTCCACCCGGCGGTCCCCCGGCAGGTGGCCGGCCACACCCGAGTGGTCGCCGGTGCCGACCCGGACCGGGAAGGCCGGGGTGTCCGCCCCGTGGTCGACCATCCGGCGCTCCAGCTCCATCGCCAGATGCCGCTCGGTGCGGCCGACCAGGATGGATTCCAGCAGCTCGCCGAGCGCCTGGTCGGCGATCTCGGCGGCGATCCGCTGGCAGGCCAGCTCCTCGTCGTCCTTCACCACCCGCAGCCGCTCCACCGCCCGGTCCAGGTCCGCGAGCCGGCCCGGGGAGAGGAAGCGGCCGGCCTCCCGGTGGCGGCTGACGGTGAGGGCGTGCTCCTCCACGCCCAGCACGCCGACCCCGGACGCGGCCGCCCGCTCGGCGGCCACCACCGCCGGGTCCGCGCCGAGCGGGACCTCGACCTCGCGCAGCCCGTCCGGATCGGCCGGGGCCTCGGCGGAGCCCTGAGCCCCGCCGCTGCCCGGCCAGTTCGGGGCCTCCCGCGCGGTCGGGGTGGCGGCCAGCAGCGCGAGCTCCCTGGTGAGCAGCAGGGCCGCTCCCTCCGCGGTGTCCGGAGAGCGTCCGGTCAGCCAGCGGATGTTGGCCGGCCGGGTGACCACGGCCGCGTCCAGGCCCGCGGCGCTGCAGCGCTCACGCAGGCGTTCACGGCGGGCCGCATGCAGTTCGGACATGCCGCGAGCCTAAGTCGGGGTGGGAGCTGACGGCCCGTCGGATTCACCAGCCCGGGGGACTCGCCACCACCTGGGCGATCGCCCGGTCGAGTGCCTGGGCGGTGCCGGGCACGTCCAGCTGGGAGTTGTCGATGATCGGCAGCCCGGAGCCGAACCAGCCGGCCATCCGGCCGTGGATGGCCGCGACCTGCTCGTCCGGCAGCCTGCGGTGGCCGTTGCGGACGGCGTTCCGCTGGAGCACCGTCTGCAGGCCGGGCAGCAGCACGACCGGCAGCAGGGCGGGGCCGACGTGCCGCTTCCAGCCGCCGAGGCCGACCGCGGGCCAGTCCGGGAAGACGGCGTCGTCGATGATGCAGGAGATGCCGTTGGCCAGGAAGTTGCGGGCGGCGAAGCCGCAGGTGCGGCGGGCCAGCCGGTACTGGCCCTCGGCCTGCTCGGTCCAGCCGGCCTGCGGGCTGGAGAAGCCGGAGCGCACCCATTCGCGCACATCGTCCAGGGAGATGTGGGCGGTGGGGGTCGCGCGGTTCTCCGCCCAGTGCCGGGCGACGGTGGTCTTGCCGGCCCCGGCCGGGCCGATCAGCAGCACCGCCACCGGGCCGGTGGCGGGCCCGGAGGCTCCGGCGGGCGCCTCGGGGAGCTGCCGGAGCTGCGCGGGGGGCGTGGCCATGGGGAAGTGACCGGTCGTCACCACTTGCTCCTCGCTCACGCCCTGAATACTGCCCCAGCCCGGCCCCTTCCCGAAACCGGCGCCCCGGCTAGCCCCGGCTGACCTCGGCGTACGCCGCGACCAGGAGGGAGGGGTCCGGCGCCTCGAGGATGCCCGGCTTGCCGAGGCCGTCCAGGACGACGAAGCGGAGCCGGTTGCCGCGGGACTTCTTGTCGACCTTCATGGCCTCCAGCAGTCGGGGCCAGGCGGCCGCGTCGTACTGCAGCGGAAGGCCGACCGAGGCCAGCACGGAGCGGTGGCGCTCCGCCGTCTCGTCGTCCAGCCGGCCCGCGAGCCGGCCGAGCTCCGCGGCGAAGGCCATTCCGACCGAGACCGCCGCGCCGTGCCGCCACTTGTAGCGCTCGTTGCGCTCGATGGCGTGGCCCAGCGTGTGGCCGTAGTTGAGGAACTCCCGGCGCCCGGTCTCCTTGAGGTCCTCCGAGACGACCTCGGCCTTGACCCGGATCGAGCGCTCGATCAGCTCGGCGGTGTGCGGCCCGTCCGGCCGCGTCGCGGCCTCCGGGTCCTCCTCGACCAGGTCCAGGATCCGCGGGTCGGCGATGAAGCCGGTCTTGATCACCTCGGCCATCCCGGAGACGTAGTCGTGCTTCGGCAGCGAGTCCAGGGCGGCCAGGTCGGCGAGGACGCCGGCCGGCGGGTGGAAGGCGCCGACCAGGTTCTTGCCCTCGGCGGTGTTGATCCCCGTCTTGCCGCCGACCGCGGCGTCCACCATGCCCAGCACGGTGGTCGGCACCGAGATCCAGCGCACCCCGCGCAGCCAGCTCGCGGCGACGAAGCCGGCCAGGTCGGTGGTGGCCCCGCCGCCGACCCCGACGACGACGTCGGAGCGGGTGAAGCCGGTCTGGCCGAGGACCGACCAGCAGTACGCGGCCACGTCCGCGGACTTGGCCTCCTCCGCGTTGGGCACCTGGAGGGCGATCGCCTCGTAGCCCTGCCCGGCCAGGTCCTCGCGGATCGCCTCGCCGGTGGCGGAGAGCGCCTCGGGGTGGACGACGGCCACCCGCTGCGCGTCCCGGCCGATCAGCCCGGGCAGCTCGCCCAGCAGATTGCGGCCGACCAGGACGGTGTACGGGGCGGTGCCGGCGCTCCCGGCGACCTCGATCCGGGTGGGGGCGTCTTCTTGACGATCCGTCATGAGTCCTTCAGCTCCAGGGCCTGCAGCACGTCCTCGACCACCTCGTAGGGCTGCCGGGCGTCGGTGTCGATCACCACGCGGGCGATCGAGGTGTAGATCGGCCGACGGGCCTCCATCAGCTCGCGCCACTTGCGGCGCGGGTTGCCCATCAGCAGCGGGCGGGACCGGTCCAGGTGGAGCCGGTGGACGGCCTCGTCCACGCCCATGGAGAGGAAGACCACCGGCTGGCCGGCCAGCCGCTGCCGGGTCTCCTCGCGGAGCACGGCGCCGCCGCCCAGGGCCAGCACCCCGTCGTGCTCGACCAGGGCGGCGGCCACCGCCCTGGCCTCCACCTCGCGGAAGTGGTCCTCGCCCTCGTCGATGAAGATCTCCGAGATCGGGCGGCCCTCGGCGGCCTCCACGTCGGCGTCGGTGTCCCGGTAGGCCACCCCGAGGCGCTCGGCGAGCAGCGTGCCGATGGTGGACTTCCCCACCCCCATCGGCCCGCAGAGGATCACCAGCGGGCCCGCCATCAGCGGACCGCCAGGTTCTCGAGGTAGGCCTGCGCGTTGCGCCTGGTCTCCGGGACGCTGTCGCCGCCGAACTTCTCCACCACGGCGTCGGCCAGCACCAGGGCGACCATCGCCTCGGCGACGATGCCCGCCGCCGGCACCGCGCAGACGTCGCTGCGCTGGTGGTGGGCCTGGGCGGCCTCGCCGGTGCGGACGTCGACGGTGGCCAGGGCGCGCGGGACGGTGGCGATCGGCTTCATGGCGGCCCGCACCCGGAGGGTCTCACCGGTGGAGAGGCCCCCTCGGTGCCGCCGGAGCGGCCGGACCTGCGGCGGATGCCGGCCGCGGTGGGCTCGATCTCGTCGTGCGCCTGCGAGCCGGGCACCCGGGCCAGGTCGAAGCCGTCGCCCAGCTCGACGCCCTTGATCGCCTGGATGCCCATCAGGGCGGAGGCCAGGCGGGCGTCCAGGCGGCGGTCCCAGTGGACGTGCGAGCCCAGGCCGACGGGGACGCCGTAGGCCAGCACCTCGACCACGCCGCCGAGGGTGTCGCCGTCCTTGTGCGCCTGGTCGATCTCCTCGACCATCGCCTTGGCGGCGTCCTCGTCCAGGCAGCGCACGGGGTCCGCGTCCAGGCGGGCCTCGTCCGCGGGGACCGGGACCACCCCGTAGGGCGCCTTGGCGGTGCCGAGCTCGACGACGTGCGAGACCAGCTCGACGCCGACGGTCTCCTTGAGGAAGGAGCGGGCGGCCGTGCCGAGGGCGACGCGGGCCGCGGTCTCCCGGGCGGAGGCGCGCTCCAGGATCGGCCGGGCCTCGTCGAAGCCGTACTTCTGCATGCCGGCCAGGTCGGCGTGGCCGGGGCGGGGGCGGGTCAGCGGGGCGTTGCGGGCCAGGCCGGCCAGGATCTCCGGGTCCACCGGGTCGGCCGCCATCACCTGCTCCCACTTGGGCCACTCGGTGTTGCCGACCATGATCGCCACAGGCGAGCCGAGGGTACGGCCGTGGCGGACGCCGCCGAGGAAGGTGACCTCGTCACGCTCGAACTTCATCCGGGCGCCGCGGCCATAGCCCAGCCGGCGGCGGGCGAGGGCGTCGGCCACCATGTCGGTGGTCAACGGGACGCCCGCGGGCAGCCCCTCCAGCGTCGCGACCAGTGCCGGGCCATGCGACTCACCTGCGGTGAGCCAGCGCAAGCGTCCCAACGGACTTACCTCCCATTAGCTGTGCGTCGGGCTCGATCCTCCCACGAGGGCGGGCCGCGCCCCGCACAAGGTCCACGGTTCGGGACGCGTCGCACCCTCTCGCCCCGGCACCGCGGAGGCGCGCGTCGAAACCGGGGGCGCGCGGCTTCGTCGCCGCGCTGGGGGCAGCCGAACTAGGAGGCCAGCTCGCGTTCGCCCGCCGCGCGCATCGCGGCGAGAGGCGCCGGCGTGACCCCGGTGAACTGTTCGACCTGCAGGACGGCCTGGTGGACCAGGAGGTCGAGGCCGTTGACGACCGCGCCGCCGCGCGCGGACCACGCCGCGGCGAGCCGCGTGGGCCACGGGTCGTAGAGGACGTCGAAGAGGACGCCCGGCGAGGCGGGGACGGAGTCCGCGAGGTCGTCCGTCGACCCCGCCGGCGTCGTCGCGATCGTCAGCTCCGCGTCGAAGGCGCGCGCCCGCTCCCGCCACGGCGCGGCGGTCACCGCCACCCCCAGCGAAGCCCCCAGCTCCCGCACCTCGCGGGCCCGCTGCTCGCCGCGGACGTACGCGACGACCTCGCCGCCAGGACACACCTCGGCCAGCGCCGCCAGCGCGGAGGAGGCCGTCGCCCCCGCGCCCAGCACGGACGCCCGGGAGACCTTCTCCACCCCGCGCTCCCGGAGCGCCGCGACCAGCCCCGGGATGTCGGTGTTGTCCCCGTACCTCGCGCCGTCCGCCTGGAACACCAGCGTGTTGACCGCCTCCACCGAGCGCGCGGTCGGGCTGATCTCGTCCAGCAGCGGAATCACCGCGCGCTTCAGCGGCATCGTCAGCGAGAGTCCGGCCCAGCCGTCGCCGGCCACGTCCAGCCCCTCGATGAAGCCCCGCAGCCCCGCCTCGTCCACCTGGTGGCGCTCGTACCGCCAGCCGCTCAGCCCCAGTTCACGGTAGGCCGCGAGGTGGAGCGCCGGCGAGAGGGAGTGGGCGATGGGCGAGCCGAGTACGGCCGCCCGGCGCGGGCCGCTGGTCGGGGTCATCAGTTGCCGTGCTCCTTCTGGTACGCGTTGAACGCCGCCACGTTCTGGAGGTGCTGGGCGTAGCTCGCGGTGAAGCGGGTGTCGCCGGGCTTCACGGTGACAAAGTACAGCCAGTCCCCCGTCGCCGGATGGAGCACCGCCTGGATGGCGTCCGCCCCCGGGTTGCCGATCGGCCCGGGCGGGAGCCCCTGGTGGAGGTAGGTGTTGTAGGGCGAGGGGGTCCGCTGGTCGGTCGAGGTGGTGGTCAGCGTGGAGCGGTTGAGCGCGTAGTTGATGGTGGAGTCCATCTCCAGCTTGCCGTTGGTGGCGGTGCTGTGGAGGCGGTTGTAGAGGACCCGGGAGATCTTGGCGAAGTCCGCCGAGTCCTGGCCCTCCGCCTGCACGATGCTGGCCTCGACGATCACGTCGTAGGCGTTGTGGAGCCCGGAGGCGGGCGCGCCGTTCTCGATGCCGAGGGCGCTGTACTGCTGCTCGGCCTCGGAGACCATCTGCTTGAGGAGGTCCAGCGGCTTGGTGCCGGCGCCGACGTTGTAGCGGGAGGGGAAGAGGAAGCCCTCGGGGTTGTCGTGGGCGTAGGCGGGGAGCCCGAGCCGGCCCGCGTCCTGCTTGGCGACCTTCGCCGTGGTGCCCTTGGCCAGGTGCAGCTTGTCGTCGATGCGGGTGTAGACCTGGGTGGCGCGCATCCCCTCGGAGACGATCACCGCCGGGCTGTTGGCGATGTTGGCCAGCAGGGCCACGGCGGAGTCGGCCGACATGTGGTGCTTGAGGGTGTAGAAGCCCGGTTGTATGTTCGCGCCCTTGGCGGTGGCGGACTTGACGAAGGCCCGCTCGCTCTTCACCACGTCGTCGGTGACCAGGGTGTCGCCCATCTGGGAGAGGCTGTCGCCCTGCTTGATCTCCACCTGGACGGAGCCGGTGCCGACGCTGTTCCAGTCCGGCGGCGGGCCGAACCGGGACTCCCAGTACTTGTAGCCGTACCAGCCGGCCCCGCCGACGCCGCCGAGCAGCACCGCCGCGACCACCAGGCAGGCGCAGCCGTTCCGCTTGCGTGACTTCTTGCCCTGCTTGTCGCGGCGGCGCTCGGCCTCCTCGCCGGTGTCCGCGTCGCCGAGGAAGCCGAGGCCGGTGTCCTCGCCCGCGTCCGGGTCGGCGACGGCCTCGGAGTCGCCCTGGCCGCGGCGGCCGCCGGGGCGGCGGGGCTCGGGGGCGGGCTCCTGTGGCCAGTCCTGCTCCGGCTCCTGCTCGTACGGCGCCGGCTCGGCCGGCGGGGCGGCCGGGGCCGGGGCCGGCTGGGCGAACTGCTGCGGATACGGGCCGGGGGCCTGCTGCTGCCAGCCGGACTGCTGAGGCGGGGTCTGCTGCGCGGGCCGGCCGTACGGGGGCTGTTCCTCCTGGTAGCCGGAGTAGCCGCCGGGCGCGGCCGGGTAGCCGGCGGCGTAACCCGCGGGGCCGGCGGGAGCGGCCTGGCCGGCGTACTCGTTGTACTCCGCGTACTGGCCCGCGTACTGGCCGTATCCCGAGGGGTCCGGATAGGCGGCCGGATCCTGGTAGCCGGAACCGCCGCCGTATCCGGCCGCGTCCGCATAACCGTCGGGGTCGGCGTAACCGCCGTAGCCGGGGGCGGGCTGCTGCTGCGGGTAGTGCCCCTGCGGGGCGGTCTGCTGCTGGGGGTAGGGCTGCTGGTAGCCCTGCCCGGGGTGCTGCGGCTGCTGCGCGGGGTCCCCGTACGGGTCCCCGTACAGCGGATCCGCACCCCATGGCTGCGATCCGTACTCACGGCCGTGGTCGGTCATGCATCCCCAGACGTCATACGGAGCCGGTGCGGACGCCCACACGGCCGCCCGCCCGGGCCGGGGTTCGATCCCGGCGATTCGGCGCGTCGCCACGCTGAGTGGCGGTCACGCCGTGCGCCGGAACATTACCGCAACCTCTGTGTGACCCGATGGTTAGCGCTGTCCCGAACGGGCCTTCGGCGACGAGAGACTTGTCACTCAGCGGGCGCGGCGAGCTCCCCAGGCGGCCGGCCGGTGGTCTTCTCGGTCTCCAGGGCGTTCTGCAGGAAGACCACGGCGGCCGCCTGGTCGACCACCTTCCGCCCCTTCCTCGACCGTACCCCGGAGGCCCGCAGGCCCTGGGTCGCGGTCACCGTGGACATCCGCTCGTCCACCAGACGGACCGTCACCGGCCTTACCAGGACGGCGAGTTGGGCCGCGAAGGCGCGGCACTTGGCGGCCGCGGGGCCCTCCCTGCCGTTGAGCGAGCGGGGCAGGCCGACGACGACCTCCAACGCCTCGTACTCGGCGGCCAGTTCGGCGATCCGGGCCTGCGCCGCCGGCCCGGCCGGGACGGTCTCCACCGGGGTGGCGAGCAGCCCGTCCGGGTCGCTGGAGGCGACGCCGATCCGGGCGTCGCCGACGTCCACCGCGAGGCGGCGGCCCCGGCGGAAGCCGGAACCGCCACCCTGCGTAACGAGTTGATCGTTCATCGACTCGGGCCGGTCAGACCGCGCGCTCGGCGACCAGCCGGCGGACGGCCCCGATCGCCTCGTCCACCGCGGCCGGGTTCTGCCCGCCGCCCTGGGCCACGTCGTCCTTGCCGCCGCCACCGCCGCCGAGGGTCTTGGCGGCGGTGCGCACCAGCTCACCGGCCTTGATCCCGCGCTCGCGGGCCGCCTCGCTGGTCGCGATGACGGTCAGCGGACGGCCGTTCGCCACCGAGAAGGCGGCGACCACGGAGGCCCGGGAGCCGAGCCGGCCGCGGACGTCCAGCACCAGCCGCCGCAGGTCGTCGGCCGCGGTGCCGTCCGGCACCCGGGCGGCGACCAGCGCCACGCCGTTGACCTCCTCCGGCGACCTGGCCAGCTCGCCCGCGGCGGCCAGCACCTTCTCGGCGCGGAACCGCTCGATCTCCTTCTCCGCGTCCTTGAGCTTGCCGAGCAGCCCGGAGATCCGCTCCGGCAGCTCCTCCGGGCGGCCCTTGACCAGCTCGGTGAGCTGGCTGACCACCACGTGCTCGCGGGCCAGGAAGCGGTAGGCGTCCGTGCCGACCAGCGCCTCGACCCGGCGGACGCCGGAGCCGATGGAGGACTCGCCGAGCAGCTTCACCAGGCCCAGCTGGGCGGTGTTGTGGACGTGGGTGCCGCCGCAGAGCTCCTTGGAGAAGTCGCCGATGGTCACCACCCGGACCTGGTCGCCGTACTTCTCGCCGAACTCGGCGATCGCGCCCTGCCGCTTGGCCTCGTCGATCGGCAGCACCTCGGCGGTGACGTCCAGGTCGCGGGCCAGCACCTCGTTGATCTTCTGCTCGACGTCGCCCAGGACCGCGGTCGGGACCGCGGTCGGCGAGCCGAAGTCGAAGCGGAAGCGGCCGGGCTGGTTCTCCGAGCCGGCCTGGGCGGCCGTCGGGCCCAGCGCGTCACGCAGCGCCTGGTGGGTGAGGTGGGTCGCGGAGTGGGCGCGCGCGATGGACTGACGGCGCGACACGTCGATCTGCGCGTGGCCGCGCGACCCCAGGGTGACCTCGCCGACCTGCACCGCGCCCTTGTGGACGAAGACACCGGGCACCGGCTTCTGCACGTCGCGGACCTCGACGACGGCGCCGTTGTCGAACCGGATCCGGCCGGTGTCGCCGATCTGGCCGCCGCCCTCGGCGTAGAACGGGGTGCGGTCGAGGACCACCTCGACCTCGTCGCCCTCCTGCGCGGCCGGCACGGAGACGCCCTCCACCAGCAGGCCGACGATCTCCGCCTCGGCGCTGTTGTCGGTGTAGCCGATGAAGTCGGTGGCGCCGGCCCGGTCCGCCACCTCGCGGTAGACCGAGAGGTCGGCGTGGCCGGTCTTCTTGGCCAGCGCGTCCGCCTTGGCGCGGTCCCGCTGCTCCTTCATGAGGCGGCGGAAGCCGTCCTCGTCCACGCTGAGGCCCTGCTCGGCCGCCATCTCCAGGGTGAGATCGAGCGGGAAGCCGTAGGTGTCGTGGAGCTGGAAGGCCTTGTCCCCGGACAGCACCCTCCCGCCCGCGGCCTTGGTCTCGGTGACCGCGGTGTCCAGGATGTTGGTGCCGGACCGGAGAGTCTTCAGGAAGGCGGCCTCCTCCGCGAGCGCGACGGTCTCGATGCGCCTGCGGTCGGTCTCCAGCTCCGGGTACTGCTGCGCCATGATCTTGATGACGGTGTCGACCAGGGCGGCGACGACCGGCTCGGTGGCGCCCAGCAGCCGCATGTTGCGGATCGCGCGGCGCAGGATGCGGCGCAGCACATAGCCGCGGCCCTCGTTGCCGGGGACCACGCCGTCGCCGATCAGCATCACGCTGGTGCGCATGTGGTCGGCGACCACCCGCAGCGAGACGTCCGACTCGTGCTTGGCGCCGTACCGCACCCCGGTCAGCTCGGTGGCCTTGTCGATGACCACCCGCAGGGTGTCCGTCTCGTACATGTTCTGGACGCCCTGGAGGATCATCGCCAGGCGCTCCAGGCCGAGCCCGGTGTCGATGTTCTTGGCGGGGAGCTCGCCGAGGATCTCGAAGTCCTCCTTGGAGGTCCCCGCGCCCCGCTCGTACTGCATGAAGACCAGGTTCCAGATCTCCACGTAGCGCTCGTCGTTGACGGCCGGGCCGCCCTCGACGCCGAACTCCGGACCCCGGTCGTAGTTGATCTCCGAGCAGGGGCCGCAGGGGCCCGGGACGCCCATCGACCAGTAGTTGTCCTTCTTGCCCAGACGCTGGATGCGCTCGGCCGGGACGCCGATCTTGTCCCGCCAGATCTGCTCGGCCTCGTCGTCGTCCTGGTAGACGGTGACCCACAGCCGCTCGGGGTCGAGGCCGAAGCCGCCCTCCTCCACCGAGCTGGTCAGCAGCTCCCAGGCGTAGGCGATCGCGCCTTCCTTGAAGTAGTCGCCGAAGGAGAAGTTGCCGCACATCTGGAAGAAGGTGCCGTGCCGGGTGGTCTTGCCGACCTCCTCGATGTCCGGCGTGCGCACGCACTTCTGCACGCTGGTGGCCCGCGACCACTTGGGCTTCACCTCGCCCAGGAAGTACGGCTTGAACGGCACCATGCCGGCCGGCACCAGGAGCAGCGTCGGGTCGTCGGCGATGAGCGACGCCGAGGGGACCACGGCGTGCCCGCGCTCCTCGAAGAAGCGCAGCCAGCGGCGGCGGATCTCTGCCGACTCCATCTAGTGACCCTCTTTCTGCTCGTACCGGGTCGACCGGTCCAGTTCATCGTGGTGGGTAAGGGGCGGGGGCTGCGGCGTCTCCAGCGCGAGCCGGGTGGCGCTGCCGCGCAGCACCGGCCGCTCCGGATCGCCGGGGGCGGCCAGGACGCTGCCGTCCAGCCCCAGTTGACGGTTCAGCTCGAGTTCGCGGCGGACCATTCCCTCGCGCACGTCGCCGGCGAAGGCGCGGACCGCGTCGCCCAGGCCGACCGCCCCGCGGGCCGCGTTGTCCGCGAGACCGCCCGGGGTGAGGTTGCGGGCCAGCTCGCTCGCCTTGTTCATCCCCCACACGGCGGCGCCTGCGCCCACGGCCATCCAGAACATCCTGCGCATCGGCTCAACCCCGCTTCTGCAGAAGGAGCTTGCGCAGCAGGCCCTTCCGCGGCCGGGTCTGCGCCTTGACCTCGGCCCGGACCAGGGCGGCCAGCGCGTCCCGCTCGGCCTGGTCCGGCACCAGGCGCTCCGGGCGGCCGGCGGCGCGCTGCTTGGCGACGGCCGTGCGCACCCCGTAGCTGAACGCGGAGAGCTTGACCAGGGGGCCGCCCAGGGTGGCCGCCATGGTCGAGGAGAGCGCGTGGGCGTCGGAGGCCGCGTCGGCCACGTCCGCGGTGATCTGGTCCACCCGGGCCAGCTGCTGGTTGGCGCCGCGCAGCGTCTCCGCCGCGTCGTCCAGCAGCGGTACCGCTCGCTCGGACACGTCGGCCACCAGGCGGCCGGCCTGCCGCAGGGCCTGCGACAGCCGTACCAGCACGATGGCCAGCAGAGCGACCAGGACCGCCCAGAACACGGCGACGATGAGGCCCGCGACCTCTCCACCGGACACGATGTCTGCGCTCCCTCGAAGACTTGCACGAACTCCCGGCGCGCGGCGGCACAGCGCGAAGACGCGGAACGCGGGGCACAAACCGGGTGGCAGCACCCTATCGCGCCCGGCGCCCGCTCCCCGACCGCATTACCGCCGTGGCCCCCGCGGCCGCGGGAACCCGCGGGAACGACCGGGCCCCGGCCGTCCGAGGACGGCCGGGGCCGGTTGTGCCGCGGTGGCCGGAAGCCACCACCCGCGCGTCAGCGCGAGTAGTACTCGACGACCAGCTGCTCGTCGCAGACGACCGGGACCTCGCGCCGCTGGGGCATCCGGTCCAGGCGGAAGGCCAGGGCTTTCAGGTTGACCTCGAGGTACTTCGCGGTCTGACCCTCGCCGGCGTTGCCGCCCTCACGGGCGACGGTGAACAGGTCCTTCTCCTTGGACCGCTCACGGACCAGCACCACGTAACCCGGCTTCACCTGGAACGACGGGCGGTTGACCTTCTCGCCGTTCACCTCGATGTGGCCGTGGACGACCATCTGGCGAGCCTGGTAGATGGTGCGGGCGATGCCGGAGCGCAGGACCAGCGAGTCCAGACGGGTCTCCAGCAGGTTGATCAGGGCCTCACCGGTCTTGCCCTCGACCTTGCGAGCACGGTCGAACGCGCGGGAGAGCTGCTTCTCGCTCAGGTCGTACTGGGCGCGAAGACGCTGCTTCTCCGTCAGACGGACCTTGTAGTCGCTGTTCTGCTTGCGACCACGGCCGTGCTGGCCGGGCGGGTACGGGCGGGCCTCGAAGTACTTGACGGACTTCGGGGTCAGCGGCACGCCAAGCGCGCGAGCGAGCTTGACCTTGGGGCGCTTCTGGTTCGCCACGAGGCAAATCCTTTTCTGTTTGTTGCTGGCTCACCACGGTTGAAGGAGGTCGCATCTCGCGGTCCGGGAAACCGGGCGGTGAAACCGCTCGGTCAGCCGCTCCCGATGGCCGGGCACAAAGTGCTTGTACGCTGCGCTTGCGCGCTAGTGGCACCCGAGGGTGCACGACGCTCCCGGAGACTCCTCCCCCTGGGGGAGGGGCTCCCTGAATGACGCCCCGGTGGTGATCCCGCGCGAGGCGGGCCGAGGTGTCTCGCTCGGGCGAGTTTACATGCTCGCGGCGCGAGGCTGCGCCGGGCGGCAACGTGATCACCATTGCCGGGTGCGGCGCCGGGGTGGGCTGGGCGCGCAGTTCCCCGCGCCCCTGATGTGCAGGCCCTTCGGGCCGCGAATCCGGGGCGCGCCCAGCCCGCAACGGCGCGCTACTTCTCGCCCCCCGTGAGTCGCTCCCGCGCCCACGCGACGATGTCCGCGTAGCGGGCCTCCGCGCCGCGCCGGGTAGGCGCGTAGTACTCCCGCCCGTGCACCGCGTCCGGCGCGTACTGCTGGGCCGCGATCCCCTCGGGGAGATCATGCGGGTAGACGTAGCCCTTGCCGTGCCCGAGCCGCTTCGCGCCCGAGTAGTGCGAGTCGCGCAGATGCGGCGGCACCGGCCCGGCCAGCCCCTTCCGCACGTCGCCAAGCGCGGCGTCGATCGCCGTCACCGCCGCGTTCGACTTCGGCGCCAGCGCCAGCGCGATCACCGCCTGGGAGAGGGTGATCCGGGCCTCGGGGAAGCCGATCATCGCCACCGCCTGCGCCGCCGCCACCGCGGTCTGCAGCGCGGTCGGATCGGCCATCCCGATGTCCTCACTGGCCGAGATCATCAGCCGGCGGGCGATGAACCGCGGGTCCTCACCCGCCTCGACCATCCGCGCCAGATAGTGCAGCGCCGCGTCCACGTCGCTGCCGCGGATGGACTTGATCAGCGCCGAGGCGACGTCGTAGTGCTGGTCGCCGTCCCGGTCATAGCGGACCGCCGCCTTGTCCACGGCCTGCTCGACGGTCTCCACGGTGATCTCGTCCGCGCTCTGCGCGATCGCCGAACCGGCCGCCGCCTCCAGCGAGGTCAGCGCGCGCCGGGCGTCCCCGCCGGCGATCCGTACCAGATGGTCCTCGGCGTCCTGGCGGAGCGCCAGCGAGCCGTTGAGGCCGCGCTCGTCGGCCACCGCCCGGCGGAGGAGCTCCCGAACGTCCTTGTCGTCCAGCGACTCCAGGGTCAGCAGCAGCGAGCGGGAGAGCAGCGGCGAGATCACCGAGAAGTGCGGGTTCTCGGTGGTCGCCGCGATCAGCGTGACCCAGCGGTTCTCCACCGCGGGCAGCAGCGAGTCCTGCTGGGCCTTGGAGAAGCGGTGGATCTCGTCCAGGAAGAGCACGGTCTCCCGGCCGCTGCCGCCCACCTCCCGGCGGGCGCCGTCGATGACCGCCCGCACCTCCTTCACCCCCGCGGTGATCGCGGACAGCTCGACGAACCGCCGGTCCGTGGCCTGGCTGATGACGTAGGCGAGGGTGGTCTTGCCGGTGCCGGGAGGGCCCCAGAGGATCACCGAGGAGGTCGCCGCCGGGCCGTCCTGCGCGGCGACCAGCCTGCGCAGCGGTGAGCCGGGGACCAGCAGCCGCCGCTGCCCCGCCACCTCGTCCAGCGTCCGCGGGCGCATCCGGACCGCGAGCGGCGCCCGCCCCGGCTCCCTGCTCTGCCGCTCCTCCGCCGCCGCCAAGAACAGATCCGCTTCCACCCTCCCGACCCTACGCCACGGGTACGACAGACCCGTCCGGCCCGCTCAGGAGGGGGACGGGCGGTAGCAGAGCTCCGGGCGGCCGACCGTGCCGTACTGCGGGGTGCGGACCGCCTGGCCGGTGCTGACCAGGTGTTCGAGGTAGCGCCGGGCGGTGATCCGGGAGACCCCGGTGGTCTCGGCGGCGGCGGCCGCGGTGAGTCCGCCGGCGGAGCCGCGCAGCGCCCGGGCCACCGCGCTGAGGGTGGCCTCGCTCAGCCCCTTGGGCAGGGCGGCCCGCTCGGGGGCCGGCCGGAGGGCGGCGAAGACCTGGTCCACCTCGTGCTGCCCGGCGGCCTCCCGGTCGCCGGCGAGCGACTCGCGGTAGCGGGCGTACCGGGCCAGCCTGTCGTGCAGCGCGGCGGCGCCGAAGGGCTTGAGGAGGTACTGCACCACGCCGAGCGCGGCGGCCTGGCGGACCGTGGCCAGATCGCGCGCGGAGGTGACCGCGAAGATGTCCGCCGCCGCGTCCGGCCGGGCGGCCCGCAGCGCCCGGCAGAGCTGCAGGCCGTGGCCGTCCGGCAGGTAGAGGTCGAGGAGGATCAGCGCGACCGGGCCGCGGTCCAGGAAGCGCCGGGCCTCGGCGAGCGAGTGGGCGATCCCGGCGGTGCGGAAGCCGGGGGCCCGGTCCACGTACTGGGCGTGCGCCTCGGCGGCCAGCGGGTCGTCCTCGACGACGAGCACCGGAAGCTCAAGGGACCCCGGGGGCCGGCCGCCGGTCATCCGCGCACCACCGCCTCGTACCCGGGCAGCGGCAGCGGCTCCGCCGACGTCTGCGTCTGCGTCTGTGGCCGCGACTGCGGCAGCGGCAGCGGCAGCCGGACGGTGACCACCGCGCCGGGAGTCGCCGGGGTCTCCCCCGTGCCGACCTCGACGCGGCCGCCGCCGCGCCGTACCGCCTGGGCGACCAGGGCCAGACCGAGGCCGTGCGCCCCGCCCTCCCCCGGGTCCTTGGTGGTCCAGCCGCGCCGGAAGACCTCCTCGGCGAGGTCGCCGGGGATGCCGGGGCCGCTGTCGGCGACCCGGACCAGCAGCTCGGCGCCGTCCACGCGCAGGGTGACCGTCACGGTGGGGATGCCGGGGTGCCGGCCGGCGCCGAGGATCGCCGCGTCGATGGCGTTGTCGACCAGGTTTCCGAGGATGGTGACCAGATCGCGCGGGTGGGAGTCGGCCGGCAGGCCGTCGTCGACCCGGCTGTCCGCGCTGAGCACCAGGTCCACCCCGCGCTCGGCGGCCTGCGCGGTCTTGCCGAGCAGCAGCGCGGCGAGCACCGGCTCGCGCACCGCGTCGACGACCCGGTCGGCCAGCAGCTGGGTGGCCTCCAGCTCGGCGGTGGCGAAGTCCACCGCCTCGGCGGGACGGCCGAGCTCGATCAGCGAGACGACGGCGTGCAGCCGGTTGGCGGCCTCGTGGGTCTGCGCGGCCAGCGCCTCGGCGAAGCCGCGCGCGGAGTCCAGCTCGCCGGTGAGCGCCTGCAGCTCGGTGTGGTCGCGCAGGGTCACCGCGGTGCCGAAGCCGCCCTCGATCGCCGAGGTGTTGACCAGCAGGACGCGGTCCTCGGTGAGATGCACCTCGTCCCGGACCTGGCGGCCCTCGGCGAGGGCGCGCAGGAGCTCGGGTGGCAGCCGCAGCCCGGCGAGCGGGCGGCCGGTCGGCTCCTCCTCCCGGCCGAGCTCCAGCAGTCCGCGCGCCGCGTCGTTGCAGAGCACCACCCGCTGCTCCCGGTCGAGGAGCAGCAGTCCCTCGCGTACCGAGTGGAGGGTCGCCCGGTGGTAGTCGTACAGATGGCTCAGCTGCCGGGAGTCCATCCCGTGGGTCTGCCGGCGCAGGCGGGCGGTGACCAGGTAGGTGGCCAGTCCGCCCAGCGCGAGGACGGTCAGCGCGGCCAGCACCAGCAGGGCCAGTGGGCTGCGCAGCTGCCGGCTGATCGAGTCCACCGCGATGCCCGCGCCGACCAGCGCGACCACCTGGCCGTGCGCCCCGCGCACCGGGACGACCACCCGGACCGAGGGGCCGAGGGTGCCGGTGTAGGTCTCCCGTACCACGCCGCCGGCCAGCGCGGCGGCCGTGTGGCCGCGGAAGTGCCGGCCGATCTGCGCGGGGTCGGGATGGGTCCAGCGGATGCCCTGCGGGCTCATCACCGTGATCCACTCGACCCGGGCGTCCCCGCGCAGCCGTTCCGTGTACGGCTGGAGCCGGGCGGACGGGTGGGCGGCGGCGGCCGCGGAGAGGACGTCGGGCGAGTCCGCGACCGACTCGGCGACCGACTGGGCGCGGTCCAGGGCGGAGTCCTCGGCCCGGTGCTCGGTGAAGGCGTACGCGAGCCCGGCGCCGAGCGCGACCAGGAGGGTCACGATCAGCACCTGGAGGACGAAGAGCCGGCCGGCGAGGCTGCGGGGGCGCCGGAGGACGGGCCGCCGGCCGGTGAGAGGGGGCACGCGCATGCGAGCCAGTGTGCCCGCCGGCGGGCCGAGAGCCGAAGCGGGCGGCCCGTGAACTCTATGAACAGAACGGTGACGGGCTCGGTCGCCGCCCGGATAGTGCTGTGCGGCCCGCCTCGGGCCTCCCACCCAGGCAGTACCCCGCAGTACCAGGCAAAGGAGCCGCCCGATGACGTCCGCGACGTCCGTTCCGCCGACCGCAGCGCCGAGACGCTCCGGTGGCCGCACCCACTACCTGTACCTGGCCGTCATCGTGGCCGTGGTGGCCGGCATCGTGGTCGGTCTGGCCGCGCCCGGGTTCGCGGTCGCTCTGAAGCCGTTGGGCACCGGGTTCGTCAATCTGATCAAGATGATGATCAGCCCGGTCATCTTCACCACCATCGTCCTCGGCGTGGGCTCGGTGACCAAGGCCGCGAAGGTCGGCAGGGTCGGCGGGCTGGCGCTGGTCTACTTCCTGGTGATGTCGACGGTGGCGCTGGCGATCGGCCTGGTGGTCGGCAATCTGATCGACCCGGGGCACGGACTCCACGTCACCGCCGAGGTCGCCAGGACCGGGCAGTCGCAGGTCGGCACGGAGGGTTCGGGAGCCTCGGACTTCCTCCTCGGGATCATCCCGACCAGCCTCTTCTCCGCGCTGACCGAGGGCCAGGTGCTGCAGACCCTGCTGGTGGCGCTGCTCACCGGGTTCGCGCTGCAGGCCATGGGCAAGACCGGGGAGCCGGTCCTGCGCGGCATCGGGCATCTGCAGAAGCTGGTCTTCCGGATCATGTCGATGATCATGTGGGTGGCTCCGATCGGCGCCTTCGGCGCGATGGCGGGGGTGGTCGGCGCGACCGGCGTCTCCGCCCTCAAGGGGCTCGCGATGGTGCTGGTCGGCTTCTACGTCACCTGCGCGATCTTCGTATTCGTGGTGCTGGGCGCGGTGCTGCGGCTGGTGGCGGGGGTCAACGTCTTCTCGCTGCTGCGGTACCTGGGACGGGAGTTCCTGCTGATCCTGTCGACCTCGTCCTCGGAGAGCGCGCTGCCGCGGCTGATCGCCAAGATGGAGCACCTGGGGGTGAGCCGCCCCGTCGTCGGCATCACGGTCCCGACCGGCTACTCCTTCAACCTGGACGGGACGGCGATCTATCTGACCATGGCCTCGCTCTTCATCGCCGAGGCGATGGGGCGGCCGATGTCGATCGGGCAGCAGATCTCGCTGCTGGTCTTCATGGTGATCGCCAGCAAGGGCGCGGCAGGGGTGACGGGCGCGGGGCTCGCGACGCTGGCGGGCGGCCTGCAGTCGCACCAGCCCGCGCTGGTGGACGGCGTCGGCCTGGTCGTCGGCATCGACCGGTTCATGTCGGAGGCGCGCGCCCTCACCAACTTCGCCGGCAACGCGATCGCGACGGTCGTCGTCGGCCACTGGACCGGCGAGTTCGACCGGTCGCGCGCCCGCGAGGTCCTCTCCGGCGGCCTCCCGTTCGACGAGACGGCGCTCTCCGCCGACGAGGCGACCCCGGAGCCCGAACGCACGCCGGTGCCGGCGCAGGCCTGAGCCCGAAGAACGAACAAGGGGCGCGGGGAACCGCGCGGCCCGCGCGAAACAGCGGGCCGCGCGGTTCCCCGCGCCCCTGAAGGGCCCTGCCGCTACGCCTCCGGCGTCTTCGGCTTGGCGTCGACGCCGGCCTCCTTGCGCTGCGCGGCGGTGATCGGCGTCGGCGCGCCGGTCAGCGGGTCGCCGCCGTTGGAGGTCTTGGGAAAGGCGATGACGTCCCTGATCGTTTCGAATCCGCCGATCGAGGTGACCAGGCGGTCGAGGCCCAGGGCGATGCCGCCGTGCGGCGGCGGGCCGAAGTCGAAGGCGTTGAGGAGGAAGCCGAACTGGTCCTGCGCCTGCTCCTCGCTCAGCCCGATCGCGTCGAAGGCCCGCTTCTGGACGTCCCGCTGGTGGATACGGATCGAGCCGCCGCCGATCTCCGAACCGTTGATGACCAGGTCGTAGGCGTTGGAGAGGGCCGAGCCCGGGTCGGTGTCGAAGGTGTCGAGGGACTCCGCCTTCGGAGCGGTGAACGGGTGGTGCATCGCGTGCCACCCGTTGAAGTTCCCCTTGTCGTCCTCCAGCGGCTCGAACATCGGGAAGTCGACGACCCAGAGGATGCCCCACTGGGACTCGTCGATCAGCCCGCAACGGGCGGCGATCTCCAGCCGGGCCGCGCCCAGCAGCTCCTGGGACGGGGTCTTCTTGCCGGCCGCGAAGAAGATCGCGTCGCCCGGCTCTGCGCCGGTCGCCTGGGCGAGGCCCTTGAGGTGCTCCTCGGAGAGGTTCTTGGCCACCGGGCCGCGCAGCTCCCCGCTCTCCGCGTCGATCAGCACGTAGGCGAGCCCGCGCGCGCCGCGCGCCTTCGCCCAGTCCTGCCAGGCGTCCAGCTGCTTGCGCGGCTGGGAGGCTCCGCCCGGCATCACCACGGCGCCCACGTACGGCGCCTGGAAGACCCGGAACTCGGTGCCGGAGAAGTACTCGGTGAGCTCGGTCAGCTCGTTGCCGAAGCGGATGTCCGGCTTGTCGGAGCCGTAGCGGTCCATCGCCTCGGCGTAGGTCAGGCGCGGCAGCGGCAGCTGGACCTGGTGGTCGAGGAGCTCGCCCCAGAGCCGGGCGACCAACTTCTCGCCCAGCGCCAGGATGTCCTCCTGGTCCACGAACGAGGCCTCGACGTCGAGCTGGGTGAACTCCGGCTGCCGGTCGGCGCGGAAGTCCTCGTCCCGGAAGCAGCGGGCGATCTGGTAGTACTTCTCCATCCCGGCCACCATCAGCAGCTGCTTGAAGAGCTGCGGCGACTGCGGAAGGGCGTACCAGGTGCCGGGCTGCAGACGGACCGGGACCAGGAAGTCGCGGGCGCCCTCGGGGGTGGAGCGGGTCAGGTAGGGGGTCTCGATGTCGAGGTAGCCCTCCTCCTCCATGACCGTGCGGATCACGTGCGAGACGCGGGAGCGCAGCCGCAGCGCCTTGGCCGGGCCCTCCCGGCGCAGGTCCAGGTACCGGTACTTGAGCCGGACCTCCTCGTTGACCGTGCCCGGCTCGTACTCCGCGACCTGGAACGGCAGCGGGGCGGCCTCGGAGAGGACGGTCAGCTCGTCGACCACGACCTCGACGGCGCCGGTCGGGATCTCCGGGTTCTCGTTGCCCTCGGGGCGGACCCGCACGTCGCCGGTGACCTTGACGCAGTACTCGGCGCGCAGGCCGTGCACGGAGTCGAGGTCGCGGACGACGATCTGCACGGTGCCGGAGGCGTCCCGCAGATCGATGAACGCCACACCGCCGTGGTCGCGGCGGCGGGCGACCCAGCCGGCCAGGGTGACGGTGCTGCCGGCGTGCTGCTCGCGCAGCGTGCCCGCGTCGTGCGTGCGGATCACTTGAGCTTCTCCTTCAGGGTGGTGACGAGAGCGTCCAGGGCGACCGGGGTCTGGTCACCGGATTGGAGGTCCTTCAACTGTGCGACGCCGTCGACGAGATCGCGGTCGCCGACGACCACCGCGTACCGGGCCCCCGAGCGGTCGGCCGCCTTCATGGCGCCCTTCACCCCGCGCCCGCCGAACGACAGGTCGGCGCTCAGCCCCTCCCGCCGCAGTGCGGTGACGGCCTCGAAGAGGACGCCTCGGGCCTGCTCGCCCATCGGCACGGCGTAGACGTCGACCCGGGCCGGGGCGGAGAGTTCCACGCCCTCGGCCTTGAGCGCGAGCACCGTGCGGTCCACGCCGAGCGCCCAGCCGACGGACGGCAGGGCCGGTCCGCCGATCATCTCGGAGAGGCCGTCGTACCGGCCGCCGCCGCCGACCGCGGACTGGGCGCCCAGGCCGTCGTAGACGAACTCGAAGGTGGTGCGGGTGTAGTAGTCCAGGCCGCGGACCAGCTTGGGGTCG
This sequence comes from Phaeacidiphilus oryzae TH49, assembly GCF_000744815.1. Lineage (NCBI taxonomy): Bacteria > Bacillati > Actinomycetota > Actinomycetes > Kitasatosporales > Streptomycetaceae > Phaeacidiphilus > Phaeacidiphilus oryzae. The sequence goes on from NZ_JQMQ01000005.1 coordinate 938,632, forward strand.
TCGGTGAACTCCACGCCGGCCGCCGTGAGGAGGGTGCGCACCTGCTCGTGGTAGGCCTTGCAGTCCTCGCAGAGGTAGTCGGCCAGCATCGGCGCGCCGGTCAGCTGGGCCTGCACGGCCTCGCGCTTGTCGTCGAGCACCCGCAGCGGGTTGATGTCGATCCGGCGCCGGGTGTCCTCGTCCAGGTCCAGGCCGCGCAGGAACTCCTGGAGTGCGGTCCGGTAGACCGGGCGGCAGGTGCGGTCGCCGAGGGAGTTGAGCAGCACCCGGAAGTCGTTCAGGCCGAGCGAGCGGTAGGCGTCCGCGGCCAGGGTGATCAGCTCGGCGTCGAGCGCCGGGTCCTCGGCGCCGACCGCCTCCGCGCCGACCTGCCAGAACTGGCGGTAGCGGCCGGCCTGGGGGCGTTCGTAGCGGTACTGGGAGCCGCTGTACCAGACCTTGACCGGCAGGCTGCCCTGGCGGTGGAGGTTGGACTGGAGCACGGCCCGCAGCACCGAGGCGGTGGACTCGGGGCGGAGCGCCAGCTCGTCGCCGCCCTTGGTGGTGAGGGTGTACATCTCCTTGGAGACGATGTCGGTGGACTCGCCGACGCCCCGGGCGAAGAGCCGGACGTCCTCGAAGACCGGCGGCTCGATGTAGCCGTACCCGGCCCGGCGCAGCGGCGCGGCCAGCGCCTCGCGCACCGCGAGCACCGTCTCGGACTCCGGCGGGATCAGGTCGTAGGTGCCCTTCGGGGCGGTGAAGCTGTTGCTGCTCACGGGAGTTGGTCGCCTTCTGCTGCTGTGCTGGGCGTGCTGCTGGGGTACCTCACAGGCCGCGGCGCCGCCCACCGGCGGTGTCCGCGCCGGTGGTATCCGCGCCGGCGCCCGCGACCTGGAGGAGGTACGGGTTGCTGGCGCGCTCGCGGCCGATGGTGGTCTGCGGTCCGTGCCCGGAGAGGACCACGGTCTCGTCCTGGAGGGGCAGGCACACGCGGGCCAGCGAGTCCAGGAGGGCGCTGTGGTCGCCACCGGGCAGGTCGGTGCGTCCGACGGAGCCGGCGAAGAGGAGGTCGCCCGAGAAGAACACCGGGGGCACGTCCCCCGCGGCGGGCGTCCGGAACGTCACCGACCCCTTGGTATGGCCGGGCGCGTGGTCCACGGTCATCCGCAGTCCGGCCAGGGCCAGCTCGGCGCCGTCCTCCAGCAGCCGCAGGTCGTCCGGCTCCCCCACGGTGATCTCGCCCATCAGCTGCTGCCCGATGGCGCGGCCGAGGCCCTTTCCGGGATCGCTCAGCATGTACCGGTCGTCCGGGTGGATCCACGCCGGGACGCCGTGCGCTCCGGCGACCGGGACCACCGAGGCGGTGTGATCGATGTGGCCGTGGGTCAGGACGACCGCCACCGGCTTGAGGCGGTGCTCCCGCAGGGCCTCCTCGACTCCGGCGGCGGCCTGGTGGCCGGGGTCGACGATCACGCACTCCTCCCCGGCGGCCGGGGCGACCAGATAGCAGTTGGTGCCCCAGGCTCCGGCGGGGAACCCGGCGATGAACACGTGACTCCTCGGCTGTCTGATCGGGTGCTGGAGACGGTGAATCCACCGGGAAGCCTACCGGCGGCGCACAGGCGTAAGCGAACCGGTTGGCGCGTCAGCGCCCCCGGAGTCCCCGAAAGCACAGCGTTCGCCCTTACACTCTCGCGCAAAACCGTGATTCGGAATCCTGATCGACAGGGAGTAGGTCCGTGGCCAGCACCGAGAAGCGGCGGCGCGAACTCGCCCGCGCCAAGTATCTGCGCCAGCAGCAGCGCCGGGCGGAAGCCCGCCGCCGCGCCAAGCGCCGCACCGCGGTGATCTCCGGTGTGGCCGCGGTCGTGGTGATCGCCGGGGTCGGCGTATGGGCCGGGGTCAGCGGCGGCAGCAGCTCCTCCGCCTCGGCGGACACCGCCGGCGCCTCGGCGTCCGCCTCCGCCTCCGCCTCGCCGACCAGCGCGCATGTGGCGGGTTGCGGCACCCCGGCCGCCGGCAAGCCCAGCGGCAAGCAGTGGAAGGCCGAGCCGGCGATGTCCGTCGACACCTCGGCGAACTACACCGCCACGCTGAACACCAACTGCGGCGCCATCACCCTCAAGCTGGACGCGGCCAAGGCCCCGCACACCGTCAACTCCTTCGTCTTCCTCACCAAGCAGCACTTCTTCGACCACGTGAAGTGCCACCGGATGACCACCACCGGCATCTACGTGCTGCAGTGCGGCGACCCGACCGGCACCGGCACCGGCGGCCCGGGCTACAAGTTCAAGGACGAGAACCTCACCGCCTTCGGCAAGGCCGGCTCCTCCGGCTCGGTGACCTACCCGGCCGGCACCGTGGCGATGGCCAACTCCGGCGCCGACACCAACGGCAGCCAGTTCTTCCTGGTCTACAAGGACAGCCCGCTGCCGCCCAGCTACACCCCCTTCGGGACGATCACCGGCGGCCTGGACACCATCAAGAAGGTGGCCGCGGCCGGCACCAACAACGCCAACGGCTCGGGCGACGGCTCCCCCCTCCAGCAGGTGGTGATGAACTCGGTTACCACGGTGAAGAGCTGACGCCTCGTCAGTCGATCGCCGGGCGCGCCCCGACCCCGCTCCCGGGCGGTTGCGAAGGGGGCGCGCCGTGGAATTCAGCCGCCGCGGATACGGACAGCACCGGCCGCAGTCGCCTATGTTTGGCGTCGTGTAGGTTTCCATCCCCGGCCGCCGCAGGCCGGACGGCGGGGCGGCGTGGAGCCGGCCGGCCGCGAAGTCAAACGTGGACGGTGTCCAGGGCTCGCCGGTGCGGGCCCTCGGCGCCATGTGGAGGAGGCGCGCTGTGACCAGCGACCCGTGGGGCCGTGTCGACGACGAGGGGACCGTCTACGTCCGGACGGCCGAGGGCGAACGCGTCGTCGGCTCCTGGCAGGCGGGCTCTCCGGAGGAGGCGCTCACCTACTTCAAGCGCAAGTACGAGGGACTCGCCGTCGAGATCGACCTCCTCGACCGGCGGGTGCGCACCACCGACCTGGCCCCCAAGGACGCCCTCACCGCCATCGAGCACATCCGCGGACAGGTCGACGAGGGCCACGCCGTCGGCGACCTGGCCGCCCTGGCCAAGCGCCTGGACGCGCTGGTCGCCGAGGTCGAGCAGCGGCGGGAGCAGCGCAAGGCCGCCCGGGCGAAGGCCCAGGAGGAGGCCCGCGGCGCCAAGCACGAACTCGTCGAAGAGGCCGAGCGGCTGGCCGAGTCCACCCAGTGGCGGGAGGCCGGCGACCGGCTCCGCGCGCTGGTGGACGTCTGGAAGTCGCTGCCCCGGCTCGACCGGAAGACCGACGACGAGCTGTGGCACCGCTTCTCGCACGCCCGCTCGGCGTTCTCCAAGCGCCGCAAGGCGCACTTCGCCGGCCTCGACCAGCAGCGCGAGGAGGCCCGGCTCCGCAAGCTCAAGCTGGTCGAGGAGTCCGAGGCGCTCGCCGACTCCACCGACTGGGGCCCGACCGCCACCCGCTACCGGGAGCTGATGGCCGACTGGAAGGCCGCCGGCCGCGCGCAGCGCGAGGTCGAGGACGAGCTGTGGGCGCGGTTCCGCGGCGCGCAGGACGTCTTCTTCCAGGCGCGCTCGGCGGTCTTCGCCGAGCGGGACGCGGAGCAGCGGGAGAACCAGAAGGCCAAGGAGGAGCTCCTGGTCGAGGCCGAGGCGCTGCTGCCGATCCAGGACCTGAAGACGGCGAAGGCCGGCTACCGGGAGATCGGCGAGCGCTGGGAGGCCATCGGCCACGTCCCGCGGGACGCGCGGCCGAAGCTGGAGAGCCGGCTGCACGCGGTGGAGCGGGCGATCCGGGAGGCGGAGGAGGCCGAGTGGCAGCGGACCAACCCCGAGGCGCGGGCCCGCGCCGAGGGGATGACCGGTCTGCTGGTGGCGGCCGTCGAGAAGCTGGAGTCCCAGATCTCCGCGGCACGCGAGCGCGGCGACGACCGTCGCGTGGCGAAGCTGGAATCCGAGCTGGCGGGCCGCCAGGAGCTTCTTGCGCAGGCGCGCAAGGGGCTGGAGGAGTTCGGCGGCTAGTCGGCCCGAAGGGCCGCATGAGGGGCGCGGGGAACTGCGCGGCCCGCCGCGAACGGCGCCGCACTCGACGACGGAGTCTGGGTTGCAACCCAGTGGTCGTTGCCGGGTGCGGCGCCGTTTCGCGCGGGCCGCGCAGTTCCCCGCGCCCCTGAGTTGCTGCGCAACTCTCGGAGCGCGGAGCGCCCTAGCGCTGCCTTGCCGAGGTGACTCGGTAGACGTCGTAGACGCCCTCGACGCCGCGGACCGCCTTCAGGACGTGCCCCAGGTGCTTGGGGTCGCCCATCTCGAAGGTGAAGCGGGACATCGCGACCCGGTCGCGGGACGTCTGGACCGCCGCCGACAGGATGTTGACGTGCTGGTCCGAGAGCACCCGCGTGACGTCGGACAGCAGGCGCGACCGGTCCAGCGCCTCCACCTGGATCGCCACCAGGAAGACCGACGACTGCGTCGGCGCCCACTCGACGTCGATCATGCGTTCCGGCTGCTGCCGCAGGGAGTCGACGTTGACGCAGTCCTCGCGGTGCACCGAGACCCCGTTGCCGCGCGTCACGAAGCCCACGATCGGGTCGCCGGGGACCGGCGTGCAGCAGCGCGACAGCTTGACCCAGACGTCGTCGACGCCCTTGACCACCACGCCCGGGTCGCCCTTGGGCCGCTCGCGCCGCCCCCGCTGCGGGGACGGGGTGGTGATCTCGGCGATGTCCTCGGTCGCGCCCTCCTCGCCGCCGAGCGCCTGCACCAGCTTCTCGACGATGGTCTGCGCGGAGACGTGGTTCTCGCCGATGGCCGCGTAGAGCGAGGAGATGTCCGGGTAGCGCATCTCGTGCGCCAGGGTGACCAGCGAGTCGCCGGTCAGTATCCGCTGGATCGGCAGGCCCTGCTTGCGCATCGCCCGCGCGATGGCCTCCTTGCCCTGCTCGATCGCCTCCTCGCGGCGCTCCTTGGAGAACCAGGCGCGGATCTTGTTCCGCGCCCGCGGCGACTTGACGAAGCCCAGCCAGTCGCGGGACGGCCCGGCGTTCGGCGCCTTGGAGGTGAAGACCTCCACCAGGTCGCCGTTGTCGAGGGTCGACTCCAGCGGGACGAGGCGCCCGTTGACCCGGGCTCCTATCGTCCGGTGCCCGACCTCGGTGTGGACGGCGTAGGCGAAGTCCACCGGGGTGGCCCCCGCCGGAAGCGCTATCACGTCGCCCTTCGGCGTGAAGACGAAGACCTCGTTGTTGGAGAGGTCGAAGCGGAGCGACTCGAGGAACTCGCCCGGGTCCTCGGTCTCCTTCTGCCAGTCCAGCAGCTGCCGCAGCCAGGCCATCTCGTTGACGGTCTCGGACTTGGCGCCCTTGCCGGTCGGGGTGTCGGTGCGCACCTTGGAGGCGCCGGCCACCGCCTGCTGCTTGTACTTCCAGTGCGCGGCGATGCCGTACTCGGCCCGCCGGTGCATGTCGAAGGTACGGATCTGCAGTTCGACGGGCTTTCCGCCGGGCCCGATGACCGTCGTGTGCAGCGACTGGTACATGTTGAACTTGGGCATGGCGATGTAGTCCTTGAACCGCCCGGGCACGGGGTTCCATCGCGCGTGGATGGTGCCCAGCGCCGCGTAGCAGTCGCGGACGGAGTCGACCAGGACCCGGATGCCCACCAGATCGTAGATCTCGGCGAAGTCCCGGCCCCGCACGATCATCTTCTGGTAGACGGAGTAGTAGTGCTTCGGGCGGCCGGTGACGGTGGCCTTGATCCGGGCCCCGCGCAGGTCCTGCTGCACCTGGTCGGTGACGACGGCCAGGTACTCGTCCCGCTTGGGGGCGCGCTCGGCGACCAGGCGGACGATCTCGTCGTACATCTTGGGGTAGAGGATGGCGAAGGCCAGGTCCTCCAGCTCCCACTTGATGGTGTTCATCCCCAGCCGGTGCGCCAGCGGGGCGTAGATCTCCAGGGTCTCGCGGGCCTTCTTCTCCTGCTTCTCCCGCTTGAGGTAGCGCATGGTGCGCATGTTGTGCAGCCGGTCGGCCAGCTTGATGACCAGCACCCGGGGGTCCTTGGCCATCGCGATGACCATCTTGCGGACCGTCTCGGCCTGCGCGGCCTCGCCGAACTTGACCTTGTCCAGCTTGGTGACGCCGTCCACCAGCATCGCCACGGTGTCGCCGAAGTCCGAGCGCAGCGTGTCGAGCTGGTAGTCGGTGTCCTCGACGGTGTCGTGCAGCAGCCCGGCCTTGAGGGTGGGCTCGTCCATGCCCAGCTCGGCCAGGATGGTGGTGACCGCCAGCGGGTGGGTGATGTACGGGTCGCCGCTCTTCCGCTTCTGGCTGCGGTGCCAGTGGTCGGCCACCCGGTAGGCGCGCTCCAGGTCGCGGAGGTCGGCCTTGGGGTCGTTGCCCCGGACGATCCGGAAGAGCGGTTCGAGCACCGGGTTGAACGTGCTGGTGCGCTGCCCGCCCAGGCGGGCGAGGCGGGCGCGGACGCGGCTGGACTGGGGAGCCTGACGAGGCTGCGTGGCGGGAAGCGCTCCGTTGACCCGGGCACCGCCGTTGCCGCGCACAGCGGGCCGCGCCTCCGGCCCGTCCGCGGCCGGGGCGACGGCGGGGGGCTGGGGCGCGGGGCGCGCTCGGCCGGCGCCGTGCTGTGCGCGGTGGTCTCCCCGGCCGAAGGCTGGGGGCTGGCCTCGTCTGGCAAGGGCACTCCTCGGTGCGAACGGAACTTCCATGGTAGCGAGAGAGGTGGGCGCCGGTGTTCCGGCCACCCACCCCTCACAGCGTCCGCATGGCGAACATGATTCCCAGCCGCCGCCCCTCTCCAGGGGCTCCGGCCCCGGGATCAGGCGCTCAGACCTCCAGCAGCGTCTCCAGCGGGGCGCCCCGCAGGTCGTCCGAGATGCGGGACCGGCCGCCGAGGAAGCCCAGCTCCATAAGGACCACGACGCCGGCCACCTCGACCCCGCGGCACTTGCGCACCAGGTTGAGGGCGGCCCCGACGGTCCCGCCGGTGGCCAGCACGTCGTCGACGATCAGCACCCGGTCACCCGGGGTGAACGCCTCCTGCTGGACCTCCAGCACCGCCTCGCCGTACTCCAGGGCGTACGACTCGCCGTAGACCGGGCCGGGCAGCTTGCCGGCCTTGCGGACCGGGACGAAGCCGGCCCCGGCGGCGTAGGCGGCCGGAGCCGCCAGGATGAACCCTCGTGCCTCCAGACCGACCACCTTGGTCGCCCCCCAGGCCTGGGCGCGGCCCGCGAGCTCCTGGACGAGCGCGGAGAACGCGTTCGCGTCGTCCAGCAGCGGGGTGATGTCCTTGAACATCACGCCCGGCTTGGGGTAGTCCGGGACGTCCCGGATCTTCGCCGCGAGGAGGCTCGCGGTCTCGGCGGTGGTCACGGTGGTTCTCGGCTCTCTTCTCGGCGGACCCGGTCAGTGCCGCTTGCGGCTGGCCCGGTTGCGGTGGACGGGCTGCCGGCGCGGTCCTGCCACCGCCGGCACGGCGTCCTCGGGAGCACCGGCGACGCCGGACCCCTCCGGAACGGTACCCTCCCCGCGCTCGGCCGCCTCGGCGGCCTTCCTCGCGTCGGAGGCCCGGCGGGCGCGGACCCGCTTGGCGAGCGCCTTGAACTCCGGCTGGCGCTCCTTGAGGTCGGCCAGCAGCGGCGTCGCGATGAAGATCGACGAGTAGGTGCCGGCCAGGATGCCGACGAACAGCGCCAGCGCCAGGTCGTTCAGGTCGCTCGCGCCGAGCATGGCCTCGCCGACGAAGAGCATCGCGGCGATCGGCAGCAGGGCCACCAGCGAGGTGTTGATCGACCGGGCCAGGGTCTGGTTGACCGCCAGGTTGGCCGCCTCGCTGTAGGTGATCTTGTTGCCGCTCTCGATCTTCCGGGTGTTCTCCTTGACCTTGTCGAAGACCACGACGGTGTCGTAGAGCGAGTAGCCGAGGATGGTCAGCAGACCGGTGACGGTCGCCGGCGTGACCTGGAAGCCGACCAGGGCGTACACCCCGACCGTGATGACGATGTCGTGGAGCAGCGCGACCAGCGCCGCCACCGCCATCCGCCATTCGAAGGCGATGGCCATGTAGGCCACCACCAGCACCAGGAAGATGATCAGGCCCTCGACGGCCTTGTGGGTGATCTGCGAGCCCCAGCTCGGGCCGACCACCTGGGTGGCCACCGAGCTGACCGGCACGTTGAGGTCCGTGGCCAGCGCGTCCTGCACCTGGTGGGCCTTGGCCGAGTCCAGGCTGCCGACCTGGATCCGCAGGTCGCCGTTGCTCTGGGTCTGGACGATCGGGTCGCCGCCGGAGACCTTGGCCACGTCCGAGCGGACCTGCTCGGTCGAGATCGTGTGCGCGGGCTTCACGGTGAAGACCGCCCCGCCCTTGAACTCGATGCCGTAGTTGAGGCCGCGGAAGAGGAGACCGCAGCCCGCGAGCACGATGATCAGGACGGAGATCCCGTACCAGACCTTCTGCCGGCCGACGAAGTCGAAGGAGACTTCCCCGCGGTGCAGCCGGGCACCGAAATGGCCGAGCCTGGACATCAGGCCTCCTTGGCTTCGGTCGAGGTGGAACCCGCCGAGCCGCGGCCGGAGAGGCGGCGGCCGAGGGGCGAACGGGTCTTCTTTGCGCCCAGCCGCTGCGGGTCCACTCCGGACCACGGGTGGCCGCTGGTGAAGAACTTCCGCCGGGACGCCAGGGTGACCACCGGCTTGGTGAAGAGGAACACCACCATGACGTCGATGACCGTGGTCAGCCCGAGGGTGAAGGCGAAGCCCTTCACGTCGCCCACCGTGACCAGGTAGATCACCACGGCGGCGAGGAGGGTGACGAAGTCGGAGACCAGGATGGTGCGCCGGGCCCTGGTCCAGCCGTGCTGGACGGCCGGGCGGAGGCTTCTGCCCTCGCGCAGCTCGTCGCGGAGCCGCTCGAAGAAGACCACGAAGGAGTCCGCCGTGATACCGATCGCGATGATCGCACCGGCGATGCCCGGCAGGCTGAGGGTGAAGCCCATCAGCGGGCCGAGGAGCACCATCGCCTCGTAGTTGAGGACCGCGGTGAGCGCCAGGGAGCCGATCGCGATGACGCCCAGCATCCGGTAGTAGAGCAGCAGGTAGATCATCACCAGCACCAGGCCGACGCCGCCGGCGACCAGGCCCACCGTCAGCTGGTCGCCGCCGAGGCTGGCGGAGACGGTGTTCACCGAGGACTGCTGGAAGTCCAGCGGCAGCGCGCCGAAGCTCAGCACGTTGGCCAGGTTCTGCGCGTCCTGCTGGGTGAAGTTGCCGGTGATCTGCGCCTGCCCGCCGGTGATCGCCGAGGAGACGTACGGCGAGGAGACCACCTGTCCGTCCATCACGATGGCGAACTGGTTCTGCGGGGTCTGCTGGGTGGCCAGCTTGGCGGTGGTGTCCGAGAACTGCTTGGAGCCCTTGGACTTGAGGTTCAGGTTGACCTGCCAGCCGGTGCCGGTCGAGGTGTTGAGGGTGGCCGAGGCGCCGGAGATCTGGTCGCCGTTCACCGCGACCGGGCCGAGCGCGTACTTGTACCAGACACCGCTCTGGGCGTCCTGGGAGCAGGCGACGGCGTCGGCGGTGGTGGAGGTCTGGTAGTCGATCCGCGACTTGGGGTTGGAGCAGTCCAGCGCGGTGAACGCCTTGTCCAGGCCGTCCGGGACGGTGCCGGCCACGGAGGAGGTGGCCGGGGCGGAGGCGGCGGCCGCGGGCGGGCTCGACGCGGCGGCCTTGGCCGAGGATCCGGCGGTCGGCGTCGCGGCGGCCTTCTCCAGGCCGGAGCTGACCGCCTTCCCCTGCGGGCTGGCGGAGGCCTTCGCCGAGGGGCTGCCGGAGGGGTGGGCCTTGGCCGAGCTGGAGGCGCTCGGGCTGGAACCGGAGCTCGCGGCGCCGCTGGCGGCCTCGGCGAGCACCGGGCGGAAGTACAGCTTCGCCGTCTTGCCGACCTCGTCGGCGGCGCTCTGGTTGTTCTCACCCTTGGGGATGGACACCACGATGGTGTCGCTGCCCTGGGTCTGCACCGTCGCCTCGGACACACCGAAGGCGTTGACCCGCTCGTTGATGATGTTCGTGGCGATCGCCATATTGCTGGCGTTGACCGCCTTCGGGTCCTTCGACGTGGCGGTCAGCGTGACGCTGGTACCGCCCGCGAGGTCGATGCCGAGCCGCGGGGTCTTGTGGCCGGTGCCGAACATCACGGCCGCCAAGGCGACCGCGACGACCAGGATCAGGCCCAGCGCCCGTCCCGGCTTCCCGTCCCTTGGACGGGACTTGGGTGATGCCACCTTCTCGTCTCTCCCTGTCCGTGCCGCACCGCGCCTCACTCCCCGGGCGCGCGGCCGTCGCCGTGGACCGGAGGACCGGGATGGACGGGGACGGGGGACACGCAGGGAGCGGAAGCGCGGCGGGCGGAATTCTCCTGCCGTGGGCCCTGCCGCGGGGGCCGGGGATCGCGTTACTTGCTGACGGACTCCTGGTCCTTCTTCGCCTCGTCGGCGGGCTCCGCGACGGCCTTGTCCGCCTCGGCGACGACGACGGCGTCCTGCTCGTCCTTGGCCGCGGGGGCCTCGGCGGCGGGCTCGGCGGCCTCGTCGTCGGCCGCGGTCCCGTCGGCGGCCTCGGTCTCGGCCTCGACCTCGTCGGCGGCCGCGGGCGGCTCGACGCGGTTCACGATGCGCTCGTACTCGGCCGAGTCGAGGACCGCGGCGATGGCGTTCTTGGCGAAGTGGACGTGGACGTCCTCGTCGATCTCGAGCTCGACGGTCTCGTCGTGCACCTCGACGACGCGGCCGTAGAGGCCGCCGATGGTACGCACGCCGGCGCCGGGCTCCATGGTGTTCCGCATCTGCTGCTGCTGGCGCTGCTTGTTCTTCGCCGAGCGGGTCATGAGGAACATCACGCCGACGATCAGAATCAGCGGAATCAGGGTGGCAATACTCACGGCTTGACAGGGTCCTTTACAAGGCCGCTACTCGGCGACCGGTGTATGCGGTTGGCCGGCCTCGTTCGGGACGGCATCGGCGGAGTCTAGGGGCTCCGTCTTGGTCGGACAACGCCAAGCATGTCATCCAGGTTCCATGAATGGCGAGTCCCTGCACGGTGATGTCCGACCAATCGCTCGTCCGTGAAGCTACTCGGAGACCTCCGGAGAGCCGCTCGCCTGGTCGAACAGGGTGTCCTGCGGGCGCGGCGGCGACACGCCGAGATGCCGCCAGGCCGCCGCGGTGGCGACCCGGCCGCGGGGGGTGCGGGCCAGCAGGCCCTCCCGGACCAGGAAGGGCTCGGCGACCTCCTCGACCGTCTCGCTCTCCTCCCCCACCGCCACGGCCAGGGTGGAGAGGCCCACCGGGCCGCCGTTGAAGAGCCGCAACAGGGCGGCGAGCACGGCCCGGTCCAGGCGGTCCAGGCCGCGCTGGTCCACCTCGTAGACCTCCAGCGCGGCGGCCGCGATCTTCCGGGTGACCCGGCCGTCGTGCTTGACCTGGGCGTAGTCGCGGACCCTGCGCAGCAGGCGGTTGGCGATCCGGGGGGTGCCGCGGGAACGGCCGGCGATCTCGGCGGCGCCTTCGGCGTCGATCTCCACGTCGAGCAGGCTGGAGGAGCGGTGGATCACCCGTTCCAGCTCGGCGGGGGCGTAGAACTCCATATGGCCGGTGAAGCCGAAGCGGTCGCGCAGCGGCGGTGGCAGCAGGCCGGCCCGGGTGGTCGCGCCGACCAGGGTGAACGGCGGGAGCTCCAGCGGGATGGCGGTGGCGCCGGGGCCCTTGCCGACCACCACGTCGACCCGGAAGTCCTCCATCGCCATGTAGAGCATCTCCTCGGCGGGCCGGGACATCCGGTGGATCTCGTCGAGGAAGAGCACCTCGCCCTCGGTCAGCGAGGAGAGGATCGCGGCCAGGTCGCCGGCGTGCTGGATGGCCGGACCCGAGGTGATCCGGATCGGGGCGTTCATCTCCGCCGCGATGATCATCGAGAGGGTGGTCTTGCCGAGTCCGGGCGGGCCGGACAGCAGGACGTGGTCCGGGGTGGCGCCGCGCGCCCGGGCCGCCTGGAGCACCAGCGAGAGCTGCTCGCGGACCCGCTCCTGGCCGATGAACTCGTCCAGGTCGCGCGGGCGGAGCGCCGCCTCGACCGCGCGGTCCTCGCCGTCGGCGGCGGCGGCGACGAGTCGGTCGGCGTCCTCGAACGGGCTCATGCGGCGGAACTCCCAAGGGTGGTGACGGTGCGTCAGTCGGCGCCGGCGGTCAGCGGGTGCGGTTGAGGCTGCGGAGGGCCGAGCGGAGGAGGACGCCCACGTCCGGCTCGTCCGCCCCCTCGGCCTCGGGGGCCACCAGGCCGATCGCCGCCTCCGCCTCCTTGGGCTGGTAGCCCAGGCCGACCAGGGCCTGGTGGAGCTGCTCGTGCCACGGGGCCGGGCCGGCGGCGACGGCCGCCGAGCCGTTGGCGGCGACGCGGGAGGCGGGGACGGCACCGGTGCCGTGCGGGGCGCCGATCCGGTCCTTGAGCTCCAGGAGGAGCTTCTGGGCGCCCTTCTTGCCGATGCCGGGGACGGCGGTCAGCGCCTTCTCGTCCTGCTGGGCGACGGCCACCCGGAGGGCCTCGGGGCTGTGGACGGCGAGCATCGCCTGGGCGAGCCGGGGGCCGACGCCGCTGGCGGTCTGCAGCAGCTCGAAGGTCTGCCGCTCGTCGTCGTCGGCGAAGCCGTAGAGGGTGAGCGAGTCCTCGCGGACCACGAGGGAGGTGGCGAGGCGGGCGGGCTCGCCGACGCGGAGCCGGGCGATGGTGTCCGGAGTGCACTGGACGGCCATCCCGACGCCGCCGACCTCGATGACGGCGGTTCCGGGGCCGACCGCGGCGACCGGGCCGCTGACGAACGCGATCACTGGCGGGCCTCCCTGGCGGGGGTTCGGGTGGTTCCGGTGTAGCGGGGGATCTGGGGCGGCCGGCCCGACCGGTGCGCCTCCACGGCCTCGGCCAGGCGGTTGGTGGTGCCGCCGCGCCACAGATGGCAGATGGCGAGGGCGAGGGCGTCGGCGGCGTCGGCCGGCTTGGGCGGGGCGTCCAGTCGGAGCAGTCGGGTCACCATGGCCCCCACCTGCGCCTTCTCAGCGCGGCCCGAGCCGGTGACGGCGGCCTTGACCTCGCTCGGGGTGTGGAGGGCGACGGGGAGGCCGCGGCGGGCCGCGCAGAGCATGGCGGTGGCGCTGGCCTGGGCGGTGCCCATCACCGTGCGGACGTTGTGCTGGGCGAAGACCCGCTCGATGGCCACGGCGTCCGGGCGGTGCGCGTCCAGCCAGGCCTCCAGCTCGCGCTCGATGGCCAGCAGGCGGAGGGGGACCTCGTCGGCGGCGGGGGTGCGGATGACGCCGACGGCGACCATGGCGAGGCGGCGGGCGGGGCCGCCTTCGACGACGCCGATGCCGCAGCGGGTCAGGCCGGGATCCACGCCGAGTACTCGCATGTGGTGAGCGTAGCCGCTGGCACTGACAGCTTTGCAGGTGGCACGCGATTCCCCGGGGCCCTTCCCGCACCGGATCCGCGCGGCACGGGCGGCAGCTGACGGATCGTCGGCGGGTGCGGGTGGGTGGTCGGCCGGGCGCGCAGTACCCCGCGCCCCTGATCCGCTAGGCGGATCCGGGGCGCCCCGAACGCGGCGCCGGCGCCTACGCGTCCAGCTTCTCCATGATGTCGTCGGAGACGTCGAAGTTGGCGAAGACGTTCTGGACGTCGTCGGAGTCCTCGAGGGCGTCGATCAGCTTGAAGATCTTGCGGGCGCCGTCCTCGTCGAGGGGGACCTGCACCGAGGGGACGAAGTTGGCGTCCGCCGAGTCGTAGTCGATGCCGGCCGCCTGGAGGGCCGTCCGCACCGCGACCATGTCGGACGCCTCGGAGACCACCTCGAAGGAGTCGCCCAGGTCGTTGACCTCCTCGGCGCCCGCCTCCAGGACCGCGTCCAGCACCGCGTCCTCGCTCAGCTCGCCCTTGGGGACGATGATGATGCCCTTGCGGGTGAAGAGGTAGGAGACCGAACCCGGGTCGGCCATCGAGCCGCCGTTGCGGGTCATCGCGACGCGGACCTCGGAGGCCGCGCGGTTGCGGTTGTCGGTGAGGCACTCGATCAGCACCGCCACGCCGTTCGGGCCGTAGCCCTCGTACATGATGGTCTGGTACTCGGCGCCGCCGGCCTCCTCGCCCGAGCCGCGCTTGACGGCGCGGTTGATGTTGTCGTTCGGGACCGAGGACTTCTTGGCCTTCTGGATGGCGTCGTAGAGAGTCGGGTTGCCCTCCGGGTCGCCGCCGCCCATCCGGGCCGCGACCTCGATGTTCTTGATCAGCTTCGCGAAGAGCTTGCCTCGCTTGGCGTCGATCACGGCCTTCTTGTGCTTGGTGGTAGCCCACTTGGAGTGGCCGGACATCGACAGCTCCCTACAACGTCGTCAGTGTCAGCAGATTGAACAGGAGAGATCCTACCGGTGGCGGGGCCCCGCCCCGAACGACCGGCGAGGTCAGCGCGCCTGAGCCCGCACCAGATCGGCGAAGTAGGCGTGGACCCGCAGGTCACCGGTGAGTTCGGGATGGAACGAGGTGGCCAGCAGGGAGCCCTGCCGGACCGCCACGATCCGGCCCTTCGCCGGACCGCTCGCGACCGAGGCGAGCACCTCGACTCCCTCGCCGACGGTCTCGACCCAGGGAGCCCGGATGAACACCCCGTGCAGCGGGCCGCCGTCCAGGCCGCGGAAGTCTATCGGCGCCTCGAAGGACTCGTTCTGCCGGCCGAAGGCGTTCCGACGGACCGTCATGTCGATGCCGCCGACGGTCTGCTGGTCCTCGCGGCCGTCCAGGATCCGGTCGGCCAGCATGATCATACCGGCGCAGGAGCCGTAGACCGGCATGCCGTCCGCGACCCGCTTGCGCAGCGGCTCCATCAGGCCGAAGTTCAGGGCGAGCTTGGACATCGTGGTGGACTCGCCGCCCGGGATCACCAGGCCGTCGACCTCGGCCAGCTCATCCGGCCGGCGGACCGGCCGGGCCACCGCGTCGGCCTCGGCCAGGGCCGAGGCGTGTTCGCGGACGTCGCCCTGGAGGGCCAGGACTCCGATGACTGGGGTGGTCGTGCTCACGGATCATCACCTTGCAGAGGAGAACGGTTCGGTAGGGGCGGCGGCGGACGTGCGAGGCGGGGAACCGGAACCCGGTTCCCCGCCTGCGGCACGTCCGGTCGCGATTACCAGCCGCGGTTGGCGTAGCGCTCGGTCTCGGGCAGCTCGTCGCAGTTGATGCCGACCATGGCCTCGCCCAGGTTGCGGGACGCGTCCGCGATCACCTTCGGGTCGTCGTAGAAGGTGGTGGCCTTGACGATGGCCTCGGCGCGCTTGGCCGGGTCGCCGGACTTGAAGATGCCGGAGCCGACGAAGACGCCCTCGGCGCCCAGCTGACGCATCAGCGCCGCGTCCGCCGGGGTGGCCACGCCGCCCGCGGAGAACAGCACCACCGGCAGCTTGCCGAGCTCGGCGACCTCCTTGACCAGCTCGTACGGGGCGCGGAGCTCCTTGGCGGCGGCGTACAGCTCGTTGTTGTCCAGCGCGCGCAGGCGGCCGATCTCGCCCTTGATCTGGCGGAGGTGGCGGACCGCCTCGACGACGTTGCCGGTGCCGGCCTCGCCCTTGGAGCGGATCATGGCCGCGCCCTCGGCGATCCGGCGCAGGGCCTCGCCCAGGTTGGTGGCACCGCAGACGAAGGGGGTGGTGAAGGCGAACTTGTCGGAGTGGTTCACCTCGTCGGCCGGGGTCAGCACCTCGGACTCGTCGATGTAGTCCACGCCGAGCGCCTGCAGCACCTGGGCCTCGACGAAGTGGCCGATCCGGGACTTCGCCATGACCGGGATCGAGACGGCGTTGATGATGCCCTCGATCATGTCCGGGTCGGACATCCGGGCCACGCCGCCGTCCTTGCGGATGTCGGCGGGGACCCGCTCCAGCGCCATGACCGCGACGGCACCGGCGTCCTCGGCGATCTTGGCCTGCTCGGGGGTGACGACGTCCATGATCACGCCGCCCTTGAGCTGCTCGGCCATGCCGCGCTTGACGCGGGCGGTGCCGATCTCAGGCTGGTCGGAGCTGACGGAGGGGGTGGTGGACACGGAGGACCTCACTGGGAGACGTTGCGGTGCTTGCTCGATGGCCGGCGACCTGCCGTATGGGCATAGGGCCGTATGAGCCCATGGTAGGCCCGGCCCGACGATAACCCACCCGACGGAGTGTCCAGGTCAGCGGGTGTGGGCTGCCGGAGTGGAGGAAACCCGGGGCGGTGCGGCGGGGGCCGTCAGGCGTCCGGTTCGAGCCCCGCGGGGACCTCGTCGTCCATCTCGAAGGCCATCGGGGAGGGGGCGTGCCCGGCCAGCCGCAGGTAGCGGACCAGGCGGTGCCGGCGGACCTGGCGGGCGGCGCGGACCGCGTCGTTGTGGAAGCGGCGGGCCATCGCCACCCGGCGGACCGCGGAGGTGAGGTCGGTCAGCGCCTCCTGCCCGCCGGGCAGTTCCCGCAGCGCCTCGGCCTCGGCGCGGTCGTCGAAGACCGCGCGGAGCGCCTGGGAGAGCTCGCTCTCGGCGACCTCCCTGGTCTCCCGGTCCGCGGTGGCCTGGCGGGCGTGGTGGGCGGCCTGCTGGAGGACGAGCGAGGAGGCGGGGTCGAGCAACTGGGTGGTCGCCAGCTCCTGGGTGACGGCCGCCCGGCGGAGCAGCTGGGCGTCCAGGGCGGCGCGGGCGGCGTCGATCCGGGCGTGGAGGCGGTCCAGGCGCCCGGCCGTCCAGGAGAGGTAGAGGCCGAAGGCGACGATGACGACCGCGACCCAGATCCAGTTGCTCACGGCGGGGCAGCTTAGCTGATCGCGCGCGGCTCCCCCGCGCCCGCCGACACCGGGTCAGTCGCCGCCCGGCAGGCGTCCGCCGCGCTCGCCGCGCGGGTCCGGCGCCGCGTGGACCGCCGCCTCGCCCTCGGTGACCGTCTCGTACACGGAGAGGATGTCGGCGCCCACCGTCGACCAGTCGTAGCGGCGCACCCGGCGGGACTCCGCCTCGCGCAGCTCCGCGCGCCGGCCGGCGTCCCCCAGCAGCCGGATCGCCGACTCGGCCAGCGCCTCGGCGTCCTCGTTCGGGAACAGCTCGCCGGCCGCTCCGCCGTCCAGCACCTGGCTGAACGCCTCCAGATCGGAGGCGAGCACGGGGGCGCCCGCGGACATCGCCTCGACCAGGATGATGCCGAAGCTCTCCCCGCCGGTGTTCGGCGCCACGTAGACGTCGACGCTGCGCAGCAGCCGCGCCTTGTCCTCGTCGGTGACCATGCCCAGGAACTCGATCCGCTCGCGGACCCGCTCCGGCAGGCCGGCCACCGCCTCCTCGGCGTCGCCGCGGCCGGCCACGATCAGCCGGGCGTCCGGATGCGCCTCCAGGATCCGCGGCATCGCCTTCATCAGGACCGGAAGTCCCTTGCGCGGCTCGCCGATCCGGCCGACGAAGCCGAGGGTCCCGCCCTGCCAGCGCGGCTCCGGTGCGGCGGCGGAGAAGAAGCCGACGTCGACGCCGTTGGGGATGACCACCGCGTCCCCGCCGAGGTGCTCGACGAGGGTGCGGCGGGCGTACTCGCTGACCGCGATCCGCGCGCGGATCTTCTCCAGCTGCGGCTGGAGGATGGTGTACGCGGCGGCCATCGCCCGGGAGCGCGGGTTGCTGGTGTGGAAGGTGGCGACGATCGGCCCGGTGGCCGCGTTGCAGGCCAGCAGGGAGAGGCTGGGCGAGGCCGGCTCGTGGACGTGGAGGACGTCGAAGCGCTGCTCGCGCAGCCAGCGGCGGATCCGGGCGGCCGAGATGAAGCCGAAGGTCAGCCGGGCCACCGAGCCGTTGTACGGGACCGGTATGGCCCGCCCGGCGGAGACCACGTAGGGCGGCAGGGCCGCGCTGTCGTCGGCCGGCGCGAGCACCGAGACGTGGTGACCCTGGGCCATCAGGTACTCGGCCAGGTCGCGGACGTGGAACTGCACGCCTCCGGGGATCTCCCAGGAGTACGGGCAGACGATGCCGATCCTCATCCGCGCGGCTCCCGCCGTGGGTCGAGGTCGGCGAGCCAGTAGCGGGAGAGCATGTGCCAGTCCTGCGGGTGCTCCTTGATCGCCTCGGCCCAGACGTCCGCGAGGGACTGGGTCATCGCGGCGATCTTCTCCTTGCGGGTGCCGGTCCGCGGGACCTCGATCTCCTCGTGGACCATCCCCTGCATCACCGGGTTCTCCCCGTCGAACCAGAGGCTGACCGGCAGGAGGGCGGCGCCGGTGCCGACGGCGAGGGCGGCGGGCCCCGCGGGCATCCGGGTGGCCTCGTCCATGAAGCTCACCTCGATGCCGGACTCCGAGAGGTCCCGGTCGCCGACCAGGCAGACCAGGCCGCCCTTGCGGAGCCGGCGGGCGAGCAGCGCCATGGTGGCCGCGCCGCCGGTGAGCGGCAGCACCTCCATGCCGAGTCCCTCGCGGTAGGCGACGAACCTGTCGAAGAGCTTCTCCGGCTTCAGCCGCTCGGCGACGGTGGTGAACTCCAGGCCCCGGGCGACGACCCAGGCGCCGGCCAGGTCCCAGTTGGCCATGTGCGGCAGGGCGAAGACCACCCCGCGGCCGGCCTCTATGTTCTGGTCGAGGCGCTCGACGTGCTGCGGGGCGAAGGAGGTGCGGATCCGGTCCTTCGACCAGACCGGCAGCCGGAACGACTCCAGCCAGTACCGCATGTAGCTGCGCATGCCGAGCCGGACCAGCTCGGTCAGCTCGGCGTCGGTCGCCTTGGGGCGGACCCGGCGGAGGTTGGCCTCCAGACGCTGGACGCGCGGGCCGCGGCGGCGGGCGGCGTAGTCGCCGAGCCCGGCGAAGAGCCGCCGCGCGACCGGCTCGGGCAGCCGCTTCACCAGACCCCAACCGGCGGCGTACGCCAGGTAGTTGGCCTCGTCCGCAAGCCGGCTGGGCAGCGACGGCCGCTCCCCGCCCGCTCCGTCCGCGGCGCCCGCCCGGGCCCGGCCGGCGGCGGCCGCTTGCGGGCCGGCCTTGGCGGGCTCGGCGGGCTCGGCGGGCTCGGCCGAGGGAGTGCCGGCGGCGGCGGACTCGCCGACGGATCCGGCGGACGCCGGCCGCTCGGCCGGAGCCGCCTCGGCCGGTGCCCCCTCTGCGGCCGGCCCCTCGGTGGGAGACCCCTCAGCGGCCGCGGATTCCACCGGCGCCGGGCCGGCGGGCGCCGGGTCCGCGGACGCCGGGGCGGGTGAGGTGTCTTCGGGGTCTTCTGACCGGTCGGGCGTCATGCCCTGGCCCCCTTCTGGTGATCGGGCTGGTCGGCGTTCGGCTGCTGGGCGGCGGCGTCCTGGCCGGCGGCGGAGCCGCTCGCGGGCGGGGTGCCGGGAGCGGAGCCGGCCGCCACCGCCGCGCGCTCCGCCGCGTCCGCCTCAGCCGCCTCGCGACGGACGGTGAGCATCCGCTGGAGGACGGTGACGAGGCTGCCGACGGAGATCAGCCAGAGGCCGATCGGGAGGGCCCAGCCGAGGACCGGGACGCCGAAGTCGCGGTGGAGACCGGTGAATCCGATCGCGAAGAGGCCGATCACCAGCCGCTCGGCGCGCTCCACCACCCCGTTGACGTCGCACTTCAGGCCGACGCTCTCGGCCCGGGCCTTGGTGTAGGAGACGACCTGGCCGCTGGCCAGGCAGAAGATCGCCAGCGCGGCGTAGAGGTCGTCGTTCCCCTTGCCCGCGTACCACATGGCGATCCCGCCGAAGATCACCGCGTCCCCGACCCGGTCCAGCGTGGAGTCCAGAAAGGCCCCGAACTTGCTGGTGCGCCCGGACTGCCGGGCCATGTTCCCGTCGACCAGGTCGGAGAAGATGAACAGGGTGATGATGATCGTTCCCCAGAAGAACGAGCCCCGGGGATAGAAGCACAGCGCCCCCACCACCACGCCCGCCGTGCCGACCAGGGTGACTGCGTCCGGGCTGACGCCGAGCCGCAGCAGGAACGCCGCGAACGGGTTGAGCACCTTGGTGAAGAAAGCACGCGCGTATTTGTTGAGCATGGCCTTTCGGACCGCTCCGATCTCATCGCCGATGGGACGGCTCATGGTACTTGCGCGGGTGCTCACTACGGCGCGAGGGCGCACCGGGGGGCGTGCGGCGTGCCGGACAGCGGAATCCGTCCGCCCGCGGAGCTGACAGTTCTATGGACCTCGGGCGACGGCGGTGGAAAGCTCGCTGGTACCGCGGGTTTCGCGAGGGTCCTGCCCCACCCCGGCGGTCTCCCGTGGCGATCGGTCCATGCCTGCACGCGACGCGGTGAGGAGTCAATCATGGCCGACAGAGGAACCGCCCCCGCGCGAGCCGCCGGAGGCGCACCGGCGGCCGACCGGCCGTCCCGGATCCGGAACGTCGCGCTGGTCGGCCACAGCGGAGCCGGAAAGACCACCCTGGTGGAATCGCTCGCCCTGGCCACCGGTGCCCTCACCAGGGCCGGCCGGGTGCAGGACGGCACGACGGTCTCCGACCACGACGAGATCGAGCACCGGCAGCAGCGCTCGGTGCAGCTCTCCCTGGTCCCGGTCGAGCACGCCGGGATCAAGGTCAACCTCCTGGACACCCCCGGCTACGGGGATTTCACCGGAGAGCTCCGGGCCGGGCTGCGGGCCGCCGACGCCGCCCTCTTCGTCCTCTCCGCCACCGACTCCGCCGCCGGCATCGACGGGCCGACCCGGCTGCTGTGGGAGGAATGCGCGGCGGTCGGGATGCCCAGGGCCGTGGTGGTGACCAAACTGGACGGCCCGCAGGCCGACTTCGAGGCCATGGTCGAGCACATCCGGGAGGCGCTCGGCGGCGACGACCCGGAATCGGTGCTCCCGCTCTACCTCCCGCTCCGCTCCCCCGGCGCGCCCCCGCACGGCCTGGTCGGCCTGCTCGGCGGGCGGGCGTACGACTACAGCGGCGGCACCCGCACCGAGTCGGACCCCGACCCGGGTCTGGACGGCCGGATCGAGGAGGCCCGCAACCGGCTGATCGAGGGGATCATCGCGGAGAGCGAGGACGAGTCCCTGATGGACCGCTACCTCGCCGGCGAGGACCTGGACACCAAGACCCTGATCGACGACCTGGAGCAGGCGGTCGCCCGCGGGTCCTTCCACCCGGTGCTGTTCGCCCTGCCACCCGCCGAGGGCGCCAGGCAGGGGCTCGGCACCGCGGAGCTGCTCGAGGTCGTCACCTCGGCCTTCCCCTCCCCCGCCGAGCACCCGATGCCCGAACTCTCCAGCTGCGACGGCAGGTCGAGGCCCACCGCCGAGGTGGTCTGCGACCCGGGCGGGCCGCTGGTCGCCGAGGTGGTGAAGACCAGCGGCGACCCGTACGTGGGCCGCCTCAGCCTGGTCCGGGTGTTCTCCGGGACGCTCCGCCAGGACGCCCAGGTGCACGTCTCGGGGCACGGCCTGGCCGACCGCGGGCACGAGGACCACGACGTGGACGAGCGGATCGGCGCCCTCTCCTCCCCGTTCGGCAAGACGCTGCGGTCCGTCGAGTCCGGGGTGGCCGGGGACATCGTCTGCGTGGCCAAGCTGGCCCGGGCCGAGACCGGGGACACCCTCTCCGACCCGGACCGGCCGCTGCTGATGGCCGCCTGGGAGATGCCCGAGCCGCTGCTGCCGATCGCCGTCGAGGCGCAC
The DNA here is from genome assembly GCF_000744815.1 of Phaeacidiphilus oryzae TH49. Classification (NCBI taxonomy): domain Bacteria; kingdom Bacillati; phylum Actinomycetota; class Actinomycetes; order Kitasatosporales; family Streptomycetaceae; genus Phaeacidiphilus; species Phaeacidiphilus oryzae. The sequence continues at coordinate 960,400 of NZ_JQMQ01000005.1, forward strand.
TCCAAGGCCGACGAGGACAAGCTCTCCCAGGGGCTGGGCCGGCTGGTCGCCGAGGACCCGACGCTGCGCCTGGAGCAGAACCAGGAGACCCGCCAGCTGGTCCTCTGGTGCCTGGGCGAGGCGCACGCCGACGTGCTGCTGGAGCGGCTGCGCACCCGCTACGGGGTGCAGGTGGACCCGGTGCCGTACCGGGTGCCGCTGCGGGAGACCTTCGCCGGGGCGGCGGCCGCCCGGGGCCGGCACGTCAAGCAGTCCGGCGGGCACGGCCAGTACGCCATCTGCGACATCGAGGTGGAGCCGCTGCCGGGCGGCGGCGGCTTCGAGTTCGTCGACCGGGTGGTCGGCGGAGCGGTGCCGCGGCAGTTCATCCCCTCGGTGGAGAAGGGCGTACGGGCCCAGCTGGAGAAGGGCGTCCGGGCCGGCTACCCGGTGGTCGACGTCCGGGTGACCCTGGTCGACGGCAAGGCGCACTCGGTGGACTCCTCGGACGCCGCCTTCCAGACCGCGGGCGCGCTCGCCCTGCGGGAGGCCGCGGCCAAGGCCGAGATCAGCCTGCTGGAGCCGGTCGCCGAGGTCCGGGTGCTGATGCCGGACGACTACGTGGGTGCGGTGATGAGCGACCTGTCCTCGCGCCGCGGCCGGGTGCTCGGCACCGAGCCGGTCGGCGACGGACTGCGCGGCGGCGGCGGCGGCCGCACCCTGGTCCGCGCCGAGGTGCCGGAGGTGGAGATCGTCCGGTACGCGGTCGACCTGCGCTCGTTGACCCACGGGACCGGCCGGTTCTCCCGCGCCTACGCCCGGCACGAGCCGATGCCGCCCGCCGTGGCGGCCCGGCTCACCGCCGAGGACGCGCAGGAGAAGTGACCCGGCGGCGCCCGTCCGGCCCCCCGGCAGGAGCGGGGCCGGGCGGGCGCCGGGCGGTCGGGAACGCGCCCCGGCGCATCGGCGTACCGGCGAATCTCCGCCGATCACGCCGTTTGATCGCCAACGGTAGGGTGGGCGTGGGATCGTGACAGCGACTCAGATTCGGGGTAACCCGATTCTGGGAACTGCGGGGATGCTCGGCGTCGGGGCGGGAGGGACGAGCGTGACGACAGGGTTCGACTTCAGCCCGGGGGCGCAGGTACCGCGCACCGACGTCCCGTCGCAGCTCGGCGTGACCAACGCGCTGGCCACCGGCGCGTACCGGGACGGTCCGGCGGACGACCTCACCGCGCTCCGCCCGGACGTGGAGCAGAAGCACCGCCCGCGGCGGGGGATCTTCGCCCCCAACTTCGGGGAGGCGTTCAGCCGGGCCGTGCTGGCCCGCACCCTCGGCAGCGGCCGGGCCCCGCTGGTGCCGTCCTTCGGCACCGACCCCCGGATAGTCGTCGAGCACTGCCTGGAGGCCGAGCAGCTGAGACGGGACCGGGACCGGAGGCTCACCGCGGTCACCGCGGTCGCCGGCCTGCTGTTCCTGCCCGGCACGCTGCTCTGGCTGCTCGCCTTCCAGCTGCGGGCGCTGGTCAGCCGCGGAGAGCGCGGCGCGGCCCGGGAGAACTTCTACGGCGGCCTGGCCTTCCTGATCATCGCGGTACTCGCCGCCTATCTCGCCTACAGCCCGCCGGCGAGCGGCTTCTGGGGGTTCTACCTGCGAATCGTCCTCCTGGTGCCGATAGCCGGCTGGTACTGGGCCAGGCGGATCTGCATCCGTTCCACGGACGAGCTCCGCGCCCGCTGGTCGGCCCTGCTGGAGGGCGGCGGCGCGGTGGTCGGACCCACCGTCCCCTCGGCGGTGCCGCGCGGGCCGGAGGACACCAAGCGCGAGCAGCTGCGCACCCAGCTCGCGGGGCTCCTCTCCGAGCAGGAGACCAACGTCCTCCACTACGCCGGGCGCAAGGGCGTGCTGGGCCTGGGGGCGCGCTGGGGCGTCTGGCAGCTGGCCGAGGAGCTGCGGCCGGCCGAGGGGCAGAGCGAGTTCCATCCGTTCCGGGCCTGGGACGTGGTGCGGCGGATCGAGGACCGGCTCAAGACCCTCAACCGGGGCGCGGTCACCGACGCCGGGATCCCCCACCCGCTCACCCACCACTGGGTGGTGCTGCCGGTGGACGAGGGCGCCGACTCGATCGGCCGGCCGGCCGGGCCGGAGATGGACGGGCCGCGGATGCGGCCGTTCAACATCGAGCAGACCTGCAACGCGCAGCGCTTCGGACTCGGTCCGCGGCACTATCTGAGTGTCCAGTTCGTGCTCTGGGAAGGGCAGTTGGTGGTCACCCTGATGATCACCGTGACGCTGCTCCACAACACCCTGCGGCTGGAGGTCACCGGGCACGCGCTCGGGCCGGTGGACAAGCAGTTCATGGGCAAGCCGAAGCCGCGCACCGAGACCGTCGCCAAGACCGGCAAGTTCTGGGAGCAGCGCACCCGGCAGCTGCCGCTGCTCACCAACGACGAGGTGGTGCGGCTGACCGTGCGGGCGCCGTTCACCTGGAGCCCGGGGCTGCTGGACTGGCTGGGCGGCCGGGTCACCCTGCCGGAGCCGTTCGGGCTGCGCTATGCGTGGGTGTCCCGGCCGTGGACCCACCGCTTCATGGCGGACGACGCGATCCGGGTGGCCACACCGGTGCTGCGGGCCGTCCACTCCGCCGCCATCGAGTACCTCGCCGAGCAGGGCGTGGACCTGACCCGCTTCGACGCGCGCTCGCTGATGCTGAGCAACGAGGTCCAGAGCGCGAAGCCGGGCCGGGCGGACGTCTACGACGCCGACTAGGCCACGACCCCTGGAGTCGGCGCGCGACTCCAGGGGTCACGCCGGGAGCTACAACAGTTCCAGCACCGTGGCGTTGGCCATGCCGCCGCCCTCGCACATGGACTGCAGGCCGAACTGGATGTCGTTGGCCTTCATGTGGTGGATGAGGGTGGTCATCAGCCGCGCACCGGACGCGCCCAGCGGGTGGCCCAGCGCCATCGCGCCGCCGTTGGGGTTGAGCTTCTCGTAGTCCGCGCCGAGTTCGCGCTGCCAGCCCAGCGACACCGGCGCGAAGGCCTCGTTGACCTCGTAGGCGCCGAAGTCGCCGATGCCCAGGCCGGAACGCTGGAGCAGCTTGCGGGTGGCCGGGATCGGGCCCTTCAGCATGGTGATCGGGTCGGCCCCGACCACCGTCCCGGTGTGGAAGCGGGCGATCGGCGTCCAGCCGTTGGCCCGCGCCACCTCGCCGGTGGTGATCAGCAGCGCCGCCGCACCGTCCGAGATCTGCGAGGAGTTGCCGGCCGAGATCACGCCGTCCTCCTTGAACGGCGTCTTCAGCGCGGCCAGCTTCTCCAGGCTGCCGCCCGGCCGAATGCCCTCGTCGGTGTCGACGACCCGGCTCCCGCCGTCCTCGGTCGGCACGGTGACCGGCGCGATCTGCGACTTGAACCGGCCCTCCGCCACCGCCCGCGCCGCCCGCGCGTGCGAGTCCAGCGCGTGCTGGTCGAGGTCGGCCCGGGTGAAGCCGAACTCCTCGGCGATCATCTCGGCGCCGATCCCCTGGTTGAAGCGGAAGTGGTCGTACCGCTCCCCCACCAGCGGGCCGAACGGCTTGCCCTGCGAGCTGTCACCGCGGGTGGAGCCCATCGGCACCCGGGACATCATCTCCACTCCGCCGGCCACCGCGATGTCGTACTGGCCGGCGATCACCCCGGCCGCGACCTGGTGGACGGCCTGCTGGGAGGAGCCGCACTGCCGGTCGATGGTCAGCCCCGGGACGTGCTCCGGCCAGCCGGCCGCCAGCACCGCGTACCGGCCGACGCAGCCGGCCTGCTCGCCGACCTGGGAGACGCAGCCCCAGACCACGTCGTCCACCGTGCCCGGGTCCAGCCCGTTCCGCTCGGCCAGGGCCTTGAGGATGTGCGCGGACAGGTCCACCGGGTGCACCCCGGACAGCGCGCCGCCCGGCTTGCCTCGGCCGACCGGGGTGCGGACGGCGTCCACGATCACCGCGTCACGCATGGCTGATCTCCTCCTGATTGACGGTCGATGGTTCGGCGGCGAGTTCGCGCAGCCGGGTCTCGGGCACCCTGCCCCCGCGGAGCCCGGCGCTCATCGCCCCTGCCAGCGCGGGGCGCGCTTCTCGGCGAAGGCGCGGGCGCCCTCCCTGGCGTCCTCGCTCTCCTGGTTGATGGCGACGGCCAGCGGCTTCTGCCGCTCCCAGGCCTCCTCCTCGGTCCAGTACTGCGACCGGGACATCAGCTCCTTGGAGGCCCGGACGGCCAGCGGGCCGTTGGCGGCGATCGCCGCCGCCAGCCGCTTGGCCTCGGCGAGCGCCCCGCCCGGCTCGGTGAGCCGGTTGACCAGACCGTAGTGGTGGGCCCGCGGGGCCTCCAGGAACTCGCCGGTCAGGGCCAGTTCGAGGGCCACCTGGTACGGCAGCCGCCGCTGCAGCCGGAGCAGCCCGCCGCCGGCGGCGAGCAGCCCGCGCTTCACCTCGGGGATGCCGAACTTCGCGTTCTCGGCGGCCACCACCAGGTCGCAGGCGAGCACCGCCTCGCAGCCGCCGGCCAGGGCGTACCCCTCGACGGCCGCGATCAGCGGCTTCTTCGGCGGGGCCTGGACCAGGCCGAGGAAGCCCCGCCCGGAGACCACCGGGCGCTCCCCGGCCAGAAAGGCCTTGAGGTCCATCCCGGAGCAGAACGTCCCCTCGGCCCCGGTGAGAACGCCCACGACCAGGTCGTCGCGCTTGTCCAGCTCCTCCATCGCGGCGGCCACGCCCTCGGACATCTCCAGGTTGGCCGCGTTGCGGGCCCGCGGCCGGTTGAGGGTGACGACGGCGACGCCGTCGGCGTACTCGGTCAGAACTGCGTCGGTCACTGTCTCTCTTCCTTCTTGGCGCTGCTCGGGAGGGCCCGGCCTACTTCGGGGCCATCCGGATGGCGCCGTCGAGGCGGATCACCTCTCCGTTGAGCATCCCGTTCTCGACGATGTGCGCGGCCAGCGCGGCGAACTCGGCGGGGTCGCCCAGCCGGCTCGGATGCGGGACCTGCCTGCCGAGCGAGGCCCGGACCTCCTCGGGGGCCTTGCCGAGCAGCGGGGTGTCGAAGGTGCCGGGGGCGATGGTGACCACCCGGACCGCCCGGCCGGCCAGATCGCGGGCGATCGGCAGGGTCATCCCGACGATGCCGCCCTTGGAGGCGGAGTACGCGCACTGGCCGATCTGGCCGTCGAAGGCGGCCACCGAGGCGGTGTTGACCACGACCCCGCGGTCCCCGTCCACCGGCTCGTTCTCCACCATCCGCGCGGCCGCCAGCCGGATCACGTTGAAGGTGCCGATCAGGTTGACCGTGACCACCTTGGCGAACCGGTCCAGCGGGTACGGCCCCTGCCTGCCGACCGTACGGGCCGGTCCGCTGCCGATGCCGGCGCAGTTGACGGTGATCCGCAGCGGGGCGCCCTCGGCCGCCAGGTCGACCGCGCGCTGGACGTCCTCCTCGCTGGTGACGTCGCCGGGCGCGAAGACCGCGCGCTCGCCCAGTTCCTTCGCCACCTGGGCGCCCTCCGAGGAGGGCAGGTCGAGCAGCACGACCCGGGCCGCGCCACCGGCCAGCAGCCTCCTGGCGGTGGCCAGGCCGAGCCCGGAGGCCCCGCCGGTGATCAGCGCGGAGGCGCCTTCGATACGCATGGAGAAACCTTTCGGAGTGGAGGGAACGGGCGGTGCTCAGCGGCCGGCGAGGCCGAGGGACTTGGCGATGATGGTCTTCATCACCTCGTTGGTGCCGCCGAAGATCCGGGAGACCCGGGTGTCGGCGTAGAGGCGGGCGATCGGGTACTCGCGCATGTAGCCGTAGCCGCCGTGCAGCTGGAGGCACCTGTCGATGACCCGGCCCGCGGTCTCCGTGCAGAACAGCTTCGCCCGGGCGGCGTCCGCGACCCCCAGCTCGCCCTGGTCGTGGAGTTCCAGCGCCCGGTCCGCCATCAGCCGGGCGGCGGTCGCCTCGGTGTCGCACTCGGCCAGCACGAACTTGGTGTTCTGGAAACCGGCCACCGGTCTGCCGAAGACCAGCCGCTGGTTGACGTAGTCGGTGGCGAAGCGGACGGCGGACTCGGCCGCGGCGGCGCCGCCCAGCGCGATGGACAGCCGCTCCTGCGGGAGGTTGTGGGTGAGGTAGGAGAAGCCCCTGCCCTCCTCGCCGAGGAGGTTCTCGGCCGGCACCCGGACGTCGGTGAAGGAGAGCTCGGCGGTGTCGTTGGCGAACAGCCCGATCTTCTCCAGCTTGCGGCCGACCGCGTAGCCCTCGCTCCTGGTGTCCACGACCAGGAGGGAGAGCCCGGCCCGCCGGTCCTCGGGGGTGGCCGGCGAGGTCCGGCAGACCACCAGCGCCAGATCGGCCAGCACGCCGCCGGTGATGAAGGTCTTCGCCCCGTTGAGGGTGTAGTAGGAGCCGTCCGCCGAGCGCTCCGCCCGGGTCTGGATGTTGGCGAGGTCGGAGCCGGTACCGGGCTCGGTCATCGCGATGCAGGTCATCAGCTCGCCGGAGGCCATCCCTGGCAGCCAGCGGGCCTTCTGCCCGGCGTCGGCGAACCTCAGGATGTACGGCAGGTTGACGGTGGAGTGCACCGACCAGGTACCGAAGGTGACGGCCGCCCGGCTGGTCTCCTCGATGGTGACGGCCGCGTAGCTGAACGAGGGCTCGCCGCCCCCGCCGTACTCCTCGGGGATCTGGAGTCCCAGCACGCCGAGCTCGCCCAGGCGCCGGTAGAACTCCTTCGGCGGATGTCCCAGCTGCTCCCACTCGGGGTAGACCGGTACGACCTCCTTCGCGATGAACTCGCGCAGCATGGCCCGGTAGGCCTCGTGTTCCTCGGTGAATATCGCTCGGCGCACGGGCGCGGCACCTCTCATCGGCGGCGATCACTACCACTCGAACGATCGTTAAGCTAACGCGCCGAAGCCCGCCTGTCCATGGTGACGCCGCCGGCCCCGCGCCCGCGGCGACCGCACCGGCCGCTACCGCCGGACCGGCCGCCACTCCACCAGCACCAGCGCCAACTCCACGTACCGGGAGGCCAGTTCGTCCACGGAGAGCTCTCCCTCCACGCGGTACCACTGGGCGATGGCATTGCACATCGCGATCACACTCCGGCGCGCGTCGTCCGGATACGGCGTACGGAAGACGCCCTGCGCCACCCCGTCCTCGATGATCTCCTGGAAGAGCGCGGTGCCGTCGTGCTGCCGCTTGCGGGCCGCCTCCCGGCGCTCCTCGGAGAGGTGCCGCCACTCCGCGATCAGCAGCTGGCTCTCCACCCGGCGCTCGGCCCGGTACCGGACGGTGGCCGCGACCATGGCGGACAGCCGCTCCCCCGGCTCCTCCCCGGCCTCGGCCAGGGCGCTGCGGCAGGCCGCGAAGAAGGCGTCCGAGCTCTCCTCGACCAGGGCGGCCAGCAGCTCGTCCTTGCCGGAGTAGTAGTGGTACATCGCGGACAGGCTCATCCCCGCCCGACGCGCGATGTCCCGCACGGACGTGCCGGTGAAGCCGCGCTCGGCGAACTCGGTGCGGGCGGCGTCGAGCAGGGCCTGGTGGCCGGTGGGTCGCATGGAGAACAGCTTAACGATCGTTCGGCCGCTTGGCCGGGCTACCTGACCGGACTAGTCCTCGGGCCAGGCCTCGGCCAGCGTCTTCCGGGTGTCCGCGAGGAGCTGCGGCAGCACCTTGGTGCGGCCCACCACCGGCATGAAGTTGGTGTCCCCGCCCCACCGCGGCACCACGTGCTGGTGGAGGTGGGCGGCGATGCCGGCACCGGCCACCGCTCCCTGGTTCATCCCGATATTGAAGCCGTGCGCCCCGGAGGCGGCCCGCAGCGCGGTCATCGCCTGCTTGGTCAGCTCGGCGACCTCCGCGGTCTCCACCGCGGTCAGCTCGGTGTAGTCGGCGACGTGCCGGTAGGGCACCGCCATCACATGGCCGCTGTTGTACGGGTACAGGTTGAGGACCACGAAGGCGTGCTCGCCGCGGCGGACGATCAGGCCGTCCTCGTCGCTCATCGAGGGGATGGTGCAGAACGGGCAGCCGTCCCCGGCCGCCGGCCCGGTGGGCTTGTTCTCGCCCTTGATGTAGGCCATGCGGTGAGGGGTCCACAGACGCCCGAAACCGTCCGGCTCTCCCGCGCCTTCCTGCAGCACCGACTCCTCGTTGGTCATGCTGATCAGCATAAGCGCAAGGGACGGGCCCCGTGGGCCCGCCCCTTGTTCAGGTTTCCGAACGACCTGACGGAGCGTCAGACCTGCGCACGCCGGGCGACCGCGTCGGCGATCTCGGCCAGCGCGTCCTCCTGCGCGACACCGTTCTTCTGCGAGCCGTCGCGGTAGCGGAAGGAGACGGTGCCGGCGCTCATGTCCTCGTCACCGACGATGACCATGAACGGCACCTTCTGCTTCTGCTGGGTGCGGATCTTCTTCTGCATCCGGTCCGAGGACGCGTCCACCTCGACCCGCAGCCCGCGCTCGCGCGCCTTCGCCGCGAACTCCTCCAGGTACGGGACGTGGGCGTCGCCGATCGGGATGCCGACCGCCTGCACCGGGGCCAGCCACGGCGGCATCGCGCCCGCGTAGTGCTCGATCAGCACGCCGAAGAAGCGCTCGATCGAGCCGAAGAGCGCCCGGTGGATCATCACCGGCTGCTGCCGCGAGCCGTCCGCCGCGGTGTACTCCAGGCCGAACCGGGCCGGCTGGTTGAAGTCCACCTGGATGGTCGACATCTGCCAGGACCGGCCGATCGCGTCCCTCGCCTGGACGGAGATCTTCGGGCCGTAGAAGGCCGCCCCGCCCGGGTCCGGCACCAGCGGCAGGCCCTGCTTCTCGGCCGCCTGGCGGAGCGCCTCGGTGGCCTCCTCCCAGGCCTCGTCCGAGCCGATGAACTTGTCCGACTCCGGGTCCCGGGTGGACAGCTCCAGCTCGAAGTCGTTCAGGCCGTAGTCCCGCAGCAGGTCCAGCACGAAGGTCAGCAGCGCGTCCAGCTCGTCCGGCATCTGCTCCTTGGTGCAGTAGATGTGCGAGTCGTCCTGGGTGAACCCGCGGGAGCGGGTCAGGCCGTGCACCACCCCGGACTTCTCGTACCGGTACACCGTGCCGAACTCGAAGAGCCGCAGCGGCAGTTCACGGTACGAACGGCCCCGGGCCTTGAAGATCAGGTTGTGCATCGGGCAGTTCATCGCCTTCAGGCGGTAGTTCTGCCCGTCGACCTCGATCGGCGGATAGTTCCCCTCCGCGTAGTGCGGGAGGTGCCCGGAGATCTCGAAGAGGTGCTCCTTGGTGATGTGCGGGGTGTTGACGAACTCGTACCCGCCCTCTTCGTGCCGCTTGCGGGAGTACTGCTCCATCTCCTTGCGGATGATCCCGCCCTTGGGGTGGAAGACCGCCAGGCCGGGGCCGAGCTCCTCCGGGAAGGAGAACAGGTCAAGCTCCGCGCCGAGCTTGCGGTGGTCGCGCTTCTCCGCCTCGGCGAGGAAGTCCAGGTACCCCTTGAGCTCGTCCTTGGTCGGCCAGGCGGTGCCGTAGATCCGCTGCAGCTGCGGGTTCTTCTCGCTGCCCCGCCAGTACGCGGCAGCCGAGCGCATCAGCCGGAAGGCCGGGATCCGGGTGGAAGGCAGGTGCGGACCCCGGCAGAGGTCCTTCCAGCACAGCTCGCCGGTCTTCGGGTCCAGGTTGTCGTAGATGGTCAGCTCGCCGGAGCCGACCTCGACGTCCGCGCCGTCGTCCGCGTTGGCGGCCGAGCCCTTGAGCCCGATCAGCTCCAGCTTGTACGGCTCGGCGGCGAGCTCGGCGCGGGCCTCCTCGTCGGTGACGACCCGGCGGGAGAACCGCTGGCCGCGCTTGACGATCTCGGTCATCTTCTTCTCGACGGCCTTGAGGTCCTCCGGGGTGAAGGGCTCGGCGACGTCGAAGTCGTAGTAGAAGCCGTCCTTGATCGGCGGGCCGATGCCGAGCTTGGCCTCCGGGAAGATCTCCTGGACGGCCTGGGCCATCACATGGGCGGTGGAGTGCCGCAGGATGTTGAGGCCGTCCTGGCTGGTGATCTCCACCGGCTCGACGACGTCGCCGTCCTTCGGCTGGTACGCGAGGTCCTTCAGCTCGCCGCCGACGCGGGCGGCGACGACCGACTTCTCCGGGAAGAGGTCGGCGGCCGTAGTGCCCGTGGTCACCACGCGCTCTTCCCGATCGGGTTCGCGACTGATGATCACACGGACGTCCGCCACCGGACTCTCCTGACTACTCGTACTTCCACGCTGGGCAGCGAACTCGCTGCGCGACCGATGGTACCGACCTCGCGGCGTCCCCCGCGCACGCATATCTCCCGCCTCAGCGGTTCCCGCTCCGATGCTGCTGCCGCCGCCCGGCACCCGGGGCCGCCGCCCCGGACCCCGCCGAGCGGCCGCGGGATCGCGCGCAGCGAATTCCGGGGCGCGCGGAACCGCGCGCCCGGCCAGGCAGTCCGCCGCTGCCGAGTGCGGCGCCGTAGCGCGCGGGCGGCGCCGGTCAGTCGGGGTCCGTGGCGGGGGGCGTGCGGCCCCCCGTGAGGGACTTCAGCAGGCGGTCCCGCTCCGCCGCGTCCAGGCGGACGATCGTCAGGTCTCTCGGCTGGCTCAGCCGGCGGAAGCCGCCCTTGCGTTCCAGCCGGCCCGCCAGCCGCACCGGCACGCCGTCGAGATGCGCGCGCACCGCCGCCAGATAGTCGTCCTCCTCCAACTGGACGCGGATCTCGTCGACGTCCACTCCGGCCAGCACCCGCAGCCGCACCGTCCCGGGGCCCCCGGTCGCCGGCCGCTTCAGCCGCACCACCGCGCCGGTGATCAGCACCTCCACCGCCGGCTCGCTGTGTTCGAGCCGCTGCCCGGCCTCCTCCAGCGCCGGCAGGTCCCCCGGCGAGAACTCCAGCCGCAGCGGCCGGTTCCCGAAGCCGCGCGGCACCCCCACCTCGGGTGACCAGGCCAGCGTCACCTCCGCTCCCTCCGCGCCCAGCACCAGCCGCCGCACCGACTCGACCAGCTCGCGGCTGACGCCGACCCGCACCGCGCTGTCGAAGGCGTCCAGCCTCCCGGTCGCCCGCCGGTAGTCCACCGCGTCCCGGACCGCCTCCAGCGCCCGCACCAGCGTGGTCGCGGCCGGCCTCGCCTCCGGCGCCGGGGTGTACGCGGTGAGCAGCCCCGCTCCGGTACCGGGCGCCACCACCAGCACATGCTCCAGGAACTCGCTCGCGTAGTCGTCCAGCCGGGAGCCGAAGTACGCGGCCCGGACCCGCCCGGCCTTGGCCGCCGCGGACAGCATCGCGCAGGCCGCCGAGCGCAGCCCGTCCTCCGCCGGCCAGCTCAGCGCCTCGCCGGTGCCGGGCAGTTCGCGCCTCCAGCGGATCTCGTCGCCCGGCACGGCCAGTGCCGCGAGGATCTGCGGGGCGGACGGATGCCCGGACCTGTGCAGTCCGGCCACCGCCTCCTCGACCAGTTCCACGGCGTCGTCGAAGGCGCGGTGCGCGGGGACCAGCAGGCTGGTGTCGGGCTCCTGGTCGTCCGGCGGGGTCCAGCGGGCGTAGCGGCCGGCGGCGCCGCCGCGGCGCACCCAGCCGTAGCGCGCGAGAAGCGTGCTGAGGACGGCCGGATCGATCCGCCCGGGGTCGGGCAGCGGGAGCCCCTGCCCGCCGAACCTGCCTGGGCCTCGCCGTCCGGGTTCGCTCCGCATGGGCCGTCACACCCTCCCTCGCCACGGACAGGGGCGGCCGCTCACGGTCGGCCCCCGGCCCCCACTCGCGCCATCATCGCGCAGAGCGCGCGGTCGTCGAAGACCTGGTCCGTAGGTATTCGGACATTCGTCCTGCGCTTTCCGGTCACCGGCACGCCGGCCAGGTTGACCCAGTAGCAGGAGTGCCGCAGCACGATCCGGTCCCCGTGGATCTCCACCCACGACCCGGTGTCCCGCGGCACCAGCATCACCACCAGGATCTTGTGGACGGCGACCCGCGGATGGGCCAGCTTGCGCAGCTGATCGTTGTCGATCGTGAACGGGAAGGACGGTCCCGGCGGTTCGGGCGGGGTCTGGTAGGTGCACTTGAGCTGGACCTTGATCGTGGCCTCGTCGTCCGCGCTGTGCAGCCGAGAGGCGTGGCTGATGTGCCAGTCGACGCCGTTGTCCGGGAAGGGCTGGGCGAGGGTGCAGCCGGCGGCGGCCGCGACCGCATGGAGGTATCCCACCTGGTAGGTCTCCATGCAGGTGGTGACCGCGAGCTCGCCCCTGACCGGCCGTCCCGAGGGGACTGGCTCGGGCTGTGTGAGCGCCATGGCTGCCGACTCCCCGCGACTGCGCCGCCCCTCGGGGTCGGGCGGGCCGTCACCTGCTTCATCTCCCGGACTCCCGGGCCCGAAACCGGGATTGGCGACGAAGAGTAGTGGGGTATCACCTCTCCGTGACGACCGGATCGGGCGAAGGAGAACCGGGATGGCCGAGGGGCCCCTGACGACGGAGATCCCCCACCAGTCCGCCGCGTGGTTCGACGGGCCGCTGGCGGCGTTCGACACCGAGACCACCGGCGTGGACGTGGAGCGGGACCGGGTGGTCTCGGCCGCGCTGGTCACCCAGTCCGCGCCGGACGCGCCCACCGCGGCCCGCTGCTGGCTGGTGGACCCGGGCGTCCCGATCCCCGCCCAGGCCACCGCGGTGCACGGGATCACCGACGCCCAGGTCCGCAGCCGCGGCCACGCCCCGGGTCTGGCCCTCCACGATCTCGCCCGGGCGCTGGCCGGCACGGCCCGCACCGGCACCCCGCTGGTGGTGATGAACGCCCCGTACGACCTGACGCTGATGGACCGCGAGCTGCGCAGGCACCGCGGCGTCCCGCTCTCCGCGTACACCGACGACGCGCCCCTGCTGGTGCTCGACCCCCGGGTGCTGGACAAGCATCTGGACCGCTACCGGCGCGGCCGCCGCACCCTCACCGACCTCTGCGCCCACTACGGGGTCAGCCTGGAGGGCGCCCACGACGCGGCGGCCGACGCCACCGCCTCGCTGCTGCTGGTCCGCGAGATAGGACGGCGATTCGCCGGGCGGATAGGCGAGTTGAACGCCGCCGAGCTGCATCTGCGGCAGGCCGTCTGGCATGCGGCGCAGGCTCGCGGGCTGGAGGCCTGGTTCTCCCGCAGCGGCAACCCGGAGCGGGTGGACCCGGCCTGGCCGCTGCGCACGGAGCTGCCCGAGGCGGCCTGAGCCGGCGTCAGCCCCCGCCCCCGGAACGGCGAAGGCCCCCTCCGGTGGACGGAGGGGGTCTTCCGCGGCGTGGGCGATACTGGGATCGAACCAGTGACCTCTTCGGTGTGAACGAAGCGCTCTCCCGCTGAGCTAATCGCCCGGGAACGGGCAAGACAGTACAGCATCCTTGTGACCAGCGGCAATTCGCTTCGCCCGCAGACAGCAACCGCCGCCGTGCGTGCGCACGGCGGCGGTCGAGGCCCCCTGACCCGGTCGTGGCGGTCAGCGGTGGGTAGGGATCGGGTCGTCCCCCCGAGTCGGACGACCCGCCGCGTCAGTTCTCGGCAAGGATGTGCGAGAGCTCGCGGTCCAGGTCGAAGTGACGGTGCTCGGTGCCGGGTGGTACCGCGGCATCAGTCCTCTTGAGGAAGGATTCCAGCGCCCGCGCCGGCGCCTCCAGCAGTGCCTCGCCCTCCGGGGAGCTCAGCGCGATGCAGACGACTCCCTGGCCGTGACTGCGGGACGGCCAGACCCGGACGTCGCCGGTTCCGGTCGGCCGGTGCAGTCCCTCGGCCAGGAGATCGCGGGCGAACACCCACTCGACGGTTTCGTCCGCACCGGTGTGGAAGGTCGCATGCACCGCATAGGGGTCGGCCGTGTCGTAGCGCAGGCCCGCGGGAACGGGCAGGGACGATTCGCTCGACACGATGAGGCGCAGGTGCAGCTCGCAGCTGACCGTGGTGTTCATAAGCGCCAGGGCCTTTCGCTCAGTGTGCGCTCGGGGAATCGCACGTCGGCGAACGGACCATCCCACCGGAGGGCCCGGTGTAAACCCGTCTGTCCGGATAAATCCCCTCCTGGTACCTCTTACGGCTCATCAGTCCCACCCGTCCCGAGCACATCGGCTAGCGACTCACGACCCGTCAGGTTTCGGCCACTCGAAGAGGGCCGAACGGGGTGGCCCGGGGCGCGAAACCCTCGGACGGCGAGGACCGGATGACGGTCGGGGGAACCGGACCCGGCACCGGGAAGGGTGTGCGGAGCACCGCCGGGAATGCGGTAGTGTTCTTTCTGCGCCCGGGCGATTAGCTCAGCGGGAGAGCGCTTCGTTCACACCGAAGAGGTCACTGGTTCGATCCCAGTATCGCCCACAGAACCGCGGGCCCGTTCCGAACCATCCGGACCGGGCCCGCGGGCGTTTTCCGGGGCGCGGCGACGAGTAGAGTCGCTCCCCGTACACGCCACGGACGGCGGGCCAGGGAGCCACCACGTGCTGATCACTCACGACACCCGATGCGCCCTCGGCATGCTCGTGGAGCTGCTGAACACCGCCCCGGACGCGCGGGGCGGGGCGGAGGGCCTGCCGGACCCCCCGGCGCTCCGGGAGTTCGTCGCCCGCCAGGAGATCAGCGAGGTGGGCCCGATACGGGAGTGCGACGTCACGGCGGTGCGCGAACTGCGCGAGCGCTTCCGGGCGATCTTCGCGGCGCCGACCACCCGGGAGGCCGCCGAGCTGCTCAACGCCCTGGTCGCCTCGGCCGGGACGACGCCCCGGCTGACCGATCACGACGGGCACGACTGGCATATGCACTACTTCGCCCCGGGGGCCGGCCTGGCCGAGCACCTGGCGGCGGACGGCGGGATGGCCCTGGGCTTCATCCTCGTGGCGGGCGAGCGGGAGCGGCTGCGGCAGTGCGCGGCGCCCGGCTGCGCGCGGGTCTTCGTCGACCTCTCGCGGAACCGCTCCCGGCGCTACTGCTCCAGCCGGACCTGCGGGAACCGGCTGCATGTGGCCGCCTACCGGGCACGGCGGCGGGAGGCCGCGCGGGTCTCCTGACGGCGGCCGCCGCGCCCTCCCTCCGGCGGCTCAGATGCCGCGGCGCTTGAGGATCTCCTCGATCTCCTTGAACTCGTCGTCGCCCGTGCCGCCGCCGCCCTTCCGCTTCTCCACGGCCTTCGCCGGGGCGGACTTCGGCTGGGCCGCAGAGGTGCCGGCGGTGGCGCCGGGGCGCGACGGCGGGGAGGTCACGGCCCTGCGGCCGTCCTCGCCGCCCCGGTCGCGGCCCCGGCCCCGGCGCAGGCCGGAGGCCAGCAGCACCAGGAGGCCGACCCCGAGGAGGATGACGCCGGCCCACACCCGGGGGTCGAAGACCACGTGCGCCGCCCAGTCGCCGATCGCCGTGCCGATCTTGCGCACCGCGGTGACCAGCCCGGCCAGCCAGACCCCCACCGGGAGGAGGCCGAGACCGAACCAGCGCATCGCCGCACGGGGGCGGCCCCGCCGGCCGGCGACCACGGCCGCCAGCAGGAAGACCACCGTCAGGGCCACACAGATCGTTCCGCTCAACCAGCTCATCGCCACTCGCCTCTCGCACCCCATCGCAGCGCTCGGCCTGGTCGGCCTGGTTCCATGGTGCGCCCGAAGGGTTCCTCTCCAATGGGAGACTTGCCCGCATGAGTGAGAGTTCCGAACCTTCCTCCCCCCGCGTCGAGTGGTGGTGCGAGCTGCAGTGCCCGGACTGCCGCGACTCGCTGGCCGACCTGCGCGCGCTGCGCGCCGAGGGCGTGGAGATCGTCCCGCGGCATTTCCCGCTGTCCAAGCACAAGCACGCCTTCGCGGCGGCGCAGGCCGTCGAGGAGGCCTTCGTCCAGGGGCACGGCTGGGCCTTCGTCGAGGCCGTCCTCGACCGGGTCGGCGAGCTGGACAGGCGGGGCGAGAAGCTGCTGCTGGAGGTGGCGGAGAAGCTCGGGATGGACGCCGAGGAGCTGGACACCGCGCTGATCGACGGGCGGCACATCCTGGTGGTCGACGCCGACCAGGCCGAGGGGCAGGCGATCGGTGTGAAGGGCACGCCGAGCTACGTGGTGGCCGGGAAGGTGCTGGACGGCAGCAAGGACCAGTCGGGGCTGCGGGAGCGGATCGAGGAGCTGCTGGGCTCCCGGGGCCGGAAGGGCTAGCCCGGGCCGGAACGGTCGCAGCGGCGGAGCGGCCGGAGCGGCTAGAGGGGCTAGAGCGGCTTACCCACCGAGATCGCGTAGTCGGCGTAGCCGAGGGTGCGGTAGAGGCCGCGGGCCGCGGCGTTCTCCTCGGCGACGTTGAGCCCCAGATCCCGGCCGCCGGCGGCGAGCACCTCGCGTTCGGCCTGGAGCAGCAGGGCGCGGCCCAGCCCCCGGCCGCGCAGCCCTTCGGCCACCTCGACGTAGGTGATCCAGGCGAGGCGGCGGCCGTCCGGGTGGCGGGTGTGGTCCAGGCGGATCCACAGCTCGCCGCCCGGTTCGCCGTCCACCGTCAGACGGGAGAGGACCGTGCCGGGGGTGTCCGCGCCCCCGGCGAAGTAGGCGGCCATCAGGGTCTCGGAGCGGCGCCGGGCCTCGTCCGCGCCGAGGCCGGAGCGCTGGAGCTCCTCCGCGTAGCGGCGGCTGCGGTCCGCGTACCAGTCGGGGAACTCGGCGGCGCCGATCGGGCGCAGCACGCAGCCCTCGGGCAGCGGGGTGGCTGCGGCTTCGGCTCCGCCGCCGGTCAGATGCTTCGCCATCCGGCGGGCGAGCGGCCAGTAGCCGAGTTCGGCGGCGAGCCGGAGGGCGTCCTCGGCCTCCGCGGGGATCACCGCCTCCGCCCGCCGGCAGCCCCAGGAGCGGAGGATCTCCTCGCCCGCGAGGAGGGCCGTGGTGCCCCGGCCGCGGCGGCGGGCGTCCGCCCGCACCTCCAGCTCCTCGATCCGGCCGGTCCGCTCCCCCGCCGGCAGGGTGAACCGGACCCCGCCCACGGGGGTGCCGTTGACGCAGATCGCGTAGTGCCGGGTGCGGCCGCCGCCGGTCAGCGGCCGCTCCGGTTCGGTGGGGCGCAGGGTGGTGGTCATGGCGCAGGGAGCGTACCGCGCCGGCTGACGGGCGGTCAGGTCAGACCGGGTCGCGGTCGGCGGAGCTGCGCTCGGCGAAGACCTCGACGGCCTTCACCGCCATCGCGCCCGCGGTGCCGGGCAGCCGCCGCTCGTCGAGCCGGTGGACCGGCTGGACGTCGCGCAGCGAGGAGGTCAGGAAGACCTCCTCGGCCTGGCCGAGGACGTCGAAGGGCAGGTCGGCCTCCTCCGCGCCGAGCCACTCCACGACCAGCCCGCGGGTGATGCCGGCCAGGCAGCCGGAGGCCAGCGCGGGGGTGAGCAGCCGGCCGCCGAGGACGACGAAGACGTTGGTGCCGGTGCCCTCGCAGAGCCGGCCCGCGGTGTTGGCGAAGAGCGCCTCGCTGGCGCCCTGCTCGTGGGCGCGGGCCAGGGCGACCACGTTCTCCGCGTAGGAGGTGGTCTTGAGCCCGGCGATGGCGCTGTGCTCGTTGCGGGTCCACGGGACGGTGATCACCGCGGTGCTGTCCGGACGGTGGGCGGCCTCGCCCAGGGCGACCACCAGGGTCGGGGCGGAGTCCCCGCGGTCCGAGCCGAGCGGGGAGAGGCCGCCGGTGTAGGTGATCCTGAGCCGGCCGAGGGGCAGCGGGTTGGCCTCCAGGACGGCCGCACAGGCCTCGCGCACCCGGTCCAGGTCGGGGGCCGGCAGGCCCAGGCCGCGGGCCGAGCGCTCCAGGCGGTGGAGGTGCCTGGTCAGGGCGAAGGGCCGGCCGTCCTCGGCCTTGACCGTCTCGAAGACGCCGTCGCCCACGGTCAGCCCGTGGTCGAGCGCGGAGACGGAGGCGGAGTCCTGTTCCCGCAGCTCACCGTTGATCCAGATCCGCATGGGCCGCTCCCTCTTCATTCGGTCGGTCACTGCGGGGCCGACGCTATCGCGAGCAGTCTGGAGGCCTTCAGCTCGGTCTCCCGCCACTCGCCTTCCGGGTCGGAACCCCAGGTGATGCCGGCTCCGGTGCCGAAGCGGAGCTCGCCGGCCGGCCGGTCGTACCAGAACGTCCGGATGCCGACGGCGAGTTCGGCGATCCCGCGGTCGGCGTCCACCCAGCCGACGGCCCCGCAGTACGGGCCGCGGGGGGCGGTCTCCAGCTCGCGGATGATCCGCAGGGCGCTGGCCTTGGGGGCGCCGGTGACCGAGCCGGGCGGGAAGGCGGCGGCGAGCAGCTCGGGCCAGCCGGCGCCGGGGCTGAGCTCGCCGGCGACCGTGGAGACCAGGTGCACCAGACCCGGGTGCTTCTCGACGACGCAGAGCTCGGGGACGGTGACCGTGCCGGTGCGGCAGACCCGGCCGAGGTCGTTGCGGACCAGGTCGACGATCATCACGTTCTCGGCATGGTCCTTCTCCAGCAGGTCCTGCTCGGTGCGACCGGTGCCCTTGATCGGGCCCGACTCCACCCGGCCGCCGTCCCGGCGGAGGAAGAGCTCGGGGGACGCGGTGGCCACCTCGACCCCGTGCGCGGGGAGGCGGACGGTGCCGGCGTAGGGGGCCGGGTTGCCTCGGGCCAGCAGCCCGGTCAGGGCGTCCACGTCCACCCGGCCGCCGCCGGCGCCCTCGTCCGGGAGCGGCGCGGAGAGCACCCGGCAGAGGTTCGCCTGGTAGACGGTGCCGGCCGCGATGTACTCGCGGATCCGGCGCACGCCCGCGGTGTACGCCCCCTGGTCCAGCGAGCTGCGCCAGGCGTCGCGGGCCGGGCCGCGCCAGGAGCGGCCGTCCGGCGGGGCGGCGCCCGCGGGGTCCTCCCGCACGTCCGCGAAGCGGGCGCAGACCAGGCGGCCCTCGAAGTCGGCGACCACCGCCCACCAGCCCTCGGAGTCCAGAACTGACGGGTCGTCGGTCACCTCGAGGAGGCCGGTGGCGGACCACCGGCCGAACCTCGCGAGGGGGGGTAGTTCTTCCACTGGCTTCGCTCGTTCGCAGGTCGGAAAGGGGAGTGCCGAAGTCTAGGCGCGGCGGCGCCGGGAGGCGCGCGCTGGATACGGAATTTGAGCTGGGCGGGGAATCCGCTAAAGTTCATGTCGTCGCCGGGACACGGACGCCGCAGCAGCGGGGGAAGTGATCCGGAAGCACGCGGACGTGGCTCAGCTGGTAGAGCATCACCTTGCCAAGGTGAGGGTCGCGGGTTCGAATCCCGTCGTCCGCTCGGTGGAGTGGCCGAGAGGCGAGGCAACGGCCTGCAAAGCCGTCTACACGGGTTCAAATCCCGTCTCCACCTCTGAGTCCCCGGACCTGTTCCGGGAACTCGGCCCGCGCGATTAGCTCAGCGGGAGAGCGCTTCCCTGACACGGAAGAGGTCACTGGTTCAATCCCAGTATCGCGCACCAGCTCAGAGGCTCGGTCCGGACATCGGATCGGGCCTCTTGCGTATCCGGGGAGCCACACAGGGAGCCACCGGGTTTCTGATCAACCCTGGCGCCCGTCCCCGCGAAAGATCACGTCCATGGCCTCGGCCCCCTCTGTGATCACCGGCCGGAGCTGCTTCCGGTAGACCCCTCGGTCGTGATCGTGCTGCTGTGGCCGACCACCCGAGCGATCAGCTCCGACGAGATCCCATGATCGGACATCAGAGACACGAAGCTGTGCCGCAGTTCGCGCGGAGTCCACTCCGTGTCCAGTCCAGCAGCCTTCACGATCGAGCGGAAACCCCGGCGGACGTTGGCCGTATCCAACGGACCTGCCCGAGGCGGAAACCTTCGTCCTCGCGCACTGAACCTCGGACATCCGGATCCTGCTCCAGCGCACCGACGATCAGAAGGTGTCCAAGGAGCGGATGCACCTCGACCTTGAGACTGACGATGTGGAAGCCGAAGTCCGGAGGCTCAAAGCGCTCGGAGCTACCCGCAGGGACCATCAGCACGAGCGCGGGTATGACTTCTGGGTCCTGCGCGGCCCGTGGGGTAACGAGTTCTGCGTCCTGCAAACCGAGTTCCCAGACCTTTTGGCGCGGCGTCCCCCCTGGTCATGAGGGCATCCCACCGGCACCCGGCTCTCGGCGCCCCCGCGCTCATGCCTTCGGCCCGCTCGGGGCGCCACCGCCGGTCGCGCGCCCGCTGAGGGTAGGCCCAAGGGGCATGAACGCGAAGCCTCCGGCGGGGATCTCCGGCTCCGGGATGGCGGCATCCGCGCCAGTGACCGTAACCATGGGGTAGGGGCTGGGGGTCCGCCCTCCCGTCTGCCGTCGACCCAGGCGAGGCCGTATCAGCCGTGGCCCTCCCGGTCCAGATCGTTCGGACAGTGGGGCGCTCCATCTGGACCGGGAGGGCTACGCCCGTAACCACTGCGTGTGGGTCGACGGCAGACGGGATGGCAGACGAGCCGACGTGCGGCATCCGCCGAAGGGCAAGCGAGGTGTGTCGAGCCTGCCGCAGCTTCTAGCTACGGATGTGGGAGCGGGAAGCTCACGATCAGTGCTATCGGGCCGAACATACAAACGATGCCTAGAGCCAAGAACAACCAGCCCAGGAGCCTTGGAGTGACGCCCCTTCGACCATGGCACAGCCCGAAGCCGGCGAAGCCAGCCAGCGCGGCACATGGAAGAACAACCAGAAGGAGAACCATCGTGTCCAAGAGTCTGGCCTCTCCCCGTCTCCCCTGCCGTCCGCCGGCACAGTACAGATCTGCCTGCCGAGGGGCGAACCGAGGGGAGCCACCGGGGGAGCCACTCGGGGGGCCACCCAGGGCAAACGCGTGCGGACGACCGTGGACGGTCAGGGTCGACGGAGGCGGATTGGCGCAGGTGGGCGGGGATGCGCTAATGTCTTCCATGTCGCCAGGGGCGACGAGGACGATTAGCTCAGCGGGAGAGCGCTTCCCTGACACGGAAGAGGTCACTGGTTCAATCCCAGTATCGTCCACCAGCAAGGATGTTGACAGGCCGTCACCGCGTCGTGGTGACGGCCTTCGTCGTGTTTCGCTGTGGGGCGGGGAGCGCGAAGCGGGACGGGAGAAGCGGGACGCGCGAGAAGGGCGCCGCGCCCGGAGAGCCCTCACCGACACTCCGGACCCGGCGCCCGGCCCGGCCGGAACGCCCGCGCGCATCGCCCGTCCGCGTGTCCCCTGCGCGCGGCTGGTCCCGGCCGACGCCTTCCGGTCAACCCCTTAACCGGTCGGCGTCCGTCTTTCTTTTTTCCGTGGTTCCCGTGGTCCCACGGGTTCCGGTATTTCCGTTCGTTTCGCTCAGCGGCCGAACATCCGGAGCACCGGCGAGACCTGGGCGAGGAACTCCGCCCAGCCGCCGAAGAGCACCATCAGCAGGGCCGCCACCGGCAGCGCCATGGCCAGCGCCACCAGCGGATGCCTCCGCTGCTCCGCGGGGCCCGGGGAGGGGGGCCGGCGCACCGGGCGCGTCGCCGCCCGGACGGCCTGCCCGACCTGCCCGATCTGCTCCGACCGAGCCGGACGCACCGTCCGCGCCGGCTGACTGACCTGCCCCGACAGCAGTGCCATCGCCCTCGCCCCCTCTCCCCTGCACCCTCTGCGATTCGGCTTACGCGGCGGGCGGTTTACCTCGGGGGACGAGCATGCCGCCCACCGCTGGTCACAACCGTATGCCGGGCCGCTTTCCCGGGCGTCATGCCCGCGTACCGTCTGCGGTGCCTCCGTGAGGATGAGCGGTCGGAGAGGCGGCTACTACCCCAGGTGGACCCCGAGGGGGCGCACCCCTCAGGGTCGCCCCGGAGTACCGGAAGGATGATCACATCGACTGCTTCGCGTTGCGTGCCAGCACACCGGTCCGCCCAGTCCGTAAGCTGTCCCGCGGAACCCGGTGACCCCGGAGGGGTTCTGACGGCACGACAGGACGGAACACGGTATGGCGATGATGCGGCTCCGACGTGAGGATCCGCGCGTCGTCGGCTCGTTCCGCCTCCACCGTCGGCTGGGCAGCGGCGGGATGGGCGTGGTGTATCTGGGCGCCGACCGCCGCGGGCAGAAGGTCGCCCTCAAGCTGATCCGTTCCGAGCTGGCCGAGGACCACGAGTTCCGCACCCGCTTCGCCCGGGAGGTCGCCGCGGCCCGGCGGATCCGGGGCGGCTGCATCGCCCGGCTGGTCGCCGCGGACATCGACGCCGACCGGCCGTGGCTGGCCACCGCGTACGTCCCCGGCCCCTCGCTGTACAAGCGGGTGATGGACGAGGGGCCGCTGCCGTGGACCGACATCGCCGGGATCGGGGCGGCGCTGTCCGACGGGCTGTACCACGTCCACGAGGCCGGGGTGGTGCACCGGGACCTCAAGCCCTCCAACATCCTCCTCTCCCCCAAGGGCCCGCGGATCATCGACTTCGGGATCGCCTGGGCGACCGGCGCGAGCACCCTGACCCATGTCGGTACGGCCGTGGGCTCGCCCGGCTTCCTCGCCCCCGAGCAGGTCCGCGGGGCCGCGGTGACCTCGGCGACGGACGTCTTCGCGCTGGGCTCGACGCTGGCCTACGCGGCGACCGGGGACTCCCCGTTCGGTTCGGGGACCTCCGAGGTGATGCTCTACCGGGTGGTCCACGAGGAGCCCGACCTGCGCGGGGTGCCCGGGCCCCTGGTGCCGGTGATCCGTGCCTGCCTGGCCAAGGAGCCGGTCGAACGGCCCGGGACCCGCGAACTCGCGGACCTGCTGCGCGAGTTGCCGAGGCGGATCGCCCCGGACGCGACGGCTGCGGGGCCGGCGGGCGCGGGCGCGGGCGCCGGGTCAGGCGCGGGTCCGGCCGGTCCGGACAGCGAGGGCCGCGGCGCCGGGCCGGGCGGCCCGGCCGGCTCCGGCTCGCGGACTCCGCACGGCGGGGACGCGCGGCGGGGCGCGGCGGGCCGTACCCCGCGCCCGGCGCGCGGTCCGCGGCCGCCCGGAGCGCCCGGCGCCCCGGGCGCGGGGCCGGGCGTGCCCAGCGGGCCCACCGCGGGGACCGCGGGGCCCGCGCGGATGCCCGGAGCCGCCCCGATGGGCCGTGCGGGCCAGGTCGGCGGGCCGCCGGAGGGATCGCCCGAGGGTTCGCCGAGCCGCGTTCCGGGGACGCCCGCCGGGCGCCGGCCGCGCGTCGCGCCGGGCGGTGCGGCCGGCGGTGCGGCCGGTGGCCTACCGGGTGGTCCGCGCGCCGGGGCGCCGGGGCTCCAGGCGCCGGGATCGCACGGGCCGCACGGGCCGCACGCCTCGCACCCCCCGCAGGCGCCCCGGGTCCCGCGCGGCCCGCGTGAGCTGCGCGCCGGGCAGGGCGGCGGAAGCCACGGTGGTCATGATCAGACCGTTCCCGGCCGGGAGGCCTCCTCCGCCGGCAACGGAACCGGGAAGGGTGCCGGGAGCAGCGCCGGGGGCGGTCACGGCGGTACGACGTCCAAGATCGGCGCCCAGCCGCCGGCCGAGGCGGGCGCGCCGGCGGCGCACGGCGCCTCGGGCCTGCGGGGCGCACCGCTGGCCGAGACCGCGCCGATGTCCCGTCCGGGGACCGGAGGCGCCCGGGCCTCCGGAGCGCAGCAGGGCAGTCGCGGCGGCCGCCCGGAGCGGCCGGGCCGCGGGCCGGCGGGAGGGCGGTCCTCGCGGCCCGCCTCCTCACGGCCCAACTCCTCGCGCCCCAGGCCCACCGGCCGCAACGGCAGGACCGGGAAGCCGGTGTACGTCGGGAAGGCGCGGTCCCGGCGGCTGCTGCGGCAGCGGCTGATCGTCTTCATCACGGTCACCATCGGCGTCGCGCTGGCGATCGCCGCCGCGCAGGGCTGGAGCCACTCCTCCCAGAAGGGCGGTCTGGGCCGGCCGGCCGACTCGACGAGCGGGAGCGCCACCCCCGGGTCGGGCGGCCCGGGCGGCGCCGACCAGGCGGTCCGGGTCGCGGCCAACGACCAGGCGCCGGGCAGCGACTCGGACGCCATCGCGGCGGCGGCCACCGCCGGGGCCGCTCCCGGCCTGTCCTCCGCGGTGACCGGGCCCCAGGTCGACTGGGCGAACCGGGTGTACCGCGACCCGTCGGGCGGCCCCGACATCAGGCTCAAGGCCGGACGGGCCTCGGACGGCCAGCCGACCGTGCTGACCACGGTGCTGGCCGCGCGCTACCGGAACGCCCCGGCGGCGGTGGTCGTGCTGACGCGCACGGCGGGCGGGGTGCCGCAGGACCTGATCGAGCTCTTCCGGTTCGCCGGCGGGCAGCCGGTGCTGGTCGCCTCGCACGCCTCCACCGGGGACGCGGGGGCGGTCGGCAGCTGGCGGATCTCCGGCGGGGCGGTGCTCCGGGAGGAGCGGGCGGGCGGCGCCCGCGGCCCCGTCGTCAGCCAGACCCGCTACGCGGCCCGCGGCGATGGGGAGTTGGACGAATCCTGGCCGGGACGCTGAGCGCAATCCAGCCTTAACGCAAGGTTTGCGATCTTCGTGATGCCGATCACGGCGAACAACTGTGCACTGTAGGTACGGTAGGGATCGAACCTAGTGACCGTATCCGGTTCACCGATTCCTCAGGAGCACCCATGCCCACAACGCTCGCCCCGGCCCTGGCCTACTCCGCCACGGTCCCGCGTGCGCTCGTCCACCGCGCAGCGATCTGCGAGGTGTTCCTCACCGACCACACCCGGGCCGGCGAGGACGAGTACCTGATCGCCGCCCAGCTCCCCCGGGTGCACAGCTTCTACAGCGACCACCTCACCAGTCCGGCCGCCTACGACCCGCTGCTGCTGATCGAGGTGCTGCGGCAGGCGTCCATCCTGGTCGCCCACGCGTACCTGGAGGCCTCCGCCGACAGCAAGTTCATCTTCGTCGACGGCGAGTTCGCGCTGTGCCCGGACGGCGGCGCCGAGGCACTGCGGATCGGCCCGCTGCCCGGCCGGGTGCTGATCCGCGCCCGGCAGGCCTCGGTCAAGCACCGGGAGGGCACTGTCGTCGGCAGCACCCTCGACCTGGAGCTGCTGATCGACGACCGCCCGGCCGCCACCATGCGGACCACCTGCCAGTGGATGCCGCCGGCCGCCTGGGACCGGATGCGGGCCCGCGGCCGGGACGCCCTCGCCCTCCACCCGGCCCGACCGCACCACACCGGCCGGCGGGTGCCGCCGGCCGCGGTCGGCCGGGGCAATCCGCAGAACGTGGTGCTGGCCGAGGCCGGACTCAGCGGGGACGGCGAGGGCGCGGTGCACACCCAGATCGTCGTGGACCAGGCGCACCCCGCCCTCTTCGACCACCCGCTGGACCACCTGCCGGGGGCACTGACCTTCGAGGCGCTGCGGCAGAGCGCGGTCTTCGCCGCGCAGGAGCTCTTCGGGCTCTCCCCGCGCTGCCTGCAGCTCTCCCTGTGCGCCGCGGAGTTCGTCCGCTTCGGCGAGTTCGAGCTGCCCACCGACTGCCGGGTCCGACCGGTCGCGGTGGAGGAGCCCGACACTGTCGGCTTCGAGGTCTCGCTCTTCCAGGAGGAGACCGAGATGGCCCGCTCGCGGGTGCACCTCTCCCGGACCAGCCCGATCGGCGTCCGCTTCACGCCGGTCGCCGCGCCCGCGAGCGTGCCCGCTGCCGAGCCCGAGAGCGCGCCGCAGGCCGCCGGGCAGGTGGGCGCGTGAGCCCGATGCTCTGGTTCGACTTCGGCGGAGTGCTGTCCCCGCCGATGTCCGAGCTCTTCGCCCGCTTCGAGGACCGCACTGGCATCACCCCGGCGCAGCTCGGCGGCGCACTGCACGCCGTCGCCGCCCCGCTGGGCCTCCCCGACCTGGCGCCGATCGAACTCGGGGTGCTCAGCGAGGCGGAGTGGGGGCGCGCCATGGCCCGCGAGCTGGCCGCCCGCCATCCGGGAATCGACCTCTCCAGGGCCCGGTTCGAGTCCTTCGGCGCCCAGTGGTTCGAAGGGGTGACCGTCAACCAGCAGATGGTCGCCACCGCCCGGCACGCCCGGGAGAACGGCTTCCGGATCGGCGTCCTCTCCAACAACGTCCCGGAGTGGGAGCCGTACTGGCACCGGATCATCGAGCCGCTGGGCGAGGTGGACTGCCTGATCGACTCCTGCCGGGTGCGGGTGCGCAAGCCGGACCTGGAGATCTTCCGGATCGCCGAGCGCGAGGCCGGGGTGGCCGCCGAGGACTGCGTGCTCATCGACGACCTGGCGGAGAACTGCTCGGGGGCCCGCGCGGCGGGCTGGCGAGCCGTCCACTTCCGCGGCAACGCCCAGGCCGTACGCGAACTCCAGGGGCTGACCGGGCTCGCGGCGCTGCTGTGAGCGCCGAGGTGAGCCTCTCCACCGACCCCCCTTCGACCATCGGAGCCGATATGACCACGCGAACCCCCGCCCCGCCGGCCTGGATACGGGTGGGCGAACTGCCCGGACTCGACCCCGTGCCCCCCTTCACCCCGCTCGCCGAGCGCAGCCCCGCCGGACTGCCGCAGATCCTGCTGCCCAGCGGCCACACCGCGGTGCACCTCACCCGCTACCGGGACGTCCTGGCGCTGCTGAGCGATCCGGGCAGCGGCCGCGCCGCGACCAATGTGGAGGGCGGTCCGAGCTTCCTGCCCACCACCATGCCGAAGGAGCTGCTGCTCAACCTGGACGCCCCGGACCACGCCCGGATCCGCGGCTTCGTCAGCGCCGACTACAGCGCGGCGGGAGTGGAGCGGCTGCGCCCGGTGCTGGACGAGGTGCTCGGGGAGCGGGTGGCGGCGCTGCGGAGCTCCTCCTCGCCGGACCTCTTCGCCGAGGTGGCCGACCGGGTGCCGATCGCCGTCAACTGCGCCTTCCTGGGCATCCCGGCGGAGGACGTGGCGTACTTCCGGCCGTCGGTGCGGATCGTCCAGATCGCCTCCCACCAGGACGTGCCGGGGCTGGTCGGCCACTTCAGCACGGTCTACCGGTACCTCACCGACCTGGTCACCGGTGCCCGGCCGCGGGTGGCCGGCGGGCTGATCGACCGCTTCGCCGAGGACCGCGACCGGGTCGAACCCCCGCTCTCCGACGCCGAGTTGACCGGCATCCTGTTCGGCTCGCTGCTCGGCGCCGACCAGAACATCGTGTCGGTGCTGACCAAGGCGCTGTATGTGCTGCTGGCCGCGCCCGGGCTCTGGGAGCGGCTGGCGGCCGATCCCGGAATCGCGCCGCGGCTGGCCGAGGAGCTGATCCGGCTGATCCCGCTGGGCGCGATCTCCGCGTTCCCGCGGATCGCCGGGCGGGATCTGGAGACCAGTGAGGGCACGGTGCCGGCGGGCAGCGTGGTCTATCCGGACGCCTTCGCGGCCAACCGCGATCCGGAGGTCTTCCCCGATCCCGAGCTGGTCGACCCGGACCGCCCCAACGTCCGCCGGCATCTGCAGTTCGGCTACGGGATGCACCACTGCATGGGCGCGGCGCTGGCCCGGATCGAGATCGTCGCCGTCCTCACCCGGCTGGCCCGGGAGCTCCCGGGCCTGCGCCTGGACGCGGACCCCGCCGGGCTCCCCTGGGACGAGGGGACTGTGCTGCGCCGGCCGACGGCGCTGCCGGTGCGCTGGTAGCCGGCCGGATCGGCTCGATCGGCCGGACCGGCCGGACCGGCCGGACCGGCCGGCCTGCGGCCCTGCGTCAGCTCGGTTCGGGCTCACCGAACCAGTGGCGCAGGGCCGCCCGCGCTCCGGCGCGGTCGCCGGGGGCCCAGGCGAGGTAGCCGTCCGGGCGCAGCAGCAGGGCGTCCCAGGGCAGGCGGACGCCGGCCGGCGGCTTGGCGCGTACCGCCCGCACCGAGCGGACCCAGCCCTCGGGGGCGTACCCGTCCGGGTCCGCGACCAGCTCCACGTCCAGCCGCGGCTCGGGGGACAGCACCAGCAGGAGGGCCCGCGGGTGGTCCAGCAGGCGGATCAGGTCGGTGGGCGAACCGTCCACCTCCAGCGGGAGGTTGGGCAGGAAGCGGCCGTTGTGGTCCTCCTGGGCGCTGATCATGTCCCCGAGGTGGTCGTTGACCTGACCGAGCGTCAGCAGCTCGGCCATCAGGCCGCGCAGCGGGTCGAGCGCGGGGTCGGGGCGCATCAGGGCGAGCTGCGCCCTGGTGTTCTCCACCACCCGCTCGGCGGCCGGGCGCCGGTCCTCGTCGTAGCTGTCCAGCAGGCCCTTGCCGGCCCGGCCGGTCAGGGTGAAGGCCAGCTTCCAGGAGAGGTCGACGGCGTCCTGGAGGCCGAGGTTGAGCCCCTGGCCGCCGACCGGGAAGTGCACATGGGCCGCGTCCCCGGCGAGCAGCACCCGGCCCTCGCGGTAGCGGCGGACCACCCGGGCGAAGTCGCTGAACCGGCTGAGGAAGACGGCGTCGTCCATCGGCACCGGCCGGCCGAGCACCCGGGCCGCCTCCGCGCGCAGCTCCTCCAGGGTCGGTTCGGCCCGGCGGTCCGGATGCGGACCGGAGAAGTCGATGGTGATCACCCGGCTGTGGCCGAAGGGGTTGATCCCGGAGATGATCCAGCCGTTCGGGGTGCGGTGCCAGCCCGGCGGGACGAGACCGGGCTCCACCAGGCGGACCAGGCCCAGGAGGGCGGCCACGGTGGCCGGGTGGGTGCGGCTGCCGATGCCGGCCGCCTCGCGGACGGTGCTGCGGGCGCCGTCCGCGCCGATCAGGTACTCAGCGGTGAAGACCTCCGGGCCGGCCGGCCCCTCGGCCGTGACCGCGACCCCGTCCGGGTCCTGCCGGAGGCCGGTGACCCGGTGGCCGCGGAGCACGCGTACCCCGCGCTCGCGCGCCCGGGCCTCGAAGTCCCGTTCCAGGTCGGCCTGGGCGCGCCCGAGGATGGGCGGCGGCTCGGTGCCGGGGGCGGTGATGGCGAGCCCCGGCACCCCGGCGAAGTGGAAGGCCTCGGTCCGCCGCTCCCGGAGGTCGTCCGGGCGGGCCTGACGGGTCCTCAGATACCCGCGCCTGGCCAGCGACTGGACGGACCGCGCGTGGAGGGTCCCGGCCTTGGGCTGGTCCACGGTGCGCGGGTTGCTCTCCAGGACCAGCGTGTCTACGCCGTAGCGGCCGAGTTCGGCGGCGGCGAGCATGCCGACGGGGCCCCCGCCCGCGACGAGGACCCGGGCGGATCGCTGCTGAGAGGTCATCGGGCTTCCTTCTGGGTCGGGCGGAGGGGGACCGGCGGGGCGCCCCGGCCTGCCCCGCCGGCACTGCACGGACTACGCGGACTGCGCCGACTGCCGGGCCTCGGCCGTCGCCCGCTCGGGGCGGAGGAGGAAGGCGATCAGTGCGGCGAGGGCGACACCGATCACCGCGAGCACCCACAGCACCGTATGGAAGGCCGAGTCGTACGCGGTCACCAGGAAGGAGTGGACGGCCTCGGGGGCGCGCGCCCCCGAGGTCCGCACGGCGGCGGCCAGGTCGCCGCCGGCGGCCTGGCCGGCCACCTCGGCGGAGTGTCCGGCGCCGGGGAAGCGGGCGAGCCCGCCTTCCACCTTGCCGCCGAGCAGCGTGGCCAGCAGCGAGCCGTACACCGCCACGGCGACGGCCTCACTGCCCAGCCGCAGGGTGTTGAGGAAGCCGGCGGCCATTCCGGCCTTGGCCGAGTCGATCCGGCCCAGTGCCTGGGCGTCCACCAGGCCCGCGGAGAGCCCCATCCCGGCGCCGGTGACCAGCATCGGCACGGCGACGACGGCGACCGCCACCCGGGGGCTGAAGAGGGTGAGCGCGGCGTCGCCGACCACCAGCAGGACCAGGCTGAGCCCGATCAGCAGCAGCGGCCTCACCCCGCGCTGCACCAGCTGCGCGGCCAGCATCGGGCAGACCAGCACCGGGACGGTGAGCAGCAGCATGGTCAGCCCGGTGGCGCCGCTGGAGCGGCCGGTGGCCGCGGTGAGGTAGCTCGGCAGGTAGGTCAGCATGGTGACGAAGCCGAAGGAGGCCGCCACCGGGACCAGGCACATGCCGAGGAAGTGCCGGTCGCGCAGCACGCTGAGATCGAGCATCGGGTGTTCGCGGCGCTTCTCCACGGCGGTGAAGACCACCAGCGCCACGACCGCGGCGGCGAACAGCGACAGTACTCCGGCACTGGCCCAGCCCCACTGCGAGCCCTCCACGATGGCGGTGGTGAGCAGCACCGTCGCCAGCACGAAGAGGCCGCTGCCGGGCAGGTCGAGGGTGGCCTCACCGCGCGGGGTGTGGGGGACCGAGCGGGCCACCCCGGGCAGCACGGCGAGCACCAGGCCGAGCGCGATGGCGTGCAGCGCGAAGACCCAGCGCCAGCCGATCGAGTCGGTGAGCAGTCCGCCCAGCGTCGGGCCGAGGGCGACCCCGACGCCGGCGATGGTCCCGAAGAGCGCGAAGGCCTTCCCCCGGGCCGGGCCCTCGTAGACGGTGGAGAGGATGGCCGCCCCGCAGGAGAAGATCGCCGCGCCGCCGAGGCCGGCCAGCGCCCGGGCGACGTCCAGCAGGACGATGTTCCCGGCCAGCGCGCTGGCCAGGGAGGCGACCGCGAAGAGCGCCGCGCCGGCGGCGAAGGCCCGGATCCGGCCGAGGATGTCCGCCAGCGATCCCCACACCAGGGTGAAGCAGGCGAAGGCCACGTTGAAGGCGTTCACCACCCACTGCAGGGGGGCGAGCGAGGCGTGGGTGGCGGCCCCGATCTCGGGCAGCGCCACGGCGGTTCCGGAGATGGACATCGGCACCACGAAGACCGCGAGGAGCACGGCGGCCAGGGTGAGCGGATGCGGGGCTGCCGCGGCTGCGCCCCCGGCCTGGGTCGGCGGGGCCCCCGCGTCGGCGGTGGGCGCGGTCTCGGTACTCATGCGGTGCTCCAGGGGGCGAGGGTCGCGAGGCGGATCGTAGGTACGGAATCTGTCGTACCTAAAGCTGTCATAGCCCGCAGGTAGGATGCAACTGGTACCTGGACGATCGACGACGGAGAGGCGCCACCGCCATGCCCGACCCGGAAGGACACCCCGCCCCCGAGGAGATGGACCTGCGCACGGTCCTCCACGCGCTGGCCGATCCGCTGCGCTACCAGGTCATCGCCGCCCTCGCCGCCGCGCCCGAGAACACCGAGCGGACCTGCGCCTCCTTCGCCCTCCCCGTCTCCAAGTCGACCCTCACCCACCACTTCCGGGTGCTGCGCGAGTCCGGCCTGGTCCAGCAGGTGGACCGGGGGAACAGCCGGATGGCAGCCCTGCGCCGGGCGGAACTGGACGCCCGCTTCCCGGGGTTGCTCGACCTGGTCGCGGCGAACCAGCCCCTCGACCACTGAGCTTCGCGGCGTCATGTCGCTGCGGGCCCCTGGGGCGTCGCGGCGCAGCCGCAAACCCAGGGGCGCGGGGAACTGCGCGGCCAGCGACTCACGGCGC
The DNA here is from genome assembly GCF_000744815.1 of Phaeacidiphilus oryzae TH49. NCBI lineage: Bacteria > Bacillati > Actinomycetota > Actinomycetes > Kitasatosporales > Streptomycetaceae > Phaeacidiphilus > Phaeacidiphilus oryzae. The sequence continues at coordinate 991,700 of NZ_JQMQ01000005.1, forward strand.
CGCGGCCGGGTACGGAGTCCGGGTTGCAACCCAGGCGCCGTGGCCGGGTGCGGCGCCGTGATCGGCTGGGCGCGCAGTTCCCCGCGCCCCTTGCTTGCGCCTTCGGCGCTGCGCTCGGGGCGCGTGAGCTGGGCGCGCCCGCGCGGCGGAGCCGCACGATGTCACAGCCCCGCACCCCTTATTGGCGCCTACGGCGCGGCGCCGGGGGCGGTGCCCGTTCGCGGGCGGGTCGCGTAGAAGGCGACGGCGGAGGCCGCGGCCACGTTCAGGGAGTCGACCCCGGCGTCCATCGGGATCCGGACGTGCTCGTCGGCCGCGGCCAGCGCCTCCGGGGTGAGGCCGGAGCCCTCCGTGCCGAAGACCAGGGCGAGCCGCTCCTCGTCCCGCGCGGCCAGCTCGTCCAGGCTGATCGCCTTGTGGCTGAGGCAGAGCGCGGCCACCGTGAAGCCCGCGGAGCGCAGGATCTCGACGTCCTTCGGCCAGTTCTCCAGCCGGGTCCACGGGACCTGGAAGACCGCGCCCATCGAGACCTTGACGGACCGCCGGTAGAGCGGATCGGCGCAGCGCGGGGTGAGGATGACGGCGTCCACGCCCAGCGCCGCCGCGTTCCGGAAGGCCGCGCCCAGGTTGGCGTGGTCGACCATGTCCTCGAAGACCGCGATCCGGCGGGGCGGAGCGGAGCGGCCGGGCTCCGCGGAGAGCAGCTCCTCGGGGGCGGGCAGCGGCTTGCGGGCCATCGAGGCCAGGGCGCCGCGGTGGACGTGGTAGCCGGTGACCCGCTCGGCCAGCTCCGGGGTGACCGCGTACACCGGGGCCGGGACCTCGTCGATGACGTCCCGCATCACGTCCAGCCACTTGGCGGAGAGCAGCATGGAGCGCATCCGGTAGCCGGCCTGTCTGGCGCGGCGGATGACCTTCTCGCCCTCGGCGATGAAGAGTCCCTCGGCGGGCTCGCGGCGGCGGCGGAGGTCGACGTCGGTGAGTCCGGTGTAGTCGTGGAGGCGCGGGTCCTCCGGGTCCTCGATGCTGATGAGCTCGCCCACGGGACGGATCTTACCTGCCGGTAAGGGAGTCGAGGAGGGATACGACCTCGCCGACCACGATGATGGACGGCGGCCGAATGCCCTCGGCCGCCACCACCTCGGCGGCGGTGGCCAGGGTGGCGTCCACCCGCCGCTGGCCGGAGCGGGTGCCCTCCTGGACGACCGCGACCGGGGTCTCCGGGGCCTTCCCGTGCCGGATCAGGGTCTCGGCGATCGCGCCGATCCGCTCGACCGCCATCAGCAGCACCAGGGTGCCGCGCATCCCCGCCAGCGCCTCCCAGTTGACCAGGGAGCGCGGGTCGTCGGGGGCGGTGTGCCCGGAGACCACGGTGAACTCGTGGGTGACCCCGCGGTGGGTGACCGGCACCCCGGCCACCGCCGGGACGCTGATCGCGCTGGTGATGCCGGGCACCACGGTGACCGGGACACCCGCCTCCGTGCAGGCCACCACCTCCTCCAGGCCGCGGCCGAAGACGTACGGGTCGCCGCCCTTGAGGCGGACCACGAACTTCCCCTGCTTGGCCCGGTCGATCAGGGTCTCGTTGATGGTCTGCTGGGCCATCGCCCGGCCGTACGGCAGCTTGGAGGCGTCCACGACCTCGACCTGCGGGCCGAGCTCCTCCAGGAGTTCCAGGGGGGCGAGGTGGTCGGAGACCACCACGTCCGCCTCGGCGAGGAGGCGGCGGCCGCGGACCGTGATCAGGTCGGGGTCGCCGGGGCCGCCGCCGACCAGCGCCACCCCGGCCCGGTGCTCGCGCTGGTGAGGGGCGGTCAGGGTGCCGGTGCGGAGCCCGTCCAGGGCAGCGTCGCGGAGCGCGGCCGAGCGGCGGGGGTCACCCGAGAGGACGGCGATGGTGAAGTCGTCCGCCCGGCCGGTGGCCGGGGTCCAGGCGGTGGCCCGGGAGGCGTCGTCGGCGCGGGCGCAGAAGATCCGCCGCTCCTCCGCCGCCTCGGCGACGGCGGTGTTGACCGCCTGGTCGTCGGTGGCGACCAGGGCGTACCAGGCGCCGTCCAGGTCGCCGTCCGCGTAGCCGCGGCGGTGCCAGGTCAGCTCCCCTGCCTCGGCCATGGCCTGGACGGCCGGGGTGGTCTCCGGGGCGACCAGCTCGACGGCCGCGCCGGCGGCGAGAAGGGCGGGCAGCCGCCGGGCGGCGACGGTCCCGCCACCCACGACGAGGACGCGGCGTCCGGCGAGGCGGAGGCCGGCGGGATAGGCGGGAGTCGTCACGGTCGCTCCGGAGTCCTTCTCTGAACCTTGCGTTGCGGTAAGGGTGTTGACGGAGGGTGGGAGGGTCAGTTCTTGTCGCCGATGCCGGTCGAGTCGAACGTCGCCACCTCGTGGATGGCCCGGGCGGCGGCCTGGACCACCGGGAGCGCGAGGAGGGCTCCGGTGCCCTCGCCGAGCCGGAGGTCCAGGTCGATCAGCGGGCGCAGGCCGAGCTTGGCCAGCGCGGCCTTGTGCCCCGGCTCCGCCGAGCGGTGCCCGGCGATGCAGGCGGCCAGCACCTCGGGGGCGATCGCCTTGGCGGCCAGCGCGGCGGCACCGCCGATCACCCCGTCCAGGATGACAGGGGTGCGCAGGCTGGCGGCGCCGAGGAGGAAGCCCACCGTGGCGGCGTGCTCCAGGCCGCCGACGGCGGCCAGCACCCCGATCGGGTCGGAGGGGTCCGGCTGGTGGAGGGCCAGCGCCTGCTGGATCACCGCGATCTTGTGGGCGTGGGTCTCGTCGTCGATACCGGTCCCGCGGCCGGTGATGACGGACGGCTCCTCACCCGTGAAGACGGAGATCAGCGCGGCGGCCGGGGTGGTGTTGGCGATTCCCATGTCGCCGGTGAGCAGCACCTTGTTGCCGGCCGTGACCAGGTCGCGGGCGGTCTCGATACCGACCTCGATGGCCTGCACCACCTCGTCCCTGGTCATCGCCGGGCCCTGGGTCATGTCGGCGGTGCCGGCCCGGACCTTGCGCGGCAGCAGGCCGGTGGCCTTGCCGTGGTTCAGCGGCTCGGGCAGCGGCGAGGCGACGCCCACGTCCACCACGCAGACCTCGGCACCGGTCTGGTTGGCGAAGGCGTTGACCACCGCTCCCCCGCCCAGGAAGTTCGCCACCATCTGGGCGGTGACCTCCTGCGGCCAGTGGGTGACGCCCTGGGCGTGGACGCCGTGGTCGCCGGCGAAGATCGCCACCGCGGCGGGCTCCGGGACCGGCGGGGGGCACTGCCGGGAGAGCCCGCAGAGCTGCGCGGAGATTATCTCCAGCATGCCGAGGGCGCCGGCCGGCTTGGTCATCCGCTTCTGCCGGTCCCAGGCCTCGCCGAGCGCCTTGGCGTCCAGCGGGCGGATGCCGCGCAGGGTCTCCTGGAGGACGCTGTGCGGCTCCTCGCCGGGGAGGACCCGGCGGCCGTAGGTCTCCTCGTGCACCACCCAGGAGAGCGGACGCTTCTTGGCCCAGCCGGCCTGCGCCAGCTCGGGCTCCTCGGGGAACTCGTCTACGTAGCCCAGGCAGAGGTAGGCGACGACCTCCAGATGCTCGGGCAGGCCGAGCTGCTCGACCATCTCGCGCTCGTCGAAGAAGCTGACCCAGCCGACGCCGAGGCCCTCGGCGCGGGCGGCGAGCCAGAGGTTCTCCACCGCGAGGGCGGCCGAGTACGGGGCCATCTGCGGCTGGGTGTGGCGGCCGAGGGTGTGCCGGCCGCCGCGGGTGCGGTCCGCGGTGACCACGATGTTCACCGGGGTGTCGAGGATGGCCTCGATCTTCAGCTCGCGGAACTGCTTGGCGCGGCCCTTGGGCAGCGAGTCGGCGAACTCCTGGCGCTGGCGCATCGCCAGCTCGTGCATCCGCCTGCGCTTCTTCGCGGAGCGGATCACCACGAAGTCCCAGGGCTGGGAGTAGCCCACGGAGGGCGCGGTGTGCGCCGACTCCAGGACCCGGAGCAGCACGTCGTGCGGGATCGGGTCGGGACGGAAGCCGTTGCGGATGTCGCGGCGCTCGCGCATCACGCGGTGGACGGCGTCCCGCAGGGGGGCGTCGAAGCCGGGGGCGGCGGCGCCGTCCTCACCCTCCTCCACCCCGCTGACGGCGGCGATCGCCTCGGCCGCGCCGATGCCCTCGGCGGCGGCCAGCGCCTCGACCTCGTGGACGGCGGAGTCGAGGGGGGTCTCGGCGGCGGGCGCGGGGGCGGGCTCGGCGGCCGGGGCGGGGGCTTCGGCGGCGGTTTCGGCAGGTGCTTCGGCGGCGGTGGCTTCGGGCGCCGCCGGCTCGGCGGGGCCTCGGCCGGGCCGGCGTGCCGGCCACGGGCGGGGGCCGGGGCCGGGGTCTCCGCCGGGGCCTGCGCCTGGGCCGGGATCGGCGCCGGCTCGGCGGCGGTGGGGGCGGAGGCGGCGGCCTCGGGCACGGCGGGGGTCGCCACAGACGTACCTTCCGGGGGTGTTGCGAGGTCAGCGGGGGCGACGGACTCGGCCACGGCCGGGGCGGGCTCGGGCTCGTCCGCCGCGGGTCGATCGAGGGGCGACGCCGCCTCGGCGGCCTCGGGCGCGAGCGGCGTACCGGCGGCCGGGGTCGCCTCCTGGGCGGCCGGGGCCTCAGCGGCGGGCACCGCGATCGGCGTGCCGTGCGCCGGGGTCGAGGCCTGGCCGGTGACGGTGGCGTCCGACGGGACCGGCACCTCGGCTGCGGGCTCCTCCGCTGCGGGGGCTCCGGCAGCCGCCTCCTCGGCCGGGGCGGTCGCGGTGGCGGTGGCCGTGCCGCTGGAGTCGACGACGATCGGACCGGCCGAAGGCGCGGGCGCCTCCTCGGCATCGGCCTTCGCGGTCTCGGCCTCGGCGGACTCGGCCTCCGCCGCAGCCGCCGGAGGGGCCTCCGGGACGGACTGCTGCGCGGGCGCCGGGGTCTCCTGCGCCGGCGCCTCCTCGGCAGTCGGCGGCTGCTCGGCGGTCGGCGGCTGCCCCTCGGGGGCGATCCGGAGGCTGGCCGTCGTGTCGTGACCGGCCGGGGCGGCGGCATCCTGCGCCGGAGGGTTCGTCAGAGCCCCCGTACCGGCGGCGGTCTGCAACGACTGGGCGGCCACCGCCTGCTGGAACTCGGGGGCCGGAGAGGCCAGGAACGCGGAGATCCGCGAGGGCGGGCCCTCAGGCGACTCGGCCGGCGCCGGCACCACCGGCTGGGCGGTCTGCGCGGGCTCCTCGGGCTCCGCAGGTCGCTCGGCCTGGTCGGCGTGCTCCGTCTGACCGGCCCGGTCCGCTGGTTGGACAACCGATTCGTCAGCCGGAGCCAGGTACTCCGGACCGGCCCCGGTGGCATTGTTCGGGTCGCTCTCGGTCCGCACGGTCTGCGTCCGGACGCTCGACGACTCGGCGGCCTGCTGCGGCTCGGCCTCCGCGGGCTGCGGACGGGCGGCGGCGGCCGCCCCGGTCGGCACGCCGTGCGGCGGGGTGGCGGGGCCGCGGTGGGGCCGCGGTCGGCCAGCGAGCGGACGGGCACCTGACCGGTCATCAGGGACGGGTCCGGGATGGGCGGACCGGCGTGCAGCGGACGGCGGGGGCCGCGGACGGTCGGCGAGGGCGACGCCCCGCGGGGCCCTGCGGGGGCGGAACCGGCGGCCAGGAGGGCGCGATCGGCTCATGGACGGTCTGCCCGGCGCTGTCCTCGGGCGCGACCTCCTCAGCCGTGACTTCCTCGGGCGTGACCTCCTCGGCCGTTCCGGCCTCCTCGGCTACGGCCTCGGCCGGGGCGCCCTCGGAGGCCCCCTCCGGAGCCTCGGGGACGCCGGGGGCGCCGGGGGGTGCGACGGGCGCCTCCGGAGCGGCGGCTGCGGCGACCGCGGCGCCGGACGCGTCGAATGCCGGGGAAGGAGAAGAAACGCCCGCGGCGTCCGCTTCGCCAGGAGTCGGAGTGCCCGGCTGCTCGGCGCCCGCCGGCGACCGCTCAGCGGACGCCTCCTCAGCAGGGGCCTCGGCCTCGGGAGTTGACGAGGGCCCGGCAGGCTCCGCCGGCGGCGGGACCAGAACCGGAGCCACCGGCTCCGCCGGGGCGGGCGCCTGCACCGGCGCCGGGTTCGACTGCAGCGCGGCCGCCGCGTCCGCCCAGGAGCTCTGCGGCCCCGGCATCAGCAGCTCGTCCTCGTCGCCGTCCTCGTCGTCCAGGAAGATAAACCCCGGGGCCTGCGCAGGAGCGGCCGGCTGTGCACCCTCCGCGGCGAGCGGGCCCGGGTGCACGCCGGGCTGCGCCGCCCGGTCGGCGAGCGGCTGCTCCGGCACTCCCCCGTTCCCGTTCGCTACGTGGCCGGTATCGCTCATGTCTCCAAGCTCCTTCCAGGGCCGCGTGAGCATCCCTGTAATTCGCAGCGGCGCGTGCTCAGGCACCGACGCCCTGCTCGCCACCGCGGTCTACTGGGCGTCGGCCTGCTTCTGTGAAAAACAACGACGCACCCGGGGCGTTCGGCACGATCGCCCCGGACGTACCGGCATTCTTCCGGCTAGGCAGGGCCGGTGGCCAACCCGCGGGGGCATCGGCGGTGTGGCCTCCGCCACCCCGTGCGCCCCACCTCTCCCCGTGGGCGAACCGAGACGTCACCCTACCCGGCGGGTACGACAAAGAGCGCGTCAGGGGCGCTCTCCCCAGAGGAGGAAGGCAGGTTGGGAGCCTGTCAGCAGACTGCCCGCGCGGCCGGGCGCGTCGCCCTGCACGAGCCCCGAGGACTGCAGCAGGACGCCGTCCATCCGGTAGCCGACTTCCCCGAACGCCCGGCGGGCCTCCTCGACTTCGGGTACCGTCCGCGGGACCACCACGACGCGTTCCGGCCGGCGCCCGAGGCAGGCCGGCAGGGCACGGGTGTCCCCGCGCAGCAGGACCACGTCCGGTTCGGGCAGTTCGCCCAGTACGCCCGGAAGTTGACCGGTCACCACCTCGGCCTCGACGCCGCCGCCCCGGGCCTCGGCGGTCAGTCGGGCGCAGGCCTCGGGATCCTCGTCGACCGCCACCACAGCGGCACCGAACCTCCCCAGTTCCACCGCAAGCGACTCGTCCGCCGGGCCGATGTCCCAGACCAGGTCGCCCAGCCGGGGTCCGAGCCGGGCCAGCGCGACCGCCCGCGCCTCCGCCGACAGGCCCTCGGCCCGGCCGTCCCCGGCGGCGGCCGGCGGCTGCGCCCAGCCCCGCCGGCCGGAGGGGAAGTCGACCGGCCGCCCGGCGAGCCAGCCGGAGACGGCGGTCGAGCCGCCCGCGGCCGCGGTCCGGCCGCCGCCGATCACCAGCACCACGTTGGGCTCCCGCCACAGGTGGTCGGCGACCCGGTCCGAGGTGAGGACGGTGACCTCCTCCTCGGGGGTGCCGAGGGCCTCGCAGACCACGAACGTGCGGTGGACGTCCCGCAGCATCAGCGCGAGCTCGGTGGGGCCGGCGCCGGGCGCCGTGAGCACGGCGACCTTGGAGTGGGAGCGGCAGACGTTGACGCAGCGGCGCAGGCCCCGCCCGTGCGCGCTGACCACCTGGGCGTCGTCCCAGGGCATCCCCACCCGGGCGAAGGCGGCGGCCACCGAGGAGACCGCCGGCAGCACCTCGAGTTCGAGCCCGTACTCGGGCCGGCGGAGGGTGCGGACCACGCCGAAGAACCCCGGGTCGCCCTCGGCCACCACCACGGCCGCGCCCCGGTGTTCGGCGATCCGCCGGGCGGCGAGCTCGGTGCTGCCGAGGGCGAACCGCTCGGCGCCCGCGGGCAGCGGGAGCTGCTGGAGGAGGTACTGGCCGGCCGCGACGAGGGTGGCCCCGTCCAGCGCGGCCCGCCCCGCCGTGGAGAGCGGCGAGCCGTCCCATCCGATCACCGTGACCCGGTCCGCCATGCGGTAGCTCTCCTCCGTCTTCGGCCGCGGGGTGCAGGCATGGACATTCGTACGGACCGTGGGGCCCGCGCGAGGACGAAGGCTACCGGCTGAGATCGAAGAGGCGAACGGGGGATCCGCGGACGGGGCGGCGGGCGGCTCCGCGGCAGGCTGGGCCGCCGGCCCCGGGGCTCACTCCCAGTGGGCGTACTCGCCCCGCTGCAGGCCGTCCCTGGGGTGGAGGCCGGAGGCGTCGGCCGGGTCCGCGGCGGCGAGGTCGTCGAGGTCCTCCGGGAGGAGGCTCCAGACGATCAGGTCGGTGCGCGAGGGGGCGCCGTCCGCGCGCACTATCCAGGCGCTGCGCAGCACGCCCTCGCTGATGCAGCCGAGTTTCTGCGCGACCTGCTGGGCGGCGGTGTCGCCGGCCGCCGTGCGGAACTCCAGGCGCTCGAACCCCTGGTCCTCGAAGAGCCACTGGGCGGTGCCGGCCAGCGCCTCGGCGGCGTAGCCCTCGCCGCGCGCCCAGGGGGCGGTCACCACCGATCCCTGGGCGGAGTGCAGCCGCCAGTCGGTGGCGAACACCCGCACCATGCCGACCAGCCGCTGGGTGAGGTGCTCGGTGACGGCGAGGACGATACCGCGGCCGGAGCGCCGCTCGGCGGGCGCTCCGTCGAGCACCCAGGCCCTGGCCTCCTCCTCGGTGTACGGCTGGGGGAGATCCGTCCAGGCGGCCACCGCCTCGTCGTTGAGCATGGCGGCCAGCGACGGGACGTCCTCTTCCTCGAAGTGACGCAGCAGCAGCCGGTCGGTGCTGATGGAGATCTCGGGGAAGGTGGAAGTCATACCGTCTCTCCTCGCCGGTCCGCTGAGGGAACGATCATGCGTCAACGGGCGTCGACTCGTCACCCCGGGGCCACCCCGTTCCGTCCCTCGGACCAATGCATCAGACCAGCATGCAGTATTCCCGGTGGGAAGACGCCACCGACCGGCGGCCCCGCTGGACGCGGGCCCGCCGGTCGGGGTGACGAATCGTCAGGCGGCCGGTACGACGGCGCCCTTGAAGGTCCGCCGGATGTACTCCTGGACCTGCTCGGACTGGAGGAGCTTGAGCAGCTTCCGCACCCGCGGGTCGTTCTGGTGCCCGTCCTTCACCGACAGGACGTTGGCGTACGGATTGCCCTTCGCGCTCTCCAGCAGGATCGAGTCCCGGTCCGGGTCGAGCCCGGCGTCCAGCGCGTAGTTGCCGTTGATGATCGCCGCGTCCACGTCGTCCAGCGAGCGCGGCAGCTGGGCCGCGTCCAGCTCCTTGAACTGGAGGCGCTTGGGGTTGCCGGTGATGTCCTGGACGGTGGCGCCGGTGCCGGCGCCGCTCTTCAGGGTGATCAGGCCGTCGTCGGCGAGCAGCTTGAGGGCGCGGCCCTCGTCGGTGGCGTCGTCGGGCACCGCGATGGTGGCTCCGGCGCCCAGCTGAGCGGTCTTCTTCACCTTGTGCGAGTAGAGGCCGAGCGGCTCCAGGTGCACCGGCCCGACCGAGACGATGTGGGTGCCGTGCGTCTTGTCGAAGTCGTCCATATAGGGCACGTGCTGGAAGTAGTTGGCGTCGGCCGAGCCGTCCTCGACGGCGGTGTCCGGCGTGACGTAGTCGTCCACCACCTCGATCCGCAGCTTGAGGCCGGCCTTGGCGGCCAGGTTCTTCCGCACGTACTCCAGGATCTGGGCGTGCGGCACCGGGCTCGCCACCACGGTCAGCGGGGCGTCGGCGGCGGCCGCGGAACCGCCGGAGGAGGCCGGGCCGCCGACCCCCCAGGCGACCCCGCCGGCCACGACCGCGGCCGCGGCCACCGCAGCGGTGGCCACCCTTACCGGGCGCCGGGCGAAGAGCGGCCCGAAGGCGCGTCCCAGCGCCCGGCCCAGCCGGCGGCCGAGGGCGCTGCGGTGCTCGGCGCCGCCGCGGTGGTCGAGTGCCCTCGCCAGCCCGTCGCCGACCAGCTGGACGAGGGTGACCAGCACGACCAGCTCGACCACGATGACGACCATGAAGCGGGTGTCGAACCGCATGTAGCCGTTGGTGATCGCCAGCGAGCCGAGCCCGCCGCCGCCCACCGTGCCGGCCATCGCCGAGTAGCCGATCAGCGCGATCACCGTGGTGGTGAGCCCCGCGACAAGCGAGGGGAGGGACTCCGGCAGCAGGGCCTTGCGGACCACCGTCCAGGTGCCGCCGCCCATCGCGTGGACGGCCTCCACCAGCCCGCCGTCCACCTCGCGGACGGCACTCTCCACCAGCCGGGCGAAGAACGGGATGCCGCCGATCGCCAGGGGCACCGCGGCCGCCTGCCAGCCCAGCGAGGTGCCCACCACCCAGCGGGTGAACGGGATCAGAGCCACCATCAGGATCACGAAGGGCAGCGACCGGCCGATGTTGACCAGCGCCGACAGCGCCTTGTTGAGCACTGCCGCCGACGGGCCGCCGCGCAGCAGGCCACCGCGGTCGGTGAGCACCAGCAGCACCCCGGCCGGGAGCCCGACCGCCACGGTGACCAGTGCGGCTATGCCGACCATCCCCAGCGTCTGCCAGGTCCCGTAGGGCAGTTGGGACCAGATATCCGACCAGCTCATGCCGCGCTCCCCCGGTTCTCTCCGGCGCCGGACCCGTCGCCCGGAGCGACGACGTCGACCTGCAGTCCGCGCTCGCGCAGGTAGCCGAGCGGGACGACGTTGTCCTGGTAGCCGCCGGGCAGCCGCACCCGCATCCGGCCCACCTGGCGGCCGCCGATGGTCTCCACCGCGGCGCCGAGGATGTTGATGTCCACGTGGTAGGTGCGGGCGAGCTGGGAGATGAACGGCTGGGCGCTGCTGTCCCCCTGGAAGGTGATCTCGACGACGGTTCCGTCAGCCCCGGCGTCCGCCCCGGCGCCCGGCCCGGACCCGTCGGCGCCGTCCGCCTCGCCGAGCGGGAAGAGCTCGCGGGCGAGCGCCGAGCCGGGCGAGGCCAGGAGGTCGTCCAGGCGGCCGGACTCCGCGATCCGCCCGCCGGTCATCAGCGCGGCCGAGTCGCAGACCGTGCGGATGACCTCCATCTCGTGGGTGATCAGCAGCACGGTGAGGCCCAGCTGCCGGTTGAGGTCGCGGAGCAGTCGCAGTACCGAGCGGGTGGTCTCCGGGTCGAGAGCCGAGGTGGCCTCGTCGGAGAGCAGTACCTTGGGGTCGCCGGCCAGCGCGCGGGCGATGCCCACCCGCTGCTTCTGGCCTCCGGAGAGCTGCGCCGGGTAGGCGGCGCCCTTGGCGTCCAGGCCGACCAGGTCGAGCAGCTCCTCGGCCCTGCGGCGGCGGTCCCGGCGGTCCAACCCGATGATCTCCAGCGGGAGTTCGACGTTCTCCCGGACGGTCCGGTTGGCCAGCAGGTTGAAGTGCTGGAAGACCATGCCGATGGAGCGGCGGGCCTCGCGCAGCTCCCGGCCGCCCGGGGGCAGCGCGGTGAGCTCCCGCCCGTCGACGGTGACCGTGCCGGAGGTGGGCCGCTCCAGGAGGTTGACGGCGCGGATGAGGGTGGACTTGCCGGCGCCGCTGGTACCGACGACGCCGTACACCTCGCCCTCGCGGACATGGAGGTCGACACCGTCGAGGGCGACCGTCTCGCGGCCGCCGGAGCGGTAGACCTTTCTCAGCTCTGTGGTGGTGATCACGGGATTTCCAGGGTTCGGCCGCGGGTCGGCGACAGGCCGGCGGCGCGGTCAGCGGATTTCGCGGAAGGGACAGCGGGCACAAGGCTGCTGACGATTCGTCAGCGGCCGGTGGGCACGTGTCGGGGGCGCTTCGCTGTCCGGGACAGCGCGCGGGCTGCGAGCGCAGCGGGGATCGCGGTGGAACGCGATCGGAGATCTCGCTTCGGGGGCGCGAGGTGCCGGAGGCCGGGGGCCCTCAGCAGGCACACATTCGCGCGCGGGGTGCCGTGCGGCACATGCCACGACCACCGCCCGGCAGAGCGCCGGTCAGCTGGGAGGTCGTGGTCGCAGTCATGGGCCCCAGTAAACCAGAGCGTCCCCGGTGATCCCAAAACGCGCCCGAAGTCCGTTCCGTCCCTCGGCGATCAGCCGGGGTCACCCGGCGGTCATCCGGGGTCACCCGGCGGTCAGCGGCGCATCCCCGGCGATCAGCCGGCGCTCACTCGGCGATGTGGACCAGCAGGGCGCCGGAGGGCTGGGGGACGACGCGCAGCCAGGCGAGGCTGTCGAGGATCGCCTCCGGCCCGTGCTCGGCGAGCTCCGCCGCGCGGTGGGTGGTGGTGAGCGCCACACTGCGCATCCCGGCGGCCCGGGCGGCGGCGAGGCCCGCCGGGGCGTCCTCCAGGACCAGGCAGCGGGCCGGGTCCGCGCCGAGCTTCTCGGCTCCGCGCAGGAAGGGCTCCGGGTCCGGCTTGCCCCGGGTGATGTCGTCCGCGCTGATCAGCAGGGACGGGCGGATGCCGGTGACCTCCAGACGGGCGGCGGCGAGCCGGCCGGTGGCCGAGGTCACCACCGCCCAGCGGTCGGCGGGCAGCGAGGTGAGGAGTTCGAGGCTGCCGGGCAGCGGGACCGTGCCGGCGGTGTCCGCGCACTCCAGGTCCTCGATGCGGCGCAGCGCGCGCTCGGCCCCGCCGTCGGCCAGCCGCTCGGCGGGGAGGGCGTCCGCGATGATCTCGGCGGCCGGGCGGCCGTGCTGGAGGATCCCGGCGGCCGCCTCCTCGCCGAGTCCGTACTCGGCCGCCCAGGTCCGCCAGCAGCGGCGGACCGAGGGCGTCGAGTCGATCAGGGTGCCGTCCATGTCGAAGAGCAGCGCATCGGCCGATATGTCCATGATCATGGAGCCTATCGGCCGGGAGCTCACCGACGCGAACGAGTGGGCCGGGCCACGGGTCAGGCGACCACCGCCGTGGCCGGGGCGGCGGCCGGCTTCTCCAGCACCACGAAGGTGATCTTCGGGGTGGCCTCCGCCGTCTCCACCCCGGTCTGGGCGTAGCCGAGCTTGCGGTAGAGCCGGATGTTCCCGAGGCTCCGCTCGCCGGTGAACAGCCGGAACGCGCGCGGCGAGGGGTTGCCCGGGGTCGGGGTCGCCAGCTGCTCCTCGATCGCCCGCAGCAGCCGGCCGCCGAGGCCGTGCCGGCGCAGGCGGGGGTGGACCACCAGGCGCTCGATGTGCGCCACCCCGTCCGCGTCGGTCCAGCCGCACACGGCGCCGACGACCTCCTCGCCGAGCCGGGCCACCACGGTCCGCCGGTTGGCGAGCCGGGCGCGGAGCGCGCCGAGGGTCTCGGTGAGCGGGTCGATCGACCAGTCCGCGTAGGTCTCGGCCTCGCTCTGGTAGCAGAGGTACTGCAGTTTGAGGAGCTGCTCGGCATCCGTGTCGGTGAGGGCGCCGGGGGTGCTGAGGGTCACGCTCATGCCCATCTGCGCATGCCTCCCTGGGTGTGCGCGCGGCGCGCGGAGCGCGACGGCGGCTGAGGGTTGAGGGTGATTCACCCTTTACCCGTACTTTCCGCGGTCGCAACCTCGTAGGGGTCGAACGTGCTCGGAGTCACGCCCCGAACGGCCCTCGCGCGGGCCGTTCGGCCGGGCGGCACAATGGAGATGACGGGGTGTCATCCGTTTGCGCGACAGCTCTGTGACGAAGGACGGCGGACCGTAACGAATCCCACGTCCTTCGCAGGGTTCCGGTGTCACACCCCGCCGCTAGTATCCGAGTCCCCGGGGCGACATGGCGAAGCCGGATCGGAGGCACCCCGTGTTCTACTGGCTGCTCAAACGCATCCTCATCGGCCCACCGGTGCGCCTGCTCTACCGGCCCCGGGTGAGCGGACGGGAGAACGTGCCGAGCGTGGGCCCGGTGATCCTGGCGCCCAACCACCTCTCCTTCTGCGACTCCATCTTCGTCCCGCTGCTGTCGCCGCGTAAGGCGCACTTCATGGCGAAGGACGAGTACTTCACGGGCAAGGGCGTCAAGGGCCGGCTGATGCGGGCGTTCTTCTCCGGCGTCGGCGCCGTCCCGGTGGACCGCAGCGGCGGGCGGGCGGCGCAGGCCGCGATCGACACCGGGCTGGGCGTGCTGCGGCGGGGCGAGGTCTTCTCGCTCTACCCGGAGGGCACGCGTTCGCCGGACGGGCGGCTGTACCGCGGGCGGACCGGGGTGGCCCGGCTGGCGCTGCTGAGCGGAGCCCCCGTGATACCGGTCGGCGTGATCGGCACGACCGAGGTGCAGGCGGCGGACGAGATGCGGTGGCATCTGGGGGCGCGGCCGGAGATCAGGTTCGGCGAGCCGCTGGACTTCTCCCGCTACGAGGGGATGGAGAACGACCGGTACGTCCTGCGGGCGATCACGGACGAGGTCGTCGCGGCGATCCTGGCCCTCTCGGGCCAGGAGTACGTCGACATGTACGCCACCAAGGCGAAGGCGCTGGCGGCCTCCGGCGGAGAACCGCGCGAGCTGCGGGACGCCGCGTAGCGGCGGTCCCGCCGCCCAGGAGGCAGCGCCGCAGGCGCACCTCAGGGGCGCGGGGAACTGCACGGCCGGGCGGCTACGGCGCCGCACCCGGCAACGGAGTTCGGGTCGCAAGCCGGTCGCCGTTGCCGACTGCGGCGCCATAGCCGCCCGGCCGCGCAGTTCCCCGCGCCCCTTGATCCGCTACGCGAATCGCGGGGTGGCCTACGCCGCGAGCCACTCGCGCTGGCGGGCGAGATCGGCGGCGACCTCGGTCAGCTGGCGGGCCACCGCCGCCGGCGCCGTGCCGCCCCGCCCGTCGCGGGACGCGATCGCGCCCTCCACGGTGAGGACGGACCGCACCTCCGGCGTCAGCAGCGGCGAGATCTCGGCGAACTGAGCGTCCGTCAGGTCGGACAGCTCAAGCCCCCGGGGCTCGCAGAACTTCACGCACGCCCCCGCGACCTCGTGCGCCACCCGGAACGGCGTCCCCTGCCTCACCAGCCACTCGGCGATGTCGGTGGCCAGCGAGAAGCCCGCCGGCGCGAGCTCGGCCATCCGCTCCTCGTGCACCGTCAGCGTCGCCATCATCCCGATGAAGGCCGGCAGCAGCACCTCAAGGGTGTCGACGGAGTCGAAGACCGGCTCCTTGTCCTCCTGGAGGTCACGGTTGTACGCCAGCGGCAGCGCCTTCAGCGTGGCCAGCAGCCCGGTCAGATTGCCGATCAGCCGTCCCGACTTGCCGCGCGCCAGCTCCGCGATGTCCGGGTTCTTCTTCTGCGGCATGATCGACGAGCCCGTGGAGAACGCGTCGTGCAGCGTGATGAAGCCGAACTCCTTGGTGTTCCAGAGGATGATCTCCTCCGCGATCCGGGAGAGGTCGATCCCGATCATCGCGGTGACGAAGGCGAACTCGGCCACGTAGTCCCGGGCCGCCGTCCCGTCGATCGAGTTGCCGGAGGAGCCGCGCTCGAAGCCCAGCTCGGCCGCGACCGCCTCCGGGTCCAGCCCCAGCGAGGAACCGGCCAGCGCGCCCGAGCCGTACGGCGAGACGGCCGTCCGCTCGTCCCACTGGCGCAGCCGCTCCGCGTCCCGCCCCAGCGCGGCCACGTGCGCCAGCATGTGGTGGGCGAAGAGCACCGGCTGCGCGTGCTGGAGGTGGGTGCGTCCCGGCATGGCCGCCTTCGGGTGCGCCTCGGCCAGGCCGACCAGCGCCTCCTGGAGCTCCAGCAGCAGCCGGCCGACGGTCCGCCCGTGGTCGCGCAGGTACATCCGGCCCAGGGTGGCGATCTGGTCGTTCCGCGAACGCCCGGCGCGCAGCTTTCCGCCGAGCTCCGGGCCGAGCCGCTCCAGCAGCCCGCGCTCCAGCGCGGTGTGGACGTCCTCGTCGGCGACCGTGCCCACGAAGTCGCCGGACTCCACGTCGGCCAGCAGCCGGTCGAGACCGGCCAGCATCCGCTCCAGCTCCTCGTCGGTGAGCAGCCCGGCCTTGTGGAGCACCCTGGCGTGGGCGCGGGAGCCCGCGATGTCGTAGGGCGCCAGCCGCCAGTCGAAGTGCACCGAGGCCGAGAGGGCGGCGAGCGCCTCCGACGGCCCGTCGGCGAAGCGGCCGCCCCAGAGGCGGACGTCACCGGCGGCATGGGACTTCTGCGGGGTGCTCACCTTGCTGCTCCTCACGGTGCACGGGTACGGCGGGAACCGATGAGGCATAAGTATGCAGCATGCCGTATTAATTTCAAACCCGGTTCCCGCCGGCCGCTCAGCGGGCCGGGCCGACCGGCTCCCACCCCCGGCGCGGCGGCCGCTCCTCCTCCCCCAGCGGCCTCCGGCTCCGGTACACCAGGTAGGGGCGGAAGAGGTACTGCACCGGCACCGCGAAGGCGTGGACGAGGCGGGTGTACGGGAAGACGCCGATCAGCAGCAGGCCGATGCCGACGTGCCAGCGGTAGATCGCCGGGGCGCTGCCCATCAGCCCCAGCTTGGGCTGGAGGTAGAAGAGCGAGCGGAACCACGGCGAGACCACCACCCGGTAGTCGTAGCCGCCCACCGCCCAGTTCCACAGCGTGGCGCTCAGTCCCAGCGCCAGCGAGCCGGCCAGCACCACGTACATCGCCTTGTCGTTCCTGGTGGTGGCCAGGAAGACCGGGCCGGTGGTCCGGCGCCGGTAGAGCAGCAGCGCGAGACCGCCGAGCGCGGCGAGCCCGGCGGGCACGCCGAGGGCGATCGCCAGCACGTGGTAGCCGAACTCGGTCAGCCCGCACCACCGGGTCCAGGACTCCGGAACGAGCAGCCCGAGGAGGTGCCCGGCGATCACGCCGAGGAAGCCGTAGTGGAAGATCGGGCTGGCGTAGCGCAGCAGCCGCCGCTCGTAGAGCTCCGAGGAGCGGGTGGTCCAGCCGAACTTGTCGTACTTATGCCGCCAGGCGGTCCCGGCGATCAGCGAGATCAGCGCCAGATACGGCAGCACGGCCCAGAGGAGGATGTTGGGAAAGGTCACGGCCTCGGCCCTCCGAGGGGAGCGGCGGTCACAGGGGTCTGGCGAGCCTCCGCCGGCACCGTCGCCAGCAGGGCGTCCAGCAGCCGGGCGTACGGTGTACGGGCCCGGTGGAGCGCGGCGGTGAGCTCGCGCAGGGCGCGGTGGTGCTCGGCGAGGAGGCGCACCCCTGCCTCGGGGTGGGCGGCGGCGAACTCCAGGACCACGGGCAGGAAGTCCGGCAGTTCCCCGTCCTCCCGCTGGACGAGGCCGTAGGCGCGGTAGAGCTGCCGGAAGCGGACCAGCCCCGCCCCGCGCCGGCGGGTGTCGCCGTCGGTCCACCAGCTGAGGTGGAGCGAGTGGCGGTTGCGGCGGTCGAAGACGGCCACGTAGTGCTCGGCCAGGGCATAGTCGTCCTCCCCGGCCAGGTGGTCGAGGAACTCCGCCAGTGCGACGGCGACCCCGGGCGGCCCGGCGGCCAGGCCGTCGACCAATGCGCGGGCGGCGGGGATCCGCTCCCGGAGCGACTCGTCCGGGTAGCGCAGCGCCCAGCCGATCACGCACCAGGCGAGCCGGGTCGCCTCGCTCGGCGGTGCCTCGCCCCGGGCCCGCAGCAGCAGCCGGCGCAGTCCGCGGGCTGGGGCGACGAGGCGCGCCCCACGGGCGCCGGTCGGCGGGCCGCCCGACGGGTCTCCTGCCACCGGAACACCCGCCTCCGGTTCCCCCGCCAGCGGTCCCGCCGCCGCCCGCTCCATCGCCTCCGGCTCGCCGTCGCCGCCGAGGGCGCCGTAGCCGCTCAGCGCCGTTCCCCAGTCGCCGCCGCCCCGCTGACGATCCGTCATCGAGACGCCCCCGTTCCCGAGCCGCCGGCCCCTGCCGCAGGCCCGGTCCCGTCGTCGGTTCGGGTGGCACCGTCGGGGCCGGCCGCCCCCCGCTGGCCGGGCGCGGGGGCGCGTTCCGGGAAGAGCCCCGGCGGGCGCCCGTTCCCGTCCCAGTTCAGCAGGTTGACCCGGCGGCCGGCGCCGGCCGGCGCGTCCGCCGTCTGCCGGTCCTTGAGGACGTGGAAGTTCTCCACCGCGGCCGGCGTCGGCGTGCCGGAGGCCTCGCCGAAGGGGCCGCCGGCCATTCCGGGGCCGCCCTCGTAGTCCAGGCTGCAGCCGCCGATCGCGGACTCCTCCAGCGAGGCGGCCTCCTGCGCGGCCGCCGTCGGGATCACGTACCGGTCCTCGTACTTGGCGACGGCGAGCAGCCGGAACATCGCCTCGATCTCCTCCGGCTCCATCCCCACCGAGTCGGCGATCGAGGGGTCCGGCTCCTGGCCGAGGTTGATCGCCCGCATGAAGGACCGCATGGCCGCGAGCCGCTCCAGCACCCCGCGCACCGGCTCCGGGTCCCCCGCGGTGAACAGCTCGGCCAGGTACTCGACGGGGATCCGCAGCGCGTCGATGGCACGGAAGAGGTTCCGGTGGTCCTCGCCGTCGTGCCCGGTCCTGGCCAGCGCCTCGACGACCGGCGAGAGCGGCGGGATGTACCAGACCATCGGCATGGTCCGGTACTCCGGATGCAGCGGCAGGGCGACCCGGTGCCGGAGGATCAGGTCCTTGACCGGGGAGCGCCGGGCGGCCTCGATCCACTCGTGGGCGATCCCGGCCCGCTCCGCCTCCCTCCGCACCCGCGGGTCCTCCGGGTCGAGGAAGACCTCCAACTGCGCCTGGTAGAGCCGCTTCTCGTCCTGGACACTGGCCGCCCGGGCGACCGCCTCCTCGTCGTAGAGCATCACGCCGAGGTAGCGCAGCCGCCCGACGCAGGTCTCCGAGCAGACCGTGGGCAGCCCGACCTCGACCCGCGGGTAGCACATGGTGCACTTCTCCGCCTTGCCGGTGCGGTGGTTGAAGTACACCTTCTTGTACGGGCAGCCGGTGACGCACATCCGCCAGCCGCGGCAGTGGTCCTGGTCCACCAGGACGATGCCGTCCTCGGCCCGCTTGTACATCGCCCCGGACGGGCAGCTGGCCACGCAGGACGGGTTGAGGCAGTGCTCGCAGATCCTCGGCAGGTAGAACATGAAGGTCTGCTCGAACCGGCCGGCGATCTCCTTGCCGAGCTCGTCCCTCAACTTCGCGGCCAGCACGTCCTTCTGGGCGTGCTCGGGCATCCCGCCGAGGTTGTCGTCCCAGTTGGCGCTCCAGGTGATCTCGGTCGGCTTGCCGGTGATCAGCGACCGCGGCCGGGCGGTCGGGAAGTCGTCCCCGGCCGGGGCCTCGGTGAGGTCGGAGTAGTCGTAGGTCCAGGGCTCGTAGTAGTCCTGGATGGTGGGGAGGACGGGGTTGGAGAAGATGGTGGAGAGCTTGCGGATCCGGCCGCCGGCCTTGAGCCTGAGCCGGCCGCGCCTGTTCAGCTCCCAGCCGCCGCGCCACTGCTCCTGGTCCTCGTAGCGGCGCGGATAGCCCTGGCCGGGGCGGGTCTCGACGTTGTTGAACCAGGCGTACTCGACCCCGGCGCGGTTGGTCCAGGTCTGCTTGCAGGTGACCGAGCAGGTGTGGCAGCCGATGCACTTGTCCAGGTTCATCACCATGGCGATCTGCGCCATGACCTTCATTCGTCGCCCTCCATCAGTAGCGGACCGCCTGCGTGCGGCGGCGGATCACGGTGACCTCGTCGCGCTGGTTGCCGGTCGGGCCGAGGTAGTTGAAGGCCCAGCTCAACTGCCCGTAGCCGCCGATCAGATGGCTCGGCTTGAGCAGCAGCCGGGTGAGCGAGTTGTGGATCCCCCCGCGCTTCCCGGTGGTCTCCGACTTGGGCACGCCGACCGTCCGGTCCTGGGCGTGGTGCATGTAGACGGTGCCGGCCGGCATCCGCTGCGAGACCACCGCCCGGGCGGAGACCGCGCCGTTCCGGTTGACCGCCTCCACCCAGTCGTTGTCGGCGACCCCGATCGCCTCGGCGTCCTGCGGGGACATCCAGATGGTCTGGCCGCCGCGGGAGAGCGAGAGCATGAAGAGGTTGTCCTGGTACTCGGAGTGGATCGACCACTTGTTGTGCGGGGTGAGGTAGCGGACCGTCACCTCCCGCTGGCCGTCCGGGCCGAGCCTGGGCTCGCCGAAGAGCCGGTGGATGTCCAGCGGCGGCCGGTAGACCGGCAGCGCCTCGCCCAGCTCGTGCATCCAGTCGTGGTCCACGAAGAAGTGCTGACGGCCCGTCAGGGTGTGCCAGGGCTTGAGGTGTTCGGTGTTCTGGGTGAACGCGGTGTAGCGGCGGCCGCCGGCCTCGCTGCCGGACCACTCCGGACTGGTGATCACCGGCACCGGCCGGGCCACCGTGTCCGCGTACGAGACCCGCTTGCCCTCGTGCTCGGCGGCCAGGTGCACCATGTCCACCCCGGTCCGCTCGCGCTGGGTCTCGAAGCCCTGCACGGCGAGCCGGCCGTTGGTGGTCCCGGCCAGCGCCAGGATGGTGTCGCACCACTTCACCGCGGTGTCCAGGGCCGGCCGCCCCTGCGCCGGACCGGCGGTCACCGTCCCGTTCTTCTTGCGCAGATAGCCGACCTCCTCGTCGGGCCGCAGCGCGATGCCCTTGGCGGGCAGTCCGAGCTTCTCCACCAGCGGGCCGAGGGCCGCCATCTTGGCCGCCACCGCCGGGTAGTCGCGCTCGACGACGGTCAGCGCCGGCATCGTCTTCCCGGGCACGGGCGGGCACTGGCCGAGCTTCCAGTCCAGCGCCCTCCCGCCCGGCTGGGCGGTCTCGGCGGGGGTGTCGTGCTGCAGCGGCGAGGCCACCAGGTCCTGCCGGACGCCGAGGTGGGTGCGGGCGAACTCGCTGAACCGGCGGGCCAGTCCGTGGAAGTAGTCGAAGTCCGAACGGGCCTGCCAGGGCGGGTCGACCGCCGGGGAGAAGGCGTGGACGTACGGGTGCATGTCGGTGCTGGAGAGGTCGTTCTTCTCGTACCAGGTGGCGGCCGGGAAGACGACGTCCGACATCAGGGTGGTGGAGGTCATCCGGAAGTCCACCGAGACCAGCAGGTCGAGCTTGCCCTCGGGGGCCTCCGGCCGCCAGCGGACGTCCCTCGGCCGCAGCTCCTCCGGGGTCTCCCGGGCCGTCACCGCGCTCTCGGTGCCCAGCAGATGGCGCTGGAAGTACTCGGCGCCCTTGGCGGAGGAGCCCAGCAGATTGGCCCGCCAGCAGGTGAGCACCCGCGGCCAGTTCTCCGACGCGTCCGGGTCCTCGCCGGCGAACCCCAGCCGTCCAGCGGCGAGTTCGCCGACCACATGGCCGCCCGGGTTCTCCCTGGAGGCGGCCAGCGCCTCGTCGGCGAGGTCCAGCGGGTTGCGGTCGAAGGTCGGGTAGGAGGGCATCCAGCCCATCCGGGTGGCCTGGGCCAGCACGTCCGCGGCGGCCATCCCGGACCAGCGGCCGCTGCCGAGCGCCCCGGCCAGGGCGTCCGCGGAGAACTGGTCGTAGCGCCACTGGTCGGTGTGGAGGAACCAGTAGCCGGTGCCGATCGCCTGGCGCGGCGGGCGGGACCAGTCCAGGGCGGCGGCCAGGGTGGCCCAGCCGGTCACCGGACGGCACTTCTCCTGGCCGACGTAGTGCGCCCAGCCGCCCCCGTTGCGGCCCTGGCAGCCGGTGAGCTGGAGGAGGGCGAGGAAGGTGCGGTAGATGGTCTCGGAGTGGAACCAGTGGTTGGTGCCGGCGCCCATCAGGATCATGCAGCGGCCCCGCGACTTCTCCGCGGTCTCCGCGAACTCCTGGGCCACCCGCACCACCTGGGCCGCCGGCACCGAGGTGATGGCCTCCTGCCAGGCGGGCGTTCCGGGCTGCCGCGGATCGAGGTAGCCGGTCGGCCATTCGCCCGGCAGGCCCTCCCGGCCCACCCCGTACTGGGCGAGCAGCAGGTCGAAGACGGTGGTCACCAGCGGTCCGCCAGGGGTCACCCGGCGGGCCGGCACCCCCCGGCGGAGGACCGCGCCGGAGCCGTCCGCCGAGTCGAAGCGGTTGAGCAGCACCTCGGCGGGTTCCGCGCCGGGAGCGCCGTGGAGGCTCAACCTCGGTGCCACATCGCCGAGTTCGAGGTTCCAGTTGCCCTTGCCCGTCTCCGTCCAGCGGAAGCCGAGTGAGCCGTTGGGCACCACCGGGCGGCCGGTCCGCTCGTCCAGCAGCACGGTCTTCCAGTCCGCGCCCTCCGCCGAGGCGTCGGGTCCGCCGAGGTCGGTGGCCCGCAGGAATTTCCCGGCGGTGAAGCCGCCGCCCTCCCGCGGTTCCAGGGTGACCAGGAAGGGCAGGTCGGTGTAGCGCTTCACATAGTCCTGGAAGAAGGGGACCTGGCGCTCCGTGAAGAACTCCCGCAGGATGACGTGGCCCATCGCCATGGCCAGCGCCGCGTCCGTGCCGGGGTGGGGGTGCATCCACTCGTCGGCGAACTTGGTGTTGTCCGCGTAGTCCGGGGAGACCGCCACCACCTTCTGGCCGCGGTAGCGCGCCTCGGCCATCCAGTGGGCGTCCGGGGTCCGGGTGACCGGGACGTTGGACCCCCACATCATCAGGTAGGCCGCGTCCCACCAGTCCCCCGACTCGGGGACGTCCGTCTGGTCGCCGAAGACCTGCGGGGAGGCCACCGGCAGGTCGGCGTACCAGTCGTAGAAGGACAGCATGGAGCCGCCGATCAGCGACATGAACCGGGCCCCGGCCGCGTGCGAGACCATCGACATCGCGGGGATCGGCGAGAAGCCGGCGATCCGGTCCGGGCCCCAGCGCTTGATGGTGTGGACGTGCGCGGCCGCCGCGATGTCCAGCGCCTCGTCCCAACTCGCCCGCACCAGGCCGCCCTTGCCGCGGGTCCGCTGGTAGGAGCGGCGGCGCTGCGGATCCTCCTGGATCTCCGCCCAGGCCTCCACGGCGTCCCCGCCGTGGCGCCGCCGGGCCTCCCGGAACATCCGCAGCAGCTCGCCGCGGACGTACGGGTAGCGGACCCGGGTCGGCGAGTAGGTGTACCAGGAGAAGGCGGCCCCGCGCGGGCAGCCGCGCGGCTCGTACTCGGGCCGGTCCGGGCCGACCGAGGGGTAGTCGGTCTCCTGGGTCTCCCAGGTGATGATCCCGTCCTTGACGTAGACCTTCCAGCGGCAGGAGCCGGTGCAGTTCACCCCGTGGGTGGAGTTCACGACCTTGTCGTGGCTCCACCGGTCCCGGTAGAAGACGTCGCCCTCGCGGCCGCCCTGCCGGAACAGCGCCCGGAGGTCGGGCGCGGTCCGCGTCCCCGACCGGCGGAAGGCCGAGCCCAGCTTCAGCAGGGCGTCCTCCACCGGGCCGTCTGTGGCCGGGCCTGGCGCTCCGCCCGCCGCCGCTCCGCCCGCCGCCGCTTCCCCCACCGCCGATGCGCCCGCTCCGGACCCTTCCGCTGGCACCCGCTGCTCCACAGCACCTCCTCGTCCGGCCGGCCGTTCCGCGAGCCGCCCCACCGGGTCCGGCCGGGCCCCGCCCACCGGGCTGACAACCAGTCATCCAGGATCGTTCCGATCCCTCCGCCCGTCAGGATCCCGGGCCGAACCGATCAGCGAAGCGGCCCGTTCAGCCCAACCACATGAGCCGAATGGCCCCAGCTGCACAGCAGGCCGAGACGGTGCACTCATAGCGTCATGGGGATACCAAGCAGCCCTGGAAACGGAGGTCCCAGGTGTCGACCGAGTCTCCGGAACACCGCACGGACACCCCCGCCGGCCGGCCGACCGCCCCACCGGTCACTCCCACCAGCGAGAACGCCCCGGCCTCGGTCACCGCCCGCGGAGGGGCCATGTCCGGCGGGCGGCACCGGCCGGGCGAGCGGGTGCCGGCCGCGGCCTACATCAACCTGGTGGTGGCCACCGTCGGCTTCGCGCTCACCTTCTGGGCCTGGAACCTGATCGCGCCGCTGGCCGGCGACTTCCAGAGCAGGCTGGGCTTCAGCTCCTTCGCCCAGTCGGTGCTGGTGGCCATTCCGGTGCTGGTCGGCTCGCTGGGCCGGGTCCCGGTCGGCGCGCTCACCGACAAGCTGGGTGCCCGGGTGATGTTCCCGCTGGTCAGCGCGCTGACCATCATTCCGGTGCTGCTGCTGATCCCGGCCGCCCACTCCTACTGGGCGCTCTGCCTGGTCGGCTTCGTCCTCGGCCTGGGCGGCACCACCTTCGCCATCGGCATCCCTCTGGTCAACTCCTGGTTCCCGCCGGCGAAGCGCGGCTTCGCGCTGGGCGTCTTCGGGATGGGCATGGGCGGTACGGCCCTCTCCGGCTACTTCAGCCCCCGGCTGTACAAGGACGGCGTCAACCTCCCCTACATCGTGGTGGCCTGCGCCATCGCGGCGTTCTGCGTCCTCGCCGTGCTGCTGATCCGGGACAACCCGGACCGGGTGATGCCGACCAAGCCGCTGGGCGCCCGGCTGGCCGCGGCCGGCCGGATCCGGGTCACCTGGGAACTGTCCGCGCTGTACGCGATCGGTTTCGGCGGCGTGGTCGCCTTCGGCGTCTACCTGCCGACGTACCTCAAGACCTGGTACCACCTCAGCCCCACCGACGCGGGCACCAAGGCCGCCGGGTTCGCGCTGGTCACAGTGATCTTCCGGCCCTTCGGCGGCTGGCTCTCGGACCGCGTCCACCCGGCCGTGGTGAGCTGCGCGGCGCTGGCGTTCGCCGGGACCATGGCGGTGCTGCAGTCCTTCGACCCGCACCTCTACCCCGGCGGCACGGTCTTCCTGCTGTGCATGGCGGCCGGCCTGGGCTGCACCTCCGGCTCGGTCTTCGCGCTGGTCTCCCGGGTGACGCCGGTCCAGCAGGTGGGCTCGGTGACCGGCATCGTCGGCGCCGTCGGCGGCCTCGGCGGCTTCGTGCCGCCGCTGGTGATGGGCGCCATCTACAGCGCCAAGAGCTCGTACGCGATCGGCTTCATGCTCCTCTCCGACCTGGCGCTGGCCGGTGCGGTCTACTCGATCGCCCGGATGCGGACCGACGGCGACCCCGCCAAGCGGCCCGCGGCGGACTGACCGCTCCCCGATCGCGCCGGCGCCGCAGGCGGAGTGCGGAGTGCGGCGCCGGCCGCGCGGTTCCCGGGGCCCCTGGCGGGCGCGGCGGCCGCGGCGCTACAAGCGCTTCGTCTGGGCCAGCAGCATGAGATGGGCGGCCAGCGCGTCGCCGCCGTCCGGGTCGCGGGAGATGAGGAGGACGGTGTCGTCTCCGGCGATGGTGCCGATGATCTCCTCCACCTCCGCCGCGTCGATCGCCGAGGCCAGGAACTGCGCGGCCCCCGGCGGCGTCCGCAGCACGACCAGGTTCGCCGACGGCGTCGCGGAGACCAGCAGCTCGCCCGCCAGCCGCGCCATCCGCGCCTCCGTCGCCGACTCCCCCAGCGGCGCCCGCGGCGTCCGGTCGCCGCCCTCGCCGGGGACGGCGTAGATCAGCGCGCCGTCGTTGTCCCGGATCTTGACCGCGCCCAGCTCGTCCAGGTCCCGGGAGAGGGTGGCCTGGGTGACCGTCAGCCCGTCGTCCGCCAGCAGCTTCGCCAACTGGCTCTGCGAGCGGACGGGCTGACGGGTCAGCAGCTCCACGATCCGGCGGTGGCGCGCGGTACGCGTCTGCGGGACCTGGGCGTGCGGGTGGGGCTCGGTCATCGGGCTCCTCTGGAGGGATCGGCGGGCGGGCGGTGCGACGGCGGGCCCGGCGGGCGGCCGGCTCAGGCCCCCGCTTCCCGCACCGAGCGGAGGATTCCCGGCAGCACCGCGAGGAACGCGTCCGCGTCCACCTCGGGGAGGGTCAGCGGCGGCACCAGCCGGACCAGATCCGGCCCGGTGGCGTTGACCAGGAAGCCGGCCCGCTGGGCGGCGGCCTGCACCTGGGGCGCGAGGGGTTCGGTGAGAACGATACCCAGCAGCAGCCCCGTCCCGCGCACCCGGGCGACCAGCGGATCCCCGATCGACTCGATCCCGGAGCGCAGCCGCTCGCCGACCCGCTTGACGTGGTCCAGCAGCCCGTCCTGGGCGATGGTGTCGAGGACCGCGAGCCCGGCCGCGCAGCAGACCGGGTTTCCCCCGAAGGTGGTGCCGTGCTGCCCCGGCTGGAGCAGTTCGGCGGCGGCCCCGAAGGCGACCGTGGCGCCGATCGGCAGCCCGCCGCCGAGGCCCTTGGCCAGGGTGACCACATCCGGCTCGATGCCCGCCGCCTGGTGGGCGAACCAGTGGCCGGTCCGGCCGATCCCGGTCTGCACCTCGTCGACGACCAGCAGGGCGCCCTTGGCCCGGGTGATCTCCCGGGCCGCCTCCAGATAGCCGTCCGGGGCGGGGACCGCCCCGTTCTCGCCCTGCACCGGCTCGACGATGAAGAACGCGGTCTCCTCGGTCACCGCCGCCCGCAGCGCCTCCACGTCCCCGTACGGGACGAACTCGACGTCCCCGGGCAGCGGGGCGAAGCCGTCCTGCTTGCCGGGCTGGCCGGTCAGCGACAGGGCGCCCATGGTCCGGCCGTGGAAGCCGCCGGTGGTGGCGACCATGTGCCGGCGCCCGGTCAGCCGGCCGATCTTGAACGCCCCCTCGTTGGCCTCGGCACCGGAGTTGCAGAAGAAGACCCGGCCCGGGCGGCCGAACAGCTCCAGCAGCCGCTCGGAGAGCCGCACCGGCGGCTCGGCGATGAACAGGTTGGAGACGTGGCCGAGGGTGTTGATCTGCTCGGTGACCGCCCCCACCACCGCCGGGTGGCCGTGGCCCAGCGCGTTGACCGCGATCCCGGCGACCAGGTCGGTGTACCGCTTGCCGTCGGCGTCCCAGACGTGCGCGCCCTCGCCCCTGGCCAGCGGGATCCGCGGGGTGCCGTAGTTGTTCATCAGCGACTGCTGCCAGCGCTGCGTGAGTTCCTGATTGCCCGTCATCGTCCTACTCCCCCAGCAGCTTCTTCGATTCCAGCGGCTCTTCGTCCGGGACGACCATGGTGCCGATGCCCTCGTCCGTGAAGACCTCCAGCAGCAGCGCGTGCGGCACCCGGCCGTCCAGCACGTGCGCGGTGCGGACGCCCTCGCGGACGGCGCGGAGGCAGCCCTCCATCTTCGGGACCATCCCGCTGGCCAGCCCGGGCAGCAGCTCCTCCAGCTCGCTCGCGCTGAGCCGGCTGATCACGTCGTCGCTGGCCGGCCAGTCCGCGTAGAGGCCCTCCACGTCGGTGAGGACGACCAGCTTCTCGGCGCCGAGGGCGACCGCCAGCGCGGCGGCCGCGGTGTCCGCGTTGATGTTGTAGACGTGCCCGTCGTCGGCCCGCGCGATCGAGGAGATCACCGGGATCCGGCCGTCCTCCAGCAGGGCGTTGACCGCCCCCGGGTCGACCTTGTCCACCTCGCCGACCAGGCCGATGTCCACCCGCTCGCCGTCCACCGTGGCGAAGTGCTTGACCGCGGTCATGGTGTGGGCGTCCTCGCCGGTCATCCCGACGGCGAACGGGCCGTGCGCGTTGAGCAGCCCGACCAGCTCACGCTGGACCTGGCCGGCCAGCACCATCCGGACCACGTCCATGGTCTCCGGGGTGGTGACCCGCAGGCCGGCGACCCGGCTGGTCTCCAGGCCGAGCCTCTCCAGGTGGGCGTTGATCTGCGGGCCCCCGCCGTGCACCACGACCGGGCGCAGCCCGGCGTACCGCAGGAAGACCACGTCCTGGGCGAACGCGGCCTGCAGGGCCTCGTCCACCATGGCGTTGCCGCCGAACTTGATCACCACGGTCTTGCCGTGGAAGCGCTCCAGCCAGGGCAGCGCCTCGATCAGCGTGCGCGCCTTGGGCAGGGCGGTATGGTTCCGGGCGCCGGCTCCGGCCGGCTCGGTGTTCACGTTCTCCGACGCTCCCTCAAACCCTCAAAACGTGTGTGCCGGCGGCCTCAGGACGAGTACGCGCTGTTCTCGTGGACGTAGTCGGCCGTCAGGTCGTTGGTCCAGACGGTGGCCCCGGCGGTGCCGGCGTGGAGGTCGGCGGTGATCACGACCTCCCGGCCGGACATGTCGACCAGCTCCCGGTCCTCGCCGACCGAGCCGCCCTTGCAGACCCAGACCCCGTTGATCGCCACGTCCAGCGCGTCCGGGTCGAAGGCGGCGTCCGTGGTGCCGATCGCCGAGAGCACCCGGCCCCAGTTGGGGTCCTCGCCGTGGATGGCGCACTTCAGCAGGTTGTTGCGGGCGATCGAACGGGCGACGGTGACCGCCTCGTCCTCGGTGGCCGCGTTCACGATGTCGATCCGGATGTCCTTGGACGCGCCCTCGGCGTCGCCGATCAGCTGGCGGGCCAGGTCGGCGCAGACAGCGGTGACGGCGTCGGCGAAAGAGCCGGTGTCCGGGACCACCCCGGAGGCGCCGGAGGCCATCAGCAGCACGGTGTCGTTGGTCGACATGCAGCCGTCCGAGTCCACCCGGTCGAAGGTGGTGCGGGTGGCGGCGCGGAGGAAGCCGTCCAGCTCGGGGCCCTCGACGCAGGCGTCCGTGGTGAGCACCACCAGCATGGTGGCCAGGCCCGGGGCGAGCATCCCGGCGCCCTTGGCCATCCCGCCGACGGTCCAGCCCTCACCGCGCACCACGGCGGTCTTCTGCACGGTGTCGGTGGTCTTGATGGCGATCGCCGCCGCGTCGCCCCCGTCCTCGGACAGCTCGGCGACCGCCGCGTCGACGCCGGGCTGCAGCCTGTCCATCGGCAGCCGGACGCCGATCAACCCGGTGGAGCAGACGGCCACCTCGGCCGCGCCGACGCCGAGCGCCTCGGCGGTCTTCTCGGCGGTGGCGTGGGTGTCCTGGAAGCCCGGCGCGCCCGTACAGGCGTTGGCGCCACCGGAGTTGAGCACCACGGCCGCCAACTCGCCGGTCTTCAGCACCTGCTGGGACCACTTCACCGGGGCGGCCTGCACCCGGTTGGAGGTGAAGACCCCGGCCGCGGCGTGCAGCGGGCCGTCGTTGACCACCAGGGCGAGGTCCGGGGCCCCGGACTCCTTGAGCCCGGCGGCCACTCCGGCGGCGCGGAACCCGCGAGCGGCGGTGACGCCGACCCCGGCGGCCTGCTCTGCTGCGCTGCTGTCCGCGCTCTGGGTATCGGCGCTGGGCTCGCTCACGGTGCGACTCCGATCTTCGGGAGGCCGAGGCCCTCGGGCAGCCCCAGGGCCAGGTTCATGCTCTGCACCGCCCCGCCGGCGGTGCCCTTGGTCAGGTTGTCGATGGCGCTGATCACGATGATCCGGCCGACCGACTCGTCCAGGGCGACCTGCACCTGGACGGTGTTGGCGCCGTAGACGGCGGCGGTCGCCGGCCACTGCCCCTCGGGCAGCAGGCTGACGAACTCCTCGTCCCCGTAGACCTTCTGGTACGCGGCGCGGAGGCTTTCCGCGGTGGTGCCGGGGCGCGCCTGGGCCGAACAGGTGGCGAGGATGCCGCGCGGCATCGGCGCCAGGGTGGGGGTGAAGGAGACCGCGACCGGCTCCCCGGCCACGGCGGAGAGGTTCTGCTGCATCTCCGGGGTGTGCCGGTGCACCCCGCCGACGCCGTACGGGCTCATCGACCCCATCACCTCGCTGCCCAGCAGGTGCGGCTTGGCCGACTTGCCGGCGCCGGAGGTGCCGGAGGCGGCCACCACGACGGCCTGCGGCTCGGCGAGCCCGGCCGCGTAGGCCGGGAAGAGGGCCAGGCTGACGGCCGTCGGGTAGCAGCCGGGCACGGCGATCCGCCTGCTGCCGGCCAGCCGCTCGCGCGCCCCGGGCAGCTCGGGCAGCCCGTACGGCCAGGTGCCGGCGTGGGCGGAGCCGTAGAACCGCTCCCAGGCGGCCGGGTCCTCCAGGCGGAAGTCCGCCCCGCAGTCCACCACCAGCACATCCGGGCCGAGTTGTTCGGCGACGGCGGCGGACTGCCCGTGCGGCAGCGCCAGGAAGACCACGTCGTGGCCGGCCAGCGTCTCGGCGGTGGTCTCGCCGAGGATCCGGTCGGCGAGCGGCGCCAGATGCGGCTGGAGCGCGCCCAGGCGGGACCCGGCGTTCGATCCCGCGGTCACCGCTCCGATCTCGATCTCCGGATGCTGGAGCAGCAGCCGCAGCACCTCGCCGCCCGCGTACCCGCTCGCCCCGGCCACTGCCGCCCGATAAGCCATGCCCTGATCTCCTCCTCCGTACCAGCATGACTATACGGAGCAAAGAAAATTCATGCAACAACGATAAGGGCGGTCAGCGGAAGCCGAAGCGGGCAGGGCAGTGCCGGGAAGGGAAGGATCAGGCCGCGCCGGCGGCGAGGGCGCGGGCAGTACGGATCACCGTCTCGCGGCGGCGGGCCAGCGCCGCCCGCTCGGTCTCCTCGTCCAGCATCATCCGGCACATGCCGGGCACCGCGAAGTTCCAGGCGATCAGGCCCATCAGGGTGAAGAGGAGATCCTGCCCCGCGCGGACCCGCCGCTCCTCCGGGAGGCCTTCGCCCACCCCGCCGTCCACCAGGTGCCGGACCTTCTCGCGGAAGGCGCCGCGGCGCTCCTCCTCGCCCTCGCCGAGGCCGCCGCCGGCCTCGAGCGCCTCCCAGAGCAGCAGCCTGATCAGCTCCGGGTGCTCCTGATACCAGTCGAAGAGCTGGCCGACCGACTCGGCCACGGCGTCCGGGTCGACCGAGACGGAGACCTGGACCTCCGCCATCTTCGCCCGGAGGACGGCCGCGAAGAGCTGCTCCTTGCCGCCGAAGTAGAGGTAGATCGCCTGCTTGTTGGCCCGGGCGGCGGTCGCGATCCGCTCCACCCGGGCGCCCGCCAGGCCGTGCTCGGCGAACTCGGCGGCGGCGGCCTCGAAGATCCGCCGCCGGGTGTCCTCCGCGTCATAGGCCATGAGTGAATTAAACCATCCGGTTGACTCCGGGAAGGGAAACGGGCACCCTCGGAGGCGCGAGTAAAACAACCAGCTGGTTTATTTCGGCTCCGCATCCCCCGAGAGGCCCGCCATGAGCACCCCCGCCGCCGTTCCCGACGCCGTTCCCACCACCCTCCCCCTGCCCAGCGCCCTCGCCGGCAGCACCGCCCTCCTGGTCGGCGGCAGCTCCGGGATCGGCCTGGCGGCGGGGCTGCTGCTGCGCTCGGTCGGCGCCCGGGTCGTGCTGGTCGGCCGCGACCCCGAGCGGCTGAAGGCGGCCGCGGCCCGGGTTCGGGACGCCGGCCCGGCCAAGGCCGCGGACGACGCCGTACTGACCGTGGCCGGAGACGGCCAGGACGAGTCCGTCCTCGACGAGGCCTTCGAGCGCGCGGGCCGGATCGACCACATCTACCTCACCGCGGGCAGTCCCAGCGGCGGCGGCCCGGTGGCCGAACTGTCCCCCGAGAGCGTCGGCGCCACCCTCGGCGACCGCCTGCAGGCCGCCTTCGCCGCGGCCCGGGCGGCGGCGACCCGGCTCCCCGCGAGCGGCTCGCTCACCTTCAGCTCGGGAATCCTGGTCGCCAGGCCGTACCCCGGGATGACGGCACCGCTGGCGGCCGCCGGCGCCGTGGAGACCCTCACCCGGGCCCTCGCCGTCGAGCTCGCCCCCACCAGGCGCCGGGTCAACGCCATCCGCTACGGACGGATCGACACCCCGCTCCTCCGCTCGCTCCCCGGCCACGGCTCGGACGAGGCGATCGCCGCCGCCGGCTCCTCCGCCCCCCTCGGCCGCTTCGGCACCGCCGAGGAGGCCGCCGCCGCGGCGCTGTTCCTGATGGCCGACAACTATCTGACCGGCCAGATCATCACCGTCGACGGCGGCGAGACGCTGGCCTGAGCGAAGCCGCCGGCCGGCTCCGGGCGGTGCGGCAGAATGCGATCGACGAGACCAGCGCGCGGGAGGGACCCCTGATGGCCGTGATCCACAGCAACACCACTGTGACGCCGGGCAAGTTGGAGCTGCTCACCGCCTGGCTCCCCTCCCGGGACTGGTACCTGGGCGGCCCCGGGGAACCTGAGCTGGTGAAGGCGGGCGGCTTCCGGCTGGACGACCCCCAGGGCGAGGTCGGGATCGAGTTCATGGTGGCCCGCGACTCCTCCGGCGCGGAGCCGACCGACTACCTGGTGCCGCTGACCTATCGCGGTGCGCCGCTGGCCGGGGCCGAGGAGGCGCTCGTCGGCACCATGGAGCACGGTGTGCTGGGCCCGCGGTGGGCCTACGACGGATGCCACGACCCGGTGCTGGTCGCCGAGTTGGCGGCGCTGATCGAGGGCCGGGCGGCGGCCCAGGCCCAGGGGGTCAGCCACACCCTGGACCACGAGGTGGTCCGCTCGTACTCCGGACGGGGACTCGCCGCCGCGGACCCGGCGACGGCGGCGGCGAAGGCGACGGACAGCCGCGAGGCGACCGAGGTGCCGCTCGCGCCGGGCGTCACCCTTCGGCTGCCGCGGGTCCTGCGACCCGTCGCGGACGGCGAGCCGGTCCCGCCGGCGGGGGCGGCCGGCCATGTGGCGGGCGCCTGGCGGGCGCCGGACGGCGGCCGGGTGCGGGGGATCTTCGCCGTCCTGACGAGCGGTTCCTAGCGGCCGGATTCACGCCTCCTGCGGCCGGGTTCACGCCTTCTGGCGGCCGCGGCCGCCGGCCCGGCGGGCGCGGAAGGCGGCGGCCTTCACCCGGCTCTGGCAGGCGGTGGAGCAGAACTGCCGGGCCGCGTTGCGCGAGGTGTCGACGTAGACCCGGTCGCAGCCCGGCGCCCGGCACACCCCGAGCCGGGCGGCCAGCTCGCTGCCCACGGCCAGCGCGAGGGCGGTGGCGCAGCCGGCGCTCCACCCCACGCCGACCGAGTCCTCGGCGCCGTGGAAGTGGACCTGCCACGGTTCGCCGGGCGCCCGGTCCAGCTGCGGCCGGGCGCCGGTCCCGCGCAGCATGCCGTTCAGCGCCTCGGCCGCGTCGTCGTAGCGCTCCTCGTCCACGGCCTCGAAGACGGCGCGCATCCGCAGTGCCTCGCGGGCCAGGTAGTCGGCGTCCGCGCGGGCGATCGGCCCGGCCGGCCGGCTGGGTTCGGGCAGCGCGGCGGCGACCGCGGCCGGCAGGTCCGCGCCGCGCGGCGCGCGATAGGGGCGGCCGTGACTGCCGCCGTCGGTCAGCGCGTTGACGAGCGCGGCGGCCGCGTCCAGCAGCAGCGCCATGTGACTGTCGAACATCACTTGACCGGTCACCCCTTCCGGTTCAGACTGGCGTCACCGACGATATCCGATTCGCCGGTGACGAAGGGGGTCTCGTGCAACGCCTGCCGCGCACGGTGTGGCTGCTGGTCCTGGCCCGGGCGGTGAACCGGCTGGGCGCGTTCTCCTTCTCCTTCCTCACCGTGCTGGCCACCACCGGCTTCGGGGCCAGTGCGGCGACCGCAGGCTGCGTCTCGGCCGGGTTCGGACTGGCCACCATTCCCTCCCGGCTGGCCGGCGGGCGCCTCGCGGACCGGCTCGGCAGGCGCCGGACGATCGTGCTGGGCCTGGTCGGCTGCGCCCTCGCCCAGCTCGGCATCGCCGCGGCCGGCGGACTGGCCTGGCTGGCCGTCTTCGCGGTCCTCCTCGGCCTGGCCTTCGAGCTGTACGAGCCGCCCAGTCAAGCGATGATCGCCGACGCGGTGCCGCCCGCCCAGCGCCCCCGCGCCTTCAGCCTGCTGAGCGCGGCACTGGCCGCGGCCGGCATGGCCGCCGGCCTGATCGCCGCTGCACTGGGCCGCTGGGACCTCCGCCTGCTGTTCGTGGTCGACGCCGCCACCTGCCTCCTCTGCGCCCTGGTGGTACGCCTGGTGCTGCCCGCCGATACGCCGCGGACGCCGGATTCCGGCCGCCTTCGGCCGGGGCCGGGGCCGGACCGGCCGCCGTCCGCCGTTCCGGTGGCCGCCTGGCGGGACCGTGCCCTGCTGGCCGTGCTCGCCTCCGGCACCGGCTTCGCCGTGCTCTACACCCTGGTGCTGACCGTCCTCCCACTGGTCGTGGCGGACCGCGGGATGCCCCCGGCCGACGCCGGGCTCCTCTTCACCGTCTCGGCGCTGACCACCGTCGCCGGCCAGCCGCTGCTGCGCCGCGGGCCGCTGCCCGCGCTGTCCGGGCCGCGCGCCCTCGCCCTGGGCTTCACCCTCTTCGCCCTCGGCCTGGCCGGCTGCGCCCCGGCGCACTCCCCGGCGGCCTTCATCGCACCGACCGTCGCCTGGAGCCTGGGCGACCTCCTGCTGATGGGGCGGCTGTACGCGGCGGCGGCCGATCTCGCCCCGCCCGGCGCGACCGGCCGCTACCTGGCCGTCTTCGGCACCAGCTGGGGAGTGGCCGCCGTGGTCGCTCCGCTGGCCGGCACCCAGCTGCTCCAGCACCTCGGCGCCGCCGCGCTGTGGACCGTGGCGGCCACCGCCGCCCTCCTCCTGGCCGCACTGCAACCACTGCTGGCCCGGGCCACCGCCCGGCAGCGGCCACCACGGCCGGTCCCGTCCCCGGAGGCCGACGCGG
Organism: Phaeacidiphilus oryzae TH49; assembly: GCF_000744815.1. Classification (NCBI taxonomy): domain Bacteria; kingdom Bacillati; phylum Actinomycetota; class Actinomycetes; order Kitasatosporales; family Streptomycetaceae; genus Phaeacidiphilus; species Phaeacidiphilus oryzae. The sequence goes on from NZ_JQMQ01000005.1 coordinate 1,025,894, forward strand.
TACCGAACTCCTGAGCCCGCGTCAGGTCACCGCGCGGCGGCCGTCCGACCGGCCTCGGGCTTGACCGCGCAGCGGAGGCTGGTGGCGAGCCACGGCCCGCCGTACCGGTAACCCCGGCCCGCCGCCGGAGAGGGTCACTGCCCGGTTCGCCCCTGGAGTCTCGCGGCCGCCGCGCGGATCTGCGGGAGGTCCGCGTACAGGCCACCGCCGGGGCAGAAGGTCCAGCCGCCGTCCCGGTGTCCGGAGACGGTGTTGAAGACCTTGCTCTGCCCCTTGGGGACCCGCGCCCCGTCGTCCGAGGAGGTGAGGCGGACGGTGCCGCGCGGGTCGATGCCGGCCAGGCCGAGCTTCCAGGCGATCAGCCTTTCGATGGCCTCCAGCATCGGCTTGGGCACGCTCACGCCCTCAGGGAAGCTGCCGATCGCGGCGATCCCGGCGGTGCCGATGTTGAAGCCCAGGGTGTGGGCGCCGATCACCGGCCGGGCGACCCCGCCGGGCCGCCCCTCGTAGACGGTGCCGCAGCGGTCCACCAGGAAGTTGTAGCCGATGTCGTCATAGGCCCGGTCCTTGACGTGGTACTCCTCGATCGACCTGATCACCTCGGGGGTCTGCCGGCAGTCGTAGCCGTTGCCGCTGTCGGTGTGATGGATGAAGATCGCGCGCACCACGTCCGCGTACTGGATCGGGGTGTCCGGCGGCGGGCTGTCCGGCTGCCAGACCGAGCGCGGCACGATCTGCGGCTCGACCGCCCGGTACGGGCCCGCGTACGGCCGGCCGCTCGCGCCCGCCGAACCGGCGGTGAGGGTCCCGCTGCCGTCGCCGCCCTGGCCGCCGTCGACCAGCTCAAGACGCAGTCCGGCGGGCAGCGGCTGCACCGAGGAGGGCAGCGAGGCGGCCAGCGGCGTGCCGTCCTTCACCGGCTGGCGGGCCTGGGAGAGCCGGTCGGGTTCGACGTCCACCTGCACCCCGTCGGAGGGCCCGACCCACAGCGGCGGGGTGCCGCCGAGCGCGGCGCGCCCGCCGTTGGCGGCGGGGCTCGGGGTGTCCGCGTCGGTGGTGTCCAGGGTGAGCCAGCCGGACCAGGCGCCGGCCCGGTGGTGGGTGCGCACCCGGACGGTGGCGCCCAGCGGCTCGGTCGCGTCGTTCCAGACCACGCCGACCATGGAGAACGGCTTGGTGGTCCGCGGCGCCCCGACCCCCGGGGAGGCCGCGCCGCCCCCTCCGCCGCCGCTGCCCCCTCCCCCGCCGCCGGTCTGCACGTCCGCGGTCAGCGGCAGGCTGAAGGAACTGCTCGGGTGCGGTACCGCGGAATCGGTCGGCGCGGCGCAGGAGCCGAGCAGGGCCGTGGCGCACAGTGCGGCTCCGGCCGGCAGGACCACAAGGGCGGGCGTTTTGCGCATGATGTCATGATCTGATGACCGGTCCCAGAACCCGGCTGACACGCCGATGCCGCTCGTCCTCGCAGCCCACCTGGGGAAACACCCCCCAGGCGGAGTAACGTCGGGGCGTCCCCCGACCGGGGCGACGCGAAGTTCGGACGGCCCATGGACGACGTGAAAGGCGAAAGCGTGAGCGATATCGCACGGGTAGGGGTGGTCGGCTGCGGCCTGATGGGGTCCGGCATCGCCGAGGTGTTCGCCCGGTCCGGTCTGGACGTCCGGATCTCCGAGGCCGACGGCGAGGCGCTGGAGCTGGGCCGCACCCGGATCACCTCCTCGCTGGACACGGCGCTCCGCCGGGGCAAGATCTCCGAGGCGGAGCGGGACTCCGCGCTGGAGCGGATGACCTTCACCACCGACCTCGGCGAGTTCGCCGACCGCGACCTGGTGGTCGAGGCGGTCGCGGAGCGCGAGGACATCAAGACCCAGATCTTCCAGACCCTGGACCAGGTGGTCGAGCGGCGGGACGCGGTCCTCGCCTCCAACACCTCCTCGATCCCGATCGTGAAGCTGGCCTCCGCGACGGTGCGCCCGGAGCAGGTACTGGGGCTGCACTTCTTCAATCCGGCGCCGGTCCAGTCGCTGGTCGAGATCGTGCCCACGCTGACCACCTCGGCCGAGACCCTGGCCCGCACCGAGGCCTTCGCCCGGGACGCCCTGGGCAAGGACCCGATCCGGGCCCGGGACCGGGCGGGCTTCGTGGTGAACGCCCTGCTGGTGCCGTACCTGCTGTCGGCGGTGCGGATGTTCGAGTCCGGCGTCGCCACGGCGGAGGACATCGACAAGGGGATGGAGGCCGGCTGCGCCCACCCGATGGGCCCGCTCCGCCTCTGCGACCTGATCGGTCTGGACACCCTGGTCTCGATCGCCGAGTCGATGTACCACGAGTACAAGGAGCCGCTGTACGCCGCTCCCCCGCTGCTCCAGCGGATGGTCGACGCGGGGCTGCTGGGCCGGAAGTCCAGCCGGGGGTTCTACCAGTACTCCTGACGCTCCGTGAGCGCGGCCGGGCCCGATCGGGTCCGGCCGCGCTCGTCTGTCGCGGGTCGGTCCCCCGGGCTGTCATGTCTCAGAAATGACAAGTTCATGACTGCGGTCTACCCGCGTAGCGTGGACTCCGGTTCCATGGCCTGGCCACGTCAAGGGATGCCCCCCTTGCCGGGCCGACCAAGGAGCCCCGATGCGTATCGCCCACCGTGCCCTCGCGTCCGCCGGAACCCTCGCCCTCACCCTGGGCTGTCTCGTCGTCGGTGCCGCCGGCGGCACCGCCCACGCCGCCACCTGCTCGCAGTCCTACCTGCCGCTGCCCGACCCGGTCTGCACGCCGGGCTCGTACAACCCGGACGTCACGCAGGCGACCATAGGGTCGACGATATGCGTGTCGGGCTGGACGACCACCGTGCGTCCGCCGACCACCTACACCAACCCCCTCAAGGAGCAGGGGATCACCGACTACGGCTACTCCGACACCAGCATGTCGGACTACGAGGAGGACCACCTCGTGCCGCTTGAGCTCGGCGGTTCGCCGCGCGATCCGGGGAACCTGTGGCCGGAGCCGCACTACGGCACGCAGACCTCGTACACCAAGGACGGCGTGGAGACGAAGCTGAAGAACGCGGTGTGCGCCGGGACCATCACGCTGTCGGCGGCGCGGTCCGCGATACGCACCGACTGGACGACCGCGCTCCAGGTCACCGGGGTCGGCTGAGCCGGCCGGCCGGCCGGCCGACCGGCCGGCGGGCCGGAGCCGTCAGCCGCGGCCCGGCGGCTCCCCGGGGCCGCCCGGGCGCCGGGGAGCGTGCGGGCGGGGCGGCGGGGGCGGCGGGACCGGTTGGCCCGCGCCCCACCGGAAGCCCGAGCCGGGGTTCCGGCGGCGGAGATCGGTCACCGTGCGGAGGTAGAGGGCGGCGGCGGCGAAGACCAGTTGGAGGAGGCCGAAGACCAGCATCAGGGTCTCGCCGGTCTGCAGCCCGTAGCCGCCGTGGTCGGTGGCCAGCACCCCGAAGGCGAACGGGATGATTCCGGCCGCCGTGGCGATCAGCGGCAGCGAGCCGTCCGCCCGCGCGCCCCGGCTGGGCAGCACTGGGCGGATCGCCGCCAGCCCACCGAGGAAGAGCAGCGCCGGCACCCAGCCGAGGAGGCCGTGGGCGTTGAAGAAGCTGAGATCGGTGTAGCCGTCAGAGGTGATCGTGGTGAAACCGAGGAAGAGGCAGGCGATCCCCAGCAGCGCGGTGAGCAGATAGCAGACGTCGGCCAGGCTGACGGTGAGCGGCCCGGCGCCGGGCGTCGAGCCGCCCCAGGGCGACTCCGGCGGCGACTCGGGCGGCGGGCCCTGCGGAGGCCCGGACGGCGACTCGGACGCCGGGCCGGGCGGCGGGCCGGGCGGCGGGCCCGAGCTTCCGGTAGCGCCGGTGTGACCGGAGGCCCCGGAGGGCTCCTGCGGCTGCGGCGATTCGTCGGGTGACGACATGGCGTACCTCCCGGGAGCGAGTCGACCACGCGAGCAAGGGGCCCGCCACCGGGCGCCGTCAGCGGGGCGGGCGTGAGCGGGGGCGCGGGTCGGCGCGCGGGGAAGCCGGCCCTCGGCGGAGGCGCGCGTCAGCGCGGCGCCATCAGCCAGACGGCCCTCAGCGGGCCGGGCGTCGGCGGAGGCGCGCGTCAGCGCGGCGCCGTCAGTGAGACGGCCCTCAGCGGGGCGGGCGTCGGCGCGGCGCCATCAGCGAGACGGCCCTCAGCGGGCCGGGCGTCGGCGGGGGCGGGCGTCGGCGGGGGCCGCCCTCGACAGGGGCGGGCCTCGGCGGGGCGCCATCAGCGAGACGGCCCTCGGCGGGGCGGGCCTCGGCGGGGGCGCGCGTCAGCGCGGCGCCGTCAGCAGAGCGGCCCCCGGCGGGGGCGCGCCTCAGCGGGCGTGGCCGTCGGTGGCGCGCTGGCCTGCGCCACCCGATCGGGCCCGGTCGTACCGCCTCCGCCGGGACGGCCGTGGTGGGCTGGGAGCGACCGCGGGGCGCCCGCCTCGGCGGTCGAACCCGACACCGGAGAAGAAGACCCAGATGCCCGGCCACACGCCCCCCGCCGTATGCCGCGCCGCCGCCGTCGTGGCCGCCGCCCTGCTGCCGGTGGTGCTCGCCGGCTGCGGTGGGGGTTCCTCGAAGCAGTCCCAGCCGCTGGCCGCCGCGATGCTGAACCGGGCCGCGCTTGCGGTCGGTGACATGCCCTCAGGTTTCGTCCCGGACCCCACCGGCGGCGCCGCCGGGATGCCCGCCACCACCGACCCGACCTGCGGCAGGCTGCTGGCCGCCGTGGAGCGGCCCGGCACCGGCGGCGACGTCCACGCCCACAGCGGCACCAGCGCCTTCCGCCGCTCACCGCTCGGCCCCTGGGTCCGCAACTTCGCCCAGTCCGCCACCGGCGACGGCGCGAAGAGCGCGCTGAGCAGCCTCGGCGACCTGACCGGCAAGTGCGGCGGGTTCACCGGCACGCTGGCCGGCCGCCGGATCTCGTTCAAGGTCGGGGACCTCCCGCTGGCCTCGATGGGCGACGAGAGCAAGGCGGTCAGGATGACCGGCACCCTGTCCGGGCAGCCGGTGGAGGCGGACTTCGTCGCGATCCGGGTCGGCTCGAATCTCACCGTGGTCGGCCACAGCGACATCGGGTGGAACGCCGCCGACACTACGATCACCAAGCAGGCCGCACAGCGGGCCGCGGAGAAACTGAAGCAGGCGGCGGGCGGGACCACGCCCACCCCGTCGCCGCCCGCGCCCGCCGCGGCCACGGGTTCCTGAGCCGGCGTCAAGTCAAGGGAGGGCCGGTCGATGTCGATGCTTCTCTCGCTCGTCGCCGCCGTGCTCCTGCTGGTCCCGACCGCCGCGGTGCTGGTCGGCGTGGCGGTGAGCGGGCGGCGGGACCGTGCGTGGGCCCGGTCCGTCGCCGAGGTGCTGGCGGAGTTCCGGGCGCACGCCGCGGCCCGCGCGGCGGGGCCGCCGGAGGACGGCCCCGGCGGGGCCCGGGCGGCCCGGACGGTCCGGGCACGCCGGCCGCGCCGGCGCCGGAACCGCCGCCGGCCCGGCTGGCACAGGTGATCGCCTTCCCCGGCGCGGCCCGCGCCGGGAGTGGGGACGGCAGCGCAGGCGGCCCCGGCAGCCGCCGCGCGGCCTGAGCGAACCCGAGGCCCGGCGGCCTGCGCGAACCCGAGGCCCGAGGGCGCCGGCGCTCCTACAGCTGGCCGGAGGCCCTGCGGCAGCTCTCCACCACGCAGTCCGCCCCCGGGAAGACCAGCGTCTGATGCCCGTCCTCGAAGCGGACCAGGTAGGGGGGCCCGCCGTGCCGGCCGTGGACCTCGACGATCTCGGCCACCCGCTCGGCGATGCCGACCGCCCGGCTCTTGAAGTGCACCTTGTCTCCGACCGTCGCCTGCATGATGCCACCTCCCGAGACGCCTCCAGTCTGCCACCGTCGGCCCGGGGGTCCGCGACTCCCGGCGCTGCAAGATTTATTGACGACCCGTCAGATTCCGCTTAGCCTGCCACCTGCCGACCAGGCACGGAGGAGGGGCCGATGCGCGAACCGGCAGCGGTCGACGCGAGGACGCAGCGCCCGACGGCACGTCAGCTGACGGTGATCGGCGCGGTCCTGCTGCTCTCACTGATCATTCCGCTGGAGCTGACCCTGGTCTATCCGGCGGTGCGCTTCATGGCACCGGTCTTCCACACCCCCAGCATCAGTTGGGTCCTCACCATCGTCAGCCTCACCGGGGTGGTGCTGGAGTCCCCCGTCGGCAAGCTGGCCGATCTCCACGGCAAGAAGCGGGTCGCGCTGGTCATCAGCGCGCTCTTCGCGATCGGCTCACTGCTCTGCGCCCTCGCCCCGAACTTTCCGCTGCTGCTGATGGGACGGGTGCTGCAGGGGGTCGCCCTCGGCATGATCGCGGTGCTCTACGGGCTGCTGCGGGACATCCTCCCGGCCCCGCTGGTGCCCTTCGGCTTCGGGGTGATCTCGGTCGGGCTCGGCGTCTCGGCGATCCTCGGGCCGTTCGTCGGCGGGGCGCTGATCGACCACTACGGCTTCCGCGCGGTCTTCTGGTTCAGCGTGATCGCGGTGACCGTGCTGGGCGTCCTCTTCGCGGCCGTCGTCCCCGAGTCCCCGGTACGGCTCCCCCAGCGTCTGGACCTGCTGGGGAGCGCGCTGCTGGGCGGCGGGGTCGGACTGCTGCTGCTGGCCACCACCGAGGGCGCGGTCTGGGGCTGGACCTCGGCCGGCACCCTCGGCTGCTACCTCGGCGGAGCGGCCGCGGTCGCCCTCTTCGTCCCGCACACCCTGCGCAACGACCACCCCCTGGTCGACGTCCGCACCGTCGCCGGACCGCAGATGCGGCTTCCGGTGCTGGCCACCCTGCTCTGCGCCTTCGCGGTCTCCGGCTTCGCCTTCCTCACCCCGGAACTGCTGGAGATGCGGCACCACATGGACGCCATGGGCGCCGCCCGCTACCAACTGCCGTACGGGATCACGGCGATCGTGGCGGGCCTCCTCGGCGGCGCGCTGACCCGCCGACGCGGCTCGCGGATCACCCTGCTGGCCGCCACCGTGCCGCTCTGCGTCTCGCTGCTCCTCCTCGCCCTCGCCCACGGCTCGACCTGGATGATCCTGATCTGGTGCGGCCTGTACGGGATCGCCTTCGCCCTCTACCCGCTGGCCACCATGGTGCAGGTGGCGGAGGCGGTGCCGGCCGACCGGACCGCGGTCAGCGAGGGCGTCAACGGGATCGCCCGGGACCTCGGCTCGGCGGTGGCCATCGCGGTGCTGACCGCCGTGCTCAACCGGCACATCGAGGCCGCCCCCGGAGGCGGCGGGGCGGCCGCACTCACCTACACCGACGGCGGTTTCACGATCGCCTTCCTGGTCGCGGCCGGCTCCGGCCTGCTGGCCGCCGTGGCGGCGGCGGTGATGCGGCACCGCCGCCTGGACGGCGCGGACGCGACGGGTGGAGCGTCGGCGTCCGCGCCGGACGGCGCCGTCAGCGCGGCTTGACGGGCCGTCAGCACCGTTGGCGGTACGGCTCCCGGCACCGCTGTCGGCACCGCGTCGCCGTCAGTACCGCATCAGGCGGCGCACCAGGCGGCAGGTGGCGTCGGACGGCCACCGCACGCCTATCCGTGCGGCGGTCTCCCGTATCCGCCAGTCGTAGGCCTGCTCGGGGCGGTAGACCCCGTCGTCGAGGAGGGCGATGGCCAGGCGCATCGCCTTCAGCCGGCGGTTGTGGGTCTCGTACCACTCGCGCTGGCGGCCCGGCGGGAGCGGCTTCTTGGGCAGGGTCCGGAACAGCACGACATCGGGGGCGTCGAACAGGGTGCCGGGAGTGGCGGTCGTGGCGGTTGCGGCTGGGGCCATCAGCATCCTCCTGAACCGGTCCGGGAACTCTCCGGACTGCTTCCAGAGTACTGCCCGCCACTGACATTCGAACGCTCTCGAACGGACGGAAACGCGCCTGCTGGGAACGGGTTCTGACGCCCCCTCAGCGCGCCCGGTAACCGGACCGCGCCAGCCGGCTGACCACCCCCAGCGGGTCGGCCCGCAGGGCGCTCGCGTTGTACCAGATGTTCCCCGCCACCTCCGGATGCCGGGCGTCCACCGCCAGATGCCGGCCCAGCTCCGCCGGGTCCCGCCAGGCCGCCGGGCCCCGGCCGTGCCGACCTTGTAGGCGGCCTCGCCGACGTAGAGCCGGGTGGCGGTGCCGCGCACCTGCCGCGACCACCAGTCGACCAGCACCGCGTAGTCGGCCGGCGCGAAGCCGATCGGCCAGTACAGCTGCGGGGCGACGTAGTCCAGCAGCCCCCGGCGCACCCAGCCGCGGACGTCGGCGTAGAGGTCGTCGTAGCACTGCACCCCGGCCGAGGTGCGCGAACCCGCCGGATCCACCGAGGAGTTGCGCCACACCCCGAAGGGGCTCACGCCGAAGGCGGCACGCGGGCGCGCGGCCCGCACCCGCGCGCGGACCTCGCGCACCAGCGCCTCCGTGTTGGCCCGCCGCCAGTCGCCGAGCGCGAGCGGACGGTCCGGGGCGGAGTCGAGGTACCCCTGGTACGAGGCCTGGTCCGGGAAGTCCCGCCCGCCGGACGGATAGGGGTAGAAGTAGTCGTCGAAGTGCAGGCCGTCCAGCGGGTAGGCGGCCAGCGGCTCGGTGACCGCGGCCGCGACATGCGCGCGCACCTCGGGGTTGCCGGGATCGAAGTACAGCGACCCGGCGTACGGCAGCACCCAGTCGGGGTGCAGCAGGGCCGGATGCGAGGGCGCGAGGCCGCTCGGGTCGGTGCTGCCCTTGAGCACCCGGTACGGGTTGCACCAGGCGTGCAGCTGCAGCCCGCGGGCGTGCGCCTCGCGGACGGCCGTGCCGAGCGGGTCCCAGCCGGGGTTCTGGCCCTGACGTCCGGTCAGATAGCGCGACCAGGGGGCGTACCGGGACGGCCAGAAGGCGTCCGCGGCCGGTCGCACCTGGAGGAAGACGGCCTTCAGTCGCAGCCGGGCGGCGAGATCCAGCCACTGGGTCAGCTCGCGGTGCTGCTCGGCCGCGGAGAGCCCCGGTCTGGACGGCCAGTCGGTGTTGGCGACGGTGGTCAGCCAGACGCCTTGCAGCTTCGGGCCGGCCGCGCGCGGTGCCGGCGCCGAGTCCGGGCCGGCCGCGCCGGCGAGGGTTCCCGCGGCGGCCAGTGCGGCGGCCCCGCTGAGCAGGTGACGACGGGTCAGTTTGGTCACCTGTCGGAGGCTAGCCGCGAAGACCGCGGGTTCCCAAAGCGGCGCGCCCCTGGGCCCGGCCGCGAAGGGCCGGGACCAGGGGCGCGGTGGCGCGTCCTAGGCCCGCATCTCGGCACCGACCCGCTCACGGGCCGCCGAGACGGCCGCGTCCCGCGCGGCGGTGGTCTCCTCGACCGTCAGCGTCCGGTCCGGGGCGCGGAACCGCAGCGAGTACGCCAGCGACTTCCGTCCGGCGCCGAGCTGCTCGCCCTGGTAGACGTCGAACAGCCGGATGGCCTCCAGCAGGGGACCGGCCCCGGCCCGCAGCGCCGCCTCGACCTCGGCCGCCGGGACGGCGTCCTCGACGATCAGCGCCACGTCCTGGGTGGCCACCGGGAAGGTGGAGACGTGCCGGCCCTCGACGTGCCGGGTGCCGTCGGCCACCAGCTCGTCCAGGTCCAGCTCCATCGCGCAGGTGCGCTCGGGCAGGTGCATCGCCTTGACCACCCGCGGGTGGAGCTCGCCGGCGTGGCCGACCAGCCGCTCCCCCGCGTACAGCGCGGCGCAGCGGCCCGGGTGCCAGGGCAGGTGCTGGTCCTGCCGGACGGTCAGCTCGACGCCGGCCGCCTCGGCGACGACCCGCGCCGACTCGATCACGTCGGCCCAGCTCGCCTGGCGGCCCTTGCCCCACCAGCCGTCCCGCTCGCGGGCGCCCGCCAGGACGGTGGCCACCCGCCGCGGCTGCCGCGGCAGGGCCGCGTTCAGCTGGGCGACCTCCTCGTCGCTGGGCCGACGGTCGACCGGCAGCCGCGGCGACTTGAGGAACGCCTCGGCGTTCGCGCCGTCCTTGCGGAAGACCAGGCCGATCTCGAAGAGCCCGAGGTCGGAGCTGCCCCGTCCGACGTTCCGGCGCAGCGCGGTGAGCAGCCCCGGCAGCAGGGTGGTGCGAAGCCCGGGCTCCTCGTCGGAGAGCGGGTTGGCCAGCAGGATCAGGTCGCGGCGCGGGTCGTCCGGCTCCAGGCCGAAGTCGTCCAGCGCGGACTCGCCGAGGAACGGGTAGTTCTGCGCCTCGACGTAGCCGGCGCCGGCCAGCCCGCGGCCGACCCGGCGGACCCGGCGCTGGGACTCGGTGAGCCCGGTCCCGGCCGGCGGGGTCGGCAGGGTGGAGGGCAGCCGGTCGTAGCCCTCAAGCCGGATGACCTCCTCCGCGAGGTCGTTGGGGTCGGTGAGGTCCGGACGCCAGGTCGGCGGGGTCACCGTCAGGTAGTCGGTGCCGGTGACCGAGCAGCCGACCTCCTGGAGCCGGCGGACCACGCTCTCCCGCCCGTACTCCATCCCGGCCACCTTGTCCGGGTGGTCGGCGGGGATGGTGATCGCCCAGGGCTGGCGCGGCGAGTGGACGTCGGTCACGCCGGCCTCGGCGGTGCCGCCGGCCAGCAGCGCCAGCAGGTCGACCGCGCGCTGGGCGGCGGCCGGGGCGGCCTCCGGGTCCACCGCGCGCTCGAAGCGCTTGGCGGCCTCGGAGGGCAGCTTGTGCCGGCGGGCGGTACGGGCGATCGGCACCGGGTGGAAGTGCGCGGCCTCGATGATCACCTCGGTGGTGCCCTGGCCGAGGCCGGACTCCGGGTCGATCACCGGGTCGGCGATCTCGGTACCGGCCCCGCCCATTACTCCGGCCAGGCCGATCGGCCCCGACTCGTCGCAGATCAGCAGGTCCTCGGGGTCGAGGGTGCGCTCCACGTCGTCCAGGGTGCGCAGCTTCTCGCCGGGCTGGGCGCGGCGGACGGTGATCTGCCCGTCGATCCGGGCCCGGTCGAAGGCGTGCAGCGGCTGGCCGAGCTCCAGCATCACGTAGTTGGTGACGTCGACGGCCAGCGAGACCGGGCGCATCCCGGCCTTCTGGATCCGGCGCTGCAGCCAGATCGGCGAGGTCGCGGACGGCTCGAGGCCGGTCACCATCCGGGCCACGTACCGGTCGCAGGCCAGGCTGTCCTGGACCTGGACGACCGGGCCGAAGCCGTTCGGCGCCGGGACGTCGATCAGCGCCGGGTCGCGCAGCGGCAGCCCGTACGCGGTCGCGGTCTCCCGGGCGACCCCGCGCATCGAGAGGCAGTAGCCGCGGTCCGGGGTGATGGCGATGTCCAGCACCTCGTCGACCAGCTCCAGGAGCTCGATCGCGTCCTGGCCGACCTCGCCGGCGCCGCGCGGCAGCACGATGATGCCGTCGTGGTCGTCGCCCATGCCCAGCTCGCGGGCGGAGCAGATCATGCCCTCGGAGACCTTGCCGTAGGTCTTCCGGGCGGCGATCGGGAACGGGCCGGGGAGGACGGCGCCGGGCAGCACCACGACGACCTTGTCGCCGACCTTGAAGTTCCGGGCACCGCAGACGATGTTCTGCGGCTCACCACTGCCGTTGGCCTGGCCGACGTCCACCTGGCAGTAGCGGATCGGCTTCTTGAAGCCCTCCAGCTCCTCGATGGCCAGCACCTGGCCGACGACGAGGGGGCCCTTGAGGTCGGCGCCGAGCTGCTCGACGGTCTCGACCTCGAGGCCGGCCCGGACGAGCTTCGCGGCGACGTCGCGCCCCGTCTCGCCGGACGGCAGGTCGACGTACTCCCGCAGCCACGAAAGCGGGACGCGCATCAGATCTCCATCCCGAACGGGAGGGTGAAGCGCACGTCACCCTCGAAAATGTCTCGCATGTCCTCGACGTTGTGCCGGAACATCAGCATCCGGTCGATGCCGAAGCCGAACGCGAAGCCGCTGTACCTCTCCGGGTCCACCCCGGCCGCGCGGAGCACCCGCGGGTTGACCATCCCGCAGCCGCCGAGCTCGATCCAGCCCTCGGAGGAGCAGGTGCGGCAGGGCCGGTCCGGGTTGCCCACGGACTCGCCGCGGCAGGCGAAGCAGACCATGTCCATCTCGGCGGACGGCTCGGTGAACGGGAAGTACGAGGGCCGCAGCCGGGTCGCCAGGCCCTCCCCGAACAGGGCGCGGACCATGTGGTCCAGGGTGCCCTTGAGGTCGGCCATGGTCAGGCCCTCGTCCACGGCCAACAGCTCGACCTGGTTGAAGACCGGGGAGTGGGTGGCGTCCAGCTCGTCGGTCCGGAAGACCCGACCCGGGCAGACCACGTAGACCGGCGGCTCGCTCGTCGCCAGCATCGAGCGGATCTGCACCGGCGAGGTGTGGGTGCGCAGCACCACCGAGTCGGTGTCCTTCAGGAAGAAGGTGTCCTGCATGGTCCGGGCGGGGTGGTCCGGGCCCATGTTGAGGGCGTCGAAGTTCAGCCACTCGGCCTCGACCTCGGGCCCCTCGGCGACGCTGTACCCCATGGCGGTGAAGACGTCGGCGATCCGGTCGGCCAGCGAGGTGAGCGGGTGCCGGGCTCCGCGCGGGTAGCGGTCGGTCGGCAGCGTCACGTCCACGGCCTCGTCGACGAGGACGCGGGCGTCGCGCTCCGCCTCGAGCGCCTCGCGGCGGGCGGCCAGCGCCTTGTTGACGGCGCCGCGGGCCTGGCCGACGCGCTTGCCCGCGTCCGCCTTGGCGTGCGGCGGCAGGGCGCCGATCTCGCGGTTGGCCAGGGCGAGGGGGGAGCGGTCGCCGGCGTGCGCGACCTTCACCTGCTGCAGCTCGTCGAGGGTGGAGGCGGCGGCGATGGCGGCCAGCGCCTCGTCGCGCATGCGCTCGACCTCGGCCGGCTTCAACGCCTCGACCTCCACAGGGTCGTAGGACTTGTTGGGTGCGGACATCTCTCTCTTCCCGTGCGGGGGTCCCTCCGGGCGTGCTGCGGGGGGCCTGATGAGGCGTGCGGACGCCGAGGGACGAGTCTAGTAGGTGTAAAGGTCTCCCTTTACGGGGTGGTCACGGCCAGTGCCCCGACCTGCCGTGCCGGTGGGGAGCCCGCGGCCGTGCGCTAAGCGAGATGCTCCGGCGCGCCCGCGGGCAGGATAAATCGGAACCTCGCCCCACCGCCCGGAGCCCTTCCCACGGCGACCGTGCCGCCGTGGGCCTCGACGATGCCCTTGACGATGTACAGGCCGAGGCCGGTGCCGCCGCGCTTGGAGCCGCGCCAGAAGCGGGTGAAGACGCGGCCCATCGACTCCTCGGGGATTCCCGCCCCCTCGTCGCTGACCGTCACCGCCGTACCCTCTCGCACCCGGCCGACCGCGTCCTCCGCGCTCGCGGAGAGCTTCACCGGCTCCGCTTCGATGGTGACGGTTCCCTCGCCGTGCCGCACCGAGTTTTCCAGCAGGTTGCCCAGCACCTGGTCCAGCTTGTCCGGGTCGGCCCACAGCTCGGGGAGGGGGCCGCGAAGCGCGAGGCGGAAGCGGTCCGGGGCCTGCCCGGCCGCCACCTTCCCCTCGACGTGCCGGCGCAGGGCCGCGGCGACGTCCACCGGCTGCCGGCGGACCTCGAGACGGCCGGCGTCGATCCGGGAGATGTCCAGCAGCTCGGCGATCAGCCGGGTGACCCGGTTGGCGTCCGAGTCCACCGTCTCCAGCATCAGCTTCTTCTGCTCGTCGGTGAACCGCTCCCACTTCTGCAGCAGGGTCGCGGTGAAGCCCTTCACCGAGGTCAGCGGGGAGCGCAGCTCATGGGCGACGGTGGCGATCAGCTCGGCGTGGCTGCGCTCGATCCGCTTGCGCGCCTCGGTCCCGCGCAGGGATATGACGACTCGGCGGACCGGCCCGGTGCGTTCCTCGGCGCGGTCCCCGCGCACGTAGCGGGCCGACACCAGCACCTCGCGGCCGCCCGGCAGCAGCAGGCTCCGCTCCGGCTGGCCGGTCCGGGTGGCGAGGCCGCCGTAGGGGTCGGTCAGCTGCCACCAGGGGCGGCCTTCCAGGTCCTCCAGCGGCAGCGCGTCGGCCAGCCGGCGGCCCAGGGCGGCGTCCGGGGCCAGCCCGGTTATCCGGGTGGCGGCGCGGTTGAAGCAGACCACACGGCCCTGCTCGTCGGCGATCACCAGTCCGTCGGGGAGGTCGTCAGGCGTCAGCTCCATCCTCGCTGCCCCTCCCCTCCGCGGTCGGGGACCACCCTAGCGGCTTCACCCCGCGGAACGGCATCCTCCGGACGAGCGCTGGGCGCGCGCGGAGGCGTACAGGCAGACGGCGGCCGCGGTGGCCAGGTTGAGGCTCTCGGCCCGGCCGTGGATCGGCACTCGCACGACGGCGTCGGCCAGCGCGCGGGTCTCCTCCGGAAGCCCCCAGGCCTCGTTGCCGAAGACCCAGGCGGTGGGGCCGGTCATGGTGCCCTGGTCCAGCTCGGCGTCCAGGTCTCGGTCGCCGGCCCCGTCCGCGGCCACCACCCGGAGGCCCTGCGCGCGCAGCGCCCCGACCGCCTTCTCCACCGGGACGCCGATGGCCACCGGGAGATGGAAGAGGCTGCCGACGGAGGCACGGACCGCCTTGGGGTTGTACGGGTCCACGGACGCGTCGGTGAGCACCACGGCGTCCGCGCCGGCGGCGTCGGCGGTCCGCAGCACAGTGCCGGCGTTGCCTGGGTCGCGGACGTTGGCCAGCACCGCCACCAGCTTCGGCCGGGCGGCGACCAGCTCCTCGAAGGGGGTGTCCACGAAGCCGCAGAGGGCGGCGACGCCCTGCGGGGTGACGGTCTCGCAGATCTCGGCGAGCACCTGGTCGGTGGCGGAGAGCACCGGGATGCGGGCGGCGCGGGCGGCGTCCACCAGCTCGGCGTGCCGCTCGGACGCCTCCGGGGTGACGTAGATCTCGACGACGGCGCCGGGGGTGTGGGCGACCGCCTCGCGCACCGCCTGCGGGCCGTCGGCGATGAACCGCCGCTCCTTGCTCCGCTGGTTGCGGCGGGCGAGCCGACGCGCGAGCTTCACGCGCGGCGAGTTCGTCGAGGTGAGCTCGGTATCCAATGTCATGGTCCTTTTTCTGCCCCGCCCGCGGCCGGGCCCGGTGAGCCCGAAGGGCGAGAAGGGACGCGGGGCAGGGCGTGCCCGAGCACCAACGGCGCCGCACTCGGCAACGGAGTCCGGCTTGCCACCGGGTAGCCGTTGCCGAGTGCGGCGCCGTTCGCGGAGGGCCGCGCGGTTCCCCGCGTTCCCGCGGTCGCCGCGCGACTCGCGGGGGCCGGGGGCTGTGCCCCGGACCCCTTCGCTGCTAGCGGGGTGTCACGCCGCCTTGGGGGCGTTGACGTCGGCCGGCAGGGCCTTCTGCGCGACCTCGACCAGCGCGGCGAACGCGTTGGGGTCGGTCACCGCGAGGTCGGCCAGCATCTTGCGGTCGACCTCGACGTTCGCGGCCTTGAGGCCCTGGATGAAGCGGTTGTAGGTCATGCCGTTCGCACGCGCCGCGGCGTTGATCCGCTGGATCCACAGCTGGCGGAAGTCGCCCTTGCGCTTCTTCCGGTCGTTGTAGTTGTAGACGAACGAGTGGGTGACCTGCTCCTTCGCCTTGCGGTACAGGCGCGAGCGCTGCCCGCGGTAACCGCTGGCGCGCTCGAGAACGACCCGGCGCTTCTTGTGGGCATTGACTGCCCGCTTGACGCGTGCCACTGCATTACTCCTTGATTTGGGCCGTACCGCGACTGGAGGTCGTCACGCGGCCCGCTAGCGAATAGGTCGATGGGATCGGCTGGGCCCCGGTCGGGGGCCTGCGATCACTTGCCGAGAAGCTTCTTGATCTTCTTGGCGTCGGCCGGGGCCATCTCGACCGTGCCGGCGAGGCGGCGGGTCAGCGTCGAGGACTTGTGCTCGAGCAGGTGACGGCGGCCGGCGCGCTGGCGCAGCACCTTGCCGGAGCCGGTGAGCTTGAAGCGCTTGCTGGCACCGCTGTGCGTCTTGTTCTTCGGCATGTCGCCGTATCTCCTCGTCGGTCCGCTCCCGCCCGGCACCGGGCGCGGGCGGGAGCGCTGCTGTCGTCTTACTGGGAACCGAGGCGGCTCCAGGCCGGGACCGAGGCGGATGCCTCGGCTCGGTACGCCTACTCGCCTTCGGGCGCCTGCTCGGCGTCCGGAGTCTCGTCGGCGTCGGTCGCGACGTCGGCATCGACGTCGGCGTCGATGTCCTGGCGTCCCTGGCGCTCCGCCTTACGGGCGGCGGCCGCCTCGCGGGCTTCGGCCATTGCCTCGGTCTTCTTCTTGTGCGGACCGAGAACCATGATCATGTTCCGGCCGTCCTGCTTGGGATTGGACTCGACGAAGCCGAGGTCCTGGACGTCCTCCGCGAGCCGCTGCAGCAGCCGGTAGCCCAACTCGGGGCGCGACTGCTCACGACCGCGGAACATGATCGTGATCTTGACCTTGTCGCCCTGCTTGAGGAACCGAACGACGTGACCCTTCTTGGTGTCATAGTCGTGCGGGTCGATCTTCGGCCGGAGCTTCATCTCCTTGATGACCGTGTGCGCCTGGTTCTTGCGCGCTTCACGGGCCTTCATGGCGGACTCGTACTTGAACTTGCCGTAGTCCATGAGCTTGCACACCGGCGGCCTGGCGGTCGCCGCGACCTCGACCAGGTCGAGGTCGTACTCCTGGGCAAGTTCCAGGGCCTTGGCAAGCGGCACGATGCCGACCTGCTCGCCGCTGGGACCGACGAGTCGCACCTCGGGGACGCGAATCCGGTCGTTGATGCGGGGCTCGGTGCTGATGGGGCCTCCTCGGTTGCACCGCGCGGCCGCTCTCGGCGGTCGCGGCTGGCGGAATACTGATTCCTACCGGCCTGCCGCGCGCTGCTCATACACGAAAAAAGAGCCTCGCGCTGCACGCAAGCGAGGCTCCACATCATCATCCGAACCCGGGGACGCCGGGATTCCCACCCGGCCCGGGTTCGGAAGCGGTCACCGCCGCCCCGATGAAGGACGCGGTTCCGCTTGACCTGACCCGTCGGCCCGGAGGTCGATCGGGTGGGAGACTGATCATGTGGAGCCTCCACTTGCGGACCGGGCACAGAAGTGTCCGGTCGGTCAGTCCGAAAGCATACCAGCGCCGACCGGGTGCCATGTATTCCTGCAGGCCCCCGTACCCTCGTGCTTCATGAGCAACGACCCTGAGAACGCCAGCCCGACCCCGGACGACCTCGCCCGGGACATCGCCGATGTGCCGGCGGTGGAGGTCATCACCACCGTGGCGGTGCATCTGATGAGCGCGGCGGCGGTGAACCTGGGGCTCGCGGAGGGCGGCGAGGAGCAGAAGGACCTCGACGAGGCGCGCAAGCTGATCACCGCGCTGGCCGGGCTGGTGACCGCGGGCGCGCCGGAGATCAGCAACTTCCACGCGGCGCCGCTGCGGGACGGCCTGAAGTCCCTGCAGCTGGCCTTCCGCGAGGCCTCCCTGGTCCCGGACGCGCCGGGCTCGGGTCCGGGCGAGAAGTACACCGGCCCCGTCTACGCGTAAGCGACGCCCCGAGCGCAGCGCGCCCAAGCGCAGCGCCGCAGGCGCCGGCCAGGGGCGCGGGGAACTGCGCGCCCAGCCAATTACGGTTCGCAGTCGGCAGCGGCCTCTGGGGTGCAACCCAAGCGCCGTTGCCGGGTGCGGCGCCGTAGGCGGCTGGTTGCGCAGTTCCCCGCGCCCCTCACTTGCGTCTGCGGCGCTGCGCGCGGGGCGGGCTCTACCGGCTTGCGGCCTCTGCGGAGAAGAACGGGGTCTCCGGTTCGCGGGTGGCCGGGGGGACCACCGCGAGGTCGAGGCCTCGGAGCAGGAGCGCGCGCAGGCGCTCGTCCTCCGCGAGCGCGGCGGCCACCGCCTGCGGCACCTCCGGCCCGGCCCCCGGCGCCAGCACCAGCGCCAGCAGCGCGTCGGCCTGCTGGGAGGGCAGCAGATGCGCGCGCGCCACCCCCGCCTGCCCCGCGAGGAGCTCCCGCAGCGCGGCCGCCACCTGCGGGTCGGTCAGGATGTCCCCCGGCGTCCGCCCCTGCGCCAGCACCCGCATCGCGGGTCCGCTGAGCTCGAAGAAGTGCGGGCCGGCCAGGTCGATCAGCAGCGCCTCGGCCCGCTCGGACCAGGCCGCCTCGATCGCCTGCCGGGTCGGCACGGGCGCCGGACGGGCGTCCGCCCGCCAGGCCTGGAGCGAGGCCAGCGAGGTGAACGCCGGGAGTCCGCGGCGGCCGTCCGGGGCCTCGATGGTGGGCACCGCCATGTCGCTGGACTTCTCGCGCTTGTGGCCGTGCTCGTCGATCTCCGCCTCGCCCAGCACGGCGACGATCGGGACCAGCAGCCGGGCGCCGGCCAGCGCGGTCAGCACCTCCCGCTCCGCCTCGGCCGCACCGCCCCCGGCGGCACCGCCCTCGGCCGCATGTCGGGCCAGGGCCGCGGCCAGCCGCGGGTCGGCGGAACCGTCGTCCCCGGCGAAGCCGGAGTCGGGGATGTTCTTGGCGTTCGTCGTCCCGTGCACCGGACGAGCCTATCCGGCCGCTCCTGCCGGTTCCCATCCGCGCCTCGTCCCTGGGTGCGGAGTGCGAGGTGCGGGGTGCGGAGTGCGGAGTAGCGTCGGCTCGGCGGTGGCGGGCAGCGGAGGAGAGGAGTGGTGGGAGCGACGTGGCGGACGAGCGGGTCTCGGTCTCGACGGCGGTGCTCGATCCGGTGAGCGGAGCGACCGGCCTCCACGAGAGCCGCCCCGGACACCTCTTCGTCACCGCGAGCATCGTCAAGGCGGACGTCCTCGCCACCCTGCTGCTCCAGACGCAGGACGCCGGAACCGCGCTGACGGGGACTCAGTCGGCGCTGGCCACCGCGATGATCGCGGAGAGCGACAACGCCGCCACCGGCCGGCTGTGGACGGAGATCGGCGGCGACGAGGGGCTGAACGCCGCCAACAAGCGCTTCGGCCTCACCTCGACCACCGGCGGCGAGAACGGCTACTGGGGCCTGACCACCACGATCGCCGCCGACCAGTCGGTCCTCCTCCGGCAGCTCCTCGGCCCCGCCTCCGACTCGCTGCTGGACTCCGGTCGGCGGGCGTACGTCAGAGGGCTGATGGAGTCGGTCGTCCCCGGCCAGCGGTGGGGGGTGAGCTCCGCGGCGGATCCCGGGACGAGGACCGCGCTGAAGAACGGCTGGCTGCCGCGCGGCAGCAGCGGGCTGTGGGTGGTCAACAGCATCGGCGCGGTCCGCCGGGGCGGGCGCACGCTGCTGCTGGCGGCCCTCTCGGACGGCCACGCGACCCAGGCGGACGGGATCGCCCGGGTCGAGGCGGCGGCCCGGGCCACGGCCGAGGCGCTCCGCGGATCGGCTGATTGATCGCGTACATCTGTTCAGGCGGGCCGGCCTGTGGCACGCTGCGCGCATGTCGGTGCTGGGATCACGCAAGCCGGAGCTGCGGCAGCGCGCGGCCGATCGCGCGCGCCTGGAACGCGCGACCGCGCATCTGGAGGCCCCCCTCGCGGTGGTCGACCTGGACGCCTTCGACGCCAACGCGGACGATCTCGTGCGCCGGGCCGGCGGCAAGCCGATCCGGGTGGCCAGCAAGTCCGTACGCTGCCGGGCGCTGCTGGAACGGGTGCTGGCACGGCCCGGCTTCCGCGGGGTGATGAGCTTCACCCTGCCCGAGTCGCTCTGGCTGGCCCGCGAGGGCTACCAGGACGTGCTGCTGGCCTACCCGTCGATGGACCGCCGGGCGTACGCGGAACTGGCCTCGGACGCCAAGCTGGCGCGGGCGGTCGCGGTGATGGTGGACGACGCCTCCCAGCTCGCGGAGATCGACGCGGCCCGGGCCGGCGGGCGCGAGGAGATCCGGGTCTGCCTGGAGATGGACACCGCCCTGCGGATGCTCGGCGGGCGGGTGCGGATCGGCGCCCGCCGCTCCCCCGCGCGAACCCCCGAACAGCTGGCCGGACTGGCCAAGTTCATCGCCCGGCGCCCGGGCTACCGGGTGGTCGGGCTGATGGCCTACGAGGGGCATATCGCCGGGGTCGGCGACCGGGTCGCCGGACATCCGGTGCGCTCCGCGGCGGTCCGGATGATGCAGGCGAAGGCCCGCGAGGAGCTGGCCAGGCGCCGGGCGGACGTGGTGCGGGCGGTCCAGGACGCGGTCGGCGAGCTGGAGTTCGTCAACGGCGGCGGGACCGGCAGCGTCCAGCACACGGCGGCCGAGGCGGCGGTCACCGAGATCGCGGCCGGGTCGGGGCTGTACGTGCCGCGGCTCTTCGACAACTACACCTCCTTCGCCGGGCGTCCGGCGGCGTACTTCGCCCAGCCGGTGGTGCGGCGCTCGGGTCCGGGGACGGTGACCGTGCTGGGCGGCGGGTATCCGGCCTCCGGGGCGGCGGGGCCGGACAGGTCCCCGGTGCCGTGGCTGCCGGCCGGGCTGCGGTACGACGGGCAGGAGGGCGCCGGCGAGGTGCAGACGCCGCTGCTGGGCGCGGCGGCGGACCGGCTGGCGCTGGGCGACCGGGTGTGGTTCCGGCACGCCAAGGCCGGTGAGCTCTGCGAGCGCTTCGCCGAGCTGCACCTGGTCTCGGGCGACCGGGTGGTGGAGACGGTGCCGACCTATCGCGGCGAGGGCAAGACCTTCCTCTGATCCTCCGCACCTCCGCTCCGCCGGTCCGGCGCGGTCCGCCGGACCGGTGATGTTGCGCGCGTCGAACGTGTGGTCCCACGAGGGGAGGCGGGGCCGCCTAGCGTGGTGATCACATCGACGTCCGACGAGCGCGCAGGGAAGGCCCATGAGGCAGAGGACTTTCGGCCGCGGGCTGGCGGCGCTGACATCCGCTGTGGCGGCGCTGGGGCTGCTGGGCAGCGCGCAGTGGCTGGGGCCGGCGGCCGCTGATGGGCGGCCGGGGGCGTCGGCCTCCGTCTCCGCCTCCGCCTCCACTTCCGCTTCGGCGTCGACTTCGCCTTCGGCTTCGGCTTCGGGGGCTGCCGCGCCCCGGGCGGCGGGGCTCGGGCGGGCTGGGCGCGCCGGGCGGGCCGTCCGCGCGGTGCCTGCCCCGGCGGCCGGTGGCGCGGTGGTGACCGTGCGGACCGGCGGCGACCGCACGGCGCCGTCCACCGTGGGTCCGCTCGCGGGCGTGCGGCTCGGCCTGTACGCCGACTCCTCGGACGCCTCTCCGGTCAACGCCACCTGGGCGGTGTGCACCTCGGACGCCGAGGGCGACTGCAGTTTCGAGGTCCCGGCGGCCGGCGTCGGCACCCAGTACTGGGTCAAGCAGCTACCGGACGGCGCGCCCTCCGGCTGGTACACCAACCCCCTGCTGCGTACGGGGAACTCCTCCGGGAGCGGCTCGCTGGCCACGCCGTACACGTTTCAGACGCCGGTGCTCGCGGCCGACCGGACCTACTCCTCGACCGGCGACTTCATGCACAGCACGGACTACCGCACCTCGCCCTACAAAGGCTCGTTCGGGATCTGGCAGCAGTCCCGCAGCAATCCCCCACTGCCGGAGAAGTGCGGCCTGGACGTGGCAGTGCTCCTCGACCTGTCGTCCTCGCTCGGCTCCTCGGGACTCGCCTCGCTCAAGGCGGCCACCGGCACCTTCATCGACTCGCTGGTGGGCACCCCGTCCCGGGTGGCGCTCTTCTCCTTCGACGGCAGCTCACCGAGCACCAGTGTCGGCACCAACTACCCCGATCTGATGCCGGTCTCCACCCAGGGCAACGCCGACAAGGTGAAGTCGATCTACCAGAACTGGACGCTGGGCTCCGGCACCAACTGGGACCAGGCGCTGTACTCGGTCGCCCGGGCGCCGCAGACGTACGAGCTGGCCGTGGTCATCACCGACGGCAACCCGTCCTACTTCGACGACCCGGCCGCCGGGTCCGGCACCTACACCAACCTGGCCAGCACCGAGGGCGGCGTCTACTCGGCCAACGCGGTGAAGGCCAAGGGCACCCGGGTGGTGGCGCTCGGCGTCGGCTCCGGGGTCGAGGGCGACTCCGGGCTCAACCTGCGGGCCGTCTCCGGCGAGACGCCGTTCGACGGGTCCAACTACGAGACCGCGGACTACTACCAGGCCGCCGACTTCTCGGGGGCCGCCGAGGCGCTGCACAACCTGGTGGTCGGGCAGTGCGCCAACGCGGTGACGGTGATCAAGCAGATCGCGCCCCCGGAGACCAGCGGCGAGGACGTCACCGGCGCCGAACCGGCCGGTGCCGGCTGGACGTTCACCGCGGACTCGGCCTCGCCCGGGGTCACCGGCGTGCCGGTCGCCGACACCACCACCGGCGACGGCACCGGCTCGGTGTCCTTCGAACCCGGCTACGAGGGCTCGGAGTCCAGCATCGACCTGGCCGTCAGCGAGACCCAGCACCCCGGCTACGAGCTGGTCACCCAGGGCGGCAGGAACGCGGTCTGCACCGACCTGGACACCGACTCCCCGGTGGCGGTCACCAACGGCGGCCCGGCCTCCGGCAGCACCCCCGGCTTCTCCGTCGAAGCCCCGCGCGGGGACGCCGTCACCTGCACCGTCTACGACCGGCTGCGGAGCGTCCCCCGGCCGGCCACGGTGGAGCTCCACAAGCGCTGGGTGGTGGACGGCACGGCGTACGCCAACGGTCGGCAGCCGGCCGGACTGAGCGCCCGGGCCGAGCTCACCGACCCTGCCGGCTACCAGGCGGCGGCCCCCTGGGACGACACCCGCACCGGCTACACCGTCGGCGACGAGGTGACCGTGGACGAACGGACCTCGGTGACGGCCGAGGGCTGCCGGCTGACCGGCAGCCGGATCACCGACGCCGACGGGGACTCCGTCGATCTGCCCGTGCCGCACCGGATGACGCTGGCTCAGCGGGAGAACGACTACACCCTCACCAACACCGTGGAGTGCGCCTCGGCGCCGGGCGGCGGGGCCGGTCCCTCCGCCTCGGCCGGGCCCGGCGCCTCCGCCTCGGCGGGCTCCGCCGGGCCGCTGGCGGCCACCGGGCTCTCCGGCCCGGGCCCCCTCTCCCTGGTGGCGGGCGCTGCGGGGCTGCTGCTGCTCGGCGGCGGACTGGCTCTCGCCGCCCGGCGGCGCGGGCGGCACTGAGCGGACCCGGCGTCCGGGACGGCCGGCGGGCCGGGGGCTTCGGCCTCCGGCCCGCTTCGGCCTCCGGCCCGCTTCGGCTCAGCCGGGCGGGAAGCGGCGCTCGACCCGGGCGGGACCCCGGTGGCTCCGATGACCCTGATGGCCAGTCAACTCGCCTCTGCGTAACGCTGTTTGAGGATGCGCTTGACCAGCTTCCCGGTGGGGGTGCGGGGCAGCTCGTCGGTGAAGTCGATCCGGCGGGGCACCTTGTAGTGGGCGATCCGCTCGCGGAGATACCGCCCCAGCTCCTCCTCGAGGCCGGACTTGCGGGCCTCCTCGGCGCCGCCCTCCGGCTGGATCACGGCCAGTACCGACTCGCCCATCTCCGGGTCCGGCACCCCGATCACCGCGGCGTCCAGCACGGCGGGGTGGAGGGCGAGGGCGTCCTCGATCTCCTGCGGGTAGATGTTCACCCCGCCCGAAATGATCATGAAGGACCTGCGGTCGGTGAGGTAGAGGAAGCCCTCCTCGTCCACCCGGCCGATGTCGCCGTTGGTCGCCCAGTTGGGGTGCGCGGGATGCGTCGCCTCCCGGGTCTTGGCCTCGTCGCCGAGGTAGGCGAAGCCGGCGTCCTCCCGGCCCGGGTTCTCGAAGTACACCACCCCGGTCTCGCCGACCGGCAGCTCCTCGCCGTCCTCCCCGCAGACCCGCAGCACGCCCTTGATCGCCTGGCCGACGGAACCGCGGTGCCGAAGCCAGGTGGGCGAGTCGATCCAGGTCATGCCAATGCTCTCGGTCGAGGAGTAGTACTCCGTCAGGATCGGGCCCCACCAGTCGATCATCGCCTGCTTGACCTCCACCGGGCAGGGGGCGGCGGCGTGCACCGCCATCCGGTGGCTGCTCAGGTCGTAGCGCTCGCGGACCTCCTTCGGCAGCTTCAGCATTCGCACGAACATCGTCGGCACCCACTGGCTGGCGGTGACCCGGTGGCGCTCGATGGCCCGCAGCGCCGCCTCCGCGTCGAACCGCTCCATCAGCACCACCGTTCCGCCCAGTGCCTGGACGCTGGCGGCGAAGCGGAGGGGGGCCGCGTGGTAGATGGGCGCGGGCGAGAGGTAGACCGTGTCCTCGGTGAACCCGTAGAAGCCGCGGAGGAGTTCGACCAGGGTGTCGCCGGGCTCGTGGACCTGGCGGTCCGGCAGCTCGATCCGGATTCCCTTGGGGCGGCCGGTGGTTCCGGAGGAGTAGAGGAGGTCGGCGCCGAGCGGCTGCTCGGCGGGCGGCACGGGCGAGGCGGCGGCCAGGAGCCGCTCGTAGTCCTCGCAGCCCGGGACCGACGGGCCGGAGCCGGCGGGGAGAGCCACGCACAGGGCCGGGCGGTCCGCCCCCAGCTCGGCGAGCACCCGAACGGGCAGCTCGCCGAGCGCCGGGGAGAGGAACAGCGCCCTGGCCTCGCAGTCGCGGACGATGTACGCGGCCTCGGAGGCGGCCAGGTGGTTGTTCACCGGGGTGACGTAGAGCCCCGAACGGCGGGCGGCCCAGTAGATCTCGTACGCCCTGAGGGTGTTCTCGGTCAGCATCGCGAGGGTGTCGCCCGGTCGCAGGCCGGCCGAGCGCAGGGCGTCCGCCAGGCGGGCGGAGCGGTCCTCCAGGGCGGCGTAGGTCAGCGTCTCACCGCTGCCCGCCATGATCGCGGCGGGGCGGTCGGGGTGGGCGGCGGCGTGGATACCCGGGTACATCCAGTTCCTCCTCGAACCGGCGGCACGGTCGCCTTGAGGCTCTCCCCGGAGGTGATCAGCAGTCAATAACCGTGCGGGGCACGCCGGGTATCCACGTCGGCCGTCAGGACACCGAGCCTCCGCTGCCCGCCCCCGCCCCCGAGCCGGGGCCGGATCCGGAGACGTCGGCGTACTTGATGCCGGAGACGATGGTGTCCATCACGGACGGGCCGGGGGCCTTGGACGCGATGTCGAAGCCGAAGTGCACCGAGGCCAGGCCGCCGCCGTTCTTCAGCGGGAAGACGACGGTCTCGACGTAGCCGTTGTTGCCCTGGGTGGGCTCGACCTTCCAGCGGATCAGGTAACCGGTGCTGCCGGCGACCGTGACCTGCTTGGCCTCCTCCTGGCTGTGCGACTTCAGCTTGCCGTAGGCGTCCTTGGCGGCGCCGGCGATGTCCGCCTCGGCGGCGGCCCGCGGGTCGGTGGAGCCGTTGATCTTGTCGGTGTTGACGCCGCCGAGCGAGCAGCCGTACTTCGACCAGGAGCAGGAGTAGGAGCCGAAGGTCATCCCGGCGTGGCCGGAGGTGGTGTCGGTGCCGCCCTGCCAGCCGGAGGGGATGGGCAGCGAGATGCCGTCGACGTAGTCGAGGGCGGTGTTCGAGTCCCCGCCGCTGCCACCGCCGGGGAGACCGCCGGAGCCGCCGCTGCCACCGCTGCCACCGCTGCCGCCTTCGCCGGGGAGACCGCCGGAGTCGCCGCCGCCGCCGTTCTGGCCGCCGCCGTTCTGGCCGCCGCCGCCGAAGTTGGGGATCTGCGGGGAGGAGGACGCGGACGAGGAGCCGGACCCGCTGGTGGCGGCGTAGGTGATGCCTGCCCCGAGGCCGCCGCCGACGAGCAGCGCGACGACGCCGGTGGCCACCAGGTTGGCGTTCCGCTGGAACCAGTTGGGCCGCTTGGGGTAGGGCTCGCCGTAGAAGCCCGGGCCGGGGACGCCGGGCGCTCCCGGGACGCCGGGCGCTCCCGGGACGCCGGGTGCTCCCGGCGCACCGGGCGGAGGCGGCGGGACGTAGCCGCCGGCGCCCGCGCCGCCGCCGGGCGGAGGCGGTGCGAAGGGGTTGCCGGACTCACCGGCGTGGGACGACCCCGCTGCCGGGGCGGCGGGCGCAGCGGCCGGGCGGGCGGCGCCTGCGGCGGACCCGCCGGGTGGAGGCGGCGCGAACGGGTCGCCCGACTCACCGGCGGGCCCGGCCGGCCCGGCCGACGCGGCGGCCGGCTCGGCCGACGGGGAGTCGGCGGCGGGGCCGCCCGCGG
The DNA here is from genome assembly GCF_000744815.1 of Phaeacidiphilus oryzae TH49. Taxonomy (NCBI): domain Bacteria; kingdom Bacillati; phylum Actinomycetota; class Actinomycetes; order Kitasatosporales; family Streptomycetaceae; genus Phaeacidiphilus; species Phaeacidiphilus oryzae. Next base: position 1,051,988 of record NZ_JQMQ01000005.1, read on the forward strand.
CAGGCCCACCCGCCTCGGGCTCGCCCGCGGCCCGGCCGTCCGCCGCGGCCTCGTCGGGCGCGGCCTCGTCGGGCGCGGCGGCACCCTCCGGCGCGCCCGTGGTCGGCAGCACCGCCGTCGGCCGTTCGTCGGCGCGGGCGGCGGCGTCGCCGGAGGCGGTCGCTTCCGCGCCGGTCGCGGCGGGGCCCAACGCGTCGCGGGTGTGAGCGGTCCACGCGGTGCCGTTCCACCATCGCTCACGTCGGGCGACCTGGCCTGATTCGCTGGGGTCCGGGTACCAACCGGAAGGTATCTTCTCGCTCACGGGCGCAGCGTATCGCGAGGGGGCCTAAGCCCTTTGTGAACGCAGGATGAGAATGCGAATCCGCTACTCAGGGGTCACATAGGCGCCCGAGATCCCGCCGTCCACCAGGAACTGCGCGGCGGTGACGAAGGACGCGTCGTCGCTGGCCAGGAATGCCACCGCGGCCGCGATCTCGTCCGCCCGCGCGAACCGGCCCACCGGCACGTGGACCAGCCGCCGCCGCGCCCGCTCCGGGTCCTTGGCGAAGAGCTCCCGCAGCAGCGGGGTGTCCACCGGACCAGGGCACAGCGCGTTCACCCGGATCCCCTCCCGAGCGAACTGCACCCCCAGCTCGCGGGAGAGCGCCAGCACCCCGCCCTTGGAGGCGGTGTACGAGATCTGCGAGGTGGCCGCGCCCATCACGGCCACGAAGGAGGCGGTGTTGATGATGGACCCCCGCCCCTGCTCGCGCATGTACGGCAGCGCCGCCTTGCAGCACAGGTACACCGAGGTGAGGTTGACCTCCTGGACCCGGCGCCAGGCGTCGATCCCGGTGGTCAGGATGGAGTCGTCCTCCGGCGGGGAGATCCCGGCGTTGTTGAAGGCCACGTCGACCGATCCGTACGCCTCCTTCGCCGCCGCGAAGAGCGCCTCCACCTGCTCGGCGTCGGTGACGTCGGTGCGCATGAAGAGCCCGCCGACCTCGTCGGCCGCGGCCCGCCCGGCCTTCTCGTCGACGTCGGCGACGACCACCCGCGCGCCCTCTGCGGCCAGTCGCCGCGCGGTGGCCAGCCCGATCCCGCCGCCCCCGCCGGTGATCACGGCGCTCCGCCCGACCAGCCGCCGGCAGACCGGCTGGGCGGAACCGGCCGCGTCCGCCGTATCGGGCGTCTCCTGAGCCTGCGTCATGTCTGCTGTCACTCCTCGGAGATGAAGACGTTCTTGGTCTGGGTGAAGGCCCGCAGCGCGTCGGGGCCCAGTTCGCGGCCGATTCCGGACTCGCGGTAGCCGCCGAACGGGGTCCAGTAGCGCACGGAGGAGTGGGAGTTGACCGAGAGCGCCCCGGCCGCCACCCCCCGGGCCAGCCGCAGCGCCCGGCCGACGTCCCGGGTCCAGAGCGAGCCGGAGAGCCCGTAGCGGGTCGCGTTGGCCAGCCGCAGTCCCTCCTCCTCGTCCCGGAAGGGCAGTACGACGGCGACCGGGCCGAAGATCTCCTCGGTGCAGACCGGGGCGCCGGGGTCGGCCGGTGCGAGGACGGTCGGCGGATACCAGTAGCCCGGTCCTTCGGGAACGCTGCCGCGGGCCGCCACCCTCGGGTCCGGGCCGACGAGGGCGCGGACGCGGTCGCGCTGGGCCGCCGAGATCAGCGGGCCCATCTCGGCCCTCTCGTCCCGGCCGGGGTCGGCCACCCTGACCTGGGCCACCCGCGCCGAGAGCCGCTCCAGGAACTCGTCGTGGACCTCTCGCTGGACCAGGATCCTGGTCCGGGCGCAGCAGTCCTGGCCGGCGTTGTCCAGAAAGGACATCGGGTCGGCGGCCCGGTCGAGGTCGGCGTCGGCGAAGACCAGGTTGGGGCTCTTGCCGCCGAGCTCCAGGGTGAGCGGCTTGACCAGCTCCCCGCAGCGGGCGCCGAGCTCGCGTCCGACCCGGGTCGAGCCGGTGAAGACCAGCTTGCGCACCTCCGGGTGGTCGACCAGGGCCCGGCCGGTCACCGGCCCCTCCCCCGGCAGCACCTGGAAGAGCCCCTCCGGCAGCCCGGCCGCCAGGCCCAGCTCGGCCAGCCGCAGGGCGGTGAGCGGGGTGGTCTCGGCGGGCTTGAGGAGCACCGCGTTGCCGGCGGCCAGCGCGGGCGCCGAGCCCCAGCCGGCGATCGGCATCGGGAAGTTCCACGGGGCGATCACCCCGACCACCCCGTACGGCTCCTGGAAGGTGAGGTCGACGCCGCCGGCCACCGGGATCTGACTGCCGGTCAGCCGCTCTGCCCCGCCCGCCGCGTAGAGCAGCAGGTCGCGGAAGTTGCCGGCCTCCCAGCGGGCGTTGCCGCGGGTGTGCCCGGCCTCCCGGACCTCCAGTTCCGCCAGCTCCTCGACGGCCGCGTCCACCCGCTCGGCGAAGGCCCGCAGCAGGCCGGCGCGCTCGCCGGGCGCGAGCGCCGCCCAGCCGCGCTGGGCCGCCGAGGCGCGCGCGACCGCCGCGTCCACCTCCTTCGGGGAGGTGCCGGACACCTCGGCGATCACCTCCTCGGTGGCCGGGTTGCGGACCAGCAGCGGGCGGTTCTCTCCGGTCACGTCCCCTCACATCCGCTCGAAGGAGCGGTACCGCTCCCAGTCGGTGACCGCGGTGTCGAAGGCCTCCTGCTCGACCCGGGCCATGGTCCGGTAGTGCTCGACGACCTCCTCGCCGAAGGCGGACTTGGCGAGGTCGCTGGCCGACCACAGCTCGGCGGCCTCCCGCAGGGTGCTCGGCACATGCTCGAACTCCCTTCCCCGGTAGGCGTTTCCGAGGCAGGGCTCGGGCAGCGGCAGCCGCTGCTGGATGCCGTGGATCCCGGCCGCGACCAGCCCGGCCACCGCCAGGTACGGGTTGACGTCCCCGCCCGGCACCCGGTTCTCGAAGCGGAGCGAGGGCCCGTGGCCCACCACCCGCAGCGCACAGGTCCGGTTGTCCGGGCCCCAGGCCACCGCGGTGGGAGCGAAGGAACCCGGGCGGAACCTCTTGTACGAGTTGATGTTGGGGGCGTAGAGCAGGGTGAACTCGCGCAGCGCGGCCAGCTGGCCGGCCAGGAAGTGCTGCATCACCGGGGACATCCGGCGCTCGTCGTCCGGGTCCGCGCAGGCCGGGCGGCCGGTCTCGGCGTCGCGGAGGGAGAGGTGGACATGGCAGGAGTTGCCCTCGCGCTCGTTGAACTTCGCCATGAAGCTGAGCGCCATCCCCTCCTGCGCGGCGATCTCCTTGGCCCCGGTCTTGTAGACGGAGTGCTGGTCGCAGGTGGTGAGCGCGTCGTCGTAGCGGAAGGCGATCTCGTGCTGGCCGAGGTTGCACTCCCCCTTGGCCGACTCCACGGTCATCCCGGCGCCGGCCATGCCGTTGCGGATGCGGGCGAGCAGCGGCTCGATCCGGCCGGTGCCGAGCAGCGAGTAGTCCGCGTTGTACTGGTTGGCCGGGGTGAGCTCGCGGTAGCCGCTGTTCCACGCCTCCTCGTAGCTGTTCCGGAAGACGAGGAACTCCAGCTCGGTGCCGGCCCAGGCGGTGAGGCCGAACTCGTCCCGCAGCCGGTCGAGTTGGCGGCGGAGGATCTGCCGGGGCGAGGCGGCCACCGGGCTGCCGTCCGGCCAGCGGAGGTCGGCGGTGAGGAGGGCGGTGCCGGGCTGCCAGGGGATCCGGCGCAGCGTGCCGACGTCCGGCACCAGCTCGAAGTCGCCGTAGCCGGTGTCCCAGGAGGCCATCGCGTAGCCGTCCACGGTGTTCAACTCGACGTCCACGGCGAGGAGGTAGGCGCAGCCCTCGGAGCCGTGGTCCAGCACCTCGTCGAGGAAGTGGCCGGCCGCGAACCGCTTGCCCTGGAGCCGGCCCTGCATGTCGGTGAAGGCGAGGAGGACGGTGTGCACCTCTCCGGCGGCGACCAGGCCGCGCAGGGCCTCGACGGAGAGCGATGGGGTCCTCGTGCTGCGGGTCATGCGGCGTCGCCTCCTGGCTGCCGGCCCTCTGCCGGCCGTCTGCCGGTCCGTCAGTCAGTGCCCAAAGGTATGGTATTGAGCCATTGAAGCGGAAGGGGGCGACACGGATGGAGTCGCAGCTGGGCTCCGCCCTGCGGCCGGTGCGCTCGGGGAACACCTTCGAGGAGGCGGTGCAGCGGATACTCCAGGTGGTCCGGCTCGGCCTGGTCCCGGTCGGCGGCAAGCTGCCGCCCGAGCGCGAGCTGGCGGAGCGCCTCGGGATAAGCCGGGTGACCCTCCGCGAGGCGCTGCGCGTCCTCCAGGAGAACGGCGTCCTGGAGATACGCCGGGGCAGGTACGGCGGGGCCTTCGTCCTGGACGCGGCGCCGGGGCCGGGGCCGGGCGGGGCGGACGGCGCCGGCGGGCCCGGGCCGGCCGGCGGCACGGCCGAGGAGATCGACGGCGTGCTGCGGTTCCGCGAGGTGCTGGAGACCGGCGCCGCCGAGCTGGCCGCCGAGCGGATGGCCGGGCGGATACCGGTGGCGGTGGCCGGCACGGAAGCCGCCTCGGCGCTGCGGACCCGCCTCGCCGAGTGCGCGGCCGCGCCGCTGGACGGCTACCGCCCCGCGGACACCCTGCTGCACCTGGCGATCGTCGCCCTGGCCGGTTCGCCCCAGCTCTCCGCGCAGTACGCGGAGGTACGGGCGGCGGTCAACCGGCTGCTGGACCGCATCCCCCTGCTCGCCCCCAATCTGGCGCACTCGGAGGAGCAGCACGCGCACCTGGTCGAGGCGATCCTGGCCGGGGACGCGCCCGCCGCGCGCGCGGTCGCCCGCGACCATGCCCGCGGCTCGGCGGCCCTGCTGCGCGGGTTCCTCGGCGAGGCCCAAGGACAGGAGGACAGTTGACCATTCCCACCACCGTCACCACCGCCACCTTCACCACCACCGCCGCCACCGCCTCGTCGCCCCCGCCCTCCCGGCGCCGGCCGCTGATCGGGCTCAGCACCTATCTGGAGACCGCCGCCTGGGGCATCTGGCACGACCAGCACGCGGCCCTGCTCCCGCAGGCGTACTCCACCCTGGTGGCCCGCTCCGGCGGGAACCCGGTGCTGCTGCCGCCGCTCCCGCCGGACGAGGCGGGCGGCGGGCAGGCCGCCCGCGCGGCGGAGACCGTCGCCCGGCTGGACGGCGTGGTGCTCACCGGCGGCCCGGACGTCGACCCGGCCCGCTACGGCGCCGCACCGCACCCGGCGACCGGCCGGCCGTCCCGGCCGCGCGACTCCTGGGAGGCCGCGCTGGCGGAGGCCGCGCTGGCCGCCGGGACCCCGCTGCTGGGCGTCTGCCGCGGGATGCAGGTGCTCAACGTGGTGCTCGGGGGCGATCTGACCCAGCATCTGCCGGACGCGGTCGGCCACAGCGGGCACAATCCGGTCCCCGGGGAGTTCTCCGTCCACCCCGTCAGTGTTCTTCCGGGCACCGCGCTGGCCGCGATCCTGCCGCCCGGGGACGGCCCGCTGGACGTGCCCATCCATCACCACCAGGGGGTGAACCGGCTCGGCCGCGGCCTGGCGGTCTCCGCCCGAGCCGAGGACGGCGTCCCCGAGGCGCTCGAACTCCCGCCCGCGGTACACCCGTTCGCCCTCGCCGTGCAGTGGCACCCGGAGCAGGCGGACGACCTGCGGCTGACCGAGGCGCTGGTCCGAGCGGCGTCCTGAACCCGGGGCGGGGCGCAGGCCCGTCGAAAGCGCGGGCCCGTCGAAAGCGCGGGGCCGCTCGGCAGCGCAGGCCGGAAACGCCGGCCGGAGACGCGAGGGGCGCGGGGAAACGCGAGAGGCGCGGGGAACCGGAGTTCCCCGCGCCCCTGCCGGCGTTCGGCGGCGTCAGCCGGTGGGAGCCAGCTGGTCGACGATGGCCGGGTTCTCGGACATCCACTTCGAGACGCCCTTGTCCGGCTCGTCCTTGCCCTGCGCCTGGATCTCGTTCTCCAGCGTCGAGAGCTGCGACTCGGACAGGTGGAACTTCTTCAGCCACCCGGCGATCTGCGGGAACTTCTGCGGGAAGTCCTTGTACGCCAGGGTGTCGATCTGGTCACCGGCGCCGAAGGCCTTCTGCGGGTCGGCGAGCTTGGTCAGGCTGTACTTGGCGTACGCCCAGTGCGGCGACCAGAGCACGACCGCGATCGGCTTCTTCTGCGCGTAGGCCCGCTCCAGTTCGGCGAGCATCGCCGGCGAGGAGCCCGGGACCAGCTGGAACTTCTTGTCCAGGCCGTACTTCGGCATCACCGAGGTCTTGATGATGTTCATCTCACCGGTGCCCGGCTCGATGCCGATGATCTTCCCGCCGAACTCGTCCGCGTGCGCGGCCAGGTCGGAGAGCGAGTGGACGTCCTTGACGTAGGACGGCACCGTGATCTCCAGTGAGGTCGGCGAGTACCAGGAGCCCAGATTGACCAGGTTCTGCTTGTACTTGGCCCAGTACTGCGACTGCGCGTGCGGCAGCCAGCCGTCGGTCTCGAAGTCGACCTGGCCGTCGGCCATCGCGGTGAACATCGAGCCCACGTCGAACTGCTGGAGCTTGACCTTGTACCCGCGGCGGGTCAGGACGTCCCTCCACAGGTAGCTGGTGGCGACGTCCTCGTCCCAGGGGAAGTAGCCCAGGGTGACGGTCTTGCCGCCGCCGGCCGAGCCGGCCGGGGCCGAGGTGCCGCCGGGAACCGGGGCGATCTTGTCCAGGAAGCCGGGGTTCTGGGCCATCCACTTCTTGGCCGCGGCCTGCTGCGCGGAGGCCTGGTCACCGGAGGAGTGGACCATGTTCTCCAGCGAGCTGAGCTGCGCCTCGGAGAGGTGGAACTTCTTCAGCCAGTCGGAGACCACGCTGTTCTTCTGCGCCCAGCCCTTGTTGGCCAGGGTGTGGATGCCGTCACCGGAGCCGAAGGCCCCCTTGGGGTCGGTCAGCTTGGTCAGCTTGTACTTGGCGTACGCCCAGTGCGGGGTCCAGAGGACGGCCGCGATCGGCTTCTTCTGGCTGTACGCGCGGTCCAGCTGGGTGAGCATCGTCGCGGTGGACGAGGCCTGCAGGGTCATCTTGCCGTTGAGCCCGTAGGCCGGCATGACCTTGGACTGCAGCAGCTTCATCTCGCCCGCGCCCGGCTCGATGCCGGTGATCTTCCCGCCGAACTCGCTCGCGTGCGCGGCCAGGTCGGAGAGCGAGTGGACGTCCTTGACGTAGGACGGCACCGCGATCTCCAGCGAGGTCTTCGGGTACCAGGTGCCCAGGTCGGTCAGCTTCGACTTGTACTGCTTCCAGTACGAGGCGTGGGTGGTGGGCAGCCAGCCGTCCGTCATGAAGTCGTTGGAGCCGGTGGCGATGGAGGTGAACACGGCGCCGACGTCCATCTGCTGGGTGTGCGGCTGGAATCCGCGCTCCTTGAGCGCCTCCGCCCACAGCGCGGTGGTCGCCACGTCCTCGTCCCAGTTGATGTAACCGATGTTGACCGACTGCCCCTTGCCGACATCACTGCCGGAGGCCACCGTCGAGCTCGTCCCGCCGTGCGACTGCGAGTAGTTGAGCCCGCCCGCGACCAGTGCCAGCACGACCACGCCGACCACGGCGAAGGCGCCGGCCGGGCGGTAGCGGAGTACGGCCCAGCCCCGGAAGGAGTTGGCCTTGGCCAGCGCCCGGCGGCCGATCGGGGAGACCCGCTGGCCCAGCGAACCGGTCATCCGGTCCAGGTACATGGCGAGGATGACGACGGCGACGCCGCCCTCGACGCCCTGGCCGACGTCGACCGAGGAGATCGCGGTGTAGATGGACTGGCCCAGGCCGGGCGCGCCGACCATGGCGGAGATGACCACCATGGAGAGCGAGAGCATGATCACCTGGTTGACGCCGGCCATGATGGTCGGCAGCGCCAGCGGCAGCTGCACCCGGAAGAGGGTGCGGCGCGGAGTGGTGCCGAACGCCTCGGCCGCCTCCACCAGGTCGCCGTCCACCTGCCGGATGCCGAGGTCGGTCATCCGCACGCCGGGCGGCATGGAGAAGACGATGGTGGCGATGGACGCCGGGACGACGCCGCTGCCGAAGAAGAGGATGCCGGGGATCAGGTAGACGAAGGCCGGCATGGTCTGCATCAGGTCGAGCACCGGCCGGAGGATCGCGTTCCCGGTCTTCGTCCGGGCCGCCCAGATGCCCAGCGGTACGGCGAAGACGAGGGTGATCACACTCGCCACGATCACCTGCGACATGGTCTGCATCGCCGGCTGCCACAGTTCGAGCGAGTCGATGACGGCGAGGCCGACGAAGGCCAGCACACCGGCGAGCGGCCCGCGCAGCCAGAGGGCGATCACCGCGAAGATGCCGGCGAGCAGCAGCGGCTGCGGCTTGTCCAGCACCCAGTTGACGCCGTTGAACATGTCGTTGATCACGGTGGTGACCGCGTCGAAGAACGGCTGCACGTTGTTCGTCAGCCAGGTGACGACGTGTTCGGCCCAGTTGCCCAGCGGAAGGCGGTACATCAGCGGCCCCCTTCCTGCTTCTTGACCTCGTCGGACTCGACGTGGAGGTCGGCGTTGACGGTCTCACCGGCGCGGGTGCTCACGGCGGAGGCCGCGGTGAGCGAGGTCCTGGCGCCGTCCACGGCGGGCGCCGGCGGCGCGGCGGGCGCGGAGGGCGTCGGCGGCGCGGAGGGCGTCGGCGCGGTCGCGGTGCCGGCCTTGGCGGCTGCCTTGGCGGCCGGGGCCGCCGGAGCCGCGGCGGTCGTGGCGGTCGCGGTCGCGGCCGGCTTCGCCGCCGTCTGCGCCGGGGCGGCCTTCTTGCCCGCCCGGCCCAGCACCTTGTCCGGGTCGACGTCCTCGACGAAGGTGGCGACGTAGTCGTCCGCCGGGTCGAGGAGGATCTCGCGCGGGGTGCCGATCTGCACGATCCGGCCGTCCCGCATCATCGCGATGCGGTCGCCCAGCTTCATCGCCTCGTTGAGGTCGTGGGTGATGAAGACGATGGACTTGCGCAGGGTCTGCTGGAGCTCCAGCAGCTGGTCCTGCATCTCCCGCCGGATCAGCGGGTCGAGCGCGCTGAAGGACTCGTCCATCAGCAGCAGCTCGGCGTCGGTGGCGAGCGCCCGGGCGAGGCCCACGCGCTGCTGCATACCGCCGGAGAGCTCGTCGGGGAAGGAGTCCGCCCAGCCCTCGAGGCCGACCATCCGCAGCGCCTCCTCGGCGCGCTGGGTGCGCTCGGCCTTCGACAGCTGCTGCACCTCGAGGCCGTAGGCCGCGTTCTCCAGCACGCTGCGGTGCGGGAAGAGCGCGAAATGCTGGAAGACCATACTGATCCGGCGCGCCCGCACGGCCCGTAGATCCTTGTCCGACAGCTGGGACACGTCCTGGCCGTCGAAGAGGACCCGGCCCGAGGTGGGTCGGTTGAGCCCGTTCAGCATCCGCAGAAGTGTGGACTTGCCGGAGCCGGAAAGGCCCATCACGACGAAGATCTCACCCGGCTCGACGGTGAAGGAGGCGTCGACCACGGCGGCCGTGGTGCCCTCCTCCCGAAGCCGCTCGCGGTCGGTGGAGCCGGAGCGCAGCCGCTCGACGGCCTGCTCGGGCTTCCTCCCGAAGACTTTGAAGAGTTGGTCGGCTTCCAGCGTCGACACATCGACCTCTCGGTTCGGCGGTAAACAGCAAAGCGCGGCTCGCCGGCCCACGACGGTGGCTGGCCGGCGGTCCGCCTCAGCTGTGGAGCGATCGCCTTCCGGACGAACACCCGGGGTAGCCGGCATTCCGCGTGGAAACGCGCAAGACCGCATCGGGCTGCTCCGCAATTTCGGCTACCCAGGGCAATCACTTAGGGAAACCAAACGTGATGTTCACCGACGGTTAATCCGATTTGCCCGTCGCTCGATGTCCGATTCGTGCGCATAAAAGGCGTTTTCGCCGATGCCGTTTCGTCACCTCGCCGTGATCAACCCTGCCGGGCCCTCACGAGCTCCGGCGGATTGTCGGTGGTGTACGGCATCATGCCCGGTGTGAGCACTTCGAGCACCGCCCCCCGCCTGATGCTGCTGGACTCGGCCAGCCTCTACTTCCGCGCGCACTTCGGCGTGCCGGAGACGCTTCGCTCCCCCGACGGCCGGCCGGTCAACGCCGTGCGCGGCCTGCTCGACTTCATCGCCCGGCTGGTCGCCGACCACACCCCGGACCAGCTGGTCGCCTGCATGGACGCGGACTGGCGGCCGCGGTGGCGGGTGGAGCTCATCCCCTCCTACAAGGCGCACCGGGTCGCCGAGGAGCCGGAGCCCGGCGCGGCGGAGGGCGAGACCGAGGAGATCCCGGACACCCTCTCCCCCCAGGTCCCGATCATCGAGGCGGTGCTGGACGCCCTCGGCATCGCGCGGGTCGGCGTCCCCGACTACGAGGCGGACGACGTCATCGGCACGCTGGCGACCAGGCATCGCGGCCCGGTGGACGTGGTCACCGGGGACCGCGACCTCTTCCAGCTGGTCGACGACGCGCGCGGGGTCCGGGTGCTCTACCCGGTCAAGGGGATGGGCAATCTGCAGCTCACCGACGAAGCCCTGCTGGTCGAGAAGTACGCGGTCAGCGGCGCCCAGTACGCCGACCTCGCCGCCCTGCGCGGCGACCCCAGCGACGGCCTCCCCGGCGTCCCCGGCGTCGGCGAGAAGACCGCGGCCAAGCTGATCGCCCAGTACGGCGACCTCCCCGCGATCCGCGCCGCGGCCGCCGACCCCGCCAGCAAGCTCACCCCCACCCAGCGCAAACGCCTCACCGACGCCGCCGACTACCTCGACGTCGCCCCCCAGGTCGTCCGCGTCGCCACCGACATCCCCCTCCCCGCCTTCGACCCCACCCTCCCCCGCGAACCCCTCGACCCGATGACCCTGGAAGACCTCTCCACCCGCTGGGGCCTCGGCACCTCCCTCACCCGCCTGCTGGACACCCTCGCCACCCACGGCCATAAAAGTGAGCCAGCCCCCTGAGACCAGGGCCCTAGGTTGTAGTGCCGCACCCCTGAGCGCCGGGCACGGAAAATCTCACGGCCCCATACCCGGCGCGATGGTGCCGCTGCGCAGCTTCCCAGCTATCGCAGTCGAGCTCACAAGGTGTTGGTACTCAGATTAGATCCGTGATGTCCGAGGGGGCGTGACGCGGGGTGATCCCTGCGCTATGTCCTGGTCATGCGGTATGCGCAGGGCGGCGGGTTGACGCCTGTCAGCAGGAGAAGCGGGAGGCCGTGCGGCTAGAGGCGGCCAGGCGGTTCGAGGCCGGGGCGGGCACCGCGCAGGTCGCGGCCGAGTTGCGGGTGACGGATCGGTCGGTGCGCCGATGGCGGCGGCCTGGCGGCGCGGGGGCGTGGCGGCGTTGGCCTCGGCCGGGCCGATGTCGGTGGAGCGGCTCTCGCCGGCTCAGTGGCGGCGGCTGGAGGCGGAGTTGAGGCCGGGGCCGCTGGCGCACGGCTTCGACGATGAGCATCAGGGCTGGACGCTGAAGCGGGTCAAGCTGCTGATCGGGCGGCTGTTCCACACCGGCTACACGCTGCAGGGGGTGTGGCGGCTGCTGCGGCGGCACGGCTGGAGCTGCCAGGTGCCCGTGCGCCGCGCGCTGGAGCGGGACGAGGCGGCGATCGAGGTGGGAAAGGCCGAGGTGTGGCCGCGGGTAAAAGTACCGCGCACGACCTGGGCGCCCATGTCTGCTTCGCAGACGAGAGCGGGCAATCGCTGATTCCGCCCAGGGGCCGGACCTGGGCACCGCGCGGGCAGCGGCCGGTGGTGCGGGTGGCAGGCCGGCGCGCGGGCCGGGTGAACATCGCCGGGGCGGTGTGCTTCAAGCCCGGGGTGCGGCCGCGGATGTTCTTCTAGCTGCACGTCCATCACGGGCGGCGCGGCGAGGCGAAGGCGTTCACCTGGGGTGATTACCGGGACTTCACCCGGGTGGTGCACGAGCAGCCGGGCACCCCGGTGGTGTGGTGCTGGGACAATTTGAACGTGCACCTGCAGCAGGAGCTGTTCGACTTCGAGGCGGAGCACAGGGACTGGCTGGTCATCTTCCAACTGCCGCCGTACGCGCCCGAGATCAATCCCCAGGAGGGGATCTGGAGCCTGCTCAAGCGGGCCCTGGCCGACTTCGCCGCCGCCGACCTGGCGCACCTGACCCGGGTGATCGAGCGCAAGCTGAAGAACATCCAGTACCGGCCCCACCTGATCGAGGACTGCCTACCGCCCACCGGACTCGACCTCGCCGGCCTGATCAAGGCACCGGACATCGCGGATTCAACCTGAGTACCAGCCGCCCCAGGGACAAGCAGTGTGATGTGATACACATCCAGGCGAGGCGCTGCCAATGAAGGCTGCGGGGACTGCGCGCTCGCGGTAGATTTCAGCCTCATCACTTCGAGCGTGCCACGGGGGAGGAGACTGGGACATGGTCGATCCCAACTTAGTCGCGTTAGCAACTGGCGCTGGAGGTAACGTCGTTGCCTCCATGATCACGGGGAGTGCCCTCGTCATCCGCGCACGGCTCACACAGTATTTTCGAGCAGGCACCCCCGACGAGCTGGCCTCGGCCCTTGCTGCCTATGACAATGATGCTCGGGCCTTTGAGGAATGGGTACGCGCAACCAGGTCTAACCCGGAGCTGGCTTCTGAACTCGCCAGCACCAAGGCGCAGCTCTCCCAAGAGTGGACTCGACGCCTAGTCGAGTTCATAATCACCCATCCCGCCGCCAAGGCCGACCTCGAAGCCTTAGCCACAGTGACAGATCCTCCGAAATACGGAAATCAGCTCAACGCCGGATCCGGAACGTTTGTCAATGGAACCGTCTTCGGGGGATTCACAACTCGTACGGGGAATCTTCATGAAGCAGAACATCGGCAATGAACCCCCGCACGAGCAACATAATACCGGCCCGGGAACGTTTGTCAATGGAAATGTCGAAGGCGGAATCCGAAACCTCTTCTTCCTTGCCCCGGGGCGTACGCGAGATCCAGGCCGCAGCCAGCCTAGCGGATCGAATCACCCAAAAGAACCCAACGAGGAGCAGGATAGTCCCGGTGCCTGCCTAGGCGAAGCGCTGTTTATCGGCATGTTCCCTGCCTCTCTGATCGCTTACGCTTTTGATTTATTTCCGATACAAGGATTCTCCGAGCATCCTTCAATCGTAGAGCGGGTAGCCTGCGGATCCCTTGGATCCTTCTTGCTATTGATGTGCTCGGCATGCGCTTTCGCGAGAATGACACAGATCTTCGCCATGTGGGCACGCAGAGCTGCGGATTCGGCCAAATCCAACGCCCCGAACTATCGACTAGTTGCTACAGCGAATGCCAAAACTTCCGATGTAGCGGCATCACTGGCTCACATTTCAGCAGCCATAGCCTCTTTTATCGCGATTCTGTTCGGGTGGTTTTCGCTAGGAGGAACCGTGTCTGCCCGGGCACATAAGGCCAGCGCACAGGCGACAGCCAGCGCAGCAGAAGCCTGGTCTCAGGTCCGCAAATAAAAAGCAGGAAGTACCGAACCTCAGCAACCGGCCGGCAGTCTTGCCACTGCCCAGGCGAGAAGGCGTTCGCCAAACTCACAGTCACATCCGCCTGCCGGGGTTGGGTCAAGGGCAGCCCATGACCGCAGGATCACCTCGTCGCACTCACCCCGCTTCCGTCTCCCCGAAACGTTTGGGGCCAGAGCAGCGCAGCAGCGAATACCATTTGACGTAGAATGCCAAAGGATTTCCGGCGCTAGCGATCTCCTTCAAGGCGCCGCCGACGATGGCAATCCCATCCCCTTTTGGGCTCGGCTAACACTCGACTGTCCAAGGAAGTGCCTCACCAGTCCGCATAGCAGCGCAGCACGCAGACATCTGAGACCCAGGCGAGTTCCTGGCCGGAATCCCGCGGTCCGCCTGACCAGTTCTCCGGGGCTCGGTGGCCGCGATCAAGAGGGGTTCACTACTGCCAGGCCGACTACCCATTCCTCTGAGTAGCCATGGTGAGATTCCCTTCAGCGAAGTGCCCAGTGATGATCCGCGAGCGGACGGCGTACGCCTCCATCGAGCCACAACCGCCGGATGATGGATGATCATCACAGTGCACTCCCAGCTTGCGACCGGAAAGCGGCGGGCGCGGGGGAAGGTGCAACCGACCGGCCGAGCCCACCCGCTGGCCGCCGCGCTTGTCTGACCCGACGTGGTTTCCGGCCGTTTCTAATGGCTCTTGGACGGTGTCGCGGAGCCAGATGACGATCGCTGCGACGCGCGGAATTGCTCCCGCTTGCTGACGCAGGGTTCAGCCGCCGACAGGCGGTCATTCTCTACATGGAGGGACGTCCTCGGCGATGAACGTGAACGTGTCGGTGGCCGGGTCGGCCGCGACGCGGAGGGCGAGACGAGTCTCCATAGCATTGAACACGCCGTCTGCCGTGCAGGCGTTGCCGAAGCCGGTGGGCTCAGCGCGGCGGCGTCGGTCGATCCATTGTGCGGCCTGGTCCGCAGCCTCCGGCGTAAGGATGTAGCCGTCCGCCGCACCTCTCCGGCGCAGGATCTCGACGATCTCCGAGGTGCTGTACGGCGGAAACCACACGCTCCGTGAAGCGGGAGGCCAGGTCGCTGTTGCTGCGCAAAAACGCGCCTTATCACGCGGGTAGCCAATGCCAATCACCAGGAGTCGGTCGTTTCAGTGGTCCAGCTCCCTGACCAAGGCGTCGACGGCCTCAGTGTTCAGGGCGTATACCTCATCGATGACGAGCACCCCATCAAGGGCCTCATGCACGACTGCGCGGACCTTGGGCGCGCTCTGGCCGACGCCCTTGGCATCCAATTCAGCGCACGTGACCTCCAACATGTGGCCCTTGCGTAGCAGCCCTAGGTCGTGGAGCCATTCGCCGAAATTCCGTGCCACGGTGGTTGCCGGGGAATGTAAATCTAACGGCGGGTCCGACGATCACGGGAGAGACGTCAAGTGACTGACACCGCCGTGGAGTTGGAGACCGTGGAGCCTGTGGAGAACGCTGAGCCCGGCCGGCCCGCGCCCGTCTCCGACGAGGAGCTGGTCGCGATGCTGGTGGAGCGGGCCCGCTCCGGGGGCTGCAGCTGAGCGGGGAGGGTAGGCTGCTGCAGCAGCTGACCAAGCGGGTGCTGGAGTCCGCCCTGGAGGGCGAGATCACCGACCACCTCGGCTATGACAAGCACGATGCGGCCGGCCGGGGCAGCGGCAACTCCCGCAACGGGGGCCGGACCAAGACCGTGCTGACCGACGTCGGACCGGTCGAGGTCAAGGTCCCGCGCGACACCTCCGGCACGTTCGAACCGCAGATCGTCAAGAAGCGGCAGCGGCGGCTGACCGGGGTGGACGAGATGGTCTTGTCGCTGTCCGCGAAGGGCCTCACACACGGCGAGATCGCCGCGCACCTGGCCGAGGTCTACGGGGCGGAGGTCTCCAAGCAGACCATCTCCACCATCACCGACCAGGCCATGGAGGGCATGGCCGCCTGGCAGAGCCGTCCGCTGCACCGCGTCTACCCGGTCCTGTTCATGGACGCCATCAACGTGAAGATCCGTGACCAGCAGGTCGCGAACCGGCCGATCTACCTGGTCATGCCGGTGACTGCGGACGGCGAACGCGACATCCTCGGGATCGGGGCGGGCTAGGGCGGTGAGGGCGCGAAGTACTGGCTGCAGGTGTTCACCGAGCTGAAGAACCGCGGCCTTCAGGACGTGCTGATGCTCATCTGCGACGGCCTCAAGGGGATGCCGGACGCGGTAGAGGCCACCTGGCCTCGAACAATTGTCCAGACCTGCATGGTCACCTGCTACGGAACAGGTTCCGCTACGCGGCCCGGCAGGACTGGGACAAGCTCGCCAAGGCCCTCAAGCCCATCTACACGGCGCCGAGTGCGGAGGCGGCCGAGGAGCGGTTCTTGGCGTTCACCGAGGCCTGGGGCAAGAGGTATCCAGCGATCGTGAAGCTGTGGTCCGATGCCTGGGCCGAGGTCGTTCCCTTCCTCGCCTACGACGTGGAGATCCGCAAGGTCATCTGCTCCACGAACGCGATCGAGTCGGTCAACGACGCATCCGCACGGCGGTGCGGGCCCGCGGCCACTTTCCTACGGAGGCCGCCGCGTTGAAGTGCGTCTACCTGGCGCTGATGAGCCTGGATCCGACCGGGAAGGGCCGCCGCCGGTGGACGATGCGCTGGAAGGCGCCGCTGAATGCCTACCAGATCGCCTTCGACGGCCGACTCACCACCAACGACCGCTGACCGCCTCAACGACCAAGCTCAGCCGTTAAGTTGACACACCCCAACGATGCAGTGCGCGTGCAAGCCGAGCGGTGAACGGGCAGTATGCGTGCGTAGGGCGGGCGACCGCCGCAGACTCAGCAACTGTCGGGGAGGGGCCGGGGATGCAGGTACTCGTGCGCTTGAAAGGCGATCATCCCGAGGGCGAACTCCGCAGTCTTCACAACTGGCTGCGCGACGATCGAGAGACGCGCCGCACGGCCACGATCTCGCTGGTGGAGAAGCCGCTCGAACCAGGCGCGATGGGCGGCGAACTGGACGCCATCAAGCTCGTTACCGAGAACGTCTGGAGCGCGGCAGCATTCCTCATGACCGTGGTCACCTGGCGGCGCACTCGTCCAAAGCCCGCGCAGATCACCATTCGTCGCGGCGACCTCGAAGTGACTCTCGAGAAGGGCACCGACGATGAGATCGAACGGGTGATCGCCGCCTTGGGTTCCTCGTCCGATCTCCGTCGCGAGAGCGACGAATGAAGGGTTTGCCTGAGG
The DNA here is from genome assembly GCF_000744815.1 of Phaeacidiphilus oryzae TH49. NCBI lineage: Bacteria > Bacillati > Actinomycetota > Actinomycetes > Kitasatosporales > Streptomycetaceae > Phaeacidiphilus > Phaeacidiphilus oryzae. The sequence goes on from NZ_JQMQ01000005.1 coordinate 1,068,712, forward strand.
CCGCAGCTTCGCGTGCGGTGCTGATCGGCGTAAGCCGATACAAGACTTTGCCGGCTCTACCCGCCGTCGCGAACAACCTGCCAGCTTTTGCCGAGGTACTGACGAGTCCGGATTCCTGGGGCTTGCCCGAGGAGCACTGCGTACTCGTTCCAGAGCCGAGCACCGCAGACGAGATGCTCGACCCGATCGAGGTCGCAGCCTCTCGTGCTCGCGACACCCTTCTCGTCTACTTTGCCGGCCACGGCCTGACCGTCGGTAGTCGAGGGGATCTTCTCTTGGGACTGCCCGGCTCTCGGCCGGGGCGTTCACACACCGGCGTCCGCTACGAGGAGTTGCGTGAGCTCATTCTGGGTGGGCGAGCGGAGCGCCAAGTCGTCCTGCTGGACTGCTGCTTCAGCGGGCGAGCGTTGGGCATGATGGGTGACTCGTCCGGTCTGATCGCGGATCAGGCTCAGATCGAGGGGAGCTATCTGCTCGCGGCGGCCGCCGAGAACGAGAACGCGCTGGCGGAGCCCGGGGAGGCGCACACCGCCTTCACCGGGGCCCTCCTGGATGTACTGCGCAGAGGTATCCCGGACGCCGGTCCATGGCTCGCCCTGGATGATCTCTACCACTCGTTGGCCGACTCACTTAGAGCCAAGGGCCGCCCCGAGCCGCAGAAGCGTGACCGCAACACCGCTGGGCGACTGCTCTTCGTGCGCAACCGCGCCTACCATCCGCCGTCTCGGCCTCCGCTGCTCTCCGGAGATGAACCGCCCTGGCCCGACCCCTCCGGCCTATGCACTCCCGAGGAGTTCCTCCACGCCCTTGCAGTTGTCCGGTCGCTAAGCCGATTGAGTCTTCAGGAGGTCGGGGAGCGGGCGCGGCCTCCAATGGCAGCCACGACCGTCAGCAACCTGCTCCGGCGCACCGAACTCCCCGCACGCTGGAACACGACCGCCAGATATCTTGCGGCCTGCGGACTCAGCACAGGTGAGATCGCCCGGTGGCACGAGTCCTGGACCTCCCTGCGGAGTGCTGCACCTCGACCGCCCAGCCCCCTCACCCCCAAGTCGACTGAAGATTCCGGGCAACGACGCCGCTGGCAACTCCCGCTACGTCGGCACCCCAAAACCCGGTGAACGACCAGCACTCCAACGTCGCTTCACTAATGCTGCTGGCCCGCAGTGGGGGATCCACTGACGGACGGGCTCTGGTTGGCTGCGCCCTGCCCACTTTGTGAGCTGGGCGCGAACAGACCCAACCACGAGGCCAAGAGCGCAAGGCCGATGACGATGAGCCACACCAGCGGGTTCACCTTCCGCGGCGCGGTCTGGGTCGGGCGGTTCACCCAATGCCCCGCACGGTAGTAACGGCCCGCCATCTCAACACCCCCGAAAGCCAGCGACAGTTGACCACTGCGTGATTACAGAGTGCTGCACCAACCGGGCCCTCGAGTGCCTTCACCACAAGTTGGCCGGTTTCCAGCGCGCCATGGGCCCCGGAGTCGATTCATGCCGCCAACTCGTCCTCCGACTGGCCACAGGTGGTCCAGGGTCAGACCTTGATGACAGCGACGCGAGGATCGCAGAGCATCCGAAGGTCCTCCGGATCCGACGTGAGGATGGTGGTGGGAGCGGGGGCCGCGAGGGCCGTGGCGGCGACGAGGGCATCCAGCGCGTACTTGTGACCGTGCAGGCCGGCTGCCACGAGCAGCTTGCTCGCCTGCCGGGCGATCGCCTCCGTCGGCGGCACGATGTTCACGCGCGAGACGGCGTAGTCGAAACGGGCCTGGTTCACCCGGGGATCACGCGCCTCCACCAGCGTGACCGAACTGATCACCACGCGGATGTCCTCGGCCTCGGCCGCCACCAGCCATTCGATGAGCTCGGGACTACGTCGCACGAGCTTGGACAGGCCCTCGCAGTCCAGCACCAGCGTCCCGCTCACGCCGCGTCCACGGATCCGGAAGCCTCACCGCGCAGGATCGCGCGCTTCGCCTCCACGGCCGCGTTGTCCACCGGACCGCTCGCTTCCTCAGCATCCTCGATCAGTTCGCGGAGCCGCTCGCGCTCGAGCTGGCGCTGAATAAGGGCCTCGACATACGCGGACATGCCGCGCTTGCCGATCCGCTGCCGCAAGGCCGCGATCGTCCCCTCATGCAGAGAGACGGACACCGGCCGGGTCGGACCTTCTCCGGGGGCGGGGTGCTCAGCCATGCGGGCATCATAACAAATCAATTGTTATTCTGCTTGGAGGCCGTCGATGCTGCCATGAGACCCAATCTGCATCTCACCGACGAAGCCCTGCTGGTCGAGAAGTACGCGGTCAGCGGCGCCCAGTACGCCGACCTCGCCGCCCTGCGCGACGACCCCAGCGACGGCCTCCCCGGCATCGGCGAGGAGACCGCGGCCAAGCTGATCGCCCAGTACGGCGCCCCCCCGCGATCCGCGCCGCGGCCGCCGACCCCGCCAGCAAGCTCACCCCCACCCAGCGCAAACGCCTCACCGACGCCGCCGACTACCTCGACGTCGCCCCCCAGGTCGTCCGCGTCGCCACCGACATCCCCCTCCCCGCCTTGTCGGCGGCCAGGTCTCTCCGCCCGCCTCGCCGCGCACGGCCGCAGGCCGCAAGGCGCGGGCCGCAAGCCGCAAGCCGGCCGGTCCCGCGCCCGCGGGCGTCAGCGCATCGGGCCGAAGGCGGCGGTGAGTTCGGCCAGCAGGGGGCCTGCGGCGGGATGCGGCGCCGCGGCCGCCCGGGCTGTCGGGGTGGCCGTGGGGCTTGGAGTGATCGCGTAGATCCCGCGGGTGGGGGGATCCACCAGGGCCACGGCGGAGACGTCCGCCCGCAGTGCGCCGGTCAGCACCCCCGGCATCAGGGCGATCGCGTGGCCGGTCGCCACCAGCGCCAGCTTGCCGGGCAGATCGGCCGCGGCGAGCTCGACGCGCGCGGTGACGCCGGCCCTCGCGGCATGCCGGCGCAGCATGGCCGCCGAGCCCTCGTTGTCCTCGGCCCAGGTCTGATCCGCCAACTCCGTGATCCTCAGCCGGTCCCGCCCGGCCTGCGGATGATCCGCGGGCAGCACCACCACCATCTCGTCGAGGCCCAGGAACCGCCGCTCCACCCGCGGATCATCGGGCAGCCCCGGTGGCGCGTCGGTGACCACGGCGAGGTCCAACTCGCCCACCGCCACCCGCTCGTGGAGGCGTCCGCTCAACCCCGGCAGCAGGCTCCACCTCGGGCGCGCCTCGACCGCGCCGGGCGCTTTCGCCTCCTCCCCCGCTCCTGCTTCCGGACCCGCCACCCCCGCCGCGTCGAGGACCCGCCGCATCGCGGCCGGGACCACCCCGGCGGCCAGCGACGGCGTCGCACCCACCGCCAGCGGCCGGGCGGGCACCCCGTCCCGGAGCTCCCGGACGGCCTCCACGGCCCGGTCCACCTCGTTGAGCGCGGCCAGCGCACGGCGGTGGAACACCTCCCCGGCCGGGCTCGGCCGCACGCCCCTCGGGTGCCGCTGGATCAGCGAGATCCCGAACCGCCGCTCCAGCGCGCCGATCTGACGCGAGACGGCCGACTGGGTATAGCCGAGCTCGACGGCGGCGGCGGACAGCGATCCGAGTCGGCAGACGGTCACGAACGTCCGCCAGGCGGTCAGCTCCATGCCCCGAAGTATGCCGTCGGCCATGCGTCGACGGCATGGCAGATCTGCGGTATCCGCGCTTGTCGCAGGTCAGGTCCGAACGCCAGGCTGGGGCCATGACCGAACCGCAGAACATCGCCGTCCTCGGCCTGGGCCGGATGGGCACCGCCATCGCGCAGCGACTCCTCGACGACGGTCGGCGGGTCGTCGGCTGGACGCGCTCCGGGCACGCGGGCGGCACCGCCGCCCTCGACACCGCCGCCGCCCTCGACACCGCCGCCGCTCTCGACATCGCCGCCGACCCGGACGAGGCCGTGGCGAAGGCCGAGGTCGTCCTGCTGACCCTGTTCGACGGCCAGGCCTGCCGGCAGGTGTTCGACCGGATCCTCCCCTCGCTGCCGGCGAACGGCGTCGTCGTCAACACCGGCACCGTCGCCCCGGCAGAGGCGGCCGAGCTGGCCGAGCTGCTGGGCGAGCGCTATGTCCACGCCCCCGTCCTCGGCTCGGTGCCGGCCGCCGCCACCGGCCGTCTCCACCTCCTCGCCGCGGGCAGTCCGGAGGCGCTCGACCGGATCGGCTCGGTGCTGGCGGCGCTGGGCACCGTGCGGCGGTACCCGGACGCCCGCACCGCCGCCGCTCTCAAACTGGTCGCCAACCACGCACTGGCCGGTGCCGTCCTCACACTGCGCGACACACTGCGGCAGGCCGAGGCCCTCGGCCTGTCCCGCTCCGAGGCCCTGGACGTCCTCGAACTCGGCCTGCTGGGCGACCTCGTGGCCCGCAAGCGGCACCTCCTCGGTGTCTCCCGTCTCGCGACCGACAGCGCCGCTCCCGGCCCTGCCAACGGCCCCACCGCAGGTCCCGCCAACGGCCCCACCGCCGGCCCTGCCCCCCGTCCCACCGCCGGTCCCACCCCCGATCCCGCGGCCCACTCCACCGCAACCTTCACCGTCGGCGCCCTGGCCAAGGACATGGCGCTGCTGGCCGACGCGTCAACCCTCCCCGTGCCCTGCGCGGCCGAACTCGCCTCCGCCGCTGCCTCCACCACCACCTCCTCGACCACCTCCACCACCCCCTCGGAGGCCGACATCGCAGCCCTCGCCACCGCGCCGGCCCCGGACCACGAAGCCCTCCTGGCGCCCCTGCGCGCCTACGCCCGCGGCCACGCCACCGGCGACCCCGCCCACTTCCGGACGGCGTTCCTGCCCACCGCCCACGTCGAAGGGATCCGGGACGGCGCTTTCGTCTCTTGGAGCCTGGACGAGTACTGCGCCCTCTTCCCCGGGCGGCCGGCCCCGGACGAGCCCGACCGCACCCGCCGCATCGACGCGGTGGAGGCACACGGCACCGTCGCCACCGCGTCCATGACCCTCCGGCACGGCGAGGACGTCTTCACCGACGTCTTCCTGCTGGTCCGGGTCGACGGCGGATGGCGGATCGCCAACAAGGCGTACCACCGGCGGAACGGACAATTCCTGAAAGACTGAGCACAGTTGACCATCTGTCATCGTTCACTACCTTGACGCGATCGGGCATGACGAGTTCACTGCCTTTCCACAAGTGTTCGGATGCTCCATACAGCCCGTTCCGTCAACGTCGTCGAACGGATGGCCGGCATGCGCTTCGCACCGCACAGAACACGTCTCCCCCAGCTCTCCCGCAGATCCCGCAGTACCGTCCTGGTGGCCGCGCTCGCCCTGCTGGGGACGGGGGTCGGGCTGGGCACCTCGACCGGGGCCCAGGCCTCGGCCACCCCCACCTACCTGAACGCCAACGCCCCCGTCCAGGCCCGGGTCGCCGATCTCCTCGGCCGGATGACCCTCACCGAGAAGATCGGCCAGATGGACCAGGAGGCCCTGATCACGGTGCAGGGCACCTGCGACTGGGGCGGCGGCCTCCAGCTCAACCAGCAGTGCCTGCACAGCGTCCTGGTCGACAACGCGGTGGGCAACATGCTCTCCGGCGGCGGGATGCCGCCCGCGGTCAACAGCGCCAAGGACTGGGCGGATCTGACCAACACCCTGCAGAAGTACGCGATCACCAACTCGCGCCTGCACATCCCGATCACCTACGGCATCGACGCCGTCCACGGCCACAACAACGTGCTCGGCGCGACCATGTTCCCGCAGCAGATCGGGATGGGCTCGACCTGGGACCCGGCACTGGAGACCAAGGTCGAGCAGTCCACCCAGAAGGCGGTCAAGGCCACCGGCATCGACTGGGCATTCGGGCCGGTCGCCGAGGTCGCCCGCGACCAGCGCTGGGGCCGCTACTACGAGGCCTTCTCCGAGGACCCGCTGCTGGCCGGGACGATGGCCGCGGCCGCGGTGAACGGCATCCAGGACAAGTCCAGCGGCAGCGAGGTCGCCGCCTCCGTCAAGCACTTCGCCGGCTACTCGCAGCCGCTCAACGGCCACGACCGGGTGCCCGCCGACTACTCCGCCCGCTACCTCCAGGACACCATCCTGCCCGCCTACAAGCAGGCGGTGGAGGCCGGAACGATGTCGGTGATGGCCGACTCCGGCGCGGTCAACGGCGTTCCGGTGACGGCCTCCCACTACCTCCTCACCGACGTGCTGCGCGGGCAGTACCACTTCAACGGCGTGGTGGTCAGCGACTGGGGCGACGTCCGCAACCTGCAGACCGCGTACCACATCGCCGCCGACTACCCGCACGCCATCGCCGAGGCGGTCAACGCCGGAGTGGACATGGCGATGGAGCCCACCGACGCGGCCGGCTTCACCAAGGCCACCACCCAGGCGGTGGACGAGGGCCTGATCCCCAAGTGGCGGATCGACCAGGCGGTCGGCCGCATCCTCACCATGAAGTTCAAGCTCGGCCTCTTCGAGCACCCCTACGTGGACGCCTCGCAGGCCGACGCCATCGTCAACGGCGCCGACACCGGGCTCTCCCAGCAGGCCGCCACCGAGTCCTCGGTGCTGCTCCGCAACCAGGGCAAAACCCTGCCGCTGTCCAGCGCGGACAAGAGGATCGTGGTCACCGGACCGTCCGCGGACAACATGGCCAACCAGCTGGGCGGCTGGTCGATCGGCTGGCAGGGCGTGCCGTCCGGCACCACCGTCCCGGGCACGACCATCCTCCAGGGCCTGAAGGCCGACGCCCCGGCCGGCACCAGCATCGACTACCAGCCCGACCAGTCCGCCGCCGTCAGCGACCTCAAGGGGGCGGACGCGGCCGTGGTGGTGGTCGGCGACGGCCCCGGCGCCGAGGGCCCCAACGACCATCCGAACCCGACCCTGGACCCGTCGCAGCAGGCGCTGGTGACGGCGCTTCAGCAGACCGGCAAGCCGGTGATCGAGGTCGTCGTCGCCGACCGGCCGCTGGTCCTCGGCTCCGCGGCGACCCCGGACGCGCTGCTGATGTCCTGGCTGCCCGGCACCCAGGGCGGCGGGGCGGTGGCCGACCTCCTCTTCGGCAAGGCGAACCCGAGCGGGAAGCTGCCGGTCTCCTGGCCCAAGGCGATCGGCAACGAGCCCGAGTTCTACCAGCAGCTCCCCGGCACCAACTCCGGTACGGACTCCGGCTACAGCCCGCTCTTCCCGTTCGGCGCCGGACTCTCCTACACCTCGTTCACGATCGGCGCGGCCACCCCGGACAAGTCCACCACCGGTCGCGGCGGCAGCCTCGGCGTCAGCGTCCCGGTGGCGGACACCGGCAGCCGGGACGGCGACCTGATCGTGCCGCTCTACGCCTCGCAGCCGGTCAGCCGGGTGCTGGCGCCCCCGCGCTGGCTGGTGGGCTTCACCCGGGTGCATCTGACGGCCGGTCAGCACACCACCGTCCACATCTCGGTGGACCTCTCCAGCCTCGCCCGCACCGAGGGCGACGTCAACGGAGCCGGCCCGCAGGTGGTCGAGCCCGGCCAGTACACCCTCTCGGCCGGCGACGCCCTCAACGCCACCAAGGGAGGCTCCTTCACCGTCCAGTGACCCAGGCCCGCCACTGATCCCCGGCCCGCCTCCCCGGTGGGCCGGGGATCCGCGCGCCTGGGCCGGATGGCCCTTCCCGGCGGGCGGCGCCCTCGCGACAGTGAAAGCCGTGAGCACGACCCGCAGCGCCTCGCCGGCGCGGCCCCAGGAGACCGCGGAGCCGCTGCTCGACTGCGCCGACCTGGTACGCCGCTTCGGCGAGCGCACCGCCGTCGACGGGGTCAGCCTGGCCGTACGGGCCGGCGAGACCTACGGGCTGCTCGGGCCCAACGGCGCCGGCAAGACCACCACCATCCGCATGGTCTGCGGCCTCCTGACCCCCGACGCGGGAGAGGTCCGGGTCGCCGGCCGTCCGCTGACCTCGGCCGGCGGCCCCGCCAAGCGCCTGATCGGCTACGTGCCGCAGGAGGTCGCCCTCTACCCCGACCTGACGGTCCGGGAGAACCTGCGGTTCTTCGGCCGGCTCTACCGGATGCCGCGCCGCCGCCTGGAGCGCCGGATCGGCGAGGTCCTGGACCTGGTCGACCTGTCCCCGCGGGCCGGCGACCGGGTGGACTCGCTCTCCGGCGGAATGCGGCGGCGGCTCAACATCGGTGCCGGGCTGGTCCATTCGCCCACCCTGCTGGTGCTGGACGAGCCGACCGTGGGCGTCGATCCGCAGAGCCGCCACGCGATCATGCAGAACGTGCAGCGCTTCGGCCACGAGGGGATGGCCGTCCTCTACACCACCCACTACATCGAGGAGGCCGAGCGGCTCTGCGACCGGGTGGGGATCATCGACCACGGCCGGCTGATCGCCGAGGGCACCCCGCGCGAGCTGGTCTCCCTGGTCACCGAGCGGGACCGGGTGCGGCTGGTGGCCACCGGCGACCTGGAGGGGTACGCGCGGGCCTGCCGCGAACTGCCCGAGGTCGAGGGCGCCGGCACCAGCGGCGAGGCGGGCGGCACCGTGGAGGCCGTGGTGCGCGACGCCCACCTCCTGCTGCCGCGGCTGCTCGACCTGGCCAGGACCCACGGCGTCCAGGTACGCAGCGTCGAGGTGGCCGAACCCGACCTGGAGGCGGTCTTCCTCCAGCTCACCGGCACCGCCCTACGGGAGTGAGCACCGTGCGCCGCCCCGCCGACGCCGACAGCGCCGGAAACGCCCGCACCGGCAGCGCCTACGCCGACACCGCCTCCGCCGTCGCCACCGTGGCCCTCAAGGACCTGCGGCAGCGGCTGCGGGACCGCTCCGCCTGGGTGATCGTCTTCCTGGCGCCGCTGGTCATCACCGGCCTGATGTCGCTGGCCTTCGGCGGCAGCACCACCTTCCACACCAGGCTCGCGGTGGTCGACCTCGACCACGGCGCCGCGGCGAAGGGCCTGCTGGACACCCTCCGCAGCCCGCAGCTCGCCCCCCTGGTCAGCGTCCGCGCCTATCCGAGCGGCGCCGACGCGGCCCAGGCGGTCCGGCACGGCACCCAACAGGCCGCGATCGTCGTGCCGGCCGGCTTCACCGCCGCGATCGCCGGCGCGGCCCCGAAACCGGTGACCGTCCTCGACAACGTCGACTATCCGCTGCAGGCCCGACTCGCCGGCGCGGTGACCGAGTCCTACGCGGCCCAGGTCAACGCCGACCGGCTCGCGGTGGCCACCGCGCTGGCCGCCGGGGCGCTCCCCGCCGACCTGCCCAGGCTCTCCGCCGAGGCGGCCCGGCTGCGGCTGCCGGAGAGCACCCGCGCGGGGCACCTCGCCGGCTCCGAGCTCAAAGCCGTCAGCTACTTCGCGCCCAGCATGGGGATGTTCTTCGTCCTGTTCACGGTCGGCTTCGCGGCCCGCGGCTACTTCACCGAGCAGCGGCAGGGCACCCTGGACCGGATCGCCGCGGCGCCGGTCGGCCGCAGCGCGCTGCTCCTCGGCAAGTCCGCGGTGACCTTCGCCTACAGCCTGGCCGGGCTGGCCACCACGCTGGTCGCGGCCCGCCTGCTGTTCGGCGCCCGGTACGCCGACCCGCTCGGTGCGGCGGCGCTCTGCGTGGGGATGGCGGTCGCCGTGGTCTGCCTGACCGCGCTGGTCATCGCGATCGCCCGGACCGAGCGGCAGGCCGAGCAGCTCTCCTCGGTGGTGGTCTTCGCGTTGGTGCTGCTCGGCGGCAACTTCGTGTTCGCCTCCGCCGGGCCGGCGGTCCTGCGCCGGCTGGCCCTGTTCACTCCCAACGGCTGGGCGCTGCGCGGCTTCACCGACCTCGGCACCGGCGTCGGCGGCCTGGCGGCGGTGGGCCGGCCGCTGCTCGGCATCGCCGCCTGCTCGGCGGTGATCGCGCTGGTCACCGCGGTGCTGCTGCGCCTGAGGAGGAGCGGATGAACGCCTGGCGAGGCCCCGGCCCGGCCGGACGGGCACTGGCGGTGACCGCGGCCACGCTGCGGCGGATGCTGCGCGACCGCGGGGCGCTGTTCTTCATGGTGCTGCTGCCGATCGGGATCATCGTGGTGGTCGGCGTGACCGTCCGGGGCTTCGACCAGTTCCGGGTCGGCGTGGTCGCGAACGACGCCCGCGGTCAGGTCTCGCGCAGCCTGGTCGGGACCCTGGAGCACTCCCCGGGCCTGCGCGTCCACACGTACCCGCGGGAGTCCGCGGCCCGGACCGCCCTGCGGCGCAGCGAACTCGACGTGCTGGTGGTGGTGCCTCCGGGGCTGGACCGGGCGGCGCCGGGTCCCGGGGAGATCACCATCCCGGTGCTGGTCTCCCCGGCCTCCACCAGCGGCCAGGCCGCCGCCACCGCCGTCGAGTCGGCCGTCGCCGGCCACGCCGGACGGGTGGAGGCGGCGCGGTTCGCCGTCACCGAGACGGGCGGGGCCTTCGACGACCGCTTCCGGCTGGCCGGCCGCGCCCAGGCCGGCAGCCCGACCGTGGCCGTGACCAGGCAAACCGTCAACGGGCAGAGCGCGACCCTGCCGTTGGGCTACAGCTACAGCACCCCGACCATGCTGGTGCTCTTCGTCTTCATCAACGCGGTCTCCTCGGGCGCGGCGATCGTGCAGAACCGCCAGTCCGGCGTCTACGCCCGCGCGCTGGCCGCGCCGATCGGCGCGGGCACCCTGATCCTCGGCGAGACGCTGGCCTATCTGCTGCTGGCGCTGGTCCAGTCGGCGCTGATCGTCGGCATCGGGTCGCTGGCCTTCGGCGTGGCCTGGGGGGCGTCGGGCGCGGCCGCCGCGCTGATCGTGCTGTGGGCCCTGGTCGGCACCGGGGCGGGCCTCGCGGTGGGCGCGCTGTTCCGGACCCCTGAGCAGGTGCACTCGATCGGCCCGGCGGTCGGCGTCACCATGGGGATGCTGGGCGGCTGCATGTGGCCGCTGGCGGTGGTCCCCGGCTGGCTGCGGGCGGCCGGGCACGCCGTCCCGCAGGCCTGGGCGGTGGACTCGTGGACCGAGCTCCTCTCCCACCACGGCGGCCTGCCGGACATCCTCGGCCGGCTGGCCGTCCTGGCCGGGTACGCGGTCTTCCTCCTCCTGCTGGCCACCCTGGCGCTGCGCCGCCGCCTGACCACCCTTCCGGGCTGAGGCCGCGCCCGGCGCCGGCAGGCGGGCGGCAGCCCGGTCGCCGTCGGGTGCGGCACTTTCGCGGCCTCGCCGCGTCCGGCGCGCGTCGGGCTATCCGCGCAGGCCGGTCATCCGGGCCGACTCGGCCCAGAGGCGGTCCGCCTCGCCCTCGTCGAGGGCGTACGGCGCGACGCCGTTCATGAACTCGGCGGTGACCGGGTTCAGCGAGGGCATCCGGTCAAGCGGCCGGGCCTCCGCGCAGTCCGCGAAGTAGCGGCCGCTGACCCCGTCGAGCAGCGGCGACACCGCCGCCAGTACCTGCGTGGCGGCGCCCTGCCCCACCGTCTTGCGCAGCCCCTCCTGCACGGTGACGCCGGACGGCCGGGCCATGTGCCGGCCGAGCCTGGTCGGCACCGAGCCCGGGGCGACCGCGTTGACCGCGATCCCGTCGTCCGCCCAGCGGGCCGCCGCGCCGACGGCGAAGAGGATGTCGGCGGTCTTGGACTGCCCGTACGCCAGGTAGGGCTCGTAGGCGCGGAAGGCGAAGTGGATGTCGCCGAAGACCACCGGCGAGAAGAGGTGCCCGGAGGAGGAGAGCGAGACCACCCGGGCCCCGCCGGCCGCCGCCAGCGCCGGGCGCAGCCCGACGGCCAGGGCGAAGTGCCCGAGGTGGTTGACGGCGAACTGGGTCTCCCAGCCCTCGGGGGTGCGCTGGAGCTCCGGCAGCGCCATCACGCCGGCGTTGGAGACCAGCACGTGGAGGGGCCCCTCCCAGGCGGCGGTGAACTCCGCCACCGACGAGGGGTCGGCCAGGTCGAGCCGGGCCACCCGGAGGTCCTTGTTCCCGGTGGACTCGGTGATCGCGGCGGCGACCGCCTCGCCCGCCGCGGTGTCCCGCACGGCCAGGGTGACCTCGGCCCCGATGGAGGCCAGCACCCGGGCGGTCTCGGTGCCGAGCCCGGAGGAGGCGCCGGTGACGATCACCCGCTTCCCGGCCAGGTCGACCCCTTCGGCGACCTCGTCGGCGGTGGACTTCGCGGTGAACGGCGTGGTGATGAGCGGTGCGGTGCTGAGCGATGCGGTGTCGAGCGGTGCGGTGTTGGGTTCGGTCATGCGGCCAGCCTGCGCCCGGCCCGAGACCCTACCCAGATCCCCGTCGATCCTGGTAGCGGCAGGGACAGGCTCGCCGCCCGCGCCCGCCGTACGGTGGGAGTCATGGTGAGCGACGACCGGGGCCCGACCCCCCTCGGCGAGTTCCTCCGGGCCCGGCGCGAGCTGGTCCGCCCGCAGGACGTCGGGCTGCCCGCACACGGCCGGCGCCGGGTGCCGGGCCTGCGCCGGGAGGAGCTGGCCCTGCTGGCCGGCATCAGCGCCGAGTACTACCTCCGGCTGGAGCAGGGCCGCGACCGCCACCCGTCGGCCCAGGTGCTGGACGCCCTGGCGCGCGCCCTGCGGCTGGACGAGGACGCCGCCGCGCATCTCCACCGCCTGGGCGCCCCGGAGGGCGTCCGCCGGCGCAGGCAGCCCTCCGCCCGCCCGCCGGAGCGCGCCCCCAAGGGCCTCCGCCAGCTGATCGCGGGCTGGCCGGCGAACCCGGCGATGATCCAGGGCCGGCTGATGGACATCCTCGACGCCAATCCGCTCGCCCAGGCGCTCTCGCCGCTCTACCAGCCCGGCAACAACCTGCTCCGCTCGCTCTTCCTCGATCCCTCCTCGGCCGCCGTCCACGGGCGCTGGGAGAGGGCCGCCGAGGGCTCGGTCGCCGCCCTGCGGGCCCTGGTCGGCCCGGACGTGGACGATCCGGCGCTGGCCGAGCTGGTGGGCGAACTCTCGGTCCGCAGCGAGGAGTTCCGCCGGCTGTGGGCCCGGCACGACGCCCGGCCCAAGCGCAGCGGGTGGAGCACCATCGACCATCCGCAGGTCGGCCCGCTGCGGCTGCGCCACGAGAAGCTGCCGATCCCGGAGACCGACCGCCAGGTGCTGGTGATCTACCACGCCGACCCCGGCAGCCCGAGCGCCGAGCGGCTGGCCCTGCTGGCCTCGCTGGCCGCCGGGCCGGCACCGGAGCGCGAACCCGCGCGCCCGGCGCCGGACCCGGTCCGGCCGGATCAGACCGAGCGCTGATAGGACCGGAAGGTCCGCAGCGAGGCCCCGATCGCGACCGCGGCGAGGACCACCAGCCAGCCGCCGTGGCTGAGCACGGACCACCAGTCCGGGTCCGCCGCCATCGCCGAACGCGACGCCTCCAGCGCCCAGTTGACCGGGTTGAACCGGGCGACCACCTGCATCCAGTGCGGCATCAGGCCGGAGGCCATGAACGCGGAGGAGAGGAAGGTCAGCGGCAGCAGCAGGAAGGTGTTGATGCCGATGATCGACTCCCGTTGCCTGACCAGCATCCCCAGCGCGTTGGAGAACGCCCCGAAGACCGTGCCGAGCACCGACGAGGCCACGATCAGCACCAGCAGCCCGGTGGCCCCGCCCGGGTAGTGGGCGCCCCCGATCCAGCCCAGCAGCACGATGATCACCGACTGGACGGCGGTGGTGATCGCCTGCATCACCACATTGGCGTTGAGCAGCGCCGAGCGGCGCACCGGGGTGATCAGGAAGCGGTTGAGGGTGCCCCGGTCGATCTCCTCCAACGTGGCCATCCCGGCCCACATGTTGGAGGAGACCGCGCTCATCACGATCACCCCCGGCACCAGGTAGTCCAGATACGAGCCGGAGCCGAACCCGGGCAGCTCGACCACCTTGTGGAAGAGCGCGCCGAACAGGTACAGCCAGATCACCGGCTGGATCAGGGTGACGATCAGGTACGCCGGCTGGCGGACGAAGCCCATGAACTGACGCTGCGTCATAAACCAGGTCTGGCCCAGCCCTTCGCCCAGCCGACCGGCGACGGGCGCCGCGGTGGCGGCCTGGGCGGTCCCGCCGGCGTCGTTGGCGGTGGCGGTGCTCATCGGGTACCTCCCGCGGTCGCATCGGCGAGGGCCGGTTCGGACGGCGACGAGGGCGCCGGCCCCGCCGCCTCGGCCTCCGAGTAGCGCCGGCCGGCGTAGCGGAGATAGACGTCGTCCAGCGAGGGGCGGGCCACGGTGACCGCGGCCACCGCGTAGCCGGCCCGGTCCAGTTCGGCCAGCACCGCCGGCACGGCGGAGGCCCCGTCGTCCGCGCGGGCGCTCACCCGCCGGCCGTCCAGCACGATCTCCCGGACCCCGTTCGCCCGGCCGAGTGCCTCGTACAGCCGCAGACCGTCCGGGTCCCCGGACTCCTCCGGCGCGTCCCGCAGTTCGACGTGGACGGCGTCGCCGCGCAGTTCGCCCTTCAGCTCGTCCGGGGTGCCCTGGACCACGATCCGGCCGCGGTCCACGATCGCCAGCCGGGCGGCGAGCCGGTCGGCCTCCTCCAGATAGTGGGTGGTGAGGAGGATGGTGAGGCCGTCGGTGCCGGCCAGCCGCTCGATCTCGGCCCACATCGCGGTCCGCGCCTCCGGGTCGAGGCCGGTGGTCGGCTCGTCCAGGAAGAGCACCCGCGGCCGATGCATCAGTCCGATCGCGACGTCCAGCCGCCGCTGCATCCCGCCGGAGTAGGTGCGGACCTGGCGGCGGGCCGCGTCGGCGAGGTCGAACCGCTCCAGCAGCTCACCCGCCCGCCGCCGGGCGTCGGCGCCGCGCATCCCGTACAGCCGGCCCTGCAGGATCAGGTTCTCCCGGCCGGTGGCGCTGGGGTCTGCCCCGGAGCGCTGGGCCACCACGCCGATCGACCGGCGCACCCGCCCGGCCTCCTTCCGGACGTCGAAGCCGGCCACCCGGGCGCTGCCGGAGTCGGCCGCGGCCAGCGTGGTGAGCACCTTGACGGTGGTGGACTTGCCGGCGCCGTTCGGGCCGAGCAGTCCGAAGACCTGCCCGGCCGGGACGCTGACGGTCAGCCCGTCGAGCGCCCGCACGCCGTCCGGGCGGCCCTTCACGGGGTAGGTCTTGACCAGTCCGTCGGCCTCGATCGCCGGCGGGGCGCCCTCGGGCGCGGGGGGTGCGTGTCGTGTCTGCGCGCTGTCCATCGCGCGGTCCTCCGCTTCGTCGGTACGTGGACCGATCGGCTGCGGCGGGCTCCGGTTACGATGAAGGTGTCGAGCCTCGTCACCGCTGGCCCTGTTGCCGCAGGACCGGTCGCTGGGGTTCCCGGCCCCCGCCCCGGTGTTGCCGCACCGCCGCGGGGGCCGAATCTCTCTCAACTCGTGGGGCGGCGCCCCTCCTTGACCGTGGGCAGCTCCGTCCACTCCTTGGGGGCGGCGCCCGTCCGGTGGTACTCGCGCCAGCCGGCGAGCCCGTCCAGGCTCTCGTCGTCGAAGTCCCCCAGGAGACCGCGCACCCAGTCGGCCTCGGCCTCGGCCATGGCCAGCGCGTACTCGGTCTCCAGCAGGAAGATCCTGGGGAGGGTCCCCCGCAGCTGGGTGATGGTGCCGCGGATCCCGGCGTTCTCGGCGTCCATCCGGCGCAGCCGGATCTCCAGGAGGTCGCGCACCTCGTCCGGCGGCAGCGCGCCCATCAGGGAGAGCGCCGACTCGAAGCGCGGATACTCCTTCTGATGGACGCTCAGCCAGTCGGCGAGCCAGTCCCGCAGCTCCTCGCGGCCCTCGTCGGTGGCGCCGTAGACGGTCCGCTCGGGCCGACGGCCGTCCCGCTCGGTGCCGACGGCCTCGATCAGGCCGTTCCGCTCCAGGGTCTGCACGACGGTGTACAGCGATCCGTAATTGATCTTGATGCTGTACTCCTTGCCGCGTTCCCGCAGCACCTGGGCGATCTCGTACGGGTGCCGGGGCTGCTCGGCGACCGTCGTCAGCACCGCGAGTGCCAACGGGTTACCGGGACGCCTGCGGCGCGCCATCGCCTTCACCTCCCCGTCGAATATCCGGCCCCGAGTATACGGAGCCGACTACCGTCAAGCAACACGCTATATCGCGTTACTCGCGACAGCAAGCCCCTGCGGACCCCGACGCAGCGCCGCAGGCGCAAGCAAGGGGCGCGGGGAACTGCGCGGCGAGCCACCTACGGAGCCGCAACCCGAGCACGGAGCCCGGGTTGCGGCCCAGTCGCCGTGGCCGACTGCGGCGCTGCTCGGGGAGGCGGGGCGCGCTCAGGCCACCGAGGAGTAGGCGATGATCCCGCGCAGCACCGCGTCCACCGCCTTGCGCGCGTTGCGCCGCACCTCGCCGTCCGCCGGTGCGGCATCCTGCAGCTGGCCGAGGACGTCGATGACCTGCTTGGTCCAGCGGACGAAGTCGCCGGCCGGCATGTCCGCCTCGCGCAGCACCGAGTTCAGCCCGTCCCCGCTCGCCCAGCGGTGCACCGCCCAGGCGAAGCCGAGGTCCGGCTCGCGGCGCGACCAGTTGTCCTGCTGGGTGACGCCGTGCTCGTCCTCCAGCGCGTCCAGCCGGCCCCAGATCCGCACCATCTCGTGCAGCGCGTGCTTGGCCCGCCCCTCCGGCAGCCGGTCCGGGATCGGGTCGTCGCTCTGCCGGGACTCGTAGACCAGCGCCGAGACGCAGGCCGCCAGCTCGGCCGGGTCGAGCCCGTTCCAGACGCCCTCGCGAAGGCACTCCGAGGCCAGCAGGTCGAGGTCGCCGTAGAGCCGCGCCAGCCGCATCCCGTCCTCGGTGACCTGATCGCCCTTGAGGTAGTCGAGGTCGGTCAGGACCGCGCACACCCGGTCGAAGGTGCGGGCCACGCTGTTGGTGCGGGAGCGCATCCTGCGCTCCAGCTGCTCGGTGTCCCGGCGCAGCCGGACGTACCGCTCGCCCCACCGGGCGTGGTTCTCCCGGTCGTCGCAGCCGTGGCAGGGGTGCTGCCGGATGGCCTTCCGCAGCCGGCTGAGCTCGGGATCGTCGTTCGCCCCCGAGGCGGCCCCGCGTCCCTTGCGGGCCCGGGCCGACTCCGGCGGCTCGATGTGCCCGGCCCTGGTGCGCAGCGCCGAGGCCAGGTCCCGCCGGGACTGCGGGGAGCGGGCGTTGAAGGACTTGGGGATCCGCAGCCGCTCCACCGGCTGCACCGGCACCGGGAAGTCGATCAGCGCGAGGCGCTTCACCTGCCGTTCGGCGGTGAGCACCAGCGGACGCGGGCCCTCCTGCCACTGCTGGCGATGGCCGTGCCGGCCCACCGGCGGCACCCCCGGGTCGAGGACCACCGCGAGCCCGGCGAACTTGCCGGCCGGCACATGGATCACGTCGCCGGGACGCAGCCGCTCCAGCGAGTCGGCCGCGCCGGCCCGGCGCTGCGCGGCGCCCTCCTTGGCCAGCCGGGTCTCCCGCTCCTTCAGCTCCCGGCGCAGCGACATGTACTCGTCGAAGTCGCCGAGATGGCAGGTCATCGCCTCCCGGTAGCCCTCGAGACCCTCCTCGTTGCGCTGCACCTGGCGGGCGATGCCCACCACCGAGCGGTCCGCCTGGAACTGCGCGAACGAGGTCTCCAGCAGCTCCCTGGAGCGATGCCGCCCGAACTGGTGAACCAGGTTGACGGCCATGTTGTACGAGGGCCGGAAGGAGGACTTCAGCGGATAGGTGCGGGTGCCGGCCAGGCCGCCCAGTGCCTCCGGATCCAGGCCGCGCTGCCAGAGCACCACCGCGTGGCCCTCGATGTCGATCCCCCGCCGGCCGGCCCGCCCGGTCAGCTGGGTGTACTCGCCGGGGGTGACGTCGGCGTGGGTCTCGCCGTTCCACTTGGTGAGCTTCTCCAGCACCACCGAGCGGGCCGGCATGTTGATCCCCAGGGCCAGCGTCTCGGTCGCGAAGACCGCCTTGACCAGTCCGCGGACGAAGAGCTCCTCGACGACCTCCTTGAAGGCCGGCAGCATCCCGGCGTGGTGGGCGGCGAACCCGCGCTCCAGCGCGTCCAGCCACTCGAAGTAACCGAGGACGTGGAGGTCCTCCGACGGGATCGCCTCGGTGCGCCCCTCCACCAGCTCGCGGATCTGGGCCCGCTCGGCGTCGTCGGTCAGCCGCAGCCCGGCCTGGACGCACTGCTGCACCGCGGCCTCGCAGCCGGCCCGGGAGAAGACGAAGGTGATCGCCGGCAGCAGGCCCTCGCGGTCCAGCCGCTCGATGACGTCGATCCGGTTCGGCGTCCAGACCCGGCCCGGGCGGCCCTTGGGCATCCCCCGGCCCCGGCCGCGCCGGGAGAAGTGCGCGGTCCGGTCGTTCTCCGCCCGGGCCAGCCGCACCAGCTCGGGGTTGACCGACTTGCCGGGACGGCCGCCGGCCTTGGGCCGGCCGTCCCGCTCCGGCTCCGCGAACAGGTCGAACATCCGGTGCCCGGCCATCACGTGCTGCCAGAGCGGGACCGGGCGGTGCTCGGAGACGATCACCTTGGTGCCGCCGCGGACGGTGTCCAGCCAGTCGCCGAACTCCTCGGCGTTGGAGACGGTCGCGGAGAGCGAGACCAGGGTGACCGACTCCGGGAGGTGGATGATCACCTCCTCCCAGACCGCGCCGCGGAAGCGGTCGGCGAGGTAGTGCACCTCGTCCATGACCACATAGCCGAGGCCTCCGAGCGTCTGCGAGCCCGCGTAGAGCATGTTCCGCAGCACCTCGGTGGTCATCACCACGATCGGCGCCTCGCCGTTGACCGTGTTGTCCCCGGTCAGCAGGCCGACCTTGGCCGCTCCGTAGCGGCGGACCAGATCGGCGTACTTCTGGTTGGAGAGGGCCTTGATCGGCGTGGTGTAGAAGCACTTCCGGCCCTCGGTGAGGGCCAGGTGGACGGCGAACTCGCCGACGATGGTCTTGCCGGAGCCGGTCGGGGCGGCGACCAGCACGCCGTGGCCGGCCTCCAGCGCCTCGCAGGCCTCCACCTGGAACTCGTCCAGGGGGAACTCGTAGAGCTCGCGGAAGGCGTAGAGCGCGGTGGCCTGCTCGGCGGCGCGACGCCTCGCGAGCCGGTACCGCTCGGCGGGGCTGAGCTCCTCGTAGTCCTGTTCGCCCTGGTCGAGGGGTGTCTCATCAGCGCGCGCGGAAGGGTTCATCGGGGCGTCACCTCTTCCCGGTACGGGGCCGATCGGAGACCGGGAAGGCGGGACCGGGAACGGGCCCGGGTTCGCGCCCTGTGTTGGTCGAGTGGTTGACGAGCATCTCGCCTAGAGCGTACCCGCACGGACCGACAGCCCACCGGAGGAATTCCCGGCGGGCCCAGGGGGCGGGCTCAGGTGATGTCGTCCATCGCGTCGCCCTCGCCGCCGCCGTCCCTCGCGGCCGGGAGCGAGGGCAGCTCGGACGCCGTGACCTGCTCCGGGGTGTGGTCCAGGGGCTGCGCGGCGACCGGCTCGGAGATCACCGAGGGGGTGAGGTCGAGCTGCGAGGCCTCGTCGTCGCCGAGCCCGTAGTCCGGGTCCTCGGCCCGCCGCCGCAGCTTCCGGCGGTCGTGCAGGGTGGCGACGCCCAGCGCGATGAAGAAGAGGACGCAGATCGGGACGGCCATCACGCACATGGTGACCGGGTCGCCGGTCGGGGTGGCGATCGCCGCGAAGACGAAGATCAGGAAGACGATCGGCCGCCACCAGCCGCGCAGCCGCTCGGCGGTGACGATCCCCACGAAGTTCAGCGCCACCAGGAGCAGCGGGAGCTCGAAGGAGAGGCCGAAGACGACGATCATCCGGATGAAGAAGTCCAGGAACTGGTCGCCCTCGATCAGCGAGGACATCCCGGCCGGGACGAAGCTCATCAGGATGTCGATCGCCTTGGGGAAGATCCAGAAGGCGATGCCCGCGCCGCAGAGGAAGAGCGGGACGGCGGCGCCGGCGAAGCCGAGGCCGTACCGCTTCTCCTTCTTGTAGAGGCCGGGCGCGACGAACGCCCAGAGCTGGAACGACCAGATCGGGCTGGCCAGCACCAGGCCGATCATCAGGGAGACCTTGAAGCTCAGCGAGATGCCGCCGAGCGGCCCGGTCACGGCGAGAAGGCCGTTGGGGCAGCCGGGGCTCGGGCGGCCCAGGCCGTGGATGCTCTTGATGTCGCAGACCGGCCCGGTCATCTGGTGCAGCGCCCAGCTGTGGAAGATCAGGCCGACGATGGTGGTCAGCACGATCGCGAGAAGCGACTTGACGATGCGGCTGCGGAGCTCGCGGAGGTGGTCCGCGAGCGGCATCCGCCCCTCGTCGTTCTTCGGCGGCTTGGGGCGAGGGGCGCGCCTGCCGCGCGCCTCGCTCTGCGTGTCGCTGCTCACCGTGCGGCTACGTCCCTGGGTGATGAGTGGATGACTACTGGCGGGCCGTCAGCGGACGGCTCCGCAGGAGGGAGCGGGGCGGTTCACCCCTGCGCGGTGGTCTTCTCCTGCTCCGACACCGGACGGGCTTCGGCGACGTCGCCGGGGGCCGCCTTGATGGTCTTGGGGGCGGCGGCGGTCTGCTCGGACTGGCCCGAGGCGGTGGTGCTGCTTCCGTCCTCGCGCATGGCCTTCGCCTCGGACTTGAGGATCCGCAGCGACTTGCCCAGCGCCCGCGCCGAGTCCGGCAGCCGCTTCGCGCCGAACAGCAGCAGCACGATCACCGCCAGGATGATGATCTCGTACCCGCGTCCAATGCCCATGGTGGCTACCTCAATCAGTCTCGAGTCTCTGCCTGATAATACGCACCGAACCGACGCGCGCGTACCGGGCGGCGGAGACCAAACGGAGCGGTGACCTGCCGGTCGATCCTACGCCAGCCCGAAAGTCCGCCGGACGGCGTATCGGCAAGGACAGCATGAACCCTGGGTGAGAATCAGGACAAGGGCACTGACCCGATGTCAGCCGCCGATTCGGCCCCCGCCTCGCGGCTCCGCAAGGACTCCCCGGTGGCCCTGGCCAGCGGTTCCGCGGCCGCCTCCAGGGCGCCCGCGGCCAGCGAGAGCCGCCGTGCGCCGGAGTCCAGGGCCCGGGAGAGCCGGACCACGTCCCGGTAGACCCGCACACCGAGACATCCGAGCACCAGGAATCCCGCTGTGGCCAGGGCCACTTCGCCTTCGATCAACCACGGCATGCGCCCGACCCTACCGCCTCGGCCCCGGCCGTCAGGAAGGTGCCGCCGCGAGCAGCCGCATGGTGCGGACGCCCGCCTTGGTGAGCGCCGCGACAATGCGCTCACCTGCGTGTTTCCTGACGGCCGCGCCGCACTCCGGGCAGGTGAAGCTGTAGAAGGTGCGCTCCCGGGTCCGGCCCACCGCCAACCGGAAGGCCTCGGCGCCGAGTTCGGCGATACCCCGACATTCCGGACAGGAAGCACGAAAGCGCACAGGTCGGGAGGAAGGGCGCGAAATCCTCGGCGGCGTCACCTGAACCGTCATCAACCCGCCTCTGCGGTCGTCCGCTTCCGGCCAGCTCCCGCACCGGACTCCGGCCCACTCCCGAAGCCCTCCGCGGCTTCCGTCCGATCCCCGGCCCCGACCCGATCCCCGATCGGGTCCGCGATCCGATCCCCGCCCCGATCCTCGATCCGGTCCTCGATCCGGTCCTCGTACAGAGCCAGGGCGGCGGAGGCCGCCTCCCGCGCGCGGGCGGCCAGGGCCGCCGGAGCGGTGATCCGGCCGTCCGCGCCCAACCGCAGCGCCAACCGGACCAGCCCGGCCGGGTCGGGGGTGCGGAGGGTGATCCGCAGCCCCCCGCCGGGGAGCTCCTCCGCCGTGTCGTAGGCGTAGTACTCGATCACCCAGCGGCCGCCCGGGCCGACCTCGAGCACCACCTCCGGGTCGTCAGGGGCCGGCCGCACCAGCCCCTCGGAGAGGTCCCGCAGCTCACGCGGGCGCGGCTCGGCCGGCACGTCGAGCACCTTGATGTCGGCCACCCGGTCCAGCCGGAAGAGCCGGCGGGCCTCGGAGAGGAGGCACCAGCCCTCCAGGTAGGTGTGCCCCTCGGTGACCAGCCGCAGCGGATCGACCTCGCGCTCGGTCATCTCGCCGCGGCCGTAGGAGTAGTACCGCAGCCAGAGCCTTCGGCCCTCGGTGATCGCCCGGTCGGCGTCGGCGAAGACGCTGCCCTCGGCCTCGAAGGTGGCGCCGACCCGGGCGCTGGACTCGGCCGCGTCACCCGCCGCCGACTCCAGCTTGGCCACCGCGCGGGTGAGCGCCTGCCGGTCGCGCTCGCGCAGCCCCGGCAGGCCGGCCACCGCGCGGGCGGCGACCAGCAGCGCGGTCGCCTCGTCGGCGGCCAGCCGCAGCGGCTGGGCGACGTCGTCCGGGTTGTGCCACCAGATCCGCTCGCCGTCGGTGTCGATGTCCAGCAGGTCACCGCCGCGGAAGCTGGTGCCGCACATCGGCAGCACGTTGAGGTCGCCGATCAGCTCCTTCTCGGTGATCCCGAAGGCCCGGGCCACCTCGCCCACCCGTGCCCCCGGGCGCTCCCGGAGGTAGGTGACCAGCGAGAGCATCCGCCGGGTCTGGTCGATCGCGTTGCTCACGCCGAACGCACCTCCCCGCGGGCCACCGCGCGCAGCCGGCCCGCCACCTCGGATCTCAGCTCGGGCGGGGCCAGCACCTCCACGTCCGCGCCGAACTCGGTGAGATCGGCGGCGAGCCCGCGGCCGAACGGAATCTCCAACTCGTCCCAGTCGGCCCCGACCGGCTCGGTGTGGAGGGCTCGGGTACGCAGCGGGAAGGCGGCCTCCCGGCGCACCCGGACCCGGGCGGTGGCGGTCGCCCCCTCCCCCGCGAACCGGGCGATCTGGGCCCGCACGTCGACATGGTCCGGCACCTCGGCGCCGAAGGAGCCCGGCCGGTTGCGGACCCGCCCGGTGACCCGGCTCAGCCGGAACACCCGCACGGCCTCCCGGTCCCGGTCCCAGCCCGCCAGGTACCAGTGCCCGTGCCAGCACTCCAGGGCCCACGGCTCGACGGTGCGCGGCTCCGGCTCGGCCGCTCCGGCCTTCCGGTAGTGGAAGCTGACCGGGCGGCGGTCGCGGGCGGCGGCGAGGAGCGGCTCGAAGGCGGCCTCGGGGGTGACGATATGGGGTTCGAGGGCGGTCTGACCGGTCGCGGGCGCGGAGCCGGAGGCGGTCGCCCCGGGGACGTCCGCGGTGGCGACGGCGGCGGCCAGGCCGCCGGCGGCGCGCAGCTTCTGCAGGGCGCCGCGGCCCGCGTCGGCGAGCCGGGCCTGCCGCCAGACGCCGGCGACCAGGCTGAGCGCCGCGGCCTCCTCGGCGTCCAGCGAGATCTCCGGCAGCCGGTTGCGGTCCCGCTGGGCGAGGTAGCCGATGTCGCCGTCGACCGAGGCCTCCGCGGTGTCGATGACCAGGCCGAGCTCGCGGAGGTCGTCCTTGTCCCGCTCGAACATCCGGTTGAAGGCGTCCTCGCTGACCGACTCCCCCGCCTCCCGGTACGCCTCGATGGACTCGCGCAGCTCACGCTTGGTCAGCGGCCGGCGCGTGTTCATCAGGCAGAGAGCCAGGTTCATCAACCGCTCGGCCTTGGCGATGGGCATGTCTCACCCTTCCCTGAGCCGAGCGGCGGACGCGCCCGGCGAAACGACCGTACCGGTAGCCACCTTCGCGACAAAGCGAGGGGCCCCGACTCCCGCGCCCAAGGGGGCGCGAAGGCCGGGGCCCGCGCGTGCGGTGCGCTCCTGGCGTCAGACCGCCAGCAGGTCGACCACGAAGATCAGGGTCTCGCCGGGCTTGATCAGACCGCCGCCCGCACCCGCGTCGCCGTAGCCGAGGTGCGGAGGGATGGTGATCTCGCGACGGCCACCGACCTTCATCCCGACCAGGCCCTGGTCCCAGCCCTGGATGACCTGGCCGGCGCCGAGCTTGAACTGGAGCGCCTTGTTCCGGTTCCAGCTGGCGTCGAACTCCTCGCCGGTGGAGAAGGAGACGCCGACGTAGTGCACGCTGACGTTGTCGCCCGGCTTCGCCGCGGCGCCGTCCCCCTCCCACAGGTCCTTGATCTGCAGGTCGGCCGGCGGCTCGCCCCCGGGGAAGTCCACCATCGGCTTCTCGATACTCACGTGCTTCGCTCTCCTGACGATGAGTCGATGTTCAGCGCCGCGATCCAGCGCGTTCCCACGCTACTTCACCCCTGCGGGCTCGCGCCCCGCAGGCGCGGCTCAGTCCGCGGCGAGGATGTCGACCACGAAGGTGAGGTCGGCGTTCTTGGGGATGTTCGAGCCGGACGGCGGGGTCGCGCCGTAGCCCTGGGCGGACGGGATGGAGATCACGACCCTGCTGCCCACGGTCTGCCCGACGAGGCCGTTGGCCATCCCGGGGATCACGCTGGTGCAGGCGCCGGACTGCCCCGAGGCGGTGGAGAAGCAGGTCGCCCCGCCGTGCGACCAGGAGGAGTCGAAGACCTTGCCGTTGCTCAGCAGCGCGCCGGTGTACTGCACCACCGCGTCCTCGCCCGCCGTGATCTTGTGACCGGATCCCTTCACCAGCACCGCGGTCTTCAGCTTCTTCGCCGTCCTGGCCGCGGCCGGCACGGTGAAGCTGGCGGCCTTCCCGGCCGAGGCCGTCACCTGCGGCATGTCCGAGGGCACCGACTGCTGCGAGCCGGAGACCGCGTCGTTCGCGCCGACCCGGTCGGTCACGTCGACCACCAGCGCCAGGGTGTCGGTCTTCTTGACGCCCATCGAGTTGCCCGAGGCCATGTCCGCCGCAGCGGCCGCCGGCGGGGCCACCACCAGGACGCGGCTGCCGACCTTGTGCCCGCGCACCGCCTTCTCGATCGCCGGGATCAGCTGCGACTGCGGGTTCAGCAGCTGCGGGGTCGCGGTGGTGTACGGCGAGAGGGTCTTGCCCGAGGTCCAGTCCTTGACCAGGATCTGCGCGGTCGCGTAGTCGCTTGCGCCGACGGTCGGGCCGGAGCCCTGGGTGACGGTGTGGACGACGAACTTGTCGCTCGGCTTCTGCCCCGTGGGAATGGTCAGGGTGGCCGACTTGCCGAAGGCGCCGCCGACGGCCGGCATCGGCGAGGCCGAGTCCACCGCGGCCGGCACCGCGGGGGTCGAGGGGGAGGCCGAGGCCGAGGCCGAGGGGGTGGCGGCATCGGAGGCGGTCTTCTTGCCGCTGCTTCCGCAGGCGGTGAGCAGCAGGGCGGGCGCGACGAGCAGCGCGGCAGCAGCGATACGGCGCACGAGCAGAGTCCTTAAAACGTGAGCGGAGGCCTTCGGTCCGGCGCCACTCTACGCAACCCGAGCACCCTCGCGTCGAAAAGCGGCCGCCCCCGGCCGGTCGGAACCGGTCGGAGGCGGCCGCCCACCCCGGCTCGCCCGCCGGGACGACTGGCTCAGGGCCCCGTCACATCCCGGCGATCAGCTTGTCCACCCGCTCGTCGACCGAGCGGAACGGGTCCTTGCAGAGCACCGTCCGCTGCGCCTGGTCGTTCAGCTTCAGATGCACCCAGTCCACCGTGAAGTCCCGGCGCTGCTCCTGGGCCCGGCGGATGAAGTCGCCGCGCAGCCGCGCCCGGGTGGTCTGCGGCGGCACCGACTTGGCCTCGAAGATCCGCACGTCGTCGGTGACCCGCTCGGCCTGCCCGCGGTTCTGCATCAGGTAGTAGAGGCCGCGCCGGCGGTGGATGTCGTGGTACGCCAGGTCGATCTGGGCGATCCGCGGGTGCGACATCGAGATGCCGTGCTTCTCCCGGTACCGCTCGATCAACCGGTACTTCATCACCCAGTCGATCTCCCGGTCGACCATCGCGAGGTTCTGCGTCCGGACCGCCTCCAGGGTGCGGCCCCAGAGGTCCAGCACCCGCTCGACCGTGCCGGTCCTGATCCCGCGCCGGTCGGCGAACTCGGCGGCCTTGGAGTAGTACTCCTCCTGGATCTCCAGCGCGCTGGCCTCCCGGCCGTTGGCCAGCCGGACCAGCCGCCCGCCGGTGAGGTCGTGGCTGACCTCGCGGATCGCCCGGATCGGGTTCTCCAGGGTGAGGTCCCGCATCACCGTGCCGGCCTCGATCATCCGCAGCACCAGGTCGGTGGCGCCGACCTTGAGCAGCGTGGTGGTCTCCGACATGTTGGAGTCGCCGACGATGACGTGCAGCCGACGGTAGCGCTCGGCGTCGGCGTGCGGCTCGTCCCTGGTGTTGATGATCGGGCGGGAGCGGGTCGTCGCCGAGGAGACCCCCTCCCAGATGTGCTCGGCCCGCTGGCTCACGCAGTACACGGCGCCCCGCGGGGTCTGCAGCACCTTCCCCGCGCCGCAGATCAGCTGGCGGGTCACCAGGAAGGGGATCAGCACGTCGGCCAGCCGGGAGAACTCCCCGTGCCGGGCCACCAGGTAGTTCTCGTGGCAGCCGTAGGAGTTCCCGGCCGAGTCGGTGTTGTTCTTGAAGAGGTAGACGTCCCCGGCGATGCCCTCCTCGTGCAGCCGCCGCTCGGCGTCCACCAGGAGGCCCTCCAGGATCCGCTCCCCCGCCTTGTCGTGCGTCACCAGCTCGCGCACGTCGTCGCATTCGGGGGTGGCGTACTCGGGGTGGGACCCGACGTCCAGGTAGAGCCGGGCGCCGTTGCGCAGGAAGACGTTGCTGCTGCGGCCCCACGACACCACGCGGCGGAAAAGGTACCGCGCGACCTCGTCCGGGGACAGCCTGCGCTGCCCGCGGAACGTGCAGGTCACGCCGTACTCGTTCTCCAACCCGAAAATCCGGCGGTCCATCGGTACTCCTTCCCCGCGGCCCCGCAGACGCGGGATCCATGAGTGCAGTACCCGGCACGGTCGCGTTTCAGGCGGGCGGACCCCGCCGACCGGGCGGTTTCTGACGGCTCATCGGCCGAACGGGCCGCAGTGCCGCGGGAAACCGCCCGCGCGCGTCACTCCGGGTCGGAAGACGTGGTGCCCGGCTCCTCCGGCGGGGCGACCGGGATGTCCTCGTCGTCCGCGGTCGCGCCGGTGCCGGCACCGCCCACGGTCTCGGTGGCGGGAGCGGTCTCCAGCAGCCGGCCCAGCTGGGTGCCGAGCAGCCGCTTGAACTTCCGCTGCTGCGGCCGCGTGCGGTCGAGCACCGCGACCTCGAGCTGATCCTGCGTCAGGGTCCGGTCCTGACCGCCGTTCGGGTCCCGGGCCAGGCCCTGCACCGCGAGACGGACGGCCTCGCCGAGGGACATCCCGTCGTGGTGCTGCTTGCCCAGGTAGTTGCTGATCGAGTCGGCGCTGCCGCCGACCGCCACCGAGCCGTGCTCGTCCACCACGGAGCCGTCCGGGGTCAGCCGGTAGATCTGGTCGTCGTCGGGGCCCTTGCCGACCTCGGCGACGATCAGCTCCACCTCGTACGGCTTCTCGCCGGTCGAGGAGAAGATGGTGCCCAGCGTCTGGGCGTAGACGTTGGCCAGGCCGCGGGCGTTGACGTCGGCCCGGTCGTAGGAGTAGCCCCGCAGGTCGGCGTAGCGCACCCCGCCGATCCGGAGGTTCTCGAACTCGTTGTATCGGCCGACGGCGGCGAAGGCGATCCGGTCGTAGATCTCGGAGACCTTGTGCAGCGCCCGCGAGGTGTTCTCCGCGACGAAGACGATGCCGTCGGCGTAGGTGAGCACGACCACCGAGCGGCCGCGCGCGATGCCCTTGCGGGCGTACTCGGCGCGGTCCGCCATGGCCTGCTGGGGTGAGACGTAGAACGGCGTCGACACCGGCAGTCGTCCCCTTCTCTGTCAGTGGATCGGTATCAGTGATAAGTCGATAAACCGTCAGGTGATCGAGGCGCGCGGCCCGTCCGGGCTCTCCAGGCGCTCCTCCAGCACCCGCCGGGCGATCGAGCTGACCTCGTCCTCGTCCATCCGCCGGTAGCCCTCGTCGGTGATCACCGCGATCACCGGGAAGATCTTCCGGGTGACGTCGGGGCCGCCGGTCGCCGAGTCGTCGTCGGCGGCGTCGTAGAGCGCCTGGACGACGGCGGTCGCCGTCTGCTCCTCCGTCAGATCCCGGCGGTAGAGCTTCTTCAGGGAGCTGCGGGCGAAGGTCGAACCCGAGCCGGTGGCCGTGAAGTCCTTCTCCTCGTAGCGCCCGCCGGTGACGTCGTAGCTGAACATCCGGCCGCGGCCCTCGTCGATGTCGTAGCCGGCGAAGACCGGGACGACGGCCAGGCCCTGCATGGCCATGCCGAGGTTGGAGCGGATCATGGTGGTCAGGCGGTTGGCCTTGCCCTCCAGGGAGAGCTGGGCGCCCTCGATCTTCTCGTAGTGCTCCAGCTCGAGTTGGAAGAGGCGGACCATCTCCACGGCGAGACCGGCCGTACCGGCGATGCCCACCGCCGAGTACTCGTCCGCCGGGAAGACCTTCTCCATGTCCCGCTTGGAGATCAGATTGCCCATGGTCGCCCGGCGGTCTCCGGCCAGGATCACGCCGCCGGGGAAGACCGCGGAGACGATCGTCGTGCCGTGCGGGGCCTCGACCACGCCGCTCTGGGGCAGCCCGCGGTGTCGGTTGCCGGGCAGCAGCTCGGGCTGGTGCGCGGCCAGGAACTCCACGAAGGAGGAGGACCCAGGAGTCAAGAAGGCAGCCGGTAGACGCCCGGTGCCACGAGTGTCGGCTTCCACGCGTTCCCTTCCAGATAGTCGGCAGCGGATGCGACGGACCCTACCCGTTCCATGGTCGTGATCCACCTGTCGGGCGGGCCCGCGCCCCGCCGCCGGGCCGAAAGAGCCGCGGAGCACTCGCGTCGCCTGGCCGGCCTGCGCCGGGCACGGCTCGACGGCGCGCGAGCGCTCCGCGGTCCGGGAATCTCCGCGGCGGGCGCGTCTCCGCCCCGCCGCCTTCGATTCCGAGGACGGATTACTCTCCGCCCTTCTGGACGAAACCCCTGACGAAGTCCTCGGCATTCGATTCCAGGACGTCATCGATATCGTCCAGGACGGCGTCGACGTCGTCGTCCAGCTTCTCCTTGCGTTCCTTCAGGTCCGAAGACTCGTCCGCCTCGGTCTCGACCTCCTCGACCTCGTCGGACGAGCGGTTAGCCCGCTGCTGGCCGCCGCCGGTGTCCTTGGTCGCCATGTCCCTCACCCCGCTCGATCGCGACTGGTCAGATAACTGGTCGGGTTGCTGCGTTCGCTACCGTTTGATCTTGCCGGTGGTCCTGGTCAGACCCTATACGCGGGGACTGACAAGCGCTGCCGTTCCACGTTCCCCGTGCAACGTCCGGTGCTGCACCGATAATGCCCAGCACCGCCGAGTTCACCCGCCGTGACCACCTGCGATCGGCTGGTTACGCGCTGAGCGGAAGCCCTGCGGCCCGCCCCGCACTCACCCTCCTCCGGACAGCACCCGCACCAGGTCCTCGGCCGTGCGGCAGCGGTCCAGCAGCGCCTTGACGTGGTTCCTGGTGCCGCGCAGCGGCTCCAGCGTCGGGACCCGCTGCAGCGAGTCCCGGCCCGGCAGGTCGAAGATGACGGAGTCCCAGCTGGCCGCGGCCACGTGCTCGGCGTACTGCTCCAGGCAGCGCCCGCGGAAGTAGGCCCTGGTGTCCTCCGGCGGCCTGATGACCGCCCGCTGGACCTCCTCCTCGGTCACGATCCGGTCGAACCGGCCACGCGCCACCAGGCGGTTGTAGAGGCCCTTCTCCTCGCGGACGTCGGCGTACTGGAGGTCCACCAGATGGAGGGTCGGGTGGTCCCAGTCCAGGCTGTCGCGGCTGCGGTAGCCCTCCAGGATCTGCTTCTTGGCGACCCAGTCGAGCTCGCGGCTGAGGGACATCGGGTCCCGCTCCAGCCGGCCGAGGACGTCCTCCCAGCGGGCCAGGACGTCCCGGGTCTGGGTGTCGGCGTCCTGGCCGTATCGGTCTTCCACGTACTTGCGGGCCAGCTCGCAGTACTCCATCTGGAGCTGGACCGCCGTCAGCTTCCTTCCGTTCCGCAGCGTGATGTTGTGCTGCAGCTCGGTGTCGTGCGAGACCTGGTGGAGGGTGCGGACCGGCTGGTCGACCGCCAGGTCCACGTTGATGAAGCCATCCTCGATCATGGACAGCACCAGCGAGGTGGTGCCCAGCTTGAGGTAGGTGGACACCTCGGAGAGGTTGGCGTCCCCGATGATCACGTGCAGCCTGCGGTACTTCTCGGCGTCCGCGTGGGGCTCGTCCCGGGTGTTGATGATCGGGCGCTTGAGGGTGGTCTCCAGGCCCACCTCGACCTCGAAGTAGTCGGCGCGCTGACTGATCTGGAAGCCGTGCGCCGAGCCGTCCTGGTTGATGCCCACCCGGCCGGCGCCGGTCACCACCTGCCGGGAGACGAAGAACGGGGTGAGGTGCCGGACGATGTCCGCGAACGGCGTCCGGCGGCGCATCAGGTAGTTCTCGTGGGTGCCGTAGGAGGCGCCCTTGTTGTCGGTGTTGTTCTTGTACAGGTGGATCGGATGGGGCTGGGAGTGGGCGGGGGTCAGCTCACCCGCCCGGGCGGCCGCCTCGGCCATGATCCGCTCGCCGGCCTTGTCCCAGAGCACGGCGTCCCGCGGGTTGGTGGTCTCCGGGGCGGAGTACTCCGGGTGGGCGTGGTCCACGTACAGCCGGGCGCCGTTGGTCAGGATGACGTTCGCCAGGCCGATGTCCTCGTCGGTCAGCTGGCTGGCGTCGGCGGCCTCGCGCGCCAGGTCGAAGCCGCGGGCATCGCGGAGCGGGTTCTCCTCCTCGAAGTCCCAGCGGGCCCGCCGCGCCCGGTGCATCGCCGCCGCGTAGGCGTTGACGACCTGGGACGAGGTGAGCATGGCGTTCGCGTTGGGGTGCCCTGGAACGGAGATCCCGTACTCCGTCTCGATACCCATCACGCGCCGTACTGACATGCGGCCCTCCTTGCCCTGCGGCACCGCCCTTCCGGAAGCGCCGCTGCCGTACCGCGTTGCGTCTCTGGTCCCACCGCCTCGGGCGCCGCCGGCGGCGTCGGCCCGGCGCGGTACTGCCGAGCCTAGAACTCCCGATCGCAGTCCGGGAGATCACGCGTCGTCAAGTCTTGGCCGTGCGTCCGTTCGTGCCCGTCAGACACCCGACCGGGGCCCAAAAAGCCGACCGGCCGCCGGAGCCCGTGAGCGACGGGCCCCGGTGGCCGGGCTCGGGGACCGGGACGCCGACGGCGACCCGGCCCCCGATCGGGTTACAGGTACTGACCGGTGTTCGCCACCGTGTCGATCGAGCGGCCGGACTCGGCGCCCTGCTTTCCGGTGACGAGGGTGCGGATGTAGACGATCCGCTCGCCCTTCTTGCCGGAGATCCGGGCCCAGTCGTCCGGGTTGGTGGTGTTCGGCAGGTCCTCGTTCTCCTTGAACTCGTCGACGCAGGCCGAGATCAGGTGGGAGACGCGCAGACCCTTCTGGCCGTGGTCCAGGAAGTCCTTGATGGCCATCTTCTTGGCCCGGCCCACGATGTTCTCGATCATGGCGCCGGAGTTGAAGTCCTTGAAGTACAAGGTCTCCTTGTCACCGTTGGCGTAGGTGACCTCCAGGAAGCGGTTCTCGTCGGACTCCGCGTACATCCGCTCGACGACGGTCTGGATCATGGCCACCGCGGTCTCGCCGACCGAGCCGCCGTGCTCCTTGACGTCGTCCGGGTGCAGCGGCAGGGAGGACTTGAGGTACTTGGAGAAGATGTCCTTCGCCGCCTCGGCGTCCGGGCGCTCGATCTTGATCTTCACATCGAGCCGTCCCGGGCGGAGGATCGCGGGGTCGATCATGTCCTCGCGGTTCGACGCGCCGATGACGATGACGTTCTCCAGGCCCTCCACACCGTCGATCTCCGCCAGCAGCTGCGGGACGATGGTGTTCTCCACGTCCGAGCTGACACCGGAGCCGCGGGTGCGGAAGAGGGACTCCATCTCGTCGAAGAAGACGATGACGGGGGTGCCCTCGGAGGCCTTCTCCCTAGCCCGCTGGAAGACCAGCCGGATCTGACGCTCCGTCTCCCCGACGTACTTGTTGAGGAGTTCGGGGCCCTTGATGTTCAGGAAGTAGCTCTTGCCCTGCGGCCGGCCGGTGACCTCGGCGACCTTCTTGGCCAGCGAGTTCGCCACCGCCTTGGCGATCAGGGTCTTGCCGCAGCCGGGCGGGCCGTAGAGGAGCACGCCCTTGGGCGCCCGCAGCTCGAACTCCTGGAAGAGCTCGGCGTGCAGGTAGGGGAGCTCGACCGCGTCCCGGATCGCCTCGATCTGGCCGGCCAGGCCGCCGATCCGGGAGTAGTCGATGTCCGGCACCTCTTCGAGGACCAGCTCCTCGACCTCGCTCTTGGGCACGACCTCGTAGACGTACCCGGAACGGGGTTCGAGCAGCAGGGCGTCACCCGCCCGGAGGGTCTCCCCGAGCAGCGGCTCGGCCAGCCGGACCACACGCTCCTCGTCGGTGTGCCCGACGACGAGGGCCCGATCGCCGCCGTCCAGGAGTTCTTTGAGCGTGACGATGTCGCCGATGCTCTCGAACTCCATGGCGTCTACGACGTTGAGCGCCTCGTTGAGCATGACCTCCTGGCCGCGCCTGAGCTCCTCCAGCGGCACGTTGGGGCTGACGTTCACCCGCAGTTTTCGGCCGCCGGTGAAGATGTCCGCCGTGCCGTCCTCGTTGGCCTCCAGGAAGGTGCCGAACCCGGCGGGCGGTTGGGCCAGCCGGTCCACCTCCTCCTTCAAGGCCACGATCTGGTCGCGGGCCTCGCGCAACGTGGACGCCAGCCGCTCGTTCTGGGCCGTCACGCCCGCCAGGTTGGTCTGGAGTTCGACGATGCGCTCTTCCAGGATCCTGGTGTGACGCGGAGAGTCCGCGAGCTTGCGGCGCAGGACGGCGATCTCCTGCTCAAGAAAGGAGACCTGATTGCCGGTCTCCTCGGAACCCCGCGCGGGCCTGCCGCTGCGGTTGTAGTCGTCATCGTGGGCTGCCACGGTCCTCACCTCCTCCGGGGGAGCTGGACGCTTCCAGACCCTACCTGGGCCGGGGAGTGTTGAAACCCCTAGATCACAAAGACGGAAGGGGTGTGTCCGATCTTCACCCTTGCGCACGTCCCCACGCCAGGGAGATACCCAGCCCACCGCGCCCGAAAGCGACCAGTTGTATCGTCGGAGCGGTCGATATGCGATCGAGCCCGCCGAAGCCGGGACCAAGCGTGTACCGATGGTGGGAATACGGGCGGCGTGACGAGCGCGCGGCACGACCGCGGCACCAAGACTCAGGAACGGCAGGCGAGATGGCGGGAACGGACGGCGGCGCGGGGGCGCGCGGGGGCGCGGCGGGCGCGACGACCGAGGAGCTCGAGGTCTGGATCGACCAGGACCTGTGCACCGGGGACGGCATCTGCGCGCAGTACGCGCCCGAGGTCTTCGAGCTCGACATCGACGGGCTGGCCTACGTCAAGGCCGAGGGCGAGGAGGAGCTGCGCACCGAGCCGGGCGCGACGGCTCCGGTGCCGGTGGCGATCCTCCAGGACGTGGTGGCCTCCGCGAAGGAGTGCCCGGGCGACTGCATCCACGTCCGCAGGACCGCCGACCGCGTCGAGGTCTACGGCCCGGACGCGGAGGACGACTGACCGGGCCGCCCTCCCCTCCCCCGCGGGGGCGGTGGGCGGCCGGCGCCGGTGGGCCAGGCGGGTCAGGCGGGTCAGGCTGCCGAGCCGGTCAGCCCGACGCTGCGCTTGTAGCCGCCGCCGGGGCTCGGCGTCCAGGTCAGCGTCTCGTGGAGGTCCGGGCAGCAGCGCGGAACCTCGGCCGCCGAGTATCCACTGGCCTGCCCGTGCAGCACACCGTCGGCGCGGAGCGCAAGGCTCAGAACGGTCAGTTCCTCGGACGGCTTGATCAGGGTGTAGGCCACCTTCGGCTTACCGTCCGAGCCGTTCTTGATGACGTACGCCCCGTCGGGCGGGGTGCCGGTCTCGGCGTCGCAGTGCGCGGCGATGATGGTGGCGTCGTCGCCCTTGCCGGTGAGATCGGCGTAGAAGCGCTGGGTGATCTTCGTCGGCAGCCCGGCGCAGTCCAGCGGGAGCTTCACCTTGTCGGCGTCGGGCGCGGCGGAGGCGGCGATGGCGTGCGGCCCGTTGCCGGCCGCGGTGCTGCCGGAGGCCCCGTCGTCCACCGTGGACGCGCCCTTCGCCGGAGCGATGGCGAACGCCACGCCGATCACGGCGGCGACGCCGACGGCGGTCGCCACCCACTGCTTGACCCCCAGCCGCCGCCGGGGCGCGGCCACGCCTACCCGGGAGGCGTCTTCGCTCCCGGCGTCCCCGGCGGCAGCCTTCGCCGCCGGCGCCGACTCGGGAGCGCCCGTACCCACGCCACCGGCGGCAGTCCCCGCCTTCCGGCCCGACCCCGCGCCGACAGCGGCAGGCGCGGGCCGGGCCTCCTCCGCGTCAGCCTCGCCCTCGGCAGCAGGCTTCGCCTCGCCGCTCGACGCGACGTCGTCGTTGCCCACAGCGGCGGGCTCGACCGGCTCAGGAGCGGCCTCAGCGACGTCCTCGCCCTCGGCGGCAACCGCACCGTCGGCAGCGGGCTTCGCCTTCCGGTCCGACCCGGCAGCGGCAGGCTCGACCACCGGCCCAGGCCCGACCTCCTCCGCGTCAGCCTCGCCCTCGGCGGCAGACTTCGCCTTGGCAGCGGGATTCGCCTCGCCGCTCGACCCGGCGTCGTCGGCGCCGACAGCGGCGGCCTCGACCGGCTCAGGAGCGGCCTCCGCGCTGTCCACGCCATCAGCGGCAGCCGCATCCCCGGCAGCAGGCGCCGCCTTCCCGGCCTTCCGGCCCGACCCCGCTTCTGCGTCCCCGGCAGCGTCAGGCTCGACACCCGACTCGGCCCCGGCCTCCTCCGCGTCACCCACGCCCTCGGCGGCCGGCGCCGCCTCGCCACTCGACCCGGCGTCGTCGGCGCCGACAGCGGCGGCCTCGACCGGCTCAGGACCGGGCTCCGCGATGTCCACGACCTCGGCAGCAGCTGCCCCCTTGGCAGCAGGCGCCGCATCGCCGCTCGACCCCCCGTCTGCGGGGTCAGCGGCGACAGGCTCGACAGCCGACTCGGGCCTGGCCTCCTTCGCGTCACCTTCGCCGTCGGCGGCCGGCGCCGCCTCGCCGCTCGACGCGGTGTCGTCGGCGCCGACAGCGGCGGGCTCGACCGGCTCAGGAGCGGCCTCCGCAATGGCCACGCCGTCGGCGGCAGGCTCGGCACCCGACTCGGGGCCGGCCTCCCCCGTGTCACCCACGCCCTCGGCGGCAGGCGCCGCCTCGGCCGGCTCAGGGCCGGCCTCCGCCATGTCCGCGCGCTCGGCAGCGGTCTCCGCGTCCCCGCTCGGCCCCGCGTCCCCGGCGTCGGCAGCTGCGGGCTCGACTGCGTCAGGAGCCGCCTTCGGGGTGTCCCCGCCGTCGGGGGCGGGCTTCGGCTCCGGCTCTGCGGCAGCGGCAGGCTCGGGGGCGGCCTTCGCGGCCTTCGCGGCAGCGGCAACGGCAGCGGTCGGCTTGCGGTTCGGGCGTGGGGCTGGGGAGCGCGTGGCGGTGCGCTTCGGCTCCGTGGGCGGCTTGCCCTTGGCGGGAGGCTTCGGCCGCGCGGGCGGGGTCGCGGCGGCGGCCTTCGAGGTCGGCTCGCCGTCGGCCTTCACGGCCTTCGCGGCCTTGGCGCTCCGCTCCGGAACGGTCTCGGCCTCTGACGCGGACGCGGTCGCGGAAGGCGGATGGTTTCTCTGGCTCGCTGGGCGGGCGCGCTCGGTGGCCGGGTCGTCTGCCGGGACCGCTTCCTGCACGTACGCTCTCCCCTTTGGCGGCATAGGTGTGGGCGACGGGGTGTCGGGATTGTTGCGTGGCATCGTGCCACAACCTGGGCCTCAGGTTACTCGGGGGTTCCCCCGTTCGGAGGTCCTCGCAGAACCCGCGCACGGCCCTTGCTCCGCCAGCAGACTGACACCACGTCAACCGCCCCCGGTCAAGGGACCGAAGTCCCGACCGGAGGCGGCTGACGGCGACCGGGGTTCATCAGCCGGTCGGCGTGTCGTCACCCTCGGCGTCCGCCGCCCGCGCGGCCTTCCGCGCGGCGAGCCGCTCGGCCAGCGGCGGCGGGCCGGACGCCGCGCCCGACTCCTCCACGTTCTCGCCGTACGCGCCCTTCGCCGGCCGGCGCCGGCGCAGCGGCGGCTCGACCCCGTCGGCCATCCGCCGGGCGGTCAGCAGGAATCCGGTGTGCCCGATCATCCGGTGGTCCGGCCGGACCGCCAGCCCCTCCACATGCCAGGTGCGCACCAGCGACTCCCAGGCCTGCGGCTCGGTGAAGGTGCCGTGGCCGCGCAGCGCCTCGACCGTGGTCGAGAGCTGCGTCGTGGTGGCCACGTAGCAGCACAGCACGCCGCCCGGGACCAGCGCCTTGGAGACCGCGTCCAGGCACTCCCAGGGCGCCAGCATGTCCAGCACCACCCGGTCCACCTCGGTCTCCGCCAGGTTGTCCTGGAGGTCGCCGATGGTGAGCCGCCAGGCGGGGTGCGGCCCGCCGAAGTACCGCTCGACGTTCGCCTGCGCGATCTCCGCGAAGTCAGAGCGCCGCTCGTAGGAGGAGAGCGAGCCGGAGTCGCCGACGGCGCGCAGCAGCGCCATCGACAGCGCGCCGGAGCCGACACCCGCCTCCACGACGCGGGCGCCGGGGAAGATGTCGGCCATCGTGATGATCTGCCCCGAGTCCTTCGGGTACACGACGGCGGCGCCGCGAGGCATGGACAGGACGTAGTCGGGGAGCAGGGGCCGCAGGGCGAGATACTCGGTCTTCCCTGTGGTGCGCACGACGGTGCCCTCAGGGGCACCGATCAGCTCGTCGTGGGAGAAGGCGCCCTTGTGGGTGTGGAAGGACTTCCCGGGTTCGAGCGTGATGGTGTGGTGGCGACCCTTGGGGTCGGTGAGCTGGACCTGGTCCCCGACCTGGAAGGGCCCGCGACGGCGGGCTGCACCGGTCGGTTCGGACATGCCGCAGAGTCTACGGGAGTTCGGGGCCTCCCCCGACCGCGCGGTCCGGCGCGGACCCGCCCCCCGGCGGCGGCGCCGCCGGCCCGCCCGCCGTGGGCGGCCGCCCGGCCATCGCCCTGCTGAACGCCGCCTCCACGTCCAGCGCGGACAGCACCCCCACCACCGACCCGTCCGCCTCCTCGACCAGGTACTCGGTGGCCGGCACCGCGCGCAGCCGGTCCAGCAGGTCCTCCCCGCGCAGCTCGGCCCTGATCCGCAGGCTCGGGTCGAGGTCCCTGGTGACGGCGCTGACCGCCGTCCAGGGTCGCCGCTGCTCCGGCAGCCCGGCCACGGCCCGCTCCCGGACCAGGCCGATCGGCGTCCCGGCCCGGTCGGTGACCACGACCCCGCGCGCGCCCTGCTCCTTGGTCCGCCGCAGCACCTCGGAGACGGGGGTGTCCGCGGTGACGCTCAGCGCGGGCCGGCACAGCGCCCGCGCCTCCAGGTAGGGCAGCCGCTCGCGCAGCCGGGCGACCCGCAGGCTGCCGCCGGCGCCCTGCCACATGATCCCGCCGAGGACGATCGCCAGGACAGTGTCGGTGAGGGTGTCGACCATGCTGTGGTCGATCCGCCGGCTGTAGGAGAGCCACGGCAGTCCGATCACCACCGCGATCGCCAGCAGCCGGCCGGCCCACGCGGCGGCCAGGGTCCCCGCCATCGGGTTGCGGGTGGCCTTCCACACGGCGGCGCGCAGCATCCGGCCGCCGTCCAGCGGCAGCCCGGGCAGCAGGTTGAAGGCGGCCACGATGATGTTGCTGACCATCAGCCCGCCGAGGAGCACCGCCACCACCCCGCCGCCGGCGGCCAGTTGCAGCAGCAGATAGAAGAAGGCCCCGAGCACCAGCGAGAGCAGCGGTCCGACGAAGGCCAGCCAGAACTCCCGCCCGGGGGTCTCCGCCTCCTTCTCGATCTCCGAGACCCCGCCGAAGAACTGCAGCTGGATCCGGCGCACCGGCAGCCGGAAGCGCAGCGCCAGCACGGTGTGGGCGAGCTCGTGGACCAGCACGGAGGCGTAGAAGGCGACCGCGAAGAAGAGGGCGACCAGGTAGCGCGCCCCGCCGAGTCCGGGCAGCACATAGCGCAGCTGGCTGCCGAAGACCCAGGTGATCAGCGCGGCGATGAGGAACCAGGTGGGGGTGACGTACACCGGGACGCCGAACGGGCGGCCGACCCGGATACCGCCGCCCGGCCGGTCGTCGCCGTCCCGCCGGTCGTCGCGGTCCGGCCGCCCGCCGCCCTCCGGGCCGCCGCTCGGCCCCTCGCCGGAGCGGCCCGGCGCGGGAGTGGGTTGCTGCCCGGTGCTCTGCGCCAACGTGGTCGCCCTACCCCTCTTGTGCTGCCGCGCACTCGCGCAGCTGTGGCACGGTGATACTTCTGCCCACGCTACGTGAAAGCGTCGCCTCGGGCGATCGTGCCCAGTGCGGAGCGGCCGCCGGCGGGCCTCCGACCTCCGGTGGACGGGAGGGCGTCGGCGGATTGTCAGCGGGGCGGAATAGGGTCAGGGCATGCACCCCCCGGAGAGCCCGGCCGCCGCGGCCGTGAAACCCGCCCCTGCGTCCGCCCCCTCGGGGCTCTCGCCCTCGCGCGCCGACGACTTCATGACCTGCCCGCTGCTCTACCGCCTGCGGGTGATCGACAAGGTTCCGGAGCAGCCCAGCCCCGCGGCCACCCGCGGGACGATGGTGCACGCGGTGCTCGAGCGGCTCTATGACGCCCCGGCCGGCGAGCGCACGCCGACGGCGGCCCGCGCCCTGCTCCGGCCCGAGTGGGAGCGGCTGCTCGCCGAGCGCCCCGAACTGGCCGGGCTCTTCCCCGGCGCTGACGGCCCCTCCGAGCTGGCCCGCTGGCTGGCGGACGCCGAGGGGCTGCTGGACGCGTACTTCCGCCTGGAGGACCCGAACCGGCTGGAGCCGGCCGAGCGGGAGCTCTATGTGGAGACCGTGCTGGAGTCAGGGCTGCGGCTGCGCGGCTACGTGGACCGCCTCGACGTCGCCCCGACCGGCGAGCTCCGGGTGGTCGACTACAAGACGGGCCGGGCGCCCGGGCCGGACTTCGAGGCCAAGGCGCTCTTCCAGATGAAGTTCTACGCCCTGGTGCTGTGGCGGACGCGCGGGGTCGTCCCGCGCCGCCTCCAGCTGGTGTACCTGGGCGGCGGGGGCTCGATCCTCAGCTACGACCCCGACGAGAACGACCTGCGGGCGGTCGAGCGGAAGCTCCACGCCCTGTGGGACGCGATCGGCCGGGCGGTGCGGACGGGCGAGTTCCGGCCGAGGGCCGGCAAGCTGTGCGGCTGGTGCGACCACAAGTCGCTGTGCCCCGAGTTCGGCGGCACGCCCCCGCCCTATCCTTTGCCGGTGGTGTCCGTGCCCGATCCGGCCCGGGCGCCCGATGACCGCGTTGAGTGACGAGTGGAGCGAGTGTGGCGATCCGAGTGCTGCTGGTCGACGACCAGCCGCTGCTCCGTACCGGTTTCCGGATGATCCTGGAGGCCGAGACGGACATCGCGGTGGTCGGCGAGGCGGGGGACGGTCAGCAGGCGCTTGAGCAGGTGCGCGCGCTGCAACCGGACGTGGTGCTGATGGACATCCGGATGCCCCGGATGGACGGCGTGGAGGCGACCCGCCGGATCGCCGGACCGGGCCGGGACGGACCGGTCAAGGTCCTCGTGCTGACCACCTTCGACCTGGACGAGTACGTGGTGGAGGCGCTCCGCGCGGGCGCCTCCGGCTTCCTGCTGAAGGACGTGCCGGCGGAGGAGCTGGTGCAGGCGATCCGGGTGGTCGCCGACGGCGCGGCGATGCTGGCCCCGAGCGTGACCCGCCGGCTGCTGGACATGTACGCCTCGAAGCTGCCGTCCGGGGACGAGGCGCCGCCGCAGACGCTGGCGTCGCTGACGGAGCGTGAGGTGGAGGTGCTGAAGCTGGTCGCGAAGGGGCTGTCGAACGCGGAGATCGCGGCCGAGCTGTTCGTCAGCGAGACGACGGTGAAGACCCACGTCGGCCACGTCCTGACCAAGCTCGGCCTCCGGGACCGGGTCCAGGCGGCGGTCTTCGCCTACGAGTCCGGCCTGGTCCGGCCGGGCGGCGCGGGCTAGCGAACGGTCGCGGCCCCTGGGACGAGCCCGCGGGGCGGGTCCTCAGGGGCCGGGAACCGTGCGGCACCGGCCGCTCGGCTCGGTTCAGCTCAGTTCGGTTCAGCTCAGCTGGTGGTCTTGCCGATCAGCCAGGCCCGGAACATCGCGGTGACGTCCAGGGTCAGCGGCACGCCGGTGATGTCCGGCTGGACGGCCATGAACTGCTTGTTCTGCCAGAGCGGGACCATCACCGCGTCGTCCGCGATCTGCTGCTGCGCGGCGGCGAACGGCTTGTTGGCCACGGTGCGGTCCTTGTCGCCCGCGGCCCGGTTCAGGTCGGAGTTCAGCGCCGGGCTGGAGTAGTGGATGTTGTAGGCGCCGAAGAGCGGGGCGATGGAGTCGGCCGCGTCCGGGTAGTCCGAGTACCAGTTGCCGGTGAAGGCCTGGTAGGCGTCCTTCTTGAAACCGGTCTCCAGCGCCCGGGTGTTGTCCACCGCCCGCAGGGTGACGTGGAAGAGCCCGCCGTTCTCCAGCTGCTGCCGCAGCTCCTCGGCCTCGGCCTGACTCCCCGCGATGTCCCGGGAGTAGGTGAGGGTGAAGGAGACCGGCGCGCTGATCCCCGCGGACCGCAGCTCCTGCCGCGCCTCGACCGGGTCCGGGGACTGGTAGGTGTCCCGGAACGGCGTGGTGTGGCCGCCGATGCCGGAGGGGACCACCGAGTACAGCGGGTCGACGAGATCGTGCTCGGCGCCGGTGGCCAGCGCGTTCTGGTCGATCAGCGAGGCGGCCGCCCGGCGCACCGCCGGGTCGTCGAAGGGCTTGGCCCGGTGGTCGAGGACCAGCAGCCGGATCTGCGCGCTGGCCCCGCTCTGCACCTGGAGCCCCTTGCCGACCTGCTGCTGGTTCTGCAGCTCGGACACGTCCGAGGGGTCGAGGTCGTCGCCCGCGATGTCGACCTTCCCGGCCTTGGCCGCGGCCAGCAGCTGCTGCGGGGTGTCGTAGTAGCGGAAGGTGAAGGCGGAGTTCTGCGGCGTGGAGGCGGCGCCCTGGTAGGCGGAGTTTGCGGAGAGGGTGATGCTGGTGCCCTGGGTGCTGCCGTCCACCGTCCTGGTCGCGGCGGAGTCCACCTTGTAGACGCCGGAGCCGACCGGCGAGGTGCCGTCGTAGGGCTTGTCCGCCGGGAAGACCTTCGGGTCGACGATGGAGCCGGCGCCGCTGGCGATCTCGTCGGGGAAGGTGGCGTCGGGCTTCCGGAGATGGAAGGTGACGCCGGTCGAGCCGCTGGTGGCGACCGAGGCGATGTTCCAGACCAGCGGGCCGGGACCGAAGCCGGAGCCGTTCACCGGGTTGAGCCGGAGCATCCGGTCGAAGGAGTACTTGACCGCCGCCGCGTCCAGGGCGTCGCCGTTGGAGAATCTCAGGCCGGAGCGGAGGGTGCAGGAGTAGGTGGTGAGCCCGGAGTCGGTGAACTCGCAGGAGGTCGCCGCGTCCGGGGTGGGCGTGGTGGCTCCGGGCTGGAAGGTCATCAGCGTCTGGTAGATGTTGTAGAAGACGGTCCAGGAGCCGTTGTCGTAGGCGTCGGCGGGGTCGAGGCTCTCGAACGCGCGGACCGATCCCATCGTGATGCCGTTCCCGGTCGCCGCCGCTCCGCCCTGGACGGAGCCGCAGGCGGCGAGCGTGGGGGCGAGCAGGGCGGCGCAACCGAGGGCTGCCAGTCGCCGGGGGGTCGCTGACGTGACTGACATGAGTTCCTAACGTGCTGTGGTGCTGGTGGTGCTGCGGTGCTGGTGGTGCTTCGGTACTCGTTCTTCTGTCGTGTTCTGCCGGGTTCCCGGTGCCGGCCACGCCCTTGAGGCCGGCACCGTCCGCCGCCTCAGGAGCCGGACTTGCCGACCAGCCAGAAGCGGAGCTGGTTCGTGGTGTCCACGGTGAGCGACAGGCCCACCACGTCGGCCTGCGAGGCCAGGTACTGCTTCCCCTGCCAGAGCGGCACCATCGGGGCGTCCTTCGCGATGGTCTGCTGGACCTGGGCGAAGATCTGGTTGGTGTTCAGCCGGTCGGCCTGCTTGGCCGCGGCCGGCAGCAGCTTGTTCACGATCTGCGAGTTGTTGTAGTGCTGGTTGTACGCGCCCATCAGCGGCAGGACGTAGTCGCTGGGGTCCGGGTAGTCCGCGTACCAGTTGCCCAGGAAGGCCGGCAGCTTGTCGCTCTGCGTCCCGTTCGCGCCGGTCAGCGCGTTGACGTCGTGCAGCGGGTTGAGGGTGACCTTGAACAGGCCGCCGTTCTCCAGCTGCTTCTTCACCTCGGCCGCCTCGGCGTCACCCGCGGTGGAGTTCTGGGCGTAGGCCAGGGAGAAGGAGACCGGGGTGGAGACCCCCGCGTCGGAGAGGTACTGGCGCGCCTCGTTGACGTTCGGCCCGTTGTACTCGTCGGCGAAGGGGGTGGTGTGGCCGCCGATGCCGCTCGGGATGATGGAGTAGAGGGGGTCGGCCTGACCCTGCTGGACGCCGGTGGCGAGGGCCTTCGAGTCGATCAGCGAGGCCACCGCCCGGCGGACGTAGACGTTGGTGAAGGGCTTGTCCTTGAGGTCGAACATCAGCAGCCGGTCGCTGGTGCCGGGGCCGCTGGTGATCTGCACGCCCTGGGCGATCTGCTGGTTGTTCTGCGCCTGGGTGACCTGCTGCGGGGAGAGGTCGGCCGCGGTGAAGTCGATCTTCCCCTTGGACAGCGCCTGCATCATGGCGGTCGAGGTGTCGAAGTAACGGACCGTCATCTTGCTGTTCTGCGGGGTGGTCGCGGCGCCCTTGTAGTCCGGGTTGACCGAGAGGGTGATCGACTGGCCCTGGTTCTGGCCGTTGATCGTGTGCTGCTCCGCCGAGTCCACCTTGTAGACGCCGGAGCCCACCGGGGAGGTGCCGTTGTAGGGCTTGTCGGCGGGGAAGACCTTGGGGTCGACGATGGAGCCGGCCCCGCCGGCTATCTCACCGGGGAAGGCAGCGTCCGGCGCCTTGAGGTGGAAGACCACGCCCAGGCTGCCCTGGGTGCCGACCGAGGCGATGTTGGCGACCAGCGGACCGGGGCCGCTGGTGGCCTTGTCCGGAGGGTTGATCTTCATCTGCCGGTCGAAGGAGTACTTGACCGCCGCCGCGTCCAGCGTGTCCCCGTTGGTGAACTTCAGGCCCGACCTGAGAGTGCAGCTGTAGACGGTCAGATTGCCGTTGAAGCCGCACTTCTGAGCCGCGTCCGGGGACGGCGTGGACGCCCCGGGCTGATAGCTCATCAGGTTCTGGTAGATGTTGTAGTAGATCGTCCAGGACGGGTCGTCATAGGCGTTGGCCGGGTCCAGGCTGGAGAAAGTCCGGA
The DNA here is from genome assembly GCF_000744815.1 of Phaeacidiphilus oryzae TH49. Taxonomy (NCBI): domain Bacteria; kingdom Bacillati; phylum Actinomycetota; class Actinomycetes; order Kitasatosporales; family Streptomycetaceae; genus Phaeacidiphilus; species Phaeacidiphilus oryzae. The sequence continues at coordinate 1,112,096 of NZ_JQMQ01000005.1, forward strand.
CGGCGCCCATGGTGAGCGCGGGCTTGCCGCTCGAGGTGCCGGTCTTCGTGGACGAGCCGCAGGCGGCGACGGTGGAGGCGAGGAGGCCGACGCAACCGAGGGCGGCGAGTCGTCGAGTGACTGCTGACATCTCTTCCTTCTGGTCCTGACCGGCGGTGTGGACGCCGGGGCTCGCCGCAGCCGCGGAGCCGGGACTCCGGGCAGGGCGCGGCGGGGCGCAGGGTGGCACAGGGATGGCGCGCGCGGTGTCCTCGGTCCCCCCGGGGCCGCGCAGGGGTTCGATCTGATGTAGCGTCCCACAGCATTGCACGTCCCCAGGGCGCGTCTTCACCCACGGTTCCGTTCTGTCCCGCGCTCCGCGTTGATCTTATTGGCTAATGCCCGCTTTGCCCTTTTTGGCGTTAGCACAAAGTTACGTTGACGGTGCATCAGCAGCGTGCAGAAGACCGTGCGCGTACCACCCCCGGCACACCGCACCCCCATGCCGCCCACGCTCCGCGTTCACGCGGCAACACACAGGCGCCGCAGGGGTGTTGGCGGGTTTCCAGGCCCCGCGGCTCAGACCAGCGCGCGGAGGACCGCGAGGCTGACGTGGGCCAGCGAGGCGTGGACCACCCGCCCCGGCGCCGGCTGGATCTCTGCCACCGACGGCACCGCGAGGACCGCGCAGCCGGCCGCCTCCGCCGCCGCGACCCCGGTCGGGGCGTCCTCGATGACCACGCAGCGCGCCGGCTCCGCGCCCAGCCGCCGGGCGGCCCGCAGGTACGGCTCGGGGTGCGGCTTGGTCCGGGAGACCTCGTCGCCGGCCACGGTGGTGTGGAAGTGGTGGGCCCCGATCGAACGCAGCACCAGGTCCAGGATCCGCCGGTGCGAGGCGGTGACCAGGGCGGTCGGGATCTCGTGCGCGGTCAGCTCCTCCAGCAGCGCCTTCGCCCCGGGCCGGAGCGGCACGCCCTGCCCGATCAGCTCGGCGAACCGGTCGTTGATCATGCCGCCGAGCTCCTCCGGAGCCAGGTCGGCGCCGGTGACGGCGAGAAGGTGGTCGACCACCCGGGTCATCGGGCCCCCGACGACCACCTTGCGCTCGCGCGCGTCCAGCCGGTGGCCGAGGTCGGCCAGGATCGAGGACTCCGCCTCCCACCAGAAGTCCTCGGTGTCGACCAGGGTGCCGTCCATGTCGAGGAGGACGGCCTGCAGCCGCGAGGGCCGGGCGGCGGAACGGGACGTGGAGGCGGCGGTGGTGGTCACTGTTGCTTCCCTTCTCGGAACGGGTCGCAGGGATGCCGCGGGCCGGGCCCGGCGGTGGAACACCGGGACCGGCCCGTGGGGGATCGTCCACTCTACGCCCGTCGACCCGCTTCGACCGGCTGCGACGTGCGGACGGGCGACGGGCCGGCGAGAGGCGGGCGAACGGCAGGCGAGCGGCGGGCGAGCGGCGGGGGCTCAGCGCGCGTTGAAGTACTTCGCCTCGGGGTGGTGGATGACGATGGCGTCCGTGGACTGCTCCGGGTGGAGCTGGAACTCCTCGGAGAGCTCGACGCCGATCCGCTCCGGGCGCAGCAGCTCGGCGATCTTCGCCCGGTCCTCCAGGTCCGGGCAGGCGCCATAGCCGAGGGAGAACCGCGCACCCCGGTACTTCAGGGCGAACATGTCCCTCATCTCCTTCGGGTCCTCCGAGGAGAAGCCGAGCTCGGCGCGCACCCGGGCGTGCCAGTACTCCGCCAGCGCCTCCGCCAACTGCACGGAGAGGCCGTGGAGTTCGAGGTAGTCGCGGTAGGCGTCGGCCTTGAAGAGCTCGTTGGCCGCCTCGGAGATCCGGGAGCCCATGGTGACCACCTGGAAGCCCACCACGTCCTTCTCGCCGCTCTCCTCCGGCCGGAAGAAGTCGGCCAGGCAGAGCCGGCGGCCGCGCCGCTGGCGCGGGAAGGTGAAGCGGGTCCGCTCGCTGCCGTCCTCGCCGAGCACCAGCAGGTCGTCGCCCTTGGAGACGGCCGGGTAGTACCCGTAGACGACGGCCGCCTCCAGCAGGCCCTCGGTCTGCAGCCGGTCCATCCACATCCGCAGCCGCGGCCGACCCTCGGTCTCGACCAGCTCCTCGTACGAGGGCCCGTCACCGGTCCGGGCGCCCTTGAGGCCCCACTGGCCCTTGAAGAGGGCGTCCTCGTCCAGCCAGGAGCCGTACTCGGCCAGCTGGACGCCCTTGTGGATGCGGTCGCCCCAGAACGGCGGGGCCGGCACCGGGTTCTCGGTGGAGACGTCCGAGCGGAAGCCGTCCTCGGGCCGCTCCGGCTCCTCCACCTCCACCCTGGCGTGCCGGCGCTTCCGCAGCTCCGGGAGGGTGGCACCGGGGACCCCGCGCTTCACCGCCATCAGCGCGTCCATCAGCCGCAGGCCCTCGAAGGCGTCCTTGGCGTAGCGGACCTCGCCCTGGTAGATCTCGTGGAGGTCCTGCTCCACGTAGGCCCGAGTGAGGGCGGCGCCGCCGAGGATGACCGGCCAGCGGTCGGCCAGCCCGCGCTGGTTCAGCTCCTCCAGGTTCTCCTTCATCACCACGGTGGACTTCACCAGCAGCCCGGACATCCCGACCACGTCCGCGTCGTGCTCGGCGGCGGCGTCCAGGATCGCCGAGACCGGCTGCTTGATGCCCAGGTTGACCACGTTGTAGCCGTTGTTGGACAGGATGATGTCGACCAGGTTCTTACCGATGTCGTGGACGTCGCCCTTCACCGTGGCCAGCACGATGGTGCCCTTGCCCTCGGAGTCGGACTTCTCCATGAAGGGTTCGAGGTGCGCCACCGCGGCCTTCATCACCTCGGCGGACTGGAGGACGAACGGCAGCTGCATCTGGCCGGAGCCGAAGAGCTCGCCGACCGTCTTCATCCCCTCCAGCAGGGTGGAGTTGATGATGTCCAGGGCCGGGCGCTCGGTCATCGCCTCGTCGAGGTCGGCCTCCAGGCCGTTCCGCTCGCCGTCCACGATCCGGCGCTGCAGCCGCTCGTCCAGCGGCAGCGCCGCCAGTTCCTCGGCCTTGCCGGCCCGGACGGCCTTGGCCGAGACGCCCTCGAAGAGCTCCAGCAGCCGCTGCAGCGGGTCGTAGCCCTCCCGCCGGCGGTCGTAGACCAGGTCGAGGGCGACCTCGCGCTGCTCCTCGGGGATCCGGGCCATCGGCAGGATCTTGGCCGCGTGGACGATCGCCGAGTCCAGGCCGGCCTGCACGCACTCGTTGAGGAAGACCGAGTTGAGGACGATCCGGGCGGCCGGGGAGAGCCCGAAGGAGATGTTCGAGAGGCCCAGCGTGGTCTGCACGTCCGGGTGGCGGCGCTTGAGCTCGCGGATCGCCTCGATGGTCTCCACGCCGTCCCGCCGGGACTCCTCCTGGCCGGTGCCCAGGGTAAAGGTGAGGCAGTCGATCAGGACCGAGGACTCCGGGATCCCGTACTCCTCGCCGAGCTGGCGGATCAGCCGCTCGGCGATGGCCACCTTCCGGTCCGCGGTGCGGGCCTGGCCCTCCTCGTCGATGGTCAGCGCCATCACGGCGGCGCCGTGTTGCCTCGCCAGCGCGGCCACCCGGCCGAACCGGGTGTCCGGACCGTCGCCGTCCTCGTAGTTGACGGAGTTGAGGACGGCCCGGCCGCCGAGCATCTCCAGTCCGGCCTCCAGCACCGGAGGCTCGGTGGAGTCCAGCACGATCGGCAGGGTGGACGCCGTGGCCAGCCGTCCGGCCAGCTCCTTCATGTCCTGCACGCCGTCCCGGCCGACGTAGTCCACGCACAGGTCCAGGAGGTGGGCGCCCTCGCGGATCTGCTCGCGGGCGATCTCCACGCACTCCTGCCAGTCCCCGGCGAGCATCGCCTCGCGGAACTTCTTGGAGCCGTTGGCGTTGGTGCGCTCTCCGATCGCGAGGTAGGAGGTGTCCTGCCGGAAGGGCACCGCCTGGTAGAGCGAGGCGGCGGACGGCTCGGGGCTCGGGCGGCGCTCGGTCACCGGCAGGCCCTGCACCCGCTCGACCACCTGGCGGAGGTGCTCGGGGGTGGTGCCGCAGCAGCCGCCGACCAGGGAGAGGCCGTACTCGCGGACGAAGACCTCGTGGGCGTCGGCCAGCTCGGCCGGGGTGAGCGGGTAGTGGGCGCCGTCCTTGGTCAGCACCGGGAGGCCGGCGTTGGGCATACAGGAGAGCCGGGTCTCGGCGTGCCGGGCGAGGTAGCGCAGGTGCTCGCTCATCTCGGTCGGGCCGGTGGCGCAGTTCAGCCCGATGGTGTCGATGCCCAGCGGCTCCAGCGCGGTCAGCGCCGCGCCGATCTCCGAGCCGAGCAGCATGGTGCCGGTGGTCTCCACCATGACGTGGACGAAGAGCGGCAGGTCGAGGCCGGCCTCGCGAAGGGCGTCCTTGCTGCCCAGCACGGCGGACTTGATCTGCAGCAGGTCCTGGCTGGTCTCCACCAGGAGGGCGTCGGCACCGCCGGCGATCAGGCCGAGGGCGTTCTGCCGGAAGCCCTCGCGCAGGGTGCCGAAGGGGATGTGGCCCAGCGTCGGCAGCTTCGTCCCCGGGCCGATCGAGCCGATCACCCAGCGCGGGCGGTCCGGCGTGGCGTAGGAGTCCGCGACCTCGCGGGCGATCCGTGCCCCGGCCTCGGAGAACTCGAAGACCCGGTCCTCGATGCCGTACTCGGCCATCGCCGAGTGGTTGGCGCCGAAGGTGTTGGTCTCCACGCAGTCCACGCCGACCGCGAAGTACTCCTCGTGGACCGACCTGACGATGTCCGGGCGGGAGACGTTCAGCACCTCGTTGGCGCCCTCGTGGCCCTCGAAGTCGTCCATCGTGGGGTTCTGGGCCTGGAGCATGGTCCCCATGGCGCCGTCGGCGACCACCACGCGGGAGGCGATGGCCTCGCGGAGGGCGTCGGCCCGGCGCTGCTGGGCTGCTGCGGCCCCGCCGTCCGGGACGCGGGGGGTGCCGGACTGGTCTCCGGGCAGGACGGGTGACGCCATGGTGCTGCTCCCTGTGTGCGACGGCTGTCGGCTATGCGTTCGCCCGCCGCGCGGGAAACGCACCCGGCCAGCCTATCCGCACCTGCTCCGGCAGCACGAAGGCATTCCGCATGGTGGGCGGGCCCACCCCGCCGACCTGGGGATATCTCCGCCGCGTCGGCCCGCCGGGCGGGTCGGAACACGGCTCCGGGTTCCAGCGAGGCGGCATCATTCCCCGTAGGGTGGGCACCTACAGTCCGTGAGTCAGTACGTGTGAGTACGCGTTCGTGCGTGAAGTCGCCGCCTGGGGCGGCGGAGGGAGGCGCTGGGTGATCGAGCTCGAGGACGTGCCCGAGCTCATCGACCCGGTCATGGTGGCCGCGTTCGAGGGCTGGAACGACGCCGGAGACGCGGCGTCTTCCGCGGTGGGACACCTGGACGAGATCTGGGGTGGCAAGGTCTTCGCCGCCCTGGACGCCGAGGAGTACTACGACTTCCAGGTGAACCGCCCGACGATCTGGGTGGACGGCGGCGTGCGCCGGATCACCTGGCCCACCACGCGGTTCTCGGTGGTCCGGGTGACCGAGCCGAAGACCCGCGACCTGGTCCTGGTCCGGGGCATCGAGCCGAGCATGCGCTGGCGCTCGTTCTGCAACGAACTGCTCGGCTTGGCCCATGAGTTGGGCGTGGAGACGGTCGTCATCCTGGGCGCCCTGCTGGGCGACACCCCGCACACCCGGCCGGTGCCGGTCAGCGGGGTGACCTCGGACGCGGACGTGGCCCGGACGATGGACCTGGAGGAGAGCCGTTACGAGGGCCCGACCGGCATCGTCGGCGTCCTCCAGGAGGCCTGCGCCCACGCCGGGGTGCCGGCCGTGACGCTGTGGGCGGCCGTGCCCCACTACGTCGCCCAGCCGCCGAACCCCAAGGCCACCCTGGCGCTGCTGAACAAGCTGGAGGACCTCCTCGACCTGCGGATCCCGCCGGGCGAGCTGCCGGACGACGCCCGGGCCTGGCAGCTCGGGGTGGACCAGCTGGCCGCCGAGGACTCCGAAGTCGCCGAGTACGTCCAGCAGTTGGAGGAGGCCCGGGACACCGCGGAGCTGCCGGAGGCGTCCGGGGACGCGATCGCCCGGGAGTTCGAGCGGTATCTCCGCCGCCGGGACAACCAGCGGCAGGGCCAGGGCCGGGCGACCTCCGCGCCGCCGTCGCCCGGCGGCGGATCGGGGAGCACCTCGCGGCGGCCGGAGGGCCCGGAGAGTGCCGAGGGCCGGGACGACCGGGACGACCGGGACGACGACCCGGAGGAGCCGGCGTCGGAGGAACCGGCGGAGCGGCCTGCGGCTACGGCGCGGCCCGGGGACCGGGAGACCACCGCCGCCCCCGAGGACGGCGAGGACGGCGACGCCCCCGAGGACGGCGAGGACGGCGACGCCTCCGATGCCCCCGAGAGCTCCGAGGACTCCGCGCGGGACGGCGGCGGCGCCGCCGCCGACTCACCGCGGCCCGGCAAGAGCGGAAAGCCGGGCAAGCCAGGCAAGAGCGGCGGCGAGGGCAGCGGGGGCGGCGGGGCCGGGAGCACCGACTCCGCTTCCGGCGAGAGGAAAACCGGCCAGAGCGGGGAGTCCGGAAGCACCGGGGACTCCGAGCCCCGCGGCCCGCAGGACCCGCCGGACCGCCCCGAGTCCTGATCGGGATTCCGAGCGGGGGTCAGCGCCTGCGGCCGCGGGCGGGGGCGCGAAGGGCGAGCGGTGGAGGCTGCCCGAAAAGCCCGGTTCACCCCACGGCGCGCGCACTCGCCCACGCGCGCGCTGTGGCGGGTTCGCGCCTTGCGCACCGGCTCCACCGGCCGCCTGACGCTCAGTCAGCTCTGCCGGAATGGGCGATTCATGACGGTTTGAGGGAACGGTTCACCGCGTCCATGGCAAACCCCGGGAACATCCTCGCGTTCCACTCTCCTCAGCAGGCACATTATGGGCTTACCGTATGCGTCATGACCTCCCCCCGCTCCTTCGACGGAGCAGGCTCCTACGCTCCGTCATACTCCAGCACCACCTTCTCGTCGAGCACGCCGATCTACGATCAGCTGGTCGCCGAGCGAGGCACCCCGCAAATCGCCCCGATCAACGTGCCGCCGGCCCTCCCCCCGGCCAACTACGGCTCCGGCCCCGGCAGTTACGGCGGCGGGTACGACTCCGGCAGCAACCTTCCGGCGCTGGCCCCGCGCCCGGCCCTCGGCCCCGGCCCGGGCAGCTCCCCGTCCGGCTTCGGCGGGGCGAACAACGGCTACGGCTACCCCCAGCCGCCGGCCCCGCAGCCCCCGATGTACAGCCAGCCCCAGCGCCCGGCCGTGCCGCAGCAGTTCGTGCCCCAGCAGGGGCCCGGCGGCTTCGGCGGCCAGAGCCGGATCCCCCAGGGACTGCCGCCTGGGCCGAGTGCCCAGCAGCAGGCCGGCGGCCCCGGCGGTTACAACGGCCAGCAGCCCGGCGGGTATCCGCCCCAGGGCGGCCCCGGGACCCCCGGGATGGCCGGCGGCCCGAACCCGGCCGGACCGCAGAGCTTCGGCGGCAACGGGCTGCGCCCGGCCGGCGGCCCGGTCCGCCCGGTCCAGCAGCGGCCGCTCGGCTACCCCGGCCCCGGCCCGGGCCGGCCGCAGGCGCCGCAGCCCCAGCAGGCTCCGCCGCAGCAGTACAACGGCTACCGTCCGGGGCCCGGCTACTGAAGAGATTCGCAGCACCCCGAGTAAGCGGCGGCGCCCCGGCGGGGGGCCGACGCCGCCGCACTCGACCTGGCACCATGAGCGCATGGTCACGCCGAAGATCAGTTCGATCCGCATCCATCCGCTCAAGTCCGGGCGCGCCCTCGACGCGCCCGAGGCAGTCGTCGAGCCGTGGGGTCTGGCCGGCGACCGGCGGTGGATGCTGGTGCGCCCGGACGGCCGCCACCTGAGTCAGCGTGAGGATCCGCGGCTCGGGCGCTTCCACGCCGTCCCGAGCCCGGACGGCGGGCTGACGGTGGATCTGGTCGATCCCCTCGGCACCCTGGGCACTCCCCCGAAGCCCCTCCAGGTGGCGGCGCCGTCGCCGGAGCAGGGCCGGCCGCTCGTCCCGGTACGGGTGCACTCCTCCCCCACCGAGGCGACCGAGGCGGCTCCCGAGGCGCACGCCTGGTTCCGCGGACTCCTCGGTGAGGACGTACGCCTGGTGCACATGGACGACCCACGGCGGCGGCTCGCCGACCCGGTCTACGCCGGACCCGGCCGGCCGGTCAGCTTCGCCGACGGCTATCCGCTGCTGGTGACCACCGCGGCCTCGCTGGCCGCGCTGAACGAGGCGATCGGCGGCGACCACCCGGAGGACCCGGAGCGGGAGGCCAAGGGGGCGGCGGTGCCGATGGCCCGGTTCCGGCCCAACCTGGTGGTGGACGGCACCGGTCCGTGGGCCGAGGACGGCTGGCGCCGGATACGGGTGGGCGGCCCGGACGGGGTCGTCTTCCGGGTGGTCAAGCCCTGCGAGCGGTGCGTGATGACCACGACGGACCAGGAGACCGGCGAGCGGCGCGGCCCCGAGCCGCTGCGCGCCCTGGCCCGGCACCACCGGCTGGCCGGTGCGCTGATCTTCGGCCAGAACCTGGTGCCGGAGCCGGCGGACGGCTGCGCCCCTGGATCCGGGCCGATCGGCACGGTCCGCCTCGGCGACGCGGTCGAGGTGCTGGAGACCGCCGACGGCGACTGACGGGGCGGACGGCGACGGCCCGACGAGGACGGCCCGACGGCGGTGGCGGCACGACGACGGCAGCGCTCGCCATTTGCTGACAGACCGTCAGTTCCGCCCGGCAGCCCGCTTCCAGAGCCGTCCGCTCCCCCGTAATCCGCTCGTGCGGGGGATTGCGGAGCGGCCGCGCCTGTGGGCGCGGTCCGACGCGCTAACGTTGGCCGCGGTTGCGACGGCATTCGACGGCAGGGGAGTACGCGTGGTTCGGGTGACGCTGGACGGGGCCTCCTCGCGCTGGCGGCGCAGGTCCACCGAGTTCGGCTCGCTCGCCGAGGCGCTGGACGCCGCCGAGCCCGGCGACACCCTCACCCTCTCCCCCGGCACCTACCGGGAGAGCGTCCGCCTGGACAAGGCGGTCTCGCTGCGCGGCGCCGAACCGCGCGGCTCCGTCGGCGCCGCCAGGATCGAGCCGCCGATCGGCAGCGCCCTCACCGTCACCGCCGCCGCCGAGGTGCACGGGCTGCATCTGGAGGCGAGCGACCCGTCCGCGCCCGCGGTCCTGCTGCACGGCTGCGAGGCCGAGTTGACCGACTGCCGGGTGGAGGCCCGCTCGGCGGTCGGCGTCGAGATCGGCGGCGGCGCCCGCCCGACGCTGCGCGACTGCGTGGTGGAGAACCCGTACGGCCTCGGCGTGCTGGTCGCCGACGGCTCGGTGGCGCTGCTGGAGGGCTGCGAGATCGCGGAGACCGGCCGGGCCGGGGTGGCCGTGCGCGGGGGCAGCGCCCGGCTCGAACGCTGCCGGGTGCACAACGCCTCCGGCGCCGGGCTGGCGATCTCCGGCGAGGGCAGCACGGCGGAGGCCGAGGGCTGCGAGTTCTACGAGGTGGACGGCAGCGGGGTGGCCGCCGAGAAGCGCGGCGCCGGCCGGCTCACCGACTGCTCGGTGCACCGGGTCACCGGCAACGGGCTGACCCTGGACTCTGGTGCCGCCCTCGACCTGGTCGGCTGCCGGCTGCACGAACTCCCGGAGAACGGCGCCGACCTGCGCGGGCGCTCGGTCCTGACGATGGAGCGGACCACCTTCCGCCGCTTCGGCCGCAACGGGCTGTCGGTATGGGACGCCGGCAGCCGGGTCCAGGCGGTGGACTCCGACCTCCGCGAGGCCACCGGCGACTATCCGGCGGTCTGGATCAGCGACGGCGCGGCGGTGCGGCTGGAGGGCTGCCGGGTGGAGGACGTCCCGGACGCCCTCTTCGTCCTGGACCGCGACTCCTCGGCCTCTGCCGTGGACAGCTCCTTCGAGCGGATCAGGTCGGCCGGGGTCTCGGTCAGCGACGGCGCCCGGATCACCCTGGAGCGCTGCCGGATCCAGGAGGCCGGCACCGGCCTCTGGTTCCGCGACCAGGGCAGCGGCGGCGAGATGACCGCCTGCGAGATCGCCGGGGTGTCCACCGGGGTGATCGTCACCCGGGGCGCGGACCCGGTGCTGCGGGACTGCACGGTGCACGACTCGACCGACGCCGCGGTCTACGTCTCGGCGGGCGGCGCCGGCACCTTCGAGGACTGCCGGTCCAGCCGGGGCAGCGGCTACGGCTTCCACGTCATCGACGGCTGCGCGACCAGGCTGGTCCGCTGCCGGGCCGAGCAGCACGCCCGGGGCGGCTTCGAGTTCGCCGGCTTCGAGGGCGGCGCCGGTCCCGCGATCGAGTCCTGCGTCTCGGACGACGCGCGGACCGCGGGCTCCAGGGACGCGGCCGGCGCCCCCGCCGGCCGCGGAGCCGCGGGCAGCTTCCCGCCGGGCACCACCGGTTCCGCCGGCTCCAGCGGTTCCACCGCCCTCACCGCCCGCGGCGGTTCACCCGCCGGCGCCGGCTCCCGCGCCTCGGGCGCCGGTGGCGGGCCCGGCGCCGGCGCGTCCGCCGGGGCGCTCACCCTCGGCGCGGACACCGTCGCGCCCGTCCCGGGCACCCACGTCCCCACCCCGCGCGGGATCTCGGCCCCGCCGCCGCTGGTCGACTCCGCCGCTGCCGCCGCCATCGGCCCGATCCCGGACTGCCGCCCGGTCGACGAGGCGCTGGCCGACCTGGACGCGCTGATCGGCCTGGAGACGGTGAAGCGCGAGGTCCGCACGCTGATCGACCTGATCTCGGTCGGCCGCCAGCGGGAGCGGGCCGGCCTGCGGGCCCCCTCGCTCCGCCGCCACCTGGTCTTCACCGGCTCCCCCGGCACCGGCAAGACCACCGTCGCCCGCCTCTACGGCGAGATCCTGGCCGCCCTCGGCGTCCTCCAGCGCGGCCACCTGGTCGAGGTGGCCCGGGTGGACCTGGTCGGCGAGCACATCGGCTCGACCGCCATCCGCACCCAGGAGGCCTTCGACCGGGCCCGCGGCGGGGTCCTCTTCATCGACGAGGCGTACTCCCTCTCCCCCGAGGACGGCGCCCGCGACTTCGGCCGCGAGGCGATCGACACCCTGGTCAAGCTGATGGAGGACCACCGGGACGAGGTCGTCGTCATCGTCGCCGGCTACACCGGCGAGATGGAGCGCTTCCTCTCCTCCAACCCCGGTGTGGCCTCCCGTTTCTCACGCACCGTCACCTTCCCGGACTACTCCGCCGAGGAGCTCCTGGAGATCACCACCCGGCAGGCCGGCGACCACCAGTACAACCTCTCGGAGCAGACCGCCAAGTCGCTCCTCGCCCACTACGCCTCGATCCCCCGCGGTCCCTCCTTCGGCAACGGCCGCACCGCCCGCCAGGTCTTCGAGACGATGGTCGAGCGGCACGCCGTCCGGGTGGCCCGCACCGAGTCCCCGACGACGGAGGACCTCCAGCTCCTCCTCCCCGAGGACCTCCCCGACTGATCCCGGCCCGGGCGGTTTTCGGCCTTCCTCTCCGGCCCGAAGCCGCCGCGGCCCGCGGGGCCGACGCACACCGTCCGGTGACATCAGTTACAAGGCGACTCCACATGCACGGCCGCGCCCCTCCGGCCGCCGTCGGGTGGCGCCCAGACGACCGTCCGCGACAGCAGTTCGGCGAGCCGGCGCACCTCTCGTTCCAGCTCGGCGATCCGCCGGTCCCGGTCGTCCGCCCTCGGTACGACGGGCCGTGCGGCCGGTCTCACCATTCCGTTCCGGGCCAGGACCCGCTGGACGGTGGAGGGCGAGGGGAGCGGCCGCACCCCCCGCCGGGCCAGCTCGCGCAGCAACCGCCGTGCGCCCCAACCGGGTTGCTCCTCGCGGAGGGCGCAGATCAGCGACTCGACGGCGGCGAGGGTTCGCTGCGGACTGCGGTGCGGTCTGCGGGAGCGCTCCCGCAGACCGTCGAGGCCCTCCTTCAGATAGCGGTTCCGCCATCGGTGGAGGGACTGCCGGGACACCCCGTAGCGGTCCGCCACCTGGGACACCGGCGCCCCGGCGATGATCTCCATGACAGCGCGGTAGCGGTGGTCCGCGCTGAACGTCGACTCCCCCATACACACTCCCCGATGTGCGTTCGCCACTTGGCTGGTGGAGCCCGCGCGTCCGCCCCGCCGCCTGGGTGTCGCGGGAGAGGCGGAGGCGCTGCCCTTTACGCCAGGGACCTGTGTAGACGCTGAGGGGTTTCGCTGCCGTCTCCGTCTCAGTGGTCGGATGGGGCGCCGGAGACCGGCGGGTGTCCCGGCGGGTGTCACGGCGGGTGTCCCGGCACGTTCCGTGACATATGGGCGGGGTACGCGGCCGGCACTCCTGCGACAGCGGTGAGACGGCGACCGGCCATCCCCGCCCTCGGGTTCGATTGACGGGAGCACGTCGCCTGAGGTGGGCTTCTGCCCGGTCCGGACGATCGATCCGGGCCGTGCAGAAGAAACGGGAGGGCAAGAAATGGAAGAGAGCTTCTCGTTGTCGCCCGAGGAGATCGAGGTCGACCGGCCGCCGCTGGCCACGGCCGAGTTCGTCATCTCGGACAACGACCCGAGCGACCCGGTCGTCGTCATCTCGGACAACGACCCGTCCGACCCGGTCATCTGATCGAATGACGGTCACGCACGAGCGTGGGAAGGCCGCGTCCGCGGCGCGGCCTTCCCTCGACCTCATCCGACTGCTGCGCCCCATGGACCCCGAGGTCTTCCGGCGGGACTACTGGGAGCGCAAGCCCCTGGTCCTCCACCGCGAGGACCCCGACTACTACGCGGACCCGCTGACCCTGCGGGACGTCGACCACATTCTCGCCACCTCCAGCCTCCGGTCCTCCGACCTTCGGCTGGTCGTGCGGGGCAGGGAGATCCCGCTTTCCGAACTGGTGACCGCCGGCACCGGCGGGCCCGCCAACGGACTCGAGGTCCTCTACGACCAGTACCGCAGCGGCTCCACCGTGGTCTTCAAGTTCCTCCACGAACGCTGGGAGCCACTGGCCGCGATGTGCCGGGGGCTGTCCGCCGAGTTCAGCGCTCTCTTCCAGGCCAACGCCTATCTCACTCCGGCCGGGGCGCAGGGGCTGACCACCCACCACGACACCCACGACGTCTTCGTCCTGCAGATCTCCGGTTCGAAGCACTGGCGGCTGTACGACTCGCAGGTCGAACTGCCGCTGCAGTCCCAGCCGTTCGCCCGCCCGGCGGACGGCCCCGGCGCCCCGGTGCGGGAGTTCGACCTCCGGGCCGGCGACCTGATGTACATGCCGCGGGGCACGGTGCACGACGCCACCTCCAACGAGGAGGCCTCGCTGCATCTGACCGTCGGCGTCCTTCCGGTGCTCTACGCCACCCTGGTCCGGGAGGCGGTCGAGCAGGCGCTGCGGGAGGACGTCCGGTTCCGCCGGGCGCTGCCGCCCGGCTTCGCCCGGGACCCCGAGCTGCGGGCGGAGGCCGGACGGCGGCTGGCCGAACTCCTCGGCGAGCTGGCCGGCGCGGGCGACCCGGCCGAGCTGGTGGACCGGGCGGTCAGCCGGGCCATGGCGGGTCGCCAACCCGTGCTCGGCGGCCATCTGGTGGACCTGGAGCGGCTCCGCGAGCTGGGCCCGGACTCCGGCCTGCGGCGCCGGCGGGATCTGCTGTGGCAGCTCGCGGTGGACGAGGCCGGAGTGCGGCTGGAATTCCACGGAAAGGTGCTGCGCTTCCCGGCGAGGGTGCACGAGGACGTGCGGTTCGTGGCCGAGGCCGAAGCCGAGTTCACCGCACGCGACCTGCCGAGCGGGCTGGACGCCGAGGGCCGTCTGGTGCTGCTCCGCCGGCTGGTCCGGGAGGGGCTGCTCACCCTCGTCTGACGGGCCCGCCGTCTCCGGCTCGTCCGAGGCGGCGTCAGACATCGGAACCGGCGGGCCGGGCGGCCGGGGATCCCAGGGTCCCCGGCCGCCCGGCCGACCCGTCCGCGGCCCCCGCGCCCGCCGCCCCCGCCGCGGGCTCGAAGCGCCCGCCCAGATACCGGGAGAGGAACCGCTCGGCCGCCGCATAGAAGGCGAGGCGGTTCCGGGGGCGTACGAACCCGTGGCCCTCGTCCGGGAAGAGGAGGTACTCATGGGGCACCCCGTTGCGCCGCATCGCGGCCACCACCTGCTCGGACTCCTCCTGCCGCACCCGTGGGTCGTTGGCGCCCTGGGCGACCAGCACCGGGATGCGGATCCGGTCCACCGCGGACAGCGGCGAGCGGGCGCGCAGCAGTTCGCCGTCCACCGCCGGATCGCCGATCCTGCGATGCAGGGTGTTCAGCATGGGGCCCCAGGTGGCCGGCACCGAGTTGATGAAGGTCCGCAGGTCGGAGGGGGCCGCCACGGCCACCGCGCAGCGGAAGGCGTCCGGGCTGAACGCGGCTCCGGCGAGCGCCGCGTAGCCGCCGTACGAGCCGCCGTAGACGGCCACCCGGTCGGGGTCCACCACTCCCGCGGCGACCAGGTGGGCGATCGCGTCATGGAGATCGTCCTGCATGGCCGCGCCCCATTCGCGGTCCCCCGCGTTGACGAAGCGCTTCCCGTAGCCGGTCGAACCGCGGAAGTTGACCTGTACGCAGAGGTAGCCGCGGTTCGCCAGCCACTGCGGCTCGGCCCGGAAGCCCCACACATCGCGGGTCCACGGGCCGCCGTGGACGCAGAGCACCGCGGGCAGCGCCCGCCGCTCCTGGTCCGGCGGGAAGGTGAGGTAGCCGCGCACGGCGAGGCCGTCCCGGGCGGTGAAGGAGAACGGCTCCATCCGGGCCAGGCGGTACTCCGCCAGCTCCGGCAGGTGGCTGAAGAGGGAGACCAGGCGCCGTTCCGCGCGGTCGAAGACGCAGTAGGCGGCCGGGCCGTCGTCGGTGTTGTACTGCACCAGCCAGTTGCGGTCGGCGTCGTCCCGGGTCAGCACCGACAGGTCGCCGGGGGCCTGCCCGGCGAGCCAGGCGAAGTCCTCGGCCAGCGCCGGGTCGAGGACCTCCAGATCGCCGCGCTCGCGCCGGACCAGGACGAACTGGGCGTCCCCTGCGAAGGGGGCGGTGCCCACCCCCACCACGTCGAACTCGGGGTCCTCGTAGCGGACTTCGGTCTTCCCGCCGGCCGTGTCCACGGAGAGCAGCCGAGCGGTCTCGGAGTCCCGCGAGGAGAGGAGCAGCAGGGAGAGGCCGTCCGCGGTGAGCCCGATCGGGCGGGTGGTCGCCTCGTCCTCCGGGCCCACGGTGTGCACCGCCCGCCAGGAGGAGCCCTCCCGGAGGAGGATCTCACTGCCCCCGTCCGGCAGCGGACGCACCGCGCCGGCCGCGCCCAGGGCGGCGTCCGGTATCCAGCGGGAGAAGCCCTCGTTGGTGGCCTCCTCGGTGAGCCGGCCGGTCTCCAGATCGATGCGGTAGGCGTCGTGGAGGTCCCGGCGGCGGAGGTTGAGGCCGACCAGCACGGTGCCCGGGGCGTGCCGGCTGAGTCCGGAGATCCGGGCCTGGACGCCGGGGAAGGGGGTCAGGTCGCGGGGGGTGCCCTCGGCCGGGTCGACCGCGTAGAGCCGGGTGTTCTCGTCGCCGTCGCGGTCCTGCAGCCAGAGGAGGTGGCGGCCGTCGTGCGCCCAGGCGAAGGCGCGCACCCCGCGGCCCCGGTCGTCGGTGACCGGACGGTAGTCGCCCTCCCGCCAGGGGCCCGCCCAGACGTTGAGGACGCCGTCCCTGGGCGCCAGGAAGGCGATTCTCGCCCCGTCCGGGGAGAGCGCGGGGCTCATCCGCGCCGGGTTGCCGAAGAGCACCTCACGGGGAATCAGCTGAGCGTCCGTCACGTCTCGTACCTCGTTCCTTCTCGGGAGATCTGATGCAACCGGTCCAGATCCTGCACACCTCGGGCGTGGCCTCCTCCGGCGGAAGCGGGCTCAGCGGTCCGATCGACCTCGGTGAGCCGGACCGGGACCGGGGCCGGCCGGCCGCCCGCGGCCTGCGGGAACGGCTGGCCCGGAGCGCTGCCTCGGCGGCCGCCACGGCGGTCGGCTTCGGCCGGGTGTTCGCGCTGGTGTGGCGGGCGGGGCCGGGGCTGACCCTGGCACTGGGCGCGGCCACCGTGCTGACCGGCCTGGTCCCGGCCGCGGTGGCGGTCACCGGCCGGGCACTGATCAACACGGTGGTCCGGGCCGTCGACCTGAGGGCCCGCCACCTGCCCGACCGGGTGCCGATGGACCTGCGCTTCCCGTGGGGAACCGCGCATGTCGCCCCGCTCCCGGCGGTGACCGCGGTGCTGGTGCTCGCCGTCGCCCAGTTCGGCGTCTACGCGCTGAGCACGGTCTGCGGAACGGTCCGGAGCATCACCCAGCAACTGCTCCAGGAGAAGGCCGCGCAGAGCGTCCAGCTGCGGGTGATGGAGCACACCGGCCGTCTCGACCTGCCGTTCTTCGAGGGGGCCCGCTCCTACGACCTGATCCGGCAGGCGCAGCAGGAGGCCTCCACCCGGCCGGTGACGATGATCGGCGGCGCCTTCAACCTGGTGCAGACCGGGATCACCTTCGTCGGCATGGCGGCACTGCTGCTCGGCCTCAGCCCCTGGCTGGCCCTGGTGGCGCTGCTCGCGCCGGTGCCCGCCTTCGTCTCGGACGCCCGCTACGGCATGCGCGGGTTCCTGCTGGCGCTGTGGACCTCGCCGGTGCGCCGCCGGATGGAGTACCTGTCCCGGCTGGTCACCACGGACACCTACGCCAAGGAGGTCAAGGTCTTCGGTCTGGCGCCGTATCTCACCGAGCGGTACCGGCTGCTCGGCGCCGCCTCGTACCGGCGGCTCCGCGCGACGGTGACCCGGCGCTATCTGGCCGGCGGAGCCTGGAACTCGGTGACGGTGCTGGCGGGTGCGGCGACCTACCTCTATGTGGCGATGGCCGCGGTGACCGGTCGCCTCTCGCTCGGCGACCTCACCCTCTACACCGCCGCCGCGACCTCGCTGCAGGCCGCGGTGCAGGGCATCTTCCAGGGCCTGAGCGGGATGTACGAGAACAACCTCTACCTCGACAAGCTGTACGAGCTGCTGTCCGTCCCGGTCGCCGGCGCGGACTCCGCACCGGTGCCGCTGCCCAGTCCGCTGCGCGGCCACATCGTCTTCGAGAACGTCTCCTTCCGGTATCCGGGCAGCACCGCGTACGCCCTGCGCGAGGTCTGCTTCGAGATCCTCCCGGGGCAGACCCTGGCAGTGGTCGGCCAGAACGGAGCGGGAAAGTCCACTCTGGTCAAGCTGCTCTGCCGGCTCTACGAGCCCGCGGAGGGCCGGATCCTGCTGGACGGCACCGACATCCGGGCGTACGACCCGGAGGAACTGCGGTCCGTCGTCGGAGCGCTCTTCCAGGACTTCGTCAGCTACCAGGCCACGGCCGCCGAGAACATCGGCCTCGGCCAGGTGCAGCGGCTGGCGGACTGCGACCGGCCGGAGGGGATGGCGGAGATCGAGCGCGCGGCCCGCCGGGCCGGCGCCGACGCACTGCTGGCGGGCCTGCCCGAGGGGTACCGCACGGCGCTCGGCAAGTGGTTCGCCGACGGGGTCGAGCTCTCCGGGGGTCAGTGGCAGAAGGTGGCGCTGGCGCGGGCCTTCCTGCGGGACGAGGCCGCACTGCTGGTGCTGGACGAGCCGACCTCCGCGCTGGACGCCGAGGCCGAGCACGAACTCTTCACCCGGTTGGGCGAGTTGGCCCGGGGCCGGACCACGATCTACATCTCCCACCGGTTCTCCACCGTCCGCCGGGCGGACCGGATCCTGCTGCTGGAGGACGGCCGGGCGGCCGAACAGGGCACCCATGACGAACTGATGGCCCTGGAGGGCGGGCACTACGCCCGGCTCTTCGCCCTGCAGGCCGCCGGCTACCTCTCCGGCCCGGCCGACGAGGCAGCCGGCAACGGCAGTGCGAACGGCACCGCGAACGCCGTCAAGGAGGCGAAGATCGCCGCCGCGCTCGCCGCGAAGGGCCTCTCCCGGCGGGGCTGACCGCCGGCCGCCCGTCATACCCGGATCTCGGTTCGCGTCGGGCGGGCCGGCTCCACGGCTCCGGCCGCCGGGAGGGTGGCGCGTACCGTGAGGCCGCCCAGCGGTCCCGGCTCGGCGGTCACCGTGCCGCCGTGGGCGGTGGCGATCGACCGGACGATGGACAGCCCGAGCCCCGCGGAGAACCCCAACTCGGCCGCGGGGCCGCTCGGTTCACTGCGCGGGCCGAGCCGCCGGAAGGGCTCGAAGAGTTCGGCGACCCGGTCGGCGGGGACCACGGGACCGGTGTTGGAGACGGTGAGCACCCCGCCGGAGGAGACCGAGGCGTGCACCTGCCCGCCGGGGATGTTGTAGCGGATCGCGTTGTGCAGCAGGTTGAGCGCCAACTGGGTGAGGAGCACCCGGTCCCCGTTCACCGGCGCCGGCACGGCGGTCTCCGCGCGGAGGGCGAGACCGCAGGCCGCCGCGACGGAGCGGCACTGCTCGACGGCGTCCCGCAGCACCTCGGCCAGGTCCAGCCTGCTGCGGGTGGTGAGCCCCCGGTCGCCGCCGGCCAGCATCAGCAGGCCCTCGATCAGCCGCTCGCTCCGCCGGTTGGCGTCCAGCAGTTCGCGCTGGACCTGGGGGATGTCCTCCGGCGCGGCCCGACCGAGCCGGATCTGGATCGCCGCCCGCTGCACGGCCAGCGGGGTGCGCAGTTCGTGCGAGGCGTGGGCGATGAACCGGCGCTGGCTGTCGAAGGCGGTGTGCAGCCGGTCCAGCATGTCGTCGAAGGTGTCGGCGAGGGCCCGGAGTTCGTCCTCGGGGCCGTCCAGGGCGATCCGCTCGTGGAGGTTCTCCCAGGAGAGCCGGCGGGCCGTCTCGGTGATCCGGTGCAGCGGGCGGAGCACCCGGCCGGAGATCCACCAGGCGAGCAGCACGGACAGGCCGAGGGCCACCGACAGGGCGACCGCCGAGTCCAGCAGCAGCTGGTGGAGGGTCGTGCTGCTCAACCGCAGCGCCAGATCGCGGATCTGGTCGGCGGTCAGCGAGGCGGCCGACCGGCCGGGGAACGCCGACTTCGGGACGACCGTGACGTTGACCGACCTCGCGCCGACCGTACTGCCGCCCACCGTGTCCACCACGGTCATCCTCGCGTGCTGGACGATGCTCTGCCGGCACAGCAGGTAGACGAGCGCGAGCAGCCCCGCCCCGGCGGCGAAGAACAACCCGCCGTACACCGCGGTCAGGGTCAGCCGCACCGAGCGGCGGCGCCTGCTCATGAGGCGTCCTCCGGGACGGGGATGAGGTAGCCGGCGCCCGGCACGGTCTGGATCAGCGGGGGCTCGCCCAGCTTGGCCCGCAGCTTGCTCATGGCGATCCGGACCGCGTTGGTGAAGAGGTCGGTGTTCTCGTCCCACGCCCGCTCCAGCAGTTCCTCGGCGCTGACCACCGCTCCCCGGGCGGCCATCAGCTCGCGGAGCACCGCGAACTCCTTGGGGGAGAGCCGCAGATGGCGGCCGTCCCGGGAGACCTGCCGGCGCGCCTGGTCCAGCACCAGGCCGCCGTTGACCAGCACCGGCGGCAGGGCGCGGGTCGAGCGCCGGGCCAGGGCCAGGACCCGGGCCACCAGTTCCTCGTAGTCGAAGGGCTTGCCCAGGTAGTCGTCGGCGCCCAGGGTCAGCCCCTCCACCACGTCCCCGGTCCCGGTGTACGCGGTGAGCATCAGCACCCGCGTGCGGGACCCCGAGCGGACCAGCTCGCGGCAGACGTCGTCGCCGTGGGTCCCCGGCAGGTCCCGGTCCAGCACCAGCACGTCGTAGTCGTTCACCATCAGCCGCTCGAGCGCGGTGTCGCCGTCCAGGGCCACGTCCACGGCCATGGCGCAGGCGCGCAGCCCCTCGGCCACCAGCTCGGCCAGGACCGCCTCGTCGTCGGTCACCAGTACCCGCATCCAGCCTCCCCCTTCCTTCCAAGGTCCTACCGGCTCGGGCCTTTCGCCGCCGTATCTGCAACCGGAGACGTCCCCGCAACCTGCCACCCACTACACCGGAGCTCGACACGACCTCGGCGAAGCGAAGGCAGGACCCCCACATGGTCATCTCATCAGCAAGGCCCGCTGCCGCGACAGCCCTCGGCGCCGCCGCGCTGCTCTTCGTCCTCAGCGGCTGCGGGGGCGCCTCGAAGTCCCCCGGAGTGGCCTCGGTGGGCAGCGCCAAGGCAGGGGCGACGGTCTCCGCGTCCGCGGCCGCCACCGATCGGACCGGCCAGCTCCTCCAGTTCGCCTCCTGTATGCGGCAGCACGGGGTGAACGTCGCGGACCCGCAGGCGGGCGCGCAGAACGTGCAGCTCCCGGCCGGGACCAAGGGGGACGCCAGTACCCAGCAGGCGCTGCAGACCTGCCAGCACTACCTCGGGGCGGGCAGCAAGGACGGCACCGATCCGGCGGCGCAGGCCCGCGCGGTCGCTCTGGCCCGGTGCCTCCGTCAGCACGGGGTGAACGTCGCCGACCCGCAGCCGGGTCAGCCGCTGCAGATCTCCGGCGCCGGCAACGCCAAGGCGGAGCAGGCCGCACTGGAGTGCCGGGCCGCCGCCACCGCCTCCGGCTCCCCCAGCACGGCGGGGTGAAAGGATGACGACCACTCAGGAAAGCCCTTCCGGGAGCCCGTACGAGAGCCCCTCCGAGAGCCCGTACGAGGGTCCCTCCGCGACCGGGCCGGCCGAGGAGGAGCAGGCCGCGTCGCCGCGGCGGGGCAGGCGCGCCGCCCTCGCGGCCCTCGTCCTGGTCCTGTGCGGGGCGGCCGCGGCCGGCGGGGTGCTGGCCGCCCGTCGCGGCGGCGCCGGCGGCGCCGCGCCCGCCTCCGCCCCGGTCTCCACGGCCCCGGTCACCCGCACCGACCTCCGCCAGTACCAGCAGTTCGACGGCACCCTCGGCTACGCCGACAGCTTCGACGTCCCCGCGGGCCACAGCTCCGGGACGCTCACCTGGCTGCCGTCGGTCGGCGACCGGATCTCCCAGGGGGCCCGGCTCTTCGCCGTGGACGACCGCCCGGTGACGCTGCTGTACGGAAGCGTCCCGCTGTGGCGCCCACTCCACACCGGCGTCGCCGACGGACCGGACGTCAAGGAGCTCAAGGAGGCCCTGAAGGCCCTCGGGTACGGCCCCGGCCTGGCCGACGACTCCCACTACTCGCAGGCGACGGCCGACGCCGTCCGCGACTGGCAGGGCGATCTCGGCCTTCCGCAGAACGGCACGGTCGCACCGGGAGACGCGGTCGTCGAGCCCGGACAGGTCCGGGTCACCGGGGTACGCGCGGCGGTGGGCGCACCCGCCGTGGGCACCCTCCTCTCCCTCAGTTCGACCCGTCGCCAGGTGAGCGTCCAACTCCCGGTGGACCAGCAGCAGTTGGCACACGTCGGGGACGCCGTCACGGTGGCCCTGCCGACCGGCGGCGGAACCACCGGCCATGTGCTGTCGGTCGGTACGGTGGCGACCGGCGCGGCCTCCGGCTCCGGCAGCGGCTCCGGATCCAGCGGCGCGGGTGCCGGTGCCGCGCCCGACCCCGGCAGCACCGGCGCCTCCGGCTCGGTGCAGAACGCCACGGTCCCGGTGCGGATCGGGCTGGACCACCCGTCCTCGGCGGGGAGCCTGGACGGCGCCCCGGTCACGGTCTCCTTCACCAGCCAGGTCCACCACGGTGTGCTGACCGTCCCGGTCTCCGCGCTGCTGGCCCTCGCCGGCGGCGGCTACGCGGTCGAGGAGGTGGAGCCGGGCGGGGCGACCCGCCTGCTGGCGGTCACCCTCGGGATGTTCGCCCAGGGACGGGTGGAGGTCTCCGGTGCCGGACTGGCCCCCGGCGTCCGGGTGGAGGTCCCCTCCTCATGACGGCCCCCGCAACCGCGCCGCCCGCGACGGCGGCGCCCGCGACCCCGGTGCTCGAACTCCGCCGCGCCGGCCGGCGGTACCCCGGCGGGGTCCGCGCACTCGACGACGTCTCGCTGCGGGTGGAACGCGGCGAGATGCTGGCGGTGGTCGGACGGTCCGGCTCCGGGAAGTCCACCATGCTGCAGCTGCTGGGCACCCTGGACCGCCCCAGCGAGGGCAAGGTCCTGGTCCGCGGCCACGACGTCGACGAACTGACGGACCGTCAACTCTCCGCCGTACGGGCCCGCTGGATCGGCTTCGTGTTCCAGCAGTTCTTCCTCTCCCCCGGCCTCGACGCGGTGGACAACGTCGCCCAGGGGCTGCTCTACGGCGGCGCCCCGGCCCGGCGCAGGCGGGCCGCCGCCGAGGAGGCCCTGCGCCGGGTCGGCCTCGGCCACCGGCTGCGGCACCGCCCGCACCAGCTCTCCGGGGGAGAGCGCCAGCGGGTCGCCATCGCCCGCGCCATCGCGGCCCGCCCGGCGGTGCTGCTCGCCGACGAGCCGACCGGGAACCTCGACTCGGCGGCCGGAGAGGGGATCATGTCGCTGCTGCACGGTCTGCACGCGGAGGGCTCCACCATCGTGGTGATCACCCACGACCGGTCCCTCGCGGAGCGGATGCCCGGCACGGTCGAACTGCTGGACGGCCGGGTCGTCAGGGACACCCGCGAGCGGGCGGGGGCGGCGCGGTGACCGGGCCGGTTCCGCTGCCGCGCCCCGCCCGCCTCCGACCGGCCGACGTCCTGCGGGTGGGCGTGGCCGGACTGCGCGGACGGCGGCTGCGCGCGGTGCTCTCCGCCCTGGGCATCGCCATCGGGATCGCCGCGATGGTGGCCGTCCTGGGCATCAGCGACGCGGGCAAGGCCGACCTCCTCGCCCGGATCGGGCGTCTTGGCACCAATATGCTCACCGTCTCCCCCGGCCAGGACGTCTTCGGCCGCAGCACCGAACTGCCCGCCGACGCCGAGGAGATGGTGCGCCGGATCGATCCGGTGCAGTCCGCGACGGCGACCGGCCTCGTGCAGGGCGCGACCGTCCGCCGTACCGATCTGATCGATCCGCGGGCCACCGGCGGGATCGCGGTGGCCGCGGCCCGCACCGAACTGCTCGGCACCGTCCGCGGGGCGGTGGCCTCCGGCTCCTTCCTCAACGCCGCCACCGCGCGGTATCCGGCGGTGGTGCTGGGCTCCGTCGCGGCCTCGACGCTCGGCATCGACCACCCGGGCGAGGAGGTCTGGATCGCGAACCGCTGGTTCACCGTCATCGGGCTGCTCCAGCCGGTGGCCCTGGCCCCCGAGCTGGACCGCTCCGCCCTGGTCGGCTGGCCGGAGGCGCAGCGCGAACTCGGCTTCGACGGCCGCCCGACCACCGTCTACGAGCGCTCGGCGGACGAGGAGGTGGACGCCGTCCGCGGGGTGCTCGCGGCCACCGCCGATCCCGCGCATCCGGAGGACGTCAAGGTCAGCCGTCCCTCGGACGCCCTCGCCGCGCAGCTCGCCGCGAAGTCCGCCTTCACCTCGCTCTTCCTGGGGCTGGGCGCGGTGGCGCTGCTGGTCGGCGGGGTGGGGGTGGCGAACACCATGGTGATCTCGGTACTGGAGCGCCGCCAGGAGATCGGGCTGCGGCGCGCGCTGGGCGCCGCGCGCGGACAGATCCGGCTGCAGTTCCTCACCGAGTCGGTGGCCCTCTCCGGAGGCGGCGGCCTCTGCGGCGCGGTGCTGGGCAGCGGGATCAGCGCCGGCTACGCCCTGTGGCGCCACTGGCCGGCCACCGTCCCCCCGGAGAGCCTCGCGGCCGGGGCCGGCTCCGCGCTGGTGATCGGCACCCTCGCGGGCCTCTATCCGGCCGGTCGCGCCGCCCGGCTCTCCCCGACCGAGGCGCTCAACACGGTCTGAGCCGCCGCCGCGGAACGGCCCCGCCGGGCGTACCGCCCCGGCGGGGCCGGGGGCCGACCCCGGCCGAAGCGGGCCTTCGCCAGCCGGCGTTCACCAGCCGGCCTTCATCGACCGGCGTTCACCGACCCGCCCTCATCGCCCTGCCTTCGTCGGCCTTCCTTCGCCGCCTTCCCCGATCTCCCCGGCTTCCCGGACCGCGCCACCGTCTCGGCGTGGTCGGGGACATAGGTCTGCAGATCGCGCGGCGGTCGCTGGTAGCCGTTGGCCGGCGGCCGCTCCGGGATCTTCAGCACCGGGCGCTCCACCGCCCGGTACGGGACCGTGGACAGCAGATGGGCGATCATGTTGATCCTGGCCCGCCGCTTGTCGTCGCTCTCCACCACGAACCACGGGGACTCGGGGGTGTCGGTGTAGACGAACATCTCGTCCTTGGCCCGGGAGTACTCCTCCCAGCGGGTGAGCGACTCCAGGTCCATCGGCGAGAGCTTCCAGCGGCGCATCGGGTCCTCGGCGCGCTTGCGGAAGCGCTCCTCCTGCATCGCGTCGCTCACCGAGAACCAGTACTTGCGCAGCAGGATGCCGTCCTCGATCAGCATCCGCTCGAAGACCGGGCACTGGTGGAGGAACCGCCAGTACTCCTCCTTGGTGCAGAAGCCCATGACGTGCTCGACCCCGGCCCGGTTGTACCAGCTGCGGTCGAAGAGGACGATCTCCCCGGCCGCCGGCAGATGCTCCACGTACCGCTGGAAGTACCACTGGCTCCGCTCCCGCTCGGTGGGCGCGGGGAGCGCGGCGATCCTGGCCACCCGCGGGTTCAGATACTCCGTCACCCGCTTGATGGTGGAGCCCTTGCCGGCCGCGTCCCGCCCCTCGAAGACCACCACCAGCCGGACGCCCTCGGCCTTCACCCACTCCTGCATGGTCACCAGCTCGGCCTGGAGCCGGCCCAACTCGCTCTCGTACGCCGCCCGCGGCAGCCGCCTCATCCGCGCCACCTCCTTCGCCCCCAGCAGAGCAGCACAGCGGGATGACGGCGAGCCGGCGAACGGCCCCGCTGCTCCGCCGCCCCTCCGCTACGCCTCCGCCCGCCCGCGCACCAGCGCGTCCCCCAGCGCGGTGCGCCGGTAGAGCACCGAGCGGCCGGAGCGGGCCCGGGCCAGCAGTCCCGCCCCGCGCAGCACAGCGAGATGGTCGCCCACCGCGCCCGGGGCGAGCCCGAGGCTTCGGGCGAGCTGGCTGGTACTGGCCGGGGTGGCCAGCTGGACCAGCAGCAGCGCCCGGGACCGGCCGACCACCGCGGCCAGCGCGCCGAGGGCGTCCGGGTCCGGCGCCGCCCGCTCCCACAGCACGGAGGTGCCGCGGGCCCGGTAGATCACCGCCCTCGGCCAGGGGTCTTCGTGGAAGGCGGCGATCCCCGGCGAGACCAGCACCGAGGGCACCAGCAGCAGGCCCTCCCCGGCCAGGTCCACCTCCAGGTCCGGCCCGCTCATCGGCAGGGTGAGCCGCCCGCCCCGCCAGGCGAGGGCCGGATGCAGCTCCTCCACCGCGACCTGCCAGCCGCGCGCCCCGATCACGCCGACCCGGTGCACCACGTCGCGCTCGCAGACCGCCCGCAGCTGCGGCCACTCCGGGGCGAGGAGCGCGTGCCAGGCCCGGTCCATGGCGGCCGCCACGGTCTCCACCACCTCCGCGGAGGCCAGCACCTCAGCCGCCCGGGGCTCCCGGGCCGGTGCCCGGCGGAGCAGCCCGTCGATCTCCCGCCGGGCCACGGCCGGCGGGGTGGCCCGGACCGCCGCGAGGTCCTCCTCCCAGGTCTGGGCGAGCCCCCGGGGCGGCGGGGCGATGAAGTCCGCCCCGCTGCGGGCGGTGTGGAGGGCGAGGACGGCGGCGAGGGCCGGGTCCCGGCGCAGCCGGGCGAAGACCGGGCCGAGCCGGGCCGCCCAGTCGGCCGGCAGCGCCTCGTCCCGGCCCGCCAGCCGGCGCAGCAGGCAGCCCAGCTCGAAGACCGGCGACAGCGC
This sequence comes from Phaeacidiphilus oryzae TH49, assembly GCF_000744815.1. Lineage (NCBI taxonomy): Bacteria > Bacillati > Actinomycetota > Actinomycetes > Kitasatosporales > Streptomycetaceae > Phaeacidiphilus > Phaeacidiphilus oryzae. The sequence goes on from NZ_JQMQ01000005.1 coordinate 1,137,964, forward strand.
GAACCGGCTGCGCAGCAGGTCCTCGGCGGAGGTGGCGAAGCTGAGCACGGCACCACGATAGAGCGGCGGCGGCCGACCTTACGCCCTGGGACGAAACATTCGCGGTCCCCCGGGCGGCTCCCCCAGGCTGCTCCCCGTGACCACCGCACCCCGCCGACGGCCGCCCCGGCCGCGCCCGCCCGTCCCCGCACCGCCTACCGGGAGGTGCTGGCCGAGCCGCGCTTCCGCCTCCTCTTCCTCACCCGGGTCCTTGAGGTGACCGCCGGCTCGCTGCGGATCAGCACCTTCTCCGCGCTGGTCTACGCGGGCACGGGCTCCGCGCTGCTCAGCGCGCTCGCCTTCGGCGCCGGCTTCCTCCCGCAGGCCCTCGGCTCGCTGCTGTTCGGCGCGCTGGCCGACCGCCTCCCACCTCGGGCGCTGATCACCTGCGGCTATCTGCTGGAGGGCGCCGCCTCGGCGCTGATCGCGCTGACCCGGATGCCGGTCTGGGCGGCCCTCGGCCTGATCGCCCTGGTCGCCCTCGGCACCCCGGTGTTCAGCGGGGCCTCCGGGCGGCTGGTGGCCCGCTGGCTGACCGGCGACGCGTATGTGCTGGGGCGCTCCCTCAGCAACATGGCCGGGAGTGGCGCGCAGCTCTTCGGCCTGGCCCTCGGAGGCGCCGCCGTCGCCGCCCTCGGCCCGCGCGCCGCGCTGGCGGGGGGCGCGGCGATCCACCTCCTCTGCGCGGCCGCGATCCGGCTGCGGCTGCCGCGGATCGCGGTGGAACGCAGGGCCGCGGCGAGCGGCGGCACCCTGCGTCGCAGCCTGCGCGGGAACCGGGAGCTGCTGGGCGAGCGCCCGGTCCGCCGCCTGCTGCTCGCCCAGTGGCTGCCCAGCGCCTTCGTCGCCGGCGCGGAGGGCCTGATCACCGCGTACGCGGGCGGCCGCGGCCTCCCCGCCGGCAGCTACGCGGTGCTGATGGCCTGCCTGCCGGTCGGCATGCTCCTCGGCGACCTGCTGGTCGGCCGGTTCGTCCGCCCGGCCCGGCGGGAGCGGCTGGTGGTGCCGCTGATCGCGCTGATGGGCCTACCGCTGCTGGGGTTCGCCGCGGAGCCGGGGCGCCTCCTCGCCGCCGTCCTGCTGCTGGCGGCGGGCTTCGGCTTCGCCCACGGGCTCGGCCTGCAGCGCGAGTTCCTCGCGGCGCTGCCCGAGGAGGGGCAGGGCCAGGCCTTCGGCCTCCTCGGCTCCGGGATGATGACCCTCCAGGGCCTCGCCCCGGCCTGCGTGGGCGCCCTCGCCCCGCTCACCGGCACCGGCGGCGCGATGGCCGTGGCAGGCGTCGGCGCGCTGGGCACCGCCGGCTGGATCCTCGCCTGGCGGCGGCGCTGACGCCAGCCGGCGCCGACGCCGGCGCGGTCCGGCTCAGACCTCGCGGAGGATCCGCGCCCGCTCCTCCGCGAACCGCGGGTCCGCCTGGTAGTGGGAGTGGGCGTTGATCGGGACCGGCAGCGGGTGGCCGTCCAGGTCCCGGTCGAAGACCAGCGGGTCGACGAAGGGCTCGGCGTCCACCGGCTCCTCGCCGGCCGGCACGGCCACCCGCACGGGCCCGCCGATCGGGTCGGTGATCCGGAAGAGGTTGCGCCAGGCCGGCGCGTCCCGGTGCAGCCAGGAGAGCTGGGACGGGCCGAAGTAGGCCGGGAAGTACCGGCCGTAGAGCCGGCGCAGCGGCGACCCGTAGGTCAGCAGGGCCACCCGGCGCCGGGTCCTCGGATCCAGCTGCCAGACGGCGGAGGCCGCCAGCACCGTCCCCTGCGAATGGGCCGAGAGCACCAGCCGGCGGTCGGGGTCCTCGGCCAGCCAGGAGCTGATCCGCCAGACCAGGTCGGGGACGGCGCGCTCGGCGTAGCAGGGCGGCGCGAAGGGGTGGGCCGCACGCGGCCAGAAGGTGCCGATGTCCCACAGCACGCCGACCGTCCGCCGCACCCCCACCTTGCGGTACGCCGTCCGGCCGAGCCCGACCAGCGCCACCGCGGTGGCGGCCACCAGCCAACTGCCCAGCGCCTGGGCGGTGGTGACGGCGTAGGAGAGGAAGAGCGGGGCGTGCGCGGCGGCCTGTGAGGGGATCTGCCGGGACGCCTCGGCCCCGGCGATGGCCGCCGCCCCCAGCACGAAGGCGATCGCCGCGAGGGTGCCGAGGAGCAGCGGCCCTGCCTCGGTGAGCCGGGCACGGGCCATCGCCCCGGCGATCTCCCGGGTCCGCCGCTCCGCCTCGCCCGCCTCCACCCGGTAGGCCCGTTCCACCTGCGGGCCGAGCGCCCGCGACCGGCGGAGGGTGAGCACCACCGGGCCGAGGAGGAGCAGCGCCAGCAGCAGAAGGGCGACCGGCAGCCCGGCGTCGTTCCAGCTGAGCATGGTCGGCGGCCCGGAGATGTGGCCGCCGGGCGCGCCGGGGGTGGCTCCCCGGTCCAGCCAGTCGGCCACCCAGACCGAGACCGCGGCCGTGAAGAGCGCCCCGAGCCCCCCGCCGAGGAGCACCGTCACCGCCCCGCCGACACCGCCGAAGGCCACCCGGTCCGAGCCGCCGAACCCCTCGTCCCCGCCGGCCGCCCGCACCCCGGGACCGGGCACGACGACCGGCGCCTCCGCCGCCGCGGGGCCCGCTCCGGCCGCGTGCGTCGAGGGCGTGGCCGTCACCGCCGCGCCCGCCGAGTCGTCCGCCGGGCGCCGGCCCGCCGGAACGGCCGGGGCCGCCGGAACGGCCGGAGCCGCCGGCCGCCCCTCCGCGCCGACGCCCGCAGCGGGCCCGGCCGGCCCGGCGGACCCGCCGTGCGCGTGAGGCTCGACCGCCTCAGCTGCCTCACCGGACATAGCTGCCCCACCGGCCCCAGCTGCCTCACCGGACTCGTCGGCCGCAGCGGCCTCCGCGTCCGCCCGCGCCGGCCCCCGCCGGCAGTACGGCAGGGAGACCGCCAGCACCCCCAGCGCCAGCACCAGTTGGGCCCCGCACATGGCGACCATCGCGGCCGAGGCACCCGGCAGCGTGCCCGTGGAGACCCAGCCCGGCCGGGACCAGCCGGCGTACACCGCGGAGCCCAGCAGCGCCGCCAGCCCCGCCCACGGCAGGGCCCGCAGCAGCGGGTTCTCCCGGCCGGGGTCCAGCGCGCCCGGGCCGTCGGTCCGTCGCGACGCGACCAGGCCCGCCAGAACTCCCGCCGCCAGCAGGGCGATCACCGCCATCAGCAGCCACCCGGCGACCGCCGCCCCGCGCGAGCCGTCCGCGTCGAACCGCAGCGCGGGCAGCGCCACCTCGTACGCGACCGTCAGCAGCCCGGCCGCGACGTGCACCAGGCGCAGCCGCCGCACCACCCCGAGTCCGCACCAGAAGCCGGGTTGCTGCATCGGCCCCGCGGGCCGCCAGTCCCCGCGCCCGCCCGGCATCCGGGCCGCCTCGTACGCGGCCCAGGTGCGGTGGGAGAGGAACCACAGCAGGCCGACCACGGCCACCGGCACCGCCGCGCAGACCGCGATCCGCCGCCCCGGCTCGCTCCACCAACCGCCGTGCGCCGCCGAGAGCCAGCCCAGCCAGGACTTCCCCGAGGAGCACCACCGGCTGCCCGCGCACTGCCAGGCGGTGAGGTCGAGCGCCACCTCACCGGCCGCGCCCACCATCAGCACCGTGAGGCCGAGCCCGGCCAGCCGCGCCAGCAGTCCGTACGCCCCGGCGGCCACCCGGCCCATCCGCGCGGGCCGCATCCAGTACGCCAGATTGGCCACCATGAACGGCAGGAGCAGCAGCCAGAACGCCCGGGCGCCGCTGCCGGAGGTCAGGTTGCCCCAGGAGTAGGCCTCCTGGACCACCCGCGCCCGGGAGTCCCGCTCGTCCGCCCGCCGGTAGGTGCCGGCCACGTCGTCCCCGGTGACCCGGACCACCCGGGGGTCCTCCAGCATGTCGGCGGGGGTCGTCCCGCCGACCCCGTGCACCAGCAGCTCCAGCGCCGGATGGGCCGGGGCCCGGGCCGGTTCCGCCCCGGCCGGTCGCACCCCGGGGGCCGTCCGGGCGCCCGCCGTTGAGTCGGCCACCGTCATCGTCCGCTCCCCCGCTCCGTTCCGATCCCGCCGAGTCGTGCGACTCGTCGCAATCATCCCGGTTCCGGGGCCGCCCGGGAGGCAACATGCACGGGATCGCCCCAGGTTCCTGACAGCGTGCTGTTCCGGTCAGCGCACCCATGCGAACATTGCCCTCTCAACGCGGCAGGACGCCGCGTAGCCGAGGGAAGGCGGGGCGGCAGCGGTGGCCGAGAACAGCAACCTGCTGGCCGAGCAGCGGCGGGCGATGATCCTGGACGAGGTGCGCCGGCGCGGCGGCGTCCGCGTCAACGAGCTGACCAAGCGGCTCAACGTCTCGGACATGACGGTCCGCCGGGACCTGGACGCCCTCGCCCGGCAGGGCGTGGTGGAGAAGGTGCACGGCGGCGCCGTCCCGGTGGTCGAGGCGAGCACCCACGAGCCCGGCTTCGAGGCCAAGTCCAGCCTGGAGCTGACCGCCAAGGAGGACATCGCCCGGGCGGCCGCCCGACTGGTCCCGCCCGGCAGCGCGGTCGCCCTCTCCGGCGGCACCACCACCTTCGCCCTGGCCCACCACCTCCTCCAGGTGGACGGGCTGACCGTGGTGACCAACTCGGTACGGGTCGCGGACGTCTTCGAGCACGCCCAGCGCCAGCCCGGAGGCGCCGGCACCCGCGGCACGACGGTGGTGCTCACCGGGGGCGTGCGCACCCCCTCCGACGCGCTGGTCGGCCCGATCGCCGACCGGGCGATCCGCTCGCTCCACTTCGACCTCCTCTTCCTCGGCTGCCACGGGCTCTCCCTGGAGGCCGGGCTCTCCACCCCCAACCTCGCGGAGGCGGAGACCAACCGCTCCTTCGTCGCCTCGGCCCGCCGGGTGATCGCGGTGGCCGACCACACCAAGTGGGGCACGGTGGGCCTGTCCACCTTCGCCGCCCTGGACCAGATCGACACCCTGGTCACCGACGCCGACCTGCCCGCGGAGATCCGCGCCGCCCTCGCCGAGCAGGTCCGCGAACTGGTGATCGCCGGCGCGGAACCGGAGACCGCCGCGCAGAACTGACCCCCGGCCGACCCCCGGCCGCCCCTCCGCCGACCCCCGGCTGACGTGTACATCCCCCGGTGCGTACTGGACCGCTGACACTCCGTCACCTAAGCTGATCTCTTTCATCCCCGACGGACTGGAGGTGGCGCGATGGTACGCAGGGTTCTGCGTCCCGAACCGTTGGCCTTCGTCGAGCGAGCCCCCCTCCGGCTCATCCACACGGCCGGACTCTCCGCCCCGCCCGACGCGGTCTTCGCCGAGCTGGCCGAGCACCCGGAGGACTGGCCGCGCTGGTTCACCGCGATCCGGGAGGCCGGTTACGCCGGCAGCCCGCCCTACGGGGCCGGCACCGGCCGGGTGATCCGCCTTCGCGGCGGGGTCCGCTTCGTCGAGACGGTGATCGCCTGGGAGCCGGGCGAGCGCTATGCCTACCGGGTCGAGGAGACCAACGCCCCGGGCGTCCGCGCCCTGGTCGAGGAGTGGCGGCTGGCCCCGGGCCCGGACGGCTCCGGCACCCAGGTGACCTGGACCATGGCGGTGGACTGCGTCCCGCCCGCCGGCGCCCTCCTCGGACGGTCCCGAGGCCCGCTCCGCCGGGTCTTCGCGGAGGCCGCGGCCCGACTGGACGAGCGGGCCGGCCGCCGGGGCATCCCGGATCCCCGGACCGGCGCCGAGCCGGATTCCGAGCCGGATTCCGAGCCTGCTTCCGAGCCGGGCGCCGGCGGCGCGGCCGCCCCGGAGGAGCGGAACCAGACAGTCCGGTAACACGGTGTTCACATCAGAGCAATGATCGGGAAATCGCAGGTTGCGAGGGTGCGGGCGAAGAATCCACCCCGAGGAACCCGAGGACCCACCCACCGTGAGCTACCTGGCCGAGTACATCTGGATCGACGGCACCAAGCCGACCGCGAAGCTCCGTTCGAAGACCAAGGTCCTCGCCGACGGCGCGAAGCCCGGCACCTGGGGGTTCGACGGCTCGAGCACCAGCCAGGCCGAGGGCCACGCCTCGGACCGGGTCCTCAAGCCGGTCGCCAGCTACCCGGACCCGATCCGCGGCGGGGACAACGTCCTGGTGCTCTGCGAGGTCTTCAACATCGACGACACCCCGCACGAGTCCAACACCCGCGCCCTGCTGCGGCCGGTGGCCGAGCAGTTCGCCGGCCAGGAGCCGATCTTCGGGATCGAGCAGGAGTACACCTTCTTCCAGGGCGCCCGCCCGCTCGGCTTCCCGGAGAACGGCTTCCCGGCCCCGCAGGGCGGCTACTACTGCGGCGTCGGCGCGGACGAGATCTTCGGACGGGAGATCGTCGAGAAGCACCTGGAGAACTGCCTCAAGGCGGGCCTGAACATCTGCGGCATCAACGCCGAGGTGATGCCGGGCCAGTGGGAGTTCCAGGTCGGCCCGGTCGGCCCGCTCGAGGTCTCGGACGAGCTGTGGGTGGCCCGCTGGCTGCTCTACCGCACCGCCGAGGACTTCGGCGTCTCCGCCACCCTCGACCCCAAGCCGGCCCAGGGCGACTGGAACGGCGCCGGGGCGCACACCAACTTCTCCACCAAGGCGATGCGCGAGGAGGGCGGTTACCAGGCCATCGTCACCGCCTGCGAGGCGCTCGGCGCCGAGGGCAAGCCGGAGGAGCACATCCGCCAGTACGGCGCCGGCGTGGAGACCCGCCTCACCGGCGCCCACGAGACCGCCCCGTGGAACGAGTACAGTTACGGCGTCTCCGACCGCGGCGCATCGGTCCGCATCCCGTGGCAGGTCGAGGTGGAGAAGAAGGGCTACCTGGAGGACCGCCGCCCGAACGCCAACGTCGACCCGTACGTGGTCACCCGCCTGCTGGTGGACACCTGCTGCGCGGCCCTGGACAAGGCCGGCGAGGCCTGATCCCGGCGCGCCTGACGCACCGTCAGCACCGCGCGCCGGCAAGCGCCTCCGCATGACTCGGCCCGCCCGGGGGTCCCGTACCCGGGCGGGCCGACCGCTGCCCGGCCCCGGTCAGCCGGACCACTCGCCGGTCTTCAGGAAGTCCCGGATCACCTCCGCGTAGGGCTCGAGATCAAGGCCCTGGGCGGCGACCCACTCGTCCGAGTAGTACTTGTCCAGGTAGCGGTCGCCCGGGTCGCAGATCAGCGAGACGACGCTGCCCCGCTCGCCGCGCCGGCGCATCTCCGCGACGATCCGGAACGCGGCCCACAGCCCGGTCCCGGTGGACCCGCCCGCCTTCCGGCCCAGGGTGCCCTCAAGCGCCCGCACCGCCGCCACTGACGCGGCGTCAGGAACCTTCATCATCCGGTCGATCGCGCCCGGGACGAAGCTTGGCTCCATCCGCGGCCGGCCGATCCCCTCGATCCTGGAGCCGGTCTCGCAGCACAGTCCGGCGTCGCCGCTGCGCCAGCCGTCGAAGAACACCGAGTTCTGCGGGTCGGCCACGCAGATCCGGGTGTCGTACTGCATGTAGTGGACGTACCGGGCGATGGTGGCGGACGTGCCGCCGGTACCCGCGGTGGCCACGATCCAGGCCGGTTCTGGGAACCGCTCCAGGCGCAACTGCTGGTAGACCGACTCGGCGATGTTGTTGTTGCCCCGCCAGTCGGTGGCCCGCTCGGCATACGTGAACTGGTCCATATAGTGCCCGCCGGTCTCCGCCGCCAGCCGGGCGGACACCTCGTAGACCGTACGGGGGTCGTCGACCAGATGGCAGCGGCCGCCGTGGAACTCGATCAGGCCGACCTTCTCGCAGCTGGTGGTGCGGGGCATGACGGCGATGAACGGGACCCCGATCAGCTGGGCGAAGTGCGCCTCGGAGACGGCCGTGGAGCCGCTGGAGGCCTCGATCACCGGCCGCCCGGGCCGAATCCAGCCGTTGCACAGCCCGTAGAGGAACAGCGACCGGGCGAGCCGGTGCTTGAGGCTGCCGGTCGGATGCGTGGACTCGTCCTTGAGATACAGGTCCACCCCCCACTCCTCGGGCAGCGGAAAGCTCAGCAGATGGGTGTCGGCGGAGCGGTTGGCGTCGGCCTGCACCCTGCGCACGGCGTCCTTGAGCCAGGCCCGGTACGAGGGATCGGTCCGGTCCTCGTCGAGAGTGGATTCCATAACGAGGATAATAACCGAGTGTGACAACCGAACACTATAAGTAGCCATTTTTGGAATTGTGAAAGCCGCTTATGCCAAGACCATTTCCGTGCGACTTGCGCGGAATCGATCCTGGCTTCAGGCTGTAGCCGTCGCTATTCGTCGCGACCCAATCACTCTGCGCGTTCGGGGCACTGGGCGCGGAGTCGGCCCCACTTCGGAGGGAGTCGTGCTCGTGATGGAGGATCAGGACAGGACGTATGAACTGCGGCTCACCGCGGAACCCGCGAGGTTCGGCATGGTGCGCCGCATCGTCCAGGCCCACTTGAGGTACTGGGGACTCACCCCGCTGATCGACCAGGCCCTGCTGGGCCTCAGCGAACTGCTGAACAACGTGCACCAGCACGTGGCCGACGACCCCGAGTGCGTACTCGGTCTCAGCACCAGCGGTGGCACCCTCACCGTGTCGGTGCACGACAACGACCCCACCCTGCCGTGCCGGCTCGAGTCGGACGCCTGGGAGTCGGTCGGCCGCGGGCTGGCCGTGATCGCCGCACTCAGCAAGGAGTGGGGCGCCATCCCCGAGAGCGCCGGCAAGACCGTCTGGTTCTCCCTCGAACCGGTCACCGCCTCGCTGGTCGAACCGCCCGCGGTGCCCCGCGCCGAGCAGGGCCTGCCCGTCCAGACCAGCGGGCAGACCACCAGCCGCTGGCTGCTGGAGCATCCGGTGCTCCATCTCACCCCGCTGGCGATGCCGCAGGCGGCGCCGGACGACGCCGATCTGGGCGCCGCCGAGCCGGAGCTCAGCCGGGCCCGTCCCGAGCTGACCCGGTAACCGGGGAGCACGTCGGCGAAAGCGCGCCGGGCGCGGACCACTTCGGTCCGCGCCCGGCGCGCTTTCGCCGTGGCGGGCAGCGCCCGCCGCGGTTTCCTCACCTCTCCGTCGGCGGGTCCTGCGGGGCGTCCGCGGGCGGCGCCGCCTCGGTCCCGGTGACCGTCGGCCCCGGCGCCGCCGGGTCCTCGTCGGTCAGGACGCTCAGCCGGGCCCGGTACTCGTACTCGTCCAGCTCGCCCTCGGCGTAGCGGCGCTTCAGCACGTCCACCGGTTCCGGGACGCCGCCCCGGAAGAACTGCTGGGTGCCGGCCGCTCCGGCCGCTCCGGCCTGCCGTACGGCGGCCCACGGCGGGCCGCCCCGCCACCCCCTGGACCGGCGGACCAGCGTCACCACGCCGAACACCACGGCGGCCCAGAAGAGCGGCACCAGCAGGATCCACGGCCCGGGACCGCCGTGCCAGCCGTCGGCCAACAGGGTCTGGTACATCGCGTGCTCCTCGCTCTCAGCCGCGCCCTCCGCGGCTTCCTGACATCGAGGCTCGCGCGTTCCGGCGCCCGGGGCGTCGGCCCCCGGCAGACACTTCCGCTACCACCCGGGGAGTACGGACTACTTGCCGTGGGGGTCCGCCTGGTTGAGGGTCGCGACCACCTGGTCGTAGTCGCCGCGGGCCTCGCCGTAGCGGAGGAACTTCACCCGCTCGACCTGGATCTCGCGGGCGTCCGGCTGCGACTCGATCAGGCCGACCACCTCGGAGACGAACTCGTCCAGCGGCATCGCGAACTCGCTCTCCTCCTGCCCGGGGAGCAGCGCGGTGCGGACCGCCGGCGGCACCAGCTCCACGATCCGCACCGAGGTGTCGGCGAGCTGGAGCCGCAGGGACTCGCTCAGCATGTGGATCGCGGCCTTGGAGGCGTTGTAACTCGGCGTGACCTTGAGCGGCGCGAAGGCCAGCCCCGAGGAGACGGTCATGATCGTGGCGTCCGGCTGCGCCTGGAGGTGCTCCACGAAGGCCCCGATCAGCCGGATCGGCCCGAGGACGTTGGTCGTCACCACGGACTCGGCGGACTCCAGGAAGGACTCGGGCCGATGCCAGTCCTCGACCCGCATCACACCGGCCATGGCGACCAGGACGTTCAGGTCCGGGTGCTTGGCCAGCACCTCGTCGGCGGCGGAGGCGATGCTCGCCGGGTCGGTGGTGTCGATCTGCACGGTGTCCAGGCCCGGGTGCTCGGCCGCGATCCGGTCCAGCAGCTCGGCGCGCCGGCCGCCGACGATCACGGTGTTCCCCCGGGACTGGAGCTCCAGGGCGAGGGCGAGGCCGATGCCGCTGGTGGAACCGGGGATGAAGACGGTGTTTCCGGAGATGTTCATGACTCCACTCTGACCCCCTTCCCGGCCTTGGTGCAGAGAGCGCTTATCGGGGGATTCGCGGTCCCTGGTTCGGTTCCGGAGCGCCGCCGATAATCGACGGCATGGACCGTGCCGCACTCGCCGAATTCCTGCGCAGCCGCCGCGAGGCGCTGCAGCCCGAGGACGTCGGGCTGCCCGCGGGCGCCCGCCGCCGGACCCGCGGACTGCGGCGGGAGGAGGTGGCCTCGCTGGCGGTGATGTCCACCGACTATTACACCCGGTTGGAGCAGCAGCGCGGCCCGCAGCCGAGCGAGCAGATGCTCTCCTCGCTGGCCCGGGCGCTGCGGCTGACCAACGACGAGCGGGCGTATCTGTACCGGGTCGCGGGCCATTCGGCGCCCGAGTCGCGGTCGGCCGACCCGCATGTCGCCCCCGCGCTGCTGCGGGTGCTCGACCGGCTCTCCGACACCCCGGCGCTGATCCTCTCCGACCTGGGCGAGACGCTGGTGCAGAACGCGATGGCGGCCGCGCTGCTCGGCGACGCCTCCGGCCACACCGGCCCGGCGCGCAGCGAGGTCTACCGGTGGTTCACCGACCCCTCGGCGCGGCTGCGCTACCCCGAGGCGGACCGGGACCGGCAGAGCCGCGCCCAGGTGGCCAACCTGCGCGCCTCGTACGGGCGGCACGGTGCGCGCTCGCGGGCCGGCGAGCTGGTGCGGCTGCTGCAGAGGGCGAGCGCGGAGTTCGCCGAGCTGTGGGAGCGGCAGGAGGTCGCCCAGCGCTTCCAGGACCACAAGACGCTGATCCATCCGGAGCTGGGCGAGATCGAGGTCGACTGCCAGGTCCTGTTCACCGAGGACCAGTCCCAGGCCCTACTGGTGCTGACCGCTCCCCCGCGCACCGAGGCCGAGGAGAAGCTGCGCCTCCTCTCCGTCCTCGGCCTCGACCGCTTCGCTCCCGCGGAGCGCGGCTAGCGCCGGATCAGCCAGGGTCGGCCCGGCGCAGTGCTCACGCGCAGGTCAGAGGGTCGTCCAGGACCGGCTGCCAGGCCAGTTCCGCCGCGCCGACCAGATCCGGCTCGCCGAGTTGCGCGGCGACGATCGGGATACGGCCGGAGCGCCCCCAGTAGGCCCGCTCGGCGACCACCCGGGCCAGCCGCTCCGGCTCGGCGGCCAGCAGATCCGCGTGGAGGGCGCCCAGCACCACCCGGTCCGGGTTGAGGAGGTTCACCATCCCGGCGATGCCCAGCCCCAGCCGGTCGACCACCTCGCGCACGGCCTCCCGCACCCGCGGCTCCGTGCCGCGCTCCCGCAGCAGCGCCTCCGCCTGCTCCAGCACCGGCTGCCCGTCCACCGCGCCGACGCCGGCGGCGGCCAGCAGCGCCGGGGGATCGGCCTCCACGTCCAGGCAGCCCCGCCGGCCGCAGGCGCAGAGCCGTGCCCCGTCGTCCTGACGCACCGTCAACTGCCCTACCTCGATGGCCAGTCCGCTGCTGCCCTGATGCAGCCGGCCGTCCACCACCAGGCCGCCGCCGACCCCGCGGTCGCCGGTCATCACATAGAGGAGGTGCCGGGCGTCCCGGCCGGCCCCGTGCCGGTGCTCGGCCAGCGCGGAGAGGTTGGCGTCGTTGCCGATGAATCTCGGCAGCTCCAGGCCCACCCGCCGGACCTCGTGGTCGAAGAGCTCGCCGACCGGGGTGTTCGGCGGCCAGTCCAGGTAGATCGCGGCCAGCGCCGTCCGGTCCGGAACGGTGACCGGCGACGGGACGGAGAGCCCGAACCCCAGGCAGCGCCGGGCACTGCCGCCCACCAGCCGCGCCCCCGCCTCCGCCACCGCCCGCAGCACGGGTTCGGGTTCGGCCGGACGGGGCAGCGGCAGCCGCAGCCGCGGCTCCACGATCACCGCCCCGAGCCCGACCAGGGCGACCTCGATCCCGCCCGCGTGCACCCGCGCGGCCAGCACCACCGGACCGTCCTCGGCCGGCGCCAGCCGATGCGAGGGCCGGCCCCGGCCGCTGCTCACCAGCGGACTGGTGTCGATCGAGATCAGCCCCAACTGCCGCAGCTCCGCGGCGATCGCGCCGGCCGTGCCGCGGGTGACGCCGAGGGCTGAGGTGAGCGACGAGCGGGTCGGCGCGCGCCCGGTGTGCACCAGGGCGAGGGCGGGTCCGAGGGCGGCCCGGCCGCGATCCGCGTGCTGGCTTGCAGGGCTTGTCCTGATCTGGGTCACACCCCTATTCTCATTTTGTGCCGCAGATGAACAAAACCCAGCCGGTCACCTCCGGTCCGCAGCGAGCACTGCGGCGGCATCTCCACGCCCAGTGGCCGGCCGCGCGGACCGCGGTCACCGGGTTCTTCCTGCTGGACGGCTTCCTCTTCGCCACCTGGGTGGTGCGCATACCGCCCATCAAGGCCCAGGTGCACGCCTCACCGGGCGCCCTCGGCCTGGCCCTCCTCTGCATATCCCTCGGTGCCGTCCTCACAATGGCCTTCACCGGCCGGGCCTGCGTCCGGTTCGGCACCGCGCCGGTGACCGCGGCCACCGCCGTGCTGCTCAGCCTCGCCCTGGCGCTGCCGCCGCAGACCCACTCGGTGCTGCTGCTCGGCCTCAGCCTGTTCGTCTTCGGCATCGGCTACGGCGGTCTGAACGTCGGCATGAACAGCGCCGCGGTCGACCTCTGCGCGGCCCATCCGCGCGTCCAGATGCCGTCCTTCCACGCCGCGTTCAGCCTCGGCGGCCTGCTCGGCTCCCTGGTCGGCGGCGCCGTCGCGACCGGTCTCACCCCCGCCGTCCACCTCGCGCTGGCCGGGCTGATCGGCCTGCTGGTCACCGCCTGGGCCGGCACCGTCCTGCTGCGCAACCCGGTCGCCCCGGCGACCGCGCAGCCGCCGTCGGCCGCCGACCGCGCCCCGGACGGGCGCGACCGTACTCGGGCCCGCACCCGCGCCGTCGCCGCCGGCTCCACCCTCCTGGTCGTCCTGATCGGCCTGGTTGCCCTCTGCGACGCCTACGGCGAGGGCGCGCTGGCCGACTGGACCACCCTCCACCTCAGCAGCGACCTCCACGCCACCCCGGCCGTGGCGGCCTGGGGCTTCTCCGCCTTCTCCATCGCGATGACCGCGGGCCGGCTGGCCGGCACCCGCGCGCTGGACCGGCTCGGCCCCACCCGGCTGCTCTCCGGCGGGGCCGGCCTCGCCGCCGCCGGCATGCTGACCGCTGCGCTGAGCCCGTCGATCGTCCCGGCCATCCTCGGACTGCTGCTGGTCGGCCTGGGCCTGGCGAACATCTTCCCGGTGGCGATGGACCGGGCGGGGGCGCTGCGCGGCGCCCACGGCGTGGCCACCGCCTCCACCTTCGGCTACGGCGGGATGGTGATCGGCCCGCCGGTGATCGGCTTCCTGGCCCAACTCGCCGGCCTGCCGCTGGCGCTGGTGTCGGTCGCACTGCTGGCGGCGATCTCCGGCACCCTCGCGCTGGTCGTCGCCCGTGCGAGCCGCCCGGCGCCGCCCGCCGCCGACGCGGCCTGACCCCGCGCGCCCAGGGGAGGTGCGCCCACCTCCTAGGACCGCGGCGCCCACTCCAGGTCGAGCACCGGGGAGAGCGCCCGGAGGAAGTCGGGCGCGTCGAAGACGGCCCCGGCCGAGGCGACCCCGGTGGTCCTGGTCCGCCCGCTCAGCACGCGGTCGACCGCCTCCGCCACCAGCGGCGCGGTCACCGCGTAGATGTCCCGGCCGCTCGCCGCCGCCCGGCGCTCGCGGCCGCCCGAGCGCACCACCACGTCGACCGTGAAGGTCTGCGCCGACCGTCCGCGCTCGTCGGCCGCGACCGGCGCGGGGGTGTCCGGGTCCGACAGCTCCCGGGCCGCCTCGATCGCCATGTGGGTGCGCACCTCGGGCACGTCCAGATGGCTGGGGACGGTGACCACGTCGGCCATCGTGAACTCCCCGACGACCTCCCGCGGGCCCGTCGGCGCCGGGAACTCCCACCGCAGGTGCACCGGCCGCTCGTCATGCCGCTCCAGCCGCCCGCCGCGGAAGCGGATCCGCTGCCCGCCCCGCCGCTGGTGGGAGACCGCGCCCGAGGCGCGGGTGCCGGCGGTGGGCTGCCAGCCGCTCAGCCCGTAGGCGATCTCGATCTCGTCGGCGGCGCTCCAGTCGCCCATCGCGGCGGTGGCCAGCAGGTCGCCGAGGCCGCCGTAGAAGGCCATCGCGGGCACCACCGTCGCCCCCGCCGCCCGGGCGCGGTCCGCGAACCGGGCGAAGGTGTCGACGTTCGCCTCGATCTCGGCGGCCACGTCCAGATACGGGATGCCGGCCCGGAGGGCGGCCTCGATCAGCGGGCCGGCCGTGGCGGCGAACGGCCCGGCGCAGTTGACCACCGCCGCCGCGCCGGCCAGCGCGCTGTCCAGGGCGGCCGGATCGTCCACCGAGGCCGGTCGGGCGTCCAGCCGGCCGCCGAGCTCCTCCGCCTGCTCCTTCAGCCGGACGGCGTCGCGCCCGGAGAGGATCGGGCGGTGCCCGCGCTCCAGCAGCTCGTCGACCACGAACCGGCCGGTGTGACCGTACGATCCGAACACCGCCACCGCAGACCCTGACGCCATGTCATCTCCTGTGCTGGAACCACCCGTTGACCTCTGACCCGGTCATCCTTCCGGGCCTGCCGACCGGAGGCGAGTGTCCGTAACGACAGGACCCGTACACTTCCGGACATGGGAACGGTCGCCATCGCCGTCACCGACGGCATGCTGCAGTTCGAACTGTCCGTGGCGTACGAGATCTTCGGCAGCGCCCCGGCCGGCGTAGGGGTCCCCTGGTACGAGGTGTCCGTCTGCGGGCCGGGGGCGGTCCGGGTGGGCCGGTTCCTGATGGAGCCGGACCGCGGCCTGGAAGGGCTCCGGGACGCCGGGACGGTGATCGTTCCCGGCTGGGACGACGTCGACCGGCCGCCGTCCGCCGCGCTGGTCGAGGCGGTGCGCGCGGCCCACCGGGCGCGGGCGCGGGTGGCCTCGCTCTGCACCGGCGCCTTCGTCCTGGCGGCCGCCGGTCTGCTGGACGGCCGGCGGGCCACCACCCACTGGGCGCACACCGACGTGCTGGCCGCCCGGCATCCGCTGGTCGAGGTGGATCCGGACGTCCTCTACGTGGACAACGGCAGCGTGCTCACCTCGGCCGGCAAGGCCGCCGCCGTCGACCTGTGCCTCCATCTGGTCCGGCTGGACCACGGCTCGGCGATCGCCAACGCCGTCGCCCGCCGCCTCGTCGTACCGCCGCACCGGGAGGGCGGGCAGGCCCAGTTCGTCACCACCCCGGTGCCCGCCCCGGACCACCATCCGCTCGCCGAGCTGCTCCCCTGGGTGCTGGAGCGCCTGGACGAGCCGCTGACCGTGCAGGACCTGGCCCGCAGGGCGCGGATGAGCTCACGCCATCTCGGCCGGCACTTCCGGGCGGCGACCGGCACCACCCCGCTGCGCTGGCTGCTCTCCCAGCGGATCCGGCACGCCCAGGAGCTGCTGGAGACCACCGACGACAGCGTGGACGCCATCGCGGCCGCGACCGGGATGGGCACGGCGACGACGCTGCGCCGGCACTTCCACCGCACGGTCGGGGTGCCGCCGGACACCTACCGCAGGACCTTCCGCTCGCGGGCGCTGCCGGTGGCCACCGGCGGCGACCGGATCAGCCCACCGCGTCCGCGTCCGGGTCCGGCTCCCGAGGCGGCGGCCGCAGATCCCAGCCGAGGAGGGCGACCAGCTGCTCGTGGGTGACGCCCTCGGGGATGGGCGGCGGGGCCGGATTGCGGAAGGGCGGGTTCCACCCCGCCTCCGGCGTGAAGCTCCGCACCACCTTCGCGGGGGCGCCGGCCACCACCGAGTGGTCCGGAACGACGCCGCGCACCACGGAGTTGGCGGCCACCACCACGTTCCGGCCGAGCTTCGAGCCGGGCAGGATCACCGCCCCCGTGCCGATCCAGCTGCCGTCGCCGATCTCGACCGGGTCGTTGCGCGGCCACTGCTTGCCGATCGGCAGCTCGGGGTCGCGGTACTCGTGGTTCTGGTCGCTGAGATAGACGTACGGGCCGGTCCAGACGTTGTCGCCGAGCACGATCGACTGGTGGCCGACGAGATGGCTGCCCCGGCCGATGACGCAGCCGCCGCCGATCCGGATCACCGGGTCGGGACCGAGGTCCAGCCCGGGCACGAAACCGGCGCTGAGGGTGACCCGCTCGGCGATGATGCAGTACGGGCCGATCTCGATCCACTGCTCGTTGAAGACCGCGCCCTGCGGGAACGCGAGGCTGCTGCCGGCCCCGAGCTGACGGAACCTCGTCCGCCCGGGCCGCTCCGCGGTCACCGCCCCGTTGGCCTGCGCCCAGGCCCATCCCCGATGCACCACGCGAGTCTTCACGCGCCGCACCCCGTCCCCCAGCGCGCCCCACGCGTTCTTCGGCATGCGCCACAGGTTACTTCGCGGTACACCACCAGCGAACCCCGGGTCGCGACCCCCCGCGCCGCCGGACGGCACGCGCTACCGCGCCCACCTCGGCGCGCGGCGCTCCAGGAAGGCGCGCATGCCCTCCCGCGCCTCCTCGGAGGCGAACAGGCGGGCCGACTG
The DNA here is from genome assembly GCF_000744815.1 of Phaeacidiphilus oryzae TH49. Classification (NCBI taxonomy): domain Bacteria; kingdom Bacillati; phylum Actinomycetota; class Actinomycetes; order Kitasatosporales; family Streptomycetaceae; genus Phaeacidiphilus; species Phaeacidiphilus oryzae. The sequence goes on from NZ_JQMQ01000005.1 coordinate 1,154,926, forward strand.
CGCGGCGAAGTCCTCCGCGTCCCGCTCGAACACCTGCCGCACCCCCGCCGTGACCAGCCGCTTCGTCTCGGAGAGCCCCTGCGGCGACGCTGCCCTGAAGGCGTCGAGCAGCGGCGCCAGCGCCTCCTCCGCCCCGCCCTCGAAGGCCAGCGTCACCAGCCCGATCCGCGCCGCCTCGGCCGCGCCGAACTTCTCCCCGGTGAGGTACCACCGCCCCGCCGCCCGCGGATCGATCCGCGGCAGCAGCGGCAGCGAGATCACCGTGGGCGCGAGCCCCAGCCGCACCTCCGTGAAGGCGAAGGTGCTCTCCGGCCCGGCCAGAGCGAGATCGCAGGCGCCGAGCAGCCCCAGCCCGCCGGCCCGGACGTGACCCGTGGTCACCCCGACCACCGGCTTCGCGAGTTCGACGATCCCGCGCATCAGCCCGACCAGCCGCCGCGGCCCCGCCGCCGGGTCGCTGCCGGTCGCCTCGGAGAGGTCCATCCCGGAGCAGAACACCCGTCCCGTATGGGCCAGCACGACGGCCCGCACCTCCGGGTCCTTCCCCGCCTCCGCGAGCGCCTCCTCGAACTCGTCCATCAACTGCGCCGACAGCGCGTTGCGGTTGTTCGGAGAGTCCAGGGTCAGCGTGGCGACGGCCTCCGCCACCTCGTATCGCACCAGCGCGGTCATCGCGAGCACCCTTTCCCGGCATTCGACGGCTGTGTCGTCCGCCGCCGAGGCTACCCCCGACTCCTGCGCCGCTCGGCGAAGATCGTCAGAGCCCGCCAGCTCACCCGCTGCGCCAGCAGCGTCACCGTGCCGGCCGCCACGATCCCGCCGAGGTTGACGAAGAGCTGGGTGAAGGAGCCGAGCGCCTGGTGGAGGTCCCCGTAGTACAGCGCGATCGCCGCGTTCGCCGCCGCCGGCACGGTGGTCACCGAGATCGCCACGCCGACCAGCGCCCCGGTCTTGGACGAGGTCAGCGAGAGCATCCCGGCCACCCCCGCGAGCGCCGCGACCACCAGCGACATCAGGTTCGGCTGCCAGATGAACGCGGTCGCCGGCCGCGGCCCCTCGAACTGCGAGCGGTGGATCAGCCCGGCCGCGTCCAGCGCCGCGACGAACGCGTAGGTCAGCACCATCGCCACGACGAAGCTGACCACCAGGGTGCTCAAGGACCGCAGCGACCACCGGAGCCGCCCCTGCACCAGCGAGACGCAGAACGCGGCCAGCGGCCCGAACTCCGGCCCGACCGCCATCGCGCCCACGATGAGGATGGCGCTGTCCAGCATCACGCCGCAGGCGGCCAGCATGGTGGCGACCGCGAGGAAGGCCAGGAAGGTGAGGCTGATCACCGACTCGTCCCGGGCCGCCTCGGAGACCTGCGCCCAGATCACCGCGTCCGCGCCCTCCCCGGGCGCCTCCCGTTCGGCCTCGGCGACGTGCGGGGAGAGCACGGCGCCGCTGTCGGAGACCGCGATGGCGCCCCGCTCCTCCAGCCCGGCCGCCTTCAGCTCGTCCAGCAGCGCGTCCGCCGCCTCCCGCGCGACATCGCAGATCACCAGATCCCCGGCCGGCCGCAGGCCCGCGCCCGGGACCCGGACCACATGCGCGACCCCGGCGCACCCGGCGAGCCGCTCGCGGACCGGGTCGTGCAGTTCCGGCGGCACGATCAGGCGCAGTTGCAGCATGCGGGGGTCCCCTCCCGGGTCGGCGTCCTCGACCCGCAGAGCTTACGGAGTACCGCCCACCGCACCGGCCTCCGGCACGCGGACCACGCCTCACCGCACCTGCCGGCACCGGCAGGCGCCGCTCGGAGCCGCCGGGAGCCGGTCGGCCCAGCGCGGCCCAGGTCGGCCCAGGTCGGCGCAGGTCGGCGCAGGGCGGGCCAGGGCGGCCCAGGAGGCGGCTCGCATCAGCCCAGGTCGCGCCGCCGCAGCGTCACCAGTCCGGCGTCGGTCAGCACCGCCGCCAGCGCGGTCATCCAGACCAGCGGCGACAGGCTCAGCGCCGTCCCCGGCAGCCGGGAGACCTGCTGGAACGGCGAGAGGTCCAGCACCCAGTGGCTCAGCTGGACGGCCGGCCCCACCCAGCTGATCACGATGAACGCGGACAGCAGCGCCCAGCCGGCCGCCCGCGCCCGCGGCGCCGCCCCGTACAGGAAGACGGTCGCGCCCGCCGTGAACCAGACCGCGGGCAGCGTCGCCAGGCAGGCCCCGAGCATCCGCCAGGCCTCCCGCCCGGCGCCGTCGGTCACCGCGCCGGCCGCGGCCCCCGACACCACCCCGCCGGCCGCGAGCAGCAGCACCGGCCCGGCCAGCGCGAAGAGCAGGTGCCCGGACGCCCAGCGCAGCCGGGACACCGGCCCGGCGAGCAGCGGCTCGGCCCGCCCGCCGGCCTCCTCCCCGTGCAGCCGCTGCACCGCCTGCACCGCGTACGCGGCGGCGATCATGGCCAGCATGGAGGCCACCGTGGCCAGGTACGCGTTGACCAACTGGCGCTCCCCGCCCAGCCGTTCGAAGATCTGCTGCAACTGGCCGCTGCCCTGCGCGATCTGCTTCACCCCGCGGGTGACGCTGCCGAACACCGCACCGCCCGCGGCGAACCCGGACGTCCAGCCGAGCAGCGTCCCGCGCTGCAGCCGCACGGCCAGCGCCAGCGGCGAGGCCAGCCGCCCCGGCGCGGCCGAGGCGGGGCCGGGCCGGTCGGGCAGCAGCCCCGCGCCCAGGTCGCGCCGCGCGGCCGCGGCGTAGGCGAGCGCGGACAGCAGCACCGCGGCGACGACCGGTAGCGCCAGCACCCACCACCGGTCCTCCGCGTAGGCCCGGGTCTGCTCGGCCCAGCCGATCGGCGACAGCCAGTCCAGCCAGTTCCCGCCGGTGGATCCGGCGTCACCGGCGGCGCGCAGCACGAAGAACGCGCCGAGCACGGTGGAGGACAGGCCGTTGGCGGCCCGCGAGGTGCCGGTCGCCTGGGCGGCGAGGGCGGCCACCGCCGCCATCACGAGCCCGCAGCCCGCCAGCGACAGCCCGAGGACGACCGCCCCCGGTCCGCCCTGGCCGAGGACGCTGAGCGCGAGGACGATCAGCGCGGCCAGCGCCAGGTTGGCGGTGAGCGCGGCGGTGAGCGCGGCGGTGAGCGGCGCCCGCCGGCCGACCGGCGCCGACCCGATCAGCTCCTGCCGGCCGCTCTCCTCCTCGGCCCTGGTGTGCCGGACCACCAGCAGCAGGCTCATCAGCCCGGCCGCGAGGGAGCCGAAGCCCACCATCCGCCAGGCGGTCAACCCGCCGACCGTGGAGGCGTCGAAGACCGGCCCGTACAGCGCCCGCAGCGAGCCGTTCCTGGTCAGGGTGCCGGCCAGGGACTCGCGCTGGGCGGCGCTCGGATAGAGCTTGTGGAAGCTGTACGCGGTGGAGGCCACCGAGGCGGTCACCACATAGACCCAGACGGGCAGTTGGACCCGGTCGCGGCGGAGCGCGGTCCTGGTGAGCAGCCCGCTGCCGGCCAGCTCGCCGCGAAGCGGGCGGCCGGCGCCGGCGGAAGTCGCCGCGCTCATCGCAGGGTCTCCTGCCGCCGAGCACCCCTCGCGAGCCGCCGGGCGCCCCCGGCCTTCGCGCCCGCGCCGCCCTGCGCGCCGGAACCGCCCTGCGCGCCGGAACCGCTCTGCTCGCCGGCGCCGTCCTGGTCGCCCGACGACGCCTCGCGCCCGTCCGGGCCGCCCTCGCCGCTCAGGCCATCCGGGCCGTCCGGGCCGCCTGCGGCGTCGGCGCCGCCCTCGCCGTCCGGGCCGCCTGCGGCCTCGGCGCCGCCCTCGCCGCCCTGCTGGGGCAACCGGTAGTGCCGCAGGAACAGCTCCTCCAGCGTCGGCGGCCGGGTGGTCAGCGCCCGCACGCCGATCGCGGCCAGCTCGCCGAGCAGCCCGCTCAGCGCCTCGGACTCCACCTGGCAGCTCAGCGCGGAGCCGTCGACCACCAGGTCGTGGAGGCCCGGAAGGCGGGTCAGGTCCCCGGCCGGGCCGGCGAGTTCGGCCCGCACCGAGGTGCGGGTGAGGTGGCGCAGCTCGGAGAGCGTCCCGCTCTCCACGGTGCGCCCGGCCCGGACGATGCTGACCCGGTCGCAGAGCGCCTCCACCTCGGCCAGGATGTGGCTGGAGAGCAGCACGGTCCGCCCGCGCTCCCGCTCCTCCCGTACGCACTCCCGGAAGACCTCCTCCATCAGCGGGTCGAGCCCCGAGGTGGGCTCGTCCAGCACCAGCAGCTCGGCGTCCGAGGCGAGCGCGGCGACCAGCGCGACCTTCTGCCGGTTGCCCTTGGAGTAGGCCCGGCCGCGCTTGGCCGGGTCGAGCTCGAAGCGCTCCAGCAGCTCGGCCCGGCGGGCCGGGTCCAGACCGCCGCGGAGCCGGCCTAGGAGGTCGATCGCCTCGCCCCCGGTGAGGTTCCGCCAGAGCGTCACGTCGCCCGGTACGTAGGCGAGCCGGCGGTGCAGCTCGACGGCGTCCCGCCAGGGGTCGCGGCCGAGCACCTGGGCGCTCCCGGAGTCCGCGCGCAGCAGTCCGAGGAGCACCCGGATGGTGGTGGACTTCCCGGCGCCGTTGGGCCCGAGGAAGCCGTGCACCTCGCCCTGGCGGACCTCGAGGTCCAGTCCGTCCAGCGCACGGGTGGCCCGGCCGAAGGTCTTCACCAGGCCGGAGACGGTGATAGCGGTCGTCATGCCTGTGAAGCTACACTTGTTTCAGAAATTCGTGAAGTTAATGAAGCGTATGGATCTCGGGTTAGTCTCCGCTCGTGGCAGGAGAACGAATGACCGACCCCGCACCGACGGCCTCAGCCGCCTCCGGCGCCTCTGACGGCGAGCAGCGGCTCCGCGCGTACCTGGAGAGCTTCGCCCTGGTGATGGCCGAGTCCGGCCTGCCGCGGATGCCCGCCCGGATCTTCGCCGCGCTGCTGCTCAGCGAGGACGGCAGACTCACCGCCGGCGAGCTCGCCGACCTCCTCCAGGTCAGCCCGGCGGCGGTCTCCGGCGGCGTGCGCTACCTGACCACCATCGGGCTGGCCGCCCGCGAGCGGGACCCCGGATCCCGCCGCGACCACTACCGGATCGAGCGCGAGGACGTCTGGTACGAGTCGGCCTACCGCCGGGAGAGCGGCCTCCGCCGCTGGATGCAGAGCCTGGACGAGGGGATCGACCTGGTGGGCCCGGACTCCAGGGCGGGCCGCCGGCTGACCGAGTCCCGCGCGTTCTTCGACTTCCTCCTGGCGGAGTTGCCGACCCTGATGGACCGCTGGCGCGACCACCGGGACCGCCTCTTCGGCGAGGCCGACGGCGACGGCGGCCCCGACCGCGCCGGCAGCGACGGCGGCCCCGACCGCCCCGACGCCGACGGCCGGCCGGGTCAGGTCGGCCGGCCCGGCCGCCTCAACCCAGCCAACCGGGCCTGACCAGCCCCGACTCATAGGCCAGCACGACCAGTTGGGCCCGGTCCCTGGCCCCCAGCTTCACCATCGTCCGGGACACATGGGTCTTCGCCGTCAGCGGGCTGACCACCAGCCGCCGGGCGATCTCGTCATTGGTCAGCCCCATCCCGACCAGGGCCAGCACCTCCCGCTCCCGGTCGGTCAGCCGGGCCAGCTCGGGCGAGCGCTCGGGCTCCTTCGAGCGCGCGGCGAACTCGGAGATCAGCCGCCGGGTCACCCCGGGCGACAGCAGCCCGTCCCCCGCCCGCACCGCGTGGACCGCCCGGACCAGCTCGGCCGGCTCGGTGTCCTTCACCAGGAAGCCCGCTGCCCCGGCGCGCAGCGCCTCGAAGACGTACTCGTCCAGCTCGAAGGTGGTCAGCACGACCACCCGGACCTCGGACAGCTCCGGGTCCTCGGAGATCCGCCGGGTCGCCTCCAGGCCGTCCAGCTCGGGCATCCGGATGTCCATCAGCACCACGTCCGGACGCAGCCGGCGCACCTGTGCCAGCGCCTCCACCCCGTCGTCGGCCTCGCCCACCACCTCCACATCCGCCTGGGCGTCCAGCAGCGCCCGGAAACCCGCCCGGACCAGCACCTGGTCGTCCGCCAGCACCACCCGCGTCACCGCGTCCGCCATCCCCGCCACCTCACCCTCTCACCGGCCACTGACACTCGGCGCCGGAAGCGTCGCACCCACCCGGAAACCACCCGTTCCGGTCGGCCCGGCCTCGATCGCGCCGCCGAGCGCGGCGGCCCGCTCGCGCATCCCGGCCAGCCCGTTGCCCGATCCCCCGGCCTGCTCGCCGCCGCCCGAGGAGGACGGGCCCTCGTCCTCGACGGTGAGTTCGAGAGCGTCCGGCGCATAGGCCACCACGAGGTCGGCCCGGCGCGCCGCCGAATGCCGGATGACGTTGGTCAGCGCCTCCTGGACGATCCGGAAGGCCGCCAGCTCCACCCCCTGGGGCAGCGGCCGCTCCGTCCCCTCCCGGCGCAGCCGGACGTCCAGGCCGGCCATCCGCGCCTGCCGCAGGAGCTCGTCCAGCCGCCCGAGGCCCGGAGCGGGCGTGCGGGGAGCGGCGGCTGACGCACCGTCGGCGCCGCGCAGGGTGCCGAGCACCTGGCGCACCTCGCCCAGCGCCTCCTTGCTGGTCTGCTTGATGGTGACCAGCGCGGTGCGGGCCTGCTCCGGATGGGCGTCGATCAGCTCAAGCGCCACCCCGGCCTGCACGTTGATCAGCGAGATCGAGTGCGCCAGCACATCGTGGAGCTCGCGGGCGATCTCCAGGCGCTGCTCGTCCGCGCGCACCCGCCGGTGCTGGGCGATCTGCTCCCGCCGCACCCTGATCACCTCGGCGGCGACCCCGATCACCCCGATCCAGGCGGCCAGCCCCAGCTCCTGCTGCCAGACCACCCGCGCCGGGCCGGCCAGCGCGGCCGCCAGGTGCGCGGCGTAGAGCGCGCCCCCGCAGCCCCAGGCGGCACGCCGATGCCCGGCCAGCACCGCATGCACGAACCCGACCGCCACCGACAGGAAGACCGGCCCGTACGGAAACCCCAGCAGCAGGTACACCACGCAGACCGCGGAGGTGCCGACCAGCGCCGCCACCGGATGCCGCGCCCGCCCGAGGAGCAGCAGCGGCCCGGCGACCAGCAGCAGGATCCCCACCGCGTTGAGCGGATGCCGACCGGGCTGCGCGTGCTCGGCGAACCGCGACCCCGCGAGCTGCACCACCAGCAGCACCAGGGTGGACGGCAACGGCAACCGCGCGCGCTCGCCCCGAACAGCAACAACCATGCCAGCAAGGTACGACGCCGGCCCCGCCCGCAGCGTCACCTCCGCGCGGTGATCGCCGGTACTCCCCGGGGAGTAGCCCCGAGCGCAGCGCCCCGCCGAGGGCCGGGCGCGCGGTTCCGCGCGCCCCCGAGTCGCCGCGCGACGCGCCCGTCGCCTACTTCCCCAGGAACTCCACCATGTGGCGCGCCACCCCGTAATCCCGCGTCAGCGCGGCGAAGGAGGTCTGGCCCTGGGTGACCCGCGCGAACGCCTTCCACGCCGGCCGGAAGCGGGTGATCGCCAGATGGAAGAGCCACGGCCGCCGCTCGAAGGCGGTCAGCAGCATCCGCCCGGTCCGCATCTCCACCCCGAGACCGGCCTTCACCGCGAACGCGTAGTTCAGCGCCTGCCGCCGGACGTCCACCGCGTCCGTCGCCTCGGCGACCCGCACCGCCCACTCCCCGGCAAGCGTCCCCGAGCGCAGCGCGTACGAGATGCCCTCCCGCGTCCACGGCTCCAGCAGGCCCGCCGCGTCCCCGGCGACCAGCACCCGCCCCCGCGACAGCGGGGAGTCCTCCGAGCGGCACCGGGTCAGATGTCCGGACTCGATCGTCGGCCGGAAGCCGGCCAGGCCCAGCCGGGCGATGTAGTCCCGCAGGTACGTCCGCGTCTCGGCGCCCTTCCCGCGCGCCGCGATGACGCCGACGGTGAGGCTGTCCCCCTTCGGGAAGACCCATCCATACGAGCCCGGGATCGGCCCCCAGTCCAGGTGGATCCGCCCCCGCCAGGCCTCGGCGACCTCCGGCGGAACCGGGATCTCCGCCTCCAGGCCGAGGTCCACCTGGTCGAAGGCGACCCCGACATGCCCGCCGATCCGGCTCGCGCTGCCGTCCGCGCCGACCACCGCCCGGGCCAGCACCCGCCGGCCGTCCTGCAGCAGCAGCGCGACCATCCGCCGGTCCGGCACCTGATCGCCGTGCTGGGCCACGGAGCTGACGGTGACTCCGGTCACCAGCACCGCGCCCTCCTTGACCGCCGCCTCCACCAGCCGCTGGTCGAACTCGTCGCGGCTGACCAGGCCGAAGAGCATGGTGCGCGAGCGCCGGGTGTACTCCTGACGCCCGTTCAGGGCGAAGGTCACCGCGGACACCCGGTCCTTGAAGGGGACCGAGAACCCCTCGGGCAGAGCGTCCCGCGAGGGGCCGATGATCCCGCCGCCGCAGGTCTTGTAGCGGGGCGGCTCGGCCTTGTCGAGCAGCAGGACCCGGCGCCCGGTCCTGGCCGCCGCGTACGCCGCGGACGCACCGGCCGGTCCGGCCCCGACCACCACCACGTCCCAGACCTCGGACAGCGGGTCGTCGCCCGGGAGTTCGGCGGGCTCGACCGCGGGCCCGGACTCGGCCGAGGCCGCGGCCTCCGGTCCGCCCTCGGGGCCGGCCGCGGGGCCGGCCTCCGAGTCGGCCTCCGGGTCGGACGGGGTCTCAGGCGGCAGGTCGCTCTGGTTCTCGCTCACGGTCGGGCATCCTAACCCGCTCGTCCCCGGCCTGATGGAGCGCCGTCATCCGGGCCGCGGCCGCGTAGCCGATGGACCAGCAGACGACGGCCGCCCCGGCGTAGAAGGAGAGCACCGAGACGGGGTCCAGCGGGGTGTACCCGACCCCGCCCACCGTGCGGTAGCGATGCCACCCCGCGGCGAGTCCCATGCCCACCGCCACGACCAGCAGCACCACCGCCAGCACGCGCGGCCCCTGCCGCACCGGCCGGGCCGGCGCCGCCGACCGCGCCGCCGCCGCATCGATCCCCCGCAGCCCGCGCAGCAGCAGCCAGGCCATCAGCAGCAGGGCCAGCGCCGACGTCCCGTACTGCAGCCACCAGGCGATCCGTACGCCGTCCAGCGGCCGGTCGAGCACCGGCAGCAGCCGGGAGCCGAGCCGGTCCGGGTGGGTGAAGTCGTCCCACAGCACATGGGTGCCCGCGCCGACCATCGCGCTCCCCGCGAACCTGGCCGCCTCCACCGCCCCGGGGCGCAGCGGCCGCCGGGGGCGGGTGAGGAGGGCCAGACGCCCACCGGGCTCCGGCGGGAAGAGCGCCAGCAGCGGCATCCTGACGAACCGCCAGAGCGCGGCCAGCCCGGCGGCCATGGCCAGGTCGAGGGTGAGGACGCCGGCAAGGCGGTGGCTGAAGTCCCCCAGGACGTAGCTCCAGGGCACCAGCGCTCCGGTGAAGAACGGGACGTCCGGCGCCATCGATCCGGCGATCAGCCCGGTCGCGGACAGCCGGCGGTTCCCGAGCACCGGCAGTACGGCAGCCGGATGGGACAGTGTGAACGGCACCTCTGCCCCCTTCCGTGGACCAGCGCGCTCAGCTCCGACCGGCGGCGGCCCTCGCCCGTCGCACGACCGCCGCGTACCCGGCCGCCCCGACGGTGGTGCCCGCGCCAGCACCGAAGCATACGGACGCCACCAGCGACCCGAGCGGCATTCGGCGCCGTCCGCGTGCCGCGCCCGTCGCATCCGCCCGCCGGGCCCCACGCGTCTCGCGCGCCACCCGGTGGACGGCGCCGGCGGCGGTCGCCGCGCCGATCCCGGCCAGCGCCGCGCGGCGCTCCCGGCGGGACGGCTCGCGCCGCCGCGCGGCCGGCACCGCCTGCGCCAACTCCCGCCTGCTGTAAGCCGCGAGGAGGCCCAGGCCGACCAGCGAGGTGCCGTACTGCAGGATGTCGTGCACCGCCACCCCGGCCACCCGGCGCTCCAGCGCGGGCAGCAGGCGGACGCCGGCCCGGCCGTGGTGGGTGAAGGAGTCCCAGCCGAGGTGGGTGGCCGCGCCGGCGGCTGCGGAGGCCGCGAACCAGACCGCGTCGGCGGGCCGGAGGGAGGGCTTGCCGAGGCCGGTCAGCGCCTCGGCGCGGTCCGCCTGCTCCGGCGGCAGCAGGGAGACCAGCGGCTCCCGGACCAGCCCGTGCCAGACCCCGACGAGTCCGGCCGCGATCGCCACGTCCACCGTCGGCACGGCCCACGGCCGGTGGGCGAGCCCGCCGAAGCGGTAGCTGCCGGGCAGCAGGCTCTCCAGGAAGAACGGCACGTCCGGCGCCATCGACCCGGCGACCAGCGCCGCTCCCACCAGCGGCCCCCGCTTGACCAGGGGCAGCACCGCCGCGGCGTGACTCACAGTGAACGGCATGCGCACCATCCTCGCATCCGCCCCGAGCCGCGCATCGGAGGCGCCCGCACCACCGGCCCGGCGGCGGCAGCTCCGTCCCCCCGAACCGCAACGGCCGGCCCGTCCCCTCAACCCACCGGCAGCCCGCCCTCCGCGTACCCCGCGGCCCCCGCCGCCCGAGCGGCCAGCGCCCCGCGCAGCCGCCGCATCTTGCCCGGCGCGAGCAGCTCGGCCGCCTCCTCCACCGCCACGAACCGCCAGCCCCGCAACTCCCCTTCGGGCAACCGCAGCCGCTGCCGCAGCCCCGGGTCCAGCACTCCCCCGTCGAAGACCAGCCGCAGTCCGCCGGTACGCGGCCCGCCATGCGGCTCCCAGTCCACGAAGAGCAGCCGCAGCCGGGCAGCCGCCAGCTCGACCCCCAGCTCCTCCCTCGCCTCCCGCACCGCCGCCGCCACCGGCGGCTCGCCGGACTCGACGACCCCGCCCGGGAACTCCCACCCGGCCTTGTAGACGGGGTCGACCAGCAGCACCCGCCCCGCCTCGTCGAACAGCAGCACCGCCGCCGCCACGGTGTCCTCCCGGGGGACGGGGTCCTGCACGATCCCGCACCGTGCGGTCCCCGCCGCGACGATCTCCGCCACCCGCTCGGCTGTCTGACGCGGCGTCAACTCGTCGGTCTCCACCAGCCGCGCGTCCGCCCGCAGCCAGGAGCCCAGCGCCGCCTGGTAGCCGTCCAGGTGGTCGAGCCGCCACTCCCGGGCGCCGCGATCGGCCTCGTCGCCCTCGATCCGCTTCCGCAGGATCGTTTCGTCCGCGTGCAGCAGCACATGGTGGACGACGATCCGGCGGGCGGCCAGCGCGCCGAAGATCTCGTCCCGGTAGTCCTGGCGGAGCACGGTCATCGGCACCAGCAGCGGCCCGTCCAGCTCGGCCAGCAGGGCCGCCGCCGTCTCCGGCACCAGCCGGCGCCAGGAGACCAGCTCCTGGAAGTCCCCGACGCCCGCCATCACCTCCGGCGGGAGCAGCGCCCGCAGCCCCGCGCCGACCCATTCCGGGTCGAAGACCGAGCTGCCCGGCAGCAGCTCCCGGAGCTCCCGCACCGCGCTGGTCTTCCCCACCCCGAACGCGCCGTTGACCCAGACGATCACACCGCTCCCCTTCGCAGCCGGCAGCCTCGACCGGCGGGGGTGACAGGCGACCGGCCGGCCGGAAAGCAGGCCGGGCCATGGCCCGCACAGCGGCGCCCCCGCCGGATGAGTTCTACCCCCAGCCGTCGGCTCCCACCGCGTGGGCAGCCGCGGCGGCCGCGCCGACGATCCCGGCGTCGGTGCCCAACTCGGCCGGGCGCACCTCGATCCCGTGGACGAACGGCAGGACGGCGTAGTCGGCGAGCCGGCGGCGCAGCGGCTCGAAGAGGACCTCCCCGGCCCGCGCCACCCCGCCGCCGATCACCACCCGGTCGATCTCCACCAGCGTCGCCGTCGCGGCGATGCCGGCCGCCAGGGCCTGCCCGGCCCGCTCGAAGGAGGCGCGGGCGATCGGGTCCCCGCCCTTCGCGGCCTCGGCCACCGCGGCCGCCGTGGCGTCCCGGCCCGGCGGGACCCAGCCCTCGGCGAGCGCCCGCCGGGCGATCGCCGGCCCGCTGGCCAGCACCTCCACGCAGCCGCGCGATCCGCAGGGGCACTCGGCCCCGTCCAGGTCGACGCTGATGTGGCCGATGTGCCCGGCGTTGCCGGTGGGGCCCGAGTAGAGTGCGCCGCCGAGCACGAGCCCGCCGCCCACTCCCGTGGAGACCACCATGCAGAGGGAGTTGGCGGATCCCCGCGCGGCCCCCTGCCAGTGCTCGGCGGCGGCGATCGCCGGCCCGTCCCCCACCAGGACGATCGGCGGCACGGCGGCGCCGCCCTGCTCGCCCAGGTGCTTGTCCACCCCGGGCACCAGCGGGAAGTCCCGCCAGCCGGGGATGTTGACCGGACTCACGGTGCCGCGCGAGGCGTCCACCGGGCCCGCGCTGCCGATGCCGAGTGCGGCGACGCGCGACCACTCGGGCTCGGCGCGCAGGGCGTCCACCACCTCCAGCACGGCGGCCAGCACCGTGGCGCCGTCCTCCCTGGCCGGTGTGGGGCGCTGGGTCCTGGCCGTCAACGTGCCGTCGGGCGCCACGAGGGCTCCCGCGATCTTGGTGCCGCCGATGTCGACGGCCGCGACCAGGGGGGTCGTCCGGTGCATTCCGCTGCTCCCGCTCTCTGCCTTGTGCGTCCGACAATGGTGCGCTTGACTGACAACGTTGTCCAGCCCGTATGCTCCGGGCCTGGTCTCTAATCAGGGAATCTTCGCCGTCCGCGGAATGGGAGTCGCCAGTGCCGGGTACGTCCGCGCGTACGTCCGCGTCCACAGAACCGGGCTCCGCGCGCTACGGGAGCCGACCCACCATGAAGGACGTCGCAGCTCGGGCGGGGGTCGGCCTGAAGACGGTCTCGCGGGTGGTGAACGGCGAGCCAGGAGTGACCGCCGAGACCACCGAGCGGGTCCAGGCCGCCATCACCGAGCTGGGCTTCCGCCGCAACGACAGCGCCCGCATCCTCCGCAAGGGCCGCACCGCGTCGATCGGCCTGATCCTGGAGGACATCGGCGACCCGTTCTACTCGGCCTTCAGCCGGGCCGTGGAGGACGTCGCCCGGGACAACGCCTCGCTGCTCTTCATCGGCTCCAGCGCCGAGGCCGCCGACCGCGAGCAGGAGCTCGCCCTGGCGTTCTGCGCCCGGCGGGTGGACGGCCTGATCGTCATCCCGGCTGGCACCGACCACCGCTACCTGCTGCCGGAGACCCAGGCCGGGGTGGCCGTGGTCTTCGCCGACCGCCCCGGGCAGCGGATCGACGCCGACAACGTGCTCAGCGCGAACGCGGACGGCTCCCGGCAGGGCGTCGAGCACCTGCTGCGCCACGGCCACCGGCGGATCGGGTACATCGGCGACCTCCCGCACATCCACACCGCCGCCGAGCGCCTGCGCGGCTACCGGGAGGCGATGGCCGACGCGGGCATCGAGGTCGCCCCCGGATGGGTCGCGATGGGCCCGACCGACCCCGAGCGGGTGGCCGCGGACCTCCGGGCGATGACCGGGGAGGACGGCGTCACGGCGGTCTTCTGCGGCAACAACCGGGTCTCGGTCTCGGTCCTGCGCGCCGTCGACTCCCTGCCGTCCCGGCCGGCGCTGATCGGCTTCGACGACTTCGAGCTCGCCGACCTCGCGGGCCTCAGCGTGGTGGCCCAGGACCCGGCCGGAATGGGCCGCACCGCCGCCCGCCTCCTCTTCCACCGCCTCGCCGGCTCCGCGGGCGACTTCACCACCACTCACCTCCCCGTCCACCTCATCCCCCGAGGCTCAGCCGAACGGCCGCCCCGCTAGACCCGCCGAGCCGCGCGCGACCGCTCCCCGCCGCGTCCGCCCCCGACGGCGGCCCCACAGGGCCGCCTCGGGGGCGCGGGGAACCGCACGACCCCGCCGGCCGCGGCGCCGCGATCAGCGCCCACCTCTCACGCCGTCAGGCGCTTCTTCAGGACCTTGCCCATCGCGTTCCGCGGAAAGTCCTCCACCAGCACGATCCTTCGCGGCCGCTTGTGCACCGACAGCCGCGCGGCGACGAAGTCGATCAGCTCCCGCTCGGTCGGCGCCGCGCCCGAGGCGGGGATCACGAAGGCCACGATCGCCTGGCCGAGATCCTCGTCCGGCGCCCCGATCACCGCCGCGTCCGCCACCGCCGCGTGGTCCCGCAGCGCGGCCTCCACCTCGCCCGCGCCGATCCGGAAGCCGCCGCTCTTGATCAGGTCGACCGAGGCCCGCCCGACGATCCGGTGGAACCCGTCCGGCCCGATCACCGCCACATCCCCGGTGCGGAACCAGCCGTCGTCCGTCCACGACTCGGCGTCCGCCTCCGGCCGGCCGAGGTAGCCCTCGCACACCGTCGGCCCGTTGATCTGCAGTTCGCCCACGGTCTCGCCGTCGTGGGGAACCGGCTGCCCGTCCTCTCCGACCAGGCGCGAGCGCACCCCGCTGATCGGCATCCCGACGCTGCCCGGGCGGCGCTCCCCGTCCACCCGGGTGGTGATCGTGATCAGCGTCTCGGTCATGCCGTACCGCTCGATCGGGCGCTGCCCGGTCAGCTCGGCGAGCTTGTCGAAGACGGTGACCGGCAGCGGCGCGCTGCCGGAGACGATCAGCCGCGCGCTGCGCAGCGCCCGCGCCGACTCGGGGTCGTTGACCAGCCGGCCCCAGACCGTGGGCACCCCGAAGAAGAGGGTGCCGCCGCTCCGCGCCGCCTCGGCGTACAGCTCGGGCCTGGGCTTTCCGGTGTGCACCAGCCTGCTTCCGTGCCGCAGCGCCCCCAGCACGCCCAGGATCAGGCCGTGCACATGGAACAGCGGCAGCCCGTGGACGAGGACGTCCTCATGCGTCCAGGCCCAGGCTTCGGCGAGCCCGTCCAGCCCCGCCGCCACGGCGCGGTGGGTGATCATCACGCCCTTGGGCGCCCCGGTGGTGCCGGAGGTGTAGAGGAGGAAGGCCAGCCGCCCCGGCTCCGGGTCCTGGTACGCGGTCCCGGAGGCCGCCGCCAGGTCCACCGGCAGCACCTTCGCCCCGTACGCCTCGGCCTCCTCGTCCCCCGGCGAGACCGCGAGCAGCGGCGCGCCGGAGTCCCGGAGGATGTGCTCGCGCTCGGTCGGCCCGGCGTCCGGCGGCACCGGGACCACCGGCACGCCCGCGAGCAGTCCCGCCACCACGGCGACCACGGTCTGCGCGGTCGGCCGGGCCAGCACGGCCAGCGCCCTGGCGCCGCCGATCTGGTCGGCGAGTGCGGTCGCCGCGCCCAGCAGCCGCGCACGCGAGAGCGGGGTCCCATCGATCACCAGGGCGTCCGGGGCGTCGCCCCAGCGTCCGTCGAGCGCGGTGAGCAGCATGACTCCATCTCCTTCAGTGCGGCCGGCCGAATGGGTCCGAGTGGTCCAGTGGTTTAGCCAATCTGAGGACAGACTCTATCGGCCACCCCACCCGCCCGATCAACCCCCGAATCGGCAAAGAACCGCAGCTCGGGGAGACGCCGACGGGGCCGCGATCCCGGAGGACCGCGGCCCCGCGCCGCTCGAACCGCCCGTCGAGGGGCGTCCGCTGAGCCGGCGTCAGCCCTTGCGGGTCTTGACCTCTTCGGTGAGTTGGGGCAGGACGTCGAAGAGGTCCCCGACGACGCCGTAGTCGACGAGCTCGAAGATGGGGGCTTCGGCGTCCTTGTTGACGGCGACGATCGTCTTGGAGGTCTGCATGCCGGCCCGGTGCTGGATGGCGCCGGAGATGCCGTTGGCGACGTACAGCTGGGGGGAGACGGTCTTGCCGGTCTGCCCGACCTGGTTGGAGTGGGGGTACCAGCCGGCGTCCACGGCCGCGCGGGAGGCGCCGACGGCGGCGCCGAGGGCGTCGGCGAGCTCCTCGACGACCTTGAACCCGTCGGCGGCACCGACTCCGCGGCCGCCGGAGACCACGATGGCGGCCTCGGTCAGCTCCGGGCGGCCGGTGGAGACGCGCGGGGTGCGCTCGGTGACCTTGGTGCCGGTCGCCTGCTCGGAGAAGGTGACGGTGACGTTCTCCACCGCACCGGCGGCGGGGGCGGCCTCGGGGGAGGTGGCGTTCGGCTTGACCGTGATGACGGGGGTGCCGTGGGAGATGGTCGACTTCACGGTGAAGGAGGCCGCGAAGGCGGACTGGGTGGCCACCGGGCCGCTCTCGCCGGCCTCGACGTCGACGGCGTCCGTGATGATGCCGGAGCCCAGGCGCAGCGCGAGGCGGGCGGCGACCTCCTTGCCCTCACCGGAGGAGGTGAGGAGGATCGCGGCCGGCTGGGCGCTCTGCGCGATCTGCTGCAGGGCGTCGACCTTGGGCACGACCAGGTAGTCGGCGAACTCCGCCGCGTCCGCCGCGTACACCTTCGCCGCCCCGAACTCGCCCAGCTTCGCGGCCAGGTCGGCGGTCGCGTCGCCGCCGCCCAGCAGGACGGCGGAGGGCTCGCCCAGACGGCGGGCGAGGGTGAGCAGCTCCAGCGTGGGCTTGCGGACCGCGCCCTCGGCGTGGTCGACCAGGACCAGAATCTCACTCATGGTCAGAACTCCTATTGGTTTCGATCCGGGCCCGGCTCAGATGAACTTGTTGGTGGCCAGGAACGCGGCCAGCTGCTTGCCGCCCTCGCCCTCGTCGGTGACGATCTCGCCCTGGGTGCGGGCGGGGCGCGCCGCGACGGCCTCCACCTTGCTCCAGGCGCCCTCCAGGCCGACCTCGTCCGCCTCGATACCCAGGTCGTCCAGGTCCAGGGAGGTGACCGGCTTCTTCTTGGCCGCCATGATCCCCTTGAACGAGGGGTAGCGGGCCTCACCCGACTGGTCGGTCACGCTCACGACGGCCGGCAGCGCGGCCTCGATCAGCTCGGTGGCGGAGTCGCCGTCCCGGCGCCCGGTGACCTTCCCGTCGGCGACCGAGACCTCCGACAGCAGGGTGGCCTGGGGCAGGCCCAGGCGCTCGGCCAGCAGCGCGGGGACGATGCCCATCGTGCCGTCGGTGGAGGCCATGCCGGAGACGATCAGATCGAAACCGGTCTTCTCCAGGGCCTTCGCCAGGATCGCGGAGGTGCCGATCGCGTCCGTGCCGTGGATGTCGTCGTCGTTCACGTGCACGGCCTTGTCCGCGCCCATCGACAACGCCTTGCGCAGCGCGTCCTTCGCGTCGTCCGGACCCACCGTCAGCACGGTCACCTCCGCGTCCCCGGAGGCCTCCGCGATCCGCAGGGCCTGCTCGACCGCGTACTCGTCGAGCTCCGACAAAAGCCCGTCCACGGACTCCCGATCGGTCGTCGCGTCCTCCGCGAACCGACGATCCCCGGTCGCGTCGGGCACGTACTTCACAGTGACAACGATCCTCAAGCTCACGGCCTGTCTCCTGTACTGGATTCACGTCCGGCGGCTGTCGGCCTGCGAGGAGACCCGCACTCCGTCGACACCCGCGTCGGGCTGAGCGTATTCCCCCGCCCGTTCGGCTCTGACGGAAGTGTACTCGCGAGTAGCTTACGGGCTTACATCGCTGACTTGCCCCTCGACGGGCCGAGAAAACCGTGACCTTCAACGCATTGACGCAGCACCGCCCCGAGCTGAACGCTCAGAGCGCCTCGGCAACCGCCGCCAGCACCTCGTCCCGCCGCGGCACCCCGGTGGCCCTGCGGACCACCGCACCCCCCGCATCCAGCACGAACGTGGTCGGCGTCCGTTCGACGCCGAGCCGCCGCACCAGCTCCAGCCGCGACTCGGCGTCCACCTCGACATGCGCCACGCCGGGCACCGTCCGCGCCACCTCGGCGAGGACTCCGCGTGTCGCCCGGCACGGCTGGCAGAACGCGCTCGAGAACTGCACCAGCGTCGCCCGCTCGCCCAGCTCCACGCCCAGCTCCCTGTCCAGCTCCACGCCCAGCGCCTCCGGCAGCTGACCCATCACTCTCGACCTCCGGCACCCACCCTAGATCCCCCGGCGGCGCCGGAGCCCGTGGGCCGCCCGCCCCGCCGGGCGCGGCTCAGCGCCAGGACGGCCGGTCGCTCCCCCATGGATGCACCGGCTCCGCCCAGGTCAGCGGTCCGCCGGGGAGGCGGAACGGCGGGAGGGCGTAGCGCAGCCGCCCGGCCGCGGTGTCGGCCTCGGCGAGATAGGGCGCCGGGTCCAGCGGCCCCGCCGGTGCGGCGGAACGCTCGGCGCCCAGCAACCAGTTCGCGGTCCCGGCCAGCGTGACCGAGGCGTGCTGACTCCCGCCTTCCGCCCGGCGCCGGACGAGCCCCCGGAGCACCGCCGCCGCCAGCAGATACCCGCTGGCATGGTCCAGCGCCTGCACCGGCAGGGCGCCCGGGCGGCCCTCCTCACCGGCGCCGGTGAGCAGCGCGATCCCGGTGGCCGCCTGCACCAGGCTGTCGAACCCGCGCCGGCCCGCCCACGGCCCCGTACGCCCCCAGGCGGCCAACGTGCCGACCACCACGCCGGGATGACGGGCCGCCAGTTCCTCCGGCGAGAGGCCGAACCGGTCCAGCGCCCCCGGGCGGTAGCCGATGAGGACGACGTCCGCCCCGATCAGCAGCTCCTCGAAGACCTCCCGGTCCGAGCGGGCGGCGAGGTCGAGCAGCGTGCTCCGCTTCCCCCAGCCCGTGTCCAGATGCTGCTCGGGAATCTCGGCCAGCTGCGGCGAGTCCACCCGCAGCACGTCGGCCCCCAGGAAGGACAGCGTCCGGCCGGCCACCGGCCCGGCGATCGTCCGGGTGAGGTCCAGCACCCGGAACGAGCGCCCCGCCTCGACCGGGCGCTCGGGAGCCGCCCCGGGGACCGCCTCCAGGCTCACCAGCGGCTCCGCGGCGACGGCCCTGCCCTGCGGATGCGCCGCCCACTCCGCCTCGGTGCGGACGGCGAAGGCCAGCCCGCCGCCGTCGCAGACCATCTCCTCCACCTCGGCCGCCGGGCGGCCCGCGATGGCGGATCCCAGCCCCTCGGCATCCGTGCCGAGCGCCTTCAGCAGCCGCTGCTGGTGGTGAGGATAGTTCGCATGGGTCCGCACCCAGCCGTCCGCCGCCGGCCAGAACTTCGACAACGGGGCGAAGCCGACCACCCGCTCGCCCTCCAGCCGCAGATGTCGCTCGCTCCCGAAGGCGGTCGCCACAGCCGCCGGATCGAGCACCAACTCCGGCACCCCGAACGGGAACAGGTACTCCGCCCCGGCCAGCGCGGCGGCCGCGGCGGCGACCCCCGCGACGAATCCCAGGGGCAGCGGCGGGGAATCCAGCGGCACCGGACCGCCCACGGTCACCCGCTCGACCAACGCTGCATCACCACCGAGCCGCCGCCAGACCCCGGCCAACTCTGCGCGATCATCGTTCATGGCCCCAGCCTGCCACCCGCCACTGACAGCGCGTCAAGACTCGGACACCGTGGCCTGCCTCCCACCCGGCCGCTCAGCTCTCCCCGGCCTCCCCACCGCCCTCCCCGCCCGCTCCGGGCGACCACTGTTGCGCCCGGAACACCGTCGGCGGCACCCCGACCCGCCGGCTGAACAGCCGCGAGAAGTACGCCGCGTCGCGGTAGCCGACGGCCGAGGCGATCTCGGAGACGCTGTGCTCCGTTCCGGCCAGCAGCTCCTTGGCCCGTGCCAGCCGCAACCGGACGAGGTAGTCCGTCGGCGCCGACCCGGTCACCCGCCGCACCTGCTGCACGAAGGTGTCCCGCGACACCTGCAGTTCCTCCGCCAACTCGCCTATCCCCACCTGCCGGTAGGCGTTCCGCGCCAGCGCCGCCACCGCGCTCTGCCCACCCCGCGCCTCCTCGTCCACCGCCCCCACCGCGCATATCACCCGATGCAGCTGGGCGGCCGCCCCCAGATCTCGCAGCAACCCGTCGCCGCCCCCGCCGACGATCTCCACCAGCTCCGCCATCAGCCCCAGGACCGTCGACGGCTCCGGGAGCGGTATGGCGTTGGGCCCCCCGTCCAGCAGCCCCAGGCCCTCGTAGTGGGCCACCGCCGGCCCGTGGAAGACCACCCAGTGCTCGGTCCACGAGCCCTTGCCCGGCCCGTAGCTGTGCACCATCTCCGCAGGAAGCCACAGGAACGCGCCCGGCGCACGCACCCGCCGCGATCCGGCCCCGCCCAGCATCAGGTGCCCGGGCCCGCCGTTCACGTCGGTCACCAGCACCCCGGCGTACTCGGACCGCCGTGCGGTCCGCTCCTCCACCTGCTCGGTCACCCAGCCTGCCCCGGTCACCGCCAGACCCACCGCAGTGACCTCCGCCGTCGGCACGGCGAAACACGCTCTCGACGCCATACCGGAAGCATCGTCCCGAAGCGGGCGCCCGTGAAGCCCAGCGGCAGACGACAAAAAAGAGGGGCTTCCTCTGACGAATCTTCATTCGTCAGAGGAAGCCCCTCTTGAATATTTGTTCGGCGGCGTCCTACTCTCCCACACCCTCCCGAGTGCAGTACCATCGGCGCTGGCCAGCTTAGCTTCCGGGTTCGGAATGTAACCGGGCGTACCCTGACCGCCATGACCACCGAAACACTATGAAGAAATCTGCCTGTGGCAGGCTGTTTCTTCAGAACAACACAGTGGACGCGGAGCAACTATGGACAAGCCCTCGGCCTATTAGTACCGGTCACCTCCACCCCTCACAGGGCTTCCAGACCCGGCCTATCAACCCAGTCGTCTACTGGGAGCCTTACCCCAACACGTGGGTGGGAGTCCTCATCTCGAAGCAGGCTTCCCGCTTAGATGCCTTCAGCGGTTATCCCTCCCGAACGTAGCCAACCAGCCATGCCCTTGGCAGAACAACTGGCACACCAGAGGTTCGTCCGTCCCGGTCCTCTCGTACTAGGGACAGCCCTTCTCAAGACTCCAACGCGCACAGCGGATAGGGACCGAACTGTCTCACGACGTTCTAAACCCAGCTCGCGTACCGCTTTAATGGGCGAACAGCCCAACCCTTGGGACCTACTCCAGCCCCAGGATGCGACGAGCCGACATCGAGGTGCCAAACCATCCCGTCGATATGGACTCTTGGGGAAGATCAGCCTGTTATCCCCGGGGTACCTTTTATCCGTTGAGCGACGGCGCTTCCACAAGCCACCGCCGGATCACTAGTCCCTACTTTCGTACCTGCTCGACCCGTCAGTCTCACAGTCAAGCTCCCTTGTGCACTTACACTCACCACCTGATTGCCAACCAGGCTGAGGGAACCTTTGGGCGCCTCCGTTACCCTTTAGGAGGCAACCGCCCCAGTTAAACTACCCACCAGACACTGTCCCTGATCCGGATCACGGACCCAGGTTAGACATCCAGCACGACCAGACTGGTATTTCAAGATTGACTCCACCACCACTGGCGTGGCGACTTCACCGTCTCCCAGCTATCCTACACAAGCCGAACCGAACACCAATATCAAGCTATAGTAAAGGTCCCGGGGTCTTTCCGTCCTGCTGCGCGAAACGAGCATCTTTACTCGTAGTGCAATTTCACCGGGCCTGTGGTCGAGACAGTCAGGAAGTCGTTACGCCATTCGTGCAGGTCGGAACTTACCCGACAAGGAATTTCGCTACCTTAGGATGGTTATAGTTACCACCGCCGTTTACTGGCGCTTAAGTTCTCAGCCTCGCCCAGACGAATCCAGGCTAACCGGTCCCCTTAACGTTCCAGCACCGGGCAGGCGTCAGTCCGTATACCTCGCCTTACGGCTTCGCACGGACCTGTGTTTTTAGTAAACAGTCGCTTCCCGCTGGTCTCTGCGGCCACCACCAGCTCAGGGAGCACGTCCCCTCACCAGCAATGGCCCCCCTTCTCCCGAAGTTACGGGGGCATTTTGCCGAGTTCCTTAACCACAGTTCACCCGAACGCCTCGGTATTCTCTACCAGACCACCTGAGTCGGTTTAGGGTACGGGCCGCAACAGCACTCGCTAGAGGCTTTTCTCGACAGCATAGGATCATCCACTTCACCACAACGGCTCGGCATCAGGTCTCAGACTATTGCCAGGCGGATTTGCCTACCTGACGTCCTACACCCTTACCCCGGGACAACCACCGCCCGGGCTGGACTACCTTCCTGCGTCACCCCATCGCTCACCTACTACAGACTTGGTCCGCCGGCTCCACCACTCCCTTTGGTCCGAAGACCTCCGGGCGGCTTCACGGGCTTAGCATCACCTGGTTCAGCGCTGGCGCACTGCCACGGGTACCGGAATATCAACCGGTTGTCCATCGACTACGCCTGTCGGCCTCGCCTTAGGTCCCGACTTACCCTGGGCAGATCAGCTTGACCCAGGAACCCTTGGTCAATCGGCGCAGGAGTTTCCCACTCCTGAATCGCTACTCATGCCTGCATTCTCACTCGTGAACCGTCCACCCCTCGCTTCCGCGGAGGCTTCACCCGGCACACGACGCTCCCCTACCCATCCAGACAGGCGTTGGCCCTAATGTCTGAACGACACGACTTCGGCGGTGCGCTTGAGCCCCGCTACATTGTCGGCGCGGAATCACTTGACCAGTGAGCTATTACGCACTCTTTCAAGGGTGGCTGCTTCTAAGCCAACCTCCTGGTTGTCTCTGCGACTCCACATCCTTTCCCACTTAGCACACGCTTAGGGGCCTTAGTCGATGCTCTGGGCTGTTTCCCTCTCGACCATGGAGCTTATCCCCCACAGTCTCACTGCCGCGCTTCACTTACCGGCATTCGGAGTTTGGCTAAGGTCAGTAACCCGGTCAGGCCCATCGCCTATCCAGTGCTCTACCTCCGGCAAGAAACACACGACGCTGCACCTAAATGCATTTCGGGGAGAACCAGCTATCACGGAGTTTGATTGGCCTTTCACCCCTAACCACAGGTCATCCCCCAGGTTTTCAACCCTGGTGGGTTCGGGCCTCCACACGGTCTTACCCGCGCTTCACCCTGCCCATGGCTAGATCACTCCGCTTCGGGTCTTGAGCGTGCTACTGAAAACGCCCTCTTCGGACTCGCTTTCGCTACGGCTACCCCACCCGGGTTAACCTCGCAACACACCGCAAACTCGCAGGCTCATTCTTCAAAAGGCACGCAGTCACGACGCCGGACCGAAGTCCGACGCGACGCTCCCACGGCTTGTAGGCACACGGTTTCAGGTACTATTTCACTCCGCTCCCGCGGTACTTTTCACCATTCCCTCACGGTACTATCCGCTATCGGTCACCAGGGAATATTTAGGCTTAGCGGGTGGTCCCGCCAGATTCACACCAGATTCCTCGAGCCCGGTGCTACTTGGGAAACAAGCAAGCAAGTCGCTGACGTTTCAGCTACGGGGGTCTTACCCTCTACGCCGGGCCTTTCACATGCCCTTCGCCTACACCAACGATTTCTGACTCACCGACCGGCCGGCAGACCGATCAAGCTCGCTCCCACAACCCCGCCTGCGCAACCCCTGCCGGGTCTCACACACAAACGGTTTAGCCTCATCCGGTTTCGCTCGCCACTACTCCCGGAATCACGGTTGTTTTCTCTTCCTGCGGGTACTGAGATGTTTCACTTCCCCGCGTTCCCTCCACACTGCCTATGCGTTCAGCAGCGGGTGACGACCCATGACGATCGCCGGGTTTCCCCATTCGGACACCCCCGGATCAAAGCTCGGTTGACAGCTCCCCGGGGCCTATCGCGGCCTCCCACGTCCTTCATCGGTTCCTGGTGCCAAGGCATCCACCGTGCGCCCTTAAATACTTGGCCACAGATGCTCGCGTCCACTGTGCAGTTCTCAAGCAACAACCAACCACCCACCTAGCCCAAGCATGGGGTCGGCACTGAGAACGAACGACCAACGGCCGTGCCCTCAGGACCCAACAGCGCGCCCAACACCCCAGACCAGAGACCCTTCACGTTCCACGCCCCGAAGAGCAGTACTAGCGAGGTCCCCATCCCTGAGGCACTGAATAGTCAACGTTCCACCCATGAGCTGACCACCGCCGGACATTCGCCGGCGTCGTGGCTCTGGACCGCCGTAGCGGCCAAGATGCTCCTTAGAAAGGAGGTGATCCAGCCGCACCTTCCGGTACGGCTACCTTGTTACGACTTCGTCCCAATCGCTGGTCCCACCTTCGACGGCTCCCCCCACAAGGGTTGGGCCACCGGCTTCGGGTGTTACCGACTTTCGTGACGTGACGGGCGGTGTGTACAAGGCCCGGGAACGTATTCACCGCAGCATGCTGATCTGCGATTACTAGCGACTCCGACTTCATGGGGTCGAGTTGCAGACCCCAATCCGAACTGAGGCCGGTTTTTTGAGATTCGCTCCACCTTGCGGTATCGCAGCTCATTGTGCCGGCCATTGTAGCACGTGTGCAGCCCAAGACATAAGGGGCATGATGATTTGACGTCGTCCCCACCTTCCTCCGAGTTGACCCCGGCAGTCTCCCGTGAGTCCCCGGCATAACCCGCTGGCAACACAGGACAAGGGTTGCGCTCGTTGCGGGACTTAACCCAACATCTCACGACACGAGCTGACGACAACCATGCACCACCTGTACACCGACCACAAGGGGGCGCCCATCTCTGGACGTTTCCGGTGTATGTCAAGCCTTGGTAAGGTTCTTCGCGTTGCGTCGAATTAAGCCACATGCTCCGCCGCTTGTGCGGGCCCCCGTCAATTCCTTTGAGTTTTAGCCTTGCGGCCGTACTCCCCAGGCGGGGAACTTAATGCGTTAGCTGCGGCACCGACGACGTGGAATGTCGCCAACACCTAGTTCCCAACGTTTACGGCGTGGACTACCAGGGTATCTAATCCTGTTCGCTCCCCACGCTTTCGCTCCTCAGCGTCAGTAATGGCCCAGAGATCCGCCTTCGCCACCGGTGTTCCTCCTGATATCTGCGCATTTCACCGCTACACCAGGAATTCCGATCTCCCCTACCACACTCCAGCCTGCCCGTATCGAATGCAGACCCGGGGTTAAGCCCCGGGCTTTCACATCCGACGCGACAGGCCGCCTACGAGCTCTTTACGCCCAATAATTCCGGACAACGCTCGCACCCTACGTATTACCGCGGCTGCTGGCACGTAGTTAGCCGGTGCTTCTTCTGCAGGTACCGTCACTTGCGCTTCTTCCCTGCTGAAAGAGGTTTACAACCCGAAGGCCGTCATCCCCCACGCGGCGTCGCTGCATCAGGCTTGCGCCCATTGTGCAATATTCCCCACTGCTGCCTCCCGTAGGAGTCTGGGCCGTGTCTCAGTCCCAGTGTGGCCGGTCGCCCTCTCAGGCCGGCTACCCGTCGTCGCCTTGGTAGGCCATCACCCCACCAACAAGCTGATAGGCCGCGGGCTCATCCTGGATCGCCGGAGCTTTCCACCCCCCACCATGCGGAGGAGGGTCATATCCGGTATTAGCACCGGTTTCCCGGTGTTATCCCAGAATCCAGGGCAGATTGCCCACGTGTTACTCACCCGTTCGCCACTGATCCACCCCGAAGGGCTTCACCGTTCGACTTGCATGTGTTAAGCACGCCGCCAGCGTTCGTCCTGAGCCAGGATCAAACTCTCCGTGAATGCTTTAAAAAAGAGCATCACGCAGAGGATGTGAATCCTCGCTGTGATTCTTCAAAGGAACCTCGCCCTGCCGAGACCGGCAGAGACGGGGTGTTTTATAGTCTGGCGTTGACTTTTGGCACGCTGTTGAGTTCTCAAGGAACGGACGCTTCCTTCGGGCCGGTATCCCTCCGGCGCCTCCGGGCGCTTCGTTCGTTTTTCCCGTTTCCGGTTGATCCGAGCCTATCAGATCGTCCGCCGGGCTTCCCCGGGGTCTGTCGGGTCTTTCCGGGGGCCTTTCGGCCCTCGTTCCGACCCGTGAAACTCTAGCGGATTTCGACTTGCGAGTGAAATCCGAGTCGGAGTTTCTGGAATTCGCCTCCCGAGCCGTGTACGCGCACAGGCGTACCGGGTCTCCGGGGTGGGCGAGTCCCCGACAATACGCGGTCGCCGGCCCGGGAGGCAAATCGCCTTGACAGGCGGGTGCCGGTGCCGGCTAGCGGCGGGACATCTCCTCGGCGATGGCCGAGGCGAAGGCGTCGATGTCCGCCTCGGTGGTGTCGAAGGCGGCCATCCAGCGCACCTCGCCGGTCCGCTCGTCCCAGAAGTAGAAGCGGAAACGCTTCTGCAAGCGCTCGGTCACGTCCTTGGGCAGCACCGCGAAGACCGCGTTGGCCTGCACGGGACGGACGATCTCGACGCCGTCGATCTCGCGGACGGCCGTCTCCAGGCGCTTGGCCATGGCGTTGGCATGGGTGGCGCTGCGCAGCCAGAGGTCTCCGCCGAGGAGGGCCTCGAACTGCACGGAGATGAAGCGCATCTTCGACGCCAGCTGCATGGAGAGCTTGCGCAGGTAGCCGAGCGACTGCGCGGAGACCGCGTCCGGGTCGAGCACCACCACTGCTTCGCCGAGCAGCAGTCCGTTCTTCGTTCCGCCGAAGGAGAGGATGTCCACCCCGGCGTCCGTCGTGTACTCGCGCATCGGGACGCCCAGCGTGGCCGCCGCGTTGGCCAGGCGGGAGCCGTCCACGTGCACCAGCATTCCGCGCTCGTGGGCGTGGTCGCAGATGGCGCGGATCTCCTCGGCGGTGTAGCAGGTGCCGAGTTCGGTGGACTGCGCGAGGGAGACGGCGAGCGGCTGCGAGCGGTGCTCGTCGCCCCAGCCCCAGGCCTGGCGGTCGATCAGCTCGGGGGTGAGCTTGCCGTCCGGGGTGGGGACGGTGAGCAGCTTGAGGCCGGCCGTCTTCTCCGGGGCTCCGCCCTCGTCCACGTTGATGTGGGCGGACTCGGCGCAGACCACCGCGCCCCAGCGCGGCAGCAGCGCCTGGAGGGAGACCACGTTGGCGCCGGTGCCGTTGAAGACCGGGAAGGCCAGGGCGCGCTCGCCGAAGTGGCGGCGGAAGACGTCCTGGAGGTGCGCCGTGTAGTCGTCGCCGCCGTAGGCCACCTGGTGGCCGCCGTTGGCGAGCGCTATCGCGGCCAGTACCTCCGGGTGGACGCCGGCGTAGTTGTCACTGGCGAAACCGCGGACCTCCGGGTCGTGGCGCTGGACCGCGTCGGTCGGGGTGTGGAACGGGTCGTTCATCGCGGCGTGAGCCACAGGTGCTGTCCATTCAGTTCGGCGGCGGGACGGTTCCAGAGGCCGGCGAAGGCTTCCGCCAGTTCGTCGACCGGGGTGAAACCGGCGAACTTCGCGTTCGGCTTGGCCGCTCGCATCTCCGGTGTGAGCAGGGCCTTGACCACCAGGATCGCAGCCGCCGCGGTCGGCTCGGGCTCCGGGTCGCCGCTCTCGGGGCCGGCGGCCGCCCGCGCCGCCTTGGCGAAGGAGTCGGCGAGCGCCCCGGTCCAGGCCTCGGCTGCGGCCTTGGCGGCGGCGTACGCGGCGTTCCCGGCGGTGGGCTTGGCCGCACCGGCGGCGCTGACGATGGCGTAGCGGCCTGCGGGGCTGCGCAGCAGCGGGTCGTGGAAGGCCAGCGAGGTGTGCTGGACGGTGCGGACCAGCAGGTCCTGGAGGAAGTCCCAGTCGGAGAGGTGGGTGTCGTCGAAGGACTTGCCACCGCGCCAGCCGCCCACCAGGTGGATCAGCCCGTCCACGTGGCCGTGCTCGGCCTCGATGTGGTCCGCCCAGTCGCGGGCGGCCTGCGGGTCGAGGAGGTCGACGGCCTGGCCGGAGACTCGGGCGCCGGGGACGGCGGCCCGGGTGGCCTCCAGGACGGCGTCGAGCCGCTCGGCGTCGTTGTCCGCGGCGGAGACGACGGCCCCGGCGGCGGCGAGTCGGCGGAGGGCGGCGCGGCCGGAGGCGCCGCTGGCCCCGGCCACGGCGACGACCTTCCCGGTGAGGTCGACGGTCGACTGGGTGGCGGTGGTCATGCGGCTACTCCCTCGGGGGCGGATCCGGTGATGCCCTTGGTGCCGGCGATGACGTCGCGCAGCTTCTTGGACAGGGCCTCGTAGAACATGCTGAGCGGGAACTCGTCGGGCAGCACGGCGTCGCAGAGCGCCTTGTTGAGCGAGCGGGCGTCCGGCTGGCCCTCGAAGGGGAGGGCCTGCGGGCCCTGCGCCCAGGTGGAGGCCGGGTGCGGGGTGAGGTAGGTGGAGACCAGCTGGTAGGCGGCCAGCCAGTGGGCGGTCTTGGGCCGGTCGATGCCGTCCCGGTAGAGGTCGGCGATCTCCGTCCAGAGCTGCTTGGTGGTCTCGACCGCGCGCTGCCAGTCGATGGTGAGCCGGTTGTCGGTCCACCGCAGGGCGTCGTGCTTGTGGAGGTAGGCGAAGAGCAGCTGGCCGCCGAGGCCGTCGTAGTTGCGGACCCGGTTGCCGGTGACCGGGAAGCGGAAGAGCCGGTCGAAGAGGATCGCGTACTGGACGTTGCGGCCGTGCCGGGCGAGCTCGGCGTCGCCGTCCCGGCGTCCCTCGGCCTCCAGCTGAACGGCCTCGCGGAAGGCGGTGAGGTCGCAGCGGAGCTCTTCCAGGCCGTACATCCAGAAGGGGCTGCGCTGCTTGATCATGAAGGGGTCGAAGGGCAGGTCGCCGTGGCTGTGGGTGCGGTCGTGGATCAGGTCCCAGAGGACGAAGGTCTGCTGGGCGGTCTGCTGGTCCTCGACCAGGTCGCGGGCGTCCGCCGGGAGTTCGAGGCCGAGGATGTCCACGGCCGAGGAGGTGACGGCGCGGAAGCGGGCGGCCTCGCGGTCGCAGAAGATGGCACCCCAGGAGAAACGTTCCGGCACCTCGCGGACCGCGACCGTCTCCGGGAAGAGCACCGCCGAGTTGGTGTCGTATCCGGAGGTGAAGCCGGTGAAGGTGATCGGCACGAACATCGGGTTGTCGAACCGCTCGGCCTCCAGGCCGGCCAGCCAGTCCGGCCAGACCACGCTGAAGAGCACCGCCTCCAGGTTCCGGTCCGGGTTCCCGTTCTGGGTGTACATCGGGAAGACGACCAGATGCTCCCGGCCGTCGACGCGCTGCCCGGCCGGGTCGAAGGCCAGCAGGGAGTCCAGGAAGTCCGGCACGCCGTAGCCGTCGGCCCCCCATCGCTCCAGGTCGGCGACGCAGGCCTGGAGGTACGCCTCGTCGTGCGGCAGGAGCGGGGCGAGCTCGGTGACGGCATCAGTGATCTGACGGAGCAGCGCGTCCACAGCGGAGCGCGCGGGAGCGCCCTCGGCGGCGAAGTCGATGGATCCGTCCTTGGACTGGGCCGGACGCAGCGCCTCCACCGCCGCGGTGAGGCGATGCCAAGCAGGGTGTGCGGCTACGGTCGTCGCCGACGAGAGATTCTTCATCGATAGCCCGCCTTCGCAATAGGAACTGTGGTGTGACCACCATAAGTGCGAAAGGTTCTGTGGCTCAAGGTGGCCCAGAACGCAGAAAGAGCGGTGCGGGGCTCCGTAGGGAGCTCCGCACCGCTCTTCTTGCCGCTCGGGGGCCTGCTACGCGGGGCGCAGACCGTGCTCGGCGATCGGGCCGAGGCGCCAGCCGCGGTCCCTGCAGTGTTCGACCAGCCGGGGCAGGGCGCCCAGGGCGGACCGCCAGGCGGCCGGGGCCGAGGTGCAGTCGCAGTCGTGCAGCAGGATCGTGCCGCCGCCGCGCAGATTGCCGGTGACGGTGTCGAAGACGCTGTCCGGGGTGGCGGCCGCGCGCCAGTCCTGGCCCCAGCTGGTCCACAGCACCGGGCGCATGCCGAGGTCGCGGGCGGCGCACAGGGCGGACGCCGTGGCGATCCCGTACGGCGGGCGGTAGTGCCTGGGCAGCCGGCCGGTGGTGCCGGCGATCAGGTCGCGGGCCCTGGTCAGGTCGTCCCTGGTGGTCAGCGGGCCGCGGAGGAGCATCGGCCGGTGGAGCCAGCCGTGGACGCCGACCTCGTGGCCGCGGGCGACGATCTCCCGCGCCAGGCCCGGGTCCTTCTCCAGCATGAAGCCGAGGAGGAAGAAGGTGGCCTTGACGCCGGCCTTGTCCAGGGCGTCCAGGAAGCGCGGGGTGGAGAAGGCGTCCGGGCCGTCGTCGAAGGTCAGGGCGACGTGGTCGGAGTCGCCGACCCCGGCCAGCCGGGGCAGCAGCCGGGTGCGCAGCGGTTCGAGGGGCTGGATCGAGGTGAGCGCGGGGACGGCGTTGAGCGCCGCCAGACCGCCGGCCGCGGCGGCCGCGGCGCGGGCGAACGCCCTCACCGGGCCTGCTCCGCGACGGCGGCCAGGGCGGAGGTGCCCGCGACGGAGGAGGCTGTGGTGCTGCTCGGGCCGGGCATGGTGCTGGTGTTCCTCTCGTCCGCGACGACCGGCACGCGTCCCCGGGCGCCGACGCCGGCGGCCTCCAGTACGGCCGCGACCGGGTCCGCACCGGGGAGCGTGACGACGGAGCGTACCCCCGTCTGGTGAGGGGAACGGTATGACTCGTGGGTGAGGAACGCCTCTTCGAGGGCCTCGCCGAGGCCGTCCGGGCTGCGCACCCAGCGGGCCACGCCCGCCTCGTCCAGGGCGGCCGAGTTGGTGAGGCCGTGGCCCGGTATCGAACGGTAGGTGATCACCGGCAGCCCGGAATTCACCGCTTCGAGTACCGAGATCCCGCCCGCGTTCTGCACCAGGACGTCGGCGGCGTGCATCAGCGAGGGCATGTCCTCCACCCAGCCGTGGACGTGCCGGAGGCCGGAGGCGAGGAGGCGCTCGCGCAGCTCCTCGTTGCGGCCGCAGACCACCACGCAGGTGGTGCCGGTGCGGGTGGCCTCGATGTCGGCGACCGTGCGCTCGATCTCGCCGGCCCCCCAGGAGCCGCCGACCAGCAGGGCCAGGCGGGCGTCCTGGGGCAGGCCCCAGCGGACGCGGGCGGCGGCCCGCAGCGCGGGGGTGCCGGGGGTGAAGCGGCGGTCGACGACGGGGGCGACCACGGTGACCCCGGCCGC
Source organism: Phaeacidiphilus oryzae TH49 (assembly GCF_000744815.1). Classification (NCBI taxonomy): domain Bacteria; kingdom Bacillati; phylum Actinomycetota; class Actinomycetes; order Kitasatosporales; family Streptomycetaceae; genus Phaeacidiphilus; species Phaeacidiphilus oryzae. Next base: position 1,185,768 of record NZ_JQMQ01000005.1, read on the forward strand.
GCCGGCCTCCTGCGCCTGCGCGCCGGGCACCTGGTGCACCGCGAGGTTGCGGTCCACGCCCTCGGCGACCCAGACCCGGTGGACCGAGAAGTCCGTGAGGTAGGTGACCGCCGGGACGTCCAGGCTGCCCTGCGCCCGCATCCGGCCGAGGGCCTGCGCGGCCAGCGGGTAGGTGGCGACGGCGACCGTGGGGCGGCGCACCTGGCCGGCGGCGGCAGCGGCCCCGGAGAACCCCGCGGCCCTGGTTCCCCCGGACGCCTTGGAGGTGCCCGCGACCCGGCGGCGCATGGCGCGGCCGGCCAGCATGGTGACCAGGCGGGCCTGCAGCCGCACCGCGGGGCCGTTGTCGATCGCGCGGTAGAGCGCGGTCCACGACCACGGGGCGCTGGACAGCATCCGCTGGTAGGAGTTGAGCACCATGCGGCCCACCGGGCCGGGCAGGGTGTCCAGGAAGTCGCAGCGCTCGACCTCTACTCCGGCCTCGCCGAGGCGGGCGGCCAGCTCGGCGGCGACCGCGTCGTGTCCCGCGCCGACCCGGGCGGAGAAGATCACCGCGCGGGGGGACGGGGCGGGGCGGCCGGCTCCGGCCGGAGTCGCCCCCTGCGCGGCGGCCCGCAGGCGCCGGCCACGACGCGTGCCGCGGCGCTGTGCAGGGAGTGAGATCAGCTCGCCCAAGGTTCTTCCGCCGTTCTTCCGTTCGGTCACCGGTGGGAGATCACCGGCCGGTGGGGACCACCGGTCGTTACGGGGGCGGATCCAAGCTAACGAGGGGATTCGCCCAGGAAGAGCGACCGGGGAATGATTCACGGCAGCCGGTCGGGTAGTCCCGCTGACGCACGATCGAGCGCGTGTACTCCTCTGGGAGTACGGGAGACGGTGGGGTCATCCCCAGGGGGAACCCTGCGGCCATCCGGAAGGCGCTGTCTCGCGCCGCCGGGGGGCCCGCCCTAGCGTGGGGCGATGGTTCACGTACTGAGCAGTCGGATCCTGCTGCGCCCGACCGACCTGGAGCGCAGTCGTGCCTTCTACCGGGACGTCCTGGGGCTGGAGATCTACCGGGAGTTCGGGCCGTGGGAGGAGCGCGGCACGGTCTTCTTCCTGGGCGGGGGCTACCTGGAGGTGTCCGGGCGAACCGAACCGCCGGAGTCGCCCGCCGGGCCGGGGATGCGGCTGTGGCTCCAGGTCCCGGACATCGAGGAGGCCCGGCGGCAGATCACCGAGGCCGGCGCGGACATCCTCCGCGAGCCGCGCAGGGAGCCGTGGGGGCTGCTGGAGATGTGGCTCGCGGATCCGGACGGGGTGCGGATCTGCGTCGTGGAGGTCCCGGCGGACCATCCCATGCGGTACCGCCCCTAGCGACCGCCCCTAGCGCCGGGGACTCGGGCGGGGTCGTCGGCCGGGGTCGTCGGCCGGGGTCGTCGGCCGGGCTGCTTCCGTGCGCCCCCTTCTGCGCCCCTGCTGGAGGGGAACCTGCTCGTCGAGGGTTGATCGTGAGGTCCCGCGAGCACGGAGGAGCCGATGCACGAACCCGCGGCGGTGGGCTGGCTGCTGGTCGCGCTCTGCGGAGCGATCGGGACGTACTGCGTGGCACGGCTCTGCTCGCGGGCGCCGAGGGAGGCGGCGGAGCGGCACGCCGACGCGGCCGAGGGGCTGATGGCCGCCGGGATGGTGGTGATGGCGGTCCCGGGCGGGCTGGGGATGCGGGTACCGGTGGCGATCTGGGCGGGGGTGTTCGGGGCGGCGCTGCTGTGGGTCCTGGTGGCCGGGGCGGTAGCGGCGCTGGAGGCGTCTCCGGGGCGCGTGCGGCTGCCGCGCGCGGGCTGCGGGCGCCGCCCGCACCGGGCGCACCACCTCTACCACGTGGTGGGGATGGCGGCGATGGTCTACATGGCGGTGGCGGCGGCCCGGGCGCTGGACGGGACACACGGGACGGACGGCATGGCGGGCATGGCCGGGATGGCCGGGATGCCGGCCCAGGCCGCCGGGGTGCCCGCGGTGACCGGGGCGCTGCTCCTCTTCTTCGGCGGGTACGCGGTGTGGCAGGGCTGCCGGCTGGTCTCCGCGGGCGCCGCCGTCCGGGATCCGGGGGGTCCGCCCGGGGCGCTGTTCGGCGGGGTCGCGGGCCGGAGGTGTGCCGGATGGCGATGGGGCTGTCGATGCTGTCCATGCTGCTGGCGCTCTGAGCGCGGCGTGGCGTCGATCACGCCTGCGGGGAAAGCGGTACCGCCTGCGGCGGGCGGCGCCTAGGTTGGGCGGTGCGCGCGGTGCTGCGCGCCCCTGGTACGGCTCCGTGGAGGTCCGCGATGAGCGTGCTGCCGTTTCTTCTGGTGGCGTGCGTCGTGCTGGCCTGGAGCGGTCCGGTGGTGCTCACCGGCGCCCGCTGGACGGACCGGGAGCCCGTGCTCGGCCTGCTGCTGTGGCAGGCGCTGGTCGGCGCGGTGCTGCTGAGCTGCGCCCTCTCCCTCGCGCTGAGCCTGGCCGCGGCCTGGCCTGCCGCCCACGCGATCCTCTTCACCGGGGCCCCGCGCAGCGTGGCCGCCGCGTACGGGATCGTCTGGGCGCGGCAGTGGGTGGCGGCCGGGGCCGTGCTCCTCGCGTTCGGCGGCGTCCGCACCCTTCTCGCGCTGAACTCCGAGTTCCGCGGGCAGCGGGCTTGGCGGCGGCGCCGGGCAAGCGAGTTGACGGAGCGTGCGCCGAGGCTGCCACGGGCTCTGGAGACGGACGGCGCTCCCGGAGGCGGGCGCCGCGGCCGCGGGCCGCGTGAGCGAGAGCGGCTGGTGGTGCTGGAGAACTCCGCCGCGGAGGCCTGGTCGCTGCCCGGTCCCGCCGCGCACCTGGTGGTCACCACGGGGGCGCTGCGGCGGCTCTCCGACCGCGAGTTGGCCGCCGTCCTCGCCCATGAGCGCGGCCACGTGCGGGCGCGCCACCACTGGCTGCTGCAGAGCGCGCAGGCGCTGGCCTCGGCCTTTCCCGGGGCGCGGATCTTCACCGACTTCCTTGACGAGACCGGCCGGCTGGTGGAGCTGGCCGCCGATGACGCGGCGTCACGTCGGCACGGGCGGCTGGCGACCGCGCTGGCGCTGGTGGAGCTGAACGAGGCGCGCGGGGTCTTCGGCGGCTGCTACCCGCGTCATCTCTCCGAGCTGCCGCACCGGGTGGACCGGCTGCTGGCCGGGGAGCGGCGGCTGTCGCTGGCCCGGCGGCTGCGGCTGACGGCCGCCGCGGTGGCGGCCCCGGCCGTGCCGATCGTCCTGGCGCTGGCGCCGGGGCTGCGTGCGCTGCTGTTCCGCGGCTAGCCATCGCCGGGCCCCCGGAAGGGCTGAACCACGGAGTGCCGGGCAGGCGTCATCACCAGGGGGGACCTTTCGGGGGGATGAGAATCGGGTGAGGGTGATGGGGCCTCAGAACGTCGCGGTGTACGGGTGTTGGGCCTCGTCAGGCCGTGGGGCGGGGGTGGCGTGGGGTCCTCCGGCTGACGCAAGCAGGAGTCCGATCGCGAACTCCCGCGCTACTCTTCTGAGGAACTGTCCGTGGCCGAGTACCCGGTGCCGTCGGCTGGCCGGGGCGTGGTACGTAGTCGGGTGATTCGAGCGTGACGGTCTTCTTGCTGGGAGTGGGCGCGGCCCTCTTCCTGGGCCTGGGTTTCGTGCTCCAGCAGCACGCGGCGCAGCGCGCTCCGCGGGCCGACATCCTGTCCTTCCGGCTGCTCCTCGACCTGATGCGGGTGCCGGAATGGCTGCTCGGCATCCTCTTCATGGTGATCGGCCAGGTGCTCAGCGCGATGGCGCTGGCGCAGGGCCGGATCTCGCTGGTGGAACCGCTGTTGGCGACGAACCTGCTGTTCGCCATGGGCTCCGCCCGGCTGCTCACCAGACAGACCCTGGGCCGGGCCGGCTGGGGCGGCGTGCTCCTGCTGGCCGGCGGCGTGACCACGTTCATCATGGCCGGCCAGCCGCAGGGCGGCGGCGTGGAGGCGGACGCGCTGCGGCACTGGCTGGTCTTCGGGGTGGTGGCCGGCCTCGGCCTGCTGCTGGTCTCGATCGCCAAGCGGCTGCCGGTCTTCGAGGAGGCCACGCTGCTCGCCCTGGCCGCCGGGCTGCTCTACGGCCTGCAGGACGCGCTGACCCGGCTGACCAGCATCCGCTTCGACCACGGCGGCCTGGCCCTGACCGTCACCAGCTGGCAGCCGTACGCCGTGGTGGGGATCGGCGTGGTCGGGCTGGTCCTGGTGCAGAGCGCCTTCGAGTCCGCGCCGCTGAAGATGTCGCTGCCCGCGCTGACCGCGGCCCAGCCGCTGGCCGGGATCGCCTGCGGGGTCGGCTTCCTGGGCGACCGGCTGCGGGTCACCCCGGGGGCGATGGCCTGGGAGGCGATCGGGCTGCTCTGCATCGTCCTCGGCGTGGTGGTGATCGGGCGCCATCCCGCCCTGCCGGACGCCTGCGTGCTGGAGGCGGCGAAGACCGTCGAGGGGGCGCCCTCGGCCGGCCGGGCCGTCGCCGGCGGCATCCGCCGCCCCAGCGGGGCGGTGGCCTCGCGGGCCGCGCGCCGGGAGCCGGCGCGGGCGGCCGGACGCCGCTGACCGCTCACTCCCCCGCCTTCGCTCGGGGAAACCGAAGAAGGCGGCGCTGATCCCCCGTGTCAGCGCCGCCGTACTCCGGCCGAGTGGCTTGCACAGTATATTGGCTGGCAGCCAATCAGCGTACGGAGAACGATGTCACCAAGGCGCGCAGCAGTCAACGAGGCGATGCGAACACGTTCTCGCCAGAGCATCATGCAGGCGACCGTGGAGCTGGTCGGAGAGCGGGGATACGGCGAGACCACCCTCGGCGACATCGCCAAGCGCGCCGGCGTGGCCCGCGGGCTGGTCTCGTACTACTTCCCCAGCAAGCGGTATCTGCTGCAGAACGCCGTCCACCGGCTGATGCATCTGACCCTCGGGGCCGCGCTGGACGATCTCCCCGCGGACGCCGGGCCGGAGGAGCGGATGTCCCGCACCATCGACGCGATCCTCGGGATCGCGGTGGTGCGGCCGCTGCTGATGCGCACCCACCTGGCGTTCATCCTCGCCCCGGACGCGGACGGCTTCGTCGAGGACCCGGAGCAGCAGCAGCTCGGCCGGCTGCTGCAGGGGGTGCTGGCGGGGCGGACCGGCTCGCGCGATCCGGTGGCGGAGCACGCCGTGCTGCGCAGCGCCCTGATGGGCGGCTGCATGGGGCTGCTGCTGCCGAACGCGGAGACCCCGCTGCTGCCGATCCGGGCGGATCTGTACGCGCGCTACGGGCTGGACCCGCTGGTCGGGCGGAAGCCCTATCTTCCGCCGGCGGAGCTGCCGTGGGCTGCGGCGGAGACGGTGGAGGTCGGGCCGGTGGAGGTCGGGCCGGTGGACGCGGCGGCGCCCGGCGGGCGGGTGGAGTAGAGCCCGGCCGGGCGGCGCCGCGGGGCGGCCGCCCGGCTCAGAAGTCCTTGCGGATGTCCGCGAGGAGGTCGGGCGTGGTGTCCGGGGGCTGGCTGTCCACCGAGAGGCGCTCCATCACCTGGATGTACTGGTCCACGTCGTCCCGCTTGTCCAGGTAGAGCGCGCTGGTCAGCTGCTCGATGTAGACGACGTCGGAGACGTCCTCGTCGGGGAAGCGGAGGATGGTGAACGCCCCGCTCTCGGCCGCGTGGCCGCCGAACCGGAAGGGCATCACCTGCACCACCACGTTGGGCAGCTCGGAGGCGTCGATCAGCTTCTGGATCTGCCCCTTCATCACCTTCGGGCCACCGACCGGGCGGCGCAGCGCGGCCTCGTCGATGATCGCCCAGAGCCGCGGGCCCGAGCCGTCCTCGAGGAGCTTCTGCCGGCGCATCCGGAGGTTGATCCGGCGGGCGACCTCCTCCTCGGCGAGCCCGGGGCGGTTGAGGTTCATGATGGCCCGCGCGTACTCCTCGGTCTGCAGCAGACCGGGGATGAACTGCACCTCGTAGGTGCGGACCAGGGACGCGGCCTCCTCCAGTCCGACGAAGGTCTGGAACCAGTTGGGCATGGCGTCGCTGAAGCTGTGCCACCAGCCCGACTTGTTCGCCTCGCGGACCAGCCCGAGGAGGGCCTCGCGCTCGTCGACATCGTCGATCCCGTAAAGACTGAGGAGGTCCGCCACGTCACGCTCCTTGAAGCTGACCCGTCCCAGTTCCATGCGGCTGATCTTCGACTCGGAAGCCCTGATCGCGTATCCCGCGTCCTCGCGGGTGATCCCCTTCGCCTCCCGGAGCCGGCGCAGCTGTGAGCCGAGGAGAATGCGGCGCACCATCGAGCCGCTCCCCGACTGAACCGTCGTCATCCGTCGAACCTCCACCCGAAGAAATCAGCGCACAGTCTGCCACTTTCCGGCTGCGAAGGGTGCCGGTCCGCGGATCTTCGCTGCTAGAGAGGACGGTACCGCGTGCACGTGCATCCGCGCGCGCAGATGCACTAACCCCACATGCACGTGAATCGGCTCTTGCATCTGATGTGTGCAGAGAGGACCATGGTGCACGTGCACATGCACGCCCACTGGAAGCCTGGTGGCAGCTCGGAGGTGTCCCCCGGATGAGCCCCGCGGGTCCAGCGGTGTCAGCGCCCTTATGGGAGGAGCTCTTCATGGGCGCGAGCCCGGCGGTGGCGGCCGACCCGGACGTGGTCAGCTGCACTCTCACCCCTCGCCACGACTCGGTCCGGCATGCGCGTGAGTTCACCCGGAGCACCTTGCGGCGCTGGGGACTTGACGCCCTGTTCGACGACGTCGCCCTGGTGGCCTCCGAACTGGTCACCAACGCCCTGCGCCATGGAGTCGGACTGCAGATGCCCGGCTCCGCCCCCCCGACCCCCGGAACCCTGCCGATAAGACTCAGCCTGGTCCGCCGCGAACCGCAGGTGGTCTGCGCGGTGAGCGACCCGAGCAGCGCGGGGCCGGTCGCCCGCAAGCCGGGATGCCTGGACTTCGAGTCGGAGTCCGGACGCGGCCTGCAGCTGGTGGCCTCGTTCAGCCAGTCCTGGGGATGGCACCCCGTGGCGGCCGGCAAGGTCGTCTGGGCCCTCTTCATGGACCCTTCGCACGCCGGCGGCTGAACCGCACCGGATCTCCCGCCCTGCCCGACCGCGACCGAGGAGCGCGGTCGGGCAGGGCGGGCTTCGCCGCCGCTTCTCCTTGTTCTTGTGTCCCCGAAATCCCGGTGTCCCCGATGCGCCACTCCGGCGCCCGCGGACGCCGCAGACGCGAACGGGGCCGCCTGCGGCGGGTGGTACCGCCGGCGGCCCCGTCGGAGAGCGGGTTCTCGTGCTGCGATCGCTGGGGGTCCTGGATCAGTCGGCCACTCCGACCAGGTGGTCGAACTCTCCGTCCTTGGCCCCGAGAAGAAGGGCGACGATCTCGGCACGGGTGTAGACGAGTGCCGGGCCCTCGGGGAAACGGGAGTTGCGGACGGCGACGTCGCCGCCGGGAAGCCGGGCGAGCTCGACGCACTGCCCCTGCGAGTTGCTGTGCCGGCTCTTCTGCCAGGTCACGCCGGATATTTCGGCCGCTGACATGCCGTTGTACGGCTGGCGCATCACTACTCTCCCTCGGGACTGGGTACCCGCCTCACAGCACGTGATGATAGCGCTTGTGCAACTGCACGTGCATGCGCTTGTGCTTGTGCACGTGCTTGTACCCAGGGTGACAACTTCCATGCGGAGCTTGGTTGTTGACGGTTCGTAAGTGGGCAAATCGGGTCGGACCGGCGACGCTCTGTGGTGGCCCTCGGGCGAGATCACGAAGGGCCGATGCGATTCGGTCGCAAATGATCACCGGAAACGGTGGAAACGGTGACGTAGCGTCAACAGCGAAAGGCGGACGGAGCGGTGGCGGCGAGGCGAAATCGGCGGTGTGAGGCGCACCACTCCGCCGTTCGGATGTGCGCGTTCCATGATCGACACATGGGCACGGCATGGGCACCGCATGGGCACGGCATGGTCGGCACAGCGGTTCCCGAGGTGCGGAGCGATGTCGAGGGCGCGGACCTGCCGACCGCGCGGCGGCGGACCGTGCGTATGACCTACCATCGTCCGTCATGAGCTCTGCCGCCAATCCGGGCACGCCGTTGCCCGTCCGCACGCCCGGCTCCCGAGCGCGGGGGCGCCACCGCCGTCCGGAACGGCCCGAGATACCCGCGGGCGCGCCGTCACTCCTGCTCGCCATCCCGGCGCCGGCGGGACCCGAGGTCCGGGCGGTCGTCGAGGAGATCGTCTCCGTGGTCCGCGGAGAGCAGTTCGGGATCGACATCCGGGCCGGGTATCTGAGCCGGCCGGCCGCCGCGGATGGTGGCGCCGGCACCGGTGGGGGCGATCCAGTCGAGGGGGGCTCCGAGTCGGATTCTGGGGTTTCGGTCGACGGTGAGCCGACCGCGTCGGCCGAACCGGCCGCGCCAGTCGAGGGGGCACCGGCGGTCGAGGAGTCCGCCGGGGCCGCCGAACTCGACCCGCGGGACTACCCGCTGATCACCGAGCTGCTCGCGCAGGCGCGGGACGCCGAGCTGCCGCCGCCGATCGTGGTGCCGCTGCTGGCGGGGCCCGCGGGGGACGTCCACAACGCCGTGGAGGCCGCGCTGGCGGGCTCCGGGGCGCAGCTGGTCGACGTCCTGGGCCCGCATCCGCTGCTCGCCGAGGCCGTCCATGTGCGGCTCTCCGAGGCGGGGCTGGCCCGGGCGGACCGGGCGCGGCTCTTCACCATCAACACCGCCGCGGACGGGGTCGTGCTGGCCACCGTCGGCGGCCACGAAGGCATGCAGCAGGCCCAGTCGGTGACCGGGGTGCTGCTGGCCGCGCGGCTGGCCGTGCCGGTGCTGGCGGCCGCGCTGGACGTGCCGGGGTCGGTCGCGGCCGCGGTCGAGCAGCTGCGGGCGGCGGGGTGTGCGCGGCCGGCGCTGGCGCCGTTCCTGATCGGCCCGGAGGCTCGGCCGGGGGCACTTGAGGCCGCGGCCGAGGAGGCCGGGTGCCCGCTGGCTGCGCCGCTGGGGGCGTACCCCGGGGTCGCCCGGCTGGTGCTTGGCGCCTACCTGGGTGCCATCGGGGTGGAGATGGAGCAGCCGGCGCAGCCGGCGCCGATGGGGTAGGTCGGGTCCTCGCTTTCGCGCTGAGCGCGGGGCGGGGCTCGGGGCGTGCTGGTTCTCCGCCCCGAGCCCCGCCCCTTTTGCGTGCGAGAACGGGCCCGCGGGGCTCCCGGGCGGCAGCCCCGGCTAGGCGAGTTGGCGGCGGGTCAGGGCGTGGAAGGGGCCGGTGGGGTCGGCGAGGAGGGTGGCCGGGGGGCCTTGCTGGACCACCCGGCCGGCGTCCAGGACCAGGACGCGGTCGGCGTCGAGGATGGTGGAGAGGCGGTGGGCGATGACGATACGGGTGGTCTTCATCGCGCGGGTGGAGTTGATGATGATGCGCTGGGTCGCGTTGTCCAGGGCGCTGGTCGCCTCGTCCAGATAGAGGATCCGGGGGCGGCGGATCAGGGCCTGGGCGATCATCAGGCGCTGCCGCTGGCCGCCGGAGACCGAGCCGCCGCCGTCCGAGAGGACGGTGTGCATCCCCATCGGCATGGCGCGGATGTCGTCGGCCAGGCCGGCCATCTCCGCGGCCTGCCAGGCCTCTTCGAGGGTGAACTGCTCGGTGCCGCAGATACAGTCCAGGATGGAGCCGGTCAGCGGCTGGGCGTTCTGCAGGACGACTCCGCACTGCCGGCGGACCATCGACTGGTCGAGGGCGGAGAGGTCCTGGCCGTCGTAGAGGACCGCGCCCGAGGTCGGCGCGTCGAAGCCGATCAGAAGGCGGAGGAGGGTGGACTTCCCGGAGCCGCTGGCGCCGACGACGGCGACGAACTCGCCCGGCTGGACGGAGAAGGTGACGTCGTCCAGGACCAGGGGCGCGTCCGCCGAGTAGCGGTAGGTGAGGGAGCGGGCCTCGACGGCGCCGGTGAGCTCGCCGGGGGCGACCGCGCCGGCCGGGACCTCGGGGGCGGCCCGGAGGATCGGCTTCACCTGCTCGTACATCGGCAGCACGGAGACCGCCGAGATCAGCGCGTTGGTGACCTGGGTGACCGAGGTCAGCAGCATGGTGACGGCGCTGTTGAAGGTCAGGAAGGCGCTGGCGGAGAGGCTGCCCCGGGCCGGTCCCGCCAGCACCATGAACATGATCAAGGTGGCCAGCGGGAGGTAGACCGCGTTGGTGATCGAGATGATGTTCTTCATCCGGCCGACCCGCTGCTGGAGTTCCCGGCTCTTGGCGAACTCCTCGGCCCAGGCGGCGTAGGCGAAGCTCTCGGCGGCGGCCACCCGTAGCTTGGGCAGGCCGCGGAGGGTCTGGAAGGCGCGGTTGTTGAGCTTGTTGTTGAGCACCACCAGCTTGCGCTGCCACCAGAGTTGGCGCAGCCCGAGGGAGAGGAAGACGGCCGCGATCACGGCCAGCATGGCCAGCGTCAGAAGGGTCAGCGGCACGCTGAACCAGAGCAGCATGACCAGGTTGACCATGCCGATGGTGCCGGCCTGCACGGTGACCGAGCTGATCCCGGAGAGCACCCGGCGCATGCTGCTGATGCCCATGGCGGCGCTGGCCAGTTCGCCGGTCGAGCGGCCGGCGAAGAAGCGGGTGGGCAGCCGCAGCACGCGGTCCCAGATCGCCGACTGCAGGGTCGCCTCGATCCGTCCCTCGATGCGGAGGACGGCGACGTTCTCCAGGAGGGAGAAGAAGGCGGAGACGACGGTGGCTGCGATCACGGCCACGGCGGTCAGGACGATCGGGTTCTTCTCGGCGTGGGGGACGTACTCGCCGAGCACCCGGCCCGTCGCGAGCGGGACCAGGGTGCCGAGGAGGACCGCGACCAGGCCGCCGATCACGAGGTTGCGGAGGTCCGAGCGGTTGCCGTGGAAGGCGAACCCGGCCAGCCGGAGGGGGCTCAACGGGCGGGTGGGCAGCGGGCGGTAGAACATCACCGCGCGGGAGGCGTAGCGGCGGGCGGCGTCCGCGCCGAGGCGGGTGCGGGTGCCGGCGGCCGGGTCCACGGCCTCGTAGCGGCCCCGGCGCCAGAGGAGGGCGACCGGCCGGCCGGACTCCGTCTCCTCGCCCTCGGGGGCGGACCGGGAGTCGGTGCGGCGGAGGCCGAGGAGGGGGCCCGCGTTCTCCTTCCACCAGTTGCCGGCGAGCTTGACCTCGCGGATCCGGCAGCCGGAGGCGAGGGCGATCCGCTCCACGGGGTCGATCCGGCCGCCCCCTCCCCCGGCGGCCCCGGAGGCCGGCGCCTCGACGGTGATCCCCGCGGCCTCGCCGACCAGGCGGGCGGCGGCGAGCACGGCACCCTCGTCCGCCGCGGCCCGGCCGCCGCGGCGGCCCGCGCTCTGGCCCGCCGTGCGGCTGCCCCGGCGGATGGCCGCGATCAGGTTCTCGTCGGCGTCGGCGCGGGCGTCCCGGCCTGCCGCCAGACCTGCCGCGGCGCGGTCCTCGTGGGCCCGCTCCAGGCGCTCGATCCAGCGGTCCAGGGCGTGCCGGAGGCGGGACTGCTGGTCGACCATCCGCTCCCAGAGGCCGCCGTCGATCAGCAGGTCCTGGGCGCAGTCCGCGCTGTACGCGGAGCCGTACTGAAGGCTGCCGGGGTGGACCGGAAGCCATTCGATGCCGTCGTCGGCGGTGGCGAGAGCGCCCGGGCCGCCCCCGGCCGGGTCGGCCAGGCCGTCCACCGAGGGGTCGAAGAGGACGCGGAGGCTGCGGGCCAGTCCGTGCTCGCAGGCCTGGTCCAGCAGGGTGGCCACCGGCTCGCCGAACTCCGTGTACTGCAGCGGCGGTTGGTAGCCGGGGTAGAGCTCGCGGAGCTGGATCCGGCGGACCGCGCCCTCCTGGGTGGGGCGGGCGATCAGGGTGTGCCGGGGGCCGTCGACCGGTCCGAGGAGCAGCGCCCCGGCCTCCAGCCGGCCGAGGTAGTGCCAGCGGCCCTGGGCCTCGGCGTCCACCGCGAAGAGGTCCAGGGCTCCTGCGGTGACTAGCCAGAGGACCTGGGGGCCTTCCAGCGGAAGGGTGCGGACGCCGGTCAGGTCGACCGGGCCGCCCATGCCGTCCAGGGCCTGGAGCACCGGGTCTTGGAGCACCGGGTCCTGGAGTGCCTGGTCCTGGAGTGCCGGGTCCTGGACCATCGGGTCCTGGGCGGGCGGCGCCTGGTGGCCGGTGATCTGCGGGATCTCTGAGGTCATGTCAGCGCTCCCGGACCAGCTGGGCGTACGGGCCGCCGGCGGCGACGAGTTCGTCGTGCCGGCCGCGTTCGACGACGGTGCCGCGGTCCAGGACGACGATCTCGTCGCTGTCCCGGACGGTGGAGAGGCGGTGGGCGATGATCACGCAGGCGCAGCCGCGGCGGCGGAGGTTGTCCATGATGGCGAGTTCGGTCTCGGCGTCCAGGGCGCTGGTGACCTCGTCCAGGACCAGGACGCTGGGTCGGCGGACGAGGGCACGGGCGATCTCCAGGCGCTGCCGCTGACCGCCGGAGAAGTTGCGGCCGTCCTGTTCGACCGCGGCGTGGATGCCGCCGGGCCGGCGGGCCACCACGTCGTCCAGGGCGGCGTCGCGGAGGGCGGCGATCACGGCCTCGTCGGAGATGGACGGGTCCCACAGGGCGACGTTGTCCCGGATGGTGCCCTCGAAGAGGAAGACGTCCTGGTCCACGAAGGAGACGGAGGCGGCCAGGGAGCCGCGCGGAATGTCCGAGATCCGGCGGCCGTCGATCCGGATCACCCCCTCCCACGGCTGGTAGAGGCCGGAGATCAGGCGGGAGACGGTGGACTTGCCGCTGCCCGAGCCGCCGACCAGGGCGACCTGGCGGCCGGGGCCGACCTGCAGCGAGAACTCCTTGAGCAGCGGCGGGTCCAGCGGGCTGTAGCCGAAGGTGATCGCGTCCAGCTCGACGTGGCCGTCGAGGCGGGTCACGGAGGCGTCGCCGGGGCCGCTGCCGGTGCCCGGTTCGGCCGGGAAGGACTCGACGTCCTTGAGGCGGGCCACGTCGGCGGCGAAGTCCTGGATCCGGCCGGCGACCCCGTTGAGCCGGTTGACCGGGGCGGTGAACGAGGTGACCAGGGACTGGAAGGCCACCAGCAGGCCGATGGAGATGTGCCCCTCGACCGCGCGCAGGCCGCCGATCAGCAGGATCAGCGCGGAGTTGAGCGAGGCCAGCAGCGGGGCGACCACACTGAGGACGGCGCTGGGCACACCGAGCCGCTGCTGGTTCTCCAGGGTGAGCGCGTGCTGACCGGCCCAGCGGCGGAAGTAACCGGACTCGCCGCCGGTGGCCTTCATGGTCTCGATCAGCTGGAGGCCGCTGTAGGCGGTGTTGGTCAGCCGGGCGGTGTCGGCGCGGAGCTTGTGGACGCCGGTGGCCCGGATCCGGACCACGATCCGCAGCGCGAGGACGTTGAAGAGGGCCACCCCGATGCCGAGCAGGGTGAGTTGGGGGTCGTAGGTCCACAGCAGGATCGCGTAGAGGACGACGATCACCGCGTCCACTCCGGCCGAGGCGAGGTCACGGGCGAGGGTCTCGGCGACCGAGTCGTTGGACTGCAGGCGCTGTACCAGGTCGGCCGGGTTGCGCTGGGCGAAGAAGGTCACCGGCAGCCGGAGGAGGTGCCCCAGGAAGCGGGCGCTGGTGAGGGTGGAGGAGATGATCCGGCCGCGTAGCAGGTTCATCTGCTGGAGCGCGGTCAGCACCACGGTCAGCAGGAGGGTGGCCGCCATTCCCGCGAAGAGGACGGGCAGCAGCGAGGTCTGGCCGCCGATCAGGAAGGAGTCGATGTAGGTGCGGCTGAGCGCCGGGCTGGCGGCGCCGACCAGGACCAGCAGGAAGCTGGCCGCGACCGCGGCGAGCATGGTCCCGGAGGTGCCGCGGAGCCGGGTCGGCATGGCGCCGGCGATGCCCGGACGGCGGCCGCCGGGACGGAAGTCGGGGCCCGGCTCGAAGGTGAGGACGATGCCGGTGAAGCTGGTGTCGAACTCCTCCGGGGTGACGAAGCGCCGGCCGCGGGCGGGGTCGTTGAGCCGGACGCCGCGGCGGCCGAGGCGCCGGCCGAAGCCCTCGAAGACGACGAAGTGGTTGAACTCCCAGAAGAGGATGGCCGGGGCGCGGACCTCGGCGAGCGCCGACAGGTCCATCTGCATGCCCTTGGCGGTGAGGCCGTAGCCGCGGGCCGCCTTGAGGATGTTGCTGGCCCGGGAACCGTCCCGGGACACCCCGCAGGCGATCCGGAGCTCTTCCAGGGGGACGTGCCGGCGGTAGTGGCCGAGGACCATGCCGAGCGCGGCGGCGCCGCATTCGACGGCCTCCATCTGAAGGATGCTCGTGGTGCGCCCGCGCCGGGCGGAGCGACCGCGCGGGGCGCGGGGGACGGCGCCTGCCTGCGGCGGCGGTCGGCGCGCGGCTGGGGCGCCGGGGGCGCGGCGGAGCCGCCGGGGCGGTGGCGGGCGGCTCCGGGGGCGGGCGGAAGGTCGGCGCGGGGAGCTGAGGAGGCGGCGGGGGCGGGGCCGGCGCGGCCGCTCCCCGGCCTGCGGGGCGGGGGCGGGGCCGGCGCGGCGCCGGACGGGGCGGCGGGGCGCGGGGCGACGGGGGCCGTGGGGGCCGCAGGGCTCTCGGGGCTCTCGGGGGTGCTGCGGGCGGGCGCCGGGCGATGGCTGCGGCCGGGGCCGGATATGGGGCCGAGAGGGGCGTCGGGGCCGGGTGCGGGCGCGGGTGCGGGGTACGCCTCGCCGCGGCCGGGCGAGGCCGGGCTTTCCTGGGGCTGGGGGTAGTCCTGCGGCTGCGTGTAGACCTGCGGCTGCTGCGGATACGCGGGCGGCTGCGCGTAGGCCTGCGGCTGCGACTGCGCGTACTCCTGCGGCTGCGTGTACTCCTGCTCCTGCGGCCGCGCGTACTCCTGCGGCTGCGGGTAGCCCGTGGGCTGCGTCCCGTAGCCGGACGGTGCCGGGGTGCCGTAGCCCTCCGGGGCCGGGGGCTGGGCGGGGACCCGGGGGGTGGGGCCCGTGGCGGGGCCGGAGAGTTCGGCGGGGTCCGCGGTGTCGTACGCCGCCGCGTAGGCGGAGTAGTCGCCGTAGCCGGCGGGCTCCTCGGAGGGCGCGGGGCGGTCCGGGTTGCGGCGGTCGGGGGCCGTCACGGGAGGAGCCAATCGATCGGGTGCTGGGAGCTGAGCTGGATCGACGCGGACACCTGGGTCGTGCTGTCGATCGGGTACGGCGGGCCGGGCTCGCGGGACCAGCGGTAGCCGGACCTGCTGCCCGGGTCGCGGTCCAGCTCCACCACCACCGCGAGCGGCTGCCCGTCCTGGGTGTACTGCCCGGCCAGCGCCGGGTCGCCGAGGAAGTCGGTGATCTGCTGCCTGGTCTGCGGTGCGCGGGCCACCGCGAGCACCTTGCCGCGCAGTACGCCGTACTGCTGGGTGGGCACGGTCTGCACGGTGAGGTCGACGGACTGGCCCGCGCTGATCCCGGAGGCCTTGGCCGCCGGGGCGTACACCATGGCGATCAGCGGCTCGCCCGCCCTGGCGATCCGCTGGACGGTGGCGAGGTCGGCGCCGGTGGCGACCACCGAGCCGGGCTGCGCGCTGACCGCGGTGACCTGGCCGGCCGAGACCGCGCGCACGGTGCGCACCGCGTCGCCGACCCGGATCTGCGCGACCGGCTGGTCCGCCCTGACCGTCTGGCCGCTGTTCACCAGCACCTGGGTGACCTGGCCGGCGTACGGGCTCTGCAGGAGGTAGCTGCCCTCCGGGTGGCTGAGGACGCCCGGGGCGGAGAGATGGGTGGTGACGGTTCCGGTGACGGCCCAGAACGCCGCCGCGGCGACGGCGAGCACGGTGACCGCGAGCACCAGCGCGCCCTGCGGCCGGGCGAACCGGACGGGGATGTCCAGTTCCTCCGGCGACTGGAGCTTGGCCAGCGCCTTCTGCCGGAACTCCATAGGGGTTTTCTCTTTCCTTCGGCGGGCAGCGCGCGGGCAACGCACAGCCCCCGGAACGCGAACTACGAGCGTTCCGAGGGCCGTTGGCGTGGTCGGCTCAGACAGATCCGAGCCGCCGACCACCGATCATGCAGATCAGGCGGTTCAGATCAGGTTCGCCGGCAGAACGCCCGCGGGAACGATGCCCGCGACGTTACCAGCGGCGGTCGAGAGGGCCTGGCCCAGCTGGGCGAAGCCGGCCTGCTCCAGGTCCTGCACGCTGCCGACGTGGACGTTGACGCCCGGCAGGTTCACGTTGGCGGTGGCGGCGCCACCGGCAACGGCGTCCAGCTCGGCGTCGTTCAGCTCGGCGGTCTCGATGTGGTCACGCATGAGTGCGTTTCCCTTCTCAGTGTTTCCGGGGGTTAGCGGACGGTTATGCAAAAGCACGGCCGAATCCGGTTGCGAGATCAAACCACGCACGGACTACGGCCGTCCAGTTGCAGGTCACGGGCAACGGAGAATACCCCTGGCCAACCGGAGGCGGAATTCTTGCTTTCTTACCGCAAGCGCCTCGGGTCGGCGTGGCGTTCACCTTTTTCCCGACGTCTCTTCACCGCCCTCGGCCGGTCCGCGCCGGCCGCGGCGGCTCCTCGTCAGGTGCCCGCGGGGAGCTCCGGGGGAAGGAGCTGGATCAGAGGCCGACGATGTCGGTGACCGGGGCGGCCGCACCGAGCACGGTGCCGGTGACGGTGCCCACCAGGCCGGAGAGCGGCTGCGGCAGGGCGCCCTCAGCGGTGTTGGCGAGAGTGGCGACAGTGGAGGTCACCGGGCCGAGCCCGCCGGCAACGGCGTCCAGGTCGGCGTCGGAGATCTCGCGGGTCTCGATCTGGTCACGCATGCGCTGCGTATCCCTTCATAGCTCTGGGTATTACAGGAACGAGAAGATGTTCCCGCAGGATCCAAGCATTTCGCCGATGATCGAGTCCACCTGAACCGGACGCTTCGAGGTGAAGGTTCAATTCGGGCACGTCGACCTTTTGTGACGGTTCTTCACATGATCATCTTAAGGGTGCCTTAAGGAAGATCCGCAACCCTTTTCCGGCAACGGCTCGCGGTTTTTTGTGGAAGTTTCGCCACACCATGGTCAAGCTGTGGAGAACTCGCGTCGATAATCTCGGGACAGGGCGATCGGGAACGCAGCGTAGCAGTTTATGTATTCAGCGTTACGGTGACCCCGAGGGCGCGTTGCTTGACTTGGCGCGGGGGCCTGGCTGTCATGGCGGAGTGGCGTACTACCGGATCACCGGATCGGTGCCGCACAAGCGGCACACCCAGCATCGGGACGAGCAGGGGCGGCTCTACTACGAGGAGTTGATGGGCGAGGAGGGCTTCGCCTCGGACTCCTCGCTCCTCTACCACCGCTCCCTGCCCTCGGCGATGACGGACAGCCGCGTCTGGCCGCTGCCGTCCGCCGCGGCCAAGACCGAGCCCAACCATCCCCTGAAGCCGTACCACCTGCGGCTGCACCAGCTCTTCCGCGGCGAGGCCTGGCGGCAGGCGGACGCCGTCCGGGATCGGCGGACGGTCCTCGGCAACGCCGACGTGCGGCTGGGCTACGCCGCTGCCGGGCTGCCCTCACCGCTCTACCGCAACGCCCTGGGCGACGAGTTGGCGTATGTGGAGTCCGGAGCCGGGCTGCTGGAGACCGTCTTCGGGACGATCGAGGCCGGCCCGGGCGACTACCTGCTGCTGCCGCGGGCCACCACCCACCGCTGGGTGCCGCGGGGCGGCGAGCCGCTGCGGCTCTTCTTCGTCGAGGCCAACAGCCATATCTCGCCGGCCCGGCGGTACCTCTCGCGGTTCGGGCAGTTCCTGGAGCACGCGCCGTACTGCGAGCGGGATCTGCGCGGGCCGGAGGGGCCGCTGCTGCGGTCGTCCGAGGAGGGCGACGTCGAGGTGTACGTGAAGCACAGGGTCGCGGGCGGGGTCGGGGGTTCGGTGCTGAGCGTGCCCCACCACCCCTTCGACGTGGTGGGGTGGGACGGCTGCCTCTACCCGTACGCGCTGAACATCTCCGACTTCGAGCCGCTGACCGGGCGGGTGCACCAACCGCCGCCGCAGCACCAGGTCTTCGAGGCCCAGGGACTGGTGGTCTGCAACTTCGTGCCGCGGAAGGTCGACTACCACCCCGACTCCATCCCGGTCCCCTACTACCACTCCAACGTGGACAGCGACGAGGTGCTCTTCTACTGCGGCGGGGACTACTCGGCGCGGAAGGGGTCGGGGATCGGGCAGGGGTCCGTCTCGCTGCATCCGGGCGGGCACACCCACGGGCCGCAGCCAGGGGCCTACGAACGCTCCGTCGGGGTGCACTTCTTCGACGAGCTGGCCGTGATGGTGGACACCTTCCGCCCACTGGAGCTGGGCGAGGCGGCCGGCGAGTGCGACGACGGGCGGTACGCCTGGAGCTGGAGCGGACGCGGGCCGCAGGGTCCGATCGGGCCCGCGGCGGGCGGCGGTGGGGCCGAGTGACCTGGGTGCCGGTCGAGGAGGGATCCGGGTTCGGGCTGGAGAACCTGCCGCTGGGGGTGTTCACCCCGCCCGGGGAGGACGACCGGCCGCGGGTCGGTACGCGGATCGGGGACTTCGTGCTGGACGTGGCGGCGCTGTGGGCCGGGCTGCCGCTGGGCGCGGACCTCGCCCACGGCTCGCTGAACCGGTTCCTGCGCCGGGGGCCGGGTGAATGGGCGTACCTGCGGCGGGAGTTGGTGCGGGTGCTGAGCACCGACGAGCGCCGGGCGCACGCGGAGCGGAACCTCTACCCGGTGGACCGGGTGCGGATGCTGCTGCCGATCGAGGTCGCCGACTTCGCGGACTTCTACGCCTGCCGGGAGCACGCCGAGAACGCCGGACGGATCCTCCGTCCCGGCGAGCCGCCGCTGCTGCCGAACTGGCGGCGGATGCCGGTGGCGTACCACGGGCGGGCCGGGACGGTGGTGGTCTCCGGGACCGAGGTGCGGCGCCCGCGCGGGCAGTTGGGGCCGGGGGTGGTCGGGCCCACCGAGCGGCTGGACTTCGAGGCGGAGGTCGGCTTCGTGGTCGGGGCGCCGTCCCGGCCTGGGGTGCCGGTGGGGACGGGCGCGTTCGCGGAGCACGTGTTCGGGGTGGTGCTGCTCAACGACTGGAGCGCGCGGGACATCCAGGCGTGGGAGTACCGGCCGCTGGGTCCGTTCCTGGGGAAGTCCTTCGCCACCTCCATCTCGCCGTGGGTGGTGCCGATGGCCGCGCTGGAGGAGGCGCGGGTGGCGGGGCCGCGGCAGGAGCCGGAGCCGGTCGACTATCTGAAGGAGGAGCAGCCGGCGGGGCTGGACGTGGAGCTCGAGGTGCGACTGAACGGGGAGCTGCTCTCCCGGCCCCGGTACGGGGGGATGTACTGGTCCGCCGCGCAGATGCTGGCGCATCTCACCGTGGGCGGGGCGGCGGTGCGGACCGGGGATCTCTTCGGGTCGGGGACGGTCTCCGGGGAGGGGCCGGAGCGGCAGGGGTGCCTGCTGGAGATGACCCGGAACGGGGAGGTGCCGGTGCGGACGGGGGCCGGCCGGGAGCGATGGGGGTATCTGGCCGACGGGGACGTCATCACGCTGGGTGGGAGTGCGCGGGGGCCCGGGGGCGCGCGGCTGTCCCTGGGCGAGGTGAGCGGGCGGGTGCGGGCGGCGGAGGGCTGACGCCCGGTCGGTCATTCCGCCCCTGCCCTCGCCCCTGCCCTGCCCCGGGCCCGCGAGCCGGAAGGTCACAGGAGGGGCGGAGCCACCGAGTCGCGGGGCACAAGGCGGGGGCGGAGGAGGATCTCGCCGGACGGCGGGCGGGGGTCTCGCGCGGTGGCCAGGCGGCCGGCCCGGGTGCCGGCTTCGGTCAGCGGGACGTAGACGGTGGTGAGGGCGGGGTAGGCGTCGGCCGCGAAGGGGATGTCGTCGTAGCCGGCGACGGACAGGTCCTGCGGGACCCGGACACCGGACTCGCGGGCGGCGGCGAGGACACCCAGCGCCGCCAGGTCGTTGGCGGCGACGATCGCGGTGGGGCGCTCCCCGGCCGGCTCCGCGAGGAGTGCGCGGGCGGCGCGGTAGCCGGACTCGCGGTCGAAGCCGCCGGGGAGCACCCGCGTCGCCAGTCCGCCCATCGCCTCCCGGTAGCCGGCCAGCCGCGCCGCCGCCGTGGAGTTGCGCTCGGGGCCCTCGATGCAGGCCACCCGGCGGTGGCCGGCGTCGAGGAGATGGCGGGTCAACTCGGCCACCCCG
Source organism: Phaeacidiphilus oryzae TH49 (assembly GCF_000744815.1). Lineage (NCBI taxonomy): Bacteria > Bacillati > Actinomycetota > Actinomycetes > Kitasatosporales > Streptomycetaceae > Phaeacidiphilus > Phaeacidiphilus oryzae. Next base: position 1,206,004 of record NZ_JQMQ01000005.1, read on the forward strand.
TACCGGTCGTCGAACTGCAGGGCCACGGCGTGGGTGCCGGGGAGGGGCGGGCGGCCGCAGAGGACGACGTCGGTGTCCCCGTCCGCGGCCTGCCGGAGGAGGGCGGTCAGCTCCGCGAGGTAGCCGGGGTCCTCGCGGCGGCCGCCGGTCAGCACGATGGAGCGGACGCGCTGGCGCAGCAGGAGCCGGACGTACCGCAGCTCCTCCTCCGGCGAGCCGGCCGTGGAGCAGATCAGGGCCAGCAGGTCCGCGGCGGCGGCCTCGCCCTGGACGGCGTCCGCCATCGTGCCGAAGTAGGGGTCGGAGATGTCGTTCACCACGACGCCGATGACGTCGGAGCGGCTCGCCGCGAGCGCCCGCGCATGGGCGTTCACCACGTAGTGAAGCTCGGTCACCGCCGCGAGCACCCGCTCCCGGGTGCGCTCCGCCACCGGATAGTTGCCGTTCAGGACTCGCGACACGGTCGCCGAGGAGACCCCCGCACGCGCCGCCACATCCGCCAAGGTCGCCGCCACGCCGGGATCCTACCGGCTGGTCGCCCGGTCGTCCGGGGCCGTAAGCGGACGCGTGCCGTCCGACCGCGCGGCGCCGGGAGTTCACCGAAGGGAAGGGGTAGCTTCCGGGAGGAAAGGGGCGCAGGCCACCGAAAGGCCCGAGAATCGTCGCCGCAGGAGCAGGAGGAGGGGGCGCAGGATGCCGCCGTTGTCGAGCGCTGCCGCACGCTTACTCGGATCGTCGTCGCCCGCCGCCGACCGCGCGGCGGCTGCCGGCCGGCCGCCGGAGACCTGGCATCGAGGGCTCTCGCTGCTGGCGATCGTCAGCCTCTTCCTGGCACTCGGGCCGCTGCAGGCCGAGTCGGCGGTGGCCGCACCGGGCCGCGGCGCCCTGCTGACCGGGGTGTACGGGGTGCTGCTGGCGCTCGCGGCCGCGGTCTTCGCGGTGCGCGGGCGGCGGGCACTGGCGGTGGTGGACCTGCTGGTGCTGGTCCTCGGCGCGCTGCGGGCCTGCGTGGGATTCGCGGTCGCGATCGGATCGGGCGGGCTGCCGTACGGCACGGACGAGGGGGTGCTGATCCATCAGGCGGCGGTGCTCCTCGCCCACGGCGGCGACATCTACTCCCCCTCCGCCCACTGGCCGCTGCCGGCCACCGCGCCGGGCGTCGGCGCGACCCCGCTGATGGGCGGGGGCTACGCCGACTCGTACGGGTACCCTCCGCTGCCCGCCCTGCTGACGGCGGCGGCGCTGCCGTTCACCCACGGGCTGCCGACCGCGGCGGTGGTCGCGTTCGGCTGCCAACTGCTGGCCGCTGCCGCCATGTTCGTGCTGCTGCCGGTGGGCTGGCGGCCGACCGCGGCACTGCTCTGCTTCGGCCTGGACTTCCTGGGGTCCTACGCCCGGCAGGGGTACGCGGTGGTGATGGCGCTGCCGTTCCTGGTGGTCGCGGTGGCCTGGTGGACCCGGACCGGGGCGCCGGCCGGCGGGCGGCCGGGCGGCGGGCTCGGGCGGCGGGCCGTGCTCCGCGCCATCTGTCTGGGGCTGGCCGCCTCGACCCAGCAACTGGCCTGGTTTCTGGCGCCGTTCCTGGTGCTGGGGCTGTGGCTGGTGCGGCGGGGGGACGTCTCGGCGCCGGGGGCGACGGCGGGGCCGGGGCCCGGGCGGGGCGGACGACCCTCCGCTGGACGGCGGTGGCCGCCGGGACCTGGCTGGTGGTGGAGGCCCCGTTCCTGGTGCGGGATCCCGCCGGGTGGTGGCACGGGGTGCTCGGTCCGCTCACCCAGGACGCGGTGCCGAAGGGCGTCGGGCTGATCGACCTGGCCTTCTACCTGCGGGGCGGCAGCGGGGCGCTGGACTGGTTCGGCTATGCGGCCGCCCTGCTGCTGGTGGCGCTCCTCGCGGCGCTGGCGGTGGCTCCGCGCCGGCTGGGCGCGGCGGCGGTGCTGCTGCCCTGGCTGCCCTTCTACCTGGCCACGCGGTCCACGGACAACTACTTCACGCTGCCGGCGCCGCTGTGGGTGGTCGGGCTGGCGACGGCGGGGCCGACGGCGTTCGTCCGGGCCCGGGGGCTGCTCCGGCCGTCGGGGGGAGGGCGGGCCGGTGGACGCGGTGGGGCGGTGGGCGCGGTGGGGCGGTGGGCGCGGTGGGGGCGGTGGGCGCGGTGGACGCCTGCGGTGCCCGCGGCGCTCGCGCTGGGGGCGGCGGTGGGCGTGGCGGTGGCGGTGCTCAGTCCGGCGCCGCTCGGTCTGCGGGCGGCGCCGCTCGGTCTGCGGGCCGGCCGGGTCGAGGGCGCCTCGGTGCCGGGGCGCTTGGTGGTGGTGGCGGAGAACCGCTCCTCGCACGCGGTCTCCCCGCACTTCGGGGTGACCAGGACCGCCGTGCTGGGGGCGTACTGGCGGGTGCTGTCCGGCCCGGCGACCCTCCGGCCGGGGGCCCGGGCGCGGTACGTGCTGCAACGGCCGGCCTCCCGGGCGGGGCTGTCGGGGAGCGGGCCGCTGTGGCTGCGGGCGGTGTCGGCGCGGCCGATGACCGTCAGCAGCGTCCGGCTGACGACGGGGTGAGGACCGGTCAGCCGGGCGGCCGCCGGCCCGGTCAGCCGCGGCCGGTGGCCATGGCGTGCTCGACCACGGCGACCAGGACCTGCTTCACGGACTCCCGGGAACGGGCGTCGCAGAGGAGCACCGGGACCTCCGGGTCCAGGTCGAGCGCCTCCCGCACCTGGCGGTGGGGGTAGATCCTGGCGCCGTCGAAGCAGTTGACGGCGACCACGAACGGGATGCCGCGCTGCTCGAAGTAGTCCACCGCGGCGAAGCAGTCCGTCAGCCGCCGGGTGTCGGTGAGGACCACGGCGCCGAGCGCGCCGACCGCCAACTCGTCCCAGGCGAACCAGAACCGCTCCTGGCCGGGGGTCCCGAAGAGGTAGAGGGAGAGGCCCGGCCGGATGTCGATCCGGCCGAAGTCCATCGCGACGGTGGTGGTGCCCTTGCGCTCGACCCCGCTGATGTCGTCGAGCGGCTCGCCGGCCGCGCTCAGCCGCTCCTCGGTGCGCAGCGGACGGATCTCGCTGACCGAGCCGACCAGGGTGGTCTTCCCCACCCCGAAGCCGCCGGCCACCAGCACCTTGAGCGAGACCTGCGCGGACGGCGCGGACGGCGCGGACGGCGCGGATGGCGGAGGCGACGTCGGCGACGGGGCCCGCACGGCCGAGGCGGCGGGCCCCGCGCTCGCGGCGGGCCCCGCGCTCGCGGTGGGGGCCGTGCGAAGCGGGCGGAGGCGGCGTTCAGAGCGCGCGGAGTCCATTGATCACTTCCCTCAGGAGGCGCTCGTCGGGCATGCGATCCCGGCCCACCGGCCGGTCCACCCGGACCAGTTCGGCGGCCAGCAGGTCGCCGAGGAGGATCCGTACGACTCCGACGGGCAGGTCGCATTCGGCCGCCAGCTCGGCGACCGAGAGCGGCTGGCGGCGCACCAGGTCGAGCAGGCGCTCGTGCTCGGGGGTGTGCGCCGGGCCGGTGTCGGCGGACTGGCCGGACTCGGCCAGGTCCGCCGGGTCGACCAGGGCGAGAGCGCGCTCGGTCGCGGTGATCTGCGCGATCAGGTCCAGGTCCGGGAGCTCCGCGCGGGCGCGGGTGCGTCCGCCGGTGAGGGTGTAGAGCCGAACCAGGCGGCCGGCACCGAAGTTCTCCCCCTCCCCCTCGTGTTCACGGCCGACGCTCCAGGCGCTCGGGAGCCCCTGGGGGCCGGGCGCGGCGGCGCGCGGTGCGGCGGGAGCCGCGGGGTCCGCGGGCGGGGACTCGGCGCGCGGGTCCTCCCCCTCGTCCGGCGATCCGTCGGCGGGCACGGTGGTTCCCGGCCCCCCCGAGGCCTCGGACGCGCCCTCCGCGCGGGCCGTCCACAGGCCGCGGGCGCCCCAGGCCTCCCAGCCGTCACGGATCGGAAGGCCGCCCCCGCGCTCCTCCGAGCCGGCTCGGCCCCCCTCGCCTTCGGATCCGGATCCGGTCATGTCGCCTCGTCACTCCCCATGTGCGAGTCCAGCCCTGGCTTCGGTCCCGAGATGCTCACCGACCCGCTTGACCAGCAGCGCCATCTCGTAGGCGACCTGGCCGACATCGGACTCGGCGGCGCTGAGCACGGCGAGGCAGCTGCCGTCACCGGCCGCGGTGACGAAGAGGAAGCCCTCGTCGAGCTCGATCATCGTCTGTCGTACGTTGCCGACACCGAAGTGCCGGCCCGCCCCCTTGGCCAGGCTGTGGAAACCGGACGCGATGGCGGCCAGGTGCTCGGAGTCCTCCCGGCTGAGCCCGGCGGAGACGCCGGTCGCCAGCCCGTCGCTGGAGAGCACCACCGCGTGCCGGATCTCAGGGACCCTCCGCACCAGGTCGTCGAGCAGCCAGTTGAGGTCGCCCGGCTGCTGGGTGGCTGAGGTCATGGATGCAGTCCCTTTCTGGCCGTCACTCTTCATCCCGCCCGGGCTGCTGGTCGTCGGACGCTCGGCGTCCGCGGGCGAGGCCACGCTGGAACGAGCCGAAGGTGGCCCGTACCTCCTCCGGCGAGCGCTCGCGCGCGGCCGGGGAAGTCTCGTCGGCGGTGCGGACGCGCTCGGCGTCCTCCGCCGCTGTCCCGCCGTTCGCGCTCACGTCCGCGGCGGCGGGGAGGGCCGCGCCCTGGTCCGCCGAGGGGGCGGCGGAGCGGTCCCGCAGCTGCGGCGCGAGGCTGGCCTGCCGGACCCGGCGGGGCAGCGCGGGGGCGTCCTCGCCCACCCGGTGGCGGCCGGCGGCGGAGGCGCGGTTCGGCGACTCGGGGCGGGTGGGCTCCACGCCTCGGCGCGAGCGGCGGCGCGGAAGGGTGCCGGCGTCCGCGGCGGGGTCCATGTCGGCGGCGTCCGCGTCGGCGGGGCCGGCGTCGGCGGGATCGGCCGCCGGGACGGGCGGCTGCGCCGGGACGGGCGGCTCCGCGGCGGTCGCAGGAGGGGCTGACGGACCGTCAAGAAGCTTGTCCGGAAGGGCGGTCGGCGGCTCGGCCGCGGGAGGGGCGCCATCGGCGCCGGGACGGCCGGCCCGCCAGGAGGGCGGGGTGGCGTCGAGGAGGGCGGGGCCGGGGTCGGCCGCCGGCGCGGACCCGGTCTGGGCCCCGGTACCGGCTGCCGTCTGGGCGCCGGTGCCGGCTCCGGTCGTGCCGAATCCGGCGGCCGGACCGGGTGCGGGAGCCGGCGGCTGGCCGGGCGTGGGAGCGCCCTCCGGTGCGAGCGGCGCCGAGGTCGCCGGGGGTGCCTGCGGTGCCAGCGGGGACGGCGGGTAGCGGTCGAGCGAATCTGCCGTCCGCGCGTCGATGTCCGCGGGCGTCGGCGCGGTCGGCGGGACCGCGGCCGGACGGGTGCGGGGGCGGCGGCGCGGAAGGTCGGAGAGCTCGCTGCGGGTCGGCGGTGCGGCGGCCACCGGGCCGCTGGGGGCCTCCTCGATCAGGCCGTAGTCGGCCGCGGGACGGTGCTCGCCGGAGCCGGCGGCGGGGGTGGCGGCGGCGGGGGTCTGGCCCGGGGCTCCGCCAGGGGGCGGGGCCTGTGTCCGGGTTGGGGTCTGTGTCCGGGTCGGCGCCTGGGCCTGGGCCGGCGCCTGGGCCGGTGCCGAAGACTGGGCCGATGCCGGTGCCGATGCCGGGGCCGGTGCCGCGGGCGTCGCGGCCGGCCCGGGGTCCGCCGCGCGGCGGCCGGCGATCGCGGCGGACGCCGTGCTCGGCCTCGGCTCCTGGAGGAGCTCGGCGGCCCGCTCCCGGCTCAGCCGCGAGCGGGCGGCGGCAGCGGCCGCGTCGGCCTCCGGCTCGGGACCGGCCTCCAGCGGCGAGGCCTCCAGCGGGGCGCCCGTCTCCGGATCGGCGAGGACCGTCAGCGGCAGCAGCACCACCGCCGTCGTACCGCCGTAGGCGTTGCCGGACAGGGAGACGCGGACGCCGTGCCGCTGGGCGAGCCGGCTGACCACGAAGAGGCCGAGCCGGTCGCTGTCCGCGAGGTCGAAGTCGCCGCCCGCGGTGAGCCGGTCGTTGGCCTCCAGCAGCGCTTCCTCGCCGACGCCCAGCCCGCGGTCGTCGATCTCCAGCACGAAGCCGTTGGCCACCCGCTCCCCGCGCAGCCGCACCCTGGTGTGCGGGGGCGAGTAGCTGGTGGCGTTCTCCACCAGCTCGGCCAGCAGGTGGACGATGTCCGAGACGGCCGAGCCCAGCACCGCGGTGTTCGGCAGCCGGGGCACGGCGACCCGGGTGTAGTCCTCGACCTCGCCGACGGCCGCCCGCACCACGTCGGTGACCGGCACCGGGCGGCGGCTGCCGCGTCCCGGCGCCGAGCCGGAGAGGATCAGCAGTCCGTCCGCGTGCCGGCGCATACGGGTGGTCAGATGGTCGAGCTTGAAGAGGTCCTCCAGGTCCTCGGGGTCGGCGACCCGGCGCTCCATCTCGTCCAGCAGGGTGAGCTGCCGGTTGAGCAGCGCCTGGCTGCGCCGGGCGAGGTTGACGAAGACCGAGGAGACCCCGCGGCGCAGCTCGGCCTGGTCCACGGCGGCGCTGACGGCGGCCCGGTGGACGGCGTTGAAGGCACGTCCCACCTGGGCGATCTCGTCGTGGTCGCCGTGCTCCCCGGAGTTGATCCCGATCGGCGGCGCCTCGACGGCGACGTTCACCCGCTCGCCGTCCCGCAGCCGGCGCATCACCTCCGGCAGCCGGACGTTGGCCAGGTCGAAGGCGGCGTTGCGGAGCGAGATCAGCTCGCGCACCAGCCGGCGGCCGGCCCGGATCGACAGCATCAGGGAGATGATCAGCGCGGCCAGCCCCAGCACGCCCACCAGCGCGTCCCGTTCGAAGACGGCGACCGCCGTGTCCCGGCCGCGCGCGGTGGCCTTGGCGGTGGCCTTGCCGTCGATGTCGGCCAGCGAGGCGAGGACGGAGTCCGCCGCGGCGTCCCAGCGGGCCGCCGGCACCGCGCGCCCGACGCCGTCCTGGCCCGCGTCGGAGACCGCCCCCTCCAGGTCGCTGAGCTGGGCGTAGCCCTCGCTCGCGGTGTAGTCCGCGTACAACTTCTGCTCGTACGAGGGGAGTTCGGGGATGTGGACGGAGAAGAGGAGATGCTGTGCGGAGATCGAGGTGAGGAGGCTCTGGTACTGCCCGAGGGCGAGCCGGCCGCTCTCCCGGGCTCCGTCGACGAGGGCCTGCTCGCGGGATATGTACTCGCGGGCGCGGCTGAGCTCGATCAGGTTGCCGGCCTCCCGGGAGAGCTCGCCGGCCTGGTCCGAGGTGAGGTCCAGGCGGAGCTGGAAGAAGGGGTCCTGGAGGGCCGAGTACTGGTCGCCGGCGGAGGCCCAGCCGGCGTTGTGCTGGACCACGTCGTAGCGGAGGCCGTCGAGGGCCCCGCCCAGGGCGGTGACCTGCCTGAGGTCCGCGCGGGCGGAGCCGTTGATGCCGCTCAGCTCGGAGCCGTCGGCGGCGTGGGCGCGCACCGTGGCCAGAGCGCCGTCGGTGGCGGACTGCGCCTTCTTGTACGCCGCCAGCGGGCCGGCGGCCGCCGAGGGTGGGGCGGCGGCGAAGCGGACGGCGGCGAGCCGCTCGGACTGCAGATCGCGGGAGAGGGCGTCGGACGGGGTGCCGATCCACTTGTACAGGTCGCCGACCTGGATCAGGCCGTAGACGCTGTGGGCGTTGACGGCCGTGGTGTAGATCCACAGCCCTGCCAGCGACAGCAGGGGCAAGAGAAGCAGCGCGGTGATCCTTGCCCGGATTGAGCGGGTTCGCAGTCTCATCGCGCGTTTCCCCCGGGGCGGTTGAGGTCAATCGCGCTGGAGCTTACTACTTCGCCGACCGACAGTTCGAGGCCCGCGTGAGCGCGCAGCGCCGTCGGCGGCGCGCTGCGGGCGCGCGTGGGGGGCGCGCGGAACTGCGGCGCGACCGCTTCCCGCGCGCCCATCTCGGGCTCACAGCGGGTCCACCCGGACCCGGGGGCGCAACTCCTCGTAGACGCCCGCGTCGTACCCGCCGGCCACCGGGCTGGCGACCGCGGCGGCGCTGAGGGCGACCGCGTCGCGAACCCGGTCCTGCCAGGGGAGACCGCGGGCGACCCCGCGGGAGAGGGCCGCGACGGCCGCGTCCCCCGCCCCGGTCGCGTTGCCGTGGACGACGCGCGGCGGCGCCGCCCGCCACGCCCCCTCCGGGGTGACGGCCAGCATCCCCTCCGCGCCGAGCGAGACCACCACCGCCCGGGCCCCGAGCGCCAACAACCGCTCGGCACCGGCGAGTTCGCCGTCGCCGTCGCCCGCGACCCGGCGCAGCTCCGCCGCGTTCGGCTTGACCAGGTCCGGTCCGGCCGCGAGACCCGCCGCCAGGGCCTCCCCGTCCGCGTCCAGCAGCCACGGCACGCCCGCCGCCCGGGCGTCCGCGCCCAGTTGGGCGTACGCGTCGCCCGGGGCCCCCGGGGGCAGCGAACCGCAGAGCGCCACCGCCCTCGTCCGCGCCAGCAGTTCGCGGTAGGCGGCCCGGAAGCGCGTCCACTCCCCCGCGGCCACCTCGGCGCCCGGCTCCCACAGGCCGGTGGCCTCGCCGCGCTCGGTGGCGACGACCGCCACCGTCCGCCGGGACTCCGCGGTCACCTCGGTCAGCGCCTCGGGAACTCCGGAGGCGGCCAGTTCGTCCCGTATGCGGCGGCCGGTGAGCCCGCCGGCGAGGCCGGCCGCCAGCACCGGCTCACCGAGGGCGTGGAGGACGCGGGCGACGTTGACGCCCTTCCCGCCGGCCCGCTCGCGGACCGAGCGGACCCGGTTCTCCTCCCCCGGCCGGAGTTCGGGAAGGTGGTAGCTGACGTCGAGGGCGGCGTTGGGGGTCACGGTGAGGATCACGGCACCCAGCGGATCATCGCGCCAGTCTGTCCGGCAAGCCCTCGGAGCAAACGTCCCCGGGTGGACATCGCGTGGAAATTCGCCGCCGCCGCAGTGCGTACCGCGTGTGTGACATGCGTTGAACAAGGTGCACAAAGGGGGCAGTTGCCCGAAAAGAGAAGTCTACTTGTGTCGCCCCGACCACAGTAGCCGCTCTACCCCCCCACACCCTCCACGAACGTGACTGTCCGTACAACTGCCCATGGAGTAACTTTCGATTCCCCGTGTTGTCGACGGTGCCGTCTCAGTCGATAGCCGACCCCACCCACCGTGTCCCGAGGAGCAAGAGGTTGCGCGAGTACTCCGTACCGCCCCTGGCGGACCCGCTGCGCACGGGCGGCCTTGCCGACTCGGTCTTCGAGGTCGCCCAGACAAGTCCGGACTTCGTCCAGCTCTCCCGCCGGGTCGGCGAGGGGGACGACGCCGTCTGGCAGGACGTCACCGCCCGTGAGTTCCGCGACCAGGTGGTGGCCGTCGCCAAGGGTCTCCTCTACCAGGGCATCGGATTCGGCGACCGGGTCGCCATCATGTCCCGCACCCGGTACGAGTGGACGCTCTTCGACTACGCGCTGTGGACGATCGGCGCCCAGGGCATCCCGGTCTACCCGACCTCCTCCTCCGAGCAGGTGCGGTGGATCCTCGCCGACTCCGGCGTGGTGGCCTGCCTGGTCGAGCACGAGGACCACGCGATGACCGTCGGCGCCGTCGTCGAGGCGGTGAACCTCCGCCAGATCTGGCAGCTGGACGCCGGCGCAATCGAACAGCTGATGGCGGACGGCCGGGCCGTACCGGACTCGGTCATCGAGCAGTACCGGCGGGCGGTCACCCCCGACCACGTGGCGACCATCATCTACACCTCGGGCACCACCGGCCGCCCCAAGGGCTGCGTGATCACCCACGGGAACTTCGCGGCGGAGTGCGACAACATCGTCGCCCGCTACCACATGGTCTTCAGCAAGAAGGCGTCCGAGCCGCCGGCCACCCTCCTCTTCCTGCCACTGGCGCACGTCTTCGGGCGCATGATCGAGATCGCCTGCTTCCGCGGCGGCGTCAAGCTCGGGCACGAGCCCAGCCTCTCCGCGACCACGCTGATCCCCTCGATCGCGTCCTTCCGGCCGACGTTCATCCTGGCCGTTCCGCACATCTTCGAGAAGCTGCTGACCAAGGCGCGGCAGGCGGCCGAGGAGTCCGGCAAGGCCGGCGCGTTCGACCGGGCCACGGCGACGGCGCAGAAGTACAGCGAGGCGCTGGAGCGGCAGGCGTTCGGCGAGGGCTCCGGGCCGGGCGCGGCCCTGCGGCTGCAGCACCAGCTGTGGGACAAGCTCGTCTACAACAAGATGCGCACGGTGCTGGGCGGCAAGGTCCGGTACGCGATGTCCGGCGGCTCCTCGATGAGCCGGGATCTCGGCCTCTTCTTCCGGGGCGCGGGGATCACCGTGATCGAGGGCTACGGGCTGACCGAGACCTCCGCGGCGGCCTGCGCCAACCCGCCGGACAAGATGCGCTGCGGTACCGTCGGCATCCCGATTCCCGGCACGGAGATCCGGATCGCGGACGACGGGGAGATCTGGGTCCGCGGCGGGCAGGTCTTCGCCGGCTACCTCAACCAGCCCGAGGCGACCTCCCGCACGCTGCACGGCGGCTGGCTGGCGACCGGGGACCTCGGGACGCTGGACGAGCACGGCTATCTGGAGATCACCGGCCGCAAGAAGGAGATCATCGTCACCAGCGGCGGGAAGTCCGTCTCGCCGTCGGTGCTGGAGGAGCGGGTGCGGGCGCATCCGCTCATCTCCCACTGCCTGGTGGTCGGGGACGACCGGCCGTTCATCGGGGCGCTGGTGACGCTGGACCAGGAGGCGCTGGCGCATTGGCAGCGCACCCGCGGAAAGCCGATGCTGGGCCCGCTGGAGGCGCGGAACGACCCGGACCTGCAGGCGGAGATCCAGCGCGTGGTCGTGACGGCGAACACCGCGGTGTCGCGGGCGGAGTCGATCCGGGCGTTCCGGATCCTGCCCACGGAGTTCACCGAGGACCAGGGGCTGTTGACGCCCTCGCTGAAGCTGCGGCGGGCGGCGATCCTGCGGCTGTACGCCGCGGACATCGAGGCGCTGTACACCCAGCCGGCGCTGAGCTAGCCGCCGGCTGGCCCGCGGGCGACCGCACCCGGCGCGTCAGCCACTCCACCGCGGACGACCGGCGCTGCGCGTCGGCCCGGCGTCACCCTCGGCGGCACCGCCGGAGCGGTCCGGGGCGGACGGGGCGCTGGGTGCCCACTGCCGTGCGGTGGACACCCAGCCGGTCACCCGCTCGCGGGCGTGCCGTCAACGGGCGTGCGCCCGCGGTGCGAGGGCCGCTCCGCCCGATTCGTCACCCCGGCTGGTTCGTCGCACCGGGACTCGGGGCGGACGAGGTCACGAAGTCGGTGCAGTTGCTGTCGGTGTCGGCGCCGTCCGGGGAGCGGACCGTACTCTGGCCGGTGGGCGGTGTGGGGGCCGTGCAACTGGTCTGACCGGAGGCGGTCCTCCCCTGGAAGCCCTCGGCGAGCCACGGGTCGACGAGGCTCCCGTAGTCGAGGCTGTCCGCGACCAGACCACGGGCGTCGCGCAGCACCATGGCGCCCCCGCCGGTGGAGAGCGCCGGACCGCCGAACCACTGGTCCGGCGCCGGCGTGCCCTGGTAACCCGCGGCCGTCACGGCGCCGTCGACGACCGGCGTGTCCACCGGATGGGCGGCGGCGAGGGGGCGGTCGAGGGTGATCCCGCTGCCGAACGGCTGCACGGGCTCGTTGCTGGAGTGGGCGAACCGGGTGGCCGGGGTGAAGCTGACGCCCGTGCCCCGGTCGCTGAACGGCAGGTTCGAGGAGTGGGCGAACTTCAGCGGAGAGGCCAGGGTCAGCCCGGTCCCGTCCGCGCCGGCGGTGCCCACGGAGGTGACGGTGACGTTCTCGGTCCGCGCCCCGATGTCCAGGCGGATCCGGTCTCCGGCGCTGATGCCGCCGGTGGAGCCGACCTTGAGGTCGGTCGCGCCCGCCGGTGCGGCCGCCGCGAGCGAGTCCTGCCTGCCCGGCGTGCCGACGGCGGTCACCGTGGCGGTCTCCGCGTGGTCGCCGTACCCGATGGTCAGCTTCTGCCCGACGGTGAACCCGGTCGTGCTGGTGACGGGCACGTTGGTCGAGCCCGCGGGCACGGTGAGGGGACCGTCGGGCAGGGGCTGCCAGAGCGGAGTGGTGGCGTTCGCCCTCGTCGGGTCGGTGAGCACGGTCGCGTTCCGGCCGTTGCCCGAGGAGTCCACGACGGTCGGGCCGGAGTCCTCGTCGAACTTGTAGGAGGCCACGTTGCCGGCACCGGCCTGCCCGCCGGCCAGCGCGGCGATGTCGGCCGCCGAGAGCGCGTGGTCGTAGATCTGGAAGTCGTCGACCGTGGCGCTGAGGTACGGGTCGGCGTACTGCGAGCGGCCGATCCGGTTCTGGTCGGTGACGCCCAGGCTGGACGGGCTCAGGGTCATGTCCGGGTTGGTCGCCACCAGGTTGCCGTTGAGGTAGAGGCGGCCGGTGGTGCCCGAGAGCGTCACGGCGACGTGCGACCAGGTGTTCAACGGCAGTTGGCCGCCGCCGACGAGCCGCTGCTCGTTGGAGTTGCCGCTCTGGGTGATGGCGAACCAGAGCCCCTGTCCGCCGCCGTCCACGGAGAGGTACATGTTCACCGTGGTGCCGGTGCCGAAGTCGAAGACGCGCGACCAGGTGCTGTCCGCCGAGGGGTTGACCCAGGTGGAGATCGTGTAGTCGTGGAGACCGCTGACGATGCCGTTCGGCAGCGCCACGTAGTCGCCGTTCCCGGAGAGCCGGAGCGCCTTGCCGATCCGGCCGGCGACGCGCGGACCGGTCGCGCCCGTGTCGGTGACGGCGGTGATGGTGCGGGTCTCGGCGCTGGGTCCGGTGCCGATCTGGACCTTGTCGCCCACGCTGAGCCCGGTGACGCTTCGCAGGTAGACGTCGCGGTCGCCGACGGCGGCCGGCGCGGCCAGCCCGGAGGGGGAGAGGCCGAGGAGGTAGTGCCCGTGGGCGGCGAGCCTCGTTCCGGCCGGGACGGTGATCGTCGAGGAGACCGCCTGCTGGGTGGGGTGCTCGGTCAGCGTCCAGCGGGACAGGTCGACAGGCCTGTCACCGGCGTTGTAGAGCTCGATGAACGAGTCGGTCTGGTCGGTGCCGGTGCCGATCCGGAACTCGTTGATCTTGACGGGGCTGGTGTCGCGCACCCGCTCGGTCGTCCTGTCGCTCTGCCGCCCGCCTCCGGTGGGCTCGGTCCAGGCGGCCCTGCCGACGAGATCGCCGTTGAAGGCGGTCAGACCGGAGGTGACCTTGAAGGTGGCACTCACCTCCGCTCCGGGCGCGACCGAGTCGAAGGTCTTCGAGGCGTCCTCGGTTCCGTCGACGACAGCGCTCCAGCCGGCGGGCGCGGACAGACCGAGCCGCACTCCGACAGCGGGCGTGCCGGCGGTGTTCGTGAAGGTCTCAGTGACCTGCCGGCTCTCGCCGGGCGCGAACGTCTGGACGCCGGGTGGCGTGCCGGTGGCGCCCGCCGGGACGAGGGCCAGCCGCTGGGCGCCGTACCGCGCCTTCACGATGTCGGCCTGGACGGCCTGGTCGGTGGCGTCGCTGGGGTAGCCGGTGGTCAGCACCCCCTCGTAGAAGGTGCCGGCCGAGCCGTTGCTGTTGTCACCGCCGTTGCCCAGCACGATGGCGCCCTGCTTGCGCATCGGGTCGTAGCTGGAGTCGACCCGCTGGCCGTCGTACATCGTGGTCAGGCCGCCCTGCTGGGAGTCCCCGCCGAGACTGGCCCAGTGGTGCGGCTCCCCCTTGGCGACCGCGGTCACGAACCGCGAGGTCATGTTGGGCAGGTCGGAGCAGAGCTTCGAGGTGCTGCCCGGGTTGACGCAGCCCACCAGGTTGTTCTCCTGGTCGGTCATGACCCATGGCCCCGGGGCGTTGCCGTGGTACCAGGCATTCGCGTTGCCGAAGTAGGAGGTCTCCATGGTGCCGTTGCCGTCGTCGTGGCTGTCGATCTCGGCGTTGCCGTAGTCGAAGCAGCAACCCGAGTTGTAATGACGGCCGTTGACCACCCAGTACATCCCCTCGGGCTGGTCGTCCACGGCGATGCCCCGGGTGTCGTCGTCGCGCAGGCCCATGCCGGGCTCGATCAGGACGCCGTAGACCTTGTGCCCGGAGACGGTGACCGGAGCCATGTCGGCGACCGGCAGGTTGTCGGCCCCTCCCATCGCCGGTCCGCTGAACGCCCCGCGCGGGGCCTGGGTGAGGTCGTTGTGGTGGGGCGACTGGTCGTAGATCTTCGTGATGAGGCAGGTGGTGTCGGCGCAGAACGCGTCCTGGGCGGCCGCGTCGGCGTATCCGCCGGCGTCCCGCACCGGCGTCGCGCTCGGCGGGACGACACCGATGTTCTTGACCCTGCCGTCCGACAGTCGCCGCACCTGGTAGAGCGGCCCGTTGTAGTGGGCGTAGAGCGCCCGGGTCGTGCTGTGGGCGGCCGCGCACGGGGTGCCGCCGGCCGCGTAGATGTCGCACGGCCCCGCGGGCCGGGCGGGGGCCGTCGGGCTGGCGACGGCCGGGGAGGTCAGGGTGAGCGAGAAGCTCACCAGGGCGAGTACGGCGGCCGCGAGCACGGCGAGTGCTCTGCGCCGAATCCAGGTGGTACCGGGTCTGAACATGATCGAGATCAACTCCCGCGTCGTTCGGTCGACTGACGAAGGGTGAACCACGGCTGTTCCCAGCCCGCCCCGCTCGGCGGGGGCGAGCCTTCCGCGCTGTCCCGGAGGGCACGACGGCATGGCAGCGGCGAGGACCGCCATGGGCGGCCCCACACGATTGTTAGCGCTAACATTCCGTCATCGATCATTCACGCTACGGAGGCGCGCAGGGAGCGTCAAGGTTTCTCACATGATGTGTGAGGGACGCGGTGGCGCCAGCGCGTCGCGCGTGACGGGACGGCCGAGCGGGGCGGCGGGTTCAGGCCCCGGCGGCTGCCGCGAAGACGGGGAGGTAGCCGAGGGACTGGCCGGTGCGGGTGGGGTGGTAGGAGGTCTCCAGGGGATAGGCCACGGAGTGGAGCCAGGGCTGGGAGGAGCAGACCTCGTGGCCGGTGAAGGCCCGGCGGACGTCGGCGTAACGGAAGCCGGCATGGGCGGCGGCTGCGGCGATGACCGCGTCCAGGCGGTCCGCGGCCGTGTTGAGGGCCGCCCGGGAGGCGTCCGCGATGCCGAACGGGCAGTCGCCCGGCCGCTGGTAGAGGTGCGGGTAGCCGAGGACCACGACCCGCGCGGCCGGCGCGGCGGCACGGATCCGGCGGTACAACTCGGCCAGCCGGCCCGGCAGCTGACGGTCGATCAGGCCGTCCGCAGCGGTGACCGCCTTCCCGCAGGCGGCGTCCCCGTGGAGGACGCAGCTCTCCAGGGTGTCGGCGAAGCCCGCGTCGTTGCCGCCGGCGGTGAGGCTGATCAGCGCGGTGCTCGGACGCAGGGCGCTCAGCTGGGCGGTCTCCACGGAGCGGGTGGTGGCACCGAGGCAGGCCACCGAGACGAACGGCGTCCCCGGATGGGAGGCCGCCCACAGCTCGGGGAAGGCGCTCGTACTGCGCTTGCACGCCCCGCTCGCCGGGTCGTACGCCCCGGCGCCGACCCCCGCCGAGTAGGAGTCCCCCAGCGCCACGTACCCGGTCGGCGCCGCGGCCGCCGAGGCGTTCGGCGCCTGGGCCGGGCCGAGGAGCGACAGCGCGGTCGCCGCGGCGACCGCCATGAGCAGGGCCCGGACCCGCATGGAACCTCCCGAGTGGTGACGACCGGTCGTCGACCACCTCACCCGGTTCCGGGGCCCACGATCCACTGGATCCGCCCGCATTCCGGCCTTCGGGTGAACCCACTCACCCGAACACGGGACATTCGCCCCTAACGGGAGGGTATGGGGGTCTCCCTACCCTTGGCGTGTTTTGTTCTGCGACCGCCGCCCCGGAGGCAACCGATGTCCCCACCCCCCGAGAAGGGCCGCCTCGATCCCCAGCTGGCGGTCCCCTGGGCGGTGATGGGGCTGCTCGCCCTCGCCGACCTGTATCCGGTCACCGAGGGCGGACTGCTGCCGGTCTTCGCCGCCGGGCCCGCGCTCGCGGCCGCCTCCGGCGGTCCCCGGCGGGTGTTCGGCGCCGGCGTCACCGCGGGCGCGCTCTGCCTGTGGATGGCCGCGGTCGGCGGCCTCCTCGGGCACACCCGGGTGTACCTCGCGCTCGCCGCGATCCTCGCCGTGACCCTGGCCGGCGCCTACGCCGCGACCGTGCGCCGGCGGACCGAGGCGGAGCTGTGCCAGGCCCGCACCCTGGCCGCCACCCTCGAACAGGTCCTGCTGAACCCGCCCCCGGCCCGGCTGGCCGGGCTGACCCTGGCCGCCGGCTACGACTCGGCGGCCCGCGCGGCCCGGATCGGCGGGGACCTCTACGAGGTCGTCCCCGGGCCGGCCGGGACCCGGATCATCGTGGCCGACGTCCAGGGCAAGGGCCTGGACGCGGTACGGGGGGCCGCGGTCGTCCTGGCCGCGTTCCGCGAGGCGGCCCCCTACCTGGACCGGCTGGACGAGGTGGCCCGGCGGATCGAGCTCGCGCTGGAGCGGCACACCGACGGCGAGCGCTTCGTGACGGCGGTGCTGGCCGAGGTCGGTCCGGACGGCAGGGTGCTGCTGCACAACCACGGCCATCCGGAGCCGCTGGTCCTGCGCGCGGATGGGCGGCTGGAGCCGGCCGCGCCCGCGCTGCCGGGCCTTCCGCTCGGCCTGGGCAACCTCATCGCGAACCCCGGGCGGGAGCCGGAACCGAGCCCGGCGCCGCCCGGAGCGGTCGTCCCCGGCGAGACCATCCTCCGGCTCGGCCCCGGTGAGCGGCTGCTCTTCTACACCGACGGCCTCTCCGAGGCGCGGGACAGCGACGGGCGGTTCTACCCGCTGCTGGAGCGGGCGGAGGCGCCCCTCTCCGTCGCCGATCCCGAGCAGGCCCTCTGGGAGCTCCGCGCCGACGTCTGGAAGCACACCCGCTCCAGGCCGACGGACGACTCGGCGCTGCTGCTGGTCGAGTTCGGGGCGGCTCAGCCGGCGTCCTCGTCCGCACCCTCACCCTCGCCGGCGCCGGCGTCCGCTCCCGCGCCGGCGCCCGCACCCGAGTCCGCACCGGCGTCCGAGTCCGCGCCGGCGTCCGCGTAGAAACCGGTGAGCGCCGGCGCCACCGCGTCCGGCTTGAGGAGGTGGGTCTGGCCGGGCAGGGTGCGGTGCCGCGCGGTGGGGATGGCGGCGGCCACCGCGGCCGTCGCCGAGCGCATCCAGTGCGGGCTCTTCCCGCCGTCCATCACCAGCACCGGGATCCGGATGGCGGGCCACGGCGCCTCCCCCAGCGGCCGGCCGGTGGAGTGCGGCGCCACGACGGCGAGGTCGTACGGCAGGGTCGGCGCGACGGCGGTGAGCTTCCGCCAGACCGGGAGCAGCCGCATGACCGCCACGGCAGGCGCGGGCGTGCCGACCCGGCGCAGGAAGAGCCGGACGGCGTCGCCCCGGCGGCCGGTGTCCACGGCCGTCCGGACCCGGGAGAGGAAGTCGGCGTCGAGCGGCTGCCCCGAGCCGTCCACCACGAACGGGGCCTCGTAGACGGCGAGGCGGGTGATCCCGGGCAGCCGACCGGCCGCCTCCAGGGCGAGGGCCGCCCCGGAGGAGATCCCGTAGACCAGGGCCTCCCCGCCGGCCTCCTCGATCAGGGCGGCGAGGTCCTCGATCTCGCGCTCGACCGCGTACGGCCGGGTGTCCCCGCTCTCGCCGCGCCCCCGGCGGTCGTAGGTGTAGACCGTGTACCTGGCGGCCATCCGCTGGGCCAGGTCGGCGCCGGGGCCGAAGGCCCGGTGGCAGAGGGCGCCGTCGACCAGCAGCAGCGGCGGCCCGCTGCCCTGCCGCGAGTACGCGATGCGGGTGCCGTCCTTGGAGACCACCTGTCCCCTGCCGGTGCCTTCGCTCATGCCGCCGCGCCTCCGTCCCTCGGGCCGGTCCCCCGCCGAATGGGGAGACGCTACGCCGGCGCCGGAGTCATCGCCCCGGACTGGAATCCTCCGCTTCCTCCCGGACGAGGTGCACCAGGCAGCCGGCGTAGTCGTCGGCGGGCAGCGTCAGCGGCAGTCCGCGGCTGAGGAGGACGGCCCCGTGGTGGACCCGGCCGGAGTCGGCGTCGCGGTAGCGGGCGTCCGGTTCCAGGCCCCGCAGCGGCAGCGGCGGTTCGGGATGGGCGTAGTGCCGCGCGCGGCGGTAGGCGAGGACGGCGGTGCCGGCGCCGTCCGGGGCGAGGAACTGCACGGCGCCGAGCTCCTCGCCGGGCGGGCGCAGCCGGTACCGCAGGCCGTGCTGGACCAGCGGGCGGATCCGCTTGTACGCCGCCACCAGCTCGGCCGCCCGCGCCAGCTCCCGTTCGCTCCAGCGGGTGAGGTCGCCGCCGATGCCGAGGACGCCGGCCATCGCGACGTGGAAGCGGAAGTCCAGCGGGAGTCGGCGGCCGGTCAGCGGGGTGGGGCTGTCGGTGACCCAGGCGGCCATCGCCCGGGCCGGGTAGAGCCGGGCGAAGCCGTCCTGGATGTGCAGCCGGTCGGCGGCGTCGGTGTTGTCCGAGGTCCACACCTGGTCGGTACGGGAGAGGATGCCCGGGTCGACGCGGCCGCCGCCGCTGCAGGACTCTATCCGCAGGCCGGGGTGGTCGGCGCGGAGCCGGTCGAGGACGGCGTAGAGGTGCTCGACGTACTCGTGCCACAGCCGGTCGGCGCCCTCGGGGCCCGCCTCGGGCCAGCCGGCCTCGCTGAACGGGCGGTTCATGTCCCATTTGAGGAAGGAGATCCGGTGGCGGGTCAGCAGTCCGTCCAGCTGCCGGTGCACCCAGTCGGCGACGTCCTGCCGGGCGAGGTTGAGGACCAGTTGGTTGCGGTGCTCGCTGCGGCGGCGGTGCGGCTGGTGGAGCACCCAGTCGGGGTGGGCGCGGTAGAGCTCGCTCTCCCGGTTGACCATCTCCGGCTCGACCCAGAGGCCGAAGTCCATGCCCAGCGCGCGGACCCCGTCGATCAGCGGGTCGAGACCGTCCGGGAAGCGGTCCGGGTTGGGGTGCCAGTCGCCGAGGCCCGCGTGGTCGCCGGTGCGGGCGCTGCGGCCGGTGCCGAACCAGCCGTCGTCCATCACGAAGAGCTCGACGCCGAGCGCGGCCGCCTTGCCGGCCAGGGCGAGCTGTCCGTCCAGGGAGAGGTCGAAGCCGGTGGCCTCCCAGGAGTTGTAGAGCACCGGGCGGAGCTCGTCGGGGTGCGGCAGGGCGTGCCGGAGGAGGTGCCGGTGCCAGGCGCGGGATGCGGCGCCGAAGCCGCCGTCGGTCCAACTCCCCGCGCTGACCGGGGTGGTGAGGACCTCGCCGGGGGCGAGCCGCCGGCTGACCGGGTCGTGGCCGGAGCCCGCGCAGAGCACCGCCCGGTCGGCGGGGGTGCGTTCGGCGGTGAGCCGCCAGGTGCCGCTCCAGGCCAGGGCGCAGCCCCAGACCTGGCCGTGCTCCTCCCCCGCGGTGCCGTCGTCCAGCATCGCCCAGGGGTTGGCGTGGTGGCCGGTGATGCCCCGGCGGCTGGTCAGCACGGTCTCGCCGTACGGCAGGACGGCCGTGTGGAGGCGGGTCTCGGCGGCCCACCGGCCGTGCGCCTGGGTGAGCCGGTAGTCCCGCTGCCGGGGCGGGACCCAGCTCGCCGAGTCGGCGCGGACCACGGTGATCGGCTCCTCGCCGCCGGCCGCGGCGCCGGTGTGCCGCAGCACCAGGTGACGCTCGATCAACTCGCTGTCGTGGTAGAGGCGGTAGTGGCTCTCGACGGTCAGCGGGTAGTGGCGGTCGGCGAAGCGGAGGACCAGCTCGACGCCGTCCGCGTGGTCCGCCGTCTCGGCGCCGAGATGGCGCAGCTCCAAGTCCCTGGTGCCGTCCGGGAAGCGGACCTGGAGCTGGGCGTGGCCGAAGCGGAAGGCGGCGGCCGGGGCGAGGTCGAGCGGCGCCTCGGTGTCGTCCTCGAAGGCGCGGCCCGGCGGCAGAGGGTCGTCGAGGAGGGAGAGCGCCTGCTCGTCCGTCAGCCGCGGTCCCCAGTGGAGGTTGTGCAGCCGGCCCTGGTCGTCCAGGTGGAGGACGTAGCCGGTCCGGGCGGTGGCCAGGTTCCAGAGGCGGTGGGCGGGACGGGCGGTGACGGAGGCGCGCCGGGGGGAGGACGGCATGGGGCCCTTTCGCGTGTCGCGTGCCACAGGGAGGACCGGCTGATCGGCGGAACGGCTGATCGGCCCATCGACCGACCGGCGCCCATCGTAGGCGGCCGCCGGGCGCCCGGCGGCCGCCTCGATCGATCTCCTCAGCCCCTGACCAGCGCGAGCACCTCGTCCCGCAGCGCGGCCATCGCCGGCCGGTCGCGGGCCTCGACGTTGAGGCGGAGCAGCGGTTCGGTGTTGGACGGGCGGAGGTTGAACCACCAGTCCCGGCCGGCGACGGTCAGCCCGTCCAGCTCGTCCAGGGTCACGCCGGGGCGGCCGCTCCAGGCCGCGCGGACCGCCGCGATCCGCTCCGCCTGGTCGGCCACCGTGGAGTTGATCTCGCCGGAGGCGGCGTAGCGCTCGTAACGGGCCGTCAGCTCGGAGAGCGGGCGCGGCTGTTCGCCGAGGGCGGCGAGGACGTGGAGGGCGGCCAGCATCCCGGTGTCCGCGTTCCAGAAGTCCCGGAAGTAGTAGTGGGCGGAGTGCTCGCCGCCGAAGACCGCGCCGGCCCGGGCCATCTCGGCCTTGATGAAGGAGTGGCCCACGCGGGTGCGGACGGGGATCCCGCCGGCCTCGCGGACCACCTCGGGGACGGTGCGGGAGGTGATCAGGTTGTGGATCACGGCTGCCCCGGGGTGCTCGGCCAGTTCGCGCGCGGCGACCAGCGCGGTGACCGCCGAGGGCGAGACCGGTTCGCCGCGCTCGTCGACCACGAAGCAGCGGTCCGCGTCCCCGTCGAAGGCCAGGCCGAGGTCGGCGCCCTCGGCTCGGACCCGGGCCCGCAGGTCCACGATGTTCGCCGGATCCAGCGGATTGGCCTCGTGGTGCGGGAAGGTGCCGTCCAGCTCGAAGTACATCGGGACCACGGTCAGCGGCAGCCCGGCCAGCACGGTGGGGACGGTGTGCCCGCCCATCCCGTTGCCGGCGTCGACCACCACCTTGAGCGGGCGGATCGCGCCGAGGTCCACCAGGGAGCGGAGGTGGGCGGCGTAGTCGGCCAGGGTCTCCCGGGAGGTGGTCCGGCCCCGGGGCCCGGCGGCCGGCTCGGGGCCGCGGCCGGCGTCGAGCCACTCCTCGACCAGGGCCCGGATCGCGGCCAGTCCGGTGTCCTGGCCGACCGGCTCGGCACCGGCCCGGCAGAGCTTGATCCCGTTGTACCGGGCCGGGTTGTGCGAGGCGGTGAACATCGCGCCGGCCAGGCCGAGCGAGCCGGAGGCGAAGTAGAGCTGGTCGGTGGAGCAGAGGCCGATCTCGGTGACGTCCGCGCCCTGGGCGGTGGCGCCCCGGGCGAAGGCGGCGGCCAGGCCCGGCGAGGACGGCCGCATGTCGTGGCCGGTGACGATCGCCCCGGCGCCGGTGACCCGGACGAAGGCGGCGCCGAAGAGCTCCGCGGTGGCCTCGTCCCAGTCGTCGGGGACCACCCCGCGAATGTCGTAGGCCTTCACCAGGCCGGAGAGGTCCGCTACGGGGGCGGTGTCGCGGTCAGTGGCGGCGGTCATCGCCGTCTCCTTCTCGTTCAGGCTCGGACGAGCCACAGCGCGGTGTCGGCGGGGAGGGCGTCCCCGTCCAGGGGGCCGCTGCTCAGCACCAGGTGACCGGTCAGGCCGAGCCCGGCGAGCCGCAGCGGCTCCGGGCCGAGGTTGACCACGCAGGTCAACTCCCCCCGGTGGAAGGCGAGATGAGCGTCGCCGGGGGCCGAGAGCCAGGTCGGCGGGGCGGCCGGGTCCGGCGCCGGGTGCGCTCGCCGCAGCCGCAGGGCCTCGCGGTACAGCGCCAGCGTCGAGTCCGGGTCGTGCAGTTGGGCCGCCACGCTCAGCCCGGCCCAGTCGGCCGGCTGCGGCAGCCAGGCGGCCTCGGCCGGCGCCGTGCTGAAGCCGTACGGCGGCTCTCCGCCGGACCAGGGCAGCGGAACCCGGGCCCCGTCCCGGCCGCGCTCGGTGTGTCCGGAGCGCTCCCACAGCGGGTCGCGGATCCGCTCCACCGCCACCTCGGCCTGCGGAAGCCCCAGCTCCTCGCCCTGGTAGAGGTACGCGGAGCCGGGCAGCGCCAGCATCAGCAGCGCGGCGGCCCGGGCGCGGGCGAGCGAGCCGAGGCGGGTCGGCGGGCGGACCGCGTCGTGGCTGGAGAGCAGCCAGGTGACGGGGCTGCCGGGGACGGCGAAGGACTCCTCGATCACCCGCCGGAGCTCGCCGGCCCGCCAGGGCGCCTCCAGGAAGGCGAAGTTGAAGGCCTGGTGCATCTCGTCCGGCCGGATGTAGCGGCTGAGCCTGCCGGGGTCGAAGACCGCCGACTCGGCGACCATCACCCTGTCCTTCGGCTCCACCGCGCCCGGCGGCGCGGGGTGGGTGTCCAGCAGGGCGCGCCACTCGCGGTAGAGCGGGTGGAGCTCCTCCTGGTCGTAGTACGGCATCAGGTGGTTGCGCAGCGGGTCGGCGTGCTGGTCCGGCCCGGCGTCCGGCAGGCCCTCCGCCTTGAAGAGGGCGTGCGCCACGTCCACCCGGAAGCCGTCCACCCCGCGGTCCAGCCAGTGGCGCAGCACGCCGTCGAAGGCCTCCCGGACGCGCGGGTCGCGCCAGTTGAGGTCGGGCTGCTCGGGGGCGTGGAGGTGGCAGTACCACTCGCCGTCCGCATCGACCCGGGTCCAGGCGGGGCCGCCGAAGGCCGATCGCCAGTCGTTGGGCGGGAGTTCGCCGTCCCGGCCGCGGCCGGGGCGGAAGAGGTAGCGCTCGCGTTCGGCGGAGCCGGGGCCCGCCGCCAACGCGGCCTGGAACCAGGGGTGCTGGTCCGAGGTGTGGTTGGGCACCAGGTCGATGATCAGCTTGAGGCCGAGCCGGTGCGCCCGGGCGGTCAGCCGGTCGACGTCCGCCGCCGTGCCCAGATCCGGGGCGACGCCGGTGTAGTCGGCGATGTCGTAGCCGCCGTCGGCGAGCGGGGACGGGTAGAACGGGGTGACCCACACGGCGTCCGCGCCCAGGTCGCCGAGGTGCTCCAGGCGGGCGGTGAGGCCGGGGAGGTCGCCGACGCCGTCGCCGTCCGAGTCGGCGAAGGCGCGCGGGTGGACCTCGTAGCACACCATCGACTGCCACCAGCTCATGCGCCCGTCCTCCCCCTCGGCACGGCCTGCTCGGTGCCGGTGTCGGCGGCGATCGTCGCCGCCTCGGCGACCGCGACCGCGCTCAGGCCGGCGGCCGCGGCGGCGACCGGACGGGTGCCCTCGCGGGCGGACCGCACCAGGTCGGCCAGCGCGGCGCGGACGCTCTGCGCGTACACATACGGCTTGCGTGGCTCGCCGCCGAGGTCGAGGACGGCCCGGACCTGGTGCGGGACGGTCCGCTCCTCACCGCGCCCGCGGGCGGGTGCGGCCGACCCGGCGTTCCGCTCGACGCGGACCGCGATCCGCTCGCCGCCGTGCGGGGTGAAGCCGTCGACGGCGAGCAACTCGGTGGCCCGGGCGGGCAGTCGCTCCCAGAGCTCGGCCCCGGAATCGTCCACCCAGGCGGAGATCTCCCCGTGCACCGGAATCCACCCGGTGATCCGGGTCTCCGCGAAACCGTGGTCCAGCCGCATCAACTGCCGCTCGGCGCGGTGGGCGTGGGTGAAGGAGTGGAGGTGGGAGGCGAGGACGCCGCCGGGGTGGAGGACGTCCGCGCTGACCATGTCGACCGGGCCGCCGCCGGGGCGGGACGCGGCCGTGGCCCGCACGCTCAGCGGGTCGGAGCCGATCAGCGCCCGGGCGGCGTCGAAGAAGTGCACTCCGTGCTCGACGAAGATCCCGCCGGAGTGCGCCCGGTCCCAGAACCAGTGGTCCGGGCCCAGGTCCTGGTCGGCCGCGTCGTTCTCGAAGAGGAAGCGGCGCGGGGGCGCCAGCAGGCCCTCCTCGGTGAGCCGGGCCACCGCCCGCAGCAGCGGGTTGTAGCGCAGGACGTGGTCCACGACCAGAGCGCGGCCGGCCCGGCGGGCCTCCTCGGCGACGGCGGCCGCGTCCGCCGTCGTGGTGGCGAGGGGCTTCTCGCAGAAGACATGGCGCCCCGCGCGCAGTGCGGCGACGGCCATCGCGGCATGGGTCGCGGGCGGCGTGGCGATCAGCACGGCCGCCACGTCCTCCCGTCCCAGCAGCTCGTCGAGGGAGCCGAGGGCGGGGACGCCGTGGCTGCCGCCCAGCCGCTCGGCGCGTTCCCGCGAGGGGTCGGCGACGGCCGCCAGGCGCAGGCCCGGCAGGCCGGCCGCGGCGTCCAGGACGAACTCCGCGAATCCGCCGCAGCCGACCAGGCCGATGCCCAGCGGCTCGGGCGCGGGGGCGCCGCCGGTCATGCCGTGCGCTCCAGCAGGGCGACGCCGATGTGGGCGTCGGCCATGCCGTAGAAGACGTACAGCTGCCCGTCGATCTCCTCGATGGCGGTCGGGAAGACCACGTTGGGGACGGTGCCGGAGCGCTCCTCCTCGGTCTCCGGCGCCATCAGCGGCACGTCGGAGCGGCTGAGGACCCGGGACGGGTCGGCCGGGTCGAGGATCATCGCACCGGCGGCGTAGGAGACCTTCTGGTTCTGCGCCCAGGGGTCCTCGATGGAGCCGGAGACGCCGTGGTGGATCAGCAGCCAGCCCTCGGGGACCCGGATCGGGGCCGGGCCGCCGCCGATCTTCAGCGACTCCCAGGGGAACTCGGAGAGGGCCAGCAGCCGGTGCTGCCGCGGCCGGGCCAGCGCGCGGATGTCCGCCTCGACCTCGGCCGCCGGGACGTAGGAGATCCAGATGCCGGGCCGCTCGTCGGTGACGCCGGCCGGCAGGTGGACGCCCTCGCCCGGACGGAACCAGCCCAGGTCCCACATCGGCCGGTGGAGCATGGCGTACGCCGGCTCGCCGTCCGGGCCGGGGACCGGCTCCGGGAAGTGGACGACGTCCTTGTTGGGGAAGAGGTTGAGGTCGGTGTCCAGATCGGGCTGGTAGGCGAACTGGATCGGGCCGAGCCGGGTCCAGTCGGTGAGGTTCTCCGAGACGGCCAGCGCCGGCTTGGGGCCGAGCGGGCCGTAGGCCACGTACGACATCACGTGCTTGCCGAGGGACGGGACCCAGGTCACCCGGGGGTCCTCGACGCCGGCGTTGTTCTTGCCGCGCTCCCAGCCCTCGTCGGGGGCCAGGACCACGCCGCGGCGCCGGACGCCGTTCGGGACGCCGTCCCCGTCGAAGACGACCTCGGCCAGGCCGACCCGGGACACGTTGCCCTCGGCGACCAGCCGGGGCAGCAGGTGGAGCCGGCCGTCGGGGGTGCGTCCGGAGGCGGGGTTGAGGACGCCCTCGACCTCGTTCGCCTCCCCGGCGAGCGGGGACATCACCACGCCCTTGCGCACCAGGCGGTAGGGGATGCGGACGGCGCCGTCGGTGGTGCCGGCGGCGGGGGTGTTCTCAGCGGTGGTGCTCATTCGGGGATTCAGCCCTTTACTCCGGAGTCGATGTCGGTCGAGGTGAAGTGGCGCTGGAACAGCACGAACAGGGCCACGGCGGGGACGGCCAGCACGCAGGCGCCGGCCAGCAGGGCGCCGGCCGGATTCGACACGGTCCCCTGCAGGTTGGAGAGGAAGCTCGCCAGCGAGACCGCCAGCGGCTCCATGGTCGACTTCTTGGTGACCAGGAACGGCCAGAGGAACTCGTTCCACGGGCCGATGAAGGTGAGGAGCAGCGCGGTGAGGACGGCCGGGCGGGCCATCGGCAGCGCGATCCGGAAGAGGATTCGCAGCTCGCTTGCGCCGTCGATGCGGGCCGCCTCGAAGAGCGACTGGGGCATCGTCAGGAAGAACTGCCGGAAGAGGAAGACCGCGGTCGAGTTGATCGCGAACGGCAGCATCATCCCGAGGTAGTTGTCGCCCAGCCCGTAGTCCCGGACCACCAGGACGTACAGCGGCAGGGTGAGCAGCTGGAACGGGACCATCTGGACCAGCAGCAGCACCGCGAAGACGGTGCCGCGCCCGCGGAAGCGGAGCTGGGCCAGGGCGTAGCCGGCGAGGAGGCCGAAGACCAGGGTGCAGACCAGCACCCCGATCGTCATGATCCCCGAGTTGAGGAGCGAGCGGCCGAGCGAGATGGCGCCGTTGATCGCCGAGTAGTTGCCGCCGGTCAGCCCGGTGGGGACGGCCGAGGAGAGGTCGCCGGCGGTCGTCCCGCGGAACGAGCCGACCAGCATGTAGTAGAAGGGGAAGAGGAAGACCAGCGCGCCCAGCGAGAGAAGGACGTACTGGGCGATCCGGCCCGGGCGGACCCGCCGGCGCGGGCGCGGGGCCGGCGCCTGGGGCTGCGACTGCGGCGACTGCGGCGGCGACTGAGGCTGCAACTGCGGCTGCGGCGGCTTTGCGGAGGCGGTCATGTCAGTTGCCCCTCTCGGTGAACTTGCGGGCGGCCAGCGAGACGACCAGGACGAAGGCCACCAGCACCACGCCCAGCGCGGCCGCGAAGTCGGGGTGGGCCTGCTCGATGCCCTTCTGGTACATCAGCAGCACCGGCGAGACCGAGGAGTTGTCCGGTCCGCCGCCGCCGGTCAGCAGGTAGGGCTCGCTGAAGAGGTTGGCGCCGGTGATGATCGCGTAGATGGCGACCAGGGTGGTGGCCGGGCGCACCCCGGGCACGGTCACGGTGAAGAACTGCCGGATCCGCCCGGCGCCGTCCACCGAGGCCGCCTCGTACAGCTCGTTGCCGATGTTCTGCAGCGCGGCCAGGTAGAGCATCACGAAGAAGCCGAGCTGCTTCCAGGTGACGAAGACGGCGATCATCGGCATCGCCAGATGCGAGTTGACCAGCCAGGAGGGGTTCGGCGCGAGCGGGCCGAGGAGGTGGTTGACGAAGCCGTCGCTGCCGAAGAGGAACTGCCAGACCGCGACCAGCGCCACGCTCGCCGTCACGTACGGCACGTAGTAGGCGGCGCGGAAGAAGGACCGGAAGCGGATCTTCGCGTTCAGCGCGGTGGCCAGCACCAGCGAGAGCCCCACCGTCAGCGGGACGTTGATCACCAGGAAGACCAGGATGTTGAGGAAGGCCTGGCCGACCACCGGATCGGTGAAGACGTCGCGGTAGTTGGAGAGCCCCACCCAGGGCGAGTCGACGTGGGTGCCCGGGGCGGTGAAGTAGAAGCGGTGGAAGGAGATCCACACCGTGTAGACCAG
Source organism: Phaeacidiphilus oryzae TH49 (assembly GCF_000744815.1). Classification (NCBI taxonomy): domain Bacteria; kingdom Bacillati; phylum Actinomycetota; class Actinomycetes; order Kitasatosporales; family Streptomycetaceae; genus Phaeacidiphilus; species Phaeacidiphilus oryzae. The sequence goes on from NZ_JQMQ01000005.1 coordinate 1,233,384, forward strand.
CGGCACGGCGAAGACGAAGACCACGAACAGCGCGTACGGGGTGACGAAGAGGGCGCCGGCGCGGGAGCCGAAGCGGCGCCGCCCGGCGGAGGCGGCCGCGCGGGCCGGCGTACCGCTGCCCCGGACGGCCGGGGCGGACTCGAGGTTGACTGTCATCACTGGCCCTCGTACTCGTTGAGCAGCTTGTCGATCTGGGACGAGGCGTCGCTCAGGGCGGCGTCGGTGGACTCCCGGCCGAAGATCACCGACTTCGTCCAGTCGTCCCTGAAGGCCTGCCAGATGTCCACCGAGCCGGGCACGTTGGGCACCTCGATGACGTGCCTGGCCTGCTCGGCGAAGGCCTTGTAGGTGGGGTTGGCCTTGAAGTAGGAGGCGTAGCGGGTGGTCAGGTCCTCCCGCATCGGCATCTGCCCGGTGGTCTGCAGGAACCGGCCGTCCTCGGCGGAGGAGGTGGCGAACTTCAGCAGGTCCCAGGCGGTGGCCCGGTTCCGGCAGGCGCTGAACATCGCGGCCGACTTCTCGTCGCTGAAGGTCGGTTCGGTGGCACTGCTGCCCTTCGCCGTCGGCACCGGGACCACACCGAGGTCCACGCTGTCTTTGTAGGCGGCGATCGCCCAGGGACCGACGGTCGCCATAGCCGCCTTGCCGTCCGCCAGCGAGTCGCCGGGGTAGGCCTCCTGGGGAGCCAGCTTCTCGGCGTAGAGCTCCCGCCAGAAGGCGGCGACCTGGCGCCCGGCCGGGTCGTCGAAGTCCGCCCTGCCGTTCTCCACCAGTTGCCTCCCCCCGCTGGCGGCGGCGAAGGCCGGGTAGAAGTCGTACCAGGGCTGGAAGAAGTCGCTGCTCGGCGAGGGCCAGATGGCGGCCTGCGCGGCACCGCTGCGGACCAGCTTGCGAGAGGTCCGCAGGAACTGCGAATAGGTCGACAGCTGAGGGTGGTTCGGGTCCAGCCCGGCCTTCCCGAAGAGCTTCTTGTTGTAGAGGATCATCACCGGATTGCTCTTCCACGGGAGTTGGTAGAACTTCCCGTCGGTGGACCGGTACTGGTCCGCGAGCGCGCCGGAGCGCCGGGCTATGTAGGCGTCGCCGTCCGGGAAGTCGCTGAGCGGAACCAGGCCGTTCTGCTTCTGGAAGGTCGGCACCGCGGCCGGCGAGGTGTTGAAGACCAGGCAGGCGCTGGTGCCCGCGATGATCGAGGCGCTGATCGCCTCCTCAGAGGTCTTCCCCGCGGGGATCTGCTGCGCGGTCACATGCTGGTCCGGATGGGCCTTGTTCCAGGCCGCGACCATCGCGTCCCCCCACTGCACCTCCTGCGCGTTGTTCGACAGCCAGATCGTGATCGGTCCGCGCGCCCGGTCCGCGGTGGCCGCGTCCGGGCTGGTCCGCGCGCAGGCGGTGGCGGTGCCCGCGAGCGTCGCCAGCACGAGCAGCGCGTACGCCGTTCTCCTCAGCATCACTGTTCTCCAACTGTGCACGCCCGGCCTCGTCGCCGGACGGGAATCCCCCGCTCGCACCGGACCGCCTCACCCGCGAGGGGCGGGGCCGATCGAGGCGCGGGGGACGAACTCGGCGGGCGGCAGCTCCACATGCACCGCCTCGCCTCCCTCGATCGTCGCGTCCAGCGCACGGGCCGCCGCCTCCCCCCAACCCCGGGCGTCCGCCCGGGCGGTGGCGATCGGCGGATGGCTGTACCTGGTCAGCGGGGCGTCGTCGTAGCCGACCACGGAGAGCTCCTCCGGCACCCGCACGCCCAGCTCCTGGGCGACCGAGAGGCCGGCCATCGCGGCCAGGTCGTTGCCGTAGACCACGGCGGTCGGCGGCTCGGCCAGGGCGAGCAGCTCGCGGGTGGCCCGCGCCCCGCCCTCCGGGGTGAAGCCGCCGGGGAGCAACGGGCCGAGGGGGAGCCCGAGTTCACCGAGGGTCTTCTCCCAGGCGGTCCGGCGCCGGTGGGCGTGCCGGAACTCCTGCGGTCCCTCGACGTGGGCGATCCGGCGGTGGCCGAGCTCGGCGAGGCGGCGGATGGCGGCGGCGTAGGCCGGTTCGTCGTCCAGGCTCACCGTCGGCAGCCCGTCGCCCCACTCGCGCTGGCCGACCACCACGGCGGGCAGACCGAGCCGGCGGACCAGCGGGGGCCGCGGGTCGGCGTGCCGGAGGTCGGTCAGCAGCACACCGTCCACCTGCCGCTCGGCGGCCAGCCGGGCGTAGACCTCGTGCTCCTGCTCGGGCGTGGTCATATGGACCATCAGCCCGTCGCCGCGGCGGCCTATCACCGCCTCGACCCCGGCGATGAAGGCAGGGAAGAACGGGTCCGCGCCGACCTGCTCCGGCTCCCGGGCCAGCACCAGGCCGAACGCCCCGGCCTTGCCGAGGGAGAGCGCCCGGCCCTGGCGGCTGGGCGTCCAGCCAAGCTCGCCGGCGGCGGCCAGCACCCGGGCCTTGGTCTCCTCGGCGATCCCCGGGCGGTCGTTGAGGGCGAACGACACCGTGGCCCGCGAGACGCCCGCCCGCTGGGCGACGTCTGCGATGGTGGGCTTCCTCGCCATGGCGTCCGACACTCTTCCCTGAGTACCCAAACCGGTTTGAACCGCTGAACGAGGCCTAACCAAACCGGTTTAAACGCGGGGCGTCAAGACTTCCGGCACTGTGACTCGCGCCACTGTCCCTGGATCGCGGCCCTGGTCGGCCCGCTCGGCTCAGACCGGGTAGGCCAGCCGGAAGCCGAGGTTGCCGGTCGAGCTGTCGGCGGAGTTGGCGGTGCGGGCGGCCACCCGGTAGCGGTTGCAGTAGGACTCGTGGCAGAGGTAGGAGCCGCCGCGCATGACGCGGGTGTCCGGGTCGGACGGGTCCCAGCGGTCGGCGCACCACTCCCAGACGTTGCCGGAGACGTTGTACAGACCATGGCCGTTGGGGCGGAAGGCGTGGACGGGGGCCGTGCCGCGGTAGCCGTCCTCGGCCGTGTTCCTGGTCGGGAAGCGGCCCTGCCAGATGTTGCAGCGGTGCTCGCCGCCCGGGGTGAGCTCGTCTCCCCACGGGTAGCGGGCCTGGTCCAGGCCGCCGCGGGCGGCGTACTCCCACTCGGCCTCGGTGGGCAGCCGGCCGCCCGCCCAGGCGGCGAAGGCGCGGGCGTCGGACCAGCCGACATGGGTGACCGGGTGGTCCCAGCGGTCCTGGAGGGAGCTGCCCGGTCCCTCCGGGGCGCGCCAGGTCGCGCCCTCGACGCCGCACCACCACGGGGTGGCGTCCGGCCGCCGGGAGACCCGGCGCAGCTCACCGGGGAGGAAGCCGGCGAAGACGAAGCTCCAGCCGAACCGCTCGGCCTCGGTGACGTGCCCGGTCGCCTCGACGAAGGCGGCGAAGCGGGCGTTGGTGACGGCGTAGGCGTCGATCGCGAAGGCGTCCACCGCGACCTCGCGGACCGGGCCCTCCCGGTCGCCGGGGTTGGCGTCGGCGTCCTCACTGCCCATCCGGAAGGCGGCGGCGGGGAGGCTGACCCGGGTGTCGTACGCGGAGGCGTCGGCAGAGGGGTCGGGGGTGGGCGACGAGGGGAGGCCGCTCCCTGCCGCCGGTCCGGCGCCTCGCGCCGGGGCGCCTCGCGCCGGGGCGCAGCAGGAGGGCCGGGGCTCCCCCGGAGCCCCCGCATCCCTCGCGCGCCCAGCGTCCCCCGCGTCCCCGCCCGGGGCGCAGCCGCTCGTCGGCGGCTTCCTGACCTCTGCCATACGGGCGATCGTGCCCTCTCGCCAGAATTTTCGTCAACACCTCGAACATAAATCACGGCGCTCGCCGCCAGGAAAACCTGTCGACAGCGAGGACGGCCACCCGGCAGAGTGGCGGACCATGACCAGCAGCGACCTCTGGCCCCGTGAGACCGCCGAGCGCTACGACACCGAGGAGAGCGCCAACTCCACGCCCGAGGCCCTCGGCCCGGTCCTCGACCTGCTGGCCGAACTGGCGGACGGGGGGCGGGCGCTGGAGTTCGCCATCGGCACCGGCCGGGTCGGCGTGCCACTCCTCACCGATCGCGGGGTGCCGGTCGCCGGCATCGAGTACTCCGAACACATGGCGGCAGTGCTGCGCCGCAAGATCGACGAGGCCCGACTGCCGGTCGTGCTGGGCGACATGGCCACCGCCACCGCACCGGACGCCGGCCGGTACTCCCTCGTCTACCTCGTCTACAACACCATCTCCAACCTCCTCACCCAGGAGGAGCAGGTGGCCTGCTTCCGCAACGCGGCCCGCCACCTCGCCCCCGGCGGCCGCTTCCTGATCGAACTCGGCGTCCCCCCACTGCGACTGCTGCCCCCCACCCAGACCGCGGTCCCCTTCGACGTCTCCGAGCACCACCTCGGCCTCGACACCGTCGACCCGGCGGCCCAGCTGCTGACCTCCCACCACCTCACCCGCGACGAGCGGACCGGCGCCTACCGCCGCACCGCCTCCCATCACCGCTACGCCTGGCCCGCCGAACTCGACCTGATGGCCCAACTCGCCGGCCTCACCCTGGAGTCCCGCCACGCCGACTGGGACCGCACCCCGTTCACCGGCGACTCCCCCAAGCACCTCTCCATCTGGCGCAAGCCCGCCTGACCGCCGGCGCCGGCACGGTCGGCGTCCGCCGGGCCAGTCCCTCAGCGGATCGCGGAACAGCGGAGCCTCCCGCTCCCGCCAACGCCCGTGGACGAGCGTGCGGCCCAGCCTCTGGGTCCAGAGGCCCCCGTCCCCGGCCGGGTAGGAACCTCAGGCCTCACCGCGCAGGTTGCGCACCCGGCACTTGATGCCGGGCGCCGCCGCGATCTTCGCGTCCAGGGTCAGCAATTGGGCCTTGAGCACCTCGGCCAGAGCGACATAGGAGGCGTCGTAGGGCGGAGCAGGGGGGTGTGCTCGTAACGCAGCATCGGGATGCGTGCGAGCAGATCCAGCGCCCGCCTGGCCTCGTCGGCCGGCAGTGTCATCCCTCCTCCGCCGGGGGGCGGGCGGTGCGCGTCAGCCCAGGAAGGAGAGGCGGACGGTGCGGCGGGGGTTGTCGGTGTTGGTGTCGATCAGGACGACGGACTGCCAGGTGCCGAGGGCCAGTTCGCCGTTGAGGACGGGGAGGGTGGCGTGCGGGGGGACCAAGGCGGGGAGGACGTGGTCGCGGCCGTGGCCGGGGCTGCCGTGGCGGTGGCGCCAGCGGTCGTCGGCGGGGAGGAGGTCGCGGAGGGCGGACAGCAGGTCGTCGTCGCTGCCGGCGCCGGTCTCGATGATCGCGATGCCGGCCGTGGCGTGTGGGACGAAGACGTTGAGCAGTCCGTCCCCGCCTCCGGCGGCGTCGCGGAGGAACCCGGTGCAGCGGTCGGTGATGTCGACGGCCGCCTCACGGCTGCCGGTGGTGAGTTCGAAGGTCTCGGTGCGCAGGGCGTTGCTCATGGCGCCCATCATCGGCCATCGACTCGGCGGGTGCACAACGGGATTCCTCGGAGGTATTGCACCTCCTGAGGGACCGTCATAATCTCGGCTCGGTCCGGATTCTGAACATCGTTCATGTATCTGTCCACCGTTGTTCCGAGGGGAGTCCCCCATGCTCCGCCGTCCCGCCCTACAGGCGATGGCCGGTGTGGTCGCCGCCGCGCTGGCGCTGGCCCTGGGCGCGCTGGCGCCCAGCGCCTCGGCCGCGCAGACCTCCGATGCCGCCGCTGCCGTCGCCGCCAATCCGTCGCTCGTGCCCAGAACCGTGGTGCTGGACGGCAAGCGGCTGGCCGTCACCAGGACCCTGGTCCGGGCCGGCGTCCCCGCCCTGCGCGCACCGCTGTCCGAGCTGCTCGGCCAGGCCGACTCCTACCTCACGGCCGGCCCCTGGTCGGTGACGGACAAGCCGCAGACGCCGCCCTCCGGCGACAAGCACGACTACCTGAGCGAGGCCCCGTACTGGTGGCCCACCCAGCCGGCCACCGCTGACAACCCGTGGGGCTGCCCGTACGTCCAGAAGGACGGCGTGCGGAATCCGGCGATCGACACCGTCACCGACCACGCCGAGCGCGGCGAGATGTTCAACGCGGTCTACGACCTCACCCTCGCCTGGTGGTACACCGGCAAGGCCGAGTACGCCCAGCGGGCCGCGCTGGACCTGCGCACCTGGTTCATCGACCCAGCGACCCGGATGAACCCGAACCTGGACTACACCCAGTTCATCCCGTGCAAGACGGACGGGCGCGGGATCGGGATCATCGACTTCTCGCAGCAGTACACCGACGTGCTGGACGCGCTGGCGATGCTGAACACCGGCGCGCCCGGCTGGAGTCGGGACGACGAGTCCTCGATGACGGACTGGAACGCGCGGTTCCTGAGCTGGCTGCGGACCAGCCAGAACGGGCAGGACGAGGCCGCGGCGACCAACAACCACGGCTCGTTCTTCGACATGCAGGAGGCGGCGCTGGCGCTGTCCACCGGGCAGAGCGCGCTGGCCCGGCAGATCGTCGTGGCGGCGGAGCGGAAGCGGATCGACGACCAGGTCGCCGGGGACGGCAGCCTGCCGCAGGAGCTGTCGCGGACGCGGAGCTTCCACTACTCCACCTTCGACCTGGTGGCGCTGACCCGGCTGGCGATGATCGGGCAGCGGGTGGGGGTGGACCTCTGGCACTACACCGACCCGGCCGGCGGAAACCTCTTCAAGGCGGTCGACCTCCTGATCCCGGCGGCGACGGGGAAGGCCGCCTGGACGTACCCGGAGCTGGAGTTCCAGGCGTTCGCGGCGACGGACGTGATCCACGCGGCGGCGGACGCGGGCGATCCGGCCGCGCGGGCGGCCGTCCCCGAGCTGCCGGCTCCGCCGGGCGGCGACATCTGGCCGCTGCGGCCGGCGGCCGAGCAGCTCGACCCGATCAGCGGCTCGTAGTCCACGGGCGGCCGGGCGCCACGTCACGAGCGCGGGAGCGCCACGTCACGAGCGCGGGAGCGCCACGTCACGAGCGCGGGAGCGCCACGTCACGAGCGCGGGAGCGCCACGTCACGAGCGCGGGAGCGCCACGTCACGAGCGCGGGAGCGCCACGTCACGAGCGCGGGAGCGCCCCGTCACGAGCGCGGGAGCGCCCCGTCAGGAGCGCGGGAGGTGGGACTCCGCCTGGGCCACCTCCACCTGGTGGTGGAGGTCGTGGGCGGCGTCGAGGGTGGCGCCCAGGGAGGTCGTCAGGACGGCGGCCAGCAGCATGGCGATCAGCGCGCCCCGACGGCGCGGCGCGACCCCCGCCGCCCGCGCGGCGTCGCCGCCGAGGAGGGCGCCCACCCGGCGCGGAACGGAGCCGGAAGCGGCGGCCGGGACCACCGCCGGACGCCCCCTGCGCCCCGCCCGCGCCGGCGCGCGGGACCCGGCCAGCGCCGCGCGGCCGATCGCGCGCGCCGTCAGCCGACGGTCGCGGACCGCCGCCGCGGCGCACTCGTCGGCCCAGCGTTCGACCGAGTAGCGCACGGCGTCGCGCAGCGGCCGCAGCAGCGGATGGACGGCGGCGGCGAGTTCGGCCAGGGACAGGAAGAGGTGGTGCCGGCAGGCGAGATGCGCCCGCTCGTGGGCGAGCAGCACCTCCCGCTCGGCGGGCGCCAGCGCGCGCAGCATCCCGTCCGAGATCACCACCCGCCCGGGCGCGCCCGGCAGGGCGTACGCGTCGGGGGCGGAGTCCGGGAGGACCACCAGGTCGCCGTGGCTGCCGTGACGTTCCGCCAGCCGGCGCGCGGCGGCCAGCTCGCGCAGCTGGCGGCGGAGGGTGCGCAGCCCGGAGGCCAGCACCCCGGCGAGGAGCAGCCCGGCCGCCGCGCCGATCGGCACCACGGCCTCCGGCGCCATCGCGTCCACCAGCGGCAGCGAGATGTGGCCGAGGGCGGCGATCCACGGCAGGTGGAGCAGCGCGGAGCCGGCCAGCAGTCCCAGCGCCGCGCAGCCGGCCGCGGCCAGGCCGACCGCGGTGGCGGTCAGCGCCCAGACGGCGGCCCGGGGGTGCAGCCGGTCCGGGAGGGCGCGCACCGCGCCGATCGCCGCCAGCGGTACGACGAGCAGGGGAAGCAGCAGCGGCAGCCAGACGGAGAGGATCATTCCGGCCCCGCTCCCTCACCGAGGAGGGCGCGCAGCAGCTGCTCGTCGTCCTCGCTCAGGCCGTCCACGAAGCGGGCCAGCACGGTGTCCCGGTCGGGGGCGTTCTCCAGCTCGCTGCGCATCCGCCGGGCCGCGAGCCCGGGCGCGTCCCGGGCCTCCTGCGCCGGGCTGTACGCGAACGCGCGGCCGACACGGTGGCGGAGCAGCACACCTTTCTCGTGCAGCCGGGAGAGGATGGTGTTCACCGTGGTGCGGGCCAGCTCGCCGCCCAGCTCCTGCTGGACGTCGCCGGGGGTGAGAGGGGTGCCGGCCGCCCAGAGGACCGCCAGCACCCCGGACTCCAGCTCCCCCGGGGAGCGGCGTCGGGAACCGCCGATCGGCATGCAGGCCTCCTTATCACTGCGTCGATTCCGTTCTTCCGGTCGCCATCGTCTACAGTGGGGCCGAACGAACGACTACAACTGTGTAGACAGTACCGAGTGGCGGGGCCTCCCCGCCGGACCGGCGCCGGGCCGGACCTCGAACCAGTGTCCATCTTGCAGCACGCGCAGGAGAGTGAAGCCCGATGAACCTCGCGGTGAACCTGCTCGACGCCAACTCCCTGTTGGCGTCCTTCGGCGCGGTCGGCGTCGGCGTGATCCTCTTCGCCGAGACCGGGCTGCTGATCGGCTTCTTCCTGCCCGGCGACTCGCTGCTCTTCACCGCCGGCCTCCTCTGCAGCACCAGCAAGAACGGCGTCCACCTCAACCTGGCCGCCGTTCTGGTCTCGGCCGCGCTGGGCGCCCTGATCGGCGCCCAGGTCGGCTTCTGGATCGGGCGGCGCGGCGGCCGGGCCATCCTCAACCGCAGCAGGAACCGGCACCTCCAGGCGGGCGCGGTACGGGCGGAGGAGATCCTCGCCCAGTACGGCCACGCCAAGGCCGTGGTGCTGGGCCGGTTCATCCCGGTGGTCCGGACCGTGCTCAACCCGGTGGCGGGGGCGCTCGAGGTGCCGGCGCGCACCTTCACCATCTGGCAGGTCGTCGGCGGACTGGTCTGGTCCCTGGGCGTCACCCTCGCCGGGTACGCGCTGGGCTCCAGCATTCCGAACGTCGACACCTACCTCCTCCCGATCATCGGCCTCATCGTGGTCGTCTCGCTGATCCCGATCGCGCTCGAACTCCTCAGGGCCCGGCGCGGAGGCGGCGGCTCCAACGGCTCCGGCACCGGGACCCCGGCGAGCGGCGGCCGGCACGCGGCCCGCGCGACCGACGGCGACGCCACCACCCATCGCACCGGCCAGCGCCGCGACCGCGACCGCACCGATCCGGCCCCCTTCACCAGCAGCACGGAGCTCGGCAAGTGACCCCTCTCACCACGCTCGCGGCCAGCCTCGACGGCCGCTCGATCGACGGCTCCCTCTACACCTGGTTCCAGGACCAGGTGGCCAAGGCGCCGACCTGGCTGAACGACTTCCTGTCCTTCTGGGCCACCTACGGCCTGGTGCTGTTCGCGGTGCTCTTCGTCATCGGCTGGTGGCAGGCACGCCGGGAGGGCCCGGCCAAGGTCGCGCAGTCCTTCGGGGTAGCCCTCGCGGTGCTGCTCGGCTATGTCGTCAACGACATCGTCAAGAGCGTCTTCGACGAGGTCAGGCCCTGCCAGGCGATCCCCGGCACGCACACCCTGCAGCCCTGCCCCGGGGTCGGCGACTGGTCCTTCCCCAGCAACCACTCCTCGATCGGGATGGCGGCGGCGGTCGCGCTGCTGATGCTGGACCGCAAGCTGGGCAGCATCGCCCTGCTGGGCGCCCTGGTGCTGGGCCTCGGCCGGGTCTGGATCGGCGCCCACTACCCGCACGACGTGCTGGTCGGCTGGGCCGTCGGGGCGATCGTCGGCGCGCTCTGCGGCTGGCTGAGCCCGAAGGCCGCGCCGCTGGTCGTGAGACTCTCCAGGACGCCGCTGCGGCCGCTGCTCACCGCGGGGGCCACGGCGGCCCACTGACACCGGCCGGCGCCGGGGCCGACCTGGCGCCGCAGGCCACCTGGCGCCGCAGGCCACCTGGCGCCGCAGCGCGCCGCGCCACCCCACAGACCGCCGCACGGTCCGGGCACCCTCTCCCCCCTCGCCCCGGACCGTGCGGCTTTCCCCTTCCCCCGCTCGTCGTCCGTCAGGCGAGCGACAGCTCGTCCCCGGGCTTGGTCGCGGTGTACGGGGTGTCCTTGACCAGCTGGCCGAGGAAGTTGACGTTGACGCCCTGGCCCAGCTCGCTGAGCAGGGCGTCGTGGATACCGTAGGCGCGCTTGGCGCCGACCTCGCGCATGTAGTCGACCAGCTCGCCGAGCTTGGACCAGGGGGCGTGGGCGGGCAGCAGCAGGGTGTCCACCGGGTGCTCCGGGACGGTGAGGGCGTCACCGGGGTGGAAGACCTGGCCGTCGATCAGGAACCCGGTGTTCTTCACCAGCGGGACGTCCTGGTGGATCACGGCGTGCCACTCGCCGTGCGCCTCGACCTCGAAACCGGCCGCGGTGAAGGCGTCGCCGTGACCGACCACGCTGATCCGGGAGCCGGGGATGCCCGCCTGCTCCAGCTGATCGGCGGTCCCGTCGTTGGTCCAGACGCGCAGCCCCGGACGGCCGTCCAGGGCCTTCTTCAGGCGCTCCGGCTCCCAGTGGTCGAAGTGCTCGTGGGTGATCAGAACCGCGTCGGCGCCGTCCAGCGCCTCGGGCTCGGAGAAGGCACCCGGGTCGAGCACCAGCACCTGGCCGTCCTTCTCCAGTCGGACGCAGGCATGTCCGTACTTGATCGCGCGCACGTGGTTCTCCTCATGATGTCGGTGGCTGACCTAACCTCCACCATCCTCCCCCGAGGCCCCGGCGGGCGACGAATCGGGCGCCCCGGTGGCGCCGGTCGCGCCGGTCGCGCCGGCGCCGTCCCGGGAGCCGGCCGGCGGACCGGACGGCGCGGGCTCGTGGGGAGCCGCCGTCGCGACCGCGGCCTCGCTGGGCGTGGCCTCCTCGTCGTGCAGCGCCAGGTCGCCGACGGCGAGCGCCTCCTCGGGGGCGCGCAGCTTGATGAAGAGACCGATCGCCTTGAGGATCAGGAAGGTCATCAGCGCGTCCCAGACGATGATCGTCCCCGCCGCCCCGGCCTGGATCGCCAGCTCCTTGGGGTGCCCGTGGAAGAGACCGGAGAAGGAGACCGCGGTGGAGCCGTCCTTGTTGAGGTAGACCGCCATCGCCGGATCGGCGAAGAGGCCGACCATCAGCCCGCCGAGCAGCCCGGCCACCCCGTGGGTGTGCACCACCCCGAGGGCGTCGTCCACCCGCCGCATGAAGCGCAGCCTGGCCAGCTTGTTCCAGGAGAGCCAGACCACCGCCGAGGCGATCAGGCCGATCAGGATCGCCCCGGTGCCGGTGACGAAGCCGGCCGCCGGGGTGATCGAGACCAGCCCGACGATCATGCCGTTGACCGCGCCCAGGAAGGTCGGCTTGCGGCGCGGGCTCGCGAAGAGGTCCAGCAGCAGCCAGGTGAGGAGGGCGACGGCGGTGCAGAGGTTGGTGTTGAGCACGGCCGCGGCGGCGTTCGCGCCGCCGAAGTACATGTCACCGCCGTTGAAGCCGTTCCAGCCGAGCCAGAGGAGGCCGGCGCCGCAGGCCACCATCGGCAGGTTGCTGGGCACCGCCCGTTCGCGGTCCCGTCTCGGGCGGGGCCCCACGACCGCGGCGGCCACGAAGCCGGAGACCCCGGCCGCCAGGTGGATGACGTACCCGCCGGAGTAGTCCAGCGCCCCGGACTGCGCCCACCAGCCCCCGCCCCAGAGCAGGAAGGCGTTGACCGAGTAGACCAGTCCGGACCAGAGCGGCACGAAGAGCAGCCAGGCCCTGAAGTTGATCCGGCCGACCACGCTGCCCATCAGCAGCAGCGGGGTGATCGCGGCGAAGGCGAACTGGAAGTAGGCCAGGGTGGACTGCGGGAAGCGGAAGGCCGGCATTCCGCCCGTGCCGCTGACCAGCGGGATGGACGCCCGGCCCTGCTCGCTGTGCGCGGAGAGGACGGTGCCCGGCCGGCCGACGGCGGCCCGCAGGATGCCGGGGCCGAGATGGAGCGGCTCGCCGAAGCCCATCTTGAACTCGTAGAGCACCCACGCGACCAGCACCAGGGAGAACCCGCTGAACGCCATCAGCAGGGTGTTGACGATCCACTTCCGCGGCACCAGGCCGCCGTAGAGGATGGCCAGGCCCGGCAGGCTCATCAGCCCCACCAGGGTCGCGGCCACCAACTGCCAGGTGTTGTCACCGGAGTTGAGCCAGCTGGGATAGGGAATCACCGGGACCGCCCTCCCGTCGCGGAAACGCCGCGTACGCCGTCGTCGCAGTCGCGCGTCTACCGGAAGGTGGCCGTGGTGTGTTGCCCGGGCTTTTCGGCGGCGTTTCCGTTCCGCCAACACTTCCTCACGCTCCGTGCGGATCCTGAGCCGCGCGGGCGGGGGCGGGCGAGCCGAGGGTGAGCGACGCCACCCAGGCAATCCGCAGGCAAAATCCGGACAGCCGCGGCGGGCCCCGACCCTGGTGACATCCATCGATATCACGACCAGTGATCAATCCACCAGGACACGGTGAGCAAGAAAAGACCTCGTCAGGGGAGTAAAGCCGCGAATTGCGCCCGCTTGTGCGCTTCCCGCCCACACGGACTCGGCCGCCGAACGCACATTTCGCGCCACCAGAGCACACAATTCGAGGCTCATCTTCCGTATCCTCATGGATTCTGACGCGCCATCATGGCGCTGATCTGTAGGCTGACGCCGCTGCGACCGGAGTTCTCTCATCACCCAGATGCCGCCCCGCTTGCCCGCCCCGACTGGAGAATGAAGACGTATGGCGCCCACCCCGGACCCGGCGGCAGCCCTGCAGAGCTTCGCCGCGATATGGGGCCGGGCCGTGCACCCGGTCAGCCAGGCCCGTCTGGAGCCGGCTGAACTGCAGGAGCTGCTGACCGAGTTGACGAACCGGTTGCGCACCGCCCTGCACGCGCAGCCCTTCGACCCGGCCCCGGGCCGGGCGGTGGGCACCGCCCTGGTCGCCGCCGGGTACGCGGAGCCGGAGGCGCTCAACCAAAGCCTGGGCGTCCTCCACGCGTACCTCACCCTGTACTTCCCGCCGCCCCCGGTACGGCTGAGCCCGGGCCCGAACGCCGAGGAGCTCGCCGCCCGGGCGGCCCGGCTCCAGCACGCCGTCGCGGCCGGCTTCGCGCAGGGCGTCGCCGAGCGGGCCGCCGCCGACCGGGCCGCCGCGGACGCCGCCGCCGACACCGCCCGGCAGCAGGCCGAGGAGGCCAGGCACGCCGCCGAGGCCCGGTTCCGGGCGCTCTTCGCGGAGGCCGCCGTCGGCATCTGCGTGATCAGCCTGGACGGCCTGATCACCGAGGTCAACCCGGCCCTGGCGGGGATGTTCGGGGCGACCGTCGACCAGTTGAACGGCAGCCAGGTCACCGACCACGAGCACCCGCTGGACGGGCCGGAGGTCTGGACCCTCTACGCCGACCTGGTCCGCGGCAAGCGCGAGCACTACCGGGTGGAGAAACCGTACTTCCGGGTCGACGGCTCGGTCTTCTGGGCCGACCAGACGGTCACCCTGATCCGCGGGGCGGACGGCTCGCCGCTCTGCCAGCTGGCCATCCTCCAGGACATCACCGAGCGCCGGATGCTCCACAAGCTCCTCCGCCACCAGGCCACCCACGACCCGCTGACCGGGCTGCCCAACCGATCCCTCTTCCTGGAGCGGCTGGAGAACGCCCTGGACCGGGACGGCGGCGCCGAGCGGGTCGCCCTGTGCTACCTCGACCTGGACGCCTTCAAGACCGTCAACGACAGCCTCGGGCACGACATCGGCGACCGGGTGCTGGTCGCGGTCGCCGACCGGTTCCGCCGCTGCCTCTCCGGCCCGCACCAGCTGGTGGCCCGGATGGGCGGGGACGAGTTCACCGCGCTGATCGTCGACCCGGCGGACGAGGAGGAGGCGGTCGCCCTCGCCCAGCGCTTCCTGGACGCGCTGGACGAGCCGGTGGTGATCGACGGCCAGGACCTGAAGATCACCGTGAGCGTGGGGGTGCTGGAGGGACCGGTCGCCGCCCTGGACCCGGCCAAGGCCGTGCAGGGGGCGGACCTGACCCTCTACCGGGCGAAGGCGGCCGGCGGCAACCGGTGGGCGGTCAACGACCCGGAGGCCAACGAGGTGGAGATCCGCCGGCACACCCTGGCCACCAACCTGCCGGGGGCGCTGGAGCGCGGCGAGTTCTTCGTCGAGTACCAGCCGCTGGTCTCGCTGCCGGACGGGCGGATCCGGGCCGCCGAGGCGCTGGTCCGCTGGCGCCACCCGGAGCACGGGGTGCTGGGGCCGGACCGCTTCGTGCCGATCGCGGAGAGCACCGGGCTGATCGTCCCGCTCGGGCGGTGGGTGCTGGAGCAGGCCTGCAAGCAGGTCAAGTCCTGGCAGCTGACGCTGGACGACCCCGGGCTGCGGGTGAACGTCAACCTCTCGCCGCGGCAGACCCGCAGCCCCACCCTGCTGAAGGACGTCGTCCACGCGCTCGACGAGTCCGGTCTCGAGGCCTCCTCGCTCTGCCTGGAGGTCACCGAGAGCGCGCTGATCGGCGCGGACGGGCAGTCCCTCGCCGCGCTGCGGGACCTCGCGGCGCTCGGCATCACCCTCGCGCTGGACGACTTCGGCACCGGATACGCCAACTTCTCGCATCTGCGCGCGATGCCGGTGCACTGCCTGAAGATCGACCGGTCCTTCGTGGACGGTCTGGCCGTCACCATCGAGCCGGACGCCGACGGCGGGGTGGACCGGCTGGACCCGGCCGACCGGATCAAGGGCGCGGGGGTGGACGCGGCGCTGGTCGCCGGCATGGTCTCGCTGGCGCGGTCGCTGGACCTGGCGGTCACCGCCGAGGGCATCGAGACCGAGGAGCAGGCCCGCCGCCTCCAGGAGCTCGGCTGCGACACCGCCCAGGGCTGGTTCTACGCGAGGCCGGGCTCCCCTGAGCAGTTCGTCCAACTGAGCCGGGAGCGCGCGCTGGCGTCGTAGCGCGGGGCTCGCGCGCCCCTCGACCCACCGTGCTGGGTTCGCGCCCCCCTCGGCCCACCCCCCTTCGGGCTTCGTCCCGGCGCCGCGAGCAGGGCGGAGAACAGGACGGGGAGCGGCGCGGGACACGCCCGTGGCGCACGCGCTGTCAGTGGCGGGGGTTAACGTCTTCAGCTATGCGGCTGCTCCACACCTCCGACTGGCATCTGGGGAGGTCCTTCCACCGGGAGGATCTCCTCCACGCTCAGCGCGCCTTCCTCGACCACCTGGTCGCCGCCGCCGAGGCGCACGCCGTGGACGCCGTCCTCGTCGCCGGGGACGTCTTCGACCGCGCCATCCCCTCCCTCGGCGCGGTCGAGCTGTACGACCGGGTGCTCCGGCGGCTCTCCGAGCGCTCCATTCCGACCGTGCTGATCAGCGGGAACCACGACTCCGCGGGCCGCCTCGGGATGGCCGGCAGCCTCCTCCGCCAGGCGGGGATCCACCTCCGCACCGCCGTCCGCGAGCTCGCCGAGCCCGTCCTGCTGGCCGGCGGCGCGGTCGCCCTCTACGGCGTTCCGTACCTCGAACCGGCCCTGGTCCGCGAGGAGTTGGGGGCCGATTCGGCCTCGCACACGGCGGTGCTCGGCGCCGCCCTGGACCGCGTCCGCGCCGATCTGGCCGCCCGCGGCCCCGGCGTCCGCTCGGTCGTCCTCGCGCACGCCTTCGTCACCGGCGGCGAGATCGGGGACAGCGAGCGGGACATCTCGGTCGGCGGCGTGCCCACCGCCCCCGCCTCCGTCTTCGACGGGATCGACTACGCGGCCCTCGGCCATCTCCACTCGCCGCAGGAGCTGGCCGGCGGGCGCATCCGGTACAGCGGCTCACCGCTCGCCTACTCGTTCTCCGAGGCCGGAAAGGAGAAGTCGGTCACCCTGGTCGACCTCGACGAGGCCGGCGGCGCGGTCGTCACCCGTCCGCTCCCCTGCCCGGTCCCGCGCGCCGTCGCCCGCCTCCGCGGCCGCCTGGAGGAGCTGCTGGACGCCCCGGAGCACGATCCCCGTACCGACGACTGGCTGCAGATCACCCTCACCGACCCGGTCCGCCCCCGTCGCGCGATGGAGCGGTTGCGCGCCCGCTTCCCGCACACCCTCCAGCTGCTCTTCGAGCCGGACGCGGCGCCCGGCGCCGCCCTGGCGGTCGGGCGCGACTACGCCTCCCGGGTGCGCGGCCGCAGCGACGCGGAGATCGCCGAGGGCTTCGTCCAGCATGTCCGGGGCGACCAGCCCACCGCCTTCGAGCGCGAGCTGCTCGCCTCCGCGGTCGACGAGGGGAGGCTCGGCGGGTGAGGCTCCACCGGCTGTCCGTCCAGGCCTTCGGCCCGTTCGCGGGGCGGGAGTCCGTCGACTTCGACGCGCTCTCCGCCGGCGGGCTCTTCCTCCTCCACGGCCCGACCGGCGCGGGTAAGACCAGCGTGCTGGACGCGGTCTGCTTCGCCCTCTACGGGACGGTCCCCGGCCGCCGTCCGAAGGACAGACTGCGCAGCGACCACGCCGAGCCCGGCGTCCACACCGAGGTCGAGCTGGACCTCACCGTGGGCGGGCGGCGGCTGCGGCTGATCCGCTCCCCCGAGTACGAGCGGCCGAAGCTGCGCGGCGAGGGCACCACCCTCCAGCGGGCCCGCTCCTTCCTCTCCGAATGGGACGCGGAGGCGAGCAAGTGGCGTGCCCGCAGCACCTCGCACCAGGAGATCGCCGAGGAGGTCGAGGGCCTGCTCGGGATGCGGGTCGACCAGTTCTGCCAGGTCGTGCTGCTGCCGCAGGGCGACTTCGCCCGCTTCCTGCAGTCCGGCGCCCAGGAGCGGGAGAAGCTGCTCGGGCGGCTCTTCGGCACCGGCCGCTTCGGTCGCGCGGAGGACTGGCTGGACGACCGGCGGCGGGCGGCGGACCGCGCCTGCGCCGAGGTCGGGGCGCGGATCGACGCGGTGGTCCAGCGGCTGGCGGAGGCGTCCGGGGCGCGGGCGCCGGAGGGCGGCGAGGACGCCCCCGAGCCCCTGGTCTGGTCGGCGTGGCTGCGCGAGGCGGCGCGCGAGGCGCAGGCCTGCGCCGTCTCCGCGGAGAAGCTGTCGGCGGGCCGGCGGACGGCCGCGCGGGCCGCGCTGGACGCCGCCGAGCGGCTGGCCGAGCAGCAGCAGACGTACCGCCAGGCGCTGGAGCGGCGCGAGCGGCTGGCCGCCGCCGAGCCGCGCCGTGCCGAGATCGCCGACCGCCTGGCGGCGGCCGCCCGCGCCGACTCGGTGGCCCCCCTCCTCCAGGCGGCGGACCGCGCGGCCGCCGAGGCCGAACGGGCACGCTCCGGGTACGCCGCGCTGCGACCCCGGCGGGTGGGGGCGGCGGCGGGTGCGGCGGGGGTCACGGCCTCTGCGGCCTCGCCGTCCGGTGGCGGCGGCCCGGCAGCGCCGTTCGCCGAAGGAGGGGGCGCGGCCGACGGCTCGCGCGCGGGCGGAGCCGACCGGCGGGCAGGGGCCGCGGGCGGGCTCGTCCCCGCGCAGCCCGAGGGCCCACGGAACGACGCGGGACGGGGGCCGGGCCCGCTGGGACCTGACTTGGTGCCCGACTTGGTGCCCGACTTGACGCCCGACTTGGCGCCCGACTTGGCGCCCGAGATCGACGCGCTGCGCTCCGCCGAACGCGAGGCGCGGGAGGAGCTCGGGCGGGTTCGCGGTCTGCTCGGCGAGGAGCAGCGGCTGCTGCGGCTCGGCGCCGAGCGGGAGAAGCTGACCGCCGAGGCGGCCGAGGCCGAGGCGCTGCGGGCGGACGCCCACGCCTGGCTGGAGACGGCCCCGGAGCAGCGCTCCCTGCTGCTCGCCCGGGAGGCCGCGGCGCGGCAGGCGTCCGGCCACGCCGAGCGCCTCGCCGAGCAGCTGACCGCCGCCCAGGGCCGGCTCGCCGCCGCGCACGAGCGCGACGCTCTGAATGCCCGCCTGGCGCCCGCCGAGGAGCGGCTGCGCACCCTGCGGGACGCCGAACTCCGCGCCCGTGAGCGGTGGTTGGACCTGCGCGAGCGGCGGCTCGCGGGGATGGCGGCCGAGTTGGCCCAGCAGCTGGCGGACGGCCGCCCCTGCCCGGTCTGCGGCTCCCCCGCGCACCCGGCACCGGCCGAGACCGGCCCCTCCCCCGTCACCAAGGCCGACGAGGAGGCCGCCCAGGACGCCCAGCGGGCGGCCGAGGCCGCCGTCGCCCAGGCGGAGTCCGCCCTCCGCGCGACCCGGGAGGCGGCCGCCGCGGCGCGGGCCAGGGCCGGAGACGAGTCGGCCGATCACCTGGCCGGGCGGGTCCGGGAGTTGACGCGGGAGCGGGCGGAGTCCGCGCGCGCCGCCGCGGACGCGGTGGCCGCCGCCGAGGCGCTGGACCGGCACGACCGCGAGCAGCGCGAGTTCACCGCCACCCGGGAGGACGCCGCCGCGCGGACCGCCGCCTGCCTCGCCCGGCTGGAGTCGCTGGCCGAGGAGGAGGCCGCGCTCGCCGACCGCCTCGCCGGGGCGCGCGGCGGGGCGCCGTCGGTGGCGGTGCGGGCCGAGCGGCTCGCCGTGGAGGCGGCGGCGCTGGCCCGCGCGCTGGAGGCGGCGCAGTCCGCCCGCACGGCCGCCGCCGAGGCGGCGCGCTCGGCGCGGGCGGCCGAGGCGGAGGCGGCGGCCCAGGGCTTCGCCGACGCCGACGAGGCCGCGCGGACGATCCTCCCGCGCGGCGAACGGGAGGCGCTGGCGGAGGAGCTGGCGGAGCATCGGTCCCGCACGGCGGCCACCGCGGAACTGCTGGCCGACCCCGGGCTGCGGGCCGCGGCGGACGCCCCGGCCGCCGAGCCCGAGGCCGCACGGCGAGCCCTGGCCCGCGCCGAGGAGGCCGCCCGGCGGGCGTATGCGGCGGCCGAGGCGGCGCGCGGGCGGGTACGCGCGCTGGACCGGCTGCACCACGAGCTGTCCGCCCTGGCCCGGGAGTTCGCCCCGCTGGACGAGCGGCGGCAGGTGGTGCGCGGGCTGGCGGAGCTGGCGCGCGGCACGGCCGCCGAGAACCGGCTGAAGATGCCGCTGGAGACGTACGTCCTGGCGGCGCGGCTGGAGCAGGTGGCCGCCGCGGCCGGTGCGCGCCTGGAGCGGATGTCCGGCGGGCGGTACACCCTGGCCTACTCCGACCGGCGGGCGAAGGGGGGCGGGCGGTCCGGGCTGGGGCTGGTGGTGCTGGACGCCTGGACCGGCCTGGAACGGGACACCGCGACGCTCTCCGGCGGCGAGGGGTTCTTCGCCTCGCTGGCGCTGGCGCTCGGGCTGGCCGACGTCGTGACGGACGAGGCCGGCGGGCGGCCGCTGGACACCCTCTTCGTCGACGAGGGCTTCGGCACGCTGGACGAGGAGACGCTGGAGGACGTCCTCGACGTGCTGGACTCGCTCCGCGAGCGGGACCGGGCGGTGGGCGTCATCAGCCACGTCGCGGAGCTGCGACGACGCGTCCCGGTCCGCCTGTCCGTCCGCAAGGGCCGGGAGGGCTCCCGCCTCACCCTCCACGCGGGCCGAGACAGCTGACGGTCCCCGCGCCTAAGGGGCGCGCAGCGCCCGGCAGGCGCGCCTAGGGGGCGCGGGCACGGAACGCGCGACCCCGGGCGCAGCGCCGCAGGCGCGCCTGAGGGGCGCGGGCACGGAACGCGCGACCCCGGGCGCAGCGCCGCAGGCGCGCCTGAGGGGCGCGGGCACGGAACGCGCGACCCCGGGCGCAGCGCCGCAGGCGCGCCTGAGGGGCGCGGGGAACTGCGCGCCCAGGCGGCTACGTCGCCGCGCTCGGCAGCGGGCACCAGTTGCAACCCGAACTCCGTTGCCGGCTGCGGCCAAGCGCGGCGCCGGCCGCGCAGTTCCCCGCGCCCCTCAGGCGCGCCTGCGGCGCGAACCCCAGGCGGCTACGTCGCCGCGCCGGCAACGGGCACCAGTTGCAACCCGAATTCCGTTGCCGGCTGCGGCCAAGCGCGGCGCCGGCCGCGCAGTTCCCCGCGCCCCTCAAGCGCGCCTGCGGCGTGACCTACGGGGCAGGCGCCCCCGGAAACGGAAAGCGCGCCGCCCGCGCCGGGGGGTTGACCCCCCAACCGCGTCAGCCTTAGCGTGCCGCAGGCAGTAAGCGCTTTCCATCGGGATGAGAAGGACGACATGACTCGGCGCACTCTCGGCATCGTGATGAACGGTGTCACCGGCCGCATGGGCTACAACCAGCACCTGGTCCGCTCCATCCTCGCGATCCGCGAGCAAGGCGGTGTCCAGCTCCCCGGCGGCGACACCCTCCTCCCCGTCCCGGTGCTGGTCGGCCGCAACCCCGACAAGCTGAAGGCGATCGCCGACCGCCACGGCCTGGACACCTGGACCACCGACCTGGACGCCGCCCTCGCCGACCCGGCCAACGAGGTCTACTTCGACGCCCAGCTCACCCACGTCCGGGTCGACGCCGTGCGGAGGGCGATCGCCGCAGGCAAGCACGTCTACGTCGAGAAGCCCACCGCGGAGACCGTCGAGCAGGCCCTCGAACTGGCCCGCCTGGCCACCGCCGCCGGCGTCCGCAACGGCGTCGTCCAGGACAAGATCTTCCTGCCCGGCCTCCGCAAGCTGCGCCGCCTCGTCGAGGGCGGTTTCTTCGGCCGGATCCTCTCCGTCCGCGGCGAGTTCGGCTACTGGGTCTTCGAGGGCGACTGGCAGTCCCCGCAGCGTCCCTCCTGGAACTACCGCGCCGAGGACGGCGGCGGGATCATCCTGGACATGTTCCCGCACTGGCAGTACGTGCTGGAGCAGACCCTCGGCAGCCGCGTCACCTCGGTCTACGCCCACAAGGCCACCCACATCCCGGAGCGGGTCGGCGAGGACGGCTCGCCCTACCCCGCCACCGCCGACGACGCCGCCTACGGCGTCTTCGAGCTGGCCGGCGGCATCGTCGCCCAGATCAACTCCTCCTGGGCGGTCCGGGTGGACCGGGACGAGCTGGTCGAGTTCCAGGTCGACGGCACCGAGGGCTCGGCCGTCGCCGGACTGCGCAACTGCCGCGTCCAGCACCGGGCGGCGACGCCCAGGCCGGTCTGGAACCCGGACCTGCCGGCCGCCTACCGCTTCCGCGAGCAGTGGCAGGAGGTCCCCGACAACGCCGAGTTCGACAACGGCTTCAAGGCCCAGTGGGAGCGCTTCCTCCAGCACGTCGCCACCGACGGCGCCGTCCCCTTCGGCAACGACCTGCTGGCCGGCGCCCGCGGGGTCCAACTCGCCGAGCTGGGACTGCGATCGGCCGCCGAGGGCCGCCGGATCGACGTCCCGGAGCTGTCCCTGTGAGCGCCCGCACCTTCTTCGCCGCCGCGCACGTGGTCGCCGATCCCCAAGCGGGAAACGGCCCGGGGCGCCCCGCCGCCGTCGACTGGGCGGCCACCCTCGCCTTCCGTGAGCACCTGTGGTCGTTGGGCCTCGGAGTCGCCGAGGCGATGGACACCGCCCAGCGCGGAATGGGCCTGGACTGGCCCGCCGCACGGGAGTTGATCCGCCGCACGGGCGAGGCCGCCCGCGCCCGGGCGCGCACCACCGGCGTCCGCCCGCTCCTCGCCTGCGGCGCCGGCACCGACCAGCTGCCGGACGGCGAGCCGAGCACCCTGGACGCCGTCACCGCCGCCTACCAGGAGCAGATCGAGGTGGTCGAGGAGGCCGGCGCCCAGGTGATCCTGATGGCCTCGCGCGCCCTCGCCGCCACCGCGAAGTCCCCCGAGGACTACGCCGAGGTGTACGGGAGGCTGCTCGCCCAGGTCCGCGAACCGGTGATCCTCCACTGGCTGGGCACCCCCTTCGACCCGGCGCTGGAGGGCTACTGGGGCTCCGCCGACCTGGACGCCGCCGCCGACTCGGTCCTCCGGATCATCCGCGACCGCCCGGAGAAGGTGGACGGCATCAAGGTCTCCCTGCTGGAGGCCGACCGCGAGATCGCCCTGCGCCGCCGGCTGCCGGACGGCGTCCGGATGTACACCGGGGACGACTTCAACTACCCCACCCTGATCGAGGGCGACGAGGAGGGCTTCAGTCACGCCCTGCTGGGCGTCTTCGACCCGCTCGCCGCCCCGGCGGCGCGCGCCCTGGAGGCACTGGACCGCGGGGAGCCCGGCGGCGCCGCGGAGTTCCGCCGGATCCTGGACCCCACCGTGCCGCTGGCCCGGCACATCTTCCAGGCGCCCACCCGGCACTACAAGACCGGCGTGGTCTTCCTCGCCCACCTCAACGGCCACCAGGACCACTTCACCATGGTCGGCGGGGAGGAGCGCGGCCGGGACGCCGCCCACCTCACCGAGCTCCACCGGCTGGCCGCCGAGGCCGGCGCGCTCACCGACCCGGCCCTGGCCGAGCAGCGCCTCGCCGCCTACCTCAAGGGAGTCGACGCCTCATGAAGGCCGGCGAAGGCCTCGAACGGCTCTCCCTCAACACCGCGACCACCAAGAACTGGACGCTGGAGCAGGCGGTGGCCGGCTGCGTGGAGGCCGGGATCCCGGGCATCGGCCCCTGGCGGGACCGGGTGGAGGAGATCGGCGTGGACAAGGCGGCCCGCCTGATCCGCAACGCCGGACTGACCGTCACCAGCCTCTGCCGGGGCGGTTTCCTCACCGCCCGCGCCCCCGAGGCGCGCCGGGCCGCCCTGGCGGACAACCGCCTGGCCATCGACGAGGCGGCCACCCTCGGCTGCTCGGTGCTGGTGCTGGTGGTCGGCGGGCTGCCGGAGGGCAGCCGGGATCTCCGCGGCGCCCGCCGGGCCGTCCAGGACGGCATCGCCGAGCTGGCGCCGTACGCGGCCGAGCGCGGGGTGACGCTGGCCATCGAGCCGCTGCACCCGATGTTCTGCGCGGACCGCGCGGTGGTGGCCACCCTCCGCCAGGCCCTGGACATGTGCGACGCGATCGGCGCCCCCAACGTCGGCGTCTGCTGGGACAGCTACCACGTGTGGTGGGACCCGGAGGTCTATGAGCAGACCGCGCGGGCGGGCAGCCGGATCGCGGCCTTCCAGGTCTGCGACTGGGTGCTGCCGCTGGCCGAGGACGCCCTGCTGAGCCGGGGCCATGTCGGCGACGGCTGCGTGGAGTTCGAGCCGCTGGCCCGGGCCGTGCGGGCGGCGGGCTGGGACGGCTTCACCGAGGTGGAGATCTTCAACCGGCGGGTCTGGGACACGCCCGGCGCGGAGACCCTGCGGCTGCTGGCCGAGCGGCACCGGTCGGTCGACTGGCCCTGGTGACGGCGCCGGCGGCGGACGGAACGCCGGGACCGGCCTCCGGCCTCTGCCGGCCGGCCGGCCGGAGAAGGGAAAAGGAGGAGGCCCCTTCCGCACGGGGGAACGGCTGGGGCCTCCTTTGATCATCCTAGAGGCGGCGGGGCGGCCACGTCGCCCTCCGCCTGAACAGGAATCAATGTGCCATCACCTGCTGGCAGTTGCACGGGGCAAGTGCCAGCAGGCCAGGCCGGCTACTTCGTCAGGCCGGCCCGGCGGAGGGCGTCCGCCATCGCGCTGTTCGCGGGCGGCGGCGGCCCCTGCCGCTGCTGCTGGCGGCCGCCGCCCTGGCGACCGCCGCCGGCGCCACCGGAGCGAGCGCCGCCGCTCCCCCCGTTCCCGCCGCGCTGCCGCGGAGCCCGCTCCCCGCGCTGCCCCCGCTGCCCGCGCTCGCCGCCGGACCCCCCGGCGCCGCCCGCGCCGCCCGGGGCCGCTTCCTCGTCCAGCCGCATGGTGAGCGAGATCCGCTTCCGCTGGATGTCCACGTCCAGCACCTTCACCCGGACGATGTCCCCGGACTTGGCCACCTCGCGCGGGTCCTTGACGAAGTTCCGGGACATCGCCGAGACATGCACCAGGCCGTCCTGGTGGACGCCGACGTCCACGAAGGCGCCGAAGGCGGCCACGTTGGTCACCGTGCCCTCCAGCAGCATCCCCGGCCGCAGGTCGCCGAGGGTCTCCACGCCCTCCTTGAACTCCGCCGTGCGGAAGGCCGGACGCGGGTCCCGGCCGGGCTTCTCCAGCTCGCGCAGGATGTCGGTGACGGTGGGCAGGCCGATGCCCGCCGACTCGTCGACGAAGTCCTGCGGCTTCAGCGCGCGCAGCGCCTTGTCGTTGCCCATCAGGGACTTGAGCCCACCGGCCTCGGCGGCGCCGGCCGCGTTCTGGATCCGCCGCACCACCGCGTAGGACTCCGGGTGGACGCCGGAGGCGTCCAGCGGGTCGTCGCCGTTGGGGATCCGGAGGAAGCCCGCGCACTGCTCGAAGGCCTTCGGCCCGAGCCGGGCCACGTCCTTGAGCTGCTTGCGGTTGCGGAACGGCCCGTTGGCGTCCCGGTGGGCGACGATGTTGTCGGCCAGCCCGGCGCCGATTCCGGAGACCCTGGTGAGGAGCGGCGCCGAGGCGGTGTTGAGGTCCACCCCGACCGCGTTGACGCAGTCCTCGACCACCGCGTCCAGCGAGCGGGACAGCTTCAGCTCGGAGACGTCGTGCTGGTACTGGCCGACCCCGATCGACTTGGGGTCGATCTTCACCAGCTCGGCCAGCGGATCCTGGAGCCGGCGGGCGATGGAGACCGCCCCGCGCAGCGAGACGTCCAGGCCGGGCAGCTCCTGGGAGGCGTAGGCGCTGGCCGAGTAGACCGAGGCGCCGGCCTCCGAGACCACCGCCTTGATGACCTTCAACTCGGGGTTCTTCTTGATCAGTTCGCCCGCCAGCCGGTCGGTCTCCCGGGAGGCCGTGCCGTTGCCGATGGCGATCAGCTCGACGTCGTGCGCCTTGCACAGCCGGGCCAGGGTGGCCAGCGAGTCGTCCCACTTACGCCGCGGCTCGTGGGGATAGATGGTGTCGGTGGCGACCACTTTGCCGGTGGCGTCGACCACGGCGACCTTGACGCCGGTGCGCAGCCCCGGGTCCAGCCCCATGGTGGCCCGGGTGCCGGCCGGGGCGGCCAGCAGCAGGTCGCGGAGGTTGGCCGCGAAGACCCGGACCGCCTCGTCCTCGGCCTCGGTGCGCAGCCGGCCGCGCAGGTCGAGCCCGAGGTGGACCAGGATGCGGGTGCGCCAGGCCCAGCGGACGGTGTCCAGCAGCCACTTGTCGCCCGGGCGCCCGCGGTCGGCGATCTCGTAGCGCTTGGCGATCACCCGCTCCGGGCCGCTGCGGCCGGTCTCGGCTGCGGTGGCGTCGTCGGCGGGCTCGGGCTCCAGGACGAGCTCCAGCACCTCCTCCTTCTCCCCACGGAGCATGGCCAGCACCCGGTGCGAGGGCAGCGAGGTGAAGTCCTCGGCGAAGTCGAAGTAGTCGGCGAACTTCGCGCCCTGCTCCTCCTTGCCCTCCCGCACCTTGGAGACCAGCCGGCCGCGGTTCCACATCCGCTCGCGCAGCTCGCCGATCAGATCGGCGTCCTCGCCGAACCGCTCGACCAGGATGGCCCGGGCGCCCTCCAGCGCGGCGGCCTCGTCGGCGACGTTCTCGCCGGTGTAGCCGGCCGCCTCGGCCCTCGGGTCCAGCCCCGGGTCGGCGAGCAGCGCCTCGGCGAGCGGCTCCAGGCCGTTCTCCCGGGCGATCTGCGCCTTGGTGCGCCGCTTGGGCTTGTAGGGCAGGTAGATGTCCTCCAGGCGGGCCTTGGAGTCGGCGGCCGTGATCTGGGCGCGCAGTTCGTCCGTGAGCTTGCCCTGCGACTCGATCGACTCGAGGATCGCCGCCCTCCGCTCCTCCATCTCCCGCAGATAGCGGAGCCGCTCCTCGAGGGAGCGCAGCTGGGCGTCGTCGAGCCCGCCGGTCACCTCCTTGCGGTAGCGGGCGATGAAGGGAACTGTCGAGCCGCCGTCCAGCAGGCCGACGGCGGCCTCCACCTGTCCGGCACGCACGTCGAGTTCCTGGGCGATGCGCTGCTCTACGGTCGGGGTAACGCGGGTAGTCACTGGAGTCACGACAGGCATTCTGCACGGCCGCCCGGCCGATGTCGCATGGCATCGCCGCGAAGCACGGCCTCGGGGCCGACCGGCGGGCCCGTACTCCGCTCGGCCCAGCCCCAGTGGCCCAATGGGACACCACCCGGAGGTAGAGTTCGAATATGAGCGGGGAAATGCCCGCCGAGGGCCTTGACGCCCGACGGCGGCGTGTGCTGCAGACCCGGGAGACACTGGCCCGGGCCGCCTTCGAGCTGCTCCTGAAGCACGGCTGGTCGTCGTTGACCATCGAGGCGATCAGCGATCACGCCGAGATGTCCCGCCGGACCTTCTCCCGGCACTTCACCGGCAAGGAGGACGCCCTCGCCGAGGTGCTCGGCGCCGACCTCCGGATGATCAACGAGGCGCTGGAGCAGCGGCCGGCCGAGGAGCCGCCGCTCGTCGCCTACCGGCGGGCGGTCGCCGACTGGCTCCGCCGTGAGCGGCGGGCCTGGCACCGCTCCCCGCACGGCGCGGACCTCCTCCGGCTGATCGAGGACCGGCCGGAGCTGCGGGCGGCCTTTCTGCGGGTCCGCCAGGACGCCGAGGCCCGCACCGCCGAGCTGATGGCCCCGCGCATCCCCGTCCGTCCGCCGGCCTCCGCCTCGTGCGGGCCCCACGCCCAGCACCCGTCCGACGTCCGGCTGCGGGCGGCACTGGCCGCCGCCGTCGCCACCTCCGCCTTCGGCACCGCGGTACGGCTGTGGGTGGCCGGGCCGGCCGAGTGCGACCTGGCCGGGCTGGTGCAGAGCGCCTTCGACGAACTCGGCTGCCTGGTCGACGAGTCCGAGCGGCCCGCGGCCGTGCCGACCGCGGTCGCCGACCGCATCCCCGGAGCGAGGGAGGCGGACCATGCGTCCCCTGCGCGGTGCTGACCGCACGCTGGCCCGGTTGCGCGCCCATGCGCGCCGGGCGGCCGGGCGGGATCCCAACCCGCTGATCCGCCGGGCCGACCGGGTGCGCAGCGGCCTGGTGCTGATCGGCGTCCTGACCGTCGTCGCGCTGCTGGCGCTGTGCTGGCTGCCGGGACTGCTGGTACGCGACTTCGAGAACGCCGAGACCGCCCAGCAGGCCCCGCACCGGCACCGGATCAGCGCGGTGGCGGTGGCCGACTCCGCGCCCTCGGACGCGCCGCAGCCGTTCTCCGGCACCGCCGGCTACGAGACCGAGCTCGGCTGGACGTATCCGGCCGGCACCCCCCACCGGCTGCTGGTGGAGACCTCGGACGCGCAGCGGGCCGGGACCCGCACCCAGCTCTGGGTGGACGACTCGGGCAGGCCGGTCCCGCCGCCCCGCACCCAGAGCGACATCACCGTGGACGCCCTGTGGACCTCGGGGTCGACGCTGCTGGCCGAGGCGATGCTCGGGGTGGCCGCGGTGACGGTCGGCCGAGCCGTCCTCCACCGCCGCGCGCAGCGCGCCTGGGAGCGCGAGTGGGCCCAGGTCGAACCCCGCTGGACCGGCCGGGCCGGCCGCTCGGCCTAGCCGCTTCGCGGCGCCCGGCGCAGCGCCGCACGCGCAAGTAGGGGGCGCGGGGAACTGCGCGCCCAGGCGACTACGGCGCCGCACCCGGCAACGGCCCCCGGGTTGCAACCCGAACTCCGCTGCCGAGTGCGGACCGTAAGCGGCGGGCCACGCAGTTCCCCGCGCCCCTGTCTTGCACCTGCGGCGCTGCGCCGGGGCGCCCCCGGCTCAGAGGTCGAGCACCAGCCGGCTGCCGCGGCAGCGGGAGACGCAGACGAACATGGTGTCGCCGGCGGCCTGCTCGGCGGGGGTGAGGAGGGAGTCCCGGTGGTCCGGGACGCCGTCGAGCACACCCGTCTCGCAGGTTCCGCAGGTGCCCTCGCGGCAGCTGGAGAGGATGTCCACGCCGGCCTCCTCCAGGGTCTCCAGCACCGAGCGGTCGGCGGGCACGGTGAGGCTGCGGCCGGAGGCGGAGAGGACCACCTCGAAGGCGGTGTCGGCGCCGCCGCCGACCGGCTCCTTCGGACTGAACCGCTCGACGCGGAGGGCGCCCTCGGGCACCGTCCGCTCGGCGGCGGCCAGCAGCGGCTCCGGGCCGCAGCAGTAGACCAGCGCGTCCGCGGAGTCCTCGCCCAGGAAGGCAGGCAGGTCGAGCAGCCCGTACTCGTCCTGCGGGCGGACCGCCACCTTGTCGCCGTAGCGGGCGAGTTCGTCCAGGAAGGCCATCGAGGCACGGCGGCGGCCGCCGTACAGCAGCCGCCAGTCGGCGCCGGCCGCCTCGGCGGCGGCGAGCATCGGCAGCAGCGGGGTGATGCCGATGCCGCCGGCGACGAAGCGGTAGCGCGGGGCCGGCTCCAGCGGGAAGTTGTTCCGCGGGCCGCGCGAGTCGACCACCGTGCCGGGGGTCAGCTTCTCGTGGACGTAGGCGGATCCGCCGCGGCTCTCCGGCTCGCGGAGGACCGCGATCCGCCAGCCGTCGGAGGCGGCGCCGGCGCCCGGGTCGCCGCAGAGCGAGTACTGCCTGACCAGCCCGTCGGCGAGCAGCAGGTCCAGATGCGCCCCCGGGGTCCAGGGCGGCAGCGGGGCGGCGCCGTCGGCGGGGCGCAGGGTGAGGACGGCGACGCCCTCGGCCGGTTCCTGACGATCCGTCACCACCAGGGCGGTGGCGGCCTCGTCAGCGGTCTTGCTCATCGAGAGAGTGTCCCTCCGGGTGGGCGTGCAGCCAGTTCCACAGTTCGACGGGGTCCTCGGCGGTATGCCGGGCGCCGCAGTGGCAGAAGCCCAGCAGGCGGTCCGTGCCGGGGACCCATTCCACCCGCAGCCGCCTGCTCACGGCGCGGTCTCCAGCGGCTTCTCGCCCTGTTCGACCAGCCGCTTCAGCAGGCGCCGGGCGGCCAGCCCGCCGGTGTCGATGTTGATGCTCAACTCCTGGACGCCCTCGGGCTCTTCGGCGATCACCCGCTCCAGCTTGTCCAGCGCGACCACGTCCTGGAGGACGACCTCGCGGTTGAACTGGTGGACGAACTCCGAGATCTTCGCGTCGTCGACGCAGAAGTCGCGGGAGACCGCCCAGAAGTCGTGGGTGCTGGTCTCGGTCTCCGGGGTGATCGCGTAGAAGATCTCCATGTGGAAGCCCTCGGGGTCGCTGCCGTCGGCGGCGGGCACCGAGCCGACCGGGGCGATCCTGCTGTGCAGCTGGTAGAGGCAGGGGGCGAAGTACTCGATGTCCTGCCAGCGGCTGATCCGGTCCTTGAGGCCGGTGGACTCGGCGTAGAAGGGCGGGCAGGCGGCGTCGGCCATCCGGCGGGAGACCCGGACCATCCCGGCCTCCTCGTCCACCTCGGTGGTGATCGGGGTCTCGGCGACCTCGGGGGTGCCGATGTAGCCGCCGTGGAGGTAGGTCTCGTGGGAGAGGTCGAGGAGGTTGTCGACCAGCAGCGAGTAGCGGGCGGCCAGCGGCTCCATCCCGCGGACGGTGGTCCAGCCCTCGCGGTCCAGCCAGGGGGCGCGCGGGACGGCGGCGGCGTCGGCGAGCGCCGGGTCGCCGATCCAGATCCAGACCAGCGAGTCCTGCTCGACCACCGGGTAGGCGGCGACCCGGGCGGTGCGCGGGATGCGCTGCTGGCCGGGGACGTAGACGCAGCCGCCGGTGCGGTCGTAGGTGAAGCCGTGGTAGCCGCAGACCACCCGGTCGCCGTCGAGGCGGCTCTCGGAGAGCGGGAAACGGCGGTGGACGCAGCGGTCGGCGAGCGCGGTGACCTCTCCGGACTCCTCGGTCCGGTAGAAGACGATCGGCTCGGAGCAGATGGTCCGGGCGAAGAGCTCGTGCCCGATCTCCGAGGTGTAGGCGGCGACGTACCACTGGTTGCGGGGGAAGGGCGTCGGTGTCGGCATGCGGGTACCGTCGCGCCGGAGTGGCGCCCGCCACAACGGCGGCTTCCACGCAGTGGAAGACCTGCCCGCCGAGCCCTTCGACCGGTCAGTTGCCGGGCCAGCCCAGGGCGCGGGAGATGCCGCGGGCGGCCACCCGCAGGGTCGGGGCGAGCTCCGGGACCCGCCCCTCCCCCGCCCGCACCACCAGGCCGACCGCGGCCACCACCGTGCCGTCCGCGGACCGGATCGGGGCCGCCGCGGAGAGGGCGTCGTCGGTGATCTGGCGGTCGCTCACGGCCAGCCCGGTCCGCCGGACCTCGGCCAGCATCGCCCGGATCCGGGCCGGATCGGTGATCGTGTACGGGGTGAAGGCCCGGGGCGGATGGGCGCAGACGGCGGACTGCACCGCCGGGGCGGCGTGCGCGGCCAGCACCAGGCCGACGCCGGTGACGCTGAGCGGCCAGCGGGCCCCCACCCGGCTGAGGACCCCGACGGCCTCGCGCCCGGAGAGCCGTTCGATGTAGACCGTCTCCACGCCGTCGGCCACCGCGAGATGGACGTTCTCGTGGGTGGCCTCGTAGAGGTCCTCCAGATATGGCAGCGCGGCCTCGCGCAGGCCGAGGCCGCGCGGGGCGAGGGCGGCCACCTCCCACAACCGCAGGCCGATGGTGTAGCTGCCGTCCTCAGCCCGTTCCAGGGCGCCCCAGCAGGTCAGCCGGGCGACCATGCGGTGGGTGGTGGCCAGCGGGAGCCCGGTGCGGCGGGCGAGCTCGCTGAGGGTGAGGCGGCGGTGGGTCTGGTCGAAGGCGTCCAGGACCCCGAGCAGCCGGTCGGCGACGGTGCGCGCGGGACGCCCGCCGTCCTGGCCGGCGGGGGCCGGGACGGCGCTGTCCTCGGCTACGGGCATGGGAGCGGTCACTCTCCGCACGCTAAGAGATCGGCGGGCTTCGCGGAACCCCTCGCAGCCCACCACTGTGCCGCGTCAGTCCAGCTCGATGGCGTCGACGACCTGCTCGGCGAGCCGGGCGGCGGGCTTCTCGCAGCGGCGGGCGTGGCTGCGGAAGACCTCCTCGGCGCGGACCGCGGGCCAGTCCGCCGGCAGGTGCTCGGCCGGCAGATGGGGGTCCCGGCGGACCAGGTCCAGCCAGTCGGTGTGCACCAGGAGCTGGCGGGCCAGCGGATCCTCGACGGGGGTCCGGCCGTCCTCCCAGCGGTCCAGGAAGGCCCGGTAGCCGGCCGCGATCCCGGGCATGTCGAAGGCCTGGGCGAGCACCTGGCCGGCGTCCGAGGGGGCGATCAACTCGCCCCGGAACACCCGGAGTTGGGCGTCCAGTCCGAGCCCGGCCAGCAGTCCGGGTACGTCCGCCTCGGAGGGGGCCACCCACAGGCCGTTCTGCAGCGGGCCGAAGCCGCCCCAGATCAGCCGGGAGCGCAGGTCGTGCCGCTCGCTGCGCCAGGCCTCCGGAAGGGAGAAGCCGACCAGGGTCCAGCGGCCGTTCCAGTCCCGGTTGACGGCGCCGGCCCGCCAGACCCGGTCGTGGCCGTCGCGCAGCACCCCGACGGCGCGGGCGGTGAGGCCGAAGTACATCTTGCGGCCGCGGCGGTGGCGCTCCAGCAGCTCGCGGTTGACCATCCGGGTCAGCGTGGAGCGGACCGCCTCCTCGGTGATGCCGGCCCGGCCGAAGACGTCGATCACACTGCCGGAGGAGACCGCGCGGGGCCGGCCCAGGACGTGGATGCCGAAGAAGCTGAGCATCAGCGACTGCGGACGGGGGGTACCGCCGGCGGCCCCGGGTGCGGCAGCCTCTGCGGTCGGAGCCTCTGCGGTCGGAACGTCATCGGTCGTGGTCACGGGGTCAGCGTAGCCGGAAAACATTCGGCAGACCATTGACGGCCGACACGACTGTGCCTAATTTGAGGGCCATGGACCTGAACAGCAAGACCGCCGTCGTCACCGGCGCCGGCCGCGGCCTCGGCCGCGCCTACGCCACCGCCCTGGCCGCCGCGGGAGCGGCCGTCGTCGTCAACGACGTGGACGCCGAGGCCGCCGAGGCCGTCGCCAAGGAGATCACCCGGGCCGGCGGCCGGGCCGTCGCCCAGCCGGGCCCGGTCGGCCCGGCCGCCACCGCGGACGCCCTGGTCGCCCGGGCGGTCGAGGAGTTCGGGCGGCTGGACGTGATGGTCACCAACGCCGGCGTGCTCCGCGACCGGGTGCTGTGGAAGATGTCCGACGAGGACTTCGACACGGTGGTCGACGTCCATCTGCGGGGCACCTTCACCTGCGTGCGGTCGGCGGTGCTGCGGATGCGCGAGCAGGGCGGGGGCGGGCGGATCATCGTCGCCGGCTCCCCGGCCGGGCAGCGCGGCAACTTCGGGCAGACCAACTACTCGGCGGTCAAGGCCGGCATCGTGGCGATGGTCCGCACCTGGGCGATGGAGCTGGCCAAGGCCGGCATCACGGCGAACGCGGTGGTGCCCAACGCGGCCACCGAGATGACCCGTACGATGCCGGTCTTCGCCCCGCACATCGAGGCCTACGAGGCGGACGGCACGCCGTTCCCGGACGCGCTGCGGAAGGGCGTCGCCTTCGGCACCCCCGAGGACTGCGCGGGCGCGGTGGTCTGGCTGGCCTCGGACGCGAGCGAGGGGGTCACCGGGCAGGCGATCGGGATCGGCGGGGACAAGCTCTCCCTCTGGTCGCACCCGGAGGAGGTCTCCGCCGCGTACACCGACGGCGGCTGGTCCGCCGAGGAGATCGCCGCCGCCTGGCCGGTCTCGGTCGGCGCGCGGCCGGCCACGTACGGCATCCCCGCCCCCAAGCTCTAGGGAGTCCGCCCAGATGGCAGCTCAGACGGCGACGACGCCGCGGAAGTTCGACCTGGACGCGATCAGCGCGATCGACGTCCATGTGCACGCCGAGGTCTCGAGCAAGGGGGGGACCTCCCTGGACTCCTCCCTCGACCAGGCCGCCGACAAGTACTTCAAGCGGGAGGAGGAGCACCGGCACCCCACCCTGGAGCAGATCGCCGCCACCTACCGCGAGCGGAACATGGCCTGCGTGGTCTTCACCGTGGACGCGGAGACCGCGACCGGGACCGAGCCGGTGCCGAACGAGGAGATCGCGGAGGCGGCCGCGGCCAACCCGGACGTGATCATCCCCTTCGCCGGCCTCGACCCGCACAAGGGCAAGGCGGCGATCCGCCAGGCCCGGCGGCTGGTGGAGGAGTACGGGGTGCGCGGCTTCAAGTTCCACCCCAGCGTGCAGGCCTTCCGGCCGAACGACCGGATGGCGTACCCGCTCTACGAGACCATCCAGGAGCTGGGCGCGATCGCGGTCTTCCACACCGGGCAGACCGGGATCGGGGCCGGGGTGCCGGGCGGCGGCGGGATCCGCCTCAAGTACTCGCATCCGATGGACATCGACGACGTGGCGGTGGACTTCCCGCACCTGCCGATCATCATGGCGCACCCCTCCTTCCCCTGGCAGGACGAGGCGCTGGCGGTGGCCACCCACAAGCCGACCGTGTACATCGACCTGTCGGGCTGGTCGCCGAAGTACTTCCCGCCGCAGCTGGTGCAGTACGCCAACTCGCTGCTCAAGGACAAGGTGCTGTTCGGCTCGGACTACCCGATGCTCACCCCGGACCGCTGGCTGGCGGACTTCGAGAAGCTGCCGATCAAGGACGAGGTCCGGCCGAAGATCCTCAAGGAGAACGCCGCGCGACTCCTCGGCCTCTCGAAGGACTGAACCGGCCGCACGCACCACGCACCGATCCGCACCCACCTCCGACGAAGGACGAAGGAGTCACCCGTCGTGAAGAACCAGGGCATCGGCTCCTGGACGGCGCGCCGAGCGCGGCGCACGCCAGGGCGGACGGCCGTGATCCATCCGGCCACCGGGACGACCTTGACATACCGTCAACTGCACGAGCGGGTCTGTCGGCTGGCGGCGGGGCTGCGCGGTCTCGGGGTGCGGCGCGGGGACCGGGTGGCCTACCTCGGGCCGAACCACCCCTCCTTCCTGGAGACCCTCTTCGCCGCCGGGCTGCTCGGCGCGGCGCTGGTCCCGCTCAACACCCGGCTGACCGACGCCGAACTCTCCTACCAGCTCGGCGACTCGGGGACGGGGGTGCTGATCCACGGCCAGCCGACGGCGGCGGACGCGCCGGCGCTCCACCACCGGATCCCGCTGGAGACGGAGTACGAGGCGCTGCTGGCGGACGCGGGCGACTCCGGCGAGGGGCCGGACGAACCGGTCACCGGCGAGGACCTCGCCATGATCATGTACACCTCGGGGACCACCGGCCGTCCCAAGGGCGCCGAACTCACCCACGCCAACCTGACCTGGAACTCGCTCAACGTCCTGGTCGACCACGATCTGGCGGCGGACGAGGTCACCCTGCTCACCGCCCCGCTCTTCCACACCGCCGCCCTCAACATGAACTGCCTGCCGACGCTGCTGAAGGGCGGGACCGTCGTCATCGAGCCGGGGTTCGACCCCGGCCGCGTCCTCGACCTGATCGAGCGCCACCGGGTCACCCTCCTCTTCGGCGTGCCGACGATGTACGACGCGCTGGCCGCCCATCCCGCCTACGGGACGGCCGACCTGAGCTCGGTGCGCTCCCTGATGTGCGGGGGCGCACCGGTGCCGGAGGCGACCGCGCGGGCCTGGCAGAAGCTCGGGCTCAGCTTCGTCGAGGGCTACGGGATGACCGAGGCCTCGCCGGGCGTCCTCCTCTCCGGCATCCCGCACTTCTTCACCGACGTACGGCTGGACTCCCCCGCCCCCGGCGAGCCGGGCGAGATCACCGTCCACGGACCGAACGTCGTGCGGGGTTACTGGGGCCTGCCGGAGGCGACCGCCTCCGCCTTCGGCGACGGCTGGTTCCGTACCGGCGACATCGGCCAGGAGGACGCCGAGGGCCGGGTCCGGATCGTCGGCCGGGCGAAGGACATGTTCATCTCCGGCGGGGAGAACGTCTATCCGGCGGAGGTGGAGAGCGCTCTCCGCGAGAACCCGGCGATCGCCGACTGCGCGGTGATCGGCGTCCCCGACGCCAAGTGGGGCGAGGTCGGCCGGGCCTTCGTCGTCCTCACCCAGGAGGCGCGCGGCGGAGTCGCGGAGGAGGAAATCCTCGCGCCCCTCACCACCCGCCTCGCCAAGTACAAGATCCCCAAATCCGTCGTCCTGCTGGACGCCCTCCCCCGGAACGCCTCCGGAAAGCTCGTCAAGTCCCGACTCCCCCGCACCGACCAGAAGGACTGAGTGCCCATCATGACCACCATCGCCCGCGGCCTCGACGGAATCCGCGCCCAGCAGGGTGCCGACCTCGGCCACACCGACTGGATGGAGATCACCCAGGACCGGGTGAACACCTTCGCCGACGCCACCGGCGACCACCAGTGGATCCACGTCGACCCCGAACGCGCCAAGTCCGGCCCGTTCGGCGGCCCGATCGCCCACGGCTACCTGACCCTCTCCCTCCTCATCCCGCTGTGGAGCGAGCTCCTCCAGGTCGAGGAGGTCGACATGGCGATCAACTACGGGCTGAACAAGGTCCGCTTCCCGCACCCCGTTCCCGTCGGCTCGAAGATCCGCGCCACCGGCCGGATCGCCGAGGTCAAGGACATCAAGGGCGGCGTGGAGGTCACCGTCGACCTCGCGGTCGAGATCGAGGGCGTCGCCAAGCCGGCCTGCGCGGCCCAGGGCATCTACCGCTTCCTGGCCGGCGCCGCCCAGGCCTGACCGATCCGGTGCGGCCGGGAGCGTGCCGGCGGCACCGTGCCGGCGGCACCGTGCGGTCAGGTGCCCGACGCGGTCGTGGCGATGCCACCGTCGACCGGGATGACAGTGCCGGTGAGATAGGAGCCGGCTCGGCTGGCGAGGAACACGGCGATACCCGCCATGTCGTCGTCGCGGCCGAGCCGGCGCAGCGGGGCCTTCGCCGCGATCCTGTCGCCGACGGCCTCGAGGGTGGCCGCCATCATCCGCGACGGGAACGGTCCCGGGGCCACCGCGTTCACCGTGATGTGCTGCGGGCCCAGTTCCCTGGCGAGGACGCGGGTGAGTTGGTGGAGGGCCGCCTTGCTGCCCGCGTACGAGTAGTTGGGCGACTCGGCGACGTGGATGGCGGCGATACTGCCGATGTTGACGATCCGCGCGGGATCATCGGCGGTGGCCGCCCGGCGAAGCGCCGGGAGCAGCGCCTGCACCAGCCGGAACGGCGCCTTGAGGTTGAGGTCGAGCACGGTGTCCCAGGCCTCGTCCGGGAAGGTCTCCAGCGGCTCGCGCCACATCGCGCCCGCGTTGTTGACCAGGACGTCCAGGCGTCCCGAGTCGGCCTCGACGAGATCGGCGAGGCGCCGGCACTCCTCGTGCCGGGAGAGATCGGCGGGGATCGCATGGACGTCGCCGAAGCCGGACAGCAGGCGCTGCGCCTCCGCGCACGCGTCCGGCTTGCGCGAGCTGACGACGACGCGGGCGCCCGCCTGCAGCAGGCCGCGGGCGATCATCAGCCCGATGCCCCCGGTGCCGCCGGTGACGAGTGCGTGCTTTCCCTTCAGGTCGAAGAGGTCCGTGTGACTGGTGAGGCGGTCGTCCGCCATGGGTTCTCCTGCCTTTAGCTGCTGAGTGCGAGTGCCGTTGCCGGGCTCACCGTTCGAGCCACCGCGCGTGGGCCTCGGTGTGGGTGTCACCGGCGGCCGGCGGCAGGGCGGCGAGCCTGTCCAGCTGCTCGTCGGTCAGGGAGACGGCGTCGGCGGCGGTGTTCTCCTCGACGCGGGCCACCCGCTTGGTGCCGGGGATCGGGGCGATGTCCTCGCCCTGGGCCAGCAGCCAGGCCAGTGCCACCTGCGCGGGGGTGCAGCCGACCTCGGCGGCCAGGGCCCGCACCTGGTCGGCGAGGGCGAGGTTGTGCCGGAAGTTCTCGCCGGTGAAGCGCGGGTTCTCGCGCCGGGAGTCGGCGGCGTCGAACTCCTCGGTGGAGCGGACGGTGCCGGTCAGGAAGCCGCGTCCGAGCGGGGAGAACGGCACCAGGCCGATGTTCAGCTCCCGCAGGACCGGCAGGATCCTCTGCTCGATGCCGCGGGTCCACAGCGAGTACTCGGACTGCACGGCGGTGACGGGCTGGACGGCGTGGGCGCGGCGGATGGTGTCCGGGCCGGCCTCGGAGAGCCCGAAGGCGCGTACCTTGCCCTCCGCGATCAGCTCGGCGACGGCGCCGGCGGTCTCCTCGATCGGCGTGTCCGGGTCGACCCGGTGCTGGTAGTACAGGTCGATGTGGTCGGTGCCCAGCCGCTTCAGCGAATCCTCGACGGCCGTGCGGATGTTGGCCGGGCTGGAGTCCAGGTTCCAGGCGCCCGCGCCGCCGTGCGAGACCAGGCCGAACTTGGTGGCGAGCACCACCTGGTCCCGGCGGCCCTTCAGGGCGCGGCCGAGCAGCTCCTCGTTGGTGTAGGGGCCGTAGATCTCGGCGGTGTCGATGAGGGTGACGCCCAGCTCCAGCGCCCGGTGGACGGTCCTGATCGACTCCGCGTCGTCGCTGCCTGCTCCGGAGTAGCCGTGGGACATCCCCATCGCGCCCAGCCCGATCCGGGAGACCTCAAGGTCACGCAGCTTGATGTAGCGCATCTCGCCCTCTTCTTCGTGTCGTGGTGTGTTCGGCAACCTCACCCTCGCCCGGATCGCCGGGGCGTGGCAGGGCGGGCTCTTCGGGGGTAATGACAGGGCCCCCTTGCACGCCTGCGTGCGGGATGCCCGGCGGGAGAGACTGGGGCCATGGCTTCCGAGAGCGCGCACAGCGAGGGCGCGGAGCTGGGCCGCTACCTGCGCGCCCGCCGCACCCAGACCACCCCCGCCCAGGCCGGCCTCACCGTGGGCACCGGCATCCGCCGCACCCCCGGTCTGCGCCGCGAGGAGCTGGCCACCCTGGCCGGCATCAGCATCGACTACTACGTGCGCCTGGAACGCGGCAGGGAGACCCGCCCCAGCCCGGCCGTCCTCGACGCCCTGGCCCGCGCCCTGCGGATGGACGACCAGGAGCAGCAGCACCTGCGCCGGCTCGCGACCCGCGCCGCCCGCTACACCCCCGAACCGCCGCCCGCGCCCAGCCGCACCGTGCGCCCCCACCTCAAACTGCTGCTGGAGGCGCTGCGCCCCCACCCGGCCTATGTCGTCAGCCGCAGCCTGGACCTCCTCGCCTGGAACCCAGGCGGCCTGGCCCTGTACGCGGGGGTGGACGACTGGCCCGTCAAACAGCGCAACATCGCCCGCTACCTCTTCCTCCACCCCGCCGCCCGCGACCTGTTCGCCGGCAACTGGGAGAAGCAGATCACCGGCTGCGTCGCCCGCCTCCGCGCCCTCGCCGGAACCGCGCCCGACGCCCCCGACCTGGCCGGCCTCGTCGGCGAACTCCTGCTGAAGAGCCCGGACTTCGCCGGT
This sequence comes from Phaeacidiphilus oryzae TH49, assembly GCF_000744815.1. Lineage (NCBI taxonomy): Bacteria > Bacillati > Actinomycetota > Actinomycetes > Kitasatosporales > Streptomycetaceae > Phaeacidiphilus > Phaeacidiphilus oryzae. Next base: position 1,271,739 of record NZ_JQMQ01000005.1, read on the forward strand.
CTGTGGGAGCGCTACGAGGTGACCAGCCGCAAGCCCGCGCAGAAGACCTTCCACCATCCGCAGGTCGGCACGGTCACCCTCACCGCGCAGTCCCTCCAGGCGGAGGGCACCCCGGGGCAGCGGATCGGCGTCTACACCGCGGAACCGGGCACCCCGGACCACGACGCCCTGGTCCTCCTCGACCTGACCGCACCGCGGCCTAAGGAGCACCCGGCGCCCGCTCCTAAAGCCCCCGGCGATCAGCCTTGAGGGGGCCGGCCGCATCCCGGTAGCGGGTCGGCACGTGGCGGCGGACGGCCGGGCCGTGGCGGAGGATCGCGTGGGTCTGGCCCAGCGTCAGGACCAGCAGGGCCAGGGTGATCGCGTCCTCCGGCGGTCGGCCGTGGTAGCGGAGGTGGGGGGCCGCGAGGTGGGCCAGGAGCAGCAGGAGCAGGCCGCGGCCGAGGATCGCGACGGCGGAGATCAGGCGCTCCTCGCGATGCGGGTGGGTCTCCCGGGCCAGGCGGAGGAGCAGCCACAGGACGGCGGCGCAGTCGAGCAGCGAGGCGAGGACGAACTCGGGGGTGGCGGGGGGCAGTCCGGCCAGCAGCAGGCCGGTGCCGAGCGTCCAGCAGACCGCCGAGAGCGCACAGGTGGCGACGCGGCCGTGCCGGACCAGGAAGGTGCGCTTGCCGAAGAGGGCGTCGCCGCGCAGGTCGCGGAAGTCCTTGAGGAGGATGCGGCCGATGAAGCCGACGTAGAGCCCGGCCAGGAAGAGGAGTTCGCGACCGCCGACGCGGGGGGCGGTGGCCAGCCGGCCGACGAGGTACGGGGTCGCGACGTAGCAGGCGGGCAGCGCGAGGGAGGCGAGGGCGCCGCGGTCGGCCAGGCGGACGGGGTGCAGCGAGTAGCCGGCGCTGACGGCGAGGCCCAGGGCGAGCACCACCCCCGGCCCGACGCCCAGCAGGAAGCCGCCGCCGAGGGCGACCGGCGCGCCGACCGCCGCCGCGGTGATCATCTCCCGGCGCAGGGCTCCCCCGCCGACCACCAGCGGCCGGCGCGGGTCGCCGGCCAGGTTGACCCGGTCGATCCGCTCGTCGGCCAGGTCGTTGCAGGCGACCGAGAACAGCAGGAAGGCGGTGACCGGCAGCAGTATCCGGGCCAGGAGGAGGGGGTCCTCCGCGCGACCGCCACCACTCGCGCCGAGGGCCGCGTACAGCGCGAACAGCACCAGCACCGGCGGCCGGACCAGGGCGACGAAGAGGCGCAGGCGACTCGTCACAAGGCTCACTTGTTGCTCCCCCACTGGCTCAGGCCGACTATGAGGAGAACGTAGAACGCCACCAGTGCCAGCCCCGCGAGCACCAGCAGCACCGCGACCACGACTCCGAACACCGCCCAGCCGCTGCGCGGTCGCCGCGGGGCGGGTGGGACGCCGCCGCCGGATCTTCCCTGCGAGGCGGGCGGCAGGGGCGAGTCGGACATCGGGGGCCTCCCCGGCTCGGGCTGACGCGTAGACCGTGCCCCGCAGTGTGACGCGAACCCCGCCACTCCGCATGAGTACGCGTACTCAACTTCGCCCCGGGTACTCCGCCGACGGCTACTTCCGCCTCGGGCGCCGCCGACCTCGCCGGTACTCGATGAGCTCGGCCAACTGCCGGTCGTACCTTGAGCAGTCGGGCTCATCGGACCCCCCGCCGGAAGTCCCCGGCTTCGAGCGTACGCGGAGGCCGATGCTGTCCGCGGAATCGGGACAGCATCGGCCTCCGGGCGGCTGGGGCCGCGGGGGTGACGGTGGGCCAGGCCGGTAAGACCGGTAAGGTCAGAACGGGTACTGCGGGAGGTCCGCGCGGATGGTCGTCCAGCGGGTTTCCGTGAAGGACTCCAGGTTGGCTCGGGTGCCGCCGTGGCGGCCGCCGGTGCCGGAGTCGAGGACGCCGCCGAAGGGGGCGACGGCCTCGTCCTGGACGGTCTGGTCGTTGATGTGGACCAGGCCGGACGGGATCCGCTCGGCGACCGCGTAGGCCGCCGCCGGGTCCGGCCCGAGGACGGAGAGGGAGAGGCCGTACTCGGAGGAGCGGGCCAGCTCGACGGCCTCGTCCACGGTGTCGAAGACGGTGACCGGGGCCACCGGGCCGAAGATCTCCTCGCGGAAGGCGCGGGAGTCGGCGGGGACCGAGCCGAGGACGGTGGGGCGGTAGAAGAGCCGGTCGTAGGTGCCGCCCGCGCGCAGCTCGGCGCCGGCCGCGAGGGTCTCGGTGACGATGGCGTGGATGTTGTCGCGCTGCCGCTCGTCGATGATCGGGCCGAGGGCGACGTCGCCGGAGGCCGGGTCGCCGACGGTCAGCTTGTCGGCGCGGGCGGCCAGGTTGGCGGTGTACTCCTCGGCCAGGGAGGAGTGCACCAGGTGTCGGCCGGCCACCATGCAGATCTGGCCCTGGTGGTTGAAGGAGCCGAAGGCGCCGACGGAGGAAGCCGCGGACGGGTCCGTGCCTGGGAGGACCACGATCGCCGAGTTGCCGCCCAGTTCGAGGTGGACGCGCTTGAGGTGGCGGCCCGCCAGCTCGCCGATGGCGCGGCCGGCGCGGGTGGAGCCGGTGAAGGCGATGACCCGGACGGCCGGGTCCTCGATCACGGCCGAGCCGGTCTCGGCGCCGCCGGGGAGTACGGACAGCAGTCCGGCCGGCAGCCCGGCCTCCTCCAGGATCCGGGCGAAGACCACGCCACCGGAGACGGAGGTGCGGGGGTCCGGCTTGAGGAGGACCGCGTTGCCGAGGGCGAGGGCGGGCGCGACCGCGCGGATCGCCAGGATGGTGGGGACGTTGAAGGGCGCGATGACGCCGACGACCCCGACCGGGACCTGCCGGGAGAAGCTGGTGCGGCCGGGGACGGCGGTCCGCAGCACCTCGCCGTACGGAGCCGAGGCGAGCGCCGCCGCCTCGTAGAACTCCTGGGCGGTGGTGCCGATCTGGAAGCCGGCCATGCCGGGGGCGGCGCCGGTCTCGGTGCGCAGCCACTGCTCGATCTCGGCGGCGTGCTGCTGGTAGAGGTCGCCGGCCCGGCGGAGGACGGCCGCCCGCTCGGTGTAGGGCAGGCCTGCCCAGTCGCGCTGCGCCGCAGAGGCGGCCTCCGCCGCGCGGCGGACGTCGGCGGCGGAGGCGTGGCCGATGCGGCCCAGCTCCTCGCCGGTGGACGGGGAGACCACCGGGTGGACGCCGGCGCCGCCGTCCGTCCAGGCGTCGCCGACCCGGATCTTGCCTTCCCAGTCGCGGGGTTCCAGAAGTGCCATGTCGGGCCTGACTTCCTTGCTGCTGAGGGTGGGTGATGGAACGTCAGACCGTGGGGAGGCCGACGTAGTTCTCGGCGAGGGAGGCGCGGGCGGCCTCCGAGGTCGCGGTGTAGCGGAGGTTGGAGAGCTGGAGGCGGTAGTCGAACTCCGGCTGGTGGGGGTCCCGGTGGAGCATGGTGGTCATGAAGAAGGAGAAGTGCTCGGCCCGCCAGACCCTCCGCAGGGCGGTCTCCGAGTAGCCGTCGAGCAGCGACTCGTCGCCGCCCGCCTGCCATTTGGCGATGGCCTGGGCGAGGAGGGTGACGTCGGCGACGGCCAGGTTGAGGCCCTTGGCGCCGGTCGGCGGGACGATGTGGGCGGCGTCGCCGGCCAGGAAGAGCCGGCCGTGCCGCATCGGCTCGGCGACGAAGCTGCGCATCGGGGTGATCGACTTCTCGGTGATCGGCCCGCGGGCCAGCTTCCAGTCGCCCTCGATCTCGAAGCGGGCGGCCAGTTCGTCCCAGATCCGGTCGTCGGACCAGTTGTCCACGCTGTCGTCCGGGTCGACCTGGAGGTAGAGCCGGCTGACGGTCTCCGAGCGCATCGAGTGGAGGGCGAAGCCGCGCGGGTGGTGGGCGTAGATCAACTCCTCGCAGGAGGGCGGGACGTCGGCGAGGATGCCGAGCCAGGCGAAGGGGTAGACCCGCTCGAAGGTCCGCTGGAGCTCGGCCGGTATGTGGGCGCGGCCGATGCCGTGGAAGCCGTCGCAGGCGACCACCGCGTCGCAGTCCAGGACCTCGTCCCGGCCGTTCTGGCTGAACCGGATCCGGGGGTGGTCGGTCTCGATGTCCTCGATGGCGGTGGCGTGCGCCTCGAAGAGGATGGTGTCCCCGCCGTCCGCCAGGCGGAGCTCGATCAGGTCCTTGACCACCTCGGTCTGCGCGTAGACCATCACCGACCGGCCGCCGGTCGCGGAGGGGAAGTCCACCCGGTGGGACTGCCGGTCGAAGCGCAGCTCGATGCCGTCGTGCCGGATGCCCTCGGCGTCCATCCGGGCGCCGGCGCCGGAGGCGCGCAGCACGTCGACCGTGGCCTGCTCCAGGATGCCGGCGCGCTGGCGGCGCTCGACGTACGCGCGGTCGCGGTTCTCCAGGACCACGCTGGCGATTCCCTGCTTGTGCAGCAGGTGGGAGAGCAGGAGTCCGGCCGGTCCGGCCCCGATGATGCCCACGGTGGTACGCATGGGGCACCTCCTCGTCGTTGAGAGAGCTGTGGGTGGTGGTGGGTGGGGTGGGGTGGGTCGTCAGTTCTCGGCGTCGATCTCAGCGAGTACGCGCTGGGCGACGCCGAAGGCGGAGTTCGCGGAGGGGACACCGCAGTAGATCGCCGACTGCAGCACCACCTCCTTGATCTCCTCCCGGGTCAGGCCGTTGTTGATGGCGGCCCTGATGTGCATCCCCAGCTCGTCGAGGTGCCCGTGGGCGATGAGTGCGGTGATGGTGATGCAACTGCGGGTCCTGCGGTCCAGGCCGGGGCGGGTCCAGATCTCGCCCCAGGCGTAGCGGGTGATGAAGTCCTGGAACTCGGCGGTGAGTTCGGTGATGCGGGAGGTCGCGCGGTCGACATGGGCGTCGCCGAGTACCTGGCGGCGGACGCGGATGCCGGCGGCGTACCGGGCGGAGTCGTCGGACGCGGGGCGGGCGGGGGCGTCGCCGACGGCGGCCAGGTGGGCGAGGAGGGCGGCGGTGACCGCCTCCGGGGCATCCACGGGGGCGAGGTGGCCGGCCCGCGGGATCTCGGTGAGCGCCGCGTCCGGGACCAGGTCGGCGAGCTCGCGGAGGTGCTCGGGCGGGGTGGCCAGGTCCTGGCGGCCGGCGACGGCGAGGGTCGGGACGGTGGTGACCTTCGGCAGCTCGGGGCGGCTGTCGAAGTTGCCGAGGGCGTCGCAGCAGGCGGCGTAGCCGATCGGGTCGACGGCCGTACGGAGGTCCGCGAGGAGGGACTGGGCGCGCGGGTCGGAGTGGAAGGACTCCGGGAACCAGCGCGGGAGTTGGGCGTCGGCGACGGCGCCGAGGCCGTCCTTCCGGACGGTCGCCGAGCGGGCGGACCAGTTGGCGGGGTCGCCGAAGTGCGAGGAGGTGCAGATCGCGGTGAGGGAGAGCAGCCGCTCGGGGTGGGTGATCGCGAGCTGCTGGCCGATCGCGCCGCCGATGGAGTCGCCCGCGTAGTGGAAGCGGTCGAGGCCGAGGTGGTCGGCGAGGGCGAGGACCAGCTCGGCGAGGTCGGCCATGGTGGTCGCGTCGGGGGTCTCGGCGGTGGGGAGGACGGAGACCGGGGTCCCGCCGTGGCCGGGGAGGTCGAAGCGGATCACCCGATGGGTGCGGGCGAGGGCCGGGACCAGGGCCGCCCAGAGCTCGCCTGCTACGCCGGCGGTGCCGATGGAGGAGCCCAGGATGATGGGGGGCGCGTCGTCCCGGCCGTCTATCCGGTGGTTGACCACGGGGGCGGCGGCGGTCATCGGGGGCCTCCTGGGTGCGGGTGTCGGGGTGGGTGTCGGGGTGGGTGCCGGTGTGGTAGGGGCGGGGCGCGCGCCCGAGGGCGCGGTCGAGGAGGGCGGGGGCGGAGCCCAAGTACTCGGCGGGGTCGAGCAGTTCGTCGAGGTCGCCGAGGGCGGCCAGGGCGGCGGGCTCGGCCAGCTCGCCGAGTGCGGTGCGGAGGTCGGTGTCCTCGGCGGCGGCCCTGCGGGTGGCGCGGGTCAGGAGGTCCTTCGCCTCAGGGCGGCCGAGGCGGTCGCCGAGGACGGCGGAGAGCCGCTCGGAGACGATCGCGCCTCGGGTGCTGCGCAGGTTGCGGGCCATCGCCTCCGGCTTGACGCGGAGCCCGGCCGCGAGCTCGGCGGCGTCCCGGGCCGCGCCTGCTGCTTGGCGCAGGGCCTCGCGGAGGGGCTGCCACTCGGCGTGCCAGGCGCCTGGGGGGCGTTCGTCGGCTGCCGCGAGGGACTGGGTCAGGATGCTTGCCAGGGGCGGGAGTTGGCGTGCGGCGGCGGCGATCAGCGTGCTGCGTACGGGGTTGCTCTTGTGCGGCATGGCGGAGGAGCCGCCGCCGCTGCCCTCCGCCACCTCGGCGATCTCGGTGCGCGACAGCACCAGGACGTCCTCGGCGAGTTTGCCGAGTGCGGCGGCGGTGAAGGCGAGGGCGTTGCCGAGGTCCGCGATCGGTGTGCGGAGGGTGTGCCAGGGGAGTTCCGGGGCTTGCAGCCCCAACTCGCTTGCGTAGGCGCGCTGGAGAGCGATGCCGAGGTCCTCGCCGTCGCAGGGTGCGGCCGGGTGGTCGGCTGGGCGCGCAGTTCCCCGCGCGGCTTCGCCGCCGGTGGGGGAAGAGCTCGGCGCCGGGGTGGTGGCTGCGGGTCCGCTGTGCGTGGCGGCGCCGTCGGTGGCTGGGCGCGCAGTTCCCCGCGCCCCGGGGGTGGCCTCCGGCGCGTTCTCGGCTTCCCCGTCGGTGGGGGAAGAGCTCCGCGCCGGGGTGGTGGCCGAGGGTCCGCTGTCCGTGGCGGCGCCGACGGTGGCTGGGCGCGCAGTTCCCCGCGCCCCTGGGGTGGCCTCCGGCGCGTTCTCGGCTTCACCGTCGGTGGCGGAGGAGCTTCGCGTCAGCATGGTGTGGAAGGCGGCCAGGGTTCCTGCGGCGCCGCCGAGTTCGGCGGGGAGGGTGGCTGCGGCGGCGGCTACGCGGTCGTGGGCGTCGAGGACGAGGCTGCGCCAGCCGGCGGCCTTGAGGCCGAAGGTGGTGGGGACCGCCTGCTGGGTGAGGGTGCGGCCGGGCATGGGGGTGGTGCGGTGGGCGCGGGCCAGGGCCGCCAGGGAGTCCGCGGCGGCGGCGAGGTCGGCCAGCATGGGGGCCAGCGCGCGCTTGGCCATCAGCATGAAGGCCGTGTCGACGATGTCCTGGCTGGTGGCGCCCCTGTGCACCCAGGCCGCCGCCTCCGGCGCGGAGGCCCGGACGCGGGCGGTGAGGTCGGCGACCAGCGGGATGACCGGGTTGCCGCCCGCGCGCGCCCGCAGCGCGAGGTCGCGGACGTCGTAGTGGGACGCGTCGGCCGCCGCCGTAACGGCCTCCCCCGCCTCCTTCGGCGCGCGGCCAAGCGCCGCCTGCGCGCGGGTCAGCGCCGCCTCGGCGTCCAGCATGGCCTGGAGGAAGGCGGTGTCGCCGGTGGCCGCCTCGGCGGCGGAGCCGGCCCGGACCGGGGCCAGGAGCCCCAGGTCCGCGGCCGGGCCGCCGTCAGTGCTGTGCGAAGTCAAGGAAGACCGTCTCCTCAGCGCCGTCCTCCCCCTGCTGGAGGCGGATGTCGAACCGGTAGACCCCCGGCCGCTCCGGCTTCGCCAGCAGCGTCTCGGCGCGTGCCGGCTCCAGCGAGCTCAGCAGCGGGTCGGCCGCCGCCTCGACCTGGTCGGCGAGGTACACCCGGGTGTGGAGGTGGTGCAGCAGGCCGCGGGCGAAGACGACCACCGCCAGGTACGGCTGCCGCCCCTCCCCCACCGCGCCCGGCGGCAGGGTGCGGACGACCCAGTGGCCGTCCGGGTCGGTGGCGATCCGGCCGAAGCCGGTCCAGGTGAGGCCGTCGCGGCCGTTGAGCCGGCCGGTGGTGGGCTCGCGGCGCAGCGACCCGGGGGCACCGGCGGCGTCGCCCTCGGGGTCGGCCTGGAAGACCTCGATCAGCGCGTCCGGGACCGGCTGCCCGGCGCCGTCGTAGACGTAGCCGTGGACGGCGACGGCGCGCGGGTCCCCCTCGGGGGCGATGTCGCCGCCCTTGGGCAGCGGCAGGGCGTAGCCGTAGAAGGGGCCGACGGTCTGCGAGGGGGTGGGGGCGAGGCTGGTCACTTGTTCTGCTCCTCGTCGTCTGCGTCTTCCGCTTCGAAGGGCGTGGCGCCGGGGCCGTCGAGCACGATGTCCCACCGGTAGCCGAGGGAGAACTCGGGCACCGAGTCGTCGTGGTGGTAGGTGGCGATCAGCCGGCCCTTGGCGGAGGGGTCGATGACGGACTGGAATATCGGGTCGTAGGCGAAGAGCGGGTCGTTGGGGAAGTACATCTGCGTCACCAGGCGCTGGGTGAACGCGTCGCCGAAGAGCGAGAAGTGGATGTGCGCCGGCCGCCAGGCGTTGAGGTGGTTCCGCCAGGGGTAGGCCCCGGGCTTGATGGTGGTGAACTTGTAGCCGCCCTGATCATCCGTCAGGACGCGGCCCACTCCGGAGAAGTTGGGGTCCAGCGGCGCGTCGTGGTCGTCCCGCTGGTGGGCGTACCGGCCGGAGGCGTTCGCCTGCCAGATCTCTATCAGCTGGCCGCGGATCGGCCGGCCGTGCCGGTCCAGCAGCCGCCCGGAGACGGTGATCCGCTCGCCGAGCGGTTCGCCGAGGTGCTGCCTGGTGAGGTCGGCGTCGAACGGGCTGACGTCGGTCTCGCCGAAGACGGGGGTGTGGAGCTCGATCAGCTCGGGGTCGCCCTTCACGGCGACCAGCGGCCTCTTCGGGTGCCGCAGCACGCTGGAGCGGTAGGGGGCGTAGCCGCGGTCGGGGTGGTGGGCGACGGGCTCGCCGTCCGCGATCCGCTTGGCGTAGGCGGCGCTCTCCTCCGCGATCTCGCGGTCGATGTCGGCCTGGGTGAGCGGCCTCGGTTGCTGGGTCACTTGGGTTCTCTCCTCTTCTTCGAGGTGGCCGAACGGATCGGGGAGGTCAGGCGGCGGCGACGGCCACCCGCACCGGCGCGCCGGTGCGCTCGACGACCTCCTCCGGGGTGACGCCCGGCGCCGTCTCGACCAGGACCAGGCCGCTTTCGGTGACGTCCAGCACGCCGAGGTCGGTGATGACGCGGTCCACGCAGCCCTTGCCGGTGAGCGGCAGGGAGCACTCCTCGACGATCTTCGGGCTCCCGTCCTTGGCGTTGTGGGTGGTGAGGACGATGACCTGGCGGGCGCCGTGCACCAGGTCCATGGCGCCGCCCATGCCCTTGATCATCTTGCCGGGGATGGCCCAGTTGGCCAGGTCGCCGCGCGCGGAGACCTCCATCGCGCCGAGCACGGCGGCGTCGATGTGGCCGCCGCGGATCATGCCGAAGGAGAGCGAGGAGTCGAAGAAGGAGGAGCCGGGCAGGACCGTGACGGTCTCCTTGCCGGCGTTGATCAGGTCCGGATCGACCTCGTCCTCGGTCGGGTACGGGCCGACGCCGAGGAGGCCGTTCTCGGACTCGAGGATCACCTCGACGCCCTCCGGCAGGTAGTTCGGGATGAGGGTCGGCAGGCCGATGCCGAGGTTGACGTAGGCGCCGTCGGGGAGCTCGCGGGCGGCCCGGGCGGCCATCTCTTCACGTGTCCAGGCCATGGTTACCGCGCCTCCCGCGCCGGGTCCGCCGCACGCAGGGTGCGCTTCTCGATCTGCTTGTCCGCCGCCTGCTCGGGGGTGAGGGCGACCACCCGCTGGACGAAGATCCCGGGCAGGTGCACCGCGTCCGGGTCGATCTCGCCGGGCTCGACGAGCTCCTCGACCTCGGCGACGGTGATCCGCCCGGCCATCCCGGCGAGCGGGTTGAAGTTCCGGGAGGACTTGTTGAAGACCAGGTTGCCGTGCCGGTCGCCCTTGGCCGCGTGGATCAGCGCGAAGTCGGTGCGGATGCCCTCCTCCAGCACGTACTCCTTGCCGCCGAACTCCCGCACCTCCTTCTTCGGGGAGGCGACGGCGACCGAGCCGTCCGGGTGGTAGCGCCAGGGCAGTCCGCCGTCGGCGACCTGGCTGCCGACGCCCGCCGGGGTGAAGAAGGCGGGGATGCCGGAGCCGCCGGCCCGCATCCGCTCGGCGAGGGTGCCCTGCGGGATCAGCTCGACCTCCAGTTCGCCGCCGAGGTACTGGCGGGCGAACTCCTTGTTCTCACCGACGTAGGAGCCGGTGACGCGGGCGATCCGGCCGTCGGCGAGGAGGATGCCGAGGCCGCCGCCGTCTACTCCGCAGTTGTTGGAGACCACGCCGAGACCGGCGGCTCCGGTGCGGTGGACCGCCTCGATCAGCACGTTGGGAACGCCGCTGAGTCCGAATCCGCCGACCGCGAGGGTGGCTCCGTTCCCGACGTCTGCCACCGCCTCGTCGGCCGAGGCGACCACCTTGTCCATGGATACCGCTCCGTATCTCTGACGCTGTGCTTTTGTGCCGCATTGGCGCTTGTTCGCCGAGTGAACTTCTGTTCATAATCGACTGGTACGCAGTCTGCGCCGATCGCCGACGCGGTGTCAACGGGAGAGAGCTGTGACGGAGATGATCGATCAGCCCAGGTCCGAGGAGACCGTCGGCCCTCTGGAGCGCGGGCTCCGGGTGCTGCGGATCATCGCCGGGCGGGAGGGCGCGACCCGCCCGGCCGAGCTGGCGAAGGAGACCGGGCTGGCCCGCTCCACGATCGACCGGGTGGCCACGACGCTGACCCGGCTCGGGTACCTCCGCACCGAGGACCGCGACCTCCAGCCGGCCCCGCGGCTGCTGGACCTCGGCGACGCGTACCTCACCGCCTCCGGCATCGCCGACCCGCTGGCGCCGCACGCCCGTCGGCTGGCCGAGCGGCTGGACGAGTCGGTCTCGCTGGCCGTCCCGGACGGCGACGGCGTCCGCTTCATCAGCCAGACCACCCGCCGCCGGGCGATGTCGCTGTCCTTCCGGATCGGCGACCTCCTCCCCGCCGAGCGCTGCGCCCCCGGCGCGCTGTTCGCCGCCGACTGGGACGAGCGGGACTGGGCGGTCTGGCGCCGCCGGCTGGCCGCGGACCCGCGCCACACCGGCTTCCCCGCGGTCCCGGACCTGCCGGCCGGGCCGGGGGCCGCGCCGGAGGCCCTGTCGCAGACCGGGCCGGAGACCCCAGCGGGCGGTGGCGCGGCGGCCCGGGACGGCTCCCCGGCGGCTCAGGACGGCGGCCTCGCAGCGGGCGGCTTCGCGGAGCGGGTCGCCGCCGCCCGGACGGCCGGGTACGCGGTGGACGACCAGCTGATCGAGCCCGGGCTGGTCGCGGTCGCCGTGCCGGTGACGGATCCGGCCGGCCGGCCGGTGGCGGCGCTCAGCGTGGTGTCGCACACCAGCCGGCACACCGCGGCCGACCTGCTGGACAGCACCCTCGGCGAGCTCCGGGCGGCCGCCGCCCGGATGACCGGGGCACTGGCCGAGGCGGCGGGTGGCGGCGGGACGACCGGCGGGGCGGCCGGCAAGACGGCCGACGTGGCGGCCCACGGCACCCCCGCCGCGGCCGGCCGCCCCGGCGCCGTCCGCGAGCCGGCGGCCCCGGCCGGCTACGGCTACTCCCCCGCGGACAAGGCCGACCTCGGGCCGGAGTTCCTGCAGTCGCTGGCCCGCGGCCTGGCCGTACTGACCGCGCTGGGCCGGCGTCCCGGCGGGCTGACGCTGAGCGCCGCCGCCGAGGCGACCGGGCTGCCCCGGGCCACCGCCCGGAGATCACTGCTGACGCTGCGTCAACTCGGCTATGTGGAGTACCTGGAGGCGGACGGCCGGCGGTTCCGCCCGCTCCCCCGGGTGCTCGAGCTCGGCTACGCCCGGATGGCCGGTCTCGGCTTCCCGGAGATCGCCGGGCCGCATCTGGCCGAACTCTCCGCCCGGCTGGGCGAGTCCACCTCGGTGGCGGTGCTGGACGGGGACGACATCAGGTACGTGGCCAGGGTGCCGACCCGCCGGATCATGAGCGTCAACATCACCATCGGCACCCGCTTCCCCGCGCACGCCACCAGCATGGGCCGGGTGCTGCTGGCCGGACTGCCGGCGGCCGAGCGGGCGGAGTACTTCCGGCGGGTGGAGCCGCGGGCGCTGACCCGCCGCACCGTCACCGACCCGGACCGGCTGCGGGAGCTGGTCGACCGCGCCGGGGCGGACGGCTCCGCCGTGGTGGACCAGGAGCTGGAGGACGGGCTGCGTTCGGTGGCGGTGCCGCTGCGCGACCGGACCGGGCGGGTCACCGCCGCGCTCAACGTCTCGCTGCACGCCGGCCGTCCGGACTCCGATCCGGAGGAGGACCGCCGCCAGATGCTCCCTGAGCTGCTCACCGCCGCGGCGCTGATCGAGGCCGACGCGGCCCGGGTCACCCGGCGGGCGGCCGACTGAACGGCGGCCGAATCCCGGTGGGAATTCCGCCCGTTGGCGGTGCGGGAAGGCCACTTGCAGGCATATGCCAGATTATGGAGAAGGTGGCGGGCCCGCACTCCGCGAGAGTACTGCGCAGACCCGCCACCACCCGCCGATGCCGCTGATCGGCGGGTTTTCCTCCCCCTGTCCAGCCAGTGGCGTGCGGGGACAGGACGCTCCGCTGGTCAGGTGAGAGGAGCTTTTCATATGCCCGCCCGGAATACGGGGGCACCGGGAAGCCGGATCGAAAGGACTCCCGCGGGGCCGTTCACCGCTGGGCTGTGGGGCATATGCGGCCGGGGGCTCGGGCTGCTCCTTCAGACTAGAGCGGGCGACGCGTTGTGGCCAGCCCCGCACGGGGCCTATCTCCGGCCATTTCGCCCGGTACGGTACGACCCGTGAACGTCGAATACCGCGCTTGGAACCAGGAGTTGACGATCCGCCGGCCGGACGGCACGGCCAAGGCCGAGGGCGGCGAGTGGGAGTACCAGCGATACACCCTGCCGCATCACCGCCCGCCGCTGGCCGCCACCCAGCTCATCGCCTCCTGGAACGCGGACACCCCCACGGGCACCTGGATCGAGGTGCGGCTGCGCGCCGACTACCCGTCCGGCGGCCGCTCGCCCTGGTACACCATGGGTCGCTGGGCCCGCACCGACGCCGACATCCGGCGCACCTCGGTGACCGGCCAGGGGGACGGCCGCAGCCGGGTCTCCACCGACGTGCTGGAGCTCGCCGCCCCCTCCGGGCACGAGCGGTTGACCGGATACCAGCTCCAGCTCGTCCTCTACCGCCGCCCGGGGCTTGCGGTCTCCCCCCGGGTCCGCCGCGCCGCCGTCTGCGCCTCCGCCGTCCCGGACCGCTTCGAGGTTCCGGCCGGCGCCCCCGGGCTGGGCGGGCGCGCGGTCGAGCTCGCGCTCCCCCGCTACTCGCAGGAGCTGCACCGCGGCGAGTACCCGGAGTACGACGGCGGCGGCGAGGCCTGGTGCTCACCGTCCTCCACCGAGATGGCGGTGGAGTACTGGGGCTGCCGGCCGACTCCCGCCGAGCTGGCCTGGGTGCGTCCCGACTACGCCGACCCGCAGGTGGACCACGCCGCCCGGTCCGTCTACGACGCCGCCTACCGGGGCTGCGGCAACTGGCCTTTCAACGCCGCCTACGCGGCCTCGTACGGGCTCAACGCGGCGGTCACCCGGCTCCACTCGCTGAACGACGTGGAGCGGCTGGTGGACGCAGGCATCCCGGTGATCACCTCGCAGTCCTTCCGGGCCGCCGAGCTGGACGGCTCCGGATACGACACCGCCGGCCACCTGATGGCGGTGGCCGGCTTCACCGCGGACGGCGACGTGGTGGCGCACGACCCGGCGGCCCCGGACGACCCCGCCGTCCGCCGGGTCTACCGGCGCCGCCAGTTCGAGACGGTGTGGCTGCGCACCCTGCGGCACCGGGCGGACGGCAGCCTCGGCACCGGCTCCGGCGGGGTCGTCTACCTGACCTGGCCGGCCGAGCCGACCCGGCGTCAGGCCGCCGCGCTGGCCTCGGTCGGCGTGGCCTGAACCGGGCCCCCGCCGGGACGGCCGGGGCGGCCGGGGTCTGCTTCAGCCCGTCCGGGTCCGCCCCGGTCCGCCCCGGTCCGTTCCGCCCTACTCCGGCGGGGTGGGGGTCTCCGGGGACTGGTACATCGCCTGGATGTCCAGCTCCAGCTTGATCCGGGGGCCGACGATGGCGATGCCCCGGGCCAGCATCTCCCGGTAGGGCAGGGTGTAGTCGTCCCGGTGGAGCTCCGCGGTGGCGCGGGCGGCGCAGCGCAGCTCCTCGCCGTAGCCGCCGGTGACCGTGCCCAGGTACTCGGTGTCCAGCTCGACGTTGCGGGTGACGCCGTGGAGGGTGAACGAGCCGGCCACGGTCCACTTGGTGCCGCCCCGGAAGATGAACCGGTCGCTGGCGAAGTGGAGGTACGGGAACCTGTCCACGTCCAGGAAGTCCGCGGAGCGCAGGTGGTTGTCCCGGGTCTTGTTGCCGGTGGTCAGCGAGGCCGCCTTGATGGAGATCTCCACCTGGGAGTCCTCCATCCGGTCGGCGACCAGGATGCCGCCCTGGAACTCGGTGAACCGGCCGTGGACGTTGGCCATCCCGACGTGCCGGGCGACGAACCGGATCGCGGTGTGCGGCGGGTCGAACATCCAGGTGCCGGGCGGCGGAAGCTCCTTGAGCGCGGCGGTCTGCAGCGCGATCCGGCCGAGGTCGGCGACCCGCCCCGGCACGGACTCCAGGTTCGCCCGGTGCGGCTGCAGACCCTCCGAGCTGATCAGCACGGAGTAGGTGCCGGGCGGGAGGCTGGCGAAGAACATGCCGTAGGGGTCGGTGACACCGCTGACCGCCTTGCGGCGGGTGGCGGTCTCGGTGACCGAGACCTCGGCGCCGGCCAGGGTCTGGCCGAAGGGGTCGAGAACGGTGAGGTTCACCCCGCCCGCACCGGGCGCCAGCGACGCGCCGGCGACACGCCCCGCGGAGGACGAGGCCGCGGACGCGGACGCGCCGGCACCCCCTCCGCTCATCGATCCGGCGCTTGCGGCGCCTGAGTTCCGTCGTCGGAGCCGCCCCAGGACCATGCTCCTCCTCACCTCTCCTCGTGAATCTGCTCTAGGGCGCACATAGTTCCATATGCCGAGCGGACAATCACATTCACTCCCTCGGCTATGGCGTTCCGGGGTTCCGCACCGCTCGTCCTGTACTGGTGGGAGCAGCCCAAGGCCACCTCGAAGGAGAGGGGCGCAGTCACATGACGCCGCCCGCCGCCCGCCGCCCGCGCACCGCGCCCGCCGTCGCCCTGGTCACGGCCCTGGTCACGGCGTTGGTCACGGCGTTGGTCACGGCGCTGACCGGGGCGGTGGCCGGCGCGGCGGCCCCGGCGGCGCCAAGTCACCCCGCGCACAGGAGGGTTCTGACCGTCGCCGTCGCCCAGACGGTGGACTCGCTCAGCCCGTTCACCGCGCAGCGGGTGATCAGCACGAGCATCCACCGAATGATCTATGAATATCTGACGAACTATTCGGCTAAGGACGCCTCGGTCATCCCCGGC
Source organism: Phaeacidiphilus oryzae TH49 (assembly GCF_000744815.1). Lineage (NCBI taxonomy): Bacteria > Bacillati > Actinomycetota > Actinomycetes > Kitasatosporales > Streptomycetaceae > Phaeacidiphilus > Phaeacidiphilus oryzae. Next base: position 1,287,221 of record NZ_JQMQ01000005.1, read on the forward strand.
CTCGCCACCTCCTGGCAGGCCTCCCCTTCCGGGCTCACCTGGCGCTACACCATCCGCTCCGGGGAGAGGTGGTCCGACGGCGTCCCGGTCACCGCCCACGACGCCGCCTTCACCTTCAGCAAGATGATCAGCGACCCGGCGGCGGCCACCGCCAACGGCAACTTCACCGCGAACTTCGCCTCGGCCACCGCCCCAGACGACCGCACCCTGCTGATCAGACTGAAGCGACCGCAGGCCACCATGCTCGCGCTGGACGTGCCGATCGTCCCCGAGCACATCTGGAAGAACGTCCGGGACTACGCCTCCTTCAACAACGACCAATCCTTCCCGATCGTCGGCGACGGCCCCTTCGTCCTCACCCGCTACCAGCCGGACCAGTACATCCGGCTGGACGCCGCCCGGCACTACTGGCGCGGCTCGCCCCGGTTCGACGAGGTCCTCTTCAGGTACTACAAGGACCAGGACGCGGCGGTCGAGGCGCTGCGCAAGGGCGAGGTCTCCTTCGTCTCCGGGCTCACCCCGGCCCAGTACGACTCGCTCCGGCACACCCCCGGCATCACCGCCGACCTCGCCTCCGCCAAGCGGTTCTTCGCCCTCGCCATGAACCCAGGCGCGAGCGCCCTCGACGGGCAGCGCTTCGGCGACGGCAACCCGGCCCTGCGCGACCCGAGGGTCCGCCGGGCCGTCCAGTACGCCATCGACCGCGAGCGGCTGGTGGAGAAGGCCACCCAGGGCTACGCCGTGCCCGGCGCCGGCTACCTCCCGCCCCGCTACCGGACCTACCACTGGGCGCCCGACCCCGCCCACGCGATGGGCTACGACCCGGCCCGGGCCGAGGCGCTCCTCGACTCCGCCGGCTACCGGCGCGGCCCGGACGGGATCCGCCGCACCCCGCGCGGCGGCCCGCTGACCCTCCGGCTGCTCGGCCACAACACCGACCCGCAGGACCAGCGGGCCGGCGAGTACATCGCCGGCTGGCTGCGGAAGGCCGGCATCCAGGTCGACCAGTCCTACGTCGACCCCAGCACCCTCGCCGCCCGGGAGCAGGCCGGCGACTACGACCTGGCCTTCGACGGCTGGGCGGTCAACCCGGACCCGGACTACGTCCTCTCCATCCAGACCTGCGCCGCCCGGCCGCAGACCCCCCGATCGGCGGGCGCCACCGACGACTTCCTCTGCGACCCCGCCTACGACCGGCTCTACCGGCAGCAGTCCGAGGAGTACGACCCGGCCAGGCGGGCGGCGCTCGTCCAGCGGATGCAGCAGCGCCTCTACGAGGACGGCTATCTGGACGTCCTCTACTACCCGGCGGTGCTGGAGGCCTACCGCAGCGACCAGATCGCCTCGATCCAGCGCCAGCCGCTGAACGGCGGCAACATCTATCCGCAGGACGGCTACTGGTCCTGGTGGTCCGCCGTCCCCGGCAGCGGAGCGGCGGACGGGGCCGCGGGCCCGTGGGCGGGGCTGACGGGGAAGCTCGGCACCGGCGGAGGGCTCGGCCTGGTGTTCGCCGCCGTCATCCTCCTCGGCGGACTCGCGGCCCGCACCGTGCGCCGCCGCCGCACCCGCGACGAACGCGAGTAGGTTGCGGACCATGGCCGCCACCTCCGCCACCACCGACACCGTCGCCGCCGCAGCGGCCGGCGGCGGCCCGGCGGGGCCGTCCGCCCGGCGGCGCTGGACCGGGGCACTGGACGGCGCCCTCACCGTCGGCCGCCGGCTGGCCGGTGCGGCGGTGTCACTGCTCGCGGTGAGCGTGACCGGCTTCTTCCTCTTCCGGGTGATCCCCGGCGACCCGGTCCGCACCATGACCCGCGGGCAGGCCACCAGTGCGGCCCAGATCGCCCAGCTCACCAAGGAGTTCGGGCTGGGCGAGCCACTGCCGCGGCAGTTCCTCCGCTATCTGGGCGGACTGCTCCACGGCGACCTCGGGCTCTCCTACCAGTACCGGACGCCGGTGTCGGAGCTGATCGCCCGTCATATCGGGCCCACCGTACTGCTGGTGGGCACCGCACTGGCGATCGCGGTGGCGCTCGGTCTCGGGCTCGGCACCCGGGCGGGCTGGCGGCCCGGCGGCGCCGGCGACCGGATCGGCACCGGGATCGCGCTCACCCTGTGGTCGGTGCCCACCTTCTGGCTCGGCCTGCTGCTGATCGTCGGACTGGCGGTGGGGGTGCGCGGTCTGCCCGGGCTCTTCCCCACCGGCGGACTGGACTCCGGCGACGGGGCCACCGGTTGGGCGCACGCCGGCGATGTGGCCTACCACATGGTGCTGCCGGTGACCACCCTGGTCGCGGTGACCTACGCCCAGTTCCTGCTGGTCATGCGCTCCTCACTGCTGGACGAGCGGGGCGCCGACTACCTCACCACCGCCCGGGCCAAGGGACTCCGCGACGACCTGGTGCGGCGGCGGCACGCGGTGCCCAACGCGATACTGCCCACGGTCACACTGATCTTCGTCAACCTCGGCGAGGTGGTCGCCGGCCAGATCCTGGTCGAGACCGTCTTCTCCTGGCCGGGGCTCGGCTCGCTCTTCTACGAGGCCCTCCGCGTCCCCGACCTGCCGCTGCTGCAGGGCCTGTTCCTCTTCTTCGCGGCCGCGGTGATCCTCGCCAACCTCGCCGCCGACCTCGTCTACCCGCTGCTCGACCCGAGGGTGAGGGCCGGCTGAGATGACCGATGCCGCGCACCGGACCGTACCCGCAGGCCCCGCGCCGGGCGGCTCCCTAGCCTGGGCCCGCCGGCGGGCCGCCACCGCCCGCTTCTGGCAGGCCTACCGGGCCGACCGGGCCGGACTCGCCGGGCTGGCACTGCTCCTCCTCTTCGTCGGGGCGGCCGTACTGGCGCCGGTGCTGACCGGCGGCCCGCAGGCGGTCAGCATCATCGACGCCCCCGGCACCCCGTTGCAGCCGCCCGGCGCCGGCTACCCGCTCGGCACCGACGGGTACGGGCGCTCGGAGCTGGCGCTGCTGCTCTGGGGCGCACGGATCTCGCTCACCGTCGGGTTCCTCGCCACCTTCCTCTCGATGGCCATCGGCGCCGTGCTCGGCATCCTCGCCGGGCACTTCGGCGGGTGGCCCGCCACCGTGCTGATGCGGATCACCGACTGGTTCCTGGTGCTGCCCACCCTGGTGCTCGCGGTGGCGCTGGCCTCGGTGCTCAGCCCGGGGACGGCGACGATCGTGCTGGCCATCGGCGTCACCACCTGGCCGCGTACCGCCCGGCTGGTGCGGGCGCAGACGCTGGCCGTCGAGGGCCGGCCGTACATCGAGCGCTCGCGGGCGCTGGGCGGCGGGCACCGGCATGTGATGGCCCGTCATGTGCTTCCCAACGTCATGCCACTGGTGCTCGCCCAGACCACGCTGACCGTGGCCAACGCGATCCTCACCGAGTCGACGCTGGCCTTCCTGGGGCTCGGCGACCCCGGCACCGTCTCCTGGGGCGGACTGCTCCAGGACGCCCGGCAGGCGGGGGCGGTCAGCGCCGGCGACTGGTGGACGCTGCTGCCGCCGGGACTGGCGATCGCCGCGGTGGCGCTCTCCTTCACCCTGTGCGGCCGGGCGATGGAGTCGGCGCTCAACCCCCGGCTCCGAGGGGGACGTTGAGCGATGGACGAGATCCTGCTGCGGGTCCGGGACCTGCGGGTGGCCTACCCCGGCGGGGTGCCCGCCGTCCGCGGGGTGGACCTGGAGCTGGCCGCCGGGCAGCGGCTGGGCCTGGCCGGGGAGTCCGGCTCGGGGAAGTCCACCCTGGCGCTGGCGCTGCTGCGGCTGCTGCCGCCGGGGACCCTGGTCACCGGGCGGGCCGAACTCCACGGGCAGGACCTCCTCGGCCTCCCGTGGGGGCGGCTGCGGGCGGTCCGCTGGGCCGGGGCCTCGGTGGTCTTCCAGGGTGCGATGCACGCCCTCAACCCGGTCCACCGGATCGGCGAGCAGCTCGCCGAGCCGATCCTCCTCCACGAGCGGGGCGTGCGGCGGCCGGCCGCCCGGCGGCGGGCCGGGGAGCTCCTCGAACAGGTCGGCCTGCCGGCGGCGCGGGCCCGGGCGTACCCCCACGAGCTCTCCGGCGGGCAGCGGCAGCGGGTGATGATCGCCATGGCGCTGGCCTGCTCGCCCGACCTGGTCATCGCCGACGAGCCGACCACCGCCCTGGACGTCATGGTGCAGGCGCAGATCCTGGAGCTGCTCGGCCGGCTGGTCGGGGAGCGCGGGATCGGGCTGCTGATGATCAGCCACGACCTGGCCGTCCTCGCCGAGACCTGCGACCGGATCGCGGTGATGTACTCCGGCCGGATCGTCGAGGAGGGCCCGGCGGGCTCGCTCTTCACCGACGCCGCCCACCCGTACAGCGCCGCGCTGGGCTCCGCCTTCCCCCGGATCGGCGACCCGGCGGCCCGGATGCGCCCTCGCGGCCTCCCCGGCGACCCGCCCGACCCTCTGGCGCCCCCACCGGGCTGCGCCTTCCATCCGCGCTGCCCGAGCGCCCGCCCGGAATGCGCCCGCTCCGACCCGGCGCTGACGGCGGCGGGCCCGGGCCGCCGTGCGGCCTGCCTGCTGGTCGGCGCGGGTCCGGCCGGGCCGCACGTGCCGCGCGGACTCGAAGAAGAGGAAGGGAGTCCGGCGTGACGGCCTCGGTCGGTACCAGCGGTGGCGGCGCGGGGACGGGGACCGCGGGCCCCGCGCTGGCCGCCGACGCGTTGCGGGTGGACTTCCGCGCGCGGGGGCGGGGTGTCGCGCGGGCCGTGGACGGGGTGGATCTGGACGTCGGCGCGGGCGAGATCGTGGCGCTGGTCGGGGAGTCCGGCTGCGGGAAGTCCACGCTGGCCCGGGCGCTGCTCGGGCTGGTGCGGCCGACGGCCGGCGAGGTCCGCTGGCGGGGCCGCCCGCTGACGTACCGGTCGGCGGCGCTGAAGGCCTACCGGCGGCAGGTGCAGCTGGTGCTCCAGGACCCCTCCGGGGCGCTCAACCCCCGGCACACGGTGTACGAGGCGGTCGCGGAGGGGCTCCGCATCCATGGCCGCTACGGGGCCGAGGAGGGGGGCGGGGCCGAGGAGGGGGCGGGGCTGAGGACAGGGGCGGGGCGGACGGCGGGAACGGCGGGAAGGGGTCGCATCGCGACGAGCGCGCCCTGGTCGCCGAGGCGCTGGCCCGTGCCGGGCTGCGTCCCCCCGAGCGGTTCTTCCTCCGCTACCCGCACGAGCTCTCCGGCGGCCAGCGGCAGCGGGTGGTGATCGCAGGCGCGCTGGTGCTGCGCCCGGCGCTGCTGGTCGCCGACGAGCCGGTGGCCTCGCTGGACGCCTCCGTGCGCGGGGAGATCCTGGCCCTGCTGCTGCGCCTGCGTACCGAGTTGGGCCTGTCCGCCCTGGTCGTCACCCACGACCTCGGCCTGGCCTGGAACATCGCCGACCGGGTGGCGGTGATGTACCTGGGCCGGATCGTGGAGACCGGAACCGTGGAGGAGGTGCTGACGAACCCTCAGCACCCCTACACCCAGGCGCTGCTGTCCGTCCTTCCGGAGAACCGCCCGGCGGCCGGCGGCCCGGCCGTCCTCGCCGGCGAGCCGCCCGATCCCACCCGCGTGCCGACCGGCTGCCGGTTCCGGCCACGTTGCCCGGTGCTCGCCGACGGCCGCGCCGAGGCCGCAGGGGTCGCGGAGCTCTGCCGGACCGCCGATCTCCCGGTGCTGGCGGGCGGCACGCCCGGCGTCGCCTGCCACTGGGCCTCGGCCGCGCGGCGGCCGACCGAGGGGGATTGAGATGATGGCCCGGTGACGCCCCACTCCTCCCCCGCGACCGGCAACCCCGGCGAGGCCGGCAGGTCCGGCACGCCCGGCAGGTCCGGCACGCCCGGCAGGTCCGGCACGCCCGGCATCGACGTCCGGCGCGCCGGCGCCCGCTTCCGGACCCTGGAGGAGGGGCGGCTGGACTCCCGGCACTCGTTCTCCTTCTCCCAGCACTTCGACCCGGAGAACACCCACTTCGGTCTGCTGCTGGCATGCAACGAGGAGGTGCTCGCGCCCGGCGCCGGCTTCGACACCCATCCCCACCGCGAGACCGAGATCGTCACCTGGGTGCTGGCGGGCGCCCTCGCCCACGAGGACTCCGCGGGCCACCGGGGCGAGCTGCGGCCCGGCCAGGTGCAGCGGATGAGCGCGGGCAGCGGCGTCCGGCACAGCGAGCGCAACGCCTCCGCCGCCGAGCCGGTGCACTACGTGCAGATGTGGCTGGCGCCGGACGTCCACGGCGGCGAGCCCGGCTACGAGCAGCGGGAGGTCGGCGGCCGCCTGGAGTCCGGCGGCTGGACGGTGCTCGCCTCCGGGCGGCCCCGGGACGAGGGCACCGGCGCGATCGGCCTCCGGCAGCGCGGCGCCGCGCTCCACGCCGCCCGGCTCGGCCCGGGCGGATCACTGCCGCTGCCCGCCGGGGCCGCGTACCTCCATCTCCTCGTCGTGAGCGGCGAGGTGACCCTCGACGGCGACGGCGACGGCGGCGGCAGCGGCGCCGTGCCACTGGCCGCCGGCGACGCGGTGCGGATCCGCCGCTCCCCCGAGGGGCTCGGCGTCACGGCCGCGGCCAGCGGCGGCGCCGAACTCCTCGCCTGGGAGATGGACTTGGACCTCAGGGACCTGCTGGGCTGAGCTTTCACGCTTTCTGTCTTGACCACGTCATAACCCGGCGGGACCATCCCTCCTGCACCCCGAGCACAGCCCAGCCGGCCCAGCCAGCCCAGCCAGCCCAGCCAGCCCAGGACCACAGTCCACCCGCACCACAGCCGAGTGGGTGCGTCTCCCCAGGCCGGATTCGGACGATCCCCACCCAGGAGGAACGTTGTCCGCAAGTTCGCGTTCGCGCAGGCTCCGCCTCGCGACGGCCGCCGGCGCGGCGGTCGCGCTGTGCGCCGGGGCCGGGCTCCCGTCCGCCGCCGCCTCTCCGCCGACCGGCGCCTCCCCGGCCGCGTCCACCGCGTCTGCGTCCACCGCGTCCACCGCGTCCTGCCCGTGGGTCGGCCAGTCGGCGTCCCCCGGCACCCGCGCCGGCGAGGTCCTCGCCCGGATGACCCTGGACGAGAAGATCCAGATGGTGCACGGAATCGGCATGTCGACATACGTCGGCATCGTCCCGGCGATCAGCCGGCTCTGCGTCCCCGCGCTCACCCTGGAGGACGGCCCCGCCGGGGTCGCCGACGGGATGACCGGGGTCACCCAGCTCCCGGCCCCCGTCTCCCTCGCGTCCACCTGGGACACCGGACTGGCCGGCCGGTACGGCGCGGTGGTCGGCGCCGAGGAGCGCGGCAAGGGCGCCGACGTCGACCTCGGTCCGACCATCAACATCGTCCGCGACCCGCGCTGGGGCCGGGCCTTCGAGACCTACAGCGAGGACCCCTACCTCACCGCGCAGCTGGGCGACGCCGACATCGAGGGGGTGCAGAGCCAGGGCGTGCTGGCCGTGGCCAAGCACTTCGCGGTCTACAACCAGGAGGCGAACCGCAACAGCCCGGCCGACGACGCCGTCGTCGACCAGCGCACCCTCCACGAGATCTACCTGCCGCAGTTCGAGAGCGCCGTCAAGCAGGCCGGCGCCGCCTCGGTGATGTGCTCCTACAGCTACATCAACGGCTCCGACGCCTGCTCCGACGACCAGACGCTCCGTCAGATCCTCAAGGACGACTGGAAGTTCACCGGTCCGGTGATGTCCGACTGGTGGGGCACCCACTCCACCGCCGACTCCGCGAACGTCGGCCTCGACCTGGAGATGCCGGGCGGCGCCACCGACCCGTACTTCGACGCCGCGCTCAAGGCCGCGGTGGCGGCCGGGCAGGTGCCGCTCTCCCGGGTGAACGACATGGTGACCCGGGTGCTCACCGAGGAGTTCCGCTTCGGCCTCTTCGACCGGCCCGCCACCGGCTCGCCCTCCGCGACGGTGACCAGCGCCCAGCACACGGCGGTCGCCCGCGGCGTCGCCGAGGACGGCACGGTGCTGCTGAAGGACTCCGCCGGGCTGCTGCCGCTGAGCGGCGCCCACGCCCGCTCGATCGCCGTGATCGGCGACGACGCCGGGCCGGACGCGGTCAGCGGCGGAGGCGGCAGCGCGCATGTGACCGCCCCGCGGCTGACCACCCCGTACCAGGGGATCAGTTCCCGGGCGGGCTCCTCGGCCGACGTCCGGTACGCCCAGGGCATCGCCCCGCTCAGCGAGTTCACCCCCGTTCCGGCCCAGGACCTGAGCGTGCCGTACCTGCCGGGGGCGCGCTACTCGGCCACCCTGACCGTGCCGACGACCGGCGACTACGTCCTGTCCGCCGCCAACTCGGCCAGCACCTACACCCCGACCACCCTCTCCGTCGAGGGCAGGCCGCTCTTCACCATCGGCGCCACCCCCGGCGACCACGCCGCCTCCGAGCTGGTGCACCTGACCGCGGGTCAGCACTACCCGCTGGCCATCGACGGCCCCAGCACCTCCCTCACCTGGTCGGACGCGGCCACCACCGCGCGGACCATCGGCGCGGCGGCGGCCGAGGCGAAGCGGTCCGCGGTGGCGGTGGTCTTCGCCGGCACGCCGGAGTCCGAGGCCATGGACCGCCCGACGCTGGGCCTCGGCGGCGGACAGGACGCGCTGATCTCGGCGGTGGCCAAGGCCAACCCGAACACCGTGGTCGTCCTCAACACCGGCTCCGCCGTCGCCATGCCGTGGCTGAAGCAGGTCCGCGGGGTCTTCGAGGCCTGGTACCCGGGGCAGGAGGACGGCTCGGCGATCGCCGCCCTCCTCTTCGGCGACGCCGACCCGTCCGGCAAGCTCCCGGTCACCTTCCCGGCGAGCCTCTCCGACGTGCCGGCGTCGACCGCCGCGCAGTGGCCGGGCACGGACGGGCAGGTGCGGTACTCCGAGGGCCTGGGCGTGGGCTACCGGTGGTACAGCGGGCAGCACATCGCCCCGCTCTTCGCCTTCGGCTACGGCCTCTCCTACACCCACTTCCGCCTCAGCGACCTCCGGGTGGCCTCCACCGGAGGGAGGCGGGGGGCGGTGACCCTGCGAGCCGACATCACCGACACCGGTCCGCGCGCCGGATCCGACGTCGTCCAGGCCTACGTGGGCGATCCGGGCTCCACGGGCGAGCCGCCGGAGCAGCTGAAGGCCTTTCAGAAGGTCTCCCTCTCCCCCGGCCAGACCCGCACCGTCACCCTCACCCTGGACCCGCGCGCCTTCGCCACCTGGTCCACGACGGCCAACGCCTGGACCGTCGCCCCGGGGACGTACCGGCTGATGCTGGGCGACTCCTCCACCGACCTCCCGCTCCGGGCGGCGCTCACCCGCGCCGGGGGCCTCGTCCCGTGATCTTGCCCACCCCTCGCCCCGATCCGGAATGACCGGATGCCCCGCCCCGTTACACCGGCTCGCCACGACAACGGAAAACCGGCGAGCGAAGGCGGCGACACGACGATGGGCGAACTCGTCCTGATCCGGCACGGCGAGACCGAATGGAGCCGGAGCGGACAGCACACCGGCTGGACCGACCTCCCGCTCACCGCCCACGGCGAGCAGCAGGCCCGCGCCCTCCGCCCGCTGCTGGCCGGCCGCCGGATCGCCCGCGTCCTGGCCAGCCCGCTCGGCCGCGCCCAGCGCACGGCCGAGCTGGCCGGGCTCACCCCCGACCGGGTGAAGTTCGAGACCACGCCCGACCTCCACGAATGGGACTACGGCGGCTACGAGGGCGTCAGCACCGACGAGATCCACCGCACCCGGCCCGACTGGTACCTGTGGACCGACGGCGTGGCCCCGGGCCCGCCGGACCACCCGGGCGAGACGGTCGAGGAGGTCGGGGCGCGTGTCGACCGCGTGCTGGCCTACGTCGGCGACGCCCTCGCCGACGACCGGGGCGGGGACCGGGGAGACGACTGGGGCGACGACCGGGGCGGGGACGTGGTGCTGGTCGCCCACTCCCACGTCCTCCGCGTCCTCACCGCCCGCCGCCTCGGCCTCCCGGCCTCCGCCGGCGCCCTCTTCCGCCTGGACACCGCGGCCCTCAGCACCCTCGGCCTGGAACACGGCCGCCCGGTCGTCACCGGCTGGAACATCCACCCCTGACCCCACCCCACCGTCAACCACCCGGTCAGCCCCCGCCCACGCCACCAACCTTCCGGGTGCTTCCCCCGCCGTCGCCCCTGCTCCGACCCCCTCCCCCAGTACGTTGGGCTCCCCCTTCCCCACCAGAAGGACACCCCAGATGCCCTGGCAGGACGGCTACGACATCCTCGGCGACGCGGGCGGCGCCGGCGCCGGCGGCGCGGACCCGCTGGGCGTCCTCGGCTCCCCCGGCCCTCAGATCGGCGACGTCCTCGCCGCCGCCGGCGCCGTGACGACCATGGCCGAGGCCGTCACCGTGTCGCCGACCTACTCCGGCACGGCCGGAGCGCCCCGCTTCGCCGCGGTGGGACGCCTGCCGGCCCCCGGCAGCAGATACCCGGCCCTGGGCTTCGACCCCGCCGCCGGGGACCTGTCCGAAGTGGCCCGCCTGGTCTCGGCGTTGGCCGACGCGGGGCACCGGCTCGGCCATGCGCACGCCCTGGTCCAGCGGATGCAGGCGGACCGGGACTCCTGGCAGGGCGAGGCCGCCGAGGCCTTCCACCGGAAGCTGAGCGACGTCCTGCCGAAGTACCTGGAGGAGGGGCAGCAGTCGCTGGGCAAGGCGTCCAGCGACCTCCGCGGCTGGCAGGCCCGCCTGGAGGGCTACCAGGCGAAGGCCCGCGGCTACGAGGCCGACGCCCAGTCCGCGCGAACGGCGTTCGGCCGCGCCTGGGCCGACGCGGTGTCAACAGCCGCCGACCACAAGGGATCCCTCGCCCTCCAGGACCGGCACTTCGGCAGCGACGCGAAGCTGCGGCAGGCCGAAGCCGGCATCAAGGCCGCGCTGTCCGCCGTCGAGGACGCCACCAAGCGGGCGTCCTCCGCGTACTCCTCCCTCCAGCAGGTGATCTCCGAGGCCAAGTCCCTCGCCGACGCCTACTCCGAGGACGCCTCCGCCGTGGCCAGAACCCTCCACGCGGACGCGAAGGACTCGGCCCCACACCGACCCGGCTTCTGGCAGCAGGCCGGCGACTGGCTCAAGGACCACAGCGGCGACATCCTCTCGGCAGCGGCGGCGGTGTGCGGAGTAGTCGCACTGTTCTGCCCGATCTTCGCCCTCCCGGCGGTTCTGCTGAGCGCAGGCGCGTTCGAGGAGCACCTTCGACAGGACTTCCATGAGGAGGGCGCCTTCTCCAAGCCCGGCACCTGGATCGCGCTTGCAGGAGACGCACTCGGCGCCCTGCCCGGGGTCGGGATGGCCGCGAAGGGCATCAGCCTTGCCCGGGGTTCCTCCGAGATCGCCGGTCTTGCGGCGGACGCCGGAAAAGCCGAGTCGCTTTGGCGCGGAGCGCAGGAGGTGGGGAAGGAGGCCGGCGGCGAGAACGCGGTCGGCGAAACCCTCCAGCGCGTCGTCAACAAGGTGCACACCGGAGACTGGAATCAGATGAGCGATGCTTCCGAGCTGGCCGCAAGGCGGTTCCAACTCGGCCTCAATGTCGCCGGCGCTTCGCTGGCCACCGAGGGACTGGTGCCGGAGGTGGGTGACAACGAGCACTTCAAAGCCGCGAACGACTCCTATGGCACGACGACCGCGGTCCCTGCGGCGATCGACTCGTACAAAATGCTCAGGGGCCTCCTGCACCATGCCGGCTAACCGGCGGAGACCTGACGGCAGCACGGCGGGCCACTTGACTATCGGAGGTACGGAGATCTTTCGCTTCCTGAAGAAGAACGCGACTCCAGGGGACCACGAGGGCAACGTCCGGAAGGTGTTCGACCGCGCCCGCGGCAGCGGGACAAAGGTGGGCCTCGACCCTGCGGCCAGCAAGGTCTCGGTCGAGCGGATCGACGAGATCGCCTCCGAGTACGGGTTCCGGTTCACCGGCTTCAAGACCTTCAAGGGCGGAAACAGTTGGCGGATGTACTCCGAGTAGCGAATCTGATGAGAACCGCAGCGCCCGCCGGAAACTCGAACACCGATGAGGTTGCCCGTGAAGCCGTCGATCGACCTGGGCTACACCATCCCGCAGGGGTTTTTCGGTCTCCCCGCGCTGGACGATCCCGAAGTCCTGGCCGATGAGCTCCAGCCGAGAATCGCCCAGATCTCCACGGCTGCCGGAGTCGAAGCCCAGAAGCTGCGGGACCTGTACGGCACCGTCTTCGGATCCTTGATTGCGGCTGGAGCCGTGTACATCGGCTTCGGCTACTTCCGCGCGGACGACGGCAGCGTGTCCACGGCCACCCTCAACGTGTTCGTCAAGGGCAGTCCCGAGACGAAGGCGCATATCGCTGCGGCCCAGATCTTGGCGGCCCACTCCGAAGGCGGATCCGCTCACACCCCGGGCATGTCGGCGACCGCGGTCGAACTCCCATGCGGGCCGGCGGTCTTCGTCATGCGGATGACGCTCCCGCCGAGCGACGTGGGCGAGGCACCGCCTGCGGCATGGCAGGCGCAGGCCGTCATCCCGATGCCCGGGGCCCAGCGCGTGGTCGTCATCGACCTCAGCACCGCCTCGGTCACGGATGCCGCGTACTACGCAGGCGTTCTGGACGGAATCGCCCGCACCGTCACCTTCGGCACGCCCACTCCACCTCGGCAGCAGACGAGCGAAGGCTCGTCACCCGTTCTCTCGAACATCACCCGCGTCCTCGGCTGATCCGCCCGCTCCTCGGGAGCTCACCTCGTTGTCACGATCAGCCGATCTCCCCCACCCGCCGGCATAGAACCCAAGTGCCGTCACCCGTCAGGTACTTGTCCACCGTGAGGCCCGCCTCGGAGAGGAGGGACTCGAATTCGGGGGTGGTGAGGAGTTTGCAGAGGAAGGTCTGGGTCCAGCCGGCGTCCGGGAAGTCGTACTCCGCGTGGACCGAGTGGACGCCGTCGTCGCCGACCGGGGTGGAGGAGACGATCCGGGCCGTGTAGCCCGCCGGGTCGACCCGCTCGCGCGGGAGGTTGTCGTGCCAGCCCTCGCCCTCGCGCTGGATCAGCACGCAGCCGCCCTCGGCGACATGCTTCGCGCAGGTACGGAGCAGCCCCCGCCGCACCTCCGGGTCCCCCGCGTGCACCAGGAACGACGCCAGCATCACCACGTCGAACCGCTGGTCGAGGTCGAGGCTCTCGATCGGGCTCTGGATCTTGCGCGCGGCGCCGCGTACCCGCGCGAGCATCTCCGCCGACTCGTCCACCGCCGTGACGGTGAAGCCCCGTTCGAGCAGGGCGTGGGTCACCCGCCCCACCCCGCAACCGAGTTCGAGGATGTGCGCGCCGGCCGGCACCGCCCCCGCGATGATGTCCGGCTCGTCCCGTACCGGCAGCCGCGCGTACAGCTCGACGGCGCAGCCGTCCGGGGTGATCGCCCCGGGGCCGGTGCCCTGGTATCCCGTTCGCATCGTGATCCCCATACCGGTCGAACGGCCCGCGCGGCACTCTGGTTCCGCGCATCTGTCAGGCTTCCTTGACACACGCCGCCGTGTCAGGGAATCCTGACGGCATGAGTGGTGAAGGCGAAGAGGAAGACGAAGGCGGCGCCGCCGCACTTGCGGGCAAGGTCACCAGCAAGGACCCCGCCGTCGGGCTCCGGGCGGTCGCCGCACTGCGGAGGCTGCTGGAGGAACTGGAACGGCTGCACGTCGACAACGCCCGCGCGCAGGGCTGGACGTGGCAGAGCATCGCGACGGAACTGCGGGTCAGCAGGCAGTCGGTGCACGAGAAGCATGCGAGCAGGCGCAAGGCCATGGGCAAGGAGGACTGAAGGTGTTCGACCGTTTCACGGAGCTCGCCAAGCGAGCGGTGGTGGCCTCACAGGACGTGGCCATCGCACTGGGCCACGACTTCATCGGCACCGAGCACATCCTCATCGGCCTGGCACAGACCGCCGGCACCGCGAGCGAGGTACTGCGCGCCCACGGTGTGGAGCTGGAACGGGTGCGCGACGAGACGGTGCGGCTGCTCACCGAGGCGGGCGTCCCCGCCACCGGCGGCCAGCCTGCCAAGGAGGCCCTGGCCTCGCTCGGCATCGATGTGGCCGAGATCCAGCGCCGGGCCGACGACGAGTTCGGGCCGGGCCAGTTCCAGTTCCCCCGCCCCGCCTACACCCCGCACGCCAAGAAGGCGCTGGAGATGACGGTGCACGAGGCCGCCGCGCTGGGGCATCCGATGCGGATCGACACCGAAGACATGCTGCTCGGCCTGCTGGCGGCGGGTGAGGGTGTCGGCATCCAGGTGCTGGAGGCGCTGGAGGTCGACACCGCCGCCCTGCGGCGCTCGGTCCTCGACCGCGCCACCGGGGAGGCCGGGGACACTGGGGGCACCGAGGCCGGATAGCCGGCGACAGCGGGCGTAGGGCGGCTCCGGTCGGCGCCGCCCTACGCCGATCCCGTCAACTCCGTTGCAGCACCAGGCAGACGAAGCCGAAGCAGTCACGGTAGTCGCGCAGCCACTCCGCCCGGTGCTCGGCGGCGAGCGAGAGCGCCTGCTCGCGGTCCTCGGCCGGGAATCCCGGCTCCAGCGCCGCGGCGGTCAGCGCGCCGGTCCAGCACCACTCGTACTCGTCGAGCTCCTCGCGGGTGCTGATGTGCCCGTAGACCGGGGCCCAGCCCGCCTGGACGGCGAGTCCGACGGTGCCCGCCAGGTCGGGGAACTCGCCGAAGATCTCCTCGGCCTCCGGCGTCGGCTTGCCCTCCCAGAAACCGTCGCCGACGAGCAGTCGCCCGCCGGGCGCGACGTGTCGGCCGGCCGCCTCGATCGTCCCACGCAGTCCGCCGAAGGCGTGCGCCGCGCCCACGCAGGCGACCAGGTCGTAACCGCCCTCCCCGGCGGCCTCGTTGGCGTCCCCGGTGCGCAGTTCCAGGCGGTCCTCGACGCCGCGCCGCCGCGCCGACTCCCGGGCCTCCGCCAGCGCGCCGGCGGAGAGGTCGACGCCGACGGCCCGCAGCCCGGGCCGCCGCTCCAGCGCCCGGACCAGCCATTCGCCGCGACCGCAGCCGAGGTCGAGCATCCGGCTCCCGGCGTACTCGTCGGTGCCCGCGGGCAGCGCCCGCTCCAGCAGGCGGGCGACCGCCTCGTCGGTCAACGGGGCCGCCACGGGGTGCCACGCGTGCGCGAGTCTCGATAGTTCGTCTCGTTCCACCCGGGTACCCTCACATCGCGCAGGGCACGGCCGCACCCGGTTTCCGAAATCCCGCTCGGCCGCTGCTCAGACCAGAAGTGCCGGCGCGGCGGCCGAGGCGAGCGGCGCCGCCGACTCGTCCGGTCCCCACTCGAACGCGTTCCCGGCGACCCAGGCCTCCTGGATCCGGTTGCCGTAGAGGTCCAGCACCAGGTGACCGCCGCCGCTGTGCTGCGCGGAGTGGACCGGGCCGCCACCCGCGGGCTGCAAGGCGGAGGGAGCGGAGGGAGCGGAGGGAGCGGAGGGAGCGGAGGGAGCAGAGCAAGAAGGCCCGGGCGCCGAGGCCGGCGACGCTGCCGAGGCCGGCGACGCTGCCGACGCCGCCGACGCCGCGGCCGCCCCGCCGGCCAGCACCGCGGCGGTGAGACCGGATACCGCGATCATCCTGCTCCTGAGCTTCATCTGCTGACTTTCCTCGCCGTGGTCGCCTGCCGGGATACGTGGATACCGCACCTGACTACCCTGAACCGGCCGGGCAGCCCGCCGCCAGCGACCTCGGTCCCGGCCCTCGGGGACCTCCGTCAGCCCGAGTGGCCCGAGTCACCCGACCGAGCCGTCCCGTCCGCCCGCCCCGCCCGCCCGGCGCGCCACTCCGGCGCCAGCACCGACCAGACCTCCAGATCCTGCCGCACCCCTCGGTGGAGGTTGGCTCCCCGCAGCACACCGTCCCTGGACATCCCCAGCCGCTCCGCCACCGCGATGCTCGGCCGGTTCTCGGAGCAGACGACCCACTCCACCCGGTGGATCCCCCGCTCCTCCACGGCCCAGTCGATGATCACCCGAGCGGCCCTGGTGACCAGCCCCCGGCCGACGCCGGCCGGCTCCAGCCAGCAGCCCGCCTCGGCGGTGCCGCGCGCGAGGTCCATGGTGCGGAAGAGGACGCCGCCGACCAGCGTGCCCTCGGCCGTCCGGATCCCGTAGATCCGCCCGGTGTCGGCCGCCGCCTTCTCCGCGTAGGACCGGAGGAAGGCGCGGCTGGAGGCGAGATCGGTGACGGCGTCCGCCAGGCCGATGTACCGGCCGATGGACTCCCGCCCGCGGTCGATGTCGGCCAGCAGCTCATCGGCGTGCCGCGGCTCCAGCGGGAACAACCGGGCGCCGTCCTGGCCGAGGGATACCGCGAACATCCGAGCCTGCTTTCGTACTGTCGGTTTCGTGCTGTCCGGTTTCGTACTGTCCGGTATCTGGGAGAACTGGACCTTCGGGACCGAAAACCCGAGGATCCTCTCACGTCCCACGCCGAGAGGACTCGCGTGTCACCCGACCTCGGAGACCGTCCGGCGATCACAGAACCGGTTGCCAGGGAGGCGACATGACGGACCATCAGCGGCCCGCCGGGCCGGCGGCGCGGATCCAGGCGGTCGGCGAGCAGGACTGGGAGTTGTGGCGCGGACTGCGGCTGGCCGCCCTCGCCCAGGCTCCGCAGGCGTTCAAGTCCCGTCTGGCGGACTGGGAGCGCGGCGGCGAGGCGCGCTGGCGCGAGCGGCTGGCGGATCCGCGGGCACTGAACCTGGTCGCCCGCTCGGCGGGCGAGCCGGTCGGGCTGGCCAGCGGCGTCCCCTCGGGCCACGATCCCGCCGAGGCCTGCGAGCTGCGCTCGCTCTGGGTGGCGCCGCAGGCCCGCGGGCGCGGCGTGGCGGACCTGCTGATCGGCGAGGTCGAGGCCTGGGCCCGGCGGCGCGGGGCACGCACCCTCCGGCTCGCGGTGATCCCGGGCAACGCGCCGGCGACGGCCGCCTACCGCAGGCACGGCTTCCAGGACTCCGCGGTCCTCGGCGACCTCCTCCCGGACGGGACGACCCGTGAGCTGGTGCTGGAGAAATCGCTGGACGCGCGGCCCGCGGGTTCCCGAGAATCGCCCTCGTGACCGAGAAGCCCCTCTCACCGGACGAGGTCGAGGCCTTCGTACGGGACGGTTTCGTCCGGTTGGCCGGCGCCTTCCCGACCGAGGTCGCCGACGACTGCCGGGCGTTCCTGGCGAAGGCGGTGGCCGAGGAGACCGGGATCGACGCCGACGACCCGTCGACCTGGACGCGGCCGGTCGTCCGCCTGATGGGCTTCGGCGCGGAGCCCTTCCGGCGGGCGGCCCGCACCGCCCGCCTCCACTCCGCCTTCGACCAGCTGGTCGGCCCGGGCCGCTGGATGCCCAGGGACGGCATCGGCACGTTCCCGATCCGCTTTCCGCACCCGGACGACCCCGGCGACGCCGGCTGGCACATGGACGGCAGCTACACCCCCGAGGGCGAGCGGACCTACTGGCTCAACCTCCGCTCCCGCGGGCGCGCGCTGCTGATGCTGTTCCTCTTCTCCGACACCGGACCCGAGGACGCGCCCACCCGCATCAAGGTCGGCTCGCATCTGGACGTCCCGCCGTTCCTCGTCCCCTACGGCGAGCGCGGGGTGGACGGCCTGGAGCTCTGCCACCGGATGGACGCGGCAGGCGCGCTGGACTCGCCCGCGCGCCCGACCGTGACGGCCACCGGCCGGGCCGGGGACGTGTACCTCTGCCATCCGTTCCTGATCCACGCGGCCCAGCGGAACCGCGGGCGGCGCCCGAAGTTCATGGCCCAGCCGCCCCTGATGCCCACCGGGCTGCTCGACCTCGGCCCCGAGCCGGCGGAGGCCCCGGCTCCCGGCGGCCCGGCCGCCGACCACTCCCCCGTGGAGCGGGCCGTGCTGCAGGCCCTCGGCCGCCAGCGAGCCCTGGGCGGCTAGCGGGCCCCCGGTCGCTAGCGGGCCCTGGCCGCTAGCGGGCCCTGGCCGCCAGCGGGCCCTGGCCGCCAGCGGGCCCTGGCCGCTAGCAGGCCCTGGGCCGCCAGCGGGCCCCCCGCCCGCCAGGAGACTCTCGGCCGCCAGCAAGCCCCCGCCCACCAAGAGACCCTCAGCCGCCAGCGAGCCCCGCCCACCAGCCGGCCCCCGCCCGCCGGCCGCCCGCCGGCCCCGCTCAGTCGTCGATCAGCACGACCTCCAGCGTGCGCGGCCCATGGACCCCCTCCACCCGGTCGAGCTCGATGTCGCTGGTCGCGGACGGTCCGGAGATCCAGGTCTGCGGCCGGCGCGGGTCCAGCCGGGGCAGCGCCTGCGGCACCGAGGCAACGATCTGCCCTGGCCGGATCACGCAGATGTGGTGGTCCGGGACGAGGGTGAGCCGGCGCCGGCCCTGCCCCTCGGCCGCGTCCAGCACGATCGTGCCGGTCTCGGCGATCGCCACCGCGCAGCCGGTGACCACGCTGTCCACCGAGTCCAGCCGGCGGGCCGTCAACTCCGGCCCCTCCGCCAGCCGTTCGGTCCCGGCGGCCACCTCGGCCAGCCAGTCCGCCGGCAGCCCGTCCGGTACCGCCACCGTCTTCGAGCCGCGCTCCGCGAGCAGCCGGCCGACCGCGCCCGCCACCTCCGACTCGTCGCCGACGCGATGGACGATCGCCCGGTAGTCGGCCAGGTTCTCCGCCAGCAGCTCGCGGATCGCCGCCGGGTCCTCCCCGGTGTGGGTGGTGCGGTATCCGCGCGGGACCGCCGCCGGGTCCGGCGCGGCCTCCGACTCCCGGGGCACGTCCGCCAGCGCGGTGCGGATCCGGGCCAGCACCTGCTCCCTGCTGCTCACTCGCCGCTCCCTCGCTGCTCGCGCTTCTTCCACCAGTCGCGAAATGACTCCTCGGGCAGCTCCGGCAGGTCCCGGCTGTCGTTCCAGGCCTTCGCGGGCCCGGGCAGCGGCAGCTTCTCCGGCAGCCGCCGCGGTACCAGTCCGCGCATCGCGCCCGCCGCGCGCTCCACCGCGCCGAGCGCGGCCGGATGGTCGAAGAGCCAGGTGGTAGCCCGCATCACGGCGCCCTCGACCCGATGGCCGTCCCGGTGCCCGCCGCCCTCGGCCACCCGCTCCCGCAGGTGCACCAGCACCTCGGGGATGTCGATGGCCACCGGGCACACCTCGTAGCAGGCCCCGCAGAGCGAGGAGGCGTACGGCAGGGAGGCGTCCAACTCGCTCTCCACCCCGCGCAGTTGCGGCGTGAGGATGGCACCGATCGGCCCCGGGTAGGCTGAGCCGTAGGCGTGGCCGCCGGCCCGCTCGTAGACCGGGCAGACGTTGAGGCAGGCCGAGCAGCGGATGCAGCGCAGCGCCTGCCGCCCGACCGTGTCGGCCAGGGTGTCGGTCCGCCCGTTGTCCACCAGCACGAGGTGGAACCGCTGCGGCCCGTCGCCGTCCGAGGTCCCGGTCCAGGTCGAGGTGTACGGGTTCATCCGCTCCGCCGTGGACGAGCGCGGCAGCAGCTGCAGGAACACCTCCAGGTCCTGCCATCGGGGCAGCACCTTCTCGATGCCGACCACCGAGATCAGGGTCTCCGGCAGGGTGAGGCACATCCGCCCGTTGCCCTCGGACTCCAGCACCACCAGGGTCCCGGTCTCCGCGATCATGAAGTTGGCACCGGAGATGCCGACCTTCGCCCGCAGGAACTTCTCCCGCAGGTGCAGCCGCGCGGCCTCGGCCAGCTCCGCCGGGCGGTCCGTCAGCCCCTCGGGCGCGGGGCGTCCCCAACGGCCCATCGCGTCCTGGAAGATGTCCCGGATCTCGCTGCGGTTCTTGTGGATCGCCGGCACCAGGATGTGCGAGGGGAGGTCGTCCCCGAGCTGGACGATCAGCTCCGCCAGGTCGGTCTCGTAGGCGCTGATCCCGGCCTTGGCCAGGGCCTCGTTGAGCTCGATCTCCTGGGTGGCCATCGACTTGACCTTGACCACCTCGGTCTCGCCGGTCGCCCGCACCAGCTCCGTGACGATCCGGTTCGCCTCGGCGGCGTCCGCCGCCCAGTGCACCTGGCCGCCGGCCGCGGTGACCGACGCCTCCAACTGCTCCAGATAGTGGTCGAGATGGCGGAGGGTGTGGTCCTTGATCCGCTTGCCCGCCTCGCGCAGCTCCGCCCAGTCGTCCAGCTCGGCGACGGCCTTCGCCCGCTTGTCCCGGATGGTGTGGGTGGCGTGGGTGAGGTTGGCCCGCAGCTGCCCGTCCTTGGTGGACGACCTGGCCGCGGTCGGGAAGGGCGGCATCCCGACGAACGTCCGGCTCATGCGTAGACCTCCTGCTCGGTGCTGGCCAGGATCTCGGCGAGGTGGACCGTCCGCATCGGCGCGTCGGCCCGCCGCAGGGTGCCCCCGATGTGCAGCAGGCAGGAGTTGTCCGCGCCGCAGAGCGCCTCGGCGCCGGTGGAGAGCGCGTTGCGGGCCTTGTCCGCGCCCATGGCCGCCGAGACGTCGGGGTTCTTGACGGAGAAGGTCCCGCCGAAGCCGCAGCACTCCTCGGCGCCCGGCAGCTCCCGCAGGTCGATGCCCTTGACGCGGCGCAGCAGCCGCAGCGGCCGGTCGCCGAGCCGCAGCATCCGCAGGCCGTGGCAGCTGGGGTGGTAGGTGACGCTGTGCGGGTAGTACGCGCCGACGTCCTCCACGCCCAGCACGTCGACCAGGAACTCGGTCAACTCCAGTACCCGGGGCACCAGTCGGCCGGCCGCGTCGGCCAGCGCCGAGCCGCGGCCCTCGGCCATCGCCTTCGCGCCGATCCGCGGGTAGTTGTCCCGGACCATGGCCGCGCAGGAGCCGGAGGGGCTGACCACGTACTCGTAGTCCCGGAAGACCTCGTCCATCCGCCGCACCAGCGGCTCGGTGGCGCGGCGGTAGCCGGTGTTGAACTGCGGCTGGCCGCAGCAGGTCTGGCCGGCCGGGAAGTCGACCTCGACCCCCAACCGCTCGAGCAGGGCGACCACCGCCCGGCCGGTCCGCGGGTGCACCGCGTCGTTGACGCAGGTGAGGAAGAGGGCGACACGCATCGGGGCGGCTCCTTGGCTCCTTGACCGTCGACATCGCGCTGCGATCTGCGCTGGGGAAGATCCGCCGACCAACCTAGCGCGCCGACCACCCCGTCAGGGAAGGATGGCCCGCTCCGGCCGCGGCGCCACCCGCGACGGAGGAGGGAGCCTTCCACTACCTCCAGTGATCGCTCTGCTACTTTCTGCGCCATGCGCAAGAAGAGCCCCCACGGCCCCCGCGTCGTCCTCGGCCTGGTCTCCGCCGCCGTCGCCACCGTCGCCCTCACCGCCGGTCCCGCCTCCGCGAACGCGGGCGGGACCAACGGGTCGGTCTGGATCGGGGTGGCCGGCAACCGCGACTACGTGTCCGAGGTGGACGCGGCGATCCTGAACCGCGGCTTCGACGGCCACTTCCACATCTACGCCGGCGACTACTCCTTCAACACCGGCGACCAGCACTGGAACGCCGGCGGTTTCAACGCCCCCGACGTCGTGGTGCACCCGAACCGGAACTTCTTCTCCGGCACTCTGGTCTGCGCCGAGGCCTGGGAGCGCACCCCGGGCGGCTACAACCTGCTCGGCCGCCCCTGCGAGACCGTCGAGGGCTGACCGCCGTCCGCGTCGTCCGCCGGCTCCGCGGCCGCCGGCGCCAGGTGGTCGCGGACCGCGTCCGGGTTGAGCCTCCGGTGCAGCCGGCCCGGCACGTCGAAGCCGACCAGCGCCGCGGTGACCAGTGTTCCCGCGAAGGTCAGCACCGCCAGTGACTGCCCGAGCGGCATCCCGCTCGCCAGCCGGGCGCCCAGCACCGGTGCCACCGCCCCGCCCAGCGCACCCACGTTGTAGGTGAAGCCGAGGCCGGCCGCCCGGCTCTCGGTCGGGAAGTGCCCGCCGATGTACCGGGGCAGCAGCCCGGAGATGCCGAAGCTCAGCGCCTGGAGGACGAACAGCAGCAGGCCCAGCACCAGCAGGTTGCCGTGGACGGCGAAGACCGGGAAGACGAAGGCCAGCGAGACCACCAGGGTGATCGAGTACGCCTTGGTCGTCCCGATCCAGTCCCCCACGAACCCGGCCAGCCAGCAGCCTGCCATGGTGCCGAACCCGGCCCAGAAGAGGACGTCGGTGACCTGCCCGGGGCCGTAGTGCAGCTGCTCCTTCAGATAGGTCGGCAGCAGCGCCTGGATCGGCCAGCTGTACATGAAGGCCACGAAGACCGTCACCATCAGCGAGGCGTACAGCAGCCAGCCGCGCCGGCCGCCCAGCTGCACCGCGAAGGCCAGCAGGCAGAGTCCGGCGAGCACCGACAGCGGCAGCACCGCCCCGCCCGCGACCGAGGTGAAGACGGAGAAGAGTGCGGCCGCGGCAGCCGCCGCCAGCAGCACGTTGAGGGCGGCCAGCCGCGGGGTGGCGAAGAGCGGCCGGAACGGGTTGGGCCTGCGCCCCCGGTCGGCCACCGTCTCCTGCCACTCCTCGGCCTCCGGCAGCGCCCGGCGCACCCACAGCGCGACCACGATCGGGATCAGGCCGAGGTAGAACATCCAGCGCCAGCCCAGGCTGGGCACGACCACCTTGTAGACCTCGGCGGCGATCACCGTGCCGACCGAGTAGCCGGAGATCAGGAAGCCCGAGGCGCGGTTGCGCAGCCGCCCTGGCCAGCTTTCCAGGACGTAGGTGGCGCTGGACCCGTACTCGCCGGCCATGCCCATGCCGATGGCCAGCCTGGCCACGAAGAGGCTGGTGTAGTTCCAGGCGAAACCGCAGGCCAGGGTGCCCAGCGAATACAGCAGGATGCTGAGCACCATGGCGGACTTGCGCCCGTAGCGGTCGCCCAGCGAGCCGAGGACCGCCCCGCCCAGCCAGCGGGTGATGAAGGCCGCCGAGACCAGGCTGGCGCCCTCCACGGTGCTCAGATGGAAGGTGGCGCTCACCTCGGTGAGCACAAGGGTGATCAGTACGAAGTCGAAACCGTCCAGCACATAGCCGAGCCAGGCCGCGAAGAACGACCGCCAGCGGGTCGCCCCGACCTCGCGGTACCAGGGTCTGGCTGGTGCGGTGGTGGTGGTCATACTGCCTCCAGGATGCCCGACGGGCTCCTCGTTGAGCCTCGTCCCAAGTGCGGCGGCGGATTCGCGGTGGATCCGCGGCGGGTCCGCGGCGATCAGCCGCGCGCTGCCGCCGCCGCGAGACCGGCGGCGAACCGCCGGGTGATCGCTGTGGGTGCGGTGATGGCGGTGCCCACCACCACGCAGTGGGCCCCGGCGGCGAGCGCCGCCGCGGCCTCCTCCGGGGTGCCGATCCGGCCCTCGGCGACCACCGGCACGTCGATCCGCCCGGCCAGCCGGGCCACCAGCTCCAGGTCGGGACCCTCCGTACGGGGCCGCCGCCCGGGGCCGGGGACGTAGCCGGCCAGGGTGGTGCCGACCAGGTCGGCGCCGGCCGCCGCGGCCGCGACGCCCTCCGCCTCGGTCGAGACGTCGGCCATCACCAGCCCGCCGGTGGCGTGCACCGCCTCGACCAGCTCGGCGAAGCGGCTGCCGTCCGGCCGCGGCCGGTCGGTGGCGTCGGCGGCCACGATCCCGGCGCCTGCCTCGCGCACGGCGAGGGCGTGCCGGACGGTCGGGGTGATGTAGACCCCCTCGTCGCCGTCCTTCCACAGTCCGATCAGCGGCAGCCCGACGCTCCCGGCGATGGCCCGGACGTCCTCCAGGCCGTTGGCGCGGAGGCCGACCGCACCGCCTGCGGAGGCCGATTGGGCCATCCGCACCATGGCGGAGGTGTCCCGCATGGGGTCGCCGGGCGGGGCCTGGCAGGAGACCACGAGACCGCCGCGCAGGGCGGCGCGGAGCCCGGCCGCCGTGACGTTCCCGTGCTGACGGGTGCTCATCCGAGGACTCCCTCCGGATCGGCCCGGTGCAGCGGCAGCCGGGCGGTGAGCAGCGCCGCGCCGAGCAGCGGCGCGTCGGCGCCGTGGGCGGGCGGCTGCGGGACCAGATCGGCCAGCGGGGGCAGCAGTTCGGCGGCGAAGCCGGCCCGCAGCGCGGACCAGTAGCGCTTGCCGATACCGGGCACTCCCCCGCCGACGACCACCCGGTCCGGGCCGATCGCGTTGGCCAGCCCGCCGAGGGCGCGTCCGGCGGCGCGGGCGCCCAGCTCGACGGCGCCGGCCGCGGCCCGGTCTCCGCCCTCGGCCCGGCGGACGACCTCCTCCAGCGCGGGCGGCCTGCCACCCGCCCCGGCCGACCGGGCGTAGGCCGCCGCCATCCCCGGGCCCGAGGCGACCGCCTCCAGATGGCCGACGGCGCCGCAGGAGCAGAGCAGCCCGGCCGCCTCCGGGCTCGGCAGGTGGCCGAGGTGCCCGGCGACGCCCTGACGACCCGTCAGCAGCCGTCCCCGGTAGGCGATCGCGCCGCCGATCCCGGTGCCGACGGACAGCTGGAGGAGAGTGCTCCCGGACGGACCGGCCTCGAGTTCGGCGCATGCGGCGGCGCGCACGTCGTTGTCGCAGGCGACCGGAAGCCCTGCGCGGCGGGCGAGTTCGGCGGCCACCGCCGTGCCCGCCCAGCCGGCGATGATCGCGGTGGCCGAGCGGACCACCCCCGCCTCGGGGTCGATCAGCCCGGCGGCGGCGACGCCGATCGCCCGCGGAGCGGGGACCACGCCGGCGGCCAGCGCCCGCGCGCTGTCCGCCAGCGCGTCGAGGACGGCCCGCGGCCCGGCGTCCGCCGGGGTCGGCCGCCGGTCCCGGGCGAGCACCCGGCCGCCCGGGGCGACCAGCGCCCCGGCGATCTTCGTCCCGCCGAGGTCCAGCCCGATCACCGGCCCCGCCTCCAGGACCCCGGAGTTCATCGCACCGGCTCCAGCCCCGCGGCCCGCAGTCGCTCCGCGACCGCGGCGAACTCCGGCTCGCCGAGCGGCACCTGGGGGAAGGCGGTGTCCGGGCAGTCGATGACGCCGAGCAGCCACAGCGCGGCCTTGAACGAGCCGAGCGCCGAGGAGCTGCGCCCCATCGCCGCCTCCGGGCCGACGTCCACCATCGCGAAGAGCCGTACCAGGCGCTCCTGTTCGGCCCTGGCCGCCGGCCAGTCCCCGCGCCGCGCCGCCTCGTAGAGCCGTACATAGCCGGCGGGGTCCACATTGCCGATGCCCGGCACCACTCCGTCGGCGCCGGCCAGCAGGGCGGCGTCCACGGTGAGTTCGGAGCCGGTCAGCACCGCGAAGCCGGCCGGCCGCCGGCCGTCCAGGTCGACCAGCAGCCGCCGCAGCGCGCCGTCGTCCCCGCTGCTGTCCTTGAGCCCGGCGAGGGTGCCGTCCTCCGCCAGCTCCCGGACCAGGGCCGCCGGGAGCTTGCTGTGCACGGAGACCGGGATGTCGTACGCGAAGAGCGGCAGCGGGACCTCGGCGCGGATCCGCCGGAAGTGCCGGGCGATCTCCACCGGATGGGTGCGGGTGTAGAACGGCGCGGTGGCGACCAGGGCCCGGGCGCCCAACTCGGCCGCGTCGCGGGCCTGGTCGAGCACCCGGGCGGTGGTCGCCTCGATCACCCCGGCCAGCACCGGCACCCGGCCGTCGGCGGCCTTGACCACCGTCTCCAGGGCGATCCGGCGCCGGGCGTCGTCCAGGTAGGCGGCCTCGCTGGTGGAGCCGAGCGCGAAGAGGCCGTGCACCCCGCCCCGGATCAGATGCTCGACCAGGGCGGACAGGGAGGCGGTGTCCACGTCCCCCTGGCGGTCGAGGGGGGTGCAGACCGGGGGGACGACTCCGCGCAGCGGCTCGCTCAGCGACATGAGGTGCTCCATCGAACTCAGGACATCCGACATAGGACATTGGACGTCCTACGTTGTGGGCTACGATAAACCCGGACCGAAGGCCGCCGTCAAGAGAGTCAGGGAGCCGCCCGATGGCGAGGCGCAGTATGTCCGAGGACGTCCAGGAGCGGATCAAGCAGCTGATCCTGGACCGCCGGCTGGCCCCCGGGGACCCGCTGCCCACCGAGGCCGAGCTGGTGGAGATCCTCGACATCAGCCGGAACTCGGTGCGCGAGGCCCTCAAGGCGCTCCAGGCGATGCGGATCGTCGACATCAGGCACGGCTTCGGCACCTACGTCGGCAGCCTCTCGCTGGAGCCGCTGGTGGACGGGATCGCCTTCCGCGCCGCCGTCCACCACCACCAGGGCGCGCCCGCGCTGGCCGAGCTGATGGAGGTCCGCGAGGCCCTGGAGTCCGGCCTGATCGGCACCGTCGCGGCGTCGCTTCCCGCCGAGGACCTGGCGGTGCTCAAGGGCCTGGTCGACACCATGGAGCGGGAGGCGGAGAAGCTGTCCGAGATCCGGCCCGAGACCGACCGCGCCTTCCACCTCGCGCTCTACCGCGCCCTCGGCAACCACCTGCTCAGCGAGGTGCTGGACGCCTTCTGGGCCGCCCTCCACCAGGTCAGGGCCGAGCTGGACCCGGCGCACTCCGACCCCCGAGGGACCTGGCGGCAGCACCGCGAGCTGGTCCAGGCGCTGGAGGACAAGGACGGGGCGCGGGCCGTCGAGTGGATGCACCGCCACTTCGACGACATCCGCGCCCGCCTGGGCCGCTCGGCCGCTGAGCCGCTGGGCCGCTGGGCCGCTGGGCCGAAGGCCGACTGAACCGAAGGCCCGCTGAACCGCCGGCCCGCTGGGCCGAAGGCCCGCTGAACCGCCGGCCCGCTTGACCGAGAGCCCGCTGGGCCGAAGGCCCGCTGAACCGCCGGCCCGCTTGACCGAGAGCCCGCTGGGCCGAAGGCCCGCTGAACCGCCGGCCCCCTTGACCGAAGGCCCGCTGAACCGCCGGCCCGCTTGGCCGAAGGCTCCCGTCGCCGAAGGCCCGGTGAACCGAAGGGCCGCCGCTAGACGGCGCCCGCCCGGGCCCGCGCCCCGGCCCGGGTGCGGCCCGAGGCCACGTGCCGGCGTGGATGCCGGCGCAGGTACTCCTGCTCCAGCTCATGCGTCCGCAGCGTGTGCCGGTCCAGCGCGCCGACCGACCCGTACAGGAAGGTGTCGTGCCGGGTCCGGTGCAACTGGCCGAGCTCGCGCAGCAGTTGCGCGTCGGTCAGCCGCCTGGCCGCCACCCCGGAGTGGATGCCGGGCTCGGGGCCGGCGGACTCGCCCAGATCGGGCACGGGCGGCGCGGCGGCCGGAGTCTCGGGCAGGTCGTGGATATCGGGCATGGCGGCCACCTCCAGGGTGGGAACGGCGCGTGCTCCTGCCGTCCAGCGTGTCCCCCGTTCAGGCGGTCGGCAATCGGGATCACCGAACCGGCGGCGGTCGGCTACGCTGCGCGCCATGACCGATTGGGCCGCCTTCCAGTACGAGATCTACCTGAACGGGCTGCTGGGCAAGGTCCCCCGACTGCCCACTGACCTCTCCCGGCTCGCCGAGATCGCCGAGGCGCGGCTGCCCGCCGGGCCGTACGGCTACGTCGCGGGGAACGCGGGCGGCGGAAAGACCGAGGCCGCCAACCGCGAGGCGCTGGACCGCTGGCGGATCGTGCCGCGGATGCTGCGGGACGTCGGCACCCGGGACCTCTCCGTCGAGGTACTCGGCCGCAGGCTGCCGGCCCCGGTGGCGCTGGCCCCGGTCGGCGTATTGTCGATCATGCACCCGGACGCCGAGACGGCCGCCGCGCGGGCCGCCGCCGAGGTCGGCGTGCCGTTCACCCTCTCCTCGGCGTCCAGCACCTCGATGGAGGACGTGGCGGAGGCCAGCGGCGAGGGCGAGCGCTGGTTCCAGCTGTACTGGCCCAAGGACCGCGAGGTCACCAAGAGCTTCCTCCGCCGGGCCAAGGAGAGCGGCTACTCGGCGCTGCTGGTCACCCTGGACACCTGGCTGCTGTCCTGGCGGCCCCGCGACCTCGACCAGGCCTACCTGCCCTTCCTCCACGGCATCGGCACCGAGAACTACTTCACCGACCCGGCGTTCCTGGCCGGCCTGGCCAAGCCGCCGGTCGAGGACCTCCAGGCGGCGGTGATGCACTTCGTGGGGATGTTCAACGACCCCACCAAGACCTGGGACGACCTGGACTTCATCCGGGAGAACTGGGACGGCCCGATCGTCCTGAAGGGCGTCCTCCACCCCGACGACGCGCGGCGGGCGGCGGACGCCGGCATGGACGGGATCGTGGTCTCCAACCACGGCGGCCGCCAGGTCGCCGGCGCGATCGGCGCGGCGGACGCGCTTCCCGCGATCGCGGAGGCGGTCGGCGACCGCCTGGACGTCCTCTTCGACAGCGGGATCCGCGGCGGCGAGGACACCGCGAAGGCGCTGGCGCTGGGGGCGAAGACGGTGCTGCTGGGGCGGCCGTGGGTGTACGCGCTGGGGCTGGACGGGCAGGCGGGGGTCGAGCATGTGCTGCGCGCGCATCTGGCGGAACTCGACCTGACGCTGGCGCTGTCCGGCCACGCGACGGCGACCAGCATCACCCGCGACGACGTGACCCGCTCCTAGCTCTCGCCCCGGGACGAAGCCCGAAGGGCGATTCCAGGGGCGCGGGGAACTGCGCGCCCAGCCAGCTGCGGTCCGCACTCGGCAACGGCTATTGAGTTGCCACCCTGACCCCGCTGCCGGGTGCGGACCGCAGACGCCTGGGCGCGCAGTTCCCCGCGCCCCCGGAATCGCCCCTCGGGCTCAGCCGGGCCCGCGGCCTCGGCCGGAGGCCACCGCCCAGGCGAAGATCGCGAGGGAGAGGAACGCCACCGCGATGGAGTCCCACGGGGCGGCGATGCGGCCGGAGCCCTTGAAGGAGCCCAGCCAGGAGAACGCGGTGAGCAGCAGCAGATAGACCACCATCCAGGCGCCCCGCGCGAACTCCGCGCCCAACCGCCGCGCCCCCTCCCCCGCCGGCCGCAGGAAGAAGAACAGCAGCAGCCCCACCAGCACCAGCGGCAGCGCGAACCGCAGATCGTGCCAGCCGGACCAGTAGATGAACTCGCTCGCCACGACGAAGCTCAGCGGCGCGATCCAGGAGAGCCCCGGCACCCATCCCCGCAGCCCCCCGTCCGGCCGCCCCCGGAACACCGCGACGGCCACCGCCGCCCCCGCGTAGATCAGCAGGTACATGTCGCCCATCACGCTGACGATCTGCTGCCAGCCGCCGAACGGCAGCAGGAAGACCAGGATCACCGCGAGGTTCAGCAGCAGCGCCCGCTGCGGGATCCCGCTCCGGCCGCTGACCTTCATGAAGTACCGCGGCAGCGTGCCGTTCTTGGCCAGCGCGTAGGTGTGCCGGGCGTCGATGGCCACGCCCACGTACGCCGAGCCGCCGGGCGAGACCACCGCGTCGACGTACAGCAGGCTGGAGACCCACTGGAGGTTGAGGATCAGCGCCAGCTGCCCGAACGGGGAGTCGAAGTTCACCCCGCTCCAGCCGTGCCCGGCGATCAGCAGGTGCTCGGGGACGGTGTAGAGGAAGGCGAACTGCAGCGCCAGGTACATCGCCAGGGCCAGGCCGATGCCGGCCAGCACCGAACCCGCCATCGTCCGGCGGGGGTTGCGCGCCTCGCCGGAGAAGTCCAGCGGCGCCTGGAACCCGTTGAGCGAGTAGACGATGCCGCCGCCGGCCAGCGCGCTGAGCACCGCCGGGTACCCGTACGGCGCGAAGCCGCCGTGGGCGCCCTCGGTGAGGCGGCCGGAGTGGAAGCCGGAGGCGAAGAGGGCGATCACGGTGAGGATCGGCACCGCGACCTTGAACAGGGCGATCAGGTTGTTGAAACGGGCGAAGATCCGGACGGCGAACCAGTTGAGGGCGGTCAGCAGGAGGCTCAGCCCCACGGCCACGCCGACCCCGGCGGCGGTGAGACCGCCGTTCCGGTAGACCCCCGGCAGGTAGTGGCCGGCGTACTGCATGATGGCGCTGATCTCGGCCGCGGTGCCGCCCACCGACAGCAGCGTGGACCAGCCGATCAGGGTGCCGACCAGCCGTCCGCTGGCGAACAGCGGCCAGCGGACGGTGCCGCCGCCCTCCGGGCGGGAGACGCCGAGTTCGACCATCACCAGGGCGACCAGCGCGCAGAGCACCCCGGCGCCGATCCAGGCCAGGATCGCCGCGGGCCCGGCGGTCTGCGCCGCGTACATCGCGGCGAAGAGCCAGCCGGAGCCGACGATGTTGGAGAAGCCGATCGCGGTCAGCCCCCAGAACCCCAGGTCGTGCCTGAGGCGGCGCTCCTCCTCGGCCACCTCGGCGGTCGCGGTGACCACCGGCTGCTGCTGGCTCTCCGACACCCGTCCCTCTTCCTTCTCCTCGGCCCCGCCTGGATCCTCTCAAGGCGCACCGGAAGAGCCCCAGCACCACGCCCGGTGTTTCACCTGCGGAAGCCGCCCTCGGAGCTGATCACCTGCCCGGTGATCCAGCGGGCGTCGTCGGTGGCCAGCCAGGCGATCAGCCGGGCCGGGTCGTCGGGCTCCCCCCAGCGGCCGGCCGGGAAGCGCCGGCGGACCAGCTCGTGGGCCTCCGGAGAGGCGTACCCGGTGTCCACGGGGCCGGGGTTGACGCAGTTGACGGTGATCCCGCGGTCGGCGAGGTGGTCGGCCAGGGTGGGGGTGACGGCGGCCAGGGCGCCCTTGGCGGTGGCGTAGGCGAGCTCCTCGGGCATCGGGCCGAGGAGCTGACCGGAGGTCAGCAGGAGGACGCGGCCGGCGCCGGGGCGCGGACCGTCCTCGTACTGGGCGGCGAAGGCCTGCGCCAGCAGCAGGCTGGAGCGGGTGTCGACGGCCCAGTGGAGGTCCAGGTCGGCGGCGCTGATCCGGTCCAGCGTGCCGTCGTGGCCGGACTGGGCGTGGTTGCAGACCAGGATGTCGACCTGGCCGCCGGGGGCGCCCTCCCGGGCGGCGGCCATCAGCCGGGCGGGGGCCTCGGGGTCGGCGAGGTCGAGGCCGAGGTGCCGATGGCCGTCGACCGGCGGGCCCTGCGGGTCGGCGCCGTAGGGCTGCTCGGCGTCGTGCGGGGCGTAGTGGTGGAGGAAGACCTCGGCGCCCAGCCCCGCCAGCCGGCGGACGACGGCGAGGCCGATCCCAGCGCGCCGGCTGACGCCGGTGACGAGGGCGGTGCGGCCGGAGAGCGGCAGGCGGTCGTTGTCGTGGTTGCTCATGGTCGGCGAGTCTGGCCATCCGCGGCGGCCGCGCGCGAGCGGTTTCCCTCCGCCCCGGCCGGCAGCCGGGCGACCAGCGCGCGGACGGCCGGCGGCGGGGCCGGCCGCCACACCAGGACGAGGAGACCGGGGACGGTGGCGTCGGTGATCGGGAGGGCGGTGAGGCGGTCGCGGTAGCGGGGGGCCATCGACTCGCTGAGGAGGCCGACGCCGAGGCCGCGGGCGGAGAGGTCGGCGATCGCGTCGGCGGCGCTGGCCTCCAGGGCGACGGCGGGCTGGACGCCGGCGGCGGCGCAGCAGCGGTCGAAGACCGACCGCAGGCCGCTGCCCTCGGGCATGGAGATGAGTTGACGGCCCGTCAGATCGCGGAGGCGGAGCCGCTTGCGGCCGGCCAGCGGGTGCCCGGGGGCGACCACGGCCACCAGCGGCTCGCTGACCAGGACGCGGGAGTCGAGGCCGGCGGGCGGCTCGCCCGCGGTACCGACCAGCGCGACGTCGACGGCGCCCGAGCGGACCTCCTCGACCAGGCGGTCCGAGCGGCCCTCGAGGAGGGAGACGGCGACCCCCGGATGGGCGCCGTGGAAGGCGGCGAGCGCGTCGAAGAACGGGGTGACGGTGCAGCCGACCACCATCCCGACCGTCACCCGGCCCCGGATCAACTCGCTGACCTCGCCGACCGCCTGGCCCACCGCCTCGGCCGCGGCCAGCGCCGCGCGGGCGTGCCCCAGGGCGGCGGCTCCGGCGGCGGTGAGGGTGGCGGTGCGGGCGGAGCGGTCGAACAGCTCGGCGCCCAGCTCCCGCTCCAGCTGCCTGATCTGCGCGCTGACCCCGGACTGGCTGATGTGCACCCGCTCCGCGGCCCGGGTGAAGTTCCGCTCCTCGGCGACCGCGACGAAGTACTCCAGCTGCCTCAGGTCCATGAGTGTGGATTCTAGTACCCAGAAGAACCATCTGTTGGACTTCTGGTCGAGGGCGGCCGACGATGGACTCATGAACGACGACGAGAACCCCGAGACGATCGACTACGAGGCCTACCCCAAGGCGATGCGGCCGGAGGACATCACCCGGCTCTTCGTCGAGCGCTCCAACCAGGGGGACGCCGCCGGAGTCGCGGCCCTCTACGCCGAGGACGCCGTCCTCGCCTACCCGCCCGGCTCGCGGACGGTCGGCCGGGAGGCCATCCGCGAGCTCTGGGCGAAGGTGCTGGCGAACCGGCCGCGCTTCCGGCCGGAGACCCCGCTGCCCACCCTCCTCAGCGCGGACGGCGACCTCGCGCTGACCTCGACCCCGCCCGGCGACGGGGCCGGCGCCCGCGCGCAGGTGGTCCGCCGCCGGCCGGACGGGAGCTGGGTACGGGTGCTGGACCAGCCGGAGTTCGTCCACCCGGACGCCGGCTGACCGGTCAGGCCGGCGCGGGAGCCGAGAGGAGGGCCGCCGCGGCCTCGACGTCGCCGGTGAGGTTGCGGTCCTCGACCGACGAGGGAAGCCGCTCGGCCGCCCGGTCGTAGAAGGCGGCCAACTCGCCGCCGCCCGGCGGACGGAGACCGCGCATCCGGAGGGCGCGGACGGCCGCCACCAGCTCGCAGGCGAGGACCAGCCGGAAGTGGTCCACCGACTCGCGCAGCCGGCGGGCGCCGGTGGAGGCGAAGCTGGCGTGCTCCTCCACCCCGCGCGAGATCACCGCATGACCGAGGGTCACCGGCTGGGCGGCGCCGCGCAGTTCGGCGAGCGCGGACTGCGCCGCATACTCGACGATCATCACCCCGCTGCTGCCGTCGGCCGCCGTGGCGAGGAACGGCGGCTGGCCGGTGAAGGCCGGTTCGACCAGGACGCCCAGCCGGCTGGTGGACAGCTCGGCGGTGCCGAGGAGGCCCAGCCGGTACTGGTCCAGGGCCAGCCCGAGCCGGGCCAGATGGAAGCCGCCGTGGTGGTGGTAGGTCGCGGCGGCGGCCTCCAGCAGCGGGTTCTCCGCGGCCGCGTTGAGCTCCACGGCCAGCACCTCGTCCAGCGAGGCCCGGGCGTCCAGCGCCGCCCCGTGGACCTGCGGCAGGCAGCGGAACCCGAACGGGTCCTGCACCAGGGCCGGCTGCCAGTCGGCGTCGGCCAGCAGCTCCCGCATCCAGGCGGAGAAGGCGGCCGCCCCGGCGTGCGGCCGGCGTTCGTGGACGTAGGCCGCGTAGGGCTGACCGGAGCCGCGGACCGCGGTCAGGGTGAGCGCCGCCACCAGCGGCAGCCGGTCCAGCAGCAGGCCCAGATCGGTGGCGGCCAGCGCGGTCTGACCGATCGTCAGGGCGCTGCTGGAGATCAGCGGCAGGGCGTCCCAGCGGGTGAGCCGCAGCGGCTCCGGCGGCTCGCCCGTGCCGCCGTGCCAGGGCCGCTCCCCGGCCAGCGTCAGGCCGAGCTCGGCCAGGGCGGAGAGGTCGCCGGTGCCGATCGCGCCGAGCGCGTGGACGGTCGGCAGATGGCCGCCGGCCAGCGCCTCGGCCAGCCGGTCCACGACACCGACCTGCACCGCGCAGCCGCCGGCCAGCAGCTGGTTGAGGCGGACCGCGAGCATCGCCCGGGCCTCCTCGTCCGGCACGACCGGGCCGATGCCGCCGCTGTGGCTGCGCAGCAGCCGCATGCCGAAGAGCTCGGCGGACTCCGCGCTGACGGTGGCGGTGCGGTTGGCGCCGACCCCCGTGCTGTGCCCGTAGACCGGTCGGTGGGCGGTGGCCTCGGCGGCCAGCTTGCGGTTCTCGTCGAGGGCGCGGCGGGCGTCGGCGTCCACGGCGGGCAGCGCCTCCCGCCGGGCCAGGGCGGTGACCTGATCGGCCGTCAGCGACCTGCCGTCCAGGGCTGTGCCGGGCATCAGTGCACCCACACTTCGGTGGTGGACGAGTCCCGGGTCTCCGGCGCCCAGAGGACGCTGACGACCGTGCCGAGCAGCAGCACCAGCGCCATCCAGGCCATCGACCAGCCGATGCCGAGCGAGTCCAGGCTGATCGGCAGCAGGAAGGTGCCGACGGCGGAGGCGATCCGGCTGGTGCCGTTGAGGAAGCCCACGCCGGAGCCGCGGAGCGGGGTCGGGAACAGCTCCGGCGGGTAGACCTGGGTGATGTTGGACGCGCCGGCCATCACGAAGGTGTAGACGATGAACGGCACCATCAGCAGCAGGCCGGAGGTGCCGCTCAGGGCGGCCATCAGCGCCAGGCAGACGGTGAGGACGACGAAGGTGCCGATGGTGAAAGGACGCCGGCCCATCCGCTGCACCGGCCACAGCCCGATCACGCCGCCGAGCAGCAGCGCCAGGTTGAGGACCAGGTTCTGGGTGTCGGCGTCGGAGATGTGGAGGGTGCCGAGGATCTGCGCCATGAAGGTGTAGATGGCGAAGTAGGGCAGTACCTGGGCGCTGTAGAAGACGACGCCGAACCAGGTGTTCCGGGCCTGGCCGCGGGCGAAGAGCTCGCGGTACCCCGCGGCCGGGAGCGCCTCGGTGGCCTGCGCGGACTCGGTCTCGGCGGTGGCCTCCTGGCGGAGGAAGTCCCGGCGGATCCGGGCCGCCTCCTCGAACCGGCCGCGGGAGGCCAGCCAGCTCGGCGACTCCGGGATGCCGATCCGCAGCAGCAGCACCAGCAGCGCGGGCAGCGCGCCACTGGCCAGCAGCCAGTGCGCGGCGGTGTCGGTCATCGGCAGGTAGGTGCCGAGGACGTTGGCCAGGACATAGCCGACCGTCCACAGCACGGTGAGCGAGCCGAGGAGGACCCCGCGCAGCCGGCGCGGGGCGAACTCGGAGAGGAGGGTGGGGCCGACGGCGTAGTCGGCGCCCAGACCGAAGCCGATCACCAGCCGGAGGATGAAGAGCAGCGGCGCGCTGTGCGCCCAGAACTGGGCCGCCGAGGCGATGGTGATCAGGATGAAGTTGTAGAGGTACAGCTTCTGCCGGCCGATGGCGTCCGCCACCCGGCCGAGGAGGATGCTGCCGACCAGCAGGCCGATCAGGGCGGAGGCGCCGAGGAGGCCCTGCCACACCCCGGAGAGGCGCATGCTCGTGTTCAGCACCGGGAGGACCGCCCCGATGATGCCGAGCGCGTAGCCGTCGGAGAAGTTGGCCCCGAAGGTCGTCGCGGTCACCCGGAGATGGAAGCCGGTGAGCGGCTCGCGTGCGGCCGCGTCGTCCGGCGCGCCGGCCCCGGCCGTTCTGGTGCCGGTCGTGTCCCCAGCCGTCCCTGCTACTGCCATGTGCCTGCCTCCGAGGTCTGTGGGCAGCCCACAGCATGCTTGTAATTTGCCAGTCACACAATAGTCAGACTGAAAAAACTCATTCAGTCGGGCGGCCGACGGGGACGGCCAGGCGGTTGGTCTAGTCCTATTGACAGGAACCTGCCGTGGGAGTTCAGTTGCGGGGCCACGAGTTCCCGACCGTTCCCGAGCCCCACAGGGAGGCCCAAGTGTTAGGCAGCAGAGGCAGGTTGGCGGCGGTCGCCGGGACACTGACGTTCCTGGCGTCCGCCGCCCTCGGCGTGCTCGGCGCGAGCCCCAGCGCGGCCGCGACCAGCGTGTACTCGGTGGCCCCGTACACCGACATGTCCAACGGGCAGGAGCCGCTGCTCGACACCGCCATCACCCAGCACGGGCTGAAGGCCTTCACCGCGGCCTTCGTCATCGGCACCGGCTGCAGCCAGGAGTGGGGGGACACCCTGCCGGTCGGCGGTGACTCCTACACCGACCCGGAGATCGCCAAGGCGGTGTCCGAGGGGGCCTCGGTGATCGTCTCCTCGGGCGGGGCCGACGGCGAGCCGCTCGCCTGGACCTGCACCGACCAGAGCAGCATCGAGGCCGGCTACCAGGCGATCATCAACGACTACGGCGTCCAGCAGCTGGACTTCGACGTCGAGGGCGCGGCCATCGCCGACACCGCCGCCGCGGCCCGGCAGATGCAGGCGATGAAGGACCTCAAGGCGGCCGACCCCGCGCTGCGGTTCTCGATGACCCTGCCGGTGCTGCCGAGCGGGCTCACCTCGGACGGCGTCGGCATCCTGCAGGCGGCGAAGAACGCGGGCATCCGGATCGACGTCGTCAACCTCATGGCGATGGACTACTACCAGGGCACCTCGGCCGACATGGGCGCGGACGCGATCGCGGCGGCGAAGGCCACACTGGCCCAGATGCAGTCCGTCGACCCCGGCTACACCTATGCCGACCTCGGCCTCACCCCGATGATCGGCAAGAACGACGACGGCTCCACCTTCACCCTGGCCGACGCCCAGAGCGTGGAGTCCTTCGCGGCGCAGAACGGCCTGGGCCGGCTCTCCTTCTGGGCCGTCACCCGCGATCAGCCCTGCGGCGGAACCGCCAACTCCCTCTCCACCTGCAGCGAGATCGGCCAGAGCCCCCTCGCCTTCACCGACGCCTTCGTGCCGTACGAGGGGTCCTCCGGGGGCGGGGGCGGCGGCGGGACCACCGGCAGCGACTTCTCGCTCTCCGTGTCGCCGGGCTCCGGCAGTGCGGCTCCCGGCGGTTCGGCCACCGCCGAGGTGGCGACGGGGGTCGCCGCCGGCTCCGCCGAGCCGGTCGCCCTCTCCGCGAGCGGGGCCCCGAGCGGGGTGAGCGTCTCGTTCAGCCCGTCCTCGGTCACCTCGGGCGGCTCCAGCACCCTCACCGCCGCGGTCGCCGGCGGGGTGGCGGCGGGCAGTTACCCGATCACGGTGACCGGCACGGCCGCCTCCGGCAGCCACAGCGCGACCTACACCCTGACCGTCTCCGGCGGCGGCAGCGGCAGCGGCGGCGGCTCCGGGGCGCTCGCCAACGGCGGCTTCGAGACCGGCGGCCTCAGCCCGTGGACCTGCCAGAGCGGCGACGCGGTGGTCGGCGGCCCGGTCCACTCCGGGAGCCACGCCGTAGAGATCTCCCCGACCGGCAGCCAGACCGGCGAGTGCGACCAGACGGTCACCCTGAAGCCGAACACCTCCTACACCCTCTCCGGCTGGGTCCAGGGCGACTACGCCTACCTCGGCGTGAACGGCGGCGCGAGCGCCGATACCTGGTCCTCGTCCGGGAGCTGGAACCAGCTGAAGGTCCCGTTCACCACCGGTTCCAGCGGCACCGTGACGGTCTACGTCCACGGCTGGTACGGCCAGGGCGCGGTGTACGCCGACGACCTGTCACTGGGCTGACGATCCGTCACCAGGTGTCCACGAACGGCCGGCGCTCCCGGCCCTCCGGCCGCGCGGCCGGGGTGCCGGGCGCGGGCAGCGCCGCCAGGATGCGGGCCCTCGTATCCGCCGGGTCGATGACGTCGTCGATCTCGAGGGCGGCGGCCGTGTTGACCGCCTTGCCGCGCTCGTACATCGCGTCGACCAGGCGCCGGTACTCGGCCTCGCGGGCCACCGGGTCCTCGACGGCCTCCAGTTCGCGGCGGTAGCCGAGCCGGACGGCGCCCTCCAGGCCCATCCCGCCGAACTCCCCGCTGGGCCAGGCGAGAGTGGCCGCGGGTGCGTGGGTGGAGCCGCCGAGCATCGCCATCGCGCCCAGCCCGTACGCCTTCCGCAGCACCACGGCGACCAGCGGCACGGTGAGGTTGGCGCCGCCGACGAACATCCGGCTGAAGTGCCGTACGGTGGCGGTCCGTTCGGACTCCGGGCCGACCATGAAGCCGGGGGTGTCGCAGAGCGAGACGATCGGCAGGCCGAAGGCCTCGCAGAGCTGGAGGAAGCGGGCGGCCTTGTCGGCGGCGTCGGCGTCGATGGCCCCGCCCAGGTGCAGCGGGTTGCTGGCGATCACCCCGACCGGGCGGCCGGCCAGCCGGGCCAGGCAGGTCCTGATGCCGACGCCGAAGGCCTCGCGGAGCTCGAGCACCGAGTCGGTGTCGAAGATCCCGGTGGCGGCGGCGTGGACGTCGTAGGCCCGGCGGCGGTTCTCCGGGACGACGTGCCGCAGCAGGCGCTGGTCGGGGGCGGTCCACTCGGACTCGGGGGCGGCCCGGCCGGCGATCGCGTCCTGGAAGTAGGAGAGGTACCGGCGGGCCAGCCGGACCGCGTCGGCGTCGTCCGCGGCGACCAGGTCGACCACGCCGTTGGCGGTCTGCACCTCGATCGGGCCGATGTCCTCGGGGCGGTGGACGCCGAGGCCGCCGCCCTCGATCATCGCCGGGCCGCCCATCCCGATGTTGGCGTCCGGGGTGGCGATCACCACGTCGCAGCAGCCCAGCAGGGCCGCGTTGCCGGCGAAGCAGCGGCCGGAGGCGATCCCGACCAGCGGCACCCGGCCGCTCAGCCGGGCCAGTTGGCGGAAGGTGGGGACGTCCAGGCCGGCCACCTTGGTGGTGTCGGTGTCGCCGGGGCGTCCGCCGCCGCCCTCGGCGAAGAGCACCACCGGCAGCCGGCCGCGCCCGGCGAGCTCCAGCATCCGGTCGGTCTTGCGGTGGTTGACGAACCCCTGGGTGCCGGCCAGCACGGTGTAGTCGTAGGACATGGCGACGCAGCGCTCGCCGTTGACGGTCGCAGTGCCGGTGACCATGCCGTCGGCCGGGGTGTTGGCGATCAGGTCGTCCAGCGGACGGCGCTGCCGCTGGGCGGCGATGGCCAGGGCGCCGTGCTCGGCGAAGGAGGCCGGGTCGTCGCAGAGGTCGGCGATGTTCTCGCGGGCGGTGCGCCGGCCGACACGGTGCCGCCTGGCGACCGCCTCCGGTCGTCCGGCGTCCAGGCCCACGGCGTGCCGGGCGAGGGATTCGGCCAGGTCGGGGCGGATCCGGTCGGGGTCCTGGGCCTCCTCGGCGACGGCGGGGCCGGCCCCGGAATCCGAGGGGGCGAGGAGGGCGAGGAGGACGCCCTCGTCCACCGTCTCGCCGACGGCGGCGGGCAGGCGGAGGACGCTTCCCGCGGCCGGGGCGCGGACCACGTGCTCCATCTTCATCGCCTCCAGCACCATCAACCGCTGGCCCCGGCCGACCTGTTCGGCGACGGCGACGTCCAGGGAGAGCACGGTGCCGGCGAGCGGCGCGCGCACGGCGGCGGTGTCCTCGCCCTCGCCCTCGTCCTCGCCCAGGGGTTCCTCCGGCGGCTCGTCACCGGCCGCACCGGCCACTCCCCCGGCGGCCACCAGTTCGGCCACCCGCCCGGTGTGGACGCGGCCGGCCGGCAGCTCGGGCAGCGCCAGCACCGCTTCCAGCAGCGCCGCACCCGTGCGGACCCCGTCCACCCGCAGCTCGGCCAGCGCCCGGCGGGCCCGCTCCACGGCGGCGGACGGACTCCCGCCCCGGACCACGATCTTGGCCAGCAGCGGGTCGTAGCGGACGCCGACCGCGTCCCCCGGCCGGCAGGCGGTGTCCACCCGCACGCCGGGGCCGGTCGGCAGGTCGAAGCGGCGGAGGGTGCCCGCGGACGGGCGGGCCTCCCCGTCCGGGCCCAACCGCTCGGCGTAGAGCCGGAGTTGGACGGCGCTTCCGCGCGGGGCGGGCGGCGGTCCGGCCAGCCCGAGGGCGTCCAGAGTCTCGCCGACGGCTATCCGCAGCTGCGCGGCGACCAGGTCGACTCCGGTCACCTCCTCGGTGACGGTGTGCTCGACCTGGAGCCGGGGGTTGGCCTCCAGGAACCAGAACCCGCCGTCCTGGACCAGGAATTCGAAGGTGCCCAGCCCGCGGTAGGCCACCTCGCCGGCGAGCCGCAGCGCGGCCCCGATCAACCTGTCCCGGAGCGCGGGGTCCAGCCCCGGTGCCGGGGCCAGCTCGATCAGCTTCTGGTTGCGGCGCTGCGCACTGCAGTCCCGCTCCCACAGGTGGGACACCGCGCCGGTGCCGTCCCCGAGGACCTGCACCTCGATGTGGCGGGCCCCGGTGAGCAGCCGCTCGGCGTAGACCTCGGCCCGGCCGAAGGCCGTACCGGCCTCGGAGGCGCACCGCTGCCAGGCCTCGGCCAGCCCCTCCGGGTCGCGGACGGCGCGCAGCCCGCGCCCGCCGCCCCCGCCGACCGCCTTCACCATCAGCGATCCGTGCTCGGCCAGCAGCCGGCGGGCCGCCCCGATGCCCTCCCCCGGCTCCGTGCCCGGCAGCACCGGCACCCCGAGGGACTTCGCGAGCGCCCTGGCCCGCGCCTTGTCCCCGAGCAGCTCCAGCACCTCAGGCGCGGGCCCCACGAAGCCGACCCCGCGCTCGGCGCAGGCCCGGGCGAAGCCGGCGTCCTCGCTGAGGAACCCGTAGCCGGGGTGGAGGAGCTCGCAGCCCGCCTCGGCCGCGACGGCGGCGATCCCGGGTCCGTCGAGATAGGCGGCCGGGCCGCTCCCGGGCAGCGGGACGGCCTCGTCGGCGAGCCGGGCGTGCGCCGCCTCCGGCTCGTCCTCGGCGTACCCGGCGACCGAGCGCAGCCCGGCCTCCGCCGCGGCCCGCACGATCCGGACCGCGATCTCCCCCCGATTCGCGACGAGCACCGCCGGTACGCCCACGAGCGTCCTCCTTGACCTTCCGTGGTGCCTGGCAACCTTCTCCCGGCGCCTACTCCCGGTGCCGCCATGATCATCGCGTCCCCGGCGCCCGTCAACGCCCCCGACGCCGGGTGCCGCCCGGCCGGCGGCCCCGTTGACGGCCCCCGCCGTGCGGGTACACCCTCGCAGCGGTTCGGGTCCGGGAGAGAGCGAGGCCGCAGGTGGGCAGGGAGCAGTCGCAGGGGGACGTCGTCGCGGAGTACCTCGCCGATCTCGGGCGGCGGCAGGCGCGGGCCCGGAGCGCGGCAGGGCAGCCGGGCGCACTGCGGCCGAGGAGCGGCGCCCGGACGCTGCCCGCGGCCGTGGCGCACTGGGCCCGGACGGCGCCCGAGCGGACGGCGCTGGTCTTCGCCGGACGGGAGTGGAGCTACGCCCGGCTCGACGAGGCCGTGGACCGGCTGGCCGGCTGGATGGCGGCGGAGGCCGGGGTGCGGCCGGGCGACCGGGTCGCCGTCTTCCTCGGCAACCGGCCCGAGTTCGTCATCGCGATGCTGGCCGCACTGCGGATCGGCGCCGTCCACGTCCCGGTGAACCCGATGTTCCGGGCCGCCGAGCTGCGGCACGAGCTGACGGACGCCGAGCCGGTGCTGGCGGTGACCGATCCCGTGCTGCGCGAACTGCTGGAGGAGGTGCGGCCGGAGGCGCCGAGCGTCCGCCGGGTGCTGGACGCGGACGGGGAGGAGTGGGCGCGTGCCGTGAGCGGGCACGCCCGGCACGGCGCCTGCGCCGACGACCCCGACGCCCTGGCCGCGCTGAACTACACCGGCGGCACCACCGGCCTCCCCAAGGGCTGCGAGCACACCGGCGGCGACATGATGTACACCGCCGCCGCCATCGACCTGGGGATCACCGGCGGCACCGGCGAACCCGCCGTCTACGTCTGCTTCCTGCCGGTCTTCTGGATCGCCGGCGAGAACCTGGGCATCCTGGCCCCGCTCGCCTCCGGCGGCACCTGCGTACTGCTGCCCCGCTGGGACGCCCGCGCGGTGCTGAACGCGATCTCGGCGCACCGGGTGCGGGTGCTCACCGGGACCGTGGAGAACTACCTCGAAC
The DNA here is from genome assembly GCF_000744815.1 of Phaeacidiphilus oryzae TH49. Lineage (NCBI taxonomy): Bacteria > Bacillati > Actinomycetota > Actinomycetes > Kitasatosporales > Streptomycetaceae > Phaeacidiphilus > Phaeacidiphilus oryzae. The sequence continues at coordinate 1,328,851 of NZ_JQMQ01000005.1, forward strand.
TGCTGGAGCGGGTCACCGAGGAGGACGACCTCTCCTCGCTCACCCATCCCGCCACCGTCTCCTTCGTCCGCAAGCTCACCCCGGAGATCCGCCGCCGCTGGCGGGACGCGGCCGGCCCGCACAGCGTGCTGCGCGAGGCCTCGTACGGCATGACCGAGACCCACACCAGCGACACCGCCACCACGGGCTTCCAGGACGGCGACCGGGACCTCACCACCGATCCGGTCTTCTGCGGACTCCCGGTCCCCGGCACGGAGTTGATGGTCGCGGACTTCGCGACCGACCGGCCGCTGCCGCTCGGCGAGCGCGGCCAGATCCTGATCCGCACCCCGTCCCTGCTGCACGGCTACTGGCGCCGCCCGGAGGCGACGGCCGCCGCCGTCACCGCCGAGGGCTGGCTGCGCACCGGCGACATCGGCCTGCTGGACGAGGACGGCTGCCTCCACTACCTGGGCCGCGACAAGGACATGATCAAGGTCAAGGGGATGTCGGTCTTCCCCACCGAGGTGGAGACGCTCCTCGCGGCGCACCCCGAGGTGCTCGCCGCGGCCGTCGTCCCGGTCGAGGACGCCGAGCGCGGCCAGCGCCCGTACGCCTTCGTCAGGACCGTTCCGGGCTCGGAGCTGACGGCGGAGCAACTCACCTCCTGGGCACGGGAGTCGATGGCCGGCTACAAGGTCCCGCAGATCGAGCTGACCGCCGGGCTGCCGCTCACCGCGACCGGCAAGATCCGCAAGACGGTGCTGGTCGAGCGAGCGGCGAAGGCCGTCGCGGGGGGCGCCGCCCGGAAGGTGTAAGGCCGCCCGGGCAGGGGAACTGACGCCACATCATCCGACGCGCCCCGCACGTCCGGACGCCTTCCCGCAGGGAGTCGCGCATGTCCTCCGCCCCGCAAGCCCCGGCAGGACCGCCCGCACTGGAGGAACCGCAACGGCTGCGCCGCGGCAGCCTGCGCCTGGTGGACATCGCCGCCGCCACCATGGCCAACATCGGCCCCGCCATGAGCTTCTACTTCGGCTTCGCGTTCCTCGCCGAGACGGCCGGGGTGGCGTCCCCGCTCACCCTGATTGCGGCCGGCATCGCGATCGCGCTGCTGGGCAACACCCTCTCCCAGTTCTCCCGGGCGCACCCCTCGGCCGGCGGGTTCATCACCTTCGTCGGCAAGTCCTTCGGCCCGACCGCGGCCGTCACCACGGCCATCCTGGCCGGGCTCGGCTACATCATCGCCATGGGCTCGGTGATCGCCATCTCCGGTGGGTTCCTGGAGACCACTCTCGACTACTACTTCCACCTCGACGTCCCGTGGATCGTCTGGACCGCCTGCTTCACCGCGCTCGCGGTGGCGATGATGATCCGGGGGATCTCCGTCTCCACCAAGCTCGCCGGGTTCTTCTTCGGGGTGGAGATGCTGGTGCTGGTGGTCGTCTCGGTGGTGGCGATCGCCCGGCACGGCGGGCACCTCTCCGCCGCCCCCTTCGAGCCGAGCCATCTCAGCGGCGGGTTCACCGGGCTCTTCCAGGGCTTCCCGCTCGCCATCTACCTCTTCATCGGGTGGGAGAACTCGGCGGCGCTGGCCGAGGAGACCGAGAACCCGCGGCGGAACGTCGGCCGGGCGGTCTTCCTCTCCATCGCCATGATGGTGCTCGGCTACCTCCTCTTCGCCTACGCGACCGTCACCGGCTTCGGCTACGACGTCAAGTCCCTGGCCGCGGCGCCGATCCCGTTCATCTCGGTGGCCCACGGCAGCCTCGGGGTGCTGGTCTTCTTCGCCTATCTGGCCGGGCTGACCTCCACCGTCGGCGCCCTGATCGCGGGCACCAACTCGCAGGCGCGGCTGGTCTTCAACGCCGGCCGGGAGGGCCTGCTGCCCTCGATCGTCGGGCGGGTGGACCCCAAGCGGCAGACGCCGGTCTGGGCGCTCTGCACCTTCGTCGGGGTCTCGCTGCTGATCATGGGCGGCTGGGCGCTGGGCCATCTCCTGGGCCACGGCAGGATGGACGCGGAGGTGTTCTTCTCCGAGTCCTCCACCATGGGCACCATCCTGGTGCTCCTCGTCTACCTGGCCTCCAACCTGGCGCTGCCGGTGTTCTACCGGCGGTACCGGCCGGAGGAGTTCCGCTGGCTGAAGCACGGGGTGCTGCCGGTGCTGGGCGCGGCGGCGATCGTGGTGCCGCTGTACTACCTGGCCAAGCCGGGGCAGCCGACCCCGTTCGACTGGTTCCCCTGGGCCGCGCTGGCCGTCCTGGCGGGGGCGCTGGTGTACGCGCTGGTCCTGACGCGGCGCGACCCCACCCTTGGGGACCGGGTGGGGTCGCTGGTCGCGGACGAGTGATCCGCGGGCGGTCGGTGACCGCGCGCGGTCAGTGGCCGCGGGCGGTCAGTGGCCGCGGGCGGTCAGTGGCCGCGGGCGGTCAGTGGCCGCGGGCGGTCAGTACCTCAGCCGGGCGGCGATCCGCCCGTAGTCGGCGATCCGGTCGTCCGGGACGAAGGAGACCCGGGCGTCGGTGTCCAGCGCGGCCTCGATGATCTCGTCGACGAAGTCGTCGTGGAGCTCCGGGTCCTCGTGCACCTGGTCGGCGGTGACCTCGTCGGCCTGGAGGACCTCCAGGACCTCGCCGGCCGAGCCCGGGGTGGAGCCTGAGCCGCGCTTCAGCCGGACCAGCACCTCGTAGTGCTCCTCGACGACCAGCTCGTCCAGCCGGCCCTCCAGCACCGCCCGGTACACCTCGTCCACGCCGGCCGCCAGGCGCTTGGCGCCCTGGGCCTCGCCCAGCCGGTCCAGAGCCTCGGCGGTCTGGCGCTCCGCGTACTCGGCGCGCGGGACGGCGATCTCCGCGGCCAGCTCGGGGCCGGTGAGATCGGCGTAGCTGGTCTTGGCGCCCTTGGCCAGCCGGCCGCTCCACTGGTCGGAGGTGTCGCCGACCTCCTCCAGCACGCCCAGGGTCTGCGGCAGGCCGGCCAGGAAGAGCGGGCGGGGGGCCTCGGCGAGCAGCCTGGCCAGCGCCGCGTCCACGTCACGCAGATAGGCCCGGACGTCCTCGTTCGAGTACAGGTTGCGGGCCTGGCCCTTGCGCTGCATCCGCTGGCTGTCGTTGGGGATCTCCTCGGGGCGGACCGGGAAGCCGGCCGCGTCCCGGGGGCGCAGCGCCTCCCCGGCGCCGGACCACAGCCGGGCCTCGTCCGCGTCCACCGCCACCACCCAGTACGGGCGCTCCTGGGCCGCGGCGGCGACCAGGTTGCGGCTGAGATAGGTCTCGCTGAGCACCACCCGGTCCTGAACCGAACGGGGGATCCGCCACACCTGGTGCTCGTCGGCGGAGGCCAGCAGGACCAGGCCGTCCCCGGCGTGCGCCAGGTCGACCTCGGCCACCGCCCGGTCCAGCTGCTCGCCGACCCTCTTACGGGCCTCGTGGGAGACCTCCGGGTCGGCGTGCAGCCGTTTGTGCGCCTCCGAGACCAGATTGCGCAGCCGCAGCGCGTCGCCGGCGTTGTCCGGCTCCCGGCGGTAGGTGCGGGCGGTCAGCGAAAGCGCCGGATACGGCCGGGGCGCGCGGAGCTCGCGGAGAACGGCGGGGGTCAAGTCACTGGTGTACATCGAAGCTCCCTCTCCAGGTGCTCTTCCGGTGCAGCTTCGCAAGCGTCCGGCCGGAACGCATCCCGAGGGCCCCGGCGCAGGGGCCCTGGGGAAGATCGTCGAGAGGCTTCGGGGCTATGGTGCGGCCATGCCCACTTATGACGCACTCCTCGCGGAGACCATCACCATCGCCGGCGCGAACGGGGACGAGATCGAGGCCTACTCGGCGCGGCCGATGGCCTCCGAGCCGGTCGGCGGGGTGGTGGTCATCCACCACATGCCCGGTTACGACATCCAGACCAAGGAGATCACCCGGCGTTTCGCCGCCGAGGGTTACAACGCCGTCTGCCCGAACCTGTACTCGCGTGAGGCGCCGGGCGCGTCCCCGGACGACGCGGCCGCCGCGGCCCGCGCCAACGGCGGGGTGCCGGACCCGCGGTTCCTCGGCGACGCCGAGGGCGCGGCCCGCTACCTGCGGGCGCTGACCAACTCCAACGGCAAGGTCGGCGTGATCGGCTACTGCTCGGGCGGGCGGCAGTCGTTCCTCGCCGGATGCAGCATCGACGTGCAGGCGGCGGTGGACTGCTACGGGGCGTTCGTCACCGGCACCCCGCCGGAGGGCTTCCCGCTGCAGGTCGAGCCGATCGGCCACCTCGCCAAGGAGCTGCGCTGCCCGCTGCTCGGCCTGTTCGGCAACGAGGACCAGTACCCCTCCCCCGAGGCGGTGAACGAGCTGGAGGACCGGCTCAAGGAGCACGGCAAGTCCTACGAGTTCCACCGCTACGACAACGCCGGCCACGCCTTCTTCTCGGTCAACCGCCCGTCGTACCGGCCGGAGGCGGCCAACGACGGCTGGAGCCGCATCCTCGACTTCTACGGCCGCCACCTGGCGTCCTGACCCGCCCTCAGGAGACTCGCATGTGCACCTATCTGACCGAGAAGGTCGAGATCAACGGCAGCGGCAAGGGCAGGGACGGCTACTTCCCGCTCACCCACGCGATGGTCTACGTCGACCACCCGCAGCACGCCCCCTACGAGCACACCGTCAACATCGACTTCCTCAACCCCTCCCAGGGCGCCGGCGCGCGCATCCCCCTGGAACTCACGGAGGAGGCCGCGCTGGCCCTGGTGGCCGCCATCCAGAACACCCTGGCGACGGCGCCCCCCGGACTGGCCTCCGAGAAGGCGGCCGCGGGCCACTGAGGCGCGGGACCCGCTCGGGGCCCCGAGCGCAGCGCGGCAGGCGCAACTATGGGGCGCGGGGAGGGAACTGCGCGACCAGCCCACTACGGCGCCGCACCCGCAACGGCCACCGGGTTGCAGCCCTTCCTCCGCCGCCGAGTGCGGCAGAGGACGGCGCCGGCCGCGCAGTTCCCCGCGCCCCTTGATTCGCCGCACGGATTCGCAGGGCTCCGCAGCGGCTCAGCCCGTGGCGGTGATCGTGCGGGACAGGAAGGTGGAGAGGCCCTTCTGGAGGGCGGCGTAGTCGGCGGCGGGGCCCACCGGGAGGCCTCGGAGGTGGTCGCGCGCGGGGGCGAGGAGGGCGTCGATGGAGCGCTTCGCGGCTCGGACCGCCGCCGTCGGCTGGGCCGTGATCCGGGCCACGATCGCGTCCGTCTCGGCCTCCAGGCGGTCGTCGGGGACGGCGGCGGTGGCGAGGCCGATCCTGGCCGCCTCCTCGCCGGTGACCAGCCGGCCGGTGAGGAGGAGGTCGCGGGCCGCCGCGGGGCCGGTGAGGAGGGCCACCCGGGCCGCGAACGGCGGGGGGACGAGGATGCCCCAGCGGGCGATCGGCATCCCCATCTGGGCGTCGTCGGCGATGACCCGGAGGTCGCAGGCGCAGGCGAGTTGGCAGCCGGCGCCGGCGGCCGTGCCGCGGACCTGGGCGACCACCGGGACCGGCAGCTGCTCGATGGCGGTGAGGGCGTCCTCCATGGCCGCGAAGGAGGCGTCGATGTCCGCCGGCTCGGCCGCCAGCCACTCGCGCATGTCGGAGCCGGCGCTGAAGGAGGTGGCGCCGCGCCCGGCGACGATCACCGCGGCCAGCGACTCGTCGGCCGCGAGGTCGCGGAAGAGCGCGCCGAGCGCCTCCCAGTCGCGCCTGCCCAGCGCGTTCGCGCGGTGCCCGGTGCCCAGGCGGACCCGGGCCAGCGCGCCCTCGCGGACGAGGCCGACGGCTCCGGATCCGGTGTGTCCGCTCGACTTGGATGTCATCCTGCGGCTCCTCTGCCTTGCCCGTCGCTCGTGGCCTGCGCTTGACTGGTTGGACCACTGGACCAGTCTCTCGCTGAGCTAGAGTGCCAGAGCCGTCTGAACTCCTGTCAAGAGGTGGACCCGTGTCCGAGGCCCTGCGCCCGCTCTCCCGCCCCCGGCTGTACGAGCAGGTCGTGGCCAGCCTGCGGCAGTTCGTCCAGGATCACGGCATGCGGGCGGGCGACCGGCTGCCGCCGGAGCGGGATCTCGCCGAGAAGCTCGGAGTCAGCCGGACCTCCGTCCGGCAGGCGATCGTCGCCCTGGAGGTGCAGGGCCTGGTGGAGGTGCGGCACGGCGGCGGCACCTACCTCCTCCGGGACCGGCTGGACGCGGAGCCGCTGGAGGCGATGGCCGCCCGGCGCGAGCTGCTGCCGGACGTGCTGGACGCCCGGGACGCGCTGGAGACCAAGATCGCCGCGCTGGCCGCCGTCCGCCGTACCGAGGAGGACCTGGCCGCGATCGAGGCCGCGCTGGCCGCGATGGCCGAGGCGGTCGACCGCGGCGAGCTGGGCAAGGCCGAGGACGCCCGCTTCCACGCGGCCGTCACCGCGGCCGCCCACAGCGCGCTGCTGGCCAGGTTCATGACGGAGATCTCCGGCTCGATCGCGGAGTCCCGTGGCGAATCGCTGCGCCAGCCGGGGCGGCCGGCCCAGTCGCTGGGACAGCACCGGGCGGTCGCCGAGGCGGTCCGGGCCGGCGACCCGGAGGCCGCGGCGGCGGCGATGCACCACCATGTGGAGGCCGTCGGGCAGGTGAAGCTGCTGGAGTGGCAGGCGGCGGCGGAGGCCGAGCAGGAGTAGCAGCCGGGGCGGCGGCTCCGAGGCGTGGCAGGCTGGACGGCATGATCGCGCTCTCCATGCTGGACCGGTCGAGGATCCGCACCGGCGAGGACGCCCCGGCGGCGCTGCGGGCCACGGTCCGGCTGGCGCAGCGGGCGGAGGCGCTGGGGCTGCACCGCTTCTGGGTCTCCGAGCACCATGGGGTGCCGGGGGTGGCCGGCTCGGCGCCGGCCGTCCTCGCGGCGGCGGTCGCCGCGGCCACCTCCCGGATCCGGGTGGGCACCGGCGGGGTGATGCTGCCGAACCACCGGCCGCTGGTGGTCGCCGAGCAGTTCGGGGTGCTGGAGTCGCTCTTCCCCGGCCGGATCGATCTCGGCGTGGGCCGCTCGCTGGGCTTCACCCCGGCCGTCCGGGCGGCCCTCGGCGTCGCGGAGCGGGGCGACCTCCGTAGCCAACTCGACGAGCTGATGGGCTACTTCACCCCGGAGGGGGTGCGCGGGGTGCGGGCCAGACCGTCCCTGGAGGTGTCCGTCCCGCTCTTCGTGCTGGCCACCGGGCCCGGGGCCGCGGTGGAGACGGCGGCCGAGCTGGGGCTGCCGCTGGTGCTGGCCGCGGCCCGCGGGGAGGAGCAGCTCTACGCGGCGGCGGACCGGTACCACGCCGCTGCCCCCGGCGGCCGGGGCCGGCTGCTCCTCGCGCTGGACGTGGCGGTCGCCGACACCGCGGCGGAGGCGCGGGCGTTGCTGCTGCCGGAGGCCTGGTCCGGGGCGTACGCGCGGAGCCGCGGGGACTACCCGGCGCTGCCCGGCGTCGCCGAGGCGCTGGCCGCGCCGCTGAGCGGGCGCGAGCGCGAGGACGTCGAACGGTCGCTGGGGGCCGCGGTGTTCGGGCCGGAGGCGGTGGTCGGCGAGCGGCTTGCCGATCTGGTCGAGCGCACCCGGGCGGCGGAGCTGCTGGCCACCACCAGCACGCCGGACCGGGACGAACTCCTGGCCTCGCACCGCCGGTTGGCGCGCCTGCTGGAGTCCCTGTGATCGGCGGCGGGGCCCGCGGCCCGCTGGGCGGCCTGCTGGGCGGCCCGGTCTGCGGTCCGGTCTGCGGTCCGGTCTGCGGCTGAGCTTGACGGGTACTCGGCGACTGCGATCCAATCCCCACGCACCCACGCATCTCAGTTCGAACGGGGAGTGGAAGATGGCGGCGATCAGCGCCGAGGTCGTCGTGGTCGGCGCCGGTCCGGCGGGGCTCACCCTGGCCAACCGGCTGCGCCAGGAGGGCATCGACTGCCTGGTGCTCGAACAGGCCTCCCGCGAGGCGGTGGTCAGCACGCCCCGGGCGGGCTTCCTGGAGGAGTGGGCGGTGCGCGCCCTGGAGGCCTGCGGCCTCGCCTCCAAGGCGCTCAGCGCCGAGGCTCCGCGGCACGGCAGCGTGGAGTTCCGGTTCGAGGGCGAGCGGAGGGTCCTGGACTACGCCCGCCTGACGGGCCATCACCACGTGGTCTATCCGCAGCAGTCGCTCGTCCGCGACCTGCTGGAGCGGTTCGAGTCGGACGGCGGCGAGGTCCGGTTCGGCGTGCGGGGGCTGCGCCTCCACGGTGCGACCGAGGGGCCGCGGCCGACCGTCGCCTGGACCGAGCCGGAGAGCGGCCATCCGGAGGCGGCGCACACCGCCGAGTGCGCCTTCGTGGCCGGCTGCGACGGCGCCCGGGGGGTGAGCCGGGACGCGCTGGTCGCCGCGGGCGCCTCGCTCGTCCGGCACCAGTACGGGGTGGACTGGCTGGCGATGCTGGCCAGGACCCCGCCCACCGCGGACACCGTGATCATGGGCATCCACCCGCGCGGCTTCGCGGCGCACATGCCGCGAGGCCCCGAGGTGACCCGCTTCTACCTCCAGGTGCCGCGCGGAACCTCGGCCGAGGAGTGGACGGACGAGCACGCCTGGATCGAGCTCCAGGCCCGGCTGGCCGTGCCGGAGCCGGGCCATCGGCTGGCGAGCGGGCCGCTGCTGGAGAAGCGGGTGCTGGAGCTGCACGACTACCTGGTCCGGCCGATGTCCGTCGGGCGGCTCCAACTCGCGGGCGACTCGGCGCACCTGGTGGCGCCGATCGGCGCCAAGGGGATGAACCTGGCGATCCTCGACGCCCTGCGGCTGGCCCGCGGATACGCGGCCGTGCTGCGCGGCGGCGACGAGGCACCGCTCGCCGGGTACTCCGACCGGTCCCTCCAACAGGCCTGGGACTACCTGGAGTTCTCCGAGTGGCTGGCCGAGGTCTACCACGGCTCCGCAGCCGGCGGCTTCCGCGCCGGCGCGGCGACGGCCCGACTGCGGCGGATCTTCGCCTCGGACACCGCGGCCCGCGCCTTCGCGGAGATGTACCTGGGCGTCCGCACCACGGTGTGAGGCCCGGGAGAACGGGCCTCAGCCGGCCGGTGCCGTCGGCAGCCCCTGGGCCGCCCAGGCGGCGAAGCCGCCGTCGAGGTCGGTGGCCCGGTGGAGGCCGAGCTCGCGCAGGGAGGCCGCGGCCAGGCTGGAGGCGTAGCCCTCGGAGCAGAAGACGATCACCTCGACGTCGTGGTCCCGGGCCTCCGGCAGGTGGTGGGAGCCCTCCGGGTCCAGCCGCCACTCCAGGACGTTGCGCTCGATCACCAGCGCGCCCGGGATCGCGCCCTCCCGCCTCCGCTGCTCCTGCGGACGGATGTCCACCAGCAGCGCACCGGCCTCGGCGGCCCGCCGGGCCTCCGCGGGCCCGGGGCGGTGCACCCCGGAGCGGGCCAGGGCCACCAGTCGATCCACACCGCTCATCCGTCCTCCTTCGTCGGTCCTCGGCAGGCTCCGCTCACCAGTCACGACCGGACACCTCCGTCGCAGTGTGCAGCAGACGGCCGCCGTCCAGCCGGTAGCGGCGCATCAGCGGCAGGTCGCGAGCGTAGGCGTGGAGTGAATAGGCGTTTGCGGAACCGGTGTTGAGGACGTCATGGACGTGCTCGGGGCCGAACGGCCGGACCTGGCCGGTCCGCAGCGCGCGCGAGCGCGGACCGCCCGGGGGCAGCGCCAGGTCGAGCGCGGGCCCGGTCCGCGCCGCCCGCCTGGCGTACCGCTCGGTCAGCGTTCCGGAGAGGACGGCGAAGGCACCCGCCGAGGGGCCGTGGTCGTGCCAGCCGGTGCTGCTGCCGGGGGCCCAGGCGATCAGCCACACCGCCCAGTCGGAGCCGGCGAGCCCGGCGGGCGGGGCGGGGTCCAGCCGGGTCCAGCACCGCTCCCCCGGAGCGGGGTCCAGGGCGGCAAGCTGCTGGGGGGTGACGCGGTGGCCGCGGACGAAGTCCGCCAGCCGGGCGAGAGGGAGCGGGCGGACGGAAAGGCTGCGGGGCATGCGGGGCCTCCGGGTGTGCGGCAGCGCGGCCGGGCGGCGGCAGCGCGCGGCAGCGGTTGCGGCGCGCGGCGGCCCGGCCGGGGACGGCGAGGTCGGCGGAGAAACGGGCTCGGGGCGCGGGCATGCCGAGAAGGCAGCCGCCGGCGCCAGGGAACCGGGAAGGGACACTCACTGCTCAGGAGGGGCCGGCGGCCAGGCGGCGGCTCAGCGCTCCTGAGTCCTCGTCAGTAGGCCGTACACGCAGCGGTGCTGACACGCTGAAGGTCGACGTGGAGCCGCCTGATCAACCTCGTTCGCGTGGCCATGGTCCGGCCACCCTAGCATCGCCGCAGCCCCCGGACGGGAGGCGCGCCCCGAGGGGGGTTGCGGGAGCGGGGGCAGGGCCGCGATCGTTGTGGCGTGCTGAAGTGGCTGCGGGATGCTGTCGTCTACCAGATCTATCCGGCGTCCTTCGCCGACTCCGACGGGGACGGGATCGGCGATCTGCCGGGGATCACCGCCCGGTTGGACTATCTGCGATGGCTGGGGATCGACGTCGTCTGGATCAGTCCCTGCTTCGTCTCCGAGTTCGGGGACGGCGGCTACGACGTCGCCGACTACCTCCGGGTGGCCCCGCGCTACGGCAGCAACGCCGATCTGGAGGAGCTGGTCGCGCAGGCGCGCGAGCGCGGCATCCGGGTGATGCTGGACCTCGTCCCCGGCCACACCTCGCACCTCCACCCCTGGTTCCGGGAGTCCGCGGAGACCCCAGGGGACGACCGCTACATCTGGTCCGACCGGCTGGCGGCGCCGATCGAGAAGTGGGTGCCCAACCTGGGCAGGCGCGGCGGCTACTATCTGGCCAACTTCTATCCGATCCAGCCCGCGCTCAACTACGGCTACGGGCGCCCCGATCCGGCCGAGCCGTGGCGGCAGCCGGTGGACGCGCCCGGCCCGCGGGCCAACCGGGCCGCGCTGCGCGAGATCATGGCCTACTGGTTCCGGCTCGGCGTCGCCGGTTTCCGGGTCGACATGGCGTACTCGCTGGTCAAGGACGACCCGGGCTGGGTGGAGACCGGCCGGCTCTGGCGGGAGATGCGGAACTGGCTGGACGCCGAGTGGCCGGACCGGGCGCTGCTCTCCGAGTGGGGCGACCCGGCGCGAGCGATCCCGGCCGGTCTGCACGCCGACTTCTTCCTCCACTTCCGGGGCCGGGCGCTGCGCTCGCTCTGGGACAACGGCACGGGCAGCCAAGGGAGTTGGGCCGACGGCCTGCCCTGCTACTTCGATCCGGACGGGCTCGGCTCCCCCGGCGACTTCCTGGCCGCCTGGGAGGAGGCGCAGGCCGCCATGAACGGCGAGGGCTTCGCCGCCCTGCCGACCGCCAACCACGACTTCTCCCGGCTGGTCTGCGGCCCGCGCACCCGCGAGATGGTGCCCCCGGCCTTCGCCTTCGCGCTGACCTGGCCGACCGTCCCGGTCGTCTACTACGGCGACGAGATCGGCATGCGCTTCATCCCCGGCCTCCCGGAGAAGGAGGGCAGCCGGCTCGGCACCGAGCAGCGGCAGGGTTCGCGGACGCCGATGCAGTGGGCGGAGGGCGAGCCCAACGCCGGTTTCTCCACGGCCCCCGGGGACCAGATCTACCTGCCCGTCGACGGCGCCATCGACCGCCCCACGGTGGCCGGCGAGCTGCCCGACCCGGACTCCCTCCTCAACCAGGTACGGCGGCTGATCGGGCTGCGCCGCTCGGAGCCGGAGCTGACCGCGGGCGCCCCGGTCGAGGTGCTCAACTCCGGCTATCCGCTGGTCTACCGACGCGGCCGGCTGCTGGTCGCGATCAACCCGCGCCGGGCCCCCGCCGAGCTCGACGACGTGCTGAAGCCGGGCGCCGCGGCCGGCGCCGAGCCCCTGCTGACCCGGGGGGTGACCCTGGACGACGAGGTGCTGCGGACCGAGGGCTTCTCCTACGGCGTCTTCCGCCTCCGCGAGTGACCCCCGCCGGCCGCTCGGCCCTGCGCCGGGCGGCCCTGCGCCGGGCCGCCGACGGACGCGGTCGGCCCCGGTCGGGAGGGCTTGACCCGACCGGGGCCGACCGCGGCTGCCGGAAGCTCAGCCGGCCGAGGACTGCTGCCGGGCCTCGGCCTTCAGCAGGGCCGCCATCCGGTTGGTGATCGGGTGGCCGAGGGCGAAGCCGAGGAGGAGGGCGGCGGCCAGGAAGACGGTGTGCAGCCAGACCATGGTGGAGACCGGGAGGGTGTAGGCGCCGATCACCCGGGCCGCGCACTCGGCGAGGAGGCAGAGGCCCCACAGCGTGCTGAAGGCGGCCTCGGCGCGGCGGAAGGCCGGCGAGCCGGCGGAGAGCCGGTCCCAGAGCGCCCCGGCGCCCTCGAACCGCCGGACGAACGCGGCCCGTACCACGGTCGACATCAGCGGGCGGCCGAGGGCCACCGAGGCCAGCAGGACCAGGCCGATCACGCTGCTGACGAGGCCGTCCTTGGCGATCATCAGCCGCGGGTCGCCGGTGATGACGGAGGCGGCGATCCCGGCCACGTTCACCGTGAGGATCAGCGCGGCGAGACCGTTCAGCCTGCGCTGCCGGAGCGCCGCGAAGGCCACGCTCAGCGCGGGCGGCACGGCGGCGAGGGCCAGCGAGGGAACGGTGGCCAGGCCGACGGCCGCGTGCAGCAGGTAGTAGGCGCCGATCGGCAGCGCCACGTCGACCAGGAGGGGGCGGAGGGTGGCGGCGATCTCGGCGCGGCGCTGCTCCGGGCTCATCGCACCGGCGGTGGCGCTCGCGGGCGTCTCGGCGGTCTCGGCGGCGGTCGCGGCGGCGGCGGTCTCGGGAGCGGCAGCGGTCTCGGGAGCGGTGGTGGTCTCGGGAGCGGTGGTGGTGGTCATCGTCGGCCTGCCTCTGCGTCAGCTCGGTTCCCCGTAGCGGGAGTCGACTCTCAGAGAATGGCCCGAGAGGGCCGCCCGGGAGCAGTGTGCGGCGTCGCCGGTCCGGCATGACGGTTGTCATGGCGGACGGATGACGCCACGTCAGGACCGCCTGCTCGGTGCGAGCGGGCGTACCGGAGGGGAGCTTTCCGATGGACCTGCGAGCCTGGCTCGTCCGAGCCGTGGACGCCCACGAACGCTGGGCCGCGGCCTTCGGGCCGATGCCCGCGCACCCGTCGCTCGAAGTGCCGGAGAGCCGGTTCGCCGACGCCTTCGACGAGTTGACGGAGCGTCTGCACGCACCGGGCGGCAACTACCCCTTCCAGCACCCCCGTTACGCCGGGCAGATGCTCAAGCCGCCGCATCCGGCGGCGATCGCCGGGGCGGTGGCCGCCATGCAGATCAACCCCAACAACCACGCCCTGGACGGCGGTCCGGCCACCGCCGCGCTTGAGCGGGAGGCGGTCGCGCAGCTGGCCGCCATGTTCGGCTACGGCGACTCCGGCGACACCGGTGACTTCGGAGGCGACTTCCTCGGCCATCTCACCACCTCCGGCACCATCGCCAACCTGGAGGCGCTGTACGTCGCCCGCGAGTCGCACCCCGCCCTCGGCGTCGCCTACGGCGCCGAGGCGCACTACACCCACGGCCGGATGTGCGCCCTCCTCGGCGTCGAGAGCCACTCCGTACCGGCCGACGCCCGGGGCCGGATGGACCTGGACGCGCTGGCGGAGCTGCTCCGCGGCGGCCGGATCGGCACCGTCGTGGTCACCGCCGGGACCACCGGCCTCGGCGCGGTGGACCCGGTCGACGAGGCCGTGGAGCTGTGCGCGCGGTACGGCGCGCGGGTGCATGTGGACGCCGCCTACGGCGGGTTCTTCACCCTCCTCGCCGGGGACCTGGGGATACCCGAGGGGCCCTGGCGGGCTCTCGCCCGCGCGGACTCGATCGTCGTCGACCCGCACAAGCACGGCCTCCAGCCGTACGGCTGCGGGGCGGTGCTCTTCCGGGACCCGGCGGTCGGCCGCTTCTACCTCCACGACTCGCCCTACACCTACTTCACCTCGGACGAGCTGCATCTCGGGGAGATCAGCCTGGAGTGCTCGCGGGCCGGGGCGGCCGCGGCGGCGCTCTGGCTCACCTTCCGGCTGCTGCCGCCCACCCGGGAGGGGCTCGGCGAGGTGCTGGCCGCCGGGCGGCGGGCGGCGCTGCGCTGGGCCGAACTGATCGGCGGGTCTGAGCTGCTGACCCTCTATCAGCAGCCGGAGCTGGACATCCTCGGCTACTTCCCGAGCCCGCCCGCCGCCGGCGGCGGCGGCAGCCTGGACGCGATCGACGCCGCCAGCGCCGCCGTCCTCGCCGCCGGGATGGCGCCGGGCTCCGCCGACCCGGTCTTCCTCTCCACCCTGCGGGTCACCGCGGCGGCGATGGCCGCGCGACACCCGGCCCTCGTACCGGGAGCGGGCGCCGGGGGCGCGCGTATCCTGCGGAGCGTTCTGATGAAGCCGGAATCGGAGGGGTACGTCGAGCGCCTGCATTCACGTGTGGAGCACCTCGCCCGTACAATTCGACCCCGAACGAACCCGACGAACCCGACGAACCCGAACGACCTTCCCGAGCAGCCGAGGAGAGTCCATCGTGCCGGGCGACCGCTCCCTCACCGAGACCGAGAAGAAGGTCCGGGCCCGGCTCGACGGCGCCCCGCTCCACCATGAGCAGATGGCCGTGGTCTCCAACATCTACCGGGCCGCGGCCGCCGTCCGCCAGCACATGGAGAACTCGGTTCTGCGCGAGGCCGACCTCACCTGGACCGCGTTCGTGGTGCTGTGGGTGCTGTGGATCTGGGGCGAGCTGGAGAGCCGGTACGTGGCCGAGGAGGTCGGCATCTCCAAGGGGACGCTGACCGGGGTCGCCCGGACGCTGGAGGGGCGCGCCCTGGTCCGCCGCTCCGGGCATCCGACGGATCGGCGGCGGGTGCTGCTCGCCCTCTCTGGCGGCGGCGAGGAGCTGATGCAGCGGCTCTTCCCGGCGTTCAACGCCGAGGAGGCCTTCGTCACCTCCGAGCTGAGCGGCGAGGAGTGCCACGACACGGCGGACGCGCTGCGGCGCATCGTCGCCTTCGTCGAGGCCCACGGCGGGGACCGCAGGTCGCGCCTCCTCGACGGCGCCGACCCGCGCCCGCGGCGATCGGGACGCCGGCGGGCCCGCGGCGGCTAGCTCCCGGAGCTCGGACCGGGGCCCCGGGGGGCCGGACGCGCCGACGAACCGCGAGCCGTCAGTCCCGGTTGCGCTGGACGAAGCGGAGGAGGTTGCCGGCCGGGTCGCGGAAGGCGCAGTCGCGGACCCCGTAGGGCATGTCCGTGGGCTCCTGGATGACGTCCCCGCCGGCCTCCTTGATCCGGTCGAAGGTGGCGTCGCAGTCCGGGGTGGCGAAGATGACCCCGCGCAGCAGCCCCTTGGCCAGCAGCTCAAGCGCGGCCTGCCGGTCGGCCGGGGAGGCGGCCGGGTCGGCGGCCGGCGGCTCGAGCACGATCGAGACGTCCGGCTGCGCGGGCGAGCCGACGGTCACCCAGCGCATCCCCTCGAAGCCCACGTCGTTCTGCACCTCGAGGCCCAGCGCGCCGCAGTAGAAGGCGATCGCCTTGTCGTGGTCGTCGACGGCGATGAAGCAGCTCTGCACGGTGAGCTGAGGGCCGGCCGAGGCGGACTCAGTAGTCATGCCCGCAGGCTACCGCCGCACGGCGGGCGGCCGGTGGCGCAGCACCGAAGGCGCGAGTCAGGACGCGGGCGGGCTCATCGCGGTGGCGGGGTCCACGGGTCGGGGCGGGCCGGCGGGCGGGTGTAGACCATGGCGACGCACGGCGGGACGGACTCGCTCGCGGAGTGGTCGCGCTCGCGGTACGCGCTCGGCGTCTCGCCCACCAGCCGGGTGAACCGCGAGCTGAACGAGCCCAGCGAGGTGCAGCCGACCGCGAAGCACACCTCGGTGACGCTCAGGTCCCCGCGCCGCAGCAGCGCCTTCGCCCGCTCGACCCGACGGGTCATCAGATAGCCGTACGGGGTCTCCCCGTACGCCTTGCGGAAGCTGCGGGAGAAGTGGCCGGGCGACATCAGCGCCTCCCGGGCCAGCTCCGGCAGCGCCAGCGGCTCCATGTAGTCGCGGTCCATGCGGTCCCGCGCGCGGCGCAGCCGCACCAGGTCATCCAGCTCCACCCGGACAGCATCGCAGGCCGCCCCCGACCGGCCCAACCGGTCAGGATCGGAGAAGCCTCCGGAGGCGCCCGCCGCCTAGTTTTGAACCGCGACACCGACCGTGTGTCGGACGACCAAGGAGCCACGACATGTCCGCATCATCCTCCGGCCTGGCGCACGTCCTCTACCCCGTGCGGGACGCCGAGAAGGCCAAGGCCGTCTTCACCGACCTCCTCGGCGCGGAGCCGACCATCGACGAGCCCTACTACATCCACTACCAGGTCGGCTCGGCGGCCGTCGGCCTGGTGCCGAACGGCCACGAGCAGCAGAACATGAGCGGCCCGGTGCCCTACTTCACCGTCCCGGACGTGAAGGCCGCGGTGGAGTCGCTGAAGGCGGCGGGCGCCGAGACGCTGGTGGAGCCGCGGGACGTCGGCGGCGGCAAGCTGGTCGCCACGGTGAAGGATTCGGACGGCAACCCGATCGGCCTCACCTCCTGACCCGCCGCGGCAAGGGCGCCGGGCGGCGGGCCCCCTCCCGGAGGGCCCGCCGCCCGGCGCCCCGCGCCGCTCAGTGCACCGAGAGGCCGCCGTCGACGAAGATCGACTGCCCGGTGACGTACGCCGCGGAGTCGCTGGCCAGGAAGACCGCCGCCCCGGCGAAGTCCTCGGCCAGGCCGTTCCGGCCGACCATGGTGCGCGCCGCCAGCGCGGCCGCCCGTTCCGGGTCGGCGGCGATGCGCGCGTTCAGCGGCGTCAGGACGACCCCCGGCACCAGCGTGTTCGCCGTCACCCCGTGCGCCGACCAGGCCTCGGCCTGGGAGCGGGCCAGCGACTCAAGACCGCCCTTGGAGACCCCGTAGGCGCCGCTCTGCACGAAGGCCCGGTGCGCCTGCTGCGAGCTGACGTGGATGATCCGGCCGTGGCCGCGCTCGGCCATGCCGGGGCCGAAGCGCTGGCCCAGCAGGTAGGGCGCCTCCAGGTTGACCGCCATGGTGGCGTCCCAGACCTCCTCGCCGAGCTCCCCCATCGGCGGGCGGAGGTTGATCCCGGCGCTGTTGACCAGGATGTCCGGCTCCCCGAACGGCTCCACCGCGCGCTCGGCCGCGCCGCGGACGCCCGCCCGGCTGCCGAGGTCCGCGGCCACCCAGGCCGCACTGGCGCCGACGGCCGCCAACTCCTCGACGGTGGCCGCGAGTTCGGCCTCCCGCCGGGCGATGACCACCACCCTCGCGCCGGCCCGGGCGAGAGCCTCCGCGATGGCCCGGCCGATGCCGGAGCTCCCGCCGGTCACCACGGCGGTCCGGCCGTCCAGCGTGAAGAGTCGCGCGAGATAGCCCTGCGATTTCTGATCGATCATCCACGCACCCTAACCGGCGCGCCCCCAGGGTGTCCGGCCGTTCGCGCGGGGCCGCCATCGCCCCGTTCTTGCCGTTCCGGCAACTCGCCTCCCTCCGGAAGCCGGGGCTGACGCATCATCGGGACCGCCGCGGCGCCACGGCTCTCCCCCGCCCCGCCCCGACCCGAGCCCCGGAGGACCCCATGACCGATCCCCGACACCGGCTGCTGGACGGCCCCGCCGGTCCGATCCACGTCGCGGAGCAGGGCAGCGGACCACTCGTGCTGCTGGTGCACGGCTTCCCGGAGACCTGGTACTCCTGGCGCCGCCAGCTGCCCGCGCTGGCCGCGGCCGGCTATCGCGCGGCGGCGATCGACGTCCGCGGCTACGGGCGCTCCGCCCGGCCGGAGGCGGTCGAGGCCTACCGGATGACGGAGCTGGTCGCGGACAACGCCGCCGTGCTGGAGGGCCTGGGCGCGGAGTCCGCGGTGCTGGTCGGCCACGACTGGGGCGCGACGATCGCCGCGAGCTCGGCGCTGCTGCGCCCGGAGCTGTTCCGCGCGGTCGCCCTGCTCAGCGTGCCGTACTCGCCGCCGGGCGGGCCGCGCCCGACCGAGGCCTTCGCCGCGATGGCGGCGGCGAGCGGCGGGGCGGAGGAGTTCTACGTCTCCTACTTCCAGGAGCCCGGCCGCGCGGAGCGCGAGATCGACCCCGACGTCCGCGGCTGGCTGGCCGGCTTCTACGCGGCGCTCTCCGCCGACACGATGCCGGGGCCGGACGCGCCAGACCCGCACTTCGTCTCCCGCGGCGGTCGGCTCCGCGACCGCTTCCCGGCCGCGGGCGACAAGCTGCCCTCCTGGCTCTCCCCCGCCGAACTCGACGTCTACGCCGCCGAGTTCGCCCGCACCGGGCTCACCGGCGGGCTCAACCGCTACCGCACCATGGACCGCGACTGGGCGGACCTCGCCGCGTACGAGGGAGCTCCGATCCGCCAGCCCTCGCTCTTCATCGGCGGCGCGCTGGACGCCTCCACCACCTGGCTCGCGGACGCCATCGCCGCCTACCCCAGCACTCTCCCCGCCCTCTCCGCCTCCCATCTCCTCCCCGCCACCGGCCACTTCCTCCAGCAGGAGCGCCCGGAGGAGGTCAACCGCCTCCTTCTGGACTGGCTCAGGGAACTGGACGGCCCGCAGAGCGCGGAGCGATAGGAGCGATAGGAGTGATAGCAGGGAGTGTCCACCAGCGACCGCCGCCGATCGGCCGCCGCTGACGACCCGTCACCTCACCCGACCCCTCGGGGACTCGGGGCCTCGGGTCACTTGTCGGAGTCGGGGATGTGCTTCTCCTCGGCCCTGGCGTAGGCCTCCTCCACGCTGAGTCCGTTCCAGGAGGCGAGGTCCGGCGGGAGCCCGCCGAGCGGGTAGGTGTTGGCCTTGGCGCAGCCCGTGCCGTTCGCGGCGTTCTCGGTGTGCGCGCCGGCCGTCGCCGCCTTGATGTCCACCGAGGGCTTGGCGCTCGGCGAACCGCCGCCGGCCCCGGAGAGCGAGCGGGCGTCCGGGCCGAGCAGCAGGTAGAGCGAGTGGTGGGTGCCGGTCGGATCGAGGGCGGAGGAGGGCAGGCCCAGGGCCGCGGCGACCTGCTGGGCCTCCTGCTTGTAGCGCGGGTTCGCGGTGGAGTACTGGATTCTCGTCGAAGCGACGGACGAGGTGTCGCCCTTGACGGTGTCGTTGTACCCCGCGTCGGCGAGCTTCTGCTGGACCTCGCCGGCCAGCCCCGGCACCGCCGCCCCGTTGACGTAGGCCCCGTTGAGGACGTGGATCGGCACGGAGGCCGGGGAGATGGCGGGCCCGGCGGTCGCCGAGGCCGACGCCCCCTGCCCGGACTTCCCGGCGGAGGACGACTTGGCCGGGCTCAGCGACTGGTCGTCGGCTATCGCCTGGAAGAGCTGTGTGGCCCCCGGCCCCGGAACCACCCAGGCGGTCGGATTGTACGGGTCCTGGGCCACCGGCATGGTGACGAAGTCGATGTGCCCGGTCGGCACCTGGCCCAGCGTGTTCGCCAGGCTCACCAGCTTGGTCGCGCCGTCCAGCCCGTCGTCCACCGAGAAGGCCCGGGAGGCGGCCTCGGCGAGACCGAAGACGTCGCTCGGATTGGTCAGCGTGCTGGCGCTCTTCAGCTTGCGGATCATCGCGCTGAGGAAGACGTGCTGGGCCACCGTGCGCCCGACGTCGCCGCCGTCGCCGAAGCCGTGCCTGGTGCGCAGGAACTCCAGCGCGGCCTGCCCCTTGAGGACGTGGCTGCCCCGGGAGAGCTTGAGGTGGGAGGCCGGGTCGTAGACGTTGTGGTCCACGCAGACGCTGACCCCGCCGACCGCGTCCGACATGTTCACCACGCCGCTGAAGTCGACCACCATGTAGTGGGTGATCTGCACCTTGGTCAGCGAGTTCACCGCGGCCACCGTGCAACCCGCGCCGTGGTTCAGGCTGTTGGTGATCTGGGCGTGCTCCGCCCCGGGAAAGGTGCGGCCGTGCTGGGTGCAGGAGGGCATGGCGATGTCGGTGTCGCGCGGGATGCTGAGCACGGTCGCGTTCTTGTGGTCCGCCGAGACGTGCACCAGCATCTCGACGTCGGCGTGCGGCAGCGAGTCGTCCGAGCCGCCGAGCTTGGTGTCCAGCGCGCTGTTCCGCGTGTCCGAGCCGATGACCAGGATGTTCAGCACGCCGGGGATGGTCTTCCCCTTCTGCGGGGTGGTCCCGGCGTCCAGCACGCCGTGCTGGATGTTGGCGTCCAGGTGGTGGACGTAGACGTATCCGCCGCCGGCTATCACCAGGATGAAGGCGGCCAGGCCCATCAGGATGCGGCCGCCCCGGCGCTTGCGGGGACGCCCGCGGCGCGAGCGCCTGCCCCGGCCGCCGCCGTGGCCGCCGTGGCCGCCGTGTCTGCCGGGGGGTGGCGGCGCGGACCGGCCGTGCCCCGCCCGGCGTGCGGCGGCGCGACCGCCGGGAGCCCCCGGGTAGCCGGTCGCCCCCGAGGCAGGTGTGTCCTGTACGGCCACGAGAAGCCCCCATCCGTAGGCAGAAGACGAGCTGTTGCTGCTGCGCTTCCGCTCGCCCGGCGATGGGTCTCGTGAAGCGATGGCGACCGACTCGTGGAGACGGTCGCGCTGATTATAAGAGGATTCTCGGACGCGTTTGGTTTCATCAACCGTCAATTTTTGTCACACAGTTCGCACACTTATGTCCCGAGTAGATGCCTTTCGGTCACCTTGCGGGGGCCCGCGCGCGACCGGGGCTTCACCGAGCCGGAGGCGGCGGGCGGGCGGCAGCCGGACGGGCCGGTCCGACCAGGGCCCGGGAGAGATGAGGCCGCGCGACGGCGGGGGCTTGCCGGGGCCCCGGCGCCGCCGCGCGGGAGGGATATGACACGGCCGAACCCTCAACGACCGTGCGGTACCCGAACACAGTCTTGCACCAAAGCCGGCTCCGCGGGGACTCTCAGGAGCTTGCGCCGTAGACCGGTTGCGGACGCTCCGCCCGCGCGAGGAGCTCGCGGGCCGTCTCACCGGCCTCGGCGGGGGTCCAGCGGGCGCCCTTGTCCGCGGTCGGACCGGGGCGCCAGCCCTCCATCACGGTGATCCGCCCGCCCTCCGCCTCGAAGACCCGGCCAGTGACCCCGGCGGAGGCCGCCGAGCCGAGCCAGACCACCAGGGGGGAGACGTTCTCCGGGGCGGCGGCGTCGAAGGCGCCGGGGCGGTCGGGGGCGGCCATGTCCTCGGCGAAGACCCGCTCGGTCATCCGGGTGCGGGCGGAGGGCGCGATGGCGTTCACCGCCACCCCGTAGCGGGCGAGTTCGGCGGAGGCGACCAGGGTGAGGCCGAGGATGCCGGCCTTCGCCGCGCTGTAGTTGCCCTGGCCGACGCTGCCGAGGAGGCCGGCGCCCGAGCTGGTGTTGACGACCCGGGCGTCCGGGGCGCGGCCGGCCTTGGCCTCGGCGCGCCAGTACCCGGCGGCGTGGCGGAGGGTGAGGAAGTGGCCCTTCAGATGGACCCGCAGCACGGCGTCCCAGTCGTCGCCGTCCAGGTTCACCAGCATCCGGTCGCGGAGGAAGCCGGCGTTGTTGACCAGGGTGTCGAGGCGGCCGTAGGCGTCCAGGGCGAGCCGGACCAGGGAGGCGGCGCCCTCCTCGGTGGTGATGTCGCCGCCGTGGGCGACGGCCTGGCCGCCGGCCTCGACGATCTCGTCGACGACCCGCTGGGCGGGCCCTTCCTCGGCGGGGCGGCCGTCGAGTCCCACGCCCAGGTCGTTGACGACCACCTTCGCCCCTTCGGCGGCGAAGGCGAGCGCGTGGGCGCGACCGAGGCCGCGGCCGGCGCCGGTGAGGGCGACGACACGGCCGTCGCAGAGGGGATTTCCTGACATTGCTCAGCGCTCCTTGTGGTGTGGTGGCCTCGCCCCCGCCCCGCAGCGGAGGCCGGGCCCGGGAGGGAGCCGAGGGCCGGGGATCAGTCGGCTCGGTTCACCGTCGCGGCCGCCAGGAACGCCGGCCGCTCGCCCCCGCCGTGGAGGAGGAGGTCCGCCCCCGTCGCATAGGAGGCCGCATCGGACGCGAGGAACACACACGCGCTCCCCGCCTCCTCCGGCGTCGCCAGACGCTCCATCGGGACGGTCGCCGCGACGGCCGCGACCCCCTCCTCGTCGCCGTAGTGGAGATGGGCCTGCTCGGTCCGCACCATCCCCAGCGTGACGGTGTTCACCCGCACCTCCGGTGCCCACTCCACGGCCATGCTGCGGGCCAGATGCGCGAGCCCCGCCTTCGCCGCCCCGTACGCCGCGCTCCCCGGCGACGGCCGCTGCCCGCTGACGCTGCCGATCATCACCACCGACCCCCGCGCCGCCCGCAGATGCGGGTAGGCGGCGATCGACGCGGTCACCGCGGTCGTCAGGTTGAGCTCGATCACCCGGGCCGCCCGTACCGGGTCCGAGCCCGCCAGCATCCGGAACGGCGTCCCGCCGGCGTTGTTGACCAGCACGTCCAGCCGGCCGTGGCGGGCGGCGACGCCGGCCATGAAGGCCGCCACGGAGGCCGGGTCGCGCAGGTCCACCGCAGCGAACCCGGCCGTCCGGCCGTCCGCTCCGACGGGCGACGCGGGCGGGCGGCGGGCGCCGACCACCACCTCCGCCCCCGCCGACAGGAACGCGCGGGCGATCCCCGCGCCCACGCCCCTTGTTCCGCCGGTGACCACCGCCACCCGTCCGCCGAGGTCCAGCCGCAGAGCCAAGTCGCCGCCTCCGTTCCGTTGCCCGGCAGTCGCTGCTACCGTCACACCTAACAAACGTTTGGTGGAAAGGTAGCTGAAGAACCGATGGGTGTCTCCACCTCCCGCCCGGAAAAGGGCGTCGCTCTGGTCACGGTCGACTTCCCACCGGTCAACGCGCCCCCGGTGGCCGGCTGGTACGAGCTGGCCGGCGCCCTCACCGCGGCCGGCCGCGACCAGGACGTCCGCTGCGTCGTCCTGGCCGCCGAGGGGCGCGGCTTCAACGCCGGCGTGGACATCAAGGAGATCCAGCGGGACAGCGCCGACGGCGGGCACGACGCCATCCTCGGCGCCAACCGCGGCTGCGCCGCCGCCTTCGCCGCGGTCTACGACTGCCAGGTGCCGGTGGTGGCCGCCGTGCAGGGCTTCTGCGTGGGCGGCGGAATCGGCTTGGTCGGCAACGCGGACGCGATCGTGGCCGCCGAGGACGCCGTCTTCGGGCTGCCGGAGCTGGACCGGGGCGCCCTCGGCGCGGCCACCCACCTCTCCCGGCTGGTCCCGCAGCATCTGATGCGGACCCTCTTCTACACCTCGAAGACGGTCGGCGCGGAGGAGCTCCACCGGCACGGCTCGGTCTGGCAGGTCGTCCCGCGCGAGCGACTCCGCGAGGCGGCGATGGAGCTGGCCCGGGACATCGCGGCCAAGGACGGCGAGCTGCTGCGGCTGGCCAAGCAGGCGCTGAACGGGATCGACCCGGTGGACGTCCACCGCAGCTACCGCTACGAGCAGGGCTTCACCTTCGAGGCGAACCTCAGCGGCGTGGCCGACCGGGTGCGGGACTCCTTCGGAAGGGACGGGCGATAGCCATGGCCGCCGACAAGACGATGACCCCCGACCAGGTGGTCTCGCGGCTGCGCAGCGGGATGACCCTGGGCATCGGCGGCTGGGGGTCGCGGCGCAAGCCGATGGCCCTGGTCCGGGCGATCCTGCGGAGCGACCTCGGCGATCTGACGGTGGTCTCGTACGGCGGGCCGGACGTGGGGCTGCTGGCGGAGGCCGGAAAGGTGCGGAAGCTGGTCGCGGCCTTCGTCACGATGGACTCCATCCCACTGGAACCGCTCTACCGGCGGGCCCGGGAGCGGGCCGCCATCGAGCTGACCGAGCTGGACGAGGCGATGTTCATGTGGGGCCTGACCGCCGGCGCCCAGCGGCTGCCCTTCCTGCCCACCCGCGGCGGCCTCGGCTCCGACGTCCTGCGCGTCAACCCGCGGCTGCGGACGGTCCGTTCACCGTACGAGGACGGCGAGGAGCTGGTCGCCGTGCCGGGGCTGCGGATGGACGCGGCCCTGGTCCACCTCAACCGCGCCGACCGGGCCGGCAACGGCCAGTACCTCGGCCCGGACCCGTACTTCGACGACCTGTTCTGCGACGCCGCAGACGAGGCGTACCTCTCCTGCGAACGCCTCGTCGACAGCGCGGAGTTCGCCAAGGCCGGGCCCCCGCAGACGCTGCTGGTGAAGCGGGCCTCGGTGACCGGTGTGGTGGAGGCCCCGAACGGCGCCCACTTCACCTCCTGCGCCCCCGACTACGACCGGGACGAGGCGTTTCAGCGGCACTACGCCGAGAGCGCGGGCGATCCGGAGGCCTGGGCGGCCTTCAGGGCCCGCTTCCTGACCGGTCCGCGCAGCGAGGAGGAGTACCAGCGGGCGGTCGACGACTGGCACAAGGAGCGGAAGGAGGAGGCGAAGTGACGGCCACTCAGCTCACCGCCCAGGCCACCCGCGCCGACTACTGCGTCCTCGCCTGCGCCGAGGCCTGGCGCGGCGACGGCGAGGTACTGGCCAGCCCGATGGGGCTGGTCCCGCAGGCCGGTGCGCGCCTGGCCCGGCTCACCTTCTCCCCCGACCTGCTGCTCACCGACGGCGAGGCGCTGCTGATGGCGGACGTCCCGCCGGTCGGCGGCGCTCCGGAGGCGGTGGAGGGCTGGCTGCCGTACCGCCAGCACCTCTCCTTCCTGGCCACCGGCCGCCGGCACGTGATGATGGGCGCCAGCCAGATCGACCGGTACGGCAACCAGAACATCTCCTGCATCGGCGACTGGGCGCGGCCCTCGCGCCAGCTGCTCGGGGTGCGCGGGGCGGCGGCCAACACCGCCAACAACCCGACCAGTTACTGGGTGCCGAGGCATTCGGCACGGGTCTTCGTGCCGGCGGTGGACATGGTCTGCGGGATCGGTTACGACCGGGCCGCCGCGGCGGGCCCCTCGGCCACCCGCTTCCACCGGATCCCGCGCGTGGTCAGCAACCTCGGCGTGTTCGACTTCGAGACGCCGGACCGGCGGATGCGGCTGGCCTCCGTCCACCCCGGGGTGACGGTCGAGGAGGTCGCCGAGGCCACCGGCTTCGCGCTCGCCGTCACCGGGGACGTCCCGGCCACCCGCGAGCCCACCGCCGAGGAGCTGCGGCTGATCCGCGAGGTCGTCGACCCCCGCGGGCTCCGCTTCCGCGAGGTCCCGGCATGACCGCCGGGGCGCTCTCCACGCCGCTGACCGAGCTGGTCGGCGTCCGCCACCCCATCGTCCAGACCGGGATGGGGTGGGTGGCGGGCCCGAGGCTGGTCTCCGCGACCGCCAACGCCGGGGCGCTCGGCATCCTCGCCTCCGCGACCATGACGGTCCCTCAACTCCGGGACGCCGTAAGGGAGGTGAAGGGCAGGACGGAGGCGCCCTTCGGCGTCAACCTGCGCGCGGACGCGGGGGACGCGGCCGAGCGGGTCCGGATCATCATCGAGGAGGGGGTGCGGGTCGCCTCCTTCGCGCTGGCCCCCTCCCAGGAGCTGATCGCCCGCCTCAAGGACGCCGGGGTCGTGGTCATCCCCTCCATCGGCGCCCGCCGGCACGCCGAGAAGGTGGCCGCCTGGGGCGCGGACGCGGTGGTGGTGCAGGGCGGTGAGGGCGGCGGGCACACGGGCGAGGTGGCGACCACCGTCCTCCTCCCCCAGGTCGTCGACGCGGTCGACATCCCGGTGATCGCCGCAGGCGGCTTCCACGACGGTCGCGGGCTGGTCGCGGCGCTGGCGTACGGGGCGGCGGGGGTGGCGATGGGCACCCGTTTCCTCCTCACCTCGGACTCCACCGTGCCGGACGCCGTGAAGGCGAAGTACCTGGCGGCGACGGTCAAGGACGTCACCGTCACCACGGCGGTGGACGGCCTCCCGCACCGGATGCTGCGCACCGAGATGGTGGCCGCCCTGGAGAACGCCGGCCGGGTCCGCGCCCTCACCCAGGCGGTCCGCCGGGCGGCCGGTTTCCGCAGGCTCTCCGGCCTCTCCTGGCCCGCGATGATCCGCGAGGGCCTGGCCATGCGGCACGGCAAGTCCCTCACCTGGAGCCAGGTCCTGCTGGCCGCCAACACCCCGATGCTCCTCAAGTCCGCGATGGTCGACGGCCGCACCGACCTCGGCGTACTGGCCTCCGGCCAGGTGGCCGGCCTGATCGAGGACCTGCCGAGCTGCCGGCAGCTGATCGACCGCATCATGACGGAGGCGCAGCAGGTCCTCACCGGCCTGACCGCCCTCCCCGCCGAAGCCCCGTCCCCGGCCACGCCGTAACCACCCAGCACCGCCTGCCCGGGGTGTCCCGACCCCCGCGCCGCTCTGGGGACGGCTCAACGTGCCCGGCCCGGCGCCCGTGGTGGTCGGCCTGCCGGCCGCGACCGCGAGGGTTCACGACCTCACCCCGGCGACCCGCGGCACCACGGACGTCGCCCGCACCGGCGTGGCCCTGTGCGACCTCTTCGGCCACTCCGCGGGGTCAGAGCCGTTCGATGACGGTGACGTTGGCCTGGCCGCCGCCCTCGCACATGGTCTGGAGGCCGTAGCGGCCGCCGGTGCGCTCCAGTTCGTTGAGGAGGGTGGTCATCAGGCGGACGCCGGTCGCGCCGAGGGGGTGGCCGAGGGCGATCGCGCCGCCGTTGGGGTTCACCCGGGCCGGGTCCGCGCCGGTCTCCTTGAGCCAGGCGAGGACGACCGGGGCGAAGGCCTCGTTGATCTCGACCAGGTCGATGTCCTCGATGGAGAGTCCGGTCTTCTTGAGGGCGTACGCGGTCGCCGGGATGGGCGCGGAGAGCATTCGGATGGGGTCCTCGCCGCGGACGGAGAGGTGGTGGACGCGGGCCCGCGGGGTGAGGCCGTGGACGCGGACCGCCTCCTCGGAGGCGAGCAGCATCGCCGCGGCGCCGTCGGAGATCTGCGAGGAGCAGGCGGCGGTGATGCTGCCGCCGGGGAGCACCGGGCCGAGGCCGGCCATCTTCTCCAGGGTGGTGTCCCGGCGCGGGCCCTCGTCGGCGGAGACCCCCGCGATCGGTGCGAGTTGGGAGTCGAAGCGGCCCTCGTCGATCGCGGTGACCGCGCGCCGGTGGGAGCGGAGGGCGAACTCCTCCATCTCCCGGCGGGTGATCCCCCACTTCTCGGCGATCATCTGGGCCCCGGCGAACTGGTTGACCGGCAGGTCGCCGTAGCGGGCGGTCCAGCCCTCGCTGCCCGCGAACGGGCCGTCGGCGAGGCCCAGCGGCACGGCGGCGTCGCGGGTGGCGTAGGCGATCGGCACCATGGACATGTTCTGCACCCCGCCCGCCACCACCAGCTCCTGGGTGCCGGAGAGGACGCCCTGCGCGGCGAAGTGGACCGCCTGCTGGGAGGAGCCGCACTGGCGGTCGACGGTGACCCCGGGCACCTCCTCCGGCAGCCCGGCCGCCAGCCAGCAGGTCCGGGCGATGTCGCCGGCCTGCGGGCCGACCGCGTCCAGGCAGCCGAAGACGACGTCCTCGACCGCCGCCGGGTCGATCCCGGTGCGGGAGACCAGCGCGTTGAGGACGTGGGCGCCCAGGTCGGCGGGGTGGACCGCCGCCAGACCACCGCGGCGGCGGCCGACGGGGGTGCGTACGGCGTCGATGATGTAGGCCTCGGCCATGGGAGTTGACGCTCCTTCAGGAGGGTTGCGGGGTGTCGTCCGGCGGCGTCAGCAGGCCGCCGAGGATGAGGGCCAGGTACTGCCGGGCGATCTCCTCGGGGCTGTGCCCGCCACCGGGGCGGTACCAGGAGACGGCCACCCACACGGTGTCCCGCAGGAACCGGTAGGCGAGCCGCAGGTCGAGGTCGGCGCGGAAGACCCGGTCCGCCACCCCCCGCTGGAGGGTGCCGAGCCAGGCCGCCTCGAAGCGGGCGGCGGCCTGGCCGAGGAAGGCGAACCGCCGCTGGCCGGCGAGCTGCCCGGACTCGTTCTGGTAGATGGCCACCGCCGCCCGGTGCCGGTCGATCTCCCGGAAGGACTCGGTGACCAGGGCCTCCAGCCGGGCCCGCGGATCGAGCCTGGGGTCGGCGAGCACCGCGTCGTAGCGCCGCCAGAGGTCGTCGAGGAAGCCGGTGAGGATCTCCTCGATCATCGACTCCTTGGAGTCGAAGTGGTAGTAGAGGCTGCCGGCCAGGATGCCGGCCGCCTCGGCGATCCGCCGGACGGTGGTGGCGTTGTAGCCGTGCTCGGCGAAGACCTCGGCGGCGGTGTCCAGGAGCTCCCTGCGACGGGCCGCCGAGGCCTCCGAACCGGCGGCGGGCGAAGGCGTCATGACGGGCCGTCGGCTCAGGCGTGCTGCGCGGAGACGGAGACCACCTCGCCGGTCAGGTACGAGGAGTACTCGCTGGCCAGAAAGACGATGACATTGGCGACCTCCCAGGGCTCGGCGTAGCGCCCGTACGCCTCCCGCTCGGTGAGCCGCTCCAGCAGCTCGGGGGTGGCGACCTTGACCAGGTGGGGGTGGAGGGCGAGGGTCGGCGCCACCGCGTTGACCCGTACCCCGTACTCGGCGGCCTCGACCGCCGCGCAGCGGGTGAGTGCCATCACCCCGGCCTTGGCGGCGGCGTAGTGCGCCTGGCCGGCCTGGGCCCGCCAGCCGATCACCGAGGAGTTGTTGACCACCACCCCGCCCCGGCCCGCCCTCTTCATCATCCGCAGGGCGGCCCGGGTGCAGCGGAAGGTGCCGTTGAGGGTGACGTCGAGGATGCGGGACCACTGCTCGTCGGTCATCTCGGTGAGTTCGGCGGTGCCGCCGAGTCCGGCGTTGTTGACCAGGATGTCGAGCCCGCCGTGGAGTTCGGCGGCCCGGTCGAGGAGCGCCTGGACCTGCCGCTCCTCGGTGACGTCGCAGGGCTGGGCGGCGACCCGGTCGGGGCCGAACTCGGCGGCGAGCGCCTCCTCGGACTCCTTGAGCCGGCGGGCGTGGGCGTCGCTGATCAGTACGCGGGCGCCCTCCTCCAGCAGCCGGCGGGCGGTCGCCCCGCCGATCCCGGCACCGGCGGCGGCGGTGACGACGGCGCCGCGACCGGCGAGGAGGCCGTGCCCCGGCACGTACCGCGGGTGCTTCAGCGGGTTCCGGAACGTCTCGACGTCACTCATGGCGGTACGTTAACCTACCAAACACTTGTTAGGGAAGCAGGTTGGACAGGGGCCGGCCGCCGGAGAGGGAGTGGGAGTGGGGATGGGCGAGCAGGAGCAGACGGCGGACGAGGTAGTCCGCTACGAGCGGCGCGGACCGGTCGCGATCGTCACCATGAACCGCCCCCGGTACCGCAACGCGCAGAACTCGCGGATGACCTACGCCCTGGACGCCGCCTTCTACCGGGCGGCCGAGGACGGCGAGGTCCGGGTGGTGGTGCTGGCGGGCGAGGGCGAGCACTTCTCCGCCGGCCACGACATCGGCACCCCCGAGCGGGACGCCCATCTGCCGTACGAGCGCCGGGCCGGGCTGTGGTGGGACCACACCGACAAGCAGGGCGCGGACAGCCGCTACGCCCGCGAGTCCGAGGTCTACCTCGGGATGTGCCGCCGCTGGCGCGAACTGCCCAAGCCGGTCATCGCCTCCGTCCAGGGCGCCTGCGTGGCGGGCGGGTTGATGCTGGCCTGGATCTGCGACCTGATCGTGGCCAGCGAGGACGCCTTCTTCGCCGACCCGGTGGTGCGGATGGGCATCCCCGGGGTCGAGTACTTCGCCCACCCGTGGGCCATGCCGCCGCGGATCGCCAAGGAGTTCCTCTACACCGGCGACCGGATGAGC
Organism: Phaeacidiphilus oryzae TH49; assembly: GCF_000744815.1. Lineage (NCBI taxonomy): Bacteria > Bacillati > Actinomycetota > Actinomycetes > Kitasatosporales > Streptomycetaceae > Phaeacidiphilus > Phaeacidiphilus oryzae. Next base: position 1,358,633 of record NZ_JQMQ01000005.1, read on the forward strand.
GCCGAGCGGGCGTACCAGGTGGGGATGGTCAACCGGGTCGTACCGCGGGCCGAACTCGCCGACGCGACAATGGAGTTGGCCGAGCGGATCGCCCGGATGCCGCGGTTCGGCCTGGCCCTCACCAAGCGGGCGGTGAACCAGGCCGAGGATCTCCAGGGGATGCACGCCGGGATGGACTCGGTCTTCGGCCTCCACCATCTCGCCCACGCCCACAACGCCGAGACCGGCGGCGGGGACGCGCTCGGCGGGATGGACGCCCGCTCGATGCGGGACTCGGCCCGCGCCGACACGGCGTCCGGCGGGAAGGGCGCGTCCGGCGGCACAGCCGGGGCCGACGCGGCCGACGGAAAGGCCGGTTCCTGATCGTGGATCTGGAGTTCACCGCCGAGCAGCGGGAGTTCCGCGCCGAGGCCCGCGCCTGGCTCGCCGACCATGTGCCGGCCCGGCCGCTGCCCTCCCTGGAGACCGCCGAGGGCTTCGCCGCCCACCGCGCCTGGGAGCGCGAACTCCACACCGACCGCTGGTCGGTGGTCTCCTGGCCGGTAGAGTTCGGCGGGCGCGGCGCCGACATCCTCCGCTGGCTGGTCTTCGAGGAGGAGTACTACGCGGCCGGCGCCCCCGGCCGGGTCTCCCAGAACGGCATCAACCTCCTCGCCCCCACCCTCTTCGACCACGGCACGGACGAGCAGCGGGCGCGGGTGCTGCCCTCGATGGCGAGCGGCGAGGTGGTCTGGGCGCAGGCCTGGTCCGAGCCGGAGGCCGGCTCCGACCTGGCCTCGCTGCGCTCCACCGCCGAGCGGGCGGACGGCGGCTGGCTGCTCAGCGGCCAGAAGACCTGGTCCTCGCGGGCGGCCTTCGCCGACCGGGCGTTCGGCGTCTTCCGCAGTGAGCAGGGCACCGCCAAGCCGCACCAGGGGCTCACCTATCTGATGTTCGACCTGTGCGCGCCTGGGGTGACGGTCCGCCCGATCGGACGCCTGGACGGCAAGCCGGCCTTCGCCGAACTCTTCCTGGACCGGGTCTTCGTCCCGGACGCGGACGTGATCGGCGAGCCCGGTCAGGGCTGGCGGGTGGCGATGTCCACGGCCGGCAACGAGCGCGGGCTGACGCTGCGGTCGCCGGGGCGGTTCCTGGCGGCGGCGGAGCGGCTGCGGCGGCTGTGGGAGTCGGCCGGCTCGCCGGAGACCTGGCGCGACCGGGTCGCGGACGCGGTGGCCGGCGCGCGGGCGTACCAGCTCTTCACCTACGCCAACGCCTCCCGCTTCGCAGCCGGCGAGGCGATCGGCGCCGAGTCCAGTCTGAACAAGGTCTTCTGGTCCGAGTACGACATCCGGCTGCAGGAGACCGCCCTCGAACTGCTGGGCCCGGAGGGCGAGTTGGCCGAGGCCCCGGGAGGGTGGGCGGAGGACTACACCTTCGCGCTGGCCGGCCCGATCTACGCCGGCACCAACGAGATCCAGCGGGACATCATCGCCGAGCGGCTGCTCGGCCTGCCGAAGGGACGCCGCTGATGCGCTTCCTCCTCGACGCCGAGCAGCGGGAGTTCGGGCAGTCGGTGAACGGGCTCCTCGGCGCGGCCGGCGTGCCGGCGGCGGTCCGGGCCTGGGCGTCCGGGGACCACGGGCCCGGACGGGCGGTGTGGTCGCGGCTCGCCGGAGCGGGCGTCTTCGCGCTGGCCGTGCCGGAGGCGTACGGCGGGGTGGGGCGGCTGCCGGTGGAGGCGGTGGTGGCCTGGGTGGAGCTGGGGCGGCATGCGGTGCCGGGGCCGGTGGTGGAGACGGCGGCGGCGGCCGTACTGCTGGCGGAGCTCGCCGGGCCGGGCGGCGGGGACGAGGGCCCGGCGAAGGAGTGGCTGCCGCGGATCGCCTCCGGCGAGGCGGCGGCGACGCTGGTGGGCGAGCGGTATGCGCTGGACGCGGACGCGGCGGAACTGGTGCTTGAGGCCACTGCGGACGGGCGGCTGCTGGCCCGTCGACCCGGCTCGCTGGCGGGGCCGTTCGCCTCCCAGGACCCGGCACGGCGACTCTTCCGCCCGTCGGCGGGCGCGGGCGCGGCGAGCGCGGCGAGCGCAGGGGGCACGGCGAGCGCGACGGACGCGGCGAGCGCGGCGAGCGCAGCGGGCGCGGCGGGCGCGGCGACCGGCGCCTCGCAGCTCGCCGTCGGCCGGCGGGTCTCCGCCGCCTACCGCAGGGCCGCGCTCTGGGCCCGGCTGCTCACCGCCGCCCAGTCGCTGGGCGTGGCCCGGGCGCTGCTTGCGCAGACCGTCGCATACGTCGGGCAGCGGAGGCAGTTCGGGGTGGCGGTGGGCTCCTTCCAGGCGGTCAAGCACCGGCTGGCGGACGCGCTGATCGCGGTGGAGTTCGCCCAGCCGCTGCTGTACGCGGCGGCGCTGTCGATGGATCCGGCCGAAGTGGCCATGGCCAAGACCGCCTGCGGCGAGGCGGGGTACACGGCGGCGCGGACGGCCCTCCAGCTCCACGGCGCGATCGGCTACACCGAAGAGCTCGACCTCTCCCTCTGGCTCCGCAAGGCGCGCCCGCTGCGGGACGCCTGGGGCAGCCCGGCGGCATGCCGCGCGACGGCCCTGACCCGCCCCCCGTACTGACGGAGGCCGCTCCGTGGGCGCGAAGAAGCCGACGACCGCTCACCCCCACCCCGGTAAGGGGCGCGGGAAACGGCGCGCCCGCCCGCACCGGCGCCGCGCCCCTGGCCGCGACGGCCTCCGCACGCCGGCTCAGGCGTGGGGCGAGTGGTTGACGGGGCGTCAGGGCGGTGTCATGTTGGTGAAGTTGTTCGCACGGCGTCCATACCGAGCAGCTTCGAGCATCGGGAGAGCACCGCATGGCGTGGAGACGACGGCTGGCCGCGGTCGCGGCGGCGATCGGGATGGTGATGGCCGGAGGGTCCGCGGCACACGGCGCCGCCGGCCACCCGCGAGCAGCCGCCTCCGGCGGGACCGGCGCGGCCGCCTCCGGCGGGACCAGCGCCGCCGCGGGCGTGCTGCGGCGCACGATCGGCGCCCGCGCCGCCGCGCAGATCCACCTCTCCCTGGTGCCCGGCACCGCCGAGCGCTTCACCCTCTCCGGCCGTCCCGGCGACATCGAGGTCGCCGCGACCACCACCAGCGCCCTCACCATGGGCGCCGGCTGGTACCTCAAGTACGTCGCCCACGCGGACGTGAACATCGGCGGCCCGGCCGCCCCGCCCGTACTGCCGGCCGAACTCCCCGCCCCGGCCGCACCGATCAGCGAGTCGGCGGACGCCCGCAACCGCTTCGTCTTCAACGACACCAACGACGGATACACCGATCCGAACCTCTCCTGGTCCGGCTGGCAGCGCACGCTGGACGTCCTCGCCCTCCACGGCGTCAACGAGGTGTATGTGACGGTCGGCGCCGAGGCCGTCTACCAGCAGCTCTTCGAGGAGTTCGGCTACAGCGCGGCGCAGATGCGGTCCTGGATCCCGCAGCCCGCCCACCAGCCGTGGTGGCTGCTGCAGAACCTCTCCTCCGACCAGGCCCCGATCACCCAGCGGACGATCGACGCCCGGGCCGCCCTCGGCCGCCGAATCGCCGACCGGGCGCGGGAGTTGGGGATGACCCCGGCGCTCCCCGGCTACTTCGGCACCGTCCCCGCCGACTTCGCCGACCGCCACCCCGGCACCGACGTCGTCCCGCAGGGCACCTGGAACGGCTATCAGCGCCCCGGCTGGCTGGCCCCCACCGACGGCCTCTTCCCGGAGGTCGCCGCCGCCTACTACCGGCTCTCCGACCGCATCCTCGGCCCCAGCGGCATGTACAAGATGGACCCGCTGCACGAGGGCGGCGAACCCGGGAACGTGGACGTCACCGCCGCCGCCACCGCCGTCGAGCACGCCCTGCGCACCGCCCATCCGAACGCGGTGTGGGCCATCCTCGGCTGGCAGTCCAACCCCAAGCCGGCCGTGCTGACCGGGGTCACGGACAAGCGGAAGATGCTGATCGTGGACGGCCTCTCGGACCGCTACGCCACCTGGAACCGGGAACAGGACTGGCCCGGCGTGCCCTACGCCTTCGGCTCGATCTACGACTTCGGCGGGCACACCACCCTCGGCGCCAACCTGCAGGTCTGGCTGGACCGCTACTACGCCGCGCAGGCCAAGGCCGGCTCCGACGAGGCCGGAGTGGCGATCATGCCCGAGGGCTTCGACAACAACCCCGCCGCCTTCGAGCTCCTGGCCGAACTCCCCTGGCACAGCGGCTCCTTCGACCTGGCCGGCTGGCTGCGCTCGTACGCCCTCGGCCGGTACGGCAGCGACGCGGCCGCGGAGGCCTGGACCACCCTCGCGCGGACCGCGTACGCCGAGCCGGCGGACGGCTGGAGCGAGGCCGCGGACGGCCTCTTCGCCGCCCAGCCGAACCTCACCCCCCAGTCCGCGGCCACCTGGTCGCCGCACTACGTCCGCTACGACGCGAAGGCCTTCGCCCGGGCCCTCCCGCAACTGCTGGCCGCCGCGCCGAGCGTGGTGCAGCGCGGTCCGTACGCCTACGACCTGGCCGACGTGGCCCGGCAGGTGCTGGCCAACCGCTCGCGCACGCTGCTCCCGGAGATCGACGCCGCCTATCAGGCGAAGGACCTGGCCCGCTTCGACCTCCTGACCCGGGAGTGGCTCTCCCTCATCAAGCTGGACGACCGGGTCGTCGGCACCTCCCCCGACTTCCTCCTGGGCACCCGCTACGCGGCGGCGGCCACCCCCGAGCTGAAGTACGACCTGCTCAGCCTCTACACCGTCTGGGGCACCCGGGACGGCTGGGCGGCCGGGCTCGCCGACTACGCCAACCGGGAGTGGAAGGACCTCCTCGGCCAGTACTACGCCCCCCGCTGGGCCCTGTACTTCGGCACCCTGCGGACCGCCCTGACGAGCGGCGAGCCGCCGGCCGCCGTCGACTGGTACGCCTACGGCGACGACTGGGCCAAGGCCCCGCACACCTTCGCCACCGGCACCTCGGGCGACATCCGGGCGCTCGCCGGGGAGGTGGTCGGGGCGGCCGGCTGACCGGGATGTCAGACTGGGCGGGTGAGCAGCACAGACACCTTCCGCGACGCCGACCCGGGCTCCGAGCCGGGCTCCGGGCCGGGTTCCGAGCCGGGTTCCGCCCCGGGCTCCGAGCCCGGTTCAGGCTCCGGCTCCGGTTCCGACCCCCGGGACCTCTCGCCGCAGTACGTCCTGCCGCTGGTCGTGCGCGTGGAGAAGGACGCGCCCCCGGCGCACACCGACGCGCTGGAGGCGGCCGGCCGCGCGGTCCTCGCCCTGCTCACCGACGACCGCACCACCCGGGAGGACGGCGAGTGGCGGGCCGCCGTCGAGGCCTGGGAGGACGCCCGGATCCGCAAGGTGGTACGGCGGGCGCGCGGAGCCGAGTGGCGCCGGGCGGCCGCCCTGCCCGGACTCACCGTGACCGGCAGCGCCCAGGTCAACCCGGCGGAGGTCCGGGTCTACCCGCCGATCCCGCTGGACGGCTGGCCGAAGGAGCTGTCCAAGCTCCAGGTCTCCGGCACCGAGCTGGACGATCCGGCCGCGCCGGCCCCGCCGGAGCCGGGCACCCCGGTGCTGTGGCTGAGCCCGGAGGTGGCGATGTCCACCGGGAAGGCGATGGCCCAGGCCGGGCACGCGGCCCAGCTGGCCTGGTGGGCCCTGCCGGACCCGGAGCGCGAGCGCTGGGCCGCGGACGGCTTTCCGCTCGCGGTGCGCACCCCCGGCCGGGCCCTCTGGTCCCGGCTGCTGGCCTCCGGCCTGCCGGTGGTCCGGGACGCCGGCTTCACCGAGATCGCCCCCGGCTCGGCGACGGTCGTCGCCGACCACCCCGGGCTCGCCGCCCACCACCGCGGCGGCTGACCCGCCGCCACCAGCGGCTCGGCCCGCTGCGCGGAGCTTTCCGCTCCGCTTTCCGCGCGGACTCCGACGAACCGTCAATCCCGGTGTGACAGCGGCACTCTGGGCAAATTCCCCAGACCTGACAAACCGTCTGTGAACAGATCACAAATTCCAACGAATAACGAGCCGCCCCCTGTCGCCTGTCACACCGATTGCATAGCCTGTCGGGCGTCCGTCTCTCCCCGTCCGTCGTCGAGGTGTGTCCCCCATGCAGCCGCCTGAGCAGCAGCAACAGCCGCCGCAGCAGCCGCCGGTGATCCGCCGCAAATACGCCAGACGCCGACTGCGCGACCGCAAGGGGATCCGCAGGGCCCAGATCAGCGCGCGCGGGCTGCTGACCGGCGGCGCCGCCCTGATTCTCCTCGGCGGCTCGCAGGCCGGGCTCGCCTCCCTCGGCGGGCTGTCCGGCGCCCACCACGCCGACTCCTCGGCCTCCGCCGGGGGTTCGATCGACGGCGGCTCACCCGGTCTCGGCCCGATCACCCCGCCCGGCAGCACCTCCCTCGGCCCCACCCAGTCCCCCACCCCGGGCAGCTCGCCCTCCGGCCCGGGCGGCTCGGTGGTGGAGGGCGGCGCCTCGATACCCGCGATCGTGATGGCCGCCTACCTCAACGCCCAGCAGCGGCTCGCCGCTTCGCAGCCCGGCTGCCATCTGCCGTGGCAGCTGCTGGCCGCGATCGGCGAGGTGGAGTCCGGGCAGGCCGAGGGCGGGAACGTGAGCGCCGACGGCACCGCCCGCAGCCCGATCCTCGGCCCGGTGCTCAACGGCAACGGCTTCGCCGCCGTCCACGACGGCAGCGGCTGGGCCCGCGCCGAGGGCCCGATGCAGTTCATCCCCTCCACCTGGAGCACCTGGGGCGTGGACGGCAACGGGGACGGCAAGGCCGACCCGGAGAACGTCTACGACGCGGCCCTCTCCGCCGGCGACTACCTCTGCGCCGGCTCTCGCGACCTCAGCCGCCAGACCGACATGAACCGGGCCATCCTCGGTTACAACTACTCCTCGGCGTACCTCTCCTCGGTGCTGTCCTGGTACCGGTACTACAAGGACCACGGCGCGATACCCAACGGCGGCGTCGCCGGGGCCGGCGGCACGGGCGGGGCGAAGGGCGCCAAGACCAAGAGCAACCCGTACCTGGCCGGCGCCGGGCCCACCGCGACCGCCTCGCCTACGCCGAGCACGCCGACCGCCCCCGGGACGAAGGGCTCCACGGGCGGCTCCGCGGGGTCGGGGGTCACACCGGGCGGCGCGATCACCACGCGGCCGGGCGGGGGGTCTGGCTCCGGGTCCGGGACCGGCTCCGGCGGCACCTCGGGGGCGGGCGGCGGCGGCACCCCGTCCTCCCCGTCGCCCACCCCGTCCACCTCACCGACGAGCAGCAGCCCGAGCCCGTCCCCGAGCTGCACCAGCACCTCGCCGAGCCCGAGCCCGAGCCCCACGGGCTCGCCGTCCCCGTCGCCCACCTCCGGTGCGACGGCCGGCGCGTCGGCCTCCGCGTCCACCTCCACGTCCGCCACGGCCGGCGCCAGCGCCGACCCGTCCGCCTCCCCGAGCGACTCCACCTCGCCCACCCCGAGCCCCACTCCCACCTGCGCCTGAGTACCGACCGACCCGCCGACCGCCCGCCCGGACCGGCTTCCACTGGGTGAACGAGTCGTGGCATCCGCCGCGCTGACCGGAGACAATCAGCTGGCAGGCGCATCCCCGCCTGCGATCAGCCAGCCGGCCGGTCGGCCGTCGATCGGTCGGCCAGTCAGTCACCGAAGGAAGGCAGTCTCCGCATGGCGCAGCAGGTACGAGGCGTGGTGGCCCGGGGCAAGGGCGAGCCGGTCCGCGTGGAGACGGTGATCGTCCCCGATCCGGGCCCGGGCGAGGCCGTGGTGAGAATCCAGGCCTGCGGGGTCTGCCACACCGACCTCCACTACCGCGAGGGCGGGATCAACGACGAGTTCCCGTTCCTCCTCGGGCATGAGGCGGCCGGCGTGGTCGAGGAGGTCGGCGAGGGCGTCACCGGGGTCGCCCCGGGCGACTTCGTCATCCTCAACTGGCGTGCGGTGTGCGGGGAGTGCCGCGCCTGCCTGCGCGGGCGGCCGCAGTACTGCTTCAACACCCACAACGCGAAGCAGAGGATGACCGTGGAGGACGGCACCGAGCTGTCCCCCGCCCTCGGCATCGGCTCCTTCGCCGACAAGACCCTGGTGCACGCGGGCCAGTGCACCAAGGTGGACCCGGCGGCCTCCCCGGCCGCGGCCGGACTCCTCGGCTGCGGGGTGATGGCCGGCCTCGGCGCGGCGATCAACACCGGCAACGTCGGGCGCGGCGACAGCGTGGCCGTGATCGGCTGCGGCGGGGTCGGCGCGGCGGCGGTGGTCGGCTCCCGGCTGGCCGGCGCCGGGAAGATCATCGCGGTGGACATCGACGACCGCAAGCTGACGACCGCCGAGAGGCTGGGCGCCACCCACACCGTCAACTCCCGCTCCACGGACCCGATCGAGGCGATCCGCGAGCTCACCGGCGGCTTCGGCGCCGACGTGGTGATCGACGCGGTCGGCCGGCCCGAGACCTACCAGCAGGCCTTCTACGCCCGCGACCTGGCCGGCACGGTCGTCCTGGTCGGCGTGCCCACCCCGGAGATGGAGCTCAAGCTCCCGCTCCTGGACGTCTTCGGCCGCGGCGGCTCGCTCAAGTCCAGCTGGTACGGCGACTGCCTGCCGTCCCGTGACTTCCCCATGCTGATCGACCTCTACCGGCAGGGCCGGCTCGACCTGGACGCCTTCGTCACCGAGACCATCGCCCTGGACCAGGTCGAGGAGGCCTTCGACCGGATGCACCACGGCGACGTGCTGCGCTCGGTGGTGGTCTTCTGATGGCGGGCGCGGGCACGGGCGCGGGCACGGGCGCCTCCGGCGGCGGAGCGCGCATCGAACACCTGGTCACCTCGGGCCAGTTCACCCTGGACGGCGGCAGCTGGGACGTCGACAACAACGTCTGGATCGTCGGCGACGACTCGGAGGTCGTGGTCATCGACGCGGCCCACGACGCAGACGCCATCGCCGAGGCGGTCGGCGACCGGAGGCTCACCGCCATCGTCTGCACCCACGCCCACAACGACCACGTCAACGCCGCGCCGCAGCTCTCCGCGCGCTACGACGGCGCGCCGATCCTCCTCCACCTGGACGACCGCGTCCTGTGGAAGCAGACCCACCCGGACCGGGACCCGGACGGCTGGCTCTCCGACGGCCGCCGGATCGAGGTCGCCGGGGTCGAGCTGACCGTCCTCCACACCCCCGGCCACGCCCCCGGCGCGGTCTGCCTCCACGCCCCCGACCTGGACGCCCTCTTCACCGGCGACACCCTCTTCGCCGGCGGCCCCGGCGCCACCGGCCGCTCCTACTCCGACTTCCCCACCATCATCCACTCCATCCGCGACCGCCTCCTCACCCTCCCCCCGACCACCACCGTCCACACCGGCCACGGCCCCACCACCACCATCGGCGCGGAATCCCCGCACCTGGAGGAGTGGATCGCGCGGGGGCACTGAGCCGCCGGACGCGACCAAGGCGCCGCCACAAACCAAGCTCTACAGTCGGCGGCGCCACGGCCTTTCTCCGGACCGGGACAGTTCCATCCCTGCATCAGGGGCTCGGGCGGTCAGTCGGTGTCCTCCATTGCTCGCATCAGAATGGCCATGGTTTCGGGGTCGGGCTGTCGGGTCGGCTCGGGGCGTTCGGGGACGGGGTGACGCCGGGCCTCCGGCAGCAGCTCGTCGTAGCGGTCCTCGCCGGGGCGCACCTTGACGAAACCGTCGTAGAAGATCCCCTCCTCGGTCCGCCCACCTGAGCGGATGAGGATGGTTTCGCCGTCGGTATCCAGCATCGGCGTTCCACTAGCGGAGTATTCCATCGTAGTAGCCCTTCAAGATCTCGGCGGCGTCCGCGTTGCCCGCCGTCAGGTGCAGCATACTGTCGCCGCCTTGGGTCCATGCGGCGAAGCCCTCGGCCCATAGTTCACTGGGGTGGTCGTAGTAACTGTTCCAGGTCGAGGTATCACTCATCGCCGACTGCATCCTGCCTTGCACTTCGGCGAAATCCGCACCGGCGCTGAGGTTGCCGAGTGCGTCGTCCGCCGCGTGTCCGAACTCATGAATGGGGACGCTTCCGCTTGCGCTGGCACCACCGGAGTTGATCAGTAGTCGGCGGCTCCCCGGTATGTAGACCCCGGCGACATCATTCCAGGACGAACCCTCGGGCCAGCCACGCGGTGCCCCGGTCAGCACCTCCCCACCGGGCAGCTGGGTCAGGGGGGCGTCTCCGATGCTCATACCCCCGCCCGGAATCTCCGCGAGGTAGGCCGAGACCTTGTTGAAGATCTCGGCCGGAACCTGCCCCAATTCCGCAAGTGCGCGCGCAGTTTGAGGACTGTTGTCCGTGATCGCCAGTCGCCGGGGAGGCGGCTGCGGGGCCCCGGAAGGATTACCGGCATCATCGGACCGGCGAGGACCTTTCAATTCATTGAGTGACTTCTCAGCTTGAGTGAGATCGGCTCCCGCATCGCCTTCCTTCTCCAGGGCGGCGCTTTCGTCCGTGAACGACGGATACCGATCCGGCTCCAGCGCCCTGGCGATCCGTGACGGCTCAGTCTCTGGGCCCGGGGAATCCGTCATGCCGTCGAGGTTCGGAGGCTTCGCATCGGCCACGTGGTCCAGGCCGGTACTCGCGTCCTGCATGCTCTCGCGCGCCGTAGCGTCTGCCACGTCAAGATTGGGGGTCTGGACCTCGGGCACCTTTCCGAGCCCAGACCCAGCGGCGTCAACGCCCTGCGCCGCCCCGGCGTCCGCGCTCGCCAGATTCGGCCGGGCCCCATCGAGCTGGGCTGTCGCCCGGGCGAAGGACCCCTGAGCGCCTTCGTCGGTCGCGTGCAGCGCCGCCGCCTGGGAGGAGTCGGCGGTCGCGTTCGTGGTCGCGAGGTCCCTGGCGCCGTTGACCGCCGCGTCCTCGCCGGCGCGGACCGCTGAGCGCTCGCCGGCGTTGGCTGCCACGTCGGCGCCCGCACCCTCCGCCGCGCCCGCGCCGTCCGTGGCGACGGTGAGGGCGATGTTGGGAATGAGGTTGCCCAGGGCCTGAGCCGGGTCGGTGGTCCAGCCGGAGCCGACCAGTGACTTGAGGAGGACGGTCGGATGGTCGGCGGCGTGGACGAGGCCGGCGGCGGTGGTGGAGAGGCCGTCGAGGTAGCTGGCGGGGTGGGTGATGTTGTACGGGTCGAGGGGGTTGAGAGAGCGGGCGAAGTCGACGATGCCGACGGCACCCTTGGCGATGCCGCCGGTGAAGTGGAGGAGCTCGGTGTTTGCGTCCTGCACCAGGTCGTGGCCGTCGTCGTACATCCGCTCCAGGAACGAGGGCTCCCTGGGCGCCGTCGCCGTCGCGGCGGCGAGCGCGCGGGCGGCGTCCTCGGCGGCGGCGTCGCGCTGGCGGCGGGCGGCGTCCAGGAGTTGCCGGGCCTGGGCGCGGCCGGGGGCGCCGGGATCCTCCGAGGGCGGTGGCAGCGGCTTCTCCGTGCCCGGCGGCGGCGCGAGGTGATGCTGGACGCCGTAGTTCCAGGCGATGGCCTTCTGGTTGTAGGCCTCGACCTGCTGGTTGTGCCCGTCGGTGAGCTTCTGCGCGGCCGCGTACTGCGTGATCGCCTGCCGGGCCTGGCCCTGGGCCCAGGTCACCGTCCGCGCGTACGACTCCAGCGCCAACGCGGCCCGCGCGCAGGCGTCGGCGGCGTCCGCCCACCGCTTGGGGTGCTCCAGGTACTTGGCCTGGAAGGCCTGTGCGGCCTGTCCCTGCCAATCCCCGGTCTCCAGGCGGGAGAGCGCCTGGAAAGCGTTCTCGAAGCCCTCGTGGAACCTGCGCAGCGCCTGCGCGGTCCTGCCGATCGCCCCGGCGTCGCCGTGCAGCAGGTCCTTCGGGTCGTCCGACTCCCCCAACTCCGCTTCCGCCACGGAGGCGCCCAGGCGGTCCGCGACATGGTCGCCGAACTCGTCCACGCTCTGCGCCGCCGAGTGCAGGCCGACCGCGTTCAGGCCGTCCCCGGCCAGGTGGGCGGCGCCGTCCACGAGCGAACCGGCGCCGTGCTCGACGCCCTGGGCGGCGTGTTCCAGGCCGTCGCCGACGCTGTTGATCAGATCTCCGAGCCCCATGCGGCCGCTCACCCCATCCCGGGGAGCTTCTTGGCTTCGCCGGAGTCCACCAGCGCCTCACCCACGCCCGGCAGGGCGGCCTTGAGCCCCAACTCCTTCAGGTCCTTAGTCTCCCCGGACCACACCTCCTCGGTGTGCCGGCCGGCGTCGGCGAAGGACTTCGCGCTGTAGTCCGGCGCGTCCCCCTCCACCATCTGGCTGTAGGACTCCTTCTCCACCTGGTCGCTGCTCGCGTGCGGGTTGCCGATCGCTGCGTTCGCCACGTCCTTGAGCACGCCCAGCGCGTACTGCTCCTGGTCGTGGTAGAGCCCAGCCGACAGGCCCAGCCGGTGGGCGATCTCGTTGCCGTCCTGCACCAGCGAGCGCACGCCCCAGGACCAGCGCTCGCAGAACCCGTCCAGCGTGGACTTCAGAGCGGCGCTGCCGAGTTGCATCCCGGACAGCTCCAGGCCGGAGAAACCGCGGCCCTCGTCGGCCGAGCCGCCGATGCCCAGCGGCTTGAGGGTGTCGATGACCTCCTGGATGCCCGCGCCGGCCTGCCGCAGCGTCTGCGGGTCGACCGCGTACCCGTCCCCGTCTCCGCTCACCGCGCCACCGTCCCAGCCATCGCCACCGCCGCCTCCGTCTCCGCCGGGACGACCCCCGCCACCGGCGGCAGCAGCATCGGCCGCGACGACGCGACGTCGACGGCGACCCCGGCCGGTCTCCCGACCGCCGGCAGCGCCACGTCGAGCAGTCGCCCGCCCTCGACCCGCGCGAACTCCCAGCGCTCGTCTCCCGCCCCGCGCGCCCGCGCGAACACCGCCAACGCCCGCTCCGACGTGAACGCGAACAGCCAGTGGACCCCACCCGAGTCGGCGCCCCGCAAGGCGCCCTCCGCCGTCAGCGGACACACCACCCGCGCCGCGCGGAACCCCGCGATCAGCTCTTCGCCCGGACACCCACGCCCCGCCCAGACCGCCTCGATGAGCGCGCCAAGCCCATCGGCCCCCGTCGACTCCACCGCTCCCCCAACCTCAGTAGCCGCTCGCACCGAGGCTAGCAACCACTGTCGTGTCCAAGACACCGGCTCCCGCTTCCCACCCCCGCGGGGCTCAGCGGTTGATCAGGAAGAGGATGACGCAGACGACCGCCAGGCCGAGCCAGACCGCGATCGCCGCGGCGCGGTTCTCCCGCCAGAGCCGGCGGAACCAGTTGCCGCGGTCGTAGTAGTCGTACTGGTTCTCCTGGTGGTAGTCCTTGGGCTCGTTGCCGTTGTCCCACACGGCGGTTCCGCCTTCCTTCTACGATCCGGGGTAGGCCGGAATCGACGGAGTGCTCGCCGGAAGCCTGGCGGCGGTGCAGGGGTACTGCTCCACGAAGGCCTTGGCCAGCTTGAGGACGATCTGCGCGTCCGCCTGGCGCACCTCGCCGGGCGGGGCCGGGTAGCCGCGGGGGCTCGGGGTCGCGTCGATCGAGACGCGGGCGTAGCCGTCGGCCGACTGCCCCGAGAACGGGTCCCGGAAGGTGCACGGGACGGCCAGGCTCAGTGAGTAGTCGCCGGACGCCTGCCATGCGATGTTCCCGGGTCCGAGGGACAGCGACCGCACCGCACCGCGGCTCGCGTCCGCCGCCCGGGCCCGGCGCAGCTCCGCCGCGGTGTACAGCGCGATCTTCGGTCCGCCGCCCAGGTAGTGCGGCGCCTGGCCGCCCTGCCAGGACAGCGGGCAGAGGTAGCCGCCATTGGTGGCCTGCGTCGCGGGCTGCAGCGTGCTGGTGTTGGTGGCGGCCGTCATCGTCCCGTCCGCGCCCGCCAGGGGGCGGAGGTCGCCGGCCGTCAGCACCCCCCAGCAGGCGTGGGCGGGCAGGGTGACCGTCCGCCAGGGGCGCCACCAGAGCACCGCCGCGACGGCCGCCAGCAGCAGGACAGCCGCCAGCGCGGTCAGCGTCCGCAGCCGGCGGCGGCGACCGGCCGGCGGCGCGCTCGGCAAGGTGGTCGTGCTCATTTGCCCCCCTGGTGGATGGCCCCGTCCAAGGAGACCCCGCCCTCGTAGCCGTCCTGCGCCGCCTGTCCGACGTTGGCCGAGGTGTTGCCGTTCGGGTCCAGGGCGGTGCCCTGCAGGGCGTTCTGGACCGCGTACTGGGCCGCCTGGCCGGCCGCGGTCTTGCCCGCCGCGACGATGCCGATGTCGGAGCTGACGTTCTGCGGCGTGCTGTCGTGATGGAAGCCGTTGCCCATCTGCGTGATCATGCCGCTGACCTGATTGTTGATCAGCGGGCCGATCACCGGCGCCTTGCCCACCACGCTGCCGATCGACATGCCGTAGACCGTGTTGGCGATACCGGTGTTGTTGTCGATCGCCTGATTGTACGCGGCGTCCGCCTGCCAGCCGTTCTGCGCGACGGCGTTGGCCCGCGCGTTGCTGAGGATGCCGCTGATCTGGCTGCCCTGGTCGGCGACCCGGTTGAGGTTGGCGTTGAGGTCACCGGGCTGATGCACGGCGTTGTGCAACTGGGCCGCCGTGTACCCGTTCTGGGCCTGCTGGAGGACGCCGTAGGCGTTCGGGTCCCGGCCCAGGGTGTCCAGCAGATGGATCGTGTTGTTCTGGTTGAGCCCGGCCGGGGTACCGAAGACGCCGAGCTGGTCGCCGGACGGGGTGTTGACCGCGCGGTCGACGTCGCCGATGTACGAGGCGGTCATGTGCGCCAGGCTGCCGTTCATCGCGGCGAACGGCGCACCGCTGCCCTGCACCAGGGCGGGGTTGCCGCCGAAGGTGTTCACCACCTGGTTCATCACGTCGTCGGTGGCGGCGGTGTGCGGCGGCAGCGGCGTGCCGTTCCCGGCGTCCCAGGGAACGCCCCTGGTCGCGGCCTCCAGCGCGTGGCCGAGCGCCGTCGGCTCGTCGTTCCGGGCCGCGGCCATGGTCTGCGGATCGCGGGAGGTGGTGTCCGGCAGCAGTGGGTTCTTGTCGCTGTCCGTGAGGAAGTTCAGGTATCCGTTGGGCGCCGTGTGCCCGGTCGGGGTGCCGTCGCTGTTGTAGAGCGTCTCCGGATTGTGGAAGAAGTCCGTGGCCGCGGCCGGGCTGTGGCCCAGCCCCTCCAGCACGCCCGTCACCGGGTTGAAGCCGGAGCCGCCGCCGAGGAGGTTGGTCTTGACGTCCGGCGCGGGCGGCATCGGTGCGGCCTCCGCCCACATGTCGGGGTTCTTCTGCGTCAGCTGGGTGATGTGCTCCGCGACGGGGTCGAGGAAGTGCGGGTCGTAGCTGCCGGTCCGCAGGATGCTGCCGAGGATCTGGTAGCCGTAGGGCTGGTAGTTGAACTCGTCCGGGCCCGCCAGCGGGATCCGCTGCGCGCCGGCCGCCCGCAGGCCCGCCTCCCACTGGTCGGAGAGGTGCGGCCAGTTCTGGGTGTCGGTGGCGCAGGCCAGTGAGGTGCCGAGCTGGGCCTGAAGGTCCTTGAGGACGGCCAGCCGCTGCTGGTCCGGCTGAAGGGTGCCGGTCGAGCCCTCGCTCAACTGGCCCCAGAAGGTGAGGGCGCCTTTCGGCCCGAGGTCCGAGTAGAAGGCGGTGGCGAAGGCGGGGTCATTGGCGTGCGCCTTCAGCAGCGCGTCCAGCTGGGCGACCTGGGCGTCCGAGAGGTTGTTGCCCTGCCGCGCGAGGTCCGCGGCCTGCTGCGCCTCCTCCTCCGCGATGCCGCCCACCGGCTTGGCGTTGAACTGCTGCTGGTCGGTCCCCGCGTCCCGGGTCAGCGCCGCGGCGGCGGCCTGGTCGGCGTCGCTCGCCTGCTGCAGCACAGCCTTGATGCGTGCCGCGATGCCGTCCGCGGCCTGGGTCATCGACTGCTGGTAGTCGTCATGGACGCCCCGGTTGTGGGGCAGGTCGGGCGGTATGGTCCAGGTGATCCGGCCGCCGTCGGCGGAGATGGTCAGGCCCTGGCTCTGCGCGTCCCGCTGGATCTGATGCAGCGTCGCCTGGCAGGACGCGAACTGGTCGTGGGCGTCGCGCAGCGCCTTCGCCAGGGCGCTGGTCTCGTCGAAGGCCGCATCGATCTGGGTACGGGCCGCGGTCAGCTGGGCCGCGGCGGCCTGGGAGGCCGGGCCGGACCAGTCGCTGGCCTGGAGGGGCGTGACGACTCCGCCCTGGAAGTCGGAGTCGTACTGCCAGTTGCGGACCAGATGCTCCAGGTCGGCCGCGGCGGTGTCCAGCGCAGTGAGATTGGTGTTGGCGAGCTCGCCGTACGTGACCATGTCCCCGTGTCCCCGTCCCCGTTCCGTCCCCGTTGTTCGCGCGCTTCCGCGTCCGCGCGCTTCCGCGTCCGCGCGGTTCGCGTTCGCGCGGTTCTGCGCGTGCGCGCGGTTCCGCGTCTTCAGTTGTCCAGCGCCCGCAGGTGCCCGCGGTTGGCGTTCTCGGTGCCGGTGTATCCGTCCGCGCTGTCCTGGAGGTTCTGGCCGATGTCGATCAGGTCGCCGCCCAGGGTGAGGAACTGGAGCTCCCAGGTCTGGTGGCTGGAGGTGATGGCGGGGCCGACGGCCCAGCCGTTCATCGCGGTGGCGGCGGTGAAGAGGTCGTTCCCGGCCGGGTTCTGGCAGTCGGCCGTCATCCGGTTGCCCAGGTCCGAGGCGTTGTGCCCGGCGGTACGGAGGGCGTCCGGGTGCACCACCAGTTGCTGCCCGCCGGCCCCGGCGGGGGCCGTGGGGCTGCCCCCGGTGGTGATCGGCGCCGGCGTCCCGGCGAGATCAGGGAACTGCTTCTTCGCCGCCGGCGTGAGGCCGCCGGACTTGTCGAACATCCACGGATTCAACTGCTGGTCGAGTTCTCGATTACCCACCGGTGGCCCCCCGTTGCCATTCCGCTGTGTGACGATCGGCGTTGAATCTAGAGCCACCCCCGTCCCCTGTCCACCACAGCACGTGGTTCGGCGCCCTCCTGTGACCGTGTCGGTACTCATTGCTAGGCTTTTCGTGAACCTGACAGTTGATGAGGGGTCAACTGCCTTCTGGGGAACGGGGAGGACGGCGGGATGTATCTCGCGGACGGGGGCGGCGGCGCGCCCGCTCGGGTGAGCGTGGCCGATGCGCGGCAGATGAGCGTCGAGGTGGAGACGTTGAAGCAGTTCCGGGCGAAGGTCGACGGACTCCTCCACGATCTCGACGCCGGCCCCGCGTCGACGCGCGAGATCGCCGGCCAGCATCTCGCCTCGGCCCACTTCGGCGACGGCTTCACCGAGGTCGGCACGCTGTCGGAGGCGTACGCCACGGCCCACGGCAGGCTCCAGGAGCTGTCGACGGCGCTGAGCCAGCAGATCGAGGCGATGAGCATCACCGTCGACTATGTCCAGAACGGCTACACGGGCGTGGAGGAGTCGCAGGTCGAGGCGCTCTGGAGGATCCACGACCGGACGCAGACGGCCTATCGGAAGGTGTACGGCCCGAACTCGGCGAGCAGGCCGGCCGGTTCGCCGGCCGCGAGCGCGTCACCGAGCCCGTCCGCAAGCCCGTCCGCCTCGTCCACCGCCGCCGACAGCGGCTTCTGATTCGCACCGGGGGAAGTACGCCATGCGTGACACAGCGGGGGGCGACAGCTGGAGCCCCGAGAGCGACTTCGAGGGGATGTCCCACGCCGAGCTGCACAAGCTCGCGCAGACCGGGAACCCGGAGTCGGTCATCGCCGCGGGCAACCGCCTCAGCGCGGCCGGGGACAGCATCCAGTCCCTCTCCGACGCCCTCAACAGCCACCTCGCGGGCCTCGATTGGACGAGTTCCGCGGGAGACGCGTTCCGCGGCTGGGCGCGGCAGGTCGTCCAGATGACGGACTGCGTGGCCGACTACCACAAGACGATCGGCAGCTTCACCGCGCAGGCGGGGACGGCCCTGCAGAAGGTCCGCTCGGCGGTGCCGCCGGTCTCGGCCTCCGACCAGCAGACCGTCCAGAGCTACCACCGGCAGCAGGGGCTGCTGCACACGCCGAAGACGGTCGCCGGCCCCCACGACCCCACCTTCGCACCGAGCGTCCCCGGCGGCGTCACCCAGGCCCAGGCGCAGGCGGCGCTGAGCCGCCGTGGTCGCCGTCGGCGGGCTGGTCACCGCGCTGGTCCTGCTCGCCCGCCGCCGCGGTCGCGGCCGAGGCCGAGGCCGCGGGCAGCAGCAGCCACCGGCATCGCCGCCCCCCTACGGCCCTCCGCCGCCCCAGCAGAACCCGTACCGGCAGCAGCAGCCGCCGCCCAGCGCCCCCAACCCCTACCAGCAGCAGGGTCCTTGGCACCCGCCGCAATGACGCGTGGGCGCCTCAGCCCTCAGACGACTGCCAGTCCTCCGGGCGGACGCGCTCCAGCTTCTCCGGGTTGCGGATCAGTCTCAGCGCCGTGATCGCGCCTGCCTCGTCGACCTCCGCGCAGACCACCGAGTCGACGCGGTCACCCGACAGGAAGACGTAGCCCGGGCGGCCGTTGACGTCGACCGGGTGCGCGGAGAAGTCCGGCAGCGGGCTGTTGGTCATCACGCCGATCAGCCAGCGGCAGACCTTCTCCGGTCCGGTCAGCGGGCGCAGCGCCGCCCGGATCCGGCCGCCGCCGTCGGTCCACGCCGTGACGTCCGGTGCGAGCAGCTCCATCATCTCGTTGAGGTCGCCGCCCAGGCAGGCCGCCAGGAACTCGTCCGTCGCCTTGCGCCGCACCTCCGCCGGCGCGTCGTAGCGCGGCCGCCGGGCCTCCACATGGCCGCGGGCCCGGCTGCCGACCTGCCGCACCGAGGCCTCGCTGCGGTCGAGCATCCCGGCGATCTCCGCGTACGGGTAGCCGAAGACCTCCTTGAGGATGAACACCGCCCGCTCCAGCGGCGACAGCGTCTCCAGTACCACCAGCATGGCCAGTGAGACGTCCTCGGCCCGGGCCATCCCGTCGGCCGCGTCCGGCTCGGACGCGGTCACCAGCGGCTCCGGCAGCCACGGGCCGACGTACGACTCGCGCTGGACGGCCGCCGAGCGGAGCCTGCTGATCGACAGGTTGGTGACGATCCGGGTGAGGTACGCGCGCGGCGCCTCGACCGTGCCGACATCGACGGCGCTCCACTTCAGCCAGGCGTCCTGCAGGATGTCCTCGGCGTCGGCGGCGCTGGAGAGCATCCGGTAGGCGACACCGAACAGGACCGGGCGGTGTTCCTCGAAGAGGTCGAGCGCGCGCTCAGCGGTGGTCACGCACCGGACGCTACCGCAGTTCCGGCCCCTGACCGAGGCCGCAGCTCGCAGCGGTCCTTGAAGCCCTGGCCGGTGAGGCCGAGGGCGCTGTTCATCCGGGAGCGGAGGTTCTCCACCGCGACGATGGCGGTGAGTTCGACGAACGCGGCCTCGCCGAGCTGCCGCAGCAGCCGGTCCGCGAGGTCGTCGTCGATCTGGGGGCTGGTCCGGCACATCTCCTCGGCGTACTCGAGGACGTCCAGCTCCAGGTCGGTGAACTGCCCCCGGTCGTCCCGCCAGCCGGGCACGGCGTGCAGCTTCTGCTCGGGCATCCCGGCGCGGTGGGCCAGCCAGTAGCCGAAGTCCGTGCACCAGGAGCAGCCGATGACGTGCGAGGCCGCCATCTGGGCGAGCAGCTTGAGCTGCGGGTCGAGCGCCTTCCACTTGCCGACGGCCATCTCGAAGCGGGCGTCGGCCATCATCACCCTGCGGTTGTGGCCGATCGCCCGCAGCGGGTCGAGGACGTCGCCGTAGGTGCGGCGCGAGTACCACTCGGAGAGCCGGTAGAGGACCGTTCGGCGGGGTTCGAGCGAGATTCGGGCCATGGTGATCGCCTCCGTGTTCGTAGGGTGCCGCAGCCGGGCCGCACCGGCTTCACCAGGGAGACGCGGCGGGTCCGCCGGATGTGACATCGGTCCGTCCACCGCTGCTTGCGCCGTGCGCGGCGGGCCCCGCAGGATGTCCCGGTGAAGAACGAGAACGCCGGGGCGGGCGATGGGGACGGGGCCGAGGCCCGCGGCGACTTCCGGACCTTCGTCGGTCGGGCCGCGAGCACCGCGGGCACCGTCGGCAAGCGGGCCGCGCAGGCCGCATCGCAGGCCGCATCGCAGGCCGCGTCGCAGGCCGCCTCCGCCGGCGGCCGGGCCGCGGTGGCCGGCGGCCGGGCGGTGCGGCGCGGGACCGGACTGGCGGCCCAGGGCGCCTGGGCGTACGACGCGCTGACCTCCGTGCCGCCGCCCGACGTCCCGGCCGGCCGGCCCTGGCGGATCTCGCTGGGCACCCTCCTCGGCCGCCATCCGCGGACGCCGCGGCTCGCCCACAAGGCCCTCGGCCTGCTGGACCACCTGGGCGCGGTGCGGATCGGCCCGGACGGGGCCGGTTTCGACGGCGAGGAGTTCGCGTGGTCGGACGTGACCGAGATCCGCACCCGGGACGCCTTCGAGGTGATGACCACCCAGGCCCTGGAGCACGAGGTGGACCGGATCCGCGAGTTCCTGCCGCCGGTCCCCGGCCGCAAGTGGCTGGTGACCAAAGCCGCCGAGGCGGTGGCCACGGTGGTGCTGGCCGCGCTGGAGCGGGGTTCGACGGACCGGCCGCTGGACGGGCGGGCGGTGCCGATCGAGATCGTCCACCGCGGACTGATGGGTCGTCAGAAGGTGCACTCCGGGGGGCTGTTCGCGGCCGCCACCCTGGTCATCGTGGAGCGGTCGGCGGCCGGGCTGCTCGCCACCGCCGAGCAGCACGGCGTCCCGGTGCGCCCGGCCGCCGCCCTCGGCACGGCCGAGCCCGACCGTGCGGCCCGGCTGGCCGCTCTCCGCGCCCGCACCAGCGCCATGGCCGCCCACCTGGCCCGCCCCCAGGAACTCGCCACACCGGACCGCGAGGAGCTCGCACCAGCCGAGCCCGAGCAAGCCGCCCCGCCCGGAGGGGCACAGCCCGAAGCGCCGCAGCCCGACCCGGACGAGGCCGAGCACCCCGAACGCCCCGAGCACCGCGACCACGCCGAGCACCCCGAACGCCGCGACCACGCCGAGCACCCCGAACGCCGCGACCACGCCGAGCACCCCGAACGCCGCGAGCACCGCGAGCACCCCCAACGCCCGGACCGCCCCACCCCCGCGCCGCCCCTCTAGCCTCCAGTCCGACCAGTCGGTACGTTGCCGGTGGCCGCTCCCCGTCACCGGCATCCAGGAGGACTCCGTGGCAGACCCCGTGGCAGACTCCGCATCCGCATCCGCATCCGCGTCCCCGTCCCCGTCCCCGTCCGCCTCCGCCCCGCAGGCCGAGATCGAGGGCCGCTGCGACGAGCGGTTCGCCGCCGTCCGGGCGGCCTTCGAGGAGAACTTCCGCAGCCGCGGCGAGCTGGGCGCCGCGGTGGCCGTCCGGCTCGGCGGGGAGCTGGTCGTCGACCTGTGGGGCGGCTGGGCCGACCCCGGCCGCACCCGCCGCTGGGAGCGGGACACCGTGGTCA
This sequence comes from Phaeacidiphilus oryzae TH49, assembly GCF_000744815.1. Taxonomy (NCBI): domain Bacteria; kingdom Bacillati; phylum Actinomycetota; class Actinomycetes; order Kitasatosporales; family Streptomycetaceae; genus Phaeacidiphilus; species Phaeacidiphilus oryzae. The sequence continues at coordinate 1,380,127 of NZ_JQMQ01000005.1, forward strand.
ACGTCTGGTCCACCACCAAGGGCGCGACCGCCCTCTGCGCCCACCTCCTCGCCGACCGCGGGCTGCTCGACCTGGACGCCCCGGTGGCCGCGTACTGGCCGGAGTTCGCCGCGGCAGGCAAGTCCGGCGTACTGGTCCGCCACCTCCTCTCGCACCGGGCCGGGCTGGCCGGTCTGCGCGAGCCCCACTCCCTCGCCGACCTCTACGACTGGGAGCTGACCACCGCCCGGCTGGCCGCCACCGAGCCGTGGTGGGAGCCCGGCACCCGCTCCGGCTACCACGCCCTGACCTACGGCTTCCTGGTCGGCGAGGTGATCCGGAGGATCAGCGGCCGGCTGCCGAGCGCCTTCCTGGCCGAGGAGATCGCCGGCCCGCTGGGCATCGACTTCACCATCGGCCTGCCGGAGAAGGCGGCCGATCGGGCGGCGCTGCTGGTCCGCGCCCCCGCCGAGGCGGCCGTCGGCGCGCCGCTCCCGGCGGAGCCGTCCCCGCTCTTCCTGGCCGCCCTGGCCAATCCGCTGGTCGGCCCGGACGAGGCGAACTCCGCCGAGTGGCGGGCGGCGGAGCTCCCGGCCGCCAACGGCCACGCCACCGCCCGCGCGATCGCCGAGCTGTACGGGATCGTGGCCGGCCGCGGGGCCTACGACGCCGAGCACCGCGTCCTCTCCCCCGCGTCCGCCGAGCGGATCAGGGAGGGCCAGGGCGCCTGCCGCGACCTGGTGCTGGAGTCCGGCTTCAGGTACGAGACGGAGATCGGCCTCGGCCTCTGGCTGAGCGGCCGCACCGCCTCCTACGGCCCCAACCCGCGGGCCGTCGGCCACGACGGAGCCGGCGGCTCCTGCGGGCTGGCGGACCCCGAGGCGGACCTCAGCCTGGGCTACGCCATGAATGTGATGGGCTATCAGATCGCGGACGACCCACGGAAGATGGCGCTCATCGAGGCCGTCTACGACTCGCTCTGACGCGGGATCGCGCCCCCAGCGCGCGGGCCGGGCGCGGGCCCGGCCCCCGCCGGCCGCACGCCGGCCCCACGCCGGTCCCACGCCGGCCCCACGCAGGCCCGCACCGGCCGTCTCCGGCCGTCTCCGGCCGTCTCCGGCCATTGCCGGGCCGCCCTCCGCCGCCTACGCTCCGGGCATGTCGCCGCTGACCGCTCTGCTCTCCGCCCTTCGCTCGGGCCAGGTCGAACTCATCGACCTCACCGCTCCGTTGACCTCGACGACCCCGGTGCTCCAGCTGCCGGACCCGTTCGCCGACACGATCCCGTTCCGGCTGGAGGAGATCAGCCGCTACGACGAGCGCGGGCCGCGCTGGTACTGGAACGACATCCACACCGGCGAGCACACCGGCACCCACCTGGACGCCCCCGTCCACTGGATCTCCGGCCGGGACGGCCTGGACGTCTCCCAGGTGCCGCTGCGCTCCATGGTCGCCCCCGCCGTGGTCCTGGACATGTCCGAGCGGGTGGCCAAGGACCCCGACTTCCTGCTGACCGTGGACGACGTCCGGGCCTGGCAGCGCGAGCACGGGGACGGCCACGGCGACCTCGAACTCCCGGACGGCGGCTGGCTGCTGTACCGCACCGGCTGGGACGTCCGCTCCGCGGACCAGGCGGACTTCCTCAACGCGGACGCCGAGGGCCCGCACACCCCCGGCATCGCCCCGGACTGCGCCCGCTGGCTGGCGCAGGAGACCCCGCTGGCGGGCCTCGGCGTGGAGACCGTGGGCACCGACGCCGGCGCGGCGCACGGCTTCACCCCGCCGTTCCCCTGCCACGACTTCCTCCTCGGCGCGGGCAAGTTCGGCCTCACCCAGCTGCAGAACCTCGGCCGGCTGCCGGTGACCGGGGCCGTCCTGGTGGTCGCCCCGCTGCCGATCGTCGGCGGCTCCGGCAGTCCGGCCCGGGTCCTGGCCATGGTCGACCAGACCGGCGAGCAGACCGGCGAGCCGACCGGCGGCCGGACCGGTGGTGGCGATGCCTGAGACCACCACCGTCGCCGAGGCGGTCGGCGCGACCCTCGCCCGCCTCGGCGTCGGCCACGCCTTCGGCGTGGTCGGCAGCGGCAACTTCCACGTCACCAACGCCCTGCGGGCGCACGGCGTCCCGTTCACCGCCGCCCGGCACGAGGGCGGCGCCGCCACCATGGCCGACGCCTACGCCCGGATGAGCGGCAGGGTGGCGGTGCTGACCACCCACCAGGGCTGCGGCCTGACCAACGCCCTGACCGGCATCGCCGAGGCCGCCAAGAGCCGCACCCCGATGCTGGTGCTGGCCGCGGACACGGCCGCCTCCTCGGTCCTCTCCAACTTCCGGATCGACCAGGACGCGGCGGTCCGCGCGGTGGACGCCACCGCCGAGCGCACCCACAGCGGGGAGACCGCGGTCGCGGACACCGTCCGGGCCTACCGCACGGCGGTGGAGCAGCGCAGGACCGTCGTCCTCAACCTGCCGCTCGACGTCCAGACCCAGCCGGTCCCGGTCGCCGCCGAGCTCCCTGATCCGCCGAGCCGCCCCAACTCCTGCCGCCCGGACGCCGATTCGGTCGCGGCACTGGCGGACGCGCTGGCCGGCGCCCGGCACCCGGTCTTCATCGCCGGGCGCGGCGCCCGCGGGGCGCGCGAGGAGCTGCGCGCGCTGGCCGAGCGCTGCGGCGCCCTGCTGGCCACCTCCGCCGTGGCGCACGGTCTCTTCCACGACGACCCGTGGTCGCTGGGGATCTCCGGCGGCTTCGCCACCCCGCTGGCCGCCGAACTGATCGGCAGCGCCGACCTGGTGGTCGCCTGGGGCTGCGCGCTGAACATGTGGACCACCCGGCACGGCAAGCTGCTCTCCCCCTCCGCCCGCCTGGTCCAGATCGACGACGACCCCTCGGCGCTCGGCGCCCACCGGCCGGTCGACCTCGGCGTGGTCGGCGACTGCGCGCTCACCGCGGCCGACGCCGACCGCGCCCTGCGGGAGCGGGGCCACGACCTGTCCGCCGGCGGCTTCCGCGAACGCAGGACCGCCGAGGCGCTGCGCGAACGCGGCCGCTGGAACGAGATCGAGCACCAGGACATCTCGACGGCCGACCGGATCGATCCGCGCACCCTCTCCCAGGAGCTGGACCAACTGCTGCCCGCCGAGCGCCTGGTCTCCATCGACTCCGGCAACTTCATGGGCTACCCGTCGGCCTACCTCTCCGTGCCGGACGAGTACGGCTTCTGCTTCACCCAGGCCTTCCAGTCCATCGGCCTCGGCCTGGCCACCGGGATCGGCGCCGCGCTGGCCCGCCCGGACCGGCTGCCGGTCGCGGCGCTCGGCGACGGCGGCTTCCTGATGTCCGTGTCCGAGCTGGAGACCGCGGCCAGACTGGGCCTTCCGCTGCTGGTGGTGGTCTACGACGACGCCGCGTACGGGGCCGAGGTGCACCACTTCGGGCCCGGCACCGAGCCGCCGCCCGACCTGGGCGCGGTGCGGTTCCCCGACCGCGACCTGGCCGCGATCGGCCGGGGCTTCGGCTGCGAAGGGGTGACGGTGCGTCAGGTCAGCGATCTCAAGGCGGTGTCGGCCTGGCTGGAGGGCCCGCGCCGGACTCCGCTGGTGGTCGACGCCAAGATCGCCGAGGACGGCGGCTCCTGGTGGCTCGCGGAGGCCTTCGGCCACTGAGACCGACTCCCCCGGGGCCGCTGCCGATGCCGTCGACACTCAAGCCGCCGAGGCCACCGGCGACCCCCGGCGCCCCCGCCGCCGCACCAGCTCAGCGGTACCGCACCACCCCGAGGCCCGCGACGCCCGCCGGCTCCTGCGCCGGCGGCTCCGCGGACCACGGGTCGGAGAGCACCGTCCCGGCCGGGGTGCGCAGCGCCCGCAGCACCCGGCCGGTGACCTCCCGCCCCCGGGCGTCCACCCTGCGCACCCACACCACGGCCGCCGAGCCGTACGGATAGCCGTCCAGCGCCGCCTTGGCCTCGGCCCAGCCGGCGAAGCTGCCCGACTCCTTGACGTCGGCGAGGGTCGCGCCCTCGCCGACCGAGGCCAGCGAGCGGGCCAGCCAGCCCGGATGCGGCGAGGCCGGCACCGGCAGCGGCTCAAGGCCGTCCGCGCCCGGCACTCCACCGGCCAGCCAGCGCTCCAGCCACTGCCACGGATGGTCCTGCGGGAGGCAGAACGGCGGCTCGCCGTCCTTGGGCACCACCACGGCGGCGTCCAGCATCGCCTCCGCCCAGTCCCCGCCGGCCAGGTAGGCGGTGCTGTTGCAGCCGAAGAACCAGCCCCGCCCGTAGTCGTCCTCCGGCGCCGGGGCGACCAGCTGGACCGTCCCCGGCCCGTAGGTGTCGTCCAGCCAGGACTGCGCCTTGGCCACCGCCCCGGCGAGATCGGCGGCGGGCTGCCGCCAGGGCAGCACGGCGGAGGCCGGGCGGGCCCGGTGGAAGCGGGCGAGGTGGAGCGCCAGCGCGTCCTCCTCGCCCTCGATGTCCGCCGGGCCGCCGCGCATCCCGTCCAGGTAGACCACCCGGCCGCGGTCGAAGAGGGCGTACAGCAGGTGCCCGGTGGCCTCGTGGCCGTTGGCCTCGCGGCGGACCCAGACCACCCCCCGGCTGCCCTCGCCACCGGCCTCGACCAGCCGGCCGACCTCGTCCCAGTCCGCGCACTCGTGGAGTTCCGCGCCGGGGAACCAGCGGCCGATCCAGCGCGGCCACCAGTCGATCTCCTCGTCCCGGGGCCGCCAGGGCGCGGAGGCGATCCGCGAGCCGGCGACCAGGGCGTCGGCGGCGAGCAGCGCGCCGCGGGCGTTGGTGCGGCCGATCCGCTCCTGCGGGGGCCGCGGCGAGGGGTCCTCGGCGAGCTCGGCCAGGTCGCCCCAGGGGTCGTCGTTGGCCAGGTGGAACGGCGGGGCGCCGTCCTTGGGGACCGCCAGCGAGACGTTGAGCAGCGGCGCGGCGGGCGGGGCGCCGGGGGGCACGACGGCGCGGCAGGTGAAGACGAAGGCCTCGTCGCTCTCCGCGATCGGGTAGTCGGCGCCGAGCTCGACCCGGCCCCGGTAGACCTGGCGCAGCCACTGCCGGGCGCGCCCCAGGGCGGCCGCCTCCTCGGCGGACTCCTGCTCCTCCAACTCCCCTGCCAGTGTCGATGCTGCGCTGCTGCTGCTCACAAGCCGTCGATTATCACATATGAGATCGCCGCCGGCCCCGGCGCGTCGCTGGGACGACGCACCGGGGCCGGCGGCGGGACCGCTTCGCGGACCTCCGGGTCAGCGCACGGGCTGGAACGGCGGCCGGGCGCCGATGAACTCCGGACGCGGGGCGGGCGCCCCGAACGGCTCGACGGCGGCGTTCTCCATGCTGTTGAAGACGATGAAGACGTTGCTGCGCGGATAGGGCGTGATGTTGTCGCCCGAGCCGTGCATGCAGTTGCAGTCGAACAGGGTCGCGGAGCCGGCCTTGCCGGTGAAGAGCCGGATGCCGTGCTCGTCGGCCAGCGCGGTGAGCGCCTCGTCCGACGGGGTGCCGGCCTCCTGCATCTTCAGCGACTTCTTGTAGTTGTCGGTCGGGGTCTCGCCGGCGCAGCCGACGAAGGTGTGGTGCGACCCCGGCATGATCATCAGACCGCCGTTGGTGTCCAGGTTCTCGGTCAGCGCGATCGAGATGGACACCGTCCGCATCCGCGGCAGCCCGTCCTCGGCGTGCCAGGTCTCGAAGTCCGAGTGCCAGTAGAAGCCGCTGGCCCCGAATCCGGGCTTGACGTTGACCCGGCTCTGGTGGACGTAGACGTCCGAGCCGAGGATCTGCCGGGCACGGCCGACCACCCGCGGGTCCCGGACCAGGTCCGCGAAGACCTGCGAGAGCTTGTGCACCTCGAAGATGCTGCGGATCTCGTCCGACTTCGACTCGGTGATCGCCCGCTCGTCGGCGCGGACCGCCGGGTCGGAGGCCAGCCGGTCCAGCTCGTTGCGGTAGAGCTCGACCTCCTCCGGCTCGATCAGCTGATCCACCGTCAGGAACCCGTTGCGTTCGAACTCGCGCAGCTCGAACGGCTCACAGGGACCCTCTGCGGTCTCCGGGTCGGCCCAGACGACCGGGTCGGCCCGAGGGATCCTGACCTCGGTGGCGCCGCGGCTGGGGTACTGGTCGGGGATGGTCGCGTTCGCCCCCGCGATGCTGCCGAACGCGGCGGCCGGGCTGGGGCTGGTGGTACTCATCGGGTCGTCCTCCCTGCGGTGTTGCTCTCGCTGCGCTGCCTGTCGGGGATCTGAGGGCCGGAGGGCCTTCAGGACGCCTCGGTGAGCAGCGGGTAGACGCCGTTCTCGTCGTGCACCTCGTTCCCGGTGACCGGGGGGTTGAAGACGCAGACGCAACGGAAATCGGACTTGGGACGCATGGTGTGCCGCTCGTGACCGTTGAGCAGGTACATCGTCCCGGGCGTGATCACGTACTTCTCGCCGGTCTCCTCGTCGGTGAGCTCGGCCTCGCCCTCCACGCAGAGCACCGCCTCGATGTGGTTGGCGTAGTGCATCGTCGTCTCGGTGCCCGCGTACATCGTGGTCTCGTGCAGGGAGAAGCCGACGCCCTCCTTCGCGAGGACGATGCGCTTGCTCCGCCAGGTCTCGGCCTTGACGTCGCGGTCGGTGCCCTCGATGTCCTGGAAGGAACGGACGATCACGGGGTTCTCCTGTCTGTGCTGTGTTCTCTGTCGGTGCGGCGGTCGGTATCAGGGCGGCGGCCGATGTCGGGGCCACGGCCCGCCCGACGGGTCAGGCGGTCTCGCGGACCGAGCGGGCCAGGATCTCCAGTCCGGCGGCCAGCTCGGCGTCGCTCAGGGTCAGCGGCGGCAGCAGCTTGACGACCTCGCTCTGCGGGCCGGAGGTCTCCAGCAGCAGGCCCATCTCGAAGGCCTTGGCGCAGACCCGCGAGGCGCGCTCCGGGTCGCTGCCGCCGAAGTCCAGGCCCCAGGCCAGGCCGCGTCCGCGCACCCCGGCCCCGTTGGCCTCGGGCGAGGCGGCGATCTCGGACAGCGCCTGCCAGACGACCTGGCCCTTCTTCAGGGTGGACTTCTCCAGCGCGTCGTCGGCCCAGTACTCGCGCAGCGCCGCGGCGGCGGTGACGAACGCCGGGTTGTGGCCGCGGAAGGTGCCGTTGTGCTCGCCCGGCGCCCAGATGTCCAGCTCCCGGCGGAAGAGGGTGAGCGCCATCGGCATCCCGTAGCCGCCGATCGACTTGGACAGGGTGACGATGTCGGGCTTGATGCCGGCCTGCTCGAAGGAGAAGAACGCGCCGGTGCGGCCGCAGCCCATCTGCACGTCGTCCACGATCAGCAGCATGTCGCGGCGCTTGCAGAGGTCGGCCAGGGCGCGCAGCCACTCCGGCCGGGCGACGTTGATGCCGCCCTCGCCCTGCACGGTCTCCACGATGACGGCGGCCGGCGGGTTGAGGCCGGAGCCGCTGTCCTCCAGCAGCCGCTCGAACCACAGGAAGTCCGGCACCTGGCCGTCCAGGTAGTGGTCGAAGGGCATCGGGGTGCCGTGTACCAGCGGGATGCCGGCGCCGGCCCGCTTGAAGGCGTTGCCGGTGACGGCCAGGGCGCCCAGCGTCATGCCGTGGAAGGCGTTGGTGAAGGAGACGACCGACTCCCGCCCGGTGTATTTGCGGGCGAGTTTCAGCGCCGACTCCACCGCGTTGGCGCCGGTCGGGCCCGGGAACATCACCTTGTAGTCGAGGTCGCGCGGTTTCAGCACGAGCTCCTCGAAGGTGCGGAGGAACTCGCCCTTCGCGGTGGTGGACATGTCCAGGCTGTGGGTGATGCCGTCCCGCTCGATGTAGTCGAGCAGTGCGCGCTTCAGAACCGGGTTGTTGTGCCCGTAGTTGAGCGAGCCGGCGCCGGCGAAGAAGTCCAGGTAGCTGCGGCCGTCCTGGGACTGGAGGCGCGCGCCGCGGGCCCGGTCGAAGACGGCCGGCCACCCGCGGCAGTAGCTGCGGACCTCGGACTCGCGGGACTCGAAGATGCTCGGCTCGGCGGCGAAGGTCTCGTTCGTCTGGTCGGGCTGATTCGGCATCGGCTCGTTCGGCTCGTTCCCGTTGATCACGAAGTCCGGGTGGGTGGCGGTCATGCCTTGCACTTCCTTCGGGTTGTGCGCGGTGTTCGGTTGTAGGTGGACGGCGCGGCGCTGCGCCGCCCGCTGTACGGCGGTTCTGGAGCGGTTCAACCGGCTATGGGGGCTATCCGGTGCAGCTCCTCGGCGAGGTGCCCGGCCCCCTCGCCGCCGGGGAAGTCCTCGGCCGAGAAGAGCACGCTGCGCTCGAGCTCGGCGCCCTGCCGGGCGGCGTATCCGGCGAAGAGCCGCCGGGACGCCGTGTTGTCGGGGGTGATCGTGGTCTCCATGACCCGCACTCCGGCTCCCCGCAGCCGCTCGGTGAGGTGGTCGAGCATCCGCCCGGCCAGGCCCTCGCCCCGGCACGACTCGTCCACGGCGACCTGCCAGACCATCAGCACCTCGGGGCGCTCCGGCCGGCGGTATCCGGTGACGAAACCGACCGCCTCGCCGTCGCGACGCGCCACCACCGTGGTGTCCGCGTAGTCACGGCACCACAGCAGGTAGCTGTACGGCGAGTTCAGGTCGAGAGTGCGGGAGTCGCGGGCGATCCGCCACAGTGCGGCACCGTCGGCCACGGTGGGCCGACAGAGTGTTATCGGGGCCACGGCGCCGTGCGCTTGCTCGATGAATTCTCCGGTCGGTCGGTCGAATTCCGTTCGTGCGGGAGTCATGACGCCTCAACGTACCGAGAAGGAATCCGGATCGCAGCCGCAGGCGGTGTTCCGCCGAACGACTTCATGTGTTATCGCGCATGGGCCCACGAGGAGCCGTTCTGTCCGAATTTAATAGGATTTAGTATCCCACAAAAAGTCGTATGTGACATCCGTCACACACGCCGAAAGGGCATCGGGATAGATGTTTGGCCTTCTCTGGATTGGGCAGGCGAAATGTGGCGGAGTAGTCCCAGAATGCATATCAATTAATTCCCGTTCGCTGCTCGGGCCGTTCTGCACCCGGCCCCGGCGGGCGCGATTCCGGGTGAATGCCGGATGAGCGGGGCCCTCGCCACTGCCGCGCCGGGGCGCACACCGAAGGCCGCCGCGCGCCCCCGCGAGCGCCGCTCCCGGGCACCGCACCCCACCTGCCGTGGAGCTGTCCAGCGAAGTATGTGGAGGCTTTGCGGAGGCGCTAGCCCCCCGCGGCCCCCTCCGGCGACCCCTCCGCGGACCCCGTCCCGGCGGTGGCGGGGCCGGGGAGCCGCCGGACGGCGAGGATCGCGGTGTCGTCCGCCAGCCGCCCCGCCGTGTGCGCCAGCACCGCGTCCTCGACGACGGCCACCAGCCGGCCCGGCTGCGCGAGGCCGCCCGGCTCCCGGCGCCAGCGCTCGGTCAGCCGCTCCTCCAGGGGCAGGAAGCGGCCGCGCCGGTTGCGCGCCTCGGTCACCCCGTCGGTCACCAGCAGCAGCGCCTCGCCCGGGCCGAACGGCACGTCCACCGCCCGGGCCCGCTCCCCCACCAGGTCGGCCAGCCCGAGCGGCGGGCCCTGCTCCTGCGGGAGCCGCCGCACCCCCGCCGGGCCGATCGCGAACGGTCCCTCGTGGCCGAAGTTGACCATCCGCACCCGTTCCGGATCGTCCGTCCGGAACTCCACCAGCACCCCCGTGGCGAACCGGTGGTCGGTCTCGCCGAACTGGGACTGGTACCGGTTGATCCGGCCGGCCCGCACCTCCAGCCGGCCGGCCAGCGCGTCCAGGTCCTCCTCCGTCCAGCCGCACTCCCGGAAGGTGCCGACCAGCGCCGCCGCCACCCCCACCGCGGACAGCCCCTTGCCCTGCACGTCGCCGAGGAGCACCCGGGCGCCCCAGGGCGTCGCCAGCACCTCGTAGAAGTCGCCGCCGACCCGGGCCTCCTTGTCCGCCGGGAGGTAGCTGGCCGCTGCCGAGAGCCCGCCCACACCGGGCGGGAACGGGCGCAGCACGATCTGCCGGGTCACCGAGGCCGCGTTGGCCAGCCGCTCGATCTGGCCGCGGGTGCGGCTGCGCAGCCAGGCCACCGGCACCGCGATCGCCGAGCCGACCAGCACCAGCAGCAGGTCCTCCAGCCCCATCCGGTGCGGCCCCGCCCAGAGGTGCTCCATCGGGAGGTACAGCGCCGCCACCAGGCAGGCGAACCAGAAGGTCACCGCCGTGCTGCAGAAGGCCGAGGCCACCACCGGCACCAGCACCAGCCAGCTGTCGGTGCGGAACCTCCCGTCGAAGGCGAGGTCGAGGCCGATGATCGCGGCGGTCAGCACGGCCGGCAGCCGCCAGCTCGCGTACGGGCGCAGGGAGGCGCCGGGCCCGCCGGCCCGCCGCCGCCACACCCGGAGCCGGCGCGCGGCGAACCAGCCCCTGCGCTCCGGTCCCGCTCCGTGCATACCGCCCCTCTGCCTGCCGCCCTCGCCCGCCTCCGGGCCGTCCCGCGCGTACCTCGGCGGCGGGGTCCGATTCCCCGAACAGCTTCCGGGACCGTGCCCCACCGCGCCACCGCTGCTCTGTCGTACCCGGGCGATAGCGTGAGCAACATGGCCGAGATGACGAGGACTCAGCGGGGGCGGCTCGTCAGCGCCGCGGAGCGCCGGGCGCTGCTCGGCCGGAGGCACCGGCTCGCCGTCCAGGCCCGCGCCGAGGACCCGCTGGAGGTCGCCCGCTCGCTGGTCGCCCTCCACGGCACCGACCCGGCCTCGGTCTATGTGGCCTGCTGGGCGCGGACGGCCGGCGGCCCCGATCCGGTCGCCGCCGTCGACCGGGAGCTGTACGAGGAGCGGACGCTGCTGCGGATGCTCGCCATGCGGCGGACGGTCTTCGTCACTCCGCTGGAGAACGCCCCCGTCCTGCAGGCCGGCTGCACCCGCGCGGTCGCGGCGCGGGAGCGGAGGACGGCGCTGCGGATCATCGCCGACGGGGTGCCCTGCTCCCCCGCCGAGGCGGAGAAGCTGCTCGCCGCCGGGGAGGAGGCGGCGCTGCGGCTGCTCGCCGAGCTCGGCGAGGCCGGCACCGCGGAGCTGGTCGAGGCGGGGCCGGGCGTACTGGACCGCCGGCTGGTGCTCTCCCCGGGCAAGAAGTACGAGTCCCGGCAGAACCTGGCCGCCCGGGTGCTGCCGCTGCTGGCCGCGGACGGCCGGGTGGTGCGGGCCAGACCCCGCGGCTCCTGGACCTCCCACCAGCACCGCTGGGCGCTCACCGAGCGCTGGCTGCCCGGCCCGATCGACGAGCTGACGCAGGAGGAGGGCCGGGCCCGGCTGGCCGGGGCGTGGCTGGCCGCCTTCGGCCCGGGGCTGCCCGAGGACCTCCAGTGGTGGGCGGGCTGGACCAAGACCGAGACCCACCGCGCGCTGGCCGCGACCGGGGCGGTCGAGGTGCTGGTCGAGACCGGGGCCGACGGCGGTCCCGCCGTCCCCGGGGCGGCCCTGCCGGCGGACGCGGAGTCCGGCCCCGCCGAGGAGCCCGAACCCTGGGCCGCGCTGCTGCCCGCGCTGGACTCCACGACCATGGGCTGGAAGCGGCGCGACTGGTATCTCGGACCGCACGGCCCGGAGGTCTTCGACAACGTGGGCAATGCCGGCCCCACCGTCTGGTGGCGCGGGCGGGTGGTCGGGGGCTGGGCGCAGGACGAGTCCGGCGAGATCCGGGTGCACTATCTGGAGGAGCCCGGGTCAGAGGCGCGGGCCGCGGTGGACGCGGAGGCGGCGCTGCTCGCCGACCGCCTCGGCGGCATCCGGCTCACCCCGCGCACCCGGGGGCGGACCTCCGCCGAGCGGCAGGCGCTGTTGCCGGCGGGTTGATTCCCGGTTACCGCCGGGGCCCCCGAACCGGCCGTCACCGCTGTGACCAGCCTGGATAAGCAGAACCACTGCCGTTCCCCGGAAAACGGTATTGGACAGGCGCTCGGAACCGGCCCGACTCTTCGGTCCATGCCGACGACCCCATCGCCCGCGCCCGCCCCCGAACGGGTGCCCGTGCGCGTCCCCGCGCCGCAGCGCATCGAGGACAAGACCATCCAGCCGATCCCGGACGGCGAACGGCACGGCCGGGCCCGCGACCTGTTCACCATCTGGTTCGGCTCGAACATCATGATGCTCACGGTGGTGACCGGCGCCCTGGCCACCACCGTCTACGGCCAGCCGTTCTGGCTCTCGGTGCTGGGCATCCTGGTCGGCAACCTGGCCGGCGCGGTGCTGATGGCCCTCCACTCCGCGCAGGGCCCGCGGCTGGGCGTGCCGCAGATGGTGCAGACCCGCGGCCAGTTCGGCTCGTACGGCTCGCTGCTGGTGATCTGCCTGGTCATCTTCATGTACATCGGGTTCTTCGCCTCCAACCTGGTGCTCTCCGGGGAGTCGCTGGCGGCGATCGTCGGGCACGCCGACCGCACGGCGATGGAGAACACCGGGATCGTGGCGGTCGGCGTGATCGGGGTGATCGCCACCGTCTTCGGCTACGACCTGATCCACGCGTACACCCGGGTGATGACCTACCTCTCCGGAGCCGCGCTGGTCCTCGCGCTGGTCTGGGCGGTGGGGGTGCACGGCCTGCCGGCGGGCTTCCTGAGCCACGGCCACGCCGGCGCGGCCGGCTTCCTCGGCACGGTGACCGCGGCCGCCCTCTGGCAGATCGCCTACGCCCCCTACGTCTCGGACTACTCCCGCTACCTGCCGGCCGCGACCGGCTCCCGGCCGGCCTTCTGGGCCAGCTACTCGGGCTCGGTGCTCGGCTCGGTGCTGCCGATGGTCCTCGGCGCGATGATCGGCGCGGCGGTCGGCGACGACGTGATCGGCGGCCTGATGTCGCTGACCGGTTCGGCCGGGGTGTGGATCGTCGTCGTCTTCTCGGTCGGCATCGCGGCCACCAACGCGATGAACCTGTACTGCGGGGTGCTCTCCACCATCACCGTCGGCCAGAACTTCGCCCCGGCCTGGCGCCCCGGCCGGGTGGCCCGCGGGGTGACCGCCACCGCGATGCTGGCGGTGGCCCTGGTCTGCGCGCTCCTCGGGAAGGACCACTTCCTGAGCACCTACGAGAACTTCATCTCGCTGCTGATGTACGTGCTGGTGCCGTGGACCGCGGTGAACCTGGTCGACTACTACCTGCTGCGGCGCGGCGCGTACGACGTGGACTCGTTCTTCCGCCGGGACGGCGGGATCTACGGGCGGTGCAACGGGGTGGCGGTCTTCTGCTACCTGCTGGGCGCCCTGGTGCAGCTGCCGTTCGTGGCCACCGCGGCCTTCACCGGCCCGGCCGCCGACGCGCTGGGCGGGGTCGACGTCTCCTGGCTGGTCGGCCTGGCGGTGATCGGGCCGCTGTACTGGCTGCTGGCCCGCCGGCGGAACACCGCGACGGCCGGCGGAGCCGCGGCGGCCGCTGACGCTGCCGCGGGTGCTGCCTCAGGTGCTGCCGCGGATGCTGTCAAGCCCCTTGAAACGACGGCGGATCCGGGTCAGCTTTGACCGGTGGCCACCAATCCGCCCGCACCTCCCTGCCTCCGCCGCGGCGAGGGCCCCCATCCGGTGATCGCCGTCCACGGCTGGCTCGCCGACCGCGGCGCCTGGCACTCCGTGCTGCCCGACCTCGACCGCACCTCCTTCAGCTACGCCTTCGTCGACCTGCGCGGCTACGGCGAGGCCCGGGACGTCCCCGGCGCGTACTCCGTCCGGGAGGGCGCGGACGACGTGCTGGCCCTCGCCGACTCACTGGGCTGGGACCGGTTCTCGCTGATCGGCCACTCGATGGGCGGCACGGTGGCCCAGCGGGTGCTGGCCCTGGCCCCCGGCCGGGTCCGGCGGCTGGTGGGCGTCTCGCCGGTGCCGGCCAGCGGGATGCCGATGCCGCCCGAGCAGTGGGAGCTGTTCTCCGGCGCGGCCGAGCACCCGGAGAACCGGCGGGCCATCATCGACACCACCACCGGCGGGATCCGCCCGGCCGCCTGGCTGGACCGGATGGTCCGGCAGTCGGTGGAGCGCAGCGACGCCAAGGCCTTCCGGGCCTGGCTGGGCTCCTGGGCGGCCGAGGACTTCCACGCCGAGCTGGTCGGCAAGCGGCAGCCGGTGCTCGCGGTGACCGGCGCGCTGGACCCGGCGATCACCCCGGAGCTGATCCGCCGCACCTGGCTGCGCTGGTTCCCGGACAGCCGGCAGACCGTGCTGGCCTCGGCCGGCCACTACCCGATGGACGAGACCCCGCTCGAACTCGTCCGCACCGTCGAGGACTTCCTGCGCGCCGACGACCCGGCCCGGATCGTGTGACCGCCGTCCCGGACGTCTTCGACCCCCGCCGGTACGCCCGCGGGCTGCCGCTGGCCGAGTACCGGTGGCTGCGCGACCACCGGCCGGTGGCCTGGCAGCCGGAGTACCCGGTGCTGGGCTGGCCGGAGGGCCCCGGCTTCTGGGCGGTGACCCGGCACGCGGACGTGGTGCGGGTGCTCAAAAGCCCCGAGCTGTTCTCCTCGGAGCTCGGCGCCACCCAGATCCGCGACCCCGACCCGGCCGACCTGCCGTTCATCCGCCGGATGATGCTCAATCAGGACCCGCCGGGGCACGGCCGGCTGCGCCGGATCGTCAGCGGGGCCTTCACCCCGCGCCGGATCGAGCGCTTCGCCGAGGGCGCCCGCTCCCGCGCGCGGGAGCTGCTGGCCGGCGCGGACCGGGAGGCGCACGCCCGGCCGGACGGCGCGGTCGATCTCGTCCACGCCGTCACGGACGAGTACGCCCTGGTCAACCTGGCCGAGCTGCTGGGCGTCCCGGCCGCCGACCGAGGACTGCTGCTCAGATGGACCCGGCAGGTGATCGGCTATCAGGACCCCGACGAGGCCCCCGAACCGCCCCCGCTCGGCCCCGACGGACGCCCCGTCAACCCGCGCTCCCCGTCCGCCCTGGCGGAGATGTTCGGATACGCCCGGGCGCTGGCCGAGGAGAAGCGGGCCCGGCCTGCGGACGACCTCCTCACCGCCGTCGCCACCGAGCTGACCGGCGCCGAGCTGGAGATGTTCTTCTTCCTGCTGGTGATCGCCGGCAACGACACGGTCCGCTCGGCCGCTCCCGGGGCGCTGCTGGCGCTCGCCCGGCACCCCGCGGCCTGGGCGCGGCTGCGCGACGGCCGGGTGCCGTATGCCGCCGCCGTCGAGGAGCTGCTGCGGGTGCACCCGCCGGTGCTGAGCTTCCGCCGGACGGCCGCCCAGGACACCGAACTCGCCGGGCAGCGGATCAGGCGCGGCGAGAAGGTCGTGGTCTTCCACGCCTCCGCCAACCACGACGAGCGGGTCTTCCCGGCCCCCGAGGAGCTGCGCCTGGACCGGGCGCCCGTCCCGCACGTCTCCTTCGGCGACGGCCCGCACGTCTGCCTGGGCGCCCACTTCGCCCGCCTCCAGCTGCGACTGCTGCTGGCGGAAGCGGTGCGGGCGCTCCCGGAGCGGCTCGCGCTCGGCGGCGAACCCCGGCTTCTGGTGTCCAACTTCATCCACGGCGTCAAGAGCCTCCCGCTGCGCCTGGCCTAGCCGGTGACGGTGGGTGAGATCGCCACCCGTTCGGTCGGGTGGGCGAGGCGGTGCGCGTGCGCCACGCCCGGCACTCCCCTCGGATGAGAGGAGAGCCGAGAGCTGAGAGCCGCGCCCGTCGATCCCGGAGGAGCCCCACGTGAAGCCCGTCGCACTGTCGCCGGAAGCCCGGGAGACCGCCCTGCAGGCCATGGACCACGCGAGTTCCGGGATCGAGCTCGACGTCCTGGTGGTGGGCGGCGGGGTGGTCGGCGCCGGCTGCGCGCTGGACGCGGTGACCCGCGGGCTCACCGTCGGCCTGGTGGAGGGCCAGGACTGGGCCAGCGGCACCTCCAGCCGCAGCAGCAAGCTGATCCACGGCGGCCTGCGCTACCTGGAGATGATGGACTTCCGGCTGGTCGCCGAGGCGCTTCAGGAACGCGGGCTGCTCCTCCAGCGGATCGCCCCGCACCTGGTCCACCCGGTCAAGTTCCTCTACCCGCTCCAGCACCGGGTCTGGGAGCGGGCCTATGTGACGGCCGGCGTCACCCTCTACGACACGATGGGGATCACCTCGGGTACCTCCCGCGGGCTGCCCCACCACACCCAGCTGACGAAGCGGCACGCCCTGCGCGAGGTGCCGGCGCTGCGCTCGGACGCGCTGGTCGGCGCGGTGCAGTACTACGACGCCCAGGTGGACGACGCCCGCTTCGTCCTCACCCTGGTGCGCACCGCGGCCGCTTACGGGGCGCACTGCGCCAACCGCACCATGGTGGAGCGCTTCCTCCGCCAGGGCGAGCGGGTCACCGGCGCGGTGCTGCGCGACGTCGACTCGGGCCGGACCTTCGAGGTGCACGCCAAGCAGGTGGTCAACGCGACCGGGGTGTGGACCGACGACACCCAGTCGATGGCCGGCACCCGCGGCCAGTTCCACGTCCGGGCCTCCAAGGGAGTCCACCTGATGGTGCCGCGGGACCGGATCAACTCCCAGTCCGGGCTGATCCTCCGCACCGAGAAGAGCGTCCTCTTCGTCATCCCCTGGGGCCGGCACTGGCTGATCGGCACCACCGACACCGACTGGGACCTGGACAAGGCGCATCCGGCGGTCAGCGGCCAGGACATCGACTACCTGCTGGAGCACGTCAACTCGGTGCTGGCGACGCCGCTCTCCAAGGAGGACGTCGAGGGCGTGTACGCGGGCCTGCGGCCGCTGCTCTCCGGCGACGCCGCGGAGACCAGCAAGCTCTCCCGGGAGCACCTGGTCGGCCACCCGGTGCCCGGTCTGGTGGTGATCGCCGGCGGCAAGTTCACCACCTACCGGGTGATGGCCAAGGACACCATCGACGAGGTGGTGCGGGTGATGGACGGCCCCCGCCCGGGCCCGTCGGTCACCCGGGACGTCGCCCTGGTCGGCGCCGACGGCTACCAGGCGCTGTGGAACCAGCGGCAGGCGCTGGCCGACGAGTACGGCGTCCACGTGGCCCGGGTCGAGCACCTCCTCAACCGCTACGGCTCGATGGTCCGGGCGGTCCTCGGCCTGATCCGCGAGGACCGCTCGCTGGCCGAGCCGCTGCCGGGCTCGGACGACTACCTCAGCGCCGAGGTGGTGTACGCGGTCACCCACGAGGGCGCCCGGCACCTGGAGGACGTGCTGTGCCGCCGCACCCGGGCCCGGATCGAGTCCTGGGACCGCGGGGTGGCCGCGGCGGAGCGGACCGCCGAACTGATGGGCGCCCGGCTCGGCTGGGACGAGGAGCGGCGGCGGACCGAGATCGACTACTACGGCAAGTCCGTCGCGGCGGAGCGCGAGGCGGAGACCGAACCGGACGACAAGACCGCGGACGCGGCCCGGCTGGGCGCCTCCCCGATGGGCTCCCCGCCGCTCGCCGGACGGGAGTCCTGACCGGCGGGCTCCCCGTCCGGCACCACATCCCCGTCCGGCACCACACCCCCGTCCGGCACCGGCTCCCCGACCGGCACCGGCTTTCCCTCCCGTGACCCGCCGTCTTCCCGACCCCCGAAGACCAGAGAGACAAGGCAGCCTCCATGGCGTCTCCCGCGAAACCGGCCGGTCGGCCGGCACTCAATCCCCTGCTCGGCGAGCTGGTCGCCGAGTTCCTCGGCACGATGATCCTGATCCTGATCGGCTGCGGGGTGGTGGCCCAGGTGGTCGCCGCCGGCATCGGCGGCCACGACTCCATCGCCTGGGCCTGGGGCCTCGGCGTGACGTTCGGCGTCTACGTCGCCGGACGGCTCTCCGGGGCCCACCTCAACCCCGCCGTCACCGTCACCCTGGCCGCCTTCCGCGGCTTCCCCTGGCGGAAGGTGCTGCCGTACTCGCTGGCCCAGTTCGCCGGCGCGTTCTGCGCGGCGCTGCTGGTGCGCTGGAACTACACCGAGGTGCTGGCCAAGGCCGATCCCGGGCACACCCTGAAGACCCAGATCGTCTTCTCCACCCTCCCCGGCAACGGCACCCTGCCGATCAGCGAGTGGGGGGCGCTGCGCGACCAGATCATCGGCACCTCGATCCTCCTCTTCGTCATCATGGCGCTCACCGACCTCCTCAACACCCCGCCGCTGGCCAACATGGGCGGCTTCGTGATCGGCCTGCTGATCGTGGCGATCGGCTTCGCCTGGGGCACCGACGACGGCTACGCCATCAACCCGGCCCGCGACTTCGGGCCCCGCCTGGCCTCCTTCCTCACCGGCTACGGCGGGGCATGGCGGGACCAGTACGGAGACCTGTTCTTCTGGGTGCCGATCGTCGGGCCGCTGATCGGCGGCGTGGTCGGCGGCGCCTTCTACCGCTATCTGGTGCAGCCGTTCGTCGTCCAGAAGGACGCCCTGGAAGTGGCCGCCCGCGAACTCGAGGAAGGGTGACAGACCGTCATGGCTGATTTCGTCGCCGCCATCGACCAGGGCACCAGCAGCTCCCGCTTCATGGTCTTCGACCACGGCGGGAACGTGGTCGGCATGCAGCAGCTGGAGCACGCGCAGATCATGCCGAAGGCCGGCTGGGTGGAGCACAACCCGGTGGAGATCTGGGAGCGCACCCGCTCCGTCATCGCCACCGGCCTCAACTCGACCAACCTCAACGCCTCCGACCTGGCCGCGCTGGGCATCACCAACCAGCGCGAGACCACCGTGGTCTGGAACCGGCGCACCGCCCGCCCGTACTACAACGCCATCGTGTGGCAGGACACCCGCACCGACCGGATCGCCAACGAGCTGATCGCCTCCGGCAAGGGCGAGACCATCCAGCGCAAGACCGGGCTGATCCCGTCCCCGTACTTCGCCGGCGGCAAGCTCAAGTGGCTGCTGGACAACGTGCAGGGGCTGCGCGAGGACGCCGAGAAGGGCGACGCCCTCTTCGGCACCATCGACACCTGGGTGCTGTGGAACCTCACCGGCGGGCCGCGCGGCGGCGCCCACGTCACCGACGTCACCAACGCCTCCCGCACGATGCTGATGGACCTGCGCACCCTCGCCTGGGACGACGAGCTGCTCGGCTTCCTCGACGTGCCGCGGCGGATGCTGCCGGAGATCCGGCCGTCCTCCGACCCCGAGGGCTACGGCACCCACCCGGAGGCCTCCCCGCTGGCCGGGGTGCCGCTCACCGGCGACCTCGGCGACCAGCAGGCGGCCACCGTCGGCCAGGTCTGCTTCGACGTCGGCGAGGCCAAGAACACCTACGGCACCGGCAACTTCATGCTCCTCAACACCGGCACCGAGCCGGTGGTCTCGGAGCACGGGCTGCTCACCACCGTGGCGTACAAGTTCGGCGACCAGCCGGCGGTGTACGCGCTGGAGGGCTCCATCGCGGTCACCGGCTCCGCGGTGCAGTGGCTGCGCGACCAGCTGCACATCATCAAGGCCGCGCCGGACAGCGAGGCGCTGGCCCGCTCGGTGGAGGACACCGCGGGGATGTACTTCGTCCCGGCCTTCTCCGGGCTCTTCGCCCCGTACTGGCGCAGTGACGCCCGCGGGGCGATGGTCGGGATGGCCCGCTTCCACAACAGCGGCCATGTGGCCAGGGCGACGCTGGAGGCGATCTGCTACCAGAGCCGGGACGTCATCGAGGCGATGGCGCAGGACTCCGGGGTGGAGCTGAGCGTCCTCAAGGTGGACGGCGGGGTCACCGCCAACGAGCTGTGCATGCAGACCCAGGCGGACGTGCTGGGCGTCCCGGTCAGCAGGCCGACGGTGGCCGAGACCACCGCGCTGGGCGCGGCCTACGCGGCCGGCCTGGCCACCGGTTTCTGGCGGGACACCGACGAGCTGCGGGCCAACTGGAACGAGTCCAAGCGGTGGCAGCCGCAGTGGGTCGAGCAGAAGCGGGAGAAGGGCTACGCCGACTGGAAGCGGGCGGTGGAGCGCACCCTGGGCTGGATCGAGTCCGAGGACTGACCGGCGGGCCGGGCTCGCCCCCACGCCCCCGACGGCCCCCACGGCCCCGGGGGCTCAGCCCGGCCACTCCTCCTTGTGGGCGAACCCCTTGCCGTTGTCGATCAGCCGCAGCCAGTCCACGGTGATCTCCCACAGGTCCACGCTGGCCAGCGCCTGCGCCAGGTTCCCCTCGGCGCCCACGAAGGGGAAGCGCGAGGTGTAGAGGATCCGGGCGTTCTCCCACGCGTCCCCGTCCAGCAGCCGGCAGCGGCCGCGGCCCTGGAGGCCGGTGATGGTCTCCCAGTGCTGCCCGTCCGCCTGCGCGGTGAACGCCACCGCCGCCTCGCCGCCGCCGGCCGCGAGCGCCTGCCCGTGCCGGGTCCGGCGCGAGGTCAGGAACACCAGCCGCGGGCTGAGGTCCGGCTCCTGCTCCCACGCGTAGAACACCGCGCAGGCCTGCGGACCCCCGTTCCCGTCGCAGTACGCCAGGGTCAGTGTGTTGTGCGCGGCCAGCGCCTCCCGGATCTCGTCCGGGAGATCCGTGGACTCGGTACTCATACGCCCAGAAGATACCGGTTCCCGTGGTGCCGGGTGCGCCTGGTGTGGATCGATGGTGAGGATGCCGGGGTCGCGGGGGGCAGTTCGGGCCGCGGGGTGGATACCGGGGAGTAAGTCGCCTCATCATGTTCCGTCTCCCGTGTGGGAGGCGCGTACGAGCAGCGAGGGGCGGTCGGGACATGAGTGGTGGCGGGCACCGGCGGAAGCCGACCAGCAGGCGGCGGTTCATCGGGTATCTGCTGGCCGGGCCGACCCTGGTCGCCGCGGCGCCGGCGGCGGTCGCCGCCACGGACCGGGCGAGCTCCGCGGCGGACTCCGGCGCCGGCTCCGGACTGCCGTCCACCCCCGAGCCGGCCGAGCTGTACGACCTCAACGACCTGCTGACCGACGCCGCCCTGCCCACGGCGAACCTGATCACCGTGGAGATCCACCAGGACGGCACCGCGTCCTTCGCGCTCCCCCGCGCCGAGGTCGGCCAGGGCATCACCACCTCCACCGCGATGATCATCGCCGAGGAGCTGGACCTGCCGCTGGAGAAGATCCGGGTGTCCCTCGCCGACGCCCGCCCCGAGCTGCTCTTCAACCAGCTCACCGGCGGGTCCAACACCACCGTCTCGACCTACACCCCGTTCCGGGTGGCGGCGGCAGCGGCGAGAGGGCGGCTGCTGGAGGCGGCGGCCACCGAGCTCGGCAGCACGGTCTCCCAGCTCACCGTCAAGGCCGGGGTGGTGATCGGCCCGAACGGGGCCCGCATCGGCTACGGCGACCTGGCGGTGAAGGCCGCCGCGTCGAGCGACAGCAAGGTCGCCGTCTCGCTCAAGGAGCCCTCGGCCTTCACGGTGATCGGGACTCCGCAGGGCCGCCTCGACGCACTGGAGGCGGTGACCGGGCGCAAGGTCTTCGCCATGGACCTCACCGGCAAGGACGTCCCCGGCGTCAAGCCGGCCATGGTCTGCCGCCCGCCGACGATCAACGGCGTGCCGCGCTCGGTGCTCAACCGGGCCGAGGTCGAGGCGATGCCCGGGATCACCGACGTGGCCGTGGTCAGGACCGGGGTCGCCGTGCGCGGGGACACCTTCGGGCAGTGCATCGACGCGGTGCGGGCGCTGCGCGTCGACTGGGGACCGGGGACCGAGGAGGGGGCGAGCGACGACTCCGTCCTCGCGGAGCTGCGGCGCGCCGAGATACCGCTCGCGGTACCGAAGTTGGACGTGCTGGCGAAGACGGTCGAGGGCGACTTCGTCTTCGGCTTCGCCAGCAACAGCGCGCTGGAGCCGAACTGCGCGGTGGCCGACGTCCGGAACGGGCGTGCCGAGGTGTGGGGCTCGCTGAAGTCGCCGATCGCCGCGCAGAAGGCGATCGAGGCGGCGATCGGCGTCCCGGCGACGGTCCATGTCACCCAGGGCGGCGGGTCGTTCGGCCGGAAGCTCTTCTTCGACGCGGCGCTGGAGGCGGCCGAGGTGTCGAAGGCGATGGGCAAGCCGGTCAAGCTGATGTGGCACCGGACCGACGACTTCCGGCAGGGCCGCACCCACCCGATGAGCACCTCCCGGGTCCGCGCCACCTGCGCGCTGGGCAAGGTGCTCACCTACGAGCAGCGGCACACCAGCGTCGGCACCGACTTCTCGCACGGCGTCGGCGAGGCGATCACCGCGCTGGCGGCGAAGCTGCCGGTGGGGAACCTGACCTTCTCGGAGACCATCTTCGAGCTCAGCCAGCAGACCCCGTACGGCTTCGGGGCGGTCACCCAGCTACTCAGCGAGGTCGACCGGGGCTTCAACACCGGCAGCATGCGCAACATCTACTCGCCGAACGTCCGCACCGCGCAGGAGCTGATCGTCGATCGGCTGGCCGCGGAGATGGGTCTGGACCCGTACCGCTTCCGGCGGGACTTCGTGAAGTCCGGGCGGGCGAAGGCGGTGCTGGAGAAGGTCGCCGAGGTGGGCGACTGGGGGCGGTCGATGCCGAGCGGCACCGCCCAGGGCATCGCGCTCCACCCGGAGTACCACGGGTACGTGGCCGTCCTGCTGGAGATCGACTGCCGGCCGGAGACGGTGAACCGCAAGGTCCGCAACGCGTACACCGGACCGCGGGTCACCAAGGCGGTCTGCGCGGTGGACGTCGGCCTCGCGGTCAACCCGAAGGGGCTGGAGGCGCAGATGATGGGCGGCATCTCGGACGGCATCGCGATGGCGCTGACCTCCTCGCTGCACCTCAGGGACGGCCACTTCCTGGAGGGCAGCTGGGACGACTACTACTACACCCGGCAGTGGAACACCCCGCCCGAGTTCACCTGCGTGGTCATGCCGCCGACCACCGGAGTGCCGGGCGGCGCCGGGGAGTTGGCGGTGGCCGCCGGGATGGCCGCGGCGGCCTGCGCGTACGGCCGGGCGACCGGCAGCATGCCGACCCGCTTCCCGATCAACCACGACGCGCCGCTGGGCTTCGACCCGCTGCCGACCGTCCCGCCGATCCCGCAGTCCCCCACCGACGGCCGCAGTCGCGCGTACTGACCGAGACCGAGCAGGAGCAGAGCCGATGCCCACCCACTCCTTCATCCTCAACGGCCGACGAGTCTCGGTCGACACCGAAGACGACGTGCGACTGCTCTGGGTCGTCCGCGACCTGCTGGGCGTGACCGGGCCGAAGTACGGCTGCGGCCTAGGCGTCTGCCAGGCCTGCACCAGCCATCTCAACGGCAAGGCCGTCAACCTGTGCTCGATACCGGTCTCGGACCTCTCCCCGGACGACGAGATCACCACCATCGAGGGGCTGCCGGCCACCGTCGGCAAGGACCTCCACCCGATGCAGCAGGCCTGGCTGGACCGGGACGTCGCGCAGTGCGGCTACTGCCAGCCGGGGCAGATCATGGCGGCGGTCGCCAAGGTCCGGGAGGCGGGCGGCGCGCTGTCGGACGCCGACTACGACGAGATCCGCAACATCTGCCGCTGCGGCACCTACCACCGCATCCGGGAGGCGATCGCGCAGGGCGCGGCCGAGATGTGACGCGCGGGGAGCGGGCCCCGGGGCAGGCCCGAAGGGCCGCCTCAGGGGCGCGGGGAACTGCGCGGCCGGCCGCGAACGGTCCGCACTCGGGAACGGCCACCGGGTTGCAACCCGGACTCCGTCGTCGGGTGCGGACCGTTCGCGGCCGGCCGCGCAGTTCCCCGCGCCCCTGAAGCGCTGCCCCTTCGGGGCGCACTTCCGGAGCGCCGGCCTCAGAGGGTCGGCCGGTGGTCCGGGCCGTAGGCCCAAGGCCGCGTCGTCTCCAGCGCCTTGCCGACGCGGAAGACCGTCGCGTCGTCGTAGGTGTGGCCGACGATCTGGACGCCGGTGGGGATGCCGGAGGCCGCGTGGCCGGAGGGCACCGCCAGCACCGGGCAGCGGTTGTTGATGTTGAACGGCGAGGTCAGGGCCACGTCCAGGGACTCGTCGGAGGTGATCTCCGGCTTCGCCGGAATCGCCGGGACCCGCGTGGTCGGGCACAGCAGCGCGTCGAACGGGGCCATCGCCTCGGCGAGTTGGCGCTGCAGCGCGGCCTCGATCCGCACCCCGTCGAAGAAGTGCATGCCGGCCCTGACCTTCTCCATCTGCTCCAGGAACAGCTGGGTGTACGGGGAGAGCAGCTCCCGCTTGCCCTCGGTGGCGTCCTCCACCGTCCGCGCGAACATGTTCGCGAAGTGCGAGGCCACCGCCCGACCGACGTCCGCCCGCCGCCAGGGCAGCTCGATCTCCTCGACCACCGCCCCGGCGTCCGCCAGCGCCTGCGCCGCGGCCCGCGTGTTGGCCTCCATCTCGGCGTCCACCTCGTAGTCGCCGAGGCCCACGCACAGCGCGATCCGCATCCCCGCCGCCGGCTCGTACGCGGTCGGCAGCTGGATGCTCGGCCGCAGGGAGGTGTGGTCCCGCGGGTCCGGCCCGATCAGTACGTTGGCGAAGGCGACGCAGTCGTCGACCGTGCGGGCCAGCGGCCCGTCCCCGCGGTAGAAGTCGGCGGCCAGCGGCGGGTTCCCGGGGATCCTTCCGTACGGCGCCTTGAAGCCGACGACGCCGTTGTACGCGGCCGGGATCCGCGTGGAGCCGCCGATGTCCGAGCCGGAGGCGAGGAGCGAGGTGCCGGCCGCGAGCGAGGCGCCCGAGCCGCCCGAGGAGCCGCCGGGCGAGGACTCCAGGTGCCAGGGGTTGCGGGTGACGCCCCACTTGCGGGTCCAAGTGAAGCCGGCGATGGAGAACTCGGGGGTGGTGGTGCGGGCGTGGACGATCGCACCGGAGGCCAGCACCCGGTCGGTCAGCGGGGAGTTCTCGGCGGCCACGTTCCCCTCGTTGGCCAGCGAGCCCTCGGTGAGGGAGCGGCCGGCGATGCCGTGCTTCTCCTTCAGCGCGAGCGGGACGCCCTCCAGGGGCCGGGGCTCCCGTCCGGCCGTGCCGCCGTAGACCCGCTCGGCCTCCCTCGCCTGTTCCAGCGCCTCGTCGAAGAGCCGCTCGGTGAAGGCGTTGATCCGCGGCTCGACCTTCTCGGTACGGTCGATCACCGCCTCCATCAGCTCCACGGGCGACAGCTCACGGGCGGCGAAGAGCCGCATGGCCTCGGTGGCGGAGAGGTAGACGAGGTCCTCGGAATCGGCGGGCATGTCACTCCTCGGGTCGCGGACGGGCCCCTTGGGCCCCCTGGCAGCCTGCGCCCCACCGGGCCGACGGGCCAGCGTCAGGTCGTTCCCGATTCGGCGCCCGCCCTTACACGGCGTCAGCGGGCGGGCGGCCAGCCCGGCGGCCCGCGGGACCGGGTACGCGGTCTGGACATCGGTCTCGTGCGGGGTTTCCCTCTACGACGAGGCAGCGACGAGAAGAGGACCCGCTGATGGCTCAAGTGGCCCACCCGCTCGATCCCCTGACGCCCGCTCAGATCACCGGGGCCCGCGAGCTCCTGACCGAGCTCGGCCGGTTCGACGACGCCACCCGGATCGCCTACCTCGGCCTGGTCGAGCCGGGCAAGGAGGAGCTGGCCGCGTTCCGCCCGGGTCCGGCGGGGAGCGGGCCCGTGGACCGCCGGCTGCGGGTCCTGCTGCACGACGCGGGCGGCGGTCCCGCCCGCGACCTTGTGCTCTCCCTCACCCGCCGTTCGATCGACCGCGAGCGCACCCTTGACCCCGCGACCGACGGACAACTCCCGGTCCTGGCAGAGGAGTTCGAACTTGTCGAGGAGGTGCTGCGGAAGGACGAGCGCTGGCTGGCCGGGCTCGCCGCGCGCGGCCTCGACCCGGCGAACGTCCGGGTCGCCCCGCTCTCCGCCGGCTGCTATCCGGAGGACTACCCCGAGGAGGCCGGCCGCCGTGTGCTGCGCGGCCTCGGCTTCGTGCAGCGGCACCCGCGCGACCATGCCTGGGCGCATCCGGTGGACGGCCTGGTCGGCTTCGTCGACGTGCGGGAGCGCAGCGTGCTGCGGGTGATCGACCTCGGCCCGGAGTCCGCCGCCGTCCCGGGCGGGGACTCCGGCAACTTCGACGACCCCGCCGTGGCCGGCGAGCCGCGCAGCGACACCCGCCCGCTGCACATCACCCAGCCCGAGGGCCCGACCTTCACTCTGGAGGGCACTCTGCTCCGCTGGGAGAACTGGTCCCTGCGGATCGGCTTCGACCTCCGCGAGGGCCTGACCCTCCACCAACTCGCCTACCGCGACCGGGACCAGGGCGGTCGCGAGCGCCCGGTGCTGCACCGCGCCTCGATCGCCGAGATGGTGGTGCCGTACGCCGACCCCTCGCCGGTCCGGTCCTGGCAGAACTACTTCGACATCGGCGAGTACCTGATCGGCCGCTGCGCCAACGCCCTCCGCCTGGGCTGCGACTGCCTCGGCGAGATCACCTACCTGGACGCCGTGCTGTGCGACGAGCGCGGCGAACCGATGACCCTCCGCAACGCCGTCTGCCTCCACGAGGAGGACGCCGGGGTGCTGTGGAAGCACTCCGACCTGTGGACCGGCTCGGCGGAGACCCGGCGGCAGCGCCGGATGGTGATCTCCTTCTTCGCCACCATCGGCAACTACGACTACGGCTTCTACTGGTACCTGTACCGGGACGGCACCGTGGAGTGCGAGGTCAAGGCCACCGGAGTGGTCTTCACCTCGGCGTACCCGCCGGCCGGCTCATCCGCCGCGCACACCTCGCAGATCGCGCCGGGCCTCGGCGCCCCGTACCACCAGCACCTCTTCTGCGCCCGGCTGGACATGGCGGTGGACGGCCCCGTCAACCGGGTCGAGGAGGTGGACGTGGTGCGACTGCCGCCCGGCCCGGAGAACCCGCGCGGCAACGCCTTCGGCTACCGCCGCACCCCGCTGCTGATCGAGTCCGAGGCGCAGCGGGACGCGGACGCCTCGGTGGACCGCAGCTGGCACATCGTCAACCCCGGGGTGCGGAACGCCGTGGGCGAGCCGGTCGGCTACGCCCTGATGCCGACCGGCCGACCGGTGCTGCTGGCCCATCCGTCCTCGTCGATCGCGGCACGGGCCGCGTTCGCCACCCGCCATCTGTGGGTGACCGCCGCCGACCCCGAGGAGCGCTACCCGGCGGGCGACTTCGTCAACCAGCACCCGGGCGGGGCCGGCCTCCCCGCCTACGCCGCCGCCGACCGGCCGCTGGACGGGGCCTCGCTCACGGTCTGGCACACCTTCGGCCTGACCCACGCGCCCCGCCCGGAGGACTGGCCGGTGATGCTGGTCGACCGGACCGGCTTCACCCTGCGTCCGTTCGGATTCTTCGACCGCAACCCCACCCTGGACATCGGCCCGGAGGCGACGGGCGGGCCCGGCGGCGCCCACTGCCACGGCTCCTGACCGGCCGTCAGCGGCCGGTTCCGCGCCGTTGACGCGCTCGCGGCACCGGCCTAACGTCCGGGTTTCGAGCCGCCGTTCCGGTGGTCCGCGGCCCGCCCGGTCGACGCGGCCGCCTGGACGACCAGGACCAGGGGAGGCCCCTTGCCCACGTCCCGCCAGCCGCGCCGCCTGCCCCGCCCGGCCGAGTTCGCGCCGCTGCTCCAGTTGAAGCGGCGCCGGGGCGGCCTCACCGCCCGCCGCCTCGCCGACGCCCACACCATCGCCGACCTCCGCCGGATCGCCCGGCACACCACCCCCACCGGCCCCTTCGAGTACGTGGACGGCGCCGCCGACCAGGAGATCGGCCTCCGCCGCGCCCGGCAGGCCTTCGCCGACCTCGAGTTCCGCCCCGGGATCCTCCGCGACGTCTCGCACGCCGACCTCGACACCCCCGTCCCCGGCGGGAGTTCGGCGCTCCCCTTCGGCCTCGCCCCCACCGGCTGGACCCGGATGATGCACTCCGCGGGCGAGCGCGCGGTGGCCGCCGCGGCCCAGCGGGCCGGCATCCCGTACACCCTGTCCACCATGGGCACCACCTCCATCGGGGACGTCGCGGCCGCCGCGCCCGAGGCGGTCAAGTGGTTCCAGCTCTACCTGTGGAAGGACCGCGAGCGCTCGCTACGGCTGGTCTCCGACGCCCGAGCGGCCGGCTACTCGGCGCTGCTGGTCACCGTCGACGTCCCGGTCGCCGGAAACCGGGTGCGGGACGTCCACAACGGGCTGACCATCCCGCCGCAGCTGACCCTGCGCACCTTCCTGGACGCGGCCCACCGCCCCCGCTGGTGGTTCGACTTCCTCACCACCGAACCCCTGCGGTTCGCCGCCGACCCCACCCGCTCCGGCTCGCCGGGGATGTTCGCCGACGACATCTTCGACTCCACGGTCACCTTCGACGACCTGGTCTGGCTGCGCGAGGCGTGGCCGGGCACGCTGATCGTCAAGGGCGTGCAGACCGTCGCCGACGCGGTCGCGGCGGTGGAGCACGGCGCGGACGGCGTCGTCGTCTCCAACCACGGCGGCCGGCAGCTCGACCGCGCGCCCGTGCCCCTCCACCTCCTCCCCGCCGTGCGGAAGGCCCTGGGCGACGGGCCCACCGTGATGCTGGACACCGGTATAACCCACGGGTCTGACATCGTGGCCGCGATCGCCCTGGGCGCCGACCTCGCGCTGGTCGGCCGGGCATACCTGTACGGCCTGATGGCGGGCGGCGAGGCGGGGGTGACCAGGGCGATCGAGATCCTGGCCGACGAGGTCGAGCGCACCGTCCGGCTGCTGGGGGCGCGCGGCGTCGCGGACCTGAGCCCGGACCACGTCCGCCTGATGACCCGCCGCGCCCCCGTACCGCTGACCGACTGGGCGGTGTGATCCCGGACATACCCGCCCGATCCGCGCCCCCGCCGGTCCTATCGTGGACGGGTGTTCAGCTTCTCCGACGACGCGCGGCGGCCCGACGGCGGCCCGGTTCCCTGCCCGCTGCGGCAGGTCGTCCAGGCGTACTCGCCACGCTTCGCGGAGTTCGCCTTCGAGCCCGGCTTCGTCGCCGCGGTGGACCAGCACGCGGCCGAGCTCCGCGACCGCTTCCCGTCCCAGCGGACCCCGGTGGACGCGGTCGGGGCGGCCGGCGCCCTGTTCGGCGCCGGCCGCCCCGACCGGGAGGCCCTCTCGGACTACGCGCTCGGCTTCACCGACGCGCTCGCCGAGATCGGCTGGCGGGAGCCGGTCGGCCACGACTACGCCGTGGTCCGGCTCACCGCCCTGTGCCTGCTGGTGAACTCCTACGGGCTACTGCATCCCGGGGCCTGATCCCTCGTCACCGAGACCGGTCGGCCGGTCACCGCGGCCGGTCGGCCGGTCACCGCGGCCAGTCCGCCCGTCGCCGCGGCCGGTCCGCTCGGTGTCCTGCACCGGCTGGTTGGTCATCGCGTCCGAGCGCCCGGCCTGGTACGCCGAGGCGTCGCCCGCCGTGGACCCGCCCTGCCGGACGTTGGCGGTCTCCCGCTCGGCGGTGTCCAGCCAGCGCTCCCAGCGGGAGCGCATCGGCGCGATCATGCCGCCGCCGACGCCGACCACCAGGACCCCGGCGATCACCGCCAGCGCCGCGACCAGCAGCGGTTCGGTCACCGCGGTGGCGATACCGGCCTGGCCGAGGGCCGCGAACGCGCCCATCACCACGATGAACGCCCAGGCGATGGTGGCCAGCGTCCGCCCGTAGGAGGCGTGCGAGAGGGCGCTGCCGACGATGTCCCGGACGGCGTTCGCGATGGCCATCGCGACCACCACGATCACCACGGCGACGATGCCCCTCGGCATCCAGGAGACGATGCCGTTGATCATGCGGCTGATCGGGTTGGCGCCGAAGACTCCCAGCGCCAGCTGAACCACCATCAGCAGCAGCACGGCGTAGATGATCTTCGAGACCAGTGCGGTCATGTCGTATTTCGAGTTGGCCAGGAAGCGGTCGACGCCGGAGCGCTCGGCCACCTTCTCCGAGCCGATGCGGCGCAGCACGCTGTCGATGACCTTGGCGATCAGGCGGCAGATGAACCAGCCGATCGCAAGGATCACCAGGAAGGCGACGAACTTCGGGATGAAGTTCGCCACCCTCGACCAGGCACTGGAGAAGCCGCCGCCGATATCGACGGAGAAGGCGAGTTCGCGGGCGGGCTGAGAGATCTGGTTGAGCACGGGGATTCCTCCCGTTGGGCGGCTCAGGTCTGCTTCGTGACTTCTGTGCCTACCAAGGGGCCGGGCGGGTCGCCCCGCGAGAGGCCCCGCGTTGCTCCGTACAGCTCGGTCGTTGCTCCGTTCGCGCGTCTCGCGCGTCCGAAAAAATAGATGTAACCTACACGCATATGAATGAGGTCAGGATGTGGTCATCGTCGCTGGCGCACAGCGTCCGGGCGGCGCTGAAGGTCGAGCGGGTGTTCTCGGATCCGTGGGCGATCGCCCGCGGGATCCTCGGCGTGCTGGCAGCCTCGGTGCTCGGCTGGGTCCTGGACGACCCCCTGGCCTGGGCGATGATGACGGTCGGCACCTTCATCACCGGGATCGGCACCCTGCTGGCCCCCACCCGGCACCGGATCGTGAACGCCGCGGCCACCGGGGCCTGCTTCAGCCTGGCCACCCTCGTCGGCGTCTACGCGCAGCCCACCGGCTGGTGGTTCCTCCTGGTGCTGTTCGCCGCCTCCTACCTCGCCGGGCTGTGGCGGGCGCTGGGCGTCGCCCCCGGAATCCGGGCCTGCCTGGTGGTGATCGGACTGATGATCACCGCCGACCTCTCCCCGGGTACCGCCGGGGGCCTGGAGATGGTGAAGTGGATCGCGGCCGGCGCGGGCATCGTGCTCTGCGCCCAGCTGCTCCCGCCGTACGGGCGGCGGCACCCGGCCCAGCGGAAGGCCGTGGCCGGCGTCTACGCCGCCCTCGCCGGGCACGCCCGCGGCGCCGCGGCCTCGGACGCCTCCCTTGCCGCCGCTGCCTCCGGCACCTCCGGCTACCTCTCCTCCGCGCCCTTCACCGCCGCGCGCGGCGCCCTCGACCTCCTCCCCGAGTTCGCCCGGCCGGCCGCGGCCCCGCTCTTCGCGCTCCTCGCCGAGGGCGAGCGGATCCGAAGGGCCGTCACCACCTCGGCCGGCACCGCCGGCACCCCGCTGGCCGCCATCGCCGACCTGCTGGACGGGATCGGCCGGACCGTCCTCACCGCCCGCCCCCACCCGGTCTCCACCGAGACCAGGACCGCCCTGGACGACTGGCGCGGCCCCGCCGCCGACGCCCTCCTCCCCCGCCTCCGCGAGGCCGAGCGGCTCACCGCCCACTGGCTGGAGGCCCGCGGGCGGCGCGCCTCCGCGGGGTTCGAGGGACTCGACGAGGTCCTCGCCGCCTTCCCCGCCCGTTCGGCCGCGCGCACCGCCCTGCGCCGGCTGCGGGCCGAACTCCGGCCCGGAGCGCCGCTGTTCAGCCACGCCGTGCGGATCGCCGTGGGCACCGTAGCGGCCGAGGCGGCGGGCCGGGCGCTCGGCGACTTCTGGGGGGAGGCGCTGCCGCACCACGGCTTCTGGGCCGCCCTCACCGCGATGCTGGTGCTCTTCCCCGACTACGGGCACACCTTCGCCCGCGGCTGGGCCCGGCCGATCGGCTCGATCATCGGCGGGATCGCCGCCTGGGCGCTGCTCCTGCCGCACTTCTGGACGCCCGGCTGGGTGGTGGTCGCCAGCGTGGTGCTGGCCGCCCTGGTCTACCTGACGCTGCGGACCAGCCAGTGGGTGCTCAACATCTTCATCACCGCCTGGATCGTCTTCCTGATCAGCCGGCTGGGCAGCGCGCCCGACCTGATCGCCTTCGGCCGCCCGGCCGACACCGTGCTCGGCTCACTGGTCGCGCTCGCCGTCTTCGTCCTGCTGCCGACGTACCATCACCGCCGGATGCCGGGGCTGCTCGCCGAGTGGCTGCGGGTGCAGCAGGTGCTGCTGCCGGGCCTGGTCGCCGGCTACGCGGAGGCCGACTCGGTCGACACCGCCGAGATCGACCGGCTGCGCGACCGCGCCCGGGCGCTGCGCGAGCTGATGGACGCCGGCATCGCCAGCCTGGCGCACGAGCCGCGCCGGCACCGCGCACGCTGGAGCCCCCAGCAGCTGACCGGCATCCAGCAGGCCGTCTTCGGGGTCGGCCGGGCCGGCGCCCTCCTCTACGAGCAGCGGCCGCTGCGCGAGGAGGACGCGGTTCCGGAGGCCGCCGAGTTCGCGCCGGTGCTCCGCGGCTACCTGGGCGGCCTGGCCGAGGCGCTGGCCTCGGGCGAGCCGGCCCGGCCGGGCGCGCTGCGATCCGCCTTCGACGCGAGCGCGGCGCGCAGCGGACTGGCCGACCTCACCGACCCGTCCTCACCGGACCTCGTCTCCCACTCCAGGGCCCGGGCGCTGACCGCGACCCTCACCGCGGTCGGCGCGGTGGAGGAGCTGACGGCACGCTGCTACGGGGCGGCGGGGTCGGGGGGCGCGGGCGCGAGCCCGCGTGCGGGTGCGGACGCGGCGGCGGGCGCCGGTGCGGGCGCGGGCGCGGGCGTAGGGCAGGAGAGCGCCGCGCGGGCGGCCGGGTCGGTCAGGGCCTGATACGGGCCGACCGGCAGCCGGCCGAGTTCCCGCAGCGCGGCCCAGACGGTGACCTGGTTCGCCGCCAGGACGGGCAGCCGCAGCTCGGCCTCCAACTGCGGGACCACCTCGTAGCTCGGCAGGTTCGCCGAGCCGAGCACCAGCGCCTCGGCCCCGCCCAGCGGGACGGCCCGGGCCAGCTCCACCACCTCGCGGTAGCCGAGCCGCCAGGGCTCGGCGGCGGCTGCCGGGTCGAGGGACCGCCGTCCGGTGGTCCGCACCCCGGCCTCGGCGAGGAAGGCCGCCAGGCGGTCGACGGCCTCGGGGCGGTACGGGGAGAGGAGAGCGACCCGCTGGACGCCCAGTTCGCGCAGCGCCGCGAGGAGCGCACCGGCCGCCGTCACCGCGCCGTGCGGGGCGGCGGACACCGCCGTGCCGAGCATCAGCGCGCGCAGCTCCCGCTCACCGGCGAGACCGCCGGCGCAGCTGCCGGTGGGGCAGGCGTAGGCGACCACCTGGGGGTCCACCGCGAGGAGGGCGCGGACGGCGTCGCACAACGTGCCGCGCGGGGTGCCGGGGCCGGGGCCTGCGCCAGAGCCGGTGCCGGGGCCGGGGCCGGGGATCCGGGTCACATGGAGGGAGACCTCGTCGGGGACCCAGCGCCAGAGCTCGCGGTCCAGGGCGAAGTCGAAGGGGGCGACGATTCCGACGCCGTACTGGGACGCCGGTCCGGCCGGGTGAGCGACGTTCATGGTCCCCACCCCCTTACTGCACGGGAGCTACACAATTCGTAGCGTTCACGGTAGGACCGGGCTCGGGCCGGGTCAACGCGAATCGGGGAGCGGCGGGCGCGCGGGGTCAGTGCTTCAGGAGAGCGCCCGCCTTGGGCCAGTTCTGGCGGAAGGTGGCCAGGTAGGTCTGGGACTGCGCGCCGGGGCTCACGCCCCGGGCGAAGGCCAGCATGTTGCCCTCGCCGGCGTTGTAGCCGAGCGCCAGCAACTCGTCCTTGGTGTACGAGCGGTCATGGGCCGAGGGCAGCGCGGCGGCCAGGTCGTGGAGGTACCAGGCCTCGGCCTGGATCGCCAGCGACGGGTCGTCCGGCAGCTCCTCCCAGCTGCGGCCGGCGAGCTGGTGGTGGCCGGCGGCGACTCCGTCGAAGGTGGCCCGGTGCATGTTGGCCACGCCGAAGGCGGCGTCCGGCTTCATCCTCTGCCAGGCCCGCTGGAAGGCGGGGTCGTGCGGCTTGTAGGACTCGTTGAAGAGGATGGCCAACACCAACTGCGGGTCCACGCCCGCCTGGTGGC
This sequence comes from Phaeacidiphilus oryzae TH49, assembly GCF_000744815.1. Classification (NCBI taxonomy): domain Bacteria; kingdom Bacillati; phylum Actinomycetota; class Actinomycetes; order Kitasatosporales; family Streptomycetaceae; genus Phaeacidiphilus; species Phaeacidiphilus oryzae. Next base: position 1,413,832 of record NZ_JQMQ01000005.1, read on the forward strand.
CGTACTTCACGGTCTGCGCGACGAAGTTCTCCGGCGCGTAGGGGTCCGAGCCGTCGGAGGCGGAGGGAGCGGCAGAGCCGGGGGCTGACGCGGAAGCTTTCGCGGAGGCGGACGCGGAAGCGGAAGCCTTCGCGGAGGCGGAGGCGGACGAGGAGGCGTCCGCCCCTCCCCCGCCGCCGCGCTCCACGGCCAGCCCGCCGGCGATCACCACGGCCGCCAGCACCACCCACGGCCAGCGCCCACGCCGTCCCTCCGCCACCCGAACCTCCCGCGCGCCGCCTGCCTTGCGCGCACTCTAACCCGCGCGGGCGGCGACCACCGGCGCGAGGCGCGGACACGCGGAGACGCGGAGTGGCCAGGTCACGCAGCCGAGGGGGCCGCAAGCGGGCGGCAACCTGCCGGCGCGCTGAGCGGATAGGCCGCGCGGCAAGCGGACTGCAAGCGGACCACCGACGCCGAGTGCAGGGCGGTGCCGTCTTGGCCGCGCAGTTCCCCGCGCCCCCGAGGGCGCACCTGTCGCGCCGGCACACTCAGCGAAGAGGCCCCGCGGCAAACGACCTGCAACCAGACCGCCGACGCCGAGTGCAGGGCGGTGGCATCTTGGCCGCGCAGTTCCCCGCGCCCCCGAGAGCGCACCCGTCACGCCAACGCGCCCGCACGCTGAGCGGACAGACCGCACGGCAAACGAACCGCAAGCAGAGCGCCGACGCCGACTGCAGGGCGGTGACGCCTTGGCCGCGCAGTTCCCCGCGCCCCCGAGAGCGCACCCGTCGCGCCAACGTGCCCGCACGCTGAGCGGACAGGCCGCGCGGCAAACGAACCGCAAGCAGAGCGCCGACGCCGAGTGCAGGGCGGTGCCGTCTTGGCCGCGCAGTTCCCCGCGCCCCTGAAGGGCGCGCCTCCGGCGCGGATGCGCGGGGTCGTGGCGAACGGCGTTGCCGGGGGTGGCCGGAAGCGGCGGGGCGGGGGGCGGGGCGGGGACGGGCAGGTGAGGGGCGTGTCATTCTGGCCGGGACTTCTTCGCGGCGGGGTTGAATTCGGCCTGAATCAATTCAAAACTGTTGACCGCGCACATTGACACGCTCACTGTCGCCACCTACGGTGAACTCCACATGAAACGATTCATAGCGAGGATGCCATGAACGATCGCGCCACCGACGCCCACGCGAGCATCAAGGCCGCCCTCAAGGCCCAGGTGATCGAGACCCCGTCCTGGGGCTACGGGAACTCCGGCACCCGCTTCAAGGTCTTCGCCCAGGCCGGCGTTCCGCGCGATCCGTTCGAGAAGCTGGACGACGCGGCCCAGGTGCACGCCGCCACCGGCGTCGCCCCCGTCGTCTCGCTGCACATCCCCTGGGACAGGGTCGAGGACTACGCCGCCCTGTCCAAGCACGCCGAGGACCGCGGCCTGGCCATCGGCGCGATCAACGCCAACACCTTCCAGGACGACGCCTACAAGCTCGGCTCGGTGACCCACGCCGACCCGGCCGTCCGCCGGAAGGCCGTCGACCACCTCCTCGAATGCGTCGACATCATGGACGCCACCGGCTCCCGCGACCTCAAGCTGTGGTTCGCCGACGGCACCAACTACCCCGGCCAGGACGACATCACGGCCCGTCAGGACCGCCTGTTCGAATGCCTCCAGGCGGTCTACGACCGGCTCGGCGACGACCAGCGGCTGGTGCTGGAGTACAAGCTCTTCGAGCCCGCCTTCTACACCACGGACGTCCCGGACTGGGGAACGGCGTACGCCCACACGCTGAAGCTGGGCGAGAAGGCCAAGGTGGTCGTCGACACCGGGCACCACGCGCCGGGGACCAACATCGAGTTCATCGTGGCCTTCCTCCTCCGGGAGGGGAAGCTCGGGGCCTTCGACTTCAACTCGCGGTTCTACGCGGACGACGACCTGATGGTCGGCGCGGCCGACCCGTTCCAGCTCTTCCGGATCCTCCACGAGGTGGCCAAGAACGGCGGGTTCGACCCGGCCCGGCAGGTCGCCTTCATGCTCGACCAGTGCCACAACATCGAGGCCAAGATCCCGGGCGTCATCCGCTCGGTGATGAACGTCCAGGAGGCCACGGCGAAGGCGCTGTCGGTGGACCTGGACGCGCTGCGCGCGGCCCAGCGGGCGGGCGACGTCCTCGGCGCCAACGCGGTGCTGATGGACGCCTACAACACCGACGTCCGCCCGCTGCTGCGCGAGGTCCGCAAGGAGATGGGGCTCGACCCGGACCCGCTGGCCGCCTACGCCGCCACCGGCTGGCAGCAGAGGATCGTCGCCGAGCGGGTCGGCGGCGAGCAGGCCGGCTGGGGCGCGTAGCCCCGGTCGCCTCACCCGCCCCCCAGTCCTCCCAGGTCGTCCCGAGCCGATCCCGGCCCCGACCCGGCCGGCGCCGGTCCGCACCAGTACCCGACTCGTCCCACCGAGGAACCAGCTGATGAGTGATCAGTCCCCCACCGACCCCGCGGTCCGCGCCCTCCTCGAGCGTTCGCACCGCCTCGGCTCCGACCCGCGGAACACCAACTACGCGGGCGGCAACACCTCCGCCAAGGGCACCGGGACGGACCCGGTGACCGGCCGGGAGGTCGAACTGCTCTGGGTGAAGGGCAGCGGCGGCGACCTCGGCACCCTCGGGGAGTCCGGCCTGGCCGTCCTCCGCCTGGACCGGCTGCGCTCGCTGGCCGACGTCTACCCCGGGGTGGACCGGGAGGACGAGATGGTCGCCGCCTTCGACTTCTGCCTCCACGGCAGGGGCGGCGCGGCCCCGTCCATCGACACCGCCATGCATGCGCTGGTGGACGCGCCCCACGTGGACCACCTCCACCCCGACTCGGGGATCGCCCTGGCCACCGCCGCCGACGGCGAGAAGCTGACCGCCGAGTGCTTCGGCGACACGGTGGTGTGGGTGCCGTGGCGGCGCCCCGGCTTCCAGCTCGGACTGGACATCGCGGCGATCAAGGAGGCCAACCCGCAGGCCGTCGGCTGCGTCCTCGGCGGCCACGGCATCACCGCGTGGGGCGCGACCTCCGAGGAGGCCGAGGCCAACTCGCTGCACATGATCCGGACGGCGGAGCGGTTCATCGAGGCGAAGGGCCGGGAGGGCGGGAGGGCCGAGCCCTTCGGCCCCCTTCTGGACGGGTACGGCGCACTGCCGGAGGCCGAGCGCCGGGAGCGGGCCGCCGCGCTGGCGCCGCTGATCCGAGGGCTGGCCTCGACCGACCGCCCGCAGGTCGGGCACTTCACCGACGCCGAACCGGTGCTGGACTTCCTGGCCCGGGCCGAGCACCCGCGGCTGGCCGCGCTGGGCACCTCCTGCCCGGACCACTTCCTGCGCACCAAGGTCCGCCCGCTGGTCCTCGACCTGCCGGCGGACGCGCCCCTGGAGGCGGCGGTGGAGCGGCTGAAGGCGCTGCACTCCGCGTACCGGGAGGAGTACCGCGCCTACTACGACCGGCACGCCGACGCCGACTCGCCCGCGATGCGCGGTGCCGACCCGGCCATCGTGCTGGTGCCCGGCGTGGGGATGTTCTCCTTCGGCAAGGACAAGCAGACGGCGCGGGTGGCCGGCGAGTTCTACCTCAACGCGGTCAACGTGATGCGGGGGGCGGAGACGGTCTCGACCTACGCGCCGATCGAGGAGTCGGAGAAGTTCCGGATCGAGTACTGGGCGCTGGAGGAGGCCAAGCTCCAGCGGATGCCGAAGCCGAAGCCGCTGGCGACCCGGGTCGCCCTGGTGACCGGCGCGGCGTCGGGGATCGGCAGGGCGATCGCGGAGCGGCTGGTCGCCGAGGGCGCGTGCGTCGTGGTCGCCGACCTGAACGCGGAGGCCGCGGGCGTCGTCGCCGAGCAGCTGGGCGGCCCCGACAAGGCGGTCGCGGTGACCGTGGACGTGACCGACGAGGCGCAGATCGCCGAGGCGTTCCGGGCCGCGGCGCTGGCCTTCGGCGGGGTGGACCTGGTGGTGAACAACGCCGGGATCTCCATCTCCAAGCCGCTGCTGGAGACCACCGCCGGCGACTGGGACCTGCAGCACGCCATCATGGCCCGCGGCTCCTTCCTGGTCTCCCGGGAGGCCGCACGGATGATGGCGGAGCAGGGGCTGGGCGGCGACATCGTCTACATCGCCTCCAAGAACTCGGTCTTCGCCGGACCGAACAACATCGCCTACTCGGCCACCAAGGCCGACCAGGCGCACCAGGTCCGGTTGCTGGCCGCCGAGTTGGGCGAGCACGGGATCCGGGTCAACGGCGTCAACCCGGACGGAGTGGTCCGCGGCTCCGGGATCTTCGCCAACGGCTGGGGCGCGCAGCGCGCGGCCACCTACGGCATCGAGGAGAGCGAACTCGGCGAGTTCTACGCCCAGCGGACCATCCTCAAGCGCGAGGTGCTGCCGGAGCATGTGGCCAACGCGGTCTTCGCGCTGACCGGGGGCGAGTTGACGCACACCACCGGGCTCCACGTCCCGGTGGACGCCGGGGTCGCGGCGGCCTTCCTCCGCTGAGGCCCCTGGGGGCCCTGGGGCCCCTGGGGCCCCTCGCCCGTCCCCGAACCGCTCCCGTCCGCATCCACCTGCACCTCCGCACGCCCGCACGCCCGCTTCCGTTCGCGCTCCCGTCCTCCGAAAGCCCTCCACGCCATGCTCTCTTCCGCGTCCTCCGCCCCCGCGTTCGCTGCCGCCGATCTCGGCGCCACCAGCGGACGGGTGGTGCTCGGCCGGGTCGGCCGGGACCGCCTCGAGTTCGAGGTGGTCCACCGTTTCGCCAACACCCCGGTACGCCTCCCGGACGGGCTGCACTGGGACGTCCTGGGGCTGTACGGCGGGATCCTGGAGGGCCTGCGGCGGGCGGCGGCGCGGGGGCCGGTCGCCTCGCTGGGGATCGACTCCTGGGCGGTGGACTACGGGCTGCTGGACGCGGACGGCGCGCTCCTCGGCGCCCCCTTCCACTACCGGGACGGGCGGACGGCGGACGCGGCCGAGCGGGTGTGGGAGCGGATCGGCCCCGAGGAGCTGTATGCCATCACCGGGCTGCAGCACCTCCCGTTCAACACCGTCTTCCAGCTGGCGGCGGCCGCCGGCTCGGCCCAACTGGCCGCCGCCGAACGGCTGCTGCTGATCCCGGACCTGCTGGTGCACTGGCTGACCGGGACGGTCGGCGCGGAGGCCACCAACGCCTCCACCACCGGCCTCTTCGACGCCGGGACGGCCGACTGGTCGCCGCGGATCCTGGACGCGGTCGGCATCGACCCCGCCCTCCTCCCGCCGATCCGCCTGCCCGGCGAGCGGATCGGGCCCCTGCTGCCGTATGTGGCAACGGAGTTGGGCGCGGGCGCTCCGCGCGAGGTGGTCGCGGTGGCCTCGCACGACACCGCCTCGGCGGTGGCCGCGGTGCCGGCGGACGACTCCTCGGCGACGGTGGCGTACGTGGCGACCGGAACCTGGTCGCTGGCCGGTCTGGAGCTGGACGCCCCGGTGCTGGACGCCTCCGCCCGGGCCGCCAACTTCACCAACGAGCGGGGGGTGGACGGCACCATCCGCTTCCTGCGCAACATCATGGGGATGTGGCTGCTGGAGGAGTGCCGCCGCACCTGGGCCCGCGAGGGCCGGGACGCCGAGCATCCGCGGCTGATCGCCGAGGCCGAGGCGGCCGAGCCGTTCGCCGCCGTGATCGACCCGGACGACCCGTCCTTCCTCGCCCCCGGCGACATGCCGGCCCGGATCGCCGCGTACTGCCGGCGGACCGGGCAGCGGCCGCCCGCCGATCGCGGCTCGACGGTCCGGACGATCCTGGAGGCGCTGGCCCTGGCGCACGCCCGGACCCTGCGGCAGGCCGCCGAGCTGTCCGGCCGCTCCTTCGACGCGGTCCACCTGGTCGGCGGGGGCGCGCGGAACGAGCTGCTCTGCCGGCTGACCGCGGACGCGCTGGGGATGCCGGTGGTGGCCGGCCCGGTGGAGGCCACCGCCCTCGGCAACATCCTCGTACAGGCCCGCGCTCAGGGCATCCTGACGGACCGTCACGAGGCCCGCCGCCTGATCGCCACCACCCGGCCCCTGCGCCGCCACGCCCCGACCGGCCCGCAGGCGCCATGGCGCGCGGCGGCGGCCCGCCTGGCCATCTGAGCGCCGGCGTGCCGGACGGCGGCGAGGCGGAGTGTCCGGCGTCTTCGCCACCGACGGCGCCGGGCACGAACCCGCCTCGCCGGGCGTCTCCGCCGGGCGTCTCCTCCATCCGGCGGACGACGGGTGCGCACAGAGAGCACAGAAGGTCCGCACCATTGCGCGAATGTGCCACCGGGAGGAGAGTGTTCGCGTTCTGCGCCCGGGGCCCCGGCGACGACAGCGACGCCGGCGGCCCCGGCGGCGCACAGTGCACTCGACGCATCTTTGGGACGTCCGAAAGAGGAGACCAAGGAATGGAACGCAAGAGGCACAGACTCGTCCTCCCGCTCGCCCTCGTCGGGGCGGCACTGCTGACCACCCCCGCACTGGCGGCCGGCACACCGCAAGCCGTGCGGGTCTCCGGGCCCAGCCCCTATGCCGCCTGCACCGCCGGCGGCCCCGGAACGGTGTACACCAACGCCGAGGTCGAACCGTACGTGGCGGTGTCGCCGGCGAACTCCAAGACCGTCATCGGCGCCTGGCAGCAGGACCGCTGGGCCGACGGCGGCGCCCACGGCCTGGTCGCCGGCTACTCCTCGGACGGGGGCCAGACCTGGGGCGAGACGCCGCTGCCCTTCGACGCCTGCGCGCCCGGCGGGCTCGCGTACACCCGCGCCTCCGACCCGTGGGTGTCCATCGGCCCGGACGGCACCGCCTACTCCAACGCCATCGTCTTCGACGAGACCGACAACAACAACGGCGTGGCGGCGGTGAGTTCCACCGACGGCGGAAGGACCTGGGGCAACCTCGCCGTGGTGGACAGCCACACCGGCACCACCCAGTTCTTCGACGACAAGAACTCCATCACCGCCAACCCGAAGATCGCCGGCGCCGCGTACTCGGTCTGGGACGACCTCAGGTCCCCCAACGCCAACCCCTACGCGGACGCCCACGCGGCCGCCTACAACGGGGACGGGTACTTCTCGATGACCGCGGACGGCGGGCGGACCTGGTCCGCGCCGAAGGCCATCTTCCCGACCAAGCAGCGCACCCAGACCATCGGCAACCAGGTGGTGGTCGACCCGCGCAGCCCGAAGACGCTCTACGACTTCGCCAACTGGATCGTCCAGCCGAACAACGGCAACAAGGAGACCGACCAGCTGGCCTTCGTGAAGTCCACCGACGGCGGCGCGACCTGGTCCGCGCCGAAGGTCGTCGCCCCGCTCGACGACGTCGGGGTGACCGACCCCAACACCGGGGCCGGCATCCGCACCGGTGAGATCATCCCGGAGGTGGCGATCGGCGCCGACGGCTCGATCGCCGCGGTCTGGCAGGACGCGGCGTGGAGCGGCGGGGCCTACGACGAGGTCGCGTTCAGCCGGTCCACGGACGGTGGGAGCACCTGGACGGCGCCGGCCAGGATCAGCACCCCGACCGGCCGGGCCTCGTTCAACCCGCAGGTCTCGATCGCCCCGGACGGCACGATCGGCGTCGACTACTACGACTTCCGCAACCTGGCGGCCGGGAACACCAGCACCCTGCCGACCGACTACTGGTTCAAGAGCTCCAAGAACGGCGGCCGGACCTGGAGCGCGGACACCCACCTGGCGGGGCCGTTCGACACCATGGTCGCGCCGAACGCGGGCGGCTTCTTCCTCGGCGACTACGCGGGCCTGGCCAACGGCGGGGGCGTCTTCCACCCCCTCTGGACCCAGACCACCTGCGCCGACGGGACCGCCTGCCCGACCGCTGCGACCGACAGGACGGACGTGTACACCGCCGCGGTCACCCCGTAGCGGAAGCCCCGTAGCGGAAGCCCCGACGCCCGCGGCCCCGGAGGTTCAGCCCACCTCCGGGGTCGCGCGCACGCCGTGGTGGAGGTAGCGGGAGCCGTCCGGAGGACGGGACGGGCCCGTCACCCCGGCTCAGTCCACCTCGGGGCTGCGCCGCTCGATGAGTACGACGTCCCGCCAGCGCCCGTGGTGCCGGCCGATCCGCTCGCGGACGCCGATCACGCGGAAGCCGGCCCGCTCGTGGAGCGCGAGGCTGGCCGTGTTCTCCGGGAAGATCCCGGACTGGACGGTCCACACCCCGGCCGCCTCGGTGGACGCGATCAGCGCGTCCAGCAGCGCCCGGCCGACCCCGCGCCCGCGCGCCTCCCGGGACACGTACACCGAGTGCTCGACCACCCCGGCGTACGCGGACCGGGCCGACACCGGGCTGACCGCCACCCAGCCGAGCACCCGGCCGTCCTCGGCGTCCAGGGCGACGAACCGGTGCCGGGGCGCCTTGCTGCGGTCGAAGTCCGCCCAGCCCGGCGCGGCCGTCTCGAAGGTGGCGTCGCCCTCGTCGATGCCCTGCTGGTAGATGGCGAGCACCTGCTCGGCGTGCGCCTCGGTGAGCGGCGCGACCAGGAAGCTCACGGCCTTGCCGCGCGCTCCCCGCGCGCGGACGGGGTCCCGCCGCCGGCGCCCCGGCCGTCCGGCTCGGTCTCCTGGATGAGGCGCATGGGCGTTCCTCCTGTCACGCTCACAGCTGCTGGCCGATCAACCCTACGCGGCGGGCGTCCCGTTGGGGATCGATCAGCAGGGCTCCGGCCGGTCCGCCGCCGACCATCAGCCCGCCGCAGACCGGGAAGCCCAGGTGGTGGCCGGGCGCCGAGTCCGGCGGCGGGCCGGCCGCGGACGGCGCTACCGGCTCCGCAGGCGGTCCAGCACGGTCCGGACGGAGCGGGTGACGGCCGTGCGGGTGGCGGGCGTCGGGTGGTCCTCGCGGGTCTCGAAGCCGTGGGTGCCGTCCGGGACGTCGAGGACCTCGACGGGTGTCGCGGACTTCTCGGCGGCGCGGAGGAACTGCTCGACGGTGGCGGCGATCTGCGGGATCTCCAGGCCGACCCGGGTGAGGACGATCGCGGGCGCGGGGTCCGCGTCGCGGCTTCGGGCCGCGAGCGCCTCGGTGGGGTCCAGGCGGGTCGCGCCCCAGCCGGGGAGCGGGGCGAGCACCGGGTAGGTGAAGGCGACGCAGCGCGGTGGCGGCCCCGGCCGGCCGGTCCGCCCCGCGAGCCAGTCGGCGGAGAGGAGGCCGCCGGCCGAGAAGTACCACAGGGCGATCCGCTCGGGGTCGACCCGAGGGTCCGCCTGCAGCCCGTCCAGGGCCTCGGCGACGTCCTCGGCGGCCCGCGGGTAGTCGGCCAGGCCGTGCAGCCGGTGCTCGACGAGGGCGCCGACCGCCCCGAGGGAGGCGGTGTAGGCGGCATAGCCGCGGAGCAGCGGCCAGTCGCGCGGGGCCGGGACGAGGTCGGGCGGCACGGGGCCGCCGTGGACGAAGAGGACGGCCGGGAGGGGGCCGTCGGACGCCGTCCCAGGACCGGGCGGGTAGAGATCCAGCCGGCCGTTCCGCTCCCGCGGCGGGACCGGGACGTCCAGCGGGAAGGGGCGGAGGTACGGGGCCAGGCCGCCGGCGAGCCGGTCGCCCGAGGGGTCGGCGGCCCCCGGCGGCGGGGAGAGCCGGCGGCCCTCGCCCGCCGCCGCGCGCAGCAGCACCCGGGCCAGCTCCTCCGGGCAGGAGAGCATCGGCCAGTGGCCGGTGGGCAGTTCGAAGAAGCCGACCTGCGGCTCGGTCAGCCGGCGCAGCCACGGCGGGCCGACCCGGACCAGGTCCTGGATGCCGTCGATGGTCGGTCCGCCGTCGGCGGTACAGAGGATCCCGGTGGTGGGAAGGGCCGCCGCGGCCCCGGTGAGCCGCAGCGGCTGGGTGAGGGTGCGGGCGGGCTGCGCGGCGGCGGAGGCGGCGAGCAGCGCCAGTTGCTCGGCGCCGAGGCCGTCCAGGCTGCCCCAGCGCCGCCAGTCCTCGCGGCTGCCGGGCGGGGGCACGGAGGCGACCGGTTCGCCGTCCCCGCCCAGGAGTCGATGGACCGCCGGGTCCTGGACCAGAGCCAGTGGCGGATCGCCGTCCTGCGGCAGGCCGGCGTCCAGGTAGACGATCCGGGCGATCCGTTCCGGGTGGCGGTCGGCGGCGCCGAGTACGGGGTGGATGGCGTAGTCGTGGCCGACCAGGACCACCGGCTCCTCCGCGGGGAGCACCCGGACCAGGCCGGCGATCTGCGTCTCGAGGTCGGCCTGCGGCCGCCGGTCGAGGGTCACCGGGAGCGCGGTGGCGCCCTCGGCGCGCAGGGCGGCGGCGGTCCTGGACCAGATCCGGTCGTCCGTGAACGGGCCCGAGACCAGCAGGAACGCGGTCATCGTCAGCACCTCCAAGGGGGTGGCTTCGTCGTCCCGGTTAACCTAGGAACTCCCCCGGAGGGAGGTTCAAGTGGCTGACGCGTCGGGTGCGCTGAGCATCGGCGAACTCGCCGCACTGACCGGGACCACGGTCAAGACCGTCCGCTTCTACTCCGACCGGGGCCTGCTGCCCGAGTCAGGGCGCAGTGGAGGCGGCCACCGGCGCTACCGGCCGGAGGCCGCGGCCCGGCTGCGCGCCATCCGCTCGCTGCGCTCGCTCGGCGTCCCCGTCCCCGAGATCGCGGGGATGCTGGAGGAGCCGCCGGAACGGTCGGCGGACGCGCTGGACTCGGTCGTCGACCGGCGGCTGGAGGAACTGGGCGCGCAGCTCTCCGCTCTGCGCTGGCGCGAGGCCGCGCTGCGCGCGCTGCGGGAGGGCGCCCCCGAGCAACGCGCGGAGCTGCTCGGACTCCTGGGCGCGATCGAGGTCCCGCCCAGCACCTCGGCCATCGCCCACTACTGGCGGCGCCTGCTGCCGCCGCGGCTCTCCGCACGGCTGCGCAGGTCGGTCACCGAGGCGGCCGTACCGCAGCCGCCGGCCGAGCCGACGCCCGGGCAGGTGCTCGCCTTCGCCCGGCTGCACGCGCTGGCCGCGGCGGCCACCGACGGCTGCCTGGCCACCAGCCGGCCGTCCCCGCCCGCCGCCCATCCCGACCTCCTCTACGACGGGTTGCACGAGGCCTATCTGCTGGCCGAGGCGGGACGTTCGGCGACCGCGCTGGACTGCTACGTCGGCGCCCACGCGCGCGCCTCCGGCGTGCGGGACACCCCGGGCTTCCGCCGCGCACTCCTTCCCGCGCTGGCCGCCGCGGACCATCCGGTCATGTCCCGCTACTGGCAGCTCGCCGAGCAGCTGACGCCCCCACGGACTCTCACCCTCGGCGCCGCCGACCTCCGCCTCCGCTCGGCGCTGGCCGCCGACGTGGCCCTCTAGGACGACCCGCCGTCACCCAGGACGCGCCCCGCCGTCACACTCGTTGCACCGGCCGGGGGCCGACCGGCGCGGGCCGCCGCAGCCGGCGGCGGCCGAGCAGCAGTACGGCGAGACCGGCGGCCGCGCCGATCGCGCCGCAGGACGCCGCCCAGGGCAGCGTGGTCCGCTGAAGCAGGGCACCGACCAGCGCCGCTCCGACCGCCACCCCCGCGTTCATCAGGGTCACCAGCCAGGCGAAGGCCTCGGTGCTGGTGCCGGTCGGCGCCAGCGAGCCGACCAGTACGAACCCGGCCGCGAGCACCGGCGACAGGAACAACCCGGTGAGGAGCATGAGGGCGGCCATGAACGGCGGCGCGGGGGTCAGGCAGAGGAAGCCGTACGCCACCGCGAGCCCGGCGGTCAGCAGGATGCTGCGGCGGACCGGCGAGGCGGTCCAGCGCCCGGCCCAGGCCCCGTACGCCACCCCGCCGATCAGCGCCCCGCCGGCGTTCAGGGCCAGCAGGGTCGGTGCCCCGCCGGGCATCCGGTGCCCCTCGGCGTAGGAGACCGCGAAGACGTTCAGCACGCCCAGCGCCGTCCCCACGCCGGTCAGGCTGACCAGCAGGATCACCAGCCCGGGGCTGCGCAGCGGCCCCAGCGGGTCGGGCGCCCGCGGCGGCGACTGCCAGCGCCGGGCCGGCGGCGCGGACGCCATCGTCAGCACCCCCGCCAGTCCGAGCAGCGCCCCGACGGCCAGCGCGGCCCGCGGCGAGCCGACCGCCGCGCAGGCGGACACCACCAGCGGGGCGCCGATGAACACCAGCTCCTGGGAGGCGGAGTCCAGCGAGTACGCGGCCTCCAGCGCCTCCTCGCCGACCACGTCCGGCCAGAGCGCCCGCAGGCAGGGTTCCAGCGGCGGGCTGGAGGCGCCCGCGAGCAGCGCCCCGAGCAGCACCACCGCCGGCCGGGTCGGCGCGAGGGCGACGGCGACCAGCCCGACGCCGTGCCCCACGGCGGCGGGCAGCAGCACGGGCGACTGCCCGACCCGGTCCACCAACCGCCCGAGCAGCGGCCCGCCGAGCGCGGTGGCCAGCGCGAACAGCCCGGCGGCCAGGCCGACGAAGCCGTAGCCGGCGCCGGTCCCGCGCAGCGTCAGGGGGATCGCCACCGTCGCCATCGCCGCCGGCAGCCGTCCGACCAGGCTGCCGCCCAGCAGTCGCGGCACATGAGGAGCACGCAGCAGACCCGTACCGCTCACCGATGTCCCCCGTCCCGTCGTCCGATCCGCCCCAGGACTACCGTCAAGCACCCGGCGCAGCCAAGCGGTTTCCGCCGGAGCGGGCTCTTTCGGCCGCCGCCGGGCGGCGGGTAGCGTCCGCCGTACCCGCGCAGCCGCGGGGGAAGAGCGGAACCGAGGGAGGGCCGAGGATGACCGGTACCGGATCCGATGCGTCCAGCGGCACGCCGCAGCCGAGCGTGCGAGCCGATCCGGCAGGTCCGCCGTCCGACACGCCGCTCGGCCCCCCGCCGCCCTTCGACCCCGAGCTGGCCGCGGCGCTGACCGCGATGGAGGGCAGGGTGCCGCCGCCCGGCTTCGGCGCCGACCTGATCCCGGTGATGCGCGAGGGCGCCGCCGAGATCATGAAGGCCATCCCGGACGAGCTGCTCACCAGGAACGGCGCCTTCGCCATGGAGGAGCGCACCGTCCCCGGCCCGCCCGGCGCCCCGGACCTCACCCTGCTGATCTGCCGGCCGACCGCCGCCACCGCGCCCACCCCGGCCTTCTACAACATCCACGGCGGCGGCATGATCATCGGCACCAACCGCATCGGCATGCCCGAACTCCTGGAGCACGCCGAGGAGCTGGGCGCGGCGGTGGTCTCCGTCGAGTACCGGCTGGCGCCGGAGAACCCGCACCCGGCCCCGGTCGAGGACTGTTACGCGGGACTGGTGTGGACCGCCGAGCACGCCGGCGAGCTCGGCATCGACCCGGCCCGGCTGGTGGTCGGCGGAGCCAGCGCGGGCGGCGGGCTCTCCGCCGCGGTGGCGCTGATGGCCCGGGACCGGGGCGGCCCGGCGCTGCTCGGCCAGGTGCTGATGTGCCCGATGCTGGACGACCGCAACGACACGCCGTCGGCCCGCCAGATGGTCGGACTCGGGGTCTGGGACAGCGGCGCCAACGCGACCGGCTGGACCGCCCTCCTCGGCGACGCCCGCGGCACCGAGGGGGTCTCCCCGTACGCCGCCCCGGCGCGGGCCGTCGACCTGTCGGGGCTGCCGCCGGCGTACATCGACGTCGGCTCGGCGGAGACCTTCCGGGACGAGGACGTCGCCTACGCCACCCGCATCTGGCAGTGCGGCGGCCAGGCCGAGCTGCACGTCTGGCCGGGCGGCTTCCACGGCTTCGAGGGGATGGCCCCGGAGGCCGCCCTCTCCCGCGACGCCCGCGAGGCCCGCACCCGCTGGCTGCGCCGGTTGCTGGCAGGATGACCGCACGCGGACGAGTGCCGAGTGCACGAACGCGGAGTGCACGAAGGTCGAGTGCACGAGCGCCGAGTGAACGAGTGAGTGAGTGAACGGAGACCCACCGATGCCCGAGTCCCGTGCCGCCCGGCTCCGTGCCCTGCTGGCCGAGCGGTCGGCGGTGCTCGCCCCCGGCGTCTTCGACGGCCTGTCCGCCTCGCTGACCGCCCGGGCCGGCTTCCGGGCCGCCTATATGACCGGTGCGGGGGTGGCCGCCGTCACCGGGCTGCCGGACGTGGGCCTGGCCACCCAGAGCGAGATGGTCCGCCAGCTCGGACTGGTGGCCGGGCTGCTGGACATCCCGGTGATCGCCGACGCGGACACCGGGTTCGGCGACGCCACCCACGTCTTCCGCACCGTGCGGCTCTACGAGCAGGCGGGCGCGGCCGCGATCCAGCTGGAGGACCAGGAGTTCCCCAAGCGCTGCGGCCATCTGGACCGCAAGCGGGTGATCGGCGCCGACGCCTTCGCCCGGCGGATCGAGGCCGCGGTGGAGGCCCGCCGCGATCCGGACACGGTGATCGTGGCCCGCACCGACGCCCGCGCCACCCACGGCTTCGACGAGGCCGTCCGCCGGGTCAACCTCTACGCCGAGGCCGGCGCCGACCTGGTCTTCCTGGAGGCGCCGCAGACCGCGGACGAGGTCCGCCGCATCCCGCGGGCGGTCAAGGCGCCCGCGCTGTTCAACCTGGTGCCCGGTGGCAGGACCCCGCAGGCGGACGCCGCCGAGCTGGCCCAGGCGAAATACGCGCTGGTCATCCTGCCCGTGGTCAGCCTCGGCAGCGCGGTCGCGGCGATGTCCGCCGCGCTGGACCGGGTGGCCGGCGGAGACCTCGGCACGGACGGCCAGCCGCCGGTGCGCGAGCAGTTCCGGGCGGTGGGCCTGGACTTCTGGGAGGAGCTCCGCGAGCGCTACGAGGGCACCTCGGACTGAGAGGGCACCTCAGGCTGAGCCGGCCGGGCCGTCCGAACCCCCCGGTCGGACCGCTCCTCCGGCCTCAGCAGCCCCTCCAGCACCCGATGGGCGTCGGCCAGCGCGCCGAGATCGACGTCCAGCTCGGCGGCGACCCGCCGCACCACCGCGAGGTCCTTGCCGAGGAACTCCCCTTCCGCGGCGGCGAATCCGGCCGTCGCGCCGGCCCGGGCCACCCCGGCGACCGCGCAGCTCGCCCCGCTGCCGTGCGACAGCGCGCGCAGCAGCGTGGGCTCCGGCACGCCCAGCCGTTCGCCGACCGCCGCGGCCTGGGCGAGGAGGCCGATATTGGCGGCGAAGACGGCGTTGTCGAGCAGCTTGACCCGCTGCCCGTTGCCGAGCCGGCCGACCGGCACGAGGGGATCGCCGTACGCCTCAAGGAGCGGACGGGCCCGCTCCACCGCGTCCTCCCCGCCGCCGACCATCAGGGTCAGCCGGCCCGCCTCGACGTCCCGCGGGCCGCCGCTGACACCGGTGTCGACCACGTCGATCCCGTACGGCGCGGCGCGTTCGGCGATCCGCTCGACGGTGGCCGGGCTGCAGGCGGTGTGGAGGATCAGCAGGGAGCCGGGGGCCATCGCCGGCAGCAGTCCACCGTCCAGGCAGACCTCGCGCAGCTGGGCGTCGGTCAGCACGCAGACCACCACGGCCTCCGCCGCGCCCAGATCCCGCACCTCGGCGGTGGCCGCCAGGCCCTCCGCGTCGAGTTCGCGGCGGCGCTCATCCGAGGAGGCGAGCACCGTGACCGTGTGCCCGGCGGCGGCCAGCCTCCGGATCATCGGCCGGCCCATCCGCCCCGCCCCCACGAAACCGACCGCTGCCCCCTTGGCACTGGCCCCCGCATCCATCCGCGCTCTCCCCTCGGCGTCCAGCGGGCTCACCCTGACCCGCGCCTGACGGCCCGTCAAGCCCGGGTGGTGCCGCAGGTGTTGCAGGAGCGGCGGGTACGCCAGGTGCGCCAGGTACGCCAGGTGCGGCAGGTACGGCAGGTGCGGCAGCTACGGCGGGCGACTCAACCGCCGAGGTGGGAGGCGCCGAGGGCGACCTGGTGACCGGTGACCGTGAGCCGGACGCCGGTCGGGGTGGAGTCGGCGGCGGTGAACCCGGCGCCCTGAGGGAGGTTCACGCTCCAGGTGTAGGCGGTGTGGTCGGAACCGGGGAGGCGGACGGAGAACTCGTCGCCCTGGGCGAGGATCGTGACGTCGCCGTTCACCTCCCCGTTGTCGGCCCGGCCGGTGACGGCGGCCCTGGCGGCCTGGCCGGCGGAGCCGGGCGCCGGCGAGAAGGTCAGCTGACCGCCGCCGGACAGCCGGGAGAAGGCGTCGGAGAGGTCCTGGTAGCCGAGGGTGAGCGCACCGGTGACGACACCGGCCTCGGCACTGCGGGAGGTCAGCGACACCACCCGCACATCGCGGAGGTCCAGATGAAGCGAGGAGACGTGGAGGTAGTCGCCGGGCTGGTCGTCCGTCGTGGTCAGGGTGAACTGAGTGGCGTCCAGCGAGACATGGCCGAAGTCGCCGGTCAGCGCCTGGGTGAGGAAGGGGAATCCCCCGACGGACACGTCGAGGTGGCCGTCGGTGGTGTCGGCGTAGCCGTACTTCTCGGCGGCCAGCTGGGTGACCTCCTTGTCGGCGTAGTACGCGGCGGCCCGGTCCGCCGCCGTGTACAGCGCGGCCAGCGCCACCACCGCGACCACCAGAACTCTGATCCGGCGACGTCCCATGCGGTTCCCCCCTGTGTCCCTGGTATGCCCGTGCGGCGGACGAGTTGTGTGTGGCGCGATCATCCAGGAATACCGGGCGGGGCGCCAGACTCGTACGAGCGCGGGATCCGGCGGGTTTCAGCGGGCTCCAGCGGACCCTGCCGGACCCCCAGGGGCCGATCCCGGCCGGTGGATTTCCGGCGGGACGGGGAAGGGGTGCTCCATGTCGCCGTTCAGTACGATCAGTTCGAAGGACCGCCGTCGCCCGCTCGACGGCTCGCTGCTGCGCGCCGCCGGGCGCCTGAGCGACTGGGACCAGCGGATATTCCTCCGGGTGGCCGTCTCCCGTGAGCGGTCCGGCGGCCATCTGCTGCGCCGGATCAGCCGGGCGGCGGACCACGGGCTGCTGTGGTGGGGCTGCGGTGCGGCGATGGCCGCTGTCCGCCGTCCGCCCCTGCGCCGGGCGGCGGTACGGGGGCTGGCCGCCCTCTCGCTGGCCTCCCCGGTGGCGAACCTGGCCGCCAAGCAGCTGACCGGGCGTCAGCGCCCGCTCCTGGCCGTGGTCCCGCACCACCGCCATCCCCACCGGCGCCCGTGGACCAGCTCCTTCCCGTCCGGGCACGCGGCCTCGGCGGCGGCCTTCGCCACCGGCGTGGCACTGGAGTCCCCGGCGCTCGGCGCCCTCGTCGCGGTCCCGGCCGTCGCGGTCGCGTTCTCCCGGGTGTACGTGGGTGTCCACTACCCGGGCGACGTGCTGGCCGGTGCCGCGATCGGGGTGGGGGCGGCGCTGGCCACCCGGCACCGCTGGCCCCCGCCGCCCCGGCCGGGCTTCGAACCCGCCCCGGGGCCGCAGGCCGACGCCCCGGCCTGCCCGTCGGGCGCGGGCCTGGAACTGGTGGTCAACCCGGCCGCGGGACCGGACGCGGAGATCGAGGACCCGGCGGAGACCGGCACCTGGGACTCCGGCTCCTCCCTTCCCGAGGAGCTGCGCGAGGGGCTTCCGCAGGCCCGCGTGTGGTCCGGCGGGGAGCCGGCCGAACTGATGGCGAAGGCCGCGGCCGAGGCGCAGCGCAAGGGCGGAGCGCTCGGCGTCTGCGGCGGGGACGGCACCGTCCAGCTCGGCGCGGCCGCCGCCCTGCGGCACGGCGTACCGCTGGCGGTCTTCCCCGGCGGCACCCTCAACCACTTCGCGGCGGCGCTGGGCATCGAGTCCCACGAGGAGGCGCTGGCCGCCCTGGCCGCGGGCCGGGCGGCCGCCGTCGACCTGGGCCGGATCGACCGGCCGGGCACCGGCCGCACCGACTTCTTCCTCAACACCCTCAGTCTGGGCGCCTACCCGGAGGTGGTCCGGCTGCGGGACGAGCTACGGCACCGTCACCGCGGGCTCGGCAAGTGGCCCGCGCTGGCCGCCGCGCTGGCCGCGGTCGCCTGGCGGGCCTCGCCGGTGGAGGTGGTGCTGGACGGGCGACCGCGCCGGCTGTGGCTGCTCTTCATCGGCAACTGCCGCTACCGGCCTGCGGGTTCGGCCCCGGTGCGGCGGGGCGACGGACTGGCCGACGGCCTCCTCGACGTCCGGCTGATCTCCGCCGAGCGCCGCTTCTCCCGGGTCCGCGCGCTGACCGCCCTGCTCACCGGCGGCCTGGAGCGCAGCCCCGCGTACGAGGAGCGGGTGGCCCAGGAGCTCACCGTCAGCACGCTGACGGACGGTCAGGGCCTGGCCGTGGACGGCGAGGTGGCCGAGCCGGGCGAGCTCCTCCTCGGCAAGTCGCCGCGCAGCCTGGTGGTCTACGCCCCGAAGGCGGACCAGGCCGGAACCGTCCTCAGGACGCGGCCGCACCTCCCCTCCCCCCGCCGCGAGTCCCCGGCGCCGGTCTTCCGGCGGCCGCGTTGAGCAACTGACTGATGGGACGATCAGTGACTCAATCTCCCTGATCAACGGTTGTTTCACTAGCCCGGCGTTGAGATTTTCTCAACGCCGGGCTAGTGTCCTTCGGCGTGGAAGCCAACGACTCGACCGACGACACCCCGGCCCGGGTGCGGCGGATCATCGATGCCGCGGGCGTCAGCCAGCGCGAGTTCGCCCGCCGCATCGTGATGGACCCGTCCAAGCTCTCCCGCTCGCTGAGCGGCACCCGCCGGTTCACCGCCGCCGAGCTGGCCCGGATCGCCGACGAGGGCCGGGTCGAGGCGGGCTGGCTGCTGGGCGCGGCGGAGCCGCCGCCGGCCGCCGACCCGGCCCCGGTGGAGGGCGGCCGGCCGCTGCAGATCGTCCGGGAGACGGTCCGGCTGATCGCCGAGCGCGGCTTCCACGCGGTACGGGTCTCCGACATCGCCCGCGCCTGCTCCACCAGCACCGCCCTGATCCACTACCACTTCCCCGGCCGCGCCGAACTGCTGGAGGCGGCGGTCCGCTGGTGCATGGACGAGGACACCGCCCGCCGCGCGGCCCGGCTCGCCGGAGCCGGTCCCGGCGACGCCGCCGAGGAGCTGCGCCAGCTGATCGAGCTGCAGACCCCGCGTACCGCGCAGCAGCGCCGGCAGTGGGCGGTCTGGCTGGACCTGTGGGCCGAGGCGGCCCGCTCCACCGGCGTGGGCAGACTGCACGCCGAGTACTACCGGCAGTGGCGGGAGACCGTGGCCGACGTCATCCGGCGCGGGGTGGCCCAGGGCGTCTTCCGGCCGGACACCGACCCGCAGGCGGCGGCGCTCACCCTCACCGCGCTGATCGACGGGCTCGCCACCCAGGTCCTGGCCGCCGCCCCGGACGGCGAGCCGGGCACCGACGCGGACGCCATGCACCGGGCGCTACTCGCCCACGTCCGCGACACCCTCGCGGTCTGAGCCCGGCCCGCAGCACAGCACAGCACCGCACCCGACCCTCAGGAGGCATCCGCCATGACCACCGAGATGAACCGGAACGTCATCATCACCTGCGCCCTCACCGGCGCCGGCGACACCGTCCGGAAGAGCCCCCACGTACCGGTCACCCCCGAGGAGATCGCCCGCAACGCCGTCGAGGCGGCCGAGGCGGGGGCCGCCGTCGTCCACATCCACGTCCGCGACCCCGAGACCGGGGACCCGGCCCGCGACCCGGCGCTCTACCGCGAGGTGGTCGAGCGGATCAGGGAGACCGGCACCGACGTCGTCATCAACCTCACCGCCGGAATGGGCGGCGACCTGCCCGTCGACCCGGACGAACCGCTGCGGGGCCTCGGCACCCTCCCCGGGACCGACCTGGTCGGCGGCCTCCAGCGGCTGCCGCACGTGGACGAACTGCTGCCGGACCTCTGCACCCTGGACTGCGGCTCCCTCAACTTCGGCGACGGCTCCAACCTCTACGTGTCCACCCCGGACATGCTGCGCACCGGCGCCCGGCGGATCCAGGAGCTGGGCGTGCGGCCGGAGTTGGAGATCTTCGACACCGGGCAGCTGTGGTTCGCCAAGCAGCTGCTCGCCGAGGGCCTGCTGGACGATCCGACGGTCTTCCAGCTCTGCATGGGCGTCCCCTGGGGCGCCCCGGCCGACCCCGGAGTGCTCCAGTCCATGGTCAACCTCCTCCCCGAGGGCGCCGAATGGGCCAGCTTCGCGCTGGGCCGGATGCAGATGCCGTGGGTCGCGCAGTCCATCCTCCTCGGCGGCAACGTCCGGGTCGGCCTGGAGGACAACCTCTACCTCGGCAAGGGCGACAAGGCCACCAACGCCCGGCTGGTGGAGCGGGCGGTGACCATCACCGAGGCTCTGGGAGCCAAGGTCGCCACCCCGGACGAGGCGCGGCAGCGCCTCGGCCTCAAGCCCCGCGGCTGACCCGGCCGGCCGACACCGGCGACCGGCCGATACCGGCGACCGGCCGACACGGGCGACCGGCCGACACCGGCGACCGCACCGGGCGCCCCCCAGCGACCACAGAGAGGCACCACCCTCATGACCGCCGACTCCTTCGAGTTCGCCGTGCAGCACGCCCCCACCCCCTCCGCCGCCCGCCCCGTCTCCCCCGAGGAGGTGCGGAGGGTCGCCTGCGTAGGCGCCGGCGTCATCGGCGGCGGCTGGGTCGCGCACTTCCTCGCCCGCGGCTACGACGTCACCGCCTGGGACCCGGCGCCCGACGCCGAGCAGCGGCTGCGCCGGCTGGTCGACGCGGCCTGGCCGGCGCTCATCGAACTGGGCCTGGCCCCGGACGCCTCGAAGGACCGGCTGACCGTCACCACCACCCTCGAACAGGCCGTCGCCGAAGCCGAGTTCGTCCAGGAGAGCGCCCCCGAGCAGCTCGGCCTCAAGCGCGATCTGCTGGCCCGGCTGGACGCGGCCGTCCCGGACGGAGTGGTGATCGCCTCCTCCACCTCCGGCTACCCGATGACCGACATGCAGACCGGCGCCGGGACCCCCGGCCGGCTGGTCGTCGGCCACCCGTTCAACCCGCCGTACCTCATCCCCCTGGTCGAGGTGGTCGGCGGGGAGCGGACCGGCGCCGAGGCGGTGGAGTGGGCCTCCGCCTTCTACCGGGCCGCGGGGAAGTCGGTGATCACCATGGACCGCGAGGTCCCCGGCTTCATCGCCAACCGCCTCCAGGAGGCGCTGTGGCGGGAGGCGCTGCACATGGTCGCCAACGGCGAGGCCACCGTCCAGCAGATCGACGACTCCATCACCGAGGGCCCGGGCCTGCGTTGGGCCACCATGGGCCCGATGCTGACCTTCGCCCTGGCGGGCGGCGAGGGCGGGATGGCGCACATGCTCGACCACTTCGGCCCCTCCCTGAAGTCCCCGTGGACCCGCCTGGAGGCCCCGGAGCTGGACCGGGCGCTGTACGACGCGGTGGTGGCGGGCTGCGACGAGGAGGCGGCCGGCCGCAGCATCGCCGACCTGGTCGCCGAGCGCGACCGCGGCGTGATCGCCGTCCTCCGCGCCACCGGCCGCCTGGGAGCCGCCGGATGACCGCGCTCCCCCTCCGCCTCCCCCTCCACCGGGAGGCCGTCCGCCAGGAGTGGATCGACTACAACGGCCATCTGAGCGAGGCCTACTACGTCCTGGTCTTCGGCCACGCCACGGACGCCCTGATGGCCGGGTGCGGTCTGGACGCCGACTACCGCGCGTCCACCGGCTGCTCGCTCTACACCGTCGAGTCCCACCTCCGCTACCTCCGCGAGGTCCCGGACGGCGCTCAACTGGCCGTCCGCACCCGCGTGTTGGCCGCGACCGCGAAGAAGGCCCACTTCACCCACGAGATGTACGTCCTCCCGGCGCCGGACGCGATGCCGCTCCCCGACGCCGCCCCCGCGGCCACCACAGAGCTCCTCACCCTCCACGTCGACCAGGCGACCTCCCGCACCGCCCCCTTCCCGGAGCGCTCCCTCGCCCGCCTCCACACCCTCACCGAGCCCCCACCGCCCTGGACCGGCCGCGCGATCTCACTCGCCGGCTGACCCGCCCCCGGGCCCGGCCTCGACCCCGCCCCCGCCGCTCATCACCACGGCGGCCGTTCCCCGGAGGCCCCCTCCAGCGCGCGGGCCAACCGCGCGCCCAGCAGGGCGACGTCCTCGCGGTCGTACCCCAGGCAGGCCCGGAACTCCGCCGGCGTCCCGTACCCGCCCGGCCGGGCGAAGGCGGCGAGGGCGGCCTGGACCGCCGCCACCTCGCCGACGGTGTACACCTCCATGCCGCGGCTGCGGATGGCCAGCCTCGCCAGCTCAAGGCGAACGCAGCCGGTGAGCCGCTGGAGCTCCGCGTCCGACCGCCGCTCGTCGTTGGCGAGATCGGCCAGCACGGCCCTCAGGATGTCCCGGCCCCCGTAGCGGCCCGAGGTGAACCCGATCCACCACCCCTCGCGAAGCCGGGTCGCAGTCACCGTGGTGTCCGGGACGGGGTCCGGCTCCAGGCGCAGATCGCGGGCCAGCTCGGAGAGTCGCTTCGCCCGGGCCGCGAACGGCCGGTGCTGCGGGGCGACGGGCGCCGGGTACAGGCTCCGGTCCACCACCTCGGGGAGCTCGTCGCGCAGCGCCAGGAGCACCCGCGAGCGGTGCGGCTCGGCCATCTGGCCGACGTACAGGTAGCCGCACACGACCTCCCAGCCGAGTTCCTCGACCAGCTTCGGATCGTCGATCCGGGCCAGGACGAAGTCGGCGGCCCAGCGGAACAGAGTGCTGGTGGCGAACCAGTTGTGGTCGTGATCGTCCTCGGACAGGCTGATCAGCATCGTCATGCGGGCGCACCCCCCGAATCCCCGGCCCGCACATTATCGCCGCCGGTGGACGGCGGCTACGTGGCCGGCTGAGGCCGCTCCTCGCGCCCCTCGCGCCCCTCGCGCTTCTCCTTCTGCTCGCGCTCCTCCTGGGCCTTCCGCTCCGCCGCGGCCGCGTCCAGCCGGCGGCGCTGCGGCAGCACGGTGTACTTGGGGTCCTCGGCGGAGGCGATCCCGGCGTGGAAGACGCCCAGCCGGGT
This sequence comes from Phaeacidiphilus oryzae TH49, assembly GCF_000744815.1. Classification (NCBI taxonomy): domain Bacteria; kingdom Bacillati; phylum Actinomycetota; class Actinomycetes; order Kitasatosporales; family Streptomycetaceae; genus Phaeacidiphilus; species Phaeacidiphilus oryzae. The sequence continues at coordinate 1,436,753 of NZ_JQMQ01000005.1, forward strand.
GCAGAGCGAGCCGGCCAGCAGCGCCGCCCCGGCCGGAGCGGCCACCCACCGCCGCCCGGCGAACGGCGCCGCCGCCGCGCCCGCCACCGAGAGCAGCGAGGCCGCGTGCATCAGCCGGCCGGCCTTCCCCTGCTGATAGGTCTCGTCCACCGGGTCCTCCAGGCCGCGCAGCATCGCCCGCTCCGCGACCAGCTCCGCCGCGCAGCCGATCAGCGCCAGCCGCCGGGCCGGACCGGTCTGCCCGGGCGGGGCGGCGAGGAGCGCCGCCCCGGAGGCCGCGCAGGCCGCCGAGGCCGCGAAGAGCGCCGGGAGTTCGCGCCGGGCGCCGTGCCAGGCCGGTACGGCGGTGTCGGCGGCGAGGACGGCGGTGTAGGTGGCGACGCCCGCGCCCAGCAGTGCGGAGGCGTGAGTGGCGGCCGCGCGGACCCGGGGCAGCCGGCCGACCACGTCAAGACCGGCGCCGATCCCGGCCACCGTGCCGTAGCCGGTGAGCAGCCAGGAGCCCATGCTCATCGGCGAGGTGGGCTTGGCCACCCGCAGCATGTTGAGGAAGCGGCGGGGCCGGCCCAGGTCGTGGATCAGGGCCGCGGTGGAGCCGGAGATCGCCAGCAGCGAGGAGGCCCGCATGGTGCGGGCCAGCCCCTGCCGTCCGGTGGCCTCCGCCCCGGCGGCCAGCATCGAGCCGGCCCCGGCGAGCCCGCCCAGGAAGAAGTACCCGGCGATGTCCCGGGCCGACCAGGACGGCGCCTTGATCACCGGGCGGCCGTAGTACGAGGTGAACTCGGCCTTCTCGACCATGAGTTCCTCGCCCTTGCCGGCGCGCCTGCGCTTGCGGCCCATCAACGGGTCCCCCCCTTCCGCAGTCCCAGTCGGTCGGTTCCGAAGGCGGCCGCCGCCGCGCCCAGCAGGCCCAGGGCGGCGTAGCCCGCGTGCCGCCACATCTCCGGCAGGTCGCGGGTGGTGACCACCGGGTCCGGCGGCAGCCCGTACACCTCGGGCTCGTCCATCAGCAGGAAGAAGGCGCCGTCGCCGCCGACCCCGTCGGTCGGGTCGTGCCCGTAGAGCCGGGCCTCGGACTGGCCCCGGGCGTGCAGCTGGTCGACCCGGACCGCGGCCCGGTCGCGCAGCTCGTCGAGGGGGCCGAACTGGATCGAGTCGGTGGGGCAGGCCTTGGCGCAGGCCGGCTCCTGGCCGTCGCCCAGCCGGTCGTAGCACATCGTGCACTTGTAGGCGCCGCCGTCGTCCGGGCGCTGCTCGATGACGCCGTACGGGCAGGCGGGGACGCAGTACCCGCAGCCGTTGCAGACGTCGTCCTGCACCACCACGGTGTCGAACTCGGTGCGGAAGATCGCACCGGTGGGGCAGACGTCCAGACAGGCCGCATGGGTGCAGTGCTTGCAGACGTCCGAGGACATCAGCCAGCGCAGCTCCGGACGCCCGTCCGGCTGCGGCGGCCCGCCCTCCTCGCCGGAAGCGGGCTTCTCGGCCTGCTGGGCGGGCGCGGGCCTCTCGGTGGCGATCGTGCGCGGCCCGCTCTGCTCGATGAAGGCCACATGCCGCCAGGTGGACGCGCCCAGATCGCCGGTGTTGTCGTAGGACATCCCGGTGAGCGGGCCGCCGTCCTCGGGGATGGCGTTCCACTCCTTGCACGCGACCTCGCAGGCCTTGCAGCCGATGCAGACCGTGGTGTCGGTGAAGAATCCCATCCGCTGCGGCTCTTGATCGGACATCAGGCCTCCATTCCGGTACGGGGGGTGATGCCGGCCCGGCGGCGGTACTCCTCGAGCAGGCGGGGCAGGGCCGGGCCGCGCGGCCGGCGGCCCGGGCGGAGGTCCGCGGTGAGCGCCTTGACCTCCTGGATGTGGACGTTCGGGTCGAGGGAGATGGCCGACAGCTCGTTGGCCGCGTCCCCGGTGCTGTATCCGTTGGGGCCCCAGTGGAAGGGCAGCCCCACCTGGTGGACGGTGCGGCCGTCCAGGTGGAGCGGCGTGATCCGGTCGGTGACCAGCACCCGGGCCTCGATCGCCCCGCGCGCGGTGATCACCGTGGTCCAGCCGCCGTTCTCCAGCCCGCGCTCGGCGGCGAGTTCCGGCGACACCTCGGCGAACATCTCCGGCTGCAGCTCGGAGAGGTACGGCGACCAGCGGCTCATCCCGCCGGCCGTGAAGTGCTCGGTGAGCCGGTGGGTGGTGATGACGTACGGGAAGACCCCGGCGCCCTGCTCGTCGCCGCTGGGGTGGTAGCGGGTGCCCTCGCGGTCGAAGACCTGGCGGACCGGGTTGCGCTGCCGCCCGTAGAGGGCGTTGCGGAACGGCGACTCCTGCGGCTCGTAGTGGGTCGGCATGGGGCCGTCCACCAGCCCGGCCGGGGCGTACAGCCAGCCCTTGCCGTCCGCCTGCATGATGAACGGGTCGTCGCCGCGCAGCGCCTCGGGACCGGTCGCACCCTCGGGCGGCTCGTGCCCGGGGGCCAGCTCGGGCGGGAAGTCGGGGATGTCGTGGCCGGCCCAGCGGCCGGACTCGCCCGCGTCCGGGTCCCACCACATCAGCGCCTTGCGCTCGCTCCACGGGGTGCCGTCCGGGGCGGCGGAGGCGCGGTTGTAGAGGATGCGGCGGTTGGCCGGCCAGGCCCAGGCCCATTCGTGGGCCATCCAGTTCTGCTCGGTGTGCGGTTTACGGCGGGCCGCCTGGTTGACGCCGTCGGCGTACACCCCGCAGTAGATCCAGCAGCCGCAGGAGGTGGAGCCGTCGTCCTTGAGCTCGGTGTAGCCCGACAGGTGGCGGCCGTCCGCGTCCCGGCCGCCGATCTCGGCCAGCACGGCGTCGGCGGAGGGCTCCTGGTGCGGGCCCTCGACCGGGTAGTCCCAGGCCAGGTCGAGGATCGGACGGTCCATCGGGTCCTCGGAGCCGGCCAGCCGCTCCTTGATCATCCGGCCCAGGTGGTACATGAACCACAGGTCGCTGCGGGCCTCCCCGCCGGGTTCGACGGCGGCGGAGTGCCACTGCAGCCAGCGGTTGGTGTTGGTGAAGGACCCGGACTTCTCGGTGTGGGCGGCGGCCGGGAAGAAGAAGACCTCGGTGCCGATGTCCTCGGTGCGCAGCTCCCCGGTCTCGATCTCCGGGCCGTCCTTCCACCAGGTCGCCGACTCGATCAGGGAGAAGTCCCGGACCACCAGCCAGTCCAGCTTCGCCATCCCGAGCCGCTGCAGCCGGGTGTCGGCCGAGCCGACCGCCGGGTTCTCCCCCATCAGGAAGTAGCCCTTGCACACCTCGTCGAGCTGGGCGAGGACGGTCTCGTAGGTGCTGTGCGAGCCGGTGAGCCGCGGCAGGTGGTCGAAGCAGTAGTCGTTCTCCTCGGTGGCGGCGTCCCCGAAGTACGCCTTGAGGAGGCTGACCAGGTACGACCGGGCCTCCGCCCAGTAGCCCTTCTCGGTGCGGACGGTATCCAGGTAGTCGTCCAGCGAGTCGTCGCGGTGGGCGTGCGGCATCGGCAGGTAGCCGGGGAGGAGGTTGAAGAGGGTGGGGATGTCGCTGGAGCCCTGGATCGAGGCGTGGCCGCGCAGCGCCTGGATGCCGCCGCCGGGCCGGCCGATGTTGCCCAGCAGCAACTGGAGGATGGAGGCGGTGCGGATGTACTGGGCGCCGACGGTGTGCTGGGTCCAGCCCACGGCATAGCAGAAGGCGCTGGTGCGCTCGGGACCCGAGTTCTCGGTCAGCGCCTCGCAGACCCGGCGGAAGTCCTCGGCCGACACCCCGCAGACCCGCTCCACCATCTCCGGGGTGTAGCGGGCGAAGTGGCGCTTCAGCACCTGGTAGACGCAGCGGGGGTGGGTCAGCGTCTCGTCCCGCTCCGGTTCGCCGTGCAGCGCGGCACCGCCGGAGCCGTGGCTCTCCGCCGTACCGGCCCGGCCGACCGTGGCCTGGGAGCCGGGCAGCGGCTTCTCCCGCTCGCCGACGGCGGGCTCGACCCCGGCGCCGGCGTACTGCCAGCTGGCCGGGTCGTAGTGGCGCTCCTCCTCGTCCAGGCCGGAGAAGACGCCGTCCAGCTCCTCGGTGTCCTGGAAGTCCTCGCGGACCAGGAAGGGCGCGTTGGTGTAGTTCAGCACGTATTCGCGGAAGTCCAGGCCGTTGCTGAGCACATGGTTGATGATGCCGCCGAGGAAGGCGATGTCGGTGCCGGCCCGCAGCGGCACGTGGAGGTCGGCCATCGCGCTGGTGCGGGTGTAGCGGGGGTCTACGTGGATGACGGTGGCCCCGCGCTCCTTGGCCTCCATCACCCACTGGAAGCCGACCGGGTGCGCCTCGGCGAAGTTCGACCCCTGGATGACGATGCAGTCGGAGTTCGCCAGGTCCTGCATGAAGGTGGTGGCCCCGCCGCGGCCGAAGGAGGTGCCCAGCCCGGCCACGGTGGAGCTGTGGCAGACCCGCGCCTGGTTCTCCACCTGGACCACGCCGAGGGCCGTGAGGAGCTTCTTGATCAGGTAGTTCTCCTCGTTGTCCAGCGTGGCGCCGCCGAGCGAGGCGATCCCGAGGGTGCGGTTGACCCGGTCGCCCTCGTGCTCCTGCTGCCAGGTCTCCCGGCGGGTTCTGACGACCCGTTCGGCGACCATCTCCATCGCGGTGTCGAGGTCCAGCTCCTCCCAGTCCGTGGCGTACGGCCGACGGTGGAGGACCTTGTGGAGGCGGGCGTCGCCGGTGGTCAGCTGAAGCGTCGCCGACCCCTTGGGGCAGAGCCGCCCCCGGCTCACCGGCGAGTCCGGATCGCCCTCGATCTGCACCACCCGCTCGTCGCGGACGTAGACCTGCTGACCGCAGCCGACCGCGCAGTAGGGGCAGATGGAGCCGACGACGCGGTCCGCCTGCGCGGTCCGCGGCGTCAGCGAGCGGGTATGGGCGGAGGCCGCCGCCGCGCCCCGTCCGGTCCTGTCGCCGCCCTCTCCCCGCAACTGCCGAAACACCGGCCAACCGCGCAACCACGCGGCCGGCTCCTCACCCAGCCCGAATCCCACCATGGCCGGGCGGCTTCCCCCGCTTCCCCGGTGACAAACGAGCCCCACCCGGATGGCCGCCCCGCGGAAGCCCGATGGGCGGCTCAGGGGCGCGGGGGACGGCGATCCCGGCCGGCGACTGCTCTCCACCGGCCGGCGACTGCTCTCGACCGGCGGCCGAGTCGGGGTCGCGGCCCGCCGGCGCTCGCCGCCCGCAGCACCGTTGCGCACGGCCGCGCCCTGCCTCTAGCGTGGTGCGGAGATACAGATCCAGGCGTCGCGTATCAGCCTCAGGGGGCGGTCGGCCGTGCGGTACGAAGAGATCGACCTGTCCGAACGGGACTTCTGGGCCCGCCCGCTGGAGGAGCGCGCGGAGGCCTTCGCCCTGCTCCGCGCCCTGCCGCACCCGCCCCTCTACGCCGAGCCCGAGGTCTCCTACATGCCGGTCGGCCCCGGCTACTACGCGCTGACCCGGCACGCCGACGTCGCCGAGGCCAGCCGGCACCCGGAGCTCTTCAGCTCCGAGCCCTCGGCGATCAGCATCCCGGACATGCCACCGGAGTTCGCCGAGTACTTCGGCTCGCTGATCACCATGGACGACCCCCGGCACGCCAAGATCCGCCGGATCGTCTCCCGCGCCTTCGCCCCCCGGATGCTGCGCCGCTCCCAGGAGCAGATCGTCGAGACCAGCCGCCGGATCGTCGACGAGCTGATCGAGCGCGGCCCCTGCGACCTCGTCGAGCACGTCGCCGCCCGGCTGCCGCTGACCTTCATCTGCCGGATGATGGGCATCCCGGAGAGCCACTACCGGCTGGTCTACGAGGCCTCCAACACCATCCTGGCCGGCCAGGACCCGGAGTTCCTCACCGAGGACGACGACGAGACGGTGACCAGGCTGCTGGGCGCCGGACAGGAACTCCACGACCTGGTCCAGCGGCTGGCCGCCGACCGCCGCGAGCACCCCACCGAGGACCTGATCACCGCCCTCTCCACGGCCAACGTGGACGGCGAGCGGCTCACCGAGCAGGAGCTGGGCTCCTTCTTCATCATCCTCTGCGCCGCCGGCAACGAGACCACCCGCAACGCGATCAGCCACGGCCTGAAGCTCCTCAGCGACCACCCCGACCAGCGGGCACTGCTCTGCTCCGACCTCGACCGCTACCTCCCCGGCGCGGTCGAGGAGATCGTCCGCTGCGCCTCGCCGGTGATCTGGATGCGCCGCACCCTCACCGCGGACCACCGGATGGGCGGCCACGACTACCGCAAGGGCGACAAGGTGCTGCTCTACTACTGGGCGGCCAACCGCGACCCGGAGGTCTTCCCGGACCCGGACCGCTTCGACATCACCCGCTCCCCCAACCCCCACGTCGGCTTCGGCGGCGCGGGCCCGCACTTCTGCCTGGGCGCGAACCTGGCCCGTACCGAGATCGCCGCCATGCTGCGCGAACTCCTCACCCGAATACCGGACCTGCGGACGGACGGGGAGCCGGAGCGGCTGCTGTCCAGCTTCATCAACGGCATCAAGCGGATGCCCTGCACCTTCACCCCGTCCCGCGCCCGGCCCGCCGCGGAACCCCCGGCGGCCCCGGCCCCCGCGGCGGAGGCGGCGGCGGACTGAGCCCCGGCGGCGACGCTCAGTCCAGCCGGTGGAGCTCGACCGGCCCGATCCCGCCGGCCGCCAACTCCACCGTCATCCAGGTGTGGTGGGGCTGCCGGCGGCGGTCGGTCGGCGAGCCGGGGTTCAGCAGGCGGAGGCCGCCGGGGGCGGTGCTGTCCCACGGGATGTGGCTGTGCCCGAAGACCAGCAGGTCGGTGTCGGGGAACCGGGCGGCGCAGCGCCGTTCGCGGCCGGTCGCGGCACCGGTCTCGTGGACGACGGCCAGCCGGACGCCGGCCAGCTCGGCGGTGGCCACCTCGGGCAGCCTGGCCCGCAGGCCCGGCCCGTCGTTGTTGCCCCAGACCGCGATCAGCCGGTTGGACTCCGCCTCCAGCAGGTCGAGTGTCGCCTCGTCCACCCAGTCGCCGGCGTGCACCACCACGTCCGCCTCGCGGATCCCGGCCAGCAGCGGCCCGGGCAGCCGCCGGGCCCGCTTCGGCACATGGGTGTCCGAGGTGAGGAGCAGCCGTACCGGTCCCGGAGCGGCCGAGGTCATCGCCCGCCGCCGGTGCCCTCGCGGTTAATCATGAGATGAACTCCCGGTCGTCTGTGGAGAGTTGGCCGGGGCAGCCGCATCGCAGCCGGTCGTTGGCATCGCCGGGCCGCCCACCCGCGATCGTCGCCCGCGCCGGCGCCCGCGCGCCAGACCGCGTGGTCCATCCGGACCGCGGCGGTCAGCCGTCGGTGGCGGTCAGCCGTCGCCTGCGGCGGGCGACCGACCGGGCGCCGCGGGCCGACGCAGGCCGCGGTCGAGTACGGTGCCGGCCGGCCCCCCGGACCCCGGACGAGGCGCTGCGGCCGCTCTCGGCGCGGCCGCCGGGGAAATAGCGGCGGAGGATGCGAGGTTGCTGACATCCGCCGGTGAGCGGCCGGCACGGAGCACGGAGGTTCGGATGAGGATCGGCATCATCGGCGCGGGGAACATCGGCGGGAACCTCACCCGCCGGCTGGCCTCGCTCGGACACGAGGTGCGGGTGGCGAACTCGCGCGGCCCGGAGACCCTGCGCGACCTGGCCGAGGAGACGGGGGCGACCGCGGTGCCCGCCACCGAGGCCGCGCAGGGCGCGCGCCTGGTCGTGGTGACCGTCCCCCTGAAGAACGTCCCCGCGCTGCCGGACGGGATCCTGGACGGCGCCGCCGACGGTCTCGTCGTGGTCGACACCAACAACTACTACCCGCAGCGCGACGGGCGGATCGACGCCGTCGAGGACGAGGGCCTCACCGAGAGCCGCTGGGTCGAGCGGCAGCTCGGCCACCCGGTGGTGAAGGCCTTCAACGGCACCTACGCCCAGGACCTGCTGGAGCGCCCCCGCCCGGCGGGCGACCCGGACCGGATGGCGCTGCCGGTGGCCGGCGACGACCCGGCCGCCAAGCGGCTCGTCCGCGAGCTGATCGACCAGCTCGGCTTCGACACCGTCGACGGCGGCGGCATCGACGACTCCTGGCGCCAGCAGCCCGGCTCCCCCGTCTACGGACTGCGGGCCGGGCGGGCCGAGGTGGAGAAGGCGCTGGCCGAGGCCGCGAAGGGCCGCCCGGAGGCCTTCCGCGCCTGATCCGGGCCGCGCGGCCTACGCTGTCCGCGTGCAACTCGCCTCGATCCCCAGCCCGCCGATCAACGGGTTCTCCCTCGGACCCTTGTTCGTGCACTTCTACGCCCTGATGTACATCGTCGGCATCGCCTTCGCGGTGCTGCTGGGCCGCCGCCGGTGGCGCGCCGTCGGCGGCGACCCGGAGCTGGTGGACGAGCTGGCGATCTGGGGGGTGGTCTCCGGGATCGTCGGCGGCCGGATCTACTTCGACGTCACCACCCCCAGCCAGATGCCCCACACCTGGTGGGGCCCGCTCGCGGTGTGGGACGGCGGGCTCGGGATCTGGGGCGGGGTGGCCCTCGCCTTCGCGGTCTGCGCCTGGCGGGTGCGGCGGGCCGGCGCCTCGCTGACCCTGATGATGGACGCCATCGCGCCCTGCCTGCTGATCGCCCAGGCGGTCGGCCGCATCGGCAACTACTTCAACCAGGAGCTGTTCGGCGGCCCCACCAGCCTGCCCTGGGGCCTGCGGATCGCCCTCGCCCACCGCCCGCCCGGCTATCTGCAGTACACCACCTTCCACCCGACCTTCCTCTACGAACTGGTCTGGGACCTGCTGCTGGCCGCCGGCCTGATCCTCCTCGGCCGCACCGGGAGGGTCCGCCCCGGAAGCCTCTTCGCCCTCTACGTCGCCGGCTACTCGGCGTTCCGCCTGATCGAGGAGTCGCTGCGGGTGGACTACTCGCTGCACTTCCTCGGCCTGCGCCTGAACTTCTTCGTCGCCGGCGTCCTGCTCCTCTTCGGCCTGGCCTGGTTCGTCTGGCTGCAGCGCCGCCCCGCGCCGGCCGAGGAGGCCCCCGGCGAGCCGGCCCCCGAGGCGGGCCGCGGAACGGGCGGTGACGCGGGCCGTGAGGCGGGCCGTGACGCGGGCCGCGGGCCGCACCCGGAGTAGTCCGCCGTCCCGAAAGCCCTCGCACAGCCCGCTCAGAGCCGGCTCCGAGGATGGGTCGCCCCTTCGGGTGATGATCCGGCTCGGAGCCGCTCAGCGGCCCGGACTCCCTTCGCGCATCGGCATGATGGCCGCGTCAGGCCCCCACAGCCACCCGGACGCCGACGCCGACGCCGACGCGGAGAGAGCGGAGCGAGATGCCCACACAGCCCGAGACGCAGCTGCCGCCGGTCGAGCTGGGAGGGATGCGGGTGCTCCGCAAACTCCCCCAGATCACGCTGCTCTTCTGGCTGCTGAAGACGGTCGCGGTGACCCTGGGCGAGACGGCCGGCGACCTCTTCGGCATCACCTTCCGGATCGGCTACCTGCCGACCGCGCTGGTCTTCCTCGGCTTCTTCCTGGCGGTGGTGGTCGCCCAGGTGCGGGCCGAACGCCACCACCCGGCGCTCTACTGGGCGACGGTCCTCGGCACCAGCCTGGTCGGCACCGAGATCTCCGATCTGATGAACCGCGGCCTCGGCCACGGCAGCGCCCCGCGCGGCATCGGCTACGGCGGGGGCGCCGTCCTCCTCACCACCGCACTGCTGCTGGTCTTCCTCCTCTGGCAGCGCACCGGCCAGACCTACGACGTGGAGAACATCTCCAGCCGCACCGGCGAGATCCTCTACTGGACGGCCATCCTGGTCTCCAACACCCTCGGCACCTCCACCGGCGACTGGCTCTCCGACGACACCGGGCTCGGCTTCCGCAACGCCTTCCTGGTCATCGCGGCCGTGCTGGTGCTGATCACCGCCGCCCACTTCCTCACCCCGGTCAGCGGCACCCTGCTGTTCTGGACGGCCTTCGTCCTCACCCGCCCGCTCGGCGCCGCCGGCGGCGACTACCTCACCAAGCCGGTCGCCGAGGGCGGCCTCGGCTGGGGCACGGCGGGCGGCAGTGCCGCGCTGTGCACGCTCCTCGCCGGACTGATCGCCTGCCAAAGGGCGGCCCTCCGCCGCCGCCCGATGCCGCCCCTGCCCGCACCCACCGACCGCCGCACGGGGGTCCCGCAGCGCCCCAACGGCGCACTGGTCGCGGCCTCGGCGGCCCGGTCGGCGTCCTGACACTCCGGACCGGGCCCGCCGGCCGGCCGGGGGCTCAGCGGCCCGGCGACTGCGCCCGCTTCCGCGAGGCCTCGATCTCCGCCTCCGCCGCAGCCCGGCTGTCCCAGCCGCCGCCCTCCACCGACTTGCCGGGCTCCAGGTCCTTGTAGACCTCGAAGAAGTGCTGGATCTCCATCCGGTCGTACGGCGGCACGTCGGAGAGCTCCCGGAAGCGGGCGGTGCGCGGATCGTGGGCGGCGACACAGAGGATCTTGTCGTCCTCGCCGTGCTCGTCGGTCATCCGGAACATGCCGATCGCCCGGCAGCGCACCAGGACCCCCGGGAAGGCCGGCTCGCCGCTCAGCACCAGCGCGTCCAGCGGGTCGCCGTCGAGACCGAGGGTGCCCTCGATGTAGCCGTAGTCGGCGGGGTAGCGGGTGGAGGTGAAGAGCATCCGGTCCAGCCTGATCCGGCCGGTCGAGTGGTCCATCTCGTACTTGTTGCGGCTGCCCTGCGGGATCTCCACGAGGACGTCGAACTCCGTACCGGACTCCATGCCGTGCTCCCCTCCGCCGGCGGCCTCCACCAGCGTAGGCCGCACCGCCCCGGCTGTGGAGCGTCCGGACGGACCCGAATCCGGTTCGCAAAGAACCCTTTGCAAACACTTCTTGGTGTTCTACCGTACCGGCATGGCCGATGACACGATCCTGCTGGACACCGCCGCCCTCCGGGTCCTCGCCCACCCCGTACGGCTCCGACTGCTCGGGCTGCTGCGCTCCGAGGGGCCGTCCACCGCCAGCCGGCTCGCCGAGCGGCTCGGGCTCAACTCCGGTGCCACCAGCTACCACCTGCGGAAACTGGCCGCCGGCGGGCTGATCGCCGAGGACGCCGAGCGCGGCAGCGCCCGCGACCGCTGGTGGCGGGCGGTGCACCGGACCTCGCAGTTCGAACTCGGCGGCGGCGATCCCGAGGAGCGCGAGACCGGCTCCGCCTACCTCCGCGAGGTGGCGGCGCTGTACGCGGACCGGATGCGGCAGGCCGCCGAGGAGGCCGCCTACCTGCCCGCGGCCTGGCGCGCGGCCGGCACCTTCAGCGACCTCCAGTACGCCCTCACCCCCGAGGAGGCGACGCGGATGACCGAGGAGATCGTCGAGCTGATGGCACGTTACCCGCGCTACCGGCCGGACGCCGAACTCCCGGAGGGCGCGGCCCCGTTCGTCCTCCAGGTGCAGTCCTTCCCGCGCCCCGGCCACCTGCGCGGCGAGAGCGGGGCGGAGTGAGCGCGCTGCCCGCGCCGCCCGGCCGGCGGCCGGCGCTCGCGGCCCTCGCCGGCGTCCTCGCGGCGAACGGCCTGGCGCAGACCGCCACCCGGCTCTCCTCGGTGGCGATCCCCTGGTTCGTCCTCGCCGGCAGCGGCGGCGTCCGGCTGACCGGGCTGGTGACCGCCGCCGAGCTGGCACCGTACGTCCTGGTCAAGGCGGCGGGCGGTCCGCTGGTCGACCGGATCGGCGGTCGCCGCGTCTCGGTGTGGGGGGACGTCCTCAGCGCCGCAGCAGCCGGGGCGGTGAGCCTGGCGCACGCACTGGGCGCCCTCCACTGGCCGCTGCTCTTCGCCCTGGTCGCACTGCTGGGGGCGGCCCGCGGCCCGGGCGACACCGCCAAGGAGGTACTGGTCCCGGCGGCGGCCGGGCGGGCCGGCGTCCGGATCGAGCGGGCCACCGGGCTGCTGGGCACGGTCGGCCGTGTCGCGCTGGTGGCAGGACCGGCGGTGGCGGGTGCGCTGATCGCGCTCTTCGGTGCGCCCAACGCCCTGCTCGCCACAGCCGCACTGTTCGCCTTCGGCGCGGTACTGGTCCCGCTGTCGACGCCCCGGCAGCGCACGGACGCGGACCCGGCCTCGGCCGCGCCCGCACAGCCCGTGCAGCCCGCACAGCCCGTGCAGCCCGCACAGCCCATGCAGCCCGCACAGTCCGCCCGCTATCGCGAGGAGATGGCCGCCGGCTGGGACTTCCTCCGCTCGGACCACCTGCTCCGCGCGATCGTCGGCATGGTCGCCGTCACCAACCTGCTGGACTCGGCGATGATCTCGGTCCTGCTGCCCGCCTGGATCCGCGCGCACGGCGGCTCCGCCGCACAGCTGGGCCTCCTCTCCTCCGTGGCCGGCCTCACCTCGATCGCCGGCAGCCTGCTGATGACCCTCTTCGGGGCCCGACTGCCGCAGCGGCTGGTCCTGGTGGCCGGCTTCTTCCTAGGCGGGGCACCGCGCTTCGCGGTGCTGGCGGCCGGTGTGCCGCTGTGGGCGGTGGCGGCGGTCTTCGGCTGCGCCGGGCTCGGCGCCGGAACCCTCAACCCGCTCTTCGGCACACTGCTCTACCAGCGGGTCCCCGATCGGCTCTACGGCCGCGTGATGGCCACCGTGGACGCCGGCTGCTGGATCGGCGTCCCCCTGGGCGGCCTGGCCGGCGGCCTCGCGGCCACCGCGGCCGGCCTCCCCGGGGCCCTCGCCCTGGGCGCCGCCGGGTACCTCGCCGCGACCCTGCTCCCCGTGCTCCGCCCGCGCTTCCGCGAGCTGGACCGCCCGGCCGTACGGCGCCGCCTGCGGCGGCCGGGTGTGCGGGTGCCGGAATGAACATTGCGCGACGGCGGGCCGAACACCTCTCGCACACCCGCTCGGGGCCGCCGGCGTGGCATAGGTTCCGGACGTCCGAGCCCACCGCGCCCCTAGTCGAAGGCCCGCCATGTCCGCCCTCTCCTATCCCGAAGCCGTCGGCGTCGGCCTGCTGCAGGGAGTCACCGAGCTGTTCCCGGTGTCCAGCCTCGGGCACAGCATCCTGGTGCCCGCTCTGCTGGGCGGGCACTGGGCCCGGGATTTGAACGTCTCGGCAGACGGTTCGATGTACCTCAACGAGCTGGTCGGCCTGCATCTGGCGACCGCCCTCGCGCTGGTGGTGTACTTCTGGCGGGATTGGCTGCGGGTGCTTCGCGGGCTGCTGACCTCGGTCACCGAGCGGCGGATCGAGACCGTGGAGCAGCGCCTGGCCTGGCTGCTGATCACCTCCACCATCCCGGTGGCGATCGCCGGGGTGGCCCTGGACAAGGTGTTCCGCACCACCCTCGGCCGGCCCGTGCCGACCGCCGTCTTCCTCGCCCTCAACGGCGTGGTCCTCTTCGTCACCGAGCGGTTGCGGCGCGGCGGCACCGGGCGCCGCCGGGCCGGGCGGTCGCTCGCTCCCGGCGAGGAGGATCTGCCCCCGGACCAGCTCTCCGACCTGCGGATCACCAGGATGACGATCCGTCAGGCGATGGGCATCGGCGCCGCGCAGATCCTCGCCCTCCTCCCCGGGATCAGCCGCTCCGGCTCCACGATCAGCGCCGGCATCCTGCGCGGGATGAACCACGAGGACTCGGCGCGTTTCGCCTTCCTCCTCGCCACCCCGGTGATCGGCGGAGCGGCGCTGCTCAAGCTGCCGCCGCTGCTCGGGCCGGCCGGCGACGGCCTCCGCGGCCCCCTGCTGGCCGGCGGCGCCGCCGCCTTCGCGGCGGCCTATGTGGCCACCCGCTATCTGGTCCGCTACTTCGAACACCGCACGCTGATCCCGTTCGCCGCCTACTGCGTCCTCGCCGGCCTCGGCAGCCTGGCCTACTTCACCCTGACCTGACCCACCGGCTTCACTCTGACCTGACCCACCGGCTTCACGCCGACCCGACCCGCCGGCGGCCGCCCGGACTCCGCTGTCGGCCGCGGCAGTCCGCGTCGCCGGGCTCAGTACGCGTGGTCCGCCGTCACCTCCGCGGCCAGTGACAGCGCGCGTCGCGCCGCCGCGCCGCCGTCCTCCAGCAGCGTCAGCGCCAACGCGTCCACGACCGCGAGATGCGCCAGCCGGCCGGCGACCGCCTCCAGGCCCAGCACCAGGTCCTGCCCGCCCGCCAGCAGCGTCCGGGTGGCCAGCTCGGTCAGCGGCGTCCGCGCGTAGCTGGTCAGCGCGATCACCTCGGCTCCGGCCTCGCGCGCTCGGCGGGCCGCGTCCACCGTGGTCCGGGTCGCCCCGGTGTGGCTGATCGCCAGGCAGACCCCGGTGGCCGGCAGCAGCCCGGCGGAGAGCTGCGCCGTCAGCGGATCGGCCGGCGCGTCCACGGCCAGTCCGAGCGCCCTCAGCCGGTAGGCCGCGTCCAGCGCGACCGCGGCGGAGAGCCCGGCCCCGGTGACCAGCACCCGCGAGGCGGAGCCCAGGGCGGCGGCCGCCTCGTCTAGCTGGGCCTGCGACACGGTCCCGGCCAGCCCCTCCAGCGTCTCCCGGGCGGCCCGTACGCTCCGGCTCAGCGGGTCGGCGTCACCCTCCCCGCCGCCGGAGGAGGGGCCGAAGACGCTGCCCGCCGCCAGGATCTTCACCTCCTGGAAGCCCCGGAAGCCGAGCCGCTGGCAGGTGCGGACCACCGTGGAGGCCGCCGTCCCGGCGAGCTCGGCGACATCGCTCACGCTCAGCCGCACCAGCTCCCCGCCCCGGTCGAGGAGCACCTGCGCGACGCGTGCCTCGGCGTCCCGCAACCCGGGCAGCCGGGACCTGATCCGGGCCGAGAAACCGGCTTGGGAATTCTGTTCCATGAACTCATGGTATACGTGGAACGACTTTCCGGAGCCGACTGGCCGGCCGGAGTCCTGACAGCCAAGCCGAACAACCGAAGGGGGCCGACGCCCGTGGTCGCGTCCGTCGTGGTCGCCGTACTGGGAGCGGCACTGCTGCACGCCGCATGGAACGCGCTGGCCCACGCCTCCGAGGACAAGCTCGCCGGGTTCGTCCTGATCGACCTCGGCTACCTCCTCTGCGCGGCGGCGATCGTCTGCCTGGCCCCGGCGCCGGACCGGGCGGCCTGGCCGTTCATCGCCTCCTCGGCCGCGCTCCAGGCCGGCTACCAGGCGATGCTGCTGCAGGCCTACCGGCTGGGCGACTTCGGCCAGATGTACCCGCTGGCCCGCGGCACCTCGCCGTGGGTGGTCGCGGTGCTCTCCGTCACCGTGCTCGGACAGGCGCTGCCCGTGGGCGAGTTGACCGGCGTACTGGTGCTCTCCGCGGGCCTGGCCGCGCTCGCCTTCGCCGACGGGATCCCCGGGCGCGGCCAGGTTCCCGCGCTGGGAGCCGCGGTGGCCACCGGCGCGCTGATCGCCTCCTACACCGTGGTGGACGGCACCGGGGTGCGGCAGGCCGGCAGCGTCCTCGGCTACGTCGGCTGGATGTTCCTGGTGCAGGCGCTTCCGCTGCCGCTGGTGGCCCTCGCCGTCCGCGGCCGGGCGCTGCTCCCGGCGCTCCGGCCCGCCTGGGGCCGCGGGCTGTTCGGCGGCGCGCTGTCGCTGGCCGCCTACGGCCTGGTGGTGTGGGCCCAGTCCCGCGCCCCGGGCAGCCTGGCCGGCATCGCGGCCCTCCGCGAGACCAGCATCGTCATCGGCGCCCTGATCGGCACCTTCCTCTTCCGCGAGCGCTTCGGCCGGGTCCGCACCGCCGCCAGCACCGCCGTCCTGGCGGGGATAGCGGTGCTCGAACTCGCCGCCCGCTAGCCGGAGTCGAGGCCCCCGTCAGTAACTGGGCGGGGTGACCGCCACGATGAACTCGACCGGCTCCTCGCCGTGGTTGACGTAGCGGTGCGGCAGGCTGGAGTCGAAGTAGCAGCTGTCGCCCGGCCCGAGCGACCGCTCCTCCCCCGCGACCTCGATGGTCAGCCGCCCCGAGACGACCACCGCGCACTCCTCCGAGGGGTGGGTCCACGGTTCCGGCGAGGAGGCACCGCCCGGCGGCAGGCGACCCTCCAGCATCTCCAGCCGGCCGTGGCCGGGCGAGATCCGCGAGTAGCTGGCGCCCCCGGACGGCGACCGCACCAGCATCCGGCGGTCCCGCTCGACCACCGAGACCGCGGCCGCGTCACCGCTCTGGAAGAGGCTGAACAGCGGGACGCCGAGCGCCTTGGAGACCTTGCGGAGGGTCTCCAGGCTGGGATCGGCGAGGTCGCGTTCGACCTGGCTGATCAGCCCGGTGGAGACGCCGGCCGCGGAGGCCAGCTGGGCGACGGTCATACCGCGGGTGGTCCGCAGTTCGCGGATCTGGGCGCCAAGCACGTCAGGAATCCTCGCACAGCGCGTCTCCCGCTACCGCCGGTGCATGCTGTTGAATGAGATTAAAATCCTTCGGTTCCATTGAAAGTCCCCGCAGGAGGTCGACCACCATATGACGTCGCTTCGCACGCCCGATCTCACGCCCGAGCAGTTCCGCGCCGAGTTCCCCTCCCTCCGCGACACCGTCCACCTCGCGAGCTGCAGCCAGGGAGCGGTGTCCCGGCGCCTGACCGAGGCCATGCGCGGCTACGCCGAGACCCTCCGCGACCAGGGTGCGGCCTGGGAGACCTGGATGGCCGAGGTCGAGCGGGCCCGGACCCGGTTCGCCCGGCTGATCGGCGCGACGGCCGAGGAGATAGCCGTGCTGCCCAGCGCCTCGGCCGGGGCCTTCCAGGCGGCGTCCGGACTCGACTGGACCGAGCGGCCCCAAGTGGTGAGCACCGAGCTGGAGTTCCCCTCCGTGGCGCATGTCTGGCACGCCCAGCGGCAGCGCGGAGCCCGGGTCGCCATGGTGCGCGGCCACGGCGACGCCCCGCCGCCCGCCGAGGCCTACGCCGAACTCGTGGACGAGCGCACCGGGTTGGTCTCCGTCCCGCTGGTCTGCTACCGCAACGGGGCTCGGCTCCCGGTCCGGGAGGTGGCCGCGCTGGCGCACGAAAGGGGCGCCCGAGTCTTCGTGGACGCCTACCAGGGCGCCGGGGTGCTCCCCCTCGACGTCCGCGAACTCGACTGCGACTACCTGGTCTCCGGGGCGCTGAAGTACCTCCTCGGCCTGCCCGGGATCGCCTTCCTCTACGTCCGCGCGGGCCTCACCCACCCCCGCGACCCGGAGCTCACCGGCTGGTTCGGCCGGGTCGACCCGTACGCCTTCGACCCCGACGGGCTGGACTTCCCGTCCGCCGCCCGCCGGTTCGAGAGCGGCACTCCCGCCATCCCCGCGGCCTACGCCGCCAACGCCGGGATGGACATGCTGGACAGGATCGACCCGGTGACCGGCTACGCCCATGTCTCCACCCTGGTCGACGAACTCGCCACCGTCCTCCTCGACTCCGGCGAGCGGCTGGCCTCCCCGGCCGACCCGGCGCAGCGCGGGCCGCAGATCGCCCTGCGGGACGAGGACCCGAACCGGCTCGCCCACTGGCTGGCCGAACGCCGGATCGTCACCGCCGCCCGCGGCGACGCGGTCCGCCTCTCCTTCCACTACTACAGCGACCGCTCGGACGTGGCGGCCGTCGCGGACGCCGTGCGCGAGTACCGCAAGCTGTAGAGCGACGGGGGCGGCCCCTAGGCGGCCTCGTGGTCGTGGCCCGGGGCCGCCGCCTCCCTCAACTCCCGGGCCAGCGGCCCCTCTTCGCGTCCCCGGAAGCCCTTCGCCCGCAGCACGGCGTAGACCGCCGCCAGCACCGCGAAGAACGGGATGCCGAACTTCCAGGCCGGGTCGAGCCCGGGGATGAAGAAGGTGGAGACCAGCACCCCGGCCAGGAACAGCGCCGCCAGTCCCGAGGTCACCGGTGCGCCCATCAGCCGCACCGGCGAGGCCGGCAGGCCCAGCCTCCGGCGGCGGATCCGGAAGGCGGTGTGGGTGGCCAGGATCATGATCCAGACGGTGATCGCCGCGAACACCGAGATCCCGAAGAGCACCAGATACGCCTGCGAGTCGGACTTCGCCGAGAGCACTGCCCCGATCACCAGGCCGAGCGCGGACAGCCCCAGGGCGTTGAGCGGAACGCCGTTGCGGGTCAGCCGCCCGCTCCAGCGCGGTGCGAAGCCGTGCCCGGCCAGCGAGTGGATCATCCGCGTGGTCAGGTACAGGTTGGCGTTGGCGCTGGAGAGCGCGGCGGTGAGGACGACGAAGTTCATCACCCCGGCCGCCGCCGGCACCCCGGCCGAGGCGAAGACCCGGACGAACGGACTGGCCTGGATGCTGCCGCCCTGGGCGGTCACGGTCCACGGCACCACCGCGGCCACCACCAGGATCGCCAGCACATAGAAGAGGCCGAGCCGGAGGATCATCCGGCGGGCGGCCCGCGGGATGTCCCGGGCCGGGTTCTCCGACTCGGCCGCGGTCACCGAGACGACCTCGGTGCCGATGTAGCTGAAGAGGACGAAGACCATGGCCATGCCGAGCCCGGTGACGCCGTTGGGCAGGAACCCGCCGTGCCGGGTGAGGTTGCCCAGGCCGGTGGGGGCGCGGTGGGGCAGTCCGAGGAAGATCAGTGCCGCGCCGAGGAGGATGAAGACCGCGATCGCCGTCGCCTTGATCATCGAGAACCAGTACTCGAACTCGCCGAAGAGCCGGACGGCGGCCGCGTTGATGCCGAGCACCAGCAGCGAGAAGACCACCACCGGTATCCACAGCGGCAGTTGGGGCCACCAGTAGGAGAGGTATATCCCGGCCGCGATCACCTCTCCGCCCACCGCGATGACCTGCATCGCCCAGTACGTCCAGCGGAGGACGAAACCGGCCCCGACGCCGAGGTAGGAGTGGGCGATCGCGCCGAAGGCCCCGGCCTCCGGGTGGACCACCACCATCTCGGCGAGCGCCCAGCAGATCACCAGGGCGACCAGCCCGCAGGCCACATAGGCGAGGACCACCGAGGGCCCGGTCTTGCTGATGGCCAGCCCCGAGCCGAGGAAGAGCCCGGTGCCGATCGCTCCGCCCAGGCCCATCATCGTCAACTGCCGGCTGGTCAGCCGTCTTTGCAGATGCTGCGGATCCAGACCGGACCGTTCGGTCCCTGTGGCGGTCATGGTGCCGTCCCCTCGACTCGCGCGCGCCTCGCTGTGGCCGGCGCGACGCCGTCGTCGCCCCCGGAACTGATTCACCCTCATTGAACAGGCGTCACAGACGCTAACGGCCCGCCTGACACCACGTCAACAAATCCGGCGCAGCTTGAAGCGGGCGACCGGGCCTCCGGCGGACGGCGGCTCAGCGACTCGGCGACTCGGCGGCAAGCCGCAGGCCGCAGGCCGCACTCCCGCTCAGGCCGGCAGCCGCTCCAGCAGGGCCGTGAAGTCGGTGCCGGAGGGCAGGGTGCCGAGGGCGAGGCCCCGGTCGCCGGCCAGGCGGGAGGCGCAGAACGCGTCGGCCACCGCCGCCGGCGCGTGCCGGACCAGCAGCGAGCCCTGGAGCACCAGCGCCGCCCGCTCGATCAGCCGCCGGGCGCGCAGCTCGGCATCCTCCGACCGGGCCAGCTCGCCGAGCAGCTCCCGCCAGGCCGCATCCAGCCGGGCGTCGGCGCCGGAGGCCGCCTCGACCTCGGCCCGGAAGGCCTCCAGCGACTCCGGCTCGCGGGCCAGCGCCCGCAGCATGTCCAGCGCGTTGACGTTGCCCGAGCCCTCCCAGATCCCGTTGACCGGCGCCTCGCGGTACAGCCTGGGCATCCCCGAGGCCTCGTCGTACCCGTTGCCGCCCAGGCACTCCAGCGCCTCGCCGACCACCATCGGCGCCCGCTTGCACACCCAGTACTTGCCCACCGCGGTGGCCAGCCGCAGAAAGGCGCGCTCACCGGCGTCCCCGCGATGCGCCCGGTCGGCGGCCCCGGCCAGCCGCAGCCCGAGGGTGGTCGCCGCCTCCGACTCCAGCGCCAGGTCGCCCAGCACGTTGCGCATCAGCGGCTGGTCGATCAGCCGCCGCCCGAACACCGAGCGGTGGCGGGTGTGGTGGGCGGCCTGGGCGAGGGCCTCCCGGGTCGTCCCGGCGGTGCCGAGGACGCAGTCCAGCCGGGTCATGGTGACCATCTCGATGATGGTCCGCACCCCCTTGCCCTCCGGGCCGACCAGCCAGGCCACCGTGTCGTCGAACTCCGGCTCGCTGCTGGCGTTGGAGCGGTTGCCGAGCTTGTCCTTGAGCCGCTGGATGCGGAAGGTGTTGCGGCTGCCGTCCGGCAGCACCCGGGGCACCAGGAAGCAGGACAGGCCGCCCGGCGCCTGCGCCAGCACCAGGAAGAGGTCGTTCATCGGAGCGCTGGTGAACCACTTGTGGCCGCGCAGCCGCCAACTGCCGTCCGGCCGCTCGACGGCGGCCGTGGTGTTGGCGCGGACGTCGGTGCCGCCCTGCTTCTCCGTCATCCCCATCCCGGCGAGCAGCCCCTGCTTCTCGGTCGGGGTGCGCAGCCCCGGGTCGTAGACCCGGCTGGTGAGCAGCGGCTCGTAGACCGCGGCCAGCTCGGGGGCGTGCCGGAGGGCGGGGACCGCAGCGTAGGTCATCGAGACCGGGCAGAGGTGGCCCTGCTCCAGCATGCTGGCGACCATGAAGCCGGCCGCCCGGGCGACATGGGCGCCGGGGCGCTCGTCCGCCCAGGCCGCGCCGGCCAGCCCGGCGCTCACCGAGGCGTCCATCAGCGAGTGGTAGGCGGGGTGGAAGTCCACCTCGTCCACGCGATTGCCGTAGCGGTCGTGGGTGCGCAGCTCGGGCTCGTGCCGGTTGGCCTGATCGGCCCAGACGCGGGCGGGCTCGCCGCCGACCAGGCGACCCAGCCGGTGGAGGTCGTCCAGGCACCATGCGGCGCCCTCCCGGCGGACGCCCTCCAGCAGCACCGCGTCGTCGGCGGCGTCGTGCCCGGTCAACGGCGGGGCCTGGTTGACCACTTGGTGGGTGACGGCGCTCGGGCTGCTGTGCGGGGCTGCGGTGGTGGACATGGGACGGGGTCCTTTCCGTGGGGGCGGCCGAACCGGGCTGGGACACCCGGGGACGGCCGGGATCAGCCGGAGTACTGCCGCGCGCCCGCGCAGCGCAGCGCCATCGCGATGAGCTCGGCCAGCAGCGCCTCGGCATCCCGCGTGCCCGCGCCCGGGCCCGCGCCCAGAGCCGGGGCGGAACTGGGAGCGGAGGCGGAAGCAGAGGCGTGGCCGCGGCCGCCGCCGAGCGGGTCGAGCGGATCGACCAGCACCTCGCCGACCGCCCCGGTCAGCGCGGCGGCGGTGATCGCACCGTCCTGCTCGGGCAGCAGGCCCTTCGCCATCCCCTCCTCCATGACCTCGGCGAAGAGCGCGCGATAGCGGAGGCGGTAGGCGAGCCGCTCGGCGCCGACCGCCGGCTCGGCCGGGGCGGCCAGCAGGGCGTAGGCCAGGCCGGGGTTCTCCAGCGCCCGCCGGGCGAAGACCTCCACCCCGCGGCCGAGCCGCTCGACGGGGTCGCCCGGTCCGCGCAGCACCTCGCCGAGGACCTCCACCTCGTGCCCGGCGGCCCGCCGGAACACCTCCACCGAGAGCTCCGCCTTGGAGGCGAAGTGCTGGTAGACCGACCCGGCGGAGATGCCGGCCGCGTCGGCCACCGCGTTGACCGAGGCCCTGGCCCAGCCCACCTCGGCGACCACGGCGGTGGCGCAGGTCACCAGCCGGTCCCGGGCGGCTTCCAGCCGGCGGAGCTCCGCGGGCGGCTTGCGATACGGCATGCAAGCAGTGAACCACCATTCAGAGCTTTGGGCCACCACCCGAACGCCCGCGGAGCCGCCCGGCTCCCCGCTTACGCCGACCTGAGCGAGGTCCCCTCCGCCGACTGCTCCGGATCGGCCTCCCGCCCCCACTCCACCCGGGCCGTCTCCAGAAGCTGCCGCCAGGACCGCACGGTCGGGCGCCGGCGCAGGATCGCCCGGCGCTCCCGCTCGGTGGCACCACCCCAGACGCCGAACTCGACCCGGTGGTCGAGCGCGTAGGCCAGGCACTCGGTCCTGACCGGACAGCCCATGCACACCGCCTTCGCCCGATGCTGGGCCGCTCCGTCAACGAACAGGTCCTCGGGATCAGTACGGTTGCAGGCCGCGAGGTCCCGCCAGTGCGCCACTTCCGAAGCCATGATGTCCTCCCCACCGTGACAGCCAAGACCGGTCCCAACCGGTTGAAGCTGCGACAACCCTAGGGATCTTGCTGAACGACTCAATCCCGACGTACCACCATCGGGTGAACCGAGGAGGAACGGACCCGGACGGCGCCTCAAGGGTCTACAAGCACCCTCCGTCCCCGGGCCATGACGCTACGTCAATGATCCGCTGGGGACGGGGTGGTGGCCCTGGGAGAGGGAGCGCCGCAGGTCACGCGGAGGAGGCCGAGCGGCGAGCGCGGCCCATGGTCGGGCCTGAGGGCGTCCGGCACAAATCACTGACGCGCAGCCGTCGTTGCGGCCCGGGCCCCCGGAAGGTCCTGGTCGCGCCACCGTCACCCCGCCGCCCCGTCACCCCGCCGGCGTCACCTCACCGCCGCCCCCGCTGCCCGTCGACCCGTGCGTCCCAGCGCCCCCATCGGCGCTGCTCCCGGATCCGGTGCCGGAGCACCACCAGGTCGGCGGCGATCACCAGCTCCACGGCCGCGCAGATGACCGCCGCCGCGACCAGCGCGCTCCGGCTCGTCATCCCGCCCGCGCGGGTGGACACCGAGGCCAGGTAGGCGAAGACCCCGGCGCCCACCAGGAACACCGGGGCGAAGACCACCGAGAGCAGCCACCGCAGCCGGATGTCGCTCCGCGCCCTGATCGGCTCGGCGCCGCTGTGCGCCCAGCGGCGGCTCTCGCCGAGCGTCGGGGGGTCCGGCCGTCCGCCGTCGGGTGCCGGCGGCCCGGGCCGCCGCGGGTCGTCGCCGGCCATCCGGCCACCCCCTCCTCGCGCGGAGAGCCGGACCGGGGCGGGACAGCCGACCGGGCGGGGGATCGCCCGGCATGACGGGATCCGGCTCTCCATCCCCCAGCCTCCTCGCCGTCCCCGCGCCCGCCCAGGGCCGTTCGGACCGCCGGACGGGGGCGCTGCGGCCCCTGCCGCAGCGCGGTCCGGACGGCGGAGGATCGCCTGACACCGGTGCGGCCCAAGAGAGGTGACGCCATGTCAGCGAGGACCCTGATCGGCTACGCGACCGAGTCCGGCTCCACTCGATCGATCGCCGACCGGATCGGTGAGCGCCTGACCGGCGCGGGGGTGCCCGCCGAACTCGCCGACCTGTCGGCCGTGAAGGACTCCGGCCGGTTCGAGGCGCTGGACGCCTTCGACGCCTTCGTCCTCGGCAGCGCGGTCCACGGCCAGGCCTGGCTGCCCGTCGCCCGCGAGTTCGTGGCGGCCCACCGCGCGCTGCTCGGCGAGCGCCCGCTGTGGCTGTTCAGCGTCGGCATGCCGGGGGCGCTCCGCGGGCCCTGGCGGGGCCTGTCCGAGCAGGAGTCGCCCAGGATCCTCGCCGGACTCGGCCCGCTCGGCCCTCACGAGCACCGGCTCTTCTCCGGCGTGATCTCGCCCGCCCAGCTCCCGCCCTTCGGCCGGTTCCTCTTCCGGGTGATGGGCTTCCGCTACGGCGACTACCGGGACTGGCCGGCGGTCGAGGCCTGGGCGGACGGCATCGCCCGGCGACTGTCCGCGAGCTGACCGCCCGCCTGCCGACGGCGAACCGGCCTCACACCGGCGCGGCCTCCCGGTCCGCCGCCGCGCGGACCGCCCCGGCTCGGGCGGTGTGCGGGCCGAAGGCCAGCACGGTCACCGCCACCACCGCCCAGCAGGCCGCGATGTACCCGAAGACCGGCTGGTAGCCGAAGGAGCCGAAGATCGACGCCACGATCAGCGGGCCGAGGATGTTGCTCAGCCGCCCGAGGCCGTAGACCAGGCCGTTCCCGGAGTTCCGCAGGGCCACCGGGTAGAGCTCCGGCGTGTACGCGTAGAGCAGCGCCGCGAAGGTCTGGATCAGCGCGTTGACGCAGAAGCCGAAGGCCACGATCGCCACCGCGTTGAAGGTGAGCCCGTAGGCCAGCCCGCAGACCGCCACCGCGGCGGCCACCGCCACCAGCGAGTGCTTCCGGCCGAACCGGTCCGAGATCGGCCAGGCGAGCAGCGCGCCCGGGGCCGCACCCAGCGTGGTGAGGGCGGAGAAGGTCAGGCTGTGCACCAGGTCGAAGCCGTGGGCGGCGAGGAGGGTGGGCACCCAGGAGACGAAGCCGTAGAAGCCCAGGGTCTGGAAGATCCAGACCACGGCCAGCATCAGGGTCCGGCGGCCGAGTCTGCCGCGCAGCAGCGCGCGGTAGTCCGCCGGGGAGGCCGGCTCGGCCTCCGGATCGGCGGCGGGCCGCGGCAGGGCGCCGTGGTCGACTTCGGCCCGGCGCTCCAGGCCGCCCACCACCTCCTCCGCCTGCTCGATCCGGCCGTGCCGGTGCAGCCAGCGGGGGCTCTCCGGCAGCCCGGCGATCAGCGGCAGGGCGAGGAGGCCGAGCGCGCCGAGGACGAAGACCAGCCGCCAGGCCGAGGCGCCGAGCGGGATCACGCCGCGGGCGAAGAAGGACATGATCGGGATGCCCAGCAGCCCGATCGCCATCACCCCGGACTGCATCCGCCCGCGGTGCGCGGCCGGCATCACCTCGGAGAGGTAGGTGGTCGCCGTCACCGTCATGGCGGAGAGGCCGAGACCGGTCAGCAGGCGCGCGGCGGCGAGCATCGCCATGTCCGTGGCCGCCGCGTTGACCAGTGAGAAGACCGAGAAGAAGGCCACCGACCAGAGGAGGGCCCGGCGGCGTCCGACCCGGTCGGCGAACCGGCCACCGAGCGCGGCGCCGAGGAACATCCCGAGGAACGAGGCCGAGGTCACCCAGGCGATGCCGGAGACCGAGAGGCCCAGGTGCTCCTTGAGGGCCGGGGCGACGTAGGCGAAGGTGTTGAGGTCGCCGAACTCGAAGACGAAGGCGACGGCCAGCGTGCAGAGCACGCGGCGGTGGAAGCGGCCGATCGGCAGCCGGTCGAGTCTCGCGGCGGGCAGTCCGGCGCTGGGTGGTGCGCTCATGGGGCGTCCTCCTTGACGGGATGAGCACGGGACGGGCGGGCGTGCGGTGGCGCCGTCATCGGATCGGCCCCACCCCCTCGCGCTCCTCGACCGGCGCGGAGCCGGCGGCCCGGAAGTCGGCGACCGCCGAGCGTCCGGCGCGGCGACCGAAGACGGAGCCGGAGGTGAGTCCGGAGCCCCCGGGATAGTTGAAGTAGAAGAGCCCGCCCACCAGTTCGCCCGCCGCGTACAGCCCGCGCACCGGCCGCCCGGCGGTGTCCAGCACCCTCGCCTCCCGGTCGATCCGCAGCCCGCCGAAGGTGAAGGTGATCCCGCAGGTCACCGGGAAGGCCAGGAAGGGCGGGGTGTCCAGTGGCCGCGCCCAGTTGGACTTAGGCGGGGAGATCCCCTCGGTGCGGGCGCCGTCCTTGACCGTGGGGTCGAACGGCCCGCCGGTCACCGCGGCGTTGAACTCCCGGACGGTGTCCGCCAGTCGGCCGGGGTCGAGGCCGAGCTCGGCGGCCAGCCCGTCCAGGGTGCCGGACTCCACCCGGGTCACCCCGGGCGCCTCGTACTCCTCCGGCCTGAGCAGCGGCGCGCTCTTGGCGTCGAAGATCTGCACGGCGGTGCTGCCCGGCTGGCGGAGGATCTCCGCGCCGTACTTGGCGTAGGTGTAGTTGCGGTAGTCCGCGCCCTCGTCGACGAACCGGCGGCCCTCCGCGTTGACCACGATGCCGAAGGGATAGCCGCCGCGGGTGAACTGGTTGGTCAGCTCGCGGTCGCCGGTCCGCGGCGCCCCGCTGTCCCAGGCCACCGAGTGGCAGCCGCTCCAGTGGCCGTACGGCTGCGCCCCGGCGTCCAGCGCCATCCGAATGCCGTCGCCGGTGTTGTACGGGGTGCCGCGGACCAGCGCCAGGTCCCATCCCGCGCCCAGGTACCCGGCCCGCATCTGCGGGTTGGCCTCGAAGCCGCCGCTGGCCAGCACGACGGAGCGGGCCAGCAGCCGCTCACCGTCGCTCAGCAGGACACCCCGCACCCGCCCGTCGGGGGCGGCGTCCAGGGCCGCCACCGAGGCGTCGAAGCGCAGCCGCACCCCGGTGCGCTCGGCCGCCGCCAGGTGCTGGTCGATCATGCCCTTGCCGCCGCCGAGGACGCCGAGCGCCAGCCCGCCCCAGAACCGGTACCGCCCGTCCACCTGGTACGCCTGCCGGTGGAACATCAACTCGAAGCGCAGGCCGAGCCGGTGGAGCCAGCCGACCGCCTCGCGGGACTCGCCGACCAGCAGCCCGGCGAGCTCGGGGTCGGTGCGTCCCCTGGTCACCCGCTGGAGGTCGGCGAGGAAGTCGGCCTCCGGGTAAGGGGCGAGGTCCACCAGGTCCCGCCGGTCGGCGGGGAGCGGTTCGAGCAGCGGGGAAAGGTCGGCGAGGCCGCCGTGGCTGGTGCGCATCGCCCCGGCGGTGAAGTAGGAGTTGCCGCCGGCCCACTGCCGGGGCGCCTTCTCCAGCAGCAGGACACGGCCGCCCTGCTCCCGGGCGGACTGCGCGGCGCAGAACCCGGCGTTGCCGCCACCGACGACGATCACGTCCCATTCGTCCTGCTCGGCAGGCTGGCGGTGTGCTTGGCTCATCTGTCGACTCTCCATCGGATCAGGCGGGTTGGGCAGGGCGGACGTCGCGGGCGGCCAGGCGGCGGGAGTCCGGCAGCGGGACGAAGAGCTCGGCCACCGCCAGCCGGCGGGCGGCCCGCGAGATGCTGACCGAGCTCAGCCGGCCGTCCGGGTCGGCCTCCGCTCGGACCTCCACCACACCCGCGGGGGTGCCCAGGCGCAGCGCGGCCCTGCGGCCGGCCCGGCGGCCGCTGCCGGCATCGCTGGCGCCGCCGGCGCTGCGTTCCCCGTCCGCGCCGAGCGCCAACGCCGCCGTGCTGCCGGGCAGCGCGGCCGCGGCGGCGACCGCGACCGCCGAGGTCAGGCCGATGGCCGGGTGCGGGGCGTGCATGGAGACCATCCGGACGGCCAGGTCGTGGTCCCGCGCGGAGACCGAACGGCCGTCGGTGGTCCGGTAGTCGGCGGCGGGGCCGACCACGCCGACCTTGGGCACCGCATGGCTGACCGGGTCCTCCGGCCGGGCCAGCCCCATCGCCAGGGCGGCCGCCCGGCGCAGCCGGGTCAGCTCCGGCAGCCGGGCGGCGACCTCCTCCAGGCCGCAGGCCGGGTCCAGCCCGAGGTCCGCCGCGGCCAGCAGGGCCGCCGGAGCCCCGGCGTCGACCAGCGTGGCAGCGGCGCCCACCGACGCCCCGGTCCCGGGCCCGGCCCCCGCCTCGGCCCTTGATCCGTCCGGCAGTTCCAGCCAGTCCACGGCCCGCCCGGTGGGCAGGAGGGCGCCGGTGGTCGTCCCGGCCGGCCGCAGGAAGGCCAACTCCACCGGCACACCGCCGCTTTCGACCCCGGGCACGGTGGCCTCGCCGGTCTCCGGCACGGTCCCGCCGGGGGTCGGTACGGAAGTCGCCATCAGCGCCCCGGTGTTGAGGTTGCGCATCCGCACCGTGGTCCGCGGATGCCGGGCCGGCACAAGTCCGGACTGCAGCGCGTACAGCCCGATGGCGGTCGCGCAGTTCCCGCAGTTGCTGCCCCACTCCACCCGGTCCACGCCGATGCCGACCTGGGCGAAGGCGTAGTCCACGTCGATA
The DNA here is from genome assembly GCF_000744815.1 of Phaeacidiphilus oryzae TH49. NCBI lineage: Bacteria > Bacillati > Actinomycetota > Actinomycetes > Kitasatosporales > Streptomycetaceae > Phaeacidiphilus > Phaeacidiphilus oryzae. The sequence continues at coordinate 1,464,466 of NZ_JQMQ01000005.1, forward strand.
CCCGGCTCGGTCGAGCGGTGGACGATCGCCGCTTTCGAGGTGGTCGAGGTGGCCCCGCCCACGCCGTCGAGCTGCCGCGGGTCGGCGGCGCCGAAGGCCGCCGCGAGTACCCGGTCCGGCTCCGCCCCCGCGGCCTCGAGTGCCCCGCCGTCGAAGAGCCAGCACTTGCTGGTCCCGCCGCGCATCCAGGTGGCCCGCAATCGCAGCATGCCGCTTCCTTCCCGCCGTCCACCGCGAACGAGGACGACGATGCAGCAACTCAGCCATCAGTACAATCTTGGAAATCTGAAGGTGCTATCAGGACTGCTTAAGGGTGGATCCATGAGCTACGACGTGCGGCGGATGCTGCTGCTGGCCGAGGTGGCCAGGCACGGGTCGCTGACCGGGGCGGCGGCGGCCCTCAGCTACACCCCCTCAGCGGTGTCCCAGCAGGTCAGTCGCCTGGAGGCGGAGGTGGGGCAGCCCCTGGTGCAGCGCCACGCCCGCGGGGTGACGCTCACCGAGGCCGGTCAGGTGGTGGTCGACCACGCCGAGCGGATCGACCGCCAGCTCAGGTCAGCCGAGCGGGCCCTCGACGACCTCGCCGGGCTGCACCACGGCACCCTGCGGCTGGGCACCTTCCCCACCGTGTCGGCCTCGCTGCTGCCGCATGTGGTGCGGGCCTTCCGCACCCGGCACCCCGGCATCGAGCTGACCGTCCACAGCGCCCGCCGGGCCCGGCTGCTGGAGATGCTGGAGAGCCGGGAGATCGAGCTCTCGCTGATGTGGGACTACCCCTGGCGGACCGTGGACGAGAGCACCCATGAGTCGGTCCACCTCTTCGACGACCCGACCGCCCTGGTGGTCGGCGCCACCCACCCGCTGGCCGGGCGCCGGACCGTCGACTTCGCGGAGCTGGCCGAGGAGCAGTGGATCGTCCGCGCCGACCACCCGGTCGCCGAGGTCCTCACCCGCAGCTGCCGCGCGGCCGGCTACCAGCCGCGGATCGCCTACCAGGCACACGACTACCAGGAGGCGCAGGCGGTGGCCGCCGTCGGGCTCGGCATCGCGCTGGCCCCGCGCTGCGCCCTGGCCAGTCCGCGGGAGGACATCGCCGTCCTGGAACCGGGCCCGAACGCCCCGGCCCGCCGCATCCTCCTCACCCACCTCCGCGACCACCCCCTCACCCCGGCCGCCCGGGCCGTCACGGAGGTCTTCGCCGCGGTGGTGGCCACCCTCCAGCCCTGACCCGGCCGCGCGGTGCGAGGCCTCAGACGCGGACGCCCGGCTCCTCCGCCCGTTCCAGGCCCTGCCGGAGACTGTGCAGCCCGCGCCGGGCATGGCTCTTCACGGTGCCGAGCGGCAGGCCGGTGCGCTCCGCGATCTGGGTGTGGGTGAGCCCGCTGTAGAAGGCCAGGTGGAGCACCCGGCCCTGGGCGGCGGGCAGCCGGGAGAGCTCCTCCAGCAGCGCCAGCCGTTCGACCAGCCCGTCCGGCTCGGCCGGGGCGGCTTCCGAGGGAACGGTCGCGGAGCCGGCGGCGGCGAGCAGAGCCGCCCTGCGGGTGCGGGCGCGCAGCGCGTCGGTGATCTTGCGCCGGGCGATCCCCATCACCCAGCACGGCAGGGCGCCGCGCCGCGGCTGGTAGTCGGCGCGGCCCCGCCAGGCCGCGATGACCACCTGCTGAAGAACGTCCTCGGCCTCCGCCTCATCGCCGAGCGCGCGCCGGGCCAACCCCTTGATCACCGGCCCCCACCTGCGGTAGAGCATCGCGAGCTGCTCCGGGTCGCCGTCCTGGAAGCCGCCGTCCTGGGCCGGCCGGGAAGTCGGCTGCTCCGGCATGGACAGGCTCCTTCACACGGGCCGGTGGTGGTACGGGCATCAGCCTGCGACCGGCTTTCCGGCCCGGTAAAGTCGCATCGGTTTTGCGTCGGATGGCCGGGGGGCCGCATGGACGAGGACGTATCCGGACCGGGAGTCACCACCGGCGCACTGGCCCGCAGAGTCGGGGTCTCCCCCACCACCCTGCGCTCCTGGGACCGCCGCTACGGCCTGGGTCCGCAGCTCCGCGAGGGCGGTCGGCACCGGCGCTGGTCCGCCCAGGACGTGGCCCGGGTGGAGGCGATGTGCCGGCTGACCGCCGAGGGGATCCCACCGGCGGAGGCGGCCCGCGCGGCGCTGGCCTCCGCCTCCCCAGCCTCCGCCTCCCCGGCCGCCGCCTCCCCGGCGGCCTCCGCCTCCCCCTCCCCCGTGGCCTCCGCCGCGTCCACCGGCGACGGCGCCCGGCGCACCGCGCCCGCCGGCCCGCCCGCCGACCGGGGCGCCCCCGCCGACCGCGCCGCCCCCGCCGGGGCACCGTCACCGGCCGAGGCCCGCCGCGAGGCCCGTGGCCTCTCCCGGGCCGCCGTCCGGCTGGACGGACCGGCGATCCAGCGGACCCTGGACGCCCTGGTGGAGCGGTACGGGGTGGTGCCGGCCTGGGAGCAGGTGATGGTCCCCACGCTGCACGCGGTGGGCCGCCGGTGGGCCGAGTCCGAGGACCGCTGCGTGGAGATCGAGCACCTCCTCTCCTGGCACGTCGGCTCCAGCCTGCGGCGCGCCCCGCGGCTGCGGGAGGAGGCGGCCGGCCGGCCTCCCGTGGTGGCCGGCTGTGTGCCCGGCGAGCTGCACAGCCTCGCTCTGGAGGCGCTGGTGGCGGCACTCGGCGAGCGGGCCGTGCCGGTCAGGATGCTCGGCGCCGCCGTGCCCGCCGGGGCCCTGGAGGCGGCCGTGCGGCGGACCGGACCGTGCGCGGTGGTGCTGTGGTCGCAGACCCGCTCCTCGGCCAACCTTCCGCTGGCGTCCGGGCTGGCCCGGATGACCTGGGGGGTGCGCGGGGCGCGGTCCTCGGCGGCGGTCGCGGTCGGCGGCCCGGGCTGGGCCGGGCGCGCCCAGGCCGGGCTGCTCCGGCCCGGCAGCCTGGGCGAGGCGGTCGACCAGCTCACGGAGCTCTCCAGAAGCAGGGCGCACTGAAGCCGTCCGGCTCAGTCCTTGCCGTGCGCGGCCAGGAACCGGTGCTGCGCCTCCTGAAGGTCCACCACCGGCTCCGGGTAGTCGTACGCCGCGCGCTCCCGGCCGGTGAGCCTCCACGGCCGGCGCACCGACGCCCCCGCCAGCCCTCCGAGTTCGGGCACCCAGTGGCGGACGTAGTCGCCCTCCGGGTCGAAGCGGTCGGCCTGCCGCAGCGGGTTGAGCACCCGGTTGGGGCGGGTGTCCGTGCCGGTGCCGGCCACCCACTGCCAGTTCAGCTGGTTGTTGGCGATGTCCCCGTCCACCAGCAGGTCGAGGAAGTGCTCGGCGCCCACCCGCCAATCCACGTAGAGCGTCTTGACCAGGAAGCTCGCCACGATCATGCGGGCCCGGTTGTGCATCCAGCCCTCGTGGGCGAGCTGCCGCATCGCGGCGTCCACGATCGGGTAGCCGGTCCGGCCCTGCCGCCAGGCCTCGGCCTCCTCCGCCGCCTCCTTCTCGGTGCGCCAGGCGTCCCCGCGGTGCCGGTACTCCTGCCAGGAGGCCTGCGGGCGGGCGGCGAGCAGCTGGTGGTTGAAGTCCCGCCAGCACAGCTGCCGGACGAAGGCGTCGCCGCCCGCGCCGCCCGCCTCCCTCGCCCGGTGCACCACCTCGGTGGGCGAGAGGGTGCCGAAGTGGAGGTGGGCGGAGAGCCGCGAGGTGCCGTCCTCGGCCAGGCGGTCGTGGAAATCCGGGTAGTCGTCCAGGCCGCGGCGGAGCCAGCCGGTGAGGGCGGCGCGGCCGGCCTTCTCGCCCCCCTTGGGCAGGCCGGGCGAGGTGGGCCGGGAGCGGAGCTCCGGCAGCGGCAGGGTCAGCGAGCCGGCCTTGTCGGGCACCCGGACCACCCGGGGGGCACCGCCGGGCCGGCGCACCGGCTCCCCCGCCCAGCGCCGGTGGTAGGCGCTGAAGACCGCGTAGTGGTCGTTGCCCGCCGGGGTGAGCAGCCCCGGCGGGACCACCGTGGTCGAGCCGCCGTGGCTGCGCAGCCGGCGGCCGTCCGCCTCGAGGGCGGTCCGCAACCGCCGCTCGCGGCCGGCCGCGTAGCCGCTGACCCCGGCGGCGATGTGCACCTCTCCGGCGTCGGCCTCGGCGGCGGCCCGGCAGACCTCCTCGACGAAGTCGCCCTCCCGCAGCACCAGCCGGCCGCCCCGCTCGCGCAGCCCGGCGTCCAGGTCGGCCAGGCAGTCGGCGAGGAAGGCCAGCCGGTTCGGCGCGGCGAAGCCGCTCAGGTCGATCGCCGGGTCGCGGACGAACAGCGGCACCACCTGGCCGGCCCGGTCGAGCCCGGCCCGCAGTACCGGGTTGTCGTGCAGACGCAGGTCACCGGTGAAGACCACGACGGCGGTGTTCAAGGGGGCAGGGCTCCTGACGGGGTTCGGGATCGGTCACGCGTTGTGGGCTGCGGGCCGGGGCTGCGAACTGCGGGCGGGGCTGCGAGCTGCGGGCTGCGGGCAGGGCCTCAGTCGTCCTCCAGCCGCACGCCGTCCTCGACGACCTGCCGGGCCACTTCCAGGAGCGGCCGGCCGCGGAGGTAGGCGTGGGCGCGGAGGCGGTCGAGGGCCTGGTCTATCCGGTCGCCGTGGTGTGCCGCCAGCCGCCCGGCGGCCTGGTGCACCACCGCGCGGTGCAGCGGGGCGGCGCGCCGTTCGCCGTTCGCGCGCCAGGCCATGGCCGGGGTGAGGAGCGCCCGGGTGACGGCCGCGGCCAGCAGCACGGTGTCGGCGATCCGGAGCGGGTCGGGCAGGCCGGGCGAGGCCCGGTAGCCGCTCAGCGTCCCCAGCGAGAACTCGCCCAGCTGGAGCGGGATCGCCACCGCCGCCCGCACCGGCGGCGGCCCGGACGGATCCCCGAGGAGGGCCGGCCAGCGCTCCTGGGGGACCAGCCGCAGATCCGGTTCGAGGATGGCGGTGGCCTCCCAGGCCGCGTCCCAGGAGGGGCCCTCCCCCACGGTGAACTGCAGGTCCTCCCAGTCGGTCCCGCGGCGGTCGGCGGCGTCGAACCAGACCAGCTCCAGACTGGTCGGGCAGGCCAGCGAGACGCTCACGCCGTCGAGCCCCAGCGCCGCCGCGCAGCGCTCCGCGGGGAGTTCGGCCAGCGCGGCCACCCCGTCGGACGATCCGTCCAGGACGGCCAGCAGGCGGGCGAAGTCTTCCTGGTCGACGGTCATCGCTGATCCCTCTCCTCCCCTGCCGTGGACGGCGGCTCACCCGGTATTCGCTCGCCGGAAGGCCGCCGGATGCACCCGGCCGCAAACCGGCTAGGGGTCGCTAGGGGTCGGAGCGCGGAGGATCCTCCGGCGCGATCCACGGCAGGCCCAGCTGGCCCGGGGCGAGGCGCTCGACCACCTCGGCGAGGTCCACGCAGGCCTGTTCGATCCGCCGGAAGGTGGCCTCGCGCTCGGCCACCACCGCCCCGAGCAGCAGCCCGGTCAGCGCGGCGGCGCCGTTCAGCGCCTGGAGGACCACCATCGTGCCGAGAACCCCCTGGTGGGCGAAGGGCCCGCGGTGTCCGGTCGCGCCGAGCACGGCGATCACCGAGACCAGCAGCACGCAGGGCGCCGCCCCCGCCAGCTGGAACCGCAGCGCCGCCCAGATGAGCAGCGGGAAGACCAGGAAGAGGAGGCTCAGCGAGCTCCGGGTGACCAGCACCGCGACCGCCACGGTGCCCAGCAGCAGCGCCGCCGGCTCCGCCCAGCGGAGCACCCGGTGGCCGCCGGGGAGCCGGATGTTGCGGACGGTGAGCAGCACGGGGGTGATCGTGAGCACCCCCATCGCGTCCCCGGTCCACCAGGCCGCCCAGATCCGCCAGAACCCGCTGGCCGGCAGCATCCCCTCGGCCAGCAGAGCCGTGCTCCCCGCCGTCGAGCTGATCAGCATCCCGGCCAGGGCCCCCAGGAAGACCAGAGCCAGACCGTCGCTGAGCCGGCTCAGATCGTTCCGGAAACCGACCCGCCGGAGCAGCAGGTACGAGCAGAGCGGGGCCAGGGCGTTGCCGGCCACGATCACCGCGGCGGCTGGGGTCAGCGAACCGATCGAGGCCACCGTCAGCAGCGCGCCCAGCGGGATCCCGAGCCAGACCCGCAGGCCGAAGAGGAGGAGGCAGGTCAGCGAGACGCCGGTGGGCGGCCACAGCGGGGTGACCTTGGCGCCCTTCACCACGACCTGCTCCTGCAGGCCGGCCTGGGCCGTCGCGTAGTAGGCGACGGCGACGGCGAGGATCCCGAGCACCACCTTGCCCAGCCGCCGGAGAACCTCGGAATCCACCACGCCGTTCATCAGACAACGTGAAGCCGCGCGGAACCCCTCAAGACACGCGCGATGCCACTCCTTCAGCGAAGCCGCTCAAACGAGCGACCCGGCTCAAACAAACGAGCGACGCGGCTTCAGCGACGCGGCTTCGGCGACCCGGCTCAAGCGAACGTGGCTTCAGCGGCGGCTGAGGACCAGCACGGCCGCGTCGTCCGCATGCCCGGTCAGGTCGGCGACCCGGATGATCTGCGCCGCCAGCCGGGCCGGATCGACCCCCCGACCCGCGCGGACGCCCTCCCGGACGGCCGTCCGGACGATCCGCAGGACCTCCGCGAGGCCCGCCTCGATCGGGAACGACGGCCCCTCCACCACCCCGTCCGTGACCAGGGCACAGGCCCCCGGCAGCGGCAGGCGGTGGCAGCTGACCGGGTAGTCCTGGTCGGCCAGCACGCCCAGCGGCGGCCCGCCCGCGTCCAGGGCGATGCCGCTGCGCCCGTCCGAGGTCGCCCAGATGGCCGGGAGATGGCCGGCCCGGGCACCCCGCAGCTCCTGCCGAACCGGGTCGAAGCTGAGGAAGCTGCAGGTGGCGAAGAGGGTGCAGTCCATCGAGGTGAGGAGGTTGTTGGCGAGATACAGGGCCTCGCCGGGATCGGCGGCGCCCGCCGCGACCGCGCGCAGGCCGATCCGCACCTGGCCCATGAAGACCGCCGCCTCCACGTCGTGGCCCTGCACGTCCCCGAGCGAGAAGGCGACCGTGCCGTCCGGCAGCCAGAAGCCGTCGAACCAGTCGCCGCCGATGTCCAGCCCGTGCCGGGCGGGGGCGTAGCAGGCCGCGGCGCTGAGTCCCGGCAGCTCCGGGAGCTCGATGGGAAGCAGCTCGCGCTGCAGGGCCTCCGCCAGCTCCACCCGGGCCTGCTGCAGCTCGGCCCGCTCCAGGGCCTGCTCGGTGAGCCGTCCGAGCCTGCTCAGCAGCTCGTCGGCGCTGAGCGGCCGAGCCGCACGGGAGTGGCGCTGGTGAGTCATCGGCCCTCCCAATCGCATCGGCGAAGCCCGGCACCATCGTATTCCGAACAGCCGTCGAACGACTCGGACGGCCTGCACGGGGCCGGTGGGCCGGCCGGTGCCCGGCGATCTCCGCGACGGTCCGGGGCTCGTCCAGGAGACCGCTGGCGCCCGCGATGGGCGCCCGGATGCTACGGGACTCAGACGCCTCCGGCCTCGCGGGCGGTTTTCTCCAGGTGGGCCTGGTAGGTGGGCCACCAGGTCTCGTCGGCGTCGGGGAGGTTGCTGCGGCGGGGGGTCAGGCCGGCGGCGCCGTCGAGGAGTTCGCGGAGGATGTCGGCGTGGCCGGCGTGGCGGTTGGTCTCGGCGATGACGTGCAGGAGGATCAGCTGCAGGGTGACGTCGCCGCGCTCGCCCCACCAGGGGACCCGGCCGGGGGCGTCCAGCGGGAGGGCGTCGATGGTGGCGTCGGCGTGCTCGCGGACGCGCTGGTAGAGGCCCAGGACGTCCTCCCGGGACTCCTCGGCCGTCGCCCACATGTCGGCGTTGGGCTCGGCGCCCGGGGCGTGGGCGGGCAGCGCCTCGCTGAACGGGCGCTCGAAGCAGTCGCCGAAGTATCCGGCCTCGACATGCGCCAGATGCTTGACCAGCCCCAGCAGATTGGTGCCGGTCGGGGTCATCGGGCGCCGCACGTCGTACTCCGAGAGCCCGTCCAGTTTCCAGACGAGGCTGTCGCGGATGGTGTGGAGGTAGCGGTGGAGATCCGCCTTCGGGTCCCTGATCGTCATGCCCGGAAGTCTCCCACCCGCCACTGACAGACAGCGGGCCCGCGCGTCAGCCGACCTTGAGGACCAGCTTTCCGGTGGTGCGGTTCTGCTCGCCGCGGGCGTGCGCCTCGGCGGCGCGGGCCAGCGGGTAGACGGCGTCGTCCTCGATGTGGGCGCGCAGCTTGCCGGCCTCGACCAGGTCGGCGATCGCCCGCATCCCGCCATGGTCGTGCTCGACCAGCAGGACCTCCGCGCGTACCCCGCGCTCCGCCGCCTTCTCCAGGTCGCCCTCGCTGCCGGGGAGGAGCGAGACGAGGACCCCGCCCTTGCGCAGGACGTCGATCGAGCGGGTGCGGGTGTCCCCGGCGATCGGGTCGAGCACCACGTCGACGTCGCCGACCGCCTCGGCGAAGTCCGTCTCCCGGTAGTCGATCGGCTCGTCCACGCCGATCTCGCGGAGGAAGCCGTGCTTGCCGGCGCTGGCCGTGCCGATCACGTACGCCCCCCGGGCCTTGGCGATCTGCACCGCCAGGTGGCCGACCCCGCCCGCGGCGGCGTGGATCAGCACCCGCTGGCCGGGCTGCACGTCGGCGGTGTCGACCAGGCACTGGTAAGCGGTGAGCGCGGCCAGCGGGATGGCGCCGGCCTGCACGTGGTCGACCCCCTGCGGCTTGCGGGCGAAGGCGCGGGCCGGGCCGGTGACGTACTCGGCGTGGGAGCCGGCCCCGTTCGGGTAGGGCAGCATGCCGAAGACCTCGTCGCCCGGCTTGAAGAGGGTGACGCCGTAGCCGACCGCCTCGACCACGCCGGAGACGTCCCAGCCCAGCGTCAGCGGCAGCCGCTTGAGGAAGCCGGAGCCGGTCCGGTGCTTCCAGTCGGTGGGGTTGACCCCGGCCGCGCGCACGGCGACCAGGATCTCGCTCACTCCCGGCTCCGGACGCGGCAGTTCGACCTCCTTCAGCACCTCGGGGTCGCCGTACTCGGTCTGCTGGATCGCGCGCATGTTCATAACGCCCAGCCTGCCGGTGCTCGCCAGGCCTCGCAACGGCAGAATCGCCAGTATTCGATAGGATCCTGCCATGAGGCGTCCGCATCGCGTGGTGGTCCTGGCCCTGGACGGGGTCTACCCCTTCGAACTGGGCATCCCGAGCCGGGTCCTCGGCGCCGCCGACGGCCGCTACGAGGTGGTGACCTGCACCGTCGACGGGAATCCCGTGGAGACCCAGGCCGACTTCACGGTCATCGCCCCGCACGGCCCGGAGGCGCTGGAGACCGCCGACACGGTGGTGATCGCGCCGTTCGACCCGCAGCGGATCACCAGGGAGCTGCCCGCGCCGCTGGCCGACGCCCTCACCCGGATCCCGCCCGGCGCACGCACGGTCTCCATCTGCACCGGCGCCTTCGTGCTGGCCTCCGCCGGACGGCTGAAGGGGCGGCCCGCCACCACCCACTGGGCGACCGCCGAGGTCTTCCGCGACTGGTTCCCCGACGTGGAGCTGGACGCGGACGTCCTGTTCGTCGACGACGGCGACGTCCTGACCTCGGCCGGCGCCGCCTCCGGCGTGGACGTCTGCCTCCACCTCATCCGCCGGGACCACGGCAGCGAGCTCGCCAACCGGGTGGCCCGCCGCTGCGTCGTCCCGCCCTGGCGGGACGGCGGCCAAGCCCAGTACATCGAGCAGCCGGTGCCCGCGGCCGACGGCAGCGGGACGGCCGCCGTCCGGGCGTGGGCGCTGGAGCATCTGGACGAGCCGCTGGCCCTGGCCGATCTCGCCCGGCGGGCGGGGATGAGCCTGCGGACCTTCGCCCGACGGTTCAACGAGGAGGTCGGCCTGAGCCCCGGGCGCTGGCTCATCCAGCAGCGCGTCCACCGCGCCTGCCGGCTGCTGGAGACCACGGACCTGTCCGTGGACGAGGTCGCCGCCGAGGTCGGCTTCGCCACCGGCGCCTCGCTCCGCCAGCACCTCCACGCCGCGCTCGGCGTCTCGCCCCTCGCCTACCGCCGCACCTTCCAGCCCACCGGGCGAGCGGCCTCGAAGGAGCACGGGCCGGCGGGCGGGGCGTAGCGGCGAGTCCGCGGCTGACGGGCCGGCCGCTCGCGCGACGGCCGCTACGCCGTCCTGTTCTGGCGGTCGCCGTTGCGCTGCTGGGGACGGCGGGCGCCCTGGGAGCGGCGGCCGGAACGCGCGCCGCCCGACTCGGCCGAGCCGCTACCGCCGCTGCCGCTGCCGTTTCCGCTGCCGCTGCCGCGCGACGAACCGCCGGACCGGCTGGTCCGGCCGGACCTGCCACCGGAGCGGGCCGACGCCGACCTGGCCTTCGGCGCGGCGGCGGGGGGCGCGGCCGGCGCCGGGATGGTCACCGGCTCACCCGAGGGCCTGCGCGCCCCCGTGATCCGGACCAGCTCCGGGTCGCCCGGGCGCACCCGGTCGTTCCCGGGCCTGATCCCCGCGTCCGCCATCATCTGCGCCATCTCGCGCCGCTGGTGGGAGAGGACGAGGGTGACCACCCGGCCCGAGGCGCCCGCCCGCGCGGTACGGCCGCCGCGGTGGAGGTAGTCCTTGTGGTCCGCCGGCGGGTCGATGTTGACCACCAGGTCGAGGTCGTCGATGTGGATGCCGCGGGCCGCGACGTTGGTCGCGATCAGCGCCGTGACCTGGCCCTGGCGGAACTGCTCCAGGATCCGGTTGCGCTGCGGCTGCGACTTCCCGCCGTGCAGCGCCTGCGCGCGCACGCCGTTGGCCAGCAGGTCCTTGGCGAGGCGGTCGGTGGACCGCTTGGTGTCCGCGAACATGATCACGCGGCCGTCGCGGGCCGCGATCTCCCGGGTGACCTCGCGCTTGTCCTGGTCGTTCACGTAGAAGACGAAGTGCTCCATGGTGCTGACCGCGCCGGCGCTCGGGTCCACGGAGTGGGTGACCGGGTCGGTGAGGAAGCGGCGGACCAGCCGGTCCACGTTCCGGTCCAGGGTGGCGGAGAAGAGCATCCGCTGCCCGTCCGGGCGGACCTGCTCCAGCAGCGCCGTGACCTGGGGCAGGAAGCCCATGTCGGCCATCTGGTCGGCCTCGTCGAGCACCGTGACGGCCACCCGGTCGAGCCGGGCGTCGCCGCGGTCGATCAGGTCGCGCAGCCGGCCCGGGGTGGCGATCAGCACCTCGACGCCGCGCTTCAGCTCGGACGCCTGGCGGCCGATCGACAGACCGCCGACCACGGTGGCGATCCGCAGGTTGACCGCCCCGGCGTAGGGGCTGAGGGCGTCGGTGACCTGCTGGGCGAGCTCGCGGGTGGGGACCAGGACGAGCGCCAGCGGCGACTTGCTCTCGGCCCGCCGGCCGGCCGTGCGGGCCAGCAGAGCGAGGCCGAAGGCGAGGGTCTTGCCGGAGCCGGTCCGGCCGCGGCCCAGGACGTCCCGCCCGGCCAGCGCGTTGGGCAGCGCGGCGGCCTGGATCGGGAACGGCTCGGTCACGCCCTGCTGGGTGAGGACGTTCTGCATCCCCCGCGGCAGGTCGAGCTCGGCGAAGGAGGCGACCGGGGGCAGCGCCGGGGTCTGCGGCTCCGCCATCTCGAACTCGCGGTGGCCGGCGGCAGCGGTCTGGGGCTTGCGGCGGCCGGAGCCGCCCGAGCCGCTGGAACTGCCGGGGCTGCCGGAGCGCTTGGCCGGACCCGGCCCGCGGCGGTTGGGCACGCCGGAGGACTGGCCGGGCTGGCCGCCGCGCTTGGCCCCTGTCCGCTCTGCGGCTGACAGCGGCCGACCGAATCGGGTAGCCGGACGCTCGCGTTGCGAGCGGTTGGTGCGGTGGTTCACGGAGGACCTTCCACGGGACGCCGAAAAGCCCTGTGGGCCCGGCCGTACGGCCGGGCCCACAGAGTCGAAGTAGCGGGGACAGGATTTGAACCTGCGACCTCTGGGTTATGAGCCCAGCGAGCTACCGAGCTGCTCCACCCCGCGTCGGCTTCACCACCGTAACAGACGTTCGCCCGTTTCACGGAACTCGCGGGATTCGGGAAGCAGCCGCAACCCGAAAACCCGTTGCCCGGGGTCCGGCCGGCTGCTGTACTGCCGGACGAGCCCCTGAGCGGGCCCACCGGCACCGGCCCAGCAGCCGGGACCAGGAGAGACGAGGAGAGCGGAATGCGGCGCACGGTCATGTCCCCCCGCCCCGTAACGGCCTCTCTCCTCAAGGACATGACTCTTGGCAGCAAGGGCAACGCTCAATCTCGGCATCCTCGCGCACGTAGACGCCGGTAAGACCAGCCTGACCGAACGGCTGCTGCACACGGCCGGGGTCATCGACGCGGTCGGCAGCGTCGACCACGGCGACACCCAGACCGACACCCTGGCGCTGGAGCGGCAGCGCGGGATCACCATCAGGTCCGCCGTGGTCTCGTTCCCCGTCGACGGCGTCCACGTCAACCTGATCGACACCCCGGGCCACCCCGACTTCATCGCCGAGGTGGAACGGGCGCTCGCCGTCCTCGACGGCGCCGTGCTGGTGGTCTCGGCGGTCGAGGGCGTGCAGGCGCAGACCCGGGTGCTGATGCGCACGCTGCGCCGGCTGGGCATCCCCACCCTGCTCTTCGTCAACAAGATCGACCGCCTCGGCGCGGACCCGGCGCGGGTGCTCGCCGCGATCACCGAGCGGCTGTCGCCGGCGGCGGCCGAGCTGGGGTCGGTCGACGCGGCGGGCACCCGCGACGCCCGCTTCCGCCCGTACGCCGACGCCGGAGCCGCCGGCGCCGCCGACCACCGCCGACGGCTCGTGGAACTGCTCGCCGAGGACGACGACGGGCTGCTCGCCGCCTATGTCGAGGACCGCGCCGTGCCCTACCGGCGGCTGCGCCGGGCGCTGGCCGAGCAGACCTGCCGGGCCCGGGTCCACCCGGTGCTCTTCGGCTCCGCCATGACCGGCGCCGGAGTGCCCGAACTGGCCGCCGCCGTCCGGGAGTTCCTGCCGGCCACCGAGGCCGGTGCAGAGACGGACGCCGGCGCAGAGACAGACGCCGGGAAGGACGGTCCGTTGTCCGCGACCGTCTTCAAGATCGAGCGCGGACCCGGCGGCGAGAAGCTCGTCTACGTCCGGATCCGGTCCGGCACCCTCCGCCTCCGCGACCGGGTGCGCTGGGCCGGCAGCGCCGAGGGCCAGCGGGTCACCGCGATCAACGTGTTCGACGGCGGACCGGCGCGCCCGGGCGACGCGGTCTCCGCCGGCCAGATCGCCAAGCTCTCCGGGCTCTCCGCCGCCCGCGTCGGCGACGAACTGGGCACGGGTGCGGGCACGGAGGCGGGCCCGGGCGGCCGCCGCCACTTCGCACCGCCGACCCTTGAGACGGTCGTGGTCCCCCGCGTCCCGGCGGAGCGCGGCGCCCTCCACCTCGCCCTCGCCCAACTCGCCGAGCAGGACCCGCTGATCGGCCTCCGGCAGGACGACCTCCGGCAGGAGATCTCGGTCTCGCTCTACGGCGAGGTGCAGAAGGAGGTCGTCCAGGCCACTCTGGCCGAGGAGTTCGGCCTGGCCGTGTCGTTCCGCGAGACCACGACGATCTGCGTCGAGCGGCCGGTCGGCACCGGCCGGGCCGCCGAGTACATGGACCAGGGCGGCAACCCGTTCCGGGCCACGGTCGGCCTGCGGGTCGAGCCGGGGCACGCCGGCTCCGGCGTGCGGTTCCGGCTGGGGGTGGAACTCGGCTCGATGCCGCACGCCTTCTTCCGCGCGGTCGAGGAGTCCGCGCGCGCCACCTTGGGCCAGGGCCTGTACGGCTGGCAGGTGATCGACTGCACGGTGACCCTGACCCGCACCGGCTTCGTCCCGCCGCCACCGTACGGCTGGAGCAAGTGGTCGAGCTCCGCCGGGGACTTCCGGGCGCTGACGCCGCTGGTCCTGATGCGGGCCCTGGCCGAGGCGGGCACGCGGGTCCACGAGCCCGTCCACGGCTTCCGCCTGGAGGCGCCGAGCGACCTGGTACCGGCGGTGCTCCCCGCACTGTCGAAGCTGGGCGCCGTGCCCCGGAGCACCGAAACCCGCGGCCCGATCTCCGTACTGACCGGCGAGCTCCCGGCCGCCGCCGTCCACCCCCTCGAACAGCGGCTGCCGGCCCTGACCCGCGGTGAGGGCCTCCTGGAATCCGCCTTCACCCACTACCGCGCCGTCCCCGGCGCTCCCCCGCGCCGCCCGCGGACCGATCACAACCCCCTCGACCGAAGGGAGTACCTCCGCCACGCGGCCCGCCATCACTGACGAGTACGTGCCAACCGCCGAGCGCTGCCGCACAGCGAACGGCGGCACCGGAGTCGTGGCCGGTGCCGCCGTCGGTGTTGCGGGAGTGCTGGGGTCAGCTCAGAGACCCAGGCCCAGGTTCAGCAGGCCGATCTGGTTGATCCCGCCCTCGTCCTCGTGGCCCCAGCCGTAGTTGGTGTGGCCGTAGTCGGAGTGCATGCCCCAGTCGTCCGAGGCGGGGGCGGGGGCGTAGTCGTCGGCGTCGACGGTGTGCGACCAGTTCGCACGGTGGTCGACGTCGGTCACGGTGTGGGTGTGGGAGTGCACCGTCGTGCTCCAGCTGCCGACGGGGGCGTCCGCGAAGGCGGCGCCTGCACCGGCCATGGACATCCCGGCGACGGCCACAGCAGCGGCACCAGCGACAGCGATACGGCGGGTCACGCGATTCATCGGGTCTCCTCGTTGAGTTGATGAGCGGACGTTATGTCCGCCATAGAGAAGCCAACTGATCACCCAGCGCTACCGCACCTCGGGAGGACCGTTCGTGCGACCCCCGCCGGAAATCGGTGCCGGAGCGCGAACTCCGGCTCGGGGCGGGACGGTCGGGGAACGCGCGCGGTCCAGGTCTGGGGGGCGGCGGATCGCGGTACCCGGCGGGGACGGCGCCCCGGGCATCCCGGGTGTCCCGGGCCTCCCGGGGAGTCAGCTGTAGACGAGGCCCTCGCGCGGGATCGCGCGGCCCGCGTCCAGGCAGGCCCGGGCCGTGTCCGCGCCGGCGTAGTCGTCCTCGCGCCAGCCGAAGAGGCAGCCCTGCCGGTCGCGGAGGGGGCCGTCCAGGTCCTCCAGTCGCCACAGCCGGCTGACCGGATCCCAGCGGATCATGTAGGGACTCATCATGGGCATCGGACCGGCCACCCTCCCACCTCGTCGATCTCCTCGGCCGGGGCACCCGTCACCGCTGCCGTCGGCCGCCGGACCCTGTGAGAGGTCTTCGGCGCTCAGGCCCCATGCGGATGCAGGCGCCGAACCGGAATCACGCATACGGCTGTCGCACTGCTGCTCCGGCTGCTTTGCTTTAGGGCGTCGCAGCTTCAGTGCGTCGCAGCTGCACGGCGTCGCAGCCTCAGGGCGTCGCAGCTTCAGGGCGTCCGCCGCGCTTCGGAGGAGGCCGGTATGGATCGCCGAGCCCGGCCCGCTGCCCCGTCCCGGCCCCGGCCCCGGTCCCGGCCCCGGTCGCTGAGCCGGCGGCGCGGACGCCCGCGACGTCGCTCCCTTCGCGGGCCGCGCCCCGCGGCGACGAGATCGCTCTCTCCTGACGGCGGCCCGGCGCGCGGCCCCGCACCGTCCGTCCGTCCGTACGGAAGCGAAGGAGGAGGATGCCCGTGACCGTCGATCCCGAGCCCGTGCCCTCACCCCGGCGGGTCGCCGTCGTCGGCGCCGGCCCCGCCGGGCTCTACGCCGCCGAGGAGCTGGTCCGCCAGGACCGCACCGAGGTCCGCGTCGACCTGTTCGACCGGCTGCCCACCCCTTACGGCCTGGTGCGCTACGGCGTGGCGCCGGACCACCAGAAGATCAAGAGCATCATCCGCCAGCTGCGCCGGATCCTCGACCACCCGGCGATCCGCTTCCTCGGCGGCGTCGAGTTCGGCACCGACGTCACCCGCCGGGACCTCCTCGCCCACTACGACGCGGTCCTCTACGCGGCCGGCGCCTCGGTCGGCCGGCGCCTCGGCGTCCCCGGCGAGGAGCTGCCCGGCTGCTGCTCCGCCACCGACTTCGTCGCCTGGTACAGCGGGCATCCCGATGTCACCCGGCCGCCGCTCGCCCTGGACGCGGAGCGGGTGGCGGTCGTCGGGGCCGGCAATGTGGCCCTCGACGTGGCCCGCGTCCTCACCCGCTCGCCCGCCGAACTCGAACGCACGGACATGCCGGAACCCGTCCTCGCGGCGCTGCGCGGCAGCGCGGTACGGGAGGTGGTGCTGCTCGCGCGGCGCGGCCCCGAGCACGCCCGATTCACCGCCAAGGAGCTGCGCGAACTCGGCGCCCTGGACGGGGTGGAGGTGGCTGTGGACCCGGCCGTGCTGCCGGCGTCGGACGCGGGTGCCGCCGTCGGGGTAGGCGGTCGCGGCCTCGATCTCGTCCGGGCCGTCCAGGCCAACCTCCGGGTCCTCGGCGAGTTCGCCGCGCGGGGGAAGCGCGGCGCCCCCGCCCCGCGCAGGATCGAGCTGCGCTTCCTGGCCCGCCGCACCGCGTGCTGGGGCAGCGGCGGGTCACCGGTCTGGAGATCGAGCGCACCGAGCGCACTCCGGACGGCGGGGCGGCCGGCACCGGCGCATACGAGACCCTGCGGGTCGGCGCGGTGCTGCACGCCGTCGGCTACCGCAGCACGCCGCTGGACAGCCTTCCCTTCGACGCCGAGCGCGGGGTGGTGGCCAACGACAAGGGCCGGGTCCAGGAGGCGGACGGCACCGTCTGCCCCGGCGAGTACGTCAGCGGCTGGCTCGGCCGCGGGCCCACCGGCGTGATCGGCTCCAACCGGCACCACTCGGCGGACGTGGTCGCGCTCCTGCTGGCGGACCTGGAGACGCTGCCGGTCCGCCGGTCCGCGGATCTGGCGGAGATCCTGGCCCGGCGCGGGCGGCCGGCGACCGACCTGGCCGGCTGGGACCGGATCGACGCCGCCGAGCGGCGGTTGGGCGCGGAACACGGCCGGGAACGCACCAAGATCACCTCCTGGCCCGCGCTCCTCCGGCTCGCCCGGGGCGGGGACGCGCCGGCCGGCCCGCCGGTTCCGGGCGCCGACGACGTCGGCACCGACAGCGGCGCCCACGCGGAGCCCGCTTCCCCCTGACCTCCGTCATGCCACTCGCGCCGGGACCCGCAGGGTGGGCGGCCCGCGTGCCGGGCGGCGGCATCGCCTACGATCACCTCGGCCCGTCGTGGGGGTGGGCCGGGGGTGGGGACCATGGGGGTGGTCGGGGATGGGAAGAGCCCGGTTGACGCGGGTGGGGACAGCGGCGAGTGCTGCGGCGCTGGTGGCGGCGCTACTGATGGCCGGCTGCGGAGTGATTCTGCCGGACGGCGCGGGCACGGCGACGCCGTCCGCGTCCTCCACCGCCGGTTCGGCGGCGGGAACCGCCCCGTCCTCGGCGGCCCGCAGCGCACTCGGCTTCCGGGCGTACCGGGACGCGGTGCAGTGGCCGGCCAAGGCGGACGCTTATGTGCCGGCGGGGCTGGGCCTGGAGGCCCTGGTGCCGGACGGCCACGGCTGCGTGCTGGGTGTCGGCGTGTACCGGACCGGCTACCAGGACCTGCCGGCGCGGTGGGTGCCCGGCTCCGGCTGCACCCGGCTGGCTCTCGATCCGCCGCCCGGCCAGGGAGGCTGGGAGCCGGGCGGTGGCGCGGTGAGCGTGGGCGGTTCCGGGCCGGTGGTGCTGCGCTGGACGGACGGCAGCCTGATCTCGGTCGCGGACCGGGTGAGCCGGACCCCGCCCAGCGGCCGGACCCAGGAGCTGGCCAGTCTGAACCTGCCGGTCCCGGACGACCCGCGCAGCGAGTCCGCGGACCGGGGCGCGGCGACCGCCGCGGTCCAGGTCGGCCGGCGACTGCTGATCGGCGGCGGCGAGCGGGTCGCGCAGGTCGAACATGCGGTGGTGTGGCTCTCCGAGGACCGCGGGGCGACCCTGCGTCGCCCGGTGCTGCCGGTCCCGGCGATACCGGGCGACACCGCCGGGATCTCCGGGATCGCCGCCCACGGCGGCGAGGTGGTCGCGATCGGCGGGATGGTCTCCAACGCCATGGACCGCGCGCCCAACGCCACCGGCCGGCTGCCGATCTGGCACTCCTCGGACGCCGGGGGGCACTGGACGGTCTCCGTGGTCCCCGGGCTGCCGGCGGGCGCCTTCCTCCGCGGGGTTCTGCGCCTCGGCGACGGGTGGCTGGCCTACGGGTTCACCCAGCGCGCCGGAGATCCCGACCGGCCGGTGCTGCTGGTCAGCCCGGACGGCAAGTCCTGGACGCGGCTGGGCGGTTCGGCCGTCTCTGCGGTCGGGACGGGCGACGTGCTGGCGGGCACGGTCGACGCCGCCGGGCGGCCGGTGCTGGTGGGCTCGGCGATACAGCCGCGCGAGAAGCCGGACACCGACCCCGTCTACTGCGGTGCGGTCTGGACCGCCGACGCGGGCGGCAGGACCGACTGGAGCCGCGGCGACCTGGGCTGCGGCGCGGCCCCGCCGCAGACCGCGGCCACCCTTGCGGACGGCCGCGTACTGCTGGCCGGGAACAGCGATCTGTGGCTCCGCGCCCGCTGACCGGCCGGCCGCCGCGGGGCGGATCGGCGAAGCGGCCGGGGCGCCGGCCGGAAGCCGGAGGGAGAGGCCGTCAGCGCAGCCCGGCGAAGAGGTCGTCCTCGGGGAGGGGGGCGCCGGTGGTGTCGTGCACGCGGACGAAGGTCTCGACGCCCATCAGCTCGGTGAACCTCTCCTTGCCCATCTTCAGGAAGAAGATGTTCTCGCCCTGGCTGGCGTGGGCGGCGAGGGCGTCGAACTTCTGGCCGCCGGCCTCGGTGGTGTCCACCCAGGTGGTGATCTCCTCGTCGGGCAGCCCGATCTCGGGCATCTCGGCGGTCTCGGCCGGGTCCGGTTCCTCCCAGTCGCCGCCCATCTCGCGGATGACCTCGCCGAACCGCTGCATCATCGAGCGCGGTGCCGTGGTCCAGTAGACCTTCGGTGTCATCTCGGCCGTCGTCATCGCCAGCGCCGCCATGGTGATCCGGTTCGCCTGGATGTGGTCGGGGTGGCCGTAGAAACCGTTCTCGTCGTAGGTCACCACCACGTCCGGACGGTAGTGGCGGAAGAGCTCGGCGAGGCGGGTGGCGCCCTCCTCCACGGGCGTCCGCCAGAAGGACTCCGGGGCGTCGTTGGTGGACCAGCCCATCATCCCGGAGTCGGCGTAGCCCAGCGTCTCCAGGTGGCCGATCCGCAGGACCTCGCAGCTCGCCTTGAGCTCCTCCAGCCGCATGGCGGCCACGGCCTGCGGATCGTGCCCTGGATCGCCCGGCTTGACGCCCCCCGGCCCGTCGCCGCAGCCGCCGTCGGTACAGGTGACGAGGACCGTGCGGATGCCCTCCTGCGCATAGCGGGCGAGGACCCCTCCCGTTCCGGTGGCCTCGTCGTCGGGGTGGGCGTGCACCGCCATCAGCGTCAACGGCCGGTCGTTCATGAGGAGTCCTCCGGTAGTCCGAGCAAACGGCGCGGGCCCAGAATCACCCGGGCCCCTCGGGCAGTCCAACATCTCGGGCCGGACCCGGTGTTCCCCTCTGACGTCTCGTCAGGGATTGGGGTCACGGCCTGCTCCGGCAGCGCTCGGTCTCGGGTTCCGGCTGTCCCCTGCCCACCTGGCGGGAGCGGACCGGGCCGGCCGCCGGCGTGGCCAGCGAGGCGGCGGCCACCAGGGCCAGCACCGCGAGGAGGGCGTTCCGCAGCCCCAGGTGCGCGCCGAGGCGGCCGATGGACGGCGGACCCACCAGGAAGGCGACGTAGCCGACGGTGGCGGCCAGGGAGATCCGCGCCGCCGGGTTCTCCCCGGAGTCCCCGGCCGCGGAGATCGCGACGGGGAAGCCGAGGGCGGCACCGAGCCCCCACAGCACGGCGGCGGCCGCCGCCACGGCCTGGTCGTCCACCAGCGACACCACGGCGATTCCGGCCGCGCCGACCAGCGCGCTCGCACACAGCGCCACGGCCCGCCCGAACCGGTCCACGAACCGCCCGCCCACGAAGCGGCCGACGGTCATCGAGGCGGCGAAGACCGCGTAGACGGCGGAGCCGAGGGCGGGATCGAAGCCGTGCCCGTCGACCATGACCAGCGGCAGCCAGTCGTTCGCCGTTCCCTCGGCCAGGGCCAGGGCGAAGATGACGCCGCCGATCAGCAGCAGCCGCGGCTCCCGCCAGACCGCGGCCCGGCCGGGCGCGGGCGTGGGCGTGGAGGTGGGTGTGGAGGAGGTGGGCGAGGGCGTGTCCGCGGGCGTGGCGATCGCCTGGGCGGCCGGTCGCCGGCCCACCCCGGACGGTACGTACCGGAGCACCGGCACGAGGACGACCAGCACCAGGGCACCGACCACGGACAGATGCCAGGCCACCGGGAACCGCGCCGCGGTCAGCGCCATGCCGGCCACGGCCCCGATCACCGTGCCGAGGCTGTAGCAGCCGTGCATCGCGGGCAGGGTGGAGCGGCCGAGCAGCCGTTCCACCTCCGCTCCCTCGACGTTGAGGGCCACCTCGCCGCCGCCCATGCCCAGTCCGATCAGCGCGAGCCCGGCGGCGACCAGCACGCCCGAGCCGGCCCCCGCCCCGAGCCCGACCACCCCGCAGCCCGCGGCGGTCGCCGCCGTGCCCGCCGCGATCACCGGGCGGGTACCCCAACGGGCCACCAGCGCACCGGAACCGAGGATGCCGCTCATCGACCCGACCGAGAGGCCGAAGAGGATCAGCCCCATCCGGCCGGTCGACGCGCCGAGGGCGTCACGTACGTCCGGGGTGCGCGAGACCCAGGAGGCCGTGGCCAGCCCGGGGAGGAAGAACAGCGCGAAGACGGCGAACCGGCGCCGTGCGAGGCCGACGGCCACAGGGAGCCTCCACAGGGTGTCCGAAGGGGGTCCGGCAGAAATCTGTACAAGCGTACACACTCGCGCCGCGGGGCCTGTGGCAGATTGGTCGCGTGAGCGGAACGAGGCGCGAGGTCCCGAACGACCCCGGACGCAGGGAACGGATCCTGGACGCCGCCCTCGACGTCATCGCGGAGAGCGGCGTCCACCGCACCACCCACCGCCGGATCGCCACCCGTGCCGGCGTCCCCCTCGGCTCGCTCACCTACTACTTCGAGGGCATCGACGACCTGATCGCGCAGGCCTTCGCCCGGCTGGCCGACACCATGTCCCTCCTCTACCGCCGCACCCTGCGGGAGGCGGGCTCGGCGGCCGAGGCCGAGGCGGCCGTCGTGGAACTCATCTGCGGTCCCACCTACGCCACCGACCGCGAACTGACCCTCATCTTCGAGATGTACGCGTACGCCAACCACCATCCGGCGGTGGCCGCCACCACCCGCGCCTGGCTCACCCGCAGCCGCGAGAGCCTCACCCTGCATTTCCCGCCCGGCGTCGCCCGCGCCCTTGACGCCCTGATCGAGGGCTGGCCGATGCACCGGGCCTTCGAGGCGGCACCGCTGGACCCCGCACTCGTCGCCGGGGTCGTCCACGCCGTGGTCGCGGCCGGGCCCGGACTCCCCGACGGGGGCTGACGGGGCATCCGCCGCGGGGGCGTGGGGCCCCTCGGCGGTGAGGGCGGTCTCCAGTGCGCCGGTTCAGCCGGTGTGGGCGATCAGGGCGTCGATCAGAGTGGGCCAGAGCTCGCGCGGGCGGTCGTGGCCCATGTCGGGGATCAGCAGGAGTTCGGCGCCGGGCACCAACTCCGCGGTGCGCCGTCCGCCGCTGGGGTCGATCAGCGTGTCGTCCAGGCCGTGGATCACCAGCGTGGGCACCCGCAGTCCGCGGAGCGCGTCCGCGCGCGAACCGCTGAGGATCATCGCGCCGAGCTGCCGGCCGATCCCCTCGGGGTAGTAGGCGCGGTCGTAGCCGGCCGCGGCCAGTTCGCGCAGCGCGGCCGGGTCGCCGTAGCGCTTGGAGGCCCACACCGACTCCCGCTCCGCCGCCGCTGCGTACCCCTCGCGGTCCGCCGGCCTCGGGCTGAACAGCACCGCCTGCGCCTCGGGCGTGGGCCGGCCGTACTCGCTCTCGCCGGTCGAGGACATCATCGAGGTCAGGGTCAGCACCCGGTCGGGGAAGGCGGCGGCCATCGTCTGGGCGATCATCCCGCCCATCGAGGCGCCGACCACATGGGCGCGCTCGATCCCGAGCGCGGTGAGCAGGCCGACGCCGTCCTCGGCCATGTCGAGCAGCCGGTAGGGCGCCATCTCGGCGGCCGCGGCGACATCGCCCGAGCTCACGGCGGCGATGAGCTCGTCCAGCCGCACGGGGTACCGGTCGAGACGGGTGGAGAGCCCGCAGTCGCGGTTGTCGTACCGGATCACATACCGTCCGCGATCCGCCAGCGCCCGGCAGAAGTCCTCGTCCCAGGCGATCATCTGCGCGCCGAACCCCATCACCAGCAGCACGGCGGGGTCCCCGGGGTCGCCGAACCCCTCGTACGCGAGAGCCACCCCGGGAGACACGTCAACGATCGCCATACCGCAGAGCCTGCCACGCCGGTCCCCGCCTGAGCGGAACGGGCCGGGTGTCCGACGGCTGTCAGTGGACCACCGGCTTCGGTGTCTCCGCCTGGCGCGCCGGTCCGCTGCCGCGGAAGGACGCTCCCTTCCCGGGCACGGGCACGGGCACGCCGCAGGACGACCGGGGGACCAGCCGAACGGCCGCCCGGGGGACGCCGGAGGGCGGATTCCGGCCACCGCGAGAACGGGCGACGGGAACCCGCAGAAGCGCGTTCCGCGACGGGGCGGCGCCGGCGCGCTCCTGTCGGTCATCATCGGTAGAGCGCGACTCATCCTGCTCCACCGGCCGACAGGAAGCTGGGACCGAAGTGCTGATCACCGCTGGACGGGTGCTCTCCCCCACCTGTGACGGGTACCTGAAAGACGGTGCCGTGCTCATCGAGGACCACCGGGTCACGGCCGTCGGCCCGCGGTCGGAGCTGGCGGAACCGGCGGACGCGGCGCAGGCGGCGGACCGCGACGGTCCCGGGGCGGAGCGGCTGGACTTCCCCGATGCCACCCTGCTGCCGGGGCTGATCGACGCCCACGTCCATCTGATCTTCGATGCGGGGCCCGAGCCGCTCGCCGGACTTCAGCAGAGCAACGAGGAACTGCTGGCCGCCATGCGTCTCCGCGCGCGGCAACTGCTCGACGGCGGGGTCACCACCGCGCGCGATCTGGGTGACCGCGACGGGCTCGCCCTGCGTCTGGCGGCCGAGATCGCCGGCGGCTCCGCCGACGGGGTGGGCGGGCCCGGCGGGCCGCATCTGTTGTGCGCCGGGACTCCGCTCACGCCGCCGGGCGGCCACTGCCACTTCCTCGGTGGCGAGGTCGCGGACGCGACCGCGATCCGTGCCCTCGTCAGGGCCAACATCGAGGCCGGCGCGACCGTCGTCAAGGTGATGGAGTCCGGTGGCGGCCTGACGAAGGACGGGCCGCGCATCTGGGAACGGCAGTTCCCGCCCGAAGCGCTCGCGGTGGCGGTCGACGAGGCGCACCGGGCCGGCGTGCCGGTCGCCGCCCACGCCCACGGCACGGAGGCGATCGCCGCCGCCGTACAGGCCGATGTGGACACCATCGAGCACTGCACCTGGATCGTCCCTGGCGGCGGTGTCGAGATGCGGGACGACGTCCTGGAGCAGATCGTCGCCAAGGGCATCCGCGTCTGCCCCACGATCAGCCCCAACTGGCACCGGCTGCCGCAGATCTTCCCGGACCGCGCCGAGGCGATCTTCGACGTCTGCCGCAGGATGGTGGAGTCCGGCGCCCGCCTGATCGCGGGGACGGATGCCGGGGTACAACGCGCCCGCTTCGGCGGGCTAGCCGACTCCCTCGGCCTCTACGAGCACCTGGGCGTGCCCAACCGTGACATCCTGAGGATGGCCACCACCGAGGCCGCCGACGCCCTCGGACTCGGCGACCTGGTCGGCGCCATCGCCCCCGGCTTCCGCGCCGACCTGCTGGTGGTCGACGGCGACCCGCTGACCGATCTCGGAGCCCTGCGGCGGATCTCGGCGGTGATCGCCGCCGGCCAGCTCTACCGTCCGGAGGCTGCCCCAAGCCGCTAGCGGGCCGCGCACGGTGGCTCGTGCGCGGCCCGCTTCGGGGCCCCTCAACGGTTCTTCGGGGGCCCTGGGTCAGTACCCGAGGTCGCTCAGGAACGCCTTGGTGTACTGCAGCGATGACGTACTGGGGACGGAGTTGCAGGTGGGCGAGGCGTAGCCGTCGGAGCAGGGCGTGTCCCGGTCCAGCGACCAGTAGTGCAGCCCGGCCAGACCGTTGCTGGTGGCGTACGAGGTCAGGGTGTTCACGTCCGCGGGGGTGAAGGTCTCACTGGTGGCGTCGTTCATGCCGATCATCGGGGTGACGGCGATCTTGCTCGCCGGGATCCCGTAGGTGTGCTCGAGGTTCTTCACCGCCTGGATCGCCGACTGCGCCATCTCGCAGCTGCCGGAGGAGACGACGCACACGCTGCTGGACGCGTTGCCGTAGTCCATCGTCATCAGGTTGATGACGTAGTTCTTCAGGCTGGAGCCGAGCACCGCCTGGACGACCTCGTTGCCGAGCGAGTTCACTCCGCCGTAGCTGCCGTCGGAGGCGGCCAGCGTGGCGAGGGTGAAGGAGAACTGGAGGTTGGGGTACTGCGCCTGGGCTCCCGCCGCGGCCGCGACCAGGTTCTGGATGTCCGACTGGCTCTGGCCGCCTTCGATGTCGAAGTCGATGCCGACCAGGTTCGGGCTGGCGTAGCGGGCGATGAAGGACTCCATGCCGGCCGTCGAACCGCAGGTGAAGGTGCCGGCCGCACCGCCGGTCGACACGATGTAGTTCAGGTTGGCGGCCTTGAGCTGGGGCACGTTCTCCGCGGCCCAGTTGGCCCCCGAGACGCCACCCCACGTCTCACTGCCGCAGGTGCCGGTGGCGAAGGCGGCGGTGAGCGCGGGCAGTTTGGGGATGTACTGCGAGACCAGGCTGCCGGAACCCACCACAGGCAGCGCGGAACCCGTCACGGCCGACTGCATCTGGTAGGTGTTCCAGTTCATGTTGATGGTGACGTCCTTGTACGGGCTGAAGAGCAGGCCGCTCACCGAACCCGTGCCGGTCCCGGTCCCACCGCCTCCACCGCCGCCTCCGCCACCGCCCGTCGATCCCCCGGTACAGGCTCCGTTGGACGTCCACGGTTGCCCGGAGCCGGCACCGCCGTTGCTGGTCGCCGGGTCGTTGCCTTCGGTCCAGTAGTTGGCGGTGTAGTTGATCCCGTTCTCGCTGGCCTGCTGACCCGCGGTGTACACGGTGCCGGCACTCCACGCGGCGGCACAGGTGGTGGCGGCCTGTGCAGCCGGCGCCGAGGCCACTGCGAGGACCGATCCGCCGAGTGCGAGCCCGAGCGCCGAGCCCGCTGTGAGTGCGGTGTGAAGGATCCGTCTTCCGACCCGCATGAGCCCTCCAATGGGGAGAGGAGCTGTGGCGGTTGCCCACCTCTGAGCCGGTGGACCACCAAGGTGACCACTTTGTACGGGCGGTTGAACAGATTGGTCAAGACCACTGGCGCAGATTGGTGCAGACCAATGCTGGGAGGCGGTGGACAAAGCGGCCAAAGTTCCCATAGCCGCGATCCGCAGTCGGTCGCCCGGGGGGCGGCCCCCTCCGATCCCCCTCACCCCGGCGGCCGTCCGGCCCACTCACCAGACGGCGGAACCCGAGCGCAGAAGCTTCACATACTCCCGGATGCGCAGCACGTCTTCGGGGAAGCAACTGTCCCAGCCCTGATCCAGAGGTATCCAGGTCACCGGCTGTCCGACCTCGGCGATCAGCGGCTGTTCCGGATCTCCGATGGCGGCATAGGACAGCGACAGCGTCACCGGCAGGCCCGGGAGGAACGACCGCACAGCCACTGCGGCAGGCCGCTCCAGCAAGCGGGGCCGCAGCCCGGCCTCCTCGGCCAACTCCCGGGCAGCCCCCTCCCGCGGACACTCCCCTGGCTCGACCCCGCCCCCGGGCGGCACCATCCCGCGCACCGCATGCTTGACCAGCACGACCCACTCAAGGGCCGGATCCAGGACCCACACCTCCGCCCCGAACGGCCCCACGGGGCCAACGGGACCCACGGACCCGCCCAGCACAGCACGCAACCAGGCCCTGGCGCCGTCGAACTCCAGCACCGCGGCCTCAGCGTCAGCGACGGCGGCGTCGAGCGACCGCTGCTCAAACGGGCTTTGACTCATGCCCGCACGCTACAGACCACCACTGACAACGACCGGCGGAGTCAGCCGGCCGACCCCGCTCGCCCTGCCTCGCAGCCGCGCTTGCTCCCGCGGGGCAGGGATTCACTCAGCCGGGGAAGCCTTCCGCATGCGACAGGAGAAGAATCAGGAGGGTCAGCCACTACAGAAAATCTGTAGTGGCTGGAGTAGACATTGGCGTCAGCGGGGGCTACTGTCTTCTACGTAGCCCAGAAGTCAGAGAGGCGCGGCAGAGACGACCGCCGCGCAAGCAGATCAACGCAGGAGCGGCCCGGCAGCGGGGCGGTGGAGCCGGAAGCGGTGGGTTCTTCCGTCGGCTGCCGGGGCGAGCGGCCCAAGGGGTCGCACAGCATCACCGTGTCACCGGCAAGTGCAGTGTGATCTATGAGGAAAGGAGCAGAACGCCATCAGGATCGCCCGGGGTCGGGACGATGTCCGCCCGGGTACCGCAGACCCCGGATTGGAAGGTGGTCCCCGGTCACGCAACCGCGATCCCCGCAGCCCCGCCCCCGCGGGTGGACCTGCGGACATAGAAGGCCGGCGCAGTCAGCCGGCAGATGGCGTTGAAAGCTCGGGGCCCGGGTGCCAGTTGGCACCCGGGCCCCTCGATGCGTCCCCGGAAGAAGAGGTCTATGCCCGCTCGCAGTACCCGCCCCGCCGACAAGTTCGACGACGACGACTATCCCGCCTACACCATGGGCCGGGCCGCCGAGATGATCGGTGCGACGCCCGCCTTTCTGCGCGCCCTGGGTGAGCACCGCTTGATCACCCCGCTGCGGTCCGACGGCGGCCACCGCCGCTACTCCCGCTACCAGCTGCGTATCGCCGGCCGGGCGCGGGAACTCGTCGACTCCGGCACTCCCATCGAGGCCGCCTGCCGCATCATCATCCTCGAGGATCAGCTCGAGGAGGCCCAGCGCATCAACGAAGAACTCCGCGGCCGGGGCGAGGCCGAGCCCTCGGCCTGACCTTCGGAGCTTTGAGGACCGCCACGGCGCCGAAGTCGGTCGCAGGTCGATCGGTCAGTGGGAGCCGGCGAGCGCGCCGGCGACCTCGCGCAGGCGAATCCGGTCCGTGTAGTGGGGACTGTCTCGGACCGCGGTGAGGCCGGACAGGGTGACGCGGCCGGTGCGTCGGCCGTCCTCGTCGCAGATGTCCAGGTGGCGCGTGCGCGCCGCGGTCATGAGGGAGAGCGCGACCTCCACCGTCATGGCGTCCCAGACCTGTGGTCCGGCCGGGCCCGTGGGGTCGGCCGACGCCTGGACCTCCTTGCGGAGGGTGGGACGGGGGTGAATCCGAGCCGACGTCAAAAGGTGCCTCCTGCGGAGTAGGGTCAGCTTCCCGATCATGAATACGGCCCCTAGGCCGCCACACCCGATGCAGACCGCCTTGCGGGCGCCCGCCCGGCCATCGAGGCGCCGCGGCGTGAGCCCGCTCCGCGCTTGCGGCTGGGTTCGGCCGCCGGTGCGGCGATGACGACGGGTACGCCGGAGGGAGTCTGTGCACCGGTGATGCGGTGGAGGGCCTCTTCGCCGGCGCGGACCCGGGTGGTCTGCGGGACGACGCCGGCTGCTGCCAGCAAGCGGGTCACGCTCCGGCGCTGGCCGGGGGTGACCAGGGTGACGACGCTGCCGGAGCGGCCGGCCCGGGCGGTCCGGCCGCCGCGGTGGAGATAGTCCTTGTGGTCGGTCGGCGGATCGACGTTGACGACGAGGTCCAGCTCGTCGACGTGGATTCCGCGTGCGGCGACGTTGGTCGCCACCAGCACACCGACGTGGCCCGTCCTGAACTGGGCCAGCGTGCGGGTGCGCTGCGGCTGCGACTTCCCGCCGTGGAGGGCCGCGGCCCGCACTCCGCTGCTCAGCAGGTGCTCCGTCAGGCGATCGACGGCGTCCTTGGTGTCCAGAAAGAGGATCACGCGACCGTCGCGGGCGGCGATCTCGGTGGTGGCCGCCTGCTTGTCGGCACCGTGGACGTGGAGCACGTGGTGCTCCATCGTCGTGACCGCGCCGGCCGAGGGGTCCACGGAGTGCACCACGGGATCGTTGAGGTAGCGCCGCACGAGGAGGTCGACGTTGCGGTCCAGGGTGGCGGAGAACAGCATCCGCTGCCCGCCGGGGCGCACCTGGTCGAGGAGGGCGGTGACCTGCGGCATAAAGCCCATGTCGGTCATCTGATCGGCTTCGTCGAGGACCGTGACGTCCACCTGGTCCAACCGGCAGTGGCCGCGGTCGATCAGGTCCTTGAGGCGTCCGGGGGTGGCGACGAGGACCTCGGAGCCGTTGCGCAGAGCGGCCCTCTGCCTGCCGAGCGGCATCCCGCCCATGACCGTGGCCAGCCGCAGGCGCGCGGAGCGGGCGTAGGGGGTGAGGGCGTCGGTGACCTGCTGCGCCAACTCGCGCGTCGGTACGAGGACCAGTGCGAGCGGCTGCCCGGCCTCGGCGCGCCGCCCGGCCGTACGGGCCAGCAGGGCCAGGCCGAAGGCGAGCGTCTTGCCCGAGCCGGTGCGTCCCCGCCCCAGCACGTCGCGGCCGGCGAGGGAGTTCGGCAGCGTCGCGGCCTGGATCGGAAACGGCACGGTCAGCCCTTGCGAGCCGAGCGCGGCCACCAGCGCCCCGGGCATGTCGAGATCCGCGAACCTCTCCACGGCGGGAAGGGCGGGAGTGACGGTCCTGGGGACGGCGAACTCGGCGTGTGTCCCGGCGGGGCGCGTGCCGCGGTCACCGGAACGGGCCGGCCTGCCAGGACGGGTCGCACTCCGCGAGCCGGAGCGGCTGCCCTTTTCTGGGCCGGCGTTGCCGCCATGGGTACGGGAAAAACGGTCGCTCGTGCCTGTACGCTTCATGCGGGAACCTTCCTTGATACGGCACGGATCAAGGAATTCTCCGCGGCGAGAGCAGCACGGACAATCACAAGAAATCGGCCGGATGGAGCGCGAAAAAGAACCTGATCGCGTGCGGTCTCGCTCAGGCGCCTGCGCACTTCGGGTGGCGCGAATGCGGATTCGGGGGTGCTGCGGATGGGGCCCGCGCCGCGCGGGGGATGCCGAGGGGCCCGCACCCCACAGGATGCGGGCCCCTCGGCACGTGTGCGGGCCGCGTCAGGCAGGAACGATGTTCTCAGCCGTCAGGCCCTTCTGGCCCTGCGCGATGTCGAAGTTCACCTTCTGGCCTTCGAGCAGCTCCCGGAAGCCCTGGGCGGCGATGTTCGAGTAGTGGGCGAACACGTCAGCGCCGCCACCGTCCTGCTCGATGAAGCCGAAACCCTTTTCCGCGTTGAACCACTTCACGGTACCTGAACTCATGTCGTTCTCCTTCGGGGGCAGTGCACCGGCATCCGCACGGTGCGGACGCCGTGTCGCCGCGATGATTACCCCGACCGGAAAGGACCGGATTTACCAGGATTCCTCGGCGGCACGAAAACCGGCCGAAGCACCTGAAGCACTGGGAACCACAACTGCAACCACAAACGACGGTAGCACACCGAGGCAGCTCGGGCGGGGAGGATAATGCTGGTGCAGTCGCTTCGAAATAAAATCTGTGGGCGGGCCCGGAGAAAATTCTGGATCGGCGGGAACAGTTTTTGATACGGCCAGGACACAGCATCCGGGAGGGCCGGCGGCCCGGCAGACCGCCAAGGGAACGCGTGGTTCTGGCCCGGATCGGCGGCCGGGAGCGGCGCCGCGGGCGAGGCAGGCCTCTCCCCCCGGCGCGGTCCGCCGCACCATCGGCGCCCGGGCGATAGCCGGCGGCAACACCGTCGAGGTGATGGGTCGCGACCAGGCCAAGGCCGCGGGCATGGCCGAGGCTCTCGGCGACGGCGCAAGGCCGGGGCTGGGGCCGTGGCCGGATGGCCCTGCCCTGCCCGACCCTGCCTCTGTCGCGTGCGGAACGCTACGGGCGTCGGGGAGTCCGGCCGCCCGCAACCGGCTCCGGCCGCCGGCCGCCGGCCGCCGGCCGCCGGCCAACGAACGCGGCGCTTCGCCGACCCGACCCTCGGCCGACGTCGCCGTCACCGTCGCCGCCCATAAGGGCATCCGGCAAAAAGAGCGGGTTCAGCGGGAACCTTCGGCCGGGTGCCGGACACATACAGTGCATGGAACTGAACGACGGCGGTCCCAGCGCTCTCAGGGGAGGGATATCCGACCGGGAGTTGTGGGCACAGGCAGCCGACGGCGACCGGGAGGCGTTCGGCCGCATCTTCGACCGGCATGCGAAGACCGTCTACAACCACCTCTTCCGGCGCACCGCCGACTGGTCCGAGGCCGAGGATCTCACGGCGACCGTCTTCCTCCATGCCTGGCGTCGGCGGTCGCAGATCGTGCTGGACCGCGATTCGGCCCTGCCGTGGCTGCTCGGCATCGCCGACCACCTGCTGTCGAATACCAGGCGGCGGCTGCGTCGGGCCGAGGCGCTGCTCCACCGGCTCGTCTCGCACAGCGAAGAGGAGGTCGACCACGCCGACCGCGTCGCGGGCCGGATCGACGACGAGCGCCGGATGTCGCAGATCCATCGGGCGCTGGCCCGCCTCCCCCGCCACGAACGCGAGGTCGTCGAGCTGTGCCTGTGGTCGGGCCTGGATCAGCAGGCGGCCGCGGCGGCGCTGGGGGTGGCGGTGGGGACCGTGAAGTCCCGGCTGCACCGGGCACGGCGGAGGCTGGGGGCCGACCTCGCCGGCAACCTCGCCGCCGGACCCGGGATCGCGGCGTCACCGAGTTCGAGAAGTCACGTCACTGCGGAGGAGGTCACAGGATGAAGGGCACACAGGGCGGTCCCGTCCCTCCCCCCGATCGTGATCTGCCGAATCACCGGCGGATCCGGGAGGAGCTTCTGATGAAGATCGATCCAGAGGACGAGCGTGCTTCGCTGCCACGCAGATGGGGGCTCCCGCTCGGGGTCGCCGCCGGCGTCGCGGCACTGAGCTTCGCGGCCGTGGCTGTGCTCGGCGGGCAGGGAGCCGCCAAGCCCGTCCTGGCCGCCGGTGACGGCAACCCGACGGGCCCCGCCACGGCACCGGCATCGAGCCCGCCCCGGGTCGCCTCGTCCCCCGGGGCCGGCTCGGCGCCCTCCTCGGCGCGCGCCACCGACGTCCCCTTCACCGTCATCAGCACGGCCACAACCCCCATCGAGTCCGCGGCCGTCGCCCGGATCCTGGCCTCCTGCCTGGGATCGAACGCCGGCGAATACCACCCGGCGATCGCCGTCCGCACCCCCGTCGCCTCGCAGGACTGGGACGGCGCGGTCGTCGCCGTGGACTCCGCCGGCCAGTACGTGCAATGCGAGACCAAGGGCGATCGGGGCACCAGTTCGGACGTCCCGCCGACCTTCATCAACAACCGCCTGTGGGGCACCGGCCACGTCGTCGAGTACTTCGACTCCACCGGCGAACAGGCCGGCCGAGGCCGGTACCTCTCGATCGGCGCCGGGCACTACACCTCGGACGTCGCCAGGATCACCATCAGCTACGGCGAGAGCCCGAAGGAGCACCCGGCGGTCATGGCGGGCGGCGCGTTCTTCTACACCGCGGCCTTCTCCACCGGCGGCACCCCCGCGTCCAAACTCCCCTTCTCCGCGGCGGCCGACCCGTACGTCCACGCCTACAACAGCGCCGGCAAGGAGATCTACAACCAGAAGCAGGATCCGCGGTTCACCGCCGCCCACAAGTAAGCCGACGGGAACCAGCCTGCAGCCGTCAAGAGATCCGCGCCCGCCCCGGCGCCCGCACCCGCACCCGCACCCGCACCCGCACCCGGTTCAGGAGAATTCAGGTATGTCAGGTGATTGGCATGCATTCAGCGACACCTCTGATTCGTCCTGGCGTCCCGGGCAGCAGCCCCCTCAGCGATACCCGCAACCACCGCACTACTGCGCGCGGCCTTCTCCTGGCGGCTGGCCGGCACAGCAGGCATCCCCGGAGAAGTACGGGCAGCAGGCCTCACCCCCGCAGTGGCCTCAATGCGTTCCACTGCGGCGGCGGCCAGGCCCGCAGCAGCATGGTTCGCGGAAGCCGGGGTCGGCGGACGACACGTCCGCGGCATTCCCGGCAGCCACGTCGGACCCGGAACATCCCCCCATACCCTCGGCCGGTTCCGGTTCCGGATCCGGTGCTGGCGCCGGCGCGGAAGCGGGTGCCGGCGCCCGGCCGGGGCGGGCGGCCATGCGCAGGGCGGCCCGCGGGCGAAGGCGGAAGCCGCTGAGGACCGTTGCCTGGTCGGTGCTCTGGGTGCTCCTCGGGACCGCGCTCGTAGGGGGTGGCACCGTCGTCTACGGGTACGAGTCGCTCAACAGCAAGCTGCACGGCTCCCCCCTCCACGCGGCGGGCGACGACTCCGCCGACTCCCCCAAGGAGGTCGTCGACCGCTTCGGCCGCTCGCCGATCAACATCCTGGTGATGGGCTCAGACGGTCGGATCACCAAGTCGGACTGCACATACGGGGGCGCCACCTGCGGTACCGCGGGTGGTCAGCGCGCCGACGTGGAGATGGTTCTGCACGTCTCCGCCGACCGCTCCAACGCCACGGTGATGAGCATCCCGCGCGACCTGTACGTGGCACTGCCCACCTGCGCGGGCGGCGCCACAAACAAGATCAACAGTGCGTTGCTCCACAAGCCCGGCTGCCAGGTCGACGCGGTGGAGAAGCTGACCGGCATCCCGATCGACCACTTCATCGAGGTGGACTTCAGCGGGGTCGTCGCGGTCTCCAACGCCATCGGCGGCGTCCCGGTCTGCGTCAGCAGGGACGTCTACGACCGCAACTCCGGCCTGAAGCTCAGCAAGGGGAAGCACAGGCTCAAAGGCCAGGCCGCTCTCGAGTTCGTGCGCACCCGCGACGCCTTCAACGACGGCTCCGACGTCGACCGAACCGACACCCAGCACGCCTTCCTCTCCGCCGCCCTCAACCAGCTGGAGGACTCCGGAACCCTGTCGAGCCCGGCCAAAATCATCTCGCTCGCCGGCTCGGTCCTCGGCTCGCTCACCGTGGACGACGGCATCAAGAGCGTCCAGAACCTCGGCAGCCTGGCCTCGGACCTCCACAAGGTGCCAAGCAAGCGGATCATGTTCGTCACCATGCAGACCAGCATGGATGCCGAGGGCAACCTGGTCGAGTCAGCACGTGCCCCGGCCCTCTTCCACGCCATCGCCCACGACGAGCCCGTCTCGACGCTCCCGGTGGCGCCGTCCGCCTCCGCCGCCTCGGCGCCCCCCAAGGCTTCGGCGGCCTCCGGTGCCTCGGCCGGCGGGGACAAGGCGAACACCCAGGCCCTCGACGGCGCCCACCACCAGACGGCCGCCACGACCAAGGGCTGCGCCGAGGCCTCCGTGGGCAACGTCGAGAATGTCCCGGTCGGCCTGAACATGCAGTACACCGCAGCGGGCCGACAGGCCGTCAACACCCCCGAGCCGGGGACGGACCACCACGAGATGTACTGCGGCACCGGCCCCGGCGGAACCGACTGCTACGCCACCCCGGACGCGGCCTACGCCCTGTTCCCCGAGGTCAAGGACTCGGCGCCGTAGCGCACGAGGGCACGGCCGGGCCGGCGAAGCATCAGCTCCAGGCTCTGGCAGATGGGGCGTCAGCCGACGTTCCGCGCTCTCAAGTCCCTGTCTGCTGACGACCTGTGCCGGGCTGGTCGGGTGGGCTGAGTCGGCCCAGGAGCCGCCGCAGTTCGGCGAGATCGTCCGTGGGCATATCGCGAAGCGCCGGGGGCGGCCGAGCGATGACGCCCCACGGGGCCTCGCTTACCGCACGGGGACGAGCAATGCTCGGCTGTCAGCCACTGGCCCCCGCGCCGATCGCGTCGTCGATCAGTGTCACTGCGAGGTGGCGGGCGTCCTCGAACGGATACGGGTCGTTGAGAGATGTGGCGAGGGCGCGCGCGCCTTCGAAGAGGACGGCGAGCCGGCGGCCGAGGCGCTCGGGGTCATCGGCGCCGGCGGCCTCCGCCGTGGCGATGAGGTTCGCCGTCAGCTCCCGCTTGTGGCGCTCGACGAAGGCGGCGGCGTCCGGCATGGCCCCCGCCGCCTCGACCGCCGTGTTGTGGAACGGGCACCCTCTCACCACTGACCCCGCCGCAGCGTCTCCGGCGGGTGCGCCGGATTCGGCGGGTTCGGCGGGTTCGGCAGGTTCGGCGAAGAGCGCGATCAGGCGGTCGCGCGGGTCGAGGTCGCCCCGCGTGAGGACGGTCTCGATCTCGGCCGGCCCGTTCGGATCGGACTCCAAGCGCGCCAGATAGGCGCCGACGAGGGCCTCCTTGCTCGGGAAGTGCTGGTAAAGGGTGCGCATGGAGACCTGTGCGACCTCGGTGACCTTCGCGACGCCGGTCGCATGGATGCCGTCGCGGGCGAAGAGCTCGACGGTCGCCTTCAGGATGCGCTCTCGCGCACCGCGCCCACCTCGCTTCTTCGGCACGGTCTCTGGTGTCGTGGCCATCCCCCAAGTATAGCGCTCGCTGTACTTTGCGGTCGCCCCGCGCTACGCTCAAAGTACAGTGATCGCTTTACTAGATCGGCGGTCAGCGACCGTAGTAGTCCCAAGGAGCAAGCAGGCCATGTCTGACCCCATCGCCCTCTCCGTACCCCACCAAACCGTCCGCTGGTCGATCGACACGGGCAGCTCGTTCGAGGACTTCCGGAGTCGGTACGAAGCAACGGTCCCCGTTCTGGACCTGCCGCGGCTGAACCGACTGCGCGCCGAGCACGCCGACTGGGACACGGTGCTCAGGGCTGCAGCCGAGAACGCTCCGCACGGCTTCATGCGGTTCTGGAGCACCGACGTCGGCGCCACGATGCAGCTGGCCGGGGACGGCGGCGACTGCGCCTCCTACCTCATGGGCAACCACACCATCGCGGAGAGGATGTATCGCCACGACCCCGCGGTGATGCTGTACGCGCCCCTGCGAACGGCGATCCACCGGGACACGGAGGGAACCGTCTGGTTCTCGATCGACCAGCCCAGCACCCACTTCTCCACCTTCCACAACCCCGCCATCACCGCTGTCGGGGAAGAGCTGGACCGCAAGGTCCTCCACCTGCTCCAGGTCCTCGACGTGCCGGTCTCCGACAGCCTGTTCACGAACGGAGTACGCCCATGAGTACGCCCATGACACCCACCGACCGCTCGTCCACCGAAGGCAGTGGCGACTCGCAGCTGACCGAGCTCGGCGTGGCGGCCGCGGCCGCGGCGATCCGCCGCGGTGACATCACCGCGGAGTCGTACGCTTCCGCGCTCCTCGACCAGGCACGCACGCAGTCCGGGATCCACTCGTTCATCACCGTCGACGAGTCGTCGGTACTCGCTGCCGCCCGCGCTGCGGACAAGGCGCGGGCGGCGGGAGCAACCGCTCCCCTGCTCGGAGTCCCATTGGGCGTCAAGGACAGCTACCAGACCCAGGACCTGCCGACGTCCCTCGGGCTCGGCTCACTCAGAGACTTCGTCCCCACCACCGACGCCGAGATCGTCACGATCATCAAGGGCGCAGGCGCGACCGTGTTCGGCAAGAACAACCTCGTCGAGATGTCCTATGGCGTCACAGGCCACAATGCCGAGTACGGGCAGGTACTGAACCCCTACAGCCACGACCGTCTTTCCGGCGGATCCTCCAGTGGTTCGGCCGCCTCTGTGGCTGCGCGGATCGTCCCGGCGTCCTTCGGCGGTGACACCGTGGGTTCCATCCGGATCCCGGCGGCCCTCAACGGCGTCGTCGGATACAAGCCGACGACGGGCAGATGGCCGCGCGGCGGCGTCGCGCCGATCTCCCACACCCTCGACACGACGGGCCTCCTCGCCCGCCACGTCGAAGACGCACTCCTCATCGACGCCATCGTGACCGGTGGAGTCGCTGATCAGCCGGCGACGCGGAAGGACCTGAGGGGAGCACGGTTCGCCTACGCCCCCAAGCACTACCTCGCCCTCGTGGATCCGGAGGTCGAGCGACGGTTCCACGAAACAGTGGCCCGCTTGCGGGAAGCAGGCGCCGAAGTGGTCGAAATCGACCTCGGCGACGACTTCACCGCACTGGCGGATCGCACCGCCTGGAACCTCTTCCTTCGCGACACCTACCGAGCCGTTTCCGCGTTCCTCCGGGAGAACGACTATCCGGTGTCCGCCGACGACGTCCATCGCCGGCTCAAGCCACAACTGCAGGAGGTGTGGAGTGCGGTCGTGGTCCCCGGCAGCCCTGGCTACCTCTCCGACGAGGATTACGCGACCACCCTCGGCACCGACCGCCCGGCGCTGCAACGCCGCTTCGCCCAGGTCTTCGCACGCGACGGCATCGACGCGCTGATCTTCCCGACGACGCCCGCGCCGGCCCCACGGATCGCCGACCAGTGGGAGTTCACCGTCGCGGGCCAGAAGGTGGAGCACCTGTTCCTCGCGAAGAACACCGTTCCAGCCAGCGGCGCCGGTCTCCCCGGAATCAGCCTGCCCGCCGGACTGACCCGGGCCGGCCTGCCGATCGGAATCGAACTCGATGGGCCCCGGAACCACGATCGGGAGCTCCTGGCATTGGCCCGGCAGGTCGAGCGCGTCCTGGTGCCCGTGCCGTCCCCCGTCTGACGGGGACGCAGTCTGCGGTCGTCGGACATCACGCAGCTCCCCCGGAACGGAACGGGATCGAGACCGACGCGGCCGAATCCTCGCTGCCGCGCAGAGCGACGCCATCCGCGCGGGCCTCGTCGGCGGTACGCAAGGCTTTATGCCAGATTTGGCCCGACCAGACCTGCTCGATGGGGAGAGACCGATGGACACCGAACAGAACGACCCCCAGTATGTCGCCGCGCTCGACGAAGCCGAACGCCTGCTCGGCTTCCGCCTTGAGCGCGTGCTCGGCACGACGGACGCCGAGCCGCCGAACGCCGCGGACTTCAAGCGCATCGCCACCATGCAGGCATTCGGTGCGGCATGGCCACGCACCGAACACCTCGACACCCGCACCCGCGCACTCATCTCGGTCACCATCGCGGCCGTGCTGGGAGTGCACGAGCCCCTGCGAGGGCAACTCCGCATCGCCCTGAACAACGGCGTCACGAAGGAGGAAATCGTCGAGACGTTCATCCAGATCAGCGCTTACGCGGGCGCTGCGCGCGCGTTCGAAGGCTATGGCATCGCGGCGGAGGTCTTCGGCGAGTAGTTGTTCGTGGTTCGTGGTTCGTGGTTCGTTCTTCGTTGCTCGCGCCGGGCAGGCCCTTCAGTCCGTCGCATACGACCATGCAGGCTGATCGGCGACATGGGCGTCGCAGATCATGGTTCTGTTGACGATCGGCTACAGGTCATCCGGCAGCAACCGGAAGGCGCGGTGTCCGGTCAGCGGTGTGACGGCGCGGAAGTCCCTGCGGTCCAGGGCGAGGACGGCTTCGGTCTCGTAGCGTTCGGCGAGGACCACGTTGACCGCGTCGGCGAGGTTCAGTTCGAGTGCGGCGAAGCGGTCCTGGACGCAGCGGGCGGCGCGCAGGTTGTCGGCGGTGACGGCGGGGATCGCCACGCCTCCGATGCGCTCCTGGGCGAGCAGCCAGCCGTTCACGGCGTGGGCGGATCGGCGGTCGACGTTGCGGGTGGTGAGCACGGCGCCGCCGCTCGACCGACCGCACGCTGATCCGCAGGGCCGCGCTGATCTTCGCGTTCGTCCGCACGCCCTCGAAGCGCTCCACGGCCTGGAGCCGCAACCGCTCCAGCGTGGTCCTCTCGGCGTCGGTCAGCCTGCCGCCCTACACGTACCTCACCCCCCACGGCTAGCGATGTCGACAGCCAATCGTCAGGCGAACGGCGCCGACTTCACTCGATCAAGTCCCGCAGCATGACAGTTACCAACAAAAAGGGCGAACCCGATCAGTCATTGCCCAGCCCACGTGTCGGAAAGATCGGGGCCGACAGCGCTATAGTCACGGCAGACGACTGCAGATAATCCCGGAGCCTGGGAGCGATGAATTGAGTAATGGGAACCTGGACTGCCTGATGGACTTCTATCCAACCGGGTTCGGAATCACTTTTGCAAAGGGGACCACCCAGGAAGACCTCCTGACCCGCATGGGCGGGGACCCTGCATCAGCGCGCATGGCGGGGCTTGACGACGCGGACGACTGGGAACAAGAAGACCTCGATTCTGGCCCCGTACTGCGTTTTGGCGAGAGCCATGAGTGGTCCTTCGCCCTTGAAAACTACGGATCCCTGAGCCTCTCCATCGCGGGGAAGATTTCGAAAGGCATCAAGATAGTAGCGCTATCCAGACTTGAGAACGCCATCTCCCGTATGGTTCACGCGGTCGATCAACAGGTATTGCTGGACGTCGATGTTTCAATGCTGTCGGCTCTGGCCGCACCGCCCGAGGGGGGCTTGCTGTCCGAAATAATTGACTACTCGAACAGCACCTCTCCCGGCCTGGGCTATATGACCGCCCGTGAGATGTTGCGCTTCGCTCACAAGAGATTCGGCTTGGAGGTCGAGCGGGACTTGATCGCCGGCGAGCTTCTCAGTTGTCGGATCGATCTTTGACGGTCGGGCGCCGTCGCGGCAGGGGCCGTGTGGCCCCGCTCAGACGGCGGTACCGGCCTAGGACTCCGGTCGTAGAGCGCGATCTGACGTGGCGTCACCTATGGTGCCTCGGCCGACGGGCACGATGGCGGCGGGTGCACCGGCATGCTCCGGAGCCAGTGTTTATCCAGCGGCTGCCCAGCGGGGGTCGGCTTCACGGCCGGGTGCGTTGCTCGGCGGCGTCGAACGCGGGCGCGAGCGGGGCCAGGGCCGCGCGGAGCTGGTCAGGCAGTAAGCCGGAGGGCACGATGAGTCCTCCGGCGCCGAAATCCTCGGCGGCCCCTGCGCTCCCGGCCGGCCGGAGCCAGCCTTCCAGCGCGATGCGCACCGCAGCGGCCACGCTTGCCGCGAGAACGCGGGCCGTGTGCGCCCCGGTGTCACCCAGACGTTCGGCGATCACCGCCGTGAGCGAGGGCTCGATGTCGGCGGTGGCGTCGAGGAAGGCGTCGCGCAGCGCGGTCCGGGTGGTGATCAGCAGCAGCGCCTGCTGTTCGCGTTCTCCGGTGTTCGTGTACTGCTCGACCACCGCGTCGGTGACGGCGTCGGCCAGGCGCACACCTGCGGGCCGAGCCGTGACTGCCGCCGCGATCCGCGCCTCCCGGTCCGCGGTGACAGCGGAGACGATCGCCTGCTCGCGGCTGGCGAAGTAGTTGTTGTAGGTGCGCGGCGAGACCCCGGCCGCCTCGGCGATGTCCTCGACCCGTACCTGGTCCGGTCCGCGCTCCACCGCCAGGCGCAGGGCCGCCTCGCGTAGCGCCTCGCGGGTGGCCCGCTTCTTCCGCTCCCGCAGTCCTGGTGGTGGTGTCGTCACGGCACTCAGCGTTCCACACAGGACTGCGTGCACGCAAACTTGCGCGCACGCATTTTTCCTGCCAGCCTCGACCCCACCGAGACCGACAGAGGGGACGTCACCATGCGAGCAAGAGGAATGACCTACGACACCGGATTCGTCGTCCACGGCCGGACGTCCCGCGAGCACCTCGACCCCGCACTGGTCCGGCGTGAGCTCGCGATCATCCGCGACGACCTGCACTGCAATGCGGTCCAGATCATCGGCGGTGACCCGGACCGGCTGGAGCTGGCGGCCGGCGCCGCCGCCGAGCTCGGCCTGGAGGTCTGGTTCTCGCCCTATCCGCTGGAGCTGGAGCCGGAGCAGATCCTCACCCTCTTCCGCGACTGCGCTGAGCGAGCGGAACGGCTCCGGCAACAGGGGGCCGCGGTCGTGTTCGTGGCAGGAGTCGAACTGAGCGTGATGAACCGCGGGTTTCTGCCCGGAGAGAGCCCCGAGGAACGGGTCGAGCAGCTGATGGGCCAGCCCGAGCAACGGGGCGCAGCGATGCGCGAGCTCGGGGTGCGCGTCAACGCGTTCCTCCGCGACGCCGCGGCCACGGTCCGCGAGCGCTTCCGGGGCCAGCTCACCTACGCATCCATCCAGTTCGAGCAGGTCGACTGGACCCCCTTCGACATCGTGACGTTCGAACTGATCCGCTCCGCGGAGGTCGCCGACCGGTTCCGGGACGCGGTGCGCACCCTGGCCCAAGGCCCGAAGCCGCTCGCCATCACCGGGTTCGGCACCGCGGCCTACCGCGGCGCGGGAGACCGCGGTGGGCGCATGCTGGAGGTGGTCGAGCACGACCCGCTGACCAATGCCCCGGTACGCCTGAACGGCATATACGAGCGCGACGAGGCCGGCCAGGCCGCATATCTGAGCGAACTCCTGGAGATCTTCGACACCGAGGGGGTGGACAGCGCGTTCGTCTTCCTGTTCGCCTTGCCCGGCTACCCGCACCGCCCGGACGGCGACCCCCGGGACGACCTGGACCGGGCCGGCCTGGGCATCGTCAAACTCCTCGAAGGACGCCGGGGGCAGACCTACCCCGACATGGAATGGGAACCCAAGGCCGCCTTCGAAGCAGTGGCAGAGCAGTACCGGCGGTGACAGGAACCGCGCACGGTGAGTGGGACTGTTGCTGAGCCGGGCGTGACAGCTCGCATTGCGGGCAGCCGGCCCTTGTGATCGTTCGGCAGCACGCGCGAGATCTACCAGGACACGAGATCGGGAGCCGCACGGTCTCTTGCCGATCAATACGCCAGGGATGGCGCGACGGTCCCTCAAAGGCTGTTCCGACCTGCGGTGGCCCACTCTTCCCAGGTATCCGGCGCGCGCATGGCGATTCGTGCGCGGCGATGGCGCGCGGCCGACCCACTGATGCCCAGGGCGTCGGCCAGTCTCCGCGTCGTGCCGCCTGTCGCAGCGTAGGTCCGGGTTACGGCGTCACGGATCGCGCGAACGCGGCGCGGTAGCCGATCCACGCCCCTCAGGGCGGCCGTCCAGTCGCCGGCGACGGGCGCAGGGCTTCCCGCGTCACGGGAGTTCACACCGCTGCGGAGCATGCCCATGGCCCATAGGCAACTGTCGATGATCTCCACCATGAGCTTGGCGTCGTCCCCGACGGTGGCGGCTTCAACCGGGGTGAGGCTGATGGTGATCCGCAGGGCGCTGTCACCGCGATCACCATGGGAGACGCAGGACACGGTCATCGGCCTCACCCGCCGTCGGTTCCGGAGGTCACCTGATGGAAGCTGCTTCCATCCTCGCTGCCGATCCCGCCCTCTGCGCGGAGCGGTGGGGAACCGGCGGCAGCTCGGCGTCAAGATCGTCGCCGCAGACGGTCGCACATCCAGCGGCTTGGCGCGGTCAGCGCGATCGCCAGCGGATTGAAGAAGAACGCGTGAGCGCTCAGAGGACCGTTAGGCACCCGGCCCGAGCCGCCGGAGCCATCAGCGGGATGCGATGCCGCCCTCGTGCGAGCGCGGTGCAGAGCGGCTCGCTCCAATGGATCGCCGGCGAGCAGCAGCACCGGGGAGGCCGCGATGACGGCCGCGTAGGTGAGTGGGCGATGTCGCTGCGACGGCATGACCGGCCAACGAACGGTCTTCCCACGACGGTTCCTCCAGCCGGAAGGGCGGTGGGGAAGCAACGCGGCGTGGCTTGAACGGCAGGAGAGCGCGTCGAACAGGTGGAAGGCTTGGAGGACGAAGCCGATGCACCGTCCCCGTGACGTGATTCGCTTCCGGTCGGTCAGGGTCGAGAGGTGGGTGCCGGCAGTCGCCACTTCGAGTAGTCGATCGGTCGTATACTTGTCCCTATGGGCCGGACAAGCGATGCCAGGGAGAAGATCCTCACCGCGGCGCACGATCTGATCGAGCGGCGCGGCTACTCGGCGCTGGGCGTGGCCGAGATCTGCAAGGCAGCGGGCGTGCCCAAGGGCAGTTTCTACTACTTCTTCGAGTCGAAGGAGGCCCTGGCCCTGGCGGTGATCGACGATCACTGGTCCGCGGAGCAGCGCGTCTGGTCCCGGATCCTGACCGCCGACGGACCGCCGCTGCCGCGGCTGCGCCGGCTCTTCGAGGCCACCCAGGCCGCCCTCCAGGCCGGCCAGGACAGCTGCGGGACGATCTCCGGCTGCCTGTTCGGCAACCTCTCGCTGGAGCTGAGCAACCAGACCGAGGCGGTCCGCACCCGGCTCCAGGAGATCTTCCAGGCCCAGGCGGAGATGGTCGCCGCGGTCATCGAGGAGGCCAGGGCGCGCGGGGAGGTCACAGTGGCGGACGACAGGGCCGCCGCCCGGTCGATCGTCGCCCAGCTGGAGGGCCAGGTGCTCTTCGCCAAGCTCTACAACGACAGCTCCTCCCTGGATCCCCTCTGGGCCAACTGCCTGGCACTGCTGGGCGCTCAGGCCTCCGCCCAGGTCTGACCCGGGCTCGCCCACGCGCCGACCGAGATCGGTCGGACCTTGACCCGCGGCCCATGGATACCCGTCCTCGCACGCGCGCGTTGGCACTCTTCCCAGCGGCTCCAGCGGTTCCAGGAGGACGAGTTGACGACCACGGAGCTGTCGCGGCAGGGGTGCGCGGTCACCGTTCTGGGCGCCGCGCCGCGCCGCGCACCCCGCGAGCCGGGCTCCCGCGATGCCGGGCGGGGTCAGGCAGCGGCCTTGAGTGCGGCGGCGATCCTGATGACGCGCTCGGCCTGTATCCGGGCGGCGGTGCGGGCCACCTCGTCCACCGGCTTGGTGCCCTGCCCGTCGGCGTGCGAGGTGCCGTACGGGTTGCCGTCGACGAACTTGGCCGGGTCGGTGAAGCCCGGAGAGGCGATGATCCCGCCGAAGTGGTGGATGGAGTTGTAGAGGGCCAGCAGGGTCGACTCGTGTCCTGCGTGCGCCGTGGCGGTGGAGACGAAGCCGCTGTAGACCTTGTCGGTCAGCTTGCCTTCGGCCCAGAGCCCGCCGAGGGTGTCGATGAACTGCTTGAGCTGGGAGGACACATTGCCGAACCGGGTGGGCGTACCGAAGATGACGGCGTCGGCCCACTCGATGTCCGCGGGAGTGGCCTCGGGGATGTCGGCACTGGCTACGTGGTGGGCCGCCCATGCGGGATTGGAGTCGATGGCGGACTGCGGGGCGAGTTCGGCGACCTTGAGCAGCCGGACCTCGGCTCCGGCCTTGACGCCTGCCTCGTGGAGGGCGTCGGCGATCTCGGCGATGGTGCCGGTGGACGAGTAGTAGACGATGGCGAGCTTGACGGGGGTGGTCATCGCGATGCTCCGCTTGTCGTGTTGTCGTAACTGGGGGGAACGATGGGTGTGGGTGGCCGACGGTGCCCGAGGTGGGTGTGGGTGGGCCGACCGGATTTCAAATGTAGACGACCGGTCTACTAAACACAAACCTGCTGCTCAGCCGACCGTGGCCCCCGCCAGGCGCTACCTACCGCAGGAGGACCTCGAAGACCATCCGGAAGAACGCGTCCACCGGCGCCGCGGACTTCCCGGTCCGCGCGGTAATCAGCGTTCCCTCCCACGCGCTCAGAATGAACCGCGCGGCGTCGGCGACGTCGAGGGCCGGGTCGAGGTGGCCGGCCTCCTGCGCCTCCACCAGCACCTGCTCGATGAGCGAGGCCCACCGGTCGAAACCGCGCTGGACGGCGGCGCGGATCGACTCGTTGTGGTCCGCGACCTCCGCCCCGAGGTTGCCGGCGAGGCATCCGCGCACGAAACCGTTGTCGACGGTGTCCCGGCCTAGATGGTCGAAGTGCGCCCGGAGCCGCTCCAAGGGAGGCCGCTCCGTCGCGGTGAGGATGTCGAACCGCAGGGTGGCGGCATATCGGCTCAGCGCCTCCAGCGCCCCCTCGTCCTTGCTGGAGAAGTGGTTGTAGAACGACCCCTTGGGGACGTTCGCCGCCTGGGCTATGTCCTGGATGCCGGTCGCGTTGTAACCCCGCGCGTGGAACTCCCGC
This sequence comes from Phaeacidiphilus oryzae TH49, assembly GCF_000744815.1. NCBI lineage: Bacteria > Bacillati > Actinomycetota > Actinomycetes > Kitasatosporales > Streptomycetaceae > Phaeacidiphilus > Phaeacidiphilus oryzae. The sequence goes on from NZ_JQMQ01000005.1 coordinate 1,508,549, forward strand.
AGCGCGGCCTGGGCGATCTCCTCGCGCTTGGACGGACGTCCCATGCTGTCTCACCTCAAGGTCGATACGGCTTGGTCGGCCGGTCGCCGATTCGTCGTCACCGATTCGTCGTTCGTCGATTCGTCGGCGGCCTGCCCGCGCCGGGCGGCGCCTGGACTAGAGTACTCTAAGTCGACCGGTCATATTCTAGACCGGAGCCACCGTGCCCTGCCCAGGAGGAAGCGGCCCATGTCCAGCACCACCTACCGAGCCTTCGAGGCCACCGGCGTCCATCAGCTGCGCCCGGTCGAACGCGAGCTCACCGCCCCCGCGCCGGGGCAGGTCAGGCTGCGCGTCCAGGCCTGCGGCATCTGCCACACCGACGTACTGGCGGTGGAGGGGCTGCGTTCCGACCCGTCACGGCCGATCGTGCCGGGACACGAGATCGTGGGCGTCATCGACGCCGTCGGGACCGGCGTCACCGCCTGGCGCCCCGGTGATCGCGTCGGGGTCGGCTTCCTCAACGGCCACTGCGGAGAGTGCGAGCCCTGCCGTCGAGGCAACTTCGTCAACTGCCTCCGCCAGGAGCAGACCGGGACGACCACCGATGGCGGTTACGCGGAGGTGGCCTACGCCCGGGCGAGCGGACTCGTCCGCATCCCCGACGGCCTGGGCCCGCTGGACGCGGCCCCGCTGCTGTGCGCGGGGCTGACCACCTTCAAGGCGCTGCAGCGCGACCGTGCCCGGGCCGGGTCCCTCGTCGCCGTGCAGGGCATCGGCGGGCTGGGGCATCTGGCGGTGCAGTACGCGCGCGCCCTCGGCCATCGAGTGGTGGCCATCGCGCGCGGACAGGAGAAGGCCGCGCTGGCCCATCAGCTCGGTGCCCACGAGTACATCGACAGCACGGCGACCGACCCCGGAGAGGCACTGCACGAGCTGGGTGGAGCCTCCGTCATCGTCGCGACGGCCTCCAGTGGGGCCTCGATGAACCCGCTGATCCGGGGACTGGCTCCGCTGGGCGAGCTGGTCGTGGTCGGCGCAGCGCCGGACCCGCTGACCGTGGCCACTCCCGATCTGATCTTCGGCACCCGCTCCGTCGCCGGCTCGCTGACCGGGTCGTCCATCGAGAACGAGGACAACCTCGCCTTCGCCCTCGCGCAGAACATCCGGCCCAGCCTGGAGATCATGCCCTTTGAGCAGGCCGTGGACGGGTACGAGCGGATGCTCTCGGGGAAGGCCCGGTTCCGCGTCGTCCTGGACACGACGGCCTGAGAACCCCTCATCGACAAGGAGTGAGTGAGATGGAGTATCTGGTCACCATGGTCACCACCGTCCCGGCGGGGACCACGGAGCAGGAGGTCGAGGACGTCCGCGCCCGCGAGGCGGCGAACTCCCGCCGGCTCGCACAGGAGAACGAACTGCTGCGGCTGTGGCGGCCGCCGCTCGGCCCCGGCGAGTGGCGCAGTCTCGGCCTGTTCTCCGCTCCGGACGCCGAGCGGCTGGAGGAGACACTGGCCGCCATGCCACTGCGGGTGTGGCGGCGGGACGAGGTGACGGCGCTGACGCCGCACCCGAACGACCCGGGTCCGGCCGGGCCGACCGGGCCGGCCCGTCCGGCCGCCGGGCCGCGGCTCAAGGGCTCGGCCGAGTTCTTCGTCGTCTTCGCGCCGAAGGACCCGGCTCCTGCCCAGGGCCCCTCCGCCGAGTCGGCATTGCAGGAGGCCACCGCCGCGGAGGCGGTCCGCGCCCGAGAACTCGCCGCGGCCGGGCATCTGGTCCGGCTGTGGCGCCTGCCGGACGGCGATCGGGCGCTCGGCCTGTGGCGCGCTGCGGATGCCGAGGAGATACGGGGAATCCTCGGCGACCTCCCCCTGGCGCCCCGGCTGACCACCGAGGTCACCCCGCTCAGCGAACACCCCAACGACCCGCGGCCGGCGCACGACTGACGCTGCGGCCGCACAAGAGAGGCGATGTGATCATGCCCACCCAGATCGAACACGAGCACGTCATCCGCGAGGTCGTGGACCGATGGAAGGCCGCCGTCGACGCCCATGAGCCCGAGCGGGTCGCGAGCTGCTTCACCGAGGACGCCATCTTCCAGGGACTGCACCCCTACGGGGTCGGACGCGAGGCGGTGGCCGCGTACTACGACTCCCAGCCGCTGGGGCTGCGGGCCGACTACACGATCCTGGAGACCCGCGAGATCGCGGACGGCGTCCTCCTCGGCTACCTCGACGTCGACTTCTCCTTCACCGACCGTCCAACCCTCCACGTCAAGCTCTCCGTACTGCTCCGCCGTACGGCCACGGACTGGCTCATTGCCCACTACCAGGTCTCCCACCTGGGCTGATCGCGACTGACGGGGGGTCTGACAGATGCCCCGTACCGCCAGCTGCTGCGGCGCAGCACCGGTGTCGGGGCCGACGCGATCGACGTGTGGTCGACGGATGGTCCACCGGTGGTCGACGGCTGGTCGACGGCTGGTATCCGCCTGACGAAGCACCGGGGCGATTCGCGCATCCCCCTCAGCAGCCGAGTCGTCGCGGGGCTTCGGGCAGCCGATTCATTCAAGCGACGACGGCGGCAACCCCATGACCGCCCCACCCGAAACTCCCGAATTCCCCGATCCTGCGAATGCCCGGGGATCGGCCCGGCAAGGAAGACAGGGACGAACATGACCACCGATGGACTCATCCACACGCCCTTCGGGGCCTCCTCGGCCGCCCTGGAGGTGATCGAAGGAGTGGATCTGACAGGCCGCCGGGCGATCGTCACGGGGGCCTCCTCCGGGATCGGCGTGGAGACCGCCCGGGCGCTGGCGGCGGCCGGCGCCGAGGTCACCCTCGCTGTGCGCGACGCCGAGGCCGGCAAGGCGGCCGCCCAGAACATCGCGAACACCACCGGAAGCACGCGGCTGCACGTCGTCACGCTGAACCTCGCCGAGCGTGCCTCGGTCGCGGATTTCGTCGCGGCCTGGGCGGGGCCCCTGCACATCCTCGTGAACAACGCAGGGGTCATGGCCACGCCCGAACTGCGCACCTCCGAGGGCTGGGAGCTGCAGTTCGCCACCAACCACCTCGGACACTTCGCCCTGACCACCGGCCTCCACAAGGCCCTGGCCTCGTCCGGCGACGCCCGCGTGGTGGTGGTCAGCTCGGTCGGACACGTCAACGGGGAGGTGCTGTTCGACGATCCCCACTTCGAGCGGCACCCCTACGACCCGTGGGCCGCCTACAGCCAGTCCAAGACGGCCAACATCCTGTTCGCCGTGGAGGCGGCCCGGCGCTGGGCGCCCGACCACATCGCCGTCAACGCACTCAACCCGGGGCGGATCACCGGCACCGGACTCAGCCGCCACATGGACGGGGGCGTGGAGACCGCGCCCACGACCTTCGAGCCGAACAGCAGCGACGTCTCCTGGAAGACCGTAGAGCAGGGGGCCTCCACCAGTGTGCTCCTCGCCGCCTCACCGCTCGTCGAAGGCGTCACCGGCCGTTACTTCGAGGACTGCCAGGAGGCCGCCCCCCACCGGCCCGGGGTACGCCGCGGCGTCGCCGCGCACGCCGTCGACCCGGACAAGGCCGCCCGTCTGTGGGAGCTGACCACCGCCTTGCTGGCCGGCTGAGTCCGCGAGTCTGCGGGCGGTCCTCGGAAACACCCAACGGAAGGCTTCACATGATCAACAGGCGCACCTTCAGCAAGGCCGTCGGCCTCGGCATCGGCGCGGCCGCGGTCTCCCTGCCCGGCCTGGGGGCCAACGCCTCCGCAGCGACCGCCGCGGAGCGGCAGCCCGGCGCCGCTTCACTGCCCACCAACACCCCTGGTAGGGATACCGGGTTCCCTACGATCAAGCAGGTCGACGCCGGGCTGCTGAACGTCGGCTACGCCGAACTCGGTCCCGCCGACGGCCCGGTCGTCATCTGCCTGCACGGCTGGCCGTTCGACATCCACAGCTACGTCGACGTCGCCCCGCTCCTCGCCGACCAGGGCTACCGCGTGCTCGTGCCCTACCTGCGCGGCCACGGCAGCACCCGTTTCCTGTCCCGGCGCACGCCCCGTACCGCCGAGCAGTCGGCCATCGCGCTGGACATCATCGCGTTCATGGACGCCCTGACGATCCGCAGGGCGGTCCTCGCCGGCTTCGACTGGGGTTCGCGCACCGCCGACATCATCGCCGCGCTGTGGCCCGAGCGGGTCAAGGCTCTTGTGTCCACCAGCGGTTACCTCATCACCGACCGCGAAGCGCAGCTCTCGCCCGCCCCCGCGGCAGTCGAGCACAACTGGTGGTACCAGTGGTACTTCGCCACCGAGCGCGGCAAGGAGGCCCTTGAGAACACCGACGACCGCCTCGCGCTGTGTCGCTACGTCTGGACCCTCGTCTCCCCCAACTGGAACTTCGACGACGCCACGTACGAGCGCACGGCCCAGGCCTTCCTCAACCCCGACTACGCCGCCATCGTGCTGTACAACTACCGGTGGCGCATCGGTCTCATCAAGGGCGAGCCCCGCTACGACCGCTACGAGACGCTGCTCGCGGCGCAGCCCTCCATCGGCGTCCCCACCGTCACCCTCGACCCGGCCCTGGACCCGTTCACCCCACCGGGCGACGGCGCCGGCTACCGCGACCACTTCACCGGCGCGTACGAGCACCGCACGATCGCGGACATCGGTCACAACCTCCCCCAGGAAGCCCCCACGGTCTTCGCCCAGGGAGTCCTCGACGCCGACCACCTCTGACCACGAGAAGCCCCTGCCCAGCTAGTACGGGCTGCTGCGTGTCCCCGCCGCTTCGTCCCGCGGGCGGACCTCTCTGGTACACCCGGCAGCTGTTCCAGGCGGCCTGGGCGTACAGCCGGGAGCTTGATTCAGTGCGGGTGATGCCGTGGTCGGCTAGCCAGCCGGAGACCGTCAAGGCGTCGGCTCAGCGCCGGGAGGCACTCGTACGCCACCCTTGGTACATGTTCATGAAGCGCACCAATGTCTACGCCGACCCGGAGGATCTGGAGATCATCAAGGAGGCTGCCCGGCGGAGGGGGATAAGCGAAGCGGAGATCATCCGGGAGGGGATCCACCTCGCGGCCATGGCCAATCGGGTATGGGACGAGCCGCTGTTCTCCCGTACCTTCGAGGGCCGTGGCTCCACGCCCTCCCGCAGTGCGGTGCGCGACATCGGCCCCAGCCCGTGCGGGGCCGACGAGCCGGCCCGGTAGCGCCAGGGTCGAGTGTGGTGGAGGGCCGGAGTGCTGCTCCCTTCGAACCCCGCCCTGTCGGGTCTCAGCGCTGCTGCCGCCGTCGCAGTGCGCGCACGGCCAGGGTGCCGGCGCTGAGCGCTGTCACTATGCCGCAGCACAGATGGATGCCGGTGTGCGGGCCGCCGAAGGAGGCCGCGAGGTTGACGGCCGTGCTGGTGCCCACGATCGCCCACAGCAGGGAGTGGAAGACACTCCGGCCGTTCCCGGACGGGTGCGGGGACACGAGGTTCGCCATGGCAACGTCCTTTGCTCGTTCGGTGGTTGAAGCCGAGATGAACGGTACCGAGCAGCCCCGCCCCGGAAGATCCCGCGGGCTGCCCGACCGGAGGTACAGCAGGCTGTACCGCTACGCTTCTCGTTCCGCGGGCCCCAGCGGGGTCCGCGCGCCATCGATGGGGGTGAGAAGGATGAGCAGCGGGACGTCGCAGCGGGCCACCGGCGTACCGGAGTCGAAGGAAGCCGCCACCGCGGCGCTCAGGGCCGCCTGGCACGCGATCGGCGAACTGGCGGGCGGACTCGGCACCGCGCTTCCGGCACTCGCGCTCTTCCTGCTGCTGCTCTGCACGGCCGTTCTGTCGCTGGCCGGGGTCGGTCTGCTGCTGGTGCCCCCCGCGCTGAGTGCCCTGCACGCCCTTGCCGGGCGCGAACGCCGCCGACTCGCCCGCCGGGGCCGCGACATCGTCGCTCCGGACCCGCCGCCCACGCATCCTCGTGCGGCGGCGCTGCTCCACCGCACCACCCGGCGCGAGCTGTGCTGGCTGGTCCAGCACGCCTCGGCGGGGCTGCTGCTGGCGCTGCTGGGTGTCTGCCTGCCGATCCTGGCGGTGCGCGACACGGCGTTCCCGCTCTACTGGCGGCTCCTCCCGAACGGCAGCACGGCCACGTCCCTGGGCTTCGGCACCGCGCGCACCTGGCCGGAGGCGATCGCGGTGGCTCTTCTCGGGGTGAGCTGGATCGCCATCGTCCTGGGGCTCGCCCCCAGGCTGGCGCGCCTGCAGGCGGCGCCCGCCCGCCGTCTTCTCGCCGCCGATCCCACGACGGACGTCTCGGCCAGGATCGCCGAGCTGACCGCCAGTCGTGCCGCCGCCCTGGACGCCCACGCCACTGAACTGCGCCGTATCGAGCGCGCCCTGCACGACGGCAGTCAGAACCGGTTGATCTCGGTCGCCGTGCTGCTCGGCACCGCCCGTCGCCGGCTGGCCCGCGGACCGCATCCGGCGGACGACGAGCTGGTCGACATCCTCCTGCGGGCCCAGTCCGCCACCGAGGACGCGCTCGCCGACCTGCGCAGCGTCGTGCGCGGCATCCTGCCCCCGGTGCTGGAGACCCGGGGCCTCGCCGGGGCGCTGTCCGGACTGGCCGCCGACTGCGCGGTGCCCTGCCTGACGGATGTCGATGTGCGCGTCCGGTGCGCCGCTTCCGTCGAAGCGACCGCGTACTTCGCGGTGGCCGAGGCCCTGACGAACATCACCAAGCACAGCGCTGCCCGCCGGGCCACCGTGACGGCGCGGGTCGACGGCGGAGACCTCCACCTCGTCATCACCGACGACGGCCGGGGCGGAGCCGTCGAGGACGGCGGCTCGGGTCTCGCCGGCATTCGCCGCCGGGTGGAGGCGCACGACGGAACCCTTCGCGTGGCCAGCCCCGCCGGCGGCCCGACAACCCTTGAGGTGCTGCTGCCCTGTGGACCGTGACCCGCGGATCGTGATCGCTGAGGACGACCCGCTGCTGCGCGAGGGCCTGGCCTCGCTTCTGCGTGCCGAGTCGATCCAGGTGGTGGCCACGGCAGGCACCCCCGAGGGGGCCCTGGAGGCCATCGACGAGTACCGACCGGACACCGCCATATTCGATGTTCGGATGCCGCCCACCCATACCGACGAGGGCATCCGCGCGGCAGTCGAGGCCCGGCGCCGCCACCCCGGCCTGGCGGTCCTGGTGCTTTCCGCACACGTGGAGCAGAGCTTCGCGACCGAACTGCTCTCCGATGGCGTCGGACGCGTGGGCTATCTCCTCAAGGAGCGGGTGGGCCGGGTCGAGGAGTTCCTGGAGGCCCTCGAGCGGGTGGCATCCGGCGGCACGGTGATCGACCCCGAGGTCGTCGTCCAGCTCTTCACCCGCGCCCACCGGGACACCCGTCTGGAACGGCTGACCCCGCGCGAGCGGGAGGTGCTCGCCCTCATGGCCGAGGGGCTGGGCAACAGCGCGATCGCGGAGCGGCTCGTCATCACCGAGGGCGCGGTCCACAAGCACATCCGCAGCGTCTTCGCCAAGCTCGACCTGTCGCCGGCCGACCGGGTGGACCGCCGGGTGACCGCGGTCCTCAGATACCTGGAGGACACTCGGTCGCGGTCGAGGTAGTGCCTGCTGTACCGCGGATCGACGCGCACGCGGCAATGATCCGCCCGCGCGGCCCTGGTGTGCTGGACGCTCAACCAGCACGCGTGAAGGGACACTTGAGTGAGCCGCAATCAGCCGCGCGACGGCCTCCGACCTCTCGACCGGCTCCGACGCCGCCCCCTGCTGAGCTTCTTCCTGCTGGCCTACCTGCTGAGTTGGGCGGCGTGGACGCCGTACGTGCTGTCCCGCAACGGTCTCGGCGTGTGGCACTTCGGCTTTCCCGCCGTCGGAGGCAGCAGTCAGCTCACCGGTGTGCTGCCCGGTGCCTACCTCGGGCCGATCGCCTCCGCCCTCCTGCTGACCCGGCTCACCCAAGGGCGCCGGGGCGTACGGGCCTGGGCCCGGCGGATGACCAGGTTCCGGGTCGGCTGGCGCTGGTACGTCGGGGTGCTCCTCGCCGTGCCCACCGGGCTGGCCGTCGCCGGGACCGCGCTGAGCGACCGGGGACCCTCGATGCCGCCCCCCGCCGTGCTCGCGGCATACCTGCCCGGGCTGATCCTGCAGATGATCACCACGGGGCTCGCCGAGGAGCCCGGCTGGCGGGAGTTCGCCATGCCCCGCGCCCAGGAACGGTTCGGCCCCCTGCCCGCCACCATCCTGGTCGGCGTTCTGTGGGGCGCCTGGCACCTGCCGTTGTTCCTCACCGACTGGGGCGGTGGCCCGCATGTACAGCTCACCCGGGTGGCGGCCTTCATGGCCACGACGATCTGCTTCAGCTCTGTGATGACCTGGGTGTTCAACCGCTCCGGCGAGAGCATGCCGCTGGTGATGCTCCTCCACACCGGCGTCAACAACTTCTTCTCCGTCGCCTGGTCGGACATGTTCCCGCGGCTCTCCGAGGCCGCCCCCACCTACGCCTTCCTCCTCGCCTCGCTGGCCGCCGCCCTCGTCCTCCTCATCACCACCCGAGGCCGCCTCGGCTACCGGACGCCCGCAACCGGGCCGGCGTCGGCTCCCCCCGACGGGTCCGGTGCCCACCGGGATCTGGAATCCCTGGCGGAGCGGCCTCGCGTCCCTCTCAACGGCCGTTGGGCAGCAGAGTCCGGAGGACGCCGGGAAGAGAGGCCGATCCGTTCCGGCCGAGAAGCGCGAGGTTGAGCAGGAAGCCGGGGAGGATCGCCGGGATCACCTGGGACACCACCTCGGCGGGGGCGCCGGGCCATCACCCGCGCGGGCTCGCTTTCGCCGTCGCCCTGGCGCAGTGCGGCGTGCAGTGCACCGGCCACGTCGGTGAGGTTCTGGGGCCTGACAGTGAGGATCGTGTCGTCCTTGCCGGCGAAGTAGCGGTAGACCGCGCCCGCGGATCGACCCGCCTCGGTGAACACGTCCTGATCGAGGTGAAGCGGGACTCCACCCCCTGCCCGGAACTCAGGGCGGCATCGATCCCATTCCGCTCCTGGCGTGACTCGAGAATCAGTGCCCTGCGTAGACCCAATGCCCAGAGCCATCGATCTCGCGCACCCCAACGTCGGCCTGCGGGATGCGGACTGGGCATCCCGGCCCGAGCCGAGCTTGGGCTACCGCCACATGGGACTCGATCACCGTTGCTGGGCAGTGGAATTACCCGCGCACAGCCCATGTCGGCATCATCCGGCTCCTATCCCGCGCAGCGTGGCGGCCGTCGTCATCGGTGCCTGCCGATGTGGGGGCGGACGCGGCGGCCGGCTGCGGGGAGAGAAGCGAAACGAGCCATTGACTTATGTGACATAACTATATAGCATAACAATCATGAAGGAGGAAGACATCGAACTCCTGCGTGCCCAGCTCAAGCTGCTGCAGCGGCGCCTGCGCGAGGAAGCCCTGCCGGTCACCGGACTCTCGCTCACCGCCGCGCGCGTCCTCGGAGCGGTCGCGCGGGCGCCGGAGGACGCTCAGCCGAGGCAGCTCGGCGAACGGCTGGCCATGACCGCCCCGAACGTGTCCGCGGCACTGCGCGAGCTGGAAGCCGCGCACATGGTCACCCGCGGCAAGGACCCGTCCGACGGCCGCAGGGTTCGCATCGCCCTGACCGATCACGGCCGGAAAACGGTCGCCCACAGCAGGCGCGAACGCGACACCTGGCTCGGCCAGGCGATCGAGGCCCTGCTCGACGAGGCCGAACAACAGCAGCTCAGCGCTGCGGGCCAGTTGATGGAACGCCTCGCCGGCTACCGGCCGCCCGCACCGCCGCCCGGGCCGCCGCCCGCCCTGCCGCCCGCCTCCTGAACGACGCACCTCAAGAACCCGCCGGCCGCGAGCCACCTCCTGCGGTCGGCCGACACTCCACGGAGACAGCCATGCCGTTGAGCACCATCGACCCCGTCTGCGCGCTGATCGTCGTCGACCTCCAAAAGGGGGTCACCAAACGCCCGGCAATGAAGCCTGTTCTGGACAACTCCGTCGCCCTTGCGGCCGAGTTCCGCCGAAGCGACCTGCCGGTCGTCCTGGTCACCGTCGACGGTGGCGCCCCCGGACGCACGGACGCCCGCCAGAGCGGCGGCGCGCAGCGGGCCCCGCGCCCGGCCGACTGGGCCGACCTCGACCCCGCACTGGACCCCAGGACCGGTGACATCCGCATCACCAAACAGCGCTGGGGCGCCTTCACCGGGACCGAACTCCACGAACGCCTGCGGCAGCTCACCGTCACCCAGGTCGTGATCACCGGAGTCGCGACCAGCATCGGCGTGGAGTCCACCGCCCGATCCGCCCACGAACTCGGCTACCACGTCGTGCTCGCCACCGACGCCATGGCCGACCGCGACCCGGAAGCCCACCGCCACAGCACCGAACGGATCTTCCCCCGCCTCGGCGAGACCGCCACCACGGCTGACATTCTCACCGCCCTGCGCGCCCGGCCCCACGCCTGAACAGGAGGCCACCGCCATGCAGACCGTCATCTCCGCGGACGTGCCCGTCCGCGCCCAGGACCCGTCCCAAGCCGCCCGCCCCGGCTCGATCCTGCGCCAGAACCTGCTTGCCGCGACCGCCGAGGACACCCTGAGCTTCCGGCTCATCCGCAGCCAGTACCAAAGCGGCGACCTCGCCTTCGAAAGCCCCCGCCACCACCACGCCTTCCAGCAGCTGCGCTGGACCGAGACCGGCTCCGTCAACTACGCCCCCGGCCAGGACATCCCCGAAGGCGACCTCGCCTACTTCCCCCGCGGCGCCTACTACGGCCCCCAGCGCAAGGACCAGGGCACCGCCCTGCTCCTGCAATACGGCTTCGGCGACGAGTTCCTCCACCGGGGTGGCGGCAGCGGTGCCGACGGCGGCAGCGGCGGCGGCAGCGGCACCCGAAACGGCGGCGACGACGCCGAACAGGCCGTCCAGCGGCTGCGCGAGAACGGTACCTTCACCGGCGGCGAATACCTCGACACCGACCCCGTCACCGGAGCACCCCGCCGCCGCGACGCCGTCCAGGCAATCTACGACGCACGCACCGGCGGCGACTTCTCCGTGCCGCCCGCCGGCTACGAGGCCCCGATCCTCATCCACCCCGCCGCGTTCTCCTACTACCCCGCGGGGCCGGGCATCGAGACCAAACACCTCGGCGGCTTCTACGACCACCCCGGACCCCGTGCAGACCTGCGCATCTCACTCGTCCGCCTCACCGGCGGGGCCGGCTACGCCTTCCCCGCGGACCGCGCACAGATCGCCTGGAGCATCAGTGACGGCCTGCACATCGATGGCCGCCCACACCCAGCACTCACCTGCCTCTACAGCCCCCGAGGCGAAACAGACACCATCAACGGCACCGACGGCGTCGAACTCATCGTCCTCACCATGCCCCGACTGGACTGACCCCGAAAGAGACCACTGCCATGAGCCCCTCCCCCACCCCGCCCGCAAGGTGCATTGGCCCGCAGGGTTGTTGACGCGGCTGATCGGAGTGTGGCCTCCGAGTGCGGTGTGGCACCGGTGGTGATTGTAGGTGTGCAGGAAGCTGTTCAGGGCCCGGGTGCGTTCGGTGTCCGTACGAGGCAGTTGGAGGCCAGGTCGGGGCCTGCACAACGCAGTCGGCGGGCAGGCGGGGTGTGAGATATCTGTGCTATCCGCGAACTAGGCGGAAGGGCTGCTCGGCAGCCGCTTCCTCATCGCCGACCGGGGGTTGCCCGAGCCAATGTCGCTACGGATCCGATGTCGCAGATCAGCGAAGCTCCGGTCGTATTCTTCCCGAGCGAGGGCGTAGGGCTTCGAGTCGCGGAGGTGGCCTTCGGTGACTCGGTCCTGGAGGTCGCGAAGGGCGTGGAAGGCAGTCGCGGCCGCGTCGACCACGTCCTCCGGAGCGATGACCGATATCTGGTAGCGCAACTCGTACTTGCTACCGCCGTTGAACGACTCGCGGGCGAGCTGCGCACGTTGCTCCACCTCCATGCCCGGTTCGCTCGCGGCGAACCGGATCTCCCGCCGGCTGCGGGAGAGGGCCGCCATGTACTCGGCGTACACCTGCCGCTTCACATCCTGCTCGTGATCGCGCCGGTCCCTCTTCCATCGGCTCCGATCAGCGACCATCGTGGATCCGATTCCGATCAGCGCTCCGGCCATCGTGCTCAGAAGTGACGTCCAGTTCACAGCGGAAGAGTAGTTGTCAGAATTCGCTCAAGACACTCCCCTGCTCAGTGGCAAGCGATCACCGCTCCCCCACCCCCTCTGGGCCGGCGTGGTACTGCCCACCGCTCCCCGTCCCCCGGTACTCGGCCACTGGGATCGGGGCGACCCCGTCACGCACCCGCGCCGTGTACAAGAGACCCTCAAGGTGGTCGACTTGGTGGGCGACGAGACGGACGACGCCGTCCCTTCGAACGCCGTCCCTTCGAACGCTGGCTCACCGAGCGCCCGGAAGGACTCGCACCCGGCATCCGCTCGGAAGCCGAGCGCTGGACCCGCGTCCTGCGCGATGGCGGCCCCCGCAGTCTCCCGCGACGGGAGGGCACGGTTTGGCTCTCCCTCCCAGGTCCGACAGGCCCTGCTGAAGTGGTCGAAGTGCTACGACCAGCCCAGTTTGCCGCCCTCATGCTCCACGACGTTGACCTCGGCAACCGCCGACTGGCCGTTGCTGGACGCGCCCGGCCTCTCGACGACCTCACTCTGAAGCTCATGGTGGAGTGGCTGCACTACCGGTGCCGTCGGTGGCTCAGCACCGCGAGCCCCCACCTGCTGGTCAACAACCAGACCGCCAACACAACCAGCCGGGCCAGCAACCACTGGATCAGTCCGCCGCTGCGGGGACAGGACGCCACCCTCGAACGGCTCCGCGTTGACCGGCAGCTCGAAGAGTCCCTGACCCACGGGCCTGACCCACTGCATCTCGCCGAGGTCTTCGGGCTCGACGAGAAGACAGCGATGCGCTACGCGGACTCCGCACGAGCCCTGCTGGACCAGACCGCTGAACAGCACCGTCTATGAAATCTGCTCGACCTGGACGCACCGTGAAGGGAATCATGGACGAGTGACGCCGACCGAAGCCGCAGCGATCGCTCTCCAGGACCATGCCGCTCTCTGGAGCATGGGAGAAATCCGCGCGAGCGATGTCGTCCATGCAGCCTGCGATGCGCTCGTCGCCGGACTCGACACCCCCGGCCTTCGCATCCTCGCCGCCTGCACGCGCGCCGAGGCGGACTACGACGTCCACGACTTGCTTCCCGCAGCACTCCACGAACTCGGCCTCGCCTTCTATCCGGTCGGCAGCGAGGCCGGTCAGGAAGCCGTCGCCCGAGCCCTCGCACGCCGCATGCTCGCCGGAGAGCTCACCCCTCGGGAGTTCACCTTCCGGATTCACCAGCGCCACGGACATGAGATGCCCCTGACCGAGCGCCTCGCTGAACTCGACGACGAGTACGACATCCTCGAATACGGCGTCAGAACCGTGGACGAGGTCGATGCCGAGGTCACCGCCGAAGCCCGCCGCCTCGCGGCCCACCCCACGGTTCCCGCCGAACCCACGGATCCGCGGAGCTGATGCACACGGACCGACCCGCGTTTTCCCGCTGAACAGACTTCGGTTTTCCTGAACCCGCGGGCCTCAATGGCCTCGGGACTGGTGGGCTCGCATGTTGAAGTGTCGCGTATTCCAGCTCGGATCGCCGCAGTTGCTCACTATGGGTGATGAGGACAGTGTCCAAGGTCCGGCCTGGAGTAGGTATGTTCGTCCGGATGCGCGATCGAAGCACTTCAGAAGGGGGAGACTGGTGGTGGACGTTGTCGCGATCATGGAAGCACTGGCTGAACAGGGCGTGACGGTGCTGTTCAAGGCCGATGCGGAGCGGATGGCAGAGAGGCGCAAGCCTTGGACCTTCGTCGCCAGCGGGGCCCCGTTGCGTGAGGACGTCCTCGTGCGAACCGACGCTGCTTCGGTGGAGCAGTGCCTCGCAGCGTGCTTGCCCCGCCCGCGTGAGCTGGGCTTTTCGTTCCCCGAGTGAGGGAGCGTCGTCGTAGTTCACCGTGTGTGGTCGCCGGGCGCGTATCGGCTCCAGGTTCCGCCGGCTTCGGTGACCAGGGGGGTGGTGGTGTTGTCGTGATAACCGCAGTGGCTCTTCCCCGGCCGTCAGCCCGGACAGACGATGAACCCAGTCAGCCTCCAAGTCCACCTGCGTGAGATCGGCGTCCCACCGCAGCGCGGCAGGACCTCCGCAATCCGCCAGCTCGTCCTCCAAGCCCCGGCCCCGTCATCGCGAGGGCACTCAGTGGGTACGTCTTCACGCTGCCGGTCGGACACCCGATCGAACCCGCCACCCTCACCCGGCACTTCAACGCCCTGCTCCGCGACGCCCGCCTGCGGCCGATCCGGTTCCACGACCTGAGGCACTCAACCGCGACCCTCCTCCTGGAGCAGGGCGTCGAGCTCGTCGTCATCAAGGAGCTCCTGGGCCACGCCCACATCGGCGTGACCGCGACCGTGTACGCCCACGTCCGACTCCGCCTCCAGCGCCAAGCCATCGACCTCCTCGGACATGCCCTTGGCAACTTGTCCGAGACCGCCGCCGAGCCCGACCACGGCGACGACCCGCCGCTTCATGCAACACCCGTCCGCTGACGTGGCCGTCAACTACTGCCGTCAGACGCCCCAGTGGCCCCGCCGGAGCATCACTCCGGCGGGGCCACTGGCATTTCAATACGCAGATTCCCCCGGGCGAATCACTGGGCTTCAGTTCGCTAGCGACGGGAATAGATCGATATCTTCCCAATCATCACTGAACGCCTCAAGCATCACCTCGAAGGCCCTCGCTGCTCTCAAATCCCGCCGCTCGGTCGCATCGAGAAGGGCCTCCTCAACGCCGATCTTCAACCACTGCCATCTGAATCGAAATGCCAGGAATTGAACAATCTCGACAGCTGCAGAGCAATCGCTGGAACGCAAGACCCAGAGAACTGCAGGCTTGACCTTTTCAAGTTCACCTGCCACCTCCAGCTCCCGTGCGAGCTCCGCCAGCATCGGATCAATGCTTAGCGTTGAATTAGTGGCATCCAGGACGCGTGAAATATCCTCAAACCTTGCAATCAAAGAGCTGATCTCCGGCCCTGACTGCGATTCTGCTGCATCCGATTCCACCGCTGCTCCCTCCTTCACGATCGCACGGCGATCTACCAGCGCTCCCTGTATGTATTTGGGCCGACGTCGAATCCTGCCTGACTAAACGCTTCTTCGGCCGCCATGCGCGGGTCCGGCCCTGAGGGCTGATAGTGACCTGAGCGGTTATCCATTTCCTTGAGACGCCCATTGTATAGCTTGAACTCACCGGCGGCAGCCACGTCATCTCCCTGAGCCAGGTCGATGTGCCCGTACTGGCCGCCCAGGCGAGTGACGCGCAAATCACCATTTTCCATAAGTACGTAGATAAACCTACCTGTGGCGTTCTTGAGATCGCCGATGGGCGTCGGAGTCATCGGGTGGATGGGGTCATCCTTTTCCAAGTTCGGCCACAGGCGACATGAGCCGTTTGAGTTGTGCACCAGGATTGGCGTGCCGCCCGCCACAACATAGTACGTGTGGAGTTGCTGGACGGTGAGGTTGTCGCGGTCGGCGGTTCCGCGGGTGGAGGTGACGGCAAGGACGGAGGCGGCGTGACCTGCGGTGGTGGCGAGGTGGTGACCGGGGGTGAGTTTGCCGGCGGCTATCCAGGTGTGGGCGGTCTGGTCGTAGAAGGGATGATTGGCGGTGGTCTTGAGGGTGGCGATGTGCCCCTGCCCTGTCTTTAGGGTCAGGTTGAGGAGATCGTGGTCGTGGTTGATCCAGACATGTTCGACGGCGCGTCCACCCGTATCTTTTCCGGTGTCAGGGTCGGCGGCTTCGACCTTGTCACCGGGTTTTATCTTACCGATCGGCTTTTTCTTTCCGTCGGCCATGAGGACGGGTGTCGTGGGAGCAAAGCTACAGCCGAATCCGCCTTCTTCGCCATCACTGCGGATACCGTCCTTGCCTCCGACGGCCAGGCCTTCTCGAATTCCGGCAGTCGTGAGGCTGGTGAAGGCGAAGACGGATTTTGGACATCCGCCGATCTCGCTGCAGGCCATCATGATCGTATAGAGGCGCTGGTAGTCGTCCGGTCCTTGTGCGCTCGTGTACGGACAGCTGGCCTTTCCGTAGTCGGAGGAGCACCATTGATGGGTGTAGTCCTGGTAGGCGCGTGCGAACTGGGCCGCCTTCCCCCAGCCGGAGTCGACGTAGACCCGCTTGGCGACCTTGAGCATCTTTGGCTGCGGTGGCTCATATCCTGGGCATCCCGGGATGGAGCTGGTACAGCTAGGCGAGTTGTCCGCGCTTCCGTGATGGTCTGATGGGTGTCCGTAGACGGTTCCGCGGGGCGCGTTTTTCCTCCCCTCGGCAGACAAGGGGTTTTGCCCATAGCCGTCACAGAGGTCCCGCGGGCACAAGCCGGAGGGGTCTGACTCGTTGACCGGATCGTCGTCGGCGTAGGCGTAGCCGTTCCATTGCTGCGGGTCACTTAGGGCCTGGACGGGGTCGGTGGTGAGGAAGCGACCGAGGGCGGGTGAGTATTCGCGGGCGCCGAGGTTGGTCAGGCCGGTGATGGTGTCGGCGGTGCCGCCGACGTAGCCCTTGCTGCCGGGCCAGGTGGTGGGGTTGCCGCCAGGGGAGCGGTCGGTCCCGAAGGGGGTGTACATGCGGCGCTGGACGGTCTTGTTGTCCGCGGAGATGTCGGTGGTGCCGGTGCCGTGGGGGTCGGTGTATTCGAAGCTGAGGGAGCTGCTGGTGCTGGTGGTGGCGGTGCGGATGGCGGTGGGCGCGCCGGGCAGGGAGTAGTAGCGGGTGTCGGAGTGGGCGAGGCCGGTGGAGCCGAGGACGAGTTCGTCGGTGCCGAGGTAGAGGGTGGTGGCGCCGGCGCGGTTGCGGGCGATGAGGTCGCCGGCGGCGTCGTAGGTGTAGGTGGTCTTGGTGCTGCCCTGGGTGAGGGTGGCGAGGCGGCCGAGGTCGTCGTAGGTGAAGACGGCGTCGTTGGAGGCGGAGGAGGCGGAGTAGGTGCCGCTGGACCACAGGGAGTTTCCGGTGGTGTCGTAGAGGGTGAAGTTGTGGTCGTCCTGGACCTTGGCGATGGCGCCGGGGCTGCTGGTTCCGGTGGACCACAGGATGGTGCCGTCGGTGTCCTTGACGGTGAAGTTGCCGTCGGTCTGCATGGCGGCGCTCGCGCCGGGGTGGCCTGCGGTGTTGGAGGACCAGATGGCCTGTCCGGACTGCAGGGAGTACAGGACGAGGTTGCCGTCGGCCTGCATGGACAGGCGGGCGGTGTTGGAGGTGACGGAGTGGCCGGAGGCGATGGTGGCGCCGGAGGCGAGGAGCTTGGTGCCGGCGGCCTGGGTGATCTCGGTGGTGTTGCCGGTGGCGTCGTAGTTGAAGGTCTGGGCGCCGCCGGTGTTGCCGCCGGTGCTGGTGGAGGTGACGGCGTGCGGCTGGGGGGCGCCGGCGGCGGGGTAGGTCTCGGTGGTGGTGGCGTCCTGGCTGGTGTCGCCGGTGGGTGAGTGATCGGTCTCGCTGGTGCGGTTGCCTGTGGCGTCGTAGGTGTAGGACTGCCAGTAGGGGGAGGGTCCGCCGAGGTTGGAGGCCTGGGGGGTCGTGTGGGTGCAGCTGCCGAGGGCCTTGATGGAGGGGTCGGGGGCGGTGGTGGTGCCGCCGGTGTCGGTCCAGGCCTGGGTGAGGCGGCCGAGGTAGTCGTAGGTGTAGCACTGGGTGTCGGTCTTGGCGCTTCCGCCGCCGTCTTGGATGTCGGTGGTGGAGGTGATGTCGCCGGCCTGGTCGTAGGTGTAGCTGGTGTCCTCGACCGTGGTGGTGCCGGTCTGCATTTGCAGCTGGGTGCCCATCAGGCGCTGGGTGTAGGGCTCGTAGGTGTAGGTCTCGGCGATGGTGGTGGGGTCCACGCCCATGCTGGCGCGCAGGGGTTGGCCGAGGTGGGTGTAGTCGAGCCAGGCGACGTAGGCGTCCTTGCCGCCCATGACGACTGGGAGGCCGTCCTCGTTGTATTGGTAGCCGACGGTTTCGGCGGGCATGGGGCCGATGGCGGGGAGAGTGGTCTGGTCGGGCTGGCGGGTGACGGTGCGGTAGGTGTTGCCGGTGGTGTAGGTGAGGTCACTGCTGTTGCCGGCGGCGCCGGCCGGGACGGTGAGGGTGTTGCCGGTGGTGAGGTAGTCGGGGGTGTAGCCGGTGATGGTGTTCTTCCAGGCGCGGCCGGCGGTGTCGTAGCTGGTGGTGGCGGCGACCTGGCCGAGGGCGCCGGTGGGGTCGTAGTCGGTGTGGGTCAGCTTGGTCGTGGTAATGCCGTCCGCGGAGGTGGCGGTGGTGTCGGTGGGACGGCCGAGGGTGTCGTAGGTGGTGGTGATGCCGCCGGAGGGGGCGTGGCGGGCGTCGGTGGTCTTGGTGGGTTCCTTGTCGTCGTCGTAGGCGGTGAGGGTGGTGCCGGTGTCCGGGTCGGTGGTCTTGACCTTGTCGCCGAGGGCGTCGTAGCTGGTGGTCCAGGTGTTGCCGCTGGAGTCGGTGACCTTGGCCTGGCGGCCGAGTGCGTCGTAGGCGTAGGTGGTGGAGTCGTAGGCGCCGGTGGGGGCGGCGCCATGGAACTGGCGCAGCTCGACGGTGTTGCCGCGGGCATCGGTCAGCGTGGCCGTGGGGGTGCCGCCGGCGGGCGGGGTGACGTCCGTCTCCGCGGTGCTGGGATAGGCGGTGGTGGTCGCCCATTGGGTGGTCTGGTTGGTGCCGTCGCCGGTCTTGAAGGTGGAGCTGGTGGTGCGGCCCATGCCGTCGTAGGTGGTGAAGGTCTCGCCGGGGATGGCGGCGTCCACGGGTAGAACGAAGTCGGGGCTCGGGGCGGTGCCCTGGCTGAAGTAGGGCTGGTCGCTCATCACGGTCTGGCCGTGCGAGTCGTACATGGTGTCGCTGATCAGGCGGGCGGCGGTGCTGCCGTCGGGAGGTATGCTCTGTTCCTGGCGCTGCTGCAGGAAAGAGTCGTAGATCGTGTAGTCGGGGCGGTAGGTGAAGTCGTCGCGTAGCGTCTCGGTTTCCACCCACGAAGGGCCGGTGTTGGAGACCGAGTAGGTGTAGCGGGAGCTCGGGGCGGCGCTATATGTGGACTGGGGGTGCCCGGGGAGCCAGTCGGCGGTCAGCCGGCCGAGGCCGTCGTAGGTCGCGGTGGACGGTGTGCCGTTGACGTCCACGGACTTAGTGGTCAGTCCGCGGGCCACGTCCAGGGTGTCGGTGGCGTTCCAGCCCTTGGGGTTGGTGGTCTGGATGCTGATCGGCAGGTACTTGGTGCCAGTAGGCAGGTAGGTGGTCTGCGTGGTGCGACCCATCGCATCGGTGGCGGACGTAGGTCTGCCGTAGGAGTCGTAGGAGGTCTTGGCGGAGGTGGTCCATTCGGCCGTTCCGCCGGCGCCGTTCCAGTCCTTCAGACTCATGGTCGAGGTGGCGTCGCCTGCACCGTTGTCGGGGACGGTACCGAGGGTGGTGGAGCCGTCGTAGAAGGTCTTGGTGTCGGTGAGGGTGTGGGCAGCGTCCGCCTTGGTGGTGCAGTCACCGCTAACGGCGACGACCTCGGCTGGTAGGCCGGCGATGGTTCCGGCGCTGTTACCGGCGTAGGTGGTGCGGGTGCACTTCTCGGGGGTGGAGTTGCCGACAGGGGTGTCGTTGGCATCGACTTCGCCGCGGTCGTCAACGGCGGTGGGCAGGCCGGTTGCGTCGTCGTTGGTGGTCAGGACCGCGGAGGTACGCCAGGTGGAGCCGGTGATCCAGCCCATCTTGTACTCGGCGGCGGTCCCAGTGTGGTAGGCGACCTGGTCGGGGAGGTTACCGCCGCGGGCATGGGTGGCGGTGGCGCTCGAGAGCCAGGGAATGGTGATGGTGCGCTGGCGGGCGTAGCCGCCATCGTGCTCGTAGGTGGTGGTCTGGTACGCGGTGTCGGCCCAGGGGTCCTTGTCGGTGATCGCCGCGCCGTGGGCCGGGGTGACCGAGGCGCTCTTGTGACTCCCGTCGGCGTTCAGGTCGCCGTCCATGCCCTGCAGGTACCAGGTGATGGATTTGGTGACGGGGTCGGTGCCGGCGCCGGTTCGGGTGGTGACCTGGGAGTAGCCGCGCCACTGATCCCAGGTGCGGTACTTGGCGGCGGTGATCTCGTCGTCGTCGTGGTGCCAGGCCGCGGTGCCGGCCGAGTAGTCGTACTTGGACACCTGGGGAGGGGAGTTGGTGGTGGTGTTGTCGGAGACGTCGACCTCGCCGACCAGGTATTTGTTGAACCAGTCGAGGATGGGGTCGCTGTATCCGGGCGGGGTCCAGCGCACCGGGTAGCAGGTGGTGGCGTCCTTGTCCTCGCTCGGTGGGCTGGTGCGCGAGCAGGTGTCGTTCTGATAAGTGACGGCGGTAACGGCGCCGGACTCGTTCGTAATGGACGTCAGGCGCTGCCGGCTGAGTGGGGTGACTGCGGGTTCGCTCAGTCCGGGGACGCGGTTGGGGTAGAAGGCGCCCTTGAAGGTGACCGGGTTCTCCAGTACGGCTGCTCCGCCGGCGCCGGTGTCGGCGCCGGTGTGCTGGATCGAATCAAGCCACATCGCCTTCGGTGAGACGGAGTTGTTCACGCCCGTGGTGCCGTCGGCTGGGTTGGGGAAGTCCTGGTTCTTGAGCGCGTAGCTGTCCACGGTGCGGTAGCCGGGCGTGGACAGGGACGTGTCCCACACACTGGTGGCGATGGTGGTCAGCCGGTCGTTGGTCCAGAAGCTGGGCGCGTAGTGGGAGCAGGAACTCGAGCCGCAGTTCTGGTCATAGGGGACGTCGGGCCAGTGGGAGGCATTGGAGCTGCTCAGGGTGGCGCCGGAACAGGTGAAGCCGGCGGGGTCGCAGCGGCCCTCGGCCGCCCGAGTGAAGGTGACCTTGTCCGGGGCCGAGGTGCCGGCGAGGTAGTCGGTGGCCTTCTGGCCGTAGGTTATCGAGGTGAGGGCGCCGCCGCGGGTGTAAGCGGTGGGGGTGTGGGTGCTCCCGCGGCCGTAGTAGTTGGTCTCCGTGGCGTAGTGGTAGACGGTCAGGTTGCCGTGGGCGTCCACAGAGAAGTCGAGGTTCCATTGCCAGCCCTGAGTGCACCAGGAGGCGTCCAGGGTGGAGGCGTTGCACGGCTCGCCTGAGTTGTTGCCGTAGACGGGGGCACCCCAGGCGGAGGCCGTCGAAGTGTCCTTGCCATTGCCGCCCAGGCCGGTGGGAAGGTGGTCGGCGCCGAAGACGAAGGTGTTTCCGGCACGATCGGTCAGCTGCCAGTAGGTGCCATTGTTCAGGCCGTTGCTGGCGCCGGAGAGCTCCTGCACAACGGAGCCGTCATCATCGGCGAACTTCCACTTGTTATCGCCGGCTGGGACGAGGTCGTGAGTTTCGCCGTTGAGGCTGATGGTGGCGTTGTCACCGGCCCAGCACTGCTCCTGATTCGCGCTGGCTTCCCCGTCGTCAGCGCAAGTGCGGTAGGAACGGGTGATCTGCCCGGGCCACAGGGTCCAGGAATCGCCGGCCCAGGAGCCTTGGTTGTTGGTCTGCGAGGTGCGCCCGTCCGCAGCCTGAGAGTTGTAGGACAAGGCGAGCTCGGGGGCCGAGCCGCCGGGGGCCGGTGGCACGGTGATCGGGTAGGTGTAGGTGAAGGCGCCGGTGGCGCCGCTGGTGTCCCACTTGGATGAGGAGGCCAGCGTGGAGGCCTTGTAGTCGCCGGAGGTGCCGGAGGCGTCTGCGGTGGAGGTGAGGACCACGACGTTGTTGTTCGCCGCGGTAGTCCTTGTGCCCGGGGTGGCGGCGTCCGGGAGGGTGAGCGGCGCGGTGGTGGCGGGCAGGGTGAGGTCGGCGACCAGGCGGTGGTGCGCCAGGTCGTTGGCCGAGGCGGCGACCGGGGTGCCCACACGGCAGGCGGCCTTGGCGGGGGTGGTCAGCAGGCAGGAGGGATAGGCGGTCAGGTGCAGCCGGTCGGCGTAACCGCCGCCGTAAGCGTCCTGAATGCCGGAGTAGTCCAGGGCGACCGAGACGCGCTCGGGTGCCCGGGATGCGTCGGTGCGCGAGAGGGAGACGAGCAGTCCGTCGATGCCGGAGGCGTGGCTGGCGCTGCGGGAGGCGACCGCGACGTGCACGGCCTGCGGGGTGGCCGCCGCCTGGTCGGCCGCCCGCGCGGCGTTCGTGGACTTGCCCGGTGGCAGGAGGTTGCCGGTGAGCTGGCCGGCCGGGGCCACCGTCAACGGCACCGCGGCGGTGTGCGCCGGTGCCGCGGCGGCGAGTGCCGGGGCGCTGAGCGGGCCGGTCGTGGCCGAGCGGGTCGCCAGGTAGGGGGTGTGGGGGGTGCCGGCGAGGTGTAGGTCGGCGGCGGCCGCACCGGGCCAGTGCACGGCGGACGGGCCGGTGTCCTTGGGCTGCTTGGCCGCCAAGGCCGCGCGCAGCGCTGCCGGCTGCGAGCGCGGGCCGGGGGTCGGGGTGGCCTTGTGGACTGCGACCGAGGTCTGGGCGGGCAGCGGCCCCGGCGACCACAACTTCGGGCGGTGCACGGCGGCCGCCGGTCCGGCGGTGAGCAGCACGGAGATCACCGATAGTGCTGCGGCGCTGCTGAGCAGCGATCGCCAGCGTGCGCTGCGGTGATGACGGGGTATCACATCGGCTCCCGCGCTCGGTAAGTAAGAGATCACAGTCGGCGATGAGGATAAGGCTCACCGGTCTCTTACATGGCAAAGCCCAGGCAAAGGATGTTGTGACCGCGTCAGTTAGCCCACATACGAACCCGAAAAGGCCGCGAAGTTCCCTTTGGTCCATGTGCCGCATCAGTCCCTGATTGCACGTCAGAATGCCTGCTCAGCATGGGGTTTGTGCTTGTGCCGCGCGCCCGGCAGGAGCTAGCGTCCCGCGTGACCCCGTCCGCCCAGGAGGAGAAGCGGCTGCCGTGACCCACACCCCACGCACACGCACATGGCCCCGCAGCCGCGCCCTCGGGGCACTGATCGCAGGAATCCTCGCCACAGGCCTTTTCGGCATCTCCATGCCGCCAGCTCATGCGGAGGACACCCCGAGCGTGCCGCTCCCGCCCGCCGCCGCCTCTCCGGGCGCCCTGCAGCAGGCCGAGATCGCCGCCTCCGCGCAGGCCCGCAGCAGCGGCGCGCCCGTCACAGTGGACGCCGCCACCGACGCCTTCTCCACGCTCCTGGCTCAACCCGACGGGACGTTCACCCGCTCGACCACGGCCCAACCGCAGCGCGTGCAACGCAATGGAACCTGGACGCCGCTGGATGCGGCCCTGCACCAGAACAGCGACGGCTCGTGGTCCCCGGCCGCCAGCACCGCCGCGCTCACCCTGTCAAACGGCGGGAGTGGGGCCCTGGCCTCCATCGACAACGACGGCCACAAGATCGCTTTCAACTGGCCCACCACACTGCCGGTGCCCACCGTCACCGGGGCCACCGCCCTGTACCCCGACGTTCTGCCGGACACCGACCTGTCGGTGACCGCCAACGCCCAAGGCGGCTTCACCGACACCATCATCGTGCGCACCGCGGCCGCCGCACAGAATCCAGCGCTAAGCACCCTCACCTTCTCCACCACCACCGACGGCATGACGCTGGGCGCGGACAGCGCCGGCAACCTCACCGGCACCACCCCCGACGGGGCGGTGGCCCTGCACTCCCCCGCCCCGCTGATGTGGGACTCCAGCAGCACAAGTCAGGCGAGCACCACCCGGTCCGCGTTCCTCGCCGCCACCTCCGACACCACGAGCGACAGCACCGACGCCCCTGCGCCCGCGCCCGGCGACCAGGTGGCACCGGTGGCCGTGCACGTCGACTCCGGCACTCTCCAACTCACCCCGGACCAGGGGCTGCTGACCGGCTCCTCCACCACCTACCCGGTCTACATCGACCCCAGCTACACCCCGACCTGGGTGGACGGGTCGACCAGCGCCGCGCACTACACCTACATCCAGTCCGGCGCCCCTGATACCTCCAACTGGGACGCCGACACCACCTACGACGCCCACGGCATCGGCGTCGGCTACCAGGGCTACGAAGACCCCAAGGGCGTCGAGCGCAGCTTCTACCAGTTCAACGTGGGCACCTGGATCGACCCCAAGGTCATCCACTCCGCGACGCTGGACGTGGACGAGACCTACGTCGCGAAATTCGACTGCACCGCCTACGACGTGAAGGCCTACAGCATGGCCTCCCACATCGGCGTCTCGACCACGTGGAACAACTTCCACGACGCCATGGCCACCTACCTGGACACCCAGTCCATCGGCGGCGCCTACAACACCGGCTGCGCCGGCGCGACCGCCACCAACTTCAACGTCACCTCCGCGCTATCCAGCGACGGCGACGGCGTGGTCACCCTGGAACTGGTGGGCAGCGAGGCCAACGCAGACGCCTTCAAGCGCTTCGCCAAGACCGCCACCCTCGTCTACACCTACGACACCATTCCCGACGTGCCGACCGGCATGTCCACCGTGCCCAACTCCACCGCCCCCGCCGGCCCCGGCTGCAGCACGGACTCCTCCACGTTCGGCTGGATCAGCTCGGGCGGCTCCGGCGGCGCCGTCACCCTGCGCGCGCCGGTCAAGGACGCCGACGCGGGTGCCGGCCAGCTGGTGCGCGGCCAGTTCGCGCTGTGGGACAACACCGCCTCCGGAACCCCCGCGGTCATCTCCCTGGGCGGCACCACCAGCGTGCCCAGCGGCACCTTGGACTCCAACGCGGACAACGGCTGGATCACCTCCGGCGGCACCGCCACCAAATCCATACCGATCAGCGACCTGACCGACGGCCACGAATACGGCTGGTTCCTGCGCGCGGACGACGGCATTGCCCACTCCGACACCGGTACCGTCTGCCACTTCCTCTACGACGCCCACGCACCCAGCGCCTTCCAGCTCAACGGCAACGCGATCGACGACGGCACCTGCATCAAGGGCGCCAACCTCGACCCGGCCCATCCCAGCGTCGCCCTCAGCCTGAACGCCAGCGACAAGCCGAGCGACGCCGAGACCGGCTACAACTGGAGCGGGGTCACCCACTTCTCCTACGCGACCAACGACGCCAGCACCCTGGATGACGACGGTGGCACCCACATCACCGCCACCTCCACCGGCGGCGGCGCCTATACCGCCTCCCTCAGCCTGTCCGGCTTCTCCAACTGGGGAACCAACACGGTCTGGATCGACGCCGTGGACGCCGCCGGCAACCGCAGCGCCACCGAGTGCTACACCTTCTACCTCCCCTGGAACTCCACCACCAACGTCCCCCCCGGCGACCTCACGGGCGATGGCCACCCCGACATCCTCGCCCAGTCCATCGACGGCGCCCTGCGCTCCTACCCCACCACCCTCACCACCGGCGACGCCACCCCGGTGCTCGCCTCCTCCGCCATCGACGGCCCCAACTCCGCAAACGGCACCAGCACGTGGGCGAACGCCCAGTACGTCCACCGAAGCGGCCCCGACCACAGCACCACCAACAACCGCGTCGATGACCTGTGGGCGCTGAACACCTCCGGGCAGCTCGCCCTGTTCGAGAACACCGACCCGACCGGTGCCGCGGAACCGGCCACCTACGAGTACTTCGCCCCCACCAAGATGATCAAGAGTGTGGCCCGTCCCACGTGCACCGCCACCGACGGCAGCTGCGACGGCTACGCCACCGGCACCACCGACTCCACCGGCGACCATCCCTGGTCCTCGGTCGAGCACCTCCTGGCCGTCGGCGACATGACCGGCGACGGCTGGCCCGACCTGGTCACCCAGGAGAACGGCGGCCAGCTGTGGCTCTTCCCCGGCAACGCCTCCGACTCCTTCAACACCCCCCAGCGCCTCATGCCCTCCCTCAACTGGGACCGCTACACCCTCATCGCCCCCGGCAACACCACCAGCGACGGTGGAGTCGCCGCGATCTGGGCACGCACCAACTCCACCGGCAACGTCTACGCCTTCCCCGCCCACCTCTCCGGCGGCTCAGTCACCCTCGGCTCCGGCACCCAGATCGGCACCAACTACACCCCCGACGCCTACCCCCTGGTCTTCTCCGTCGGCGACCTGGACGGCGACGGCCACCCCGACCTCGCCGCCGTCACCCGCGACGGTGCCCTGATCACCCAGAAGGGCGCCGCCACCGCCGACGCCACCGAGTTCGACCCCACCAGCACCACCAACGCCATCGAGCAGATCCAGTCCCCCGGCTGGGGCGAACACCAGCTCTCCGTCGAGGGCTTGGCGATCCCGCACACCGCCACCCCACACCTGCAGCCGACCGCCAACGGCGACGACGGCACCGCCTTCACCACCACCGGCGGCGCCCTCTACACCTCCACCGCCGACGGCACCGGCGCGCTGAGCGCCCCGGCGGTCAAGCTCGCCTCCTCCAGCTGGTGCCCAGGCACCGTCCTGGCCACGAACGGGGACTTCAACGGCGACGGCAAGAGCGACGTCGCCCTGCTGTGCAAGTACCCCAACACCAGCAGCGAGACCGCGATCGGCGTGATGTACGCGCACGCCTCCGGCGACGGCGGCTACGCCGCCCCGGCCACCATCTGGCACAGCACCGGCTTCGGCTCCGGCAGCCAGTTCTTCACCGCCGGCGACTTCAACGGCGACGGCAAGAGCGACCTGGCGATCTTCTACCACTACAGCGACGACGCCGGCTCCCACGTCGCCGTCTTCACCATGACCGCCGACGCCAACGGCGACGGCGGCTTCACCGACACCGCCCCCGTCAAGCGCTACGAGTCCACCACCTTCGGCCCCAACACCCGCTACCTGGCCGCCGGCGACCTCAACGGCGACGGCAAGAGCGACCTGGTCCTCTTCTACAACTACACCGACAACTCCAACTACCACGTCGCCCTGCTGTCCATGACCGCGGACTCGAGCGGCGACGGCGGCCTGGGAACCCCCACCGGCCTGTGGGACAGCCCCGACTGGGGCCCGAACACCGCCTTCATGACCGCCGGCGACTTCAACGGCGACGGCCGCTCGGATGTGGCGCTGATGTACCACTACACCGACCAGTCCGCCCACGTCGCCATGTTCACCCTCACCGCCCACGCCAACGGCGACGGCGGCCTCGGGACCAGCGTCCGCCGCTACGAATCCACCACCTTCGGCGGCGCCACCACCGCCCTCGTCCCCGCCGACACCAACGGCGACGGCAAGAGCGACCTCGTCCTCTTCTACGACTACGGCAGCGGAACTCAATCTGCCTTGACGATGACCGCCGACCCGAGCGGCGACGGCGGCCTCACCCGCCCCACCAAGAACTGGACCGTCACCGGACGCACCGACATCAACAACTACCTCTAACAACGAGGCACAATCCCTGCCCCTGGGAGGGCACCCGCCACCAGGCCTCCTTCCAGGGGCAGAGACCTTCCTGACGACGCCGTCCAGCCAGTGAAACGTAGAGCATCAGCACGTCGTGGTCCTCGAACAGGATGTCCGAGCACATTCCCGAGTCGAAGTCACTCCGGTGTTGGGACAGCGAGGAGATGGCGTCTTGGACCGCGTAGGGCCGGCACTTGGCAAGCTGCTCGGCGCAATCGATGGCCAGATGCAGGGCCATCTCCTCGCCGGTACAGCGCGGCTCCACCCAGCCCTCGGCTTCCAAGTCCGCGGCCAGATCCTCAAAGCAGCGGGCGAACTGCCGAAGCCACTCGCGGTCCCGCCCTTGGATGATGCGCGGAAGCGAGGCGAACAGCGGCGTGGGCTCGCCGACCGGCCGCTGGATCTCGGCCCAGGCCTCGCCGGCAAGTTCGGCCAGGGCGAGGTGCAGCACCGCTGCGGTTCCCGGACGCATCCCGACCTCCAGGTCTTCGTCCTTGCCATCGTCCTGGTCCGCCCCTGCATCGTGGAGCAGGCTCAGACCATCGCGCACGGGGCCGAGGCCGGTGCGGGCCCACTCTGCGACAGCCGCCTGCAGGCACTGAGAGCTCTCGCCGAAGAACCGGTAGGCCTGGTCCACAAGGAGCAATAGCCAGGAGTTGTGGGTGAGTTGTTTTCAGCTCTTGGTCTCGATGGCCTCGGTGTTCGACCCGGCGGCCGTCTTGAGCTGGAGCCAGTTGGATGATGTGAGCAGGTCGTCCGGCTGCCAGGGAAGCTTGAGCGTGACGGCGCGGAAGAGTGACCACTCCCGCAGGCGCTGGCCCAGGAAAGGGTGGCCGAACGCGGCCTGGCCCATCGCCTGTGCCCACCCCTGGTAGGCGGGGCCGGGGTAGAGGTCGCCGGCGCGACGGTCCAGGTGCCGCAGCACGGCGGACTGGGCCATCGTCTGGTCCGGATCGGTGAGCACGCGGCTGACCAGGTCGACCTCGTCTCTCTCGGCGACCTGCTCCAGCCTTTCGAGGTAGGCCGCGAAGCGGACGTGCTCGTCCGGGTTCTGCACGATCTCGTGGAGGTTCATGCGGCCTGCTCCTCGCGCTCGACCAGGACGCCGTCCTCCCATCGTGCGCCGGCGCGGACCAGGGACACCAGGGGGGCTCCGGTGAACGCACGCCATCGCGCCTGGACGGACTCGACCAGCTTGAGCACCCTCGCGAGCGCGGCCGCGGGGCTGCCTGCGCCTCGCGTGACCGTGGTGCGGAGCTTGGCCGTGGAGAAGGTCGACTCGATCGGGTTGGTGGTCCGCAGGTGGATCCAGTGCTCGGCGGGGAGGTCGTAGAACGCGAGCAGTTCGTCCCGGTCCTCGGTGATCTTCGTGCCGACAGACCGCCCCTGGCCCCGGCGGACTGCGCGACAAGGGGACCAAGGGCAAGCGGCGCCGCAAGATCCCGCTGATCC
The DNA here is from genome assembly GCF_000744815.1 of Phaeacidiphilus oryzae TH49. NCBI lineage: Bacteria > Bacillati > Actinomycetota > Actinomycetes > Kitasatosporales > Streptomycetaceae > Phaeacidiphilus > Phaeacidiphilus oryzae. Next base: position 1,537,407 of record NZ_JQMQ01000005.1, read on the forward strand.
CGGCGATCCGGCCGCTGGTGGAACAGCGCCTCGACTCGGTGGGCTCTGATCCGATGGCGCGGCTGTTCACCGGGCCGCGCGGCGGACGGATCACCACGGCGGTCCTGCGGGACGCCACCCACTGGGATGAGGTCGTGGTCACGCTCGGGTACGAGTACCTGCGGCGGCACGATCCGCGGCATACCGGGCTGACGTGGATGGCCGATGCCGGCGTTCCGCTGCACGTCTTGCAGAAGATCGCCGGGCATGGGTCGATCGCCACGACGCAGCGCTATCTGCACCCCGACCTGCGGTCGATCGAGCTGGCCGGAGAGGCGCTGAGCCGCATCTCGCGCGCGCTCGGGAGGCGCCTGGTCCCCAGGTGGTCCCCAAGGCGGAGCGGCCGAGGCATCTGCGCGTCGTGAAGTGATCGGCTCCGAGAACTACAAAAGGCCCGTGGACCTGGGATTTAACTCCCTGATCCGACGGGCCTTTCGGCTGTCGGGACGACAGGATTTGAACCTGCGACCCCTTGACCCCCAGTCAAGTGCGCTACCAAGCTGCGCCACGTCCCGAGGCCGGTTGCCTTGCGGCGGTTGGCCTGTCGGCCGGTTGCCCGGCGACGGGGAAAACAATACCGCACTTCGGGGGGTGGTTGTACGCACCCCCGGTGATCGGCGGTCGGCGGTGTCAGTCGGCGGTGAGGTGGGCGAGGGGGAGGTCGGGGTGGCCGGGGCGGAGGGGGAGGCAGCTCGGGGGGAAGTCCTGGACCAGGTCGGCGCCGCGGCGGGAGAGCTCGTCGAGGAGGCGCGGGAGGTGGTCCATCGCGCCGGTCGGGAGGTCGTGGAGGACGACCAGGCTCCAGTCGCGGGAGTCGGGGGCGGCCGCGTCGGCGAGGAGGCGGTCGACCCAGCCCTCCGGGTCGTCCCAGTCGTGGGGCAGGGAGTTCCACAGGACGCAGGTGTACTCGTGCCGGCGGAGGTGGTCGAGGGCGGCGCTGCCGAAGACGCGGCGGTCGAGGATGCCGCCGCCCGCGTACGGGCGGAAGAGGAGCTCGGGGGTTCCGGCGGCGAGGTCGCCGATGAGGTGCTGGGCATCGGCGATCTCGCGGGCCACCAGTTCGGGGTCGCCGGGGGCGTCGCCGAACTGGACGGTGTGGGTGAGGGTGTGGTTGCCGATCCAGTGGCCGGCCGAGGCGGCGCGGGCGGCGAGTTCGCGGGCCGCCGGGTCCCGGAGGCGGTCGGCGACCAGGAAGAAGGTGGCCCGGACGGAGTGGGCGGCCAGGGCGTCCAGGACCTGGGGGGTGGTCTCCGGGGTGGGGCCGTTGTCGAAGGTGAGGGTGATCTTCACGGGCGGTCGCCCTTCGCGGCGCAGTCGGGGCAGAGGCCGCGGTAGGTGATCTCCGCGGTGGTGACGGTGAAGCCGAAGCGCTCGGAGGGCGGCAGCGCGGCCAGCGGGTCGCCGGTGGGGTGGACGTCCCGGATCGTTCCGCAGCGGGAGCAGACCAGATGCTCGTGCGGGCGGCGGGCGTTGGGGTCGTAGCGCTTGGCGCGGCCGTCCGTCGAGACCTCGACGACCTCGCCGATGGCGACCAGTTCGCCGAGGGTGTTGTAGACGGTCGCCCGGGCGATCTCCGGCAGCCGGGCGGTCGCGCGGGCGTGCACCTCCTCCGCGGTGAGGTGGACGTGCTCGCCGTCCAGGACCTCTGCGACGACGCGCCGCTGGGAGGTCATCCGCCAGCCGCGCGCGCGAAGCCGTTGCAGCAGGTCACTCATGTCGGATCACCTGTTCGCCTGTTCGCTTGTACGCCTGTTCGGTGGGGCGGTGGGCGGTACGGGACGGATTCACTCCGATGGGATACGGGCTTGGCTTACATCTTGACTTAGACTCTGTCCATCGTAGGATCGGCTCCGGCGAGAGCCAAGGGGCGGGACGGCGCCGGGACGGCGGAGATCGGCGGCGACCGGCACCGGTCTGCACCGGTCGGCACCGGTCGGCGCCCCTCGGCGGCTCCCCGCCCGCGGTACCTGTGCACCGTGATCCACCAGGTCCGGAAGGATGCCCATGTCTGAGAACGTAGATGCGAACGCCGCAGGTGGCTGCCCGGTTGCGCACGGACGTGCCCTCACGCCCCCGCAGGGCGGCGGCAACAGCCAGTGGTGGCCCGAGCGCCTCAATCTGAAGATCCTTGCCAAGAACCCGGCCGTGGCCAACCCCATGGGCGAGGACTTCGACTACGCCAAGGAGTTCGAGTCCCTCGACCTCCCGGCCGTCAAGCGGGACATCGAAGAGGTCCTGACGACCTCTCAGGACTGGTGGCCCGCGGACTTCGGCCACTACGGCCCGCTGATCATCCGGATGGCCTGGCACAGCGCCGGCACCTACCGGATCACCGACGGCCGCGGCGGCGCCGGCGCCGGCCAGCAGCGCTTCGCCCCGCTGAACAGCTGGCCGGACAACGTCAGCCTGGACAAGGCCCGCCGCCTCCTCTGGCCGGTGAAGAAGAAGTACGGCCGCAAGCTCTCCTGGGCCGACCTGCTGATCCTGGCCGGCAACGTCGCCCTGGAGTCGATGGGCTTCGACACCTTCGGCTACGCCGGCGGCCGCGAGGACGTGTGGGAGCCGGACGAGGACGTCTACTGGGGTCCCGAGACCACCTGGCTTGACGACCAGCGCTACAGCGGCGACCGCGAGCTCGAGGAGCCCCTCGGCGCCGTCCAGATGGGCCTCATCTACGTCAACCCGGAGGGCCCCAACGGCAATCCGGACCCGGTCGCCGCGGCCCGCGACATCCGCGAGACCTTCCGCCGGATGGCGATGAACGACGAGGAGACCGCCGCCCTCATCATCGGCGGCCACACGTTCGGCAAGACCCACGGCGCGGCCCCCGACTCCCACGTCGGCCCGGAGCCGGAGGCGGCCCCGCTGGAGGACCAGGGCCTCGGCTGGAAGAACAGCTTCGGCACCGGATCGGGCAACGACACCATCACCTCCGGCCTGGAGGTGATCTGGACCCCGACCCCGACCCAGTGGGACAACAGCTTCCTGGAGACCCTCTTCAAGTACGACTGGGAGCTCTACCAGAGCCCGGCGGGCGCCAACCAGTGGCGGCCGAAGGACGGCGCCGGCGACGGCACCGTCCCGGACCCGCACGACCCCGCCGCGCGCCGCCACCCCTCGATGCTCACCACCGACCTCTCGATGCGGTTCGACCCGATCTACGAGCAGATCTCGCGCCGCTGGCTGGAGCACCCGGAGGAGCTGAAGGACGCCTTCGCCCGCGCCTGGTACAAGCTGACCCACCGCGACATGGGCCCGATCGCCCGCTACCTCGGCCCGGAGGTCCCGGACGAGGTGCAGATCTGGCAGGACCCGCTGCCCGCCGTCGACCACCCGCTGGTGGACGCGGCGGACGTGGCGGCGCTGAAGCAGCAGGTGCTGGACTCCGGCCTGACGGTGTCCCAGCTGGTCTCGGCGGCCTGGGCCTCGGCCTCGTCCTTCCGCGGCAGCGACAAGCGCGGCGGCGCCAACGGCGCCCGGATCCGCCTGGAGCCGATGCGCAGCTGGGAGGTCAACGACCCGGACCAGCTGGCGACCGTGCTGCGCACCCTGGAGGGGATCCAGGCGCAGTTCAACTCGTCGGCCTCCGGCGGGAAGAAGATCTCGCTGGCCGACCTGATCGTGCTGGCCGGCAACGCCGCCGTGGAGAAGGCCGCCAAGGACGGCGGCGTCCAGGTCGACGTGCGGTTCACCCCGGGCCGTACGGACGCCTCGGAGGAGCAGACCGACGCCGAGTCGTTCGCGGCTCTGGAGCCGGGCGCGGACGGGTTCCGCAACTACCTCGGCAAGGCGAACCGGCTGCCGGCCGAGTACCTGCTGCTGGACCGGGCCAACCTGCTGACGCTGAGCGCCCCCGAGATGACCGTGCTGGTCGGCGGCCTGCGCGTGCTGGGCGCCAACCACCAGCAGTCCAAGCAGGGCGTCTTCACCGACCGCCCGGGCGTGCTGAGCAACGACTTCTTCGCCAACCTGATCGACATGGGCACGGAGTGGAAGCCGGTCGCCGAGGACGGCAGCGCGTTCGAGGGTCGCGACCGGGCGAGCGGCGAGCTGAAGTGGACCGGCAGCCGGGTGGACCTGGTCTTCGGCGCCAACTCCGAGCTGCGGGCGGTGGCCGAGGTCTACGCGGCCGACGACGCCAAGGAGAAGTTCGTCAAGGACTTCGCGGCGGCCTGGGCGAAGGTCATGGAGCTGGACCGGTTCGAGCTGAAGCGGAAGTGAGCCGGGGCGGGCGGGCCGGCTGACGCTGCGTCGGCCGGTCGGCCTGCCGGCCTGCCGGCCTGCCGGCCCGGACGGTCGGTGGGCCCGGACGGACGGCCCGCCGGCCCGGACGGTCGGTCGGCCAGGACGGCCGGTCGGCCGGCCCGGACGGTCGGCCGGATCGTCGGCCGGCCCGGCCTGGTCTGGCCGTTCGCTCGAAGGGCGTCTCCCCCCTCGTGGGGAGGCGCCCTTTTCGCGCGCTGAGGTCGCCGAGGGGGCCCGAACGCACCGAGCACGCTGAGCGGCGCGCGCCGAGCAGGCCCTCAGGGCGTGCGCGGGGTGGTCCAGAGGCCGTGGGCGGTGCCCTCGGCGAGGCGGCGGCGGTAGGTGTCGATCTTGTGGTCGATCAGCCCGAGGTTCTCGGTGAGCGTGGCGATCTCGGCGGCGACCTGCTCGCGGTGGGACTCGAGCAGTTCCAGCCGCTCTGCCTCGTTGCCCTCACCGGCCCGGACCAGCTCCGCGTACTGGCGGATGAGGTCGATCGGCATCCCGGTGGCGCGCAGCTTGGTGCACATGGAGATCCACTTGAGGTCCGCCGCGGAGTAGCGGCGGCTGCCGCCGCTGGTGCGGTGCGGGGAGGCGGCCATCAGGCCGGTGCGCTCGTAGTAGCGGAGGGTGTGGACGCTGACGCCGGTGCGGCGGGCGGCCTCGCCGATGGTCACGGCCTCTCCGGTGGGTACGGCCTCGGGTGCCGACATCACGCCGTTCCCTGTCTCTCGGTTCGTCCCGGACGCACTCGGCTTGATCTAGAGCGCGCTCTAGATCCTAGCATTCGAGTCATGCCATCGAATTCATCGAGCAAAGCAAGCGAAGCCGGGAATGCGGCCCCGAGCATTCTGATCGTCGGGGCCTCGCGCGGACTCGGCCATGCCATGGCCGCGGAATTCCTGAAGAAGGGTTGGGATGTCACCGGAACCGTCCGGGCCGGATCCGAGCGGACGCCTCTCCACGCGCTCGCCGAGGAATGGCCCGGCCGGGTCGGAATCGAGATCCTCGACATCAACGCGCCCGAGCAGCTCGCCGCCCTGCGGGAGCGGCTGGCCGGGCGGGTCTTCGACATCCTGTTCATGAACGCGGGGACCACCAACAACGAGCAGACCCCGATCGGACTGGTCTCGGCGGAGGACTTCACGCAGGTCATGGTGACCAACGCGCTCAGCCCGATGCGCGTGGTCGAGGCCCTTGAGGGCCTGGTGACCCCGGACGGGCTGATCGGCGCGATGTCCTCCGGGCAGGGCAGCATCACCAACAACAGGACGGCGCTGCGCGAGGTCTACCGCGGCAGCAAGGCCGCCCTCAACATGTTCATGCGCAGCTTCGCCGTGCGGCAGTCGGAGGCCGGCCACGATGGCCGGGCGTTCGTGCTGATGGCGCCGGGATGGGTGCGGACGGAACTCGGCGGGCCGGATGCGCGGCTCACGATCGAGGAGAGCGTGCCCAATCTGGTGAATGTGCTTCTGGAGAAGAGGGAAAGGCCCGGCCTGGAGTATCTGGACTACCTCGGCCGGACCATTCCGTGGTGAAAGCGAACCGCCGTCAGACCGCCGAGACCGCCTGGACGGCCGACACCGCCGACACCGCCGACACCGTCGCCGGCTTCGGGAAGGTCGGGTACTCGACGCCGGAGACGTGCTGGACGACCCGGACGACCTGGCAGGAGTAGCCGAACTCGTTGTCGTACCAGAGGTAGAGGATGGCGTTGTCGCCGTCCACCTTGGTCGCTCCGGCGTCGACGATCGAGGCGTGCCGGGAGCCGATGAAGTCGCTGGAGACGGCGTCCGGCCCGTTGGTGAAGTCGATCTGGCGGCGCAGCGGGGAGGTCAGCGACACCTCGCGCAGGTAGTCCACGACCTCCTCGCGGCTGGTCTCGCGGGCCAGTTGGAGGTTGAGGATGGCGATCGAGACGTCCGGCACCGGCACCCGGATCGAGCTGCCGGTGATCTTCGCCTTGAGGTCGGGCAGCGCCTTGGCCACGGCCGAGGCGGCGCCGGTCTCGGTGATCACCATGTTGAGCGGCGCGGAGCGGCCGCGGCGCTCGGACTTGTGGTAATTGTCCAGCAGGTTCTGGTCGTTGGTGAACGAGTGGACGGTCTCCACGTGGCCGCGGAGCACGCCGTACTCGTCGGCCATCGCCTTCAGCGGCGGGACGATCGCGTTGGTGGTGCAGGAGGCGCAGGAGAGGATCCGCTCGTCCGGCTTGAGGGTGTCGTGGTTGACGCCGTGGACGATGTTGGGGACGTCGCCCTTGCCCGGGGCGGTCAGCACCACCTTGGCGATGCCGGGGCGGAGGTGCTGGGAGAGCCCCTCGCGGTCCCGCCACCTGCCGGTGTTGTCGATCAGGATGGCGTCCTGGATCCCGTACGCCGTGTAGTCCACGGCGGCGGGGTCGTTGGAGTAGACGACCTGGATGCCGTTGCCGTTGGCGATGATCCGGTGGTGCTCCGGGTCGACCGTGATGGTGCCGTTGAACTGGCCGTGGATGGAGTCGCGGCGGAGCAGCGAGGCGCGCTTGACCAGGTCCTGCTCGGTGTCGCCGCCGCCCGGGCGGACCACGATGGCGCGCAGTCGGAGGCCGTTGCCCGATCCGGCCTTCTCGATCAGCAGCCGGGCCAGCAGCCGGCCGATCCGCCCGAAGCCGTAGAGGACGACATCGCGGCCGGCACCGCGCTCGAGCCCTCCGGTGCCGATGGCGCCGGCCACCGCCTCCGCCGTGTACTCGGCGGCCGAGAGGCCGCGGTCGTCCGCCTTGTGCCCGGCGGCGAGGATGCCGAGGTCGATCTGCGAGGGGCCGAGGTCGAGGTCGGCCAGCGCCCGGAGGAACGGCATGGTCTCGGTGACCGAGAGCTCCTCGCCGGCTATCTGGCGGGCGAACCGGTGGGTCTTGAGGATGCTGACCACCGATTTGTTCACCAGGGAGCGGCTGTGCAGCAGGACGTTGACGTCCCGCTCGCGGTGCAGCCTCCCGATGATCGGGATCATCGCCTCGGCGATCTCCTCGCGGCGCTTCCAGTCGGTGAACAAGTCGTCGTTGACAGTCACAACTTCATCTTTCGGGCTAGCTGAGGGTGACCTTCATGCTAGCCAGCGCCCACGGTCCGGACGGCGGCGGGTCGCGGGTGATCCTCGTCGCTCTCAGGACAGCGAGTCCGCCCAGTCCCGGACGGTGCTGACGGTGCCCCGCTTGGCGAAGAAGCCGGCGAGAAGGGCCTCGTGGAACTCCGGCTTGAGGTCGGCGCAGCCGTCGGAGAGGACGGTCAGGCGGTAGTCGCGGTCGAAGGCCTGCACGGCGGTGGCCAGGACCACGCCGCCGGTGGCGATGCCGGTCAGCACCAGGTGCTCGATCCCGGCCGCGGCGAGCAGCTGGTCCAGGTTGTTGCCGGTGAAGGCGCCCACCCGGTTCTTGGTGACGACCAGTTCGCCGGGGAGCGGGGCGACCGCGGGGTGGATCTCGCCGTTCGGGTCGCCCGGGACCAGCGCGTCGGCCGGGAGGGCGGAGAAGACGACGTTGCGCGGGTGGACCTCGGGGTGGCCGGGACGGAAGCCGAGGACGATGTGGATCACCGGGACGCCGGCGGTCCTGGCCGCGCCGACCGCCTCCCCGAGACGGGCGAGGTACGCGTCGGCGTCCGGGAGGCGGCCGACGGTGGCGTGCTGGACGTCCATCACGAGCAGGGCGGTGGCGCCGGCGGCGCCGGGAGCGGCGGAGGGGGTGGGCATGGGGTCACTTCCTCGAAGACTGGGCATTATGACAGGCCGTACTTAACAGCCTAGCCTGTTCTTCTGTCCGCTGCCCGGCAGGCTCCGCAGGGCCGGCCGGTGATCCCGCCCCGCCGCCCGCCGCCTATGCCCTGCCGGCGCAGCCGGACTCCGCGGCGGTACGGCAGGGGCGGCGGGCACCCGGCGGGACCGCGGGCGGCTGACGAGCGTCTTTCGCGGAGGACGCCCAGGGCGCGTGGGCGGCGAGCGTGCGCGGGGGGCGGATCCCGAGCGGGGAGAGTCGGGGTGTGCCGCCGGGTGCCGCGCGGGCAGACCCCGCTTGTGGCGGCCGGCGGTCGGCGGCCGGAAGGAGCGGTATGCGCGTGGGCATCAGCGGAGTCGCCGAGCCGAACGCTTCGAATCCGGGCGCCGAGGAGCCGGGCGCCCCCGAGCCGGGCGCTCCCGAGCCGGGCCGGGCGCAGGGCGCCTCGGAGACCGGGCCGGCGGGGGTGGTGGAACCGCTGCCGGGCGGGGTCCTGGTCGTGGCCGGGCTGACGTTCGCGCTCTCCGGGGCGGCCATCGCGGCGCTGCTGGCGGCCGGTGTGGACGGGCCGTCCGGCGGCACGGCGGAGGCGGCGCTCTGGGGCGGTGTACCGGTGGACTGGCCGGCGCTGGCGTACTTCCTCGTCGCGGCCGGGCTCCACACTCCGGCGGCCTGGCGCAGCCGCTCCCCCGCGCTGCGTGCGACGCGGCTCGGGCTGAGCGCGGTGGGGGCGGCCTCGCTGGTCTACCTCTTCTACGCCGACCTCCTGCGCGACCAGGAGGTCTGCCTCTGGTGCACCGGACTGCACCTGGTGGCCGGGGGGCTCGCGGTCCTCACCGCGCTGGGCACGGGGCTGACGGCGCCGACGGCCGGCTGACGGACCGTCATCGGCCGGCCCGGCCCGGCGGCGAGGCCCCTGGCAACGAAACCCCCAGCGACGAAACCCTCGGCGGCGAGACCCCGACGACGAGCACCCGGCGGCGAGACCCCAGCGGGGCCACCTCTGGGGCCCGGGTGCCCTGTGTGGCCAACTACCAGTCGGCGGTGCGGAGTTGGCGCCTGCGTGGTCGGGATGCCGCTGGGCCGGTTCGCGTTAGGAGAGGCTGAAGCCGGGTAGGCGCGCAGTGCTCACCGACTTTCCACGGGAGGGTTTCATGGCGATCGTCGATCCGCTGGTGCTGCGCCGCCTTGTGGAGCGCTACACGGCCGTCACGGCCGGCGTTCCTGGTCCGGGACAGCGCGAGGACCTGGAGTACACGCTGTGCGTGTACTGCGGTGTGCGCGACATCGAGGCCGCGCTCGCGCGGGCGAACGAGATCCTCGGCGCACCGCCTACGGCCGCAGCCTGAGGGGGGCGACGAGGCTCGGTTCGGCGACGAGGCTCAGGTCAGCCGAGATCAGCGCAGCCCAGCGGACAGGGGCGCGGGGACTCCGATTCACGGAGTCCCCGCGCCCCTGTCCGCTGTTGCGATCATCCGGCCCGGCCGACCCGGCAGCCCGGCGGCGCTCTCCCCGGTCACCCGGCGGTCTGCGCCTGGAACATCCAGTGCTGCTTCTCCAACTCGGCGGTGAGGCCGATGAAGAGGTCCTGGGTCACCGGGTCCGGCCCCTCGGTGGCGGCGATCCGGTCGCGCATCCGGGCCACCAGCTCGCCCAGCGCGCGGACCAGCGCCCGCACGGTGTCGTCGTCGGACACCCAGCCGGAGGCGTACTCGGGCAGCGAGCTGCTGCGGGCCACGGTGGCGGCCCGGCCGTCCGGGCTGACGCCGAGGGCCGAGGCCCGCTCGGCGACCGTGTCGGTGTAGCTGCGCGCCAGCGTCACCACCTCGTCGAGCTGCAGATGGACCGAGCGGAACCGCGGGCCGACGATGTTCCAGTGCGCCTGCTTCGCGGTCAGCGAGAGGTCGATCAGATCGGCGAGGGTGTCCTGCAGCGTCTCCGCAGTGACCTTGAGGTCGGTCTCGGGCAGCGTGCTCTTGATGGCGGTCACGGTGGTGGTCCTCCTTCGCGGTCACACGTCCTTCTGCGTTTCGCGTGCCCGATGATCCGCAGGTCATGCAGGTCATGCGGGACGGACGTCATTCGCGGCGGGCGCGCGGCAGCCGGACCACGGTGAGGAAGAAGTCGTCGATGTGCCGGATGGCGGCGATGAACTGGTCCAGGTCCACCGGCTTGCTGACGTACGCGTTGGCGTGCAGCTTGTAGCTGCGCAGGATGTCCTCCTCGGCGGAGGAGGTGGTGAGCACCACCACCGGTATGTGGGTGAGCTCCGGGTCCGACTTGATCTTCTCCAGCACCTGCCTGCCGTCGTACTTGGGCAGGTTGAGGTCGAGGAGGACGAGGTCCGGCACGGGGGCGTCGGCGTACTCCCCGCGGCGGTAGAGGAAGTCCAGCGCCTCCAGGCCGTCGCGGACGACATGCAGCGTGTTGCCGATCTTGTTGTCCTCGAAGGCCTCGCGGGTCATCAGCTCGTCGCCGGGGTCGTCCTCGACCAGCAGGACCTCGATCGGCTCAGGAGTGCTCGGCTGCATGGGCTTCTTCCGTCGGTGGGGCTTCGGCCCGGGGGCCGTCGGTCGTGGGGGCTTCGGCCTCAGGGCCGTCGGGGCCCTCGGTCGCAGGGCCGTCGGTCGTAGGGCCGTCGGTCGTAGGGCCGTCGGTCGTAGGGCCGTCGGTCGCAGGGCCGTCGGTCGTGGCGCCCTCGGTCGCAGGGCCGCCGGGCGCCGGGGCCCCGGCCGCCGCCGAGGGCGGGTCGGCGGCGGCCGTCCGCTGCGCCGGCACCTCCTGGGCGAGCGGGAGGGTGAAGGAGATGTTCGTGCCGGGGTCTTCGGAGCGCTCCACCCAGATCCGGCCCCCGCAGTACTCGACGATCTTCTTGCAGAGCGAGAGGCCGATCCCGGTGCCCTCGTACTCGTCGCGGGCGTTGAGCCGCTGGAAGATCACGAAGACCTTCTCCCGGAACTCCTCCGGGATCCCGATCCCGTTGTCGGCCACCGAGAAGCGGGCCATCCCGGGGTCCTCCGGGTCCGGCGCGCAGCGCACCACCACCCGCGAGGGCCGGTCCGGGGAGCGGAACTTGACCGCGTTGCCGATCAGGTTCTGCCAGAGCATCCCCAGCAGCAGCGGGTCGCCGTGCACCTGGGGCAGCTCGTCCGGGCGCTCGATCTGGGCCCCGCCGCGCTCGATCGCCGCGGAGAGGTTGTCCAGCGCCCGGTCCACCGCGGCCTCGCTGTCCACGGTCTGGTCCGCGCCGTGCACCCGCCCCACCCTGGAGTAGGTCAGCAGGTCGTTGATCAGGTTCTGCATCCGCTTGGCGCCGTCCACCGCGAAGTCGATGTACTGGCGGGCGCGGTCGTCCAGCCGGTCGCCGTACCGCTTCTCCAGCAGCTGGCAGAACGAGGCCACCTTGCGCAGCGGCTCCTGGAGGTCGTGCGAGGCCACGTAGGCGAACTGCTCCAGGTCGGCGTTGCTCCGCCGGAGTTCGACGGCCTGGGCGTCCAGCGCCTCGCCCTGGGCCCGGAGCCGCCGCTCCTGCTCCTGGGCCGCGTCCAGCTCGGCGATCACCCGGGAGCGCATCTCCTCCACCGCCTGGGCCACCGCCCGCAGATCGGACGGGCCGTGGTCGGGTATCCGGTAGCGCAGCTCGCCGCCGGCGACCCGGTTGGCGGCCTTGCGGATGGTCAGCAGCGGCCGGATCACGGCGAGTTGGACGAGCACCGCGATCCCGCCGCCGATCACCACGAAGGCCGCGAGCAGCGCCACGAAGAGGACGTCCCGCTGGTGCTGGGCGACGGAGAGCCGGTGCTCTCCGGTGGTCCGCTGGGCGTCCAGGTCCCTGCTCTGCGTGCCGAGCAGCGCGCGCAGCCGGTCGAACTGCGGTTTCCCGGCGTCGAATCCGGCGATCCGGCGGGCCGCGTCGCCGCCACCGGCCCGGCCGGCGTTCCCGCCGGAGGCGCCGGTCCGCCCGGAGGCGTTCAGCGCGGGCTCGGCGAACTGGGTGCGCCAGGCGCCGGCGGCGCGCTCGATGGCGGTGAGGTCGGCCCGCACCCGGGGCTCGTCGCCGAGTGCCGAGGTGAGCCGCGCGACCGACTGGCGCTCGATCAGCAGCCCCTGGTCATAGGGCTGGAGGAGGTCGCGGTTGCCGGTGAGGAGGTAGCCGCGTACGCCGGTCTCCTGGTCGAGGAGCGCGGACTGGAGCTGGGCGGCGGCCAGCCGGGCCGGGGCCACCTGGTCCACCAGGTGCTGCCCGGCGGCGTCCGCCCGGGCCAGCAGGATCGCGCCGGCGATCCCCACCACGACCGCGACCGCCCCGATCGAGCCGAAGGCCAGCATGAACCACTGCCGCACGCTCCACCGCGACCGGCGCAGCCAAGGCCGGCCGGTGAGCAGGCCGGTGAGCAGGCCGATGCTCCGTCCGGTACGCCCGCCGCCACGCCGAGCGTCCTGCCGGGCGTCCTGCGGGGCGTCCTGCCGGGCGTCGGCGCTCATCGGGGATGCCCCCATTCCAGGTGGAGGACGGCGACGTCGTCGGCCAGCCCCCCGCTGTCCGCGGCAAGCCGCTGCGCCGAGTCGATGACGGCGTCCAGGAAGTCGTCGGCCGGCCGGTCCGGATGCCGGTTCGCCAGTTCCACCAAACCCTCCTCGCCGAGGCGTTCGCGTCCGCTCCCGACCCGGCCCTCGATCAGTCCGTCGGTGAAGATCACCACCGCCCCGCCCGGCGGCACCTGGAGGGTGCTCTCCGGCCAGTCCGCGTGCTCCGGCAGGATGCCGAGGGCGGGGCCGCCGGGGAGCTCGATGAAGCGGACCCGCTCGGGCGGTTCCCGCAGCAGCAGGCCCGGGTGCCCGGCCCTGAGCACCCGCACCTCGCGCCGGTCGGGGGCGATGGACAGCTGGGTCAGGGTGGCGAAGATCTCGGTGCCCGCCCGCTCGGCGACCAGCACCCGCTCCAGCAGCCGGAGCAGCGGCGGCCCGGAGAGGCCGGCCAGGACGAAGGCCCGCCAGGCCACCCGGAGGCAGACGCCGAGCGCCGCCTCGTCCGGCCCGTGGCCGGAGACGTCGCCGACGACCGCGTGGAGCATGCCGTCGGGAGCCTCCACCACGTCGTAGAAGTCGCCGCCCAGCAGGGCCTGCTGGCGTCCCGGCCGGTAGCGGGCGCGGATCCGCACCCGGGGGTCGCGGACCAGGGGGGTGGGCAGCAGCCCGCGTTCCAGCCGCGCGTTCTCCGCCGCCTGCAGCCGGCCGGCCTGGAGGGCGGCCGCGGCCTGCTCGGCGTACCGGCGCTGGACGGCGTAGCGGATCGCCCGGCCCAGCAGGTCGCCCTCCACCCGCCCCTTGACCAGGTAGTCCTGGGCGCCCGCGGCCACCGCGGCGAGGCCGGTGCGCTCCTCGGAGAGGCCGGTGAGCACCACCACGGCGGCGTGCGGGGCGGCGGCCAGGATCCGGCGCAGCCCGTCGAGACCGACCGCGTCCGGCAGGTGGAGGTCGAGGAGGACGCAGTGCAGCGGGCCCCCGCGGGCGGCGGCGCCGCCCTCCCCCGCGGGCGCGGGCACCGTCGCGGGGACGGGCGGCCCCGGCAGCGCCTGCAGGGCCTTCTCCGCCTCGGCGACGGAGCGGACCCACCTCAGTTCGCGTTCCAGGCCGCTGTCCGCGAGCAGCTCCTCGACCAGCAGCGCGTCCCCGGGATCGTCCTCGACCAGCAGGATGCCCAGCCGCTCGGTCCCCTGCCGGTCCAGAGCGGGCATCTCGTGGGCGCTGTCCGCACCCGGCACTGGGCGGCCCTCCTCGACTGACGGTCCTGTGCCCAGTTGGTACCGGGACGGTGAATACATATCACAGGACCGGCGCGCCGCCGGTGCCGGTATTTGACCTGTTTCCACGCTCAGTCGACCAGGGCGCCCTCGACGTCGGCGCGGCAGTCCAGCACCTCGGACACACCGGTCACCCGGAGCAGCCGCAGCACCCCCTCGGGCACCGCGGCCAGGCACATCCCGATGCCCTTGTCGGTGGCGGACTGGCGCAGCCGCAGCAGCGCGTTGAGACCCGACGAGTCGCAGAAGAACAGCTCGGAGCAGTCCACCACGACCCGCGCCGCAGGGGCGGTCCGCCCCCCGCCGAAGGCCTCGCGCACCGCGGCCTCGAACTCGCCCGCGGTGTCCAGGTCCAGCTCTCCGTCGCAGGCGACGACGACCGCGCCGCCGGGGCGCCGGTCCACTCGCAGCGCGAGTCCCGCCGCCGCCGTCTCATCCGTCAACTCAGCCTCCCGGCCCGGGTCCACCCTCGGTGGCGCCACTCCGACATCCGGCACCGTTCCGCCGCCCGCACGGACTCCCGTGCGGGCGGCGGAACGGTGCCACCTACGTCCAACTCCCCAGCAGCCGCGACGGGTCCGCCGGGCCGCGGGCCTCGCCCTTACCGCCCGAGCGCTCCTCGGGCCGGCCCGCCGTCCTGCCGAACGGCGCGGGCAGGGCCACCTGTGCCCATACCTCCTTGCCGCCGCCGGAGACCGGCTGCCAGCCCCAGTCGGCGCTCAGCCGGGCGACGATGAACAGTCCGTGTCCGCCCGGAAGCGTTCCGTTGCGGTCCCCGCGCGGCGCCGGGCCGACGGGGCTGGCGTCCCGGACGGCGATCCGCAGCCGGCCGGAGCCCTGCGCCTCCAGCCGGAGCTCCTCCGGCCCGCCCGCGTGGAGGCAGGCATTGGTCACCAGCTCCGAGACCAGCAGGAGGACGTCCTCGGTCTCCGGGGCGGAGCCGTCGGGCAGCCCCCAGTCGCCGAGCGCCTTGCTGGTGAACCGCCGGCAGCGGGCCACCACGCCCCGGGCCTCGCCCAGCAGCAGCCGCCGGGTCTGCCGCATCGGCGGCCGGGCGTCCGGCCAGGGCGCTTCCGTCGAGGGGGTTCGGGTCGTCACGTGGTGCCTCCCTCACTCGACGCCACCGGAACCGGCGACCGGTCTCCACTGTCTCTCCTGCCCCGGCGGGCCCCCGTGACACCCGCCATCGGGAGCGGCGCCGAACGGGTCAGCCGGGCGGGATCCGCCGGCCCTCGCCAGGGTCCCCGTCGGTCAGCAGGCCCTCCCGCAGCCGGCTCAGCGTCCGCGAGAGCAGCCGGGAGACGTGCATCTGCGAGATGCCCAGCCGCTCCCCTATCTGGGACTGGGTGAGCTCGTCGCGGAAACGCAGCTCCAGGATGGTCCGCTCGCGCTCCGGCAGCTCCGCGATCAGCGGCTTGAGCGAGTGGAGGTTCTCGATCCCCTCCAGCGCCGGCTCGTCGAAGCCGATCCGCTGCTCCAGGCTGCTCTGGGCGTCCTCCTCGGTGTCGCCGGCGAAGGCCGCGTCCAGCGAGGCGGCGGTGTAGGCGTTGCTGGCGGAGAGGCCCTCGACGATCTCGTCCTCCTCGAGGCCGAGCCGCTCGGCGAGCTCGCGGACCGTCGGCGGGCGGCCGAAGCGCTGCTCCAGGTCGTCACTCGCCCTGGCCAGCGCGAGCCGGAGCTCCTGGAGCCGGCGCGGCACCCGCACCGCCCAGCTTGTGTCCCGGAAGAAGCGCTTGATCTCGCCGATCACGGTCGGCATCGCGAAGGTCGGGAACTCCACCCCGTAGGAGGGGTCGAAGCGGTCGATCGCCTTGATCAGGCCGATCGTGCCCACCTGCACGATGTCGTCCATCGGCTCACTGCGGGTGGCGAACCGCCGGGCCGCGAACTTGACCAGGGCCAGGTTGAGTTCGATCAGGGTGTTCCGCACGTACTGGTACTCGTGGGTGCCCTCTTCGAGCTCCGCCAGCCTGACGAAGAACTCCCGGGACAGCTCACGGGCGTCCGCAGGCGCCACCCGGGAGGGGTCGGACACCTCGGGCAGTCCGTCCATGCCGCCGCCGTCGGCGCCGGTTCCGCCGGTTCCGCCTGCGCCGGTTCCGCCCGTGCCGGGCGGCGGGGCCACTGCCGGCGCCCGTCCGGCCGCGTGGGCCGGGTCGAGGCCGTCAGGGTGACGGACCGGCGTGGCCGCCGGCGCCGTCCGAATGCTGGTCGCCATCGTCGTCTCCTCCCGATTGCCGGCGGCACGTACGGGCCGCTTTGCGCTCTGCCGAGGTGACGATCGCCTGCCCAGCACCGCCCCTGCCAATCCCGATGATTTTCGGAACGTTCCTGATGGGGGGTCAATTCGCTGATGGGCGGGGGCGGATGGGGATCGTCCGGGTCCGCGGACGCAGCGTGGTCGGAGCGCCGAGCCCCGGGGCGGTGGCCGGCGGGGGGAACCGGCGGGCGGAAGCCGACGGGCGGCCCGGCAGCCAGCAGCCGGGAGCCGGCGAGAGGGGCGGGTCAACCGGCTCAGCGCGTCACGCGGGTCCTGCGGCGCCCCGGCCTCTCCCCCATCGGCTCGTCCTCGCGGGGGACTTGGCTGGGCGCCTCGCCGCCTCGCGCGAAGAGACGGCCCCCGGCCGCCGCCGTACGGGACGGGGCGGCCGGGGGCCGGGGCCGGGGCCGGTGGTCCGGGGCCGGGGCCGGGGGCCGGTGGTCCGGGCGCCGGGGGCCGGGGCCGGGCGCCGGTGGGCCGGGGCCGGGGCCGGGCCGGCGCCCAAGAGGGGCCGGCGCGAGCTCGGCGGCGGGATGCCCGGAGGCGGCTGCCGCCTCTCTCAGGCCTGCTCCTCCTGAGCCTCCTGGGCCTGCTTCTCCTTGAGGCGGCGGGCCTCCTCGCGGACCGCCGCCTGGGTGGCGCGCTCACGCTGGAGCCAGTCCGGGTTCTCCTCCTTGAGGGCCTCGATCTGGTCGGAGGTCAGCGCCTCCGTGACGCCGCCGCGGGCCAGGCCGGAGATCGACACCCCGAGCTTGGCGGCCACCACGGGCCGCGGGTGCGGACCGTTGCGGCGGAGCTCGGTCAGCCACTCCGGCGGAGCGGCCTGGAGCGCGTTCAGTTCGTCGCGGGAGACCGGACCGTCCTGGAACTCGGCGGGGGTGGCGGGGAGGTACACGCCCAGCTTCTTGGCCGCGGTCGCGGGCTTCATGGTTTGGGCGGTCTTGCGGGGCGATGTCATGCGCACAAGAGTAAGGCAGCCGAAGCGCCCGTCCGTCACCCTCGGTAGCCTTGCCGCGTGACGGAGACCCAGGTGACCGAGAGCTTCCGGTTGGCGTACGTACCCGGTGTGATCCCCGGCAAGTGGGGGCGGACCTGGGAGGCGCGGCTGCCGGAGGTGCCGCTGGAGCTGCTCGCGGTGGAGGCGGACCGCGCCGAGCCCGCCCTGCTGGCGGAGGAGGCGGACGCGGCCCTGGTGCGGCTGCCGGTGGACCGGGAGCGGCTGCACGCCATCCCGCTCTACACCGAGACCACGGTGGTCGTGGTGCCCAAGGAGCACTGGCTGGCGGCGGCCGAGGAGGTCGAGGCCGGCGACCTGGCGGAGGATGTGGCGCTGCACCCGCTGGACGACGTCCTCGGCTGGGACGCCCTGCCCGGCGTACCGGCCAGGGAGCGGCCGGCCACCACCAAGGACGCGGTCGAGCTGGTCGCGGCCGGGATCGGCGTGCTGCTGGTGCCGCAGTCCCTGGCCCGGCTGCACCACCGGAGGGATCTGACCTACCGGCCGCTGGCCGGGCAGGGCGAGGAGGACCCGGACGGCTCGGTCGCGCGCTCGCGAGTGGCGCTGGCCTGGCGGCAGGACCGGGGCACGGATCTGGTCGAGGAGTTCATCGGGATCGTCCGCGGGCGCACCGTGAACAGCTCGCGCGGACGCGGAGCGGGCGGCTCCGGAGAGCCGGCGGAGCCGAGGAAGAAGCCCGCGAAGGGCGCGGCCTCGGGGAAGGCCGGGGCTTCAGGTAAGGCGGCGGCTTCGGGGAAGGCCGCGAAGTCCGCGCAGCCGGGCAGGGGCGGGAAGCCGGCGCCGAAGCAGCAGCAGAAGCAGCCGCGGCGGGGCGCGGCCGGCCGGCCGCAGCGCCGGGGCAAGCGCTGAGCGCGGAGGGATTCGCACGCTTTCTCCCCGTGCGGCCGGACGGCGATTGGAATTCTCGTCACTGAGCGTGAAAGAATGGTCACGGTCCGACGCACCGTCAGAAGGGTCTGCCATGAAGCGTTTCGGGACGGTCGTCGGCGCGGCCGTACTCCTGGCCGCCGCGCTGGTACCGGCGGCCTTCGCGGCCCCGGCCTCGGCGTCGGCCTCGGCGACCGCCGGGCCCGGCTCGGCCACCGCCGTCGCAGGGTCCGCCGCCGCCTCCGCCCCGGACGCATCCGCTCCGGCTGCCGCGGGGACGGCCGCGGCGTGGCCGGTCCCGGCGGCGCTGCCGCCGTACGGGGCCGCGAGCGCGACCCTCCCCGCGGTCGCCGCCCACTCCCCCGTGGTGCTGCTGGACTGCCTGAACCACCCGCATGTGCGGCCGGGCTACTACATGATCGCCTGCGGCGACGGCAACAACTACCTCACCGGGATGCACTGGCGCTGGTGGGGCGGCGGCTCCGCGAAGGCGGTGGGCACAGACGTCGCCAACGACTGCGTGCCGTACTGTGCGGCCGGGCACTTCCACCGCTACCGCGCCGTGGTCCGCCTGGACCGGCCCGCCCGCTGGACCGGCCACCCCGGGCGCCTGCGGTTCTCCCGGCTGACGGTGAGCTACCCCGGCGCACGGCCGGCCGGCGCCCCGCGGGCCTTCTCCTTCCCGCTGCCGCCGCTGCCGTAGCCCCCGCCTCCGCGACGACGGGTCGGGGCCCAGCCCCTCCGTCCGTCGGGGGCGATCTCCTCCGCAGGGTGTACGCAGGAGCTGTGCGCGCGATGTGAGATTAGTAAGCGTGTGCGGCACCCCGGATCTGACGGTACTTCAGGCACGCGTCCGTGCGGCCTGGTCCGAAGTGGCCGAGGCGCGGGACGCGTGTCGCGCGCTGCCGCCGGACGCCGGGGCGGAGGCGCGGCTCCGGGCGCAGCGCCGGCTCGCCGTCTGCGAGGTGCACCACGCGGTGGCCCAGGAGCTGCTGCGCCTCGGAGAGCAGCGGGAGAAGGAGGAGGACGGCGGCAGGAGGTGAGAGTGCGGCGTCAGCCGCGGCGGAAATGGATGAGGATCCGGCCGGGGTTCTTGGGGTCGATCTCGCGGCGCTCGTAGAGTCGGGCGATATGGCGCTGGTCGAGGAAGTCCAGCACCCGCTTGCGCAACTGGCCCGAGCCCTTGCCGGGGATGATCTCCACCACCGGCTCGCCGGACTTGGCGGCCCGGAAGAGGAACTGGCGCATCGCCAGCTCGATATCCCGGTTGTTGCGGAAGATGGGGTGGAGATCAAGGCTCAGCACGCCCCGCATGCTAGCGCCGGGGCGGCTGCGCCGGGGGCGCGCGAACGGGGAGCGCGCGAGCTGGCGGCGTGAAAGCTCGGGGCCGCGAAAGCCCGGGGCCACGAAAGCCCGGGCCGCGAAGCTGTGGCCGCCAAGCCGGGGGGTACACGAGCCGGGGGGCTCCGGTGGGCGGGGTCGAGGGGGCCCGCCCACCGGAGGTAGTTCCCCGGGCGACCGGTCGGTCAGCCGACGTTGACCGTGACGGTCCGGGTCACCGAGTCGCCCTGGGCGTCGGTGGCCTTGAGGGTGACGGCGTAGGCGCCGGCCGCCGTGCCGGCCGGGACGGTGATCGTCACCGGGGTGCCGACGGTGGTCGGCAGGTCGTCCGACGCGACGTCGAGCTGCTTGCTCGCCGGATCGGCGGTGAGCGGGGCCGCCGCCGAGGTGGTGAGGGTGCCCTGGGCCTGGCCGGGCGCGGTGAGCACGGTCGTCGCCGTGACCGTTCCGGTGGCGCCGGCCGCGATGCTCAGCGAACCCGCCGAGACGCCCAGCGCGAGGTGGTGCTGGGGCGCCGACACATGGTCGATCGCGGGCGGCGCGTCCGCGGCGGCCGTGCCCCAGCTGGACGGGGAGGTGCCGACGGTGAAGGCGATGCTGCCGGCCCTCCGCAGGTCGTCCGTGGTCAGCCAGGTGGCGTCGTGCTTCTTGCCGCCCACCGTCACGGACTGGGTGTAGCGGGCCGCGTCCGAGGTGCCGGGCGCGGTGATGGTGAGGTGACCGGCCGGGTAGTAGCGCCGGTCCAGGGTGACGTCGGCGCGGGCGAAGGCCGGGGTGGTGAGGCCCCAGGTGGCCTGGCCCGGGGAGACCGGGTAGATCCCGAGCGAGGAGAGGACCATCCAGGAGGACATCTCGCCGAGGTCGTCGTTGCCGGTCATGCCGGTCGGCCCGTCGGTGAAGAGGGTCAGCGCGGCGTGGACGACGTCGGTGGCCTTCCAGGGCTGCCCGGTGGAGAGGTAGGTGTACGGGGCGCCGAGGTCGGGCTCGTTCTGCGGGTTGTACTTGTCCTGGTTGTAGTAGGTGTAGGGGCCGTTGACCCAGACGTTGCGGGCGGTGCCCGCCGGGTCCTGGACCAGCTGGTCGTAGGCGAAGAAGGAGTCCAGGCGCTGGTTGGCGGCGGACTCGCCGCCGATCATCGACACCATGCCGGAGACGTCCTGCGGGACCAGCCACATGTACTGCCAGGCGGTGCCCTCGTGGAAGCCGGTGGAGTTCGCCGGGTCGGTCGGTCCGGTGAAGACGCCCTGGGTGTCGCGGGCCCGGAACCAGCCGGTGCTCTTGTCGAAGTCGTTGCGGTAGTTCTGGCCGCGGGCCAGGTAGCGGGCCGCGTCGGCGGTGTGGCCGAGCTTCTGCGCCATGCTGCCGAGGGCGGCGTCGGCCAGGGCGTACTCCAGGGTGGTGGAGGGGCCGTGGTCGTAGTCGTAGTCGCCGGGCTTGTGCGGGGCGTCCGGGTTGAGCATGACGTAACCGTCTTGCAGGTACGTCGAGTTGGCGCCGCGGCCCTCGAACTGGGAGGAGGCCGGCGGCTCGGAGTCGGCGTTCTTCTTCAGCGCCTGGTAGGCCTCGTTCTCATAGCCCTTGAGCAGGCCCTGGTTGAAGGCGTTCACCAGGTACGGGGTGACCGGGTCGCCGGTCATGATGTTGGTCTCGACCGTGCCGTAGCCCCACTTGGGCAGCCAGCCGCCCTGCTCGTCGACCTTGAGAAGGGAGATCGCCATGTCGCGGGACTGCTGGGGGGCGAGGAGGGAGAGCAGCTGGGCCTGGGAGCGGTAGGTGTCCCAGAGCGACCAGTTCTGGTAGTACGTGAACCCCTTCGCGGTGTGCACCTGATCGTCCCAGCCCCGGTACTGGCCGGTGACGTCGGTGCCGGTGTTCGGCGAGGCGAGGGAGTGGTAGAGGGCGGTGTAGTAGGCCCGGCGGCGGTCGCTGGTGCCGCCCTGGATCTGGGCCTTCTCCAGCCAGCTCTCCCAGGTGTGCTGGGTGGCCGCCCTGCGCTGGTCGAAACCGCCGGCGCCTTCGGCCTGGAGGTTGCGCAGGGCGCCCGCGGTGCTGACGTACGACACGGCGGTGGTGGCGGTGACGGTGCGGTCGGCGGTGCTGCCCCCGCTGGTGTCGAAGCGGGCGAAGGCGCCGCGCAGGCCGCTGCCGGTGGAGGAGTCCGAGCCGTCGGTGACCGTGCTGCCGGACCAGGTGCCGTGATCGGTGAAGGGCCGGTCGAAGCGGGTCACGGTGTAGACGGTGTAGGGGCGGGTGCCCTGACAGAAGCCGCTGCCGGTGACGGTGGCGGCGATGGTCCGGTCGTCCAGGACGGTGACCGTGCTGCTGCTCACGCTGTGCAGCGCCTGACCGCTGTTGAGCAGGACGTTGGCCTTCGCGCCGGCGGAGGCCGGGAAGGTGTAGCGCTGGACGCCGGTGTGGGTGGTGGCGGTCAGCTCGGCGTTGATCTTGCTGCCGTCGGGCTGGCTCAGGCCGACCTGGTAGTAGCCGGCGGTGGCCTGCTCGTCGGCGTGACTGTAGGGGGCGGCGTACGCGGCGTCGTCGGTGGACGTGATGTCGCCGGTGGTGGGCAGCACGGGGAGGTCGCCGCCGAGGCCGCAGCCGACGCCGGAGAGGTGCACCATGCTGAAGCCGCGGATGCTGGACTGGGTGTAGTCGTAGCCGGTGTTGTGGCCGGTGTCCGGCGAGATCTGCACCTCGCCGAAGGGGGCCATGGCGCCGGGGTAGGTGTTGCCGTCGTTCTCGGTCCCGATGAAGGGGTTGACCAGATCGGTCAGTTGACCGGGGGTGGCGGTGGTCGCCGCGTGGGCGGCGGGGCTGGCGAATGCCCCTATGCAGCAGACGGCCGCGAGCGCGCCCAGGGCGCGTCTCCAACCGCGTGGAAACGAATGACTCTGCGTCAAGATCCCGCGCTCCTTCGCGCTTTGGACAACGTTGTCGGTGGCACGCGTTTAGATGGCAGGATGGTTGCGCTGGTACGGAGCTGTCAAGATTCCGTGCCTGATCAGGATGTGACTGGGCGTCAGAGTGGGGCGCCCCGGGCGGTGGCGGCGAAGCCGCGCAAGCAGGGGCGCGGGGTTGCCGCGGCGAAGCCGCGCAAGCAGGGGCGCGGGGAACTGCGCGGCCGAGCGGCTACGGCGCCGCGCACGGCGACGGCGACCGGGTTGCAACCCAGGCCCCGTCGCCGCGCGCGGCGGAGTGCGGCGCCGCGCCCGGCCGGGCCCGGTCGCGCGGCCCCGAGGTTGCCGCGGCGAAGCCGCGCAATCAGGGGCGCGGGGAACTGCGCGGCCGAGCGGCTACGGCGCCGCGCACGGCGACGGCGACCGGGTTGCAACCCGGACCCCGTTGCCGCGTGCGGCGGAGTGCGGCGGAGTGCGGCGCCGCGCCCGGCCGCTCAGAACTCCGGGTCGTCCGGGTACGGGGGCTCGTCGTCGGGGAAGGGGGGCTCGTCGTGGTCGGGGGTGAAGGAGGTGACCGGCGCGGCAGGCGCCTGGTCCGCCAGGACCTTGAGGATGGACTCGCCGTACTTGGCGAGCTTGTTCTCGCCCACGCCGTTCAGCGCGCCCAGCGCGGCCACGCTGCCGGGACGCGTCGTCGCGATCTCGCGCAGCGTCGCGTCGTGGAAGACGACGTACGCCGGCACGCCCTGCTCCTTCGCCGTGCTCGCGCGCCAGGCGCGGAGCGCCTCGAAGACGGGCGCGGCCGACTCGGGGAGGTCGACCGGGGCCTTCTTGGCCTTGGGGCCGGAGGACGAGGAGGAGGACGAGCGCGAGCGCTCCACCCGCTTCGGTTCGCGCCGGAGCTGGACCTCCCGCTCGCGGTTGAGGACGGAGGCGCTGCCCTCCGTGAGCACCAGCGCGCCGTACTCGCTCTCGACGCCGAGGAGGGACTGCGCCAGCAGCTGCCGGACGACCCCGCGCCATTCGGCGACCGACAGCTCGGTGCCGATGCCGAAGACCGACAGCTGGTCGTGGCGGAACTGGTCGATCTTCGGGGTGTGCTTGCCGAGGAGGATGTCGATCAGGTGGCCCGCGCCGAACTTCTGCCGGCGCTCGCGGTCCAGGCGGACCACGGTGGAGAGCAGCTTCTGCGCCGGCACGGTCGCGTCCCAGGTCTCCGGCGGCGTGAGGCAGGTGTCGCAGTTGCCGCAGTTCGCGCTCTCGGCCTTCTGGCCGAAGTACTCCAGGAGGCGGGCGCGCCGGCAGTCCACCGTCTCGCAGAGCGCCAGCATCGCGTCGACGTGCTCGCCCAGGCGGCGGCGGTGGGCGTCGTCGCCCTCCGAGGTCTCGATCATCTTGCGCTGCTGGACGACGTCCTGGAGTCCGTACGCCAGCCAGGCCGTGGACGGCAGGCCGTCGCGGCCGGCCCGGCCGGTCTCCTGGTAGTAGCCCTCGACCGACTTCGGCAGGTCGAGGTGGGCGACGAAGCGGACGTCCGGCTTGTCGATGCCCATCCCGAAGGCGATGGTGGCGACCATCACCAGGCCCTCCTCGCGGAGGAAGCGGGACTGGTGGTCGGCGCGGGTCCCGGCGTCCAGGCCGGCGTGGTACGGCAGGGCCGGGATGCCGTTCTGGACCAGGAAGTCGGCGGTCTTCTCCACCGAGGCGCGGGAGAGGCAGTAGACGATGCCGGCCTCGCCCGGGTGCTCGTTGCGGAGGAAGGAGAGCAGTTGGCGCTTCGGCTCGTTCTTGGGCTCGATCCGGTACTGGATGTTGGGCCGGTCGAAGCCGGCCACGAAGTGCCGGGCCTCCGGCTCGGTGAGCTGGAGGCGGTGGGCGATCTCGGCGCGGGTGGCCTCGGTGGCGGTCGCGGTCAGCGCGATCCGCGGGACGTTCGGCCAGCGCTCGTGGAGCTGGGACAGTTCCAGGTAGTCCGGGCGGAAGTCGTGGCCCCACTGGGCGACGCAGTGCGCCTCGTCGATGGCGAAGAGAGAGATCTCGGCGCGGTCCAGAAGGTCCTTGACGGCGGGCAGCCTCAGGCGCTCGGGGGCGAGGTAGAGGAGGTCCAACTCGCCGTGCAGCAGGGCCTGTTCGGTGGCGGTGCGCTCGTCGGGGAACTGGGTGGAGTTCAGGAAGCCGGCCCGGACGCCGAGCGCGCGGAGGGCGTCGACCTGGTCCTGCATCAGGGCGATGAGGGGGGAGACGACGATGCCGGTGCCGCGGCGGACGAGGGCGGGGATCTGGTAGCAGAGCGACTTTCCGCCGCCCGTCGGCATCAGGACGAGCGCGTCTCCGCCGGCGACGAGGTGGTCGATGATCTCGCTCTGGCGGCCGCGGAAGGAGTCGTAGCCGAAGACCCGGCGCAGGGTGTCGAGCGCGGCGGGATCACCGGCGGGGGTGGTGCCGGTGATGTCGTCGTTCGGGTCGGTCGCCAGGTCGTCCGCAAGAGCCATCCCGCCATGCTAACGGCCCCCGCGGGCCTCCCCCGCCCCGTTGGGCGAGCCTGTGGATAACTCTGCGTTCGCCTCCCCCGCGCCTTGCCGCTTACCGCGCTTCGCGGCGCGATGTCGCGCGCCGCCCTGCGCAGCGCCGCAGGCGCAAATCGGGGGCGCGGGGAACTGCGCGCCCAGCCGGCTACGGCGCCGCACCCGGCAACGGCGTGGGAGGGTTGCACCCCGGCCTCCGCTGCCGCGTGCGGACCGTAAGCGGCGGGCCGCGCAGTTCCCCGCGCCCCTGACTGGCGCCTGCGGCGCTGCGCAGGGCGCGCGCCCCTACCAGTCCTGCTCGCCGTAGACGATCACGCCGCGGAGGTTGCGGCCCGCGCGCATGTCGGCGTAGCCCTGGTTGATCTCCTCCAGGCGGTAGGTGGTGGTGATCAGCTCGTCGAGCTTCAGCCTGCCCGCGCGGTAGGACTCCAGCAGGCGGGGGATCTGGGTGCGGGGGCCGATGCCGCCGAAGATCGCGCCCTGGAGGCGCTTCTGGAGGAGGGTCAGGGTGAAGAGGTTGACCTTGGCGTCGATCTGGTCGTAGGACCCCATGCCGGTCACCACGACCTGGCCGCCCTTGGCGGTGAGGTCCAGCGCCGGCTGGAGGTGGTCGCCGTCGGTGTAGCCGATGGTCAGGATGGTGGTGTTGGCCATCTGGCCCCAGGTGATCTCGCCGATCGGGCCGGCCGCGTCGGCCATCGACGCGTAGGCGTGGGTCGCGCCCAGCTCCAGCGCCTTCTTCCGCTTGAACTCGACCGGGTCCACCGCGATCACGTACCGGGCTCCGGCCGCCGCCGCGCCCTGCACCGCGTTGATCCCGACGCCGCCGACGCCGACCACCGCCACGGTGTCGCCCGCCTTGGTCTCGCCGATCTCGACCGCGGAGCCCCAGCCGGTGGAGACGCCGCAGCCCAGCAGGGCGGCCTTGTCCAGCGGCACATCCTTCTCGATCTTGATCACGGAGGCCTGGTTGACCGTCACATACGGGGCGAAGGTGCCGAGGAGGCACATCGGGAAGATCGGCTGGTCGCCCATGGTGATCCGGTGGGTGCCGTCCGAGAGGGCCTTGCCGCCGAGCAGCCCGGCGCCGTGGTCGCAGAGGTTCTGCAGGCCGCTGGAGCAGGGCCGGCAGGTGCCGCAGGCGGGGATGAAGGCGAGGACCACGTGGTCCCCCTCCTCCAGCCCGGTCACCCCGGGGCCGACCTTGGTGACCGTGCCGGCGCCCTCGTGCCCGCCGAGCGCGGGATAGCCGCCGATCGGGGTCGCGCCGGTGCGCAGGTGCTCGTCGGAGTGGCAGAGCCCGGACGCGGCCAACCGCACCTGGACCTCTCCGGCGACGGGGTCGCCGAGGTCGATCTCCGCGATCTCCCAGTCCTTGCCGGGGGCGGTGAGGATGGCGGCCTTCGTCTTCATGCGGTGTCCCTCCCGAGGGATCCGTAGGAGTCGGCGCGGCGCGGCTGCCCATCCGGGCAGGCCGGAGGAGCTGACCCGACGGTAGACCGGGACCGGCCAATCCGCCAGGGTCGCCACAGGCCCGGATGGGCGGCCACAACGGCCCGCCGCACGCCCCTGTGGACGGCCCTCGGCACGACCGCCCCGAACTGCTCGGTGCAGGGGGATGGTGCGCGGCGGAGCCCGGTCGTACGGTCGAGCGGGAACGGATGATCATCAGGAGGTACGCGTGACCGAGCTGCGGCTGACGGAGGATCAGGTCCAGGAGCGGCTGACCGCCCCGGGGGCGTTCTTCGAGATGGAGACCGTGGAGGTACGCGGTGTCCGGCTGCGGGCCTGGAAGAACTCGCCACCGACCCTGCGCGCGGTGCTCGAGGCCTCCCGCGGCCACGGCGGGAAGCCGTTCCTGGTCCTGGGCGAGGAGCGGTACAGCTTCGAGGAGCACTACCGCGCGGTGGCGGCGCTGGCGCGGCGCCTGGTCGGCCGGTACGGGATCCGGAAGGGCGACCGGGTCGCCATCGCGATGCGCAATCTGCCGCAGTGGTCGATGGCCTTCTGGGCGGTGGTCTCGATCGGGGCGGTCGCGGTGCCGCTGAACTCGTGGTGGACCGCCGAGGAGCTGGAGTTCGCCCTCCGCGACTCCGGCACCCGCCTGGTCTTCACCGACAGCCGACTGGAGGAGCGCCTGTCGGAGGTGCTGCCCGAGCTCGGCATCCCGTCGGTCGTCACCCGGATCAGGGCCGACGAGGCGAGCGGGCGCTCGGCGGGCTCCGGCGCCGGCGGGAGCCGTCTGCGGGACGGCGCCGTCCACTTCGACGAGCTGATGGCCGACCCGCAGGCGTCCGGAGCGCCCGGAGCACCCGGCGCCGAGCCGCCCGCGGTGGAGGACGAGCCGCCCGCGGTGGAGCTGGAGCCGGAGGACGACGCCACCATCCTCTACACCTCGGGGACGACCGGCCGCCCGAAGGGCGCCCTGGGCACCCACCGCAACTCCGCCGGCAACATCCTCACCACCGTCTACGCCGGGATGGCCCCGCAGGTCGCGGCCGGCGCCACGGTGGAGGAGCTGCTCGCGGCCTCGGCCTCCGGCGACCAGTCGCGGGTGACGCTGCTGTCGGTGCCGTTCTTCCACGCGACCGGCCTTCACTCGGTGCTGGTCTGCTCGCTGGCGCTGGGCGGGAAGCTGGTCCTGATGCACAAGTGGGATCCGGAGGAGGCGCTGCGGCTGATCGAGCGCGAGCGGGTGACCGGCTTCGGCGGCGTGCCGACGATCGCCTGGCAGGTGCTCAACCACCCGCGCTTCGAGGAGTTCGACACCTCCAGCCTGACCGGGGTGAGCTACGGCGGCGCGCCCGCCTCCCCCGCCCTGGTGGAGCTGATCGGCAGCCGGCTGCCGGAGCGCAGCCCCGGCATCGGCTACGGGCTGACCGAGACCTCGGCCGGCTGCGCCTACAACAACGACGAGGAGTACCGGCAGCGGCCGGACAGCGTCGGCCGGCCCTCGCCGGTCGCGGACGCCCGGATCGTCGCGCCGGACGGGGAGACCGACCTGCCGGTGGGCGAGGTCGGCGAACTCCTCATCCGCGGGCCGCAGGTGGTGACCGGCTACTGGAACCGGCCGGACGCGACGGCGAACGCCTTCACCGACGGCTGGCTGCACACCGGCGACCTGGCCAGGCTCGACGAGGAGGGCCACATCTTCATCGTCGACCGGGCGAAGGACATGGTGATCCGCGGCGGCGAGAACGTCTACTGCACCGAGGTCGAGTCGGCGCTGGTGGAGCATCCGGCGGTGTTCGAGTCGGCGGTGATCGGGGTGCCGCACCGCGAACTCGGCGAGGAGGTCGGCGCGGTGGTCCACCTGCGGCCGGGGCAGTCGGCGACGCCGGAGGAGCTGAGCGCGTTCCTGGGCAAGCATCTGGCGGCGTTCAAGGTGCCGACCCACTGGTGGCTGCGCCACGAGGAGCTGCCGCACAACCCGAACGGCAAGCTGATGAAGACCCAGCTGCGGAAGGAGCTCCTGCCGGAGGGCTGAAGAAGCCCGCAGAGGCCGGAGAAGCCGTGGAAACCACCGGAGCCGCGGAAACCGCCGGAGCCGTGGAGGCCGCGGAAGCCGCGGAAGGCGCCGGGGGTCAGCCCGCTCGGAGGCGCCGGAGCTTCTGGACTCCGCGCAGCCGGGCCGGCTCCGGGACGCCGGGGAAGAGGGTCGGCCAGTCCGCGTGGCCGACCTCGCCGACATAGAGGTCGCCGGCGGAGTCGAAGGCCAGGGCGTGCGGGGAGAGGAACTGCCCCGGCGCCTGGCCGGGCGCGGCCAGCACCCCGGCCGAGATCTCGGAGAGGACGGTGCCGTCCTCCGCCAGGACGGTCACCCGGGGCCCCAGGTTGGGCACCTCGTACTTGATCGCCCCACGTGGCGCCAACTCCCCCACCACCAGCCGGAGTCGGCCGTCCTCGCCGAGGTGGGCGGCGAGGCCGCTGGGCCGGTGGATCCCGTTGACGGCGGAGAGGAAGCGGCCGTCGGCGTCGAAGACCTGCACCCGGTGGTTCTCCCGGTCGGCGACCAGCACCCGGCCGTCGCGGGGATCCACCGCGAGGTTGTGCGGAAGGTTGAACTGCCCTTCGCGGGCCCCTGGTTCGCCCCAGCCCCCGATCAGCCGGGCGGTGCCGCCGTCCAGCGCGTAGACGTGCACCCGGGCGTTGCCGTAGCCGTCCGAGACGTAGAGGCGGCCGTCCGGGCCGACCGCGGTGTGGGTGCAGCAGCAGAACGGGCCGCCGCTCATCGGCTCCACGGGGCTGCCTGGCACACCGATCTCCAGCAGCGGTTCGCCGTCCAGGGTGTAGCGGCGGACGGTGTGGTCGCCGTTGTCGGTGAGCCAGAGGCTCTCGCCGTCCGGGTGCAGCGCGGCGCCGTGCGGGTTGACGAACGCGCCCTCGCCCCAGGACTGCTGGAAGTCCCCGTCGGCGTCGACCACGACCACCGGGTGCGGTCCCCGGTTGAAGAGGTAGACCCAGTCGCGGCGGTCGACGGCGATGCCGGCGGTATCGCCGAGCTCGAACCCGGCGGGCAGCCGCGGCCAGGACTCCTCCGGGGTGAAGCGGTACGGGTCCGATCCCAGGGCCCAGGGGTCACTCCGGCTCAGGCTCACAGCTTTCGACGCTGACACAGCCGTATGTCCCGCGCAATGCCTGAGGCGACGTCAGCCCCGGTGCTGTTGCGGGGAGTTGAGTCCGATCCGGCGGCGGGGCCGGACGCCGGGGAGCGGTTCAGGCGCCCAGCGGGACCGGCTCCACCGCATCGAGGAGGGACAGGTCCTCCTGGTCGAGGGAGAAGGAGTCGGCCGCGAGGTTCTCGTCCAGGTGGCCGAGCGAACTGGTGCCGGGGATGAGCAGCATCCGCTCGTACCGGGCGAGCAGCCAGGCGAGGGCGACCTGCGTCGGCGTGCGGCCGTGCTTCCTCGCCACCGCGCTCACCCGCGGGTCGGCGGCCAGGTGGGTGGGGCCGCCACCGCCGAATGCCGATCCGAGCGGGAAGAACGGGACGAAGGCGAGGCCGTGCTCCCGGCAGAGCCGCAGGACGGGCTCGTCCGCGCGGTTCAGGATGCTGTACGCGTTCTGCACGGAGACCACGCCGACCGCGTCGATCGCCGCGCGCACGGTGTCCGCGCCGACGTTGGAGACGCCGATCATGTCGATCTTGCCCTCCTCGCGGAGCTCGGCGAGGGCGCCGAGCTGGTCGGCGAGCGGCGGCTCGGCGCCGTCCGGGAGCTCGCGCTCGAAACGGCGGAGGTTCACCAGGTCCATCCGCTCGACCCGCAGGCTGCGGAGGTTCTCCTCCACCTGCCTCTTGAGGGCGGCCGGCTCGCCGCTGGGCAGCCAGGCGCCCTTGTCGTCGCGGCGGGCGCCCACCTTGGTCGCCAGCCGCAGGCCCTCCGGGTACGGGTGGAGCGCCTCGCGGATGAGGTCGTTGACCACGTCGGGGCCGTAGAACTGGGCGGTGTCGATGTGGTCGACGCCGTGCTCGACGGCGTGCCGCAGCACGGCCTTCGCCGCCTCCGGGTCGGCCGGCGGCCCGAAGACGCCGGGGCCGGCGAGCTGCATGGCGCCGAAGCCGACGCGGTGGACGGTCTTGTCACCGAGGTATGAGGTACTCATGGCCCCACTGTGCGCCCCCGCCCACCGGCCGGCCAGAGAAGGCCTGTCCCTAGGACTGGGAGTCCGCACCCTGCGGGAGCCCGTCCTCATCCCGCGGAAGCCCCTGCGGGAGCCCGTCCTTCCGAGGCTCCCCCGGCAGCCCGTCCCGGCCGGAGCCGCGGGCGCGGGACATCCAGGCGGCCGCCATCGCGCCGCTGACGTTGTGCCAGACCGAGAAGATGGCCGCCGGAAGGGCCGCGACCGGGCTGAAGTGGGCGGTGGCCAGGGAGGCCGCCAGCCCGGAGTTCTGCATCCCGACCTCGAAGGCGAGCGACCGGCTGGCCGGCCGGCCCAGACGGGTGGCCTTCCCCGCGCCGTAGCCCAGCAGCAGGCCGAGGCCGTTGTGGAGGACCACGGCCAGCAGGACCACTCCGGCCGCGCTCTTGATGACGCCCGCGCTGCCGGAGATCACGATCAGCACGATGACCCCGACCACCAGCGCGGAGAGCCACGGCAGCAGCTTCAGCACCCGGCCGAGCCAGCGGCCGCAGAGCCACCGGACGAGCAGTCCGGCCAGCACCGGGACCAGCACCGTCTTCAGGATGTCGGTCATCATCGCGCCGGCCGCCACATGGACGTACTCGCCGGCCAGCAGCCGGACCAGGGCGGGCGTGGCGAACGGCGCCACCAGCGTGGAGACGGTGGCGACGGAGACCGAGAGCGCCACGTCGCCGCGGGCCAGGAAGGTGACCACATTGGAGGCGGTGCCGCTGGGCGCGCAGCCGACCAGGATCACGCCCGCCGCCAGCTGCGGCGACAGCCCCAGCAGATGGGCCACCGCCCAGCCGAGCCCCGGCATGATGACGAAGTGGGCGACCAGCCCGACCAGCACCGCCCACGGCCGGCGCCGGATGGTGGCGAAGTCCGGCGGCGTGAGGGTGAGGCCCATGGTGAACATCACCACGCCCAGCAGATAGGGGGTGGAGGTCGACCAGCCCTTGAACTCGCCCGGCCAGAAGAGGCCGATCAGGCCGGCGACGATGACCAGCACGGGGAAGACGGTCACGGCGCGGCGGGCGGCCCGGTCCGTGGCGGGGAGTTCGGTGGGCGGCTGGGCGGCGGACCGCTCGACGGTCGCCTCGCTCTCCGGGCCCCTCTCCTTGTCGGATCTCTGTTCGGTCGTCATCGGCGCAGCGTACTAACGTTCTCCTTATCCGGAGCGGACTGTCCGTCTCCTGGACCGGAGGACCGTCGAAGGAGAGTGCGGAAAGCGGTTACGATCCCGCAGTAGGTAGGAATCGGGCGAATTCCCCGATTCTCATACGAAGGGTGTGCATCGGTGCTGGAGCGCTTCGGGTTGGGACCGGAGGTCGAGCAGGTCTACTCGGCGCTGCTGGGCTTCCCGGAAGCGGACGCCGCCGAACTCGCCGCCGCCTCCGGGCTCCCCGAGAACCGCGTCCGCGCGGCCGCCGCCGAGCTCGTCGCGGCGCGGCTGGCCCATCCACTGGGCGACTGCTGGCGCGCGGACTCCCCCGAACTCGGCCTCGGCAGCCTGCTGACGGAGCGTCAGCAGCAGCTGGACGAGGACCGGGTGGAGCTGGAGCGGATCGCCTCCGCGTACCGGCGGGCCACGGTCGCCCGCGAGGGCAGCCCGCAGGTGCGGGTGCTGGCCGGACGGGCCGCGGTGGCCGACGCCATGCGGCATGTGCAGATGAGCGCGCGGCGGGAGGTGCGCGCGCTGGTGCGCCCGCCGCTGGTGGCGATCCCGCCGGCGGAGAACGCCTCGGTCCAGTTCCAGCGGATGGCGGACGGGCTGGTCTACCGGGTGATCTACGACCAGAACGCCGCCTCGGGATCCGGCGGCGAGTTCCTGATCAGCCACTCGCTGGAGGCCGGCGAGCAGGTCCGGGTGGCCGACGAGCTGCCGGTGAAGCTGACCATGTCGGACTCCGGGCTGGCGGTGGTCGGCATCGGCGACGAGTCCTGGGACACCGGACCGGGGCTGACCGACCGGGAGCCGACCGCGCTGCTGGTCAGCCAGCGCAGCCTGCTGGTCGTGCTGGGCGAGCTCTTCGAGCGGCTGTGGTCCGAGGCCACCCCGGTGCCCGCCGGCACCGCCGACCCGGCCGCGCTCGCCGCGGGCGCCGCCCCTGCGGAGGCGGACGGCCGCCCCAGCGCGACCGACATCCGGCTGCTGGCCCTGCTGGTGGCCGGCCTGCCGGACCGTGCGGTCGCCACCCACCTCGGCATCGGCACCCGTACGGTCGAGCGACGGGTCCGGGCCCTCGCCGACCAGGCAGGCGTCCGCACCCGGATCCAACTCGCGGTCCACGCGGTGCGGGTCGGCTGGATCTGACCGCGCCGGCGTGCTGGCCGGCGGGTGCCGGCGGCCCGCGCCGGACGCTCGGAGAACGGCGACGCGACGAAGCCCACCGCTGGCGACCGAAGCGGTTGCGGCAGCGGCGGTGGCGACGGCGGTGGCGGGCCCGAGGGGATCGGACAGGCCCGGCTCGGCCGCGACCGCGACCCGCCAACGCAATCACGGTCGCGGCCGCGACCGCCGCCAACCGCAACGGCCAGCCCGGCACGCGGCCGCAGCCGCACAGCCGCACAGCCGCACAGCCGAACCTCCCGGCTCTCACCCAGGCACTCGCCACCGGACGGGGACGGCCCGGCGAGGCTCCACCCTGCCTCCAAGATCACCTCGACCGGGACGCGCCACGCCCGGAGTCCCCCGTTCGGCCGTCCGCGACCGCCCGGACCAGGGGCCGGGCGCCCGGACTACCCGCCGGTCAGGCCGAGCCGCCGAGCTGCCGGGCGGCCGCGTCGACCGTCTGCGCGAGCAGCACCGCGATGGTCATCGGCCCCACCCCGCCCGGCACCGGGGTGATCAGGCTCGCGCGGGCGCTCGCCGACTCGAAGTCCACGTCCCCGATGTTGCCCGGGTTGTAGCCGGCGTCGATCACCACCGCGCCCGGCTTGAGGTCCTCGCCGCGGACCAGCCGCGGGCGGCCCACGGCGGCGACCACGACGTCGGCCTCCCGCAGCTCCGCCGCGAGGTCGCGGGTCCGGGAGTGGCAGTAGGTCACCGTGGCGTCCCGGGCGAGCAGCAGCATCCCGACCGGCCTGCCGAGGATCGCGCTGCGCCCGACCACCACGGCCTTCCGGCCGGCGAGTTCGACCCCGTACTCGTCGAGGAGCCGCATGATCCCGCCGGGGGTGCAGGACTGGAAGCCGGGCAGCCCGAAGCCCATCGCCCCGAAGGAGTGGACGGTGACGCCGTCCACGTCCTTCGCCGGCGCGATCGCCTCGAAGGCGGCCCGCTCGTCGATGTGCGGCCCGACCGGGTGCTGGAGGAGGATGCCGTGCACGGCGGGGTCCTCGGACAGCCCGGTGAGGGTGTCCACCAGCTCCTCTGTGCCGGTCTCCGCGGGCAGCGCGAGGTGCCGGGACTCGATGCCCGCCTTGGCGCAGCGCGAGCGCTTCATCCGGACGTAGGTCACCGAGGCCGGGTCCTCCCCCACCAGGACGGTGGCCAGGCAGGGCGCGGAGCCGGTGCGCTCGGTGATCGCGGCCGCGCGGGCGGCGGTCTCCTCGGTGATCCGGCGGGCGAGCGCCGTCCCGTCCATCAGGCGGGCCGAAGCGGTCAGGGTCATGTCGCCTCCCAGGCGTCGTCGATGCTTCGCCCAGGCGCACGGCAGTGGTTCCGCCGGGCCGCTCCCCGGTGGTACTCCACCTCAAGCGCCAGTCACGGCCCGGGGCCAACGGTACCCCCGATTGTCAGACCCCTGGGGCAGGGTGGTCGCATGGACCATCACCCCTCACTCGGCGGGCGGATCGCACTGGTCGCCGGGGCCACGCGCGGGGCCGGCCGCGCACTCGCGGTCGAACTCGGCCGCGCCGGCGCGACGGTGTACGTCACCGGCCGCACCACCCGTGAGCGGACCAGCGAGGTCGGCCGCGACACAGAGACCATCGAGGAGACCGCGGAGCTCGTCACCGCCGCCGGCGGGGAGGGGATCGCGGTCCCCACCGACCACCTCGACGAGGAGCAGGTCCGGGCGCTGGCCGAGCGCGTCGACCGCGAGCGCGGCCGGCTGGACATCCTGGTCAACGACCTGTGGGGCGGCGAGCATCTGCTCGCCGGCGGCTCGCTCTTCGGCCGCAGGGCCTGGGAGACACCGCTGGCGGACGGCCTGCGCATCCTGGAGCTCGGCGTCCGCTCGCACCTGGTCACCGCGGCCCTGCTGCTGCCGCTCCTCATCCGCTCGGACGCTCCGCTGCACGTCGAGGTGACGGACGGGACGGCGGCCGCCAACCGCCGCTACCGCGACAACCTCTACTACGACCTGGCCAAGAACGCCCCGATCCGGATCGCCTTCGGCCTCGGCGAGGAACTCGCGGACCACGACGGCACGGCCGTCGCGGTCTCCCCCGGCTGGCTGCGCTCGGAGCAGATGCTCGCGCACTTCGGCGTCACCGAGGAGAACTGGCGCGACGCGACGGCCCAGGAGCCGCACTTCGGCATCGCCGAGTCGCCGTACTACCTCGCCCGCGGGGTCGCCGCGCTGGCCGCGGACCCGGAACGCGCGCGGCGCTGGAACGGGAGGTCCACCTCCAGCGGCGAGCTGGCCAGGGTCTACGACGTCCGGGACGTGGACGGCAGCCGACCGGACTCCTGGCGATACCTGGAGGAGGTCGTCCATCCCGGCAGACCCGCCGACCCGGACGCGTACCGCTGAGGGGGCCCCGAGCGGGGTAACGGCGACTGGGCCGCGCTGCCCTGCCGCCGCCCGCTGCGGCAGGGCAGTTGGCCGGCCACGCAGTCCGCCGCGCGCCCTTCCGAAGTCGCCGCGCGACTCGCCGGGGCTACGCCGACGCGGCGGCGTCCAGCGCCAGGGCGGTCGCGCCCGCGAGGGAGGCGCGCGCGTCGAAGGCCGCGGGGACCAGCTTCGGCGGGAAGGGGACGGCCGCGTCCAGCACCCGTGCCAGCCGCGGCAGGATGTAGCCGCCGGACTTGGCGGCCATCCCGCCGCCCACCGCGACGACCTCCGGATCGAACACGCAGGCCAGATTCGCCAGATGGACCCCCAGGGTGTCCAGCGCCTCATCGAGGAACTCCGCCACCGCCGGCTGCCGCTGCCGCCCCTCCGCCGCCAGCGCGAACACCTCCGCCGTCGACACCGTCCGCCCCAGCAGCTCGGACCCCCGCGCCTCCAGCCCGATCCCCGACACGTACTCCTCCAGCGGCGCCCGGCCCGCCGCCGCGCCCACCAGCCGGTCGGCGCCCAGCAGTTGATAACCGAGCTCGCCGCCGGCGCCGTGCGCGCCCCGCACCACCCGGCCGTCGATCACCGGCGCCGCCGCGATCCCCGTCCCGAGGTTGAGGTAGATGCCGTACGGGACCCCGGCGAGGGCGCCCCAGCGGGCCTCGGCCAGCGCCGCCGCCCGTACGTCGTTGTCGGCGGCGACCCGCTGGACCCCGAAGGTCCTCCGCAGCAGCTCCGGCAGCGCGAGCCGGTCCCAGCCGGGGTTGTTCGGGGCGAACAGGATCCGGTCGTCCTGGACGATGCCCGGCGAGACGGCCGCGACCGCGGCCAGCGGGCCGTGGCCCTCGGCGGCCGTCCGGCGGGTCAACTCCCGTCCGCACTCGGCCATCCGGCGGATGATCTGGTCGGCGCCTGCAGCCGCCCGGGTGGGGATGGACTCCTCGTGGAGGACCGTCCCGTCCGGGGCCGCCGTCGCCAGCGCGGTCTTGGTGCCGCCCAGGTCGATCGCGAGTACGTGCTGACCGGTCATGCGCCCTCGGCCGCCTCGGCTGTTCCGGCCGCCTGGGCCGCCTCGGCCGCCTCGGTCTGCGCGGTCAGATAGCGCTCCTCCACCTGCTTCTCGCCGAACGGCCAGCCCTTCTCCTTCCTGGCCCACACCAGGAACGAGAGGGCGCCCAGCGCGACCCAGGCCAGCGACCACTCGA
The DNA here is from genome assembly GCF_000744815.1 of Phaeacidiphilus oryzae TH49. Taxonomy (NCBI): domain Bacteria; kingdom Bacillati; phylum Actinomycetota; class Actinomycetes; order Kitasatosporales; family Streptomycetaceae; genus Phaeacidiphilus; species Phaeacidiphilus oryzae. The sequence continues at coordinate 1,573,714 of NZ_JQMQ01000005.1, forward strand.
TGGGGTGCCGCCCCGGCGCGTTGTGGTCGGCGACCACGTACATATAGGCCCAGCCCACGAACGTGAGCACCGCCGGCACCGGGTAGAGCCACATCCGGTACGGCCGCCGCAGTGTCGGCTGACGCCGTCTCAGCACCACCAGGGCGACCACCTGGGAGAGGGTCTGCACCAGCACCATCACGGTGGTGAGCAGCTGGATCAGGGTGCCCATGTCCGTGTGTCGGCCGATCATGAAGCCGATCGCGGTGATCACGCCCATGGTGATCAGTCCGGCGGTCGGAAAGCCGTGCCTGGGGTGGAGCCGGGCGAAGGAGCGGAAGAACACGCCGTCCCGTGCCGCGTCGAAGGGCACCCGGGAGCCGCCGAGGAGGCCGGCGAAGACCGAGGCGAAGGCGGTGATCAGGATCAGCGAGGTGACCACGTCGGCCGGGCCGCGCCCCCAGGCCTGCTCCAGCACCACCGACGCCATCGACTGGTAGACCGCCGAGTTGGGGTCGAGCATCCGGTGCCAGTCCACCGCGCCCAGCACACCGATCTGCAGCAGCAGATAGATCGCCATCACGCCGATGACCGCGCCCACGGTCGCCCGGGGCAGGGTGCGGCCGGGCTGCTTCAGCTCGCTGCCCAGGTAGGCGGCGGTGTTGTAGCCGAGGTAGTCGTAGACGCCGACGGCCAGGCCCGCCCCGAACGCGCCCCAGAACTTGGCGCCGAAGAGGTTGAACGCCCCGTGGGGGTAGGTGAAGGCGAGCCCCGGGTGGAAGTGGGTGTACGCGGCGACCATCACCAGCGCGGCGGCGACCAGCATCACGCCCCACAGCACGGTGCTGAGCTTGGCCACGAAGTCGACCTTGCGCCACAGCAGCAGCACGACCAGCACGATCAGCACGAGACCGACGATGTCGCCGGTGCCCTTCCCCATCGTCGGCCAGAGGTAGCCGAGGTACTGGACCAGGCCGACCACGCCGGTGGACATGGTCAGCGGGATGAAGAGGATCGCGGTCCAGACGAAGAGGAACGGCATCAGCTTGCCGCTGCGGTACTGGAACGCCTCGCGGAGGTAGACGTAGGTGCCGCCGGCGCCGGGCATCGCCGCGCCCAGCTCGGCCCAGACCAGTCCGTCGCAGAGGGCGAGCAGCGCCCCCGCGATCCAGCCGATGATGGCCTGCGGGCCGCCGAACGCGGCGACCATCAGCGGGATGGTGATGAACGGGCCGATGCCGACCATCTGACTCATGTTGAGCGCGGTGGCCTGCACCAGGCCGATGCGGCGGAGGAGTCCTCCGCCGGCCGCTGCGGTTCTCTCGGACACGACGCTGTGCCTGCCTTGCTGCCGGGGACGCTGGATATCTGAATGTAACGAGTCTTTCTTAATGAATTCAATACACCTCGGAGTGAGCTACCCGACACGTCTGCCGCCCCCGCCGGACCTGCCAGAATGTCCCCCATGCCGCCCACCTGGTCCCGCCGCCCGAGCTCCGACCGCGCCCCGGGCGCGATGCGCGGGCCCGGCAGCATGCGGGAGGCCAACGAGCGGCTGGTCCTCGACCACCTGCTGGCCCGGCCGGAGGCCCGCTCCGCCCCGCAGCTGGCCGCGGACACCGGCCTCTCCCGGCCCACCGCCAACCAGGCCCTGGCCCGCCTGGAGGCGGCCGGCCTGGTACGCCAGTCGGGCCGCCGCACCGGACAGGCCGGGCGCGCGGCCAGGCTCTTCGAGCCGGACCCGGACGCCGGGCGGGTGCTGGCCGCCCACGTCGGCGAGGGCCGGGTGCGGCTGCTGCTGGCCGACCTCTCCGGCCGGGTCGTCGAGCGGCAGTCGGTCGAGGTGCCGGACGGCACCGACCTCGCGGCGGAGACCGCGCAACGGCTGACCGGGCTCCTCGCCGCCCACGAGGTGCCGTGCGAGCGGGTGCTCTCGGTGGTCGTGGGCAGCCCCGGCACCTACGACCCGGGCAGCCACCGGCTCTGGCACACCGCGAACCTCCCCGGCTGGGACGGTCCGGCGCTGCTGCCGCTGCTGCCGGCGGAGCTCGGCCCGCTGGTCCGGTTCGAGAACGACATCGACCTGGCGGCGGTCGCCGAGCACACGGACGGCGCCGGACGCGGGGTGGACGACTTCGTGCTGCTGTCGGTCGGCGACGGGGTCGGGCTCGGCGCGTTCTGCGGCGGGCGGCTGCATCGGGGATCGCACGGCTCGGCCGGGGAGATCGCCTTCCTGCTGGTCGGGGCGGAGGACCCGAGGGGGCCCGCGCGGGAGCGGGGCGCACTGGAGAGCGCCGCCTCCTCGGACGCGCTGCTGGCCGCCGCGCGGGCGGCGGGCCTGGGCGAACTCGCCGAGCCGGCCGAGCTGTTCGCGCTGGCGGCGGCGGGGGACGCGGCGGCGCTCGCGGTCCAGGACCGCGAGGTCGACCTGCTGGCGCGGGCCCTGGTCGCGGTGGCCGCGATCCACGATCCGGAGCTGGTGGTACTGGGCGGACCGGCGCTGGGCGAGCACGCCGAGAGCCTGCTGGGCCCCCTCGCCGACCGCTTCAGCGCGCTGGTCCCGCTGCCGCTCCCCGCGCTGACGGCCTCCGCCACCGGTGCAGACGCGACCCTCTCCGGCGCTCTCGCCCACGCCCGCCGGCACGCCTGGCGGGAGGCCCACGCACGCGCCTGCGCGGCGGGCTGACGGCCTGCGGCGCGGAGTGCCAAGCGCCGCGCCAAGCGTCAAGCGCCGAACGCCGAACGCCGTCGCCGGCGGCGAACGGCCGCGTCCGTCCGGAACAGGTCGCCCCGCCCCTGGACTTCCCCGGCCCCGCGGCCAACACTCGCGTCCGGACAGGCGCTCTTCGACGACGGCGGCGCGGAGGCCGTGCCGCGTGGGGAGGACATGTGGTGGCGGAGGAGTGGGAACCGCAGGCGGAGGTGGCGGCAGAACGGTCGCTGAGGCGGACGGCGGAGATCGGCGCGCCGCCGGAGAAGGTCTGGCAGGTCGTCGGCGACTTCCAGTCGCTCGGCGACTGGCACCCCTCCGTGCCCCCGGCGGAGCGCGAGGTCGGGCCGGACGGCGGGGAGTTCCGGGTCTTCAGGCTGGGCGGCCAGGAGGTCGCCCGCGAGCGGCTGGTCGCCCGCGACGACGCCGAGCGGCGCTACAGCTACGCGATCGTGGACCCGTTCCTGGCGATCAGCGACTACGTCGCCACCCTCGCGGTGCTGCCCGCCGCCGGCGGCTCCCGCGTCGAGTGGACGGCGACCTACCGCGCGCACACGGCGGAGGCCGTCGCCCAGGTCGAGGAGATCTTCGGCGACGGCACGTACGGCGCGGGGCTGGAGGCGCTGCGCGAGCGCTTCGCCGGCGGGTGACTGCCTCCGCCGGCGGGTGACGCCCTCCGGCCCGGCCGGAGCGGCGTCACCCGCCGGCGTCCGGCTCAGCCGGTCAGCACCACCCGGAAGGCGTGGCCCGTGGGGACCACCGGAGTCTTGACCGTGGTCACCCCCGTCGCCGGGTCGTAGTACCAGCCGGAGGCCGCGCCGCTCAGCGCGGCGGCCGAGGAGGCCTCCGCCAGCCGGTGGCCGTCGGCGACCGCCCCCGAGGGGGCGTGCCCGCCGCCGTGGACGGTGAGGAGGTACGAGCGCGCCGCCGGCTTTCCGCTGTAGTCGCCGACGCTGGCGCCGATGGACAGCACGGTCGAACCGCCGCCCGCCGACTGGGCGGTGACGTTCTGGGTGGCCGAGGAGCCGTCGGCGAACTGCCGGGTCGTTCCGTCGTCCTCGTAGAGGCTGAAGGCGGAGCGGCCGCCGCGGGCCCGGGACGGGTAGACGTCGTAGTCCAGCTCGCCCTTGTCCCGGGTCTGCCAACTCGTCGTCCCCTGCGGCCACATGGGCACGATCGAGCCCGACTTCACGAAGAGCGGCAGGGTGTCCAGCGGAGCCGAGTAGCCGTTGACGGTCGTCGGTCCGTGGTACGTCTTCCCGGTCCAGTAGTCGGTCCAGTCGCCGGCCGGCAGGTAGATGCCGTCGCGGACGTCCGAGTCCTGGTAGACCGGGGCCACCAGGAAGTCGGAGCCGAGGAGGAACTCCTCCTTGGCGTCCGGGCCCACCGCGTTCGGGTCGTCCGGGTACTCCAGGTAGAGCGGGCGGACGGCGCCGACGCCGGTCTTCGTCGCCTCCTCGGAGAGGGTGTACATGTACGGGATCAGCCGCTCCTTCAGCTGGAGGTACTTGCGGTTGATCGAGGTGTACGGCTCCCCGTCCTGCCAGGGGTGCTGGTCGACCTTGGCGCCGCTGCCGATCTCCGTCGCCCAGCCGTCCATGGTCATGATGGCCGGCAGGAAGGACTTCCACTCCAGGTCCCGGGTGTACATCTTCGGGTCGTGGCGGTAGATCGAGCCCACGTCGCCGGTGTCGTACGCGATGCCGGACATGGTCGCGCCCGCGTAGGTCGGGATCTGCCAGCGGATGTAGTCCCAGGAGAGCTGCTGGTCCCCGGACCACAGCACCGAGCAGCGCTGGGCGCCCGCCCAGGAGTTGGGCATCCAGACGAAGCCGCGGGCGTCGCTGTTGTCCTCGATCCCGGACTTGGCCTGGTCGCAGGCGTTGAGGGCGAAGTCGTAGCCGTTGCCGACCCAGGCCACGTCCAACTTCCGTACCCGGACGCCGGCCTGGACCTCGGCGGCCTGGTTGGGCAGGCCGTTCTGGGTCCAGAGGCCGAGCTGGGCGTCGTCTCCCCGCAGGCCCTCGCCGGTCTGCTGGAGGTTCTCGTAGCCGCAGCCGTAGCCGTCGTTGACCAGCATCCAGCCGAGCGGCATCTGCTGCGCCTTGTACTGGTCGGCGACCTTCACCGCGTCCAGGGTGTGGCGTTCGCCGCGGTTGGCGTTGTGGAGGTAGCAGTCGGAGTCGCCGGGCTCCAGGCCGTAGACCGGGGGCATGAAGGGCTTGCCGACCAGCGAGGTGTAGTCGCCGATCACCCGCTTGGCGTCGCCGAGCATGTAGTAGGCGTCGAACCGCCGCTCCTGCTGGCCGAGGCTGAGCGGGGAGCCGAAGTCGTACACCCCCGGGCTGAAGGTGTTCCGGAAGACGCCGTAGCCGGCACTGGACCAGTAGAAGGGCTGGGAGTTGTTCCAGCCGCCCTCGTTCCAGTCGAAGCTGTTGCCGACGTGCATCACCGTGTCGCGGTGCGAGAAGCTGCCGTTCTGCTCCCCACCGCCGAAGAACTGCTCGCCGGCGCCGTGGTCCAGGGACTGCCGCATGCCGTCGGTGGACCAGCGCAGCGGCTTGTCCTCCTGCCAGACGCGGGTGCGGTTGTCGGCCTTGTAGAGGCCGAGCCGCAGCGGCGACTTGTAGACCCGCAGGACGGCGTCCCTGCTGCGGACGCCGTAGTAGGCGCCGGCGTCCCAGGAGGTGGTGGCGGTGTCCGCGGCCGGCTGGTGCCGGATCATCGGGTCGGTGCCGCCGGGTCCTGTGAAGGTGCCGTCCGGGGCGGCCTGGATGCGGAGCTGGTCGTCGGCCAGGAAATCGATCCGGCCCTTGAGCTGCCCGGCCGTCAACTGGTAGCTGCCGTGGCCGCCGCCGAAGGAGGTGAGGTCCCCGGCGTCGGTGGTCTGCGGCAGATACGCCTTGCCGGTGAACGAGGCATTGCTGACGTCGTAGGGCACCACCAGGACGGTGTAGGTGCCGTTGGCCGGGTTCGGGATGACGGTGGCCTCCGGGTCGGCGGTCCCGGCGCTCTCCGCGACCTCCTTGCCGGAGGAGTCATAGATGTACATGTCGAAGTCGTCGGACTGGTTCGGCCAGCTGATCGAGACCGGTACGCCGCCCTCCGGGTTGTCGTCCCAGAAGCCGGCGGGGGCGTCCACGGTCAGGCTGAACCGGTCGCAGACGGTGTCGCCCGGGTCGGCGGTGGCGGCCGGGCAGCTGTCGGCGCCGCCCTGGGTGCCCTTGGCGTAGGTCGGGCTGGTCCAGGTCAGCGAGGTGTTCCCACCGTCGAGGGTGCCTCCGGCGGCGCTGCCGGTGGAGGCGCTGCCGGTGGCGGCGCTCGCGGCGGCGGTCGCCGCAGCCGCGGACGGCGTGCCGCCCGGGGCGAGCAGCCCTCCGAGGGCGAGCGCGCAGGCCGCGCCGGCCGAGGCGAGGACGGCCAGCGGCCTGCGCGCGGTGCGCGGCGGCCGGGGAGGGCGGAGGAGTCTTCGCACGGGCGGTTCTCCTGTCTGGGAGGTCGACTGCGGTGCCTGGCCGTGCCGTCGATCGAGCCGCTGCGCGGGGGTTGCGCGAGCGCTGCGCGAAACTGCATGGAACGCGCAGACTTCGCGCAGCTTCGAACCTCGATCGCCAGCAGGATTCACAGCCCGCACAAGGGCTGTCAATAGCGCCTGCGATAACAGGAGTTGCCGACCGCCCTCGGGCCCAGGGCCGAAGCCCCTCTGCCGCCCCGGCCGGAGCCCCTCAGCCGAGGACGATCTGGGTCTGCGCGGTCCGTGCCACCAACCGCTTCTGATCGTCCGTCAGGTCGGTCTCCACGGTGATCAGGGTGCGCCCGGCGTGGACCACCCGCGCGACCGCGTGCACGGTCCCCCCGCGTACCCCGCGGAAGAAGCGGGTGGACGAGTCCACCGTCGAAGTACCGGCGCCCTCCGGGAGGTTGAGGAAGGCGCAGACCGCGCCGACCGAGTCGGCCAGCGCCATCAGCGCACCGCCGTGGAGGACACCGCCCGCCGTGCAGCGCTCGGCCGCCCAGGGCAGCGAGCCCCGGACCTCCTCCGGCTCCGCCTTCTCCAGCCGCACGCCGATCCCGGCCGCGTGCGGCATCATCGCGAGCAGCTGCTCGGGGGTCGCGTCCATCGATCCACACTCCTCGGTAAGCAGGTAACGAGTACCGGAAACCTACGACGCCGGCGTCTCCGCGCCGTCCCGCGGCAGGAACTGGACCAGCAGCGCCAGCAGCAACTCCCCTGCGGTGAGCGCGATCAGCGACGGCTCGAAGGCGTGGGCGTAGGGGGCGGGGGCGACTCGCTCGACCTGCCCGGCGTGCCCCGCCCCGGCGCCGGTGCCCAGCGCGCCGTAGAAGACGATGCCGATCAGCGCCACGCCCAGCGCCCCGCCAATCTGGGTGACGGTGGCCAGCACCCCGGAGGCGGCGCCGGCCAGTCGCGCCGGGACTTCCCGCAGCGCCCGCCCGGTGATCGGCGCCAGCACCATCCCCATCCCGACCCCGTCCACCAGCATCCCGGGCACCAGCCACCAGGTCGCCGGGCTGCCGCCCGCGTCCCCGACGTGCCGTACGCCCGCCCACAGCGCCAGCAGGCCGGCCACCATCAGCAGCGCGCCGGCCGCCATCGACTGCCGGCCGAGCCGGGCCTCGATCCGGTGGGCCACCATCGAGGTGCCCAGGTATCCGGCGCCGATCGCCATGAAGAACAGCCCCGAGGTGAGCGCGCTGAGTCCGCGCCCCATCTGCAGGTACAGCGCCAGCACCAGGAAGTACGAGCCCTGGCCGAGCATGAAGACCAGTTGCGCGGCGGTGCCCAGGGTGAACGCCCGGGAGCGGAAGAGCGCCGGCGGCAGGATCGGCTCGCCGCCGGTGGCGGCCAGCCGGCGCTGGTGGACGCCGAAGCCCGCGAAGGCCGCGGCCGAGACGGCGAAGGACACCCAGGTCCACAGCGGCCAGCCGGCCGCCCGGCCCTGGATCAGCGGCAGGACCAGGGCCACCAGCGCGGTGCCGAGGAGCACCGTCCCCGGGTTGTCGAACCGCGGCCGCCGCGGCGAGCGCTCCTCCGGCAGCACCCTGGGGATCAGGGCCAGCGCGGCGGCGCCGACCGGCAGGTTGATCAGGAAGCAGGTGCGCCAGCTGAGCCCGAGGATGTCGGCCTGGATCAGCGCCCCGCCGATCAGCTGGCCGAGCACCCCGCCGATGCCCATCGTCAGCCCGTACATCGCGAAGGCCCGGGCCTGCGCCGGGCCGCTGTACCGGGTGCGCAGCACGGCCAGCACCTGGGTGCCGGTCAGTGCGCCGCCGACGCCCTGGGCGACCCGGGAGGCGATCAGCACCGCAGGGTCGGGGGCGAGGCCGCAGGCCAGCGAGGCGAGGGTGAAGAGGCCGAGGCCGAGGGCGAAGACCCGGCGCCGGCCGTACCGGTCGCCGAGCCGCCCGGCCGGGATCAGGCCGACGGCGAGGGCGATGGCGAAGGCGGCGATCACCCACTGGACGGCGGAGGGGCCGGCCCGCAGATGCGCCTGGAGCGAGGGCATCGCCACATTGACGATGAAGACGTCGAGCGCGGTCATGAAGGTCGCGGCCAGCACGACCGGCAGCAGGGCCGGGTGCGGGGCGGACGGGCCGGACGTGACGGACGGGGACGTGACGGGCCGGCTGGACCGGCCGGACCGGCCGGACCGGACAGTGGCGGGAGCGGTCCGCAGGGGCCGCCTCGCCGCGGGTTCCTGGGCGGTGGAACTCACCTTGCCTCCAAGGGAAGTGGGGGCGGCGCGGTGCTCCGCGCGCCGGAGACCAGGCTGCGGCGAAGAGGGGGTCCGGCGAATCTGTCACGTATCAGTCGCACATGGGTACGCTCGCCCCATGCCGATGAGCCTGCACGGACGTCGTGAGGAACTGGAGGCGATCCGCCGACTCCTGGATGCGGCCGAACGGGACGGAACCGGCGGCTCGCTGCTCCTGCTCGGCGACCCCGGCATCGGCAAGACGGCCCTGCTGGACGCCGCCGCCCGGGAGGCCGACGCGGCGGGGATGCGGGTGCTGCGTGCGACCGGCATCGAGTCGGAGGCCGAACTGCCCTTCGCCGCACTGCAGATGCTGCTCGCCCCGGATCTGGGCGCGGTCCGCTCGGCCCTTCCAGCGCCCCAGCTCCAGGCCCTGGAGACCGCGTTCGGTATGTCCGCGCCGTCCGCGAACGGCTCCTCCGCCGCCGACGCCTCGGCGGGGAACGGCTCGGCCGGGACCCCGCCGGCCTCGCAGCGGCTGGTCACCGGGCTCGCCGTGCTGAGCGCGCTGACCGAGCTCGCCGCCGTGGCGAAGCAGCCCGTGGTCTGCCTGATCGACGACGCCCACTGGGTGGACCGGGCCTCCGCGGACGCCGTACTGATCGCCATGCGGAGGCTTCAGCGGGACCCGGTGGTGGTGCTGGCCGCCGCCTGGCCGAGCGCCGAGGACGCGGCGGAGGGCGTCCCGGTGCTGCGGCTGGGTCCGCTGGCCCCGGCGGACGCGGCGGCGCTGCTGGACGAGCGGGCGGCCGGACTGCCGCCCGCCGCCCGCTCCGCGGTCCTCCGCGAGGCGCAGGGGAACCCGCTGGCCCTGACCGAGCTCCCGCGCGCGGACCGGATGGGCCACGGCCACGCCGCCGCCCACCCCGACCGCCCCGACCACCCCGACCGCGCCGGCCATCCCGTCCCTTCCGACCGCGCGGAACCCTTCGCCGGCGGAGACCACGCCGATCCCTCCCCCGACGGCACGCCCCCGCTCACCCGGCGGCTCCAACTCGCCTTCCTGGACCGGGCCCAGCGCCTCCCCTCGGGCACCCGGGCACTGCTGACCACGGCCGCCCTGGAGGAGGACGGCGATCTCGCCGCCGTGCTGCGGGCCACCCGCCTGCTGCACGCCACCGGTCCCGCCCCGGAGACCGGCGCCGACCCCCTCACCGATCTCCGCGCGGCCCTCGACGCGGAGCTGGTCTCCGTGGAGGACGGCCCCGGCGGCGGCGGTGACCGGCTGCGCTTCCACCATCCGCTGCTCCGCGCGGCCCTCCGCCGGCAGGCGACCGTGCTGGAGCGCCGCCGCGCCCACGACGCCCTGGCGGCCGTTCTGGACGGCGAGCGCCGGGCCTGGCACCGCGCGCTGGCGGCGGACGCCCCCGACGAGTCGGTCGCCGCCGACCTGGAGCGCACGGCCCTCACCGCCCGCGCCCGCGGCGGGCACGCCGCCGCGGCCGCCGCGTACCAGCAGTCGGCCCGGCTCAGCACCCGCCCGGACCGGGCCGCCCAGCGGCTCACCCTGGCCGCCGAATCCGCTCTGGCCGCCGGCCGGTTCACCCACGCCCGGCTGCTGGCCGCCGAGGCCGCCGAAACCGCCGACGCCGCCGGGCAGGCCCCGGAGGGCACCGGGCGGGCCTCAGAGGGGATCGCCGGGCAGGCCCCGGAGGGCACCGCCGGGACGCGGGCCCGGGCCGAGGCCGTCCACGCGGCGGCCCGCTTCTCCCAGGGCGAGTACCCCTCCGCCCACCAGTTGCTGCTGGACGCCGCGGCGGCTCCGGCCCCGCCGCCGCTGGCCGCCCGGCTGCTGCTCCAGGACGTCCATGTGGCCTGGTATCTGGGCGCCCACCGGCTGGCCGAGACGGCGTCCGCGCTGGACGCCCTGCCGCCGCTGCCGCCCGGCGATCCGACCGGCCCGCTGGTCGGCTACGTCCGCAGCGCCCTGCGGGGGGTGCTGGACTCGTTCACACCGGCCGCCGAGCCGGGCCCCGGCCGGGAGTCCGCTGCGGTCCCGCCGCCACCGTCACCGTCACCGCCCCCGCCGCCGCCGATCCGCGAGACGGTGCTGGAGGCGCTGCGCCTCGGCGCCGACCTCCCCCGCGACCTGGTCCAGGTCTGCGGCACGACGCTGGCCGTCGGGGACGACGCGACCACCCACGAGTTCGCCGCCGAACTGCTGGAGGCCGCCCGCGCGCAGGGGGCCGACGGCCTGCTGCCCACCGTGCTGTTCTTCCTCGCCGAGGCCGAGCTCTTCCACGGCCGGCACCGCGACGCCCTGGCCGACGCCACCGAGGCGCTGCGGGTCGCCGAGGAGACCGGGCAACGCCAGTGGACCGGGCAACTCCACGGACTCCTCGCCTACTTGGCGGCGCTGGACGGCGACGCCGAGCGCTGCCGCGCGGCCGCGGACCGGGCCCGCAGCGCGCCCGGCGGAGACGGCCCGACGGCCCCCGGCGACTCCTGGGCGCTGTGGGCGCTGGGCCTCCTGGACCTGGGAGCCGGCCGGGCCGAGGACGCCCTCTCCCGGCTGCTCGCGCTCGCCACCGGACCGCACGGCCACACGGTGGCCGCCACCCACGCCGTGCCCGACCTGGTCGAGGCGGCCGTCCGGCTGGGCCGGCCGGAGGCCGCCGCCGAGCCGCTGGCCCGCTTCGAGCGCTGGGCCGCCTTCGCCCGCCAGGCCTGGGCGGACGCCCTGGTCCAGCGCTGCCGCGCGCTGCTCGCCCCGGACGAGTCCGCCGAGGCCCACCACCTGGCGGCCCGGGACGGTGTGCAGCCGCTGCACCGGCCGTTCGAGCACGCCCGCAGCACCCTCCTCTACGGCGAGTGGCTGCGCCGCGCCCGGCGGCGCTCCGAGGCACAGGCCCAACTCCGGCGTGCACTGGAGGGGTTCGAGCGGCTCGGCGCCGTGCCGTGGGCCCGCAGGGCGGCCACCGAGCTGCGCGCGGCGGGCGGCACCGGCGAGGCGGCCGGGGCGAAGAACGGGAGCGCGACGGAGGACCTCGCGACCGCGGACCTCACCCCGCAGGAGCTCCAGGTGGTGCGGCTGGCCGCCCGAGGCCTCTCCAACCGGGACATCGCCGCGCGCCTCTTCCTCAGCCCGCGGACCGTCGGCCACCACCTCTACAAGGCCTACCCCAAGCTCGGCGTCTCCTCGCGGACCGAACTCGCCGGTCTGCTGGCCTGATCGGAGCCGCCCCTCGGCGGGCGGCCCGGCTTGGCGGCCCGGCTGTCTCTCCACGGCCGGATCAGGGCACGACCGGATCAGGGCACGGCCGGATCAGGGCAAAGGCTGCGCGCGATCCGCGCTGTACCTTGCCCCCTTCGCCCACACATGGCAGGTTCTCGAGGGCAGCGACAGCCTGGCCCAGCGCCGCTACGGAAGGATCCGACCGTGACCGTCCCCCCGCCGAGCGCCCCCGTGCCGAGCGTCCCGCTGCCGAACATCCCGGTGCCGCTCTCCCGGCTGGTACTCGGCACCATGACCTTCGGCGACACCGTGGACCGGGCGGGCTGCGCGACCATGCTGGACGCCTCCCTGGACGCCGGGCTCACGGCGGTGGACACCGCCAACGGCTACGCCGGCGGCGAGAGCGAGCGCATCCTCGGCGAACTCCTCCGCACCCGCCGGGACCAGGTCCTGCTGGCCACCAAGGCCGGCATCCCCCACCCCGACCAGGGCGACCACCCGCCCCTCTCGCCCGCCGGCATCCGGGCCGCCCTGGAGGGCAGCCTCCGCCGGCTGGGCACCGACCGCGTCGAGCTCTTCTACCTCCACCGGCCGGACCGCTCCACCCCGATCGAGGAGACCCTGCGGACGGTCGCCGAACTGGTCGCCGAGGGAAAGGTGCTGGCGCTGGGCGTCTCCAACTACGCGGCCTGGCAGATCGGCGAGCTGGTGCGCACCGCGGACGCCCTGGGCGCCCCGCGCCCGGTGGTCGCCCAGCAGATGCACAACCTGCTGGCCCGCCGCCTGGAGGAGGAGTACGTCGAGTACGCCGCCACCACCGGACTCCACACGATGGTCTACAACCCGCTCGGCGGCGGCCTGCTGACGGGCCGTCACCGCTTCGACCGGGCACCCGGCGGGGGCGGCCGGTTCTCCGACTCCCGGGTGGCCGCGATGTACCGCGAGCGGTACTGGGACCGCCGGCTCTTCGAGGCCGTCGACCGGCTCTCCGCGATCGCCGCCGACGCCGGGATCCCGCTCGCCGAACTCGCCCTGCGCTGGCTGCTGGACCGCCCCTCCACGGACTCCCTGCTGCTCGGCGTCTCCCGCCCCGAGCAGCTTCGGGAGAACCTCGCCGCCGCCGCGGCCGGTCCGCTGCCCGCCGAGGTCACCAAGGCCTGCGACGAGGTCGGCGCCGACCTCCGCGGCCCGATGCCGGCCTACAACCGCTGAGCCCCCCTCATCCCCGCCGAGCTGCCAGGAGGCCGAGTTGACCACCGCCGACGCCGTCCCCGCCGAGGAGTTCGCCGCCGCCCTGCGGGCCCGCCGCCGCCTGCTCGGCTACTGGTCCTGCCTGGACGCCCCGGCCGCCGTCGAGCGGCTGGCCGCGGTCGGCTGGGACTACCTCGTCCTGGACGCCCAGCACGGCCTGTTCGGCTACTCGGGGATGCTGGCCGACCTCCAGGCCATCGACTCGCGCGCGAGCACCGCGGTCGGCCTGGTCCGGGTGGAGAGCAAGGAGCTCGCCGCGATCGGCCACGCCCTGGACGCGGGCGCCGCCGGGGTCATCGTCCCGCTGGTCGACTCCCCGCAGGATGCGGCCGACGCGGTCGCCGCCGTGCGCTACCCGCCGGCCGGCCGGCGCTCCTTCGGCCCGATGCGCTCGCAGCTGTACATCGGCCCCAAGCCGGCCGACGCCAACCGGCAGAACGTGGTACTCGCGATGATCGAGACGGCCGCCGGCCTGGCCGAGGTCGAGCGGATCTGCGCCGTCCCCGGCCTGGACGGCGTCTATGTCGGCCCCTCCGACCTGCGGATCGCGCTAGGCGGCAGCGGCCCGGCGGACTCCTCCGTGGACGCGGAGTTCGAGCAGGCCCTCCAGCGGATCGCCAAGGCCGCGGAGTCCGCGGGGATCGCCGCCGGCATCCACACCCACGACGGGCGGGTGGCCGCCCGCAGGCTCGGCCAGGGCTTCACCTTCGCCACCGTCGCCAGCGACCTGATCCACCTGGAACAGGCCTCCCGCAACCACCTCGACGCGGCCCGGGGCGAACCCCGGCGCTGAGCCAGTGCTTTCGGCGCGGTCGGCGCAGGCGGCCCAGCGCGGCCCGCCCCGCCCCCGCCGACCGCTGCCGCTACCCCTGCTGTCCCTGCCCCTGTCGCGCCCGCAGCTCGGCCAGTTCCACCGGCCGCCCCTCGCGCCGGGAGAGGTCGCAGGCCTCCGCGACCCACAGCGCCTCCAGCGCGTCGCGCGGGGCGCAGGGGCTCGCCCGGCGGCCAGCCGCCACCTCCGCGAAGGCGGTCAGCTCGGCGACGTACGCGTCATGGAAGCGCTCTATGAACGTGCGGTAGGCAGCCCTCTCCTGACGCCACGTCAGCTTTCCCGCCGACTCCGCCGAATACAGCGGTACCCGGTCGTCCAGCCCGACGACCAGCCCGCCCGCCGAGCCGCAGACCTCCAGCCGGACGTCGTGACCGGCCCCGTTGTAGCGGGTCGCGGAGACCGTCGCCAGGGTGTCGTCGTCGAACCGCAGCAGCGCCGCGCAGGTGTCGACGTCCCCGCCCGCGGTGAAGAAGTCGGCCCCCTTGTTGGCCCCCTGCGCGTACACCGAGACGACCTCGCGGCCGGTCAGCCAGCGCATCACGTCGAAGTCGTGGATCGAGCAGTCCCGGAAGAGCCCGCCCGAGGTGGGGATGAACTCGGCCGGCGGCGGGGCCGCGTCGCAGGTCGTCGCGCGCAGCGTGTGCAGCCACCCCAACTCGCCGTTCCGGTACGCCGCTCGCGCCCGCGCGTAGCCCGCGTCGAACCGCCGCTGGAAGCCGATCTGCACCGGCACCCCGGACGACTCGGCCCGCTCGACCACGCCCAGCGTGCCGGGCACGTCCAGGGCGACCGGCTTCTCGCAGAAGACCGGCACCCGGTGGTCCAGCGCCTGGTGGATCAGCTCGGCGTGGGCGCTGGTGGCGGCCGTGACGACGACCCCGTCGACCCCGGCGGCGTACATCTCCCCGATCGACTCGGCGGCGAGGGCACCCCCGTCCAGGCGCTTGGCGAGCCCGCGCGCCCGCTCCGGGTCCAGGTCCGCGACGACGACCTGGGCCACCCCCGGCACCGCAAGGAGGGTCTCGGCGTGGAAGGCCCCGATCCGACCGGTCCCGATCAGCCCCAGCCGCAGACCCGCACCGGCCGCGCCGGCCGCGCCCGAGCCCGCACCGCCCGCGCTCAAGTCCGCAACGCCCGCGCCCACACCGCCCGAACCGCCCGCATCCGCCCCGCTCACGCGTACAGCCCCGGCCGCTCGGCCAGCTCCACGGCCGCCCGGTCGCCGCCCAGCCCCTGCGCCCGCACGCCGGCCTCGCAGACCGCCTGCGCCGCGTAGCCGTCCCAGGCGCTCGGGCCGACCGCCTCGCCCCGCCGCACGGCGTCCACCCAGGCCTGCACCTCCCGGTCGTACGCCTCCTCGAAGCGCTCCTCGAACCCCGGCACCACGTCCACCCCGTGGAACCCGGCCCCGCCGCCGCCCGCCGGCAGGTTGGCCACCACCCCGCGGTCGTCGCCGATCCGCGCGGTCCCGCTCTCGCAGACCGCCTCGCAGCGGACCTGGTAGCCGAAGCCGCAGTTGACGAAGATCTCGGTGTCGACCAGCCGCCCGCCCGCGGTCTCGAAGAGCACCAGCTGCGGGTCGGTCAGCCCCTCGGGGGCACGCGCGCTGGACGGCGACGTCCGCAGCACCCGCACCCCGGTGATCTCCTCGTCCAGCAGCCAGCGGGTGACGTCGATCTCGTGCACCACCGAGTCCTGGATGGTCATCGCGCTGGTGAAGAAGGGCGGCGAGGACGGGTTGCGGTGCTGGTGGTGGAGCATCAGCGGGCGCCCGTACCGGCCCTCGTCCAACCGCCGCTTCAGCGACTGGTAGTCGCGGTCGTACCGGCGCATGAAGCCGACCTGGATCAGCCGCCGGCCGAACCGCTCGGCGGCCCGCACCTCCGCCTCGACCACCCGCAGCGCCGCCGAGGACTCCGGCGTCATCGGCTTCTCGCAGAGCACCGGCATCCCGCGCTCCAACGCGGCCAGCAGCACCGCCTCGTGGGCCGGGCCGGAGGAGGCCACCAGCAGCGCGTCCACCGCCGGGTCGGCCAGCGCGGCCTCCGGGTCGGTGTAGGCGGCGCAGCCGTCGATCCCCGCGGCCAGGGCCTTGACCCGGTCCTCGTCGATGTCCGCGACCGCGGCCACCCGGGCCCCGCTGATCGCCCGCTCGATCCGGCGGACGTGGTCGCCACCCATCCGTCCGGTGCCGATCACGGCGACGCCCAGCGGTGCGCTCTGCTGCATGGACCCTCCCTCACTGCCTCTGTACTGCCGCTTCATTCGTATCAGGTGCGCCGGGACGCGTTCTCACGCCCCGCAGGATCGGAGGAACCGCCGGGTCCGCTCGGCGATCGGCAGCGGCCGCTCCGGCTCGCACGGGTACATGTCCTGCTCGACGATGGCGAAGAGGTCCACGCCCAGCCGCTGCGCGGCCTCCAGCACCGGCGGCAGCGCCGGAACGCCCAGCGGCGGCTCCACCATGACACCCTGCCGGACGGCGGGACCGAATGGGATGCCCTTGGCCCGCACGTCGGCCAGCACCTCCGGGTCGACCTGCTTGAGGTGGAGGTAGCCGATCCGCTCCCCGTAGGTCCTGATCAGTTCGACGCTGTCCCCGCCGCAGTAGGCGTAGTGCCCGGTGTCCAGGCAGAGGCTGACCAGCTCCGGGTCGGTCGCGTCCAGGAACCGGGCGGTGTGCTCCTCGGTGTCGATATGGGTGTCCGCATGCGGATGGACGACGATCCGCAGCCCGTACGCGTCCCCGACCCTGCGGGCCAGCCGCTCGGTGCCCTCGGCGAGGTGCCGCCACTGCTCGGCGGTCAGCTCCTCCGGCTCGATGATCTCGGCGGTCCTGTCGTCCCGCCAGAACGAGGGGATGACCACCAGATGCCCCGCCCCCGTCGCCCGGGCCAGCGCGGCGACCCGGGAGACCTGCTCCCAGGTCTCCTCCCAGACCGCCGGCCCGCGATGCAGGGCGGTGAACACCGTGCCCGCCGAGACGGAGAGCCCGCGCCGCTCCAACTCGCCGCTCAGCACGGCGGGTTCGGTCGGCAGGTAGCCGTAGGGGCCGAGCTCGATCCAGCGGTATCCGGCCTGCGCGACCTCGTCGAGGAACCGCCGCCAGGGCACCTGCTGCTCGTCCTCGGGGAACCAGACGCCCCAGGAGTCGGGGGCGGACCCGACCCGGATCCGGTCCAGGACGGGGGTGGCGAGTCCGTTCGCGGACACGGCGGTCTCCTCTCGCGGTCAGGTCGACGGTGACCGCTGGGAAGCCTTGTCAGGACGGGGCCCGAAGTCAAGAGAAAGTCCTGACATTCGTACGTCCGGATCTCGTGCGACAGGTCTGTATGTAAGGACAAATGCTTGACAGCATGGACCGTCCGGACTAGACCGGAGCCCATGACCACGCCCGCTGCCCCCGCGAACGCCCCCGCGAAGCCCGAGCCGGCACCGCCCTTCGACCTGATCACCATGGGCCGGATCGGGGTGGACATCTACCCGCTCCAGATCGGCGTGCCACTTGCCGAGGTGGAGACCTTCGGGAAGTTCCTCGGCGGCTCGGCCACCAACGTGGCGGTGGCCGCCGCCCGCCTCCGCCGGCGCTCCGCGGTGGTCAGCCGCACCGGCGCCGACCCCTTCGGCGAGTACGTCCACCGCGCCCTCCGCGAATTCGGCGTGGACGACCGGTGGGTGACGCCGGTTCAGCGGTATCCGACACCGGTGACGTTCTGCGAGATCTTCCCGCCGGACGACTTCCCGATCTGGTTCTACCGCCGCCCCAAGGCCCCGGACCTGGAGATCCACCCGGAGGAGCTGGACCTGGACGCGATCCGCTCGGCCGGCATCTTCTGGATCACCGGCACCGGCCTGTGCGAGGAGCCCAGCCGCACGGCCACCCTCGCCGCGCTGGCCGCCCGCTCGGCCCGACCCGGCGCCGGACCCACCGTCTTCGACCTCGACTGGCGGCCGGCCTTCTGGGGCGGCGAGGGCGGGGCCTCCGGGGACGGCGGCGAGGGCGGCGCCCGGGCGATGGCCGAGGCCCGCCCGATCTACCGCGAGGCGCTGGCGCACGCCACCGTCGCGGTGGGCAACCTGGACGAGGCCGAGGTCGCCACCGGCCTGCGCGACCCGCAGGCCTGCGCCGAGGCGCTGCTCGAACTCGGCGCCGAACTGGCCGTGGTGAAGCAGGGCCCGAAGGGCGTGCTCGCCCTCCACCGGGACGGCACCCGCGCGCAGGTGCCGCCGGTCCCGGTGGAGGTGGTCAACGGACTCGGCGCGGGCGACGCCTTCGGCGGCGCGCTCTGCCACGGACTGCTGGCCGGCTGGCCGCTGGAGCGGACGGTCCGCTGGGCCAACGCCGCCGGAGCGATCGTGGCCGGCCGGCTCGCCTGCTCCTCCGCCATGCCCACCCCGGAGGAGATCGAGCAGCGCCTCACCGAGACCGAGACCCGGGCCGACCCCGAGACCGAGGCCCCGGCCGACCCCGAGGCCGAGACCCAGGCCGGCTCCGGCGCCGACCACCACCCCGCGCCCAGGACGGCTCGCACCCGGGCCTGACGCCCCGTCACCCCCAACCTTCCCTCCCCCACCCCAGCCCGCACCACAGCCCGCACCCCAGCCCGCACCCGCAACTCCCGCACCACGCGCGACCACCCACGAGAGGCGATCCCCTTGTCGTCCATCACCATCGCCGACCTGCCGAGGCTGCGGGCCGTCCGGCCCGACGCCGTCGCGCAGGCAGCCGCCGCACGACGCCGGCGGCCCCTGCTCGATCCGGCGACCAACCGGCTGCTGATCGTCGCCGCGGACCACCCGGCCCGCGGCGCCCTCGCCGTCGGCGGCGACCGCCTCGCCATGGCCAACCGCGCCGACCTGCTGGCCCGCCTCTGCCTGGCCCTCTCCCGCCCGGGCGTGGACGGCGTACTCGCCACCGCCGACGTCCTGGAGGACCTCCTCCTCCTCGGCGCCCTGGACGAGAAGGTGGTGATGGGCTCGATGAACCGCGGCGGACTGGCCGGCTCCGCCTTCGAGCTGGACGACCGCTTCACCGGCCACCGCGCCGAGGACCTGGCCCGGCTCCGCTTCGACGCCGGAAAGCTGCTGCTCCGGATCGACTACGACGACCCGGGTTCGCTGCGGACCCTGGAGTCCGCCGCCCACGCCGTCGACGCCATGGCGGCGCTCCGGCTCCCGCTCTTCGTCGAGCCGTTCATCTCCCACCGGGTGGACGGCCGGGTACGCAACGACCTCGGCCTGGAGGCCGTCACCCGGTCCATCGCCATCGCCTCCGGCCTCGGCGGCACCTCCGCCTACACCTGGCTCAAGCTGCCGGTCACCGAGGACCCGGACGACATGGGCCCGGCCCTGGAGGCCTCCACCCTGCCCACCGTCCTCCTCGGCGGCGAGATCGGCACCCACCCGGGCGCCCAGGAGGCCGCGTACGCCAAGTGGGCCAAGGCGCTGCGGCTGCCCACCGTCCACGGCATGGTGGTCGGCCGCTCGCTGCTCTACCCCTCGGACGGCGACGTCCAGTCCGCGGTGGACACCGCGGTCGCCCTCCTCGCCGACGCCGCCTGACACCCTGTCCGCCGGCGCCCGGAAAGCCGCCGCCGAAACCGCACCGATCCGCCCCGACCCGCTCCTCCACCGGCCACCACCCTCCGAGGACCCGACGATGACCCACCCGCACACCGAGCTCCTCCACCTCCCCGCCACCCGGCCGCCCTCCGCCGAGGGCCCGTCCACCCCGTACACCGTCGACGTGACCCCCGAGTCGGCCGGCTGGGGCCACTCCTCCCTCCGCGTCCTCACCCTCGCCCCCGGCCAGGAGCACGCGTTCGCCACCGGCGACAGCGAGTGGATCGTCCTCCCCCTCTCCGGCGGCTGCACGGTCACCGCCACCGAGGCCTCCGGCGACACCCACGCCTTCCGACTCACCGGCCGGGCAAGCGTCTTCACCTCCCCCACGGACTTCGCCTACCTCCCCCGGGACGCCTCGGCCCGGATCGCCTCCGCTGCCGGCGGCCGGTTCGCCCTCACCGGCGCCCGCTGCGAGCGCCGCCTCCCGGCCCGCTACCGGCCGGCCTCCGCGGTCCCCGTCGAGCTGCGCGGCAGCGGCTCCTGCTCGCGCCAGGTCAACAACTTCGCCGCGGCCGACGTCTTCGCCTGCGACCGGCTGATCGCGGTCGAGGTGCTCACCCCCGGCGGCAACTGGTCCTCCTACCCGCCGCACAAGCACGACGAGGAACGCCCGGGCGAGGAGAGCGAGTTGGAGGAGATCTACTACTTCGAGATCGCCGACTCCCCGGCCGGCACCCCCGGCCTCGGCTACCAGCGGGTCTCGCCCTCCGGCCACGGCAAGGTCGGCACCGACCTCCTCGCCGAGGTCCGCTCCGGCGACACCGTCCTCATCCCGGACGGCTGGCACGGCCCCTCGATCGCCGCCCCCGGCCACGACATGTACTACCTCAACGTCATGGCCGGCCCCGGCGCCGAGCGCGCCTGGCTGATCTGCGACCACCCGGACCACGGCTGGATCCGCTCCACCTGGCCCGACCAGCCCGTGGACCCCCGTCTCCCCCTCTACCCCGCCGCCGGAGACCACCGATGACGAACAGCCGTTCCCAGCAGCAGCCCACCGTCCGCCTCACCACCGCCCAGGCCCTGGTCCGCTTCCTGGCCGCCCAGCACACCGAGCGGGACGGCGAGCGCCGCCGCCTGATCGACGCCGTCTGGGGCATCTTCGGCCACGGCAACGTGGCCGGCCTCGGCCAGGCCCTGGTCCAGTCCGGCCAGTCCGCCATGCCCTTCCACCAGGGCCGCAACGAGCAGGCCATGGTGCACGCGGCGGTCGGCTTCGCCCGGCAGAACGACCGGCTCTCCGCCCAGGCCGTCACCACCTCGATCGGCCCCGGCGCCACCAACCTGGTCACCGGTGCGGCCCTGGCCACCGTCAACCGCATCCCGGTGCTCCTCCTCCCCGGCGACGTCTTCGCCACCCGCGTGGCGGACCCGGTCCTCCAGCAGCTCGAAGTCCCCTACGCCGGCGACCTGTCGGTCAACGATGCCCTCCGCCCGGTCTCCCGCTACTTCGACCGGATCACCAGGCCGGAGGCGCTGATCCCGGCCGCCCTCTCCGCGATGCGCGTCCTCACCGACCCTGCCGAGACCGGCGCCGTCACCCTCGCCCTCCCGCAGGACGTCCAGGCCGAGGCGTACGACTGGCCCGAGGACCTCTTCGCGGAACGCGTCTGGCGGGTGGCCCGCCCGGTCCCCGAGCCCGCCGCCCTCGCCGACGCCGCCGAGGCCGTCCGCCGCGCCCGGCGCCCGCTCCTCATCGCCGGCGGCGGAGTCCACCACTCCCGGGCCGAGGAGGCCCTGCGCGCCCTCGCGGACGCCACCGGCATCCCGGTCGCCTCCACCCAGGCCGGCAAGGGCTCCCTCCGCCACGACCACCCCGCCGACGTCGGCGGGATCGGCCACACCGGGACGGCCGTCGCCGACGCACTCGCCCGCGAGGCGGACCTGGTCATCGGGGTGGGCACCCGCTACACCGACTTCACCACCGCCTCCTCGACCCTCTTCGCGAACCCCCGGGTCCGCTTCCTCAACCTCAACATCGCCTCCTTCGACGCCCACAAGCAGTCCGCCCTCCCCCTGGTCGCCGACGCCCGCGAGGCCCTGACCGCCCTCACCGCGGCCCTGGCCGACGGCCACCGCGTCTCCCCCGCCTACGAGTCGGAGTACACCGACGCCAAGAAGCAGTGGGAGTCCCTGGTCGACGCCGCCTACGCGGCCCCCGACCCGGAGGCCCGCCCCTCCCAGACCCAGGTCCTCGGCCTCCTCGACGAGATCGTCGGCGAGGAGGACGTCGTCATCAACGCCGCCGGCTCCCTCCCCGGCGACCTCCACAAGCTGTGGCGGGCCCGCTCCCCGCGCCAGTACCACCTGGAGTACGGCTACTCCTGCATGGGGTACGAGATCCCCGCCGCCATCGGCGTCCAACTCGCCGCCCCGGACCGGCGGGTGTGGTCCCTGGTCGGCGACGGCACCTACCTCATGCTCCCCACCGAGCTGGTCACCGCCGTCCAGGAAAGGCTTCCCGTCAAGCTGATCCTCTTCCAGAACCACGGCTACGCCTCGATCGGCGGTCTCTCCGAGGAGACCGGCGCCGAGGGCTTCGCCACCGCGTACCGCTTCCGCGCCCCCGACGGCAGCTACACCGGGGACCCCCTCCCGGTGGACCTCGCGGCCAACGCCGCCTCCCTCGGCCTCACCGTCCACCGAGCCGACTCGGTCGCCACCCTCCGCAAGGCCCTCGCCGCCGCCGCCGAGGCCACCACCCCCACCTGCGTCTACGTGGAGACGTCCGCCACCCCCCAGGCCCCACCCGCCCAAGCCTGGTGGGACGTCCCCGTAGCCGAGACCGCCACCACCCCCGCCGCCGAAGCGGCCCGCGCCCGCTACACCCCCCACACGGCCACCCGAACCCGCCACCTGTAACCCGCGGCGTGCTGTCGCGCCCTCTGCGCAGCGCCGCAGGCGCAAGCAAGGGGCGCGGGGAACTGCGCGCCCAGCCCACTACGGCGCCGCACCCGGCAACGGCCCCCGGGTTGCAACCCGGACTCCGTTGCCGACTGCGGGCAGTCGATGGCCGGGCGCGCAGTTCCCCGCGCCCCTGGATTCGCCCTTCGGACTTCATCCCGGGGCTGCCAGCGGGGCCCGGGGCGGCAGCCCCGGGAAACGGGAAGGGGCGGGGCTGGGGCAGAAGAGAAAAGACCCGCCTACGGCGTAGGCCGCCGCGCGTCATACCGCACGAACCCCGGCCGCATCAGCGCCAGCACCACGATCCCCGCCACACACGCCAACCCCCCGCTCACCGCCGAGAACCCCGGCGAGGTCAACTGCGCCACCGTCCCCGCCTCGAAGTCCCCCAACCGCGGCCCCCCGGCCACCACCACGGTGAACACCCCCTGCAACCGCCCCCGCATCTCGTCCGGCACCGCTTCCTGCAGGATCGTGTTCCGGAAGATCATGCTGACCGTGTCCGCGCACCCCGCGGCCGCCAACAGCACCAGCCCGACCCACAGTTCACGCAGCGCCCCGAAGCCCGCGATGGTCAGCCCCCACGCCAGCACGGCCAGGATCACCGCGAGCCCGTGCCGCCGCACCCGTCCGACCCACCCGGAGAACAGCGCCCCCAGCAGCGCGCCCACCGCCGGCGCCGCCGTCAACAGGCCCACCACCCCCGATCCGCCGTGGTAGAAGGCCACCGCGATCGCGGGAAAGATCGCCCGGGGCATTCCGAAGACCATCGCCACGATGTCCGCGACGAAGCTGGTCCGCAGGTTCGGCCGGCCGCGCAGGAACCGCAGCCCGGCCATCACCGTGGTCCGCTCCCGCGCGTCGCCCGCCAGCGGCCGCATCGCCGGCAGCCGCCACATCGCGTACAGCGAGGCCCCGAACGCCAGGGTGTCCACCAGGTACGCGGCCTGGTACCCGACCGTCCCGATCAGCACCCCGCCCAGCATCGGCCCGACCGTCAGCCCCAGGTTCATGCTGACCGACCCGAGCGCGTTGGCCGCCGGCAGCTGCTCGCCCGGCACCAGCCTCGGGATCATCGCGGCACGCGCCGGCGCGTTGAGCGCGAAGAACACCGCCTGCACCGCGACCACCGCGTACAGCAGCCACACCTGGCGCAGCCCCAGCGCCGCCTGCAGGGTCAGCACCGCCGACAGCAGGGCCAACCCGGAGGCCCCCAGCAGCCCGATCCACCGCCGGTCGAACCGGTCGGCGATCACGCCCCCGTACAGCCCGACCCCGACCAGCGGGATCAGCGAGCAGAGCCCCACCACGCCGGTCGCGAACGAGGACCGGGTCAGCGCGTACACCTGCACCGACACGGCCAGCGCGGTCATCTGCTGCCCGATCGAGGAGACCGCCTGCCCGGCCCAGATCCGCCGGAAGTCCGGGCTGGACCGGAGCGGCGTGATGTCCGCGAGGACCTGGCCGAGCAGCGAGCGTATCCGGCCGGGCCGGGCGGGCGGCGGTCCGCCCGGCGTCTCCCCGGCGGGCCCCGGGGTGGAGAGCTGTTGTGTCACAGCCAGCCATCCTCGCATCCCCGCCGGGCGCCCCCGGCCCCACCAGGGCGGCCGGGGCTGCCACAACGGCAGGGGCCCACCGGGCCCCTGCCACGACGGCAGAGCCCACCGGGCCGGCCGGTCCTACCGCCGCATCCGCCGGAACAGCCCCTCCTGCACCACGGAGACCACCAACCGCCCCTCGCGGTCGAAGATCTGCCCGGTGCCGAGGCCCCGGCCGCCGCCCGCCACCGGCGACTCCTGGGTGTAGAGCAGCCAGTCGTCGGCCCGGAACGGCCGGTGGAACCACATCGCGTGGTCCAGCGAGGCCAGGTCGAACTTCCGGCGGTTGCCGAACAGCGGCTCGTTCCCGACCCGCACCGCGTCCAGCAGCGTCAGGTCGCTGGCGTAGGTCACCGCGCAGACGTGGATCAGCGGGTCGTCCCCCAGCTTCCCGTCCGTCCGCAGCCAGACCGCGCTGCGCTGCTCGGCCGCCGCGATCTCCTCGTCGGTCCACCGCAGCCGGTTGACGTACCGCAGGTCGAAGGGCTGACGCCGATTCAGGTTCCGTACGGCCTCGGCGCCCAGTCCCTGGGTCACCTCGTCCACCGCGGAGGGCAGGGACTCCGGCGCGGGCACCTCCGGCATCGTCACCTGGTGCTCGATCTCCCCCTCCTCCGGCTTGTGGAAGTCGGCGGTCAGGGCGAAGATCGTCTTCCCCTGCTGGACCCCGAGCACCCGGCGGGTGGTGAAGGAGCGTCCGTCCCGCAGCCGGTCCACCTGGTAGACGATCGGCACCCCGGGCATCCCCGGCCGCAGGAAGTAGGCGTGCAGCGAGTGCACCGGCCGCCCCTCCTCGACCGTGCGGCCGGCGGCCACCAGCGCCTGCCCGGCGACCTGTCCGCCGAAGACCCGCTGGAGTGACTCCTCCGGGCTGCGGCCCCGGAAGATGTTGACCTCGATCTGCTCCAGGTCCAGCAGGTCGACCAGCTGGTCGACGGCGTCTCCCATGTCGTTGCTCTCCATGTCCTCGGGCCCGCCGGCCCTCCGGGTGCGGAACGCGGGAGGAGGGAGCGGGCATGCATACCGGGACAATTGTCCCGCGCCGCCCGTCCCGCCCCTCCCCCGGCCCCCGCCCGGTGTGTCCCCGGCTCAGGACCGGTACGGCAGCGCCGGCACCAGGAAGCAGTTCCGGTCCATGTCCGGCACCTGCGTCACCCACCCCCGGCCGTCCGTCCACCGCGCCACGTCAAGGCACACCCGCTGCGGCCCGCTCGGCGGCGGCCGGTGGGTGAACGAGGCCGGCACGATCAGCCCGTGGGCGTCGTAGGGCTTCCCGCTGTCCATGAACCGCCGCAGGCAGTCCGGCCGCACCCCCGAGGGGCCGCAGGAGGCCGCCGCGTCCGCGAGCCACTGCGCGGCCGCCCATCCCTCCAGCTCCCACTGCGACATCCGGGCGGCCCGGTCCGGGTAGAACCTCGCCATCGCCTCCCGGAACCGGCGCACCGCCGGGTAGCGGACGTCCTGGTAGCTCCGGCTGTCCGAGGTCGCCCAGAGCGCGTTCCGGCAGCCCGGCGTCGCCGCGTAGTCGGCGGCCGCCTGCTCCGACCAGTTCTGCACATTGGTGACCTTGGCCAGCACCCGCACCCCGTCCGCCTGCATCGCCTGGCAGAGCCCGGCGTTGCCGCGGGTGTCCATGGCGTCGAAGAGCAGCTGGGTGCCCGCGTTCCTCAACCGGGCCGCCACCGAGCCGAACTGCGGCAGCGCGAAGTCCACCGTGGCGCGCAGCACCGAGTACCCCTCGGCCCGCAGCCCCTGCGCCAGTTGGCCGGCGTAGGAGGCCGAGGCGGACTGGTTGTAGGAGACCACGGCGGCCCGCCGCGCCCCCAGCGTCTGCCGGAAGTAGCGGTACACCTCGGTGGTCTGGTACCGGGTGCCGGCCCAGCCCACCGCGCTGCCGTCGCGCGGCTCCGAGCTGCCGTAGATCTGGTAGAGCCCGGGGTAGCGGTCGTACGCCGGGCCGAGCGGCTCGCCGCCGATGTCCGGCACGCCCTTGGCGCTCACATACGAGGCCCCGGCGTAGTCCAGCGTGGTGGTGGCCACCAGCGCCACCACCCGGTCCTGGTCGATGAGCCGGTGGACGCAGTCCTGGTCGCCGATCCCGCTGCCGCCGTCGTCGCAGGTGAAGACCCGCACGGGCGCGCCGTCCAGCTCGGGCTCCGCCTTGAGGAAGGCCTGCGCCCCGTACATCGGCCCGGTCAGCGCGTCCCCGCCGAGCGGGCTGGTCTGCGAGGCGATGATCCCCACCCGCACGGGCGTCCGTCCGCCCGCCCCGGTGGAGGACGTGCCGGAGCCGGCGGCCGGCGCGGAGGCGAAGTCACGCAGCGGCAGCCGGCTCCCGCACCCGCCCAGGGCCAGCGCCCCCGCCACCGCGCAGACCAGCGCGATCAGCAGCAGCCGGCCCCGGGCCGGGCGCCGCCCCCCGAGGGAGGCGGGCGGCCTCAGCACCCCGGCACGCTCTTTCCGCTGAGCTGCACCAGCGAGCAGAGGGTGGTGTCGCCCACCTTCCAGGTGCCGTTCTCCAGCACGGACTGACCGGCGGCGTTCGGCAGCACCGGCGCGCCCTTGAGGCTGAGGGTGTAGGTGACCTTGGCCGCCGTGGCGCCGGTGAAGTCGACCGCGGTGACCTTCGCGCTCACCTGCCCCATCCGCGGGTCCCCGGCGAAGCCCTGCAGCACGGGCTGCATCGCCGAGCCGTGCTGCACCAGAGCCGCCTTCTCGGCCGCCGGGGTGCCCGGGTTGAAGAACTTCTCCCAGTTCCGGACGATCTCCGCCTTGGCCGCGGCCGGATCCGAGGGCTGGGCCGCCGAGCCGCTGGACGGGGCCGCCGGTGCCGAGGTCGCCGGTGCGCTGCTCGCGCCGGCCGTTCCGCTGGATCCCGTGCCACCGCCCGAGCCGCTGCTGCACGCGGCTCCGCCGAAGGCGAGCAGCACCGCGAGTCCCGCCGCTGCCATTCCACGTCTGTTCCGGACCATCGTTCTCACCGCCGATGCGTGCCGGTCATGTCATGTGCGCCGCCACTAGGCTAGGACGGGTGTCACCGGTTCCGGCCCCCTCGGGAGCGGAACGCAGGCAAATCGTGACCGGCCCTCGGCACACCAGATCTTCGGAGCATCGGCGACCACCGGGGTGACGCGATGACCGAACCACGTACGACGGCCCTGCGGCACGCGGTCGGACGACTGCCGCAGGCGCTCGGCGCGGCCGCGCGCCTCCTCGCCCACCGGCCCTGGTACCCGGTGGCGGCGCTCGGCGCGCTGCTCTGCGCCCTCGGCTGGTACGGGATCTCCGGCGAGCGCTACCCGGCCCGCCAACTCCCGTACCTGGCCTCGGCGTCGATCCCGGGGGCCGCCCTGCTGGTGGCCGCGGCCGTACTCCTCGCCCGGCACCGCGCGGACGCGGCCGGGGACCAGGAGACCCGCCGCCGGATCGCCGAGATCCACGCCCTCCTGCTGGAGGCGGCCGACGACCTCCGCGACCCCGGCGCCACCGCCGCCGGCCGCCCGGAGGCACCGGCGCCCCCGGTCGCCCTCCCCGGCAGCACCCTCTACCACCGCCCGTCCTGCCGCCTGGTCCGCGGCAAACCGGGCGCCGCCGCGGTCGACCCGGCCCTCGACGGCCGCGGTCTCTCGCCGTGCCCGGTCTGCCTGCCCGGGCCCGGCGAGGACCCAGGCACCGCCGACGCCGCCCCCGCCGCCCCCGCCACCCCGCCGCCGAGCCCGGTCCCGCCTCCGACTCCCGTCCCGCCCAAGGGGGTTGACCGATGCCCGGCACCGACCTCACCGTCGACCTCGCCCTCGCCGGGATGGCGACCGGCAGCGCCGCCGCCCTCTCCGGCCTCGGCCTGGTGGTCTGCCACCGCACCACGGGCGTCCTCAACCTGGCCCAGGGCGCGATCGCGATGATCACCGCCTACGCCCTCCGCCAGACCGCCGTCGTCTGGCACTGGCCGCTCGCCCTGGCCGCCCCGGTCTGCGTCCTCCTCTTCGCCCCGGCGCTCGGCTGGACGCTGGACGCGCTGGTCTTCCGCCCGCTCCAGCGCGCCGGCGCGGACCCCACCCGCACCCTGGTCTCCACCCTCGGCGTCTTCATCGCCCTGATCGGCGCGGCCACCCTGCTGTGGGGCCGGGCGCCGCTCGCCGACACCCCCGCCCTGGTCCCGGCCGACTCCGTGGGCAGCCTCGGCGGGCAGCCGATCCGGCTGGACACCGTGGTCCAACTCGCCGCCGTACTGGCCCTGGCCGGGCTCACCGCCGGCGTCGGCCGCTGGACCAGGTTCGGCACCGAGGTCCGCGCCGTGGTCGACAACCGCCGGCTGGCCGAGCTGAACGGCGTGGACGCGGACCGGGTGGCCTCCGTCGGCTGGGCCTTCGGCGCCTTCACCGCCGGGCTGACCGGCGTCCTCCTCGCCCCGCTGCTCCGCCTCGACCCGTACGGGCTGCCGCTGCTGGTGATGGAGACCATGGCGGTGGCGGTCGCCGCCCGGCTGCGCGGCCTGGGCACGGCGGTGCTCGCCGGACTGGCGCTCGGCGTCGCGCAGAGCGAGCTGAGCCGCTTCCACCTGCCGGGCAGCGCCGACCAGTTGCTCCAGTCGCTGACCGCCAACCTGTTCGTGGTCGCCCTGCTGGCCGTGGTGCTGCTGCCGTCCGGAGCCAGTTGGAGCCGGTCAGTCGAGGGGCCGGCGACAAGCCGCCGCCCGGAACGCCTCGGCGCCGGCGGCCGGGGCGCGCTGCCCGCCCTCGCCCTGTCGCTGCTCCTCCTCCCGCTGTGCCTGCGCGGCCAGTCCCTCCACACCGCGCTGGCCTTCCCGGCCCTGGCGCTGATCCTCCTCTCGCTCACCGCGGTCACCGGCTACGGCGGCCAGATCTCCCTGGGCCAGGCCGGATACGCCGGCCTGGGCGCCCTCTTCACCGGCTGGCTCACCACCGGCCCAGGACTGCCGACCCTCCCGGCCCTCCTCCTCGCCGTCGCGATCACCGCCCCCTTCGGCCTGCTCACCGGCTGGCCGGCGATCCGCCGCCGCGGCCTCGCGCTGGCCGTGGCCACCTTCGCCGTCGGCACCGCGATGAGCCGGTTCGTCTTCCAACAGCCGTACGCCACCCAGAACCTGGACCTCACCCGGCACGGCTGGGCAGCTGGGGACCGCGCGTTCTACGCCGCCGAGGCGGCCCTGCTGCTGCTCGGCCTCCTCGCCGTCCACGCCCTCCACCGCGGCCGCCCGGGCCGGGCGATCGCCGCCATGCGCGACCACGAGGCGGCCGCCGAGGCGGCCGGGGTGGACGTCCCCCGGCTGAAGCTGGCGACCTTCGTGGCCGGCGCCGCGCTGGCCGCCCTCGGCGGCGGACTCCTCGCCCTCGGCGGCCAGGCCTTCGACCCGGACGCCTTCGACCCGGTGATCGGCCTGGTGTGGTTCGCCGCGGTGGTGGTCCTGGGCGCGGACCGCCCGGCCCGCGCCGTCCTCGCGGCGGCGCTGCTCACCGCGCTGGACGGGCTGGCCCCCAGCCAGTCCCTCTCCACCGCGCTGATCGGCCTGCTGGCCCTGCTCCAGGGCCGCTTCCAGGCGCGCCCCGGCCTGCCGCCGGCCCTCCGGCTCCGGCTGCCGCACCGGCCGGAACCGCGCCCGCTCCGCCCCACCGCCCTGGCCCGCGCCCTCCTCGCCCGGAGGGCCGCGCCATGACCGCCCCGAACCCGGCCCCCCGACCGCGCTCCCGCCGGACGGCCCCGTCCTCGCCGCCCACGGCCTCAGCAAGCGCTTCGGCGGAGTGACCGCGGTGGACCGCGCGGAACTCTCCGTCCCGGCGGCCCGGATCACCGCCCTGACCGGCCCCAACGGCGCCGGCAAGAGCACCCTCTTCGACTGCCTGGCCGGTGCCGCCCGCCCGTCCGCCGGCCGGGTGCTGCTCTCCGGACGGGACGTCACCCGCCTTCCCCCGCACGCGCGTTCCCGCCTCGGCCTGGCCCGCACCTTCCAGCACCTGGCCGTCTTCCCGTCCCTGACGGTCGCCGAGAACCTCCGGCTGGGCGCCGACCGCACCCCCGACCCGCCGGCCACCGTGGCCGCCGTACTGGACCGGCTCGGCCTCACCCGACTCCGCGACCACCCCGCCGACGGCCTCCCCACCGGCACCCTCCGCCTGGTCGAGCTGGGCCGGGCGCTGGCCGCCCGCCCCCGGGTGCTGCTGCTGGACGAGCCCGCCGCCGGCCTGGACCACGCCGAGACCGCCGGCCTCGACGAACTCCTGCGCACCCTCGCCGTCGGGGACGGCATCGCCCTCCTCCTCGTCGAGCACGACGCCGAGCTGGTCTCCCGGCTGGCCGACCGCGTCTACACGATGACCGCGGGCCGGCTGGCCCTCGCCGAGGGAGGCCGGGGATGACCGCCCCGCCCCCCGGCCTCTCCGCCGAACTGCGCGCGATCCGGGCCGGCTACGGCCCGCTGGAGGCCCTCCACGCGGTGGACCTCCCGGTCCCGGCCGGCTGCTGCACCCTGCTCCTCGGCCGCAACGGGGCCGGCCGCAGCACCGCGCTGCGGGTCCTGGCCGGCACCCTCCGCCCGACCGCCGGCCGGGTGCTCCTGGACGGGCGGGACGCCACCCGTCTCGGCCCGTGGCGCCGGGCCCGGCTCGGCCTCTGCGCCGTCCCCGACGAGCAGGCCGTCTTCCCCTCCCTCACGGTGGCCGAGCACCTGGCGGTCTCCGGGGCCGACCCCGCAGAGGTGCTCGACCGTCACTTCCCCGAGCTGCGGCGGCTGTTGGACCGCAGGGCCGGCACCCTCTCCGGCGGCGAGCAGCGGATGACCGCGCTCTGCCGGGCCCTGGCCGGCCCCGCCCGGCTGCTGGTCCTGGACGAGTTCGGCCGGGGCCTCGCCGAGGAGGTCCGGCATCGGGTCTTCGCCGCCCTCGCGGAGGCGGTGGCCGCCGGCCGCACGGTGCTCCTCGCGGAACAGGGACCGCCGCCCGGCGATCCCTTCCCGCCCGGCCGGTGCTTCGTCCACGTCCTCCACCGCGGCCGGATCGCCTTCTCCGGGGAACCCGCCGAACTGACGCGTCAGGGGCCCGGCCTGCCGCCGGGCCCCTGACGGGGAGAGCTACCGGATCAGACGTCGAGACGCTGGCCCACGAAGATCAGGTTCGGGTCGGCACCGATCGTGCTCCTGTTCCTCTCGTAGAGCTTGGTCCAGGAGATGCCCTTGTGGGCGGCGATGGAGCTCAGGGTGTCCCCCGACCTGACGGTGTAGTCGCCAGAGCCGGTGCGGTAGTGGTGGACGGCGCTGGAGCCGGTGCTCCGGACCGCGTCCTCGGAGGTGTGGGAGGTGTTGGCGGTGGAGCGGCTGTGGTGGTGGACACCGGCCGAGCGCGACACCCCGGCGGACGTGGAGCCGCCCTTGGTGAGCCCGTATCCGGTGTTCGGCCAGGCGCCCGGCCCCTGCGAGGCGAGCACCCGCTCGGCGACGGCTATCTGCTCGGACTTGCTCGCCTCGGAGGCGTTCGCCGCGTAGGCGGTGCCCCCGTAGGCGGCCCAGGTCGACTGGGAGAACTGCAGTCCGCCGTAATAGCCGTTACCGGTGTTGGCGTGCCAGTCGCCGCCGCTTTCGAGCTGCGCGACGTGGTCCCACTGCGAGGTGGACGCGGCAGAGGCGGAGCCGGCGTTGGCGAGTACTCCGACGGCGGGTGCGGCGACGGCCAGGCCGGCGATGACGGCGGCACGGACTGCGACATTCTCGCGACGGAAGATCATTGAGACCCTTTCGAGTTCCCCGGGATCGGCCGGCGGGCCGCGCGGTCCTGTCCACCGCACACGGCGTCCGCCGCCTGGGCCGGGTAGCGCTCGGTGCGCCGCCAGGAAACCTAGGCAGCGCCCGGAAGTCCTTTCAAATAATTCACTGAAAACCCAGCTCAAAAGGCGGTTACCAGTGGTATTGATCTAGGAATTGAGACAAGACCCGGAATGTTTCGGCCAATTCGCAAGATCGGGCGGCTGGTATTGTGACCGCGGTTACCCGGACGCCTCGGTGACCTCGCTCACATTATCGACGGGCCGTGGCGGCCCGAATACGGTGAGTGAAAGTGGAATCGGACATTCCCACCCGTTCGGGACCAGGACCGTGACCCCGAGCACACCGGACGCGTTCTCCCTCGTGGCCGGGTGCGCCCGCGCCCGGTTATCCCCGACCCGAGGAGTCTTCGTGCCCCGCATGCTCGACGTCAGCGACGATGTGCGCGCCGAGATCGGCGACGACGAGGCGGACCGGCTCATCGCCGGAGGCAGCGCCCCGGACGTGTACGACTGCACGTCCTGCCGGGCCCCGGGCGACGTCAACCAGGAGCACACCTCCACGGTGCTGTTCGTCGCCGAGGAGACGGCGGTGCTGGCCTTCGCCCACGCCCGCTGCATCCCGTCCCAGGTGGTCCCGGTCCAGGAGGAGCAGCTGCGCGGGGCCGTCCAGGGCCTCGCCCAGAACCCCGACCTGCCGGTGGACCAGGTCCCGCTGCAGGCGGCGATGCCGTCGATGCCCGCCCCGGCCGCTCCTGCCGCCCCCGAGAGGACCGGGGAGCCGGGCGGCCCCGCGGTGCTCAGCGTCACCTGCGGCCTGGTGCTGGTGCAGGACCCGGGCCAGGGCTCGGTGCCGCGCGCGGCGCTGGTGGTCGAGCCGACCGGCGGGGTGAGCCGGCCGGGCGGCTCCGGCGAGCAGGACGAGTTCTACGAGCTGGTGCTCGACCAGGGCATGGCGCCGGTGCCGAACGTGGACCAGGCCCCGGCGCAGCTCCCCGGCTGGTCCGTGCTGATCGCCATGGGCCGGCTGCACGCCGTGCTCCAGCCCGGCCCGCAGGGCGGCACCACCGCCTGGTGGCAGGCCCACCAGCCGCTCCAGGTCACCGACGCCTGGCGGCAGGCCGCCGTGGCGCACGGCGAGGTCCTCATGTACGCGGCCCCGCACGGCTACATCGGCCAGCAGCCCCGCGAGGACCTGATGCGCGCCGCCCTCGACCAGGCCGCCGCCAAGGGCGTCCTGGCCGGCGCCGCCCTCCCGCTGGCGGGCACCTGACCGCGCCCCGTGATCCGCGGAGCGGATCAGGCGGAGGGGAACTGCGCGGCCCGCGCGCGACGGCGGCGCCCCCGCAGTTCCCCGCGCCCCTCAAGTCGCCGCGCGCCGCTGCGGAACGCCGCCGAAGCGCCGGCCCGGGTGCCGGGCGGGGGCCGGGCCGCGGCGGGCCGGGGCGGGGGACGGGACACCGTCACGCGGCGCGAGCCACGGGCGCGCGCGACCACCGCCCGGTTCCCTCCCGCAACCCCGGGACGCTTCAGTCGTTGGCCAGGGCGTGCACAGCTATGACCCCTACCCCCCGCCCCGACCTGCGCTGACGCCACCCCCGTCGGCCCGGGTACCGTCCCCGGCACGCGTCCCCGCCCCGACTCCACTCCCCGCGTCTCCGCCACCCCCATCTACGACGCCCTCTACACGGAGTTCGAGCGGCTCTTCAGAACCCTCCCGGGGGACCGCACCGGAGAGGCCGAGCTGCACTTCAAGGGCTTCGCCCCGCCGGCCCCCGCGCACTCCCAGGCCCGCTACCAGGGCTGGGGCACCGAACGCCCGCTCTACGGCTGGGGCTCGGCCCCGCCGCCGCGCCCCCGCCCCCGCGCACGCCCCACGCCCGCGCACGCCCCAGCGGCTGGCCCGCGGCCGCTCCCACGGCGCACACCCCCGCCCACGGCCACCCGGCCCAGGCCGCCGCGGTCCCCCCGCAGCAGGCCTACCCGGCCCAGCCCTCGCACGGCCGGCACGCCCCCGGACGGCCCCGCGGGAGTGCCGATCCCGCCGGCCCCGCAGCCGCCGCAACCCCCGCAGCCCTACCTGCTGCACGCCGCTCAGCCGGCCCCCGGCCAGACGGCGTACGGCCACCCTCCGCGGCCCCCGCACGGGCGCGGGCTGCTCTCCCTTCCCCCCGGCCGCTCCTGACGGCTCGTCAGTACCCCGGGGTCCCCGGACACACCACGGGGCGCCGCCCCATCCAGGCAACGGCGCCCCGGGGGAACGCGGACGGACCGGCCGCCCGCGTCCCGGAGAGTCACTTCTTGCGGCTGCGCTTCTCCCGCACCCGCACCGAGATCGAGATCGGCGTCCCCTCGAAGCCGAACTCCTCGCGCAGCCGCCGCTCCACGAACCGGCGGTAGCCCGCCTCCAGGAAGCCGGAGGCGAAGAGGACGAACCGCGGCGGCCGCGTCCCGGCCTGCGTCCCGAAGAGGATCCGCGGCTGCTTCCCGCCCCGCACCGGGTGCGGGTGGGCGGCCACCAGCTCGCCCAGGAAGGCGTTCAGCCGTCCCGTCGGGACCCGGGTCTCCCAGCTCGCCAGCGCGGTCTCGATCGCCGGGACCAGCTTCTCCATGTGCCGCCCGGTGTGCGCCGAGACGTTCACCCGGGGCGCCCAGCGGATCTGCACGAGCTCCTGCTCGATCTCCCGCTCCAGGTAGTACCGGCGCTCCTCGTCCAGCAGGTCCCACTTGTTGTAGGCGACCACCACGGCCCGGCCGGCCTCGACGGCCATCTGGATGATCCGGATGTCCTGCTCGGCCAGCGGCTCGCTGCAGTCGATCAGGACCACCGCGACCTCGGCCTTCTCCAGCGCCGCCGCGGTCCGCAGCGAGGCGTAGAAGTCCGCGCCCGCGGTCTGGTGGACCCGGCGCCTGATGCCCGCCGTGTCGATGAACCGCCAGGTCTTGCCGCCCAGTTCGATCAGCTCGTCCACCGGGTCCCGGGTGGTCCCCGCGATCGGGTTGACCACCACCCGGTCCTCGCCCGCGACCTTGTTGAGCATCGAGGACTTGCCGACGTTCGGCCGGCCGATCAGGGCGACCCGGCGCGGCCCGCCGACCGCCCCGGCCCCGAAGGTCTGCGGCGGCGCCTTCGGCAGCACCTCCAGCACGGCGTCCAGCAGATCGCCGGAGCCGCGTCCGTGCAGCGCCGAGACGGGGTACGGCTGGCCGAGGCCGAGCGACCACAGCCCGGCCGCGTCCGCCTCGCCGGACGGTCCGTCCACCTTGTTGGCGGCCAGCACCACGGGCTTGCCGCTCCTCCGCACCAGGCGGATCAGCGCCTCGTCGGTGTCGGTGGCGCCGACCGTGGCGTCCACCACCAGCAGCACCGCGTCCGCGCTCTGGATGCCGAACTCGGCCTGCGCGGCCACCATCTTGTCCAGCCCGAAGACGTCGAGCTCCCAGCCGCCGGTGTCCACCAGCTTGAAGCGGCGGCCGGCCCACTCCGCCTCATAGGTCACCCGGTCGCGGGTGACGCCCGGACGGTCCTCGACCACCGCCTCGCGACGGCCGATGATCCGGTTCACCAGGGTCGACTTGCCGACATTGGGGCGGCCGACCACGGCCAGCACCGGGAGCGGTCCATGGTCCGCCGGGCCGAGGTCGCCGAGTTCCTCCTCGTCGAAACCCTCCTCGGCGGCCAGCTCCATGAACTCGGCGTACTCCTCCTCACCCAGCTCGCCGTGCTGGGGGTCGGTCGTACCGGTCGCTTCGTCCATCAGTCCTGCCGTTCTCACCGAGAAAAAAGGGTTTATGGGGAGTTGTGGGCTCAGCCGACCAGCACGGCGCCGGCGTCCGCTCCCAGGGTCTCGCGGGCCTCCGCCAGATGCCCCGCGAGCCGCGCCTGGACCTGCTCGCCGGCCTCCCGCAGCGCCGACCTGGTCCGCCGGCCGCTGCCGTCCCCGGCCTGGAAGGGCTCGCCGAACACCACGTCTATCCTGCCGCGCAGCCGCGGCAGGGAGAGCAGCGAGCTGCCCCGGCTGCCGGTGCCGAAGACCGCCACCGGGACCACCGGGGCGCCGGAGCGCAGCGCCAGGTAGGTCAGCCCGCCGCGCACCTGCTCGAAGTTGCCGCCGGCCAGCCGGGTGCCCTCCGGGAAGACGCCGACCGCGCCGCCGTCCGCCAGCACGCCGAGCGCCTGGGTTATCGCCGCCCGGTCCGCGCTGTCCCGGCTTATCGGTATCTGACCGACCCCGTTCAGCAGCAGACCGAGGGGGAACCGGAAGAACTCGCGCTTGATCAGGAAGTGCACCGGACGCGGCGACACCCCGAGCAGCAGCGGCCCGTCCAGGAAGTTGCTGTGGTTGGCCGCGAGGATCACCGGCCCCTGCGTGGGCACCCGCCACTCGCCGAGCACCCGCACCCGCCAGCCGCCGCGCGCCACCGCGGTGCCGATCCGCCGGCCGACGGCCGCGCCGAACTCCGTCGGCAGCTGCCGCCCGCTGTTCGTCGCGCTCATGCCGACACCCGTTCCCGCACCAGACCGACCACCCGGTCGACGACCTCGTCCAGCGACAGGTCGCTGGTGTCCACCTCGACCGCGTCCGCCGCCTTGGCCAGCGGCGAGGCCGCCCGGCCGGAGTCGGCCGCGTCCCGGCGGACCAGGTCCCCGGCCATCCGCCGGACGGTCTCCTCGTCCACGCCCTTGGCCCGCAGCTCGGCGGCGCGGCGCGCGGCGCGGGCCGCCGGGGAGGCGGTCAGGAAGACCTTGGCGGTGGCCCGGGGGAACACCACCGTGCCCATGTCCCGGCCCTCGGCGACGATCCCCTGCGGGGCGGCCGCGGCCGAGGCCCGCTGGATCTCCACCAGCCGGGCGCGCACCTCGGGCACCGCGGCGACCGCGCTGACCTTGGCGGTGACCTCCGCGGTCCGGATCGGACCGGAGACGTCCACGCCGTCCACGGTGATGGTCGGCCCGTCGGCGTCGATGCCGGCCAGCACGGCCGGCTTGTCGCAGGCGTTGGCGACCGCGTCCGCGTCGTCCACGTCCACGCCGTTGTTCAGCAGCCACCAGGTCAGCGCCCGGTACATGGCGCCGGTGTCCAGGAAGCCGAGACCCAGCCGGTGGGCCACGGCGCGCGAGACGGTGGACTTGCCGGAGCCGGCGGGTCCGTCGATGGCCACCACGACCGGTCCGGTCAAGCGATCGGTTTTCTGCACGGTCGGCGGCCTCTCACTTCTGTTCGGGGGGTTGACGGGGGGCGTCCCCCGTCAAGATTACCGGCCGCCGGAGGCCGAACTCCTCGCCCGGGCCCTCAGCCCCGGATCCGCCACCCGCGCTCGCGCAGCGCGGCGGCGAGGACGGGCACCGCCGTCGGCGCCACGGACAGCGTGACGAAGCCGGCCTGCTGCCCCGTCGAGTGCTCGATGGCCACGTCCTCGATGTTGACGCCGGCCTGCCCGGCGTCCCCGAACAGGCGGGCGAGCTCCCCTGGCTGGTCGCCGATCAGCACGGTGAGCGCCTCGTACCGGGTGGGCGGAGCGCCGTGCTTGCCCGGGATCCTGGACCGGCCGCGGTTGCCCCGGCGCATCACCTCGGCCACCGCCTGCGCGCCGGCCGCGCGCTTCTCCGCGTCCGCGCTCTGCAGGGCGCGCAGCCCGCCCACGGTCGCCCGGAGATCCTCGGCGACCTCGTCCAGGACATCGGCCACCACCCCGGCGTTGGCGGAGAGGATCTCCACCCACAGCTCCGGGTCCGAGGCGGCGATCCGGGTGGTGTCCCGGATTCCCGGGCCGGAGAGCCGCACCGCGGTCTCGTCCGCGTCCGCGAGCCGCGCGGCCACCATGCTGGAGAGGAGCTGCGGGGTGTGCGAGACCAGGGCCACCGCCCGGTCGTGGGCGCCCGGGTCCATCACCACCGGCACCGCCCCGCAGAGCGCCACCAGCTCCAGCGCCGCGTTGAGCGCGTCCGTCGAGGTGTCCGGCGCCGGGCTCAGCACCCACGTCCGGCCCTCGAAGAGGTCCGCCCGGGCGGCCAGCGGCCCGCTGCGCTCCGCGCCGCCCATCGGATGGCCGCCGATGTAGTCGCTGGTCCGGCAGCCGCGCGCGGCGATGTCCTGGCGCGGCCCGCTCTTCACGCTCGCCACGTCGGTGTAGGCCCGGGCCAGCCCGGCGGCCTGCGCCTCCGCCAGAACCTCGGCCACCAGGCCCGGCGGCACGGCGATCACCGCCAGGTCCACCGGCCCCGGCGGCTCCTCGGTGGTCCCCGCGCCCAGCGAGGCCGCGGTCCGCGCGGAGTCGAGATCCGCGTCCCGCAGATACACCGCGACGCCCCGCGCGGCCAGTGCCAACGCGATAGACGTCCCGATAAGCCCCGTCCCCACGACTGCGGCGCTACGCATTGCGACTACGTCCTCCAGCTAGATCTCCCCCCATCCTCCCGCAGTCCCCTCCGGGAGAGCCCCCCGCCCCGCAGGGTGGCGGCCGGCGCGCCTCAGCCCGGCAGGACCACCAGCTCGCGCGGGGTCAGGTTCAGCCGCTCCCCGCCCTCCGCCGTGCAGACGGCGATGTCCTCGATCCGGGCCCCGTACTCCCCGGGGAGATAGATCCCCGGCTCGATCGAGAACGCCATCCCCGGCTCCAGCGCCCGCGCCGACCCGGCGACGATGTACGGCTCCTCGTGGGTCTCCAGCCCGATTCCGTGCCCGGTTCGGTGGATGAAGTACTCCCCGTACCCCGCCTCCGCGATCCGGTCCCGCCCGACCGCGTCCAGCTCCTCCGCCGTGATCCCCGGGCGCACCGCCTCGCACTGCGCCCGCTGGGCCGCGAGCAGCACCTCGTACAGCTTCCGGTAGCCCGCGTCCGGCTCCCCGCCGACCACGTAGTTCCGGGTGGAGTCGGAGCAGTACCCGTCCTCCGTGGTCCCGCCGATGTCGACGACCACCGGCTCGCCGGCCGCGATCACCCGGTCCGACACCTCGTGGTGGGGGCTGGCGCCGTTCGGCCCCGAGCCCACGATGACGAAGTCCGCCGTCACATGCCCGGCCGCGACGATCGCGTCCGCGATGTCCCGCGCGACCTCCGCCTCGGTCCGCCCGGCCCGCAGCCACTCGCCCATCGAGGCGTGCACCGAGTCGATCGCGGCGCCGGCCCTCCGCAGCGCCTCGACCTCCGCCGGGGACTTCCGCATCCGCAGCTCCCCCAGCACGCCGCCGGCCAGCTCCTGCCCGGTGCCGGGCAGCGCGTCCCGGAAGGCCAGCACCTTCTCCGCC
This sequence comes from Phaeacidiphilus oryzae TH49, assembly GCF_000744815.1. NCBI lineage: Bacteria > Bacillati > Actinomycetota > Actinomycetes > Kitasatosporales > Streptomycetaceae > Phaeacidiphilus > Phaeacidiphilus oryzae. The sequence goes on from NZ_JQMQ01000005.1 coordinate 1,612,585, forward strand.
CACATGTGGTTGTCCAGGCCGACCCGGCCGCCCCCGGCCCGCGCCGCGAGCGCCTGCCGCAGCCGCTGGTGGATCAGCGCGTACGGGTCCTCGGTCTCGGCCCAGCCGACGATCTCGATGCCGAGCGCCCCGGCCGGGGAGGCCTCCGCCGCCGGCTTCTCCAGCAGCGGCACCACCAGGAACGGGTCGCCCTCGGCCGGCGCGACCAGGCAGGTCAGCCGCTCCAGCGGCAGCGCCGCGTAGCCGGTCAGGTAGCGGAGGTCGGGGCCGGGGCTGACCAGCAGCGCGTCCAGCCCGGCCGCCCCCGCCGCCCGCTGGGCCCGGGCGACCCGGTCCGCCGGGTACAGCGGCTCCGCGGCCTCCGTCGAACCCGTCCCTGTCGTGTCCGCCATCCCGTCCACGTCCTTCCCGACGCTCGGAACCCCCGCGATCACTCGCGATGACGGAGCCAATCTAGGCGGAGCGGCCGACGGCCACGACCCGGAGACGGGAAGCCCGCGGCGGGGTAGAACGAAAGCATGCTGCTGCACCTGACCCCGCTGGACGACTGGCTGGCGCACTCGGAGCGGCCGTACGCCCCGGCCTCCCTGGCACTGGAGGGTTTCGTGCACTGCTCCCCGGACGAGGAGACGGTGCTCGCCGTGGCCAACGCCCGCTACCGGGCGGTGGCCGGACCGCTGATGGTGCTGCTGATCGACGAGTCGCGGCTGGACTCGCCGGTCCGCTGGGAGCCGCCGGCCCCGGCGGTCTCCGCTGCGGCCGCGGCCTCCGCGCTGCCGTCCCCGCCGGACGGGGACGGCAGGCTCTTCCCGCACATCTACGGCCCGGTCAACCGGGGGGCCGTGGCCGGGATGCTGGAGGTGCTCCGGGACGCGGACGGCCGCTGGAGCAACCTCTCCGGCTGGAGCTGACGCCCGCCGCGGCCTACAGGCCGACCTCGCGCATCAGCATCCCCACCTCGGGGTTGGTCATCCGGCGCAGCCAGCCGGACTTCTGGTCGCCCAGCGCGATCGGCCCGAACTTCGTCCGGACCAGCCTCTCGACCGGGAACCCGCTCTCCGAGAGCAGCCGCCGCACGATGTGCTTCCGCCCCTCGTGAAGGACGACCTCGACCAGGTAGTTGCGGCCGACGTTCTCCACCACCCGGAAGTGGTCGACCCGGGCGAAGCCGTCCTCCAGCTCGACGCCCTCGCGCAGCCGCTTGCCCAGGTCGCGCGGGATCGGGCCCTGGATGGCGGCCAGGTAGGTCTTGGTCACGCCGTACCGGGGGTGGGTGAGCCGGTGCGCCAGCTCGCCGTGGTTGGTGAGGAGGATGATCCCCTCGGTCTCGGTGTCCAGGCGGCCGACGTGGAAGAGCCGGGTCTCCCGGTTGTTGACGTAGTCGCCCAGGCACTGGCGGCCCTCCGGGTCCTCCATGGTGGAGACCACGCCGGCCGGCTTGTTCAGCGCGAAGAAGAGGTAGGACTGGGTGGCCACGGTCAGCCCGTCCACCTTGATCTCGTCCTTCTCCGGGTCGACGCGCAGGCCCTGCTCGCGGACGACCTTGCCGTTGACCTCGACCCGGCCGTGGTCGATCAGCTCCTCGCAGGAGCGGCGGCTGCCCATGCCGGCCCGGGCCAGCACCTTCTGCAGGCGCTCGCCGGGCTCCTCGCCGAAGGTCTTCGGCAGCTTCACCTTGGGGCCCTCGTGCCGGGCGCGGACGGTGTCCTCCAGCTGCGCCTCCAGCTCGCGCGGGCGCGCGGGGCGCGAGGGGCGGCCGCGGCCGCCCTGGCCGCCCGGCCGCCCGCCCTGGCCGCCGGGCTTTCCGCCCCTGGCGGCCTGCCCGCCGCGGCCGCTGCGCGCGCCGGCGCCGCCGGCCGGGCCGCCGTACTCCGGGCCGTAGGTCCGCTCCTCCGGGCGCGGCTTGCGCGGGTTCCGCGGGGCGCCGCCGCCGCTGCGGCCGGCACCACCGCCGCCGCCGCTGCCGCCCTTGCGTCCCTGGGGGGAGCCGGGGTTGTCCCGGTCGCGCCCGTTGCCGGCCCCCCGGTAGTTGCCCCGCCCGTTGTTACCGCTGCCGTTGCTACGCATCAGAGTTTCCGTCGTCGTCTCGAGTACCAGAATCGGTGGACTGCGCGGCGACCACCGCCTCGGCGACCGCTTCGGTGATGATCGAGCCCTCCTGGGAGTCCGCCTCCACGTCCTCCGCCTCCGGCAGGAAGGGCGCCAGTTCGGGCAGCTCATCGAGGCCGCGAAGGCCCATGCGCTCCAGGAAGTAGTTCGTCGTCCGGTACAGGATCGCGCCCGTCTCGGACTCGGACCCGGCCTCTTCGACCAGTCCACGCTGCACCAGCGTACGCATGACTCCGTCGCAGTTCACACCACGGACCGCGGAGACCCGTGCGCGGGAGACCGGCTGCCGGTACGCGACGACGGCCAGCGTCTCCAGCGCGGCCTGCGTCAGACGGGACTGCTGGCCGTCCAGCACGAACCGGTCGACCGCCTCGGAGAACTCCGCCCGGGTGTAGAACCGCCAACCCCCGGCGACGAACCGGAGGTCGAAGCCGCGCCCCTGGGCGGCGTACTCGTCCGCGAGCTCCCGCAGCGCTCCGCGCACCTCCGCGCGCGGCAGGTCCAGCACCCCCGCCAGCCGCTCCTCGCCGATCGGCTCGTCCACCACCATCAGGATCGCCTCCAGCGAACCGCGCAGCTGCGCCGGATCCAGCGGTTCGGCGCCCTGGCGGTCCTCCGCCGCCGCACCGCCGCCGCCCTCGGTCGACCTCCCCGGCCCGGGGACCCCCGCAGGAGCGGCCGGCCCCGCGTCACCGACCCGGCTCCCCGGCACGCCCGCACCGGCAGAGCCGACCGGCCGAGCGTCGGCCGGCGCCACCGGCGCCACCGGCGCCGGCTCCGGTGCGGTGGCCGCCGGGCTCTCATCCCCCCCTGCGGCGGGTTCCTCCGAGAGCTCCGCCGGCCCGGGGGCGGTGGGCTCCGCCGTGGAGACCGCGCCCTCGGGGTCCTGCGGATCCTCGGCGTACGCGGAGGGGAGGTACTCCTCGGGGCGCGGGGCGCCGGGGACGCCCAGGGGACGGCGCGGGGTGGGGGGTGGGGTCATGGGTTGCTCTGCTCCTCATCCGGCTCGTCCCGGTCGCCCGGCTCGTCGAACTCGTCGGTGACGGCGACCTCCGCGTCCGCCCCGCCGATCCACTGCACCGTCAACTCACCCAGCGGCTCCGGCTGTTCGAAGGCCAGCACCTTCTCCCGGTACAGCTCGAGCAGCGCCAGGAACCGGGCCACGACCGTCAGCACGTCCGGGGCGTCCTCGGTCAGCAGCCGGAAGGTCGCCTCGCCCAGCTCCCGCAGCCGGTCCAGCACCAGCCCGGCCTGCTCGCGGACGCTGACCTTCGGGGTGTGGATGTGCTCGACGTAGACCGAGGGCTTCGGCTTGGGCACCATCGCCCGGGCCGCGATCCGGGCGAACCCCTCCGGGCCGACCGTGAAGACCACGTCCGGCAGCAGCTCGGCGTGGTGCGGTTCGAGCCCGACCGAGCGGGGCCGGCGCCGCCCCTCCTCCGCCCAGCGCCGCTCGAAGACCGCCGCGACCCTCTTGTACGCGCGGTACTGCAGCAGCCGGGCGAAGAGGAGGTCGCGCGCCTCCAGCAGGGCGAGGTCCTCCTCGTCCTCCAGTTCCGCGGCAGGCAGCAGCCGGGCGGCCTTCATGTCCAGCAGGGTCGCGGCGACCACCAGGAACTCGCTCGCCTGGTCGAGGTCCCAGTCCGGGCCCATCGCCCGGATGTGCGCCACGAACTCGTCGGTGACGCGGGAGAGGGAGACCTCGGTGACGTCCAGCTTGTGCTTGGCGATCAGGTTCAGCAGCAGGTCGAACGGGCCCTCGAAGTTGTCCAGCCGCACCTGGAACCCGGAGGGCTCCGGCTTCTCGCCGCTCTCGGCGGCTGCACCGCTCTCAGCGGCCGCACCGCTCTCGGCGGCTGCGGCGGCCTCAGCGGCCTCGGCCGCGTCGGCGGGCTCGGTAGCGGGCGTAGTCGTCATCGGTGTCCCTCAGGCTAGAGCGCCGACGACGCCGGCACCGCGCGCGACACCACCGGGGGCGCACTCCGCCGCCCGGCGCGCCGGCCGCCGCCGGGGAACCCCGGCCGCCGCCTCAGCGCCCGCGCAGACGCCGGACCAGGATACTGGCCTCGCCCCGCTGCTCGAGGTCGGCGAGGACCACCGCCACCGCCTCGCGCACGATCCGCCCGCGGTCCACGGCGAGCCCGTGCTCTCCGCGCAGCACCAGACGGGCGTGCTCCAGGTCCATCAGCTCCTCGGCGGAGACGTAGACCGTGATCTTCTCGTCGTGGCGTTCCCGGCCGCTCGGCCGGCGCGGGGCCCGCGCCTTGCGCCGGGCCGGGCCGTCCTGCGCCGGGATCCCGGCCGCCGCGGCACCGCCCTGCGGAGGCCGGGGCGCTCCGCCCTCGGCTCCGGCGACCCCGCCCGGCGCGGGACCGCGCCGACCGCCCGGCCGCTCGCTCTCGCCGCCCGCGGCGGAGCCGTGCTCCTCCGCCGAGGCCAGCCCACCGGCCGCCCCCGCGGCGGCGGTCGGCCCGCTCCCGGCTCCGTCCCCTGGCCCGGCGGAGCCCGAGGGCCGCCCGCCGGCCGTGCCGTTCACGCCGTGGAGGCCGGAACCGCCGGCTCCGCCACCGCCCGCCGCGGGACCGCCGACGGCCGAACCGCCCGCCCCGCCCGAACCGTTGGCGCTGCCGTTGGCGCCGCTCTCGGCCCCCGCGCCGCCCTCGGCGTCCGCGGTGTTCCCCGTCCCTGTCCCTCCGCGCGACGGGTCGTGCGTGCGGGGGGTGGTCAGCGCCGTCCCCCCGGTGGTCCTGAAGAGTTCATCGGCTCCGGGCAGACTCACTCGGCGGGGCACCGGGCGAGCACCTCCCTGGCGAGCTGGCGATAGGCGGCCGCACCGACCGAGTTGGACGCGTAGGTGGTGATGGGCTCACCCGCCACCGTGGTCTCGGGGAAGCGCACCGTACGGCCGATGACGGTGTGGAAGACGTGGTCCCCGAACGCCTCGACGACCCGGGCCAGCACCTCGCGGCTGTGCACGGTCCGCGAGTCGTACATGGTGGCCAGGATGCCGTCCAGGGCGAGTTCGGGGTTGAGCCGCTCGCAGACCTTCTCGATGGTCTCGGTGAGCAGCGCGACTCCACGCAGCGCGAAGAACTCGCACTCCAGCGGGACGATCACGCTGTTCGCCGCGGTGAGGGCGTTCACCGTGAGGAGGCCGAGCGAGGGCTGGCAGTCGATGATGATGTAGTCGTAGTCCGGCATCAGCGGCTTCAGCGCCCGCGCCAGCGACGACTCCCTCGCCACCTCGCTGACCAGCTGGACCTCGGCCGCCGACAGGTCGATGTTGCTGGGCAGCAGGTCCATGTTGGGCACGGCGGTCTTCAGCAGCACGTCGTCCGCGCTGACCCCGCGCTCCATCAGCAGGTTGTAGACGGTGAGTTCGAGCTCCATCGGGTTGACCCCGAGGCCGACCGACAGGGCGCCCTGCGGGTCGAAGTCGACGAGGAGCACCCGCCGCCCGTACTCGGCGAGCGCGGCCCCCAGGTTGATGGTCGACGTGGTCTTGCCGACGCCGCCCTTCTGGTTGCACATCGCGATGATCTGCGCCGGGCCGTGCTCGCTCAGCGGCGTGGGGATCGGGAAGTACGGCAGCGGACGGCCGGTGGGGCCGACCCGCTCGCGGCGCTGCCGCGCCACGTCGGGCGCGAGCGTGGCGGCGTACTCGGGGTCCGGCTCGTACTCGGCGTCGGGATCGTAGAACTGGCCGTCGGGGCCCTCGACGTAGGCCGGGAGACCCGGCTCGACCTCGGTGCCCACGGCCTGCTGCTTGGCGGGCTCGCCGAGCCCCGCGCCGTCCCGCCGGCTCTGCTGTCCGTACGACGACCCGTACGACCCGTGGGTTGGGGTGTAGCCGGACTGCTGACGCGCCTCGAAGGTTCGGACCGACACCGAGTCGACCGCGTGCGACCGGGCAGCGGGCTCACTCAGCCCCGCCTGACCGGCGGCATCCTGCGCCAGTCCTGGCTGACCACCCCCGGGAGCAAATGTCGACTCATTCACAAGTCGTCTTACCTCCTTGGCGACCAGGACACTTCTTGATAGGTCAGCGTGACACCATGCCGACGGTTCGCGACTCTAGGCCGTTTCAGGCGCCGACAGCAACACAATCCACCGGAGTCGACACGATGAGTCGCTCGCATGGTCGCCATCTGTCAAGGGATGAACGGCCAGACGGCGGTGACGTTTCGGCACTGCGCAAAACCAGCAGAAGGAGTGAAAACTCTTCAAGAGTGATGCATGACACAGGTGTTGACACCGCGTCTGATGTCGCCCGAGGTATCCCAAACCGGCGGGGGCGCGCCCCCGCGCCGCGCCCCCGCCAAGCCTCCGCGGTCGCCGTGAACCGGACCGCGCTTCCCCGCTTCCCCCGTGATTCCCCCCCAACTCCCCCATACCACCCGCGCCGAGGCGCGGGCGGCTGACGGGCCGGGTCAGGCCAGCACGTCGGCCAGGTCCGCCGCGTGCAGCCCGTGGGCCTCCGCGACCGGAGCGGAGACCAGCTGGCCCTCATGGCAGTTGAGCCCCTTGGCCAGCGCCTCGTCCCGGCGGCAGGCCTCCTGCCAGCCCCGGTTCGCCAGCTCGACGATGTACGGCAGCGTCGCGTTGGTGAGCGCGTAGGTGGAGGTGTTGGGCACCGCGCCGGGCATGTTGGCCACGCAGTAGAAGACCGAGTCGTGCACCCGGAAGGTCGGGGCGTCGTGGGTGGTCGGGTGCGAGTCCTCGAAACAGCCGCCCTGGTCGATGGCGATGTCGACCAGCACGGAGCCCGGCTTCATCCGCGAGACCAGCTCGTTGGTGACCAGCTTCGGGGCCTTGGCGCCCGGGATCAGCACCGCGCCGACCACCAGGTCGGCCTCCAGCACCGCCTTCTCCAGCTCGAAGGCGTTGGAGGCGATGGTGCGCACCCGGGTGCCGAAGATCCGGTCGGCCTCCCGCAGCTTGTTGATGTCCCGGTCGAGCAGGGTGACCTCGTAGCCCATGCCCAGGGCGATGGTCGCCGCGTGCCAGCCGGAGACACCGCCGCCGATCACCACGGCGCGGGCCGGCTGCGTGCCCGGGACACCGCCCGGCAGCACACCGCGGCCGCCGGCCGGGCGCATCAGGTGGTACGAGCCGACCTGCGGGGCGAGCCGGCCGGCCACCTCGGACATCGGGGCCAGCAGCGGCAGTGCGCCGTTCGCCAGCTGCACCGTCTCGTAGGCGATGGCGGTGGTGCCGGCACTCAGCAGCGCGTCGGTGCAGGCGCGGGAGGCGGCCAGGTGGAGGTAGGTGAAGAGGACCTGGCCCTTGCGCAGCCGGTGGTACTCCTCGGCCACCGGCTCCTTCACCTTCAGCACCAGGTCGGACGCGGCCCAGACCTCGTCCGCGGTGCCGAGGATCTCCGCGCCCGCGGCGGTGTACTCCTCGTCGGGGATCGAGGAGCCGACCCCGGCGTCGTGCTCGATCACGACCTGATGGCCCTGGCGCACCAGCTCATGCACGCCGGCGGGCGTGATGGCCACGCGGTACTCGTGGTTCTTGACCTCACGGGGGATGCCGACCTTCACGGCTATACACGTCCCTTGCCCTGTGACGCTGCGCCCGCCGGCAGGCATGCCGGCAGACGGCCACCCCGACATCTCCGGCGATGGCTGCGGCGAGTCTAATTGAAGGCAGCCCGCTCCAACAGCCTTACAAACCGAATAATCCGTCCCTCCCCATTGGCGGATTCGTAGGCTTGTCCTCCTTCCTGCCTAAGACGTACCCTCCGCGCTACGCCCCGCGCGCGGCCTTCGCGCCCGCCGCGTCCCCCGACCGCTCCAGCACGTCGCCCAGCACCCCCAGCGCCCACCCCCGCAGCCGGGCGTCCTCCCCCGCGGTCCCGACCGCCTCCCGCGCGGACCGCAGCGCCGCCTCCACGTCGCCGGAGGACTCCTGCACGGTCGCGGCCCCCAGCAGCCCGCCGACCGCGCCCTCCCGATCCCCCAGCCGCCGGGTCAGCGACACCACCGCCCGGTACTCCCGCAGCGCCTCCCGGTACCGCTGCTGCGCCGCATGCGTCTGCGCGAGACGCAGCAGCAACCGCGCCTCGTCGGCGCGCTCTCCCCGGTTGCGCCGGAAACCCAGCGCCCGCCGGTACCAGTCCGCGGCCCGCATCAGATCCCCGAGCGCCCGGTACGCACCGGCCACGTCCTCCAGGATCCGGCCGACCGCGACCGCGTCGTCCGCCGCCCGCGCCGGTCCGAGCGCGGCCCGGAACAGCTCCAGCGCCTCCCGGTGCCGGCCGGCCGACGCGTTCAGGTCCCCCAGGTTCACCAGCGCGGCGGCCTCCCGCCGCCGCTGCCCGCTGCGCCGGGCCAGCACCAGCACCAGCCGGTGGAGTTCGTACAGCTCCGGCTCGACCCCGGCCCGGCCGCCCGCGTACACCGGGAGGGCCCGCACCAGCGCGGCGATCAGCCGCCCGGCCAGCCCGTCCAGCCCGCCGCCGGCGACGGCGTCCCGCGCCGCCGCCCGCAGCGCCGGCAGCTCCCGGCCCAGCCACTCCCAGGCCTCCACCCGGGTGCGGAACCGCAGCCCGGAGGGAAGCTCCTCGGGCCCGCGCGCCCCCGGCACGGGGGGCGTCACCATCGCGACCGCGACGCCGAGCAGCCGGACCAGCCGCTCCAGCATCCGGGCCCGGGCCAGCTCGGTCTCCGCCGCCCGGTCGTCGGCGAGCAGCGCGGCCAGCCGACCGCGCAGGCACCCCGGCACCTCGTACCGCGGCTCGGCGCCGCCCGGCTCCGGGCCCTCCGGGTCGACCACCCGCAGCAGCTCCTGCTCGGCCAGCGCGCGCAGCGGCCCCTCCGCCTCCGGCACCGGACAGCCGACCAGCGCCGACGCGGTACGCGCGGTCACCCGGCCGCCGGGCGCCGCGGCCAGCAGCCGCAGCAGCCGGGCCGAGGCGGCCGGCAGGTCCGCGTAGACCGCGGCGAAGGCCCGGTCGAGGGGGGTGAGCTCGCCGGCGGCCGGCGCGGACCGCCGCTCCTGCTGCCCAGCGACGGGGGCCTCGGCGGCGTCGGCGGCCTCCTCGTCCGCCGCCTCCACGGGATGGCGGCCGGAGATCGGTTCCGAGGGCAGCTGGGCCCCCGTCACCAGTCCCTTGGAGACCAGCTGCTCGGCGATCCGCTCGCCCAACCTGCCGCCCCGCCCGGCGATCAGCCCGCCGAGCCGCTGGACCGCCCGCCCGACCTCGACCGCCGCCGCGGAGGAGGCCGACCGCTCCTGATCGCCCTCGGCCGCCTTCCCGGCCGGCTTCCCGGCCGGCGGGGTGGGCGGAGACGCCGGCGGAGACGCCGGTCCCTTCCCCTTCTCCCCGTCCCCGGCTCCCCTGGCCCGGTCCGCCACCGAGACGGCGCCGGCCTCCTTGCGGGCCACCGCCAGCGCCGCCTCCGTCGCCTCGGCCAGCACCTGCCGGGCGTCGGCGACCGAGGCCCGCGGCCGGGCCCGCAGCCAGCCGCCGATCAGCCGCAGCGCGGCGACCTGACCGGCCAGGTCCTCGACCAGGGCCTGCGCGGCCACCGGGTCGCAGACGATCCGGGTGTCCCCGGCGAGACCGCGCAGCAGCGCGACCCCGGCCCCGGCGTCCAGCCCGCCCAGCGCGCACGGCCGCACGTCGGCCACCCCGGTCAGCGGCCCGGCGCCGACCGCGACCACCAGGCAGCGCGGCTCCGGCGGCAGCAGCGGAAGCACCTGTTCCGCGTCTCGCACGTCGTCCAGCACCAGCAGCGCCGAACGCCCGGTCAGCGCCGTCCGCAGCGCCTCGCAGGGGTCCCCGCCCAGCCCTGGCGACGGCTCCCCCAACTCGGCCAGCAGCGCCCGGGCCGCCCGGTCCGGCGCCACCGTGCCCACCCCGCCCGCCGACCCGCCCGCCCGCGGCTCACTCATCCGTACGAAGTACTGCCCGTCCCGGTACGCCCCGGACTCGGCCAGCTCGCGGGCGAACCGCACCGCCAGCGAGGTACGCCCGGACCCCGGCCGCCCGGCCACCAGCACGACCCGGGCCCGGCCGGCCGCCTCCGCCGCCTCCGGGTCCTCGATCCCCGGCCGCGCGGTCAGCCCGGGCCGGGTCAACTCGGCGCGCAGCTCCTCCAGTTCGGCGCGCCGGCCGGAGAAGTGCGAGGGGTCGGCGGGCAGCCGGACGGGTTCCAGCGGCCGACCGACAGCGGTCTCCGCCGCGGCCTTTGACGATCCCTCAGTCTCCGTGCCGGGTACGCGCCCTGACGATCCGTCGGCTGCGCCGCCGCCCCCGTCGGCCCTCGCGGCCGCACTCTCCGCCGGCGACTGCCCGGGCATCCCGGACACCCCCGTCGCGGTCTCCGAAACGACGTCACCACCGGCCACGCGCACACCACTCCCGGCTCCGCACCCTGCCCCGGCCGGTCCACCGTCGCCCCGACGGCGCCTCCGCGGCGGCCACCGGCCGCCACCACCGGGCCCTCGTGCGCAGCCTAGTCCCGGTGGGCGCCCCGTCCGGCGGCGGCGTGCCGCCGAACCGGGAGCCTCAGTCGATCAGTCGAAGGGCCGGGCGGGCCACGGCGCGTCCGCCGGGCGCAGCGAGTCGATCCCGCCCGCCCGCTCCAGCGCCGTGCGGAGCGCGAGCACCGCCGCGACCAGCGCCACATTGTGGAGCTCCCCGGCGAGCACGCCGTCCACCAGCTCGTTCAGCGGGGCCCAGGACACCTGGAGGTCCAGCTCCTCGCCCTCGGCGGCGAACCGCTCGCCCTCCGCCTCGGCCAGATCGCGGGCCAGGAAGACCCGGAGCGCCTCGTCCGAGCCGCCGGGCGAGTTGTAGAGGTCGACCAGTACCCGCCAGTCCCCGGCCTTGGCGTGCGCCTCCTCGTAGAGCTCGCGCTGCGCGGCCTCCAGCGGCGGCTCCCCCGGCACGTCCAGCAGCCCGGCCGGGATCTCCCACAGCCGCTGCCGCACCGGATGCCGGTACTGGCTGATCACCAGCACCCGGGGTCCGCCCTGCTCCGCCGGCCGCTCGTCCAGCGCGAGTACCGCCACCGAACCCGGGTGCACCTGGTAGTCGCGGCGGGCGACCGACCCGTCCGGCATCACCACCTCGTCGGTGCGCACCCCCGTCACGGCCCCGGTGAACGGCGTCACCGAGGACCGGGTCGTCCACTCCGCGGGCTCGTCGGCGATCCTGACGCCCACCCGGCCGCCGCCACTCTGCTCACTGCTGCTCATCCCCCCAACGTACGCGACGGCGGCCGCGCATGATCGCGCGACCGCCGCCGTCGGCCCTCAGGCCTCCACCGGGGCTCAGCCCTCCAGGGAGTCGCCCTCCGGCAGGTCCTCGCCCTTCACCCGGCGGACCGCCGCGGCGACAAGACCGGCGAAGAGCGGGTGCGGCCGGGTCGGCCGGGACCGCAGCTCCGGGTGCGCCTGGGTGGCGACCAGGTACGGGTGCACCTCGCGCGGGTACTCCACGTACTCGACCAGGTCGCCCTTCGGTGACAGCCCCGAGAAGACCAGCCCGGCCTTCTCCAGCTCGGCCCGGTAGGAGTTGTTGACCTCGTAGCGGTGCCGGTGCCGCTCGTCCACGTACTGCTCGCCGCCGTACACCTCGCGGACGATCGAGCCCTCGGCGAGCTTCGCCGGGTAGAGCCCGAGCCGCATGGTGCCGCCCAGGTCGCCCTTGCCGTCCACGATGTCCAGCTGCTCGGCCATCGTCGAGATCACCGGGTACTTGGCGGCCTGCTCGAACTCGGTGGAGTTGGCCTCGGGCAGCCCGGCCAGGTTCCGCGCGGCCTCGATGACCACGCACTGCAGGCCCAGGCACAGGCCCAGCAGCGGAATGCGGTTCTCCCGGGCGTAGGTGATCGCGCCGACCTTGCCCTCGACACCGCGGTCGCCGAAGCCGCCGGGGATGCAGACCGCGTCCACGTCGCCCAGCTCGCGCTGCGCGCCCTCGGGGGTCTTGCAGTCGTCCGAGGTCACCCACTTGATCTCGACCTTGGCGTTGTTGCCGAAGCCGCCGGCGCGCAGCGCCTCGGTGACCGACAGGTAGGCGTCCGGCAGGTCGATGTACTTGCCGACCAGGGCCACCTTGACCTGGTGCTCGGGCTGGTGGACCCGGCGCAGCAGGTCGTCCCAGACCGTCCAGTCGACGTCCCGGAACGGCAGGTCGAGGCGGCGCACCACGTAGGCGTCCAGGCCCTCGGAGTGGACCACCTTAGGGATGTCGTAGATGGACGGCGCGTCCGGGCAGGCCACCACGGCCTCCTCGTCCACGTCGCACATCAGCGAGATCTTGCGCTTGATGGCCTCCGGCACCTCGCGGTCGGCGCGGAGCACGACGGCGTCCGGCTGGATGCCGATGCTGCGCAGCGCGGCCACCGAGTGCTGGGTCGGCTTGGTCTTCAGCTCGCCCGAGGGGCCGATGTACGGGAGCAGCGAGACGTGGAGGAAGAAGACGTTGTCCCGGCCGACCTCGTGCCGGATCTGCCGGACGGCCTCCAGGAACGGCAGCGACTCGATGTCGCCGACGGTGCCGCCGACCTCGGTGATGACCACGTCGACGTCCTCGGTGGCCATCCGCCGGATGCGGTGCTTGATCTCGTTGGTGATGTGCGGGATGACCTGGACGGTGTCGCCGAGGTACTCGCCGCGCCGCTCCTTGGCGATCACCGTGGAGTAGATCTGGCCGGTGGTCACGTTGGCCGAGCCGTGGAGGTCCTCGTCGAGGAAGCGCTCGTAGTGGCCGATGTCCAGGTCGGTCTCGGCCCCGTCGTCGGTGACGAAGACCTCACCGTGCTGGAACGGGTTCATCGTGCCCGGGTCCACGTTGAGGTACGGGTCGAGCTTCTGCATCGTCACCCGCAGGCCACGGGCCTTGAGGAGGTTCCCCAGGCTTGAGGCGGTGAGGCCCTTGCCGAGGGAGGAGGCCACGCCCCCGGTGACGAAGAGGTGCTTAGTCGTCGTGCCGTTGCCGGAATGGGGCAGTGCCAAGAGGGGGCTCCCGTGGTCGCGTTCTGAAGGTCCGACCGCCCGCACCTGCCCGCGGCCGCACCGGGAACCATGGAGGAACGCCGGATCAGCGGTGGCACAGCGAGGACGGTGGCTGGCGATGAGGTTCACCGCGGCGGTGGTCCACCACCGCGGAGACGGTGCACACGCGGTGAAGATGCACAGCGCAGTGCTTCACACCAGTCCACGGGCTACCAGGGTATCAGCGTCCGAAGGGCGCGGCGGCGCGCCGAGCCCCGGGCCCGGCCGCCGCTCCGCGACCGGCGGCGGAGTCCGGCCGCCGCCGCCCCTCTCCGGCGTGTCGCACCTCACATCCCGGGTGCCGTCCGCACCTCGCCGCCGCACTCCCGCTCGGGCATCCAAACCCTGTCCCGCGAACGCCAGTTGGCGAACAGCCGAACGCCTGTCCACTCTTCGGGGGATTCCGCGGGGTCTCGGCGGGCAAGGCGCAATGGCGGAATTCGATCATCCGGATGGCTCTTCCTAACCATTGCGGGGCCGCTGCGAACCACCCGTCAGGACCACGTCCGGACACCCGTCGGGACCCATCCGGCACGCCGTGATCTCAGAACGCGCAGCACCCCCCGACTCCGTCGTATTCTGCACGGACGCATCGGCGACGAAGGTCACCCGCGGCGCGCGGGAGCGTCTCCACCCCCTCGTACCCCGTACCACCCGTCACCACCGCGACAACTTGCAGAGCTCCGGGGCCCCACCCACCGCCCCGGGCAGCCGTCCGCCGGGCAGCGCCCCTGCCACGGGTGTACCGGCGGGCCGACCGACCGCGACCGACGATGCCGTGTTCATCCCGCGAACTGGAGAACCACGTGGCCGCCCGCATCGAGGACTACGCACTCATCGGCGACATGCAGACCGCCGCCCTGGTGAGTCGTGACGGCGCAGTCGACTGGCTGTGCCTGCCCCGCTTCGACTCCCCCGCCGTCTTCGCCGGCCTGCTCGGCACGGACGAGCACGGCTTCTGGCGGATCGGCCCGGCCGACCCGGTACCGAGCCCGAACCACCGGTCGAAGCCCAGCGAGGACGACCGGCTTGAGGCCCTCGACCGTTTCGAGGACACCGGTTCGCTCCGCATCCCGGCCACCGCCGCCGCCCCCGCCCCGCCGGCGGACCGCCGCCGCTACCGGGGCGAGTCGCTGATCCTTGAGCAGGAGTGGGACACCCCGCGCGGCAGCGTCCGGGTGATCGACTTCATGCCGCCCCGGCACCTCACCGAGGGCGTGGGCAACCCCACCATGGTCCGCATCGTCGAGGGCATCTCCGGCCGGGTCCGGATGCGCTCCGCCCTGCGGATGCGGTTCTCCTACGGCCGGGTCATCCCGTGGGTCCGCCGCATCGAGGCCGAGGACGGCGGCACGGAGGGCCAGCGCACCGTCGCCATCGCCGGCCCCGACTCGGTCTGGCTGGACGGCGAGGCCGAGACCTACGGCCGGGACCTCACCACCTACTCCGACTTCACCGTCAAGGCCGGCGAGCGGGTCGGCTTCGCGCTCACCTGGCAGGCCTCCCACCAGGGCGAACCGGAGCGTCCCGACCCGGAGGCCGCGCTGGTCGCCACCGAGTGGTTCTGGAACGACTGGGTCAGCCAGTGCACCTACCGGGGCGAGTACCGCGAGGCCGTGATCCGCTCGCTGATCACCCTCAAGGCCCTCACCTACGCGCCCACCGGCGGCATCGTCGCCGCCCCCACCACCTCCCTGCCCGAGGACATCGGCGGCGTCCGCAACTGGGACTACCGCTACACCTGGCTGCGCGACGCCGCGATCACCCTCTCCTCCCTCCTCCGCACGGGCTACCGCGACGAGGCCCGCGACTGGCGGGACTGGCTGCTCCGCGCGGTCGCGGGCGACCCGGAGAACCTCCAGATCATGTACGGGATCGCCGGCGAGCGGGAGCTCACCGAGGCCTCCCTGGACTGGCTCCCCGGCTACGAGAACTCCGTCCCGGTCCGGGTCGGCAACAGCGCGGCCGACCAGCTCCAGCTGGACGTCTACGGCGAGGTCGTCGAAGCGCTCCACCTCGCCCAGATGACCGGACTGGCCCGGAACGACTACGCCAACCTCCTGCAGCTGCGCCTCATCGCCTACCTGGAGAAGCACTGGCGCGAGCCGGACGAGGGCATCTGGGAGGTGCGCGGCCCGCGCCGGCACTTCGTCCACTCCAAGGTGATGGCCTGGGTCGCCGTCGACCGCACCATCAAGCTGATGGAGGGCACCCCCACCGACGGCCCGCTGGACCGCTGGCGGGCGCTGCGCGACGAGATCCACAAGGACGTCTGCCGGCACGGCTTCGACCCGGAGCGGAACACCTTCACCCAGTCCTACGGCTCCCGTGAGCTCGACGCCTCGCTGCTGCTGATCCCGCAGGTCGGCTTCCTCCCGCCGGACGACAAGCGCGTCATCGGCACCATCGAGGCGATCCAGCGCGAGCTCCTCACCCCCGACGGCTTCGTCCTCCGCTACCCCACCAGCGGCGGCGAGACCGGCGTCGACGGCCTGGCCGGGGACGAGGGCGCGTTCCTCGCCTGCTCCTTCTGGCTGGCCGACGACCTGGCGATGATCGGCCGGATCGCGGAGGCCCGCGAGCTCTTCGAGAAGCTCCTGGCCATCCGCAACGACGTCGGCCTCCTCGCCGAGGAGTGGGACCCCCGGCTGCAGCGCCAGGTGGGCAACTTCCCGCAGGCGTTCAGCCACGTCCCGCTGATCGACACCGCGCTGCGCCTCAGCGCCACGACGGCGTTCGGCACGCCGTAGCGCCGGGAGTCGCGCGGCGACTCGAGGGGTGCTGGGGGCCGCGCGGTCCGCGCTACGGCGCCGCACTCGGCGACGACGACGGGGTCGCACCCCGGACTCCGCTGCCGAGTGCGCAGGTCACTGGCCGGGCGCGCGGTTCCCCGCGCCCCTGACCCGCGCCTGCGGCGCTGCGCCCGGGGCGCCTCAGGCCGTGGCGACGAGCTCGTCGTAGACGCTCAGGACCAGCGCGACCGTCGCGTCCTCGTCCGGCCAGGTGGCCGCCTGTTCCCGCCCCGCCGCGGCCAGCGCGGCCCGCCGCCCCGCGTCCCCCAGCAACGCGCTGACCGCAGAGGACAGCGCCCCCGGGTCCCCGCACGGCACCAGCACCGCCGCGTCCCCCACCAGCTCCGGCACCCCGCCGACCGCCGTGGCGACCAGCGGCACCCCCGCCCGCAGCGCCTCCTGCGCCACCAGCGAGCGCGCCTCCCAGCGCGAACTCAGCACCACCGCGTCCGCCGCCGCCAGCAGATCGGGGACGTCCTCCCGGTACCCCAGCATCCGGACCGGCAGCCCCTCGGCCTCGATCCGCGCCCGCAGCTCCTGGTCCTCCTGCCCGTCCCCGGCCAGCACGACCAGCGGGCGGGGCACGCCGTCGCGCTCCTCGCGCCACCCCCGGGCCGCGTCCAGCAGCAGGTGGAAGTTCTTCTGCGGCACCAGCCGCCCGACCGCCAGCACGACCGGCCGCCCGTCGTCCGGCGCCAGCCCCAGCAGCCGCTCCCGCGCCTGCTCCCGGCCGAGCCCCGCGGCGGCCCGCGGGGGCCGCCACCGGCCCGAGCCGGGCGTCCACCGCCCCCAGCTCACGCGCCCGCGAGACCAGGTCCGAGGAGGCTCCCAGCACCAGGTCGGCGCTGCGCGCCACCCGCCGCTCCATCAGCCGCAGCAACCGCCGCTCGACCCCGGTGGCCAGCAGCGCCTGGTGGAAGGTCACCACCAGCGGCGGGGTGGTCACCGCCTCCGTCCCGCCCTCCGCGCCGGACGCCGAGCCCGAGCCCGACCACACCCCGCCGAGGTTGACCGACGGCAGCACCCGGCCCGCCGTACGCAGCGCGAGATCCGACAGCAGCGCCGCCCGCAGCCCGTGGGCGTGCACCACGGAGGCCCCGGTGAAGGCCCGCCGCAGCTCACCGATGGCCGCCGCGTCCATCCGCGGCCGCGAGCTCGGGGTGATCTCCACCTCGTGGAACCGGGCCCCGGTCGCCGAGATCCCGAGGAGTTCGTCGGTCTCGGCCGGCCCGCAGACCGTCACCACCACTCCGCGCGCGGACAGCCCGGCCGCGAGCGAGCGGACATGCGCCCCCACCGCACCGGTCGTACCGGCGACCACCAGCGCCACATGCAGCTGCCCGGCGCCGGCCCGGCGCCGCCCGACCGGACTCGCGGACCGCTCCGAGCCCGCCGCCGACGACGATGAGGTGTGCTGCTCCACGTCCCGCCCTGTCCCGTCTCTCCCCCGGCCATCGCCCGATCGCGTCCACGGCCCGCGCCGCGGTCACCGCGCCGCCAGGCTGCGCCGGCCACGCTGGGTCTCTGTCGGTCTCCGTCCGTCCGGCGCTACACCTTGCCAGGCCGGAGCGCTTCTTGGACAGCCCACGGCCCCCCGCGCCGCCGGTTCCACCCGGTCCTTCACCCGTCCGTATGACGTGCCCGGGCGGCCGCCAGCAACTCCTCCGCGTGCGCCCTGCCGAGCTCGGAATCCTCCAACCCGGCCAGCATGCGGGAGAGTTCGCGCACCCGCTCGGCGTCGTCCAGCACCGTCACCCCGCTGCGGGTGACCGATCCGTCACTGGTCTTCTCCACCACGAGATGCCGATCCGCGAACGCGGCCACCTGGGGCAGGTGGGTGACCACCACCACCTGGGAGGTCTCCGCCAGCTTGGCCAGCCGGCGGCCGACCTCCACCGCGGCCTTGCCGCCGACCCCGGCGTCGACCTCGTCGAAGAGGTACGTGGGCACCGGGTCGGCGCCCGCGAAGACCACCTCGACGGCCAGCATCACCCGGGAGAGCTCACCGCCCGAGGCGCCCTTGGCGATCGGCCTCGGCGCCGCGCCCGGATGCGGGGCGAGCAGCACCTCGACCTCGTCCGCGCCGTACGGGCCGCAGACCAGCGTCCGGCCGTCCACCTCGACGCCCTCCGGCTCCGGCGCCTCGGTCTGGGTGAGGGCGAAGCTGACCCGCGCGTGCGGCATCGCCAGCTCGGCCAGCTCGGCCGTGACGGCCTGCGCGAAGCGATCCGCCGCCGCCTCCCGCGCCCGCGTCAACTCTCCGGCCAGGTTGCCCAGTTCGGAGCGGAGGGCGGTCCGCTCCTCGGCCAGTTCGCCGATCCGCTCGTCGTCCCCCTCCAGCTCGGAGAGGCGCAGCGCGGACCGCTCGGCCCAGGCCAGCACCTCCTCCGTACCGCCCTCCGCCGACCCGTACTTGCGGATCAGATGGGCCAGTACGGACCGCCGCTCCTCGACGGCGGCCAGGCGCGCCGGGTCGGAGTCCAGCCCGTCCGCGTAGCCGGCCAGGTCCGCGGCCACGTCGGCGAGCAGATATCCGACCTCGTTCAGCCGGTCGGCGAGGGACGCCAGGCTCGAATCGTGCCCGCGCACGCCCTCCAGGGCGCGGCGGGCCTGGCCGATCAGGGTGGTGGCGTCCACCACGTCCGGCTGCGCCGGGTCGCCGGCGAGGGCGCCGTGCGCCAGCTGAGCGGCCGAGGCCAGCGCGTCGGCATGGCCGAGCCGCTCGGCCTCGGCGGCGAGCTCGGTGTCCTCCCCGGCCAGCGGCTCGGCGGCGGAGACCTCCTCCACGCCGAACCGCAGCAGGTCCGCCTCCTGCGCCCGCTCCCGGGCCTTGGTCGTCAACTCGTCGAGCAGCGACTCGACTTCGCGCAACCGGCGGTAGACCGCCTGGTACCGCGACAAGGGCTTCGCCAGGGACTCACCCGCGTAGCGGTCGAGGGCACCCCGCTGGCGGGCGGGCTTCAGCAGCCGCTGCTGGTCGGTCTGGCCGTGCACGGCGATCAGGTCCTCGCCCAGCTCGGCGAGGAGACCGACCGGCACCGACCGGCCGCCCACATGCGCCCGCGAACGCCCTTCCGCCGAGACGGTACGGCTCACCAGGAGGGCGCCGTCGTCCAGCTCCGCCCCGGCCTCGACGGCGCGGCGGGCGACGGGGGCGTCCTCCTCCAGCGTGATCCGCCCCTCCACGACGGCGCGCTCGGCTCCGGCCCGGACCAGTGCGGGATCCGCACGGCCGCCGAGCAGCAGGCCGAGACTGGTCACCACCATGGTCTTGCCCGCACCGGTCTCCCCGGTCACGGCGGTGAAGCCCGGCGCAAGCTCGACAACGGCGTCGTCGATGACCCCGAGCTTCCGTATCCGCATCTCCTCAAGCACGGAACGACCATACGAGGTAACGCCCCCCGCCCGCGACGACCCACCCCCCGAGAGGGGGTTTTCCTCCACACAACCCTGACGGCCGGGCCGCCCCGGAGGTAGTGCCGCCGGCCGCCCCGATCGCGGCGCCGCTCAGCGCTTCGGCGCCACTCAGCAGTCCGGCGCCGCTCAGCAGTTCGGCGCGCCGCGCCAGCCGGTGACCGGCAGGGCGAACTTCGCGACCAGCCGATCCGTGAACGGCGCCTGATGCAGCCGCGCCAACCGCACCGGGATATGCCCGCGCCGGACCTCCACCCGCGCCCCCGCCGGCAGCTCCACGAACCGCCGCCCGTCGCACCACAGGACCCCGTGCGGCGTCTTCTTCTGCACCTCGACCGCCAGCACCGAGTCCGGCGAGGTCACCAGCGGCCGGGCGAACAGCGCGTGGGCGCTGATCGGCACCATCAGCAGCGCCTCCACCTCCGGCCAGACCACCGGCCCGCCCGCCGAGAAGGCGTACGCCGTGGACCCGGTCGGCGTCGCGCACACCACCCCGTCGCAGCCGAACCCGGACACCGGCCGCCCGTCCACCTCGGTGACGACCTCCAGCATCCGCTCCCGGGCGGCCTTCTCCACCGAGGCCTCGTTCAGCGCCCAGTCGGTGTGCACCACCTGGCCGTCCGTCCGCACGGTGACGTCGATCGTCATCCGCTCCTCGACGAGGTAGTCGGACTTCACCACCCGCTCGACCACCGTCGCCAGGTCGTCCCGCTCCGCCTCCGCGAGGAAGCCGACCCGGCCCAGGTTGATCCCCAGCATCGGCAGCCCGGACTCCCGCGAGAGCTCCGCCCCCCGCAGCAGCGTCCCGTCTCCTCCCGCGACCAGGATCAGCTCGCAGCCGAGCGCCGCGTCCGGCCCCGAGGGAACGCTCTCCACCCCCGCGGGGAGGTCCATCTCAGGGGCCTCCTCGGCCAGCACCCGCAGGCCGATCCCGGCCGACAGCAGGCCGTCGACGAGGCTCTCGACGCTGCGCAGCGCGGCCTCCCGGCCGGTGTGCGCGATCAGGAAGACCGAGCGGTCGCTCATGTGCTGGCTCCTCCGGTGCGCGCCGGACCGCGACGTCCGGTCGCGCCTCCCCCTAGCGGGACCTGTTGCCGGCGTACCGGCCGCCCCACCGGGAGGCGGGGCTCCACATGACCCTACCCGCTGCTCATCCCGTACCCGCGGCCCGTCGTACACCCCTCGGCGCACAGCATCCGGCGCGCGCCTCCGCACCCGCCACCGCCGGGTCCGTCAGCGCGGCCCCTCGCGGACGGCCCGCTCGGCGTCCGCCGGATCCAGCGGCGGCGCGTCCCGCCGGAACCACAGGAAGTACTCCACGTTCCCGGAGGGCCCCGGCAACGGGCTCGCGGTCACCCCGCGCACCCCGTACCCCAGTTCGGCGCCCTGCGCGGCGACCTTCTCGATCATCTCCAGCCGCAGCTGCCCGCTGCGCACCACCCCGCCGCTGCCCAGCCGCTCCCGGCCCACCTCGAACTGCGGCTTCACCATCAGCACCAGGTCGGCGTCCTCGGCCGCGCAGGCGCTGAGCGCGGGCAGCACCAGCCCCAGCGGGATGAACGAGAGGTCCCCGACCACCAGGTCGACCGGCTCCCCGCCGATCCCGTCGAGCGTCAGCTCCCGGACGTTGGTGCGGTCCATCACCGCCACCCGGTCGTCGCTCTGCAGCGACCAGGCCAGCTGCCCGTAGCCGACGTCCACCGCCAGCACCCGGGCGGCCCCGGCGCGCAGCAGCACGTCGGTGAACCCGCCGGTGGACGCACCCGCGTCCAGCGCCCGCCGGCCCTCGACGACGAGCCCCCGCGGCACGAACACGGACAGCGCGCCGGCCAGCTTGTGCCCGCCGCGGGAGACGTAGTCGGGGTCGTTCTCGTCCTTGACGACGACGATGGCCGCGCCGGTCTCCACCTGGGTGGCGGGCTTGGTGGCGGTGGTGCCGCCCACCGTCACCCGCCGCGCCGCGATCAGCTCGCTCGCGTGGTCGCGGGACCGTGCGAGCTTCCGTCGGACCAGCTCGGCGTCCAGGCGGCGACGTGCCACTGCCACGGGTACTTCAACTCCTGCGTGCGAGATCTGGGGCGGGCGGCCCCGGCGGACGGTCGAGGGCGGCCAGGATTCCCTGCAACCGCTCATGGACATCCTCGTACACGCCGGCGTGTTCCTCCGCCGGGACCCCGTCCAGCTCGGCGAGCCGGGCCAGCGCGGTGTCGACACCGGAGTGACCGGTGTCGGCGGGCTCCAGCCCGAGGGGCTCCCCCGCGTCCCCGGCCTGCGCGATCAGCTCGGCGATCCCGCCCTCGAACTCGTCGAGCGCACCGTCGGCGGCGGCATCCGCCGTCTCGGCCGCAGGCTCATCGGTGGCGGCGGCCTCGTCGGCGGCGGGCTCGTTGGCGGCGGGCCCGGGCTCGTCGGCGGCGACGGGCCGGACCAGCCCGGCCAGGGCGGCCGGCAGCTCAAGGGTCCGCGGCTCGGCCTGCGCCTCCGGCCACGGCTCGGGCTCCGGCTCAGGCCCGGGCGCAGACTCGGGCTCGGGTTTCGACCAGAACTCAGACACCCGCGCCCCCGCTCGACGTCCCCTCCGGCCCGGACCGCGCCGAGGGCACCTCGACCGGTGCCTTCTTCGCGGGGGTCTTCTTCGCGGGGGTCTTCCCGGCCGCCGTCTTCTCGGCCGCCGTCTTCTTCGCCGCGGCCTTCTTGACCGTCGCCACCTTCTTGGCGGCTGTCTTCTTCGCGGCCGCCTTCTTGGCAGGAGCCTCCTCGGAGGCGCTCGCGGTCTGCTTCGCCGCGGCCTTCCTCGGCGGGGCCGCCTTCTTCGCGGCGGCGGGGGTCCTCTTGGCCGCGGTCTTCTTCGCCGCGGTCTTCTTCGCCGCCGTCTTCTTCGCCGCTGGCGACTTCGCCGGCGCCTTGACCGGCAGCTTGTCCGACGGAGTGTCCGGCACCGGTGTGTCCTCGACCGGCGGCTCCTCGACCGGCGGCTCCCCCGCCGGGGCCGCCCCCGCCGGGGCCGCTCTCTCCACCGGCTCCTCGTCGACGAAGACCCGCACCGGTCCGGACGGCCGCCCGTCCGCCGGCCGCGACGGCCGCGGGAAGGCCTCCTCGGCCCGGCTCGGCGCCGGGCGCCGGATGGTCGGCGCGGCCTCGGCCGCCGCATCCGCCGGCGCCCCGCCGCCTCCCGCGTTCCCTCCGCGGCCGGGGACGGCGCGTGCTCCCGCCGCCCCTCGAGGTCGCGGACCCACCGCTCCAGCGCCTCCAGCACCACGCCGACCTGGACGACCCCGTCCCCGAGCCGGCCCCAGGCCTTCTCCGCCTCCGTGCGCAGCAGCCCCACCGCCAGCCCGGCGTTCTGCCGGACCGGCTCCGGGACCTGCTCGGACAGGCGCCGCTGCAGCTCGTCCGGGTCGACACCGGCCCGGTTCAGGACCTCCCGGGTCGCGCTCTCCACGCTCCGCAGGGCGGTCTCCGTAACGGCGGTGCCGATCCGCAGGTACTCACGCAGGGTGTCGCGCATGTCGCCCTCCCTCCTCCAGCTGAATCGCTCGCAACGCGTCGCGTCCCCGCCGACGCTACCGCCTCGCCGCGTCCGATTCCGCCTCCACGACCTCGCGTCCGCCCGTCCACTCCCGGTCTCCGGGTACCGTCGCCCCCATGGCGACCATCGAACAGTGCCGCGAGGCGATCACCCGGCTCAGCGCCGGGCTCGGCCGCGCCGAGGGCAAGGTGCGCAGCGCGGCCGCCCTGGACCGCTCGCTCAGCTGCTGGATCACGGACCTGGACGTGACCTTCGCCGGCCGCCTCTCGGACGGCAGCATCCTGGACGTCACCGAGTACCCGGGCCGCCCGGCCGAGCGCGCCCAGATCCGCCTCGCCATGCGCGGCGACATCCTGGTCGCCCTCGTCGACGGCGAGCTGAACTTCGCCCAGGCCTGGGCCACCGGCCGGGTCCGGTTCGAGGCCGGCTTCCGGGACCTGCTGCGCCTCCGCTCGCTACTCTGACGGTCCGTCAGAGTCCGAGCCCCGCAAGGGCCTTGTCCCAACCGCCGGTCGCCGCCCCGCTCCACGCCGCCGCGCACAGCGCCCGCAGCCCGTCCACCGGGTCCTCCCCGGTCTCGGCGAACCGCAGCACGCCGTCGGCCGCGGCCACCAGCCAGCCGCCGCACCGCCGCCCGCCGTCGGCCTCCTCGGCCACCTCAGGCTGCGGCTCCAGAAGGTCCCGCAGGTCGCGGCCGACATAGGTCGGCCGGTGCTCCGGCCGGGCCGCGAGGAGGTCCCCCGGTGCGGTCACCCCGGTCAGCACCAGCAGGCTGTCCACCCCCCCGTTGAACGCCCCCTCGATGTCCGTGTCCAACCGATCCCCGACCACCAGCGGCCGCTCGGCGCCGGTGCGCAGCACGGTCTCCCGGTGCATCGGCGGCAGCGGCTTGCCGGCGACCGCCGGATCCACCCCCGTCGCCGCCCGCACCGCGTTGACCAGCGTGCCGTTCCCCGGAGCCGTCCCGCGCGCGGTGGGAATCGTCAGATCGGTGTTGGACGCCACCCAGGGCAGCCCCCGCTGCACCGCGTACGAGGCCTCGGCCAGCTCGGTCCAGCCCACCGACCTGTCGTAGCCCTGGACCACCGCGACCGGCTCCTCGTCCAGCGAGCGCACCGGCACGAGCCCACGCTCCTCGACCGCCTGGACCAGCCCCTCCCCGCCGACCACCAGCACCTTGGCGCCCTCCGGCACCCGCTCGGCGACCAGCCGCGCGGCGGCCTGCGCCGAGGTGATCACGTCCTCCGGCCCGGCCGGCACCCCGAGCTCGCTGAGGTGCTCGGCCACCGCCTTCGGCGTCCGCGAGGCGTTGTTGGTGACATAGGCCAGGCGCATCCCGCCCTGCCGGGCGGCGGCCAGCGAGTCGACCGCGTGCGGCACCGCGTTCGGCCCGGCGTACACCACCCCGTCGAGGTCGAGCAGCGCGGTGTCGTACGCCTCGTCCAGCGGGCGGGCGCAGCTCCCGGGGCTGGTCCGGCGGGGAGCGTCAGTCATGGTGCCTCGTCTCTGCCTCGGAAAGAAGTTCACGCCCTCCCGACGGTACCCAACCCGCCCCCTCCGCTCGCGCCCCCGACCGCCGTTTACCATGCCGAGATGGACCAGGTCAGCCCAGCCCGCAACGAGGAACCACTCAGCGACGACCCCAGCCGGGTGGCCTCCTGCGGCCTCTCCCTGGCCCCCTTCCGCGGCCTCCGCTACGCCCCCGAGCGGATCAGCTCGCTGGCCGCCGTCACCTCCCCGCCCTACGACGTGGTGGACCTGCCCGACGGCCGGGACCAGCTGGAGACCGCCGACCCGCACAACATCGTCCGGCTGATCCTCCCGCACAACGCGGAGGACCCCGCCGCCCGCTACCGGCACGCCGGCGAACTGCTGGACGCCTGGCAGCGCCAGGGCGTGCTGCGCCCCGACCCCGAGCCGGCCCTCTACGTCTACGAGCAGCAGGCCCCCGAGTCCCAGGGCGGCACCCTCCAGCGCGGCCTGATCGGCGCGCTCACCCTCAGCGGCCCCGAATCGGGCCTGGTCCTCCCGCACGAGGACGTGATGCCGCAGCCGGTCGCCGACCGCGTCGCCCTGATGCGCACCACCCGCGCCAACCTCGAACCGCTGCTCCTCACCTACCAGGGCAACGGCGGCGCGGCCGAGGTCATCGAACGCACCGCGGCCACCCGCCCCGTGCTGGAGACCGCGACCACCGACGGCACCCACCACCGCCTCTGGTCGGTCACCGGCCCGGCGGACCTGGCCGCGGTCGCCCGCGACCTCGCCACCTGCCGCGCCCTGATCGCCGACGGCCACCACCGCTGGGCCACCTACCGCCGCCTCCAGCAGGAGCACCGCTACCTGGCCCGCAGCCCGTGGGAGCGCGGCATGGTGCTGCTGGTGGACACGGCCCGGTACCCGCTGCGGGTCCGCGCCATCCACCGCCTCCTCCAGCAGGTGCCGCTCCGCGACGCCGTGGCCGCGCTCACCGCTCTCGGCCCGCAGTGGCAGACGCAGCCGCTGCCGTCCGCCGACGGCGCCCCGCCCAGC
The DNA here is from genome assembly GCF_000744815.1 of Phaeacidiphilus oryzae TH49. Taxonomy (NCBI): domain Bacteria; kingdom Bacillati; phylum Actinomycetota; class Actinomycetes; order Kitasatosporales; family Streptomycetaceae; genus Phaeacidiphilus; species Phaeacidiphilus oryzae. The sequence continues at coordinate 1,637,974 of NZ_JQMQ01000005.1, forward strand.
CCGGCGGCGGTCCTCAGCGCCCTCGCCTCCGCCAAGGCCGAGCACCCGGACCGCAACGCCTACGTCCTGGCCGGCCCCGAACCGGACGGCACCGACCACGCCGTCCTGGTCACCGCCGGTCCGGGGGCCATCCCCGCCGACGCCCTCCCGGCCGACCGCCCGGAGGAGTGGCGCCTGCTGGACGCCACCGTCCTCCACTCGGTCCTCCTCGACCGCGTCTGGCGAGTGCCGGACGCCCCCGAGCACATCCGCTACTTCCACGACGCCCGGGCCGCCGTCCGCGAGGCCCGGCGGCACAGCGGCACGGCGGTGCTGATGCACCCGGTCGCCGAGAGCACCGTCCTCCGCCTCGCCGAACAGGGCGTCACCATGCCCCGCAAGTCCACGTCCTTCGGCCCCAAGCCCGCCACGGGCCTCGTCCTCCGCTCCCTTCACCTGGACTGACCCGTGGACTGACCCGGCCCGGACATGGCCCCGGACCCGGCCCCGGGCATGCGAAGGGCCCCTGGCGGCCGGCCGAACGCCGGCCGCCAGGGGCCCTTCCCACTTCTAGTCCTGCTGGTCCTGCTGGTCCTGCTCGTCCTTCTCGTCCTCGGACGCCGAGCGGTCCTCCGGCGGAAGCGCGTCCCCGTCGTACCGGGACACCCCCTCCTCCTCGTCCTCTTCGTCGTCGTCCTCGTAGTAGTCCTCGCCCTCGCCCTCGGCGAAGAGCGAGCCGTCGGCGTTCTCGTCCTCGAGGGCGGTGGCGCCGCCGGTCGCGGGCACCTCCTCGTCCGCCTCCGGGTCCAGCGCGTCCACGTACTCCACGCCGTCCAGCTGGGCCAGCCGCTCGGCCGCGTTGGTGACGCCCTGGGTGTCCGCCTCCGCGGCCCGCGAGAACCAGTCTCTGGCCTCCGACTCACGCCCGGCCGCCAGCAGCGCGTCGGCGTACGCGTACCGCAGGCGGGGCGTCCACTCCTGTACCGAGCGGGCCCCGAGCTCCGGGCACTGCAGGGTGACGACGGCCGCGTCGAACTCGCCCATGTCCTTGCGGGCGCCGGCCGCGACCAGCCGCATCTCGATCTGCCCGGCCTTGTCCAGCCGCTTGACCTCCGGCGCGCCCGCCATCTCCAGCGCGCGCTCCGGGCGGCCGAGCCCGCGCTCGCAGTCCGCCATCACCGGCCACAGGTCGGCCAGCCCGGTCATCCTCCGGGCGGCCCGGAACTCCGTCAGCGCCTCCGCGTAGCGCTCGGTCGCGTAGGAGGCGAAGCCGGCGGCCTCCCGGACCGAGGGGACGCGCGACGCCAGCCGCAGCGCAACCCGGGAGTAGCCGTAGGCCCGCTCCGGGTCCTCGTCGAGCAGCTGCGCCACCATCACCAGGTTCTTGGCGACGTCGTCGGCGAGCGTCTTGGGCAGGCTCATCAGCTCCTGCCGCACCCCCGCGTCGACCTCCATACCGGTGATCTCGGCCGGAATCGGCAGCCGGCGGACGGGCTCCTGCCGACGCGTGTCATCGTCCCGACGCGGCCCGCGTCCGCCACGGTCATCACGGCGGTACGAACCACCGCGGTCGTCACGGCGGTAGGAGCCACCCCGGTCGTCCCGACGGTACGAGCCGCCCCGGTCGCCGCGGTCGCCGCGGTCGTCACGGCGGAAGCCCCCCGGACGGTCGTCTCGGCGGAAGCCGCCCGGACGGTCGTCACGGCGCGGGCCACGGCTGCGGTCGCCCCCGCGATCCCCGCCGTAGCTGCGGTCGCGATCCCGGTCACGGTCGCGGTCGCGGTCGTCGCGACGGAAACCGCTCGGGCGGTCGTCGCGACGCGGACCGCGGTCCTGCTCGCGGTCGCGGTCACGGTCCCGGTCGTCACGGCGGAAGCCGCCACCGGGGCGGTCGTCGCGGCGGAAGCCACCCGGACGGTCATCGCGGCGGAAGCCACCGGGCCGGTCGTCCCGGCGGAAGCCGCCCCCCGGACGGTCGTCGCGCCGCCGGTCGTCTCGGCCGAAGCCGCGGTCTCCGCGGTCCCGGTCGTCCCGACGATCGCGGTCGCGGTCTCGGTCGTCGCGGCCGTAGCCGCCGCCGGGCCGGCCGCGGAAGCCTTCCCTGTCGCGGTCTCGGTCCCGGTCGCGGTCGTCTCGGCGGAAGCCACCCGGACGGTCGTCACGGCGGGGACCGCGGTCGTCCCGAGCGCGGTCACGGTCACGGTCGTCGCGCCGGTAGGAGCCGTAGCCACCGCCGGGCCGGTCGTCGCGACGCGGGCCGCGGTCCCGGTCACGGTCCCGGTCGTCACGGCGGAAGCCGCCACCGGGGCGGTCGTCGCGACGGAAACCGCCCGGACGCTCGCGATCGCGGTCGCGGTCGCCATCGCGTCCGCCGCGTCCCTCGGGGCGGTCCGAACGCTGCGGGCGGTCCCGCCAGTCGTCGCGGCGAACGCCCCCCGGACGCTCCGACCGGCCCCGGCCACCGGCGTAGCCACCGCGGTCGCCGCGCTCTCCGCCGCGGTCGCGGTCCCGGTCACGCTCGCGGTCGCCGTAGCCGCGACGCTCGCCGCCGCGCTCGTCGTCGCGACGAGGGCCTCGACCGCTCTGGCCGCCTTGGCCGCCCGAGGACCAGCGGGAACGCGGGCCCCCGCCGTAGCTGCCGCCGCCCCGGCCGTCACGCCGGCCGGCGCCCCCGCCGGTACCGCGCGGTCCCTCGCCCGACCGGCGCTGCGATCCATCCTGGGGCCGCTCCTGGCCGTGGCCTGGGTTCGTCATCGACGTGACTCCTTCTACGTTCTCTACTCACACGCCACAGCGCGGAGCAACACCCGCCGGGCCGACTTCAAGTCTCCCGCACGAGCGCCGATCCCGCTCACGGCAGCAAACGAAAAAAGCCGCGGCCCCAGCGAATCGCTGGGGCCGCGGCTGTGAAAAATTGTTCGGCGGCGTCCTACTCTCCCACACCCTCCCGAGTGCAGTACCATCGGCGCTGAGAGGCTTAGCTTCCGGGTTCGGAATGGGACCGGGCGTTTCCCTCTCGCTATGGCCACCGAAACCCTATGGGGTTCAGCGAACACACTTTTCAGTTGGAATTCTGCGATTCCGACCAAGGTTGTTTGCAACCCGGGAACCGCACAGTGGACGCGTAGCAGCTGAGGTCAAGCCCTCGGCCTATTAGTACCGGTCACCTCCACCCCTCACAGGGCTTCCAGACCCGGCCTATCAACCCAGTCGTCTACTGGGAGCCTTACCCCAACAAGTGGGTGGGAGTCCTCATCTCGAAGCAGGCTTCCCGCTTAGATGCCTTCAGCGGTTATCCCTCCCGAACGTAGCCAACCAGCCATGCCCTTGGCAGAACAACTGGCACACCAGAGGTTCGTCCGTCCCGGTCCTCTCGTACTAGGGACAGCCCTTCTCAAGACTCCAACGCGCACAGCGGATAGGGACCGAACTGTCTCACGACGTTCTAAACCCAGCTCGCGTACCGCTTTAATGGGCGAACAGCCCAACCCTTGGGACCTACTCCAGCCCCAGGATGCGACGAGCCGACATCGAGGTGCCAAACCATCCCGTCGATATGGACTCTTGGGGAAGATCAGCCTGTTATCCCCGGGGTACCTTTTATCCGTTGAGCGACGGCGCTTCCACAAGCCACCGCCGGATCACTAGTCCCTACTTTCGTACCTGCTCGACCCGTCAGTCTCACAGTCAAGCTCCCTTGTGCACTTACACTCACCACCTGATTGCCAACCAGGCTGAGGGAACCTTTGGGCGCCTCCGTTACCCTTTAGGAGGCAACCGCCCCAGTTAAACTACCCACCAGACACTGTCCCTGATCCGGATCACGGACCCAGGTTAGACATCCAGCACGACCAGACTGGTATTTCAAGATTGACTCCACCACCACTGGCGTGGCGACTTCACCGTCTCCCAGCTATCCTACACAAGCCGAACCGAACACCAATATCAAGCTATAGTAAAGGTCCCGGGGTCTTTCCGTCCTGCTGCGCGAAACGAGCATCTTTACTCGTAGTGCAATTTCACCGGGCCTGTGGTCGAGACAGTCAGGAAGTCGTTACGCCATTCGTGCAGGTCGGAACTTACCCGACAAGGAATTTCGCTACCTTAGGATGGTTATAGTTACCACCGCCGTTTACTGGCGCTTAAGTTCTCAGCCTCGCCCAGACGAATCCAGGCTAACCGGTCCCCTTAACGTTCCAGCACCGGGCAGGCGTCAGTCCGTATACCTCGCCTTACGGCTTCGCACGGACCTGTGTTTTTAGTAAACAGTCGCTTCCCGCTGGTCTCTGCGGCCACCACCAGCTCACACCGCAAGGGTGATCACCAGCAATGGCCCCCCTTCTCCCGAAGTTACGGGGGCATTTTGCCGAGTTCCTTAACCACAGTTCACCCGAACGCCTCGGTATTCTCTACCAGACCACCTGAGTCGGTTTAGGGTACGGGCCGCAACAGCACTCGCTAGAGGCTTTTCTCGACAGCATAGGATCATCCACTTCACCACAACGGCTCGGCATCAGGTCTCAGACTATTGCCAGGCGGATTTGCCTACCTGACGTCCTACACCCTTACCCCGGGACAACCACCGCCCGGGCTGGACTACCTTCCTGCGTCACCCCATCGCTCACCTACTACAGACTTGGTTCGCCGGCTCCACCACTCCCTTTGGTCCGAAGACCTCCGGGCGGCTTCACGGGCTTAGCATCACCTGGTTCAGCGCTGGCGCACTGCCACGGGTACCGGAATATCAACCGGTTGTCCATCGACTACGCCTGTCGGCCTCGCCTTAGGTCCCGACTTACCCTGGGCAGATCAGCTTGACCCAGGAACCCTTGGTCAATCGGCGCAGGAGTTTCCCACTCCTGAATCGCTACTCATGCCTGCATTCTCACTCGTGAACCGTCCACCCCTCGCTTCCGCGGAGGCTTCACCCGGCACACGACGCTCCCCTACCCATCCAGACAGGCGTTGGCCCTAATGTCTGAACGACACGACTTCGGCGGTGCGCTTGAGCCCCGCTACATTGTCGGCGCGGAATCACTTGACCAGTGAGCTATTACGCACTCTTTCAAGGGTGGCTGCTTCTAAGCCAACCTCCTGGTTGTCTCTGCGACTCCACATCCTTTCCCACTTAGCACACGCTTAGGGGCCTTAGTCGATGCTCTGGGCTGTTTCCCTCTCGACCATGGAGCTTATCCCCCACAGTCTCACTGCCGCGCTTCACTTACCGGCATTCGGAGTTTGGCTAAGGTCAGTAACCCGGTCAGGCCCATCGCCTATCCAGTGCTCTACCTCCGGCAAGAAACACACGACGCTGCACCTAAATGCATTTCGGGGAGAACCAGCTATCACGGAGTTTGATTGGCCTTTCACCCCTAACCACAGGTCATCCCCCAGGTTTTCAACCCTGGTGGGTTCGGGCCTCCACACGGTCTTACCCGCGCTTCACCCTGCCCATGGCTAGATCACTCCGCTTCGGGTCTTGAGCGTGCTACTGAAAACGCCCTCTTCGGACTCGCTTTCGCTACGGCTACCCCACCCGGGTTAACCTCGCAACACACCGCAAACTCGCAGGCTCATTCTTCAAAAGGCACGCAGTCACGACGCCGGACCGAAGTCCGACGCGACGCTCCCACGGCTTGTAGGCACACGGTTTCAGGTACTATTTCACTCCGCTCCCGCGGTACTTTTCACCATTCCCTCACGGTACTATCCGCTATCGGTCACCAGGGAATATTTAGGCTTAGCGGGTGGTCCCGCCAGATTCACACCAGATTCCTCGAGCCCGGTGCTACTTGGGAAACAAGCAAGCAAGTCGCTGACGTTTCAGCTACGGGGGTCTTACCCTCTACGCCGGGCCTTTCACATGCCCTTCGCCTACACCAACGATTTCTGACTCACCCAGCCTCCGGCAGAAGACTGAAGCTTGCTCCCACAACCCCGCCTGCGCAACCCCTGCCGGGTCTCACACACAAACGGTTTAGCCTCATCCGGTTTCGCTCGCCACTACTCCCGGAATCACGGTTGTTTTCTCTTCCTGCGGGTACTGAGATGTTTCACTTCCCCGCGTTCCCTCCACACTGCCTATGCGTTCAGCAGCGGGTGACGACCCATGACGATCGCCGGGTTTCCCCATTCGGACACCCCCGGATCAAAGCTCGGTTGACAGCTCCCCGGGGCCTATCGCGGCCTCCCACGTCCTTCATCGGTTCCTGGTGCCAAGGCATCCACCGTGCGCCCTTAAATACTTGGCCACAGATGCTCGCGTCCACTGTGCAGTTCTCAAGCAACAACCAACCACCCACCTAGCCCAAGCATGGGGTCGGCACTGAGAACGAACGGCCAACGGCCGTGCCCTCAGGACCCAACAGCGCGCCCGGACCGGCCTGCTGACACGGCCTCACGTTCCACGCCCCAAAGGGGCAGTACTGGTGAGCCGGCCAAGCCAGCCGATCCGAATAGTCAACGTTCCACCCATGAGCTACCACCGCCGGACGTGTGCCGGCGTAGTGGCCTCTGCACCCGCAGACGCGGATGAGAAGTGCTCCTTAGAAAGGAGGTGATCCAGCCGCACCTTCCGGTACGGCTACCTTGTTACGACTTCGTCCCAATCGCTGGTCCCACCTTCGACGGCTCCCCCCACAAGGGTTGGGCCACCGGCTTCGGGTGTTACCGACTTTCGTGACGTGACGGGCGGTGTGTACAAGGCCCGGGAACGTATTCACCGCAGCATGCTGATCTGCGATTACTAGCGACTCCGACTTCATGGGGTCGAGTTGCAGACCCCAATCCGAACTGAGGCCGGTTTTTTGAGATTCGCTCCACCTTGCGGTATCGCAGCTCATTGTGCCGGCCATTGTAGCACGTGTGCAGCCCAAGACATAAGGGGCATGATGATTTGACGTCGTCCCCACCTTCCTCCGAGTTGACCCCGGCAGTCTCCCGTGAGTCCCCGGCATAACCCGCTGGCAACACAGGACAAGGGTTGCGCTCGTTGCGGGACTTAACCCAACATCTCACGACACGAGCTGACGACAACCATGCACCACCTGTACACCGACCACAAGGGGGCGCCCATCTCTGGACGTTTCCGGTGTATGTCAAGCCTTGGTAAGGTTCTTCGCGTTGCGTCGAATTAAGCCACATGCTCCGCCGCTTGTGCGGGCCCCCGTCAATTCCTTTGAGTTTTAGCCTTGCGGCCGTACTCCCCAGGCGGGGAACTTAATGCGTTAGCTGCGGCACCGACGACGTGGAATGTCGCCAACACCTAGTTCCCAACGTTTACGGCGTGGACTACCAGGGTATCTAATCCTGTTCGCTCCCCACGCTTTCGCTCCTCAGCGTCAGTAATGGCCCAGAGATCCGCCTTCGCCACCGGTGTTCCTCCTGATATCTGCGCATTTCACCGCTACACCAGGAATTCCGATCTCCCCTACCACACTCCAGCCTGCCCGTATCGAATGCAGACCCGGGGTTAAGCCCCGGGCTTTCACATCCGACGCGACAGGCCGCCTACGAGCTCTTTACGCCCAATAATTCCGGACAACGCTCGCACCCTACGTATTACCGCGGCTGCTGGCACGTAGTTAGCCGGTGCTTCTTCTGCAGGTACCGTCACTTGCGCTTCTTCCCTGCTGAAAGAGGTTTACAACCCGAAGGCCGTCATCCCCCACGCGGCGTCGCTGCATCAGGCTTGCGCCCATTGTGCAATATTCCCCACTGCTGCCTCCCGTAGGAGTCTGGGCCGTGTCTCAGTCCCAGTGTGGCCGGTCGCCCTCTCAGGCCGGCTACCCGTCGTCGCCTTGGTAGGCCATCACCCCACCAACAAGCTGATAGGCCGCGGGCTCATCCTGGATCGCCGGAGCTTTCCACCCCCCACCATGCGGAGGAGGGTCATATCCGGTATTAGCACCGGTTTCCCGGTGTTATCCCAGAATCCAGGGCAGATTGCCCACGTGTTACTCACCCGTTCGCCACTGATCCACCCCGAAGGGCTTCACCGTTCGACTTGCATGTGTTAAGCACGCCGCCAGCGTTCGTCCTGAGCCAGGATCAAACTCTCCGTGAATGCTTTAAAAAAGAGCATCACGCAGAGGATGTGAATCCTCGCTGTGATTCTTCAAAGGAACCTCGCCCTGCCGAGACCGGCAGAGACGGGGTGTTTTATAGTCTGGCGTTGACTTTTGGCACGCTGTTGAGTTCTCAAGGAACGGACGCTTCCTTCGGGCCGGTATCCCTCCGGCGCCTCCGGGCGCTTCGTTCGTTTTCCACCTTAGCAGATCGTTTCCGATTCGCTTTTCCCCGGTGGCGGGGGCCGCCTTGGCGACGTCCACTACTTTAGCGTATTTCCGCGTTCGATTCGAACTCGGTAATTCGCTCATCGGCGCAGGCACAAGTCGATGCGGCCGGCCCCGAGAAGGGACGGCTGTATAGAAGAGTGAGTGCCGATGATCAAAGAGTGGCGCCGTCTCGGCCGGTGGCTCGTAAGCCAACCTGCTCAGGCGACTCGGACTACGTTATGCGCTTCGCGGCCGGGAGTCAAACAACCGGGCCGGGAATCTTGGAGGATTCCCGGCCCGGTTGTGAAGGCACAGGTCAGCGCGGTGACTTGACGGCGTGTCAGGCCTTCAGCTCGACCGCGGCCAGGTTGCGCTTGCCGCGGCGGAGGAGGAGCCAGCGGCCGTGGAGGAGGTCGGACTCGGCGGGAACCGCGTCCTCGTCGGTGATCTTGGTGTTGTTCAGGTAGGCGCCGCCCTCCTTGATGGTGCGGCGGGCGGCGGACTTGCTCTGCGCCAGGCCGGTGGCGGCGAGGAGGTCGACCACCGGGGGCAGCGGCAGCGCCTCCGCCTCCGTGCGCGGGAGCTCCGCGGTGGCCGCGGCCAGCGTGGCGGCGTCCAGTTCGGCGAGGTCGCCCTGGCCGAAGAGGGCCTTGGAGGCGGCGATCGCCCGGGCGCACTCCTCCGCGCCGTGGACCATCGTGGTGAGCTCCTCCGCCAGGGCGCGCTGGGCGGCTCGGGCGGCGGGGCGCTCGGTGGTCAGCCGGTCCAGCTCCTCGATCTCCTCGCGGGACTTGAAGCTGAACACCCGGAGGAAGTTGGAGACGTCCCGGTCGTCCGCGTTCAGCCAGAACTGGTAGAAGGCGTACGGGGTGGTGAGTTCGGGGTCCAGCCACACCGTGCCGGACTCGGTCTTGCCGAACTTGGTGCCGTCGGCCTTGGTCAGCAGCGGGATGGCCAGCGCGTGGACGCTCTCGCCCTCGCTCCTGCGGATCAGGTCGACGCCCGCGGTGAGGTTGCCCCACTGGTCGCTGCCGCCGGTCTGGAGGGTGCAGCCGTAGCGGCGGTAGAGCTCCAGGAAGTCCATGGCCTGGAGGACCTGGTAACTGAACTCGGTGTAGCTGATGCCGGCGTCCGAGTTGAGGCGGCGGGCGACGGCCTCCTTGGCGATCATGTTGTTGACGCGGAAGTGCTTCCCCACGTCGCGGAGGAGGTTGATCGCGGAGAGGCCGGAGGTCCAGTCGAGGTTGTTGACCATCTGGGCCGCGTTGGGGCCGTCGAAGTCGAGGTAGCGCTCGATCTGGCCGCGCAGCCGGCCGACCCAGCCGGCCACCGTCTCCGGGTCGTTCAGGGTGCGCTCGGCCGTCGGCTTGGGGTCGCCGATCAGGCCCGTCGCCCCGCCGACCAGGCCGAGCGGGCGGTGGCCCGCCTGCTGGAGCCGGCGCAGCTGGATGATCTGCACCAGGTTGCCGATGTGGAGGCTGGGGGCGGTGGGGTCGAAGCCGCAATAGAAGGTGACCGGGCCGTCGGCGAAGGCCTTGCGGAGTGCGTCCTCGTCGGTGGAGACGGCGATCAGGCCGCGCCACTTGAGTTCGTCGACGATGTCGGTCACGGGTTCTGCTCTCCTTCTGTGCGGCCGGCCCGCTGGAAGAGCCGGGGCCTGCTAAGAGGGTACGGGGCCGCGCCACGGGTTTTCGCATCCGTCCGGGGACCGGGAGACGCCGGTCAGGCGGGCCCCGGCGCGGCCGTGGCGGCTACGGCGTGGGCCGCGCCGGGCGGGTGCGGGTCCGGCGGGGGGTGTGGCGGCGGTAGGGGCTGACGGTCGGGTCGTCGGCGATCCAGAAGCGCCAGGGGCGGTCGGACGCCTGGGCGAGGCCGGTGCGCGGGCCCGTGCGGACGGCGGCGGGCGGGGGCGGGGTGCCGGGGAGGAGGTGGAAGCGGGTGGTCCCGGCCGACGGGTCCTCGGGCGGGCAGGCGTCGGCGCCGTTCTCCTCCCGGGCCACGCCGAGGGCGGTGGCCAACCGGGCCGGGCCGCGGGCCAGTTCGGCGTCGCGGCGGGCGGTGGGGCGGCGGGCGCGGGCGAGTTCGGCGCCCTCGACGATCTCGCCGGCGCGGAGGAGGACGGCGGAGGGCCGCTCCCCCGGACCGGTCACCAGGTTCATGCAGTAGTGCATGCCGTAGGTGAAGTACACGTAGACGTGCCCGGGCGGCCCGAACATGACCGCGTTCCGCGGGGTGCGGCCGCGGTAGGAGTGGGCGCCGGGGTCGTCCGGGCCGTCGTACGCCTCGACCTCGGTGAGGCGGAGCGCCGTGCGGCCGTCCGGGTGGTCGTGCACCAGGATGCGGCCGAGGAGGTCCGGGGCCGCCTCCAGCACCGGGCGGTCGAAGAAGGCCCGGCTGAGCGGGGGGTTCGGGGGTGGGGCTGACACGGCGTCGAGGGTACGTGGCCGGTGATCGGCGGACTAGCATCGGGCGGGAAGTGTCAGTGCAGTAAGTGCAGGGCTATGTGTGAGGAGGGTCTGGGAGTGAGTGAGCAGGGCAAGCGGCGTCCGCTTCCGCATGACTTCCATCCGCCGGTTCCCGGAGTGGCGGTCAGCAGCACGGACCTGACGGACGGCGGCACGCTGCCGGACGCCCAGGTCTACGCGAAGGGGAACACCTCCCCGCAGCTGAGCTGGGCGGCTGGGCCGGAGGGGACCCGCAGCTACGCGGTCACCTGCTACGACCCGGACGCGCCCACCGGGTCGGGCTTCTGGCACTGGGTGGTCTTCGACATCCCCGCGGACGTCAGGGAGCTGCCGACCGGGGCCGGCTCCGGCGACTTCAAGGGGCTGCCGGCCGGTGCCGTGCAGGTCCGCAACGACTACGGCAGCAAGGACTTCGGCGGCGCCGCTCCCCCGCCCGGGGACGGCCCGCACCGCTACGTCTTCACCGTGTACGCGGTGGACACCGAGAAGCTGGGCCCGGACGCGGACGCCACCGCGGCGTTCGTCGGCTTCAACCTCCGCTTCCACGCGATCGCGCGCGGGAATCTGATCGCGGAGTACGAGGAGAAGTAGCGCCGGACCGCGGTTGCCGGGGCGCCTCTCGCGTCACCGGGGATTCGCCGGAAATTTCGTTGTTGGCTCGCCCTCTCCGGGCGGAGAGTGGGATCACTCTCGCCCGGAGGGGGCGAGCTGTGTTTTCGGGGTTTCCTGGGTATGCCTGGGTCACGAGGGAGGGCGGGCTGATGGTGCGTCGGACGCTGGTGTTGAACGCGGGGTACGAGCCGCTGTCGACGGTGAGCGTGCAGCGCGGGGTGATCCTGGTGCTGCAGGGGAAGGCGGTGGTGGAGCGGGCGCATCCGATGCGGGTGCTGCGCGGTTCCGGCGGGCGGGTCGAGGTGCCGCTGCCCGAGGTGGTGCGGTTGCGGCGGTATGTGAGAGTGCCGTTCCGACATCGGGTCCCCTGGTCGCGCCGGGGGGTGCTGGTCCGGGACGGGTACCGGTGCGCGTACTGCGGGCGGCGGGCGGACACGGTCGACCACATCGTGCCGCGCGCCCAGGGTGGCGGGAACAGCTGGCTCAACACGGTCGCGGCCTGCTCGCGGGACAACGGGCGGAAGGCCGACCGGACGCCGGAGCAGGCCGGGATGCGGCTGCTCCGGCTGCCGTTCGAGCCGAGCCGGGAGCACGCGCTGCTGACCGCGTTGGGGATCACCGACCTGACGCTGGATCAGTTCGGCGGCGTGGCAGGTGAGTTCTCTCAGCCGGCGTTGCGGTAGGCGGTGACCGCCGTGGCGTAGGTGGTGGTGAAGGCCGGGAGGGTGGCGATCAGGTCGTTGTCCATGACCACCCGGCCGGAGGTGAGGAGCGACCCGGTGCCGTTCGGGAAGCCGCCGCCCTGGGTCTCCTTGCCGTCGCCCAGGGCCAGCTTGCTGAGCCGGGCCTGCTGTCCGGTGCGCTCCTCGGTGGCCATCACCACGGACTGGCCGTCTATGCCGACCGGGGCCGACTGGCCCTGCTCGGTGAGCTTGGTGAGCCATTCCCGCTTGCCGGTCGACAGGTCGTAGGCGGCGACGGTGGTGGCCGCCGACGGGGAGCCGGAGCCGGCGGCCGGGGTGAGGGCGGCGACCATGGTGGTGCCCTGGAACCAGACGCCGGGGGTCGGGTCGAAGGCGCCGTGGGCGGCGGCGAGGGTGCCGCCGCTCTGGGCGAGCGGGATGTCCGGCTGGGACGAGCCGGTCTGGCTGAACGACATGACCTTGTTCTTGGTGGTGTCGGTGTAGTTGACGCCGACCGCGATGGGCTGCGCGGAGAGGACGGTGAACGAGGCGGCGTCCCCCGGCAGTCCGCGCCACCAGTTCATCTTGCCGCTGGTGGCGTCGAGTTGGACCAGCTGCTGCTTGCTGCTGGTGTCCGCGCAGGTCGCCTGGACCAGGACGGTGCTGCTGCCGCCGTCGCCGGCCAGGGTGCAGAACTTGCCGGGGCCGGCGTAGGTCCACTTCTGGGCGCCGGAGCCGGAGTCGTAGCCGACCGCCTGGTCGTCGCCGACGGCGATCACCCGGTTGTCGGTGACGCTGACGGCCGCGTCGTAGCCGGAGGAGCCCGAGGAGAGGCTCTTGGTCCACTTGGTGCGGCCGGTGGCGGTGTCCACCGCGACCACGGAGGTGCAGGGCTGCCCGGTGCCGGGTTTGGGCTGGTAGAGGACCGCGCCTAGGCCGGCCGAGTTGACCTCGGGCGACATCCCGCAGGGGACGGCGTTGGCGCTGGGGGCGGCGACCGTCCACAGCTTGTGGCCGTCCGAGGCGGAGTAGGCGGTGACCGCCGTGCCGTCGCCGCGGACCACGGCGTTGCCGGTGATCCAGCCGCCGAGGAGGCCGTCCTGGTTGGACCCGGCCGAGGCGTCGGCGGGGGCGGACCAGGCCTTGGTGTGGGCGACGGCCAGGTCGGCGGAGGCGGAGCCGCCCGCGGCGCCGGGGGTGCCGGTGCCGCCGGGGCCGTTCCCGGCGACCAGGACGCCGGCCACGACCAGGACGGCGAGGGCGCCGCCGCCGATCATCGCCCGCTTGCGGAAGGTGTGGCGGTCGGTGCCGGGGGCGCGGCCGATCGCCGCGTCCTTGAGGTTCTGCAGGTTGAGCGCGGGGGGCGCTGGCTCACCCGGGGCCCCGGGCGGGACCTCGGGCGGGGCCTCGGCGGCCGAGGCGGCGGTGGCGCCGACGGGGCCGCGGCGGCGTTCGCGGCGGTGGCGCCGTCGAGGGCCGAGGGGTCCCAGGACTGGGTGCTCTCGGCCGGGGACTCCTCGGCGGCGTACGGCTGCTGCTGGTAGGGGTCCTGCTGCTGGTAGCCGGAGAGGTCGTACTGCTGCTGCTCGCCGTACTGGTCCTGCTGCCCGTACTGGTCCTGCTGCGCGTACTCGTCCTGCTGGGTCTGCTGGTCCTGCTGGGTCTGCTGGTCGTACTCCGGGACGTACGGGGCGGTGGACGGGGCCGCCGGGTAGTCGCCGGGGTTGAGGTACTGCTCGGGGTCGCCGACGTAGGCGCCGTAGGCCTGCTGCGCGTACGGGTCGCCCTGCGGGTAGGTGGAGCCGTCCGGGTAGCCGGTGGGCTGGACGTAGGCGGTGGCGTACTCCGGCGGAGGGTAGGAGTCCGCTCCGGTTGCCGGGGCCGAGCCGTAGTCCGGGTACGGGGTGCTGCCGTAGTCGGCGTAGCCGCCGTAGCCGGACTGGTCGGGGTACTCGCCGCCGGCACCGTATCCGGCCTGGCCGTCGCCCGGTCCGGGCTGCTGCCAGTACTGGCCGTAGTCGTAGTCCGCGGACTGCTGCTGCCCGTCGGTGCCGGAGGGTTCGTGTGCCATGAGTCCGTCCGTTGCCGTCTGCGATGCGTGGGCCAGCATCTCATGACGCGGAGGAAACGCCAGTCACTCCCTTGACGGCGGCTGCGGTATGCGCAACTCGGGATGGAATGGACCGATTTGACGCCATGTGACGTGAACACGAAGTGACGGCACGGTGGACTCAGGCGCCGTGTTCCCTGGCGATCTCGTCGATGCGGGCGGCCAGCCGGACGTCCTTGCCGGTGATGCCGCCGGCCGAGTGGGTACTCAGCGTGAAGTGGAGGGTGCGCCAGCGGATGTCGATGTCGGGGTGGTGGTCGGCCGCCTCGGCGGCCTCGGCGACGTCGTCCACCACCCTGATCGCGGTCGGGAAGTCGGCCGCCTGGACGGTCCGCTGGAGGGCGTCGCCGGAGCGCACCCAGGCCGGGAGGCCGGCCAGTTCCTTGTCGATCTGCTCGTCGGTCAGTCGCTCGGTCATGGCCGGCCTCCCTGGGTGGGTCAACTGGGTTGCCTGGGCAGCGGGTTGACGGTTATTCGGGGTCGATCTCCGGATAGTCGCGGCCGCCGTCGATCCGGGGGCGGGCGGCGGAGTCGCCGGACTCCAGCCGGTCCCCGTCCTGCTGGCGCGGGATCGCCGGAGCACCCGAGGCGCTGCCGTTGCCCGGAGCGGGCTGCTGCGGTGCCAGGTTACTGAAGGCGCCCCCGAGACCCTTGAGCGCATCGCCGACCTCGCTCGGAATGATCCAGAGCTTGTTGGAGTCGCCCTTGGCGATCTCAGGCAGGGTCTGCAGGTACTTGTAGGCGAGCAGCTGCTGGTCGGCCTGGCCCTCGTGGATCGCCTCGAAGACGGTGCGGATCGCGGACGCCTCACCCTCGGCGCGCAGCACCGCCGCCTGGGCCTCGCCGTCCGCGCGGAGGACGTCGGCCTGCTGGGTGCCCTCGGCCTCCAGGATCTGGGCCTGCTTCACACCCTCGGCGGTGAGGATCGCGGCCCGCTTGTCACGGTCGGCGCGCATCTGCTTCTCCATCGAGTCCTGGATGGAGGTCGGCGGCTCGATCGCCTTCAGCTCGACGCGGTTGACCCGGATGCCCCACTTGCCCGTCGCCTCGTCGAGGACCCCGCGCAGACCGGCGTTGATGGTCTCACGGGAGGTCAGCGTGGACTCCAGGTCCATCGAGCCGATGATGTTGCGCAGGGTGGTGACGGTGAGCTGCTCGATGGCCTGGATGTAGCTGGCCACCTCGTAGGTGGCCGCCCGGGGGTCGGTGACCTGGTAGTAGATGACCGTGTCGATGTTCACCACCAGGTTGTCCTGGGTGATCACCGGCTGCGGCGGGAAGGGCACGACCTGCTCGCGGAGGTCGATCCGGTTGCGGACGGTGTCGATGAACGGCACCACGATGTTCAGCCCGGCGTTCAGCGTGCGGGTGTAGCGCCCGAAGCGCTCCACGATGGCCGCGCTCGCCTGCGGGATCACCTGGATCGTCTTGATCAGCGCGATGAACGCCAGCACCACGAGGATGACCAGGACGATGATGACGGGTTGCACGTGTACTCCCGGGGTCCGCTTCGGACTGTTAGAGGACGAGGGCGGTCGCGCCCTCGATGTCGGCGACGTTGACCTGCTGGCCGGGCTCGAAGACCTGGTCCGCGCCGAGTGCGCGGGCCGACCACACCTCGCCGTCGAGCTTGATCCGGCCGCCGTGCTCGTCCACCCGTTCCAGGACCAGCGCGCGGGCCCCCTTCAGCCGCTCGATGCCGGTCGGCACCGGGGGCCGGCGGGTGAGATGGCGTACCGCGATCGGGCGTACGAAGACCAGCAGGGCGACGGAGACGGCGAGGAAGACCACGAACTGGAGCACCACGTTGCCGCCGAGCGCGGCGGTGGCGGCGGCGCAGCCGGCCCCCACCGCGAACATGCCGAACTCGGGCAACGCCGTTACGACCAGCGGGATACCGAGCACCCCCGCTGCGATCAGCCACCACACCCAGCTCTCCACGGGGTCCATGGTAGGCGTGCGGGCCCGCCTGGACGAGGGATCGCCCAGGTCGGGCCCTGCGGAGTGGGGCATTCCGCGTGCAGGGGCGCGAAAAGCCGGTAGGGAGTGTGAAGTTGTGCGCGCCCGGTGGGAGTTGAGGGCGCGTCAGCCGACCGAGAGGGGAAGGCCGCGAGCCGTCCAGCGGTCGCCGGACTGCTCCAGTTCGAGCGGCAGGCCGAAGCAGAGCGAGAGGTTGCGGGCGCTCAGCTCGGTCTCGATCGGACCGGCGGCCAGCACCTTGCCCTGACGGACCATCAGGACGTGGGTGAAGCCGGCCGCGATCTCCTCCACGTGATGGGTGACCATCACCATCGCGGGAGCCTGCGGGTCCTGGGCCAGGGCGCCGAGGCGGCGCAGCAGGTCCTCCCGGCCGCCGAGGTCCAGGCCGGCGGCGGGCTCGTCGAGGAGGAGGAGCTCGGGGTCGGTCATCAGGGCGCGCGCGATCAGCACCCGCTTCCGCTCGCCCTCGGAGAGGGTGCCGAACTTGCGGTCGGTGTAGCCGGCCATGCCCAGGCGGTCGAGGAGCGCCAGGGCGCGGGCCTCGTCGGTGCCCTCGTACTCCTCGCGCCAGCCGGCGGTCATTCCGTACGCGGCGGTGAGGACGGTCTGCAGGACGGTCTGGCGGCGCGGCAGCTTGTCGATCATGCCGGCGCCGGCCATGCCGATCCGCGGGCGCAGCTCGAAGACGTCGACCGAGCCGAGCTTCTCACCGAGGATCGCGGCCGTGCCGGAGGACGGGAAGAGATAGCTGGAGGCCACCTGGAGGAGGGTCGTCTTGCCGGCGCCGTTCGGGCCCAGCACGACCCAGCGCTCCCCTTCCGCGATCGCCCAGGACACGTGGTCCACCAGCGGCCGGCCGTCCCGGACCACGGAAACGTCGACCAGCTCCAGCACGTCGCTCATTGCGTACGCCTTCCCCATCTTCATCCGCTGTACATCAGCACTCGGCACGCCCGGCACACCGCCGCGCTCCTCGGCGCGCGATGTCGCAAAGGAAAACCTACGCCACGAGCCCGGGTGAGTTGTCCGTAGGCTGACCGCCATGCAGGAGTTCCCGGAGAGCAACGGTTCGCACGCGTCCTACGGAGGGACGGAGGGCGGGCTCGACATACTGTTCGGCGACACGCGGTCCGGGCGGCTGGTCGCGTGGGGCAACGCACTGCTCGGGGGGTCGGCCGCGCCGGACGACGTCGCGGACGCGGTGCGCGGGACCGACACCCGGCATCTGGTGCGGGAGGCCGACGGCGGAGTGAGCGGACTCACCCTGGCGCTCGGACGGCTGCGCGGGCGCGGAGTCACCGGGCTGCGGCTGGCGCTGCCGGTGCCGGGGCATCCGCTCGGGCTGAGCGGACCGGCCGCGTTCAACTCGGCGGCGATCGAGGCGGGCGAGGCGGTGCTCGCGGTCGGCGGCGGGATCGGGTTCGTGCCGGAGATCGCCTGGCACGGGGCCGGAGAGGACGAGGCGGACGGCATCACCGAGGTCGTCTGGCAGTGCCTGGACGTGCGCGACGACGCGCCGCCGGCGGACGTTCCGGCGCTGGGGGACGCGGAGCGGGAGCTGCTGGAGGCCATGCGGGACGCCACCGAGCTGCTGCTGCGACTGGATGTGGCGGGGGGCGCGCGGGCCGGTGAGGTGAGGGCGCTGCTGCGGAGTGGGGGCGGGGGCGGGGTCGCGGAGGCGGCGGCGGGGGCGGGGGTCGCGGGGGCGGCGGTGAGTTGGCGGAGGTGCTGGCGCCGGGGTACTCGCCTCGGGCGGCTCGGGTGCTGGAGCGGGCTCGGCGGGTGGCGGCGCTGGTCGCTATCGCGCGGAGTGGGGAGGGGGCGGCGGTGAGTGCCGGGGAGATGGCCATGCGGGAGCAGGCGCTGCGGCCGGTGGAGCGGGCGGCGCGGCGGGCGCTGGTTGCTGCGCATAACTCTTTTGTCGACGGGGGGTAGGCGGGCTGTTCGCCTGCGGCGGGCGCGCTGTTCGCCTGCGGCGGGGCGTTTCGCCTGCGGCGGGCTGTGCCCCGGACCCGCCCCTTCCCGAAACCGGGGGAGGCCCCCGGGCCCCCTGGGCTTCGGCGGCTACCGGGGCGGCGGGGGCGTCGATGCCGGGTGCGGCGCCGTAGCGGGCTGGTCGCGCAGTTCCCGCGCCCCTTACTTGCGCCTTCGGCGCTGCGCTCGGGGCGGTGACGCGGATGACCGAGCCCCGCGCCCCTTGACTTGCGCCTTCGGCGCTGCGGTCGGGCGGGGCGGTCGGGGTCAGGTGAGGTTGTTGCGGACTGCGTAGAGCGCGGCCTGGGTGCGGTCGGCGAGGTCTAGTTTCATCAGGATGTTGGAGACGTGGGTCTTGACCGTCTTCTCGGAGAGGTGGAGGGCCCGGGCGATCTCCCGGTTGGAGCGGCCGTCCGCGATCAGCGCCAGGACCTCGCGTTCGCGTTCGGTGAGGGAGCCGGCTCGGCCCTCCGGCGCCGGGTCCTCGGTCAGGAGGGCGTCGGCCAGCTCGGGTTGGAGGAGGACGTGGCCGGCGTGGACGGCGCGGATCGCGCCCGCGAGGGCGTCCGGGTCGACGTCCTTGTAGACGTAGCCCACGGCGCCCGCGCGCAGCGCCGGGACCACCGTGCGGTGCTCGGTGAAGCTGGTGACGATCAGCACCTTCGCCCGGTCGCCGCGGGCGCGCAGCTCGCGGAGGGCCTCGATGCCGTCCGTCCCCGGCATCACCACGTCCATCAGGATCACGTCGGGAGCGACCGTCTCGGCCAGGGACACTCCCTCGGCCCCGTCGGCCGCCTCGCCGACCACCTCGATGTCGTCCTGCACCTCCAGGAAGGTGCGCAGACCGCGCCGCACCACCTGGTGGTCGTCGACGATCAGTACCTTGATCCGGCCATCAGCCACCGGGCACCTCCAGTTCGATGACGGTCCCCTTGCCGGGCTCGGACCGGATCGTGAGTTCGCCGCCGATGGAGGCGGCCCGATCGCGCATGGACACCAGCCCGAGGTGGCGTCCGGCGCGGCGGACGGCGGCCGGGTCGAAGCCCGATCCGTCGTCGGTGACGCGGAGCAGCGCCCCCCGCGGACTCCTCGCGCCGGCCCGGAACTCGAGGTCCACCCGGCCGGCGCCGGAGTGCCGGAGGGCGTTGTGCAGCGCCTCCTGGGCGACCCTGAGGACCGCCTCCTCCTGCGAGGGCGGGAGCGGGCGGATCCGCTGGTCGGCGGCGAAGACCACCTCGGCGGTGTGCGCCCGGTCGAGGACGTCGGCCTGGGAGGCGAGGGTGAGGAGGAGGCCGTCCTCCTCCAGCGCGGCCGGGCGCAACTCGACGACCACGCTGCGGAGTTCGTCGGCCGCCTCGGCCGCCAGCCGGGACACCTCGGTGAGTTCGGCGCGGGCCCGCTCCGGGTCGCGGGCGATCAGCGTGGCGGCGGCCTGGGCGGTGAGGCGCAGCGAGAACAGCTTCTGGGAGACCGCGTCGTGCAGCTCGTGGGCGATCCTGGCCCGCTCGCCGATCAGGGTGAGCTCGCGGCTGCGCTCGTAGAGGCGGGCGTTGGTGAGGGCGAGGGCGGCGTGCGCGGCCAGGATGCGCAGGAGTTCCTCGTCGTGGGTGGTGAAGCCGGCGCCGCTGGGGTCCTCCTTCTTGTTGGAGAGGAAGAGGGCGCCCACGATCTCGTCGCCGTCGAGGACGGGTACGCCGAGGAAGTCCCGCAGCTCGGGGTGGGCGCTTGGCCAGCCGCCGAAGCGCGGGTCGCGGCGGACGTCGGCCAGGCGGGTGGGGGTCGCCTCGTGGAGCATCGCGGCGAGGACGCCGTGCTGGCGGGGCAGCGGGCCGATGGCGCGCCACTGCTCGTCGGTGACGCCGTCGACGACGAACTGGGCGAAGCCGCCGTTGTCGTCCGGCACGCCGAGGGCCGCGTACTCGGCGCCGAGGAGGGTGCGGGCGGAGCCGACGATCCGCTGGAGGACCTCGCGGACCTCCAGGTGGCGGCTCATCGCCAGGACGGCGGAGCTGACCGCCTCGATGCCGCCGAGGCAGGGGTCGCCGGGGGCGGGGGCTCCGGGGGCGGGGTCGCCGGACGTGGAGGCTCCGGGCGTGGAGACTCCGGGCGTGCCGCTGTCCGGGGAGCAGGCGCAGCCCGCCCCGGCCCCGGCGGTCCTGAGGGGGTCCGGCGGGGTGGTCGGCGGGGTCTGCTCGGTCGGCATACCGGTCACGGTACCGCCGGGTGATCGCGGAGGCATCGGGCCGCGGGCCGGGCCGGCACCGGCCGGGGGGCGTAGGTCGAATGCCGGGGCTGCGGGCCGCGGGCGGCCGAGGCGGCTGGTCCCCTTCCGGTCCTAGCGTCGGAGATCGACGGACGGCCGCGGACCCCGTACGGGGGCGGCGGCCGAGGGACGGGAAGGACGGACGCGGTGATGGCGGGACCGGTGGCGATCGTGACGGGCGCTTCGCGCGGGCTGGGCCTCGCGCTGGCGGGTGAGCTGGCGGCGCGGGGGTGGTCGCTGGTGCTGGACGCGCGGGGCGCGGAGGCGCTGGCGGCGGCCGGGGAGGCGGTACGGGGGCGCGGCGCGACGGCGGGCGCAGGCGAGAGCCCGGGGGCAGGCGCTGGGCAGGTGGTGGCCGTGGCCGGGGACGTCACCGACGGCCGGCACCAGGAGGAACTGGTGAGCGCGGCAGAGCGGTTGGGCGGCCTCCACCTGCTGGTCAACAACGCCAGCGCGCTGGGCGCCGAACCGCTGCGGCGGCTCGCGGAGCTCCCGGTGGACGGGTTCCGGCGGGCCCTGGAGGTCAATGCGGTGGCGCCGCTCGGGCTGATCCAGCGGGCCCTGCCGCTGCTGCGGGAGGGTGCGGGCGCGGTGCTGAACATCAGCTCGGACGCGGCGGTGGAGGCGTACCCGGCCTGGGGCGGCTACGGGGCCTCCAAGGCGGCCCTCGACCAGCTGTCGGCGGTGCTGGCGGCGGAGGAGCCGGCGGTACGGGTGTGGGCGGTGGATCCGGGCGAGATGCGGACCGCGCTGTACGCGGCGGCGGTGCCGGACGACGACATGTCCGGGTGCGCCGAGCCGGAGGCGGTGGCCCGGGTGCTGGCGGCTCTGGTGGCGTCACGGGAGGTGGCCGGGGGCCGGTACTCGGCGGCGGAGATCCGGACGGGGATCGGGACGGGGATCGGCACGGGAATCGGCACGGGAATCGGAGCGGAGAGCTGATGGGGCGTCAGGGGATGCTGGCGGAGACGGGGTTCGACGGGTTCGTGCTGCCGGAGGAGCTGTCGGCCCGGGTGCCCGCGGAGGAGCGCGGGGACGGGCGGGACGACGTCCGGCTGCTGGTGGGCAGCGGCACGGAGGTGAGCCACCACCGCTTCCGTGAGCTGCCGGGGCTGCTGCGGGCCGGGGACGTGGTGGTCGTCAATGTGTCGGCGACGCTGCCGGCGGCGGTGGACGGGGAGCTTGCCGCGGGCGAGCCGGTCGTCGTCCACTTCTCCACGCGGTGGCGCGGAGGCGGCGGCGAGTGGGTGGTCGAGGTGCGGGCGCCGGGGAGCGGCGGGGCCTCGGTGGAGTGGGCGCGCGGCGGCGGAGCGGGGCTGCGGAGCGGAACGGTCGTGCGGTTGCCTGCCGGCGCCGAGTTGACGCTGCGTCAGTCTGCTTACGGGGGGCGGCGGTTGTGGCGGGCCGCACTGTCGGAGCCGGATGCGGTGGGGTATCTGCGGCGGCACGGGCGGGCGATCCGGTACGGCTACACGGATCGAGACCGGCCGGTGGGGGCGTATCAGACGGTGTTCGCCGAGGCGGCGGAACGGCTGCGCGGACGGGCGGCCTCGGGGTCCGCGGAGATGCCGAGCGCGGGGCGGCCGTTCACCGACCGGATGGTGACCGAGCTGGTCAGCGCGGGTGTGCTGGTGGTGCCGCTGGTCCTGGACACCGGGGTGGCCTCGGCGGAGGCCGGGGAGCCGCCGCACGCCGAGTGGTACACGGTGCCGGAGGCGACCGCGCGGGCGGTACGGGCGGCTCGGGCGGGCGGGGGGCGGGTGATCGCTGTGGGCACCACCGTGGTGCGGGCACTGGAGTCCGCGGTGGCGGCGGAGAGCGGCACGCTGGAGGCGGCGAGCGGGTGGACCGAGCTGGTGGTGACCCCGGACCGCGGGGTGCGGGCGGTGGACGGGATCCTGACCGGCCTCCACGAGCCGCGGGCCTCGCACCTGCTGATGCTGGAGGCGATCGCCGGCCGGGAGCTGCTGGCCCGCTGCTACGACGCGGCGCTGGCGGAGCGGTACCTGTGGCATGAGTTCGGGGACCTGAACCTGCTGCTCCGGGGTTGAGGCCGGGCACGAAAGGCGAGGCCACCGGACGGCGGAGCCTTAGCATAGGCGCATGGCTGCTGATGCGTGCGCCGGGGCCGGAGAGGCGCTGACGAGAGTCTTCTCCATCCTCGGCAAGCGCTGGACGGGTCTGATCCTCGCCGTGCTGATGCGCCGTCAGGCGCGGTTCGCGGAGCTGCGGCGGGCGATTCCGGGGATCAGCGAGCGGATGCTCTCCGACCGGCTGACCGAGCTGGCCCAGGCGGGTCTGGTGGTACGGGAGGTCGTTCCGGGTCCACCGCTCGCCGTCAACTACCGGCTGACGGAGGCGGGGGCGGCGCTGGGGCCCGCGATGGAGGCCCTGGGGGCCTGGGCGGAGCGGCACTACTCCGCGGGGCGGGCGGCGAGGGGCTCCTGCGGGTAGCTCCGCGGGTCTCCCCCACCGCCCCGCTCTGCTCCCGCTGTCGCGGGGGCGGGCGCTGAGCCGGGGGCGCGCGGCCCCGGGGCGACGGCTGCTGGGCGGCGACTTGGAGCGCGCGGCCGGGTGAGCCCCCGTGGTGGACCGCGCGCGCAGCTCCCCGCGCCCCTTACATGCGCCTACGGCACCGCGCGCCCGCGCTCAGCGCGCTCAGCGGTTGCGCATGACCTCCGGTTCGTGGCGGCGGAGGAGGCGGAGGACGGAGAGGGCGAAGACCAGGCCCAGGCCCAGGAGCGCGGCGGCGTCCACGTACCACTGGGTGGCCGTGTGCACCCACAGGGCGTCCACCATCGGCGGGTTGTGGTGGGTGTCGTACGGCGGCATCACGTGGTTGAGGTCGGCCGTGGCGGCGAGCATGGCCACCGCCCAGCGGGACGGCATCAGCCAGGAGAGCTGCTCCACCCCGGCGCTGCCGAAGATCTGGAAGAGCGAGCCGGTGAAGACGACCTGCACGATGGCGAACATCACCAGCAGCGGCATGGTCTTCTCGGCGGTCTTCACCAGCGAGGAGATGACCAGCCCGAAGAGCATGGAGACGAAGGAGAGCAGCACCA
Source organism: Phaeacidiphilus oryzae TH49 (assembly GCF_000744815.1). NCBI lineage: Bacteria > Bacillati > Actinomycetota > Actinomycetes > Kitasatosporales > Streptomycetaceae > Phaeacidiphilus > Phaeacidiphilus oryzae. Next base: position 1,661,378 of record NZ_JQMQ01000005.1, read on the forward strand.
CGGCTATGGTCATCTCGATCGCCGGGGCGGACGGCACGACCAGCCCCTGCGCGGGCAGCTTGCGGATCGAGAAGTTGATCCCGCAGATGATGACGCCCTGGACGACGCTGATCCCGCCCAGCACCAGGATCTTCGACATCAGATAGGCCGAGCGGGACAGCCCGGTGGCGCGTTCCCGCTCGTAGATGACCCGCTCCTTGATCAGCTCGCGGACCGAGTTGGCGGCGCCGGAGAAGCAGGCGCCGACGGCGAGCAGCAGGAGGACGGTGGCCGCGTTGGCGTTGAACTGCTGGCCGGGGGCGACCGTGAACCCCGGTGAGTCGGGGATCAGGATCGAGACCACGCCGAGCACGGCCGGCAGGATCAGCGACAGCAGCATGAAGCCGCGGTCGGCGGCGATCACCGCGCCGTACCGCCGCACCAGGGTGACCAGCTGGGAGCCCCAGGACTGCGGTTTGGGCTTGCTCCCCCGGCGGTGCTCTATGCTCGCCGACTGCGGCGGCGTGGCCTCCAGGTCGGCGGAGTACATCTGGAAGTGGACGCTGCCGCGGTAGCGGCCGGACCAGTCGTGGTCGGGGTAGTTCTCGAAGGCCTGGAAGACGTCCGCCCAGGAGTCGTAGCCGAAGAAGTGGAGGGCCTCCTCGGGCGGGCCGAAGTACGCCACCGCGCCGCCCGGGGCCATCACCAGCAGCCGGTCGCAGAGGGCGAGTTCGGCCACCGAGTGGGTGACGACGAGCACCGTACGGCCGTCGTCGGCGAGGCCGCGGAGCATCTGCATCACCTCGCGGTCCATCCCCGGGTCGAGGCCCGAGGTGGGCTCGTCCAGGAAGATCAGCGAGGGCTTGGTGAGGAGTTCGAGGGCGACCGAGACCCGCTTGCGCTGGCCGCCGGAGAGGGCGGTGATCCGGTTCTCGGCGCGCTTCTCCAGCCGGAGTTCGCGCAGCACCTCCTCGACCCGGGCCTCGCGCTCGGCGGCCACGGTGTCCCCGGGGAAGCGCAGCCGGGCCGCGTAGCGCAGCGCGGTGCGGACCGTCAGCTGGGTGTGGAGGATGTCGTCCTGCGGGACGAGGCCGATGCGCTGGCGGAGCTCGGCGAAGTCGCGGTAGAGGTTCCGGCCGTCGTAGAGGACGTCGCCGCCGTCCGCCGGGCGGTAGCCGGTGAGCGCCCGGAGCAGGGTGGACTTGCCGGAGCCGGACGGGCCGATCACGGCGACCAGCGACTTCTCCGGGACGCCGAAGGAGACGTTGTTCAGCAGGACCTTCTTCTGGCCCTTGTGCTCGACCTCGACGGTCAGCTGGCGGGCGGAGAAGGAGATCTCGCCGGTGTCGACGAACTCCTCCAGGCGGTCGCCGACCAGCCGGAAGGTGGAGTGGCCGATACCGACGATGTCGGTCGGGCTGAGGGTGCGGGCGTGCTGCACTCGCTGGCCGTTGACGAAGGTGCCGTTGTGGCTGCCCAGGTCGGCGATCTCGTAGCCGCCGTCCGGGAGCTGGCGCAGCTCGGCGTGGTGCCGGGAGACCTGGAGGTCGGGGACGACCAGCTCGTTGTCGAGGCCGCGGCCTATCCGGACGGTGCGCATCCCGTGCGCCAGGTTGCGCACCATGCTGGGGCTGCGGACGCCGTAGACCGGGGTCATCCCGGTCTGGCCCGGGGTGACCGGGACGGGGGCCGCGACCGGACCCTGGGCCGGCCCCTGATGCGGCACCTGCGAGGGGGGCGCGGACCCCGCGGGGGCGGCGGCGGACGGACGCGCACGGTCGCGCGCGGAGACGCTCCGCGCGCCGTCCCGTGCCGCCTGCTGCGGCTGCCGTCGCGCCTGCGGCGCAGGCTGGGGACGGGACTCGGGACGCGCCTCGGGACGCGGGTGAGCAGCGGCGAAGTTGAGCCGCGGGCCGTTCTCCGGGTTGCCCAGCGCCACCACCGCGCCGTTGTCCAGCACCACCTGGGTGTGCCGCCGGCCGTCCAGGAAGGTGCCGTTGGTGCTCCCCCGGTCCTCCAGCACCCAGCCGAACCGCCCGTGGCTCACCGTGGCATGCCGCCAGGACACCCGGGAGTCCTCCAGGACCAGGTCCGACTGCGGATCCCGGCCGATCCGGTAGCTGCGCTCCGGGTCGAGCGTCAGCCGCCGTCCGGCGGCCTCCAGAACGAGCTCAGGCGCGACGGGTACTGACGATTGCTCCACGATGCGGTCCCCCGAGTAGTCCCCCCACGATTACTGGGGGCAGTTTAGGGATGGCGGCTGACAACGGAAATGATTCCAGCTCCGGCGTGGCGGCGGGAACCTGGCTCGCAGTTCGGACGGTGGATGAGCGTAGAGTCCGGACCGGACTACGCAAGCGCGCCCGGCAGCGCTGGGACGGGCGGGACAGGAACGTGCAGGGCTGGGGGGAGAGATGACGGTCTATCAGCACCGTGGTCCGTCGGGAGCGCCGGGGCCGCCGCAGGGGCGGGCCGGGTTCCGGCCGCTGCTCGCGGTCGTCCAGTCGGCGAGCGCGGCGGCCTGGGCGTTCGTGGTGATGGCGGGGATCGCCTCGCTGGGCCTCTGGCTGGTCGGCGTGGGCAGGTACGCCTCGCTCTCCGCGGCCACCGCGGCGGTGATGGCCATGGCGGTCGGCGGAACGGTCAGCCCCACCGGCGACCTCAAGGTCTTCGGGCTGGACGCGGCCGGCGCGGCCGGCGCGATCGACATCGTCCCGCTGGGCGTGACGGTGACCGGGGCGGTCACCCTGGGCTGGTTCTTCAGCCGGCCGCTGCGGCGCCGACTGACCGTCGGGGCAGGGGAGTTGGCGCTGCGCGCCGGCAGCGCGGCGGTGGCCTTCCTGATGCTGGCCGGGATCGTGGGCTGGGCCGGTGACGGGCAGATCGCCATCAAGCTGAACGATGTGCTGGGAGGGTCGGGCGGGTCCGGCTCAGGCTCCGGCGGGTCCGGCGGGTCCGGCGGCGGCCTGCTGGGCGGCCTCGGCGGTCTGCTGGGGGCGGCTCGGGGTCGGGCTCCGGCGGGTCCGGGGCTCCGGCGGCGGCTCGGCGGTCTGGGCGGGATCATCGGGCAGGTGACCGGCGCCCAGCCCACGGTCGGCTTCAAGGTCGACGTATGGGCGACGATCGGGGCCGCGCTGGTATTCGTCCTGGCGGTGCTGGCGCTGTCCCTCCTGGTCTCGCGGCGGGCCGCGGTGCTGCCGGGGACTCTTGGGCTCCTCCGCACGGGGGTGCGGCCGACGGCGTCCGCCGTGGTCAGCGCCGTGCTCTGGGCCTGTTGTGCGGGGGCGGCGGCCGGGCTGATCGACGGGGTCGCCGGCAAGGGCGGCAAGGCCGCCGTGGGCGGAGTGCTGCTCGGCACGCCGAACGGGGTCTTCCTGGCGGTGCCGCTGGGGATGGGCGTCCCCCTGCACGGCCAGTCCTCCGGGGCGCTGAGCGCCCTGCTGCCGGCGCAGGTGCGCGACCTGCTGAAGGGCGGCGGGGGCCGGGACATCACCGTCTCCGCGCTGGCCGGGATGGACGGCAGGGTCTGGCTGCTGGTGGTGGCGGTGGCGCTGCTGCTGGTCCTGATCGGGATGTTCGCGGCGGTGCGGACGCCGGTGGGCGCGGCGGCGCGGTCCCGGGTGGCCGAGGCCGCGGTGATCGGGGCGCGGGTGGGGGTCGCGATGGCCGTGGCGACGCCGTGCATGGTGGCGCTGGCGGCGGTGTCGGTCAACGCCGACGTCTCGGTCTTCGGGTTCAACGCGACCGGTGCGGCGCTGAGCATCAGCGGGAACGTGGGGCTGGCACTGGTGCTGGGACTGGTCGAGGGGGCGGTCGCGGGGTTCCTCGGGGCGCTGCTGGTGTTGCGCTTCGCGGAGGGCAAGCGGCCGGGGACGGTCTCGGCGCGGGCGGCCGAGCCGCCGCGCGGGCCGGGCTTCGAGACGCCCCCGCCCCCGCCGGCCGCGGAGCGCCCGGCGGGCAGCTCGTACGGAGCGCTGCCGCTGCCCCCGAACCTCCCTCCGGGGCCCCCGGAGGACAACCCCTACCGCTGACCGCGGAGGCGCCCTCCCCGGCGCGGCGGCCGCAGGCGCAGGCAGGGGCCGCAGGCCCAGGCAGGGGCCGGTGCCGGACCGGATGCCGGGGCGGCCCCGTGATCAGCGTGTAACCGGGACGCAGTAGCGTTGGGGTCACCATGGATGCGAATCGCACAGCGGCCGGCGACGAGACGGCCGCGCGTACCCTGCTGGTCAAGGTGTTCGGGAAGGACCGGCCGGGAATCACCTCCGGTCTCTTCCGCATGCTGGCCGAGTTCGGCGTCGAGGTCATAGACATCGAGCAGGTGGTGACCCGCGGGCGGATCGTCCTCTGCGCGCTGGTGACGCCCCCGCCGTCCGACCGGCTGCTCACCCGGGAGGGCGAGCTGCGGGCCGGCGTCCACCGCTGGGCGGACGAGCAGCACCTCCAGGCCGAGATCATCTCCGGCACCGGCGACAACCGGCCGCGCGCCGAGGGCCGCTCACATGTCACGGTGCTCGGGCATCCGCTGACCGCGACCGCGGTCTCCGCGCTGACCGCCCGGATCACCGAGGCCGGCGGCAACATCGACCGGGTGTTCCGGCTGGCGAAGTACCCGGTGACGGCCGTGGAGCTGGCGGTGTCCGGCGTGCCGACCGAGGAGCTGAGGTCGGCGCTGGCCGCCGAGGCCGCCGCGCAGGGCGTGGACGTGGCCGTGGTCCGCTCGGGGCTGGTCCGCCGGGCCAAGCGGCTGGTCGTGATGGACGTGGACTCCACCCTCATCCAGGACGAGGTGATCGAGCTCTTCGCCGCCCACGCGGGCTGCGAGGCGAAGGTCGCCGAGGTCACCGCCGCGGCGATGCGCGGGGAGCTGGACTTCGCGGAGTCCCTGCGCGCCCGGGTCGCGCTGCTGGCGGGTCTGGACGCCTCGGTCACCGACAAGGTGCGCGGGGAGGTGCGGCTCACCCCGGGCGCGCGGACCCTGATCCGCACCCTGAAGCGGCTGGGCTACCAGGTGGCCGTGGTCTCCGGCGGGTTCACCCAGGTCACGGACCACCTGCAGGAGCGGCTGGGGCTGGACTTCGCCGCCGCGAACACCCTGGAGGTGGTGGACGGGAAGTTCACCGGCCGGGTGGTCGGCGAGATCGTGGACCGGGCCGGCAAGGCCCGGATGCTGCGCCGCTTCGCCGCCGAGGCGGGCGTCCCGCTGGAGCAGACGGTCGCGATCGGCGACGGGGCCAACGACCTCGACATGCTGAACGCGGCGGGGATGGGCGTGGCCTTCAACGCCAAGCCGGTCGTCCGCCAGGCCGCGGACACCGCGGTGAACGTGCCGTTCCTCGACACGGTCCTCTATCTCCTCGGGGTCACCCGCGAGGAGGTCGAGGAGGCGGGGGTGGCGGTCGAGTCGACCACCACCCCCGCCCCTCTTGCCGCCGGCTGACCGCCGGCTGATCCGCCGGCCGAGGCGCCGGCGGATCCGCTAGGTCGCCGGCGTCAGCTGCCGAAGCCGACGGCGAAGACGTGGAGCGTCCCGCTGTCGGCGGCCGGCAGGGTCACGCTGGCCACCGTCTTGCCCGCGGTGAGCGGGAGCTTGTCCGCGAACACATAGGTGTTGACCTGGTCCCGGCCACCGCTGGCGGTGTTCCGGTACGCGGTCTTGGCCACCACCGTGTCGCCGGCCGCGGCCTGGCTGGAGCCGGCGTTCAGCGTCCAGTCCGAGAAGACCAGGGTCCCGGTCGAGGTGCTGCCGTCGGTGTAGGTGACGGTCACGGTCGCCTTGGACCCGGCCGACGGCGAGTTGGTGCCGGCGCCCAGGAAGCCGATCGAGGCCGCCCCGGCCGGAGCCGTGAAGGGGATGGTCTGCCCGGAGGTCTCGATGTTGTCGGGCTTCCCGGTGCCGCCGGGCCAGTTGTAGGTGATGCCGTCCGCGGTCACCGTGCCGCCGGTGGCGACGCCGTTGGCGGTCAGCTGGTTCTGCGAGTACGCCCAGCCCTCGTCGTCGAAGCCGCCGGTGAAGGTGGCCCCGTCGGCGTAGACCCCGGTGTTGCTCTGGTACGGCCAGAGCTCCCCCGGCTTGGCGATGTCCAGGCCCAGGACCACGCCCGGCAGGTCACCGGAGGAGGTGCTGAGCGCGATCGGGACGGAGTAGCTGCCCTCGGTCTGGCCGGCGGTTATCTTGATGTCGGCCTTGGCGGTGCCGTTCGCCGGCACGGTCAGGCTGCCGCTGGTGCTGTCCAGGGTGACGCCGCTCGGCGGGGTCGCCGTCCAGGAGACGGTCACCGGCGAGTCCGAGGTGTTCCGCAGGTTGACGCTGGAGCTGCCCTGCGCGCCCGGGGCGAGGATCAGCCCGGCGTCGCTGGAGGCGAGCACCGCCCGCGCCCCGGTCGAGTCGGAGGGCGGCACGGCGGACGGGTCCGAGCCCCAGGAGGTGTTCGGGGTGGAGCCGAGGCCGTAGTCCATGGTCCCGCCGTTGGCCAGGGAGGCGTAGCTGAGCCACGGCTTGTTCCAGGCCTTGCCGTTGACGCTGAGGGACTGGACGTACGGGCTGCCGGTGGCCGCGGCCGGGGCGTTGATGTTCAGCGTGCCCTTGCCGGTGGCGACCTTGGCGACCGGGAAGACCGGGCTGCCCAGGGCCAGGGTGTCGGTGCCCGGGGTCTCCGGGTACATCCCCAGCTCGGACCAGACGTACCAGGAGGACATCGCGCCCAGGTCGTCGTTGCCGAAGGAGCCGACCGGGGCGTTGAACCACAGCTTCTGCTGCACGTCCCGGACCACCTGCTGGGCCTTCCACGGCTGGCCGGTCCAGTCGTACTCCCAGGGGATCTCCAGGGAGGGCTCGTTGGACATGTCGGCGTTGGTGGAGGACGGGTTCGTCAGGTCGGTGAACAGGCTGTCCAGGTAGCTGTTCCAGGCGTCGTCGCCGCCGCGGGACTTGATCAGGCCCTCGATGTTGAACGGGATCATCGGGGTGTACTGGGCCGAGGTGCCCTCGACGAAGCCGTTCGAGGTGCCCGGGGTGAAGCCCGGCGCGAAGGCTCCGCTGGCCAGCTTCGCCTGGAGGTAGCCGCTCTGCGGGTCGAAGACGTTCTGCCAGTCCTGCGCCCGGCTCGCGAACTTCTGGTAAGTCCCCTGCTGGCCGAGCGACTTGGCGAGGGCGGCGATGGCGTAGTCGGCGGTGTCGTACTCCTCCTGGGTCGAGACCGGGCCGTAGAAGTTGCAGCAGCCCCAGTTCGAACCGTCGATCGGGAGGTAGCCCTTGGCGTCCCTGACCGCCTCGCCGGGGCGGTCGTTGTTGCTGTGGGTGGCCTGGTAGGCCATCGCCTGGAGGGCGTGCGAGGTGTTGAAGTTCCGGGCGCCGAAGGCGTACGCGTCGGCGATGATCCCGTCGGCCGGGTCACCGACCATGACGTAGCTCTCGCCGTTGTTCTGCGCCCACTTCGGCAGGATGCCGGTCTGGTCGTAGCCGTTGAGCATCGAGGTGGCCACGTCCGAGGCGACGGTCGGGTCGACCATGGCCATCAGCTGTGTCTGCGACCGGTAGGTGTCCCAGCCGGAGTAGTTGGCGTACTGCGCGTGCTGCCCCTTGGCCAGAGTGTGGGTCTGGTGGTCCATTCCGGCGTACTGCCCGTTGACGTCGGAGAACACATTGGGGTGCAGCAGCGCGTGGTAGAGCGCCGTGTAGAACTGCGTCTGCTGGTCGGTGCTGCCGCCGCCGACCCGGATCCGGCCGAGCTCCTTGTTCCAGGCGTCGTGGGCGGCCTGGCGCACGGAGTCGAAGGTCTGGCCCTTCAGCTCGGTGGTGCGGTTGAGGGTCGCGTTGGCGTCCGAGGTGTAGGAGATGCCGACCTGGGCGGTGACCGTGCTGCCCGCGGCGAAGCCGAGGTAGACCCCGTTGGCGCCGGTGACCGGCGGACTGCTGGGGGTGGTCGAGCCGCTGCCGTGGAGGGTCGGCGAGGTCTGGCTGGGGACGGTGAAGTGCTTCTCCCGCAGCGCCGGCTTGCTGGTGCTCGCCGTCGGGGTGCTCTGCTGCGGGCTGCCCGCCTTCAGCGCGGTGGCGTTCGAGTTGACCGTCGTACCGGTCCAGGTACCGCTCTTGGTGAACGACTTGTCGAACTTGATATCGAAGTGAAGGGTGTAGGTGTTGCTCGCCCCGCAGAAGTGACCGCTGTCGATGGCGCCGGTCACTTCGTTGTCGCCGACGATCTGCGCGCGGGTGCCGTCTATCTTCGTGGCGCCGCCGCTGAGTTTCAGCAGCAGCTGGGCCGGGGTGCCGGCCGGGAAAGTGAAGCGGCCCACGCCGGCCCGGGTGGTGGTGGTCAGCTCAGTGCCGACCCCGGCATTGTCGGTGAGCTTGTAGTACCCGGCCTTGGCGGTCTCGTTGTCGTGCGAGAAGCCGACCGAGGTGCTGCCCAGGTTCCCGGAGAGGTCACCGGTCCAGGGCAGGATCGGCAGATCGCCGCCGGCCCCGCAGCCCGGCCCGGAGATGTGGGTGAGGCTGTAGCCCAGGTACTTGCTGTCGTTGTATTCGTAACCGCCGCCGGACGGGCGGTCGGGAGTGGTGTCCGGGCTCCACTGGAGCATTCCGTACGGCATGTCGGCGCCGGGGAAGGTGTCCACCGCGCCCGAGGTGCCGATGATCGGGTTGACCAGGGAGGCCGGGTCGCTCACCAGGGCCGGGGCGGCCGCCTGGGCCGGGCCGGCGGCGAGCGCCTGGGCCGAGAGGACTCCGACCGCCAGCGCGGACACTCCGGCCAGCGCGGTCTTCAGCCTTGACGACGGTGCACGTGCTGGTCTTGCCATCGCGTTCTCCTGTCGACGACGTGGGGCGGCCTGACAACGTTGTCCGCCTCTGGGAGACGTGTGGCCGACGTTGCCGGGGATCGCCATCGAGCAGTGAACGACAAGCAGTGACACAGTGTCAACACAACTGGCACGCAAGGTTCCTTATGCCCCGTCAGTTCCGGATCGGTTCCGGCCCTGCCCCCGCGCGGGGACGGCGCCGGAGCGGCAGGTCAGCGGCGGGGCAGCGAGTGGGCAGCGGCGATCCGGAGGAGGGCGCGGGCACAGCTCAGAACCGCGGAACCCGAGCACAGCCCCCTACGGCAGCGCACCCGGCGACGGCGTCCGAGTCGTCGCTCGGAACTCCGTTGCCGGGTGCGGCGGAGTGGGGTGGGTGTCCGGTCTCGGACACGCGGCGGAGGCGCGGAGGCCGCCGGGGCCGTCGTGGGGGTGACGGAAGTCCTGGGGTGACGGAAGTCGTGGGGCCGCGGAAGTCGTGGAGGTCGCGGCCCGCGCCCCCGTCAGTCCTTCGGGGTGTAGAAAGTGGTGAGCCGGGCGGAGCCGGGCTCCACGGACTTCCAGGAGCCGTCGTGCTCCAGGACGGCCACCGCCGCCGTCGGGAAGCCGGTCTGCCGCAGCCGGCCGAGCGCCTCCGCCTCGGCCTCGCCCGCGAGCACCTCGGCCAGCCCCTGCACCCCCGGGTTGTGCCCGATGACCAGCACGGTGCCGACGTCCTCCGGGGTCTCCTGGACCACCGTGATCAGCTCGCCCGGGCTCGCCTCGTAGAGCCGCTCGTCGTACACCGTGCGCGGCCGGTGCGGGAGCTCGTGGGCGACCAGCTTCCAGGTCTCCCTGGTCCGTTCGGCCGGGGAGCAGAGCGCGAGCTCCGGCTCGATGCCGGAACTCGCCAGCCAGCGGCCCGTATTGGGGGCGTCCCGGCGACCGCGGTCGGCGAGCGGCCGCTCCTGGTCGGGCACCGAAGGCCAATCCGCCTTCGCGTGCCGGAGGACGATGATCCTTCGGGGCGTATCGACGCTCATGCCGACAGCTTCGCAGAAGAAGCACGGTCACGGCGAGCGCGGCCGCCCGTCGATCGGCTATCCCATATTCGAGGCGATGGTCGCGATGATCGCGATCACGACGAAGATCCCGATGATGGTGGCGAAGACCAGGAGCAGCTTCCGGTTGCCGCCGGTCGGGTTCGGTTCGAGCACTGGCATGGCGGCTAGTCTGCCACCGTCGCCTCGTCCTCCACATACCGGGGGCGCCCGGCGAGCCAGCCGGCCACCGCCTGCGGGAGGAGCAGCACGGCCATGAAGGCCAGCGGCACCGTCCAGCCGCCGGTGTGCTGGTAGAAGACGCCGACGAGCATCGGCCCCGGTATCGAGATCAGATAGCCGACGGACTGCGCGAAGGCGGACAGCTCGGCCACCCCCGCCTGCCCCCGGGCGCGCAGCCCGATCATCGTCAGGGCGAGCGGGAAGGCGGAGTTGGCCAGGCCCGCGAGCAGCGCCCAGAGGACCGGGACGGAGGCCGGCGCCAGCCACAGCCCGGCGTAGGCGACCAGTCCGGCGGCGGCCAGCAGCACGACGAACGGCCCCTGGTCGGGCCGCCTGGCGGCGAGCGCGGGCAGCACGAAGGAGAGGGGCGCGCTGACCGCCATGGTGATCGCCAGCAGCAGGCCGGAGTAGGCCGCGGAGACCCCGGCGTCCTGGTAGATCTGCGGCAGCCAGCCCATGGTCACGTAGGCGGCGGTGGCCTGGAGGCCGAAGAAGACGGCGAGGAACCAGGCGGTGCGGGAGCGGGTCACGCCGATCCGGGTGCGACCGGCCCGGATTTCACCCGTACGGGTGGTCGTCGAAGCGGCCCCTGACGCCGGATCAGGGCGGCGAGGGGTGCGGGCGCGGGGCCGGGCGCCGTCGCGGACGCGCGGGATCCAGGCCAGTACCGCGACCGCCGCGGGGATCGCCCACAGCGCGAGCCCCGGCTGCCAGTTCCCGCCGAGGGCACCGGTGAGCGGGACGGTCGCCGCCGCGGCCGCCGCGGTGCCGGCCGACAGCGCCATCGAGTAGACGCCCGTCATCGGGCCGATCCGGTCCGGAAAGAAGCGCTTCACCAGCACCGGCATCAGCACGTTGCTGACCGCGATGCCGGCCAGCGCTACCGCGCTGAGGAGGAGGAAGACGGGGGTGTTCGGGGCCAGCGACCGGGTCGCCAGACCGGCCGCCACGGCGACCATGCCGAGCAGCACCGTCGCGGCCGGGCCGACCCGGCGGGCGACCATCGGCGCCAGCACGCCGAAGAGCGCGAAGCAGACCGAGGGCACCGAGGTGAGCAGCCCGGCGACGGCGCCGCTCATCCCCAGGGAGTGCCGGACCTGGTCGAGGAGGGGGCCGAGGCTGGTCACCGCCGGGCGGAGGTTGAAGGCGGCAGCGATCATCGCCAGGGCCGGCAGCCAGGTGCGGGCGCGCCGGCCGGCTCCGCCGGCGGGTCCGCGGACGCTCCCGCGGACGGTCCCGCTGGCAGGGACGGAGTGGGGGCGCGGCTCGGATCCGCGTTCCGCGACGGACTGCTCGGGGTGATGGTCGACGTGGTGCTCGGGGTGGTGGTCGGCGTGGTGGTCTGTCTCGGCCATACCGGCCATCATAGAATCATGGGACGAATCCTTGTCCAGTGCGATCTCCAGCGCGATATCCAGCAGGATGTCCCGTGCGATGCCGCGAGGGGCCGAGGAGTGGTCCTGGAGAGTCCGAGTCCTGGGAGTGGAAGACCGATGGCACTGAGCTCCGCCCGGCGTACCCGGCTGGCCGACGAGGTGATCGCCCAGCTGCGCGCGCAGATCGCGTCCGGAGAGTGGCCGGTGGGCTCGCGGATCCCCACCGAGCCGGAGCTGGTCGAGCAGCTCGGGGTGGCCCGGAACACCGTCCGGGAGGCCGTCCGGGCACTGGCGCACAACGGGCTGCTGGACATCCGACAGGGCTCGGGCACCTATGTCCGGGCCACCAGCGAACTGGCCGGGGTGATGCACCGGCGGTTCGCGGACACGGACATGGCGCAGGTGGCCGAGCTCCGCTCGGTCCTGGAGGCCTCGGCGGCGCGGCTGGCCGCCGGGCGCCGCACCGCCGCCGACCTCAAGCTGCTCGACGCGGCCCGGGAGCGGCGGGAGACCGCCTGGCGGTCCGGCGATCCGGAGGCCTTCGTGCAGGCGGACGCGGCGCTCCACCAGGCGGTGGTGGCGGCCGCCCACAACGAGGTGCTGAGCGCGGTCTACGCCGACCTGGGCGAGGTGCTGCGCGCCCATCTGCGCTTCGACGTCGGCTCCGAGCTGCGTCCGGACCGGTACGTCGAGCACGATGGCCTGGTCGAGGCGGTCCGCGGCGGGGACGGGGAGCTCGCGGCCCGGGAGGCGACCCGGGTCACCCGCGGCTGGCGGGAGATCGCCGAGCGCGCAGGGGAGGATCCTGACCCTCGGTCATGACGGCCGCCCGCGACGGGAGTTCCGTTACCGAACGTTCACGGCTTTGGCATGTACTCGACCTTCCGGGGGCGGCCCGGGCGGGCGATGCTTCCTGCGCACCCTCGCACGCCCCCTGTCGCCTCACCCCGTGGAGTCCCGATGCGCACCACGACGCCGCGCAAGGCCTGGGCAACGCGCAAGACCTGGACCACCGCCGCGCTGGCCGCCGCAGCCGTGCTGGGCGGCCTCGCCGCCGCGCCCGGCGCCCACGGCGCCCGGCCCGCCACAGCCTCCGACGCCCCCGCGGCCCGCCCCGCCGCGAGCAGCGTGCCGACCCCCGACCACGTGGTGGTCGTACTGGAGGAGAACCACTCGTACTCCGACATCATCGGGAGTTCGAGCGCCCCCTACCTCAACTCCCTGGCCGCCCAGGGAGCCTCGCTCACCTCCTCGTTCGCCGTCACCCACCCCAGCGAGCCGAACTACATGGCGCTCTTCTCCGGCAGCACCGACGGGCTGACCTCGGACGCCTGCCCGGTGAACGCCGGCAGCGCGGCCAACCTCGGCTCGGAGCTGCTGGCCGCCGGCCGCACCTTCACCGGCTACTCGGAGGGCCTGCCGTCGGCCGGCTCGACGGTCTGCACCTCCGGCGCGTACGCCCGCAAGCACGCGCCCTGGGTGAACTTCAGCAACGTCCCGGGCTCCGACTCGCAGCCGTTCTCCGCCTTCCCGACCGACTACAGCAAGCTCCCGACGCTCTCCTTCGTCATCCCGAACCTGAACGACGACATGCACGACGGGACCATCGCCCAGGCGGACACCTGGCTGAAGAACAACCTCTCCGGCTACGCGACCTGGGCGCAGACCCACAACAGCGTGCTGGTGGTGGACTGGGACGAGGACGACTACAGCGAGAGCAACCAGATCCCGACGATCATCACCGGCCAGCCGGTCGCCCCCGGCAAGTACGGCGAGACCGTCGACCACTACAACGTCCTGGCCACCCTGGAGGACATGTACGGCCTGCCCAGGGCCGGCAGCAGCTCCGGGGCCACCGCGATCACCGACATCTGGAAGTAGGCCCGCGAGAGCACCCCGGCCGGCGGGCGGGTCTCCCGCGAACCGCGCCGGCGATCGAAGGGGCGGGGAACCGCGCGGCAGCCCGCGCGGTTCCCCGCCCCTTGTCCGCGACTTCGCCGCCGCGCCGGAACCTCGTCGCTACGCGCCGACCGCGTGGAGGCCGCCGTCGACGTGGACGATCTCGCCGGTGGTCTTGGGGAACCAGTCGGAGAGGAGCGCGACGATGCCGCGGCCGGCCGGCTCCGGGTCGGACATGTCCCAGGCCATCGGGGAGCGCGAGTCCCAGGTCTTGGCCAGGTCGGCGAAGCCGGGGATGGACTTGGCGGCCATCGAGCCGATCGGCCCGGCCGACACCAGGTTGCAGCGGATGTCCTGCTTGCCCAGCTCCTTGGCCAGGTAGCGGGAGGTCGCCTCCAGCGCGGCCTTCGCCGGGCCCATCCAGTCGTACTGCGGCCAGGCGAACTGCGCGTCGAAGGTGAGGCCGACCACCGAGCCGCCCTCGGTCATCAGCGGCAGCAGCGCCATGGTGAGCGACTTCAGCGAGAACGCCGAGACCTGCATCGCGGTGGCGACGGACTCCCACGGGGTGTTGAGGAAGTTGCCGCCGAGGGCGTCCTGCGGGGCGAAGCCGATCGAGTGGACCACGCCGTCCAGGCGGTCGCCGAGCTCGGCGCGGACCTTCTCCGCCAGCCCGTCCAGCTGCTCCTGGTTGGCGACGTCCAGTTCGAGGACCTTCACCGGACGGGGCAGCTTCTTGGCGATCCGCTCGGTCAGCGACGGCCGCGGGAAGGCCGTCAGGATGATTTCGGCGCCCTGCTCCTGTGCCAGCCGCGCGGTGTGGAAGGCGATGGAGGACTCCATCAGCACACCCGTGACGAGGATGCGCTTGCCGGCGAGGATGCCCTGGTTCTGGCTGTTCTCGGTCATGTCCTTCAGTGACCCATGCCCAATCCGCCGTCCACGGGAATGACGGCTCCGGTGATGTATGCGGCGTCGTCCGAGGAGAGGAAGCGCACCGCGGCGGCGACCTCCTCCGGCTGCGCGTAGCGCGCGAGCGGCACCTGGGCGACGATCTCCGCCCGGCGCTCCTCGCCGAGCACCTTGGTCATGTCGGTGTCCACGAAGCCGGGCGCGACGACGTTCACCGTGATGTTACGGGAGCCCAGCTCACGGGCGAGCGAGCGGGCGAAGCCGACCAGGCCGGCCTTGGAGGCGGCGTAGTTGGCCTGGCCCGCCGAGCCGAGCAGCCCGACCACCGAGGAGATCAGCACGACCCGGCCCTTGCGCGCCCGCAGCATCCCCTTGCAGGCCCGCTTGACGACCCGGAAGGTGCCGGTGAGGTTGGTGTCCAGCACGGAGCTGAAGTCGTCCTCGGACATCCGCAGCAGCAGGGTGTCCTTGGTGATCCCGGCGTTGGCCACCAGCACCTCGACCGGGCCCTGGGCGGCCTCGATCTCCTTGAAGGCCTGCTCGACCTGCTCGGAGTCGGTGATGTCGCACTTCACCCCGAGCAGCCCCGCGGGCGGCTCCCCCGAGCGGTAGGTGACGGCGACCTTGTCGCCCGCCTCCGCGAAGGCCCTGGCGATGGCGAGGCCGATGCCCCGGTTTCCTCCGGTGACGAGAACCGAGCGGCTCAACGGGCCCACCTCTCTCTGGCTGCGGTTTCTGTGCACCGTGACGCTATCCGGCGGCCGCGGCCCGCGGCGAATCGGCCCCGCACAGGAGGAACCGCGGTGATCTGTGGGTTTCCCACAGAGCGGACGCGCTGATCCGGCTGCTCGGCGACCCCTCGGGGCCTCGGCCGATCGGCCCGGATCGCCCGCGCCCCGCTATCGAGCCGGAGGGTCCCGCGGCGTAACGTGGTGCGGAGTCAGAAAGGCTCCCCAGCGGCGGCGGTAGAGGGCGAAGCATGAGCAAACGGGCGGGACAATCCGGGCAGACCAGCGTGTTCCGGATCACCGGGGCCCGGTCCAGCCTGACCGAGGATGTGCGGGGGCGTCAGCGCCGGTACATCATCTCGATGCTGGTGCGCACCCTCTGCGTGATCCTCACCGTCGTCCTCTGGCAGGTCTCCCGCCCCCTGGCGGTCGTCACCCTGGTCCTGGGCGCCCTGCTGCCGTACGTGGCGGTGGTCATCGCCAACGCCGGACGGGAGAACGCGCCGGGACTGCCGGACACCTTCGTCCGGGTGCTGCCCCGTCAGATGGTGGGCGGACGCGGGGCCCAGGAGTCCGACGCCGACCTGGGCGCGGGCGGCCAGGAGGGGGCCGCGGGGCCGGCCGAACACGACGAGGACACGCCGTAACGGAACCTTGTCGGATTATTAAGGAAGCCTCAAGAAGTTTCCTCCGATGAGCGGTTCCGCCGCCGGTCAGGCGTGGCATACTTCCTAGCGCGCTCCGCATCCCCCGTCGGAGCGATGGACCGATGCCGGGCGGCTCCCCCCGTGGCCGCCCGGCATCGCCATGTCCGGACGCGGCGGCGGCCCTGCCACGGGCCACGGTTAGGGTGAGGGCGTGAACGACGTCCCCACCCCCGCGGCCGCCCCCGGGCCGGCCGATGCGCCGATCTGCTCGGCCAAGGGCTGCCGGGCGCCCGCCGTCTGGGTGCTCGCCTGGAACAACCCGAAGCTCCACACCCCGGACCGCCGCAAGACCTGGCTGGCCTGCGGGGAGCACCGGGAGTCCCTCTCCGCCTTCCTGGACCTGCGCGGCTTCCTCAAGGAGGTCGCCGCCCTCGCGGACTGGCAGGCCCGGGAGGGCGGCGCGGCCTGACGGGCCGTCGGCGGCTCGGCCGCCGCTCGCGAGTCGGCCGCCGATCGCGCCTCGACCGCCGTTCGCGGCTCAGCCGCCGATGGCGGACATCGGGCGGGCCGGCTGGAGGAAGTCCGGGTCGTCGATTCCGGCACCGGCCTTCTTCCCCCACATCGCCTTCCGCCACAGCTCGGCGATCTCCAGGTCGGAGCCTCCGGAGCGGAGGGCCTCCCGCAGGTCGGTCTCGCCGGTGGCGAAGAGGCAGTTGCGGACCTGGCCGTCGGCGGTCAGCCGGGTGCGGTCGCAGTCCCGGCAGAACGGCCTGGTCACGCTGGCGATCACGCCGACCCGTGCCGGGCCGCCGTCCACCAGCCAGCGCTCGGCCGGGGCGGCCCCGCGGCTGGCGGCCGGCTCCGGGGTGAGCGCGAACCGCTCCGCCAGGCTCGCCAGGATCTCCTCGGCGGTGACCATCGACGCGCGGTCCCAGCCGTGCTGGGCGTCCAGCGGCATCTGCTCGATGAAGCGGAGCTCGTACCCCTGCTCCAGGCTCCACTCCAGGAGCGCCGGGGCCTCGTGCTCGTTCACCCCGCGCATCAGCACCGAGTTGATCTTCACCGGGGTCAGCCCCGCCTCCACGGCGGCGGCCAGGCCCGCGATGACGTCCTGATGCCGGTCGCGGCGGGTGAGGGTGCGGAAGACCTCGGGATCGAGGGTGTCCAGCGAGACGTTGATCCGGTCCAGGCCGGCTTCCTTGAGAGCGGTCGCGTTGCGGGCCAGGCCGATGCCGTTGGTGGTGAGGGAGAGCTCCGGACGCGGTTCAAGCCGCGCGCACTCCTGGACGATCCGCACCAGGCCGGGGCGGAGCATCGGCTCTCCACCGGTGAAGCGGACCTCCCGAACGCCGAGGTCGGTGACGGCGATCCGGACCAGGCGGATGATCTCCTCATCGGTGAGGAGGTCGGGCTTGGCCAGCCATTGCAGGCCCTCCTCCGGCATGCAGTACGTGCACCGGAGATTGCAGCGGTCGGTCAGCGAGACCCGCAGGTCCACGGCACGCCGGCCGAACTGGTCGACGAGAACGGCGCCCACCCCCTTCACTCGGTACCTGCCCCCATCGGTGGGCGGGCCGGCGGTGTCGCGCCGGCGTTCCGATGGGGTTCTTTCCGGTCCGTCTTCAGGTCCAGCCTAGTCGGGCCCGCTACTCCTGGGGCAGGCCGTCGTTGTGCAGGGCAGTACCCGTCGAGGACGCCCCCTGTGGGGACTCTGCGGGAATCCCGTTCTCATCGCGCCCGGCGGCCCCGGGTCGCCTCGCCGTACCTCCGGGAGGTTGTCATGAGCACCTTTGACTCCGGTTCCGGTTCCGGCTCCGGTTTCGGCCCCCGCCCCGGCTTCGGGGGCTCCGAGGGCCCCGAGGACTCCGCCGGCCCGGACGGCGGCCGGCGGCGGCGCAAACGGCTCTACGGCAGTGTGCGGCTCCCCGAGCCGCTCCCCACCGGCGAACTGACGGCCCGTCAACCTCGTGAGGTGCCACCGCCGGTGATCCACCCCGGGCTCGCCCTCCAGGTGCTCAACCTGCGGACCCTGCGCCGTCCGCCCGGCTGATCGGCGGCCGGCGAGCGGGAGGGCGTCCCCGGCCCTGTCAGGGGCGGCCCTTATTCTGACTGACCATGAACGCCGAGCAGACCGCCGCCGAACCGGACGACCCCTCCGGGTGGGCGGTGGTGGACGTGGAGACCACCGGCCTCGGCCGGCACGACCGGATCGTCTCCGCCGCGGTCTACCGCCTCGACGCCTCCGGCGAGCCGATCGACCACTGGTACACCCTGGTCAACCCGGAGCGGGATCCTGGCCCGGTCTTCATCCACGGCCTCACCTCGGAGGTCCTCTCCGGGGCGCCGACCTTCGCGGGCGTCGCCGAGGAGTTCGCCGCCCGGCTCTCCGGCCGGGTGCTGGTCGCCCACAACGCGCTCTTCGACTGGTCGATGATCGCCCGCGAGTTCGCCCGGATCGGCGTCGAGCCCCCGGTCCGGCAGCGGCTCTGCACGATAGTGCTCTCCCGCGACCTCAAGCTGCCGCTGCGGAACCACAAACTCGGCACCCTGGCCGCGCACTTCGGCGTCCGGCCGGAGCGTGCCCACCACGCGCTGGACGACGCCCGGGTGCTCGCCGAGGCGTTCCGGCCCTGCCTCCGGCTGGCCGAGGAGGCCGGACTGCGGCTGCCGCTGCAGGCCTGCCTGCCGGCGGCCTCCCCGGCCGCGGACTCCGCGCCTCCGGGCGGTGCGGCCGGAGCCGCCGGCCGCGAGCCGGGCGGGTCGACCGCGATGCGCTCCTCCGCCGACCCGGTGCGCTGGTACGGCAGCGCACCGCGCAGCTACCGGTCCTACCGCCGGCGGCCGGCCTGCCCGTACCCCAATCCGGGGCGCTGGGAGCCGGGTGGGCCGCTGGTGCAGGGGATGCGGGTGGCGATCAGCGGCGACACCTCGGTGGACCGGGAGGAGCTGGAGGACCGGGCGACCGAGGCCGGGCTGCACGTGGCCGGCTCGGTCAGCCGGCTCACCTCGCTGCTGGTCACCAACGAGCCGGACAGCTGGACCGGCAAGGCCCGCCGGGCCCGCGAGCTGGGCACCCCGGTGGTGGACGAGGCCGGCTTCGTCCAGCTGCTGGCGAGTGTGGCCCCGGCCGGAGACCGGTCCGGAATCGGATGAATACCGCGGGAAGGCGCCTTATCCGCCGACACACGCGCCCCGCGCGCCGGGCGTGAGAGGAGCGGGGGTACCGTCTTCGGGTGTTCCGAATCCTGTTCACGAAGCGCTGGCTGATCCTCACCGTGATCCTCCTCGCGCTCATCCCCGCCTTCGTCGAGCTGGGGATGTGGCAGTTCCACCGCTATCAGCAGACGAACCGGAACAACGCGTTGATCAGCGCGAACATCGACCCCCACCGGGTGACGCCGCTCGCGGGGCTCAGCCGCCCCGGCGGGTCGGTGCCCGACGCCGACCTCTACCGCAACGTCACCGTGAGCGGGCACTACGTACCGGCCGACGAGTTCGTCATCCGGCAGCGCACCGACTCCTCCGGCGACAACATCGGCTTCTACGTGGTCACGCCGCTGGAGACGGCCGGCGGCGACCTGGTGCTGGTCAACCGCGGATGGGTGGCGCCGAACAACAGCGACGGCACCACCTACCCCACCTCGGTGCCGCCGGCCCCCACCGGGACGGTCACCCTCACCGGCCGCCTGCGCCCGGACGAGACCGCGAAGTCGACCGGCATCCGGGACCGCAGCGGCCTGCCGCCCCGGCAGTTCCAGCTGATCAACAGTCAGCAGCAGACCTCCCGGCTGCACCGGAGGATCTACGCCGGCTACATCGAGCTGACCGCGACCAGCCCCACCCCGCCGGCCCGCGACCTCGCCCAGCAGGTGCCGCCGCCCACCGCGCAGAACGACTCGATGGCCGTGGTCGGCAAGGGCGTCCACCTGCCGTACGCGATCCAGTGGTGGGTCTTCGCCGCGCTGGTCCCGGTGGCCTGGATCCTCCTCTTCCGCCGGGAGGTCAGGGAGCAGACCGCCGGTCCCGCGAAGCGGCCCCGTCCGGGCACCGCCCCGCCGGGCGGCGGTCCCCGCCCCGACCGGACCCCGGCGGCCGCCGCGCCGGCGCCGCGGAAGGCGGACGCCGGCGCGGAGGCCGGGACCGCGGGCGACCCCAGCTAGTAGGCTCGGTCTTCCGCCGCGTGGGAAGGGGAATTCCGTGCCCGGGCTGATCGAGGACTACGCAATCATCGGGGACCTCCATACGGTGGCCTTGGTGGACAGGAACGGCTCCATCGACTGGCTGTGCCTGCCCCGCTTCGACTCCCCGTCCGTCTTCGCCTCCCTGATCGGGACCGAGGACCACGGGTTCTGGCGGATCGCCCCCGACCTCCCGCCCGGCCAGGCGCACGCCAGCCGCCGGTACATCGGCCACTCGCTGGTCCTGGAGACCGTCTGGGAGACGCCCACCGGCACCGTCCGGGTGCTGGACTTCATGCCGCACCGGGACGAGTCCCCGGACCTGGTCCGGATCGTCGAGGGGGTCTCCGGCTCCGTCCCGATGCGCTCCGAGCTCAGCCTCCGCTTCGACTACGGCCGGGTCGTGCCGTGGGTGCGGCGCACCGACCACCACCGGGTGGCGGTGGCCGGCCCCGACTCGGTCTGGATGCGTACCCCGCAGGACGTCCACACCTACGGCAAGGACATGCGCACCCACGGCGAGTTCGCGGTCGGCCAGGGCGACCGGGTCGCCTTCGTGCTGGGCTGGCAGCCCTCGCACCTCACCGTCCCACGCCGCCTCGACGCCGAGAAGGCGCTGCGCACCACCCTCGACGCCTGGGAGGAGTGGTCCGGCCGGCGCAAGCACACGGGTTCCTGGCAGGACGCCGTCCAGCGGTCGCTGATCACTCTCAAGGCGCTCACCTTCCAGCCGACCGGCGGGATGGTCGCCGCCCCCACCGCCGGGCTGCCCGAGGAGATCGGCGGCGAGCGGAACTGGGACTACCGCTACTGCTGGCTGCGCGACTCCACGATGACCCTCTCCGCGCTGCTCAGCGGCGGCTACCGGGAGGAGGCCGTGGCCTGGCGCCAGTGGCTGCTCCGGGCGATCGCCGGCGACCCGGCCGACCTCCAGATCATGTACGGGGTGGCCGGCGAGCGCCGGCTGCCGGAGACCCTCGCCGACTGGCTGCCCGGCTACGAGGGCTCCTCGCCGGTCCGCTTCGGCAACGCCGCCGTCGACCAGCTCCAGCTGGACGTCTACGGAGAGGTGGTGCAGACCCTCTATCTGGCGCTCTGCGCCGGCATCCCGATGGAGCGCCATGTCTGGTCGCTGCTGCGGGCCCTGATGGACTTCCTGACCAAGCACTGGCAGGAGCCCGACGAGGGGCTGTGGGAGGTGCGCGGCGGACGCCGGCACTTCGTCCACTCCAAGGTGATGTGCTGGGTGGCCGCCGACCGCGCGGTGCGGATGGCCGAGGCCACCGGCCTGCCGGCGCCGCTCGACGCCTGGCGGAGGATGCGCGACGACGTCCACGCCGATGTGCTGAAGCACGGCTACGACGCCGAGCGCGGGGTCTTCACCCAGTACTACGGCGGCACCGAGCTGGACGCGGCCACCCTCTTCGTCGTCAAGACCGGCTTCCTGCCGCCGGACGACCCCCGGGTGGTGCGCACCGTCGAGGCGATCCAGCGGGAGCTGGACCACGGCGGCTTCATCGCCCGCTACCAGATCGCCGACGAGGCCGCCGGCGGCGGGAGCCAGGACGAGGTGGACGGGCTGAGCGGCCGCGAGGGCGCGTTCCTGGCCTGCTCGCTCTGGCTGGCCGACGCGCTGATCGCGATGGGCCGCCGGGACGAGGCGGTGGACATCTTCGAACGGGTGCTGGCGCTGGCCAACGACGTCGGGCTGCTCTCCGAGGAGTGGGACCCGGTGAACGGCCGTCAGCTCGGCAACACCCCGCAGGCGTTCACCCACGTGGCACTGGTCAACACCGCGATGGGGCTGGACGCGGGCGCCTCACCGGACGGCCCCGGCCGACTGGCGGACCCGCTCGATCGCTGAACCCGGCCGGCGGGCAGGATTGGCCCATGGATCTCGGACTTCAGGATCGCGTGTACATCGTCACCGCCGCCTCCCGCGGGCTCGGCCTGGCCACCGCGCACGCGCTGGTCGCCGACGGCGCGAAGGTCGTCGTCACCGGACGCGAGCAGGACACCCTCGACCAGGCCGTGGCCGAACTCGGCGGCCTCGACCAGGCGTTGGGCGTGGTCGCGGACAACGGCGCGGAGGACACCCCGGGCCGGCTGATCGGCGCCGCGAAGGAGCGCTTCGGCCGGCTGGACGGGGTACTGATCAGCGTGGGCGGCCCGCCCGCCGGGCCCGCGCTGGGCGCGACCGACGAGCAGTGGCGGTCCGCGTTCGAGACGGTGTTCCTGGGCGCGGTGCGGCTGGCCAGGTCGGTGGCGGCCGAGTTGGGCGAGGGCGGGGCGATCGGCTTCGTGCTGTCCTCGTCGGTCCGGCAGCCGCTGAGTCATCTGGGGATCTCCAACGGACTGCGGCCGGGCCTCGGCATGGTGGCCAAGACCCTGGCCGACGAGCTGGGGCCGCGCGGGATCCGGGTCTTCGGCCTGCTGCCGGGAAGGATCGACACCGAGCGGGTGCGAGCGCTGGACGCCCTCTCCGGCGACCCGGAGAAGGCCCGCGAGACCTCCTCCGCCGCCATCCCGCTGGGCCGCTACGGCGCCCCGGAGGAGTTCGGCCGCGCGGCCGCCTTCCTCCTCTCCCCCGCCGCCGGCTACCTCACCGGCCTGATGCTCCCGGTCGACGGCGGGCTGCTGCGCGGGCTGTGAGCCGCGGCCGGCCTCCGGGTCAGTCGCCCAGGTTGGCCAGGTCGCGGAGGCGGCGGAGCTGGGCGGCCCGCTCGGCCGCGCGCTGGTCGTCGTAGGCGCGGGAGGGGGCGTCGGCGAGGAGGGACTTGGTCTCGATGAGGGCGTTGCGGGGCGCGGCCAGAAGCGCGGCGACCAGGTCGCCGGTCGCGCCGTCCAGCTCCTTCGCCGGGACGACGAGGTTGGCGAGGCCGATCCGCTCCGCCTCCTCCGCGGCGACCCATCGGCCGGTCGCGCAGATCTCCAGCGCCCGCGCCGGCCCGACCAGCTCGACCAGCGGCTTGGTGCCCGCCAGGTCCGGCACCAGGCCCAGCGAGGTCTCACGCATCGCGAACCGCGCGTCCTCGGCGCAGACCCGGAGGTCGCAGGCGAGGGCGAGCTGGAAGCCGGCCCCGACCGCGTGCCCCTGCACGGCGGCGA
The DNA here is from genome assembly GCF_000744815.1 of Phaeacidiphilus oryzae TH49. Taxonomy (NCBI): domain Bacteria; kingdom Bacillati; phylum Actinomycetota; class Actinomycetes; order Kitasatosporales; family Streptomycetaceae; genus Phaeacidiphilus; species Phaeacidiphilus oryzae. Next base: position 1,684,260 of record NZ_JQMQ01000005.1, read on the forward strand.
CGGTGATCACGTCCGGCCGCCGCCACCAGGTGAACGCCTCCTGGTAGCCGGCGATGACGGCGTCCGCCACCGCGTCGTCCCCGCGCGCCAGGTCGGTCAGCGAACGCTCGCCGGGGATGCCCTCCGGGCTGAACGCCGCCCGGTCCAGGCCCGCCGAGAAGGAGGGGCCCTCGGAGCGCAGCACGACCGCCCGTACGCTGCCCGGCAGCTCTCGGCCGACGGCGGCCAGCGCGCGCCACAGCGCGGGCGTCTGGGAGTTGCGGCGCTCGGGGCGGCAGAGGGTCACGGTCGCGGTCGCACCGTCGACCTCGAGTCGAAGACCCGCCTCCGCCCAGTCCTCACGGGCGGCACCGGGGCCGTCCTGCATGGTGTGGGCCTTTGCGGCGGGCGAGTCATCGGCCATGGTTACCTCCGGCGCGGGAGCGGTGGGACGGGCCGATGCTACCGAAGAGTCAAAAGCGCCCCGCGCATGGGACGGCGGCCGGAGGGCGGTCCGGCCGCCGACTCGTCTGGAGCCGTGGTGTAGCTGGGTGAAGTGCCGTCAGGAACCGGCGCTGGACTTGGCCTTGCCGCGCGTCGCTCCACCCCGGCCGCGGAGGGTGACACCGGATTCGCTCAGCATGCGGTGAACGAAGCCGTAGGAGCGGCCCGTCTCCTCCGCAAGCGCGCGGATGCTGGCGCCGGAGTCGTACTTCCGCTTCAGCTCGGAAGCGAGCTTCTCACGTGCGGCACCGGTTACCCGGCTGCCCTTTTTCAGAGTCTCGGCCACCCGTGCCTCCTCGTAGCAGTGCTCGGTCGGATTCCCATGATCACCCATGGCGCGCATCCTGGCCACCCGTTCCGCAAGGTCGATTCGGGAATTTCCGGTGTCCCGAAGCGGACCGCACATGCGAGAGCCGTCCGAAGGTCCCGCACACCTCCTGGCTTTCGCCCCGGCATCCAGAAGAAAACCCTGATCAGGTGCGGTAATTGAGAAATTGTCAACGATTTGCAGACGTTCCTGCCGCTGCCTGTGGCAACTGTCTGCGGAGGCGGTCTCCCGCTCGGCCGATATGAACTCTTCTGGTCCAGATGCATGATCGGGTGTCCAGAAATGGCGAACCGCGTGCCCGCCCGTGCCAGGGGCGGCACACGCGGGGCGCGGCCGGGAAACCTCGTCGAATGCGCTGGTCAGGCCAGGGAGACCAGTTCGGCGTAGTCCTCGTTCCAGAGGTCCTCGACCCCGTCCGGAAGGAGGATGATCCGCTCCGGCTGGAGGGCGTCCACCGCGCCCTCGTCGTGGGTGACCAGCACGACCGCGCCGGTGAAGGTGTGCAGCGCGTCCAGGATCTCCGCGCGGCTGGCCGGGTCCAGGTTGTTGGTGGGCTCGTCGAGGAGCAGCACGTTGGCGCTGGACACGACCAGGGTGGCCAGCGCCAGCCGGGTCTTCTCGCCGCCGGAGAGGACGCCGGCGGGCTTGTCCACGTCGTCCCCGGAGAAGAGGAAGGACCCCAGGATCTTGCGGATGTCCACCAGGTCCATGTCCGGGGCCGCGGAGCGCATGTTCTCCAGGACGGTGCGCTCCGGGTCCAGGGTCTCGTGCTCCTGGGCGTAGTAGCCGAGCTTGAGGCCGTGGCCGGGGACGACGCTGCCGGTGTCCGGCTTCTCCTGGCCGGCCAGCAGGCGCAGCAGGGTGGTCTTGCCGGCGCCGTTGAGGCCCAGGACGACGACCCGGGAGCCCTTGTCGATGGCCAGGTCGACGTCGGTGAAGATCTCCAGGGATCCATACGACTTGGACAGGCCCTCCGCGGTGAGCGGGGTCTTTCCGCAGGGCGCGGGTTCCGGGAAGCGAAGCTTGGCGACCTTGTCGGAACGGCGTTCGGCTTCCAGACCGGAGAGGAGTTTCTCCGCCCGGCGGGCCATGTTCTGCGCCGCCACCGTTTTCGTGGCCTTTGCACGCATCTTGTCGGCCTGCGCGTTCAGAGCGGCGGCCTTCTTCTCCGCGTTCGCCCGCTCGCGCTTGCGCCGCTTCTCGTCCGCTTCGCGCTGCTGGAGGTACTGCTTCCAGCCCATGTTGTAGATGTCGATCGTCGATCGATTGGCATCCAGGTAGAACACCTTGTTGACGACGGTCTCGACCAGGTTGATGTCGTGCGAGATGACGATGAATCCGCCGCGATAGGTCTTCAGGAAGTCGCGCAGCCAGATGATGGAGTCGGCGTCCAGGTGGTTCGTGGGTTCGTCGAGCAGCAGGATGTCGGAATCCGAGAAGAGGATCCGGGCGAGTTCCACGCGGCGGCGCTGACCGCCGGAAAGGGTGTGCAGCGGCTGGTTCAGGATCCGGTCCGGAAGGCCGAGGCTGGCCGCGATGGTCGCGGCCTCCGCCTCGGCGGCGTAACCGCCCTTGGTGAGGAACTCGGTCTCCAGGCGGGAGTACTTCTTCATCGCCTGTTCCTGGGTGGCGCCCTTGCCGGTGGCGATCCGCTGCTCGGCGGCGCGCATCTTCTCCAGCACCGAGTCCAGGCCGCGGGCGGAGAGGATCCGGTTCTTGGCCAGGACGTCGAGGTCGCCGGTCCGCGGGTCCTGCGGGAGGTAGCCGACCTGGCCCGAGCGGACCACCGTGCCATCGGCCGGGATGCCCTCGCCGGCGAGCACCTTGGTGAGGGTCGTCTTTCCGGCGCCGTTGCGGCCGACCAGGCCGATCCGGTCGCCCTCGGCGATCCGGAACGAGGCGGACTCGATGAGGATCCGGGCGCCGGCGCGCAGTTCCAGGGCGTTGGCGGCGATCACGTGCGGGTTCTCCTGGGCATTCGAAAGCGGATGCGGTCGGCTGGGGACCGCGGGGCGGCTGGGCGGCAGTGCGGCGCGAGGCTGTCAGCAGGCCGGCTCGTCTACCCGGGGAACTGTGGCATGTCGCCAGTCTAACGGTCAGCCGGTTTTCCCTTGGGGGGCCTCGGTACGGGGGCCGGCGGGACGGGGGCGGGCGGGACGGGGGTCCGCGCAGCCGCCGGCGAGGAGGCGGGCGGTGGCGGCGGCGCAGGGCGGCAGCCGGCGGCCGGTGTCGGCGTCCACCACCAGGGGCCGGACGGCCGGCAGCGGGAGGTCGGCGATCTCGATCAGACGGCGGCCGAGGGCGTCCTGATAGACCCGGGGCGGGGTGCCGAGCATCGGCGGGCGGAACGCGGGCGGGTGCGGGGGCGGGACTGCGGTCCCGGTGAAGAGGGACGGACGGGCGTGCGGGCCGGCCGCGATCTGCCAGCGGCGGCCGGCGCCGTCGAAGGCCTCGACCGTGCTGTGCCCGGCGCCGGCCGAGCCGCCCGGGCCACCGCCGGGACAGGCGCGCGGCAGGACCACCGAGCCGTCGGTGACCAGCATCCGCTGCGGGAGGTAGCGGCAGCCGGGGCCGGCGGCGGTGTCCCAGCGGAGGTTGCCGTCCCGGGTGCGGAAGTCCATCACCAGGCCGGGGGTGACGACGAGGAGGCCCGGGCCCGCCGGCAGCACGACGGGGGTGCCGGCGGGCCGCGCCCGCAGCCACAGGGCCAGGCCGGGGACGAACCGGTGCCAGCTCACCCGGGGGCGGGGGCCGCGCGGGTCCACGGCGGTGAGCATGCCGTCCGACCAGACGCCGACCACCGCGCCGGGGCCGCCGCGGACCGCGTCCGCCGGGGTGACCGGGGGCTGGGCGCTGCCATGGGGGGTGCGGCGGTAGAGCCAGCCGGGGCCCTCCAGGGCGTCGCCGCGGGGGCGGACCCCGCCTTCGGCGGCGGGACGGGAGGTGCGGAGCTCGATGTGGTCGCCGAAGGGGGGCGGGCGGTGGGCGCGGAGTGCCGCACCGGCGCAGGCTCCCGCGGCGGCGAGGAGGAGGGTGGCGGCGAGGGCGGTGGTCGCGGCGAAGGGCGGGCGCGGGCGGATGCGCATGCGCGGAGCGTAGTCATGTGATCGCCCTGGGTCGGTGATGCCGGCGGACGCCATTCGGGTGGACGTCTTCCGGGGCTGCCGCCCGGCCCCGGCCTCGGCGGCCCCGCGCCGCGAGTCGCGGAGCGGCTGAAGGGGCGCGGGGAAGCCCGCGGCCCTCGCCTCCGCCCGGCGGCGCTGCGCTCCGGGCGGGTCAGGTGGGCTCGCATACCCTGCGGGGGTGATGGTCGGGCGGTCTGTGGGGTTGTTCGTGGTGGCGGCGGTGGCGGAGATCGGCGGGTGCTGGCTGATCTGGCAGGCCGTGCGGGAGCATCGCGGTTGGTGGTTCGCGGTGGGGGGCGTGCTCGCCCTGGGGGCCTACGGGTTCGTCGCCTGCGCTCAGCCGTCCTCCGCGTTCGGGCGGGTGCTCGCGGCGTACGGCGGGGTGTTCGTCGCTGGGTCGCTGATCTGGGGGGTCGTCATGGACGGCTTCCGGCCGACGCGGTGGGACGTGCTGGGCGCGCTGGTCTGCCTGGCCGGGGTCGGCCTGATCATGTACGCCCCGCGAAGGTGAGGACGCCGTCCGCGAGGACGGCCGGCACGCCGAGCGGGACCGTGGCGCTGCTCGGGCCGTGGCCGAACGGGAGGTCCACGGCGATCGGGATGCCGAGCGGGCGGAGGCGGTCCGCCAGGACCCGGTCCACCAGCTCGGGGGTCTGCCGCTCGCACCGCTCCCAGCTGCCGAGGGCGAACCCGGCGACGCCGTCGAAGGCGCCCGCGCGCAGGAGCTGGGTGAGCCAGCGGTCGATGGCGTAGGCGGGCTCGCCGACGTCTTCGAGGCAGACGATGGTGCCCGCGTAGGCGCCCGCGGCCTCCGCGGCCGCGGAGGGCGTGCCCGGCGCGCCCGCGGAGGGCGTGCCCGGCGCGCCCGCGGAGGGCGTGCCCAGATCGGTGGCGAGCAGCGCCAGGCAGCCGCCTGAGGTCGGGGCCTCGGCCCGGCCGGGGGTGAGGGCACGGCCGCGCAGCTCCACCGGCTTGCCGAAGAGGGCGTCGCGCAGTCCGTCGGCGGTGTCGGCGTCGGTGGTGAAGACCTGGGCGGCGGCCATCGGGCCGTAGAGGGTGGCCAGTCCGAGACGGGTGGAGATCGCCTGGTGGAGGGCGGTGGCGTCGCTGTACCCGACGAACCACCGGGGGCCGGCCGCGGCCAGCGCCGGCCAGTCCAGCCGGTCGACGATCCGCTGCGCCCCGTAGCCGCCGCGGGCGCAGACCACCGCCGCGACGGACGGGTCGGTCCACGCGGCCTGCAGGTCGGCGGCCCGCTGCCGGTCCGTGCCGGCCAGGTACGGGAGGACCGGGTCGCGGGTCAGGACGTGGTCGCCGAGGACGACGTCGAGGCCCCAGGAGCGGAGGATCCGGACCCCGGCCTCCAGGCGCTCGGGGGAGACGGGGCCGCTGGGGGCGACGACGGCCACCCGGTCTCCGGGGCGGAGCGGACGCGGCTGACGCGGCGTCATGCGGGGGGCCCGCCCGTCGACTCGGAGAGAAAGGCGTCCAGGACGCGGGTGCCGAACTCGATCGCGTCGACCGGAACCCGTTCGTCCACGCCGTGGAAGAGGCCCTGGTAGTCGAAGCCGGGCGGCAGGCGCAGCGGGGAGAAGCCGTAGCCGGTGATGCCGAGGCGGGAGAACTGCTTGGCGTCGGTGCCGCCGCTCATGCACATCGGGACCACATGGGCGCCCGGGTCGTGGGCGCGCAGGGCCGCCGCCAGCGCGGCGAAGGTCGGCGAGTCGACGGGGGCGGCGAGCGCGGTCTCCCGGTGCTCGTACTCCCACTCGACGTCGGGGCCGGTGAGGGCGTCGAGAGTGGACTCGAACTCGGCGGCGGACTCGGTGCCCGGGAGCACCCGGCCGTCCACCCGGCCGGCGGCGGTGCCGGGGATGACGTTGGTCTTGTAGCCGGCGGCCAGGACCGTGGGGTTGGCGCTGTTCCGCAGGGTGGCCTCGACCAGCCGGGCGGCGGCCGGGTCGGTGGCGGCGAGGAAGGCGTCCGGGCCGTGCGGGCCCTCGGGATCGTCGAGGTCGAGCGGCGTTCCGGTGATCTCGGCGAGGGCGAGGAGGGCGGCCCGGACGGTGGGGGTGAGCCTGAGCGGCCAGCGGTGCTCGCCGATCCTGGCCATCGCGGCGGAGAGCCGGGTGACGGCGTTCTCCCGGTTCGGCTTGGAGCCGTGGCCGGCCCGGCCGCGGGCGGTCAGCCGCAGCCAGGCGGTGCCCCGCTCGCCGGCGGCGACCGGGTAGACGCGGGCGCCGGAGGCGAGGTGGACGGTGTACGCGCCGGACTCGCTGATGCCCTCGGTGCAGCCCTCGAAGAGGTCCGGGTGCTTGCGGACCAGCCAGTCGGAACCGGCCTCCGCGCTGTCCTCCTCGTCGGCGGTGAAGGCGAGGACGACGTCCCGGCGGGGGCGGCGGCCGTCCCGCGCCCAACTCCGGGCCACGGCGAGCATCATGGCGTCCATCGACTTCATGTCGACCGCGCCGCGGCCCCAGACGACGCCGTCGCGGATCTCCCCGGAGAAGGGGTGGGTGCTCCACTCGGCGGGGTCGGCGGGAACCACGTCCAGGTGGCCGTGGACCAGGATCGCCGGGAGGCCCGGCTCGCTGCCAGGGATGCGGGTGACGACGTTGGCCCGGCCGGGGGCGGACTCCAGCAGCAGCGGGTCGAGGCCCGCCTCGGAGAGCCGCTCCGCGACGAACTCGGCGGCCGGCCGCTCCCTGCCGTCGCCGCCACCGCGGTTGGTGGTGTCGATCCGGATCAGCCGGGCCGTGAGGTCCACGGCCTCGGCCTCGGCCACCGCCGGTCCGGCGGGCGCGGGTGGCTGGCGGGGGGTCACGCGGCTCCCATCCACGGGCGGGCGATCTTCGGGCACACCCTAACCCCGGGCCCGCCCTCCGGCGCTGCGGTGGCCGCTCAGCGCCTGGCCACCAGGTAGCGCATCGGCAGGACCACCTGGGCGCCCGCGGGGGTGGCCTGGGTGGAGTGGAGAGGGGTGTCGCCGACCCGGAGGACGGTGAGCCCCGCCTCCCGGAAGAGCGCGGGGAAGGCCTCGTCGGGGGCGTCCGCCGGGGTGAGGCCGTGCTGCATCAGGGCGGCGAACTTCGGCAGCGCGCCGCCGGCCGCGGTCGCGTACCGCTGGATCTCCGGCTTGGCCGCGGCGGCCATCTCGACGTCGAAGGCCAGCCCGCGCCGGCCGACGAGGACCGCGACCGCCTCGGCGACCGCCGGCCGGTCCTGCGGGCGGGACTGGTGGAGGATGCCGCGGAGGTAGACGTTGGCGTCGCCGAGCTCCTCGTGGAGAGCACGGATGCCGTCCCGGTCGAGGGCGCTCCGCACGCGGAAGTCGACCTCGCCGTCCGGGGTCTCGGAGCGGGCGTGCTCGATCGCGGTGGGCGAGAGGTCGATGCCGACCACCCGGCCGAAGCGGCGGGCCAGATAGCGGGACTGGGTGCCGTTGCCGCAGCCCAGGTCGACCCAGGGCAGGCCGTCGCCGCCGCCCGCGGCCAGCAGGTCGGCGAAGAGGGGGACGTGGAGGGCGGCGGCCTCCTCGGGGGCGGAGTCCCAGGCGGCCTCGCCGCGGCCGGGCTTGGTGTCCCGCCAGAAGCCCTCCCACGCCGCCGCGTAGCCGTCCTCGGTCTCCGCCATGGCCCCTCCCCGGGCGCGGCTCAGGGGTGCTGACGGAATGTCAGGCCCCGGTCGCGGAAGGAGACACTACGCGCCGCGGGTCGTCCCGTCAGGGGGTGGCGCGGGTGGCGAAACGCGATCTCCCGCCACCTTCACCCCCGGTGCACCGGCAGTTCGCACCAGACCGTCTTGCCCGGGCCGTCGGAGGCCGGGGTGGCGCCCCAGCGGGCCGCCAGGCGGGTGACGATCCGCAGACCGCGGCCCCGGTCCGGGATCTCGCCGCCGTCGCCTTCGGTCGTACCGGCCGAACCGGTCGTGCCGGCCGTACCGGCGGCGCCGGGGAGCAGCACCGGCAGGGCGGGGTCGCCGTCCCGCACCTCGACGACCAGGGCGTCGGCGCGGACCAGGCGGAGCCGGACCACGGCGGTGCGATCCGCCGCGTGCCGCACCGAGTTGGCCACCAGCTCGTCGACGACCTGCACCACCGCGTCCACGTCGCAGGCATCCTGGAGTTTCCACTCCAGGAGGGTGCTGCGGGCCAGCACCCTGGCCCGGCGGACCTCGGCCGGGTCCGGGGTGAAGGACCACTCGGCGACCGACTCCGCCGGTATCCCGTCCAGCCGGGCCATCAGCAGTGCCACGTCGTCCCGCCGGCCGACCGCGTTGAGGGCGCGGATCAGCGCGTCGCAGGAGGCCTCCAGGGGCGCGCCCGGGCGGGAGAGGTTCTCGGTGAGCGCGGCCAGGCCGAGGCCGATGTCCTCGCCGCGCACCTCCACCAGGCCGTCGGTGCAGAGCAGCAGCCGGCTGCCGTCCTCCACCGGGACCGAGACGGTCTCGAAGGGGACGCCCCCGACCCCGATCGGGGCGCCGGACGGAAGGTCGAGCAACCTGGTCTCGCCGTCCGGGAGTTGGAGGACCGGCGGGACATGGCCGGCGTTGGCCAGCCGGAGTTCCCGGCCGATCGGGTCGTAGACCGCGTAGAGGCAGGTCGCGAGGTAGTTCTCGCCGAGCCGGAGGGCGAGGTCGTCGAGCCGCCGGAGCACCTGGTCCGGCGGCAGGTCGAGGGAGGCCAGGGTCTGTACGGCGGTGCGGAGCTGGCCCATCATCGCGGCCGAGTTGATGCCGTGGCCCATCACGTCGCCGACCACCAGCGCCACCCGGGAGCCGGTCAGCGGGACGGTGTCGAACCAGTCGCCGCCGACCTTGCCGAGGAGTGCGCCGGGGAGGTAGCGGTAGGCGGCGGTGAGGCCGGGCGGCTGCGGGAGGTTCTTCGGGAGCATGCTGTCCTGAAGGGTCTCCGCCGCGTTCTCCTGGTAGGTGTAGAGCCGGGCGTTGTCCAGCACCAGGCCCGCCCGGGCGGCGAGTTCGGCCGCCGTGGCGCGGTCCATCTCGTCGAAGGGCTCGCGATCGGCCCGGCGCAGCAGCACCATGAAGCCGAGCACCACCCGGCGCGCCTTGAGCGGGACGATCAGCAGCGAGCGGCCGTTGATCAGCGGGCGGAGGTCGCGCTTCTCGAACTCGGCGGAGATCCGGTTGCCCAACTCCTCGGAGATGGTGGGGATCAGCACCGGCTCGCCGGTGGCCATGCACCGGTAGAACGGGGTGTGCTCGGGGAAGGCGAAGGTCTCGCCGACCGGCACGGTGTCGTCCCAGCGGCCCGGCTCGTCGGTGTGGGTCACCCAGACCCTGTGCATCACGGTGGCGGTGTCCGGCGGGCCGTCCGGGAAGCCCTCGCCGGCCAGCACCTGCTCGCGCAGATGGGTGCCGGCGAAGTCCGCGAAGCGCGGCACGGCGGCCTCGGTGACCTCGCGGATGGTCCGGGCGAGGTCGAGGGAAGAGCCGATCCGGGCGCTGGTCTCGTTGAGGAACTCCAGCCGCTCGCGGGCGGCGGCGTACTCCAGGTCGCCCGCGTAGTCCGGGAGTCGGGGGCGGCCGGGGCCGGCGGTCCCGCCCGGGGCGCCGGTACGGGTGGCCGCGGCCCGGCGGGCGCGGGGGTCCAGGCCGGGGTGGACCGCCCGGGCCGGCTCCCCCCAGTACGGGGTGACCGGGACGGCCCGGCGGAGGCTGTAGTCCAGCACCGGGTAGCCGAGGCCGAGGGCCCAGGCGACGATCCGCTCGGCGGCCCGCGGGCCCATCCTGGGCATCATCTCGGCGAAGCCGCGGGCCAGCTCGGCGGCCTCGGGCAGCCGCTCCAGGGGCAGGAAGCCCGGGGCCAGTTCGCGCTGCTCGGCGCCGCTGCGCCGGGAGCCGCCGCCGACCCGGGCGGCGTCGGTGGCCAGCACCAGGGTGCGTTCGCGCCAGATGACCGGCAGCGGGTAGGCCCACCAGAGCACCTCGCGGGCACCCGTCCGGGGCTCGGCCCCGGCCCCGGCGCCGCCCGCGGCCTCGCCGCCCGCGCCCTCGGGGTCCCGCGCGGGGATGCGGGCCCAGCCGGAGCGGGGGGCGGGGGCGAGCACCCTCGGATCGCCCTGCGGCTCCCGGGGCTCGCAGTCGCCTGGGAAGGCCGGCTCGCCGCGCTCCAATCCGCCCAGCACCGGCAGGAGTTCGCTGAGCTCGGCGCCGACCGCCTGGGCGTGCGGGCAGCCGAAGAGCCGGACCGCGCCGCGCGACCAGTGGGTCACCCGGCCGTCGGCGTCCACGATCGCGACGGCCAGCGGAAGGCGGCCGGTGGGCAGGCCGGGGCCGGCGCCCGGCGGGTGCGCCGGCGCCCGCTCGTGGTCCTGGTCCGGGCTGGTGTTCTGCTGGATCGTCATCCGGGGCGCTCCCTCGGACCGTCCGACGGCCGTCGGGGACCACCGTAGGGGGTGCCGGCCCGGGTGGGACGGTCTTCGCACCATTTCTCCACCCTGCGGGTGGCGGCGGTCCCCCGGCGGTCGGCGGCGGTCTCCCGCGGGTCGGCGAGAACCCGGCGGCTTTCAGGCCTCCGGGTCGTGGGCGAGGCGGAGATCGCGCTCGTTGGGGCCGTCCTCGATCCGCAGCGCGGTGGCCACCGGCGAGTAGCCGGAGGCGATGACGGTGTAGTCGCCCGGCTCCAGGTCGGTGAAGCGGAAGCGGCCGTCCTCACCGGTCACCACCGCCGCCACCACCTCGCCCGAGGTGTCCAGCAGGGTCACCCTGGCCTCCGGGACCGGCCGCCCGCCGGCCGTGCGGACGGTGCCGCGCAGGGTGCCGCTGCCGGTGAGGACGACGTCCTGCCGGCTGCCTCCGCTGGGCGCGACGCCGACCGCCAGCGCGGCCGGTCGGAAGGCCCGGGCGCTCACCGCCAGGGTGTAGTCGCCGGGCACCAGCTCGGTGAACTCGTAGCCGCCGTCCGGCCGGGTGCGGGTGGTGGCGGCGACCTCGCCGCGCGGGTCGGTGAGGATCACCGCGGCGTCCGAGACCGGGGTGCCGTCGCTGCTGCACACCCGCCCGCGGAGCCGGCCGGTGCCGCCGAGCAGCACGTCCAGCTCGACCGGGCGGGCGCCCACGGCCAGGGTGACGGCCTGCGGCTGGTGGCCCTGGGCGGCGGCGATCAGCACGTACGAGCCGGGCCCGGGGGCCGCGAAGACCCACTGGCCGTCGGAGTCGGTGGCGGCACGGGCGGCCTGGCGGCCGGACATGTCGATCAGGGTGAGGACCGCACGGGGCACGCCGCTGCGGTCCGGCACCCGGACCGTGCCGCGGACCACAGGACCGATCGCGGGGGCGGACGGTGCGGTGGCGGCGGGCGGTGCGGTCGGCGCCTCGGCGCCGGGGGCGGTGCCCGGCGCCGCGCTCCGGCCGATCGGCACGTACGCGCGGCCCGGGTCCGGGGGCGGGCCCGGCGGCACGGACTGCATGGGCAGCACCGGGCCGTCCGGCACGGGCTCCGGACCTTCGGCCGAGGAGGGGGGCGTCATCGGCGGCATCTCCTTCACTGGACACGCCGATGATTGCCCAGGGAACCGGCCTCCCGGGTCCGCCGCCGGACCGGCGCGTACCGGGTTTCCGCTGGTCGAGCGGGCAACGCCCGGCCCAGCGGATCACCCGAAAGAGATCACCGTCGGATGGCTGTGCGTTGCCGATGGAGACCGACGGCCTGAGCCGGCGTCAGGAGTTCATCTCCGCGGCCAGCTTGGCCAGCATCTGGTCGTGGATCCGGTTGATGCCCTTGGGGGCGAAGGTCCGCTCGAAGAAGCCGCCGATGCCGCCGGCGCCCGTCCACACCGTCTCGATCCGCACCTTGGAGCCGGCCTCCCCGGCCGGGGCGACGGTCCAGGTGATCACCATCGAGGAGTTGGCGTCGGTCTCCACCAGGGTGCCCGGGGCCGGCACGGTGACCCGCATCAGGCAGTCCCGCACCCGCTTCTCGGTGGCCTGGAGCTTCCAGTGGACGAGGGTGCCCTCGCCCTCGCCGCCCTCCCGCACCTCGTACTCGCTGTACTGCGGGGGCAGCAGATCGCCCCGGGTGTGCGCATAGTCGGCGACGGCCTCGAAGACCTCTTCCGGCTTGCCCTCCACGACCCGTTCGGTCACCGCGCGGACCTGCCCCATGGCTGTACTCCCTACATCGACGGAACATCGACGGACGTCGGGGCCCAAGCCAACCACCAGCCGGGTCGCTCGGCCAAAACGGGCCGCGCGCATACCGGGCCGCAAGCCCGACGGCCGGCGGCCGCGCCGGGATGGTGTGATGGGTGCCATGACCGACTCCCCCGACTCCCCCTCGGACTCCCCCTCGGACTCCCCCTCCCCCTCCGCCTCGCCCGCCTCGTCGGCCCCGGCCGCGACCCCGGCCCCGCTGACCGGGCTCGACGCCGACGAGGTCCTGGACGTGGTCGACGAGCGGGACGAGGTGGTCGGCCGGGCCCCGCGCGGCCGGGTCTACGCCGAGCGCCTCCGCCACCGCTGCACCTTCGTCCTTCCGCGCACCGCCGACGGCCGGTACTTCGTCCACCGCAGGACCGCCCGGAAGCTGGTCTTCCCCCGGCACTACGACATGTTCGTCGGGGGCGTGGTCGGCGCCGGCGAGACCTACGACCGGGCCGCCCTGCGGGAGGCCGAGGAGGAGCTCGGGATGACCGGACTGCCCGCGCCCGAGCCGCTCTTCAGCTTCCTCTACCGGGGCGAGCAGGGCGAATGGTGGTCCTCGGTCTACCGGGTGGTGTGCCCGGACGAGGTGCACCCGCAGCCGGCCGAGGTGGAGTGGCACGCGTTCCTGACCGAGGACGAACTGCTGGCCCGGATCCCGGAGTGGCCGTGGGTCCCGGACGGCCTGGCCGCCTGGGAGCGGCTGCGCGCCCGGGGCTGAGGCGCGGCGGCCCGGAGCCGAGGGGGCGGCCCGGGGCCGAGGGGGCGGCCCGGGGCCGAGGCGCGGCGCGCGCGGTGCCGGCGCCACGACCCCCGCTGCGAGCTGGGCTGATCGATCGGCCGAGGGGTTACTGGCGGGTCGCGCGGCAGGCTATCGTGAGAACGCGCGCCGCCGCCGGGCATGGGAGCTGCCCCGGCTGGAGCGCCTCTCATCCGCGCGACGCGCGGTCTTCGGTCGCCTCAGGACCACTTCACGCCCGTCTTGAGGAGACACCAGCCATGAGCACCCGACCCAGCAGCACCCCCTCCGCCTCCGCCGCCCCCGCGCCCTTCCCGGTCGTGGCCGTGGTCGGCCTCGGCACCATGGGCGCCGGGATCGCCGAGACCACCGCCCGCAGCGGGCGCGAGGTGATCGGCATCGAGGCGGACGCCGCCTCGGCGGCCGCCGCCCGCCGGCGGATCGAGGACGCCACCGCCCACGCCGTGGAGCGCGGGCGGATCACCGACGAGGAGCGCCGCGGACTCCTCGACCGGATCACCGTCACCAGCGTGCTGGCCTCCGCGGCCCGCGCCGATCTGGTGATCGAGGAGATCCCGGAGGACCTGGAGCAGAAGCGCCGGCTCTTCGCCGAACTGGACCGGCTCTGCCCCCCGGAGACCGTCCTGGCCACCGGCACCACCGCGTTGTCGGTGACCCGGATCGCCGCCGCCACCCAGCGCCCGGAGCGGGTCCTCGGCCTCCACTTCTTCAACCCGGCCCCGGTGATGAAGCTGGTCGAGGTGGTCGGCACGGTGCTGACGCAGCGTCAGTCCATCGAGGCGGCAAGCGAGTTCACCCGCCAGCTGGGCAAGTCGCCGGTCACCGCCGGGGACCGGGCCGGCTTCATCGTCAACGGCCTCCTCTTCGGCTATCTGAACCAGGCCGCCGCGATGTACGAGGCGCGGTACGCCGGCCGGGAGGACATCGACGCGGCGATGCGGCTGGGCTGCGGGCTGCCGATGGGGCCGCTGGCACTGCTGGACCTGATCGGCATCGACACCGCCCGCACCGTGCTGGAGGCGATGTACCAGCAGTCCGGCGACCGGCTGCACTCCCCCGCGCCGATCCTCGGCCAGCTCACCGCGGCCGGCCTGACCGGGCGGAAGGCCGGCCGCGGCTTCTACCGCTACGCGGCGGCGGGCTCCTCCCAGGTGGTGCCGGACGAGGGGCCGGTCGACAGCGCCGGCGCGGGCGAGGCGGGCACTGCGGCCGCCGCCGCCCGCACCGCCCCCCGCACCCGCGAGGTCGGCGCGGTGGGGGTGTGCGGCTCCGGGACGATGGCCTCCGGCATCGCCGAGGTCTTCGCCAAGGCCGGCTATCCGGTGACGCTGGTGGCGCGCAGTCAGGAGAAGGCCGAGCGGGCCAAGGCGGCGATCGCCAAGTCGCTCGGCCGGATGGTCGCCAAGGGGCGGCTGAGCGAGGAGGACCGGGACGCGGCACTGGCCAGGATCGCCCCCACCGACGTCCTGGCCGACCTGGAACCGACCGACCTGGTGGTCGAGGCGGTGGCCGAACAGCTGGACGTGAAGCGGGAGTTGTTCACCTCGCTGGACAAGGTCTGCAAGCCGGGCGCGATCCTGGCCACCACCACCTCCAGCCTGCCGGTGGTGGAGTGCGCCACCGCGACCGGCCGGCCGCAGGACGTGGTCGGGCTGCACTTCTTCAACCCGGCGCCGGCCATGAAGCTGGTCGAGGTGGTCTCCACGGTGCTCACCGCGGAGGACGTCACCGAGACGGCGGTGGAGCTCTGCCGGAAGCTCCGCAAGCACCCGGTGCGCTGCGGCGACCGGGCCGGCTTCATCGTGAACGCGCTGCTCTTCCCGTACCTGAACGACGCGGTGCGGATGATCCAGGAGCACTACGCCAGCGTGGACGACGTGGACACCGCGATGCGGCTCGGCTGCGGCTACCCCATGGGCCCGTTCGACCTGCTGGACGTGGTCGGCCTGGACGTCTCGCTGGCCATCGAGCGGGTGCTGCACCGGGAGTTCCGGGAGCCGGGGCTGGCACCGGCGCCGCTGCTGGAGCACCTGGTGGCGGCGGGCTGCCTCGGCCGCAAGACCGGCCGGGGCTTCCGCGACCACGCGCGCCGGTGACCGTGCGGGCGTCGGCCCGGACGGCGGCCCGGACATCGGCCCCGGCCCCGGCTCGGACCTCGGCCCGGCCGGCCGCGCGGGCCCCCGCTCGCCCGGCCGGGTCGGCCACCTGCACGTGTACCGTTCCCACCATGGAGAAGGGCACCCAGGAGACCCCGGCCACCCCGTCCGGCGCGAGCGGCGCCGGCGGCGCGGGCGGTTCCAACGGCGCGGGCGGTTCGAACGGCGCGAGCGGTTCCAACGGCAACGGCGGCGGCCGGCGGGCCTCCGCCCAGCGGCTGCAGATGCGGCAGGAACTGGCGGCGGCCGCGATGGAGCTCTTCTCCACCCAGGGGTACGAGGAGACCACGGTCGACCAGATCGCCGCCGCCGCCGGGGTGGCCCGGCGCACCTTCTTCCGGTACTTCCGGTCCAAGGAGGAGGCGATCTTCCCGGACCACGAGGAGACCCTGGTCCGGGTGGCCGACCTGCTGGCCGCCTCGGACCCGGACGAGCACCCGATCGACGTGGTCTGCCGGGGCATCAAGGAGGTGCTGCGGATGTACGCCGCGGCGCCGGCCGTCTCGGTGGCCCGCTACCGGCTGATCCGCCAGGTGCCGACGCTGCGCGAGCGGGAGATCACCGTGGTCGCCCGGTACGAGCGGCTGTTCACCCGCTACCTCCTGGGCCGCTTCGGCGAGCCCTCCCTGGGGGGCCGCGCGGGCCGCGGGGACGACACCATGCTGGCCGAGGTGTCCGCCGCCGCCGTGGTCGCCGCCCACAACCACGTGCTGCGGCGCTGGCTGCGGGCGGGCGGCAAGGGGGACCCGGAGGCGCAGCTTGACCACGCCTTCCGGGTGATCCGCCGGACCTTCTGGGCGGGCGCCCCCGGCGAGAGCACTGTGGCACGCAGTGCCATGGACGGGGTCCAAGGGGCCCTGGAGGAGGCCGTCCAGTCCGCCGTGACGCCCAGCCCGTCGGGCGAGGTACTGATCACGGTGGCCCGTACCGACGCCCCGCTGAGCGAGGTGCTGGAGAGCGTCAGGTCCGCGCTCGACGGTGCCGGACGGCCCGCCCGATGATCGCCGAATGATCGCCAACTGATCGATCGGGGCTGGTGAAACCGGAGGCCGGAGGGGTTCGACGATCGATCGTCGAACCCCTCCGGCCGGTGCGGCGGCCATCCGGGTGACGGTCCGCGGAAGAGCGCCGGGAGCGCCGCCGCACCTACCCCGGCGGGCCCTCCGCGCGCCACGTGACACGCATCGCAGATTCCTGGCACGCGGTGTCTTTACGGATGGCACGGCGTGCCAGTACCTTGTTACCCACCGGTCACGGCGCAGCGGCTCCCACCAGGTGCGCCACCGGTATGCGCGACCGAAGACGCCGACTGCACCCACCGCAGGTACGCACGTACTGCGACCACCGCACGCCAATCCTTCGACGAGCACCCTCACCCTCACCCCTTCACCGCCGGACCACCGCCGGAGGCAACCGCCATGAACGAGATCCTCGACGCCGCCCTCAGCGGCCAGGCCAGTTCCGAGGACTGGGCCGCGATCCAGATCCCCGACCACTACCGCGCCGTGACGCTCCACAAGGACGAGCAGGAGATGTTCGCCGGCCTCGACAGCCGGGACAAGGACCCCCGCAAGTCCCTCCACCTGGACGACGTGCCGGTGCCCGAACTCGGCCCGGGCGAGGCACTGGTGGCGGTGATGGCCAGCTCGGTCAACTACAACACCGTCTGGTCGGCCATCTTCGAGCCGGTCTCCACCTTCAACTTCCTCTCCCGCTACGGGAAGAGCTCGCCACTGGGGGCCCGGCACGACCTGCCGTACCACATCCTCGGCTCCGACCTGGCCGGCGTGGTGCTGCGCACCGGCCCCGGAGTGCAGCGCTGGAAGGCCGGTGACGAGGTGGTGGCGCACTGCCTCTCCGTGGAGCTGGAGAGCGCCGACGGCCACAACGACACGATGCTCGACCCAGAGCAGCGGATCTGGGGCTTCGAGACCAACTTCGGCGGCCTGGCCGAGATCGCCCTGGTCAAGAGCAACCAGCTGATGCCCAAGCCGGACCACCTCAGCTGGGAGGAGGCCGCCTCCCCCGGCCTGGTGAACTCCACCGCCTACCGGCAGCTGGTCTCCCGCAACGGCGCCGGGATGAAGCAGGGCGACAACGTCCTGATCTGGGGGGCCAGTGGCGGCCTCGGCTCGTACGCCACCCAGTTCGCGCTGGCCGGCGGTGCCACCCCGATCTGTGTGGTCTCCAGTGAGGCCAAGGCGGAGATCTGCCGGGCGATGGGGGCGGAGGCGGTGATCGACCGCCGGGCCGAGGACTTCCGCTTCTGGAAGGACGAGCGGACCCAGGACCCGCGGGAGTGGAAGCGCTTCGGCAAGCGGATCCGCGAGTTCACCGACGGCGAGGACGTCGACATCGTCTTCGAGCACCCGGGCCGGGAGACCTTCGGCGCCAGCGTCTATGTGACCCGCAAGGGCGGCACCATCGTCACCTGCGCCTCCACCTCGGGCTATATGCACGAGTACGACAACCGCTACCTGTGGATGTCGCTGAAGCGGATCATCGGCTCGCACTTCGCCAACTACCGGGAGGCCTGGGAGGCGAACCGGCTGATCGCCAAGGGGAAGATCCACCCGACGCTGTCCAAGGTCTACCCGCTGGAGGAGTCCGGGCAGGCCGCGCTGGACGTCCACCACAACCGGCACCAGGGCAAGGTCGGCGTGCTGTGCCTCGCCCCGCAGGAGGGCCTGGGCGTGCGCGACCAGGAGAAGCGGGCGAAGCACCTGGACGCCATCAACCTGTTCCGCGAGCGCAGCGAGCGGACCATCGAGCACAGCCGCAACGTCTGAACAGGGGGCGCATGATGACGGATCGTCAGACCGGACGGGAGCGGGAGCGGGACCGGCCCTGGCTGATGCGGACCTACGCGGGCCACTCCACCGCGGCCGCGTCCAACGCGCTCTACCGGCGCAACCTCGCCAAGGGGCAGACGGGTCTCTCGGTCGCCTTCGACCTGCCGACCCAGACCGGCTACGACCCGGACCACATCCTCGCCCGCGGCGAGGTCGGCCGGGTCGGCGTGCCGGTCTCCCACCTCGGTGACATGCGCGCCCTCTTCGACGGCATCCCGCTGGAGAAGACCAACACCTCGATGACCATCAACGCCACCGCCATGTGGCTGCTGGCGCTCTACCAGGCGGTCGCCGAGGAGCAGGGCGCGGACGTCGCCAAGCTCACCGGGACGGTGCAGAACGACATCGTCAAGGAGTACCTCTCCCGGGGGACGCACGTGTTCCCGCCCGGGCCCTCGCTCCGGCTGACGACCGACACCATCGCCTACGCGGTGGCGAACATCCCCAAGTGGAACCCGATCAACATCTGCAGCTACCACCTCCAGGAGGCCGGGGCCACCCCGGTCCAGGAGCTGGCGTACGCGATGTGCACGGCGATCGCCGTGCTGGACGCGGTCCGCGACTCCGGGCAGGTGCCCGAGGAGCGGATGGGCGACGTGGTCGGGCGGATCTCCTTCTTCGTCAACGCGGGCGTCCGCTTCGTCGAGGAGATGTGCAAGATGCGGGCCTTCACCCGGATCTGGGACCGCGTCACCTTCGAGCGCTACGGCGTCCGGGACGAGAAGCAACGTCGTTTCCGGTACGGGGTGCAGGTCAACTCGCTGGGGCTGACCGAGGCCCAGCCGGAGAACAACGTCCAGCGGATCGTGCTGGAGATGCTCGCGGTGACACTGTCCAAGGACGCCCGCGCTCGTGCCGTCCAGCTCCCGGCCTGGAACGAGGCCCTGGGCCTCCCCCGGCCGTGGGACCAGCAGTGGTCGCTGCGGATCCAGCAGGTGCTGGCCTACGAGTCCGACCTGCTGGAGTACGGGGACCTCTTCGAGGGCTCCAAGGTCGTCGAGGCCAAGACCGAGGAGCTGGTCGAGGGCGCCGAGGAGGAGATCGAGCGGGTGCTGGAGATGGGCGGGGTCATCCCGGCCGTCGAGTCCGGCTACCTCAAGGCGCAGCTGGTCTCCTCGCACGCGGAGCGGCGGGCCCGGATCGAGTCCGGCGAGGACACCGTGGTCGGCGTCAACGCCTTCACCGGCACCGAGCCCAACCCGCTGACCGCGGACCTGGACGCCGCGGTCCAGCAGGTCGACCCGGCGCACGAGAAGGCGACCGTCGAGGCCCTGCAGCGCTGGCGCAAGGAGCGCGACCCGTCCGCGGTCGCCGACGCGCTCGGCGACCTCAAGCGGGCGGCCGCGACCGAGCAGAACCTCATGCATTGGACGCTGGCCTGCGTGAAGGCCGGGGTGACCACCGGCGAGTGGGCGCAGGCGCTGCGCGAGGTGTTCGGCGAGTACCGGGCGCCGACCGGCGTCTCCTCGGCCCCGGTGGCCGTCTCCGCGGAGACCGACGCCGAGCTGGCCGAGGTGCGGGAGGCCGTACGGGCGACGGCGGAGGAGCTGGGGGTCGGCGCGCTGCGGCTGCTGGTCGGCAAGCCGGGCCTGGACGGCCACTCCAACGGCGCCGAGCAGATCGCCGTGCGGGCGCGGGACGCCGGCCTGGAGGTCGTCTACCAGGGCATCCGGCTGACCCCCGAGCAGATCGCGGCGGCGGCCGTGGCCGAGGACGTCCACTGCGTCGGCCTGTCCATCCTCTCCGGGGCACACGCCGAGCTTGTGCCGGACGTCATACGGCGCCTGCGGGCGGCCGGAGGGGAGGATGTGCCCGTGGTGGTCGGCGGCATCATCCCGGCCGCGGACGAGCGGGCCCTGATCGCCGAGGGGGTGGCGGCCGTGTTCACCCCCAAGGACTTCGGCATCACCGCGATCATCGGCCGGATCGTCGACCACATCCGCGCCGCGAACCAGCTGGCGCCGTACGCGAAGCGAAAGGAAGCCCACGCAGCATGACTGCTTCGAACGAGACCGCTGAGGGCGTGAGCCGGCTCCGTCCGCGCCGTTCCTGCCTGGCCGTGCCGGGCAGCAACCCGCGGTTCCTGGAGAAGGCCCAGGGGCTGGCCGCGGACCAGGTGTTCCTGGACCTGGAGGACGCGTGCGCGCCCGGGGTCAAGGAGAAGGCCCGGCACATGATCGTGGACGCGCTGAACACCGGTGACTGGAGCGGCAAGACGCGCGTGGTGCGGGTGAACGACTGGACCACCCACTGGACCTACCGCGACGTGGTCACGGTGGTCGAGGGCGCCGGGGCGAACCTGGACTGCATCATGCTGCCGAAGGTGCAGGACGCCGCCCAGGTGCAGGCGCTGGACCTGATGCTGACCCAGATCGAGAAGACGATGGGCTTCGAGGTCGGGCGGATCGGCATCGAGGCGCAGATCGAGAACGCCAAGGGCCTGGTGAACGTCGACGAGATCGCGGCCGCCTCGCCGCGGATCGAGACGATCATCTTCGGCCCGGCCGACTTCATGGCGTCCATCAACATGAAGTCGCTGGTGGTCGGGGAGCAGCCGCCCGGGTACGGCGCGGACGCCTACCACTACATCCTGATGCGGATCCTGATGGCCGCGCGGACGCACGACGTGCAGGCGATCGACGGGCCGTACCTCCAGGTGCGCAACCCGGAGGGGTTCCGGGAGGTCGCCGGGCGGGCGGCGGCGCTGGGCTTCGACGGGAAGTGGGTGCTCCACCCGGACCAGGTCGCGATCGCGAACGAGCTGTTCTCGCCCTCTCAGGAGGACTTCGACCACGCCGAGATGATCCTCGACGCCTACGAGTGGTGCACGTCCGAAGCCGGGGGCTTCAAGGGTTCCGCGATGCTGGGCGACGAGATGATCGACGAGGCCTCGCGCAAGATGGCGCTGGTCATCTCGGGGAAGGGCCGGGCGGCCGGCATGCAGCGTACGACGACGTTCACCCCACCGCAGAGCTGAGCGGGGCGCCTGCCCGAGCCCCGGTGAGGCCCGAAGGGCCGGTTCAGGGGCGCGGGGTTCCCCGCGCCCCTTGAGTCGCTGCGCCACTCGCGGGGCCGGGGGCGGAGCCCTGGGAGACGACACTGTTGGGAGCAACCATGCAATTCGGCCGCACATACGAAGAGTTCGAGGTCGGAGCGATCTACAAGCACTGGCCCGGGAAGACCGTCACGGAGTATGACGATCATCTCTTCTGTCTGCTGACGATGAATCACCATCCGCTCCACCTGGACGCCAACTACGCCGAGGAGACCACCGACTTCAAGCGGAACGTCGTGGTCGGGAACTACGTCTACTCGCTGCTGCTCGGGATGTCCGTGCCGGACGTCTCCGGCAAGGCGATCGCCAACCTGGAGGTGGAGTCGCTGAAGCACGTCGCTCCCACCTTCCACGGGGACACGATCTACGGCGAGACGACCGTGCTGGACAAGACCCCGTCGAGGTCGAAGACCGACCGCGGCATCGTGTACGTCGAGACCAGGGGCTACAAGCAGGACGGGACGCTGGTCTGCGTCTTCCGCCGCAAGGTGATGGTGCCGACCGCCGAGTACATCGAGGCGCGCGGCGGCGAGCAGCCGGGCCGCCCCGAGCCGCGAGAGGGGAAGTGACATGGCCGGCGGACGCCTGCAGCAGACGGACGGGCTGACCGAGGTCCAGCGGGACATCCTGGCCACGGTCCGGGACTTCGTCGACAAGGAGATCATTCCGGTCGCCACCGAGCTGGAGCACCGGGACGAGTACCCCACGAAGATCGTCGAGGGGATGAAGGAGCTCGGCCTGTTCGGGCTGACCATCCCCGAGGAGTTCGGCGGGCTGGGCGAGTCCCTCCTCACCTACGCGCTGGTGGTCGAGGAGATCGCCCGCGGCTGGATGTCGGTGTCCGGCATCGTGAACACCCACTTCATCGTCGCCCACATGATCAACGCCCACGGCACCCAGGAGCAGAAGGAGTACTTCCTGCCCCGGATGGCCGCCGGCGAGGTCCGCGGCGCCTTCTCGATGTCCGAGCCGGGCCTCGGCTCGGACGTGGCCGCCATCCGCACCAAGGCGGTCCAGGACGGCGAGGGCGGCGACTGGGTGGTCAACGGCCAGAAGATGTGGCTGACGAACGGGGGTTCGTCAACCCTGGTCGCGCTCCTTGCTCACACGGACGAGGGAGACCCCGAGAACACAGCCGCCCACCGCAACATGACCACCTTCCTGATCGAGAAGGAGCCCGGCTTCGGGGAGAACGAGAAGGTCCCCGGCCTCACCGTGCCCGGCAAGATCGAGAAGATGGGCTACAAGGGCGTCGACACCACCGAGCTCGTCCTCCAGGACGTCCGGGTCCCGGCCGACCGCGTCCTGGGCGGCGCCAGCGGCCGCGGCTTCTACCAGATGATGGACGGCGTCGAGGTCGGCCGGGTGAACGTGGCCGCGCGCGGCTGCGGGGTCGCCCGCCGGGCCTTCGAACTGGGGATCGCCTACGCCCAGCAGCGGGAGACCTTCGGCAAGAAGATCGCCCAGCACCAGGCGATCCAGTTCAAGCTCGCCGAGATGGCCACCAAGGTGGAGGCGGCCCACCAGATGATGGTGATGGCCGCCCGCAAGAAGGACTCCGGGGAGCGCAACGACCTGGAGGCCGGGATGGCCAAGTACCTCGCCTCCGAGTACTGCAAGGAGGTCGTCGAGGACGCCTTCCGCATCCACGGCGGCTACGGCTTCTCCAAGGAGTACGAGATCGAGCGCCTCTACCGGGAGGCCCCCATGCTCCTGATCGGTGAAGGTACTGCGGAGATCCAGAAAATGATCGTCGGACGGCGTCTCCTGGAGGAGTACCGGCTGGAGGGCTGAGGCGGGCTGAGCGCCGGTCGTGGGGCGGCAGCGCGTCAAAGTTGCGCCGATCATGGCACCCTTGCAGGGCGCGTGCGCTATTGTGCGGGCCCCGCGGGGGCCTGAGACCGGCCACAAGTCAGGTTCAGGCCAACCGGAGCTTGCCCCGCGCCCACCCGCTGCCGATAGCATCCCCCGGGACAGCAACCAGTAGTTGAGAATCCCAGCCACGAACCCCAAGAGCCCGCGGCCCCGCCTGCTGCCGACCGCGGCGTTACCCGAACTCATCAGCTCCGCACGGCACCCCCCGAGCGGCAGGAGGCCGGGTACCGCGCAAGGCAGTTCGGCACCGCGACCGCGACCAAAGGTCTTCGATGCCCTTCAGCCCGTCCCCAACCCCTCCGGCGCCCAGGAAGCCCCGCGCCGGCTACAGCCTCGCCCGGGGCGCATCCCCCTGGCTGCTGCCCACCGCGCTCACCGCGGCCGCCTGCACCGCCCTCACCCGGCGCAGCGGACGCTGGGCGGCCGCGGCGGTGCCCAGCGTGGCGCTCACCGCCGGAATGCTCTGGTTCTTCCGTGACCCGGAGCGCGCCCCCGGAGCCGGGCGGGTGCTCTGCCCCGCCGACGGCGTGGTGCAGTCGATCGACGCCTGGCCGGACGGCCGGACCCGGGTGGCGGTCTTCATGAGCCCGCTCAACGTCCACGTGAACCGCGCCCCGCTGGACGGCACGGTGACGTCGGTCGAACACGTGCCCGGCGGCTACGTCCCCGCCTTCAACAAGGACAGCGACCGCAACGAGCGGGTCGTCTGGCACTTCGACACCGAGCTCGGCGACGTCGAGATGGTGCAGATCGCCGGCGCCGTGGCCCGGCGGATCGTGCCGTATCTGGAGCCGGGCGCCAAGGTGGAGCGGGGTGACCGGGTGGGTCTGATCCGGTTCGGCTCGCGGGTCGACACCTATCTCCCGCCGGGGATCGAGCCCGGAGTCGAGGTCGGACAGCGAACGAGCGCCGGGGTGACTCGCCTTGACCGTGACTGATCCGGAATCCCTGACCAGCCGGCAGGACGAGGACGACGAGGTGCTGGACACCCGTCTGGTCCGGCTCCGCTGGCAGCGCGACCGCGAGCTGCGCGAGCCGCTCGGCCCGCAGCAGCTCTCCACCGCGGACATGCTCACCCTGGGCAACGCCGTCTGCGGGTTCCTCGCGATCTACTGCATGACCACCCGGGTGCTGATCCCGCACCTGGAGGGGGTCGACGTGGGCAGCTCGCGGCGGTCGGCGGCGACCGCGGTGATCCTGCTGCTGATCGGCGCCACCTGCGACCTCTTCGACGGGCTGGTGGCCCGCAAGCTGCGCGGCTCGGCGCTCGGCGCCGAGCTGGACAACCTCGCCGACCTGATCAGCTTCGGACTCGCCCCCGCCTACTTCGTGCTGGTGTGGGGGATGGTCTCGGACAGCGGGCACCAGAAGGTGTCGGTGCTCACCGCGATCGTGGTGATGATCGCCGTGGTGCTGCGGCTGGCCAGATTCTCCTGCGTGAAGCTGCGGCCCGGGGTGTTCCAGGGCATGCCCTGCCCGATGGGCGCGCTCACGGTGATCTCCATCGTGCTGCTGAACCCGCCGTTCGTGCCGGCCGTGATCGGCATCGCGGCGGTGGCCGGACTGATGGTCAGCCGGGTCGAGTACCCGAAGCCGCGCGGGATGCTCGCGGTGGCCACGCTGTGCTGGATCGTGGTCGCGGTGGGCTGCCTGGCGGCCTGGGCCTCCGGGGCGCCGGACGGGTTCGCGCTGCTGAAGGTCGGCGCCGGACTCCAGGTGGCGCTGGCGCTGATGGCCCCGCTGCTGGTGCTGCGCCGGAAGGTCGGCGCGGTCCGGGCCAGGCGCGCGGCCTCGCGGGCCTAGTCCCCTTCGCCCCCTCTCCGCCCCGGAACGGCAGGTTGCCCGTTCCGGGGCGGATTGCATACGACGGCCTCTACCCTGTTGGCCATGGCCGACTCAGTGTCCGTGAACGACGCCCGTTCCCGCCGGGTCGCCCGGCCCGCGCCGCTGCGCCAGGCCGTCTACGACGCACTGGTGGAGCTGATCATCAAGGGCGAGCTGCGGCCGGGGGCGCACCTCGTGGAGGCCGAGCTGGCCGAGCAGCTGGGCGTCAGCCGGCAGCCCGTACGGGAGGCGCTGCAGCGGCTGCAGACCGACGGCTGGGTGGACCTGCGCCCGGCGCAGGGCGCGTTCGTCCACACCCCGACCGCCGAGGAGGCGGAGCAACTGCTCAGCGTGCGGGGCATGTTGGAGACCCACTCGGCGCGGCTGGCCGCCGGGGCCGGGCTGGACGAGGCGGCCATCGCCGGCCTGTGGGAGCGTCAGGACGAGGGGCTGGCCGCGCTGGCGGCGGGGGACGTCGAGCGGCTGGTGGCGGCCAACTCGGCGCTCCACGCGGCGATCACGGAGCTGGCCGGGAACATGGTGCTGAGCGAGCTGATCGCGCTGGTGGACCGGCGGGTGCGGTGGTACTACACCCCGCTGGCGAAGCCGCGCGGCAAGGACGCCTGGAACGAGCACGCGCGGCTGATCCGCGCGATCTCCAAGGGCGAGGGCGACCGCGCGGCGGACATCATGTCCCGCCACACCGCTCGCACGACGGCGGCGTACACACGGCACCTCCGCGCCGGGATGTAGCCCGAAGGGCGAACCCGGGGGGAACTGCGCGGCCCGCGATGCCGCCGCCCCGGATGCAGCGCCGCAGGCGCGCATCAGGGGCGCGGGGAACTGCGCGGCCAGCGGCTTACGGCGCCGCAGCCGGGTGCGGAGTTCGGGTTGCAGTCCAGGCGCCCGTGGCCGGATGCAGCGCCGTGGAGGGCTGGGCTCGCAGTTCCCCGCGCCCCCTGATGCGCGCCTGCGGCGCCGCCTCCGGGGCGTCACTCCGGGTGCTGGATGCGGGCCGCCAAGCGGCGGAGGGCCTCCTCGGTGATGCCGAAGTGAGCGCGGGCGACCTTCGCGGCCTGGTCCGCGTCGCCGGCGAGAACGGCCCGCGCCAGCGCATGATGCTGGGGAGCGGCCTCGTGGTAGATGGCCCAGGTGTACGGCTCGGCGGAGACGCCGAGGCTGACCTCCCACAGCAGGCGCTCATGCAGTTCGATCAGGCGCGGGTTGTGGGTGGCCCGGGCGACGGCGAGATGCAGCGCGGTGTCGTGGCCGCGGGCCTCGTCCGGTGAGGCGGCCGCGTCGAACGCCGCCAGCGCGGCGGTGATCGCCTCGCGGTCCTCCGGCGTCGCCCGCTCCGCCGCGGTCCGCGCCACCAGGCTCTCCACCAGCCGCCGGTAGTCGAAGAGCGCCTCGAAGTCCGGCCACCGGTCGACCAGCGCGGCCCGCACCGCGCTCTCCGTGCCGGCCGCCCAGTCGGCGCGGACGAACGCGCCGCCGCCGCGGCCCCGGCGGATCTCCAGCTGCCCGGACTCGGCCAGCGAGCGCAGGGCCCCGCGTACGCTCTCCCGGCTGACCTCCAGGGTCGCCGCCAGCTCGCGCTCGCTCGGCAGCCGCTCCCCCACGCTGAACTCGCCCAGCGCGATCGCGGTGGCCAGCCGGTGGGCGATCTGCTCCGCGGTGCTGGGCGCGTGCAGGGGACCCAGCGGCTGCCGATGCCGTTCCTCGCTCACGACCACCTCCTGTCCACGGGGAAACCTACACGTTACAGAAAAAGGTCTAGGCAGTAGACCTTTAACCGCATACGCTGCCGTGACGTCCCACCCCACCGCTCTCCGAGGAGGATCGTGACCGAGGGATACCTGCCCTTCCGCGGCCACCGCACCTGGTACCGGGTGTCCGGCTCGCTGGACTCGCCGCTGACCCCGCTGGTCGTGCTGCACGGCGGCCCCGGCTGCACCCACGACTACGTGGAGTCCTTCGCCGAGCTGACCGCCGCCACCGGCCGCCCGGTCGTCCACTACGACCAGCTGGGCAACGGCCGCTCCAGCCACCTCCCCGAGGCCGGCCCGGAGTTCTGGACCGTCCAGCTCTTCCTCGACGAACTCGACGCCCTGCTGCGGCATCTGGGCATCGAGCGGGACTACCACCTGCTCGGCCAGTCCTGGGGCGGGATGCTCGGCGCCGAGCACGCGGTGACCGCGCCCGCCGGGCTGCGCTCGCTGGTGATCGCCGACTCCCCCGCCTCGATGCCGCTCTGGCTGGCCGCCGCCCAGGAGCTGCGCTCCCGCCTGCCGGAGGACGTCCAGCGGACGCTGACCGAGCACGAGGCGGCCGGCACCACCGACTCCCCCGAGTACGCCGCCGCCGTCCGGGTCTTCTACGACCGGCACGTCTGCCGGATCCCCTGGCCGGACGGGGTGGCCCGGACCTTCGCCGCCATCGACGAGGACCCGACGGTCTACCACACCATGAACGGGCCCAGCGAGTTCCACGTGGTCGGCACTCTCCGGGACTGGACGGTGATCGACCGGCTGGACCGGATCACCGCGCCCACCCTGCTGATCACCGGCCGCCACGACGAGGCCACCCCGGAGACCGTCCGGCCGTACGCCGAGCGGATCGCGGACGTCCGCTGGGAGGTCTTCGAGGACTCCAGCCACATGCCGCACGTCGAGGAGAAGGAGGCCTGCCTGCGGGTGGTCGCCGAGTTCCTCGCCCACCACGACGAGCAGACGGAGGAGACCGGATGACGACGGCACCGCAGCAGGACGCCGAGGCCGCCCTCGGCTCCTTCGGCTACGCCCAGGAGCTCAAGCGCTCCCTCTCGCTGGCCGATCTGATGATCTACGGCCTGGTCTTCATGGTGCCGATCGCGCCGTTCGCGATCTTCGGCGTGGTCTACAACGGCGCCAAGGGCATGGTCCCACTGACCTATCTGATAGGTCTGGTCGCGATGCTCTTCACGGCGTACAGCTACCGGGAGATGTCCCGCGCCTTCCCGATCGCCGGCTCGGTCTACGCGTACGCCGGCCGCGGCATCAACGACAAGGTCGGCTTCCTGGCCGGCTGGGCGATCCTGCTGGATTACCTGCTGATCCCCACCCTCCTCTACGTGATGAGCGCGGCGGCGCTGAACTCGCTGGTCCCCGGGATCCCGCCGTGGCTCTGGGTGGTGGCGTTCGTACTGGTCAACACCTCGGTCAACTTCTTCGGGATCGAGTCCACCGCGCGGCTCAACAAGATCTTCCTGATCGCCGAACTCGTGGTGCTGGCGCTCTTCACGGTCTTCGGCCTGATCGCCGTGGCGCAGGGGAAGAACGGCGCCCACTTCTCCTTCGCGCCCCTCCTCCAGCCCAAGCTGGTGACCCCGGGGCTCATCTTCGGGGCACTGTCGGTGGCGGTGCTGAGCTTCCTCGGCTTCGACGGCATCTCGACACTGTCGGAGGAGGTCAAGAGCGGGGACCGGCGGCTGGTCGGCAAGGCCACCGTACTGGCCCTGCTGGTGGTCGCGGGCCTCTTCGTGATCCAGACCTATGTGGCGGCGCTGCTGGTCCCCGGCAAGACGGCGTTCGCCGACGGGGACGCCACCAACTCCGCCTTCTACGACATCGCGCGGATCGCGGGCGGCAGCTGGCTGAAGATCACCGTCGCGGTGGCCTCCGCGCTGGCCACCGGAATCGCCAACTCGCTGGTCGCCCAGGCGGCCACCTCGCGGCTGCTCTTCTCGATGGCGCGGGACCGGAAGCTGCCGGCCTTCCTCGCCCACATCCACCCGGTGCGGAAGGTGCCGGAGCGGGCGCTGCTCCTCGTCGGCGGGCTGTCGCTGGTGATGGGACTGGTCTTCGTCGGCCAGGTCGACCTCCTCTCCTCGCTGGTGAACTTCGGCGCCCTCTTCTCCTTCCTGCTGCTGCACGTCTCGGTGGTCACCCACTTCGTGCTGCGCAACCGCAGCCGGCGCTGGGGGCTCCACCTGGTGATGCCCGCGGTCGGCTTCGTGGTCATCGGCTACGTGCTGGTGAACATGGACGGCCGGGCGCAGCTCGGCGGGATCGCCTGGCTCTGCGTGGGCGGGCTGATCCTGCTGTACCACCGCTTCTCGGGGCGGAACACCGAACTGGCCATGAACCTGGAGGGCTGAGGACCGATGCGTTTCTCCCGAAGCGGCGACTCGCTGCACAACGCCTGGGACCGGACGATCCCGCCGATCGCGGAGATCGAGCCCGGCGCCGAACTCACCGTGGAGACCGCCGAGTCCAGCGGCGGCCAGCTGACCGCCGGCTCTGCGGCGGCCGAGCTGGCCGGGATGGACTTCGGACGGCTCAACCCGGTCACCGGACCGTTCCGGATCGCGGGCGCCCGGCCCGGGGACGCGCTGGTCGTCGACATCCTGGAGATGGGGACCGGGAGTTGGGGCTGGACCGGCTGCATCCCCGGCTTCGGTCTGCTGGCCGAGGACTTCCCTGAGCCGCATCTGCGGGTCTCCACCATCGGGGCGGACGCGGCCGAACTGCTGCCGGGCCTCCAGATCCCGCTGCTGCCGATGGTCGGCACCATCGGGGTGGCGCCGCCGGAGGACGGTCCCCACTCGGTGGTCCCGCCGCGCCGGTGGGGCGGCAACATGGACATCCGCCATGTCGGCGCGGGCGCCCGGCTGGTGCTGCCGGTCGGCGTCGAGGGCGGGCTGCTGTCGCTCGGCGACGTCCACGCGGCGATGGGCGACGGGGAGGTCGCCGGCACCGGTGTGGAGACCGACGGGCTGGTCCGGCTGCGGGTCGGGCTGCGCCCGGGCGAGGCGCCGGTCACCCCGTACGTCGAGACCTCGGCCCGCTCCCAGCGCGAGGGGCGGGCGCTGGCCACCACCGGCATCGGCCCGGACCTGATGATCGCGAGCAAGGACGCCGCGCGAGCGCTGGTCGACGAGATCGTCCGCCGGACCGGGCTGGCGCCCGAGGACGCGTATCTCCTCGCCAGTGTGGCGGCGGACCTGAAGATCTCCGAGATCGTGGACGCGCCGAACTGGGTGGTGACGGCCCACTTGCAGTTGGAGCTGCTGGCCGACTGAGCGCCGCTGATCTGCGCCCCGCGATCGCGTAGCGATCAAGGGGCGCGGGGAACGGCGCCGCACCCGGCAACGGAGATCGGATTGCAACCCATTCGCCATTGCCGAGTGCGGCACCGTCGCGGCCGGGCCGCGCAGTTCCCCGCGCCCCTGGTTCTGCGGCCCCGCCGCGACAACCCGCAGGCGGGTCAGGCCCGCCCGCTGAGGTAGCGCCGAAGGCGCGCACGAAGGGGCGCGGGGAACTGCGCGGCCCGCGGCGAACGGCGCCGCACCCGGCAACGGACATCGGGTTGCAACCCGTTCGCCATTGCCGGGTGCGGCGCCATTCCCCGCGCCCCTTGATCGCTACGCGATCGCGGGGCGGCGAAAGCGGGTCAGGCCGTCTTGCTGCCTGCCAGCGCGCGCGCCGGGCTGCGCTTGCCGCGCGGAGCGCCCGGCTGGCGCAGGCACAGGGCCAGGAGGGCCGAGAGGAGGGCTATGCCGAAGGCCAGGTAGTAGCCGCCGGAGTAGCCCCAGGCGCTGATCACGCTCGCTGCGAGGCCGCCGCCGCCGACGCCGCCGACCAGCTTCGCGCTGTAGACCAGCCCGTAGTTCTGCGCGTTGTTGTTCTCACCGAAGTAGTCCGGTACGAGTGCCGCGAAGAGCGGGTAGAACGCGCCCCCGCCGAAGCCGTTGATGAAGGCGAAGATCAGGAAGAACGGCTCGTTGTGGGCCTGACCGCTCCACAGCACCCCGACCTGTGCGCCCGCGGCCACCAGCAGCACCAGTACCAGGGTGGTGCGCCGCCCCAGGTAGTCGGAGAGCCAGCCGACGGCCGCCCGGCCGACCCCGTTGACCACCGCGAGGACACCCGCGGAGGACGCGGCGACCAGGGGGCCGAAGCCGAGCGACTTGGCGAACGGCACCTGGAAGTTGATGCCGAACAGCGACACTCCGCCGATGCAGACCAGTGCCACCCACATCAGCGGCAGCTGACCGGTCTTGATCGCCTCCTTCGGGGTGAACTGCCGCATCGCCGGCGGGTTCTTCTCCATCCGCCTGGCCGCCCGGGCGTCGCTCACCGACCGGCCGCGGTTCAGCGGGTCGACGTCGTCGGGCCACCAGTTCTTCGGCGGGTCCTTGAAGAAGAAACCGCTGACCCCGACGACCACCAGCATCCCCAGCGCGATCACGTTGAGCACCACGCGGAAGTCGGAGGGGTGGAACCAGTAGGAGAACACGAAGATCAGCGGCAGGGTGCCGTAGGCGAAGCCGCCGTTGACGAAGCCGGTGCGGGCTCCGCGGTTCTCCGGGTACCACTTGCCGACCATGTTGATGCAGGTCGCGTAGACCAGACCGGCGCCGGCGCCGCCCAGGACGGAGTACCCGATCATCGCCAGGACGTAGTTGCTCACCTCGGCCAGCGAGGCGAAGCCGATTCCGGCGAGCACCGCACCGAGCAGCATGCAGGTGCGGGCGGAGAGGACGTCCTTCTCCCGCAGCCGGCCGGCCGGGAAGGCCACCCCGGCCTGGAAGACCGCCCAGATGCTGGCGATCCAGAACGACTCCGTCAGCGTCCAGCCGTGGACGTGCTGCAGGGTGTCCTCGGCGGAGCTGAAGCCGTACTCGAAGACGCTGACGCCCATCATCGCGATCCAGGGCAGCCAGACCATCCACGCCCGGCCCATTCCGAGCAGGGAGTGTGCCGTCTCCCCGACCCGGAAGGTCCGGCCTCTGGCGTCTGTCACCTCGCGATACGGGAGGGCGGCCGGGCCGCCCGATCTCTCTCCAGTCGTGCCGTCCGTCGTCATTGACGAGCCTCGATTCTGGGGTTGGCGTTGCGGGTGGGTGGTGGCTCTCAGTGCTCCCCGGCCGCCGGCTTCGGCGGGATCAGGCCCGCGGCCCGGGCCCAGCGGTACTTGGCGCCGAGCACCGCGACCGGCTTCTCGGTGGTGTAGGGGTAGGCCACCACCCCGTGCCGGTACAGGTAGTCGGAGGCCTCCTCGACCTGGACGTCGCCGGCCAGCGAGGCCACCACGGGCTTGCGGACACCGCGTTCGGCGGCGGCCGCCACCTCCTCGGCGAGGAGTTCGGCGAAGACCATCGGCGGGGTGACGATGGTGTGCCAGTAGCCGACCACCAGGGCGTGGATCCGCTCGTCCTCAAGGGCCAGCCGGATGGTGTTGCGGTAGGTGGACGGCGGCTCCCCGCCGGTGATGTCCACCGGGTTCCCGGCCGCGCCGAACGGCGGGATGTACGCCCGGAAGGCCTCGTCCAGGTCGGCCGGCATCTTCATCAGGCTGAGCCCGTTGTCGGTGCAGGCGTCGGAGAGGAGGACCCCGGAGCCGCCGGCGCCGGTGAGGATGAGGACGTTCTCGCCGGCCGGGGCGGGCAGCACCGGCAGGCCGCGGGCGTACTCCAGCATGTCGTTGAGGCCGGGCGCGCGGACCACGCCGACCTGCCGCAGGACGTCGTCGTAGACCTTGTCGTCGCCGGCCAGGGCGCCGGTGTGGGAGCCGGCGGCCTTGGCGC
Organism: Phaeacidiphilus oryzae TH49; assembly: GCF_000744815.1. Lineage (NCBI taxonomy): Bacteria > Bacillati > Actinomycetota > Actinomycetes > Kitasatosporales > Streptomycetaceae > Phaeacidiphilus > Phaeacidiphilus oryzae. The sequence goes on from NZ_JQMQ01000005.1 coordinate 1,716,448, forward strand.
CCGCGGCGGTGCGGCCGGCCTTGAGGACCACCACCGGCTTGCTCTTGACGACCCGTCGGGCGGTCTCGGCGAAGCCCCGGCCGTCCTTGAGGTCCTCCAGGTGCATGGCCACGCAGTTGGTGTTGGGGTCCTGCTCGAAGAAGGTGAGGAGGTCGTCCTCGTCCAGGTCGGCCTTGTTGCCGACGCCGACGATGGCCGAGACGCCCATCCCGGTGGACCGGCTGAAGCCGAGGACGGCCATCCCGATGCCGCCGCTCTGCGAGCTCAGCGCCACCCCGCCGCGGACGTCGTAGGGGGTGCAGAAGGTCGCGCAGAGGTTCTCCGGCGTGTAGTAGTAGCCGTAGATGTTGGGGCCGAGCACCCGGACCCCGTACTCCCGGGCGATGGCCACCACCTCGTCCTGGAGCTCCACCTGGCCGGTCTCGGCGAAGCCGGAGGGGATCAGGACGGCGCCCGCCACCCCCTTCTTGCCGGCCTCCCGCAGGGCCTGCGGGACCAGCTTGGCGGGGACGGCGAAGACCGCCACGTCCACCTCGCCGGGGATCTCGCCGATCGAGGTGTAGGAGGCCCGGCCGAGCACCTCGCCGCCGCGCGGGTTGACCGGGTGGATCTCGCCGGCGTAGCCGCCGTCCACCAGGTTGCGCATCACCGAGTTGCCGATCTTGCCGGCCTGGTCGGAGGCGCCGATCACGGCGACCGAGCGGGGGTGCATGATGCGGTTCATCGAGGCCAGGATCTCCTCCTGGCTGAACCGCTGGACCGGCTCGGCGGCCTGCTCGTCGATGATGATCCGGATGTCCACGGCGGTGGCCCCGTCCGGTCCGGCCAGCACCGGGTTGAGGTCCACCTCGCTCAGCTCGGGGAAGTCGGTGATCAACGCCGAGACCCTGGTGAGGAGTTGGATCAGCGCCTGGCGGTCGGCGGCCGGCTTGCCGCGCACCCCGCGGAGGAGTTCGGCGGAGGCGATGGAGTCCAGCATGCTCGCGGCCTCGGCCTCGTCCAGCGGGGCGAGCCGGAAGGTGACGTCCTTCAGCACCTCGACCAGGGTGCCGCCGAGGCCGAAGGCCACCAGCTTGCCGAAGGTGGGGTCGGTGACCGAGCCGACGATCACCTCCTGCGCCTCGTCCAGCGCCAACTGCCGCTGGATCTGCACCCCTTCGATCCGCGCGCCGGAGCGGTAGGCGGCCGCGTTGGCGGTGATCCGGCCGAAGGCCTCGCGGACGGCGGCCGCGTCGGCGAGTCCGGTGAGGACGCCGCCGGCCTCGGTCTTGTGGAGGATGTCCGGGGAGACGATCTTCGCCACCACCGGGAAGCCGATCTTCTCGGCGAGCCGGACCGCCTGGTCGGCGTCCTTGGCGAGCCCCTCGTCCGGGGTGTCGATGCCGTAGGCGCGGCAGACCGCGCGGCCCTCGGGGGCGGTCAGCGAGTCCCGGCCCTGGGCCTTCGCCCGGTCCAGGACCCGGCGTACGGCTTCCTTGTCTGCACCCAGCACTCAGATCACTCCCTCGGCCCGCAGAGCGGCCAGTTCCTGCTCGTCGACGCCGAGTTCGGCGTACACCTGGTCGTTGTGCTCGCCCAGCAGGGGCGAGGTCCGCACGTCCACCGGGGAGTCGGACAGCCGCAGCGGGCAGCCGACGGTGCGGAAGGTGCCGCGCTCGGGGTGGTCGACCTCGACCACGGCTCCGAGTTCGGCGAGGGTCTCGTCCTCGATCAGCTCGCGGGTGGACATGATCGGGCCGCACGGGATGTCGTGGGCGTTGAGCGCCTCCATCACCTCGCGCTTGGAGTGGTGCTCGGTCCACTCCTCGACCATCGCGAACATCTTGTCCAGCTTGGGCAGCCGGGCCTGCGGGGTCGCCCACTCCGGGTCCTCGACCAGCTCGGGACGGCCGATCAGGCGGGCCAGCGGGGCCCAGCCCTGGGGTTGGACGATCACGTAGATGTAGTCGTTCGGGCCGCCGGGGGCGCAGCGCACCGCCCAGCCGGGCTGGCCGCCGCCGGAGGCGTTGCCGGAGCGGGGCACCTCGTCGCCGAAGGACTCGTTGGGGTACTCGCCGAGCGGGCCGTGGGCGAGCCGCTGCTGGTCGCGGAGCTTGACCCGGCAGAGGTTCAGCACCGCCTCCTGCATGGCGACCTGGACCCGCTGGCCCTTTCCGGTCTGCTCGCGCTGGAGCAGTGCGGCGAGGATGCCGGCCACCAGGTGGATGCCGGTGCCGGAGTCGCCGATCTGGGCGCCGGTCGCGGTCGGCGGGCCGTCCTCGAAGCCGGTGGTGGCCATCGAGCCGCCCATCGCCTGGGCGATCACCTCGTACGCCTTGAAGTGGGCGTATTTCCCCGGGCCGAAGCCCTTGATGGAGGCGTAGACCAGCCGGGGGTTGAGGGCGTGGAGGGTCTCCCAGTCGAAGCCGAAGCGGTCGACGACGCCCGGGCCGAAGTTCTCCACCAGCACGTCCGAGCGGCGGACCAGCTCGCGGAAGAGCTCCTTGCCCTTCTCCGACTTCATGTTGAGGGTGATGCTGCGCTTGTTGCAGTTGAGCATCGTGAAGTAGAGGCTGTCGACGTCCGGGAGGTCGCGGAGCTGACCCCGGGTCACGTCGCCCCTTCCGGGGGCCTCCAGCTTCACCACGTCGGCACCCAGCCAGGCCAGCAACTGCGTCGCGCTGGGCCCGGACTGAACGTGGGTCATGTCCAGCACCCGCACTCCGGCGAGCGCCTTCCCGGCACTGCTGCCGCCGCCGGCTCCGGCCGTGGCAGCGGTCTCTGCGGTCGTCTCGGTCACAGTCGTCTCGGTCACAGCGGTCGCCTCCCTCGCTGCTGCGCGGCCCGGTTCCGGGTGTCGGTGCGCACGTCGATCAGTGGCGGACGCCCGCCGTTGGACGCCGACTCGGTGCCGGCGCTCTCGCTCTGCACTGGTTCAACTCCCTTGCTCGCGGGTGCTCGCCTGAGGCGGCCCCGGATTGCATACCGTATGGAGTAGACCCCATGGTTGACCCCCGGGGGCGGGCTCGTCCAGACCTCTGCGCGAATTTCTGGCGGATCGACGGCGGCCGGGGGCCGCTCAGCCGGGAAGGACGGGGCGGCGCACCTCGCGGGTGGCCCGGACGGCGAGCGCGGACGCCAGGGCGAGGGCGGCGCCGGTCGCCGCGGCGGCGGCCGGCGGCAGGGCGGCGGCCGCGAGACCCGCGCCGATCGGGGCGCCCAGCGCCTTGGCGCTGTACACCGCCGCGCAGGTGCCGGCGGAGTCCTCGTCCGCGTCCCCGAACCGGCGCCTGACCAGCGCCACCAGCAAGGGATAGCAGGCGCCCGTGCCGGCCCCGGCGAGGAGCGCGAAGGGCGCGGCCGCGAGCTCACCGAGGAGGGCGGGCGGCACCGGGGCCGTGGCCGGCCCCCGCCCGAGCCGGCGAAGAGGCCGAGCTGGCCGACCGCCGCCAGGGCCAACCCCGCCGCCGGGGCCCGCCGTTGGCCCAGCCGCCCGGAGACCCGGCCGGAGGCCAGCCGGCCGAGGACGCTGCCGGCCGCCAGCACCCCCGCGAGCGCGGGATGCGAGGTGCCGAGCCGCCCCAGATCGAGCACCGCGACCGCGGTGGTTCCGAGGACCGCCGCGAAGAGCAGCCGTCCGGCCCCGGTGGCCAGCGCCTGGCGCGGCGAACGCCCTTGCCGGGCACGCCGGTTGGCCCGCGCCAGGGCCCAGGCCCTGGGGTCGGTGCCGGCCGGCCACCAGCCGGGCGGCGGTTCCGGGGCGAGCAGCGCGTAGCCCAGCAGGGTGCAGCCGAAGGCCCCGGCCAGGGCGAGGCGGAGGAACGGCGGCCGGCCGTCCGCCCCGGCGAGCAGCAGCAGCGCGGCGCCCGCCGGATAGGCGGCGGTCACCAGCCCGGCCGCGGTCCGCACCCGCTCCGGGTACCAGCGGACGGCGCTGCCGAGGCAGTAGGAGTAGAGCACTCCGGCACCGAGCCCGCCGAGGGCGCAGGCGACCAGGGCCGCGAGCCCCGCCGGACCTCCGCCGCCGGCGAGCGCCGTGCCGGTCGTGAGTACCGTGCCGGTGAGCCCCGCGCCGCCGGCGAGCGCCGTGCCGCCGACCGCGCACGCCCCGGCGGCGGCGAGGACACCGGCGCGCGGCCCCCGCTCAGCCGTGGAGGCGCGGGCCCCGAGCAGCGCGCCCAGCCCCTGCGTGAACATCCACAGGCCCAGCGCGCACAACACCCTCACGCGCCCGGCGCCCTGAACCTCCGTCGCGCCCCCGCCGAAGACCATCCCGAACCCGTACTGCGGAAGTCCCGCGCAGGCCATCACCGCACACCCGGCGACCAGGACCCACCTGCGCGAACAGCCCAGCAGCGCACGGTCGTCCAGGCCGACCAACCGCCGGCGCCCGTAGTAGTCGCCGATCACCCGCACCGCATGCCCAGAGGATTGCATACAGTATGGGGTCCCCCTGGAGCACGATCCCTACACATCCGCCCGAACGCCCGGCGAACATCGGGGACCCACAACAAACAGTTGTTCCATTGGTCTCAAAACCGGACTTATATACCACCGACTCGCTCACGGCGTCGGCGTTTTCCTCCAACTCTGGCATATGCGCTCGCCAGTGGCCGAACGGGTCTACGCTGACGCGCCATCAGGATCAGATCGCTGACAGATACCGAGACCACCTCCGAGGGATCGCCGATGGTTCGCTCCGGATCCTCCCCAGGCCCCGACCCCGCCCACCCGTACGCCCCGCATCCGGCGATCGAACCGGCACTGCCCCCGGCCCCACCCGCGCGCTCCGCCCGCTGGATATCCGTCCTCGCCTGGCTGGTCCCGCCCGCGCTCACCGCGGCGGCCACCGCCGTCGCCGTGCCCTACCTCCCCGCCGACTCCCGGTCGGCGATCGGCTGGGCAGGCGGCATCGCCACCCTCGTGGTGCTGTTGGTCTCCTTCGAGGCCGGCCGCCGCGGGCGCCGGATGATCGCCCTGCGGCGGGCCGACGCCGAGCACAGCCGCCAGCTGACGGACCATCAGACCCTCCAGGCGGCCGAGGCCATCCGGCTCTCCGGGCTGCTGCCGGAGGCGATCGCCCGGCTGAGCGAGGGCGAGGCGCCGGACGAGATCGTCAACAGCCTCGCGCAGCCCCGCCCGCCGGAGAACACCCCACTGCCCGGCCCGTACCGGACCGTGCTGCGGTCCGTGGTCCAGGCGATCAAGAACGAGGCCGACCTCCGCGACTCGGCCCAGCACGCCTTCGTCAACATCGCCCGCCGGGTGCAGGCCATCGTCCACCAGCAGGCCAAGGACCTGCGGGAGATGGAGGACAGGCACGGCCGCAACCCGGAGGTCTTCGGCGACCTGCTGCGGATCGACCACGGGACCGCCCTGGTCGGCCGGCTCGCCGACTCCATCGCGGTGCTCGGCGGGGCCCGCCCGGGCCGGCAGTGGCACCGCGACATCCCGCTCTACAGCGTGCTGCGCGGAGCGATGTCCCGGATCCTCGACTACCAGCGGGTGGACCTCCACTCGGTGGCAGAGGTCGCCATCAAGGGCCAGACGGTCGAACCGCTCATCCACGCACTGGCCGAGCTGCTGGACAACGCGACCCGCTACTCGCCCCCGCAGACCCGCGTCCACCTCACCGCGGTCGAGGTGCAGGCGGGGGTCGCAGTGGAGATAGAGGACGGCGGCGTAGGCCTCAGCGACGAGGCCCAGGCGCGTGCCGAACTGGTGCTGCGGCAGGCCGGAGAGGCGGCCGGCTTCGACCTCTCCGACCTCGGCGAGACCCCGAGGCTCGGCCTCTCGGTGGCCGGTCGGCTGGCCAAGTCGCACCGCTTCCAGATCTCGCTGCGGCCCTCCGCGTACTCCGGGGTCCGCGCCGTGCTGGTGGTCCCGCAGGAGCACCTGGCCCCGACGCAGCCGGACACCCGCGGACCGCGCTGGATGGCGGCCGGCCAGCAGCCGCCCCAGGGCGCGCCGCGGCGGGGCGGCGGCTCCCCGTGGGTGCCCCGGGTCGAGGACCCGGACCAGGCACTCAGGCACCCGAAGCTCCCCAGGACCCCGTACGAGGAGACCCCGGAGGCCGTGCCCTCCGTTCTCCAGGAGGCCATGCCGCGGGCCCAGGCCGCCGCCCGGCGCCGCGAGCAGCGGCCGGCGAGGCCGAAGCAGCAGCCGTCCCAGTCCCCGATGGTCGGCCTCCTCGACGAGCAGCCGGTCGAGCCCTACACCATCAACGACAACGGGCTGCCGCAGCGCCGCCGGCACTCCTTCGGCACCAACCCGTACGGGGCGGCCGGACCGGCCCTTCCGGGCACCCGCTCCGCCGCCGGCGGGCCGGCGGGCGGTGCGGCGGGCAACGACGTCGAGCCCGGGCTCTGGCTGGCCGCCTTCACCGAGGGCATCTCCGGCGGCAACCCGGGGGCCGACGAGGCCGCTCCGGCGTCCGGCTCCGGGACCGGGACCGGGAGCGGGACCTCTGCCGGGAACGTGACCGACCAGGAGCACCACGCCGAAGGCCCCACAGGCTCTGACGACGAGGAGGGCAGGCAGTCGTGACGACTCCGCTCCGTCCGCAGATGGACTGGATGCTCAAGGACCTAATCAACGGCGTACCGCAGACCCGCCATGTGGTGCTGCTCTCCTCGGACGGCCTGCGGATGGCCCAGTGCTCCGCGGAACCGGACGCGACGGCCGCCTCGGACGCGGCCGACCGCCTGGCCGCGGCCTGCGCCGGACTGCAGAGCCTCTCCACCGCCGTGGCGCGGGAGTTCCCGCACAGCGACGGCCGGATGCGTCTTGTGGTCATCGAGGTCAACGGCGGCTTCTTCTACCTGATGGCGGCCGGCCCGGGAGCGTACCTCGCGGTGCTCGCCGACGAGGGCGTGGACGCCGGCCTGATGGGGATGCAGATGCGCGACCTGGTGGCCAGGATCGGCGGCCACCTCACCGCGCCTCCCAGGTCCGGCGCCGCCCGGACGGAGGGCAGGGTGACCTCGTGAGCTCCGACCATCCCGACGGTCGTTCGGAGTTCCCGGACCTCCCGGAGCTCCCCGACCGCCGCAGCCATCGCCCCGGCGGGTCCCCGCCGGGGCTGCCCGGCCGCCACGGCCGCCGTCCGGCCCAGGAGGGCGGCGGCGCCGGCCGGGCCGGGCCCGACCGGCCGGCGGACCGCCCGCTGAACCGCGAGTTCGACCGCGGCACCGGCCGCGGCGGCCGCGACTTCGACGCCGAGTTCGGTCCCGGCCTCGGGGCCGACTTCGGCTCCGACCTCGGCCCCGACCTGGGCACCGGTCTGGGTCCCGACTTCGGGCGGAGCTTCGGCTCGGACTTCGACCCGGACTTCGACCCGGCCGGCGGAGCCGCCGACGGCTCCCTCACCGGCGCCGGCGGCGAGGGCGAGGGCTCCGGCGGCGAGGCCGAGGACCCCGAGCGGCTGTACGTCATCACCGGCGGCCGCAGCGGCTCCCGCGGCCAGGCGCCCCTCGACCTGGTCACCCTGATCGTCGCCCGCGCGGTACCCGAGCCGAGGATGCAGCCGGAGCACGTCGCCATCCTGCGGATGTGCCAGTACCCGCTGTCCGTCGCGGAGTTGTCGGCGTACCTCCAGCTGCCCGCCACCGCGCTCACGGTGCTGCTGACCGACCTGCTGTCGGACGGCCGGGTGGAGTCCCGCGCCCCCGTACCGACCGCCTCGCTGCCCGACCCCGACCTCCTCGAAGCGGTGATCCATGGACTCCAGAAGCTCTGATCCGCACGGCGGCCTGCCCGGCCACGGGGCCCCGAGCGGCTCTGCCGGCCACGGCGCCGCCGACGGTTCGTCCTATCCCCAGCGGCCGCCCGAGCACGGGCATGTCGGGCCGCACTCGGAGGTCTCGGCGGAGATATCGAAGCGGATCGGGGAGCGGCTCGGCGACCGGCTGGCCACCGCCGGTCCGGCCCCCGAGGACACCCTCCCGGAGACCGCCGCCGCGGCGGTGAAGATCGTGATCGTCGGCGGCTTCGGCGTGGGCAAGACCACCATGGTCGGCTCGGTCAGCGAGATCCGCCCGCTCACCACCGAGGAGACGATGACCACCGCCGGGGTCGGCATCGACGACCTCGAGGGCCTGGAGCACAAGACCGAGACCACGGTGGCCATGGACTTCGGCCGGATCAGCCTCAACGAGCGGCTGATCCTCTATCTGTTCGGGACCCCCGGCCAGGAGCGGTTCTGGTTCCTCTGGCACGGCCTCTTCGAGGGCGCGCTGGGCGCGGTCGTCCTGGTCGACACCCGCCGGCTGGAGGTGAGCTTCGACGTCCTCGGGCGGCTGGAGGAGCGCGGGGTCCCGTTCGTGGTGGCGGTGAACGCCTTCCCGCAGTCCCCTCAGCACCCGATCTCCGCGCTGCGCTCCGCCCTCGACCTGGGGCCGCACGTGCCGATCCTGGAGATGGACGCGCGGCTGCGCGCCTCCAGCCGGGACGTGCTCATCGAACTCGTCCGCCACCTGCGGACCCTGGCCCGCACCGGTGGCGCGCCCGGCGCCGGACCGGGCCGCCCCGCCCCGGACACGGGCGCGGGCGCCGCACCGAACGGCGCCGCCGCCGGCGGGTACGCCGCCGCCTCCACCGGCTCTCCCTCCCGTCCCTTCCCCTCGGAGCAGCTGTGAGCACCGACCAGACCGAAGTCGTACCCCGCAGAACCACCCCGCCGGAGGTCTCGCCCCCGCCCTCCTGCCCCGCGCACGGCTCCTACGCCGAGGTTGCGAAGGAGGGCCTGCCGAGGCTGTACGGCCCGGTGGCCGAGGCCGATCCGGAGGGGATCTACAACCATCTCCGTGAGCAGTACGGCTCGGTGGCGCCGGTCGCCCTGAACGGAGACGTGCCGGCCTGGCTGGTGCTCGGCTACCGGGAGGCGATGGACGTCGCCCGCACGCCGACCCGGTTCACCCGGGACGCCCGGCTCTGGACCGACCTGCTGCAGGGCCTGCTGCCGTCCGACTCCCCGCTGATCCCGATGGTCGGCTGGCGGCCGGACGCGGTCTCCCAGGACGGCCCCGAGCACCGCCGGCTGCGGTCGGCCCTCAACGACTCGATCAACCGCTTCGACCGGCTCGGCATGCGGCGGTTCATCCGGCACTACAGCGAGCAGCTGATCGACGGCTTCGCCGGGGACGGGCAGGCCGACCTGGCCGCCCAGTACGCCGGCTACCTGCCGATGATGGTGATGACCCGGATGGTGGGGCTCTCCGAGGAGTACGGCCCCCGGCTCGTCCAGGCCAGCTCGGACATGGTCTCCGGCACCGAACGGGCCCTGACCGCCAACCAGTTCGTCGGCGACACCCTCACCGAGCTGGTCCGCGAGCGCCACCACGCACCCGGCTACGACCTGGCCAGCTGGCTGATCGAGCACGAGGCCGCGCTCAACGACGACGAGGTGATGAACCACCTCCGGCTGGTGATGATCGCCGCCAACGAGACCACCACCACGCTGATCGCCAACACCCTGCGGATGGTGCTCACCGACCCGCGCTTCCGCGCCTCGCTCACCGGCGGCCTGATGACCGTGCCGGACGCGGTCGAGCAGGTGCTGTGGGACGAGCCGCCGCTGCAGGTCTGCCCGGCCCGGTTCGCCACCGAGGACACCGAGTTGGCGGACCGGCGGATCAGGGCCGGCGACATCCTGCTGCTGGGCCTCGCGGCCGGGAACACCGATCCGTACATCCGCCCCGACCCGGCGAAGCCGATGGAGGGGAACCGGGCGCACCTGGCCTTCAGCCGGGGCCCGCACGAGTGCCCCGGGCAGGACATCGGGCGTGCGATCACCGAGATCGCGGTGGACACCCTGCTCGCCCGGCTGCCGGACATCCGGCTCGCCGTCCCCGAGGAGGAGTTGAGCTACACGTCCTCGACCTGGGCGCGGCATCTGGACGCGCTGCCGGTGCGCTACGCGCCGACCGAGAACCAGCCGCGGCGGCCGATCTCCTCCGCCGCGGCGACGGCCGCCGCGGTGAGCGAGGCGCTGGCCTCCTCCGAGGAGGCCGTGGCCGCGGCGGCGCCCGCCCCGGTGCCGCCGCCCGCGCACTCCCGGATGCGGGCCTTCTGGCAGCGCCTCAAGGCCTGGTGGTGACGGGCTGAACCCGCCGGGTGACGGGCTGAACCCGCCGTCCCGCAGGGGCCGGACACCGCGCGGCGAGGGGGCCGAACTCCCTTTCCGCGCGCGGTGTCCGGCCCCTGCCGGCTGTCGGTCCGCCGGGCGCTAGACCGCCGTCAGCAGGTCCTCGCCGGTGCCGGGGTGGTCCGTGGACGCGTAGCGACCGGTGGAGCGGGCCCAGTCGTGGTTGCCGCGGATCCAGTTGCGGATGCCCTCGACGCAGGCGTCGACCGCCATCCGCTCGTCCGCGTCCAGGCCCAGTTCCACGCAGACCTTGGGCAGCCGCTCCTCCAGCCGCAGGTACTCGTCCAGCTCCGCGCGGGCCATCCGGATCGCCTCGGCGACGGCGTCCTCACGCGCCAGCCGACGCTCCCGGCGCAGCACCAGCACCAGGTTGTGCGGGTCGCCGCGGTACTCCTCGCGCTCCAGCGAGTGGATGTCGTTCATATAGGCGATGGTGTCGGTCGCGCAGCGGCGCATCGCCCGCATCACCTCGTGCGCCGCCACCTGCGGCGGCAGCTCGCAGTGCCGGGAGCGCTCGACCACGTCCAGCGCGTGGTACATGCCGACGGTCTGCCGGCGCAGCGTCCGGTACTCGTCCAGGTTGAGCGCCGGCGCGCGGTGGTCGGCGGAGCGCCGGACCTCGTACGCGTGCGCGGCCATGAAGCGGCCCCAGGAGGAGCCGAAGCGGTTCACCCAGGTCTCCGACATCCCGGCGCCGAGCCCCGCCCAGACCTCCGCCCAGGCGGCGGTGATCGGGCAGTCCACCTCGGTCGGCGCGCCCGCCGGCCGGTAGGGGACGACGATCATCTCGCGGCAGACCTCGGCCACCCGCTCGGCCCGCGGCCGCCCACCGCCGGCCGGTCCCTCCGCCAGGTCGGCGAACTGGTCGTCCAGGAGGAAGGACACCGCGAACCAGTTCATCAGCAGCACGGTGTCCCGGTACGAGGCGTCCGGGTAGTTCCGGGCCACCATCTGCGGGAGGTCCCAGGCGAGGTACTCGGCCAACCCCCGTTCGCTGCGGGTCAGTCCGCGTGCGCGGACCCATTCGACGTGCTCGTTCCTGGCCGGCTCCAGGTACCCGCTCAGGCGGGCCTGGAACGGTATTGCGAAGTACACGTCCTGCGGCATCGGTCCCTGCCTCTCGCACCCGTGGTCTCGCGCCGCCGCGGCCTGTCCCGTCACATCCTGCGCACGTGTCAAACGCATATGTCACACCACGGCGCCGCTCTGGTCCCCGCTCCCCGTGCGAAGTACGCCCCTCACGATGCCCGATCGATGCCCGTGATTGCTGCATGTAACCCAGTAACTTTACGAACCAGAACGGAAACTGACCGAATGTCACCTGGTCCGCTGGAGCCGGTGGCCTTCGTCCAGAATCGCCGCGGCCAGTGAGCGGGCCGGCTCGCGTACCGCGGCCCGCCCGCCGGTGAGGACGAACTCGGTCTGGCCCAGCTCCGGCAGCCCGGCCGCGGCCGCCGAGGGCAGCTGCCGCAGGCCCGCCGGCACCAGGCCGCGGGCGTGCGCCATCACGCCGAGCCCGGCCAGCGCGGCGGCGGTCACCCCGGTGAGGGAGCCGCTGGTGCAGGCGATCCGCCAGGGCCGGCCGGCCCGCTCCAGCGCGTCCAGCGCCCGGGCCCGGGTGATCGACGGCGGGGGGTAGGCGATCAGCGGCAGCGGCTGGCCCGGGTCCGGGACGAAGTCCTCGGCGGCGATCCACACCAGCCGGTCCCGCCACACCACCCGGCCCGAGCGGCCCGCCGGAGCCCGTCCGCCGCCGCCCTGGTCCGCCGGGCGCTCCAACGGCCGCTTGGCGAGCACCAGATCCAGCCCGCCGTCGGCCAGCTGCTCGTGGAGGAGACCGCTCAGACCCACCGTCAGCTCCAGGTCCACCTGCGGATGGGCGCGCCGGAAGGTCCGCAGTACCTGCGGCAGCTCGGTCAGCACGAAGTCCTCGGAGACCCCGAACCGCAGCCGCCCGCGCACCTCGCTGCGCGCGAAGTACGCCGAGGCCTGCTCGTGCGCCGCGAGGATGCCCCGGGCGAAGCCGAGCATCACCTCGCCCTCGCCGGTCAGCTCCACGGTGTGGGTGTCCCGGACGAAGAGCCGCCGGCCGGACGCGTCCTCCAGCCGCCGGACGTGCTGGCTGACCGTCGACTGGCGCAGCCCGAGCCGGCGGGCCGCGCTGGTGAACCCGCCGGTCTGGGCCACCGCCAGGAACGAGCGCAACTGCACGGGGTCGAACACGTCCGGAACCGGACGCGCGGGGTGGGCGGCGTCGTCGAGTGGAGACATGCGGCCACGCTATCGCCGCTCATCACGCAGCGCGATAGCAGTGAGCTCGCCAAGAGCGGTTCACAATCAACGGAATACCTCTCACACTGGGAGGCGGAACGCCGACCGGCGTAGATGCCGCCGCTGAGACGACCCTGGAGCTCACCAGTTCCCCCGCTCAGACGGGCAGGCGCGCAGAGACGCCCAGACGACGCCCAGCCAGAAAGGCCGCCCCCGTGCCCAGTCGCCCTCGTCCGAGCCTCCCGACACGCTCGCGTGCGCTCGCCCGCCTGCGGACGCGGCTGCCGCGCCGGTGGCCGCTCGACCCGTTCATCACCGCGCTCCTCTGCATCGTGGCGCTGGCCTCGCTGCTGCCCGCGCGGGGCGTTGGCGCGACGGGGGTGTCCGACCTCGGCAAGATCGCTGTGGCCCTCCTCTTCTTCATCTACGGCGCGCGGCTGTCGGCGCGCGAGGCGCTGGACGGGCTGCGGGTCTGGCGGCTGCACGGCACCGTCTTCCTGGCCACCTTCGCCCTGTTCCCGCTGGTCGGGCTGGGCTGCCGGTTCCTGGTGCCGTGGCTGCTGACCCCGCAGCTCTACCAGGGGGTGCTCTTCCTCTGCCTGCTGCCCTCCACCGTCCAGTCCTCCATCGCCTTCACCTCCATCGCCCGCGGAAACGTCGCGGCGGCGGTCTGCAGCGCCACCTTCTCCAGCCTCTTCGGCATCGTCCTGACGCCGCTGCTGGCGGCGGCGCTGCTGTCGGTGAACGGGGCGGCGGGGTTCTCGGCGGGGTCCATCCTCGGCATCGTGCTGCAACTGCTGGTGCCGTTCGTGGCCGGGCAGTTCGCCCGGCGGTGGATCCACGGCTGGATGGCCCGGCACAAGAAGGCGCTGACCCTGGTCGACCGCGGGTCGATCGTCATCGTCGTCTACGGCGCGTTCAGCGAGGGCGTCACCGGCGGGATCTGGGGAATGCTCTCCGTTCCCCGGCTGCTGGGGCTGCTCGCGGTGTGCGTGGCGATCCTCGCGGTGCTGCTGGTGGCGACGACTGCGGGGGCGAAGCGGCTGGGCTTCGGCCGGGAGGACCGGATCACCATCGTCTTCTGCGGCTCCAAGAAGAGCCTGGCCAGCGGGGTCCCGATGGCCTCGGTCCTGTTCCCGGGGCCGCTGGCCGGGCTGATGGTCCTCCCCCTGATGCTGTTCCACCAGATCCAGCTGATGGTCTGCGCGTACCTGGCGCGCCGCTGGGCCGCGCAGCCGACCGCCGCTGCCCCGGAACCCCACGCCGCGGCGCCGCCACCCCGCGAACTCTCCCGCCTCTGACCTCCGCGGTCGGCGCAGCGGACGGCGACGGCCAGTCGGCTGCAACCCGAACTCCGCCGCCAGGTGCGGCGCCGTAACCGGCGGGCCGCGCAGTTCCCCGCGCCCCTGACGCGCGCCTACGGCGCCACGCCCGACGCCCGGCGATTTGCGCAGCAAATCAAGGGGCGCGGGGAACTGCGCGCCCAGGCGACTGCGGCGCAGCGGACGGCAACGGCCAGTCCGCTGCAACCCCAACTCCGCCGCCAGACGCGGCGCCGCAACCGGCCGGCCGCGCAGTTCCCCGCGCCCCTGACACGCGCCTACGGCGCCGTCGGCGACGGCCGGTCGGTTGCACCCCGGGCTCCGCCGCGGAGTGCCGCGCCGTGGACGGCGGGTCTCAGTTCGCGAGGCGGGTGACCCAGCGGAGCGCGCCGCGCAGGTGCTCGCGGAAGGCGGGCTGGGCGTAGGACTCCGCCGCATGCCCCAGCGCCGTGTACAGCGCGCGGCCGCCGCAGCGCTCGTGGCACCAGACCAGCGGGTGGTCGGCGCCCATGCCGCCGCCCCGGTACGTGGACTCGTCCACCCCCGCCAGCACCCGCACCGCCCCGCGCGGGTTGGCGCGGAAGCCGTACCACTCGTCGGTCCACTCCCAGCGCGCGGGCAGATGCGCGGTCGCGGGGTGGTCGGCGTCCTCGACGGTGACGACCGCCGGCTGGATCTCCGGGTGCCCGTCGAAGCGCGCGCCGACCAGCTCGCCGTAGTACGGCCAGTCGTACTCCGTCGTGCTGGCGCCGTGGACGCCGAGGTAGCCGCCGCCGGAGGCGACAAAGCCGGTCAGCGCCTCCCGCCCCTCCGGGTCGAGGACCTCGCCGCTGGTGGAGAGGAAGACCACCGCCGCACAGTCCCGCAGCGACCGCGCGCGGAAGGCGGCCGGGTCCTCGGTGTGCTCGGCCCGCAGCCCGGCCCCCTCGGCGAGTTCGGCCAGCGCCGCCGCCCCCGCGGGGATGGACGCGTGGCGGTAGCCGGTGGTGCGGGTGTAGACGAGGACGCGGTCGGCGGCTGGCATCAGGCGGTCTCCGGACGGCTCGGCATCTGCGGCGTCCGACCATCCTAGAAAACGCTTACCAACCTCAACAGTACGGATGCTGGTTGGTGAGGTTGGACGCCACCCGCATGAAGACCCCGAAGAGGGCGAAGAGGTCCGGCGCCGTCCCGTGCACCACCACGGTCCTGTCGTCCCGCAGCGAGACCCCCGGCACCGCCGTCAACTGGCTCGCCACCGAGGCGTTCTGCCAGCGCACGGCCAGTTCCACCGCCCGTCCGTCGGCCCCGACCGCCTGGTCCGCCGGGCGCGCCCCGCCCGCCGCCGCGCGCACGCCCTCGGCGCACGCCTCCTCGATCGCCTTCCGCGCCTCCGCCGGCGGCACCAGCCGCGCGGCGAACCGGTCCTTGGCGTGCTTCACCACCGCCCGGCTGATCCGCGGCTCCCACTCCGCCGCCTCCGCGCAGGCCGCGTCGTCCCCGCTGACCGCGACCACCGGCACCCCGTGCGCCGCCGCGACGGCATGGGCGAAGCCGAACTCGCCGGTGGGCCGGCCGTCCAGCCACATGTCCTCGATCTCATGGCCCATATAGCTGTGGCTGAGCACGCCCAACCGCCCGGCGCGGGCGTGGTAGCCGATGCACAGCATCGCGTCGTACGAGCCGTCCAGACCCTCGACCATGCCGTGCCGCTTCGGCTTCCCCCGCTGGAGGACGGCCTCCGGGTGGATCCGGTCGGGGAGGAGGTTCCGCATCGTCATATGGGAGTCGTTGACCAGCACGTACTCGGCCCCGGCGGCCAGCGCGCCGCGCACCGCCGCGTTGACGTCCTCGGTCATCATCGCCCGACCGTACTCGTACTCCCCGCCGCCCAGTTGGACGTCCTGCGAGTCGACGAGCCCGGTGACGCCCTCCATGTCCGCGCTGATGTAGACCCGCATCGGTGCTGGACCCCCTGGCCGACTAGTAGCGCTGCCGTTCCGGGAGAGCGTACAGCCGGCGGGCGTTGGCGGAGCGGATCATCACCGCGACCCGGGAGGCGTCCGCCGGGGACCAGGCGCCGGCCCCCGTCCACTCCCCCAGCACCCCGTCCAGCGCCGCCTCGAACTGGGCCGTGCCGACCAGGAAGAGCTCCGGCAGGCCGTAGGCG
The DNA here is from genome assembly GCF_000744815.1 of Phaeacidiphilus oryzae TH49. NCBI lineage: Bacteria > Bacillati > Actinomycetota > Actinomycetes > Kitasatosporales > Streptomycetaceae > Phaeacidiphilus > Phaeacidiphilus oryzae. Next base: position 1,732,313 of record NZ_JQMQ01000005.1, read on the forward strand.
TCGGTGGAGAAGAGCAGCTTGCCGAAGGGCGCCAGCTCCAGCGTCTCGGCGAGGATCCGCCGGGCGCCCGCGCCGGCGTAGGAGACGGCGAGGCCGATGTCCGCGTAGACGTGCGGAAAGGCCTGCGCCAGCCAGGCCGCCTGCCGGTGGTACGGGTAGCTGTGCAGCAGGACCAGGCGGGCTCCGGTGGGCTCGACCGCCCGTATGAAAGGGGTGAGCAGCGAAGGGTCAGCCCGGTGGAGGGTCAGGTCCGGGTCCCCGAAGCCGGTGTGGAGTTGCAGCGGCAGCCCCAACTCGACCCCCCGCCACAGGAGATGGCGGAGGAGCACCGGATCGGTGAGCCGGGGCGGGCGGCCGGCCGGCCGCCGCCGGTCTCGGCCTTCTCCAGGGTGCGCAGCCAGGCGCCGGCGGCCGCGGTGACCTCGCGCGGGGACGGCGGCTCGGGGCTGATGTCCAGGCCGTGCCGGTAGGCCAGCACCGACTTGACCGCGACCGCCTCGCCGACCGCCGCGTGGAGGGCGTCGTCCAGGGCGGTGGCGTAGGTCTCGGCGGTGCAGGCGGGGGCGGTGCGCTCGGCCACCGTCTCCAGCCGGACCACCTCGAAGGCGCGGGCGTCCGCCGCCTCGGCGAGGTCCCGCAGCGGCAGCAGCGGGGCGTTGGGACCGGGGGCGGTGCCGATCCGCCGCTCGGCCGGGGCGGAGGGGCCGGGCAGGCCGGTGTCGACCAGCAGGGTGTCCAGGTCGGCGGCGCGCAGCAGCCGGGTGGTGGCCTCGGCGTGGCCGAGGGCCCGGCGGGCGGCGAGGTAGTCGGCGGCCGAGGCGTGCTGCGGTAGTTCCAGCAGCGGCGCGCAGAACCGCCGGACGGCGAAGCCGAGTTGGCTGTCCCACGGACTGGTGGCCGGGGCCGGCGGGCGGTCCGACTCGGTGAGGAGGGCGGCGAAGGCGCGGTCGTCCAGTTGGCCGGACACGACCGAATGGCAGTGCTGATCGACCGTCATGCTGTCCTGCTGCCCCCTTCGGCTGCGCGTACACGAGCGAAAGCAGTGCGATGCGGTGCTGTGCGGTGCGGGCTGTACGGGTTGTGCGGGCGTGCCTGGTTCAGTATCTCCAGCGGGTCGCCGCCGCGGTCTCCTCCGGACCGCGGCCGGCGAACAGCTCGATCTCGGCGGCGCGGACGGCGGCCACCGTGTCGTGGAGCACCTCGCCGAGCGCCTCCGCGAGGACCCGGGAACCGCGGAACGCGGCCAGCGACTCGTCGAGCGAGACCGGCAGCCGGGCCGGGCGCCGGTCCTCGGGCAGCGCGGCCGGATCGCCGTCCACCTCCGGCGGCAGCTCGGCCTTCCCCCGCAGCCCGGCCAGGCCCGCCGCGATCACGGCGCCGACCAGGAGGTACGGATTGGCCGCCTGGTCCACGCACTTGAGTTCGGCGTTGGCGGCCCGGGCCTCCTCGCCGGTGCTGCCGGTGACCAGCCGCAGCGCGGCCTCCCGGTTCTCCAGCCCCCAGCAGGAGAAGGCGCCGGCCCAGTGCGAGGGGACCAGCCGGAGGTAGCTGGCGGGGGTGGGCGCGCCGACGGCGAGGAGGGCGGGCAGTTCGGCCAGCACCCCGGCGAGGAAGGCCTCGGCCTCCGCGGTGAGCCCGTGCCGGCCGGGGCCGCCGGCGGAGAGGTTGCGGCCCTCCTGCCACAGGCTGAGGTGGAGGTGGCCGCCGTTGCCGACCCCGCCGGGCTCGAAGACCGGGGCGAAGGAGGCGCGCAGCCCGTGCCGGGCCGAGACGGCCCGCACGGTGTCCCGGACCAGTACGGCGGTGTCGGCGGCGCCGACCGGGTCCTCCGGCGCGAGGGAGAGTTCGAACTGGCCGGGCGAGTACTCCGGGTGCAGCTGAAGGACCGTCATCTCCTGGGCGCGGAAGGCGCGGAGGAGGTCGGCGAGGTAGTCCGAGAGGTCGGTGACCCGGTGCATCCCGTAGGCGGGTCCGTCGGTGGGGTACGCGAACGGCGGCCCGCCGTCGCCCTCCTGCCCCCTGGTGACGATCCACTCGGTCTCGAAGCCCGCGCGCAGTTCCAGGCCGGCCTCGGCCGCGGCCTCCACCATCCGGGCCGCGAACCGCCGCTGGCAGGCGGGGTGCGGCAGACCGTCCTGGCGCCGGCGGTCGACCGGCGCCCAGGCCCAGCCCGGTTGGCCGGCGAGGACGGTGAGGCGGTCCAGATCGGGGAAGAGCCGCAGGTCGCCGGAGGGCCCGCCGAGGTGGCGGCCGCGGGTCGCGGAGTCGTCGACCAGGTAGGTGTCGAAGACCGGGGACATCCCCACGCCCCAGGCGCAGGCCTCCGGGAGGCGCGCGGTCGGCACGGTCTTCACCCGTTGCAGTCCGGCGTTGTCCACCCAGACCAGGGCGACGCCGTGGACCTCCTCCGCGACGAGTCGCGCGGCGGCGGTACGAGCATCGGCTTCACGCGCGCGGTGGTCCCCGCTCTCGAATACCACGGGCCCCATGGTGCCATGCGCACCGGCCGCGCGGGGCCGGCCCGGCGGCCGCACCTGCCGTTACGCGCCACCCTGGTGGACGCTGAAGGCGCTGCGCCGGGCCGCGCGGGCGATCGCGGGGTCGGGATGGGCGGAGGCCACCGCGGCCAGCACCTGACCGGCCCGCGGGTGGCCGGTGGCCCGCACGCTGGCGAAGAGGCCCGCCGGGTCGGCGCTCACCGCGCCCTGCACATGCTGCACCAGCATCGCGGTGTCGCCGTGCTCCAGGACCGCCGCCCCCGTGTCGACCCACAGCCAGGTCGCGTCCTCGGCGTCCAGCACCTCGGACGGGTCGATCCCCTCGTCGGCCTGCTCGGCCAGCCAGAGCAGCGCGTACGGCCGCAGCGCCGGCTCGTCGGCGGCGGCGCGCACGGCGGGCTCGGCCGGGTGGCCGGCGACCCGGAGGGTCTCGAAGGCGAGCCCGCGCAGCAGCGGGTCGTCCCCGCGTGCCACCTCCAGCAGCTCGGCGACCGCCCGGTCCACCGGCCTGGCCGCGACCCACGCCCGGTACTCGGCGCGGGCCGGCCCGGGGGTGTAGCCGGCGCAGGCGCCGAGCATCTCGGCGGCGCTCTTCTCGATGTGGCCGGCGGCGGTCTGCGCGACCACGCAGATCTCCTCCAGCTTGGCCCGGACCGCCCAGTGGCCCAGCGGGGAGAGCTCGATCAGCTGCTCCTCGCCGGCCGCCGGCCGATGCCTGACCAGCGCGCCGACCGCGGCGAAGCCGTCCACCATCCACTGCAGGACCTCGGCGACCTCGCCGGGCTCCGGCGGGTCGCCCCGCCCGGCGCCGCGCACCGCGTGGACCGCGGAGGCGGCATGCGGCACGGGGCTGTGCGCGGCCCCGCCCGGGCCCGCTCCCCCCGCCATCGCCGGGCCGCCGCGCCACTGCTCGTCCAGGCCCCGGCGGAGCAGTTCGAGGAGCTCGGCGACGGCCACCGGACCGTCCACCAGGTGGACGAAGGAGAGGAGTTGCGGGGCGTGGTCCACGGACATCCCGGCCAGCGCGGCCGGAACCGCGCTCGGCACGGGCACCAGCAGCGTCCAGGCGTCGAAGAGCGCCGCCCAGCCGCGGAGCACCGCGTCGTCGTCGTGCTCCCAGGCGTGCAGCCGCCAGCCGGGGCCGGCGCCGGCCCCGCGCAGCTCGACCAGGCCGACCAGCCGGGCCCGCTCCCAGGACTCGGCGGCGGCGCCGACGGTCATCCCGAGCGCCCGTCCGGCCGCCTGGGCGTCGTCCGGCAGCAGGTCGCCGCGGCGGTCGACGGCCGGCAGTTCGCCGGCCCAGCGGGCGACCCGTACGGCGTCCGCGAGGAGCCGCCTGGCCAGCATGGCGAGGGCGGCCGGTCCAGGCTGCCCGTGCGGCGGAGGGGTGGGGCCGTTGCCGTGCCGCGCGGCCGGGTGGCTGGGCCGGGCGGCGCGGCCGGCGCCGCCGCCCGGGGGGCGGGGGCCGGATGGTTCACGGCGGTGGGACGGTTCGCGGCAGGCTCTCCGGCGGGGCCCCCGCCGGGGAGGCGGGTCACGGCCCGCATCGGGGCGGTCGCCGGTCCGGCCCGCAACGGGGCGGGCGCCGATCCGGCCCCCTCCGAATCGGAGGGACGCTCGGCGGCGCCCCGAGCGGAACGGGGACGGGCATCACGGTCGCGCGAGTTCCGGGACGTCACGCCGTGCAGTCTTCCCCCTACCCGGGCCCGTTGTCACATCGCGGGATCTTCCGGCATGGACGAAGCGGACCAAAGCGCCGTCATGCCCCAGGAGTCACAGGGCCGGAGACCGTTCGGCGGACGATCGCCCGTCCGGCCGCACGGAACCGGCCGGCGTCTCACATCCCGGACGAGGAGTTCAGACCAGCGGGGTGAAGAACCTGCTCAGCGCCGTCTCGTAGCCGTCCTGGTCGACGTTCCACAGCGCCGCGTGCGCCCCGTGCGGGAACTCGTTCAGCACGGCCTGGTCGTGGTGCCGGCCGACCAGCCGCCGGACGGGGGCGATCGGCGCGATCGGGTCGTCCGGGCTGTGCAGCGCCAGGATCGGCGCGTTGACGCCCTCCCCGAGCCGGTCGAAGACCCGCTGGTCGACTCCGGCCCTCCCCTCGGCGGCCAGCACCCCGAGCTCGGCCAGCGGCCCCGGGACGCCCCGGCGGCGGCTGACGGCCTGCGCGGTGGCCCTCCAGTCCAGCACCGCCGAGTCCAGCACGACGCCCCGGACGAGGTCCTTCCAGGAGGACTCGGCCGCCGCCTGGAGGACCATCGCGGCCCCCAGCGACCAGCCGTAGAGGACGATCCGGGTGGCCCCGCTGTCCACCGCCAGCCGGATCGCCGCCTCGACGTCCCGCCACTCGGTGCTGCCGAAGTGCCCGAGGCCGTCCGGCGAGCGGGGCGCCCCGGGGTCGTTGCGATAGGTGATCGCCAGCACCGGGACGCTGATCCGGGAGAACACCGGCAGCACCGGCAGCACCTGCTCGCGGTCGGCGCCGAGCCCGTGCACCGCGATCACCCACGGCTCCCGCAGCCCCGGCACGTACCAGGCGGGCATCGGGCCCAGCTCACCGCGGACGGCGGTGTCGGAGTACTCCAGGCCGAAGGCGGAGTCGGGGGTGCCGGTGTGCACCCGGGGCGTCAGGGTGGCCCGGGCGCCGATCGCCAGCTCCCCGCGGTCCACCCGCTCCAGCCGGCGGACGGAGGTCTGCGCGGTGGTCTCCAGCAGGTCGCCGACGACCGCGTGGCCGGTCAGGCCGGGATCCACGCCGTCCCCGGGGTCCGGCCACTCCAGGCCGTAGCGGCCGGGGCGCTGGGTGTCCTCGGTGCGGGTCAGGGCCACCCGCCCGGCCGCGGTGGCGTGCACCCGCAGCCCGTCGGCCGCCGCCGGGTCGCCGCCGCGCTGGCGGACCGAGAGGTCCGAGACGGCACGACCGGCGAGCACCGCGGCGACCGCCCCGGCGCCCACCGCCGAAGCCGTCGCCAGCACCGCTGTCTTGCCCCACCGCATCGCGCACCCCGCTTCCGCCGTCGATGTTCCGTCAGCCATCCCAATACCCGGGGAGCGGCACCGCCATCGCAGTACGGCCGTCCGAGATGAAGGTCGGACCCTTCCCGACCCCCTTCCCGCAGGCCGGAGCGGCGGGTAGCGTCCGGCGGCGTGAGCAAAGTGATCAACGGCGGCGTGTCGTACTGGTTCTCCTCGATCGGGCTGCCCAGGCCCCGGCCGGCCCTGGACGGTTCGGCCGAGGCCGACGTGTGCATCGTCGGCGGCGGCTTCACCGGGCTGTGGACCGCGTACTACCTGCGCAAGGCCGATCCGGGGCTGCGGATCACCGTGCTGGAGCGGCGGTTCTGCGGCTTCGGCGCCTCGGGCCGGAACGGCGGCTGGCTCTACAACGGCTTCGCCGGCCGCGGGGTCTTCGCCAAGCGGTACGGCCGGGCCGCCGCCGGTGATCTGCAGCGGGCCATGGACGGCACGGTGGACGAGGTGATCCGGGCAGCCCGCGAGGAGTCGATCGAGGCCGACATCCGCAAGGGCGGGGTACTCGAAGTCGCCCGCACCCCGGCCCAGTTGGCCCGCCTCCGGTCGTTCGCCCAGGAGGAGTACGGCTACGGCGACCGGGAGCGGCTGGTGCTGGACGCCGCCGGGACCCGGGAGCGGATCGCGGTCGAGGGCGCCCTCGGCGGGACCTGGACCCCGCACGGCGCCCGGATCCAGCCCGCCAAGCTGGTCACCGGACTGGCCCGGACGGTGGAGCGGATGGGGGTGCGGATCCACGAGTCCACCCCGGTGGAGCGGATCCTGCCGGCCCAGGGGCAGCCGGACGGGAAGGCCCGCGCGGTCACCCCCTACGGCACCGTCTCGGCCCGCTACGTGCTGCGGCTGACGGAGGGGTTCACCGCGGACCTGGCCGGGGAGCGGCGGACGTGGCTGCCGATGAACTCCTCGATCGTGCTGACCGAGCCGCTGCCGGAGTCCTTCTGGGCGGAGGCCGGCTGGGGCGAGTCCGGCACCGTGCTGGGCGACTTCGCCCACGCGTACATGTACGCCCAGCGGACCGCGGACGACCGGATCGCGCTGGGCGGCCGGGGCGTCCCCTACCGCTACGGCTCACGGACCGACCACGACGGGACCACCCGGGAGCGGGCGGTGCGCCAGCTGCGCGGGATCGTCCGCGACTTCTTCCCGGCGCTGGGCGCGCGGGCCGCGGACGTGCCGCTCAGCCACACCTGGTCGGGGGTGCTCGGGGTGCCCCGGGACTGGTGCACCACGGTGCAGCTGGACCGGGCGAGCGGGCTCGGCGCGGCCGGCGGCTACGTCGGCTCGGGGGTGGCCACCACCAACCTGGCCGCCCGGACCCTCCGCGACCTGGTGCTGCGCGCCGAGGGGCAGGGCGGGGACACCGAGCTGACCGCGCTGCCCTGGGTGGACCACGCGGTGCGCCGCTGGGAGCCGGAGCCGCTGCGCTGGATCGGCGTGCAGGGGATGTACGCGGCGTACCACGCGGCGGACCGGGCCGAGGCCGCCGGGCGCGGGGAGCGGACCAGCACCATCGCCCGGATCGCGGACCTCGTCTCGGGCCGCTGAGGGCCGTTCCGGGCCGGGGGGCCGCGCGGGGCCCGCACCGGGCGGGATCCGGACATTCTGACCTCCGCCGGGCCGCGGAAGCCCCGTACCGGGAACCACAGGGTTCCCTCGGGTCACGGGCCCGAGCGGGGCGGCGAGGCCGGCCCCCTGCCCCCGGCCACCGCCGGTGAGCTGGGGCGATACTCCGTATCGGTGATCCTCGGGGCCCCGGATCCCGGGCTTTCTCCGGGGCGGGGCGGGCGCCCCGGGCACGGGCCCCGGGGCCGCTTCGGCGCGGCCGAAACCGAGTGCTCGGGCGGTGAAGCGTCGGGCCGCCGCGGGTGGCCCCGCGTCCCAGGGGCAGGCGATTGCCCAGGGTGACCGCGACGCGACTCGACGTGCGGATTCGCGCTGGAGGCCTGAGGCTGGTTTCCGGACGCCTCGCGACTTGGGGGCAGGCGGAGGCGGGCGTCCCGGTCGGAGCACTCGACAGCGAGGCGGTGCCCATGATGTCCGTTCTTCTCGGCCTTTTGATACCCCCCGTCGCCCTTCTGGTGATTCTGATCCTGTCCTGGTTCGAGGATCACGTGCTGGTGCCCCCGGGCGGGTACGCGTCGCTGTCCGCGGAGGGCCGGGAGGCCCAGGAGGCCCTCGGCGAGGCGGAGTTGAGCGGGACACCCGGAGCCGCCGAACCGGTGGGCGGTGCCCCGGGGGCGGGCCTCGCGCCCTCGCCCGCCGAGCCGGGGCGGACGGCCGAACCGGAGCCCCAGCACGGACGGACCCCCGACCCCATGCCGCGCCCGCTGCCGATCGGACTGCGCGGGCGCCCGTGGCGGGGGCATCCGGCCTCCGGCGCCCGGCCGGGCTACCGGCCGCCGCTGCTGCCGGACACCGGCACCGGCGCCCAGCATCCGACGATCCGGGCGCTGCGCAGGTAGCCCGGCACTCCCCCCGCGGCCACGCGCACCGCGCGTTTCGCACCGCACACCGCATACCGCGCGCCGAGGACCGAGGAGCGGCAACGGCCGGGGTGCGGCCCCCACCAGGGCGGCCGCACCCCGGCCGTGTTGACGCTGCGCGGGCCCGCGTGGTGGGATTTGTCCGCCATACGGAGGCATGGAGAGGAAGCCGGTGCGAATCCGGCGCGGTCCCGCCACTGTCACCGGGGAGCCCTCCTCCGCTCGTCGCCACGGCCGCCGCAAGGCGGCTGGAAGGCCGGAGGAAGCGCAGATCCGGGAGCCAGGAGACTCTCACCTCCGTTCTCGTCGAGCCAGGGCGCGGACCCTGAGTGAGGACACTTCGCCATGCCTGCTGCGCGCGGACCCGCGGGTCCTTTCCCTGTCGACCGGCCCGCCGCACGGCGGAGCTGACGGGACGTGGACCGACTCCTTCTCGGGGCGCCGCTCGGCTACGCCCTGGACGCGGTGATCGGCGACCCGCGCCGCGGCCACCCGGTGGCGGCCTTCGGACGCGCCGCCACCCGCCTCGAACACCGTCTCTACGCCGACCGCCGGGCTGCCGGCGTGCTCTTCACCGCCGTCTCCACCGGCACCGTGGCGGCGGGGGCGCTGCTCGCGGAGCGCGCGCTGCGCCGCCGGCCCCCGGCCGGGACCGCCCTCGCCGGGGCCGCCGCCTGGGCGGTGCTCGGCGGCGCGACCCTGGTACGGGAGGCGCGGGCGATCGACGGGCTGCTGGCGGGGGGCGACCTCGCGGCGGCCAGGGCGCGGCTGCCCCATCTCTGCGGGCGGGATCCGCACGGGCTGGACGAGGCGGGGATCGCTCGCGCGGTCGTCGAGTCGGTGGCCGAGAACACCGCGGACGCGGTGGTGAACGCGCTGGTGTGGGGCGCTCTGGCGGGCGCACCCGGGCTGCTCGCCTTCCGGGCCGTCAACACCCTGGACGCGATGGTGGGCCACCGCTCCCCCAGGTACGAGCGGTTCGGCTGGGCCTCCGCCCGGCTGGACGACCTCGCCGGCTGGCCGGGGGCGCGGCTGACCGCACTCCTCACGGCCGCCGCGGCCGGGCCGGGCGCGCGGCGGCGCGCGCTGCGGGTCTGGCGGCGGGACGGGGGCGCCCACCCGAGCCCGAACGCCGGACAGGCCGAGTCGGCCTTCGCGGGAGCGCTGGGGGTGCGCCTCGGGGGCGAGTTGGCGTACGGGGAGAGGGTCGAGCGGCGACCCGTGCTCGGCGCCGAGTTGCGTGCGCCGGAGCGCGCGGACATCGAGCGTGCCTGTGTGCTGTCGCGGCGGGTGGGGGCGCTGGCGCTGGGGACGGCGCTGGTCGGCCGTGCTGCCGTGCGGGCGGGAGCGCGGGCCGGAGCGCGGGCCGTCGGCCGGCGGGCCGTGCGGACGGGGGCCCGCCGATGAGCGGGGCGCTGCTGGTGGCGGGGACCACCTCGGACGCGGGCAAGAGCGTGGTGACCGCCGGGATCTGCCGCTGGCTCAGCCGGCAGGGCGTGCGGGTGGCGCCCTTCAAGGCGCAGAACATGTCGCTGAACTCCTTCGTCACCCTGGACGGCGCCGAGATCGGCCGCGCCCAGGCGATGCAGGCGGCGGCCTGCCGGATCGAGCCGTCCGCGGCGATGAACCCGGTACTGCTCAAGCCGGGTGGGGACGGCCGCAGCCAGGTGGTGCTGCGCGGCCGGGCGGTCGCCGAGGTCAGCGCGCTGGACTACCGGGAGCGCAAGCCCGCGCTGCTGGAGGCCGCCCTGGAGTGCCTGGCCGAACTGCGGGCCGGGTACGAGGTGGTGGTCTGCGAGGGGGCCGGCTCCCCCGCCGAGATCAACCTCCGCTCCGGGGACATCGCCAACATGGGGCTGGCCACCGCGGCCGGCCTGCCGGTGGTGGTGGTCGGGGACATCGACCGGGGCGGGGTCTTCGCGGCGATGTACGGCACGCAGGCCCTGCTGAGCGCGGAGGACCAGGCCCAGCTGGCGGGCTGGGTGGTCAACAAGTTCCGCGGCGACGCCCGGCTGCTGGAACCCGGACTGGAGATGCTGCGCGGGCTCACCGGCCGTCCGGTGCTCGGCGTCCTGCCGATGCTGAACGGGCTGTGGCTGGACGCCGAGGACTCGCTGGCGCTGGACGCCCGCCCGGGCGTCCTCAGCGGCGGCGCCCCGGTCGGGCGGGAGGTGCTGGACGTGGCCGTGCTGCGGCTGCCCCGGCTCTCCAACTTCACCGACGTGGACGCGCTGGCCCAGGAGCCGGGCGTGCTGGTGCGGTTCGTGACCCGGCCCGAGGAGCTGGCCGGGGCGGACGCCCTGGTGCTGCCCGGGACCAGGGCCACCGTCGCCGACCTGGAATGGCTGAGGGGGCGTCGGCTCGACCGCGCGGTGGGCGCCTTCGCCGCCTCCGGGCGCTCGGTGCTCGGGGTCTGCGGCGGCTACCAGATGCTCGGCAGGGAGATCTCGGACCGGGTGGAGTCGAAGGCCGGGGACGTGCCCGGGCTGGGGCTGCTGCCGCTGCGGTTCGACTTCGCCCGGGAGAAGACGCTGGCCCGGCCGAGCGGCACGGTGGACGGGCGGCCGGTGCTGGGCTACGAGATCCACCACGGGGTGGCGGAGGTTGAGGGCGGGGAGCCGTTCATCGTGGACCCCCGCCACGGCCGTCCCGAGGACGGTTGCCGGGTGGGCTCGGTCTGGGGCACCACCTGGCACGGGCTGCTGGAGAACGACGGGTTCCGGCGGGACTGGCTGCGGCAGGCGGCGTCCGCCGCGGGCCGGGACTTCAGGCCGGCCCCCGACGTCTCCTTCGCGGCCCGCCGCGAGGAGCAACTCGACCGGCTCGGCGATCTGGTCGGGGAGCACATGGACACCAAGGCGCTGCTGCGCCTGATCGAGGACGGCGTGCCGCGCGGACTGCCGTTCGTACCGCCGGGGGCACCGGCGTGAACGGCGAGCGAGAGAAGGTAGTCAGGGTGACGGATACGGCGACCCGCACGGCGCGGGTCCTGCTGCTGTCGACGGCGGACACGGATCTGCTGGCGGCCAGGGCGTCCGGGGCGGACTACCGCATCGGCAACCCCTCCCGGGTGGACGCCGAGGAGGACCTGCCGGGGCTGCTGGACGGCGCCGAGGTGGTCGTCGTACGGCTGCTCGGCGGGCGGCGTGCCTGGGAGGACGGGCTGGCGGCGATCGCCGCCTCCGGGCTGCCGGCGGTGCTGCTGGGCGGCGAGTCGGTGCCGGACGCCGAGCTGATGGGGATGTCCACGGTGCCGGCCGGGGTGGTCGCGGAGGCGCTGGGCTACCTGGTCGAGGGCGGCCCGGCGAACCTGCGGGAGCTGGCCCGGTTCCTCGGCGACACGGTGCTGATGCGGGGCGAGGGCTTCGAGCCGGCCCGCGCGATGCCGGCCTACGGGGTGCACGGGTCGTACGCGGTGGCGGAGGGCCGGCCGACGGTCGGGGTGCTCTTCTACCGGGCGCACGAGCTCTCCGGGAACACCGGGTTCGTGGACGTGCTGTGCGCGGCGATCGCCGAGCGGGGCGCCAACCCCCTTCCGGTGTACTGCGGTTCGCTGCGCGGGGCCGAGCCGGGGCTGTACGAGCTGCTGGGCCGGTGCGACGCCCTCGTCACCACCGTGCTGGCCGCCGGGGGTTCGGTGGCGGCCGAGGCCTCGGCGGGGGGCGAGGAGGAGGCCTGGGACGTCGGCGCGCTGGCCGAGTTGGACGTTCCGGTGCTGCAGGGGCTCTGCCTGACCTCCAGCCGTGCCGCCTGGGAGGCCTCGGACGCGGCGCTCTCGCCGATGGACGCGGCGATGCAGGTGGCCATCCCGGAGTTCGACGGGCGGATCGTCACCGTGCCGTTCTCCTTCAAGGAGATGGGCGAGGGGGACGTCCCGGTGTACGTGGCCGACCCGGAGCGGGCCGCCCGGGTGGCCGGGATCGCCGTGCGGCATGCGGCGCTGGCGCACAAGGAGAACGCGGAGAAGCGGATCGCGCTGGTCTTCACCGCGTACCCGACCAAGCACTCGCGGGTCGGCAACGCGGTGGGCCTGGACACCCCCGTCTCGGCGGTGCGGCTGCTGGAGGCGCTGCGCGAGGCCGGCTATGTCACCGGTGAACTGCCGGAGACCGGCGACGAGTTGATCCACCGGCTGATCGCGGCCGGCGGGCACGACGTGGAGTGGCTGACCGAGGAGCAGCTGGCCGCCGCGCCGGCCCGGGTGCCGCTGAAGGACTACCAGGAGTGGTTCGGCCGGCTGGACCCCGAACTGCGGGACGGCGTACTGGAGAAGTGGGGCCCGGCGCCCGGCGAGCTGTACGTGGACGGGGACGAGATCGTCCTCGCGGCGCTGCGGTTCGGCAACGTGATGGTGATGATCCAGCCGCCGCGCGGCTTCGGGGAGAACCCGATCGCGATCTACCACGACCCCGACCTGCCGCCCTCCCACCACTATCTGGCGGCCTACCGCTGGCTGGAGAACTCCTTCGGCGCGGACGCGATCGTTCACATGGGCAAGCACGGGACGATGGAGTGGCTGCCGGGCAAGGGCCTCGGGCTGTCGCGCGGCTGCGCGCCGGACGCGGTGCTGGGCGAACTGCCGCTGGTCTACCCGTTCATCGTCAACGACCCCGGTGAGGGGACGCAGGCCAAGCGGCGCGGGCACGCGACCGTGGTGGACCACCTGGTGCCGCCGATGGCCCGGGCCGACACCTACGGGGACCTGGCCAAGCTGGAGCAACTCCTCGACGAGTACGCCCTGGTGAGCGATCTGGACCCGACGAAGGCCCCGGCCGTGCGGGCGCAGATCTGGACCCTGGTGAAGGCCGCCGAGCTCCACCACGACCTCCATGTGGACGAGCAGCCGGAGGCGGACGAGTTCGACTCCTTCGTGATGCACATCGACGGCTACCTCTGCGAGATCAAGGACGTGCAGATCCGGGACGGGCTGCATGTGCTGGGCGGGGGGCCGGTCGGCGAGGCGCGGGTCAACCTGGTGCTGGCGGTGCTGCGGTCGGCGCAGGTGTGGGGCGGGCAGGCGGCCGCGCTGCCGGGGCTGCGGGCGGTGCTCGCGGCCAGGTTCGGGCTGAGCGAGAAGGCGCTGCTCGCCGAGCCCGGGGCGGCGGTGGAGGTCTCCGGGGAGCTGCGGTCGCTGGTGGAGGGTCCGGCGCGGACCGGCTCCGACGCGATCGACCTACTGGAGCGGCTGTGCCGGCGGATCGCGGAGGCGATGGAGGAGGACGGCTGGGCGGCGGAGGCCGTCGGGCCCACCCTGTCCCGGATCTTCGGACAGGTCGGGGTGCCCGAAGGGGCCGCGCCCGTGGTGGAGTTCGCCTGCCGGGAGGTGGTGCCGCGGCTGGCGCGGACCACGGACGAGATCGGGCACGTGCTGCGCGCGCTGCGCGGCGGGTACGTCCCGGCGGGGCCGTCCGGCTCGCCGACCCGGGGGCTGGTGAACGTGCTGCCGACCGGGCGGAACTTCTACTCGGTCGACCCCAAGGCGATTCCCTCCCGGCTGAGTTGGGAGGTCGGGCAGTCGCTGGCGGACTCGCTGATCGCCCGCTACCGGGCGGACAACGGCGGGGAGTACCCGCGCTCGGTGGGCCTGACGGTGTGGGGCACCTCCTGCATGCGGACGCAGGGCGACGACATCGCGGAGATCCTGGCGCTGCTGGGCTGCCGGCCGGTGTGGGACGACGCCTCGCGGCGGGTGACCGGCTTCGAGGTGGTGTCGATCGAGGAGCTCGGGCGCCCCCGGGTCGATGTGACGATGCGCATCTCCGGCTTCTTCCGGGACGCCTTCCCGCATGTGATCGCGCTGGTGGACGACGCGGTGCGGGCGGTGGCCGCGCTGGACGAGCCGGAGGAGCGGAACTACGTCCGGGCCCATGTCGAGGCGGACGTCCTCGAACACGGCGACCGGCGGCGGGCGAGCTCCCGGATCTTCGGCTCCAAGCCGGGCGCGTACGGCGCCGGCCTGCTCCCGCTGATCGACGCCCGCAACTGGCGCTCGGACGCGGACCTCGCCGAGGTCTACGCGGTCTGGGGCGGCTATGCGTACGGGCGCGGGCTGGACGGCGCGGCGGCACGCGGGGACATGGAGCGGGCGTTCCGGCGGATCGCGGTGGCGGCGAAGAATGTCGACACACGCGAACATGACATCGCCGATGCCGACGACTACTTCCAGTACCACGGCGGGATGGTGGCGATGGTCCGCCATCTGACGGGGGACTCGCCGGAGGCGTACGTCGGCGACTCGGCCGTACCGGACCAGGTGAAGACGCGCACGCTGGGCGAGGAGACCCACCGGGTCTTCCGCGCCCGGGTGGTCAACCCCCGCTGGATGGCCGCCATGCGGCGGCACGGCTACAAGGGTGCCTTCGAGATGGCCGCGACCGTCGACTACCTGTTCGGCTATGACGCCACCGCGGGGGTGGTCGATGACTGGATGTACGAGAAGCTGGCGGCGGAGTACGTCTTCGACGCCGAGAACCAGGAGTTCATGCGCAAGTCCAACCCCTGGGCGCTGCGCGGCATCACAGAACGCCTCCTGGAGGCCGCCGACCGGCGGCTGTGGTCCGAACCGGATCAGGAGACCCTGAACCGGCTGCGTGCCGCCTATCTCGAGCTCGAAGGCGACCTGGAGGGCGACGAGTGAGTTCCCCGTTCCACCGACCCTCGCCCGCAGAGTCCCCCGGAGGAGTGATCAGCCTGTGACCGCCACCTATCCGTTCACCGCCGTGGTCGGCATGGACGATCTGCGGCTCTCGCTGCTGCTGAACGCGGTGAGTCCGGCCGTCGGCGGCGTGCTCGTGCGCGGCGAGAAGGGCACCGCCAAGTCCACCGCCGTGCGGGCGCTGGCCGGGCTGCTGCCGGGACTTGAGGTGGTGGGGGGCTGCCGGTTCGCCTGCGATCCGGAAGCACCGGACCCGGAGTGCCCGGACGGTCCGCACGACCCGGCCTCCGGGCTGACGGTCTCTCAGCGGCCCACCCCGCTGGTCGAGTTGCCGGTCGGAGCGACCGAGGACCGGCTCACGGGGTCGCTGGATCTGGAACGGGCGCTCGGCGAGGGCGTGAAGGCGTACGAGCCGGGGCTGCTGGCCGCCGCGCATCGCGGGGTCCTCTATGTGGACGAGGTGAATCTTCTCGGGGACCACCTGGTCGATTTGCTGCTGGACGCGGCCGCGATGGGCCGCTCGCACATCGAGCGGGAGGGCGTGTCGGTCCGGCATGCCGCGCGGTTCCTGCTGGTGGGGACGATGAACCCGGAGGAGGGCGAGCTGCGGCCGCAGCTGCTCGACCGGTTCGGGCTCACGGTGGAGGTGACCGCGACCCGGGAGCCGGAGGAGCGGGCCGAGGTGGTGCGGCGGCGGCTGGCGTACGACGCCGACCCGGACGGCTTCGCCGGGCGGTGGGCGGAGGAGGAGCGCGCCCTCGCCGGGCGGATCGTCACGGCCCGGGAGCTGCTGCCGCGGGTGGTCCTCACCGACGCCGCGCTGCGGCAGATCACCGCGGTCTGCGCGGCCTTCGAGGTGGACGGGCTGCGCGCGGACATCGTGATGGCCAGGACGGCCGTCGCGCTGGCCGCCTGGGCGGGCCGTACGCAGGTGCTGGCCGAGGACGTGCGGACGGCCGCGCGGCTGGCGCTGCCGCACCGGCGGCGCCGCAACCCCTTCGACGCACCGGGGTTGGACGAGGAGAAGTTGGACGAGACGCTCCAGCAGCACGCGGGCGAGGACCCGTCGGGGCCGGACGACGACGGTCCGGACAGCGGCGGTCCTGATGGCAGTGGGAACGGCGGCGGCGAGGGTCCGGAGGACGACGGGCCGGAGGGCGGGCCGGGCGGAGGCGCGCCCGATCCCGCCGAGGGTCAGGGCCCGGAGCAGGACTCCCCGCGCCGCCCGCACCGACCCCGCCCGGCCAGCGGGAAAACGGCGAGAGTGGCGAGAGCGCGACCGGCCCCGGCCAGGCCCCCGCGAGACCGCCCCGGTCGCCGCCGACGAGGCCTTCAAGCCGCAGCTGCTGAAGGTGCCCGGCACCGGCAAGGGCGCGCGGGGACGCCGCTCCCGCGCGCGTACCGACAGCGGGCGGACGATCCGCGCCGCGCGCCCCCAAGGGCCCCTGATGCACCTCCACCTCTCCGCGACCCTCCAGGCCGCCGCCCGTACCAGCTCGCCCGGGGCGCAGCGGCCGGGCGCTGGTGCTGCGCCGGGACGACTTCCGGACGCAGGTCCGCGAGGGCCACGAGTCCAACCTGGTCCTCTTCGTGGTGGACGCCTCCGGCTCGATGGCCGCCCGCAAGCGGATGTCAGCCGTCAAGGGGGCCGTCCTCTCCCTCCTCACCGACGCCTACCAGCGCCGGGACAAGGTCGGGCTGATCACCTTCCGGGGCCGGGAGGCCGAGCTGGCGCTGCCCCCGACCTCCTCCGTCGAGGCCGGTGCGGCCCGCCTGGCCGCGCTCCCCACCGGCGGACGCACGCCCCTCGCCGCCGGTCTGCTGCGCGCTCACGAGACGCTGCGGGTCGAGGCGATGCGGGATCCCGCCCGCCGCCCGCTGCTGGTGGTGGTCACCGACGGCCGGGCCACCGGCGGCCGGGACGCACTGGCCGACGCCGGCCGGGCGGCGGACCTGCTGGCCGCGCGCGGCACCGCCGCCGTGGTGGTGGACTGCGAGTCCGGTCCGGTCCGGCTCGGGCTCGCCGGCGAGCTGGCGGTCCGGCTCGGCGGGCAGGCCGTCCGGCTGGACGAGCTGCGCGCGGACGCGATGGCCTCGCTCGTCCACTCCGTACGCCAGGACGCCCGCGGCAACCGCCGCGACGACCGCCGCGAGAACTCCCGGAAGGAAGCCGCCTGATGCCGCAGGGACAGCCGACCACCGTCCCCGAGGACGGGCTGACCACCCGTCAGCGCCGCACCCTCCCCGTGCTGGCCGTCCACACCGGCCCCGGCAAGGGGAAGTCCACCGCCGCCTTCGGGCTCGCCCTGCGGGCCTGGAACCAGGGCTGGCCGATCGGGGTCTTCCAGTTCGTCAAGTCCGCCAAGTGGAAGGTCGGCGAGGAGCACGCGCTGCGGGTGCTGGGCGCCAGCGGCGAGGGCGGCACGGTGGACTGGCACAAGATGGGCGAGGGCTGGTCCTGGGTCCAGCGGAGGATCGAGGACAGCGAGCAGGCCGCGGTGGAGGGCTGGGCGCAGGTCAAGCGCGATCTGGCCGCCGAGACCTACCGCCTCTACGTGCTGGACGAGTTCACCTACCCCATGCACTGGGGCTGGATCGACACCCAGGAGGTGCTGGAGGTGCTGGCCGCCCGCCCCGGCAGCCAGCATGTGGTGATCACCGGGCGGAACGCCCCGCAGCCGCTGGTCGACGCGGCCGACCTGGTCACCGAGATGACCAAGGTCAAGCACCCGATGGACGCCGGCCGCAAGGGCCAGCGCGGGATCGAGTGGTAGCCCGGGTACCGCGGCTGGTGATCGCGGCGCCGTCCTCCGGGAGCGGCAAGACCACCGTGGCCACCGGGATCATGGCCGCGCTCACCGCGCGCGGGGTGCGGGTCTCCCCGCACAAGGTCGGCCCGGACTACATCGACCCCGGCTACCACGCGCTGGCCACCGGCCGGCCCGGGCGCAATCTGGACCCCTTCCTCTCCGGCCCGGAGCGGATCGCCCCGCTGCTGGCGCACGGGGCCGCCGGGGCCGACCTCGCCGTGGTCGAGGGCGTGATGGGCCTTTTCGACGGGGCCGCCGGACGCGGGGAGCTGGCCTCCACCGCCCATGTGGCCAAGCTGCTGCGGGCACCGGTGGTGCTGGTGGTGGACGCCTCCGCACAGAGCCGTTCGGTCGCCGCGCTGGTGCACGGCTTCGCCTCCTGGGACCCGGAGGTGCGGCTGGCCGGGGTCGTCCTCAACCGGGTCGGCTCGGACCGGCACGAGCGGTTGCTGCGCGAGGCGCTGGAGTCCGGCGGCGGGGTCCCGGTGCTGGGCGTGCTGCGGCGGACGGACGGGGTCCGGGTGCCGAGCCGGCATCTGGGCCTGGTGCCGGCCGTGGAGCGGGACGCGGCGGCGGTGGCCGCGGTGCGCGAGATGGGCGAGCTGGTACGGGCCGGGGTGGACCTGGAGGCGCTGGTCCGACTCGCCCGCAGCGCACCGGAGTTGACCGAGCCGGCCTGGGATCCGGCGGCCGAGGCGAGCCCGGTCGGCGCGCCCCGCCGCCCCAGGATCGCGCTGGCCGGCGGGGCCGCGTTCTCCTTCTCCTACGCGGAGAACGCCGAACTGCTGGCCGCGGCCGGCGCCGAGGTGGTGCCGTTCGACCCGTTGCGGGACGAGAAGCTGCCGGCGGAGGCGGCCGGACTGGTCATCGGCGGCGGCTTCCCCGAGGTGTACGCGGCGGAGCTGTCCGAGAACGCGGCACTCCGCTCGGCCGTCCGCGAACTCGCCGCGACCGGCGCCCCGGTGGCCGCCGAGTGCGCCGGAATGCTCTATCTGGGACGGGAGTTGGACGGCAGGCCGATGTGCGGGGTGCTGGACTGCACGGCCGGGATGGGCGAGCGGCTCACCCTCGGCTACCGGGAGGCGGTGGCCCTCTCCCCCAGCCCGCTCGGCCCGCCGGGCCTGCGGGTGGCCGGCCACGAGTTCCACCGCACGGTCACCGCACCCGGCGCGGGCGAGTCCCCGGCCTGGGGCTGGCGCGGACCGTCGGGGGCGCGGACGGAGGGCTTCACCACGCCCACCGTGCACGCCTCCTACCTCCATCTCCACTGGACGGGCGCGCCGGCGATCCCGCGCGCCCTGGTCGCGGCGGCGAGCGCGAGAATCGGAGCATGAGCAGAAGCCGCGACTCCCGCAAGGCCCGCGAGTCCCGCCGGACCCGACCGCCCACCGCCTGCCCCTGCGGTTCCGGCCGGGCGTACGCCGACTGCTGCAAGCCCGCGCACACCGGCGCGCGCCCGGCGCCCACCGCCGAGGCGCTGATGCGGTCGCGGTATTCCGCCTTCGTCCTCGGGGACGCCGGATACCTCCTGCGGAGCTGGGATCCGGCCACCCGCCCGGCGCGGCTGGAGCTGGACGCCGGGGTGCGCTGGACCGGGCTGGAGATCCTGCGGACCGAGGGCGGCGGCGAGGGGCCGTTCCACACCGCGGGGACGGTGGAGTTCACCGCCCACTCCTCGCAGGGCGACCTCCACGAGGTGAGCCGCTTCGGCCGGGACGCGGCGGGGCGATGGGTGTATGTGGACGGGGTGGTGACGGACACCCAGAGCGGGTAGACGCGGGGAAGACCCCCTTGGATGCGGGGGGTGGGCCTGCCCGGCCGATACGACGCAGGTCCCCCGCTACTCGACGCGGCGGGCGCGGCACCGTCGCGGCGGTGGCACGGGGGGCGGCCGGGCAGGCCGTACTGCCGGCCGGGGTCCGCCGCTCCGCATGGGACTCAGGGACGTGGGGGTGCCGCTGGTGCTGTGCGGTGGCGGTCCCCGGCCGCGTTGAGGCGCCGGGCCACCGTGGACAAGCCGCCGCCCGAAACGAACGGCGGGCCCTCCTGTCGTGCGGCGGCCCGGCGGACCACAGCTTCCCAAGGCTGTCACCTGCGGCGCCATTGGTAACCCCGGGCTTCGGTATACCGACTTTCCGAGCCCGTGCCGACTACGCATACCTACTGGAGGCGGTCCACCGGGCCCGCGGGGTCCGCCGACTGGTCCGCCGTCTGAGCCGCCGCCTGGTCCGCCGCCCGGTCCAGGACGGCGATGATCTCGTTGCGGGAGCTGAAGCGCAGCTTGGCCAGGATGTGCTCGACATGGGCGTCCGCCGTCCGCTTGGAGATCACCAGCTCGGCGGCGATCTGGCGGTTGGAGAGCCCGCGCGCGACCAGCTCGGCGACCTCGCGCTCCCGCCGGGTGAGCGCGGCCAGCGCCTCCGCGGCGGCGGAGGAGCGGGCGGCTCCGCCGTCCCGGCCGCTGTCCCGCCCGGCCGCCGGCCGGCGCTGGGCCGGCGGCGTCTCGAAGATCCCCGGGGGCAGCGCCGGGCGCGGCTCCTCCCCTTCGGCGGCGGGCGGGACCGAGAGCACCGCGTCGACCAGCCGGTCCAGCGGGAAGCGGCCGCCGCGGTCGTAGAGCGCCTGCGCCCGGTCCTCGCCGATCAGTCCGCGGAGCTCCTCGACCAGCGCCTCATGGATCCGGTGCATCGCCTCGGTCCCGCTGTTCATCCGGCCGCCGGAGTGCTCCCAGACCCGGTCCGCCGCGCCGACCAGCCACAGCGCGGTCTCCGGGCGGCCCGCCGCGTACTCCGACCAGGCCAGCAGTTCGAGGCAGTAGCCGTGGCCCACGACGTCCCGCAGGTCCGCCTGGAGACGCAGGTAGGCGTGGGAGTCCGCGACGCAGCCTGCGGCGTCGCCGGCGAAGATCCGGGCGAAGCCGCGGACCAGGTGGAGGGTGCCGGTGCCCAGGCACTCGCCGTCGTGCGCGGAGAGCCGGTCGATGGCGGCGCCGGTGGTGGCCAGGGCGCCGTCCGCGTCGCCGGTGAGCACCGCGAGGAGGCCGGTCTCGATGGCCAGCAGGGCGCGTTCCAGCTCGGGGCCGCCGGGCTCCAGGTATCGGCGGGCGGACTCCAGCCGGTCCCGGGCCTCCTCGTGCCGGCCCATGTAGACGAGGGCCGCCCCGGAGTAGAGCTGGGCGTCGGCGTGGACGTCCGGCCGCACGGCGGCCGGGGCACAGGTGGCGGCCAGCGGCCGGAGCTCCGCCAGCAGGGCCTCGGCGGCGGTGAAGTCGCCCTGCAGGGCGGCGAAGAAGGCGCCGGCCGCGAGGAGCCGGACCGCCTCGGCACCCCCTGCGCCGGCCGTCAGGTCCTTGGGCGCCGTCCGCACCCGGTCCATCCAGTACCTGCCCTCGGACAGCTGCCCGGAGGAGTACCAGTACGGCCACAGGCAGCGGGCGAAACGGGAGGCGGCCGCCCACTCCGGTCCGGCCGTGCCGCCCGCGAGGTGGACGGCGTGCTCCAGCGCGGCCCGGTGGTTGGCGTCCTCGGCGAGGGCGGAGAGGTACAGCTCGGGCTGCCGGGCGGAGACGTACTCGGCGTACAGCTCCTCGGCCGCGACCCGGTAGCACTCCAGATGCCGGTCCCGGATCGGCCCGCTCTCGCCGAGCTGCTCCAGCCAGTCGGCGCCGAACTCGCGGAGGGTGTCCAGCAACCGGTAGCGGGTGCGGCCGTCCTGCTCGATGCGCAGCACCACGGACTTGTCGACCAGGCCGATCAGGGTCTCCAGCACGTCCTCCACCGGCAGGCCCGGACCCGAGCACACCTCCTCGGCGGCGGACAGGTCGAAGCCGCCGGCGAAGACCGAGAGCCTGGCCCAGAGCAGCCGCTCCTCCGGGGAGCACAGCTCGTGGCTCCAGCCGATCGCGGTGCGCAGCGTCTGGTGCCTGGGCAGGGCCGTCCGGCGGCCGCCGGTGAGCAGCCGGAAGCGGTCCTCCAGGCGGGCGGCCAGCTCCTCCAGCGGGAGGGCGCGCAGCCGTACCGTGGCCAGTTCGATGGCCAGCGGGATGCCGTCCAGCCGCCGGCAGAGCCGGAGCACCTGCCCGCGGTTCTCCGCGGTGACCGCGAAGCCCGGCACGACGGCGGCCGCCCGCTCGGCGAACAGCCGCACCGCGTCGCCGAGTCGGGCCAGATCGCCCGGCCAGGCCGGATCGCCGGGGCGGGCCGGATCGCCGGGCTGCCCGGGCACCCCGGAGCGGTCCGGCGCCGGGCGGTACGGGTCGGGGGCGCCGTACCGGCGGCCGCCCGGCGGCTCCGGCTCCAGCTGCATCGGGGTCACCGGGAAGGTGTGCTCGCCGGGGACGTCCAGCGGCTGCCGGCTGGTGGCCAGCACGGTCACCCCGGGCGCGGCTCTCAGCACCACGTCGACCAGCATCGCGCAGGTGTCGACCAGGTGTTCGCAGGTGTCCAGGATGAGCAGCAGCCGGCGCTCGGCGAGATAGCCGACCAACTGCTCCAGGGCGTCCCCGTGGCCCTGGCCGGAGAGGCCGAGGACCGCGCAGAGGGTGCGCGGCAGCAGCTCCTGGTCGGTAAGCCCGGAGAGCTCGGCCAGGTGGACGCCGTCCGGGTACTCCGCCCTGGCCTCGGCCGCGGAGCGGAGCGCGATCCTGGTCTTGCCCACCCCGCCCGGCCCGGTCAGGGTCAGCAGCCTGGCCCGGCCCAGGAGTTCGCGCACCGCGGAGAGCTCGGCGGTGCGGCCGACGAAGGAGGTGGTCTCGACCGGCAGGGCGCCGCGCCGGTGGCCGGGCCGTGGGGCTGTGATCATGCGGTTCCTCGCAGCTCGCAACGGGGTGGCGGAGAGGGGGATCTCCAAGCGTACGCAGTTGCTGACATGCGGTCAGCAAGGCGTCCGAGAACGGCCGGTGATCTCACCCGCCGGCCGAACCGGCGGAGGCGCCTGATCCGGCTCGTGAGGGGGCCGGAAAAGTATCCCGAGTGCTCGGACGCGGGAGCACTTCGCTCCGTATGCTGGTGTGGGGGATTCTCAAGCCGTACCAGTGGGGGGAACACATGGTGCAGCAGGCGACGCCTGCCGACGGCGCCGCGGGCGCCGCGAGCCCGGACACGGCAGACCGGGCGGACCCGATCGACACCGGCGAGGCCGCCACGGGGAAGGCGGCCGCCGAGGGCGCGCCGAGGGCGCCCGAGGCGCCCGGCACGCCGGGCCGCGTCGAGGCGGGAGAGGGCCCGGAGGCGCCCGGAGCCGTCCTGGAGGCGATCCGACTGACGCTGAGCGTGGTGGTCTGCGCATACACCGAGGACCGGTGGGACGACATCCGCGGCGCCGTCAACTCGCTGCGCGGACAGTACCTCCCACCGGATCAGATCCTGCTGGTGGTCGACTACAACGAGGCCCTGCGCCGCCGCGCCGCGGCCGAACTGCGCGGGGTCGAAATCCTGGCCAACGCCGAGCAGAAGGGCCTCTCCGGCGCCCGCAACACCGGCCTGGCCGCCGCCACCGGGGACGTGGTCGCCTTCGTCGACGACGACGCGGCGGCCGAACGCGACTGGACCGTCCGGCTGCTGACGGCGTATCAGGACCCGGACGTGATGGCGGTCGGCGGCCGGATCGTGCCGGCCTGGGCGGCCGGGCGGCCGGACTGGTTCCCGCCCGAGTTCGACTGGGTGGTCGGCTGCACCTACACCGGGATGCCGCAGGAGGCGGCGCCGGTGCGGAACGTGATCGGCGCCAACATGTCCTTCCGCCGCGAACTCCTCGGCGAGCTGGGCGGGTTCATCCACGGCCTGGGCCGGATCGGCAACCGCCCGCTGGGCTGCGAGGAGACCGAGCTGTGCATCCGGGCCGGTGAGCACCACCCGGACCGGGTGATCCTCTACCAGCCGGCCGCGGCCGTCCACCACCACGTGCCCGCGGTCCGCGGCACCTGGGGGTACTTCCGCGCCCGGTGCTGGAACGAGGGCCTGTCCAAGGCGGCCGTCTCCCGGATGCGCGGGCCGCAGCAGGCGCTCGCCTCCGAACGCGCCTACCTGCGGCGGGCCATCCCGCGGGCGATCGGCCAGGCGCTGCGGCCGGGGCCGGAACGGCGGGCGCTGTCCACCGTCCCGGCGGTGGCGGCCGGGGTGGCGATCACCGCGGCCGGTTACCTCACCGGGCGGCTGCGGCCGGTGCACTACTCCGGCGAGGCGGGGGCGCGGGCGAGCGGCGGGGGCGGCGCGAACGCCGGGGGCGGACTGAAGTCCGGTGGGGCACGCAATCCGGGAACGGGCCCTCCGAGACCCTCGGCCGCGGGCAGGCCCGCAGGCAAGACCGCGGGCGCAGGCGCGGGCGCGGCCCACCCGGCGGCGCCGCACGGGGGCGAGTCCGGGCCCGGCGCCCCGCCCCGCGGCCCCCTGGTGCCCGCGCTGCTGCTGGCACTGCTGGGAACGGCGGTGACACTGTGGCTGCTGGCGCTTCCCCGTACGAACATCGACAACCTGGGCGGTTTCGGGCTGACCGACCGGCTGCCGGTGCTCTTCTGGACCTCGCTGGTGCTGCTGTGCACCGGATTCGTGATCTCGCTGCACCATCCGCGGCGGCATCTGGGCTGGCCGATCGCCTACACCGTGGCGCTGATCGCCTTCGAACGCGCGACCAGCGCACTGGTCTACCCGACCCTCCTCTACTCCTGGGCCTGGAAGCACGTCGACATCATCGACCGGCTGGCCGCCAACGGCGGCCACCTCCAGCTCAACAACTCGCTAGGGGAGATGTCCGCCTACGACCAGTGGGCCGGCTTCTTCTCCGCGAACACCGCGCTGGTCAAGCTGCTCGGGGTGCACGACGCCCTCTCCTACGCCCGCTGGGCCCCGCTGATCTCCAGCCTGCTGCTGCTCGCCCCGCTGGTGCTGATCTACCGGGTGTTCAGCCGCGACCGGCGGCTGGTGTGGACCGCGGTCTGGATCTTCTACCTGGGCAACTGGGTGGGCCAGGACTACTTCTCCCCGCAGGCCTACGCGTTCGTCCTCTACCTGGGCGTCCTCGCGGTGGTCTTCCGGCGGATGGCCCGGCCGGCGCGGCTCGGCAAGCACCACGCCGGCGACTCCGTCCACCCGCTGACCGCCCCCACCCCGCCCCCGCAGGACCGGCGGACGCGGTGGCTGTGGACGCTGCTGCTGCTGGTCCCGATCGCCGCGATCTCGGCCGCGCACCAGCTCACCCCGCTGATGCTGGGCGCAGGACTGGCCGGGGTCTCGCTCACCCGGCGGTACCGCAACTGGCCGCTGGCGGTGATCGCGCTGGCCTTCCCGGTGGTCTGGGACAGCACGGTCGCGCTGCCCTTCGTCAGCATCAACATCAAGCAGATCATCCAGGACTTCGGCGATCTGATGGCCAACTCCTCGGCCACCACGGGCGCCACGCCCACCGGGACCGGCCAGATCGTCGTCTCCTACCTGGACCGGGGGCTGTCCGCAGGGGTCGCCGTGCTGGCCGTCGCCGGCGCGCTGCGGCATCCGGCGCTGCGCCGGACCGCGCTGCCGCTGATGCTGATCGGCGCGACCGCGCTGCCGATGCTCGTCGCCAACAACTACGGCGGCGAGATGATCTTCCGGGTGTTCCTCTTCACCCTGCCGGCGCTGGCCTTCTTCGGCGCGGCCGCCCTGCAGCCCCGGCCGCACCAGGTGCAGCTGCCCACGCCGGTCGGGCAGGGCTCCCGGTTCGCGCTGCCTGCGGCCCGGCCGAGCCTGCGGGCGGCGGCGATGATCCTGCCGGCCCTGCTGGTCCTCGGCGGGGCCTTCGTCCCCAGCTACTTCGGCAAGGACGCGCTCAACTACTACCCGCCGGGCGAGATCCAGCTGGTGCAGAAGCTCTGGCGGATCGCGCCGACCGGGGCGTACATCGTCGCCGGGGACAGCGACTTCCCGGACGCCAACCGGCGGTACGCGACCTCTCCGCACTACTGGATCGACGAGGACACCCCGGCGGCGGTCAAGCAGCTGATGGCCGACCCGCAGAAGCAGCTGGCGCACGACTTCGCCTGGGTGGACCCGAAGACCGGCGGGTACCTGATCATCACCCGGTCCCAGTACAACGACGCCGAGTTGGCGGGGCTGCTGCCGGCCGGCGGGCTCAAGCGGATCGAACGGGCCGCGGAGAGCTCCCCGCGGTTCCGGGTGGTCGCCCGGAACCAGTACGGGGTCGTCTTCCGGTACGTACCGCCGAGCACCGCGCCGGCGAAGCCGAAGGGGGTGCGGTGATGAACCGCTGGTCCACGCCCTCGCCCAGCGCCCGGCTGCTGCTGGCCGCGACCGGGTGGCTGACCGTGCTGGCCGCGACCGAGCTGCCGGCGAACTCGGCGCCGCGGCTGGCCGTGGTCGGGCTGTACCTCTTCCTCGGGCCTGGCGCGGCGCTGCAACTGCCGTTGCGGCCCGCGCTGATGGGCGGGCGGCGGATCGTCGAGCGCCGGGAGACCCGGCTGGAGAGCTGGATGCTGGCGGCCATGCTGAGCATCTCGGCGCTGGTGCTGGTCGCCGTGGGGCTGATGATGGCCGGCGGGTTCTCCGCGCTGACGACGCTGGTGGTCCTGGCGATCATCACCACGGTGGGCGCGCTGCTGCCGTCCGTGCGGGCCGGATAGCACGCGGCGGTGGGGATCGGCGGGCGGGGGCGTCCGAAGACGCCCCCGCGCCGCCCCGCACTACCCGCGCCGCCCCCGCAACCCCCGCGCCCCGCGCCGGTACAGCGCGAAGCCCTTCGTCAGCGTGCGCGCCCGCGCGTACTCCCGGGCGATCCCCTCGCCGGAGGCGACCGCGCGGAACGCGGCCTCGGT
Organism: Phaeacidiphilus oryzae TH49; assembly: GCF_000744815.1. NCBI lineage: Bacteria > Bacillati > Actinomycetota > Actinomycetes > Kitasatosporales > Streptomycetaceae > Phaeacidiphilus > Phaeacidiphilus oryzae. The sequence continues at coordinate 1,758,598 of NZ_JQMQ01000005.1, forward strand.
GGTGGACGGCCCGACGGTCAACCGCGCCAGCGCGTACGGGCTCTGCCGGCCCGGCGCGGCCAGCGCGTTCGCCACCGCGCACGCGCCCTCGTAACCCGCCGCTCGCACCACCTCGCGCACCCGCGCGTCCGAGTAGCCGAACGGGTACCCGAAGGTCCCCGGCTCGGTACCGGCCCACTCGGCCAGCAGATCGCGGTTGCGGAGCACCTCGTCCCGCAGCCGCTCCGGCCGCAGCCGGTCCAGCTGCGGATGGCTGTGGCTGTGGCCGCCGATCTCGACGTCCTCGGCCGCGCACTCGGCGAGTTGGCCCCGGCTGAGCATCGGCGCCAGCGGCCGCCCGGCCGCCGCCGGGCCGGCGTCCGCCAGCCAGCCGGTGGTCACGTACAGCGTGGCCGGCACCCGGTAGCCGGTCAGCATCGGCAGCACCGTGTCGTGGAAGTCCCGGTAGCCGTCGTCGAAGGTCAGCACCACGGGCCTGGACGGCAGTGCGGACTTCTCCCGGCGCGAGCACGCCCGCCAGTGCCGGACCAGCCGCCGCATGGTGACGGCGTGGAGGCCCAGCTCCTCCAGGATCTCCAGCTGGCGGGCGAAGGCTCCCACCGGCACGGACAGCGCCCTGGTCCCGCGGGTGGGCCGGTCGTTGACCGAGTGGTACATCAGCACCGGCACCGTCCGCGGTTCCACCCCGGTCCCGGACTCCTCGATCCTGGGCTGCTTCACCTGGCTCCCTCCGTCTCCGCGCGGCTCCCGCTCCGCGCGGAGATCGCGCCCGCCCCGTAGCCGGCCACCGTGACCAGGAAGCCGGCCACGATCGCCCCGGCCATCGCCGCCCCGGACAGGTCCCCGCGGGCGGCCCGGCCGAGTCCGCGCAGGACGCCCAGCGGCAGCGTCCGGGTCACGTACTGCCGCTCGGTGGAGAGGCCCGCCGCCGCTCCGACGTGACCGGCCACCGCCGCCTTCGAGAGCCCCTCCGCCCAGCAGCGGCGCACCAGGTACCCGAACCGCTCGCGCTCCAGCGGCACCTTGTGGTGGATCACCGCGCGGTCCTCGAAGAGGAAGACCGCCGCCGGGTCGATCTGCTGCATCCGGATGCACAGCTCGGTCTCCTCGCCGCCGAGCGGGCGGACCGCCCGCCGCCGGACCAGCCCCAGCCCGCGCCGCGGGGCGGAACGATTCGTCCCGGCGCGGTCCGTGCGCGGGCGCGCCCCCGCGCCCGCGTCCGCTCCCCGTCCGAGACCGGTGTCGAATCCGCCGACCTCGACCAGCGCCGACCGCCGGAACGAGGCATTGCCGCCGAGGACGTTGCGCACCCGGGCGGAGCCGGTCGGCATCCCCCGGTACGAGGCACCGTGCACCCAGTCGAACTCCTCCGGGTACCAGTTCGGGCGCCGCCCGGACTGCCAGGCCGGCACCGTGCGCCCGCCGACACCGCGGACCTCGGGACCGGTGTAGCTGTCCGCGAACCAGCTCAGCCAGTCCTCGCAGGCCACCGCGTCGTCGTCGAGAAATGCGATGATCTCTCCGCGCGCCTCGGCAATTCCGGTATTACGGGCTCCCGAAAGCCCGCGTTCGAATCTACTGGCGATCACCCGCACTTCCGGCAGATCGCCGGAAGGTTCCTGCGGGCCTGAAGTGGCCGGCGGTTCGGTTTTCCGGTCCTCTACAGGAGGGCCACAGTCCGTCAACTCCGCGCGCAACCTCTCGAAGAGCACGGGATTGTGGTCCACCACCACCAGCACCTCGAGCGGTGCCACCTTCTGCCGCCTGGCCGATCGGACCGCCGCGAGCAGGTCTTCCCACCGTTCCTCGGTGTAACCGCACACGACGACAGAGACGCTTGCTCTCCCCATCGGTTGACCCCCCTCTTAACCCCCTGTGTCCAAGGTACGAATCCGGCCATGGAACTGACAACCCATCACCCGATCGAGCGTTCCTTCTCGCCCCGGACTCCCCTGGCAAAAAGGTAGTCTAGAAAGTTGACGGGAGATGAACTTCCAACGGAGAGTGAGGGGCCCGCCGCAGGGGGGGACGGCAGCGGCGGGACGAACACAGGGCGCGCGGTTCGCTACTTCCGGAACCGATCGCACCGGAAGCACCCGCCGTCCGCTGGGGGAAGTCCGCGAGGGGTGGGGTGTTCCGCACCCGCCCGGCCACCGAACGGTCGGCACGGAGTAGTTGAGGCACAGGATGCCCGGGGGGGCTCACACAGATGACCAATGCGCCGTTGATGCCTGCGACCACAGAGGCGGAGGCTCCCGTGCCGTCGCCGGTACCGCTGGATCCGCTGATGGACGCGCGGGAGCTGCTCGCGCCCCTGCCCGCCGCGGTCGCCGACGGGCGGCTGCTGGACGCCTATCTGCTGGCCGCCGGAGCGCTCCAGGTCGGCGAGGACGTCGTCGAGGGCAGCGGCTGGCGGACCAGGCGGCTCCAGGACCACTTCGAGGGCCGGGTGCGGAAGAGCGCCGAGGGCGCCGGCGGCGCGAAGAGCGGCGGGGCCGCCCGCGGCCTGCCCGCCCAGGCGCTGGCGCTCCCCCTCTCGGCCTCCCGCCGGGTGCTGGACGGCTGGACGGAGGCGGCGCTGCGCGCCGACCCGGACCGCCGGGCGCTGCGCGGCTGGTGCGCCGCCGTCTCGGTGCTCACCGGCGAGCTGGCCGACCTGCTGGTCCGGGACGACTGGGCGCGCGAGGACTGGGCCCGCGGCGAGGGGGCGCACGGCGAGGGGACGCGCGGCGACGGCGCCCGCGACGAGGGGGCGCCCGCGCCCAGCGGGGTCGTCGACCTGACCGAGGTCCAGGACCGCCGCCGGCTGCTGCGCTCGGCCCGCGCGCTGGCCGACTCCCTGGACCGGCTGCCGGCCGGGGCCGCGCGGCTGCTGGAGGGCGAGATCGTGCGGCAGCCGTCCTGCTTCCGCAGCTTCGACCTCCACCCCGCGGACGCGGTGGAACTGGTCCGCCGGTTCGCCGACCGGCATCCGGGGCGCGAGCGCCGGCTGCTGGTCGTCGGCGTCCGCACCTCGGGCAGCTATCTCGCGCCCCTGGCCGGCGCCGCGCTGCGCCGGCTCGGCTACCGGGACGTCACGGTGGCCACCTCGCGGCCGCGCGCGGCCCTGCTGCCCGGCCGGGCGCCGCTGGTCCGCTCGGTGGCGGCGGCGGGCGGCGCCGTACTGCTGCTGGACGATCCGCCGGTGACCGGCAACGCGGTGGCCACCGTGGCCCGCCGGGCCGAGGAGGCGGGCTTCCCCGCCGACTCCGTCGTCCCGCTGCTGCCCGTCTTCGGCGACGAGGGCGCGCTTCCCGCGCCGCTGGCCGGGTATCCGTGCGTGCTGCTGCCCGGCCAGGACTGGGAGGTACGGACCCGACTGCGGTCCAAGGCGCTGGGCGACGCGGTCGCCGCGCTGCTGCCGCCCGGGGAGCGGGTGCTGGCCGCGACCGCGGGCCCGCAGGGCGAGTTGACCCGGTGGCGGCATCTCTCGGTGCCGCTGGACGTGCGGGTGGAGGAGCGGTCGCGCCGATCCGGGGGCGCGGGCGGCTCGGGCGGCGGCCCAGGCGGTGCGGGCGGCTCGGGCGGCTCCTCGGTACGGGTCGAGCACCTGGTGGCGGAGTGGTCGGGTGTAGGCCATCTCGGGCGCCAGGCGGCCGAGTTGGCGGCCGAGCTGGCGGGGCTCGTGCCGCGGGTGCTGGGCTTCGCCGACGGCGTGCTGCTGCGCGAGCGGCTGCCGCAGGAGCCCGGGCCCGAGGGCTTCCGCGCGCGGGAGCTCGCCGCGGAGGAGCCGCCGGCGGAGAGCTCGGCCGACACCGCGCCGGCCGAACGGCCGCCCACGGAGCTCTCGTCGGCGGACATCCCGCCGGCCGATCTTCCGCCGGCCGCCGCGGTGGCCGGCTATGTGGCCGCGCGGGCCCGGCTGCTGTCCGCGCCGGAGGACCGCAGCCTCCGGCTGGCCGCCCGGCAGCCGGTCTGGGAGGTCGCCGCCCGGCTGCTGGCGCCCGGTTTCGGCCGACTCGGCGGCGCCGCGCGCTCACTGCTGCTGGACCGCGAGGCGCAGCGGCTGCTGGCCGCCGACGGCACGGCATGCCTGGTGGACGGGCAGATGGCGGACCCCCGGCTGTGGTCGAGGGACGGCCGCGGCGGCTGGCGGAAGACCCGCTGGGCCGACGGCTCGTTCAGCAACCTCGACCTGGCCAGCTACGACCCCCTCTACGACCTGGCCGGGGCGGCCCTCAACACGCCCGACGGCGGGCGCGAACTCCTCGCCGCCTACGCCGAGTCGACCGGTCGCCCGGTCGATCCGGGGCGCTGGTGCCTGCTGGTGCTGGTGCAGGGGTGGAACGCGGTCCGGCTGGCCGGATCCGGTGCGCTGGACGCCTCGGCCGCGCGCCGCGCCCGGCGGGCGCAGGCCCGGGCCGTGCAGGAGTTCCTGGCCGCGATGTACCTGGCCGACCTGCCGGACCTGCCGGACCGGCCGCCGGGCCCGGGCGGCGGCAGCGGCGGTTTCTGCGTCCTGGACGTGGACGGCGTGCTGGAGCACGACGTCCTCGGCTTCCCGGCCTCCTCCCCGCTCGGCGCGCTGGCGCTGCGCGCCCTCCGCGCCCACGGCCACCGGGTGCTGCTGGCCACCGGCCGCTCGGCCCCCGAGGTCGCCGACCGCTGCGCCGCGTACGGGATCGACGGCGGAGTGGCCGAGTACGGCGCCGCCGCAGTGACGCCGTCAGGGATCACCGCGCTGGAGGGGGGCGGCGGGGAGCACGGCGGCCACCGCCGGGAGCGCCTGCGCGCCCGGCTGCGCGCCGCCGTGCCGCAAGTGGCCTTCGACCCCCTCTACCGGTCCTGCGTCCGGGCCTCGCTGCGCGGCCGGGGGCTGCCCGAGGAGGTGGTCCGGTCGGTGCTCGCCGACAGCGAGTTCGGCGAGTGGTTCACGGTCGTCCGCGGGGACGCCCAGACCGACTTCCTGCCGCGCGGGGTGGGGAAGACCACCGGACTCCAGGGGTTGCTGGAACGGCTCGGCGCGGACCGGGACACCGTGCCGCTGCTGGCGGTCGGCGACGGCGTGGCGGACGTCCCGATGCTGCGGCTGGCCCGGCTCGGCCTCGCCCCCGGCAACGCCGAGGCGGCCGTGCGCCGGGCCGGGATCACCCGGCTGCGACGGCAGTACCAGGCCGGGCTCGGCGACGCGGTCGCCCATGTCATCGGCCACCGCCCGGGCGGCTGCCCGATCTGCCGCCCGGCCTCGTCGAACTGGTCGCCGGAGGCGGTCCCCGGCGCGGTGACGGCGTCCCCGGCCGCACGGCTGCTGCTCGGCGTCCTCGCCGTACCCGAGGCCGGCCGGACCGCCGCGCTCGGCAGGATGGCCGCGCTGCTCAGATCCGCCGGGCCGGCCGACCGCCGGGAGGCGCGGGAGCAGAAGCGACAGGGGCGGCAGGGGCGGCAGGGATGAGCGCCGAGACCTCCGCGACACCGGTCGCCCGGACCGCACCCGCCGCCGCCGACGCCGTCGCCGACGGGGGCACGGCGGCCGACGCCGCTCCGGCCGAGTCGGCCCCGGCGGACGCCGCCTCGGCCGATACCGTCACGGGGGACGTCACCTCGGGGGGCGCCGCCCCGGGGGATGCCGCCACGGTCGGCGGGGCGCCGGCCGGCGCAGACCTCCGGGCCGTCCCTGCGCGGCTCGGCGCTCCGGCCGCCCCGAGCGGCCCGGCCGCCCCGAGCCGCCCGGCCGCCACGAGCGGCTTGGTCGCCGCCGGCGGCCCGGTCGCCACGACCGTCGCCGGCGGCCCGACCCTCCCGACCGCAGCAGGCGCGCCCGCCGCCGCAGACGCGCCCGCCGGGCCCGAGGGCTCCCTCACCGCCCTCGGTGACCGGAGGCGGCCGGGTGGCGGGGGCGGCCGGCCCGGCGGGCTGCACGAGCTGGTCTCGGTCGTCCGCGGCCGGCTGCCGATGCTGCCGCCCGCCCTCCTCAGCGCGCCCCTGGACGAGTTGACGATCCGCCGGGTGGCCTGGCGGCTCGGCCTCGCCGCGCCCGGACGGCCGTCGCGCACCACCGCGGACCTCCTGGTGGCCAGGGTCGGCTCGCTCGCCCTCAAGTACCCGCTGAGCGACCGGGCCGCCGCCGCGCTGGCCCGCGAGGAGCGGGTGCTCGCCAGGCTCGCCGCGGACGAGCGGCTGGCCCCGGAGTCCAGGGCGCTGCTCCCACCGGTGCTGCCCCAGTCCGCGCCACCGCGCCCGGCGCCGGTGCCCCTCCCGGACCCCTCGGCCCCCTCGGCCCCGGACACCGTCCCGCCGCACCCGGCCGGACCGGACGACTCGCTCGCCCGGGCCCTCGGCGGCGGCCCCGCCCTCCTCCAGCACTGGATGCCCGGCCGCCCGGCCTCGTCCTGCGCTCGCCGCGGCACGGACCCAGCCGAGGACCCGGTGACGGCCGCGGCGCTGGCCGCCGTCGCCCGGATCCACCACTCCACCGGCCAGGTTCGGCGGGTCACCCAGCCGCTGCTGGACACCTGGCTGTTGCCCGGACTCGCCGAGCTCCGCTCGCAGCTGGGGCCGTGGGCCGGCCCGGGCCTGGCCGCCCTGGAGAGGCGGCTGCGGACCGGGCTGGTCGACCGCGAGGTGCTCTGCGGCTGGACCCACGGCGACTTCCACCCCGGAAACGTGCTGCTGAGGCCCGGCGCCTCCGGGCCGGTGGCCACGGCCGTGATCGACTGGGTGCAGGGCTGCCCGGACGGCCCGGCCGCCATCGACGGCTGCATGTACCTGCTGGCCCGGCGGCACGACTCCACCGGCCGCGAGCTCGGCGCCTGCGTGGTGGACGTGCTGCGCTCGGGCGGGCTCGGCCCCGCCGAGCGGAAGCTGCTCGCCGGCACCGGTTTCGACGCCCCCGCCTACGGGCCGGACGGCGCTCTGCTGCCGCTGCTCACCTGGCTGTGGCACGTCTCGGGGAACCTCGCCAAGTCGGCCAGGTTCGCCCGCAGCCACCGCTGGGTGGGGAACAACGTCCGCCCGGTCCTGGAGGCGGTGGTCACCAGCGGGTAGCGGTGAAGTCGACCGCTCGGAGCCGGAGTTCGCGGGCACGGGCGGCCAGCGCCCGCATCCGGACGGCCATCTCCGCTGCCGGCAGCCGGCGGCGGTCGCCGTGGCCGGGCAGCAGCCACTCGAAGCGCAGCCGGTCGGCGACCCTGTTCAGCGAGGCGGCCTGCTCGGTGATCGAGTACCAGGTGACGTTGTCGACCACCTCGATGTCGCCGGTGGCGCGGGACCAGTGGAAGCTGTCGCCGCTGAAGCAGTAGCGGTCGTCGGCGAGGAAGAGCACGCTGCCCCGGGTGTGGCCGGGCAGCGGAACGGCGGTCACCCCGGCCGCGATCTCGGTCGGATCGGTGCCCCGCAGCACCCGGTCCGCGTCGGGGGCCGAGTCCAGGTCCCCTTCGTGGATCCACAGCCGGGCGCCGTAGCGGTCGGCGTAGGTGCGGCCGTGTGCGGCGTGGTCCCGGTGGGTGAGGAGGACGTCGGTGATCGGGCCGGCCGCCGCCTCGTACCGGGCGGCCAGCTCCTCGCTCCAGCGGGGCGTGTCCACCATCATCGCGGTGCCGTCGGGCCGGCGGAGGAGGTAGGCGTTGGCGGCGGCGGTCCGCGGCGAGTTGTGCCCGCAGAGGTATACCTCGGCCGCCTCGTCCAGCGGCATCGGGAACGGGTCCAGGTCCCTTCGCAGGCGGCCGCCCGGCGGCCGGATCGACCGGGTGTGGCAGGCGTGCGCCGCCGCGTTCAGCGCCCGGACCTCGGCGTCCGAGGCCGGCTGGCGCAGCACCCGGGAGCGGCCGTCCGCCTCCCCGATCAGGTCCGGGGCGAACTGCCTGGCCACATCGCAGTTGGTGCACCTCTCGTCCACGTACCAGCCGTCGGCGCCGGTTCGGTCCTCTTGCACGGTCACGGTCTTCCCCTTCGTGATGCCACTCCCCTCAGGGGTAACCGACCGCACGCGAACAAAGGAAGAGGCCCAGCCCTTGTGCTTCCGGCGGGGGGACGCTCTGGGCTCCGCGCGTCCGGCCGCCGCGGCGCGCCAACCCGCCTCGCCCCGCCTCATCCCGCGAAGGCGGGGCCCTTCACCGCCGTGCGGAGGCGGCGGTACGCGCGCCAGGCGACCGTGCGCGGCCGGTCGGGGAAGGGCGCGACCGGGGCCGCCCGGCCGTCCAGCCAGGCGGTGAGGTCGTCGAGGGTGTGCTCGCAGTTCAGCATCAGCCTGCTGATCCGGTACGGCTCGTCCTCCGCCGAGCTCAGCGCGTTGCGGACGGCCACGGCCGAGGTGTAGCCGGCCGCGGCGACCTGGCGGCGGACCCGCCGGCTGCTGTAGCCGTGCGGATAGGCGAAGGCCGGGACCTCCTCGCCCAGCACGTCCTCCAGCACCTTCTTCGGCTCGGCGAGTTCGCGGGCCACGGCGCCCGAGCCGAGGGTGTCCAGCTGCGGATGGGTGATCGTGTGCGCCCCGACCTCGAGGCCGCAGTCGGTCAGGTCGCCCACCTGACCCAGCGTCATCATGGGTGCGGGGGGCAGCAGTTGAGCCCGGTCCCGGCTGCCGTCCAGGGCGCCGGTGGTGAGGTAGGCGGTGCCGGTGAGGCCGCGCTCGGCCATCGCGGGGGCGGTGAACGCGGGCAGATCGGCGAAGCCGTCGTCGATGGTGATGACGATGGGGTTCTCCGGCAGTCCGGCCGAGCCGGGCTCGGCCAGGCCGCGCACCAGCCGGCTGGCGGTGATCGCGGTGTGCCCGCTGTCCGCGATGGCGTCCAGCTGGGCGGCGAAGTCCTTGGGGCGGACCGTGTACCGGGCGATCCAGGACGGCGGATCGTCCATCACCGCGTGGTAGAGCAGCACCGGGATCGGTCGCCGGACCGCCGTACCCCGCCCAGCCTGTCCGTCGTCCCGCCCGTCACCGCTCACGCTGGTTCCTCCTCGCCGCCACCAGTTCATCGTTCAGCGCCCAACTGGGCCTGGCGCTCGACCTCTTGCGTCGCCGCGCGGGCGGTCGCCCGCGCTCGGCGCGGTCGCCGGTGAGCTCGGGCTGCGGCGCCGGCCGGGCCTGCCCGGGCGGCAGGGCGCCGGCCCGGAGGTGCTCGCGCTCGTGCTCGTGCCCGTGCTCGCGCCCGTGCTCAGGACCGGTGGCGCCCGGGCCGCGCCCGGCGGCGCCGGAAAGACCTGCCCCTGCCTCCGCCCCGGCCACGCGGCCGGTCGCCCGGCCCGCCGCAGCGCCGGGCCCTCCGCCGGCGGCGGCGCCCGCCGCGGGCCCGCGGCGGAGGGCCTGCCGGATCCCGCGCAGAACGCCCTGCGCACGGGCCCCGGTCCGGGCGCCCGCGCCAGCGCCGAGCACCGCCCCGGCGCCCCCACCGGAACCCGCGTCACGACCCGCCGCTCCCAGCCCCGCCGCGGCCCCGCCGCGTCGTCCGCGGACCTCCGCGTACGGACCGGCCGGCATCGCGCTCGCGCCGTCCGCCGGCAGCCAGGTCCTGCGCAGCAGCACCAGCGCGCCCGCCATCAGGAGCTGGGCGGTGAGCCAGGCCAGGCCCATCCCGCTCAGTCCGAACCGGGGGACGTACAGCACGGCGAAGCCGAAGACCATGAGGGAGACGGTGATGTAGATGGCCATCACCATCCCGGCCCGCCGCTGCACCCGGGCCGCCGCCAGCGCGGTGGCCATCACCAGGTTGGGCACGGTGGACAGGGCCAGCAGCCGCAGCAGCGTGGTGGCGTGCTCGGGGTAGTCCTCGCCGAACACCCGCAGCACCAGCGGCGCGGCCAGCACCAGCACCGCGGCCGCCCCCACCAGCAGTCCGCCGGTGTGCCTGAGGACGGTCCTGGCGGCGCTGCCCAGCCGGGCCAGGTCGCCGGCCGACTCGACCACGATGGACGCCCCCATGTTGGTGCTCACCACCATCAGCATGGTGGTGATCACCCAGCTGATGGAGAAGAACGCCGAGTCCCGCGGGCCCAGCGTGTTGAGCAGCAGCACCTGCGGCAGCGTCGAGGCGCCCAGCCAGAACAGCCCGCCGAAGTAGGTGAGGGCGGTGAACCGGACGACCCCGTCGGGGCTCTCGGTGCGCACCGCGAGCGCGCCGGTGACGTCGTCCGGCCGCGGGTCGCGGGCCCAGGAGGGCCGGCGGGCGTAGCGGCTGGCCTCGCGCACCCGCCGGGGCACGGCGAAGCCGAAGAGGTAGGTGTTGGTGAAGGCCAGCGAGAAGAGGAGGGCCACCACCCAGGACAGCATGATCCCGGCGCCCCCCGCGCTCGCCAGCATGAACACCGCGACCAGTTTGACCACCGAGAACAGCGCGTTCTCGACCAGTACCCAGGTCGGCCGGCGCAGCCCGGTGAGCGCCCCGTCCTGCACCACGAAGATCGCGTAGCTCACGGTGGCCAGGACGAACGCCGGGCCCATGAAACGGGTGTGAAGGAACATCAGCCCCGGCGACACCCACGGGATGAGGAAGACGAAGACCGTCCCGGTGATCAGCGCCACCACGACCGAGGCCAGGTAGGCGTTGCCGATGATCCGCTTGGTGCGGGTGCCGGCCGAGGGGACGAAACGGATCAGCACGTCGGAGAGGTTGAGCTGGGAGACGCCGGCGAGGAAGGTCATCATCGAGATCGCCGAGTAGTTCCGGCCGACCGTGGACACCTCGTAGCGCAGCCCCGCGAGCGACCAGTACGCCGCGCCGAGCACCGAGGTGGCCAGCGCGGCGGCGGTCAGGAGTACGCCGTTCCGCAGCAGCGGATCGCCGCCGAGGAACCGGCCGACCAGCGGCAGGGCGGCGAGCCGCGCGGTGAACCTCGCCGAGCGGGTCTCCTCCTGCCTCATCACGCCCCTCCGTCCGCTGCTCCGCCCCCGCCGTCGCCGGCGTCCGCGTCCAGGCCCCGTGGGCTCTCGGCCGAGAGCTCGCTGGGGTTCCCGGCGGCCTCACCCCCCGCGGCGTCACCCCCGGCGGACCCGTCCGCCCGCCCGCCTCCATTCTCGGTCGGGGAACTGTCGGGTCCAGCACCGATCGCGTCGTTTTCGGACCTCTCGGAGTCGGATCCGGCCGTCTTCTCGTCCTCCTCCGGATCCTCCTCCGGCAGCCCGCTGATCAGGACGCCGTGGACCACCCCGCGCGGCGGCGGACCGGCCCCCGGCCGGCGGCCGAGGTAGCCGACGCCGGCGCCCTCGGCCCGCAGGGCGAGCCTCCGCTCCCGGCCGGCCGGGTCCGCGACCACGGCGGTGAAGTCGACCGACCGGTGCGAGCGCCGCCAGCCCGTCCCCCGGCCACGCGCCGACCGGGCGGCGGCGCCGGCGCCGTCGGCCGGGGCGTCGGCCTCGGCCTCGGCCTCCTCTTCGCCCGCCGTCACCACCGACCTGACGGTGTGTCCGGCCGGCAGCAGTTCGCCCAGCGCCTCGGCCAGCGCCGGCGGGCGGAGCAGCTCCGCGATCCGCCACTGCCCGGCCGGCAGCACGATCGGCTTGTGATGGCGCAGCAGCGCGAGGGGCGTCTCGTCGTCCGCCAGCGACGGGTACATCGGCACCACCCGCTCGGGCGCGAACCCGGCCGCGGTCAGCCGGCCGGCCACCGAGGCCAGCGAGCCGCCCGTGCGGGGCGGGGCGGCGATCAGCAGCACGAGGCCGCCGACCCGGCGCACCGACTCCGGCAGCCTCGGCTCCTCCGGCAGGATCGGCCCGCCGGCGCAGGTGGTCCTGGCCACCACGTGCCGGTACTCCAGCTGCGAGAGGGCGGCCGCGGCCAACGGGGCGAGGTAGGCCCCGGACGATCGCAACCCCAGTACCAGCAGCGGGCGTTCGCGGTCCGGGTACTGGTCGGCGAAGCGCTCGGCGAGCGACAGCACGTCCATCGGATGGAGGTCGAGGTCGCGGAACGAGGACGGCGGGCGCAGCGTACTGCCCGCCAGCAGCCGGGCGGCCTGCGGCGGGATCCCGGAGCGGAGCCCGTCCACCGCGGTGGCCACGGAGAGCAGCACACCGCGGGCGTCCGGCCCGTCGGCCTCCGGCTGATAGTCCCGCAGCACCGCCTCGGCCAGCACATTGGCCAGGTCGCGCAGCGTCACATGCCATTCGGCCAGCCCCAGCCGGCCCTTGGCGGCGGCCGAGCCGGCGGCCACCGCGTCCAGCGCGCGCAGGGCGATGCCGCGCGGGGCGGAGAGCGGCGCGCCGGTGGCCCCGGTGCCGGCCAGCACCGCCCGGTGGATCCGGCGGATCTCGCCGTCGGCGCCCTGCAGCCGGTCGGCGACGATCTGGGCGGCGCCGGCCGCGTTGAGGAAGGCGTCCAGCGGACGGCCCGCGTCGGCGGCGGCGACCAGGCGTTCCAGCACGATGTGGAGTTCCGCCCGGGCGGTCGGCGCCGGCCTGCGGAGCAGGGCCGCGATCGGGGGCGCGAACGGAGCCGACTGCTGATCAGTTGCCATTGCGGGGTGCCTCCCAGGGGAGCGGCAGGCCGCGGACGGTGCGGCGGCTGCGCAGGTAACCGATGGGCCCGTAGAGCAGTCCGCGGCGTTCCAGCCGGGTCAGCCGGGCGGGCCAGAAATCCGGGTCGCCGGCCGCGTCCTCGGGCGCGGCCTCGGCGGTGGCGGTGCGGGCCAGGGCGTAGCGGACCCCGCCGGGCAGCCTGCGGAGCAGGGCCGGCAGCATCCGGGGTTCGCGCAGCGCGGCGGCCGTGAGGTAGGCGCCGAGGCCCGCTCCGTAGCCGAAGGCCTGGTTGTCCAGGTCCTCCTGGCGCTCCCGGTGGTGGTGCCAGACCAGCGCCTCCGGCTGGTACGCCAGGGCGTGCCCGGCGACGATGATCCGGAAGAAGCCGATCAGGTCGTCGCCGCCGCGGGCCGCCGTACCGGTGCCGGTGGCCGGGTCGAAGCCGCCGATCCCGCGCAGCGCGTCGGCCCGGAAGGCCATGTTGGCCCCCGAGCCCAACCTGCCCGCGGTGAACGGGAAGAGCGGGTCGTCGGCGGGCGGTTCGGCGAGCGAGTAGCGGCGCGGGACGAAGCCCTTGGCGAAGCCGCCGTGCGCCTCCAGCGAGGCCTGCGCCGGGGTGTCCAGCCGGGCGGGCAGGATCAGACCGGTGACGCAGGCGATGTCGGGGCCGGCCGCGAAGGCCTCGGCGAGGGCGCTCGCCCAGCGGACGTCGACCACCACGTCGTCGTCGGTGAAGGCGAGCACCTCTCCGAGGGCCTCCGCGAGCCCGCGGTTGTGGGCGGCGGCGAGTCCGGGCACGGGCTCCCGGACGTACCGGGCCAGCTCGGCGTAGCGCTCCTTGACCAGCCGCTCGGTGGCGTCGGTCGCGGGGGCGTTGTCGACCACCACGACCTCGTACCGGGGGTGGTCCAGGGCCGCCAGCGAATCCAGGCAGCGGGCCAGCAGCGCGGGCCGCTCGCGGGTCGCGATCACCACACTGAGCAGGGGCGTCGACGCAGCGTCGACCTTCCTCCGCAGTCTGGCGACCGAACCGGCGCCGGCGTCGGGACAGGCCGCCCGGGCGGCGGCGAGGAGCGCCCCGGCCGGGTCGTCGGCCGGGAGGACGGTCTGCACCATCCCGACCGGCCGTCCGTCCGAGCGCACCACCGCCAGCGTCTCGCCGGGGCCCAGCGGCCGGTCGTCGCCCGCCGCGCGGCGGGCGCGGGCGGCCGACTCCTCGGGTCCGCCGCCCAGTTCGACCTCGGCCACCGCGATCGGCACCTTCCGCGGATCGATCCGCACCTCCGCCGAGGCGGCCCCCGGCAGTGCGGCGCCGCCCGCGGCGATGTCGGCCTCGGCGGCGCCCGCGGCACCGCCGGCGCCGGGCGCGGACGCCGCGTCGGACGGCGCGGTCATCCCGCCGCCTCCGCGGGGACGGTCCGGCCGCGGTGCTCACGCAGCAGTGTGCGCAGCACCCGCTGGCCGTCCCGGAAGGTGCGGAGGTTGGACTGGCCGGTGCGGCGCGGGAGTTCCAGCGTCGGCACCTCCGCCACCCGCAGCCCGCCCAGCAGCGCCCGGACCACCATCTCGGTCTCGATCTCGAATCCGGTGGACTGGAGGTCGAGCCGGTCCAGCGCGTCCCGCCGGAACGCGATGAAGCCGTAGCAGAGGTCGGTGAGGGTGCTCTGGTACATCACATTGGTGAGCGCCAGCAGTGCCCTGTTGCCCAGCCGGCGGACGGTGGTGATGTCCAGTGACCCGCCGCCGCCCATGAAGCGGGACCCCTTGACGAAGTCGTAGCCGTTCTCCAGGAAGTGGACGTAGCGCGGGATCTCGCGGGGCGACATCGAACCGTCCGCGTCGATCATCACGATGTAGTCGCCCTTGGCCTCCGTGAAGCCGGTGCGCAGAGCGGAGCCCTTGCCCTGGCCGTGCTGGGCGACCACCCGGACGCCGGGCAGCGAGGCCCGGGCCATCTCCAGGGTGGCGTCGGTGGAGTCGCCGTCGACCAGGATCACCTCGTCGACGCAGTCCGGCATCCGGCTGAGCACCCAGCCCACGTTGGCCGCCTCGTTGCGGGCCGGGACGATCACGGTGACCGTCCCGGTGCCGACCACGGGACGGGGCTCGCGCTCCGGCAGCGGCGGCTCGGCGAGGACGGCTGTGGCGACGCCACCGCCCGCGCTTTCGGGCGCACGCAGCAACCGATCGGTTTCGGGTACGTTCATGACAGCACCTCTGTTCCCCCCACACGGCCTGAGCCGTGAACTCCACGGCAATGCTTCAACGCATATGCCGCGCCTCGCATGTATCGCGTGTCGCACCTATTGCATGTACAGGGCCAAGAATTCGCAGGATCGCTCGTTCGGCCGGACGATCAGCCGACCCACGACCGTCCCGGCGCGCCGACGATCCCCCATGGCGCCGCCGCGGGACGTGCCGAACCGGCCGACGGCATGCGAGACATCCCCCCGAGCCCCCTGCTCCGCCACGTCAACCCCCCTGCGGCAGCCACGACTTGAACCTCCGCCAGCCCCCCTGAGACCAGCGTACGGCGGTTCGCATCGGTGGTTTCACCCAGAACGTTACCGTCCACCCGAAGCCGACGAAAGCGATTCTCGCAATCCGGCGACTACACCAGTCAATCCAGGCACGTTCACAAAAGAAACATCAAAATCCGTCCTTGTTGCGCAGGTTGGCACAGTTTGCAAAAGCGCCTTCTGGGGCGCGCGATGCGATATCGCGCGCCCCGAACACCGATGCGATCAGCCCGCGATCGACCCCGCGATCCGCCCTGCCGCGAAGCCCGTGCCGGCGACGAACCGCATCAGCGGGCCGAAGGTCGGCGCCGCGGCGAGACCGGCGAAGTACAGCCCCGGCACACTGGACTGGTAGCCCGGGTCCAGGTCGGGCGAGCCGGTACGGGGCACCAGCCGGACCGAGCGCCGCAACCCCTCGGCCAGCCACTCGGCGCCCGGCACCGAGACCCGGTAGCCGGTCGCGGCCAGCACGTGGTCGGTCACCAGCACCCCGCCCTCGGAGCCGATCGCCGCCGAGCGGCTGACCGCCGCGATCGGCGAGTCCAGGGTCAGCACGACCTCCTCGTCCCCGCGCGGCCCGCGCAGCTCGGCCCGGCGGATCCGGCGGCCGGTGCCGATCGGCAGCACGCCGTCCACCCGCTCCTTCAACCACCAGGCACCGGACGGGCCGAGGATCTGCTTCACCAGCCGCAGCCGTACCGCCACCGGCATCCGGCGGACCAGCTGGGGGACGTCGCTCACCGTCCGGTGCGACCAGCCGGGGCCGAGCGGGCTGGCCGGCTTCACCGTCCGGTACAGCGCGGACGGGCGGGCGACCGGCGGCGGTCCGCCCCACAGCACCCGCGGCCCGCGCGCCAGCACCGTCACCTGTGCGCCGGCCTCGTGCAGCAGTGCCGCGCTCTCCAGCGCCGACTGCCCGGCGCCGACCACGGCCACCCGGCGGCCGGCGAACGGCGAGAAGTCGGTGTGCTGCGAGGCGTGCGAGACCGGACCCTCCGGATCCGGGCCCTTGGGCGCGGCGGCTATCAGCTCCGGCGGCACGTAGTCCGCGCCGACCAGGCCGGTGGCCACCACCACCGCCCGCGCCTCGAACTCCTCGCCGCCGGCCAGCGCGACCTCGAAGACCCCCTCGCCGCCCGGCGCCCGGGACGCCCTCCGCTGGACGTCGACCACCCGCTCGGCCTCGACCTCGGGCACCAGCCGGCGCTGGAACCACTCCCCGTAGGCGATGAAGTGGCCGATCGGGATCGGATGCCGCTCGTCGTACGGAGCGATGTCCTCCGCGCGACAGAAGTCCGCGAAGGACGCCCCCTGCTCGGGCGCCGACAGGTCGGACGCGTCCGGCGTCGACTTCAGGTACATCCCCGCCGGCATCCGCTGCCGCCAGCTGCTCATCGTGTCGCCGAAGACCCGCACCGGCAGGCGGCGGCCCATCAGATGCGCCGCCGTGGACAGCCCGTAGGGCCCCGCGCCGATCACGGCGACAGGCAGAGTTCCAGACATGAATCTCCCCCTTGGTTCCACCGAACCCCCTCGGTTCCCCCCTGGAACCGACAGGTCCATGGTGCGGCAGGCGTTCCGTTCTGTCAGCGGTGCGACCGTGATCGAGTCTCCTCGCGCCCCGAATGTCACCCTCCGTTCATAGTCCCGCCTCTGTCCCGTGGCCTCCGGGCGCTCTACTCTGCCGCTGGGGGAGACAGCTGTACGGGGGCCGGGGGGTCGCGATGGCAGACGCGGTGACGCGCAGGTCGCAGCAGAAGGCGCGCGAGGAGAGCGAGGGGCGCGCAACAGCACGCGAGCCACGCGGGGAACCCGCACCGGGGGACGACGCCGGACCACCCACCGTCCCCGTACAGCGAGCCCCGCAGCCCACGACGCAGCCGGTGCCACCCACCCCGGCGCCGGCGGGGCCGGGCCTGGCCGCGCCGTCCTCAGAGGCGGCGGGCTCGCCACCTGAGAGCCCGGCTCCAGCGGCCCCGACTCCGACACTCCCGGCCCCAGGGGCCGCAGCGGCGGAGGGCCCGGCCCTGCTCACCCCGGCCACGCAGGCCCTGGGGCCGGCGACCCCGGACGCGGCCCCGATCGCCGCGCTCGGCGCGGTCGGCGCGGTCGGCGCGGTCGCGGCCCTGGCCCCGGCCCCGGCCCCGGCCCCGACAACCGTGGACGCGGAGGCCCAGAGCCCGGCGGGCTCAGTCGCACAAGCCACGGGATCGGCGACCCCCGGCGCCATAGGCGCGGCCCGGCTCGCCTCGGCCGCGCAGGCCCTGGGGTCGGCGACCTGGGACGCCACAGGCACGGCCCCGATCGCCGCTGCCGCGACCCCGGCCCCGCCCCTGGCAGGCCTGGACGCGGAGGCCCAGGGCCCGGCGGCCGGAGACGTGGCGCCCGCAGGCGCGGCGGTCTTGGTCCCGCTGGCCCGAGTCCCGGAGGCGCCGGCTCCGGAGGGTTCGGGTATCGCGGGCCCAGGTAGCGCGCTTCCGAGTGCGGCGGCCCCCGGCGGCGCGGGCTTGGTGGGTCCGGGCGAGGCGGGGGTTTCGGTGGCTGCGCCGGCCGTACCAGCCGTGGCGGAGCCGGCGGCGCGGGCGTCCGCGGTGGCGCCCCGGCGTTCCCGGCGGCGGGCCGCTCGCGGGCCCGAACTCGACCGGGCCGTACCGGCGTTGATGGTGCGCATCGGCCACTACCCGCTGCACCACGGCACGGTCGGCGCGATCCGCAGCCTCGGCAGGCTCGGCGTCCCGGTGTACGCGATCACCGAGGACCGGTTCGCGCCGGCGGCGTTCTCCCGGCATCTGCGGGGCCGGATCGACTGGCCGACCACCGGCAAGGAGCCGCCCGCCCAGCTGGCCGAGCGGCTGCTCGCCATCGCCGGCCGCCTGCACCGCAGGACCGGTCGCCGCGCCGTCGCGGTGGCCACCGACGACGAGGCGGCGGTACTGCTCGCCGAGTACGCCGGGCCGCTCGCCGAGCATCTGCGGCTGACCGCCGTTCCCCCGGCGCTCCCCCGCGCGCTGGCCGGCAAGCAGTCGCTGCACGAGCTCTGCGTTCGCCACGGTGTTCCCAGCCCGGGATCCCGACTGGTCGGCGGCAGCGGGCAGTTGGCCGAGGCGGCCGAGACGCTCGCCTTCCCCCTCGTGGTGAAGAACGACGCCCCGTACGGGCGGCTGTCGGCGCCCGCGGTGTCGGCGACCACCCGGATCGACGACGCCGGGGAGCTCTTCCGGCTGGCCGCCGAGTGGGAGCAGGGCGAGGTCTTCCCCTCGGTGCTCCTCCAGGAGTACCTCCCCGGGGACGCGGCCGAGGACTGGATCGCCCACGTCTACTGCCCCTCACCGTCGGACACGGGGGCCGGCAGTGAGGGCGCGCAGACGGCGCAGGCCGCGCAGACGGCGCAAGCCGCCGCCGAGCCGGTGGTCTTCACCGGGGTGAAGGTCCGCTCCTGGCCGCCGACAGCCGGTGTCACCGCGCACGCCTACAGCGCCGGCAACGCCGAACTCGCCGCGCTGACCCGGCGGTTCTGCCAGTCCATCGGCTTCCGCGGGATCGCCGACCTGGACTGGCGGCTGGACCTCCGCGACGGCCGCTACAAGCTCCTGGACTTCAACCCCCGCCTGGGCGCCCAGTTCCGCCTCTTCGAGACGGTGAACCGGATCGACCTGGTCCGCGCCCAGCACCTCGACCTGACCGGCCGCCCGATCCCGGCCGCCCGCCAGGCCGAGGGCCGCCGCTTCACCGTCGAGCTCCTCGACCTCCCGGCCCGGCTCGCCGCCCGCGGCGGCCGCGTCTCGGCCCGGGTCCCGGATCCCGGATCCCGGAGCGCGAGCGCGAGGACGAGGACGAGGACGGAGGCCGTACCGACACCGCCGCCGTCCCCCCTCCCGCTCCCCCTCCCCGTCGACTCGGAACGGCAGCCCGCCGACGGCCGGCGCGAGCTGGCCTGGGCGTCCGTCGACGACCCGGTGCCCGCATTGGCCGCCGCCGCCCGCTCGGCCGGACCGGCCGTCCACCGGGTGCGCGCCATCCTGCGCGCCCGCCGGTCGCGGGACTGACCGCGCCGGTCGGCGCCGGCCACCCCCGGTTGACTCCGCGCTCGTTCGCGTGATGGGATTCCGGGGCCACAAAACCACACACGGCGGCAATGACGAGGAAGTCCGGTGCAAATCCGGCGCGGTCCCGCCACTGTCACCGGGGAGCGCACCCCACCCACGCGCCACGGCTGCCTCGCGCAGCTGGAAGGCCGGGGGCGCGCGTCGATCCGGAAGCCAGGAGACTCCGGCCGCCGTCACTTCGACCCGGGGCGAGGACCCCGAGTGAGGATCACCGCCATGCCGCGCTGCCCCCTGTCCGCAGCACCCCCCTTCCCCGACTCGGACGAGCGGGCGCGCGGATGACGCCGCGTCTGATCGGCCTGGGCATGGGGCCCGGCGATCCCGATCTGGTCACCGTCAAGGCAGTCCGGGTGCTGCGCACCGCCCACGCCGTCGTGGTCCCGGTACTGGACACCGGCGAGCGCGGCCGCGCCGAGGCCACCGTGCTGCACCACGCACCGGACGCCGAGGTGGTGCGCACCGTCTTCGCGCTCAACGAGCGGACCGACCGGGCCCGCCGCGAGGCCGCCTGGGACGCCGCCGCCGCCCGGGTCGTCGCCCTCCTCACCGGCGACGGAGCCGGGGACGGCGCCGAGCGCGGGGACCGGACGGTGGCCTTCGCCACCATCGGCGACCCCAACGTCTATTCGACCTTCACCTACCTCGCCCAGACCGTCCGCGGACTGCTTCCCGAGGTGGCGGTGGAGACCGTGCCGGGGATCACCGCGATGCAGGACCTGGCCGCCCGCAGCGGCACGGTCCTCGCCGAGGGCACCGAGCCGGTGACCCTGGTCCCGGCCACCGCCGACGGCTCGGTGCTGCGCGAGGCGCTCGCCGGCACCGGAACCGTGGTCGCCTACAAGTTCGGCCGGATCGCCCCGCAGGTGCGGGCGGCGCTGGAGAAGTCCGGCCGGGACGGGACCGCCGTCCACGGCTCGGCGCTCGGTCTCCCGGACGAGCGGGTCTCCGCCCCCGGGGAGCCGCTGCCCGACGTCCTGCCGTATCTCTCCACCCTGATCGCCCCCGCACCGCGCACCGCCCGTGGAGGAAAGCTGTGACCGCCGCCGACGACGCCCGCACCGCTGACACTCCCGCCGCCGCCGGGGCTCCCGCCGCCGCGAAGGTCACCTTCGTCGGGGCCGGCCCGGGCGCGCCCGACCTGCTGACCTTCCGCGCCGCCCAGGCCATCGCCGAGGCGGACGTGGTGATCTGGGCGGCCAGCCTGGTCCATGAGGACGTCCTGCGACACGCCCGCGAGGGTGCCGAGATCGTCGACTCCTCGCTGGTCCCGATGGAGGCCGTCCTCGACCTCTACGCCCGTGCGGTGGCCGAGAACCTGCGGGTGGCCCGGGTGCACTCCGGCGACCCCTCGCTCTGGGGCGCCGTCCAGGAGCAGCTGGACCACTGCACCGCGCTCGGCCTGGAGACCGAGATCGTGCCCGGCGTCTCGTCCTTCTCCGCGGTCGCCGCGCTGGCCAAGCGGGAGTTGACGATCCCCGAGGTGGCGCAGTCGGTGGTGCTGACCCGGCTGGGCGGCGGCAAGACGCCGATGCCGCCGGGCGAGGAGGTCCGCGAGTTCGCCCGGCACGGCACCACCATGGCGGTCTTCCTCTCCGCGGCCCGCTCCAAGCAGCTCGCCGAGGAGCTGCGGGAGGGCGGCTACCCGGAGGACACCCCGGTGGTCATCGCGTACCAGGCCACCTGGCCGGACGAGTTGCTGCTGCGCTGCACGCTGGGGACGCTGGAGGAGACGGTCAAGGAGCACCGGCTCTGGAAGCACACCCTCTTCCTGGTCGGCCCGGCGCTCTCGGCCTCCGGCACCCGCTCGCACCTCTACCACCCGGGCCACTTCCACACCTTCCGCCGCGCCGACCCGGGCGCCCGCCGCCGCCTGCGTGCCGAGCACGCCGAGCACTGACCGGCCTGGTACGACAGCCCCATGAGTACGCCAGAGGAACCCCGCGAGCCGGCGGACGCGCCCGCGACGGCGGGCGGGCCCGAGCTCCCCGGGCCCACGCCGAGCGGCTCCGCGCCGGGCGGCTCCGCGCCCGACGGCCCAGCGCCGGAAGGCGCGAAGCCGGACGGCCCCGAGCTGCGTGAGCCGGATCTACCGCGTACCGCGAAGGTCCGGCAGAAGGCGCTGCGCACCGGCTGGACCACCGGCACCTGCGCCAGCGCCGCCGCCCGCGCGGCCGCCCTGCTGCTGACCACCGGCCGCCCGCAGCCACTGGTCGAGGTCGCACTGCCGTCCGGCAACCGCGTCGGCTTCCCCGTCGAGCGCTGCGAACTGCTGCGCCCGGGAAGGGCCGAGGCGGTGGTGGTGAAGGACGCCGGGGACGACCCGGACGTCACCCACGGCGCCCACCTCACCGCGACCGTCAGCTGGTCGGACACCCCCGGCGTGCACCTGCACGGCGGGGTCGGCGTGGGCGTGGTGACCAAGCCGGGGCTCGGCCTGGAGGTCGGCGGCCCGGCGATCAACCCGGTCCCGCGCCGCATGATCACCCAGGCGGTGACCGAGGTGCACGACCCCTCGTCCGCGCGCGGGCTGGACGTCACCATCAGCGTCCCGGACGGCGAGCAGCGCGCCCGGAAGACCACCAACGGCCGGCTCGGCATCCTCGGCGGCATCTCGATCCTGGGCACCACCGGGATCGTCCGCCCGTTCTCCACCGCCTCCTGGCGGGCCTCGGTGGAGCAGGCGGTGGCGGTGGCCTCGGCGCAGGGCGAGCGGACGATCGTGCTGTGCACGGGCGGGCGTACCGAGAAGGGCGCCATGGCCATGCTGCCCGAGCTGCCCGAGGTCTGCTTCATCGAGGTCGGCGACTTCACCGGGGCCGCGCTGCGGCGGGCGGTCGAGGGCGGAATGGAGCGGGCGGTCTTCGTCGGCATGGCGGGCAAGCTCACCAAGCTGGCGGCGGGCGTCCTGATGACCCACTACACCCGCTCGCGGATCGACACCGGGGTGCTCGCCGCCATCACCCGCGCGGTCGGCGGCGCCGAGCCGCTGGCCTCCGAGGTCGCGGCGGCGAACACGGCTCGGCACGCCTACGAACTCTGGGAGTCCGCGGGCCTGTTGGGGCCGGCGGGCGCCGAGCTGTGCGGCCGGGTGGCCGCGGTGATGTCCCGCTTCACCGAGGGCGCGCTGACGACGGAGGCCGCCATGGTCGACTTCACCGGCGCCCGCCTGATCGCCGCCACCCCGAACGGCCTGCTGCCCGCGCCGCAGGGACCGGAAGGGAAAGCGCCGACCCGGCCGGGCAGCGGCACCCGGCGCCGCGAGGGCGGCCCGGACGCCGAGGGGACGGACCGATGACCCCCGCCGCCGCCCGGGTCACCGTCGTCGGCCTCGGCACCTCCGGGGCCGAGCTGCCCGCCGAGGCCCAACACGCCCTCGCCGGGGCGCAGTTGGTGATCGGCGCGGCCCGGCACCTGGCCGCCGCCGAAGCGGCCGGCGCGATACCCGACTCCGCCCACCGGATCACGCTGGGCCCCCTGGCCCCGGCGCTGAACGCGCTGACCGGCCTGCTCACCCCGACCACGCCGAACACCCCGCCAGCCCCGACCACCCCAAAAACCCCGGAGACCCCGACCGTCCCGAACCCCTCGGTAACCCCGGCTACCCCTGCCCCCTCGGTCCCGCCGTGCGCCCCGAGTGCCCCGAGCGCCCCCGCCGCGCCCGCCGCGCCGCGAGCCGTCGTGCTCGCCTCCGGGGACCCCGGGTTCTTCGGGATCGTCCGCGCCCTCGCCGAACGGCTCGGGCCGGAGGAGCTGAACGTCATCCCCTCCCCCTCCTCGGTCGCCATGGCCTTCGCCCGGCTGGGCATTCCCTGGGATGACGCCGTCGTGGTCAGCGCCCACGGCCGCGAGCTGCGCACCGCCGCCAACCTCTGCCGCGCCCACCGCAAGGTGGCCGTACTGACCGCCCCCGGCGCCGGCCCCGCCGAGCTCGGCGCGGCCCTCCTCGCCACCCCGGGCGTCGAGCGCCGCCTGATCGTCGCCGCCGACCTCGGCGGCCCTGCCGAGCGTCTGGACTACTGCACCCCCGCCGAGGCCGCCGAACGCAGCTGGCCCGCCGTCAACCTGGTGCTCTGCCTGGGCACGGAGGCCGCCACCCGGCCCGCGCCGGCGATGCGGACGATCGCCGCGCTGCCCGCGGCCCCCGACACCTGGGCGCTGCCCGAGTCCGCCTTCGCCCACCGCGACTCGATGGTGACCAAGGCCGAGGTGCGCGCCCTGGCCCTGGCCCGGCTCGGCCCGCGCCCCGGCGACCTCGTCTGGGACGTGGGCGCGGGCAGCGGCTCGGTCGCGGTGGAGTGCGCACGGCTGGGGGCGGCGGCGGTCGCCGTCGAACGGGCGGCAGACGGCATCGATCGGATCCGGGCCAACGCCGCCGCGCACGGCGTCGACGTCTCCGCCGTCCACGGCGAGGCGCCGGAGGCCCTGGCCGCACTCCCCTCCCCGGACAGCGTGTTCATCGGCGGCGGCGGTTCCGGCGTGGCGGCCCTCGCGGCGTACTGCGCGGACCGGGCCCGCCGCACGGTGGTGGTCACCCTCGCCGCGCTGGACCGGGTGCCCGCCGTCCGGGCCGCGCTCGCCGGTGCGGGCCTGGACGTGGACGGGGTGCTCCTGCAGTCCTCACGGCTGGCCCCGCTGCCCGGCGAGGTCACCCGGCTCGCCGCCACCAACCCGGTCTTCGTCCTCTGGGGCAGCAGGCCCTCAGCCAGGTACCGACAGCAAGGAGCGACCCCATCGTGATCGGCCTACTCGCCGCCACCGCCGCCGGCCGGCGCGCCGCCGCCGACCTGGCCGGCCGCCTCCCCGACGCGCGCCAGTACGAAGGCCCGGTCGGGGTGGAGCTCCCGCGCGCCTTCGCCGAGTGCGACCGGCTGGTGGTCTTCCTCGCGGTCGGCGCGACCGTGCGGCTGCTCGCCCCGCTGCTCCGGGACAAGGCCGGCGACCCGGGGGTGGTCTGCGTCGACGAGGCCGGCCGGTTCGCCGTGCCGGTGCTCGGCGGCCACGCCGGCGGGGCCAACGAGCTGGCCGACCGGATCGGTGAACTCCTCGGCGCCGTACCGGTGTCGACCACCGCCACCGACGCGGCCGGCATCCCCGGTCTGGACACCCTCGACCCCCTGGGCTGGACCGCCGAGGGCGAGGTCGCCGCCGTCACCCGGGCGGTGCTGGACGGCGATCCGGTCCGGCTGGTCGCCGATCGGAGGTATCCGCTGCCCGCTCTCCCGGCCAACGTCCGGGAGGACGCGGCGCCCGGCGCGCCGGTCCTCCGGGTCAGCGACCGCACGGCGGCCGTCGAGAGCGCCGGTGCCCCCGTGCTCACCCTCCGCCCCCGCGACCTGGTCGTCGGCGTGGGCGCCAGCCGCGGCGCGAGCGCCGAGGAGATCACCGCGCTCGTCGACTCGGTCCTGGCCGAGGCCGGCCTCTCCCGGCGCTCCGTCACCGCGCTGGCCACCGTGGACGCCAAGGCCGAGGAGCCCGGCATCCTGGCCGCCGCCGAGGCGCTGGGCGTCCGGCTGGTCACCCACCCCGCCGAGGCCCTGGCCTCGATCGAGGTGCCCAACCCCTCCGACGCCCCGCTGGCCGCCGTCGGCACCCCGAGCGTGGCCGAGGCCGCCGCGCTCGCCACCGCCCCGGGCGGCGAACTCCTGGTCCCCAAGCGGAAGTCCGCCCCCGCCGAGGCCGGCGCGGCGCCGATGGCCACCGCCGCCGTCGCCCGCCGCCCGGTACGCGGGCGGCTCGCGCTGGTCGGCCTCGGCCCCGGCGCGCGCGACCTCCTCACCGAGCGCGCGCGCAACGAGCTGCGCCGGGCGTCCGTCGTCGTCGGCCTGGACCAGTACCTGGACCAGATCCGCGACCTCCTCCGCCCCGGCACCCGGATCGAGTCCACCGGCCTCGGCGCCGAGGAGGCCCGGGCCCGCAGCGCCGTCCGACTCGCCCAGCAGGGCCACGCCGTGGCCCTGATCGGCAGCGGCGACGCGGGCGTCTACGCGATGGCCTCCCCGGCGCTGGCCGAGGCCGGCGACGACATCGACGTGGTCGGCGTCCCCGGCGTGACCGCCGCGCTCGCCGCCGGCTCGCTGCTCGGCGCCCCGCTCGGCCACGACCACGTCAGCATCTCCCTCTCCGACCTCCACACCCCGTGGGAGGTGATCGAGCGGCGGGTCCGCGCGGCGGCCGAGGCCGACCTGGTGGTCACCTTCTACAACCCACGCAGCCGGGGCCGGGACTGGCAGCTGCCGAAGGCGCTGGCGATCCTCTCCGAGCACCGGGAGCCGGCCGCCACCCCGGTCGGCGTGGCCCACTCGGTCTCCCGCCCGGACGAGTGGCACACCGTCACCACCCTCGCCGAGGTCGACGTCCGTACCGTCGACATGACCACCGTGGTGGTCGTCGGCAACACCGCCTCCCGCCGGATCGCCGGCCGCTTCGTCACCCCGCGCGGTTACCGATGGCAGTCATGACGGCCCCCGTAGAGGTCACCGCCGCCTGCGCCGGCTGCGGCGCCTGTCTGCTGACCTGCCCGACCCACGCGATCCGCCCGACGGGCGGCGGGAACACCGGCGGTGGGAACACCGACGGCGGGACGACCGGAGGCAGGACGACCGGCAGCGGCCCGCTGCGCGTCCTCGACTCGCTCTGCACCGCCTGCCTGGAATGCATCGAGGTCTGCCCCGTCGACGCCATCACCACCACCGAGGAGGCGAGTTGACCGCCCGTCAGCCCCGCGCCACACCCCGCGCAGTGCACCCGATCGAGCAGCGCTCGTACGAGATCCTGCGCTCCCGCGCGGACACCTCCGCGCTGCCCCCGCTGACCCGTGCGGTCACCGAGCGGGTGGTGCACGCGAGCGCGGACCT
This sequence comes from Phaeacidiphilus oryzae TH49, assembly GCF_000744815.1. NCBI lineage: Bacteria > Bacillati > Actinomycetota > Actinomycetes > Kitasatosporales > Streptomycetaceae > Phaeacidiphilus > Phaeacidiphilus oryzae. Next base: position 1,784,501 of record NZ_JQMQ01000005.1, read on the forward strand.
CGACTACCTCTCCGACCTGGTGCTCTCCCCGGAGCCCCGACTCCGTTCCGCCGCCGAGGCACTGGCCTCCGGCGAGGCCCGACTGGTCGCCGACGTGGAGATGGTCGCCGCCGGCATCACCACCCGGGACGCCATCTGCCGGGTCCGCCAGGCGAAGTCCGACCCGGCGACCGGCCTGACCCGCTCGGCCGCCGCCATCCGGCTGGCCTATGAGGAGGTCGGGCCCGGCGCGGTCTGGGTGATCGGCTGCGCCCCGACCGCGCTCTTCGAACTGATCGAGCTGGACGTCCGGCCCGCCCTGGTGATCGGCCTCCCGGTCGGCTTCGTCGGCGCCGCCGAGTCCAAGCAGGCGCTGCGCGAGTCCGGCCTGCCGGCCGTCAGCAACCGCTCGGAGAAGGGCGGTTCGGCGGTCGCCGCCGCGGCGGCCAACGCCCTCCTCTATCCCGACCTGTACGCCTGACGCCGCCTCACCGCCCCCTGATCCGCCCTCAGCAGCCCCGCACCACCCCCAGGAGTCCCCTCTCATGACATCTCCCGGCACCACCACCGACCCCGCCCTCCTCCTCGTCGGCCACGGCACCCGGGACGAGGCCGGCGCGGCCGCCTTCCGCGAGTTCGTGGCCGAGCTCGCCGGCCATCTGCCGGCCGGCACTCCGGTCGGCGGCGGCTTCATCGAGCTCTCCCCGCCGCCGCTGGCGGACGCCGTCTCCGCGCTGGTCGAGCAGGGCGCCCGGCGGTTCGCGGCCGTGCCGCTGGTACTGGTCTCGGCGGGGCACGCCAAGGGCGACATCCCGGCCGCCCTCACCCGGGAGAAGCTCCGGCACCCCGGCACCGAGTACACCTACGGCCGCCCCCTCGGCCCCCACCCCCACCTGCTGACCGTCCTGGAACGCCGCCTCGACGAGGTGCTCGACCCGGCCGACCGCGCCGACACCACCGTCCTCCTGGTCGGGCGGGGCTCGACCGACCCCGACGCCAACGCCGAGGTGGTGAAGGTCGCCCGGCTCCTCTGGGAGGGACGGGGGCTGGCCGGCGTCGAGACCTCCTTCATCTCCCTCGCCGCCCCGGACGTGCCGGCCGGCCTGGAGCGCTGCGCCCGCCTGGGCGCCCGGCGGATCGTGGTCCTCCCCTACTTCCTCTTCACCGGCATCCTGCCGGACCGCGTGGTCGAGCAGTCCCGCGCCTGGGCGGACGCCCATCCGGAGGTCGACGTCCGCAACGCCGGCGTCCTGGGCGCCACCCCCGAGCTGGCCGAGCTCGTCCTGGAGCGTTACCGCGAGACCATCGCCGGCGACCTGCGGATGAACTGCGACACCTGCGTCTACCGGATCGCCATGCCGGGCTTCGAGGACCGCGTAGGCCTTCCCCAGCAGCCCCACCACCACCCCGACGACCCCGGCCACCATCACGGCCACGACGGTCACCACCACGGCCACGGCGACCACCACACCCATGACGACCACCCCTCCCATGCCCACTGACCACGACCTCCGCCACCACGGCGACGCCGAGACCGCCCCCGGACTGGTCGACCTCGCGGTCAACGTCCGCACCGGCACTCCCCCGCAGTGGCTGCGCGAGACCCTCGCCGCCTCCCTCGCCGACCTGGCCGCGTACCCGGACGGGACGGCGGCCCGGGCCGCCGTCGCGGCCCACCACGACCGCCCGTCGGCCGAGGTTCTGCTGACGGCCGGCGCGGCGGAGGCGTTCGTCCTCCTCGCCCGCGCGCTGACACCCCGTCACCCCCTGATCGTCCACCCCCAGTTCACCGAGCCCGAAGCCGCTCTCCGGGACGCCGGACACAAGCCGGACCGGCTGGTCCTCCGCCCCGAGGACGGCTTCCGGCTCACCCCCGAGGCGATCGCCTCCGTGCCGGACTCCGCCGACCTCGTGGTCATCGGCAACCCGACCAACCCCACCTCCGTCCTCCACCCCGCCGAGGCGGTGGCCCGACTCGCCCGGCCCGGGCGGACCCTGATCGTCGACGAGGCCTTCGCCGACACCGTCCCCGGCGAGCCGGAGTCACTGGCCACCCGCCGCGACATCCCCGGCCTGGTCGTCCTGCGCAGCCTGACCAAGACCTGGGGCCTGGCCGGCCTCCGGATCGGCTACCTCCTGGCCGAGGCCGACACCGTCGCCCGCCTCTCCCTGGCCCAGCCGCTGTGGCCGGTCTCGACCCCGGCGCTGACCGCCGCGATCGCCTGCGTCTCCCCCCGAGCCGTGGCAGAAGCCAATCACGCGGCACTGACAATCCAGGCGGACCGCGAATACCTCCGCTCCGCCCTCGCCCGCTTCCCCGGGATCCGCGTCCACGGCGAGCCCCGGGCCTCCTTCCTCCTCCTGGAGGTCGCCGACGGCGCCGCACTCCGCGAAGCCCTCCGGGAGGCCGGCTTCGCCACCCGCCGGGCCGACACCTTCCCCGGCCTAGACGAGAACTGGCTCCGCATAGCGGTCCGCCCGCCCGAGACCACGAACGCCTTCGTCCACGCCCTGACCATGCTCCTCCGCACCTGAGCGCGCCCCGGAGTGGCAGCGAATCAAGGGCGCGGGGAATCACGCGCCCAGCGCGCAACGGCGCCGCACCCCGGCAACGGCATAGAAGCCGCAGTCCGGCCGCTCGACTGTTCACGTACGTGAAAAGCGTACAGACCCTTGACTGCGCAGCGCACCACCCCATGGGATTACCCCCATGCGCGCCCCACTCCCACTCAATAGACGCCGCTTCCTCACCACCGGCGCCGCCGCCACGGCCGGCACCGCGTTCCTCGGCGGACTGAGCAGCACCCCAGCCGCCGCGTCGCCGGCAACCGCCACCACTGCCGCCCCTGCCGCCGCCACCACCGACCAGTTCGACCAACTCCGCACCACCTGGTCGGACATCCTCACCGGCGGCCCCGCCGTGGACCCCACCGATCCCGACTTCGCCGCAGCGATCCAGCAGGTGGACGCCACCGCCGCAGCCGCCGTCGCCGCCTACGACGACTCCTCCGCCCCCACCTCCGTCTACACCGACCTCCCCTTCACCCAGATCGAGAACGCCACCGCCACCTACACCCGGCTCCTCCAGACCGCGATCGCCTGGGCCACCCCCGGCTCGCACTACCACCAGGACCAGTCCACCGCCGACCGCCTGGTCAGCGCCCTCCGCCTGATCGGCACCGCCTACTTCCACGGCGACCAGACCGAGGTCGGCAACTGGTACCACTGGGAGATCGGCTCACCCCAGCCCCTGGTCAACACCCTGGCGATCCTCGGCGACCAGGTCCCGGCCGCCGACCTGGCGAGCCACCTCGCCACCGTCGCCTACTTCGACCCGGACCCCACCGTCCAGCAGGGCAGGACCACCACCACCGGCGCCAACCGCTCCGACAAGTGCCAGATCACGATCCTCCGCGGCATCCTCGCCAAGGACGCCTCGCTGGTCACCCTCGGCCGGGACAAGCTCTCCGACATCTTCCCGTACGTCACCGAGGGCGACGGCTACTACCGGGACGGCGGCTACTTCCAGCACACGAACATCCCCTACAACGGCCACTACGCCTACGTCCTGCTCAACGACCTCAGCCAGCTGGCCCGCCTGCTCACCGGCTCGGACTTCGCCATCACCGACCCGCAGTTCGCGACCACGATCCTGTCCTCCATCGACCTCACCTACGCGCCCTTCATGCGCGACGGCCTGGTGATGGACGTGGCCCGCGGCCGCTTCCTGTCCCGTCAGGGCGAGACCGACCACGACGCCGGCCACGCCATCACCGAGGCGGTCCTCGGCCTGATCCCGCTCGGCGCCCGCGAGCAGCAGAAGCGCTGGAAGTCCCTGGCCAAGGCGTGGATCACCGGCGAGACCTACGCCCCGATCCTGCGCTCGGCCACCCCGGCCCGGGTCGCCCTGGTCAAGACGGTGCTGGACGACCCGCTGGTCAGCCCGGCCCCCGCCACCGCCGACCACCGCCAACTCCCGTCCATAGCAAGGGCGGTGCACACCCGCCCGGAGTGGTCCTGGACGGTCGGCCTCTCCGGACGCAAGATCGCCCGCTTCGAGGCGATCAACGGCGAGAACCAGCGCGGCTGGCACACCGGCGACGGCGCCACCTACCTCTACGACGCCGACAACGGCCACTACACGGACGCCTACTGGCCCACCGTCGACTGCCGGCGCCTGCCCGGCACCACCGTCGACTCGCTGCCGCTCGCCACCAGCGCCGGCGCCCAGACCCTCCCCCCGACCGCCTTCGCCGGCGGCGCCGCCCTGGACGCAGCCCTCGGCGGCTACGGCGCCCTCGGCCTGGACCTGGTTCCGTACGGATCGCCGATGCGCGCCCGCAAGTCCTGGTTCTGCCTGGACGACTGCGTGGTGGCGCTCGGCGCCGGCATCACCGGCGGCAGCGGCCACCCGATCGAGACCATCGTGGAGAACCGCAACCTCGGCGAGTCCGGCGCCAACCGGCTCACCGTCGACGGCCGTCCGCAGCCCACCGCGCCCGGCTGGTCGGCCGAGTTCACCGGCGCCCGATGGGCTCATCTGGACGGCGTGGCCGGCTACGTCTTCCCGGGCCCCCGCGGCGCCGACCTCAGGGCGCTCCGCGAGGCCCGCACGGGCGCCTGGTCCGACATCGACGACGGGCCCAGCACCGGCGGCACCACGACCCCCTACACCCGCCGCTACGCGACCCTCTGGTTCGACCACGGCACGGCGCCCGACAACGCCTCCTACGCCTACCTGGTGCTGCCGGGCGCCGGCGTCGCCAAAACCCTGGCCACCGCGGTCGCCAACCCGGTCGAGATCCTCGCCGCCACCGCCTCCCAGCAGGCGATCCGGGTCCGCTCACTCGGCCTGACCGCGGTGGTCTTCTTCGCCGCGGGCAGCGCTGCCGGCATCACCGTCAGCGCCCCCTGCACCGTGCTGACCAGGACCGTCCGGGGACGTACGGTGCTGGCCGCGGCCGATGCCACGCTCAGCCTCACGTCGCTGACGGTGACCGTCGGCCGCCGCAGGCCGCTCACCGTGGACCTCACCCAGGGCCTCCCGGGCGCCACCCACCAGCTCCAGCTGACAGACTGATACCCGCGCGGCGGGGGGCGGTTCCCCGGGGGCGGCTCCCCGGGGGCGCTCACCCCGGGGAACTCCGGGTAACCGCCGGCGACCCCGGGCGACCGCTCCCCTAGGCCCCGGCCCCGTTGGAGTACCGCTTCATGAAGTAGGTCCCGAACCCGTTCTCCACCGGCCCCCCGGCGTCGTTGACGCAGTGGAGGATGCCGCCGCCGCCCGCGCCGTTGAGGCAGACGATCATCAGATCCGTGAAGACGACCCCGGGGGTGTCCGGGACCTCGTACGCCCGGTCGGTGTAGATGTTCGCGTTGAGGTCGAAGTAGCAGTAGCTGCCCAGGCCCCAGGCCTGATGGTCGGTCACGTGATCGCCGACCTTGTAGGCGGCGTAGCCGTTGGTGCCGCCGTGCACCCACGCCGCCTGCGTCGGCACGTCGTAGGGGTGCTCGTTCTGGAAGAAGTAGGTGCGGCCGTGGTTGCCGTTCCAGAGCACCTCGTACTTCTGGTAGTGCTCGACGGCCAGCCCGTAGGCGGTCACCCGGTCGCCGTTGACCAGGAAGCCGGTGTCGGCGGGGTTCACCGCCCAGCCGACCGTGCCGTCCTCGCCGTGGTCCGCCCGCCACAGCCAGAGGTTGTCGCAGATCACGTCATTGCTGTCGATCTGCACGCTGACCGCCGCGCCGCCGGCGACGGCGCCGCCGATCCGGGCGTAGACGTCGAACAGCACGGTGGGATCGAGATCGTGCCGGACCGCGCTCCGGCCGCGGCCGACCCGGAGCAGCGCCGGCGAGCCCGCGGAGCCCGCCTCCAGCAACACGCCCGCGACCGAGACCCCGCCGACGTCGGCCACCTCGATCAGCGCGTTCCCCCGGGTCGCCCGCAGGGTGGCGAGCCCCAGGCCGAGCACCACCGTGCCGGGCCGGTTCACCCGCAGCGGCGAGGAGAGCGGGTACACGCCGGGGGTCAGCAGCAGATGCCGGCCGAGGGCCAGCGCCTCGTTGATGGACGCGGCGGAGTCGCCCGGCCGGGCCACATGGAAGAGCGAGAGCGGCAGGCTGCGTCCGGCGGCCGGACGCCCGGAGCCCCAGGTGGTGCCGGTGGAGTCGCGGCGGACGGCGGGCACGAAGACGCGGTAGCCGCCCTTGCCGTCGGTGGTGAGGAATGGTTTCTCCCGGACGACCGGGGTCCGGTCGACGGTGGTGTACGGCGGGCTGGGGAAGCTCTGCGCGGGTGCGCCCTCCACACCGACGAAGACCATGTTCCAGTTGGACCCGGTCCAGCTGCCGAAGGTGTCGTTGCGGGAGAGCCACTGCTGCTGCGAGCCGGAGTCCACCTGGCCGTCCACCACGCTGTCGGCCAGGAAGCCGCCGCTGGACCAGCGGTTTCCCGGCGGGCTCGGCCAGAGCGTCATGTCGCCCTTGATGTGCGCCCGGCGCATCGGGCCGGCCTGCGCCACCGCCCAGCGCTCCAGGCCGTCCGGCGGGACGATGCACAGGTTCTCCGCGCAGCGCCAGAAGTCCTGGGTGCCGTTGCCGTCCAGCCACTGGGCGTCGACGGTGACATGACCGTTGATCACCACGTCGTCCGGGCTCTCCCCGAGCCCCAGCACATGGGTGTAGAAGCCGACGTTGACGTCCACGTGGTAGGTGCCCGGCAGGAACGCCAGGGCGTACCGCTCGGAGCCGAACTGGTTGGACTGCTGGGTCGCGAAGACCGCGTCCACCTTGGCCTGGATCGCCGCGTCCCCCATCGAGGGGTCGAAGACCAGGACGTTGGGGCCAAGCCCGGCCGCGGGGCCCGCGGCCGGGGCGGCGAAGGCCGGCCCGGCGGCGAACCCGCCGGCCAGCGAGGCGGTCGCGGCGGCAGCGGCGGAGAAGGCGGCGCCGCGCAGCACGGTACGACGGTTGGGGGCGACGGACATGGCTCTCCCAGGCGAGGTGGGTGGGAAGGGAGCTACGGCTGTTCCTCACGTGCAAGAGAGCGCTCTCGCGGGGAAGTGAAGCATTGTGACCAGAGTGCGTCAATAGCCTGTAGAGACACGGCGATTGAGCGCCCTCCCGGCTTCACTAAATGAACGTTCGCCGCCCTCGGCGCCCCGGCCCCCGCGCGCCCCCGGCCCCGCCGTCGGCCTCCGCCGCCGTCACCTCCGCGCGGTCCGCCTCCGCCGCCGTCACCTCCGCGCGGCTCGCCTCCGCCGCCGCACCCCCAGTGACACCGCGGCCCCCAGCGCCACCAGCACGGCCCCGGCCGCGACCAGGTACCCCGCTCCGCCGCCACCGCCCGACTCCGCCAGCCGGGTCGTCCTCGCCGCCACCGCGGCCTCGCCGACCGGCGTCGGGGACGCGCCCCCCACCGGCGCGGACGCCGGCGCCGACCGCTGGGGACCGCCCGCAGCTCCCCCGCTGCCCGTCGCCCCCGAGCCCCCACTGCCCGGGCCGCCACCCGTCGCCGCCGCCTTCCGGCAGCTCACCTGGCCCAGCGTCACCGTGCCCGTCACCTGCGCCACGTTCAGCTTCAGCGGGTTGACCGACACCGTCAGCCGGAGCGCGCTCGCCGCCGCCGAATCGCTGTCGCTGCGATGCTCCGACAGCCCCAGTGCCACCGACCCGATCCCCGGCACCGCCACCCGCACCGGCCCGTACGCGGTCAGCCTCACCGGGCGGCCGAGAAGGGTGACCCGCCCCAGGATGTCGGCCGAGGAGCTCGGCCGGCCGGCCGCCGGGCAGCTCGCCACCGCGCTGACCTCGTCGAGCCCGAGGACGTCCGTGAACGGCAGCCCCGGCAGCCGGAGCCGGGCGTGCAGCAGGTCGACCGAGGCCCGCGAGCCGTCCGCGTCCGCCGTCGCCGAGGTCCGCCCGACGTCGGACCGCACCAGCTCCAGAGATCCGCCCTCCACCCCGTCGATCCGCGCGGAGAGACTGGCCGCCGTCCGCGAGGTGTCACCGGGCGCGCGTATCTCGTTGAGCGCCAGCGCGACCGGTACGTCCACCCCGCCGTTCAGCAGCTTGACGTCGAGCCCCACCCACGCGGTCGTGGCAGCGGCCGTCCCGTGATCCGCCGCCCCCGCCGCCCTCGCACTCCCCGGCGCGGCCCCCACCACCAGCGCGGCCGCGGCCGCGCACATCCCGATCCTCGACAACATGCGCTCATGCTGTCGAACAGTGCGTCACCCCGCTGCCACACAACATCACTTCACCCGGAAGGGTGATGACACCCCACAAGCTTGACGTCCCGACTGGCCGACTCACCCTGAGACAGCCCAAACGGACCCGCCGCTCGCGCCGAGGCAACGGCCGCGTATATTTCGGCGATGAGGGCGAAACAGATGGGTGTTCGAACGACGATTTCATGGCCGATCGGATACTGTCGAACCAACCCCGACGTTAACGCGACTCCCGCAAGGACCTGATCCCCCTCAGCCTTGCCGCCGCCCTGTGCTTCGACATTCTTCCCATCAAACCCACCATGTCGGATGCGGCCCGAAATCGAATACCCCATACCATCCCGTCGCTCGCCGGGTGAGGCCTCAAGGATCACGCGAGGTGAGCGGCCGAGTAAGCGCTGGCCATATCTGCCGGAATAAGCCGCCGCCAGTGTATGCGCCCACGGAACACGGGCGGATAATTGGACCCGAAGAATCCGGATCCACAGATACTCTTCATAGCCTTCATTCGAGGGTTGACGCGCATAGATCCAGCGTGCACCCTGGAGGATCAATACACGGTGCCGCAGTCGGAGCAGAATCCGGAGACGGTACGGGGAATCCCTTCGGGGACGGGGTGGCGCCGACTGGTGCCACTCTGCGGCCTGGACCAACCCTTCACCTCAGGCCGCATATTCGGATTGATTTGGCGTGGAGCGCACGCGCTTCGCTGGCGATGATCCATGGGCACAACGGGGGATCTCTGCGTCCGGGGGGCTGCGCGGGGAGGTCGACTTATGCTTTCTCTTTCGGCTCAGCGGCCGGAGCGACTGGATTTATTGTTCGCTTCCAGTGTGGATGACGAGATCTTGCGGATGTGTCGGCGTCCGCCCGTGGAGCTAGAGGTGATCATTCCGGCCCTCAACGAGGAGTGGCGCCTTCCGGATACCCTTTCGCAGGTAATCGGACATCTGTCCACCCTTGCTTGGCCGTCGGCGGTCGTAGTGGTGGACAATGGGAGCGTCGATCGCACCGCGGAAACCATCGACCGTTTTCGAAACGAGACCGTCCGGGTCTTTGCGATCGGTTGTAGTGAACGCGGCAAAGGCGCTGCGGTGCGACGCGGCATTCTGACCTCCTCGGCGAAGTTCCTCGGTTTCATCGATGCCGACAATGCCACTCCGATCACCGCCGTGGATGACGCCCTGCAGCTCCTGCACGCCGGATACGATGCGGCCATAGCGTCTCGGCACGCCCTCGGCGCGCGCTACGAGGTCGAACAGCCCCTGGTGCGGAGGGGAGGCTCCTGGCTCTTCCGCAGGATCGTCCGGATGTCCCTGCCCGAGTTCACCGATACACAGTGCGGTTTCAAGTTCTTTGACGGCCGACTGGTACGCGAGATCGCCGCGGGGTGCCGGATCGACGGCTTCGCCTTCGATGTGGAGATGCTCGTCCGCATGGTACGTGCCGGCCACACCTTCGCAGAGGTGCCTGTCGCCTGGTCGGACGTCGCCGGATCGACCTTCTCGGTCCGGCGCGACGCTCTCCGGACCATGGCGGATCTGCTGCGGATCAGTGCTCCCGGGGGCCTGAAATGAGCGCACTGGACCAACTAGCGGGCGCCCACGCACTCTTTCTGAACTGGCGGGATCCCCGGCATCCGCAGGCCGGCGGAGCGGAAGTGTACTGCCACGAGATCGCCCGACGCTGGGTCGCGGCAGGAATCCGGGTCACCCTCCTCACCGCGCGCTTCGGCGGGGCAGCGGGATGGGAGACCTTGGACGGCGTGGAGATCCGTCGGGCGGGCGGGACTTTCGGGGTCTACGCCGCAGCCGCCCACCACCTTCGCACGCATCGTCACGAGTACGACCTGGTGGTCGACTTCCAGAACGGCATTCCGTTCTTCTCACCGCTCTTCGCAGGCCAGTGGACACCCTGCGTCTGCGTCATCCACCACGTCCACCAGGATCAGTTCGACCTGAGGTTCCACTGGCCGATGAACACGATCGGCCGGAGCCTGGAGAAGCCGGTGAGCCGGTGGGTCTACCGGGGGCGCCCCGTCATCGCGGTATCTCCCTCGACCCGCGAGCAGATCCGGCGCAGGCTGGGCTTCACCAACCCGGTTCACCTGGTGCCGAGCGGCTCTTCGCCCCCGCTTGCCGGGTTGCCGCCGAGAAGCGCCGCACCGCGCATCGCGGTGGTGAGCCGGCTGGTTCCGCACAAGCGAATGGCCCTGTTGCTGGACGCCGTTCCGGCTGTGCTGCGGCACTGGCCGGACCTGCGGATCGACATCGCCGGCGACGGCAGTGAGCTGCCCAGCCTGCGCAAACAGGCTGCGGCACTCGGTCTTGGGCTCAGTACGATCCTCCACGGGCGGGTGAGCGAGGAGCAGAAGTGCGCACTGCTCGCGCAGGCATGGCTCACTGTGCTGCCCTCCAGCGGAGAGGGCTGGGGTCTGGGCGTGATCGAGGCCAATTCCGTGGGGACACCCGCGCTCGCCTTCGACGTCCCCGGCCTCCGCGATGCCGTCGAGCCCGGCCGCACCGGATGGCTGCTGCCTCCCGGGGCGGACCTCGCCGCCGGCATCGACCATGCGCTGGAGGACTGCGCGAATCCCGGGGTGGCCCGAAGACTGGCCGAGGAATGCCATACCTGGGCCGCGGGATTCTCCTGGGACAGCAGTGCGCTGAGACTGGCCGAAGTGGTGCTGGCGGAGTCGAGGCGCACTCAGCGGCACCGCCACTCCCGCCGCAGCCCCTGCGATCTCGCGGTCGTGGCGGACTTCGAGGCGGTGGACGGCGACGCGCTGGAGCGGCTGATGGGCAGCGCACTGCGGAGAACGGACAGCTGGATCCGCGCGGGCGACCGGTTCCGTGTGCTGCTGGACAGCTGCGACGAGGTGCGTGCCCTGCGCGTGCTGAACCGCCTCGGGGTCAGGAACGCCACCGTCACCCTGGCCGGCCGGGCCGACCTCCTGCACCGTCTCGACCAGGGCCGGTCGTGGCCGGCCCCCGGTCTGCCGACGTGACGGCGTCCGCGAGCACGAGCGCGGCTGCGGCCCTGCGCGGCGCCCGCTGGTACACGGCGGCCTTCACCGCCGTCGGGGTCCTCAACTACGGGTATGCGCTGCTGCTCACACGGTTGCTGGATGTCGCCGACTACACGCGTTTCGCCGCTGGGCAGGGGTTGGTGCTGGGCGCCTCCGCGGTGGCCACCGTGATGGTGCCCTGGGTGCTGGCCCAGACTCTGGCACGAGCCGGCACCGGGGCGGAGCGCGAGGATGCGATCCGCTTCGCCGGCATCAGCAGCGTCATCGGCGGGGGCCTCGCGGCCGGCGTGGTGGCCGCCGTGGCCAGCCGGTTCGCCGGTCCGGCCGCAAGCTCGGCGGTGGCCGCCAGTACGCTGCTCATCTTTCTCAGCACGGTCGCCTTCGGGAGGCTGCAGGGGACGGAACGGCAGCGCGCCATGTCGGCGCTGACGATCGCCGAGGTCTGCCTGAAGTGCGCGGCCGGTGTACTGCTGGTCACGGTCGCCCGGCTGGGCGACGTCGGTGCGCTGGCCGCCTTCGGCGTCGGAGCCCTACCGTGCCTGCTGTGGTGGCCCCTGCCGCGAAGGGGAAGCGGCGCGCTGTGGCGCAACGCTGTGGCCGACCGGGACCTGTGGCGTCGAGCGCTCGGAGTGGGCGGCGTGCAGGGCATGGTGGCTTTGCTCGGTGCCATCGACCCGGTCATGGTGACCGTGCTCCCCGATGACCGGGCGGCTGCCGCGAGTTACCAGGCCAGCGTGGTACTTGCGCGGGTTCCGGTGTTTCTGGCCTCGGCGATCTCGATGGCCTTCCTGCCTGCGCTCTCCCGGCGTCGGAGCAGCCGGATGCTCGTGCGCCGGGCTATCGGTCTGTATCTGGTCGTCGCGCTGCCGGTGTCCGCCGTGTTCGCCACCGCGCCGGGGGCCGTCCTCGCGGTGGCGTTCCCGGCTCGGTACGCGATGATCTCGGTGCTGCTGAGGTACACGGCGATCAGCGGCTTCGCGATCGGCGGCCTCAGTCTGCTGACCACGTTCTTCCAGGCGGTGGACGATTTCAGCTGCCTGTGGTGGCAGTGCGTCGGGCTACTCGGTTACGCCATCGCGCTGGGGGCCGGCTGGACCCTCGGCGGGGTGCCAGGCCTAGCGGCCGGCGCGGCGTGCGGTGCCCTCGGCGCGCTGCTTCTGCTCGCCTGCCGGCTCGTGCGCCGCAGTGGCTGGGAGGTTCTCGGCCGCATCCCGCTGCTCGAACTCCTGGTGTTGATCGCCCTGTTGGCGGCCACCAGGCCGTACCCGGCGCTCTGGCTGGTCACAGCCGCGCTGGCCGGGCTCCGCGCTGCCGCGCGCTTCCTGCGCCGATCGGAGTCGCTGGATGACACACCGCCCCGATCGGGGCTGCCGGAGGGATAAGGGATAGGGGGTTCGACATGACGCGACCGATGGGGAGAGACGGGACGGGCCCGCCCCTGGAGACGCTCGGGCTGCTGGCCGACGCGGTCTGGCGGGGGCATGCTCGGCCGGCCATGGACGCCGAGCTGGGACCCGCCCTGGAACTGGCGCGGCGGAATCAGGTCGAGGGACGGCTGGCCCGTGCCTATCCGGGTCAGCTGGCAGGGATCGCCGCCGAAGTGGAGGAGGCCGGTGCACGGTTCCGCCGGAATCTGGGCGAGGCCACCGGGCGACTCGGTGCCAGAGGGGTCCAGGCGGTCCTGATCAAGGCCGATCCGAAGAGCGACTACGTGTACTCCAACTTCGACCTCGTGCTGCCGGAAGACCAGTGGAAGGCCGCACGAATAGCCCTGGAAGGGTGGTACGCGCACCAGTCGACGTACTGGCTGGAGCGCACGACCAAGGTCCTCCTCGAGCCGCCCGTCGGGCCGGCCGCCCATCTGCACCGGGCGGTGTCCTGGTTCGGCATCACGGTGATCCCCGCCGCACGGCTCTTCGCTTGCTCCGCACCGGACGGCGGGAATCCCTGGCTGATCCCCGGCCCCGCTGCGCGGCTGCGCATCTGGCTAGCCCACGGGCTCTTCCAGAACCTGGAATTGGATCTCTCGGAGCTGTTGGCGGTGCGGGAACTGCTCGTCCCGGAGGTGGTGGCCCAGGCTCGCGCGGAGGCGGCCCAGGAAGGCTGGGCGAGAGCGTTCGACGGGGCGTTGGCGACGGCCTCCGGAGCCATCGCTCGGCTCGATCGCGGCAGCTCGGTCCGGCTTCCGGTCCCGCTGCCGCTACCCGTGGCCTTGAGAGCCGGCGCGGAGCACGCGGTGTTCCTGCTGCGCGGAGGACGTCCTCGGGAGGCGGTGCGGGAAGCCGCGCTGCGGCTCCCGCTGGTGGCGGCCAAACGGCGAAGGATGCTCAGCCGATGAACAGGCCGCTGGTCGTCGCCGTATCCGGCCCGGACGGGGCCGGGAAGTCCTCGCTGGTCGCGCGCCTGGAAGCGGCGCTGTCCGCTCAGGGCCGCCACCCCGACACCGCCTACTGCTACGGCTGCTTCGTCTGCCGTCGGCTCCCGAAGCGCACGAGCCGTCGGCGCCACCGGGGCAGCGCCGGGTCGGGGCGGATCGTTCGGGCCTGCCTGACCGTCCATGTCCTGCTGGACGCCGCCGAGCTGGCGCTGCGGATGAGCGCCGCGGTGTTCCGTGCCCGATGGCGGAGCGACCGCAAAGAGCACGCCGGTGGGCCGGGCGAGCGCGCCGTGGTCCTCACCGACCGCGGTCCGCTCGACGCCCTGGCGAAGTTCGACCCGCCGCCCGGCTCCCGTACCGCTACTCTCCTCACCCGCCTGGCGGACCGGTACGACGCCGTACTGCTCCTCGATGCCGATCCGGTACGACTCGCCGCCCGAGACGGCGAGCACACGGCCGAGGAACTGGCCGACGCCCGGGCCCGCTACCGGGTTTGGGGAAAGTCACTGCCCTCCGTCGTGGTGCTGGACGCCCGGGCCGCAGCCTCGGCGGTGGAGGCCGAGGCGCTTCGCGCCCTTGCCGCGGCGCGGGCCCGCAGGCACGTGGTGCTCTCCATCTACGACGACGCCGGCAATCCGCACTACCACGGCGGCGGGGCGGTGGTCGCAGAACGAGTGGCCCGGCGGCTCTCCGAGGAGTTCCGGATGACGGTGGTCACGGCCGGGCGGCGAGGCGGAACACGCACCCGGGCGGGCGTGCGCTACCGCTACCTGCCCGTCGGCTGGGCCGGGCCGCGAGCCGGGCAGTTGCTCTACCACGCGCTGCTGCCGGTGGTGGTCCGCCGGTTGCCGCACGATCTGTGGCTGGAGAGCTTCACACCGCCGTTCTCGACCGGCTTCGTCCCGCTGTTCTCGTCCGCACCGGTCGTCGGGATTGCTCAGATGCTCGGCGGCCGAGCCATGGCGCAGCGATACCACCTCCCCTTCGGCCTTGTGGAACGGTTCGGACTGCGGTGCTATCGGGACGTCGTCACCCTGAACGAGGCAGACGGCGCGATCGTCCGCCGGCGGAGTCCGGGCACCACCGTCCACGTCATCCCGAACGGGGTCGACCCACGGGAGATCGACGGGGACCGGATCGGCCATGGCGATCACCTGCTGTACCTGGGCCGGATCGACATCCTTGGTAAGGGCCTGGACCTGCTGCTGTCCGCCTACGCCAAGGCGGCGACGGCGATGCCGCTGCTGATCGCCGGCGCCGGCCCGGCGCGCGAGGAGCGGCGGCTGGCGGACCTCCTGGCCGACGCCGGGCCGCGGGTCCACTGGCTGGGCCGGGTCGAGGGCGCCCGCAAGCAGCGGCTGCTGGAGGAGTGCGCCTTCCTGGTGCTGCCCTCCCGGTCCGAGGCGTTCGGCATCGCGGCGCTGGAGGCGATGGCGTGCGGCAAGCCGGTCCTCCACTTCGACCTGCCCGGACTGAGCTGGATGCGGGGCGCCGGCGACGTAGCGGTATCGCCCTTCGACGTGGCCGAACTCGCTGCTCGAATAAGCGAATTGGCGTCGGACGTAGAGCTGCGGCGGGCCGCCGGCAGGCAGGCTTACCGGGCCGCGCGGCGGCACGGCTGGGAGCAGACCACCGGCGGCTATCTGGCCCTCGCCCGTCGCCTGCTCGACCCGCTGGGCCCTGTCGGCCCGGCCGTTCCCGCGCCGGCCGAATCGGAAGGAGGACCCCGATGCCCATTGATCGGCTGACTGCCGCGATCGAGGACGGCAGGCCACTCCTGGTGCTCTCCCCCCACCTGGACGACGCCGTGCTGTCCTGCGGTGCGCTGCTTTCGCACGCCTGCAGACGGGTTCCGGTCACCGTAGCCACGGTCTTCAGCGAAGGGGCGCCCCCTCCGTACACGCTCTCCGCACGACGGTTTTTGAAGCAGACCGGCGCGGGCGACGCGGAGCAGCTCTACGAGGCCCGGCGGGCCGAGGACCGGGAGGTCTTGGAAGGAATGGGAGTCGGTTGGCTGCACGCCGGATTCACCGAGGCGCTGTTCCGCCGCGAGCCGGAGCCACCGCAGGCCGGCTTGTCCAGGTCGCTGGCACTGATCGGCCGTCTGCTGCCGGAGGTCGTGCATCTCTACCCGACCTACCGCCTGCACATCACCTCGGGACGGCTCGCGGCCCGAGACGTGGAGACGCTGCACCGCGTCTGCACTCTCACCGACCGCCTGCTGCACCCGCAAGACGACCCCGCAGCCCGGGGCAGCTCCCGTACCGCGGCCCGAGCGAAGGCCCAGCAGACTCTGCTGCTGGCGCCCCTGGCGGTCGGCGGCCACGTAGACCATCTCCTCGTCCGTACCGCCGCGGAGCTGGCCGAGTCACCCGTCGCCTACTACAGCGACTTTCCCTACAACCGCCGGCACACCGCCGACCGGCGCTTCGTCAGCCGGCACACGCTGGTCCCCTTCGAGTGGACACAGGGACTGGCCGCCAAGGAGGCGCTCGTGCGGGGATACCGCACCCAGGTGGACGCCCTCTTCCCCGGAGGGCGCATCCCCACCGCTCCCGAGGTCTATCTGATGCCGGCCGGCCCCGGCGCGTCCACCCCGACGCCGGCCGAACCGGTGCCCCCGGGAGGGATGGGATGACCGCCGACTCCCAGGCCCCTCCCAAGTGGACGGCACCGGTGCTGCTCCTCCGCACTCACCGCCCCAGGTGGCGGGCCGCAGCTCTGGCCGGTACCGCAGGTGCGCTGGCTGCCCTGCTGCGGCTGGTGAGGCTGGGGCGCTCCGGCGACGTCTTCGTCGACGAGATCATCTACCGCGACCTCGGCCGCAGTGCCGCCTCCGGGGAGTTCCCGCGCACCGCGCAGGGGCCGTTCTTCCTCCATCCGCCCGGCTTCTTCTATCTGGAAGCGGGATGGGGGCGGCTGTTCGGCTTCCGTCCCGACCTCATCGCCGGCGTCGATCAGTTTCGGATGCTCAACGCCATGCTGGCCGGCGGCACCGCGGCGCTCCTCGTCCTGCTGGTCTTCCGGGCAAGCGGGTCGCTGCCCGTGGCAGGCGCGGTCGGGGCGGTGTTCGCCCTGGATCCCTTCTGCATCCGCCAGAACGACCGGGTGCTGATGGAGACCGCAGTGCTGTTCTGGGTGCTGGCCGGGTACCTCGTCCTGCTGCCCCTGACGGGAGGGGAAGTCCCGGCGAAGGCCCGACTACGAGCGATCTTCGCCGGACTGTTGTTCGGTGCCGCGGTGCTGACCAAGGACGAGGCGGCGCTGGTCACGATCCTTCCGCTGGCCGTGGCGGCGCTGTCCCGTTGGCGGCCGCGGCGCGAGCCGCTGGTGCTCAGCTGTGTCGCCTCCGCAGTGCCGTACGGCGTGTACTTCGCTTTTGTGGTCGCCTTCCATCACTTCCAGGACTTCAAGGCGGCCAAGAGCTCGGGCATCGCGCGGCTCCTGGGGGAGACGCAGCCCACGGGGTTCAACGCACACGGCGCGCCCTCGCTGACCTCGCGCCTGCTCGCCGAGGCCCCCGGGTACGCGACCACCTATGCCCTGCTGCTGATCGGTCCGCTCGGGTGGCTGGTGATCCGCCGACTCGGCGGTCCCGAACTGCGTCTGCTGGGCCTCTACTACGGATCGGCCTTCCTCGCCCTCGGCTACGCCCTCACCGTGGGAACCCTGGAGGAGCAGGCCCTCTACCTGCTCTATGTGCCCACCTTGCTCATCGTCGGCCCGGCAATACGACTGTGGATCCGGAGTCGGGAGGAACGGCACACCGTGCACTGGCAGCGGGCCACCGCCGCCGTCACAGCCGCCGCGCTGCTGTGCACCGCCACCCTCTACACCACCGGACGACTGCACTCGGACAACGGGTACGCCCAGCTGCGTGCCTATCTGGCGGCGCGGGTGCCGCCCGGCAGCGCGATCACCTTCGTGGACGGCTCCACCGAACTCGGCATCTCTTACTGGGCTCTGCGGGACAGATACCGAGTCGGCCGCTGGATCACCCCACTGGACCGAGCCAGGTACGGAGTGCACTACGTGGTGGTGCCCTGGAAGACGATCTCGCAAGGCTACTCCTCGCTCACCAGCGCGCAGGTGCGGCAACTGGTCGCCCCGGGCCGGATGCTCTTCTCCCGCCAGGGCAGCACCTACGGCCTGCTCGCGCTCTACTGGCTCCCGCTCCCTCGAACGACCCAGCCCAGCGGAAGACCGGGGTCGGGAGGCGCACATGTCCGGTAGATCGAAGTCCGCGCCGGTCCCAGGATCCGTGGTGGGCGCCTGCGACGCCCACCGGCCCTCCGTCCTCCTCTTCACCAGCAGCCCGCTGGGAGGCGCCACCGGGGCCGACAAACAACTCGCCATCGCGATCGCGAATGGGGTTCCGGATGTCGACTTCACCTGGTTCAGCCGCTGGCCCGGTCGTGGCCGAGGAGAGTTGACGCAGGGTCGGAGGATTCCGATCCTCTCCTCGGACGGCGTCCCCCGTACGCCGGAACGCCTCCAGGTCTGCGCCGCGGGCGCGGCTCTCGCGCGCCGATCCGATCTGGTGCACGCCGTGCTGACGATCGGGAGCGGTTTTCCACTCTTCTCCCGGTGGCGGCGTCGACTGCTGGGGGACAGGCCGGTACTGCACACCGTCCCCGGGGTGATGGATCCCCGGCACCTGGAGCACGCCCGGCCGCTCGGCCCGACCATCGCACTGTCTGAGACCACCGCCGGCCTGCTCCGAGCAGCCGGATTCGGCGAGGTTCGGGTCATCCCTCCCGGGATTCCGCTGGACCAATGGCCGCGGAGGCCCCGACGGCCGGACGCGACAGCGACGGGCGAAATGCCGGACGCGGTCGCCGTCCCCAATGTGCTGTTCGCCGGTCATCACGACCCCGGTGGTGGTGCCGCGGAGGCGATCGCCGCGGCGGCTGCCGCCGTCCGTGCGGGCACTCGCTGCCGGCTCCTGCTGGCCATGCGCCCGCGGCCGGGGCAGGACGAGCGTGCGCTCCAGGCCGCGCTCCGAGAACTGGCCCGGAAAGCCGGGCTGCCCGATGTGGAGGTGATCGGCCATGTCGACGACATGCCGACTCTGCTCGAATCGGTCGACGCCCTGCTGTTCCCGCCCCGCGCGCTGAGCGGAAAGGCCGACGTTCCGCTGACGGTGTTGGAGGCGCTGGCCGTCGGTCGTCCCGCGATCGTCAGCGACTTACCGGAGTTCGCGGCGCTCGGGAACGCCGTACTCCGCGCCCCGGTCGGGGACTGCGAACGGACCGGTCTGCTGCTGGCGGAGCTACTGGGCCGGCCGAGGCGCTGGGAGGAACTCGCCGGCCGAGGACGCGCCCTGGTGGAGGAACGCTTCGGAGCGATTCGCCTTGCCGAGCGGTACGCGCGGCTGTACCGAGGACTGCTGCCCTGAAAGCGCATGTGGGACAAACGATCGGGGCCGGGGATGGACGCAAGGGAGACGGACGGACGAGGATGCGGCAGACTCCTGTGGACTGCCCTGGTCATCGTCCTGGGGCTGATCACCGCAGCGCTGGTGGCGACCACGAGCAAAGGGCACGGGCAGGCCGAGCACTACTACTTCGGCACTCTGACGACGGATCCGGCGAAGGCCGGCCAGGAGCACGACCGCGGCATCGAGGTGGCCCAGCTGAATCTGCGCTGGGACCTGTACGAGCCGGCTCCAGGTGTCTACGACCGCGACTACCTCGCGGAACTCAGCCGCACGCTGCGGACCCTGCACCGGGCCGGCTCCAGGATCGAGGTCGGTCTCGGCCTGAACCATCCGCCCGGCTGGCTGTTCGACCGCTTTCCGGATGCCGCGTACGTCGACCAGTACGGCAACCGGTACACCGGAACGGCGAACATCGTGTTCAGCGCAGCCGTCCGGGGAGAGGCACAGGCCTATCTGGCCCGGGTGCAGCGGGACATCGGGCTCGGCACGTTCTGGGCGATCCGCGTCGGCGTGGACGCCGAAGGAGAGTTCCTCTACCCACCGGCCAACACCGGCGGCGGATCCATCAACTACTGGGCCTTCGACTCGAACGCCCAGGGCGGGGCCGCCGATCCCGGAAGGCCTGCCACCATCCTCCCCGATCCCTTCCCCGGCTGGCGCCCGGGCTCGCACGAGTACCGGGGAAGGGCCTTCAGCACGGCCGAGGTGGCGCAGTGGTACCACTGGTACCTCGGCTCCCTCGCGGACGCGGTCGACTGGCAGATCGGCTTCTACCGGTCCCTCGGCTACCAGGGATACCTGAAAGTCCTCGTCCCCGGTTCCGGCTACTACCCGGCGAGCCTGCAGGAGGCGATCGGACACTTCCTACAGGGCGCGACCACGCCTGGCCTGCTCGGCAGCGGGGCCGGGTTCTTCAAAACGCTGGCGCTGATCAAACAGCGGGCGGGCGTCGTGATCACCTCGACCTCGCTCGTCGACGGCTCGGGCACGCCCCGCAACAACGGCTGCGCACGGTCCGATCTGAAGGTGGACATCCTGGCGCTGCCGGCGGACCCGGTGATCTACTCCTGGTCCTCGGTCCGCTGGATCGCGAACATCGCCGTGCGCGACGGGTTCACCCGGCTCAGCGGAGAGAGCGCCGGCGCGCAGGTGGCCGACTACTACCCCGGCGTCATGGACGACGCGGCCCGCCAGATGTCCAGCTGCGGACTCCGGGGACTGATGTGGGCCTTCGACGAGAGCCTCTACGACGGTACGCCGGGCTCATCCCTCGCGGACTACGCCTCGGTCGTCCGCCGTTACCGGCAGGCGCCAGTCGACGGGTTGGGCGCCCTGGCGGGCCAGTAGGTCGTTCGTTCGGGTGAAGGGCCGGGAGCCGAAGAAACCACGATCGGCGGACATCGGGCTGGGGTGGGCCGACTCGATCGCCGGATAGTCCGCGAGGAGGGGGCGGAGGTTGCGGGCGTCGCGACCCCACAGGACGGCGACCAGCGGAGTGCCGCGCGCGGCCAGCGCCCGGATGGCCTGCTCCGTGACCTCCTCCCAGCCCTTGCCGCGGTGGGCGGCCGGCTTGCGGGGGGCGGTGGTCAGGGCCCTGTTGAGGAGGAGCACGCCCTGCTTGGTCCACGGCGTGAGGTCGCCGTTGAGCGGCGCGGGGTAGCCCAGGTCGCGCTGGTACTCGGTGTAGATGTTCACCAGGCTCGGCGGCAGCGGCCGCACCTCGGGGGCCACCGAGAAGCTCAGCCCGACGGCGTGCCCCGGGGTGGGGTAGGGGTCCTGACCGACGATCAGCACCCGTACCTCGTCGAAGGGCTGCTGGAAGGCCCGCAGGACGTTCTGCCCGCTGGGCAGGTAGGTGCGGCCGGCGGCGATCTCCGCCCGCAGGAAGTCGCCCATCAGGGTGATCCTCCCGGCGACGGGGGCCAGCGCCCGCGCCCAGCCGGCCTCCACGATCTCGTTCAGCGGTCGTCCTGCCATGGCGCTTGAGCCTACCGTCACCCCAACGGCCGTATCCGACCCACCCGGGTTCCGGTCGGTTCCACCGGCCCGGCCGGTCCGCCGCGGCCCCCCTCCCCCGCCGTTCGAGACGGCGTTCGGTGAGACTGTTCCCATGACCGCGACGCCCCCGCCCGGTCCGGGCGGGCCCCCGGAGCCCGTACCCGGTACCGACGCCGGCACCGGTACCGGCACAGGCGCGGGCGCCGGCCTGGGCCCTCGCCCTGGCCCAGGCCCCCGCCCAGGTGCCACCGCACGCGGCGCGACCGCCGCCGCCAGCGCCCCCGGCGCGCCTCTCCGCACCCGCGCGCCGTTCGGCGTCCGCGCCGCCCGGGCGCTACGGTCCGCCCGCCGCTATGTCAGGCGCGCCCCGGGCACCTTCCTCTGGCTGGCCATCCTGGCAGTGACCACCGCGATCATGCACAGCATGGCGCCGGACGCGCTGGAGGACTTCCTGCGCCAGCGGTCCACCAACCTCCACCAGCTGGAGACGGACCCGGTCCGGGTGCTCTTCGTCTCCGCGCTCTGGATCGCCGGACGCATCTGGCTGCCGTACTTCTTCCTCTACAACCTCTTCCATGTGCCGGCCGAGCGCTGGCTCGGCACCGCCCGCTGGCTGGCCGTCGCGGTGATCGCCCACGTCGGCGCCACCTACGCCAGCCAGGGCGTCCTCTACTGGGCGATCCAGCACGGCCACGCCCCGGCCTCCGCCGCCAACACCCTGGACGTGGGCGTCAGTTACGCGCTGGCCGGCGTCCAGGGCGTGCTGGTCTACCTGATCGTCTCCCCGTGGCGGTACGTCTACCTGGCCGGGCTGCTCGCCTTCTACGGCGGGATCCTGGTGTACTCCAGGACCTTCACCGACGTCGGTCACTTCACCTCGGTGCTGCTCGGCCTGGCCTGCTACCCGCTGGTCCCCGGCTGCCGGAGGCGCGGCTACCACTGGGACCCGGTCGACTCGGCGCGCCGCCTCCGCGCCGGCTGGCGCGCCCGCCGCCAGCGCGCCAGCCATCAGCGCACCCGGCCCCGCAGCACCACGGCCTGAGGGTCCGTCAACACCCGTACGTCGTCCCGCGGATCGGCCCCGTAGACGACCAGGTCGGCGGAGGCCCCCTCCTCGATGCCGGGGCGCCCCAGCCACTCCCGCGCGCTCCAGGTGGCCGCGGAGATCGCCGCCAGCGGCGGCAGCCCCGCCCGGACCAGCTCGCCGACCTCCTCCCCGGCCAGGCCGTGCGCCAGCGAACCGCCCGCGTCGGTCCCCACGAAGACCGGGATCCCCGCCTCGTAGGCCGCCGCCACGGTCGCGTACCGCCGCTCGTAGAGCCGCCGCATATGGTCCGCGTAGGCCGGGAACCGGGCCTCGCCCTGGGCCGCGATGTCTGGGAAGGTCAGGATGTTGACCAGGGTCGGGACGATCGCCACGCCCCGCTCGGCGAAGAGCGGGATGGTCTCCTCGGTCAGCCCGGTGGCGTGCTCGATGCAGTCGATGCCCGCCTCGACCAGGTCGGCGAGCGAGTTCTCGGCGAAGCAGTGGGCGGTGACCCGGGCGCCCTCCTCGTGGGCGGCCGAGATCGCCGCCCGCACGGCCTCCAGCGGCCAGCACGGGCCCAGATCGCCGACCTCCCGGTCGATCCAGTCCCCCACCAGCTTCACCCAGCCGTCCCCGCGCCGGGCCTCCTGCCGGACGTAGCCGACCAGCTCGTCCGGCTCGATCTCGTGGGCGAAGTCCCGGATGTAGCGCTTGGTCCGGGCGATGTGCCGGCCGGCCCGGATGATCCGGGGCAGGTCCTCGCGGTCGTCCACCCAGCGGGTGTCGGTGGGCGCCCCGGCGTCCCGGATCAGCAGGGTGCCGGCGTCCCGGTCGGTGAGCGCCTGCTTCTCCGCGGTCTCCGCGTCCACCGGGCCGCGCGCGCCGAGCCCGACGTGGCAGTGGGCGTCGACCAGCCCCGGCAGCACCCAGCCCTCGACGGTCTGCACGTCCAGCCCGGCCCCGACGGGCCGGCTGAACGTCACCTTCCCGTCCACGACCCAGAGTTCGTCCCGCACCTGGTCCGGATCCGGCCCGAGGAGTATCCGCCCCCGGACCCGCAGCACCTCACCGCTCACTCCGCACCCTCCGTCTTCCCGCCTGCGCCCGCCGCGCCCGCGCCCGCGCCCGGGCCCGCCGACGCTCCACCCGCACTAACCGCGCTACCCGCGCTACCCGCGCTACCCGCACTACCCGCACTACCCGCACCAGCCAAACCAGCCCCGCCCGCCGCGAGTTCCCGCACCCGCACCGCCCGGCGCAGATCGTCCGCCGAGTCGGCCATCGCCCGGCGCAGGGCTTCGGTCAGCCCTTCCTCCGAGGCCAGGCACTTCTCGGCCCGCCCGAGGGTGCGCGGATCGGCCGCGTGCCCGGGGAAGCCGAGGCTGCCCAGCGCCTTGCCGACGGCCGGCCCGCGCCGCCCGGCCGCCCCCGGCGCCTGCGCGAAGTACCGCTCCACATAAGGCTCCAGCAGCTCCGCCTGGCGCGCTCCCGGCTGCCAGAAGCCCTGCAGCACGGCCTTCAGCAGGTAGTTGGAGAGCCCGTCCGCCTCGAACACGGACGCCCAGGCCCGCTCCTTCGCCGCCGGATCGGGTAGCGCGGCCCGGCAGCGGGCGGCGCCCTCCGCACCGGTGTCGCTCGGGTCGCGCTCCAGCTCGGCGGCGATCTCCGCCTCCCCTGCGGCGCCGGCGGAGCCCAGCCGCAGCAGGATCCGCCAGCGCAGCTCCGGGTCCAGCGGGACGCCCAGCGCCTCCCCCTCCTCCAGCCACCCGGCCAGCGCCACGAGTTCCCGCTCCCCCTCGCTCGCGTCGATCAGCCCGCGCAGGGCCGCCAACCGCACGCCGGGGTCCGCCCCACCCTCCACCAGCCCGCGGCAGACCTCCGCCAGCCGCTCCAGCGCGCCCTTCCGCCGCTCGGCCGGCAGATACAGATCGGCCACCGGGCGCTGCGCGAAGACCAGCGCCGACTCCAGCACCCGGACCGAGCGCTCCCCGGCCAACTGCCCCTCCACCAGGGCGAGGTACTCCTCCGGGTCGAGCTCGCCGTCCCGCACCGCGTCCCGGACGGAGGCCCAGAGCAGCGCCCGGCCCAGCGAGTCCGCCATCCCCCCGAGCCCGCGCCGCACGGCCCGCATCCCCCGCTCGTCCAGCCGGATCTTGGCGTACGTCAGGTCCCCGTCGTTGGGCAGCACCAGCTCGGCCGCGCCCGCGGCGGTCAGCCCGATCGGCGCCCCGTCCCCCCGAAGCTCGACCGCAGACCCCCCGGTCCGCCTCAACCCGGCGTCGTAGAGCCCGACCTCGACGACATGCGGGCGGAGCACCGGACCGGCCGCGGACTGCCGCAGCTGCCGGCCGCCGCCCGGGCCCTCGACCACCCGCAGGGTGTCCACCCCGGTGGTGCGCAGCCACCGCTCGGCCCAGCCGTGGACGTCCCGGCCGCTCTCCGCGGCCAGCGCGTCCAGCAGGTCCTCGAGACCGGCGTTGCCGAACCGGTGCCGGGCGAAGTGGGCGTTGGCCCCGGCCAGAAAGGCCTCCTCGCCCAGCCAGGCCATCAGCTGCCGCAGCGCGGAGGCGCCCTTGGCGTACGAGATCCCGTCGAAGTTGAGCAGCGCCTGCGCGGTGTCCGCGACGTCGGTGGGCGCCACGGGATGGGTGGACGGCCGCTGGTCCGCCGCGTACCCCCACGGCTTGCGGGAGGCCGCGAAGCCGGTCCACGCCTCGTCGAAGCGGGTGGCCGAGGCCAGCACCCACTGCCCCATGAACTCGGCGAAGGACTCGTTCAGCCAGAGGTCGTCCCACCACCGCATGGTGACCAGGTCGCCGAACCACATGTGCGCCATCTCGTGGGCGATGACCAGCCCGCGCTCCTCGCGCTGGGCCTCGGTGACCGCGGCCCGGAAGAGGTACTCCTCGCGGAAGGTCACGCAGCCCGGGTTCTCCATCGCCCCGGCGTTGAACTCCGGCACCAGGCACTGGTCGTAGGACCCGAACGGGTACCGCTCACGGAACACCGCGTGGTACCGGTCGAAGCACTGCCTGGTGATCTCCAGGATCTCCGGCGCGTCCGCGTCCAGGTACCGCGCGAGCGACCGCCGCGCGTGCAGCCCGAGCGGAATCCCGTCGTGCTCGTCCCACACCGAGTGGAGCGGCCCGGCGACCACCGCCACCAGGTAGCTGGAGATCGGCCGGGTCGCCTCGAACTCCCAGACCCCGCCGTCCCGTTCCACCGCCCGGGTGTTGCCGACCACCCGCCATCCCTCGGGCGCCCGGACCGCCACCTGGTACGGCGCCTTCAGGTCCGGCTGGTCGAACGCGGCGAACACCCGCGGGCCGTCGTCCAGGAAGGCCTGGGTGTAGACGTAGGCCTCGCCGTCCTCCGGGTCGACGAACCGGTGCATCCCCTCGCCGGTGCGCGAGTAGGCCATGTCGGCCTCGACCAGCAGCTCGTTCTCGGCGGCGAGCGCCTCCAGCGGGAACCGCCCGTCCGCCAGCAGCCCCGGGTCGAGATCCCGCCCGTTCAGCACCACCCGCCGCAGGGCGGCCGGCTTCACGTCCACGAAGGTCCGCGCCTGCGGACCGGGCTCCGCGCAGGCGAACCTGATCTCGGTCCGCGACCCGAAGAGCTCGGCCCCCCGCGTCAGGTCCAGCCCCACGACGACCGACCGGACGTCCAGCAGCCGCCGCCGTTCCACCGCTTCCACCCGCGTGAGCACACCCATGGGAGATCATGCTACGCGCGGCCGCGTCCGGCCCAGGGCGCCCCGAACAGACCGCCGCAGGCCGGTACGGCGGGCGGGCGGGTCAGATGTGGAGCACCCCGTCCACCCGCCGCGGCAGCCCCGCCACGCCCGCGTCCCGCAGCTCGACCGGCAGCAGCGCCTCCGGCGCGTTCTGGAACGCCACCGGCCGCACCCACCGCTCGATCGCCGTGGCCCCCACCGAGGTGGAGGTGGAGGTGGAGGACGGGTAGGGCCCACCGTGGTTCATCCCCGCCGCCACCGCGACGCCGGTCGGCCAGCCGCCGAACAGCACCCGTCCGGCGACCCCGGCCAGCCGCTCCAGCAGCTCCCGCGCCGCCGGCTCGTCCGCCTCCGCGTGGAGGGTGGCGGTCAGGTTCCCGCCGACGGCGGCCAGCACCCGCTCGACCTCCGCCGCGTCCTCGTACCGCACGATCACGGTCACCGGCCCGAAGCACTCCTCAAGGAGCGCCGACCCGTCGCCCACGTCCGCCGCCGCGACCCGCAGGTACCCCGGCCGCACGGCCAGCGGCACCCCGTCGACGCCGTCGTCCGCGCCGGCCTCGACCGCGACCGAGACGCCCGCCAGCTCCGCCCGTTCGGCGAACCCGGCCAGGAAGGCCTCCCGCATCCGCGGGTCGAGCAGCGCGCCGGACGCGGCCTCGCCGGCCGCGGCCGCCAGCGCGGCCTCCACCTCGTCGCCGGCCGGCCCGGCCGGCACCAGCACCAGTCCGGGCTTGGTGCAGAACTGGCCCATCCCCAGGGTGAAGGACCCGGCGAGCCCGGTTCCGATCTCCTTGGCCCGCGCCGAGGCCGCGGCCTCCGTCACCACGACCGGGTTGAGCGAGCCCAGCTCGCCGTAGAACGGGATCGGCTGCTCCCTGCTCACCGCCAGGTCGAAGAGGAACCGCCCGCCGGCCACCGACCCGGTGAACCCGACCCCGGCGATCTCCGGATGCCGCACCAGGTCCACGCCGGCCTGCCGGCCGTGCACGACCACCAGCACGTCCTCGTCGAGGCCGGACGCCACCGCCGCCCGCCGGATCGCCGCTCCGGTGAGCTCGCTCGTCGCCGGGTGGTCGGGGTGCGCCTTGGCGACCACCGGGCACCCGGCGGCCAGCGCGCTCGCGGTGTCCCCGCCGGAGACGCTGAACGCGAGGGGGAAGTTGCTGGCCGCGAAGACCGCGACGACGCCCAGCGGCGTCTTCCACCGCCGCAGGTCCGGCCGCGGCACCGGCTTGGCCTGCGGGTCCGCGTGATCGATGATCACGTCCAGGTACGCGCCCTCGTCGACGACGTCCGCGAAGGCCCGGAACTGGTAGGCGGTACGGGCCAGTTCACCGGTCAGCCGGGGCACCCCGAGGGCGCTCTCCCGGTCGGCGGCGGCGATGATCCGCTCGCCGTCGGACTCCAGCTCGGCCGCCACCGCGCGGAGGAACTCGGCACGGCGGGCCCGGTCTGCCAGACTCTGCCGCGTGCCGGCCGCCGCGCGTACGGCGCGGTCCACGTCCGCGCCGGTCGCCTCGACGGTGACCTGCTCGATCTGCTCCCCGGTGCGCGGGTCCACACTCCACACTGGGACCGTGTTCACAGCTTGCTCCGCCCTCTGTCGCAGTGGTCGACTCTGTTCCATATACTGAACGCGATCTACAATCCTGAACGTCCATTCTGAACATACGTCTCGGCGAAAGAAGGGGTCAACCCATGGCGCTGCCGACCGCCGCCGCCGGCGGCTCCCAGGTCAAGTCCGCCGTCCGCACAGTGGAACTGCTCGAGTTCTTCGCCGGACGTCCCGGCATCCACACCCTGGCCGAGGTGCAGACAGCCGTCGGCTACCCCAAGTCCAGTCTCTACATGCTGCTGCGCACCCTCGTCGAGCTCGGCTGGGTGGAGACCGACGCCACCGGCACCCGCTACGGCATCGGCGTCCGCGCACTCCTCGTCGGCACCTCCTACATCGACGGCGACGCCGTGGTCGCGGCCGCCCGACCCATTCTGGACCGCCTGGCCGAGGAGACCACCGAGACCATCCACCTCGCCCGCCTGGACGGCACCAACGTCGTCTACCTGGCGACCCGCCAGTCGCAGCACTACCTGCGCCCCTTCACCCGGGTCGGCCGGCGGCTCCCGGCGCACTCCACCAGCCTCGGCAAGGCCCTGCTCGCCACCCACACCGACGACCAGGTCCGCGCCCTCCTCCCGGAGAAGCTGGAGGCCCTCACCGAGCACACCACCACCGACCGCGAGGAGCTGATCAAGCAGCTCGCGGTCATCCGCGAGCGCGGCTACGCCGTCGACGCCGAGGAGAACACCGTCGGCCTCCGCTGCTTCGGCGTGGCCATCCCCTACCGCACCCCCGCCCGCGACGCCATCAGCTGCTCCGTCCCGGTGGCCCGCCTCACCCCCGAACACGAGGCCACCGTCCGCACCGCCCTCCTCAACGCCCGCGACCCCCTTTTGATGACCACTCGTCATCTCTGAGGCGACATCGAGGTCCTTCCGTCCGAACCCGCGCAAAACGCGTGTCCGAGCAGGACGTTCAGGGCATCACCTTCCCGCACCCCAGCGACCGAAGGCCCCGCGATGCCCCGACGTCCCCGTTCGATCCTGTTCAAGCGAGCCGTGCCGATAGCGGCCCTGATCCTCGGCTCCGCGCTGGCCTGCGAGCTGCTCAGCATCCTGCTGGTGCACATCCCGGGCCTGCAGTCCCAGGGCAGCGCCAACGCGGGCGACGCCTTCGGGGCGGCGGCCGCCTCGGGGTCCGTGGTGGTGCTGTACTACATGGCCCGGTCCCTCCACATCCAGCAGGGCGAGGCCGTCGACCAGCGCAGGGAGCTGCACAAGCAGCGGGTCGCGTTGCAGCAGACCGTCGAGGCGTCCATCAGGAGCCGCCACATCGAGCTGATGCGGATCGCCATGGAGGACCCGGAACTCGCCGCCACCTGGCCGTCCTTCCGGGCGGACCGGCCGCAGGAGCGCAACAAGCAGTTCCTGTACATCAGCGCGGTGCTGTCGATGCACCTCCTCGCCTATGAGACGGGCTATCCGGAGGCGGAGATCGAGAGCACCCTCCGGCGGCTCTTCAGCCGCTCACCCCTCTGGCGCGAGTTCTGGGCCGAGAACGCCGACGCCCGCGCGCAGACAGCCGTCGCCGACACCACGAAGACGCGGTTCGACGCCCTGGTGGACCGCGCCTTCCGGTCGGCCCCCGCCGCCGCCCCGGCCCCGCGCCCGCCTCC
Organism: Phaeacidiphilus oryzae TH49; assembly: GCF_000744815.1. Lineage (NCBI taxonomy): Bacteria > Bacillati > Actinomycetota > Actinomycetes > Kitasatosporales > Streptomycetaceae > Phaeacidiphilus > Phaeacidiphilus oryzae. The sequence continues at coordinate 1,813,550 of NZ_JQMQ01000005.1, forward strand.
CCCTCCGACTGCGCCTCCGCCTCCGCCGACAGCCGGAGCGGCGTCTCCGACGCGGCGGCCTGACGACCGGCCTCCGGGGTCAGCGGCCGGGCGCGGAACCGGAATCGGAAGCGGAATCGGAACCGGCCTGCAGCGCCTCGCGGACGAGGGCGAGGTCCGCCTCCCCCGCCAACCCCGCGTGGTACAGCCGCAGCTCCGTCGCGCCTGCGGCCTGCGCCGCCCGCAGGTCCGCCGCGAGCCGCTCCGGCGCGCCGCCCATCCCCCGGACCACCGTGAAGTTGGCGGCGAGCGAGGCGCCCTCGGGGGCCTTCGCCGCGGCGCCCGTCAGGGCTTCGAGGCCGCCCGCGCAGGGCAGGACCAGGCCGTCCGCGCCGCCGCCTTCGGCGGAGAGCAGCCATTCCGGTTCGACGCCGGCGTTGGCACCCGTCCGCCAAGGCAGCGGGTCGGCGTGCAGCCGTACGGCGAAACCGCCGGGCGTCGCCGCCCGCACCGCCGAGACCGCGGCCGACTGCAACTCCCGTGCCACCTCCAGTCGGTGACGGAGGGTCAGCTCGGCGTCCCCGGCGCCGAGCAGCCGCTCGACGTCCGCCCACTCGCCGTCGCCGCCCGCCCGCCACTCGCCGGACCACACCACCGCCAGCGCGTCCCGCACCCGCCGGGCCAGCGCCGCCGGCTCGGCGCCGAGCACCGCGTACCCGGCCCCGCAGGACTCGCAGAAGCACAGCGACATCGCGTACGCCGCGGCGCCGTCCAGCGGCACCCCGCCGATCTTGTCGTGGGCGTGGAGATGGGCGAGGCCGTACCAGCCGCAGGACTCCAGCTCGACCCCGGTCGCCCCGGGCCGGGCCGCGGCCTCCGCCGCCAGGTCGACGAGGTACTCCCGCACCTCCGGCCGGCCGATGCACGGCGCCCAGCCGTACCGGTCCCCGTACGCGTTGCGCACCACCGAGGACGGATGCTCGGCCCCCAGCCGGGAGTTGTGCGCCAGCACCACCCAGGCGTGGACGTCCAGCCCCGCGCCCCGCAGCGCCTCGGCGGCCGCCCCGAAGGCGTCGGGACCGCCGGAGCCCGCCCACTCCCCCGCCGGATACGGCCGCAGCGCCCGCCCGCGCCAGCGCGCCTCCTCCACCGGGTAGTAGACGGCGGCGTGCTCGGCGACCACGATCCGGTGCCGCGGATGACGCGGTGTCAGCGCGCGGGTCGAGTGATAGGACGAGGCCAGGGTGACGCCGTCCACGCCCAGCCCGGCGATCCGCTCGGCCGCCTCCGGGTCGCCGATGACGTCCCAGGGATAGACGAAGGCCTGACTCCGCATCGGCTCACTCACCCCGCGCACCATGCGAGCCCCGCGCACCATGCGCACCCCGCGCACCCGCACCCGCACCCGCGCCCGCGCCCGCGCCCGCCAGCACCGCGCGCCCACGCGCGACGATCGCGTCCAGCTCCTTGACCGCCTCCTCGCCCGGGTCGGTCAGCGGCGGCCGCACCCCGCCCACGTCCAGACCCTGCTGCCGCACCCCGGCCTTGACCAGCGAGACGGCGAACCCCCGCCCGGTGTTGCGGAGTTCGACCAGCGGCCGGTAGAAGGCGTCCAGCAGCGCGTTGACCAGCTCGTCGCCCTCCTCGGTGCCCGCCTGCAGGGCGTCGTGGAAGGCCAGCGCCACGTCCGGCGCGAAGGCGAAGGCCGCGGAGGAGTAGAGCCGCACCCCGATCCCCCGGTACGCGAGTCCGGTGAGCTCGGCCGTCGGCAGCCCGTTGAAGTAGAGGAAGGTCCGCTCCGGCGCCTCCGTCCGCAGCGCGCTGACGATCCGCTGCATCAGGTCGAGGTCGCCCAGGCCGTCCTTGAGCCCGATGACCTGCGGCACCTCGGCGGCCAGCCGCAGCACCGACTCGGGGGTGAGCACCGCGTTGTCCCGCTGGTAGACGATCAGCGGCAGCCCGCTCGCCCCGGCGAGGGCGGTGAAGTGCCGGATCAGCCCCTCCTGGTCGGGCAGCACCAGGTACGGCGGCATGGCCAGCAGCCCCTCCGCGCCGGCCCGCTCGGCCCGCTCGGCGAAGCGCGAGGCGAGCGCGGTACCGTGACCGACGCCGGCCAGCACCGGCACCCGCCCGCCGGTGGCCTCCACCGCGGCGGCCACCACGGCCTCGTACTCGTCGAGGTCGAGGGCGTGGTACTCGCCGGTGCCGCAGGCGGCGAAGACCGCCCCCGCGCCGGCCTCGACGCCCCGCTCCACATGGGTGCGGTAGGCGTCCAGATTGAGCGCGCCGTCCGGTCCGAAGGCGGTGACGGGGAAGAAGAGCAGTCCCCCGAGCCGATTGCTGAGCCGGTCGGTGAGTGGTGCTTGGCGGTCCATCAAGGATCGTTCTCCCTGGTGACTCTCATCTATATACCTGAACGCGCTCGACGCTACCCCTCCATCCCGCGCCTCCGCCAGACCCCTTTCGGCGATTGACTGCGCAGCCCGGCACTCCTAGGCTGCTGCCCAAACACATACATGAACTGCGTACACATTCTCGTACCGCGATTCGCGGCGGTAACCGCACCGCCCACAGGAGAGGCCGCTCGATGAGCCCAGCGCCCGCAGCCCCCCGGACCGTCCTCCTCACCGGCGCAGCCGGCGGCGTCGGCAGCTTCCTCCGCGCCTCGCTGCCCGCCGAGTACGGCTACGATCTCCGGCTCTTCGACCAGGCCCCGATCGAGGGCGAGCCGGAGGCGATCACCGCCCCGCTCTCCGACACCGCCGCCCTCCGCAAGGCCGCGGAGGGCGTGGACGCCATCGTCCACCTGGCCGGGATCTCGGTGGAGGCCCCCTTCGCGGACATCCTCGGCGCCAACATCGAGGGCACCTACAACCTCTACAAGGCCGCCCGCGCGGCCGGCGTCCGCCGGGTCGTCTTCGCCAGCTCCAACCACGCCGTCGGCTTCACCGAGCGCCCCGAGGGCGCCCCGGAGAGCGGCGCCACGGTCCCGGTCGAGACCCGCCTGCGCCCGGACACCTACTACGGCCTGTCCAAGTGCTTCGGCGAGAACCTCGCCTCCCTCTACGCGGACAAGCACGGCATCGAGACCGTCTCCATCCGGATCGGATCCTGCTTCGCCAAGCCGCGCACTGTGCGGATGCTGGACACCTGGCTGAGCCCGGCCGACTGCCACCGGCTGATCCACGCCTCGATCACCGCCGAGCTGCCCGCGCACAGCCACGGCCACCACGTGGTCTACGGCATCTCGGCGAACACCCGCGCCTGGTGGTCGTTGGACTCGGCCCGGGAGATCGGCTTCGAGCCGCAGGACGACTCCGAGGTCTTCGCCGCTGAGGTCATCGCCGAGCTGGGCGAACTCACCCCGGAGGACCCCGAGTACCGCTACTTCGGCGGCGCCTTCACCCAGCAGCAGGTCTAGAGCGGCAGGGCGACGGCCGGGCTCCGCCCCGGCCCCGCAGGCGCCGCCGGGCGGGGAGGGCGTCCGCTCACCCCTCCCCGCCCGGCGGCCCCACTACCGCGCGACCGGGTTCGCCAGCGGCCGGCCCGCCGCCCACCGCCGCACCTGCTCCACCACCAGCCGCTCGGCCCGCGGCCTGAACGCCGCCGATCCTCCCCCGACATGCGGGGTGACCAGCACGTTCGGCAGCCCCCGCAGCTCGTGCCCGGCGGGCAGCGGCTCCGGGTCCGTGACGTCAAGCGCCGCCCGCAACCGCCCGGCGCGCACCTCCGCCAGCAGCGCCCCGGTGTCCAGCGTCCGCCCCCGCCCGACGTTCACCACCAGCGCCCCGTCCGGCAGCGCGGCCAGCTCCGCCGCCCCAGCAGCCCCACCGTGGACGGGTTCTCGGGCAGCACCAGCACGGCGATGTCCACCTCGGGGAGCAGCCGCGGCAGCTCCGCCACCGGGTGGACGTCCTCGGCCGGCCGCGCCCGGCGCGCGATCCGCAACACCTCCGCCTCGCAGGCCAGCAGCCGCCGCTCCAGCGCCGCCCCGATCGAGCCGTAGCCGATCACCGCCACCCGGGAGTCCGCCAGCGAGCGGGTGAAGTGCGGCTCCCAGCGGCCCGCGTCCTGGTCCCGCACCCAGCGCGGGAGGTCCCGCTGGGCGGCCAGGATCAGCCCGAGGGCGTGCTCCGCGGTGCTCGCGTCGTGCAGCCCCCGCCCGTTGTGGAGGGCGACGCCCTCGGGCAGCAGCGGCTGGAGCTTCTCCACCCCGGCGCTCAGCGACATCACCGCCCGCAGCCCGGTGAGCCGCGGCAGCAGCCGCTCCGCCCCCGGGGTGGCGTACGGCATCACCCACAGGCCGATCCGCGCGAGATCCGTGCCGTCCAGCCCCACCGGCTCGCCGTCCCCGCCCCGGCTGCCGTCCCACACCCGGACGCCGACCCCGCTCGGCCACGGCCCGTGCGCCTTCTCCAGCCCCTCCCAGGGGACGAGGACATCCGGCGCCGACGAGGCACCGGCCTGCTCAGCCGAAGAGTCCGCAGCGACCACAGCACATCTCCCTTTCCAGAACGGTTGACCCGGGGGGTGAGCGAACTCTAACGTCCTTTCCGCATAACAGAAGACTTTCTACCTCACGGAAAACAGGAGGTGTGGCGGATGACAGCGGCGTCCCCCCATACCCGCACCGGCTTCTGGTCCTCGACCCGCGCCAGGCACATGATCCCGATCGCGTTCGTCACCTACTCCCTGGCCTATCTGGACAAGTCCAACTACTCGATCGGCTCGGCCGGCGGGATGGCCCAGGACCTCCACATGTCCAGCGGCACGAACGCCCTCGCCGCCGCCTCCTTCTTCCTGGGCTACTTCCTCTTCCAGATCCCCGGCACGGTGTACGCGGAGCGCCGCAGCGCCCGCCGGCTGGTCGCCTGGTCCACGGTGGTCTGGGGCGTGCTGGCGATGGTGCAGGGCCTGCTGGACAGCGCCGCCCTGCTGATCGCCGCCCGCTTCCTGCTCGGCGTGGTGGAGGGCGCGGTGCTGCCCTCGATGGTGATGCTGCTCAGCCGCTGGTTCACGCGGCGCGAGCGGGGCCGCGCCAACACCTTCCTGATCCTCGGCAACCCGGTCACCGTGATGTGGCTGTCCGCCGTCTCCGGCCTCCTCGTCCAGGCCACCGACTGGCGGACGATGTTCGTGGTCGAGGGCCTGCCCGCGGTGGTCTGGGGCCTGTGCTGCCTGAAACTGATCAAGGACCACCCGGAGGAGGCCGGCTGGCTCCCCGCCGAGGAGCGGGCGAGCCTCACCACCGATCTCGCCGCCGAGCAGCGGACCCAGCAGCCCCCGACCGGCGCCGCGGCCTACCGCCGGGTGCTCACCTCCCGGCTGGTGCTGGTCCTCGCCGTCCAGTACTTCTGCTGGTCGATCGGCGTCTACGGCTTCGTCTTCTGGCTGCCGTCGATCATCAAGCAGGCCTCCGGCGAGGGCATCGGCGCCACCGGCCTCCTCTCCGCCGTCCCCTACCTCTTCGCGGCGCTCGCGATGCTGGTCAACTCCCAGCTCTCGGACCGCCGCGGGCGCCGCCGCACGGCGGTCTGGCCCTGGCTCACGGTGGCCGCCCTCGCCCTCTACGGCTCGTACCTCGCCGAGGGCGCCTTCGCCCTCTCCTTCATCCTGCTGATCGTCGCCGGCCTCTGCCTGTACGCGCCCTACGGCCCGTACTTCGCCCTGGTCTCCGACCAGGCGCCGAAGAACGTCTCCGGCGCGGCGGTGGCCCTGGTCAACTCCTTCGGCGCACTGGGCTCCTTCACCGGCACCTACCTGGTGGGCTGGGTGCGCGGCAGCTCGCTCGGCGACGCGGGCGCCTTCGGGCTGATGGCCGCCGGCACCCTGGTCTCGGCGGCCCTGATCGCGCTGGTCCGGGAGCGGCCCGCGGCCCCGGTGCCCGCCGGGGAGGAGGCCCGCGAACCGACCGCCCGCCCCGCGTAGGGTGTGGCCGACCGGTAACGAACCGACGCACGAACGAACGAGGACGAACAGGCCGTGGGCGACGACATGCTCCGCAGGGGGCTGAGGCTGCTGACCGCGCTGACGGACCACCCCGGCGGCGTCGGGGTGAGCGCCGCGGCCCGCGCCGCCGCCCTCCCGGTGAGCAGCGCCCACCGCCTCCTCGGCCTGATGGCCGAGGAGGGCTACGTGGCCTACGACCCGGCCGCCCGCAGCTACGCCCTCGGCTACCGGGCCCTCGAACTGGCCCGCGGCTTCAGCCGATCACCGGCCGGCTTCCAGGACGCCCGCGGCCCCATGCGCCGGCTGGCCGCCCGCACCGGTCTGGCCGCCATCGCCGGCATCCTGGACCGCGACGAGGTGCTGCTGGTCCTCTCCGTGGACGGCCGGCAGCACCTCCAGCTGCGCAGCGAGGAGGGCACCCGCAACGCCTGGCACGCCACCTCGCTCGGCAAGGCCCTGGTGGCCGCGCTGCCGACGGAGGATCAGGAACGGCTGCTGGCGGCCCCGTTGAAGCCGAGCACCCCCCGGACGGTGGTCGACCCGGCGGCGCTCCGGGACGAGCTGGCGACGGTCGCCGGGCGCGGCTGGGCCGAGGTGGAGGAGGAGAACGAGGTGGGCGTGCGCTCCATCGCCGTCTGCGTCCCCTCCCCCGATCCGTCCCCCGATCCGGCCGCCGGGCAGCCCCGGCTGGCGATCTCGCTGGGCGCGACGGTCCTGCTGACCGGCCGCGAGGAGCTGAGGACCCATGTCCCCGCCCTCCAGGAGGCCGCCCGCGAGGTCGCGGCCGGCATCCCGTGACCCCTGCCGAACCGGAGGCCGTGCCGAACCCGGCACGCCGGGCCGGCCGCCCTGCCTGACCGGCTCAGCCGCGGCTGGCCAGCGCCCGCAGGAAGAAGGTCAGGTTGGCCGGGCGCTCGGCGAGCCGGCGCATGAAGTAGCCGTACCACTGGGAGCCGTACGGCAGATACACCCGCATCGTGCCGCCGGCCTCGACCAGCCGCTCCTGCTCCTCCGGACGGATGCCGTAGAGCATCTGGTACTCGAAGGAGTCGGGCTTGCGGCCGTTCCACTCCGCCAGCTGCCCGGCGATCCTGATCAGCCGCGGGTCGTGGGAGGCCACCATCGGGTAACCCTCGCCCGCCATCAGCACCTTGAGGCAGCGGACGTACGCCCGGTCCACCTCCGCCCGGCTCTGGAAGGCCACCGAGGACGGCTCCTGGTACGCGCCCTTGCACAGCCGCACCCGGGAGCCCGGCCCGGAGAACTCCCTGCAGTCCGCCTCCGTGCGGTGGAGGTACGCCTGGAGCACCACGCCCAGCCAGGGGAAGTCCTCCCGCAGCCGCCTGGCGATGCCCAGGGTGGAGTCCGTGGTGGTGTGGTCCTCCATGTCGAGGGTGACCGTGGTGCCCGCGTCGGCCGCCGCCTCGCAGATCAGCCGGGCGTTCTCGAGGGCGGTCCGCTCCCCGTCCCGCGGCAGGAACTGGCCCACCGCGGAGAGCTTCACCGAGACCTCGGCGTGCGCGGCGAGCCCGGTCCGCTTCAGCTCGCCCAGCAGTTCCCGGTACGCCCGCACTGTGGCGGCGGCCTGTTCCGCGTCGGTGGTGTCCTCGCCCAGATGGTCCAGGGAGATGCTCCGGCCGGAGGCGATCAGCTCGTCGGTGACGGCGACGGCCTCGTCGAGGCGGTCCCCGGCGACGAACCGGTCGACGATGGCCCGGGTCACCGGGACGTTCTCGACGACCTTGCGGCAGCCGCCGGAACGGGCGGCGGCGAGGATGGTGGAACGGAGCATCTTTACCCCTGAGCTGGACGTGCGGACGGATCGGGCGGGGCGAACCCCGGGGGGCGGCGGCGCCGACCGCGCTGTCGGCGCCGCTCGGCTGACTCCTCGTCAGCCCATGTGCGGGTAGCGGTAGTCGGTCGGCGGCACCAGCGCCTCCTTGATCGCCCGCGGCGAGGTCCAGCGCAGCAGGTTCTGCAGCGAACCGGCCTTGTCGTTGGTGCCCGAGGCCCGCCCGCCGCCGAAGGGCTGCTGGCCGACGACCGCGCCGGTGGACTTGTCGTTGACGTAGAAGTTGCCGGCCGCGTAGCGCAGCCGCTCGGCGGCCTCGGTGACGGCGGCCCGGTCGTTGGCGATGATCGAGCCGGTCAGGCCGTAGGGGGCGAAGGACTCCATCTGGTCCAGCGCCTCCTCCCACTTCTCGTCCTGGTAGACGTGCACGGCGAGCACCGGGCCGAAGTACTCCTCCCGGAAATACTCGGCCGCCGGGTCCTCGCAGACCAGCACCGTCGGCCGGACGAAGTACCCGACCGAGTCGTCGTACTCGCCGCCGGCCAGCACGGTCACCTTCGGGTCCGCCTTGGCCCGGTCGATCGCCGCCTTGTTCTTCTCGAACGCGCGGGCGTCGATCACGGCGCCGATGAAGTTCGAGAGGTCGGTGACGTCGCCCATGGCGATGCCGTCCACCTCGGCCGCGAACTCGTCCCTGATCCGCTCCCACACCGAGGCCGGCACGTACGCCCGCGAGGACGCCGAGCACTTCTGCCCCTGGTACTCGAAGGAGCCGCGGGTCAGCGCGGTCTTCAGGACCGCCGGGTCGGCCGAGGGGTGGGCGAAGACGAAGTCCTTGCCGCCGGTCTCGCCGACCAGCCGCGGGTAGGTGCGGTACTTCTCGATGTTCTGGCCCACGGTCTTCCACAGGTACTGGAAGGTCTTCGTCGAGCCGGTGAAGTGGATCCCCGCCAGGTCCCGGTGCTCCAGGGCGACCTCGGAGACGGCGATCCCGTCACCGGTCACCATGTTGATCACGCCGGCCGGCAGTCCGGCCTCGGTCAGCAGGTCCATGAAGAGGCCGGCCGCGAACTGCTGGGTGGGCGACGGCTTCCACACCACCACGTTGCCCATCAGCGCCGGAGCGGTCGGCAGGTTGCCCGCGATGGCGGTGAAGTTGAACGGGGTGATCGCGTAGACGAAGCCCTCCAGCGGACGGTGGTCCATCCGGTTCCACACGCCGGGCGAGCTGATCGGCTGCTGGGCCAGGATCTGCCGGGCGTAGTGGACGTTGAACCGCAGGAAGTCGACCAGCTCGCAGGGGGTGTCGATCTCCGCCTGCTGCGCGGTCTTGGACTGGCCGAGCATGGTCGCGGCGGCCAGCGTCTCCCGCCAGGGGCCGGCCAGCAGGTCGGCCGCGCGGAGGAAGACCGCGGCGCGGTCGTCGAAGGAGAGGGCCCGCCAGGCCGGGGCGGCGGCCAGCGCGGCGTCGATCGCCGCCTGCGCGTCCTGCTGGGTGGCGTTGCGCAGCACGCCCAGCTTGGCGGCGTGCCGGTGCGGCTGGACCACGTCGATCGGGGCGCCGCCGCCCATCCGGCGCTCGCCGCCGATGACCATGGGCAGCTCCACCGGCGCCTGGCCGCCGAGCCGCTTCAGCTCGGCCTCCAGCCGGGCACGCTCGGGGGTCCCGGGGGCGTAGCTGTGCACGGGCTCGTTCACCGGCGCGGGGACCTGGGTCACGGCATCCATCTGGCGGGCACTCCTCAGTTCGGTCGGGCTGCGCTCAACTGCGTGGGGGGCGGAAGGCAGCGGGAAGGGCGGGCCTCGGGCCCGCCTGCCCCCGGGGAAGACGGTAGAAGCGAAGGGCGGCGCAGGTGTCTGTCCGCACGGCTAACCTTGAGTCCCAGGAGTTGTATCCGCGAACAACACCGGGCCCCCCGCCGGGCCCGAAGGCCACCCCAGGACCGACCATGGCTGCCCGCCCGCCCGCAGACGAACCGCCGCCCTCCACCACCCCCGCCCATCTCCCCTCCCCCGGGGGGATCTCCCTCCGCCACCTTCTGCTGGCCCTCGGCGAGGCGCTGGTCGAGACCCAGGCGGCCCCGCAGGGCCTGGACGTGGGGGTCCGCGGTCTGGCCCTGCTGGATCCGGAGGACCCGCCGCTCGTCGGCCCCGGCGAACTGGTGCTCGCCATCGGCGTACGCGGCCGGGCCGCACTCCCCGCGATCCGCGCCGCGGGCCGGGCCCGGGCCGCGGGGGTGGCCGTACGCTCCCCCGCAGGGGAGGCCCTGCGCGAGGCGGCCGAGGAGGCCGGGGTGGCGCTCCTCTCGGTCCCGCCCGGGGTCCGCTGGGAGCAGCTGCACACCGTGGTCCGCAGCGTCCTGGACCACCCCGACCCCCACACCCCCGGCCTGGACGGCGACCAGCAGTCCGCCGGCGGCTCCGGCGCCGGCGCGGACGCCGGCGACCTGTTCTCCCTCGCCCAGACCACCGCCGTCCTCACCCGCGGGATCGTCAGCATCGAGGACTCCGCCAACCGGGTCCTCGCCTACTCCCGCTCCTCCGACCAGGACGAGGTGGACGACCTCCGCCGGCTCTCCATCCTCGGCTGGCAGGGCCCCGAGCCGTACCTCGCCCAGCTCCGCGCCTGGGGGGTCTTCCAGCGGCTCCGCTCCTCCGACGAGGTCATCCCGATCGACGACCATCCCGAGCTGGGCATCCGCCGCCGGCTGGTGGTCGCCATCCGGGCGGGCCACCAGCTCCTCGGCACCATCTGGGTGCAAGAGGGCGCCCAGCCGCTCGCCGAACGCTCCTCCCAGGTCCTGGAGGGGGCGGCCCGGGTCGCCGCCCTCCACCTGGTACGCCGCCGCCGCGAGGTCTCCGGCGACCTCCGCCTCACCCAGACCCTCCTCACCGGACTGCTGGAGGGCTCCACCGGCCCGCAGTCGCTCTCCACCCATCTCGGTCTGGACCAGCGCCGCCCGGCCGCCGTCCTGGGCTTCGCGCCCGCACCGACCGAGTCCGGCGCCTCGCCCGCGCTGGCCCGCACCGAGATCACCAACCTGATCTCCGTCCAGGCCGCCGCCCGCCACCCCAGCGCGCTGGTCGCCCCCATCGGCGCCCGCGTCTACGCCCTCCTCCCCGACCTCCCCCGCTCCGGCCCCGCCACCCACGTGCTGGTCGCCTGGGCCCAGGAGATCGCCGACGCCGCCCGCACCCACCTCGACGTCCCGCTCCGCGGCGCCGTCGGCCGCACCGTCCCGCAGCTCGCCGACACCCCCGACTCGCGCCTGGAGGCCGACCGCATCCTGGACGCGATGGCGTCCGGCGGGGTGGACCGTGAGGTGGCCGCGCTACCGGACGTCCAGGCCGAGGTCCTGGTCCGCGAGATCCTCGCCCTCCTCGCCGACCGCCCCAGCATCCGCGACCCCCGCCTCACCGCCCTCACCGAGTACGACGCCCGCCACCGCAGCCGGCTCTCCGAGTCCGTCCTCGCCTATCTGGACGCCTTCGGCGACGTCCGCACCGCCGCGGACCGCCTCCACATCCACCCCAACACCCTCCGCTACCGCCTCCGCCGAGCCGAGAGCCTCACCGGCCTGGACCTCACCCGCCCGGAGCAGCGGCTGCTGACCACCCTTCAGCTCCGCCTCCCGACCTGAACAACCCGCTCCGCGCCCACCCCGCGGCACCCCACCCACCCCGCACGGGCCCCGCATGCAGCGCCGCGGGCGCGCGCCCCGCTACGCCCTGCCCGCCCGCCACCGCTCCCACTGGGCCAGCCACACCCTCTCCTCCTCGGCGCGCGCCCCGGCGCCCACCCCCGCCCCCACTGCCAGTCCCAGACCCGCCCCCACGCCCGCTGCGCCTCCGCGCTCCGCACCTCGCTGCCGAAGACCGCCCACCGCAGCGACTCCTCCAGCGCCGTCGCCCCCTCCGCGCCCCCCGGGAACCAGTCCACGCACTCCCCCAGCCGAATCATCTGGTTGACGAGGGCGGTGACCGCCTCCTCCGCCTCCTCCCGGCTCTCACCGGCCAGCCGCATCTGCTGACGGATCGTCAACTCCCAGAGCCTGGCCTGCCCCTCGGGCGCAGAGGCACCGCCGGGCTGCTGTCCGGCCGCCGCCCGCCGCCCCGCCTCCAGCGCATGCCGCACCGCCCGCTCCACCAGCTCCCGATGCGCGTCCACCCCGACGGCCGCACCCGCGGCCGCGCCCTCGCCCTCGGCCTCGCCCTCGGTCACCCACTCCGCCGCGCGCCCGGCCTCGGCCTCCACCGCCCGCAACCGCCCCACCGCATACGGCAGCAGGTCGCGGACCGTCTCCAGCTCGACGACGTCCACCGCCACCCCGCGCCCCACCACCGTGAGGAGCAGCGGTTCCTGACCGGCCGTCAGCTGCGGCGGCGCATCCGGCTCCGCCCGCAGCCGCATCGCCCAGACCTCCCCCCGCCGCCGTCCGTCGAAGGCCAGCGCGAGGCCGTCCACCACCACCCGCGCCTCGAACCCGGCGCACACCCCGGCGCCCTCCGCGACCAGCTCGTCCAGCCCGCAGCCGCCCGGGTCGTCGACCGCGCTCTCCACCCGGACCCAGGCCCCCGTCCCGCCCCAGTCCCCGTGCTCCAGGCCGACCTTGACGATCCGCCCGGCCGACCGCGCCCACCCGCCGAGCGCCCGCTCGCCGGACGGCAGCGACCCCTCGCGCAGCCCGAACACCGGGAAGCCGGCCTCCGCCACGACCCGCAGGTCCTCCTCGGCCTGCTCCCGCAGCCGCCGCTCGAACTCGGCACCTTCGAGCCGTCCCACAAAGCGCATCGCGACTACCCCATCGCTCGCCCGTCCCGGTCCATCATCCCGGACCGCTCACCAGCGGATGACCGGCGACCGGCGACGCCCCGCCCGCCTCACGCCCCGCTGCCGCTGCGCGCCTTGTGCGCGGCCCGCCGGGCCTCCTTGACCACCGTACGGTCCGGGTGCAACTCCCCGATCGCGTCCAGTACTTCGGCGGTGTACGGGTGGTCGATCCGCCAGAACTCGTCGAAGAAGGCCGCCGGGTCCTGCCGCGCCGGCAGCTGCTCGACCAGCTCCTGCACGACGTCCAGCTCGACCGCCTCGTCCAGGATCTGCGCGGCGAGGGTGTCCACCGTGGTCCACAGCAGCAGCGACCGCTCCGGCGCCGGCACGTCCGCCGCGCCGTGGTCCACCAGCCAGGCCCGCGCGAACCCGCCCAGCTGCGGATCGTCCAGCGCCCCGCGCACGGCGGGCTCCGCCCCGGCGCCCAGCTCGGAGAGGGCGACCTGGCAGAACATCCGCCGCACCGGGCTCAGCGGATCGGTTCCGCGCGCGGCGGCGAGCAGCTCCTCGGCGGCGACCACCGGCTGGCGGCCGGCCGCCCACTCCCGGATCTCCTCCTCCGGCAGCACGTTCGCCGCCTCGGTGATCCCGGTGAGCAGCTCCTTCGCGGTGCCGCCCGCGTGCGCCCCGATCAGCGGCGCGTCATAGCCCTCGGCGATCAGCCAGGTCCGTACGGCGTGGGCGCCGAGCGGCGTCAGCCGCACATGCCCGAAGCGCGCCGCCTCGGCCTCGCTGACCTCGATCCGGCCGCCCTTCGACGCCGCCTCCGAGCCCTCCGCGCCCCCCGCGCCCTCCGGGGCCTCCGCGCCCTCGGGCGCCTCCCGGCCCTCCGAGCCGTCCGCGTCCTCGGACTCCTCGAACAGCTCCGGGTCGATCGGCCGGTAGTCCAGCACCCCGATCTCCGCCAGATCCTGGAACATCGGGTCGAGCTCCACCATCACCGAGGTGATCTCGCCCAGCATCTCCTGGTCCGGCTCCTCGCCCTCCGGCACCACCAGCAGCGCGGCCAGCACCCCGAGCGGCATCGGCTCGGTGGCCTCGGCCGCGAGCGCGGTCGCGGTGTAGAGGGCGAGGAGGGCCTCGTCCAGGAGGTCCTCGGCCTCCTCGGTGGCCTCCTCGATCCGGGCGTACTCGGCGTCCGCCGCCGCCTCCAGCTCGGACTGCGAGGGCTCGGACGAGGAGGCGCCCTCCGCGCCGTCCTGCGCGGCCCCGAAGAGCGCGTCGACGTCGGCCTCCGCCTCGACGGCCGTCTCCAGCACCACCGACGCGGCCAGCTCCCAGAGCGCCAGCACGGACTCCGGGTCCGACTCGTCCAGCGCGTTCAGTGCCGCCCCGGGCCGGGCCACCTCGCCGGCGGCCTCGCCCCCGGTCCCCTCGCCGGACTTCTCCAGCGCGACCAGCTCCAGGTCGACGGCCAGCGGCCAGGCCCGCCACAGCAGCCCGTCGCCGTCCTCCCCGGTGATGCCCAACTCCCGCTCGGCCGCGGCCTCCTGACCAGACGTCAGGTCGCCCCACTCGTCCACGGGGCAGCCCGCACCGTCCTCCCGCCCGGTCCACCGGGCCAGCCGCAGCGCGGCGGAGAACAGCGGGGACCCCGCGGCCGCCGCGGCCAGCTCGGCCCGCGGCGCCAGCCGCACCGGCGGCACCACGACCGGCTCGTCGTTGCCCTGCTCACCCGACTCCTCGACGTCCCAATCGAGTTCGCCATACATTTCGGGGCGTCGTCCGGCCATGGCGCTCGTTCTCCTCGGATCTGGTGCGGCTCTCGTGCAGCCTGAGGCAGGCTGACAGCCTAGCCCCTGCACTCCATCCCACCGGTCCCTCACGCGGGTGACAGCGCCTCGACCACCACTCGAACCGCGGGGAAACGGGAACGGCCGCGGAACGCCCTCCGAAAGGAGGTACGCTCCGCGGCCGTCCGCGATTCGATCGAGCGGTCAGACGTTGAAGCCCAGCGCGCGCAGCTGGTCGCGCCCGTCGTCGGTGATCTTGTCCGGGCCCCACGGCGGCATCCAGACCCAGTTGATCCGCAGGTCCTTGACCAGACCGTCGGTGGCGCTGCGCGCCTGGTCCTCGATCACGTCGGTCAGCGGGCAGGCGGCGGAGGTCAGCGTCATGTCGACGGTGGCCGTGTCGGCCTCGTCCACATGCAGGCCGTAGATCAGGCCCAGATTGACCACGTCGATCCCGAGCTCCGGGTCGACGACGTCCATCAGGGCCTCCCTGAGGTCCTCCACCGAGACCGTGCCCTTGGACACGAAGGCCTCGTCCGAGGCCTCGGCAGCGGCACCGCCCTCCGCGGCGCTCCCCGCGGTGTTCTCTTCGGTGTTCACACTCTCGCTCACACGGCCTCCTTCGCCAGAGCCTTCGCGGTGGCGTCCTTCCAGGCCATCCAGGACAGCAGGGCGCACTTCACCCGTGCCGGGTACTTGGAGACGCCGGCGAACGCCACCGCGTCCTCCAGCACCTCCTCGTCGCCCTCCATCTGGCCCTTGCTCTGCATCAGCTCAAGGAAGGCCTCCTGCACGGCCTGAGCCTCGCCGAGCGTCTTCCCCACCAGCATGTCGTTCAACACGGACGCCGAGGCCTGGCTGATCGAACAGCCCTGCGACTCGTACGACACGTCCTCGATCCGCTGGCCGTCCAGCTTCACCCGCAGGGTGATCTCGTCACCGCAGGTGGGGTTGACGTGATGCACCTCGGCGTCGCCGTCCCGCAGCCCCTTGCCGTGCGGGTTGCGGTAGTGGTCCAGGATGATCTCCTGGTACATCGATTCCAGCTTCACGCGAGGCGCCTCCTAACCGAATCTCTGCTCATCCGAAGAACTGACGCACATGCTCGAGACCGTCGACCAGCGCGTCGACCTCGCCCGGCGTCGAGTACAGATAGAAGGACGCCCGCGTGGTCGCGGGAATTCCGTACCGCAGGCAGACCGGCCGCGCGCAGTGGTGGCCGACCCGGACCGCGATCCCCTGCTCGTCCAGCACCTGCCCCACATCGTGGGGGTGGATGTCGCCGAGGGTGAAGGAGATCGCGGAGCCCCGGTCCACGGCGTCCGTCGGGCCGACGATCCGCAGGTCGGGGACCTCCTTCAGCCGCTCAAGCGCATACGCGGTGAGCGCCTGCTCATGCGCGGCGATCTTCTCGATCCCCACCGACCGCAGGTAGTCGACGGCCGCGCCCAGCCCGATCGCCTCGGCGATCGCCGGCGTCCCCGCCTCGTACTTGTGCGGCGCCGGGGCGTACGTGGAGGAGTTCATCGAAACGGTCTCGATCATCTCCCCGCCGCCCAGGAACGGCGGCAGGTCCTCCAGCAGCTCCTGCCGGCCCCACAGCACGCCGATGCCGGTCGGACCGCACATCTTGTGCCCGGTGAAGGCCACGAAGTCCGCGCCCAGCGCCTGCACGTCCACCGGCATGTGCGGGACGGCCTGCGAGGCGTCGACCACGACCAGCGCGCCGACGTCCTGCGCCCGCCGCACGATCCGGTCGATCGGGTTGTGGGTGCCCAGCACGTTGGAGACCAGGACGATCGAGACGACCTTGGTCCGCTCGGTGATGACCTGCTCGATGTTCGACAGGTCGAGACGGCCCTCGTCGGTCAGCCCGAACCACTTGAGCCCGGCGCCGGTCCGCTGCGCCAGCAGCTGCCACGGAACGATGTTGGAGTGGTGCTCCATCTCCGTGATGACGACCTCGGCCCCGGCCCCGACCCGGTACGGCTCGTCGGCCCAGCCCAGCAGGTTGGCGACCAGGTTGAGGCTCTCGGAGGCGTTCTTGGTGAACACCACCTCGTTCCGGCTGGGCGCGTTGATGAACTCGGCGACCTTGTCCCGGGCGCCCTCGTACGCCTCGGTGGCCTCCTCGGCGAGGACGTGGACACCGCGGTGGACGTTGGCGTTGTACCGCTCGTAGTAGTCGGCCAGGGCGTCCAGCACCTGGCGGGGCTTCTGCGAGGTGGCCGCGTTGTCCAGGTAGACCAGGGGCTTCCCGTCGTGCAGCTGGCGCTGCAGGATCGGGAAGTCCTTACGGACCGCGTCCGTGTCGAGCAGCCCGCTGAGCTGCTGCGAGGTTGAAGTCACTCGGCTGCGCCACCCTTCACGTACGCCTCGTAGCCCTCGTTCTCCAGCTTGTCGGCGAGCTCGGGACCGCCGGACTCGACGATCCGCCCGCCCGCGAAGACGTGGACGTAGTCGGGCTTGATGTAGCGGAGGATCCGCGTGTAGTGGGTGATCAGCAGGGTGCCGACCTCGCCGTTCTCGCGGACCCGGTTGACGCCCTCGGAGACGATCCGCAGCGCGTCGACGTCGAGGCCGGAGTCGGTCTCGTCGAGCACCGCGATCTTCGGCTTGAGGAGCTCCAGCTGGAGGATCTCGTGGCGCTTCTTCTCACCGCCGGAGAAGCCCTCGTTGACGTTGCGCTCGGCGAAGGCGGGGTCGATCTGGAGGCGCTCCATGGCCTCCTTGACCTCCTTGACCCAGTGCCGCAGCTTGGGGGCCTCACCGCGGATGGCGGTGGCGGAGGTCCGCAGGAAGTTGGACACGGAGACGCCGGGCACCTCGACCGGGTACTGCATGGCGAGGAAGACGCCGGCCTTGGCCCGCTCGTCCACGGTCATCGCGAGGACGTCCTCGCCGTCCAGCAGCACGGTGCCGCCGGTGATCGTGTACTTCGGGTGGCCGGCCAGCGAGTAGGCCAGCGTCGACTTGCCGGAGCCGTTCGGACCCATGATGGCGTGGGTCTCGCCCTGCTTGACCGTCAGGTCGACGCCCTTCAGGATCTCGCGGGGGCCGTTCTCGGCTTCAACGGTGACGTGCAGGTCGTTGATCTCAAGCGTTGCCATGGGTGACTCAGGACTCCTGGTTGACGGCGACGAGCACGGCGGCGTCGGCGCCGTCTCCTTCGATCTTCACGGGGTACACGGGGACGGGCTTGGTGGCGGGCAGCCCGTTGGGCTTTCCGGTGCGCAGGTCGAAGGACGACCCGTGCAGCCAGCACTCGATGGAGCAGTCCTCGACCTCGCCCTCGGAGAGCGAGACGTGGGCGTGCGAGCAGATGTCGTTGATCGCGTAGACCTCGCCCTCCGCGCGGACCACGGCCACCGGCACCCCGCCGACCTCCACCCGCTTCGGGGTGTCCGGCTCCAACTCGCCGAGCGCGCACACCCGTTCAAAATTCGCGGTCACGAGACGACGGCCTCCAGCTCCTGCTCGACCTTGCCCATCAGCCGCTGCTGAAGCTCGGGCAGGCCGATCTGCTGGACCAGCTCGCCGAAGAAGCCGAGCACCACCAGGCGGCGGGCCTCGTCCGCCGGGATGCCGCGGGCCTGCAGGTAGAAGAGCTGCTCGTCGTCGAAGCGGCCGGTGGCCGAGGCGTGGCCGGCCCCGACGATCTCGCCGGTCTCGATCTCCAGGTTCGGCACCGAGTCGACCCGGGCGCCGTCCGTGAGGACCAGGTTCCGGTTGAGCTCGTAGGTGTCGGTGCCGGTGGCCTCGGCCCGGATCAGCACGTCGCCGATCCACACCGCGTGGGCGTCGTCGCCCTGCAGCGCGCCCTTGTAGGCGACGTTGGAGCGGCAGTGCGGGGTGTCGTGGTCGATGAAGAGCCGGTGCTCCAGGTGCTGGCCGGCGTCGGCGAAGTAGAGCCCGAAGAGCTCGGCCTCGCCGCCCGGGGCGCCGTAGACGATCCGCGGGTGCAGCCGCACCAGGTCGCCGCCGAAGGTCACCACCACGGACTTGAAGCTCGCGTCCCGGCCGACCAGCGCGGTGTGCTGGGCGGCGTGGACGGCGGTGTCCTCCCAGTCCTGCACGGAGACCACGGTCAGCTTGGCGCCGTCCCCGATCAGGTACTCGACGTTGGCCGCGAGCACCGCGTCGCCGGTGTGCTCGATGACCACCACGGCCTCGGCGAACGCGCCCACCTCGACCACCTGGTGGCCGTAGGCGGTGCCGCCCTCGCCGTGCACCGTGATCCGCACCGGCTCGGTCAGCACCGCGTCCTTGGGGATGGACACGACGCCGGCCTTCTCGAAGGAGGAGTAGGCCTGCGCGGCCACCCGGTCCACCGGCTTGCCGGCCTTGCCGAGCCGCGCGTCGTCCCGGCCGACGGTCTCGACCCGCACGCCCTCCGGCGCGCTGACCTCGACCCGCACCGAGCCGCCCGCCTGGGCGGTGCCGTCGTGGAGGCCCTTCAGCCGGTGCAGCGGGGTGAACCGCCAGTTCTCCTCGCGCCCGCTGGGCACCGGGAAGTCCGCGACGTCATAGGACTCGACGGCCTGCAGCCGGGCGTCGACGGGCTGCTCGACCCGGCCGGTGCCCGGCCCGGCCATCCGGCCACCGGCTCCCGTCGTGCCGGTCTCGATCGAACCGGCGGTGGTCGCCCCGCCGGGCGTGGTGGTTACGTCAGCCATGGCTGTGGCTTAGCTCTCTTCTCTGGAAACCGTCAGTACCTGGATGCGGGCGGAGGGGTCAGCCGACCGCGCCCTCCATCTGGAGCTCGATCAGCCGGTTGAGCTCCAGCGCGTACTCCATCGGCAGTTCGCGGGCGATCGGCTCGACGAAGCCGCGGACGATCATCGCCATCGCCTCCTGCTCGGTCAGGCCCCGGCTCATCAGGTAGAAGAGCTGGTCCTCGCTGACCTTGGAGACGGTCGCCTCGTGGCCCA
This sequence comes from Phaeacidiphilus oryzae TH49, assembly GCF_000744815.1. Taxonomy (NCBI): domain Bacteria; kingdom Bacillati; phylum Actinomycetota; class Actinomycetes; order Kitasatosporales; family Streptomycetaceae; genus Phaeacidiphilus; species Phaeacidiphilus oryzae. Next base: position 1,832,765 of record NZ_JQMQ01000005.1, read on the forward strand.
TCGACACGTCGTCCTCGCGGACGTCCTGGTACGGGTAGGTGTCCGAGCGCGAGACGGTGTCCACCAGCAGCGCGTCGCAGAGGACGTTCGACTTGGCGCCGTGCGAGCCCTCGCTGACCTCGATCAGACCGCGGTACGAGGTACGGCCGCCGCCGCGGGCCACCGACTTCGACACGATCGACGAGGAGGTGTTGGGCGCCAGGTGCACCATCTTGGCGCCGGCGTCCTGGTGCTGGCCCTCGCCCGCGAAGGCGATGGACAGCGTCTCGCCCTTGGCGTGCTCGCCCATCAGGTAGACGGCCGGGTACTTCATGGTGACCTTGGAGCCGATGTTGCCGTCGACCCACTCCATGGTCGCGCCCTCGTGGGCGACGGCCCGCTTGGTCACCAGGTTGTAGACGTTGTTCGACCAGTTTTGGATCGTCGTGTAGCGGCAGCGGCCGCCCTTCTTGACGATGATCTCGACCACCGCGGAGTGCAGCGAGTCCGACTTGTAGATCGGCGCGGTGCAGCCCTCGACGTAATGGACGTAGGCGTCCTCGTCGACGATGATCAGCGTCCGCTCGAACTGGCCCATGTTCTCGGTGTTGATCCGGAAGTAGGCCTGCAGCGGGATGTCCACGTGCACGCCCTTCGGCACGTAGATGAACGATCCGCCGGACCACACGGCCGTGTTCAGCGAGGCGAACTTGTTGTCGCCGGCCGGGATCACGGTGCCGAAGTACTCCTTGAAGAGCTCCGGGTGCTCCTTGAGCGCGGTGTCGGTGTCGAGGAAGATGACGCCCTGCGCCTCCAGGTCCTCGCGGATCTGGTGGTAGACGACCTCGGACTCGTACTGCGCGGCGACACCCGCGACAAGACGCTGCTTCTCCGCCTCGGGGATGCCCAGCTTGTCGTAGGTGTTCTTGATGTCCTCGGGCAGCTCCTCCCAGGACTCGGCCTGCTGCTCGGTGGAGCGCACGAAGTACTTGATGTTGTCGAAGTCGATCCCGGTGAGGTCCGAGCCCCAGGTCGGCATCGGCTTCTTGCCGAACAGCTTCAGGCCCTTGAGCCGAAGCTTGAGCATCCACTCCGGCTCGTTCTTCTTCGCGGAGATGTCACGGACGACGTCCTCGCTGAGACCGCGCCTGGCGCTGGCGCCCGCGACGTCGGAGTCGGCCCAGCCGTACTCGTAGGTGCCCAGGCCCTCGAGCTCTGGGTGGGCAGTCTCTGCGGGCAGAGTCATGCGGGGTTCCTCCCGGACGGAGTGGTACTGCGATCGTTGGGCTGCGGGGCGCCGGCGGGGCCGGGCACGTACGTGGTGCAGACCCCGTCGCCGTGGGCGATGGTGGCCAGCCGCTGCACGTGGGTGTCCAGAACCTTGGAGAAGACTTCCGTCTCCGCCTCGCAGAACTGGGGGAACTGCTCGGCGATGTGGGCCACCGGGCAGTGGTGCTGGCAGAGCTGCTCGCCGACGGGGCCGGAGGCGCCCGCGCCGGACGGGACACGCCGCACTCCGGCAGCGTACCCGTCCGCGGAGAGCGCCTCCGCAAGGGCCTCGGCGGGCGTCCGCCCCTCCTCGGCACGGGCCTCGGCGACGGCGGCCCGGTAACGCTCCACCTGGGCCTCCAGCCGGGCCCTGGCGAAGGAGGCGACCGCCTCCGCACCCGCCTCGCCGCCGCCGGCCTGGTCCGCGATGAACTTCATCGCGTCCGCGGCCAGCTTGTCGTAGGCCTGGTAGAAGGCGGAGCGCCCGGAGTCGGTGAGCGCGAAGACCTTGGCCGGCCGGCCGCGCCCGCGGTGCCCGTACACCCGCTGTTCACGGGGCTCGACCAGGCCGGCCGCGACCAGCGCGTCCAGATGCCGGCGGACGGCGGCCTGGGTCAGGCTCAGCCGCTCCGCGAGGTCCCCGGCGGTGGAGGGGCCGTGGTCGAGGATCGAGCGCGCGACGCGATCGCGCGTGTTGCGGTGGGCGGCCTGCTCGGCCGCCTCCGACACCCGCTCCTGCCTCGTGCGCGCGTTTTTCACAACGCCATTGTTGCGTAATTCACGCCGAAGGAACAAGCGCGATCAACCGGCGGCGGTGTCTCCTCGATCACGAAGGCATACCTAAGTCGACCGGCGCGAATGTCCGACGCGCGCGCCTGACCGGCCAAAACCCGATGCGGTCGGCGGCCCCGTCCGGAAGACTCGGTCCATGGCCGAGACCCCCCGCGAACCACTCTGCACCCGCGATTCGCTCGCCGAGGACCTCCGTGCGCTGGGCGTGCGCCCCGGAGGCGCGCTCCTCGTCCACTCCTCGCTCAGCTCCCTCGGCTGGGTCGTCGGCGGGGCGGTCACCGCGGTCGAGGCGCTGATGGCGGCGCTCGGCGCGGCGGGCACGCTGGTCGTCCCCACCCACACCTCCGACAACTCGGACCCCGGCGAATGGGGGAACCCGCCCGTCCCCGAGGAGTGGTGGCCAGTCATCCGCGCCCACATGCCCCCCTACGACCCGCGGATCACCCCCTCGCGAGGGATGGGCGCGATCGCGGAGACCGTCCGCACCTGGCCGGGCGCGCAGCGAAGCGCCCACCCGCAGACCTCCTTCTCGGCCCACGGCCCCCTGGCCGAGAAGATCACCGGCGGCCACGCGCTAGACTGCCGCCTCGGCGAGGACTCCCCCCTGGCCCGCCTGGAGGAGGCCGACGCCCAGGTCCTCCTCCTCGGCGCGGGCTACGACTCCTGCACCTGCTTCCACCTCGCCGAATACCGCCTCCCGCCGGACCGGCGCCGCACGGCCGAGTGCGCCTGCGCGGTCTCCGGCCCCGCCGGCCGCGCCTGGCGCACCTTCACCGACACCCGCGTCACCAGCGAGGACTTCGCCGAGCTGGGCGCCGGGTACGAAACCGCCCAGCCGGTCACCCGCGGCCGCGTCGGCGGCGCCGACTCCCGCCTGTTCCCCCTGCGGGATGCCGTCGCCTACGCCCAGGCCTGGCTCCGCGACCACCGCTGAGACCGCCCCGGGAGCGGCGCCCCAGGCGCGGATCAGGCGCGCGGGGCCTGCGCGCCCAGCCGACCACGGCGCCGCACCCGGCAACGGCCGGCAAGCCGCCCGGCGGGGCCCGGGGCGTCGGTCCCGGAGAACGGGCCGGGGCGGGGTCGGGGAGGAAGCCCGCCGCAGGCGCGGCCCCGGACGCTTCGTAGACTTCTGCGCATGCAATCCGAGTCGGACCGCCCCACCCCAGCGATCCCCGCACCACGCGGCGCCGCCGACCCCGCGGTGGAGATCCGCGGTCTGACCAAGCGCTACCGCGGCAAGACCGCCGTCGACGCCCTCGACCTGACGATCCGCCGAGGCGCCCTCACCGCCGTCCTGGGCCCCAACGGAGCCGGCAAGACCACCACCGTCGAGACCTGCGAGGGCTACCGACGCCCCGACGCCGGCATCGTCCGCGTCCTCGGCCTCGACCCCGTCGCCGACGCCCGCGCCCTCCGCCCCCGGATCGGCGTGATGCTGCAGTCCGGCGGCGTCTACTCCGGCGCCCGCGCGGCGGAGATGCTCCACCACATGGCGAAGCTCCACGCCCACCCGCTGGACGTCCCCGCCCTGATCGAGCGGCTCGGCCTGGAGTCCTGCGGCCGCACCGGCTACCGCCGCCTCTCCGGCGGCCAGCAGCAGCGGCTCTCGCTGGCGATGGCCGTGGTCGGCCGCCCGGAGCTGGTCTTCCTCGACGAGCCCACCGCCGGCCTCGACCCGCAGGCCCGCCGCGCCACCTGGGACCTGATCCGCGACCTCCGCCGGGACGGCGTGACCGTGGTCCTCACCACCCATCTGATGGACGAGGCCGAGCAGCTCGCCGACGAGGTCGCCATCGTCGACCACGGCAAGGTGATCGCCGTCGGCTCGCCCGAGCAGCTCTGCCGCGGCGGCGCCGAGAACACCCTGCGCTTCTCCGGCCGCCCCGGCCTGGACCTCGGCGGCCTCCTCAAGGCCCTCCCCGACGGCACCGCGGTGGCCGAGCTGAGCCCCGGGAGCTACCGCGTCGAAGGGACCGTGGACCCCCAGCTGCTGGCCACCGTCACCTCCTGGTGCGTCCAGGTCGGCGTGCTGCCGGACCAGCTCGCGGTCGAGCGCCGCACCCTCGAAGACGTCTTCCTGGAACTCACCGGACGGGACCTCCGCGCGTGACCACCACCGACTTCACCCCGGCCCCCGGGGCCGCCCCGACCGGCCGGATGCTCGCCGCCCAGACCCTCCTCGAGACCAGGATGCTGCTCAGGAACGGCGAGCAGCTGCTGCTGACCGTGGTCATCCCCACGGTCCTGCTGGTGCTGTTCTCCGCGGTGGACATCCTGCCGACGACCGGGCCGGGCCACCGGGTGGACTTCCTCGCCCCCGGGCTCCTCGCCCTCGCGGTGATGTCCACGGCCTTCACCGGGCAGGCCATCGGGACCGGTTTCGAGCGCCGCTACGGGGTCCTCAAGCGGCTCGGCGCCAGCCCCCTCCCCCGCTGGACGCTCCTCACCGCCAAGACCGGCTGCGTGCTGATCACCGAGATCCTGCAGTTCGCCCTCCTCTCGGTGATCGCCCTGGCCCTGGGGTGGCAGCCGCACGGCAACCCCGGCGCGGTGGTCCTCCTCCTGGTCCTGGGCACGGCCGCGTTCTCCGGGCTCGGCCTGCTGATGGCCGGCACCCTGCGGGCCGAGGCGACCCTGGCCGCCGCCAACCTGGTCTTCATCCTTCTCCTCCTGGCCGGCGGCGTGATCGTGCCGCTCAGCAAGTTCCCCTCGGCGGTCCGCCCGGTGCTGGACGCGCTGCCGGTCTCCGCCCTCTCCGACGGGCTCCGCGCCGTCCTCCAGCACGGTTCCGCGATGCCCTGGGGCGACCTGGGGATCCTCGCCGCCTGGGCGGTGGCCGGACTCGCCGCGGCGGCCCGGTTCTTCCGCTGGGAGTAGCCGCCGGCCACCCCGTACACAAGATCCGTAGGTCCGCGACCTAGAATCTGCCGGGTGCGTACCCCTTTCTCCTGGCTCGCCGCCCATTGGACCGCATCGGACCGTGTGGTCCGGTGGACCGCCTTCGCGGCGCTGGTGATGAGCATCGTCGTGGTGGTGACCGGCGGCGCCGTCCGGCTGAGCGGCTCCGGCCTCGGCTGCCCGACCTGGCCGACCTGCACGGGTGACCACCTGGCCAACACCCCGGCGATGGGCATCCACGGCGTCATCGAGTTCGGCAACCGGCTGCTGACCGACGTCCTCTGCGTGGTGGTCGGGCTGGCGATCATCGCCGCCCGCTGCGGCAGGCCGTGGCGGCGCAGCCTCACCAGGCTGGCCTGGGCCCAGTTCTGGATGATCGTCTTCGACGCGGTCTGGGGCGGCATCGTCGTCCTGGCGAAGCTCAACCCGTTCCTGGTGGCGGTGCACTTCCTGGCCTCGCTGGCGCTGATCGCGATCGCGCTGGTGCAGTGGCAGCGCAGCCTGGAGAGCGACGAGGCGCCGGTGCGGACGGTCGGCGTGCCGGTGGTGCAGATGACCCGGTTCCTGGTGCTGGTCACCGGCGCGCTCTGCGTCGCGGGCACGCTGGTCACCGGCTCGGGTCCGCACTCGGGCGACGGCACCGTGGTCAAGCGGATGCCGCTGGACTGGGAGAAGGTCACCCAGTTCCACGCGGACCTGGCCTTCGCGACGGTCGGTCTGGCGGTCGCGATGATCTTCGTTCTGATGGCGGTGGACGCCCCGTCGACCCCGCGGCTGCGGGCCAAGCAGTTCCTCGCGGTCCTGCTCTCCCAGGCGGTCGTCGGCTATGTGCAGTACTTCCTCCACCTGCCGGAACTGGTGGTGGGCATCCACCTCCTCGGCGCCGCGCTGGTCTGGCTGACCGCCCTCCGCCTCTACCTCTCCCTCCACACCCGCCCGGCACCGGGCGAGCTGGACCGCACCCCGGTCACCCCGCCCCGCGTGGCCGCCGAGGTCTAGCGGCCCCGCGCCGCAGCGCGAGCTGGGGGCGCGGGGAACTGCGCGGCCGACCACGAACGGCGCCGCACCCGGCAACGGCCATCGGGTTGCAACCCAGTCTCCGTTGCCGGGTGCGGCGCCGTTCGCGCGGGCCGCGCAGTTCCCCGCGCCCCCAGCTCGCGCCTGCGGCGCCGCGCCGAGGACACCGCTAACGCGTGCCCGCGGGCTGCCGCCCGCCCAGCTGGCTGCCGGCCATCCTGCGCCACTCGTACTCGCTGGTGCGGACCTTCGCGCCCAGCTCGCCCTCGAAGGACTCCTCCTCCTGCGCCCCCGACAGCTCGACCGCCCGCTTGGCGGTGGCGTAGTCCGGCGCCACCTGGTCGCCCCAGGAGCCGTCCCCCGCGACCAGCGCGATCCGGGTGCCGATCGCGCCCACGTACTCCACCACGGCCTGGACCTCGCCGTGCTCACGGGCGAAAGCCCGGATGTGGCCGGCGATGCGCTCCGCCCGCCGCTCGTTGCCCTCGTTCTCGCTCATGCCGGGCATGCTACCCACCGGTAGCCCCAAGCACGAGACCGCCCCGGCACTCCCTCTGCGGAGGAGGACCGGGGCGGGCCGACGAGACGGCTCAGCGCACTCAGCGCAGGAACGGGTCGATCGCTATCACCACGAACAGCAGGGTGATGTAGGTGATGGACCAGTGGAACAGCCGCATCTCCTTGAGCTTGGGGCCGACGACGCCGGCCTTCGCCCTGCTGTGCAGCTGATGGGCCTCCTTCAGCCACATCGCCCCGAAGACCGCGGCCGCGATCGGGTACAGCAGACTGGTGTGGGCGGCCGGCCAGAGCAGCAGCGAGACCAGCACCATCACCCAGCTGTAGATGACGATCTGACGGGCCACCACCAGGTTCCCGGCCACCACCGGCAGCATCGGCACCCCGGCGTTGGCGTAGTCGTCCTGCACCTTCATGGAGAGCGGCCAGTAGTGCGGCGGCGTCCAGAAGAACATCACCAGGAAGAGCACCACCGGCGCCCAGGAGAGCGAGTTCGTCACCGCCGACCAGCCGATGAAGACCGGCATGCAGCCGGCGATCCCGCCCCAGACGATGTTCTGCGGGGTCCGGCGCTTCAGCCCCAGCGTGTAGACGAAGACGTAGAACAGCAGCGCGGCCAGCGACAGCGCCGCGGACAGCGCGTTGACCAGCACCGCGAACCACACCGTGGAGAAGACGCCCAGCGAGATGCCGAAGACCAGGCACTCCCGCGGCGAGACCATCCCGGTGACCAGCGGCCGGTTCTCGGTCCTGTGCATCAGCGCGTCGATGTCGCGGTCGATGTACATGTTGAGGGCGTTGGCGCCGCCCGCCGAGAGGTAGCCGCCGACGACGACCTCGAGGACCAGCAGCAGGTTCGGGATCCCGCGCTGCGCCAGGAACATCACCGGGACGGTGGTGATCAGCAGCAGCTCGATGATGCGTGGCTTGGTCAGTGCGACGAAGGCCCCGACACGGGCCGGAAACGGCCGGTGTCGCGGGGTCGCCTCGACCACCCCAGCGGGGCGGGATTCGACGGCGGTCACGAACACCCCAGGTAGTTGAAATAGATCCGCGTACCGAGGGAGCCGGTGATGACCAGGCCCCCTGCGCGTACCACGCCACTTTAGACGTTGCACGGGTACGCCCCGTGCGCGGGGTCCCCGTGTCGGGCCGCGCCTGAGGCCGCGGCCGGAGAGCGTGGGCCCCTCGGTCGTACCCCCGGTCTCCCGCGTTCAGCAGGCGCGCGCGGCGTACTTCGGACAGGGTTGGATCGAGGCCGTGCCCAGCCGGGGGCGGCCGACCGTGAGTCGCGACCGGCGACGCGGGGAATGCGCCGAGGTGGTGGTCCGTTCCTCTGCCCGGACGATGTGTCAGCGGGCGGTAGGCTCACTGGCGCAGGGCCCCTCCGGCCCGGTTGTAGGCCGGAGGGCGGGTCAACGTTCCGTGTGACCAGCGTCCGCCAGCGTCGACGGGGTCCGGTACACGGGGTCGAAAGACGATATGGAAGGAGCCCTGATCCAGGGTGAGCACGACGCCGACCAACGCGTTCGAGTGGACCGAGCTGGACCAGAAAGCCGTCGACACGGCACGGGTTCTGGCCGCGGACGCGGTGCAGAAGGTCGGGAACGGGCATCCGGGTACGGCCATGAGCCTGGCCCCCGCCGCGTACCTGATCTTCCAGCGCTTCCTCAACCACGACCCCTCCGACCCCGACTGGACCGGGCGCGACCGCTTCGTGCTGTCCCCCGGGCACACCTCGCTGACCCTCTACCTCCAGCTCTTCCTCTCCGGCTACGGCCTGACCATGGATGACCTGGAGCGCTTCCGGACCTGGGGCTCGCTGACGCCGGGCCACCCGGAGCACGGGCACACCGCCGGTGTGGAGACCACCACGGGACCGCTCGGCCAGGGCATCGCCAACGCCGTCGGCTTCGCGATGGCCCAGCGCTACGAGCGCGGGCTGTTCGACCCGGAGGCTCCCGAGGGGGCCTCCCCGTTCGACCACACCATCTGGGCCATCGTCTCCGACGGCGACCTGGAGGAGGGCATCTCCTCCGAGGCCTCCTCGCTGGCCGGGCACCAGAAGCTGGGCAACCTGATCGCGGTCTACGACGACAACCACATCTCGATCGAGGGCGACACCGAGACCGCCTTCTCCGAGGACGTGCTGAAGCGCTACGAGGCGTACGGCTGGCACGTGCAGCGGATCGAGCCGCACCAGAACGGCGACATCGACGTCGAGGCGCTGAACAAGGCGCTGACCGCGGCCAAGGCCGAGACCGGGCGGCCGTCCATCATCGCCATGCGCACCATCATCGGCTGGCCGGCCCCGAACAAGCAGAACACCGAGTCCGCGCACGGCTCCGCGCTCGGCGCCGACGAGGTGGCCGCCACCAAGCAGGTGCTGGGCTTCGACCCGGAGCAGTCCTTCGTCATCGCCCCGGAGGTGCTGGAGCACGCCCGCAAGGTCGCCGACCGCGGCCGTGAGGCGCACGCCGCCTGGGACAAGCAGCTCTCCGAGTGGCGCTCCGCCAACCCGGAGCGGGCCGAGGACTTCGACCGGATCCGCGCCGGCGAGCTGCCGGACGGCTGGGAGAAGGCCATCCCGGTCTTCGAGACCGGTGCCTCGCTGGCCACCCGCGCCGCCTCCGGCAAGGTGCTGCAGGCGCTCGGCCCGGTGATCCCGGAGCTGTGGGGCGGCTCCGCCGACCTGGCCGGCTCCAACAACACCACCATCGACAAGAACTCCTCGTTCCTGCCGAAGGGCAACTCGCTGCCGGGCGCCTCGCCCTACGGCCGCACGGTGCACTGGGGCATCCGCGAGCACGCCATGGGCTCGACCATGAACGGCATCGCGCTGCACGGCAACACCCGCATCTACGGCGGCACCTTCCTGGTGTTCTCCGACTACATGCGCCCGGCCGTCCGGCTGGCCGCGCTGATGAAGCTGCCGGTCACCTACGTGTGGACGCACGACTCGATCGGCGTCGGCGAGGACGGCCCGACCCACCAGCCGGTGGAGCACGTGGCCGCGCTGCGCGCCATCCCGGGCCTGAACATGGTCCGCCCGGCGGACGCCAACGAGACCGCCATCGCCTGGCGCGAGGTGCTCAAGCGGCACTCCTCCAACCCGGCCCCGCACGGCCTGGCGCTTACCCGTCAGGGCCTGCCGACGTACCCTGCGAACGAGGGCACGGCCAAGGGCGGCTATGTCCACACGGAGGCCGAGGGCGGCCAGCCGCAGGTGATCCTGATCGGCACCGGCTCCGAGCTCCAGCTCGCCGTCGAGGCGCGCGATGCCCTCCAGGCGGAGGGCATCCCGACCCGCGTGGTCTCGATGCCGTGCGTGGAGTGGTTCGACGAGCAGGACCGCGCCTACCGGGACAGCGTCCTGCCGCCGACCGTGAAGGCCCGGGTGGCGGTCGAGGCCGCGATCGGCCTGACCTGGCACCGCTTCGTCGGTGACAGCGGCCGGATCGTGTCCCTGGAGCACTACGGCGCCTCCGCGGCCGCCGCGAAGCTCTTCGAGGAGTTCGGGTTCACCGCGGCGCATGTGGCCGCCGCGGCCCGCGAGTCCCTCGCCGACGTCAACAGCTGACGCCCCGCCAACAGACGTGCACCGCCGGGCCGCCGACCCCACAAGGCGCGACGGCCCGGCTCCCGAGAAGGAGATGAACGAAGAATGACCGACGCTCTGAAGAAGCTGAGCGACGAGGGCGTGGCGATCTGGCTCGACGACCTCAGCCGCAAGCGTCTGGAGTCCGGCAACCTGGCCGAGCTGATCCGCGAGAAGCACGTGGTCGGTGTCACCACCAACCCGACCATCTTCCAGAAGGCGATCGGCTCCGGTGACGGCTACGACCAGCAGGTGAAGGAGCTGGCCGCGCGGCGGGTCACCGCCGAGGAGGCGGTCCGCATGATCACCACCGCGGACGTCCGCGCCGCCGCCGACGTGCTCCGCCCGGTGTACGACGCCACCGACGGCCGGGACGGCCGGGTGTCCATCGAGGTGGACCCGCGGCTGGCGCACAACACCACGGCCACCGTCGCCGAGGCCAAGCAGCTGGCCTGGCTGGTCGACCGGCCGAACACCCTGATCAAGATCCCGGCCACCAAGGCGGGCCTGCCGGCGATCGCCGAGGTCCTCGGCGAGGGCATCAGCGTCAACGTCACGCTGATCTTCTCGCTGGAGCGCTACCGCGACGTGATGGAGGCCTTCCTCACCGGCCTGGAGACGGCCAAGTCCAAGGGCATCGACCTGGCCGGCATCGAGTCGGTCGCCTCGTTCTTCGTGTCCCGGGTGGACACCGAGGTCGACAAGCGCCTGACCAAGCTCGGCTCCTCGGACGCCGAGGCCGCCAAGCGCCGGGCCGCGGTGGCCAACGCCCGCCTGGCCTACGCCGAGTACGAGAAGGTCTTCTCCTCGGACCGGTGGAAGAAGCTGGCCGAGGCCGGCGCCAAGCCGCAGCGCCCGCTGTGGGCCTCGACCGGCGTCAAGGACCCGGAGATGGACGACACCACCTACGTGGTCGAGTTGGTCGCCCCCGGCACCGTCAACACCATGCCGGAGGCCACCCTCAACGCGGTGGCCGACCACGGTGTGATCTCCGGCAACGCCGTCGAGGGCTCCTACGAGAAGGCCCAGGCCGAGATCGACGAGCTGGCCAAGCTCGGCGTCTCCTACGACGACGTGGTCCGCGTCCTCGAGGAGGAGGGCGTGGAGAAGTTCGAGGCCTCCTGGAACGAGCTGCTGGAGACCGTGGAGGACCAGCTCAAGAAGCTGGCGCCGGAGGGGGCCAAGTGACCGACCCCGAAGCCGTAGCCGAGGCCGCCGCCCGCGGCCCGGCGCCGGCGAACCCGCTGCGGGATCCGGCCGACCGGCGGCTGCCCAGGATCGCCGGCCCCTCCGGCCTGGTGATCTTCGGCGTCACCGGCGACCTGTCCCGCAAGAAGCTGATGCCGGCGGTCTACGACCTGGCGAACCGGGGGCTGCTGCCCCCGGGCTTCTCGCTGATCGGCTTCGCCCGCCGGGACTGGGAGAACGAGGACTTCGCCCAGGTCGTCCACGACGCCGTCAAGGAGCACGCCCGCACGCCCTTCCGCGAGGAGGTCTGGCAGCAGCTCTCCAAGGGGATGCGCTTCATCCAGGGCGAGTTCGACGACGACGAGGCCTTCGACAAGCTCCGCTCCACCATCGAGGAGCTGGACAAGGAGCAGGGCACCGGCGGGAACTTCGCCTTCTACCTCTCCGTCCCGCCGAAGTTCTTCCCCAAGGTCGTCGAGCAGCTCAAGGCGCACGGTCTGACCGACCCGCCGAAGGGCTCCTGGCGCCGGGCCGTGATCGAGAAGCCGTTCGGCCACGACCTCAAGTCGGCCCAGGAGCTGAACGAGGTCGTCCACTCGGCCTTCCCCAAGGACGAGGTCTTCCGGATCGACCACTACCTGGGCAAGGAGACGGTCCAGAACATCCTGGCGCTGCGCTTCGCCAACCAGATGTTCGAGCCGATCTGGAACCGGTCGTTCGTCGACCACGTGCAGATCACCATGGCCGAGGACATCGGCATCGGCGGCCGGGCCGGCTACTACGACGGCATCGGCGCGGCCCGCGACGTCATCCAGAACCACCTGCTCCAGCTACTGGCGCTGACCGCGATGGAGGAGCCCGCCTCCTTCCACCCCAAGGCGCTGGTGGCGGAGAAGCTGAAGGTGCTCACGGCCATCGAGATCCCGGACGACCTGGGCAAGTCGACCGTGCGCGGCCAGTACACCCACGGCTGGCAGGGCGGCGAGGAGGTTCCGGGCTATCTGGAGGAGGAGGGCATCGACCCCCACTCCAGCACGGACACCTACGCGGCCATCAAGCTGCAGATCAACAACCGCCGCTGGGCGGGGGTGCCGTTCTACCTCCGTACCGGCAAGCGGCTGGGACGCCGGGTCACCGAGATCGCGGTGGTCTTCGAGCGCGCCCCGTACCTGCCGTTCGACTCCAACGCCACCGAGGAGCTCGGGCAGAACGCCCTGGTCATCCGCGTCCAGCCGGACGAGGGGATGACCGTGCGGTTCGGCTCCAAGGTGCCCGGCACCTCGATGGAGGTCCGGGACGTGACGATGGACTTCGCCTACGGCGAGTCCTTCACCGAGTCGAGCCCCGAGGCCTACGAGCGGCTGATCCTGGACGTGCTGCTGGGCGACGCCAACCTCTTCCCCCGCTACCAGGAGGTCGAGGAGTCCTGGCGGATCCTGGACCCGATCGAGTCGTACTGGGACAGCCACGGCAAGCCCGCCCAGTACCTCTCCGGGACCTGGGGTCCGCCCGAGGCGGACGAGATGCTCGCACGAGACGGACGGAGCTGGCGCCGGCCATGAAGATCGATCTCACGGACACCACCTCCAGCAAGATCAACGCCTCGCTGGTCAACGGACGCCGGGCGATCGGCACCCCGACCGTCGGCATGGTGCTCACCCTCGTCATCGTCACCGACGAGGGCGGCGCCTACGACGCCCTCAAGGCGGCGGGCAACGCCTCCCGCGAGCACCCCTCGCGGATCCTGGCGGTCATCCGCCGCCCCGGCCGCTCGCCGCGGGCCAGGGCCGAGGCCCGGCTGGACGCCGAGGTCCGCCTCGGCTCCGACGCCGGCACCGGCGAGACCGTCGTCCTCCGGCTGCACGGCGAGCTCGCCGACCACGCCCAGTCGGTGGTGCTGCCGCTGCTGCTGCCGGACGCCCCGGTCGTCGTCTGGTGGCCGGAGAACGCTCCGGCCAACCCGGCCAAGGACCCCCTGGGCGCCCTGGCCCAGCGCCGGATCACCGATGCGGCGACCGCCGAGGACCCGGCGGACCAGCTGACCCGGCTGGCCGACGCGTACGCCCCCGGCGACACCGACCTGGCCTGGACCCGGATCACCCCGTGGCGCTCGATGCTCGCCGCGGCCCTGGACCAGCGCCCGGGCACCAAGGTCACCGGGGCGGTGGTGGAGGGCGAGTCCTACAACCCCTCCGCCGAGCTGCTCGCCCTCTGGCTGGCCTCCCGGCTCGACATCCCGGTCGAGCGGGTGGTCTCGGAGGGTCCCGGCCTGACCGACGTCAAGCTCCGCACCCCGGACGGGGAGATCGGGCTCGACCGCGGCGACGGGCTGCTGGCCCGGCTCGCGATGCCCGGCCAGCCGGACCGGCAGGTCGCGCTGAAGCGCCGGGACACCTCGGAGCTGATCACCGAGGAGCTGCGCCGCCTCGACCCGGACGACATCTACGCCGCGGCGGTCCGCTACGGCGTGCACAAGTTGCACAAGGTGTCGCCCACCGAGGAGCACGTCGACCCGGTGACCCCGCCCGAGAAGGCCCCCGCGGCCAAGCCGGCCAAGAAGGCGGCCTCCCCGCGGGCGAAGGGCAGCGCCAAGTGACGACGCCGCAGCTCGTCGTCCACCGCGACAAGGAGCTGATGGCCGAGGCCGCCGCGGCCCGGCTGATCACCCGGATCGTGGACGCCCAGTCCGCCCGCGGCACCGCCTCGGTGGTGCTGACGGGCGGGCGGAACGGCAACGCTCTGCTCGCCGCGATCGGCGCCTCCCCGGCGCGGGACGCGATCGACTGGTCGCGTCTCGACCTGTGGTGGGGCGACGAGCGATACCTCCCGCAGGGCCACCCGGACCGCAACGCCACCCAGGCCGGCGAGGAGCTGCTGGACCGGGTGCCGGTGGATCCGGCGCGGGTGCACGAGATGCCGTCCTCGGACGGCGCCGACGGCGAGAACGTGGAGGCCGCGGCGGCGCGGTACGCGGCGGAGCTGGCCAGGGCGGCGCGCCCGGACGACCACGCGGGGGTGCCGTCCTTCGACGTGTGCCTCCTCGGGGTCGGCCCGGACACCCATGTCGCCTCCCTCTTCCCGGAGCATCCGGGGGTACGGGAGACCGAGCGCACGGTGGTCGGGGTGCGCGGGGCTCCCAAGCCCCCGCCGGTCCGGGTCTCGCTGACCCTGCCGGCGATCCGGGCCGCCAAGGAGGTCTGGCTCCTCGCCGCCGGCGAGGACAAGGCCGAGGCGGTCGCCCTCGCGCTCTCCGGCCCCGGTGAGATCCAGGCGCCCGCCTCCGGGGCCACGGGCCGCGCCCGGACCCTCTGGCTCCTGGACCGCGCGGCAGCCGCCAAGCTGCCGTCGGACCTCTACCCCCCGGCGTCGGCGTAGGCAGCCCCACGCCCCTTGCGCCCCCTGGCGTGCCGCGCCCCCGGCGCGCGGTCAGGGGGCGCGCCTACGCCTCCCGCGGGGTCAGGCCCTCCAGGACCATCGTCAGGTAGCGGGAGGCCAGCTCGTCGGCGGTCAGGCGGCCGCCCGGGCGGTACCAGGAGGCCGCCACCCACACCGTGTCGCGCAGGAACCGGTAGGCCAGCCGCACGTCGAGGTCCGCCCGGAAGGCCCCGGTCGCGACCCCCCGCCGCAGCGTCTCCAGCCACGCCGACTCGAAGCGCTCCTGGGACTCGTTCAGGTACTTGAAGCGCGGCTCGCTCGCCAGCCCCCGCTCCCGCTGGTAGATGGCCACCGCGTGGCCGTGCCGGTCGATCTGCCGGACGGACTCCCGGACCAGCTCCTCCACCGTCTCCCGCGGCCCGAGACCGGCGTCCAGGACGGCCTGGTACGCCTCCCAGAGCTCGGTCAGGAAGCCGGACAGTATCTCGTCGACCATCGACTCCTTGGAGTCGAAGTGGTAGTACAGGCTGCCCGCGAGCATCCCGGCGGCGTCCGCGATCTCCCGCACGGTGGTGGCGTGGTAACCCTGCCGGGCGAAGACCTCGGCGGCCGTGGCCAGGATCTCCTCCCGCCGCCCGGCGGGCGCGGTCCTGCTGGACGTTCTCTTGGTCGGCACCAGGCCATTCTGGCGTATCGCCGGGAGCGGCACGGGAGCGGTGCCCCGCCACGGGCACCGCTCCCGACCGGGACGCACCGAGCCGCGCCCGGCCGCCCGTCAGACCTTCGGCACACCGCCGACCGAGGCCACCGTCGCGGTCAGCAGCGCGACCGTGTCGGTGGCGAGCTTGGTCAGCGCCGCCGCGATCTTGGTCAGGTCTCCCGAGGTCAGCGCGGTACCCAGGGCCTTGGCGTCGGCGGCGACCTTCGCCGCGGCGTCCTTGAGGCTGCCGGCGGCGGGCAGCGCGGGCGCTCCCGGCACGGACGGCGGGCTGACCGGCAGCGGCACCGGCAGATCCCGGTGGCCGGCCGTCGCGGCGGTGGCCACCGGCACCTTGGCGGCCTTGACGGGCGCGCCGACCTTGGCCACCGCGTCGGTGACCGCCTTGACGGCCGCGGTGACCGCGCCGGCGCTGGGCTTGGGGGCGCCCGACTTGGCCATGGCGGCCAGCTTCCCGACGGCGCTCAGCACGTCGCCGGTCTGACCGGCGGTGGCGAGGACGCTGGAGGGGTCGGGAGCCGCGAGACGGGTGGCGGTGGGGTGGTGACCGGCGGGCGGGGCCGCCAGAGCGGAGGAGGCTGCGATCGTGCCCGAGGCGACTACTCCGGTGAGGGCGACCCCGGTGACGGCCGCGACGATCCGCTTGTTGCGCATGAGTGGTGAACCTTTGCAGTGAGAGGGCTACTTCGGCCACGAACCACACTCGCCCCGGTCAACACACTGTGCAACAGAACTACTCCATAGGGTGACATCCCGTCAGCGACGAAAAGCCGGTGCCCGGGGACCTTGGTGAGGGGAAGCCCCGGCGACACCGGCCGTCGCGAAGAGACGGGTTGAAGGCCCGTCAGCTTCTGTGCCCTGCTTTTCCGAACACCGCTCAGATCTCGCCGCGGAGCTTGGCCAGCGCCTCGGCGAGGATCGCCTCCCCGTCGGCGTCGCTGCGCCGCTCGCGGACGTAGGCGAGATGGGTCTTGTAAGGCTCGGTGCGCGGCGGCGCCGGCGGGTTGTCCTCGTCCTGCCCGGCCGGGAAGCCGCAGCGCGGGCAGTCCCAGGTCTCCGGGATCTGCGCGTCGGAGGCGAAGCTCGGGCGCGTCTCGTGTCCGTTGGCGCACCAGAAGGAGACCCGGAGGCGGGGGGCGGATTCGCCGCGTTCGGCCTCCCCCATCGGACCGGCCCCGACCCTGCTGCCACGGATGGCGTTGCCACTTGCCACGGTCTGACTCCCTGCGTGATGGTGCATTGCGATCGTCACCGGGGAGCTTGCGTGTGCTGTGGGTTTCCCCCCGGCGTCCCGTCGCCCCCTTCCCGCACGCGGGCCCCCCATGGGCTCCCGCCTGAGGTGGGGGCGCCCATCGGAGGAGACGGAGTCGTCCCAGTGTACGGATGGCATAAAAGACCGCCAGTCCTGCCGCCCGCACACGGAACCGCCCTCATGATAGGCGTGCGGGCGACGCCCCGTCAGTTCCCCTGTGACGCAAGGGAATTGAGTCGCCGAACGGGGAACTCGTGAGCGCCCGGCGATCAGCCGTTCGACTTCAGCAGAAGCCCCAGCACCACGACGCAGGCGAACCAGAGGACGCCCAGCACGATGGTGATGCGGTCCAGGTTCCGCTCGGCCACCGAGGAACCGCCCACCGAGGAGGCCATACCGCCGCCGAACATGTCGGAGAGGCCGCCGCCCTTGCCCTTGTGCAGCAGGACGAGCATCGCCATAAGGACGCTGAGGACGATCAACGCGATCGAGAAGCCGAGGATCACGGCGGGACCAACTCTCTCGTTCCGGATTGCGAGGACCCGGGATCACTGCCGGGCCGGGGTTTGCGTTCGCGCCCACGATAAGCGCTGGAGGGGCCGGGCCGCACCGACCCCGCCCCTCCTTCCACAACGACCGGTCAGCCTACCTGCTGATCCCGGTAGCGCACGATCTTCACGAACTCCTCGGGGTCCAGCGAGGCCCCGCCCACCAGCGCCCCGTCCACGTCCGGCTGGGCCATGATGGAGGCCACGTTCCCGGACTTCACCGAGCCGCCGTAGAGCACCCGGACCCGGTCCGCGGTCTGCGGGCTGTACAGCTCGGCCAGCCGGCGGCGGATCGCCCCGCAGACCTCCTGGGCGTCCTCCGGGGTGGCCACCTCACCGGTGCCGATCGCCCAGACCGGCTCGTAGGCGATGACCAGGGACTCCACCTGCTCGGCCGGGACGCCCGCCAGGGCGCCGTCCACCTGGGCCAGGGTGAAGGCGACATGTCCGCCGGACTTCCGGATCTCCAGGCCCTCGCCGACGCAGAGCAGCGGCACGATGCCGTTCCGGTAGGCGGCCTTGACCTTCTCGTTGCAGGTGGTCTCGTTCTCGCCGTGGTACTGCCGCCGCTCGGAGTGGCCGACCAGCGCGTACGCGCACTTGAACTTGGAGAGCATCGGCCCGGAGATCTCGCCGGTGTAGGCGCCGGAGTCGTGCGCGGACACGTCCTGCGCGCCGTACCTGATCTTCAGGCGGTCGCCGTCCACCAGCGTCTGCACCGAGCGAAGGTCGGTGAACGGGGGCAGAACCGCGACCTCGACCTGCTCGAAGTCCTTGTCGTGCAGCGCGAAGGCGAGCTTCTGTACGTGGGCGATGGCCTCGAGGTGGTTGAGGTTCATCTTCCAGTTGCCCGCCATCAGCGGGGTGCGCGCGGTCACGTGGTTTTCGCTGCTGTCGCTCATAAAGCTCTTTCAGTCCTCCAGTGCGGCAAGGCCCGGGAGGGTCTTGCCCTCCAGGTACTCCAGGCTGGCGCCGCCGCCGGTCGAGATGTGCCCGAACTTCTTCTCGTCGAAGCCCAGGGTGCGGACGGCCGCGGCGGAGTCGCCGCCGCCGACCACGGTGAAACCGGGGCAGGCGGTCAGGGCCTCGGCCACCGCCTTGGTGCCCGCGGCGAACTGCGGGTGCTCGAAGACGCCCATCGGCCCGTTCCAGAAGACGGTCGCCGCGTCCGAGATCTTCGAGGCGAAGAGCCGCTGCGACTCCGGGCCGATGTCCAGGCCCTCCCGGTCCGCCGGGATGGCGTCCGCGGCGACGGTGGCGTAGTCCGCGACCGGGGCCTTGGTCTTCAGGTCCGGGAAGTTCGCGGAGATCGCGACGTCGACGGGGAGGACGAACTCCACGCCGAGCTCCTCGGCCCGCTTCAGATAGCCCTGGACGACCGGGATCTGGTCCTTCTCCAGCAGCGACTTGCCGACCTCGCAGCCCTTGGCGGCGAGGAAGGTGTAGGCCATGCCGCCGCCGATGACCAGCCGGTCGGCCTTGCCCAGCAGGTGGTCGATGACGCCCAGCTTGTCCGAGACCTTGGCCCCGCCGAGGACGACCACGTACGGCCGGTCCGGGCTCTCGGTCAGCCGCTTGAGGACCGAGACCTCGGTCTGGATCAGGTCGCCGGCCCCGTGCGGCAGCCGCTTCGGCAGGTCGAAGACGGAGGCGTGCTTGCGGTGCACCGCGCCGAAGCCGTCACCCACGTACAGGTCGGCGAGCTCGGCCAGCTGGTCCGCGAAGGCCCCGCGCTCGGCGTCGTCCTTGCTCGTCTCGCCCGGGTTGAAGCGGAGGTTCTCGAGCAGCACGACCTGGCCGTCGCGGGCCTCGCCCACCGCCGCGCGGGCGCTGCTGCCGACGGTGTCCCCGGCGAACACCACGTCGCGGCCGAGGATCTCGCCCAGCCGGGCGGCCACCGGGCCGAGGGAGAACTTCGGGTCGGGCGCGCCCTTGGGACGGCCGAGGTGCGAGGCGACCACCACGCGGGCGCCGGCCTCCGCGAGCTTGGCGATGGTCGGGGCGACGGCGCGGATCCGGCCGTCGTCGGTGATCACCGTCCCGTCCTCGGTGGCGGCCATCGGGACGTTGAGGTCGGCGCGGACGAAGACCCGCTTGCCGGACACACCGGGGTCGGCGAGGAGCTCTTCGATCGTCTTCATCGGACTCTCCAGATCGGATGTGGGTACTGCCACGCGCGGGAGAGGGACAGGACCCGCGGGTCCTGTCCCTCTCGCAGGTTCAGCTCAGAAGCTGTCGGACAGCCTGTCAGAGGCTCGCACCGACCAGCTTGGTGAGGTCCACCAGGCGGTTGGAGTAGCCCCACTCGTTGTCGTACCAGCCGAGCACCTTGACCTGGTTGCCCTGAACCATCGTCAGCGCGGAGTCGAAGATGCAGGAGTGCGGGTCGTTCACGATGTCCCGGGAGACGATCGGGTCCTCGGTGTAGTGGAGGTAGCCCTTGAGGTTGGTCTCGGAGGCCTTCTTGAAGGCGGCGTTGACCTCCTCCTTGGTGACCTCGCGGGACAGCTCGACGACCAGGTCCGTGATGGAGCCGGTCGGCACCGGGACGCGCAGCGAGGTGCCGTCCAGCTTGCCCTTCAGCTGCGGCAGCACCAGGGCGGTGGCCTTGGCGGCGCCGGTGCTGGTCGGGATGATGCTCAGGGCCGCGGCCCGGGCGCGCCGCAGGTCCTTGTGCGGGAAGTCCAGGGTGACCTGGTCGTTGGTGTACGCGTGGACCGTGGTCATCAGGCCCTTGACGATGCCGAAGGCCTCCTCCAGCACCTTCGCCATCGGCGCCACGCAGTTGGTGGTGCAGGACGCGTTGGACACGACCGTGTGGTTGGCGGGGTCGTACGTGTCGTCGTTGACGCCCATCACGAAGGTGGCGTCCTCGTTCTTGGCCGGAGCCGAGATGAGGACCTTCTTCGCGCCGGCCTCGACGTGCTTCTTCGCGCTGTTCGCGTCGGTGAAGTGGCCGGTGGACTCGATCACGATGTCCGCGCCCAGGTCCTTCCAGGGAAGGTTGGCCGGGTCGCGCTCGGCCATGACCTTGAAGGTCTTGCCGTCGACGGTGATGGAGTCCTCGGTGTGGGACACCTCGGAGTGGAGGGTGCCCAGGGTCGAGTCGTACTTGAGCAGGTGCGCCAGGGTCTTGGTGTCGGTCAGGTCGTTGACACCCACGATCTCGATGTCAGCGCCCTGGGCCAGAGCCGCCCGGAAGTAGTTGCGGCCAATGCGGCCGAACCCGTTGATGCCTACCCGGATCGTCACGAACCGATCTCCTCGCTGATAGCCGGCGCCGGGCGCCGGCGAGCTGGATTGGGAAGTCCCCGACCACTGGAGACCCTACCTCGGCAGTGTGCCCCCGGGCACATTGACTCCGCCGGGCGAGCCATGCTTACCGCGCCGTAGGCGCGCATAAGGGGCGCGGGGAACCGCGCGGCCAGCCTGCTACGGCGCAGCGCCCGGGAACGGCGACCGGGTTGCAACTCAATCTCCGTTGCCGGGTGCGGCATCGTTGCCTGCTGGGCGCGCGGTTCCCCGCGCCCCTTGTGCGCGCCTGGCGGCGCGGAACTACTGCGCGATCATCTCATCCGTCAGATTCGCCTCGGTGCTGGGGAGGCCCAGCTCGCTCGCCCGCTTGTCCGCCATCGCCAGCAGGCGCCGGATCCGGCCGGCCACCGCGTCCTTGGTCAGCGGCGGGTCCGCCAGCGAGCCCAGCTCCTCCAGCGAGGCCTGCTTGTGCTCCATCCGCAGCCGTCCGGCGGCGGCCAGGTGCTCCGGCACCTGGTCGCCCAGGATCTCCAGCGCCCGCGCCACCCGGGCGCCCGCCGCCACCGCCGCCCGCGCCGAGCGGCGGAGGTTGGCGTCGTCGAAGTTGGCCAGCCGGTTGGCGGTGGCCCGGACCTCGCGCCGCATCCGGCGCTCCTCCCAGGCCAGCACGGACTCGTGGGCGCCGAGCCGGGTCAGCAGCGCGCCGATCGCGTCGCCGTCCCGGATCACCACCCGGTCGACCCCGCGCACTTCCCGGGCCTTGGCCGGGATGCTCAGCCGGCGGGCCGCGCCGACCAGGGCGAGCGCCGCCTCGGAGCCGGGGCAGGTGATCTCCAGCGAGGAGGAGCGGCCGGGCTCGGTGAGCGAGCCGTGCGCCAGGAAGGCCCCGCGCCAGGCCGCCTCGGCGTCGCAGGTCGCGCCGGAGACCACCGCCGGGGGGAGCCCCCGGATCGGCCGTCCGCGGCCGTCCACCAGCCCCGTCTGGCGGGCCAGCAGGTCGCCGTCCTTCACCACCCGCACCACGTACCGGCTGCCGCGGCGGAGTCCGCCGGGGGCCATCACCACCAGGTCCGAGGAGTGTCCGAAGATCTCCAGCAGGTCCTTGCGCAGCCGCCGGGCCGCCACTCCCGTGTCCAGCTCGGCCTCGATCACGATCCGGCCGCTCACGATGTGGAGGCCGCCCGCGAACCGGAGGATCGCGGAGACCTCCGCCTTGCGGCAGCAGGCCCGGGTGACGGGGAGTCGGCTGATCTCGTCCTTCACCGCTGCCGTCATCGCCATGGGCCGATCCTTCCATGCGTTCTGAAGATCCGGTCGTACGCGGCGGCCAGGAGCTCCGGGTCGTGTCGCGGAGTTCCGTCGCCCGCGGCGACCGTGTCGAGTACGAGTTCACCGCCCATCGCCTCGGCCGCCTTCCGCAGTTTCCCGAGGTCGGCGGTGGCCCCGAAGGCCCCGGCACCGCCGGGGGCACCGGCGGCGCCGCGTACCGCGTCGGCGTCGGCGAGCACCGCGTCCACGGTCAGGTCCGGGGCGTGCTCGGCGAGCACCTCCAGGTGGCGCTCCGGCGAGAAGCCCTCGGTCTCGCCGGGCTGGGGCGCGAGGTTGAGCGCGACCACTTTACGGGCCTTTGTCGCGACCAGGGCCGAAGCGAGCTCAGGAACCATCAGATGGGGGAGCACGCTGGTGAACCAGGAGCCCGGTCCGAGGACCACCCAGTCCGCGTCCCGTACGGCCGCGACGGCCTCCGGGACGGCCGGCGGGTCCTTCGGAAGAAGATGGATCGACTCGACCGTCCCGGGCGTGGCGGCCACCTCCGCCTGGCCGCGCACGGTGCCCACCTCGTCCGGCCGGGCCGGGTCATGGCCGCGCACGGCGGCCTCGATGTCCAGCGGCACGGCGGACATCGGCAGCACCCTGCCCTGCGCGCCGAGGAGCCGGGCGACCCAGTCCAGGGCCTGCACCGGGTCCTCCAGCTTCTGCCAGAGGGCGACGATCAGCAGGTTGCCGAAGGCGTGCTCGTTCAGGTCACCGCCGCTGCGGAAGCGGTGCTGGATGACCTCGGACCAGGTCCGGCCCCATTCGTCGTCACCGCACAGGGCGGCCAGCGCCTTGCGCAGATCGCCCGGCGGCAGCACGTCGAACTCGTCCCGCAGCCGGCCGCTGGAGCCGCCGTCGTCGGCGACCGTGACCACGGCGGTGAGGTCGATGGTCAGCCGCCGCAGCGCGGAGAGCGAGGCGGAGAGGCCCTGCCCCCCTCCCAGCGCCACGATCTTCGGCGCCGACCGGCCGATCCGGCTGCTCTTCCTGGATCCGGTTCTGCCGCCCGACCGGCCGACTCCGCGCCCGAAAACAGACCTCACGCACGCCCCAAGGGTCTCGCCCTGCCCCAGCGGGCGGAACAGTGTTCTTCGAAGATCACTCCCGCCCCATGTCGCGGTGGACGAGCACGGTCTCGACCCCGTCCGCGATCAGGCGCTTGGCCAGGCGCTCGGACATGGCGACACTGCGGTGCTTGCCCCCGGTGCAGCCTACGGCAAGTGTCATGTACCGCTTGCCTTCTCGGCGGTACCCCTCGGTGATCAGCCGCAGCAGCTCCGAGTAGCCGTCCAGGAACTCCTTCGCACCGGGCTGGTCGAAGACGTAGCGGGCCACCTCGTCGTCGGTCCCGGTGCGGGCGCGCAGCTCCGGGACCCAGTGCGGGTTGGGCAGGAAGCGGCAGTCCACCACCAGGTCGGCGTCGACCGGGAGGCCGTACTTGAAGCCGAAGGACATCACGGTGGCCCGCAGCTCCGGCTCGTCCTCGTCGGAGAACTGGGCGTCCAGCTTGGCCCGCAGCTCGTGGACGTTGAGGCTGGAGGTGTCGATCACCAGATCGGCCTCCCCGCGCAGGTCGCGCAGGAGGTCGCGCTCGCGGGCGATGCCGTCCACGATCCGGCCGTCGCCCTGCAGCGGGTGCGGGCGGCGGACCGACTCGAAGCGGCGGACCAGGGCGTCGTCCGAGGCCTCCAGGAAGACCACCCGCAGCCGCACCCCGCGCTTCTCCAGGTCGTCGAGCGAGGCCAGCAGGGTGTCGAAGAAGCTGCGGCCCCGGACGTCGACCACGGCCCCTATCTTCGCCACCGAGCCCTGGGAGCGGGCTCCGAGATCGACCATGGTCGGTATCAGCGACGGCGGAAGGTTGTCCACGACGAACCAGCCCAGGTCCTCCAGGCACTTGGCCGCGGTGGACCGGCCGGCGCCGGACATCCCGGAGATGATGACCAGCTCCGGGACCGTCTCCGCGGACTCCCCGGCGCTGCCGGTACTCGTACTGGCGACGTTCACTGGCTTTCTCCCCGCTTTCGGCGCTCTGCGGCGCACTAGTGGCCCTTCTTCTGAACCGCCCGGTCCGTACCAAGAACGCGGCGGACGGGCCGAGGCTTCCCCCATTCACCCCGGCGGGTGACGGTGGGCACCGCCACCAGGGTGCACCGGCGTGCGGCCGGACGCCTCTGCCTCAATCCTCCAGGATCTCCCCGGTGGACGTGTTCACCGCCGGAGCGGCCGGTGTACGGGAGGCCAACGCCGCCGCAACGGACTCCGCCGTACGGCGGCCGATGCCGGGGACCTCGCAGATCTCGTCCACCGTGGCCGCGCGCAGCTTCTTGACCGAGCCGAAGTGCTTGAGCAGCGCCTTCCTGCGGGTCTCGCCGAGACCGGGAACCTCGTCCAGACCGCCCGCGACGGCGCGCTTGGCGCGCTTGCCGCGCTGGTAGCGGATGGCGAAGCGGTGCGCCTCGTCGCGCACCCGCTGAAGAAGATAGAGCCCTTCGCTGCTTCGCGGCAGTACGACCGGGTCGCCCTCACCCGGCAGCCACACCTCCTCCAGCCGCTTGGCGAGGCCGCAGACCGCGACGTCGTCGATACCGAGCTCGTCCAGCGCCCGCTGGGCGGCGGCGACCTGCGGCCGGCCGCCGTCGACCACCACCAGCTGCGGCGGGTAGGCGAACCTCCGGGGACGGCCGGTCTCGGGGTCGACCGGGCCGCGGGCGGCCTCGGCGTCCCCCTCCTCGGTCTCCCACTCCCCCTGGTCTTGCTTCTCGGCGAGGTAGCGCCGGAAGCGGCGGGTCAGCACCTCGTGCATGGACCGGACGTCGTCCTGGCCCTCGAAGCCCTTGATGGCGAACCGGCGGTACTCGCTCTTCCGGGCCATGCCGTCCTCGAAGACCACCATCGAGGCGACCACGTCCTGGCCCTGGAGATGCGAGATGTCGAAGCACTCGATCCGCAGCGGGGCGGAGTCCAGGCCGAGGGCGTCGGCGATCTCCTGGAGGGCGACGCTGCGGGTGGTCAGGTCGGAGGCGCGCTTGGTCTTGTGGAGGGCCAGGGCGTGGCCGGCGTTCCGCTCGACCGTCGCCATCAGGTCCTTCTTGTCGCCGCGCTGCGGGATGCGGAGGTCGACCCGGGAGCCGCGGCGGTCGGAGAGCCACTGGGAGATCGGCTCCGGCGGGTCGGGCAGCGCCGGGACCAGGACCTCGCGCGGGACGCCCTCGCCATGCTCCTCCCCGTAGAGCTGCTGGAGGGCGGACTCCACCAGGTCGCCGGTGGAGACCGCCTCCACCTTGTCGGTGACCCAGCCGCGCTGGCCGCGCACCCGGCCGCCGCGGACGTGGAAGATCTGCACCGCGGCCTCCAGCTCGTCCTCGGCGACGGCCAGGACGTCGGCGTCCGTGCCGTCGGAGAGGACCACGGCGTTCTTCTCCATGGCCCGGCGGAGCGCGTCGACGTCGTCCCGGAGCCGGGCGGCGCGCTCGTACTCCTCCTCGGCCGCGGCGGCCTTCATCTCCTGCTCCAGGCGGCGCAGGTACTGGCCGGTGCGGCCGGCCATGAAGTCGCAGAACTCCTCGGCCAGTTCGCGATGGTCCTCGGCGGAGATCCGGCCCACGCAGGGGGCCGAGCACTTGCCGATGTAGCCGAGGAGGCAGGGCCGGCCGATCTGGGCCGAGCGCTTGAAGACCCCGGCCGAGCAGGTGCGCACCGGGAAGACCCGGAGCAGCAGGTCGACCGTCTCGCGGATGGCCCAGGCCTGGCCGTACGGGCCGAAGTAGCGGACGCCCTTCTTCTTGGGGCCGCGCATCACCTGGACCCGGGGGAACTCCTCGTTCATCGTCACGGCGAGCGAGGGGTAGCTCTTGTCGTCCCGGTACTTGACGTTGAACCGGGGGTCGAACTCCTTGATCCAGGAGTACTCCAGCTGGAGCGCCTCCACCTCGGTGGAGACCACGGTCCACTCCACCGAGGCGGCGGTGGTCACCATGGTGGCCGTGCGCGGGTGGAGGTTGGCGACGTCCTGGAAGTAGTTGGCCAGGCGGGAGCGGAGGCTCTTCGCCTTGCCGACGTAGATCACCCTGCCGTGGGCGTCACGGAACTTGTAGACACCGGGGGAATCCGGGATCTGCCCGGGCGCTGGACGGTACGTCGACGGGTCGGCCATGCGGCCAACGTTACCGACCGGCTGTGACAGTCCGGGAACGGCCCGGCACTGACGTACCGTCAGACGTGCTCCGGCGGCCTGGCGCCCGGGGGCGGCCCCTCAGCCGGGGCGGGCCGTCGGCCGGGGGCGGCCCGTCAGCCGACGACCACCTTGCCGCCGGCCACCGCCACCTTGACCGGCGGGAGCGGCTTGGTCGCCGGACCGTTGGCCACCGAGCCGTCCGCGACCTTGAACTGGCTGCCGTGGCAGGGACAGCTGATCACGCCGCCGGAGACCTCGTTGACCGTGCAGCCCTGATGGGTGCAGACCGCGGAGAAGGCCTTGTACTCCCCCTTCGACGGCTGGGTCACCACGACCTTCTGCCCGGCGAAGATCCTGCCGCCGCCGACCGGGATCTCGTCCGCCGCGCCCACGGTCTCCGGGGAGGTGGGCACCGAGCCGGCCGAACTGCCGCCGCCGCCACCGGAGCAGGCGGCCAGTGCGGCCCCCGCCGCGCCGAGGACGCCGACCGCGGCCGCGCCGCGGAGGACCGACCGGCGGCCGGGGCCGCAGGGGCAGGCCGGCTGCTCGGCCGGGAGTTCGTCGGCGGACCGCGCGGCGGAGGGCTGGGAGAGGGAAGGCTGCGGCTGGGTCATACGGCGGTGCTCCACTCGCTGGCGGTGATCGACTGGCTGAGCTGCGTTCGGGACGTTACACCCGGCTCAACGCCCGGAGGCGCCCAGGGTTTCGGGTGAACCGGGCGGCTCGGCCGGAGTATTTCTCCCTTCCCCTCCCCCGTCGCCCGCGCCGGCGCGCCGGGCGGCGGCGGGCGCCCGGCGGGCCCGGGCGCGGGCGGCGAGCAGCGCCTCCGCGAGCAGCGGCAGGCCGAGGACGGCGGGCAGCCAGATCAGGGCGCCCAGGCGTTGGTACTCGTAGACCACCGGATGGGCGCAGACCGTAAGCACCCCGAGCAGCAGCCCGGCCAGCGAGACCCAGCCGAGCGTCCGGCGGCCCGCGGCGGCGTCCGCCCGGCCCCCGCGCATCAGCAGCCAGAGCCCGGCGCCGCTGAGTACCAGGAGCGTCGGCAGGAACGCCTGCTCGCGCAGGAAGTACAGCCAGAAGCGCAGGTTGAGCTCGATCAGCAGGCCCCACGGGTTCGGCACGTCCGAGCGGTGGTAGTGCCGGGTGAAGGTGTCCTGGAGGGTCTCCGTGGAGCCGGGCGCGCCGGCCGCCGCCGCTCCCGCGGTGATCAGCACCGCCGCCACCGCTCCCCCGGCGCCGAGCAGCAGGGTGCCCCGGTGGCGGGCCTGGCGGACGGTCAGCGCGCAGCCCGCGGCGGCCAGGGCGAGGGCGGTCGCGAAGAGCGCCCCCGAGGAGTACTTGATCACCGAGGTCGCCACCAGTCCGGCCAGGCAGACCGGGCCGCCCAGGAGCAGCCGGCGGCGCAGCAGCCACCAGACGCCCAGGAGGCCGAGGAGGACGGCCGCGTTCAGCGCACCCTCGGCCAGCGGGTGGACCCCCCACTCGCCCAACGGGCAGAGGAGGAAGACCGCTTCGCCGGCGATCGCGCTGAGCGGGCGCAGCCCGGCGGCGGTGAGCAGCGCGGCCGCCAGGAATCCGGCGGCGGCGGTGCAGCCCACCGCGGTCGCCCACAGCCCCAGCCGCGGGCCGAGGACGGCCACGGCGGGGACGGAGAGGAGCGGGTAGCCGATCCGGCTCTCGAAGATCTGCTCATAGCGGCGGGTGCCCGCGTCCGGCCGCGCGAAGTGCCTGGCCTGCCGTTCGCAGGCGGCGATCGAGTCGCCCTCGGTGTCCGGTTCGCGGAAGCGGATCGGATCCACCGAGGTGATCCGGCGGGCCGCGTCGCCGGTGGAGACGCAGCCGGCGTCCCAGGCCCGGACGGCCGCCTCGGAGGGGGACTCGCCCAGGTAGCCGAGAGCGACCCGGGCGTACTGCACGGCGTCCCCGTTCATCGCCACCCGGGGACCGGCGAGCCCCTGGAGGGCCGCGAAGACCAGCGCCACCAGCAGCGCGCCGGCCCACCAGCGGGTCCGCAGCACTCTGCGGGCCCGCAGCGCCGGGCCGGGCGGCGCCTGGGCGGAGGCGGCGGAGTCGTCTGTACGGAACGGGGCAGGAGGCACGAGGGACCTCGGACTCGGGGGCCTTGCGGCGGCGCGCGGACCACGCCCACCCGGGAAGGTAGGCGCGGCCCGCGAACCGGCGGTGTGCGGCGGGGCAAGCGGACGGATCGCGGCGGTGAACAATCACCGACGGTAGCCGCTCGCCGCCTCACCGGCCCCCTCGGCTACTCCTGGTGAGCGAGCGTCAGATCCAGGTCCTGGCGGCCCTGTCCGACCAGGCTGACCCTGGTGTGCACCGGCGGATATCCGCTGGCGACCACCGTGTACGCGGAGCCGTCGAGGTCGCCGAAGTGGTAGCCGCCGTCCTCCCCGGTGCGGACCGAGCGCAGCGGGCTGCCGGCCGGGTCGAGGAGGATCACCCGGGCGTCCGGCAGCGGCGACCCGTCGACGCGGCGGACGGTGCCCTGGACGGCTGCCGCCGGGGGCAGCTCGACGTCGACCGCGGCCGCCGAGCGGAGGTCGGCCGGGTCGAGCGGCAGTGCCACCGGGCGGTGCCCGGTCGCGCTGACCGCGAGGGTGAGCGCGGATGCCCGGTCCGCTGCGGTGGCCGGACCCGACGCCGGGGTCAGTTCGAGGCGATACGAGCCGTCGGCGCCGGTGGCCGCGGAGCCGCGGACCGCCCCGCTCGGGTCGGTGGCGACCACCAGCGCGTCCGGTACGGGGGCGCCGTTCTCGGCGGTCCGGACCGTCCCGCTCAGCGGCTCGACCGAGCCGGCGAGCCGGAAGTCGCGGTCGGCCGGCCGGACGCCGTCCACGATCAGCGTCGCCGCCTCCGGCCGGTGGCCCGGGGCGATGGCGATCAGCACATAGCTGCCGGGCCGCGGCAGCTCCACGGCGTACGTCCCGTCGGCCTCGGCGGCGGGCACCCGGGCGACCTGACGGCCCGCCAGGTCGGTCGCGGTGACCGCGGCCCCGGCGGCCGGCAGGCCGGCCGGGCCGAGCACCCGGCCGGAGACCGCGCGGCCGCTGAGCGGCGCGGCGGGGGCGGGCACCTGCGCGGGGGCGGCGTGCTGCGCGGGGGCGCCGGCCTGCACGGGGGCGGGCACCTGCGCGGGGGCGGCGACCCCGGCCTGGGCCGGGACCGCGGTCCGGGCCTGGCCCTGGGTCTCGCCCTCCGCCGAGTGGTCGGTCGGCCCCGCGGCCGGACGCGCCTGCGCCGGGCGTGGGTTGACCAGCAGCAGGGTGATCACGCCGGCCACGCCCGCGGCCAGCGCCGCGACCAGGAAGATCCGGTCCAGACCCGCCGCGAAGGCCTGGTGGGCGAGACCGCCGACGGCCTGCCGGGAGGCCTCGGGCGCGGATCGGATCATCGCGTAGGCCTCGCCGCTGCCCAGCGCGGAAGCCGTCGCGTGGGGATCCCGGACGAGGCCGCCGGCGCCCTCCAGCACCTGCTGCGCCCGCGCGCTGAAGAGCGCCGCGAAGACCGCGATGCCCAGGGTGAGCCCGAGCTGGCGGAAGGTGTTCACCGCTCCCCCGGCCATCCCGATCCGCTGCGGCGGCACGCTGCCCATCGCCGCCGAGACCAGCACGGGCGTGGCCAGGCCGATGCCCAGGCCGATCACCGCGAGCCCCAGGTAGAGCGAGGAGCGGCCGGAGTCCGCGGTGAGCTGGAGCCGGATCAGCAGCAGGCCGAGACCGACGATCAGGCCGCCCACCCCGATCGGGTACCGGGCCGGCAGCCGCTGGATGTACCGGCCGACCAGTGCCGACACCGCGAAGGAGAGCAGCGAGAGCGGCAGCAGGGCGAGCCCCGCCGGGATCGGGTCCAGTCCGAGGAGCGACTGCATCCAGACCGAGACCAGCACCAGTCCCCCGAAGGCCGCGCCCTGCATCAGCACCGCGCCGACCATCAGACCGGCGAAGGAGGGGGTGCGCAGCAGGCCGAGGTCCAGCATCGGCCGCTCGCTGCGGAGCTCGACCACGACGAAGACGAGGAGCGCCGCCGCGGCCACCGCGAAGCTGATCAGGGTGGTGCGGTCGGACCAGCCGGACTCGCCGCCCCGGATCAGGGCGTAGGTGAGCGCCG
Source organism: Phaeacidiphilus oryzae TH49 (assembly GCF_000744815.1). Classification (NCBI taxonomy): domain Bacteria; kingdom Bacillati; phylum Actinomycetota; class Actinomycetes; order Kitasatosporales; family Streptomycetaceae; genus Phaeacidiphilus; species Phaeacidiphilus oryzae. The sequence goes on from NZ_JQMQ01000005.1 coordinate 1,862,789, forward strand.
CGGCGCTGACCGTGAAGGCGATCGCGCCGGGGAGGTCGATCCCGCCCGCGCGCCCGGGCCCGTGGTGCGGGTCCTTGGCGACCGCGCGCAGGGTCAGCCCCACGGTGATCGCCGCGATCGGCACGTTCACCAGGAAGATCGCCTGCCAGCCGATGCCCTGGGTGAGGAGCCCGCCGAGTACCGGCCCGGCCGCCGCGCCCGCTCCGTTGACCGCGCCCCAGAATCCGAACGCCACTCCGCGGTCCCGGCCGCCGTAGTTCTTGGTGAGGAGGGCGGCGGAGGTGGCGAACATCGCCGCGCCGCCGATCCCCTGCACCGCGCGGGAGGCCACCAGCGCGTCGGCGTTCGGGGCCAGCGCGCAGCTCAGCGAGGCCAGCGCGAAGAGCACCAGGCCGCCCAGGTAGAGCCGGCGGTGGCCGTAGAGGTCGGCCAGCGAACCGAGCACCAGAAGGACGGCGGCGAGCGCCAGCGAGTAGGCGTCGACCACCCACTGGAGGGAGGAGAAGGAGGCGTGGAAGTCGCTCGCCATCCTCGGCAGGGCGACGTTCACGATGGTGACGTCGAGCAAGAGGATGAAGGAGCCGAGGCAGATCGCCACCAGCGGCCACCACTTGCGCATGGGGAACTCCGACGTGTCTCAGATTGCGGAAGGCCTGTCGGCCTGTGGGCTCTACGCCTGTCGGCTGTTGCGTCCAGGTTCCACGGCCTTCGCCGGATTCCACAGCCACGGCGGCGTCGGCGGCGTATTCCGACAGGGAATAGGCTTCCACGGTGGATACCGACACCAGGCCGGCTTTCGCGGCGGAAGACCAGGGCATCGTCCAGGCCCTCCAGATCGACGGACGGGCCCCGTTCCGGCGGATCGCCGAGGTGCTCGGCGTCTCCGACCAGACGGTCGCGCGCCGGTACGCCCGGCTGAGGGGCGCAGGACTGCTCCGGGTGCTGGGCCTGACCAACCCGCTGGCCTGCGAGGAGACCCCCTGGCTGGTCCGCGTCCGGTGCACGCCGGACGCCGCCGCCTCGATCGCCGACGCGCTGGCCCGGCGCGAGGACACCAGCTGGGTCAGCCTGAGCTCCGGCGGCACCGAGATCACCTGCACGGTACGGGAGGCGCCCCGGCCGCGGGACGAGGACCATCTGCTGCTCCGCCGGCTGCCCCGGACCCCCCGGGTGACGGATGTGCAGGCGCACGCCCTCCTGGAGGTCTTCTTCGGTCAGGACCAGGCGCAGATCGTCAAGACCGGCCCGCTGACCCAGGACCAGAAGCGGGCGCTGGTCTCCGAGGACGCGCCGCCCGGGACGCGGGAGGAGTTCGGCCGGTGGTCGCGGCGGCAGGTCTCCGGTCTCGGCCGGACCCTGGACCCGGCGGAGCGGCGGCTGGCCGCCGTGCTGGCCCGGGACGGCCGGGCGTCCATCGGCGAGCTGGCCGAGGCGACCGGCTGGTCGCCGACGACGGTCCGGCGCCGGCTGGGTGAGCTGCGCCGGGCCGGGGTGCTCTACTTCGACCTCGAACTCCATCTGGACCTGGTCAACCAGGGGATGCGGGCGGGGCTCTGGGTGGACGTGGAACCGACCTCGCTGGCGCGGGCGGGGGCGGCGCTGGGCGCGCAGGCGGAGGTGATGTTCGCCGGCGCGGTGACCGGCGAGCACAACGTGTACGCGAACGTCTCCTGCCGCGACTCGCAGGCGCTGTACCGGTACCTCACCGAGTCGGTGACGGCGATCCCGGGGATCCAGCGCATCGTCACCGCGCCGGTGCACCGGACGATCAAGGGGCCGGGGCCGTTTCTGCGCCCGATGGGCGGCAGCTGACGGCGTCGGCGTCTGCGGGTAGGTCGCTGGGCGCCGCAGACGCCGACGAGGCGGCCTCAGGCCTTCTTGCGGGCCCGGGTCGCGCGCTTCGCGCGCGTCGGGGTCGCGTCGGAGACCCGGTCGCCGAGGATGTCGCGGAGGAACTTGCCGGTGTGACTCTGCGGGATCGCGGCCACCGCCTCCGGCGTGCCCTGGGCGACGACCAGGCCACCGCCCGAGCCGCCCTCGGGCCCCATGTCGATCACCCAGTCCGCGGTCTTGATCACATCGAGGTTGTGCTCGATGACGATCACCGAGTTGCCCTTCTCGACCAGCCCGGTCAGCACCTTGATCAGCTTGTTGATGTCCTCGAAGTGGAGACCCGTGGTCGGCTCGTCCAGGACGTACACCGTCCGGCCGGTGGAGCGCTTCTGCAGCTCCGAGGAGAGCTTGACCCGCTGCGCCTCGCCGCCGGACAGCGTCGTCGCCGGCTGGCCCAGTCGCACATAGCCGAGGCCGACCTCGTTCAGCGTGCGCAGGTGCCGGGCGATCGCCGGAACCGCCTCGAAGAACTCCAGCGCCTCCTCGATCGGCATGTCCAGCACCTCGGCGATGGACTTGCCCTTGTAGTGGACCTCCAGCGTCTCCCGGTTGTAGCGGGCGCCGTGGCACACCTCGCAGGGGACGTAGACGTCCGGCAGGAAGTTCATCTCGATCTTGATGGTGCCGTCGCCCGCGCAGTTCTCGCAGCGGCCGCCCTTGACGTTGAACGAGAACCGGCCCGGCAGGTACCCGCGGACCTTCGCCTCCGTGGTCTCCGCGAACAGCTTGCGGACGTGGTCGAAGACGCCGGTGTAGGTCGCCGGGTTGGACCGCGGGGTGCGGCCGATCGGCGACTGGTCGACGTGGACGACCTTGTCCACCAGGTCGGTCCCGGTGACCCGGGTGTGCCGGCCGGGCACCGACCTGGCGCCGTTCAGCTCGCGCGCGAGGTGGGTGTAGAGGATGTCGTTGACCAGCGTGGACTTGCCCGAGCCGGAGACCCCCGTGACCGCCGTGAAGACGCCCAGCGGGAAGGACACGTCGATGTCCTGCAGGTTGTGCTCCCGGGCGCCGTGGACGGTGATCTGCCGGGCCGGGTCGCGCGGGCGGCGCACCTCGGGCAGCTCGATGGCGCGCTTCTTGGCGAGGTACTGCCCGGTCAGCGACTCGTCGTTGGCCAGCAGTTCGGCCCGCGAGCCGGAGTGGACGACCTTTCCGCCGTGCTCGCCGGCGCCAGGACCGATGTCCACCACCCAGTCCGCGGTGCGGATGGTGTCCTCGTCGTGCTCGACCACGATCAGGGTGTTGCCCAGGTCCCGGAGCCGGACCAGGGTCTCGATCAGCCGGTGGTTGTCCCGCTGGTGGAGGCCGATGGACGGCTCGTCCAGCACGTACAGCACACCGACCAGGCCGGAGCCGATCTGGGTGGCGAGCCGGATGCGCTGCGCCTCGCCGCCGGAGAGGGTGCCGGCCGCGCGGTCCAGCGAGAGGTAGTCGAGGCCGACGTCGACCAGGAACCGCAGCCGCTCGTTGACCTCCTTCAGCACCCGCTCGGCGATGGTCTTCTCACGCTTGCTCAGCGTCATCCCGCGGAGGAACTCGGCGCAGTCGGCGATCGACATCGAGGCGACCTCGGCGATCGACCGGCCGTTCATGGTCACCGCGAGCACCACCGGCTTCAGCCGGGCGCCCTGGCAGGCCGGGCAGGGCACCTCGCGCATATAGCCCTCGAAGCGCTCCCGGCTGGAGTCCGACTCGGCGTCCGCGTGCCGCCGCTGGACGAAGGGGACGACCCCCTCGAAGGCGGTGGTGTAGGCGCGCTCGCGGCCGTAGCGGTTGCGGTAGCGCACCTCGATCTGCGTCTTGTGGCCGTACAGCAGCGCCTTGCGGGCGCGCTGCGGCAGGGCGGCCCACGGCACGTCCGTGCTGAACTTCAGCTCCTTGGCCAGCGCGCCGACCAGGCGGCCGAAGTACTCCTTGGTGTGGCCGTGCGACCAGGGGTGGATGGCCCCGTCCTCGATGGACTTCTCCTCGTCCGGGATCAGCAGCTCCGGGTCGACCTCCATCCGGGTGCCGATGCCGGTGCACTCCGGGCAGGCGCCGAACGGGGAGTTGAAGGAGAAGGAGCGCGGCTCCAGCTCCTCGAAGGAGAGGTCGTCGTAGGAGCAGTAGAGGTGCTCCGAGTACATCCGCTCGCGCTCGGGGTCGTCCTCGGGGAGGTCGACGAAGTCCAGCACCACCGTGCCGCCGGCCAGGCGGAGGGCGGTCTCGACGGAGTCGGTGAGCCGGCGCTTGGCCGAGCCCTTCACCGTGAGGCGGTCGATGACCACCTCGATGGTGTGCTTCTCCTGCTTCTTCAGCTTGGGCGGCTCGGTCAGCTGGACGGTCTGGCCGTCCACCCGGGCCCGGGAGTAGCCCTTGGTCTGGAGGTCGGCGAAGAGGTCGACGTACTCGCCCTTGCGGCCGCGGACCAGCGGGGAGAGCACCTGGAAGCGGGTGCCCTCGGGCAGCTCGAGCACCCGGTCGACGATCTGCTGCGGCGACTGCCGGGCGATCGGGCGGCCGCACTGCGGGCAGTGCGGCTTGCCGATCCGGGCGAAGAGCAGCCGGAGGTAGTCGTAGACCTCGGTGATGGTGCCGACCGTGGAGCGCGGGTTGCGGGAGGTCGACTTCTGATCGATGGAGACCGCCGGGGAGAGCCCCTCGATGAAGTCGACGTCCGGCTTGTCCATCTGCCCCAGGAACTGGCGGGCGTAGGAGGAGAGCGACTCGACGTAGCGGCGCTGCCCCTCCGCGAAGATGGTGTCGAACGCGAGCGAGGACTTCCCGGAGCCGGACAGGCCGGTGAAGACGATGAGGGAGTCCCGCGGCAGGTCGAGCGAGACGTTCTTCAGGTTGTGCTCGCGAGCACCGCGGACGATGAGGCGGTCTGCCACGCTATGCGCCTTTCTCCGGGCTCTTGCGGGGGCCACGGGATCCCAGGGTCGTCGGCCCTTTGCGGGCCCTCGGACTCAGCTGGTGTGAGTGGACTGGTGCGAGTGGGGTGGTGCGACTGGTCCGGGGCTGCCCCGGCCAATCGTAAACGCGGTGCGAAGCGGTTTTCTTCCGGTTTCCGACGCGCGACCGTGCCACTGTATAGCGCAGGCGTTCGAATTGCGAGAAAGTCCAGCCGGTTCCACCCGAATGAGTGATGACCCGTCAGAAAAGCCCTGGCCGTACCCCTCGAAGGGGACATTCTCGGCCGCCGCGCCCCGGCCGCCCCCGGCCGTCAGCCCCTGGGGATAGGGTCGAACCGCGCAACCGGGCCCGACCCGCGCCGGGTACAACGACCCTACCGGCGCCCGGGACACGAGACCGGTGAACGGCAGTCAGCGAGCGAGCGAACCGAGCCTCCGGGGGCAGCATGTCCGAACCGACTCCGCGAACAGTGACCTCGACCACCACCCCTCCGGCGGCCCCGTGGAGCAGGCGGGACATCGCCGACGCGCTGCGCGAGTCGCTGGCCGAGCTCCGCCGGGACGCCGCCGAGCTCACCCCGGAGCAGTTGTCGGGCCCCTCCCTGCTGCCCGGCTGGAGCCGCGGCCACGTCCTCGCCCACCTCTGCCGCAACGCCGACGCGGTGGAGCGCGGGCTGGCCGGCGCGGCCCGCGGCGAGCAGGTCGCGATGTACCCGCCGGAGCACCCCCGGGACAAGGAGATCGAGCAGGGCGCCGGCCGCCCGCTCGACGAGCAGCTGGCCGACCTGGACGAGTCGGCCGCCCGGCTCGCCGCCACGGCCGCCGCGATGCCCGAGGAGGGCTGGTCCTTCGAGGTGGTGCACCGCAGCGGGGCCCGCTTCCCGGCCGAGCGACTGCTCTGGATGCGGCTGGCCGAGCAGGAGTACCACCACGTCGACCTGGACGCCGGCTACACCCCGGCGCACTGGCCGGCCTTCTTCACCGGCCGGGAGATCGCCCACCTCGCCGAGCGCTTCCACGCGCGGGCAGGGCTGCCGCCCACCGTGCTGCACGTCCTCACGGAGGGCGCTCCGGACACCGAGTACCGGATCGGGGACGGGGACGCCGGGCCCGCCCTGCGGATCGAGGGGCCCGCGCGGGCGCTGGTCGCCTGGCTCTCCGGCCGGGCCGCCGGGGACGGGCTCACCGCGCACACCCCGGACGGGGCGCGCGCGGAGCTGCCCGCGATCCCGGCGATGTCCTGACCGGCGATGCTCTGACACCGGTCGGCGAAGAAGAGGAGTCTGCACATGACGTACCACGGAGCGGTGAAGGTCGGCGGGCCCGCCGACGTCCGCGAGCTGGCACACCTGATGATCACCAAGGTCGCGGTGGGTCCGATGGACAACAACGCCTATCTGCTGCGCTGCCGGGCCACCGACCGCCAGCTGCTGATCGACGCCGCCAACGACGCCCCGGTGCTGCTGGAGACCGTCGGCGAGCGCCTCGACACGGTCGTCACCACCCACCGGCACGGCGACCACTGGGCGGCGCTGGAGGAGGTCGTCTCCGCCACCGACGCCCAGACCGCCGCCGGGCGGATCGACGCCGAGGGCATCCCGGTGCCGACCGACCTGCTGCTGGACGACGGCGACACCCTCCGGGTCGGCGAGGTCTCCCTGAAGGTCCGTCACCTGGTGGGCCACACCCCGGGCGCGATCGTCCTGATCTACGACGACCCCCAGGGGCATCCCCACCTCTTCACCGGCGACTGCCTCTTCCCCGGCGGCATCGGCAACACCCAGGGCGACCCGGAGCGCTTCCGCACCCTGCTGGACGACGTGGAGACCAAGATCTTCGACGAACTCCCCGACGAGACCTGGGTCTACCCGGGCCACGGCAACGACACCACCCTCGGCGCCGAGCGCCCGCACCTGGCCGAGTGGCGCGAGCGCGGCTGGTGAGCCCGGCGCCCTGAGCGTCCGGGGGGCCGGCGGGAGTCCGCGGGAGCCGGTGAGCCGACCCGCCGTCAGGAGGCTTTCTCCGCGCGGCGGGAGGCGATCAGGCTGGTGATCGTGGTGACCACCAGGACCACGACGATCACGCCCAGGGAGAGCGGGATGCCGATCTCGGGGACGTGGACGCCGGACTCGTGGAGGGCGTGGAGCACCAGCTTGACGCCGATGAAGCCGAGGATGAGGGAGAGCCCGTAGGAGAGGTGGACCAGCCGCTTGAGCAGTCCGCCGATCAGGAAGTACAGCTGGCGCAGACCCATCAGGGCGAAGGCGTTGGCGGCGAAGACCAGGTAGGCCTCCTGGGTCAGGCCGAAGATCGCCGGGATCGAGTCCATCGCGAAGAGGACGTCGGTGGTGCCGATCGCGATCATCACCGCGAGCAGCGGCTTGGACGGGAAGCGCCGCCGCATCGCGGTGACGAGACGATTCTCCTTGACCTCCTCCTTCTCCCCGGCCCCCGCTCCGGGCCCCTCGCCGCCGCGCCGCTCGGCCAGCGCCTCGCGGATCAGCTTCCAGGCGGTCCAGATCAGGAAGGCGCCGAAGAGGAAGAAGATCCAGGAGAAGGCGGAGATCACCGCGGCCCCGGCGGCGATGAAGACCGCCCGCAGCACCAGGGCGATCAGCACCCCGACCATCAGCACCCGCTGCTGGTCCTTGGCGGGCACCGCGAATCTGCCCATGATCAGGACGAAGACGAAGAGGTTGTCGACGCTGAGCGCCTTCTCCGTGACATAGCCGGCCAGGAACTCCCCGGCGTAGGTGGAGCCGGAGTGCCACCAGACGAAGCCGCCGAAGCCCAGGGCGAGGACGATCCAGACCACCGTCCAGGTGCCGGCCTCCCGCAGGGAGACCTCGTGGGGCTTGCGGCCGCCGATGAGGAAGTCGACCGCGATCAGCGCGCAGAGCACGACCAGGGTCGAGGCCCAGAGGGCCGGGGTGACGTGCACGGTGGGGATCTCCTCCGGCGGCATCGACCGAGGGCGTCGGCCGTGTGCTGGCTCGACCCTCGGCGGATGGGGGCTGCCGGAGGTCTCCTCCACCCGGACGCGTGGGACGCGCGCTGCGCGGACGCCGGGCCGGTGCCCCGGGACGCCGATCGGTCCTGACGTCCGTGATGACGGAGCTGCCGCTGGGGAGTACTCCCCTCCTTGTCCGATCAGCCTAACAGCCGCCCGGGGAAGTCCCCTCGAAAGGACTCACCGCGGCGACGGGGCTTACAGGTGGGCGGCGATGGCCGGAAGGAGCTCCTGGAATCCGGCGGCCCGGGCGGGCGCACCGATGGCCTCCAGCCGCCATCCGCCGTCCTCGCCGCGGAAGACCTTGGCCATCACCTGGGCGGTGTTCGCGCCGCCGCCCGGCAGCCGGTACCGCGCCAGCTCCTGGCCGGTGCCCTCGTCGAGCAGCCGGCAGTCGGTGTCGGCGATCCGCTGGAAGGTCTGGCCGGTGGAGGAGTTGACCGCGAAGACGATCTGGCTGATCTGCTCGGGCACCCGGCAAAGGTCCACGACGATCGACTCGTCGGTCTCGCCACCGCCCGGGACGAGCCGGTCGCCGCTGTGCCGGACGGAGCCGTCGTTGCTGGTGAGGTGCTTGAAGAAGACCACGTCCGCGAGCTGGCGCTGGGCGTAGAGCACCGCGATGGCGTCCAGGTCCACCGCAGGCGCGCGCCGGGCGAAGAGCCCGCGGCGCGGGACCTGGCGCCAGCCGAGCTCCACCCGGACGACGGCCGGCAGCTGCCCGTCCGTCGCCTGGAGTATGACGCTCTCGCCCTGCCCCAGCTCCACGGTCACGATCTGCTCCTCGTCTCGAGACGACGACCGGCGGATACCCCGCTGCCTCCCCCTCGAACTCTAAGCAGTGCAACGCGCACAGCGCATGCAGAAATCCAGGCCCGGAACAGCTGTGACGAAAGCGTCGCAATCGCACTCGGGTGCCGTCGGGGGCGAGAGCCGCCCGCGGCACCCGGCCGCGATCTCCGTTCAGGCGATGCCCGCCTCGCGCATCTGGCGGAGCTCCTTCTTGAGTTCCTTCACCTCGTCCCGGATCCGCGCCGCCACCTCGAACTGGAGCTCGGCGGCGGCTGTGTGCATCCGGTCCGTCAGTTCGCCGATCAGCTCGGCCAGTTCCGCCGCCGGGAGGCTCTTGGCGTTCTTCCGGTCGGCCGCCTTGGCCGCGCCGAGGGCCGGCACCGGAGCAGCGCCGCCGTCCTTCCCGCCCTTGCCCCTGCCGCCGGACTGGCGGTACCCGGTGGAGAGGAGGGCCTCGGTGTCCACGTCCTCGCGGGCGATGGCGTCCAGGATGTCGCCGATCTTCTTGCGGAGCGGCTGCGGGTCGATCCCGTGCTCCTTGTTGTACGCCATCTGCTTGTCGCGGCGGCGGTTGGTCTCCTCGATGGCGTGCTGCATCGCCGGGGTGATCCGGTCCGCGTACATGTGGACCTGGCCGGAGATGTTCCGGGCCGCGCGGCCGATGGTCTGGATCAGCGAGGTGGGCGAGCGGAGGAAGCCCTCCTTGTCCGCGTCCAGGATCGCCACCAGGGAGACCTCGGGGAGGTCCAGGCCCTCGCGGAGGAGGTTGATGCCGATCAGCACGTCGAACTCGCCGGCCCGCAGCTCCCGCAGCAGCTCGACCCGGCGCAGGGTGTCGATGTCGCTGTGGAGGTACCGGACCCGGATGCCGAGCTCCAGCATGTAGTCGGTGAGGTCCTCGGACATCTTCTTGGTCAGCGTGGTGACCAGCACCCGCTCGTCCCGCTCGGCGCGGGCGCGCACCTCGTGCACCAGGTCGTCGATCTGGCCCTCGGTCGGCTTGACCACGACCTCCGGGTCGATCAGTCCGGTCGGCCGGATGACCTGCTCGACCGTACCGTCCGAGCGGGAGAGCTCGTACGGGCCCGGGGTCGCGGAGAGGTAGACGGTCTGGCCGATCCGGCCGAGGAACTCCTCCCACTTCAGCGGGCGGTTGTCCATCGCGGAGGGGAGCCGGAAGCCGTGCTCGACCAGGGTGCGCTTGCGGGAGGCGTCGCCCTCGTACATCGCGCCGATCTGCGGGACGGTCTGGTGCGACTCGTCGATGACCAGCAGGAAGTCCTCCGGGAAGTAGTCCAGGAGGGTGTTCGGGGCGCTGCCGCGCTCGCGGCCGTCGATGTGCAGCGAGTAGTTCTCGATCCCGGAGCAGGTGCCGATCTGCTGCATCATCTCCAGGTCGTAGGTGGTGCGCATGCGCAGCCGCTGGGCCTCCAGCAGCTTGCCCTGCTTCTCCAGCTTCTTCAGCGTCTCGTCGAGCTCGGCCTCGATGCCGGCGATGGCCTTGGCCATCCGCTCCGGACCGGCCACGTAGTGGGAGGCCGGGAAGACGTAGAGCTGCTGGTCGTCGCTGATCACCTCGCCGGTGAGCGGGTGGAGGGTGGTGAGCGCCTCGATCTCGTCGCCGAACATCTCGATCCGGACCGCGAGCTCCTCGTAGACCGGGAAGATCTCGATGGTGTCGCCGCGGACCCGGAAGGTGCCGCGGGTGAACGCCATGTCGTTCCGGGTGTACTGGATGTCGACGAAGCGGCGGAGCAGTTCGTCCCGGTCGATCTCCTGGCCGACCCTGAGCGGGACCATCCGGTCCACGTACTCCTGCGGCGTGCCCAGGCCGTAGATGCAGGAGACGGAGGCGACGACGACCACGTCCCGGCGGGTGAGGAGGGAGTTGGTCGCGGAGTGCCGGAGCCGCTCCACCTCCTCGTTGATCGAGGAGTCCTTCTCGATGTAGGTGTCCGTCTGCGGGACGTAGGCCTCGGGCTGGTAGTAGTCGTAGTACGAGACGAAGTACTCGACCGCGTTGTTCGGGAGGAGCTCGCGGAACTCGTTCGCCAGCTGGGCGGCGAGGGTCTTGTTGGGGGCCATCACCAGCGTGGGCCGCTGGAGCTTCTCGATCATCCAGGCCGTGGTGGCCGACTTGCCGGTGCCGGTGGCGCCGAGCAGCACGACGTCCTTCTCGCCCGCGCGGATCCGCCGCTCCAGGTCGGCGATGGCGGCCGGCTGGTCGCCGCTAGGCTGGTAAGGACTGACGACCTCGAAGGGCGCCACAGTTCGCTCAAGATCGCTGATGGCTCTCACGCATTCCACGGTACGACCCCGCACTGACAACCGGCGTCGGGCCGCCGGATTCGGGCCGGGGCAGACCCGTGGCCGGTGGGGCGGGCGGTGACCCGCGCCCCTGGTCCCCTGCGGCCGCGGGGTCCCCTGCGGCCGCGGCGCGGGACCCGGGCTACGCCGCCGGGACGGTGTCGCGGGTGAGGGCCACCAGGCGGGACAGGGCGCGGAGGTACTTCTTGCGGTAGCCGCCGGCCAGCATCTCGGCGCCGAAGATCTCGTCGAAGGGCAGGCCCGAGGCGAAGACGGGGAGCTCGCGGTCGTACATCCGGTCCGCGAGGACCACCAGCCGCAGCGCCGTGGACTGGTCCGGCACCGGCGCCACGCCGCGGAGGCAGACCGCGGCCACGCCGTCCAGCAGCGCGCCGTAGCGGCTGGGGTGCACCTGGGAGAGGTGGTCGAGCAGGGTGGGGAAGTCGTCCAGGGACGCGCCGGGTATCCGCTCCGCCGCGGCCTCGACCTCCGCGTCCGAGTACGGCGCCGGCGCCGGCGGCAGCCCCCGGTGGCGGTAGTCCTGGCCGTCGATCCGCAGCGCGCGGAAGTGCGCGGAGAGCCCCTGTATCTCCCGGAGGAAGTCGGCGGAGGCGAAGCGGCCCTCGCCCAGCTTGTCCGGCAGGGTGTTGGAGGTGGCGGCCAGCCGGACGCCGGCGTCCGCGAGCCGGGAGAGGAGGGTGGAGACCAGCACCGTGTCGCCCGGGTCGTCGAGCTCGAACTCGTCGATGCAGAGCAGCCGGTGGCCGGAGAGCGCGGCCACGGCCTGCTGGAAGCCGAGGGCGCCGACCAGGTTGGTCAGCTCGACGAAGGTGCCGAACGCCTTGGGGCCGGGGACGGCGTGCCAGAGGGAGGCGAGGAGGTGGGTCTTGCCGACGCCGTAGCCGCCGTCCAGATAGACCCCGACCGGGCCGCCGGCACCGGCGGAGCCCTCCGAACGCCGGAACCAGCGCTTCCGCCCGCCCGGCCGGCCGCCGTTGCCGCCGCCCGCGGTGATCGAGCCGGCGAACTCCTCCAGCACCCGCACCGCCTGCGCCTGGCTCGGCTGCCCGGGGTCGGGGAGGTAGGTGTCGAAGCGCGCGGAGCCGAACCGCGGCGGCGGGACCAGCTCGGCGATCAGCCGCTCCGGCGAGACGGTCGGGCGGCGGTCGCTGAGGGCGGCGCCGGGCGCGGATATCCCGCCGGCCGGCTGCGCGGTGACGTCTTCGGACACAGTTCCCCAGCGTAAAGGGCATGTCAGACTCCCCTCATGCGCAGACTGCTTCCTGTGACCGACGCCTCACCGGCCGCCTCGCTGGACACTCTGGACGGCCTGGCCGAGGAGTACGCCTTTCCCGACCCCGCCCCGCACCGCTGGCTGCGCGCCAACATGGTGTCCAGCCTGGACGGCGCGGCCCGGCTGGACGGGTTGTCGGCCGGCCTCTCCTCGGCCGCCGACAAACGGATCTTCGGGGTGCTCCGGGCGCTGGCCGACGTGGTGCTGGTGGGCGCCGAGACGGTGCGCGCCGAGGGCTACCGGCCGGCCAGGGCACGGGCGCAGTTCGCCGAGCGGCGGGCGGCCCAGGGGCAGCCGCCGGCCGCCGCGATCGCGGTGGTCAGCTCGCGGCTGGAACTGGACCTCTCGGCTCCGCTCTTCACCGAGCCGACGGTCCGCACCGTCATCCTGACCGTGGACGACGCGCCGGCCGAGGCCCGGCGGGCGGCCGAACGGGTGGCGGACGTGGTGCCGATCGGCACCGGCCGGGTGGACCTGGCCGCCGCGGTGGAGTGGCTGGCCGCCGAGCGCGGCTGGTCGCGGCAGCTGTGCGAGGGCGGCCCGCGGCTGCTGGGCCAGCTGGTCGCCGACGGACTGGTGGACGAGCTGTGCCTGACCGTGGCGCCGCTGATGGCCGCGGGCGACGCGCCGAGGATCGCCCACGGTCCGACGATCCTCCCGGGCGGGCCGCCCACCGGCCCCCTCGGCCCGGACGCGGAGGGGCTCCGCCCTGAGCTGCTGGAGCCGGTCGCGCTGCTCGAGGAGGCCGGCTTCCTCTTCGCCCGCTATGTCCGCCGGGCCGCCGCCCGGGACGACGTGGCGCCGGAGGGCTCCGCGCCGGACGGTTCCGCGCCGGACGGATCCTCGGAGGACGCCGCCTGGGGCGGCTGAGCGGTCCGCCGCAGGCGGGGCCCGGCGCACGCCCGTGCGAACGACGCCGATGGGGGTGAAGTGATCGGGGTGCCGGGTGGGATCTTCCGCCGAGGGGCACCATGGAGGCAGGACCGGGGAGCCACCGGGGGACTCACCACGGGACCGCCAGGGGAAGGGACTCGGGTGTTCACCACCGTACTGATGATCGAGAAGGCGTTGTCCGACGCGGACATCGAGCTCGTCACCACCTTGCACGGCGACGAACAGGTCTCCTTCGTCGTACTGATGGAGCCGCGGGGCCGTCAGGACGAGCTGCTCCGCGCCCTGGACGACGTGGCCCTCGGCCACCTCGACGAGGCCTTCCACGAGCGCCGCGAGGACGGCGCGGGCGGCGCGGGCGGCGGGGCGGCGCGACCGACGTGGCCGGCCGGGCCGGCGCCGGCGGCCCCTCGGCCGGCGCCACCGCCGAGGCGGCCCTGGAGCAGACCGTCCGCCGCCTCCAGGCGGCCGGCGCCGCCTCGGCCGGCGGCAGCCTGGTGGAGTCGCATCCGCTGGACGCCCTGCGGGAGGCCGTCGAGCAGCACTCCGCGGACGAGGTGGTGGTGCTCACCGCACCGCACTTCGTCGAGGAGTTCTTCCACCGGGACTGGGCCTCACGGGCCCGGCACAAGGTCGGCGTCCCGGTGCTGAAGCTCTTCGCCCAGGAGGCCTGACGGCGCCGGGGCCGCCGGTGCGGCAGAATCGGTGCCGACCGAACGCCGCCGGACAAGCCCGGGAGACCCCGCAAGTGACCGAGCACCACGCCGCGCCCAGCACGACCGCCGATCCCGCCGCCCCGTTCGCCGCTCCGCACTTCATCGGGATCGGCGGGGCCGGGATGTCCGGGCTCGCCAAGATCCTCGCGACGCGCGGCGCCCGGGTCTCCGGCAGCGACGCCAAGGAGTCCGCCACCGTCCAGGCGCTGCGCGAGCTGGGCGCCGAGGTGGCGATCGGGCACGCCGCCGGGAACCTCCCGGCCGGCGCCGACTGCGTGGTGGTCTCCAGCGCGATCCGGGAGGACAACCCGGAGCTGGCCGCGGCCCGCGAGCGGGGGCTGCCCGTCGTCCACCGCTCGGACGCGCTGGCCGCGCTGATGGCCGGCCGCCGCGCGCTGGCCGTCGCCGGCACCCACGGGAAGACGACCACCACCAGCATGCTCGCGGTCTCGCTGAGCGCCCTCGGTCTGGACCCCTCGTACGCGATCGGCGGGGACCTGGACGTCCCGGGCAGCAACGCCCGGCACGGCGAGGGCGGGATCTTCGTCGCCGAGGCGGACGAGAGCGACCGCTCCTTCCACAAGTACGCGCCCGAGGTGGCGATCGTGCTCAACGTGGAGCTGGACCACCACGCCAACTACGCCTCCCTAGAGGAGGTCTTCGAGTCCTTCGAGACCTTCGTCGGCCGGATCGTGCCCGGCGGCACGCTGGTGGTGAACACCGACCACCCGGGCGGCGCCGAGCTGGCCCGCCGGGTCTCCGGGCGGCCGGAGCTGAACGTGGTCCGGGTCGGGGCGAACGCCGACGCCGAGGTCCGCGTCCTGCGGGTCGAGCCGCACGGGATGTCCAGCCAGGTCACCGTGGCACTGGCGGACGATCAGGAGACCCCGGGCGAGCTGGAGTTCACCGTCAGCGTGCCCGGCCGGCACTACGCCCACAACGCGGTGGCCGCGCTGGCCGCCGGGCGGGCGCTGGGCGTCCCCGCGGCCGAGCTGGCCAAGGCGCTGGGCGAGTACCACGGCGTGCGGCGGCGGCTGCAGCTGAAGGGGACCGCCCGCGGCGTGCAGGTGATCGACTCGTACGCCCACCACCCGACCGAGATCGCCGCCGACCTGGAGGCGGTGCGGGAGGGCGCCGGCGGGGGCCGGGTGCTGGTGGTCTTCCAGCCCCATCTGTTCAGCCGTACGCAGCAGCTCGGGGTGGAGATGGGCGAGGCGCTCGCGCTCGCCGACGAGGTCGTGGTGCTGGCGGTCTACCCGGCGCGCGAGGACCCGATCCCCGGCGTGACCAGCGCGATCGTCGCCGACTCGGCCCGGGCGAAGGGTACCGCCGTGCATACAGGGCACTCGCTGGCGGAGGCGCCCGCGGTGCTGGCCGGACTGGCCCGGGAGGGCGACCTGGTGCTGACCATGGGCGCCGGGGACGTCACCTCGGCCGGACCGGAGATCCTGGCCGCCCTCGAAATGCCGGGCACCCCGGCCGACGTTGCACCCACCGGCGACTGAGGAGTGAGCTAACGCATGAGCGACCAGACCAGGGCCTATCCCGTCCAGCACACCGACCAGGAGTGGCGCGAGCGGCTGAACCCGGAGGAGTACCAGGTGCTCCGCCAGGCCGGCACCGAGCGCCCCTTCGTCGGCGAGTACACCGACACCACCACCGAGGGCGTCTACGCCTGCCGCGCCTGCGGAGCGGAGCTGTTCACCTCGGACACCAAGTTCCCCTCGCACTGCGGCTGGCCCAGCTTCTACGACCCGCGGGACGCGAAGGCGGTGGAGCTGATCGAGGACCGTTCCATGGGAATGGTCCGGACCGAGGTCCGGTGCGCGAACTGCGGCTCGCACCTCGGCCACGTCTTCGAGGGCGAGGGCTACCCCACCCCCACCGACCAGCGCTACTGCATCAACTCCATCTCGCTGACGCTGCGGCCGAAGGGGACGTCGGGCTCGGCGGAGTAGCGGAGTAGCGGCTCGGCCGGGGTCAGCCCTCCGGGCTCTGCTCAGGGCGCCGGCTCTCCCGTTCGCCCTCCGCTAGGCGGGCGTCGGTGTCGCCGAGTACCTGGACCGCCTGGTCCAGGCCGGCCCGCCGGCAGCGCGGAACGGTCTCGGCGATCCGCCGTCTGGCCTCGGTGAAGCGGGAGAGCCGACCCTCGACCAGGGCGGCGATCCGGACGGCCTCGGCCCTGGGCGCCTCGGTCTCGGGGTCGTCGGGGCCGGGGCCCGACTCGTAGGCGGCGATGGCGCGCTCCAGCTCGGCCAGGCCCTCCTGGTAGCGCTCCGCGTCGGCCAGCAGGCGGCCCCGCCGGTAGCCGGACTGGCCGGACTGGAACCAGGCCTGGACCGGCAGTCCGGCCCCGACCGCGTCGGCCAGCACGGAGTCGGCCCGGTCGAGAAGGGCCAGGGCCTCGGGGAGGGCGTCCTCCGCCTCGGACCGCCCGATCCGGCTCGCCGACTCATGGAGCATCGCGACCGCGTGGTCGGCGCGCGGGGCGCGGCGGTGGGCGGTGAGGGCGTGTTCGCGCGCGGTGGCGGCCTCCTCCGGGCGCCCGGCCCGGAGGAGGGCGACGGCGGCCTCGCAGGCGACCATGGTGTGGACGCCCTGCTCGTCCTCCGGCCAGTCCGCGATGGCGGCGGCCAGGGAGACGAACTCCTCGGCCGCGTCCCGGTGTTCCCCCAGTTCGGTGAGGCCGCGGGCGAGGTCGAGGCGGGCCTGGGCGCGCTGCCGCCCCTCCAGGCCGCCGCGCTGCGCCGGCCCGCTCTCGATGTGGAGGAGGGATTCGAGGATCGAGACCGCTTCGGCGGTGCGGCCGGTGTCCCGCAGCAGGGTGGCCAGCAGGCAGCGGGAGCGGGCGGCCTCGGCGGGGACGCCGTCGCGGTCGAAGCCGTCGGCCGCCGCGGTGAGGTGCTGGGCGGCCTCGGCCGGCCGGCCGCTGGAGGCGAGGGCGAAGCCGAGCAGCGAGTGCGCCGAGGCGTGCGGGAAGTCCCGTTCGCCGGGGTGGACCGCGGCCAGGGCCAGCGCCTCCCGGGCGGTCTCGACGGCCTCCGGCAGGCGGTTCGAGCGCATCCGGATCTCGGCCCGCAGCAGCAGCACGCGGGGCAGCCGCCAGGGATGGCCGCAGTCGGTCAGGATCCGCTCGGCGTGGGCGAGTTCGGCCTCGGCCCGCTCGGGGTCGCCGTGCCGGAGGAGCACCAGGGCCGCGTACTCGTACGCGGTGGCCTCGCAGTGCGGACGGCCGGCCCGGCGAGCCTCGGCGAGGAGGGCCGCGTTCTCCCGCTCGAAGCGGGCGAGCACCTCCGGCTCCTGCTCCCCCGCCGGAGCCGACTCCCCCGCCGGCTCGGCGGCGGGTAGTTCGGTGGCCTCGCGGTAGGCGGCGAAGGCGCGGCACTGGCGGATCAGCACCTGCTCCAGCGGTTCCGCCTCGCCGGCCGCACGGTCGAGGACCTCGTCCAGCTCCGCCCAGTCGATCGATTCCCCGTCCTCCCGGCGGCCGGCCCGGCGGGCGCGGGCGAGGAGCGCCCGGCCGGGCACTCCCGCGCGGGCGTACAGGTCGGCCGCGACGGCGAGTTCGGCGCGGGCCTCGGTGGTCCGGCCGCGGTCGCCGTGCTCGAAGGCACGGCGTTCGGCGAGCTCGGCGGAGAGGAGCTCGGGCGGGCCGAGGTCGGGGTCGAGGGGGGTGGCGGGGTCCGCCGGGCCACCCGGGCCGATCCGGCGGGCGATCTCGCGCCAGAGGCCGTCGGTGTCCGGAAGACCGTCGAGGCGCAGCGCGCGGGCCCGGCGGATCAGCTCGGACAGGTCCTGCTTGGACAGGTCCTGCCCGGTCATCCCGGTCCCCGCCGCCTGGGCGCTCTCCGCAGCGTTCGCGACGGCCGGCTCCGGGGCGGGGACGGTCGCGGGCAGCAGGGCGACGCGGAGGCCGAGGGCGAGCGGCCGGTCGGTGAGCGGGCGGCGGGCCAGCCTGGCGCGGCGCTGGTCGGAGCAGGCGGTGGTGCCGTTGCGGGCGTCGAAGCGCTCGGCGATGGCCTGCCCCTCGCGCTCGGCCCACTCGTGGAGGCCGCGCACGGTCCAGCTGCCGCCGGGCGGGTCCGCGGCGGGCGCGTCGCCGTGCCCGAGCTCCAGCAGACGGGCCGTCAACTGCTGTACCCCGGCCAGGAGTCCGTGGTAGGAGCGCGGGTCGCCGGCCGCCCCGGCGAACCGCTCCCGGTTCTCGGCGAGGATCTCGAGTCCGCGCGGTTCGTTGCCGCTGAGCGCGCAGAACTCCAGGTGGAGCCCGATCTGCCCGTTGGCGCTCGCCGACCGCCGGGCGGCCCGGTAGCCGGACAGGTGGGCGGTGCGGGCCTCCTCCAGCCGGCCCAGCCGGAGCAGCGGGAGGAGGGCCGTGCCCTGGCTGGAGTACGGCTCGATACTGCAGGTGCTGCGGCCGTCCAGGGCCGGGCGCAGGGCCTCGACCGCCCGCTCGTCCTCGCCGCGCAGCACGAAGTACTCGGCCTTGTGGCGGTGTTCGCAGACCTCGCAGTCGCTGTACCGGGCGCGCGGGCGGGCCGCCCACAGCTCGAAGGCCTCCTCGCGGCCGATGCCGGTGTGGTCGGCCAGGTGGAACCGCCGGGCGTAGTACGGCTGGAGGTCGAGTCCGGCCTCCTGGTAGCGGCGGCGCATCTCGGCCAGCCAGCCGTGGGAGCTCTCCAGCGGCACCTCGGGCAGCCCGAGGAGGGCACTGGCCACCCACTTGAACCGCCAGAAGACCTGCTGCCGGGCCCAGTCGCCGAAGGCCCCCGGGGAGGCGTCCCAGAGCTTGAGTATCCGGGCGAAGACCACCGGGACCTTCCGGGTCTCGGTGTCGTACTCGTACGCCTCCATCAGGTCGAGGAGGGCCAGCACGAGCAGCTCGTCGTCGTCGAACTGCTCGGCCGCGGCGGCGAGTTCCTCGGCGACGACGGTACGGGCGCGGCCGTACGGCTCGGCGTCGTTGGCGCGGAGGGCGTCGAGGACGGCGTCCCTGGTGTCCAGCATCAGCGCTCCCTGCCGTGCGGGCCGTCGGTTCCTTGGCGGCCGCCGGGGCGGCCGGCGTCCTCGACCGCGCCGAGGGCGAAGTCGAGGAGGTTGAGGGAGGCCCGGTTGAGGAGCGCGGACTCGCTGGGGCGCAGCGGCCGGCGGGTCATCAGCAGGGCCTGGCCGTAGAGGGTCTCCACGGCGGTGGCCGCCAGCTCCCGGTGGCCGATCCCGACGGCCCGGCGGACCAGCGGGTTGAGGTGGTTGAGGATCAGCTGCGCACGGGGCTCGGCGGAGCGCAGCGAGCCGAGGATGTCCGCCCACAACCCGTCCGCCTCCTGGGCGAGTTCGGCCCGGGTGCGCTCGTGCCGGGCCTCCCGGTCGTCCAGCAGCAGGGCGGGTGCGGCGGCGGGGTGGAAGCTGCGCAGGGCGACGTCGCACTCGAAGCGGGCGACGGTCTCCCGGGCGATCGCCAGGAAGCCGGCCGCGGCCAGCTCCACCACCGGGTCGACGCCGTCCAGATGGGCGGTGACGGTGTCCGGGTCGAGGTCGGCGACGGTGGTGCCGGGACGGACCTCGGGCAGCCGGTGGACCAGGTCGCGGACGTAGGCGTAGCCGCCGTTCACCACGCCGAGTCCGGCCGCCGAGGCGATCTGCGCGACCTGCCGGAACTCCTCGACGGTGCGGGTGACCAGCACCACCGGGTGGCTGCGGGCGAACTCGTCGAGGGTGACGTCCCCGTCCGTGGTCTCGAACGGCAGCCAGGGCAGCAGCACCCGCAGGAGCTCGTCGTCGTAGCGGGCGAGCGCCTTGATGGCGAGGTGGTGGACGGCGGCGAACCGCTGGAGCAGCACGGGGTCGGAGGCGGAGAGGCCGGCCAGCCAGTCCCGGATCCGGGCGCCCAGGGCGTCCCGGACCGCGGCCAGCGTCTCGTCCTCGTACAGCGCCTCGCGGGAGGCGGTCGGGCGGAGGCTGTCCGCGTCCACCGCGCAGCGCACGAAGTACGCCCACTCCGGAAGGAGTTCCTCGCCGCGCTCGGTGAGGAGCATCCCCTTGAGGTGCACCCGGTGGCCGGAGCGGCGGTCCGCGGGGACGTCCTCGGGGAGGACGAAGGCCGCGCCGGTGAGCCCGACCGCGGGCAGCGCCAGGTCGATCGAGGCGAGCGGGGTGAAGCCGAAGGTCTCGCGGCAGTACCCGGCCAGGGCCTCGGCCCGTTCGGCGCGGGTGGCGTGGCGGCGGGCCCAGGGCGGCGGGGTGTCGTCGATCCGGACGGCGCCGTCCCGCGCCCCCTCCTCCTCCACGGTGACCGGGTGCCGCAGCAGCCGGCCGTAGTGGAGGGCGAGCCGGCGGACCTCGGCGGGGGCGGTGTACTCGGCGGCGTCCGGGCGGGGCCGCAGGCTGACGGTGGTGCCGGGCTCGGGCTGGGCGGAGGCGGGGAGGACGGTGAGGGTGTACCGGCCGTCGGAGCCGCCGACCCAGCGGACCGCCGGCGCCCCGGGGTCCGCCGCGGAGCGGCTGACCACGGTGATCTGGTCCGCGACGGTGAAGCAGGCGAGCAGGCCGATGCCGAACTGACCGATGAACTCGGCCCTGGTGCCGGCGAGTTGCTCGGCCAGCCGCGCCTCGGGGCCGCCGGCGGACGCGACACGCTTGGAGCTGCGGCCGATGGTGGCGAGGAAGGTGTGGACGTCGGCCTCGGTGAGGCCGATCCCGGTGTCGGTGACGGTCAGCCGCTCCCCGGTGCGGATGGTGATCCGGGCGGGGGCGTCGGGGTCGCGGGCCTGCCGGGCGGAGACCGCGTCCACCGCGTTCTGCAGCAGCTCGCGCAGGTAGACCTGGGGGCTGGTGTAGAGGTGGTGGGAGAGGAGGTCGACGAGCCCGCGCAGGTCCACCTGGAAGAGGCGGGCGTCGTCCGACGGCTGGGCTGCTGGTGCTGACACGGCTGGTACGGCCCCCTGGAGATGCGGCTTCTCGGTATCGGCGTGGTGGGCGGGTCGGCGGGCGGGATCGACGGGTGGATCGGCGGGCGGCTTGGTGGGCGACTCGGCGGGCGGTCAGCCGAGACAGCGGTCGCGGTGCAGTCGGAAGGCCGCCTCCGGCCCCGAGTTGAAGTACTGCCAGGGCGCCTCGGTGACCAGGCCGTCCAGTTCGAGGAAGAGCCGGCGGGCCGACTCGTCGTCCCGGGCCAGCGAGAAGGCCATCGCGAACACGTTGTGGACCAGCTGCCAGCCGGGCCGGCGGGGGAAGTCGGGGTGGAAGACGGAACGGCGGGCCGCCTCGACCAGCTCCTCGCGGACGGCCGGCCGCCGGAGGTAGGCGGCCCCCTCGGCCCCGCCGTCCAGCTCGCACCAGTGCTCGACATGGGCGCGGGCGACCAGCTCGTGCAGCGGGCTGCCGTCCGGGGCCGCGGCGGAGACCTCACGGGCGAAGCCGTGCAGCTCCTCGAAGGAGCCGCTCCACCGGGGGCAGAATCCGAGCAGCCGGTCGCGGTGGGCGGTCAGGTCGGACGGGGAGCGGCGGACGGCGGCCTCGAAGCGGAC
The DNA here is from genome assembly GCF_000744815.1 of Phaeacidiphilus oryzae TH49. NCBI lineage: Bacteria > Bacillati > Actinomycetota > Actinomycetes > Kitasatosporales > Streptomycetaceae > Phaeacidiphilus > Phaeacidiphilus oryzae. The sequence continues at coordinate 1,884,115 of NZ_JQMQ01000005.1, forward strand.
GCGGGAGATCTCCGGGCCCAGACTGGCCCCCCTGGCGATCACCAGCAGGGAGTTCCAGGGCGCGGACCACGCCGGACGCAGCTCGGCGGCCCGGAAGAGCTGCTCCTCGGCGATGCGCAGCCGGTCGAAGAAGGTGTCCCACTGCTCGCGGCTGACGTCCTTCGCGAGGGCCGAGGTGCGGGCCTCCCAGCCCCATCTGACGTGCCGCGCGCCGGAGAGGAGCAGGGGCAGGGCGGCCCCTTCGCCGTCGCCCCCTTCGCGTCCTCCGCCCCCTTCGGGTCCTTCGCGTCCTTCCCCCTGCCCGTCCCCTGCGGCTGCCTCCTCCTTCTCGGCCTTCTCGGCCGCGGCGGGCAGCCACTCCTCCAGGCCCTTCAGCCCGGCGAGGCCCGAGACGAGCCGGCCGAGGTCCTCCGGGTCGTCCGGGTCGAGGGCGGAGAGGAGGGCGTCGCGCAGCGCCGGCCAGTCGCGGGCGGCGGCCACCGAGCGCAGGCCGCTTATCCGGTGGTCGCCGCAGTCGGGATCGAGCCGTACGGCGGCCCGCCCGCGCATCCGCCGCCCGAGCGTCCCGAACAGACTCTTCACCGATTCCCCCCGGCGCCTTCCGAATTCGAACTCGGGAACTACCTATCACGTGACCCGGCTCACGGTCCACGAGTACGGCCTGCCACAGGGGTGCGAAGGCCTACGAAACGGGAGAGTCGAGACCGGGGCGCGGCCCCGGGGCCCGGAGCGGGCGGGCGCGGGCGAACGGACGGCGCCGAGCCCCGTTTCCGCGCACGAACCTCAAATCTTGCTCTGAGAAGGCGGTGCAGAGCTTCCCCGGACCGCCTCGGGGCGCCATCCTCAGGCGCTGGGGGATGGCGGGGCCGGCCCCGCGTCGGGCACGGGGGACCCGGCACGCGGCCGGCCCTGCTCAACTCCCGGCGGCCGTGCGGCCTTCCGCGTCCCGCGCGGTGATCGCATGCCGAGACGGCGCGATCACGGTTTGATATCGCGGCCGGAAATGGCGTGGCCGCAGCCGGGCGCGCCGGTTAGAACGGCACCCATGTCGGTGTTGCTCTTCCTCCTCCCCGCGTGCGTGGTCTCCGCGCTCGCCTGCGCCCGGCTGTGCCGCGCCGTGGCGGCGACCAGCGCCCAGGGCTCCCCGGAGGAGCTCCTGCCGTCGCCGGCCGGGCCCGACGAGGGGATCGGCCTGTTCGACGCGGCCTATCTGGCGGGCGGCCCGGAGCGGGTGGTCGACCTGGTCCTGGTGCGGATGGCGCTGCGCGGCAGGCTGCTGCTGGCGCACACCGGCTGGACCACCGTCGCGCGCCCGGAGCCGGCCGACGAGCTGGAGGAGGCGGCCTTCGCCGCGATCGGCCCCGAGGGCCAGTGCAGGACCGAGGAGCTGCGCCAGGCGCTGGCCGCCGACCCGGCCGTACTGGAGATCGCCATCCGGCTGGCCGGGGCCGGGCTCGCGGTGCCGAGCTGGGTGCGGGAGCGGACCAGCAGCGCGGTGCGCGCGGTCCGGCACGCCATGTGGCTGACCGTGCTGTGCCTGCTGATGGCCCTTCTCACCGGGAGTCTCGGGATCGGCGCCGGACATTCCCGGCCGTCCGCGGTGGCCTCCTGGTTCGCGCTGCCGCTGATCCTCACCACCGGGACGCTGCTGATGGCCCGGGTCGACGTCTACCCCTACACCCGCTGGGCCGCGCCGGCCGGGCAGGAGCTGCTGCGCCGGCTCGGCGGCATGCGCCGGAGCCGGCGGGGGCGGCGGGACTCCCTGCCGGGGCGCCGGTGGACGGCGGGCGGCCGGAGCGAGTCGCTGGCCGCGGTGGCGGTCGCCGGGGCGGCCGCGATCCGCGACCCGCTGCTGCGGGCCGCCCTGCGCCCGCCGCGGCGCTGGGCGGCCGCGGCCGACTGGTGAGTCCGGGTCAGGCCAGTCCGTTGACCAGTTCCGCGATCGGCTTGCGGCGGCCGGTGTAGAACGGGACCTCCTCGCGGACGTGGAGGCGGGCGCGGGAGGCGCGGAGGTGGCGCATCAGGTCCACGATCCGGTGCAGCTCGTCGGCCTCGAAGGCGAGGATCCACTCGTAGTCGCCGAGGGCGAAGGAGGCCACGGTGTTGGCCCGGACGTCCGGGTAGCCGCGGGCCATCTTGCCGTGCTCGGCGAGCATCTCGCGGCGGTCCTTGTCCTCCAGCAGGTACCAGTCGTACGAGCGGATGAACGGGTAGACGCAGATGTAGTCGCGAGCGTGCTCGTCGGCCAGGAAGGCCGGGATGTGCGACTTGTTGAACTCCGCCGGGCGGTGCAGCGCCATGTTGGACCACACCGGCTCCAGGGCGCGGCCGAACCTGGTGCGGCGGAAGAGGTTGTACGCCTCCTGCAGGTCGTCGCTGTCCTCCGCGTGCCACCAGATCATCAGGTCGGCGTCGGCGCGCAGGCCGGAGACGTCGTAGCTGCCGCGGATGGTCACGCCCTTGCCGGCCAGCTGGTCGAAGAGCTGCTCGACCTCGGCGATCTGGGCGGAGCGGTCCTCCGGCAGCGCCTCGCGGAGCCGGAACACCGACCACAGGGTGTAGCGGATGACCTCGTTGAGTTCGCGCGCCTTCTTCTTCCCGGGCGCCGTCTCGGGCGCCGCGGTCTCGGCCGCCGCGGTCTCGGGCGTCTCGCTCATCGTTCGGTTGTCCTTTCGGTACGTGGGTGTCGGCTCAGGCCGGAGAGTACGTCGTCGGCGGCGCGCCGGCCGCTGCCCACGCAGGCGGGGATGCCCACTCCGTCGTAGGCGGCACCGCAGAGCGCCAAGTCGGGCAGCTTGCGGGCGAGTTCGCGGATCCGGGCGACCCGGTCCAGATGCCCCGCCGGGTACTGCGGCAGGCCGCCGTACCAGCGGGTGACCGTCGAGGCGTAGGGGAGGGCGTGGATGCCGGCGGCCTCGCGGAGGTCGCCCAGGGCGGCGGCGACCAGCTCCTCGTCCGGCAGCTCCAGCGCCTCGGCCTCGCCGTGCCGGCCGAAGGAGGTGCGCAGGACGAAGGAGTCCGGGGCGGACTCGGCCAACCAGCCCCACTTGTTGCTGGAGAAGGTGGCGGCCTTGATCCGGCGGCCGTCCACCGGCGGCACCAGGAATCCGCTGCCGGGCGGAACGCCGTCGGCGCCACCCGCACCGAGCGCGGAGCGCTGGAAGACGAGGGTCACCAGGGCCATCGAGGCGTACTCGACCGCCCCCAACTCCCCCGCGGCGGCCGGCGCCTCGGCCGCGAGGAGGCGGGCCGCGGCGGCGGCCGGGACGGCCAGCACCACCGCGTCCGCGGCGAGCTCCTCGCCGCCCGTGGTGACCGCTCGCCAGCCGTCGGGGGTACGGCGCAGCTCCTTGACGCCGGTGCCGGTGCGCAGCTCGCCGCCGGCCTCCCGGCAGGCCGCGGCGACGGCGCCCGGCAGCCGGCCGAGGCCGCCTCGGACGCCCTGGAAGACGGGGGCGGGCGGGGTACCGGGGGCGGCGGCCGAGGACTGAGCGGCGCGCGCGAGGATGCCGCGCACCCCCTCCACCAGCGAGCGTTCGCGCTGGGCGACCGGCAGCAGCTGGGGGACGGCGGCGCGCATCGAGATCCGGTCCGCGTGGCCGGCGTAGACCCCGCCGAGCAGCGGGTCCACCAGGCGGTCCACCACCTCGCGGCCGACCCGGGCGGCCACGTACTCGCCGATCGCGACGTCCTCGCCGACCTCGGTGGCCGGGGCGGAGAGGTCCGCGCGGATCCGCCGCATCCCCTCCGGGGAGATCACCCCGGTGGCGGCGAGGGCGTTCAGGTCGCCCGGAACGCCCATCACATGGCCGGTCGGCATCGGGCGGAGGGCGCCGCGGGTCCAGATCGCGGCCTTGGCGGTGGTCGGCGGTTCGAGCTCCGGGCCGAGCCCGGCCGAGCGGGCCAGCTCCACCGCCTCCGGGCGGCGGGCCAGCATGGACTCGGCGCCGAGGTCGACGGCGATCCCGCCGACCTCTCCCGGCCGCAGTTTGCCGCCGAAGCGGTCCGCCTCGTCGAGGAGGGTGACGTGGGGGCGCACGACCGGGCCGTCCGCGCCAGCTCCTGTGCCAACGCCCGCGCCCGCGCCCGCGCCGCCTCCGCCGAGGACGCCGAGCAGGCGGGCGGCCGCGGCGAGGCCGGCGATCCCCCCGCCGATCACCAGCACCCGGGGCGCCTCGGGCGGAGGAGTGGAACTGCTGCGCATGCCTTCAACTCTCTCACCACCCCCGGACGGCCCGGCAGCCGGGAACCCTTTCCACCGGTTCCGCATCCAAGCGCCGTGAAGAGACAGCCATCGAGGGCGAATGCGACCCAGCGGGACCACGAGCCCGCCCCGTCCCGAAGACGCGGCCGGCCCGGGCCGACCGCGGCCGCGGGTGCCGTACTGCTGGCCGCGGCGCTCTGCGCGCTCACGGCCGGCTGCGGAGGCGGAGGCGGAGGCGGATCGAGCAGTTCCTCGGCAGAGCGGGCGGGCGGAGCGGCGGCGGCCCCGGCGAACGGCGGGGGCGGTGGGGGCGGTGGAACCGGCGGGAGCGGTGGGAGCGGTGGGAGCGGTGGCGGCACCGCGAATCAGGGCGGGGCCGCGAGCGGGTCGAGAGCCGGTGGCGTGAGCGGCGGCACGGCCCCGGCGTCCCCCTCCGCGACCGCGATGCCCGGTCCCGGAGCCGGCCGGCAGATCGTCTACACGGCCGAGACGCAGATCAGCACCCGGCAGCCGGACGCCGCCGTGGCCCGCGCGGAGCAGCTGACCGCGGCGGCCGGCGGCTACGTCGGCGACGAGACCAGCGGGAACGACGGCGGGATCGTCCAGCCGCAGCAGACCGCGCCGGCGGACGGCCAGCCGCAGCAGACCGCACCGCTGGCGGAGCCGACCGGGCCGGATCTCAGCCAGGCGGCGCAACTGGTGCTGCGTGTGCCGGCGGGCTCCTTCGACTCGGTCTACCACCGGCTGGCCGCGCTGGGCACGGTGCTGGGCCAGGAGCGCTCCGCGCAGGACGTCACCGCGCAGGTCGCGGACGTGGACAGCAGGGTGGCCTCGGCCCGCGCCAGCGTCCAGCGGATCCGGGACCTGATGGCCAGGGCGCAGACCATCTCCGACCTGACCGCTCTGGAGTCGGTGCTGACCCAGCGCGAGTCGGACCTGGAGTCGCTGGAGGCGCAGCAGAAGGGGCTGCGGGACCAGTCGGCGATGTCCACGCTGACGCTGGTGGTCTACCAGCCGGAGCCGGCCGCGCCGACCGAGCGGCACAAGGGCTCCTCCGGCGTCGGGGCCGCGCTGGCCGGCGGCTGGCACGCGTTCGTGGCGACCGTGCGCTGGATCGTCTCGGCAGTGGCGGCCGCGCTGCCGTTCCTCGGCGTGGCGGCGGTGGTCGCCGGGCTCTGGGTGTGGCGGGCCCGGCGCAGGCGGGCGGCAGCGCCCGAGCCGCCCGAGCCCCTTGAGGCCGCCGAGCCCTTCGAACCGGCGGAACCGGCGGAACCGGCGGAACCGATAGAGCCGGCGGAAGCGGCGGCACCGGCGCAAGCGGCGGCACCGGCGCAAGGGGCGGAAGCGGCGGAAGCAGCGGGGCCCGGGGCGGAGCCGGAGAACCCGGCGCCCGACGGCCCGCCGGCCGGCGAGGCGCGGTGACCCGGCCCGCGCCCCTGCCGGCCCTCCCCAGCGGGCGGCAGGGGCCGGCAGCGGCGGCGGCCGGGCGGCAGCCGCCTAGCGCTGCGTCGTCTCGTGGACGAACTCGACGAGGTGGGTCAGGGCGTCCGGGTCCGTGGTGGGCAGGACGCCGTGGCCGAGGTTGAAGATGTGGCCGGCGCCCGCGGACTGCGCGGAGTGGAGCACCTCGCGCGCCTTGGTGCGGACCACCTCGCGCGGGGCGAAGAGCACCGCCGGGTCCAGGTTGCCCTGGAGCGCCTTGCCGGGGCCGACCCGGACCGCCGCCTCGGTCAGCGGCACCCGCCAGTCGACGCCGACCACGTCCGCGCCGGCCCGGCCCATCAGCCCGAGCAGCTCGCCGGCGCCCACGCCGAAGTGGATCCGCGGCACCCGGTAACCGGCGACCGCCTCGAAGACCTTGGCGCTGGCCGGCATGACGCTGCGCCGGTAGTCCTCCGGGGCCAGCGCGCCCACCCAGGAGTCGAAGAGCTGGACCGCGCTCGCGCCCGCCTCGATCTGCACCTTGAGGAAGGCGGCGGTGATCCCGGCCAGCCGGTCGAGCAGCTCGTTCCAGAGCTTCGGCTCGCCGTACATCAACGCCTTGGTCCGCTCGTGGTTCTTCGAGGGGCCGCCCTCGACCAGGTAGCTGGCCAGGGTGAAGGGCGCGCCGGCGAAGCCGATCAGCGGGGTGGCGCCGAGCTCGGCCACCAGCAGGCCGATCGCCTCGGCGACGTAGCGGACGTCGTCCGGCTCCAGCGGACGCAGCCGCTCCAGGTCCTTGGCGCTGCGCACCGGGTCGGCGATCACCGGGCCGACGCCCGGCTTGATCTCCAGGTCGATGCCGATCGCCTTCAGCGGGACGACGATGTCGCTGAAGTAGACGGCGGCGTCCACCTTGTGCCGGCGGACCGGCTGCAGGGTGATCTCCTTGACCAGCTCAGGACGCATGCAGGACTCGAGCATCGGGATGCCCTCGCGCGCCTTGTGGTATTCCGGCAGCGAGCGCCCGGCCTGGCGCATGAACCAGACCGGCGTGTGCGGCACCGGCTCGCCGCGGCAGGCGCGCAGGAAGGCGCTGTCCTGGAGGGCGGAGGCCGGGGCGGCAGGGTCGTTCGGCGTGGCGGATGCTGCGGTGAGCCCAGAGGCGGTCGAATCGGTCACGGGGAAATCCTCGCACGCGCGACCCGGCGCGCCGCACGGGAGCCGGATCCCCCGTTGGGACGTGCCGTCGTCTTAGTCTTCCGGCATGGCAGCGGTCAGCGGACATCCGGCGGATTCGGGCGGCCCGGAGGACGCGCGGCGCGCGGGGGATTCTGAGGGCGCCGGCGATCCCGACGGCGGCCACCCCTCCGCCTTCCGGCGTGCCGTGACCGCGCTGCGCTCCGCCCGGCCCCGGCCGGAGGTGCGCCTGGAGGAGGCGCCCGCACCGCGCCGACTCGCCCCGCACGCCTTCGCGTTGACCGCGGCGGTGGAGTCGGAGGGCGAGGAGCTGGCGGACGGCCGCTTCGTCCTGCTCCACGAACCGGACGGGCACAAGGCCTGGAACGGCGCCTTCCGCGTGGTCACCCTGGCCCGGGCCGAGCTGGAACCGGAGATGGCCGGTGATCCGCTGCTGCCGGACGTCGCCTGGAGCTGGCTGGTCGACGCGCTGGCGCAGCGCGGCGCCGAGCAGCATGAGGCCGGCGGCTCGGTGACCCGTGCCGCCACCCACCACTTCGGGACGCTGAGCGAGCGGCCGACCGCCACCGAGATCGAACTCCGGGCGTCCTGGACACCGTTGGACGAGCGGCTGGACCGGCATCTGGCGGCCTGGTGCGAGCTGCTGTGCTCCTGCGCGGGCCTGCCTCCGGTACCGGCCGGGCCGCCGGTGCCGCCGCACCGGGCGGCGGACGGGCCGGTCGGCCGGCCGCCGGCGGGCGTGGTGCGGATGCCCACGCGGCGGCGGCCGCGGCACTGAGCCCACGCCCTTCCGACTTCCGTCCGGCCACCTGATCGAACGCCGGGTGCGGCGTCGCGACGACTCGGCAGCGCAGGGCCCTGCCGAGCGGTGATCACGGAGCGTCAGCGGCACCGGGAATCGCACACACTGACGGTGAATCACCCGATTAAGGATTTCGACACGCGCCCCGACTGGTTTTGACAGCTTATGGGTGATTTATGCTCATGGTGGAAGGTCGAGATGTCGCAAATGTCCGCTCGCGGCACAGGGCATCGTGATCTTTCGCTAAAGCCGGGCACAGAAGGTGCCGAAGCTCTCTGTGACCCTTTCCATCGGCGGCCCCCCGACTTCCCGGCCGGTACTTCCGGGACCGGCGGTCCGGTCCGTCAGCCATCCCTTACAGGAGGCCTGGTGTCGGTTCTTCTCGAGCACCCCGCAAACCTGGTCGCCTACCGCCCCACCAAGCCCACAGCCATGGTCGTCGTGGCGGACCCCCGGGTCCGCGGCACGGTCACCCGGCATCTGTGGGCTCTGGGCGTGCGCGACGTGATCGAGGCGTCCTCCGTTGCCGAGGCCCGGCCGAGGGTCGGTACCCCGCGCGACATCTGTGTCGCCGACGTCCATCTTCCAGACGGATCCGGGCTGACCGTGCTCGCCGAGACCAGGGCCGCGGGCTGGCCCAACGGTCTGGCGATCTCGGCCGCCGACGACATCGGCGCGGTCCGCAGCGCGCTGGCCGGCGGGGTGAAGGGCTACGTCGTCACCGGCACCCGCGCCAACACCCAGCCGGGGCAGCGTCCCGGGCTGCACGCGCTGGGCCACCCGCTGGCCGGACGGGTCCGCCGCCCGGGTCCGCCCGGACAGCCGGGGCAGAACGGCGCCCCGCAGTACCGTGAGCTCTCCGGCCGCGAGGTCGAGGTGCTGCGGCTGGTGGCGGAGGGGCAGTCCAACAAGGCGATCGGGGTGTCCATGGGGCTCTCCGCGCTCACCGTGAAGAGCCACCTGGCCCGGATCGCCCGCAAGCTGGGCACCGGGGACCGGGCCGGAATGGTCGCGGTGGCCCTGCGGACCGGCATCATCCACTGACCCTCCACCCGCGAACGCGATAGGGAGGAACGTTTTTCCGAAGGCTTAAGCCGAGGCCCCCGCGTGCCCGCCCCGCCCCTTCCCCTCCCCGAGTGGGGCCGGGGGCGGGGCAGACGCGCACTCGGAGGCGCTCGTACGCACAGGCGTAGTCTTGGGGCGTGACCGACGCCCGAGAGACCGCCCCCGCCGAGGACCGCCGGAAGAGCCCCCAGAGCCAGGACGCCGAGGACCTCTCAGTCACCAGGGGCACCGAGCCGGTACCACTCCTCGAACCGCGGGAGGGGATCCCGCCGGTGATCGCGGACGCCGAGGCCCTCGATCGGGTCGTCCAGGCCTTCCGCGCCGGCAGCGGTCCGGTCGCCATCGACGCCGAGCGCGCCTCCGGCTACCGGTACGGGCAGCGCGCGTACCTGATCCAGCTGCGCCGGGCCGGTGCGGGCAGCACGCTGATCGATCCGGTCGGCTGCCCCGACCTCACCTCGCTGGGCGAGGCGATCGCCGACGCCGAATGGGTTCTGCACGCCGCCACCCAGGACCTGCCCTGCCTCGCCGAGCTCGGGATGCGGCCGAGCCGGCTCTTCGACACCGAGCTGGCCGGGCGGATCGCCGGGTTCCCCCGGGTCGGCCTGGGCGCGATGGTGGAGAACGTCCTCGGGCTGACCCTGGAGAAGGGGCACTCGGCGGTCGACTGGTCCACCCGCCCGCTGCCCGAGCCGTGGCTGCGGTACGCGGCGCTGGACGTCGAGGTGCTGGTGGAGCTGCGCGACCGGCTGGAGCGGGTGCTCGAGGAGCAGGGGAAGCTGGAGTGGGCCCTGGAGGAGTTCGCCGCGATCGCGGCCGCCCCCACCCCCGCCCCGCGGACCGACCCCTGGCGCCGGACCTCCGGTATGCACAAGGTGCGCCGGCGGCGGCAGTTGGCGACGGTACGGGAGCTGTGGCTGACCCGGGACCGGATCGCCCAGCACCGCGACGTCTCCCCCGGCCGGGTCCTGCCGGACGCGGCGATCGTGGCCGCGGCGCTGGCCATGCCGGCCGACGTGCAGGCGCTGCAGGCCGTCCCCGGCTTCGCGCCGCGCGGGCAGCGGCGGACGCTGGAGCAGTGGCAGGCGGCCGTCGACCGGGCCCGGGCGCTGCCCGAGGCGGAGCTGCCGCCGATCTCGGCCGCCCACGACGGCCCGCCGCCGCCCCGGGCGTGGGCGGACAAGGACCCGGTCGCGGCCGGACGGCTGACCGCCGCGCGGGCGGCGGTGGCGGAGCTGTCGGAGCGGCTGAACGTCCCGGCCGAGAACCTGATGACCCCGGAGCTGGTGCGCCGGGTGGCGTGGGCGCCGCCGACGCCGGCCGGCGAGGCCGAGATCGGCGCCGCGCTGAGTGCGCTGGGGGCGCGGGACTGGCAGGTGGGGCTGGTCGCCCCGGTGCTGGCGAAGGCGTTCGCCGAGGCGCCGGCGTCTCGCGATACGAGCGGCAGCTAACTCGCCATCGGCGGGTGCGGCAACGTAGGTGGTCGGGCGCGCAGTTCCCCGCGCCCCTGATTTCGCGCCTTCGGCGCTGCAATCCCGGGGCGCCCCGGATTCGCGGCCCGCAGGGCCGGAAGAACACCCCCCAGGAGGGAAGACCTTGCCCAGCAACGAAACCGTCCTGCGCCTGGAAGGCGTCAGCCTCTGGCGCAGCACGGCCGCAGGCCCCAAGCAACTGCTGCGGGACATCGACTGGGTGGTCACCCGCGGCCAGCGCTACGCGCTGCTCGGGCACAACGGGGCCGGCAAGTCGACGATCCTCTCCCTCGCGGGCGCCGTGCAGTTCCCCAGCTCCGGGACGGTGGAGATCCTCGGCAACCGCCTCGGCCGGGTCGACATGCGGGAGCTGCGCGCCGACGTCGGCAACGTCTCGGCGGCCAACCGGATCCCGCCCAGGCTCTCGGTCCGGGACTACGTCTTCACCGGCATCACCGGCACCGTCCAGCCGCTGCCCCGCAGGTACGGCCAGGCCGAGAAGAAGCGGGCGCTGGAGTCCATGGAGCTGATGGGCCTCGGCGCGATGGCCGACCGGGAGATCCTCTCCTGCTCCCAGGGCGAGCAGTCCCGGGCCCGGATCGCCCGGGCGCTGGTGCCCCAGCCGCGGCTGCTGCTGCTTGACGAGCCGGCCGCCGCGCTCGACCTGCCCTCCCGGGAGCAGCTGATCGACTCGCTGGACGTGCTGGCGGCCGAGTTCCCGGCTCTGACGATGATCCTGGTGACCCACCACCTCGAAGAGCTGCCGGCCTCCTTCGGCCACGCGCTGCTGCTGCGGCAGGGCGCGACCGTCGCACAGGGCGACGTCCATTCGACGCTGACCTCGGAGAACCTCTCGGAGTGCTTCGGGCTGCCGCTGGCCGTGAACCACGACGACGGGCGCTGGCACGCCCGGCTGCTGCGCCGCCGGCCGGCCGACGCGAGCTGGGGCGTCTGACCAGGACTCTGTGTGACAGCTCACAACGTGGTGGCAGACAGCAAGGTTACCAACGGGTAGCATCCTCTGTGAGGCGCCGCCCAGCCCTGTCGTGCTCGCCCCGGCTCGGCCGCGCCCGTTGTCCCCTGGCATCTGGGAGGAGAGCCACCGTGCCTCGTACCGCGAGGGACGTCGTCTTCGTCGACGGCGTCCGCACCCCGTTCGGCAAGGCGGGTCCGAAGGGCATCTACCACGAGACCCGGGCCGACGACCTGGTGATCAAGGCGATTCGGGAGCTGCTGCGCCGCAACCCGAACCTGCCGGCGGAACGGGTGGACGAGGTCGCCATCGCCGCCACCACGCAGATCGGCGACCAGGGCCTGACCATCGGCCGCACCGCGGCTCTGCTCTCCGGCCTGCCGAAGTCCGTGCCCGGCTACGCCATCGACCGGATGTGCGCCGGCGCGATGACCGCCGTCACCACCACCGCCGGCGGCATCGCCTTCGGTGCGTACGACGTGGTGGTCGCCGGCGGCGTCGAGCACATGGGCCGGCACCCGATGGGCGAGGGTGTCGACCCCAACCCCCGCTTCCTCTCCGAGAAGCTGGTCGACGAGTCGGCCCTCTTCATGGGGATGACCGCGGAGAACCTCCACGACCGGTTCCCGCAGATCACCAAGGAGCGCTGCGACGCCTTCGCCGCCCGCTCCCAGGAGAAGGCCGCCAAGGCCTACGCCGACAACAAGATCCAGCCGGACCTGGTCCCGGTCGCGGTGCGGCGCACCAACGCGGAAGCGGGCGAGACCGGTTGGGGCCTGGCCACGGTGGACGAGCCGATGCGGCCCGGCACCACGGTCGAGCAGCTGGCCGGGCTGAAGACCCCGTTCCGCGCCCACGGCCGGATCACCGCGGGCAACTCCGCCGGTCTCAACGACGGCGCCACCGCCTCGCTGCTGGCCGCCGAGGACGTGGCCGAGGAGCTCGGCCTGCCGGTCAAGATGCGCCTGGTCTCCTACGCCTTCGCCGGCGTGGAGCCCGAGGTGATGGGCGTCGGCCCGGTGCCGGCCACCGAGAAGGCGCTGGCCAAGGCCGGTCTGACGATCGACGACATCGGCGCCTTCGAGATCAACGAGGCCTTCGCCGTCCAGGTGCTGGCCCTCCTCGACCACTACGGCATCGCCGACGACGACGAGCGGGTCAACCCGTACGGCGGGGCGATCGCCTTCGGCCACCCGCTGGCCTCCTCCGGGGTCCGGCTGATGACCCAGCTGGCCCGGCGCTTCGAGGAGCGCCCGGACGTCCGCTACGGCATCACCACCATGTGCATCGGCTTCGGCATGGGCGGGACCGTCATCTGGGAGAACCCCCACTTCGAGGGAGGCAAGTGAGCATGGCTGCTCTGGACATGGCGCAGCTGAAGCGCGCCGCCGAGCTGTTCCCCGACGAGGTGGTGACGGACGTTCAGGTCCGCCACCTCGAACTGCCGCTGGGCGCCGGGCGGTTCGCGCTGCTCACGCTCGACAACGGCTTCGACCACACCAAGCCGAACACCATCGGCCCGGGGACGCTCGCCAAGTTCAACGAGGCCCTGGACCAGGTGGAGCGGGAGGCCGCGGCCGGCGAGATCGTCGCCGTCGGCGTCACCGGAAAGCCGTTCATCTTCGCGGTGGGCGCCGACCTCAAGGGCGTCGAGGTGCTGTCCCGGCACGAGGACGGGGTCGCGATCGCCAAGGGCGGACACGACACCTTCAAGCGCCTGGGCGCGCTGCCGGTGCCGACCTTCACCTACTACAACGGCGCCGCCATGGGCGGCGGCGTGGAGATCGGCCTCCACTGCACCTACCGCACGGTGTCGAGCGGGCTGCCGGCCTTCTCGCTGCCGGAGTGCTTCCTCGGCCTCGTACCGGGCTGGGGCGGCTGCACGCTGCTGCCGAACCTGATCGGCGCGGGCAAGGCGATCAACGTCATCATCGACAACGCGCTGGCCCAGAACAAGCAGCTCAAGGGCAAGCAGGTCTTCGAGCTGGGGATCGCGGACGCGATCTTCGAGCCGGCCGACTTCCTGGAGCAGTCGCTGCTGTGGACCGCCAAGGTGCTGACCGGTGAGGTCTCGGTCGAGCGCGAGCCGGTGGACCGCGGCGAGGCCTGGGACCAGGCCGTCGAGTGGGGCCGGCTGGTCGTCGAGGGCAAGCTGCACGGGGCCGCGCCGGCGCCGCTGCGGGCGCTGGACATCATCGCCCAGGTCAAGGACGGCGATCTCCAGGCCGGGTTCGACGCCGAGGACCAGGCGCTGGCCGACCTGATCATGAGCGACGAGCTCCGGGCCGGGCTCTACGCCTTCAACCTGGTGCAGAAGCGCGGCAAGCGGCCGGCCGGCGCGCCGGACAAGTCGCTGGCGCGTCCGGTCAACAAGGTGGGCGTGGTCGGCGCGGGTCTGATGGCCTCCCAGCTGGCGCTGCTCTTCGTGCGCCGCCTTGAGGTGCCGGTCGTGCTCACCGACATCGACCAGGCGCGGGTCGACAAGGGCGTGGGCTACGTCCACGCCGAGATCGACAAGCTCCTCGGCAAGGGCCGGATCAACGGCGACAAGGCCAACCGGCTCAAGGCGCTGGTCAGCGGCGTGCTGGAGAAGGCCGAGGGCTTCTCGGACGCGGACTTCGTGATCGAGGCGGTCTTTGAGGAGACCGGCGTCAAGCAGCAGGTCTTCGCCGAGGTCGAGGCGGTCGTGCCGGAGACGGCCATCCTGGCCACCAACACCTCCTCGCTGTCGGTGACGGAGATGGCCGCGAAGCTCAAGCACCCGGAGCGGGTGGTGGGCTTCCACTTCTTCAACCCGGTCGCGGTGCTTCCGCTGCTGGAGGTGGTCCGGGCGGAGAAGACCGACGACGCCTCGCTGGCCACCGCCTTCGCGGTGGCGAAGAAGCTGAAGAAGACGGCGGTACTGGTCAAGGACGCCCCGGCGTTCGTGGTCAACCGGATCCTCACCCGGTTCATGGGCGAGGTGCAGAACGTCGTCGACGAGGGCACGCCGGTCGAGGTCGCGGAGAAGGCGGTCGAGCCGCTGGGCCTGCCGATGTCGCCGCTGGTGCTGCTTGAGCTGGTCGGGCCGGCGATCGGACTGCACGTCAGCGAGACGCTGGCGGGGGCGTTCCCGGAGCGGTTCAAGGTCTCGCCGAACCTCAAGGCCGTGGTGGACGCCGGCAAGCGCGGCTTCTACGTCTACGACTCGGGGAAGCCGGAGCTGGACCCGGAGGTCGCGGCGCTGCTGAAGCAGGGCGACAGCGTCCTGACGGAGCAGCAGGTCCGGGACCGGGTGCTGACGGCCGTCGCCGAGGAGATCGGCCTGATGCTGGCCGAGGGCGTGGTCGCCGAGGCGCAGGACATCGACCTGTGCCTGATCACCGGCGCCGGCTGGCCCTTCCACCTGGGCGGGATCACCCCGTACCTGGACCGCGAGGGGTACGCCGAGAAGGCGAACGGCAAGCGGTTCCTGGAGCAGGGCGTGGCGTCGGTGCCGACCGCGTGACGACGGGCGCGCCCCCGCCCCGAGCGCAGCGCCGCAGGCGCGCGTAAGGGGCGCGGGGACGGCGCCGCACGCGGCTGCGGAGTCCGGGTTGCCACCCGGTCCCCGTTGCCGGGTGCGGCGCCGTTTCGCGTGGGCCGCGCAGTTCCCCGCGCCCCTGGTTGTGCGGCTTCGCCGCGGAGACGGCGCCGCACGCGGCTGCGGAGTCCGGGGTGCCACCCGGTCCCCGTGGCCGGGTGCGGCGCCGTTCTGCGCGGGCCGCGCAGTTCCCCGCGCCCCTGAGGCGCGCGCCTGCGGCGCGGCCTCCGGGGCGTGCGCTGTTAGCGTCCTCCCGTGGATGAGGTGGAGTTCGCGGAACATGTCGCCGGCACGCTCGGCGGGTTGGCCGGGGTGGAGGCCGTCGCGCTTGGGGGGTCTCGGGCGGCGGGAACGCATCGGGCGGACAGTGACTGGGACTTCGCGGTGTACTACCGCGGCGCGGACGGGGTCTTCGACCCCGCCTCGCTGGAGGGGCTCGGCTGGGAGGGGCAGGTCTTCGGGATCGGGGACTGGGGCGGCGGGGTGTTCAACGGAGGCGCCTGGCTGAGCATCGAGGGGCGCCGCGTCGACGTCCACTACCGCGACCTGGACGACGTGGAGTTCCGGATCGCCGAGGCCCGCGAGGGCCGCTTCGACGTCGAGCGGCTGATGTTCCATCTGGCCGGGATCCCGACGTACCTGGTCGTCGCGGAGTTGGCCGTCAACCGGACCCTGCGCGGCGAACTCCCGTGCCCCGCCTACCCGGAGGCGTTGCGGCTGGCCGCTCCCCCACGCTGGCGCGGGGACGCTCTCGCGACCCTCGGGTACGCGCGGGACGCGCATGCCGTGCGCGGGCGGCTCACCGACACCGTCGGCGCCGTCGCCACCGCCGCCTGCTACGCCGCCCACGCGCGGCTCGCCGAGCGCGGTGAGTGGATCACCAATGAGAAGCGCCTGCTGGAGCGGGCCGGACTGCGCGAGCCGGTGGATGCCCTCCTCTCCGGGCTCACGCCGGAGCCGGCGCGGCTTGAGGGCGCGCTCTCCGCCGCGGAGCGGATCTTCTCGGCGGCGCCCGGTCAGTGATGGTTCATCAGCGGAATGAGGATGAACATCAGGATCAGGATCGCGAAGAAGACGAACCGGGTGACCTTCGAGCCGCGCCCGCCGCGCCCGTCCGGGCCGCCGCCGACCGGACCGTAGTAGCCCGGGTCCACCCCGTTGTGGTGATGGTGGTGGCCGCCCAGCCCGCCACCGCCGTGATGGTGGCCGCCGAAGCCGCCGCCGCCTCCGTGGTGGCCGCCTCCGCCGCCACCGCCGCCGCCTCCGTGTGTCATGACCGTGCCCCTTCCCGTTGTGCCTACGAATACGCACCCGCACCCCTCGGCGGTTGCCGAAGGATGCGGGAGCCGTGCGAAGAGTCGGTGACCGGTCAGTTCCTGGGCAGCAGCAGCCGGGAGAGGACGGTGGTGACCAGGATGACGCCGGCCACGACCACCAGGCCGATCCGCATCCCGGGGAGGGAGAACCCGGAGCCGTCCGCCGCGTTCCCGGCCAGCAGCCCGCCGAAGAGGGCGACGGCGAGCGCACCGCCGGTCTGCCGCAGGGCGTTGAGCATTCCGGAGGCCGTACCCGCCCGCTCCCCCGGGACGGCGTCCATCAGCAGCGCGGTCAGCGCCGGCACGGCCACCGCGCCGCCGATGCTCAGCGGCAGCAGCAGGACCAGCACCAGCCACAGCGGGGTGCGCGCGGCCAGCGGCAGCAGTGCCAGCATGGCCACGGCCAGGACGAGTTGGCCGGCCACGATCACCGGTCGGCGGCCGATCCGCTCGGCCAGCCGGGGCGAGACCAGGTTGGTGCCGGTGATCACCACGGACATCGGTACGAACATCAGCCCGGCGGCGATCCCGGACATCCCACGCAGCTGCTGGTAGTAGAGGCCGAGGGCGAAGATCCCGCCGTAGAAGCCGGCGTTGACGGCGAAGCCGATCGCCAGCGGCACGGCCACCCGGCGGTCGGTCAGCAGCGCCGGCGGCACCATCGGCTGGCGGTGCCGCGTCTCGACGGCCCAGAACGCCCACCCGGCGGCGACGGCGAGCGCGCCGGCGCCCAGCACGGCCGGGCTGGTCCAGCCGAGGTGGCCGCCCTCGATCACCGCGAAGGCCAGCCCGGCGAGGGCGAGCACCGCGGTCAGCTGACCGGCCGGGTCCAGCGAGGCCGGCCGCCTGGGCGAGCGGGCCACCCGGGTGAGGAGGATCAGGATCACTGCGCCGACCGGCAGGTTGAGGAGGAAGACCGCGCGCCAGCCGGCCGTCTCGGTCAGCACCCCGCCGAGCACCGGGCCGGCCGCCATGGCGACCGAACCGCCCACCGTCCAGAGGGCGATGGCGCGGGCCCGCGCCCGGGCGTCCTCGTACGCCTGGCGGATCAGCGCCAGCGAGGCCGGCATCACGATCGCCGCCGCCCCGCCCTGCACCACCCGGGCCGCCACCAGGGTGCCGATCCCGGGGGCCAGCGCGCAGCCCAGCGAGGCGACGGTGAACAGGGCGACGCCCCAGCCGTAGGCGCGGCGGGCGCCGGACCGGTCGGCGAGGGAGCCGGCGGAGAGCATCAGCGCGGCGAACATCAGGGTGTAGGCGTCGACCACCCACTGGAGCCCGGCCATCCCGCCGCTGAGCGAGGTGCGGATCGCGGGGAGCGCGATGTTGACCGCGGAGACGTCGATGGTGATCACGGTGAAACCGAGGAGGGAGGCGATCAGCGCAAAGGACGTCCGGCGTGCCGCCGGACCTCGGCGGCCCGGCGGCGCACCGCGCAGGCCTTGGCGGCGATCGGCGACGGCGGTCGCGGTGGTCGCGGCGCCCCGGGCAGCCCCGTCGGTGACGGGACGGGCGTCGGTGACGGCGGGGGTCTGGGCGAGCGGAGTGGTGGCGCATCCGGACATGGGTGATCGGCTTCCTTGGCAGGTGGGAACGGGCACCGCGGCACGAGCGCCGGGACCGCGTCGCGAGCGGCCGGGGGCCTCGCCCGCGGACCGGCGTCGTGCACCCCCTGGGGCGGTGGCGGTTCCGGCCGCTCGCGACGGTCTCCACTCTCCCGTGCCGCGCGGGCCCGCGGCAGACCGCGCTGCGACCGGGGTGCCGCGTTCCTGGCCCTGACACACCCCCTCAGGCTGTCGGTCCCTCCTGCGAGAATGGTCCGCATGGCAGCCGACAGCACCCACCCACAGGCGAACGGCACCGAGCTCGGCCGGTTCCTCAAGGCCCGCCGCGCCCAGGTCCGGCCGGAGGAGGTCGGGCTGCCGCCCGGCGCCGGGCTGCGCCGCACCCCGGGGCTGCGCCGCGAGGAACTGGCCGCGCTGGCTGGCGTCAGCGTCGACTACTACATCCGCCTGGAGCGCGGCCGGGAGACCAACCCGTCCCCCGGCGTGCTGAACGCCCTCGGCCGGGCGCTGCGGCTGAACGGCGGCGCCTACGAGCGGCTGATGGAACTGGCCGAGCTGGCCTCCGGCCGGGCCGCCGCCGGCGAGCTCCCGCCCACCCCGGACTGCGCCGTACGCGACTCGGTGCTGCGGATGCTGGAGGCGGTCCGCCCCCTTCCGGCGTACGTGGTCAGCCGGTTCAACCGGGTCCTCGCCGCCAACCCGCCCGGCCGCCGGCTGCTGCCGGGCCTCTGGGACTGGCCGGAGGAGCAGCGCAACCTCACCCGGTACCTCTTCCTCCACCCGGTCGGGCGGCGGCTCTACGAGCCCTGGGAGGAGACCGTCGCCCACTCGGTCGCCCATCTCCGCGCGGTCGGCGGCGCCTCCCCCGACGATCCCGAGCTGCTCGAACTGGTCGGCGAACTCACCGTCAAGTCCCCGGAGTTCGCCCGCCTCTGGGAGCGCTACGACGTGGACGAGCGAGGCGGCGGCCAGAAGACCTTCGACCATCCCAAGGTCGGCCGGATGACCCTCACCTACGAGGTGATGCGCCTGGCCCGCACCGGCGAGCAGCGCATGGTCGTCTACCAGGCCGCCGCCGGCACCCCCGACGAGGAGGCCATGCTCCGCCTGGAGCCGGCGGCGGCCGGGGCCGGAGCCGGGGCCGCGTCCGCGCCCCAGCCCGAGCCCGCGCCCGCCTAGGCGGCCCCGCTGGGCGGCCCGGCGGGGCGGCCCGGCTGGGCGAAGCCGGTCAGCGCCTCCGCGGGTGCTCGCGGTACCAGTCGCGCCAGATCAGCCGGTAGACGCCGAGGAAGCGGGGGACCGAGCGGAGGCCGGGGATGAACGGCACCAGCACCAGGATCAGGCTGAGCAGCGCCATCAGGCCCCAGACCAGGGCGTCCGCGTTTCCGGAGCTCTTGAACGGGTCGATCTGGTACCAGAAGGTGTAGAGCCACAGCCAGGCCTGCCCCGGGAAGTTCCCGGTCTCGTTCATCATCCCCCACTGGTCGCCGCCCAGATGCTGGGCACGGGCCTTGTCCTCCAGGTACGAGCCGTCGGAGAGGAAGAGCAGCGGGCGGGTGTAGTCGGTCTGGTAGAAGGAGCCGCCCTCGGTGAGGAGCTGCCCGTCCAGACCGCCGCTCTGAGCCAGCGTCAGCAGCCGCGCGGTGAGCACCGGCACGGGCCCGTACCGGCCCGGCGCCACCTTGGCCGGGTCGCCGCCGGGGGCCTTGCCCAGGGCGTCCGCGTACGCCCCCGTCCAGGCCTGCTGCCGGGTGGGCGAGGCGGCGGCCCACACCGCCAGGGCGGCGTTCACCACCGGCAGTTCGGGGGAGGTGCGCAGCGGCCGGATGACGAAGTCGTTCGCGGTGTCGATGGGGATCCGCACGCCGGCCGCCTGCTGCAACCCGACCGGGCCGAGCTTCTGGGCCGCGCCCGCGGTGTCGTTGTACGGCGGGCCGTACTGCGCGGTGTCGCTGGTCCCGCCGAGTTCGGCGACGGAGGTCGCGGTGAAGTCCGCCGGATCGGCGCGGGACCAGGACGCCAGGGTGATCGGCTTGTCGTCCGGCGAGGAGAAGACCGCGGCCAGGCCCGCGGTGAGCGCCACCACCAGCACCAGCGCGATGGTGAACTCGCGCACCAGGTCGTAGCGGCGGGTGGGAAAGGCCGCGGGGTCGGGGGTGGGGGTCCTCATGGCCGGACCTCCCCGCTCGCGCCGGGGGCCTCCGGCGTGCCGCCCGGGCCTTCCGGCGCCTCGGCGGGGAGTTCGTCGCCTTCCGGCCCCTCCGGCGCGGTGGCCCCGATCGGCGGGACGATGCCGTGCCTCCGTACCAGCAGGATGTGCCACACCGTCAGCACCCCCAGCACGACCGGCAGCAGCACGATGTGCCACATCAGCATCTGCCCGAAGTCGGCGACATTGAAGTACGCGCCGATGCCCACGGCGTTGAGGCCGTCCTTCGCCTGCCCGGCGATCCACTGCGAGTCGAAGTTCTGCTGCACCAGATAGCCGGTGAAGGCGGTGCCGACCGAGGCCAGGAAGGCGATCACGCCGATCACCCAGGTCAGCCCGCGGCGCCCGCGCCAGGCCGCCATCAGGAACTTGCCCCACAGATGCACCACCATGAAGAACATGAACAGCTCGACGCCCCACAGGTGGAGGCTGTTCACGTAGTGGCCGACATCGGAGGTGTGCCACCAGGCCGGCCCCTCCAGCGCCAGCCATCCCCCGCTCACCAGCACCGCGATCAGCGCGGCGACGGTGAGGACGCCGAACACGTAGATCCAGGAGGCCATGTAGGCCGGCTGGGTGTCCGGCAGCAGCTTCTCCGGTGGCAGCCGGCGGACCGCTCGCCGGCGCAGTGCCCCGGTCCAGCCGCCCGTCCAGCCCTCGTCCGCGGGCGCGCTCACCGTCTGCCACGTCCCTTCGGGAACGGCAGCAGCACGGCCGCCACCAGGACCAGCACCATCACGCCGATGACCACGGCGTTGGCCACCGAGAGCTGGATCACGCCCCAGTGCAGATAGTCGCCCGGTTTGTCGAGGTCGACCGGGGCCGCTTCGAGTACCGATCCCGCGAGGTTCGGCATGCCGGATTCCCCTCCCTGTGGATGCCCTCCCGCGCCGCCCGCGCGGCTGGTGCCGCCACGGGAGGCATTGTCGGAGCACCACGGTGCCGACCGCGGGCGGCGAGGGACATGGGCCGTTCGGCCTTGCCGGGTGAGGCCGAAGGCCGGAGGGGCCCCGGGGCTCGGCCGGGAGGAGGGGCCCGGTTCAGCCGGAGGCGGCCCCGCCGCCGGTCGGGGCCTCCGTCGCGGGCGCCGACGCGGGGGCGGCCACCGCCGTGGCCACCGCCGCGCGTTCCAGCGGCCGACCCGTCGTCCGCGGGCCGAGCACCGCCACATCCACGCAGAGCAGCACCATCAGCACCGCCGAGCCGGCGAAGACCCAGCCGGAGCCGAACGCGTCCAGCGCGTTGAGCGCGACGAACGGCAGAATCGCCGAGACCAGCCGGGAGAGCGAGTACGCGGTGCCGATCGCGCTGGAGCGGACGCCCGTCGGGAAGATCTCGGTGTGGTAGATGTGGAACGCGTTCGAGAACACGTTGGACGCCACCGTCAGCAGGAACCCGGCCAGCACGATCAGCGCGGTGTTCCGGCCGAGGCCGAAGACCAGCCCGAAGGCGGCCATCGCCAGCGCCGCGCCGACGATCAGCCACTTCCGCTCGAACCGCTCCACCAGCGGCGTCGCGACCAGCGCGCCCACCGGGTAGCCGATGAAGCTGAGCGCCGCGTACCCCAGCGACGAGGTGACGCTGTACCCCTTGGCGGTGAGGACGATCGGCGCGAGGGTGCCGAAGCCGTAGTAGCCGACGGTCTGCAGGATCTGGAAGACCCAGAGCATCACCGTCCGCCGCCGGTACTCCCCGCGGAACATGTCCGGGAAGGAGACCCGGCGCTCCTCCTCGGCGACCGGCGGCGCCTCCGCGGCCCGCTCGGCGTCGGGGGCCGCGCCGACCTGCGCCTCGATCTCGGCGACCACCCGGGCCGCCTCGTCCGTCCGCCCCTTGACCGTCAACCAGCGCGGGGACTCCGGCAGCTGACGCCGGATCAGCCAGACGAAGACCGCGCCGAGCGCGCCGGCCACCAGCAGCCACCGCCAGCCGGCGATCCCGCCCAGGTCCGCCTTGGCCACCACCCGGGCGCCGAAGAGGGCGGCCAGCGGCACCCCGAGGAAGCCGATCACATACGCCCAGGAGATGTACCGGCCGCGGCGGTGGGCCGGCAGGAACTCGGCCAGGTAGGTGTCCACCAGCACGAGTTCGGCGCCCATCCCGAGACCGCTGCAGAACCGCAGCGCGGCGAAGACCGGCAGGTTCGGCGCGAAGGCCGTGGCCAGCGAGAAGATCGCGTACGAGGCCAGGTTGATCATGAAGATCCGGCGCCGGCCCCAGCGGTCGGCCAGCCAGGACAGCAGGTTGGCGCCGACGAACATGCCGAGGAAGGCGCTGGCGATCACCCAGGCCTTGCCGGTGGCGTCCAGCTTCCACTGCTCGGCGAGGACGGTGGCGAGGACGCCGCCGAGGAAGACCTCGTACAGGTCGAAGAAGGAGCCGATGCCGACCAGCACGGTGATCTTCCGGTGCCAGCCGCTGAGCGGAAGCGCCTCCAGCCTGCGGACCGGGTCTCCGATCGCTCCGGACCTGCCGGGTGTGGATGCCGCCTCGGAAGCCACGACGCTCCCCTCCGCCCTGTGTACCGCGTACTGCATACGACCGCTGGATTCGCGATCATGTCAGCGCAGACGGCGGGCCTCGGTCAACACCCCTGACGGCCCGTTACCGGAGTGTGACCGGGGCCCGAAGCGGTCCGCTCCGGGCCCCGAAGGGGTCTTGCGCTCGGCCTCCGCCCGCAGGCATCGGCCTCAGGTGTCCGGCCTCAGCCCGCGGCAGGCCTCAGCCCGCCGTCGGCGACGCCGAGGCGGTCGCGGTCGGCGCGGCCTCGGCGGCCTTCAGCACCTCGGACTTGAGCTTGGCCGGCGTCAGCCGCTTCTTCTTGGCGGTGCCGGGGGCCTCCGGGAGCAGCGTCTTGACGTCCTGCTGACCGGTCAGCGCCTCCTGCGGCACGACCTCCATCGTCATCGCCGGGAGGCTGCCGAACCCGGCGGCCACGAAGGCCTCCTGGTTCTTCTTCACCCACACCGTGTGGCCGACGCCCTCGACACAGGTCCGGAAGTTGTCCGAGTCCATGCCCTTGATCTTCTTCGCCAGCTTCAGCAGGTAAGAGGTCTTCGAGAAGGCGTCGTCGCTCTCGTCCGCCGGCTGGTCCTTGTAGAGCAGCGCGCGGTACGCCGGGAAGAGCTTCTGGTCCTGGGCGCAGGCCAGCGCGTTGCCGGCGTGCAGCGAGCCGTCGCCGCCGATCGCCTTGTCGACCGCGGTGACCTCGCGGTAGTGGATGGTCACCAGGCCGGTGGAGAGGAGGTGGTCCAGGGTC
The DNA here is from genome assembly GCF_000744815.1 of Phaeacidiphilus oryzae TH49. Classification (NCBI taxonomy): domain Bacteria; kingdom Bacillati; phylum Actinomycetota; class Actinomycetes; order Kitasatosporales; family Streptomycetaceae; genus Phaeacidiphilus; species Phaeacidiphilus oryzae. The sequence goes on from NZ_JQMQ01000005.1 coordinate 1,907,161, forward strand.
GGGCCGTACTCGGCGAGGAACTTCTTGGAGTCCGTCGAGCGGAGGTCCTCCCAGACGGTGAGGACGACCGGCGAGCGGCCCGGCACCGAGATGGACAGCCCGCTGGGGCTGGCCCCGGCGGACGGGGTGGCCAGCGCCTTGTTCTTGTTGGAGCGGACCACCGAGCCGGCCAGGCCGGCGCAGACGAAGACGGCCACGACGGCCACCGCCACGATGATCCGACGCTGCCAGACCACGATCCGGCGGCGGCGCTCGGCCTGTGCGTCTTGCCGGTCACCGTCGACCGGCGGCTGCGCGCCGGCTCGGGTCTGCCTGCCGATTGAACGCTTCATCGTCCTGTGTCCTGACCGTCCTGGTACGGGTGAGTGGCAGCCAAGAGGATGCCATGACAACCTCTGGGAAACGGAATCGGGTGCCGTTCGAAGGCCCTCCCTTGGGAGAGACTTTGCCCATGGACTCCGCCGAGCAAGATCCACTGCCGCTGCTTCTGGTCGTCGACGCGGCGAACGTCATGGGCTCGGTACCGGACGGCTGGTGGCGCGACCGGGCGGGCGCCGCCCGGCGGCTGCGGGACCGGCTGGTGCGGGTGGCCTCAGAAGGCTTCGGCGCCGAGCCGGAGCCGGTCGAGGTGCTGCTGGTCGTGGAGGGGGCGGCGCGGGACACCGAGCCGGTGCCGGGCGTACGGGTCGCCGCGGCGCCGCCGGGGGTCTCGGGCGACGACGAGATCGTCCGCGCCGTCGCCGAACGCGAGCCGGCGGGCCGAGCGGTGACCGTCGTCACCGCCGACCGCGAGCTACGCGCCCGCGTAGGGGAGCTGGGCGCGTCCGTCCTCGGGCCGCGCGCCGTCCCACGCTGACCCGGCGCCGCGCTCCGGCTACGGCGCCGTGGACGCCCCCGCCGACGGCGAGGGTGGCGACGACCGTGGCGCGTTGCTGCCGTAGCTCGCGTACTGCTGCCCGTCGCGCAAGCGGTAGATCACCGCCGTCCCGTCCTTGCCGACCTCCACGTAATGCGCCTTCAGCAGCGCCCGGATCGGCGCGATGTCCGCCGGCCGGTACGGCGCCGAGCCGGAGTCGTCGACCACTATCTCCGGCAGCCGCCGGGACATCTCCCGGGAGAACACCTGCCAGGAGTTCGGCACCGCCTCCTGCACCCCGACGCCCTTGTCCCCGCGCCCCCCGGCGTAGTTCGTCAGCAGACCCGCCGTCAGATACCTGGTGGCCGGCCGCCGGTCGGAGAGCCAGTACATCTCCGGGTGCATCCCCCAGACCAGCACCGTCTCGGACGGCGTGGTCTCCCGGGTGACCGTCGTGGCGACCTGCTGGGCGTGCTTCAGCGGCTGGTTCGGCCAGACGAAGCCGAGCACGCAGAAGACCCCGGCGGCCAGCGCCGAGTACAGCATCACCGGGCGCCAGCGCGCTCCCCCGCTCATCCGCGCCACCGCGCCGGTGCCCAGCAGCACCAGCGGCGGCACCAGCTGCAGGTAGTAGTGGCCGAAGAAGTGGAAGCCGGTGATCACGCCGAGCCAGCTCGCCCCCAGCCACACCCACAGGTCGGAGTCCGCCCGGGCCGCCTGGAGCGCCTCCCGCCGGTGGCCGCGGCGCAGTCCGCCGGCCAGCACCACCAGCAGGGCCAGCGCCGCCGCGGCCAGGATCCCGGTGTTCAGGAAGAGCCGCCCGACGATGTCCAGCCAGGCGCCGTCCGCCGAGGCGTAGTCCGAGCTCCCGGAGACCACCCAGAAGAAGAAGTCCCGGGGCCCGGTGGCCAGCGCTATTACGGCGACCGGCAGGCCGAAGCCGAAGGCCAGCCGGGCGGCCCCGTCGGTCCAGTCCGCGCGCCCGCGCCGGACCGCTCGCCAGAGCATCCAGATCACCGGGAAGAGCACCGCTCCCCCGGTCTGCTTGGTCAGCGCGGCGGCCGCGGTGAGCGCGCCCGCCCAGGCCCAGTCCCGCCGCTCGGCGAACCAGACGGCGGCCGCGGTGGCCGGCAGCATGAAGACCTCGAAGGTCGCCGCCTGGCTGTCCTCCGGCGAGAGCCCGATCGAGACGAACAGGTAGAAGACCCCGGCCGCGGCCCCGGCCCGGCCGCCCCAGCGCTTGCGGGCGATCGAGGCCAGGAAGACCGCGGTGGCGACGTGGGCGGCGATCGCCAGCACCCGCAGCGGCCAGAGCGAGAGCGAGCCGAAGAGCCCGAACATCGCCTCGTAGAGCCAGGGCAGCAGGGGCGGTTTCCGGTCGACGACGGTGTCGTAGAGGACGCCTCCGCCGGCCAGCATCCGTGCCTGGGTGGCCAGGTAGCCCTCGTCCGGGCTCCAGACGGAACGGGCGAACGAGGGCAGGTGGGTGGCCGTGGCGACGGCGCAGAGCAGGGGGACGAGGCGGGCCCAGTAGCCGGTCCTGGCCGCCTCCCGGGCCCTGGCGGCGAGCTCGGCGAGGCCGCCGCCCGAGGTCAGGGTGGCGGCGCCCGCACCCGTCAGCGCAGCGAAGTGACCGCGGCCGTGGTCACGACCGCGATCGCGCGAGGGCTGCTTCGTCGACACCCCGCCACGCTACCGCGCGTGCTCACACCCGGCCCACCGGGTTACGGCGTCCCCGATGAGTTCCCGCCATCCTCACCGCCGCCGGCCGCGGTCGAGCCCCCCTCCGCGCGTCCGGTCCCGCCGGCCCCGCCGGCCGAGCCGAGGGCGGCGCCGCTGCCGACCCGGCTGCGCCGGTGGCCGTACCCGAAGTAGACGGCGAAGCCGATGATCAGCCAGATGACGAACCGCTCCCAGGTGGTGACGGTCAGGTTGAGCATCAGCCAGAGGCAGGCCAGCACCGAGAGGATCGGGATGACCGGCACCCACGGCGTCCGGAACGCCCGCGGCAGATCGGGCCGCGTCCGCCGCAGCACCATCACGCCCACGGACACCAGCACGAACGCGAACAGCGTGCCGATGTTGACCAGCTTGGACAGCTCCTCCAGCGGCACCAGCCCGGCCACGATCGCGCAGATGACGCCCATCAGCACGGTGGACTTCCACGGGGTCCGGAACCTGGGGTGGACGTCGGAGAAGGCCTTGGGCAACAGCCCGTCCCGGCTCATCGCGAAGAACACCCGGCTCTGGCCGAGCAGCAGGATCATCGTCACCGAGGTGAGCCCGGCCACCGCGCCGACACTGATCACGTCCGCCCAGGCGCCCTGCCCGACCGCCTTGAAGGCGTCCGCCAGCGGTGCCGAGTCCGAGAGCTGGGTGTACTTCTGCATGCCGGTGACCACGAAGGACACCGCGACATAGAGGATGGTGCAGACCGTCAGCGAGCCCAGGATGCCGATCGGCAGGTCGCGCTGCGGCCTCCGGGTCTCCTCGGCCGCGGTGGCGACGATGTCGAAGCCGATGAAGGCGAAGAAGACCACCGAGGCCGCGGTGAAGATGCCCATCACGCCGAAGGTGGACGGGCTGAAGCCGGCCATCCAGGAGAGCAGCGACTGCCCGCTGCCGCCGGCGTTCGGGGTGGGCTGCGAGGGCGGGATGAAGGGGTGGTAGTTGCCGGTGTCGATGAAGAAGAGCCCGGCGATGATGACCATCAGCACGACGGCCACCTTGACCCCGACGATCACCGAGGTGACGCGGGCGGACAGCTGCATCCCGAAGACCAGCACCACCGTCAGCAGCAGCACCAGCGCGGCCGCCAGGATGTCGAAACTGAACCCGTGCCCGGTGCCGTTCCCGCCGGCGATCACGGCCGGCAGCTTCACCCCGGCGCTGGCCAGCAGCGACTGCACGTACCCGGACCAGCCGACGGCGACGACGGAGGCGCCGAGCGCCAGCTCCAGGATCAGGTCCCAGCCGATGATCCAGGCGGGCAGCTCCCCGATGGAGGCGTAGGAGAAGGTGTACGCCGACCCCGCCACCGGCACCGTGGACGCGAACTCGGCGTAGCAGAGGGCCGCCAGCGCGCAGACGATCCCGGCCACGACGAAGGAGAGGACGACCGCCGGACCGGCGTAGTTCTTGGCGGCGGTCCCGGTCAGGACGAAGATCCCGGTCCCGATCACCACCCCGACGCCGAAGACGATCAGGTCCAGCCAGGACAGCGTCTTCTTCAGCCGGTGCTTGGGCTCGTCGGTGTCCCGGATGGACTGCTCCACCGACTTCGTGCGGAACAGTCCGCCACTGGGTGGGGCGTCGGACTCTCTGATGGCCACCGGCTCTCCTTCACGCATACGACCAGTCAGCTCATCCGCTACCCGCGGCGACCCCCCGCCCCATCACCCACCCCGCCCCTTTCACCCCCACGAGCGAGCGCACATCCGCCGACCACCGCCGAGCGGCCTGCTGGGGAGGGCCCCGCGTGGCCGCGGCGGACGGAAGGGCGGACGGAACGGCGGACGGCGAACGCCGGAGGCCGGTACCGTCCAGGTCTCTGGGGCGGTACCGGCCTCCGGCGTCGTGGGTGCGGCCGTGTCAGATCTGCGGGACCGGCTCCTCGTCCAGTTCGGAGACCAGGGAGGTGACCTGGCGGGCGATGTCCGGGGCGGTGAGGCCGATCTGGGCGAAGATCTCGGCGGGCTTGGCGTGGTCCAGGAACTCCTGGGGGATGCCGAAGTCGCGCAGCGGGACGTCCACCGCCGCATCCCGCAGGGCCTGGGAGACGGCGGAGCCGACGCCGCCGGCGCGCCCGTTGTCCTCGACCGTGACGACCACCCGGTGCCGGGCGGCGAGCCCCGGCAGCTCCGGGTCGACCGGCTTCACCCAGCGCGGGTCCACCACGGTGGAGGTGATGCCCTGGGCGGACAGCAGCTCGGCGACCTCCAGGCAGGTCGGGGCCATCGCGCCGACGGAGACCACGAGGACGTCGGCGGCGGGCTCCTCGGGGTCCCCCGCGAGGTCCGCGTCCGCCCGCAGGACGTCCATTCCGCCGATCCGGCCGCCGACCGCGGCGACGGCCGGGCCGACCGCGCCCTTGGAGTAGCGGACCACCGTCGGCGCGTCGTCCACGTCCACCGCCTCGCGCAGCTGCAGCCGCAGCTGGTCGGCGTCGCGCGGGGCGGCGATCCGCAGGCCGGGGACGACCTGCAGGATCGACATGTCCCACATGCCGTTGTGCGAGGCGCCGTCGTTGCCGGTGACCCCGGCCCGGTCGAGGACGAAGGTGACCGGCAGCCGGTGCAGGGCGACGTCCATCAGCACCTGGTCGAAGGCCCGGTTGAGGAAGGTCGCGTAGAGGGCGAAGACCGGGTGCAGACCGCCGGTGGCGAGACCAGCCGCGGAGACCGCGCCGTGCTGCTCGGCGATGCCGACGTCGAAGGTCCGCTCCGGGAACTCCTTGGCGAACGGGGCCAGGCCGACCGGGTGGAGCATGGCGGCGGTGATCGCCACGATGTCGTCCCGCTCGCGGCCGAGGGCGACCATCTCCTCGCCGAAGACCGAGGTCCAGTCCAGACCGGCGGACTTGACGGGCAGTCCGGTGTCCGGGTGGATCACCGAGATGCCGTGGAAGTGGTCCTCCTCGTGCTGCTCGGCGGGGCGGTAGCCGCGGCCCTTCTCGGTCAGGCAGTGGACGATGACGGGGCCGCCGAAGCCCTTGGCGCGGCGCAGCGCCGACTCGACGGCCTGCTCGTCGTGGCCGTCGATCGGGCCGACGTACTTCAGGCCGAGGTCCTCGAACATCCCCTGCGGGGCGATGAAGTCCTTGAGGCCCTTCTTGGCGCCGTGGAGGGTCTCGAAGAGCGGCTGGCCGACGACGGGGGTGCGCTGCAGCGCCTCCTTGCCCCAGGAGAGGAACTGCTCGTAGCCCCTGGTGGTGCGGAGGGTGGCCAGGTGGTTGGCGAGGCCGCCGATGGTCGGCGAGTACGACCGGCCGTTGTCGTTGACCACGATGATGATCGGGCGGTCCTTGGCGGCGGCGATGTTGTTCAGCGCCTCCCAGGCCATGCCGCCGGTGAGGGCGCCGTCGCCGGTGACCGCGATCACGTGCCGGTCGTGGTGGCCGAGCAGCTGGTTGGCCTTGGCCAGGCCGTCGGCGTAGCCGAGGACGGTCGAGGCGTGCGAGTTCTCGATCACGTCGTGCTCGGACTCGGCGCGCGAGGGGTAGCCGGAGAGGCCGTCCTTGGCGCGCAGCCGGCTGAAGTCCTGACGGCCGGTCAGCAGCTTGTGGACGTACGACTGGTGGCCGGTGTCGAAGAGGATCCGGTCCCTGGGGGACTCGAAGACCCGGTGGAGCGCGATGGACAGCTCGACGACGCCCAGGTTGGGGCCGAGGTGGCCGCCGGTCTTGGAGACGGACTCGACGAGGAAGGCCCGGATCTCCTCGGCGAGGACCGCCAGCTGGCCGGGGGTCAGCCGGTCGAGATCACGCGGCCCCCGAATGCGGGACAGCAGAGCCACCCGTGCCTCCTTCGTTAGCACCGTTCCTGTACACCGGGCTGCTGCCCGGTTCCCCGAGTCTAATTGCCGCCCTCCCCGCGGTCGCGACCGCGCTGCGCCGATGGCGGCGGATCCCGCGCCGCAGGCGCGAAGTGAGGGGCGCCGTGCCCGGCGGCGGCGACTGGGTTGCCACCCAGTGCCCATCGCCGAGTGCGGCGCGGTAGACGCCCGGGCGCGCAGTTCCCCGCGCCCCTGCTTTCGCGGCTACGCCGCTCCAATCCGAGGGCCGGAACAGCGCCGCGCCCGGCGGCGGCGACTGGGTTGCAACCCATACTCCGTTGCCGGGCGCGGCATCGTGGACGGTCGGGTGCGCGGTTACGCGCGGCCTGCGGCCTTCTGGCTGCGGCGGGAGACCGAGTCGATGACGACCGCGGCCAGCAGCACCGCACCGGTGATCATGTACTGCACCGAGGAGGCCATGTTCAGCAGGTCCAGGCCGGTGGTGATGGACTGGATGACCAGGCCACCGAGGAAGGCCGACCAGACCCGCCCGCGACCGCCGAAGAGGCTGGTGCCGCCGATGACCGGCGCGGCGATGGCGAGCATCAGCAGGTTGCCCTGGCCGGCGTTCTGGCTGGCGGACAGCACGTTCGCGGCCATGAACAGACCGCCGATCGCGGCGAAGGTGCCGGCGATGGAGAAGACCGTGATCCGGATCATCGCCACGTTGATACCGGCCCGGCGGGCCGCCTCGATGTTGCCGCCGACCGCGAAGACCTTGCGGCCGTAGGAGGTCCGGCGCAGCACGAAGTCCGCGAGGACCAGCAGCACCAGGAAGACCACCAGCGCGTTCGGCACGCCCTTGGACTGGTTCAGGACGTACGCCGAGCCGAAGGCCGCGATCGCCAGCAGCACCGTGCGCAGCACGATCTCGCTGGTGGGCCGGAACGGCACGCCCGCCTTGCGGCGCCGGGCCTGCTCGATGAGCGAGCTGACCAGGAGTCCGGCCGTGCCGAGGATGGCCAGGATGTACGCACCGGAGACGTCCGAGGCCAGGAAGTAGGAGTTCTGGCCGAGGATGTGCATCAGGCCCTTGTCGGCCAGGTTGATGGATCCGTTGCTGCCCAGGATCCACAGCATCAGGCCGTTCCAGGCCAGGTTGCCCGCGAGGGTGACGACGAAGGCCGGCACCCCGACCTTGGCGAAGAACCACCCCTGGAGGGCGCCGAAGACCAGGCCGGTGAGGATCGCCAGCACGATGGCGAGCCAGGCGTTCATGCCATGGGTGACCGACAGCACGCCGAAGACGGCGGCGGAGAGTCCGCTGACCGAGGCGACCGACAGGTCGATCTCACCCAGCAGCAGGACGAAGACCAGCCCCAGGGAGATCATCCCGGTGCCGACCAGGAAGTAGGAGATGTTGGAGAGGTTGCCGGCGGACAGGAAGGCGCTGTCCTTGGCCTGGAAGATCGCCCAGATGACGATCAGTCCGATGACCACCGGCAGGGAGCCGAGCTCGCCGCCCTTGATCTTGCGCTTGAACTCGGTGAGGTAGCCCTTGAAGCCCTGCTCGCGGACGAGAAGGCGGGGGTCGACGGCGCCGGTCGGCGAGACGGCTCCGTCGGCTGCGACGGCACCGTCCGCCGGCTCCTGCGGAGTGCTGGTCTGGGTCTCGTTGGTGCTCACTTGGTTGCCTCCGCGGTGCGCGACGTGCGACGGGTGACAGCGTTGTCGGTGGCACCGGTGATCGCGGCGATGATCTCTTCGTTGGTGGTGTCCTGCACCTTGAAGACACCGTTGTTCCGGCCGAGCCGCAGCACCGCGACGGTGTCCGCGACGGCCGTCACATCGGCCATGTTGTGGCTGATCAGGATGACCGCGAGGTTCTGCTCGCGGAGCCGCTCGACGAGGTCGAGGACCTGGGCGGTCTGCTCGACGCCCAGGGCGGCGGTGGGCTCGTCCAGGATGACCAGCTTGGGCGCCCCGATCAGCGCGCGGGCGATCGCGACGACCTGCCGCTGGCCACCGGAGAGGCTGGCGACCGGGATCCGGACGCTGGGAATCCGGATGGACAGGGTGTCCAGCAGCTCACGGGACTTCTGCTCCATCCGCACCTCGTCCAGCACCGAACCGCGGCGGATCTCGGCGCCGAGGTAGAGGTTGCCGACGACGTCCAGGTTGTCGCAGAGCGCGAGGTCCTGGTAGACGGTGGCGATGCCCAGGTGCTGGGCGTCGTTGGGCTTGTGGATATGGACCCCGCGGCCCTCCCACTCGATCTGGCCCTCATCGATCGGGTGCACCCCGGCGATGGTCTTGACCAGAGTCGACTTGCCGGCGCCGTTGTCGCCGACCAGGGCGACCACCTCTCCGGCGTGGACCTCCAACTCGACGTCGGTGAGGGCCTGCACGGCACCGAAGCGCTTGGAGACCCCGCGCAACGCCAGTACGGGTGCGCTTGTCACGTGAACCAACTCCTTTTGCCCCGCCCGGTGCCGCGGACGGGATTGCCGCGCGCGGCCCGAGCCCCACTCGGGACGGCGGCGAACGAACAGAAACAGACCGGGCCGGTGGTCCGCCGGCGCCGGACCGGCGACGGCTCTACCGGGCCGTCGTGTCTGACGGGCAGTCACCCATGCTGCCGCAGACGGGGGTCGACGGGAACACCGGTCCGGACGACTCTCGCCGCCGGTCCGGGTCCCCGTACCGCCCCACGGGATCCGGGGCCTCGAAGGCCCTGGGAGCCCCTACTGGAGGCCGATCTTCTTGCAGTCGGCCGCGTACTGCGGGGTGCAGATCTGGGCGATCGTCCACTGGTTGCCGGCGACCACGGTCTGCTTGATGTTGTCCTTGGTGATGATCTTGTTGGGGAGCAGCACCGAGGGGACCTTCTGACCGCTGCCGCTGGTCTGGGTCGAGGTCGAGATGCCGTCCAGGCTCTTGCCCTGGAGGAGCGCGACGGCCATCTTCGCGGCCACCTTGCCCTCGGCCGCGTAGTCCTTGTAGATGTCGGCGTACTGGGTGCCGGCGACGATCCGCTGGATGCCGTCGATCTGCGCGTCCTGGCCGGTGACCGGGATCCCGGAGATGCCCGCGCCCTGCAGGGCGGTGACGATGCCGGCGGCCATGCCGTCGTTGGCGGAGTAGACGCCGGCGATGTTGTTCTTGCCGAGCGCGGTGATCGCCGCGGCCATCTTCTGGTTGGCCACGTTCTGCAGCCACATGCCGGACTGCTCGTACGCGACGTCGACCTTGGGCTTCAGCACCGACTGGGCGCCGGCCTTGAACATCGCGGCGTTCGGGTCGCCCGGGTCGCCGTCGATCATGACGACCTTGGTGCTCTTGTTGGCCTTGGGGCCGAGGCCCTGCAGCAGCGCCTGGCCCTGGAGCCGGCCGATCGCGGTGTTGTCGAACGAGGTGTAGGCGTCGATCGGGCCCTCGGCGAACCGGTCGAAGGCCACCACCTTGACGCCCTTGGCGTGCGCGTTGGTCACGGCGCTCGAGATGGCCTTGTAGTCGACCGGGTCGACGATGAGCACCTTGTCGCCGTTGGTCACCGCGTTGGCGACCTGCTGCGCCTGGGTGGAGGCGCTGTTGGCGGCGTTCTGGTAGTCCACCGTGCACTTCGGGCAGAGCTGCTGGATCGTCGACGTGATCGTCGGACGGTCGAACTTCTCGTAGCGAGTGGTCTGGTTCTCCGGCAGCAGCAGGCCGATCTTCCCCCCGGCGCTTGCCGAGGAGGAGGAGCCGGAGGACGAGGAGGACGAGCTGCTGGAGCCGGCCTTGCCGCAGGCGGCGACACCGGTGGCCATCGCGACCGCGGCGGTGGCGACGATTACGCGACGCGTCATTGCGTTCATGAGGAGAAGCCTCCCTGACAGGGCCGCCACGTCGCGGCCGAGGTTGGAGGGAGTCAAACCCGTAGCAGCCTCTGGCGTCAATAAGTAAATTCGGTGAACGCCATATCCAGACCGCTTCGTTATCTTCCTGAAGTCATCGCGGCGACGGAGCGTCCTGTCAGGGCACTGGAAGACGAGTCAAGTGCCCCTGAATCGCCCATCTCGGACATCACCAGGGCGAGCGCCCCGAGCACCTCGGCCCGACCGCCGAGAGTACCGGGGACGACGCTCAACTGGCGGGCCGCGCTGGGGATCGCGTACCGGGCGACGGACTCCCGGATCGGGTCGAGCACCAGGTCGCCGGCCTCGGCGAGGTCGCCGCCGAGGATCACCCGGCGCGGGTTCAGCAGATTGCAGAGATTGGCCACCCCGGTGCCGACCTGCCGGCCGACGTCCGCGATCACCCGCCGGCAGCCCAGGTCGCCCTGCTGCGCCAGCTGGACCACCTTGGGGATGGTCAGGTCGGGGCCGTGGCTGGCCGCCAGCAGGTTGAGGACGTGCCGGGCGGAGACGAAGGTCTCCAGGCAGCCGCGGTTCCCGCAGCGGCAGACCGGCCCCGACTCGTCCAGGGTGATATGCCCGATCTCGCCGGCCGTGCCGCCCGGTCCGCGGTAGATCTGGCCCGCGATCACCAGGCCGGCGCCGACGCCGCTGGCCATCTTGATGTACGCGAGGTCGGTGAGGCCGCGTCCCGCCCCCCAGACCAGTTCGCCGAGCGCCCCCAGGTTGGCGTCGTTGTCCACGTAGACCGGCATCCCGAGGCGGGAGGAGAGCTCGCGGCCGGGGACGATGCCGGACCAGCCGGGGAGGATCGCGGTGGAGCCGACCGCGCCGGTCTCCACGTCGATCGGGCCCGGCACGCCGAGCCCCACGCCGATCACCTTGTCCCGGCCGAAGCCGGTCTCCTCCAGCAGCCGGGCGACGATCTGCTCGGCCCGGTCGAAGCCCTGGTCCGCGTTGGCGTCCGTGTCTATCGGGGCGCTCTCCTCGGCGAGCACCCGATGGGCCAGGTTGCCGACGGCGACCCGCAGGTGGGAGTGGCCGAAGTCGACTCCGACCACGATCCCGGCGTCCGCGCTGAGCGAGACGCTCCGGGCCCGCCGTCCGCCGGAGGAGGTGGGCGTCACCACGACCGTCCCGCTCTCCCGCAGCTCGCGGACGATATTGGAGACGGTCGCCGCCGAGAGCCCGGTGGTCCGGGCGATCTCGGCCTGGGTCAGCGACCCCGCCATCCGGACCGCCCGCAGCACCCGCTCCAGGTTGGCGCGGTGCAGCGAGGACTGCGAACCCGGCGTGTCCACGGACATCTCTCACCCTCCCGGCCGCGACGCTGCGGCGGAGTCCAGTTACAACTTGTGAAACCCAAGCTGAGCCAACCTACTGACGTCCCGTCAAGGCCGAAAGCAGATCGTTGTGAAACCCAGACCACGGCCGGCGGCGGAGCGATCAGCGTCCGAACCGAGGTTTTCCCAGCTCACGACGCTTCCCTCATCCTCTCGCACGGATGATCGGACCAAACCGGCGGGTCACCCGCCGGTCAGAGGGTTGACCGCCACCGGACGCCGGCCAGCGCCTCCGCCACCAGTCGAACGCTGTGCGCGCGAGCGACCAGGCGGGGACCCTCGGCCGCGTAGCGGGCGAGCAGCTCGTCCACGGTCTCCGGCGGCACCCGGCCGGCCAGCTCGGCACGGGCCGTCGCATAGCCGCGGCGGGCGGCCCGGACGGCGGCGTCCGCGTGGTGCCGGGCGAGCCGGGCGAGCAGCCGGGGATGGCGGGCGAGCACCCGATGGGCACGGTACTCGGGCGGACAGCACCCGTAGAGCCAGCGGACAGCGCTGCGCTCCCAGCCGGGCACGCCGGGGGCCGCACCTGGCTCGGCCAGCCGGGCGGCAGGAACTGTTCGCTCACACATTCGATTATGAAGGACGGCCGACCGGCGCTGCGTCGGCCTGCCGGGACGCCGGCCCGGGTAGCGTCCCCGTGTGGGCCGAGAAGCGGGTGGAGAACCGGACCGAGGAGCGGGCGGAGCGGCGGCAGCCGGCGCGGGCGGCGCGGACGGCGGCGCCGGAACGCTGCGGCTGGGCTCGGCCCGCGGCCGATGGGTGCTGGCCTGCTGCGTCCTCGCCTCCGGGATGGCGATGCTCGACGGGACCGTGGTGAACATCGCACTGCCGCACATCGGGGCGGAGCTGAGCGCCCCGCTCTCGGTGCTGCAGTGGATCATGAACGCCTACCTCCTCGCCCTGGCCGGCCTGATCCTGCTGGGCGGTGGACTCGGCGACCGGTACGGGCGGCGCCGGCTGCTGGTCACCGGGACGGTGTGGTTCGCCGCCGCCTCCGCGCTGTGCGCGCTGGCGCCGAACGCCGGCGTGCTGGTGGCCGCGCGCGCCGGACAGGGGGTGGGCGCGGCCCTCCTCACCCCCGGGTCGCTGGCGCTGATCCAGTCCGCCTTCCACCCCGACGACCGCGCCAAGGCCGTGGGCGCCTGGTCCGGCCTCGGCGGGATGGCCACCGCGGTCGGCCCCTTCCTCGGCGGCTGGCTGGTGGACGGGCCCGGCTGGCGGTGGATCTTCCTGATCAACGTGCCGCTGGCGGCGGTGGTGGTGGCGCTGGCCGTGCTGCGGGTGCCGGAGAGCCGGGACTGGCGGGCCACCGGCCGGTTCGACGCGCCGGGCGCGGCGCTGGCCGCGCTGGCGCTCGCCGGGATCACCTACGCGCTGATCGCCGCGTCCGGGAGCCCCTCGCCGATGCGGGTGGCGCTGCCCGCGGCGGCCGGCGTCCTGCTGGGCGCGCTCTTCGTCCTGGTCGAGCGGCGCGGCCGGCATCCCATGCTGCCGCTGTCGCTCTTCTCCTCGGCCCTCTTCGTCCGGGTCAACGCGGTGACGCTGTGCCTGTACGCGGCGATCGGCGGGGTGTTCTTCCTGCTGCCGGTCGCCCTGCAGACGGGACTCGGCTTCAGCGCGCTGGGCGCCGGGGTGGCGACCATCCCGATCACGGTGCTGATGCTGACCCTCTCCTCCCCCGCGGGCGCGCTGGCCGGGCGGATCGGGCCGCGGCTGCCGCTGACCGCGGGGCCGCTGCTGAGCGCCGGGGGTCTTGTGCTGCTGGCCCGGGTCGGCGCGGGCAGCGGGTACTGGACGACGGTCTTCCCGGGTGTGGTGGTGATGGGCCTCGGGATGAGCCTCTTCGTCGCGCCGCTGACGGCGACGGTGCTGGCCTCCGTACCGGTCGAGCGGTCCGGGATCGCCAGCGGCGTCAACAACGCGGCGGCGCGGGCCGCGCAGCTTCTCGCGGTGGCGGCGCTGCCGCTGGCCACGGGGCTCTCGGGGCGGGCATACGCCTCGCCCGACGCGGTGCTGCGCGCGTTCCGCGAGAGCGCGCTGATCTGCGCGGGGCTGATGCTGGCCGCCGCGCTGGCTGCGTGGACGACGGTACGCGCGGACACTCTGCGCCCCGGCCCTGCGGGCGGCGAGCCGGCAGAACCCCGCTGCACCCGATTCGGCCACCCGACGGCTCCACCGCTGGAGCCAGGCAGCTAGGCGCGCCCCGGTCTTGGCCCGCAGGGCCAGATCAGGGGCGCGGGGAGCTGCGCGCCCAGCCCACCACGACGCTGCACGCGGCAACGGCGCTTGGGTTGCAACCCGGACTCCGTACCCGGCTGCGGCGCCGTGGTCGGCCGGGCGCGCAGTTCCCCGCGCCCCTGAGTTGCTGCGCAACTCGCGGGGCGCGGCTAGCCGTGGTGCTGGGTGGCGATCGCGTCGCGGTACCAGGCGTAGGACTCGCGCGGGGTGCGGGTCTGGGTCTCGAAGTCCACCTGGACCAGGCCGAAGCGCTGGTGGTAGCCCTCCGCCCATTCGAAGTTGTCGAGGAGGGACCAGACGTAGTAACCGCGGACGTCCACGCCGGCCTCGATCGCGGCCGCCACCGCGCGGACATGCCCGTCCAGGTAGTCGATCCTGCGCCGGTCGTCCAGCTCCGGGTAGGAGCAGCCGTTCTCGGTGATGGTGATCGGCGGAAGCGCGTCCCCGTATCGGGACCGGAGCCCGGTCAGCAGCTCGGTGAGGCCCTCCGGGACGACCGGCCAGCCGAAGGCCGTGCGCTCGTACCCGGGCTCCGCCGGCGGCTCTGCGAGGTCGAAGGGGAGGCCGGCGTCCGGGCCTGGGGCGGTGATCCAGGTGGGGTTGTAGTAGTTGACGCCGAGGCCGTCCAGCGGCGGGGAGGAGATGAGGTCGAGGTCGCCGTCCCGGACCGCGCCGTCGAGGTCCTCGCTCGCGCCGTAGGCCTTGAGGTCGGGGTAGCGGCCGAGCAGCAGCGGATCGTTGAAGAGGCGGTTGTGGAGGGCGTCGTACGCCTCCGCGGCCGCCCGGTCGGCCTCCCCCGCGCCGGGGAGGAGGCGGACCGGGGTGCAATTGTTGGTGGTGAGGATCCGCTCGGCCCCGCGCTCGCGGAGCGCCGCCGCGGCCAGCCCGTGGCCGAGGAGCTGGTGGTGGGCGACCGGGAGGGCGCCGGTCAGCAGCGCCCGCCCGGGCGCGTGGACGCCGAAGGCGTAGCCGAACGCCATGTGGACGAAGGGCTCGTTGAGGGTGATCCAGCGGCGGACCCGGTCGCCGAGCCGGTCGGCGACGACGCCGGCGTACTCGGCGAGCCGGTACGCGGTGTCGCGTTCCAGCCAGCCGCCGCCCTCTTCGAGCGCCTGCGGCAGGTCCCAGTGGAAGAGGGTGGGGACGGGGCTGATCCCGGCCGCCAGGAGGCCGTCGACCAGCCGGTCGTAGAAGTCCAGTCCGCGCGGCTCGATCCGGCCGGTGCCCTCGGGGAGGATCCGGGGCCAGGAGATCGAGAAGCGGTAGGCGTCCAGGCCGAGGCCGCGCATCAGCGCGATGTCCTCGGCGTAGCGGTGGTAGTGGTCGCAGGCGGTGGCGCCGGTGTGGCCGTCCCGGACGGCGCCCGGCCGCCGGACGAACGCGTCCCAGATGGAGGGGCCCTTGCCGTCCTCCTCGGCCGCGCCCTCGACCTGGTACGCCGCGGTGGCCGCGCCCCACTCGAACACGGCGGGGAACTGCGGGAGTTGACGGGGGCTCAGGGGGATCATCGCGCCACGGTAACGCCGGAAGGCCGGCCCCGGGAGGGGGCCGGCCTTCCTTCGCGGTGATACGCCTGCCGGTTACTTCTTGATCAGCGAGCGCAGCACGTACTGCAGGATGCCCCCGTTGCGGTAGTAGTCCGCCTCACCGGGGGTGTCGATGCGGACGACCGCGTCGAACTCGACGCCCGAGTCGGTGGTGACCTTGACCGTGCGCGGGGTGGTGCCCTCGTTCAACTCGGTCACCCCGGTGATGGTGAAGGCCTCCTCGCCGGTCAGGCCCAGCGACTCGGCCGTCGCGCCCTCCGGGAACTGCAGCGGGAGGACGCCCATGCCGATCAGGTTGGAGCGGTGGATCCGCTCGTAGGACTCGGCGATGACGGCGCGGACGCCGAGGAGCGCGGTGCCCTTGGCCGCCCAGTCGCGGGAGGAGCCGGAGCCGTACTCCTTGCCGGCCAGGACGACCAGCGGGATGCCGGCGGCCTGGTAGTTCTGCGAGGCGTCGTAGATGAACGACACCGGCCCGCCGTCCTGGGTGAAGTCGCGGGTGTAGCCGCCCTCGGTGCCCGGCGCGATCTGGTTGCGCAGGCGGATGTTGGCGAAGGTGCCGCGGATCATCACCTCGTGGTTGCCGCGGCGCGAGCCGTAGGAGTTGAAGTCGCGCCGCTCGACGCCGTGCTCGGTGAGGTACTTGCCGGCCGGGGTGTCGGCCTTGATCGCACCGGCCGGGGAGATGTGGTCGGTGGTGACCGAGTCGCCCAGCTTGGCCAGCACCCGGGCGCCGGCGATGTCCTCGACCGGGGCCGGGGTCTCGCCCATCCCCTCGAAGTACGGGGGCTTCCGGACGTAGGTGGACTCGGCGTCCCACTCGAAGGTGTCGCCGGTCGGGATCGGCAGCGACTGCCACTGGGCGTCGCCGGCGAAGACGTCGGCGTAGTCCTTGGTGAACATCTCCTGGCCGATGGCGGTGCCGACGACGTCGGCGACCTCGGACTCCGAGGGCCAGATGTCCTTCAGGTAGACCGGGTTGCCCTCGTTGTCGGTGCCCAGCGCGTCCTTGGTGATGTCCACCTTCATGGAGCCCGCGATGGCGTACGCGACGACCAGCGGCGGGGAGGCCAGGTAGTTCATCTTGACGTCGGGGTTGATCCGGCCCTCGAAGTTGCGGTTGCCGGAGAGCACCGAGGTGACCGCCAGATCGGCCTCGTTGACCGCCTTGGAGACCTCGTCCGGCAGCGGTCCTGAGTTGCCGATGCAGGTGGTGCAGCCGTAGCCGACCAGGTTGAAGCCCAGCTTGTCCAGGTACGGGGTGAGGCCGGCCCGGTCGTAGTAGTCCATGACGACCTTGGACCCGGGGGCCAGGGTGGTCTTGACCCACGGCTTGCGGGTGAGGCCCTTCTCCACCGCCTTCTTGGCCAGCAGCGCGGCGCCGACCATGACGTACGGGTTGGAGGTGTTGGTGCAGGAGGTGATCGCGGCGACGGTGACGGCGCCGTGGTCGATCTCGTAGGTCGAGCCGTCGGGGGCGGTGACGGTGGTCGGCTTGGAGATGCCGTTGGTGGCCGCGGGGGCGTCGGAGGCCGGGAAGGACTCCTCGCCGGCCTCGTCGGCGGTGGAGATGTAGTTGCGGACGTCGCTCTTGAACTGCTCGGCGGCGCTCGCCAGGATGATCCGGTCCTGCGGGCGCTTCGGCCCGGCGATGGACGGGACGACCGTGGAGAGGTCCAGCTCCAGCTTCTCGGAGAAGTCCGGCTCGGCGGCCGGGTCCAGCCACAGGCCCTGGGTCTTGGCGTACTGCTCGACCAGGGCGAGCTGCTGCTCGCTGCGGCCGGTCAGCTTCAGGTAGCTGATGGTCTCGCCGTCGATCGGGAAGATCGCGGCGGTGGAGCCGAACTCCGGCGACATGTTGCCGATGGTGGCGCGGTTCGCCAGCGGCACGGCGGAGACGCCCTCGCCGTAGAACTCGACGAACTTGCCGACCACGCCGTGCTTGCGGAGCATCTCGGTGATGGTCAGCACCAGGTCGGTGGCGGTGGTGCCGGTGGGCAGCTCGCCGGTCAGCTTGAAGCCGACGACCCGCGGGATGAGCATCGAGACCGGCTGCCCGAGCATCGCGGCCTCGGCCTCGATGCCACCGACGCCCCAGCCGAGCACACCGAGGCCGTTGACCATGGTGGTGTGCGAGTCGGTGCCGACCAGGGTGTCCGGGTAGGCCTGGCCGTTACGGACCATGACCGTGCGGGCCAGGTGCTCGATGTTGACCTGGTGGACGATGCCGGTGCCGGGCGGGACGACCTTGAACTCGTCGAAGGCGGTCTGGCCCCAGCGCAGGAACTGGTAGCGCTCGCGGTTGCGGCCGTACTCCAGCTCGACGTTCTGGCCGAAGGCCTCCGGGGTGCCGAAGCGGTCGGCGATCACGGAGTGGTCGATGACCAGCTCGGCCGGGGCCAGCGGGTTGATCTTGGACGGGTCGCCGCCGAGCTCCTTGACCGCCTCGCGCATGGTCGCCAGGTCGACGACGCAGGGCACACCGGTGAAGTCCTGCATGATCACGCGGGCCGGCGTGAACTGGATCTCCTGGCTCGGCTGGGCCTGCGAGTCCCAGCCGCCCAGCGCGCGGATGTGGTCGGCGGTGATGTTGGCGCCGTCCTCGGTGCGCAGCAGGTTCTCCAGCAGAACCTTGAGGCTGTAGGGAAGACGTGCGGAGCCCTCGACCTTGTCCAGCCGGAAGATCTCGTACGTCTCGTCGCCCACCTGCAGCGAGCTGCGGGCGTCGAAGCTGTTCGCAGACACGGATGTCTCCTTCATGTGGTGCGCGTACCCACGCCGGCGGCGCGCTCGGCGGATATCTCGATGTCGAGATAAACCTTAGCGCAAGCTCGCTGCGCACGGCACGCCAGGCCACCCCCGGAGAGGCGCGAGGAGACAGGGCGGTCACAGGCGCAGGTGACGCCCGTACACCTCGTACAGGTTCCCCAGGAAGAATCGCGCGAAGTCGGCACCCGCGCGAGCCGACTGCTCGGCGTCGGCGGCGTGCACCCGGATGCTGGCCAGCTCGCGGACGAAGTCCGGCTTCAGGATGTGCAGGACGCCGGCGCCGCGGATCGGCGCGTCGCCCTCCGGGGCGCCCTCCGGGAGGTGGCCGCCGAGGAGGCGGAAGTAGAGCGTCGAGGTGTCCGGCCAGATGTCGGTGGCCGGGCGGTGGTGGACCTCCTTGCGGCCGGCGAGGGTGAGCGGCTGCCCGTCCCGGTCGGCGAAGTGGAGGAGATAGGAGAGGTGCCGGCTGGTGGGGTCCTCGCCCTGGGTGAAGAGGTTGAAGCGGCCGAAGGAGATCGGGAGCCGGCCGCCCAGGTCCTCCGCCTCCACCCAGCCCTCGGCCCGGGCCCGGTGCTCCGGCTCGGCCAGGAAGCGGTCCACGTCGTCGGCGGTGATGGTGACGTGGAAGGCGAACCGGCGGTGCTGGGCCCGGCCCAGGCGCTCGCCGGTGGGCGGGTCGGCCTCGTCGAAGGCGAAGAAGCCCTTCATGTCCTCGGTGAAGGAGAGCTCGGCCGGGCCGGCGGCGGGGGCCGTGCGCTGCGGCTCCGCTGGTTCTGCGGGCGCCTCCCGGGACGGCGGGGCGGTGGCGGCGGACGGCCGGCCCCTGGTCTCCAGCAGGCGGTCGGCCAGCCGGTCCGCCCAGGCGGCGATGGTGAGCGAGGGGTTGGCGCCGACCGGGCCCGGCATCGCCGAGCCGTCCGCGATCCACAGCCCGGGGTGGTTCCACACCTCGCCGTGGGGGTCGCAGACGCCCTCCTCCGGGGTACGGCCCATGGGGGCGCCGCCCAGCGGGTGGACGCTGATCACCCGGCGGAAGAACCAGATCGGGTTGTCCAGGAAGCCGGTGCCGAGGGTCTCGGCGAAGCGGCGCATGGTGCGGCGGACCGCGGCGAAGTACTCCTGGCTGGTGTCGGTGCGCCAGGCCGCCTGGAGCCGCTGCTCCCTGTCGACCAGGAAGGTGCCGTCCGGCACGTCCCGGCCCATGCCGAGCATCGGCAGGGCGCCGCCGGAGAGCGAACCGTCGCCGATCAGCCGGGAGATCTCCCGGCCCACCAGGCTGCCGGACGGGCCGGTCACCCGCTCCGCCGCCCAGCGGGTGAGGAACTCACCGAAGCGGAAGAGCCGGCCGGTGACGTCGGTGTCCTCCAGCATCCAGTCGACGAAGCCCGG
Source organism: Phaeacidiphilus oryzae TH49 (assembly GCF_000744815.1). NCBI lineage: Bacteria > Bacillati > Actinomycetota > Actinomycetes > Kitasatosporales > Streptomycetaceae > Phaeacidiphilus > Phaeacidiphilus oryzae. Next base: position 1,926,692 of record NZ_JQMQ01000005.1, read on the forward strand.
GTAGCCGCCGTCCTCGACGTAGTAGCCGCGGCCCAGGCCGGCCTTGGAGCCGTCGCCGTCCAGCCGGTCGGGGACCCGGACGGCCATGGTGATCACCGGTCCGCGGCTGGCGTCCAGCTCCAGCCGGCGGCCGCGGTCCGAGGGCAGCAGGAAGGTGAGGAGGTCGCCGTTGCCGGAGAACCGGGTGCCCAGCGGGTCGCCGATGCCCGGCAGCCGGTCCCGGTTGCGCAGCAGCAGCCAGCTGGTGCCGTAGGTGCCGGCGCCCAGCACCAGGTGGTCACAGTGGATCCGGCGGGTGGGCAGGTCCAGGGTGCGGGCCTGGCGGTCCGGGTCGTGCTGGACGTAGTCCACCAGGTAGCCGCGGCGCTCCCCCGCCTCGTCCGGGCGGATCCAGACCGCCTCGCTGAGCACCCGGACCTCCGCCCCGGCGTGGACGGCGGCCGACAGATAGGTGTGGTCCAGGCTGTTCTTGGCGCCCTCGTTGCAGCCCAGATCGCATTCGCCGAGCAGCCGGCAGGTGCGCCGGGCGCTGCCGTAGCGGACGCCGTGGATGCTGCCGTACTCCGGCAGCGGGATGGGCAGGCCGAGGCCGGGCTGCTCGCCGGGGCGGGGCGAGAAGGAGACCGCCAGCGGGGGCAGGTGCCAGTCCAGGCCCAGCTTGTCGGCGGCGGCGATCAGCTCGGCGGTCTTCCGGGTGTCCGCGTACGCGGGGTCGCCGAAGGGGTACGGGGTGCCGCCGAGCATCCGCTCCACCCGGTCGTAGTGGGGGTCCAGATCGGCGCGGGTGACCGGCCAGGTCTCGTAGCCGCCGCCGGGCATCGGGTCGTCCTGGACGAACCACTTCTCGTCCTTGCGCAGCAGCACGTTGGCGTAGATCAGCGAGCCGCCGCCGAGTCCGGAGGAGGTGAGCGAGTCGAAGCCGGCGAACCGCCACATCTGGAACATCCCGTGCAGCCCCGCGGACGGGTCCCACAGCGCCTGGGAGACCTCGTGCGGGGAGCGCGGGAAGGAGCCGGGCGGGTAGGGGCGGCCGCGCTCCAGGACGACGGTGCGCAGTCCGGCCTCGGCCAGCCGGAGGGCGGTCACCGAGCCGCCGAAGCCGGAGCCGACGACGAGCGCGTCGACGTGCTCGGTCCGGGCCGGGTCGGGCGTGGACATGGGGTGGCTCCTCTGCGTCGGGGCGTCGGGTCGTCAGGGGTCAGGGCGTCAAGGGGTCAAGGGGTCATGGGGTGGCCAGGCGCTGGGCGGTGGGCCACTCGTTCAGCAGCTCCATGGCCTGGGCGCGGCCGTACTCGATCAGGCGGGCGGCCTGGTCCGGGGCGAAGTCCAGGAAGCCGGTCAGGCTGAAGGGCAGGTCGGCCGGTTCCAGCAGGCGCAGGTCGACGACCGTCTTGGGGGTGGCGTCCGGTGCCGCGGCGGCGAGCTGGTTGACCGTCAGGGCGTGCCGGTAGTCGGCGATCAGCGCGTAGTGGGCGACGTTCTGCACGGTCAGCGCGAGGGCCTCGGCGAGCCCGGCCGGGGCCGGTGCGGGACGCGGGCAGCCGGCGCCCGCCACCACCAGGGCGGCCTCCGGGCGGTAGGCCAGCGCGGGGGCGAGGGGGGTGTTGGCGATCAGCCCGGCGTCGGTGTACGCCCGGCCGGCCATCCCGCCGGACGGGATGCCGGGCGGGAAGAGCAGCGGGACGGCGGCCGAGGCCAGCAGCAGGTCCACGTCCGGCTCGGCGACCTCGCGGAAGGCGGGCTGCTCGGGACCGGTGTCGGCACGCTCCTTGGAGGGGAGCCGGCTGACGAACCGGACCACCTCGCCGGCCTCCTCGTCCACCGCGGTGACGATCAGCGTGCGGTCCGGCGGCACGCTGAACCCGGCCTGGCCGCCGAGCAGTTCGACCAGGGTCTCGCGGGCGGGGGCGACCGAGAGCACCCAGTCCCAGCCGACCGCCCCGAGGAGGTACTCGACCGGGTTGGCCGGCCGGCGCAGCAGCGCCCGCGGGTCGACCAGCCGCCAGAGGTCGTAGCGCGGCCGGAACATCCGCGACCAGCCGACGGACTGCCACAGGTCGCGGAGCCGCTGCGGGCTCACCCCGGAGGCCAGCGCGCCCGCGTTCAGGGCGCCGGCCGAGACCCCCGAGTAGATCCGGGGTCGCAGCCCGAACCGGTCCAGGGCGAGGGCCACCCCGGCCCCGAAGTACGCCGCGGGGGCCCCGCCGCCGGACAGCACCAGCGCCAACCCGCCCTCCTGTGCGCCGTTCTGACCGTTCGTCATGTCTGCTCCGCCTTCTCCCTGCGGGCGGCCTCGGCCGCGTACCTGGTGTTGGCGTCCAGCCGGGCCCTGCGCTCCGGGTCGGTGGTGGTGAGGGTGTGGAGGTAGCGGTAGCCGCCGCAACGCAGGGTCAGCTCGTCGAAGGAGTCGACCAGGCCGGCCAGGATCGGCGCGGTCATCCGGTCCGGGGGGCAGCCGAAGAAGCAGATCACCTCGGCGTACCGGCGGCTGGCCGCCGGAGGGGTGCCGCCGGGCGGCGGAGCGGTGTCGGCGTCGCCGGCCAGGTAGCGGGAGTCGATGCCCTTGGCGAACATCGCGATGTCCCCGACCGCCCCGCTGCGCGCCCGCTCGGCCGCCAGCAGGCCCCGGGCCTGCTCGAAGAACTCCTCGAAGCGGTCGGCGGGGACGAAGGAGACCAGCCAGCGCGGGGGGTCGCCGACGCCGTAGTCCATCACGAGGTCGGTGAACCGCTCGACGTCCTTGACGGTGGCCCACAGCGGGCTGGTGAAGACCCCGGCGGTGCCGAGCAGCCGCAGCGTCTCGTCGATCGGCGAGGGCCAGCGGCCGGCCAGGAAGCCGATGCCCTTGAGGTAGCCGTAACCCGCCTTCTCCACCGCCGACTTGACCCCGTTCCGGCTGCTGGCATGGTACGCGCAGATCTCCCCGAGCTGGGCCGCGAACGGGCCGTAGCGCACGTCCAGCCAGATCACCCGCTCGTACCGCATCGCCGGGTCGGGGGCGCGGAGGAGGGCGCCGACCCGGGGCAGGAACTCGTCCAGCGAGGTGGTGAGGTGGCGGTGGAGGCGGAGGAGGGTGCGGTACTTGTCGATCGGGATGGTGCGCAGGGTGAGCTCGGTGAGCAGCCCGTGCCGGCCGGTGCCGAGCAGCAGGCGCAGCAGCTCCCGGCGCTCCTCGGGCGGGCCGTCCAGCGCACAGCGCCGCAACTCGCCCTCCGGGGTGGCGTACTGGGCGGCCACCACGTTGTCGGCGAAGAGGCCGAAGCGGTGCGAGGCCGGGCCGACGCCGCCGACGGAGGCGAAGCCGCCCGCGGTGATGTCGGTGTGGTCGCCGATCACCGGGAGGCCCACCGGACCGCCGGGGTGCTCGGACAGGATCCGGTCGATGTCGGCGAGCACCGCCCCGGACTGGACGGTGGCGGTGCCGGCGACCGGGTCCACGTCCAGTACCCGGTTCATCTCGGTGGTGAGCAGCAGTCCGCCGCGCTGCGGCTGCTGGACGGCGGTGACCAGCTCGTTGCTGGAGTGGGCCTGGCCGCGCAGCACCGGGGGCTCGCCGAGCAGCGCGCACTCCCGCAGCGCGCGGGCGGCCTCCTCGGCGTCGCGCGGCAGGTAGACCTTGAAGGGCGGGCGCGGCGGCCGGTCCGGCTCCGCGACCACGGACCAGTCCTGGCCCAGCTCCTCCAGCCACTGGTGGTGGAGGCCCTTGTGACTGGTCGGGACGTACGGCGGTACGGGCATGCGGATCCCCTCCCCGGTCAGCCGCTGTGCCGCTTGAGGAAGTCGAGGACGGTCGGAAAGACGTCCCGGTGGACGTTGCGGCCCATGAAGACGTCCTGATGGCCGTAGCCGGGGATGACGGCGAGCTCGTGGAGGCCCGGCGAGGCGTGTTCCAGGCGCTCGAAGCAGACCTGATTGCCGCCGTCGAAGACGTGGTTGTGCTCCCCCGTCATCAGCAGCAGTGGGGTCTCCAGGTCGGCGGCCGCCCGCAGGTAGTCGTCCGGGAGTTCGGCGTACTGGGGGGTGCGGTGGTACTTGACCGCCCGGCCGGCGGTGACCATCCGGAAGACGTGCCGGTAGTAGCGGAAGCTGGTGGCGCCGTAGAGGTCGCCACCGCGGCGGTGGGTGACGTCCAGCAGGTTGCGGTGCTCGTAGAGGGCCGGCCAGCCGCTCCCCCACATCAGGCTGAGGAGGTGGCAGGCGGGGACGTCGCACTCGGGGTGGACGATGTCGACCAGCTTGGAGATCAGCCAGCCGCGGGTGAACCGCGGGTTCTCCGCCCAGGTCGGGTCGAGGTAGGGCAGGGCGATGCCGTACTCGGCGAGCGCCGGGAAGGTCGCCAGCTTCACCGCCGACCAGGCGGGGACGCGCGGGGTGAGGGCGGCGCTGTTGGCGACACAGCTGGTGATGCCGGTGACAGTGCGGGCCGCCAGCGCCATGGTGAAGGAGACCGCTCCCAGGCAGTGGGTGACGGCGTGCACCCGGGGTTCCTCGCCGACCTCGGCGCGGAGCACCCGCAGCGCCGCCGGGAAGTCGTAGAGGGCCAGGTCGTCCATGGTCCAGCCGTGCTCGATCCGGTCGTACGGGAAGCGGTTGGACATCCGGGTGTCGAGGGTCCAGACGTCCGGGTAGCCGTTGTCGAGGAGGTGGGTCACCAGGTTGACGTGCTCCGGCATGATGAACATGTCGCTGGAGGTGGTCAGCCCGTGGACGATGAGGACCACGTCCGGCGGGGGGCCCGAGCCGGTCCGCGGGCCGGGGTTCCGGCGGCGGAAGCGCAGCATGGACAGGCCGAGGCCGTCCGCCGTGTCGAATGGGTGGACGCTGACCTCGGCGTCCGGGACGCCGGCGGTGGTCCACAGCGGGATCTCGCGCCCGCCCGGGATCGGCGCCGAGCGCGGTGCGGGGTGCGGGGCAGGGCTCGGCCCAGGGGTCGGCATGGCAGGGCTTCCTCTCGCGAGGCTCACGGGATCGGGCGCCCGGCCGCGGAGGCGGCCCGGCACGCGGTGTTGCCTGACTGCCTGACGTACTGTCGTCGCGGCCGGGCCCAGATCGCCATCCCTGCGCGGGAGGAGTTGCAAAACGCCCAATCGGAACCGCGGCGCTCCCTTTCGCCCGGGCTCCGCCGGGCCGCCGATCGCCCGGAGCGGCCCGGTCAGTCGCCGAGGGTGGCGACCAGCACCGCCTTGATGGTGTGCATCCGGTTCTCCGCCTCGTCGAAGACCAGCGAGTACTCGGACTCGAAGACCTCGTCGGTGACCTCCAGCTCGGTCAGCCCGGTCGTGGCGTGGAGATCGCGGGCGACCTGGGTGCCGAGGTCGTGGAAGGCGGGGAGGCAGTGGAGGAAGCGGACGCCCGGGTTCCCGGTGGCCCGGATGACGTCCATGTTGATCTGGTACGGCGTCAGCAGCTCGATCCGCTCGGCCCAGACCTCCTTGGGCTCGCCCATGGAGACCCAGACGTCGGTGTAGACGTAGTCGGCGCCGGCCACCCCCTGCTCGACGTCCGCGGTCAGGGTGATCCGGGCGCCCGAGCGGGCGGCCAGGCGCTCGGCCTCGGCCCGCACCTCGGCGGTGGGCCACAGCGACTCGGGGGCGACGATCCGGATGTCCATCCCCATCAGGGCGCCGGTGACCAGCAGCGAGTTGCCCATGTTGTTGCGGGCGTCGCCGAGGTAGGCGAGCGCGGTCCGGGCCAGCGGCTTCCCGTTGGTGGCCGCGTTGTGCTCCTCGATGGTGAGGAGGTCGGCGAGCATCTGGGTGGGGTGCCACTCGTCGGTGAGGCCGTTCCAGACCGGGACGCCGGCGTAGGCGGCCAGCTCCTCGACGACCGCCTGGCCGTGGCCGCGGTACTGGATTCCGTCGAACATCCGGCCGAGCACCCGGGCCGAGTCCTTGATCGACTCCTTGGCGCCCAGGTGGGAGCCGCTGGGGTCGAGGTAGGTGGTGTGGGCGCCCTGGTCGGCGGCGGCGACCTCGAAGGAGCAGCGGGTCCGGGTGGAGCCCTTCTCGAAGACCAGCGCGATGTTCCTCCCGCGCAGCCTGGGCTGCTCGGTCCCGGCGTACTTGGCCGCCTTGAGCTGGGCGGCCAGGTCGAGGAGGAAGCGGAACTCCTGGGCGGTGAAGTCCAGCTCCTTGAGGAAGTGCCGGTGCCGGAGGTTGAACGCCATCGCGCGCTCCGATCGTCGAGGGGACTAAGCCGGTAGTCTATACAGAGCACGACATGTTTATGCAAACAACTGGTCGACCAGGCTACGGGAGCCTACGGCAGACGGTTGTCGGCCCACGGCCGTCGGTCTACGGACTTCGATCCACGGCGGTCCGTCCACGGCCGTCGGTCTACGGCTGTCCGTCCACGGCCGTCGGTCTACGCCGGGCCGACCGGCTCGCGCTCGACCGGGCAGCTCATACAGCGCGGGCCGCCCCGGCCCCGGCCGAGCTCGCTGCCCCGGATCGGGATCACCTCGACGCCGTTCCGGCGCAGATGCGCGTTGGTGGTCGCGTTCCGCTCGTAGGCGACCACCACGCCGGGGCTGACCGCCAGCACGTTGCAGCCGTCGTCCCACTGCTCGCGCTCCGCCGAGTGGACGTCCTGGAAGGGCGTCAGCACCCGGATCCGGTCCAGGCCGAGGGCCGCCGCGATGGCCGTGTGCATCTCCTTCGGGGCGTGGTCGGTGACCCGCACCGTGCCGGGGTCCCAGCCCGGCTCGAAGGTGTAGGAGGGCAGCATCCCCAACCCCTCGTACTGGGTGAAGGTCTCCCCGTCGACCATCGTCATCACCGTGTCCAGGTGCATGAACGCGCGGCCCTTCGGCATGTCCAGGGCCACGATCCGGCGGGCCGAGCCGGCCCGGAACATCTCCTGGGCCAGCATCTCCACGGCCTGCGGGGTGGTCCGCTCGCTCATCCCGATCAGCACCGCGCCGTTGCCGATCACCAGCACGTCGCCGCCCTCGATCGTGGACGGGTAGTCCGCCTCCCCCTTCGACCAGACCCGGAAGCCGCCCGGCTTGCCGTACCCCTCGGCGAAGAGCGGGTGGTACTGGTACACCGCCTCGAAGTGGACGGTCTCCCGTCGCCTGGCCCGCATCCGCATGGCGTTGATCGACACCCCGTCGTAGATCCAGCAGGAGGTGTCCCGGGTGAAGAGGTGGTTGGGCAGCGGCGCCAGCAGGAAGTCGTCCGGGCCGGTCACATGCAGCCGGACCGAGGCCGGCTCGGCCGGCACCCGCTCCAGGAACTCGCGCTTGGTCAGGCCGCCGACCAGGAAGTCGGCCATCTCGCCGGCCTCCAGCCCCTCGAACCAGGAGCGCAGCGGGCCCGCGGCCATCGGGCCGAACTCCTTCTCGTCGAAGACCCGGTCCAGGACCAGGCGGCGGGCCTCCGGGACGCCGAGGGTCTCCCGCAGCAGATCGCCGAAGAGGTGGACGCCCACGCCGAGGTCGCGGAGGAGGGCCGCGAAGGCGTCGTGCTCCTCCTGGGCTCTGCGCACCCAGAGCACCTCGTCGAAGAGGAGCTCACGGCGATTGCTCGGCGTCAGCCGCTTCAATTCGAGCCCCGGACGGTGCAGCACCACCTGCCGCAACCGGCCGACCTCGGAGTCAACCCGATAGACCATGCCTTCTCGCTACCCGCGGAAACGGGGCCACGCAACACGGGGGCGGCAGGAGAGGCGGCGGAGCCGCGAGGTCACGGAGCCGCGAGGCCACCGAGCCGCGAGGCCACCGAGCCGCGAGGCCACGGAGGCGCGAGGTCACGGAGGCGCCAGGCCGCGAGGCCGATGGTCCGGTTCGGCGGCGGGCCGGGTGATTGGTTAGGTTTCGGGGTGTGACGAATGAAGCTGTTTCCTCATCTGACGCGCTGAGCGGCGCGGTCGCCGCCGGTCTGGCCACCCTCGCCGCGGACGGCACCGTCCTCGACACCTGGTTCCCGGCGCCGGAGCTGACCGCCTCCCCCAGCGAGCCCGCCGGTACGGAGCGGCTGACCGCCGAGCAGGCCGTCGCCGCCCTCGGCGAGGGGGCCGCCGAGGCGATCGGCCCGGACCCGCGCCGCGGCGTCGAGGTCGTCGCCGTGCGCACCACCATCTCCTCGCTGAGCGAGGAGCCGGCCGACGCCTACGACGTGTACCTCCGCCTCCACCTGCTCAGCCACCGGCTGGTCCGGCCGAACGTGCAGAGCCTGGAGGGGATCTTCGCCCACCTGGCCAACGTCGCCTGGACCAGCGTCGGCCCGGTGCCGGTGGACCGGATCGAGTCGACGCGGCTCGCGGTCCGGGCCCAGGGCGGCTCGCTGACCGTCTACGGCGTGGACAAGTTCCCGCGGATGCTGGACTACGTCGTCCCGGCGGGCGTCCGGATCGCCGACGCGGACCGCGTCCGGCTCGGCGCCCACCTGGCCGCCGGGACCACCGTGATGCACGAGGGCTTCGTCAACTTCAACGCCGGCACGCTGGGCACCTCCATGGTCGAGGGCCGGATCAGCCAGGGCGTGGTGGTCGGCGACAGCAGCGACATCGGCGGCGGAGCCTCGATCATGGGCACCCTCTCCGGCGGCGGCAAGGAGGTCGTCTCGATCGGCGAGCGCTGCCTGCTGGGCGCGAACGCCGGCATCGGCATCTCGCTGGGCGACGACTGCGTGGTCGAGGCCGGCCTCTACGTCACCGCGGGCACCCGGGTCACCACCCCGGACGGCCAGGTCGCCAAGGCGGCCGAGCTCTCCGGCCAGTCCAACCTGCTGTTCCGCCGCAACTCGCAGACCGGCGCGGTGGAGGTACTGGCCCGCAAGGGCTCCTGGGGCGGCCTCAACGAGGTACTCCACGCCCACAACTGACGCGGCGACACCCGCCCGCCCCGGCGGGCGGGGGCGGAGGACCGCGCGGTTCCCCGCCCCTGCCCGCTGTGCGTACCGCAGTGCCCTACAGGGACGCGACCTGGGGGCGGACGCGCTCGGCGATCAGCGCGAGGTGGTCCAGGTCCGAGAGGTCGAGGATCTGGAGGTAGACCCGCTCGGAGCCGGCCGCCGCGTACTCGGCCAGCTTCGCGGCGGCCTCGTCCGGCGTGCCGGCGACCCCGTTCTGCTTCAGCTCGTCGACCTCGCGGCCGATCGCCGCCGCCCGGCGGGCCACCTCCGCGTCGTCCTTGCCCACGCAGGCGATCAGCGCGTTGGAGTAGACGAGCTCGTCCCCCGACCGCCCGGTCGCCTCCGTGGCCGCCCGCACCCGGCCGAACTGCTCGCGGGTGGCGTCCACCGACTGGAACGGCATGTTGAACTCCGTCGCGTACTTCGCCGCCAGCGCAGGGGTCCGCTGGGCGCCGTTGCCGCCGATCAGCACCGGGATCCGGTCCTGCACCGGCTTCGGCAGCCCCGGAGAGTCCTTGAGGGTGTAGTAGGTGCCCTCGAAATCGAAGGTCTCGCCGAGCTTGCTCTGCCACAGCCCGGTGATGATCGCCAGTTGCTCCTCCAGCCGCCCGAACTTGGCCTTGGGGAACGGAATCCCATACGCCGTGTGCTCGTCCCCGTACCAGCCGGCGCCGATGCCCAGCTCCACCCGGCCGCCGGACATCTGGTCCACCTGGGCGACCTGGATCGCCAGGACGCCCGGGTAGCGGAAGGTCGCCGAGGTCATCAGCGTGCCGAGGCGGATCCGGGAGGTCTCCCGGGCCAGGCCGGCCAGCGTGGTCCAGGCGTCGGTCGGGCCCGGGAGCCCGGAGACGTCGCCCATCTTCAGGTAGTGGTCGGAGCGGAAGAACGCCCCGTAGTCCAGGTCCTCGGCGGCCTTGGCCACCGCCAGCAGCGTGTCGTAGCTCGCCCCCTGCTGGGGCTCGGTGAAGATGCGCAGATCCATGCGCACCATCCTGACATCCCGCCAGCGGCGGGACCGCGCGGCGCCGGGTGCGCGCGGACACTCTTAACATCCCCTGCCCCTCCCGCTCAAGCGACTGACCGCTGGTGAATGAATCCGTGCGCCCGCGCAACCTCCCTGGGAGTGACGGATGGTGACCTTGCGTCAGAAGCGGTCGTTGGCCGGGCGGACCCGTCCCCACTCAGTGACTTCAGGAGGTGCGCTCCATGTCCGAGGCACCCGTTCCTTCCGATACCGCCGCCGGCTCAGCCGGGGCCGAGGCCGAGGAGCAGTCGAAGAGCCTGCTCCAGCAGATGGAGGAGCTGCTGGCGGCGGTGAGCGCGGACCTCTCCCAGCTGGATGCGAACCTCCAGGGCGACACCACCGCCCGTGGGGCGGACGAGGCCTAGGGTTGCGGTTCGGGCGCGGGCTCGTATTCGTATTCGGACTCGGGCGCGGCCTCGTATTCGGGCTCGCGTTCGGAGTCAGGCTCGTGTTCGGAGTCGGGTTCGGGCAGTGACAGGGCGGTCTCCGGCCGGCGGTCCGGCGGCACGGTCTCGCCCAGCGCCCGCAGCAGGTCGGTGACCAGCGACTTGCACTCGGCCGCCGCGTCGACCGCGTCGATGCAGCGCCAGTAGAGGTCCTCGTCGGAGGCGTCGCAGGCGAGAGCGATCAGCGCCTCCGCGGTCTCATGGACGAGCCGGCGCATCTCGTGGACGGCGGCCGGCGGATCGGCCACCCCGGTGAGCCGGCAGGCCGCCTCCCCCGGCCCCGCCAGGACCGGCCCGTGGGAAGCCCCGACGACCGGCCGGCCAGACTCTCGGACCGGCTCGTGGTCCGGCTCGTGGTCCGGCTCGTGGACGGGTCCCCCGACGGCTCGGGCGACCTGCGCCGCCGCTTCGGCGAGCGAGCGCGCGGCCTCCGCGGCGGCTCCCGCCGACCAGGCGCCGTCCGCGGGCGGCGGCTCCCCGGCCTCCGTGGCCGGGGACACCGTCGCCGCCAGGGGCGAGGCCGCGAACGTGGCAGAAGCCGCTGAAGCCGCCGAGGTCCCCGCCCCCACCCCCGCCCTCGGCGGCTCCCCACCGAGGAACTCCAGGCCGTCCAGCGCCCCGGCGATCCCCGCCCCCACCGCCTCGACCAGCTCGCAGCACCGCCGCACCTCCGCCAGCACGGCCGCCGGGCCGTCCTCGTGCGCGGCGGCCAGACTCCGCCGGCTGCCCCTGATCAGTCGCGTCGCGTCCATCGCCCGTCTCCTCCCCTACGCGCCGCCCTTCCCGGCCGGCGTTCAGGTACCAGACTGACCGCCCCAGGGCAGCCGTGCGGCGGTCCGCCGCCCGCCTGTGGACAACCCGGGAGCTGCGGGAAACACCGTCACCCGGACGTGGGAAACCGCAGCTCATTGCGATCGATCTTGGCGTGGAGGGCGGCCACCGGATCCACCCCGACCGCCGAGCAGAACTGGAGCAGGTACGCCAGCACGTCGGCCACCTCGTCCCGGACCCGGAGGGCCTCCTCCGGCCGCTCCATCACCGAGGCGGACTGCTCCGGCGTCAGCCACTGGAAGATCTCCAGCAGTTCGCCCGCCTCGACGACCAGCGCCGCCGCGAGGTTCTTCGGGTTGTGGTACGGCCCCCACTCCCGCGCCTCGGCGAACCGCCGCAACCGCTCCTGCAGTTCGCCCACGGCGCCGCCACCCTCGCCATCGCCCGCGCCGCCACCGCTCCGCACCGCCTTGTCGCTCTCCATGGGCGCAGGTCTACCGCATCGCCCCAGCGCTCCCGCTCCCGGCACCGCCACCGCCACCGCCACCGCCACCGCCACCGCCACCGGTACCCGTACCCGTACCCGTACCGCTCGCGGTACCGGCCCGCGGATTCGGCACCAGCACGCTGAGGCCGGTCTCCGGCACGCGGCGGCAGCTGACCAGCGAGACCGAGCCCGGGTCGGAGCCGCGCGCGACCTCGCGGTCCTGGAGGGTCGCCACCAACCGCGTCTGGCCGCGCGCCGTCATCTCCGTGGCGAGGTCCAGCAGCTTCGCGGCCTGCTCCCGGCCCAGCCCCGCGTCCAGGTCGTACGCGGACACCGTCAGCTGCCGCCGGGCGCCGAGCACCTCCTCGGCCGGTGCCATCTCCAGCACGTCCGCACCCGTCAGCAGCACGGCGGCGAAGGCGATGAAGCGCAGGGAGCCGGTGGGCAGCCGGTCCAGGCCGGTGCGCCCGTACGGCCCCTCGTCCAGCCCGGCCAGCAGGCCGCCGTCGACCGACTCGACGTACAGGTCCTCGACCCGGCCGGCGGGGCTGAGCGGGTCCATCGCCCGGACCAGCCGGGCGGCCCGGATCGGGCACTGGGCCTTGATCCGCGGCAGCACCGCCGACAGGTTGGCGGCGTCGCTGCGCAGCCGCGCGCGGTCGGGATACGGGCCGGGCGGTGCCGGCCGCCGCATCCGCTCGGGCACCGGAGCCACCGGGAAGATCTCCCGCAGGGGCGTCAGGACCTGCTCCGCGGCCGTCAGGACGGCGAGTTCGCTGTCCGTCAGCCCGCCGATCTTCAGCGGCAGCTGGGCGGTCACCGAACTGGCGCTGGAGAGCGGCAGCCGTGTCGTCCCGCGACGGCCCCCGCAGGGCCAGGCGGTGTTGATCCGGCCGCGCTTGGCGTCCTCCTCACCGGTCTCCACCAGCACCTCTCCGGTGTCCGGACACCACAGCCGCTCGGAGAGGAGCCGGACCGGTCCGGCCGTGGACACCTCGATGTCCAGCGCGAGCAGCCTCCCTCCGGCCGCCACCGTGCAGCCGAGCGCGAACCGCGAACTGCCGTACGGAGCACAGCCGGCGGCCCCGCCGCGCGGGCTGTCGGGACGCTCCGACAGCGCCTCGGCGATCGACTCCCCCTCCGCGAGGGCGGAGAGCACCGCCAGGGCCTCCAGCAGATTCGACCGTCCCGCTCCGGATGGACCGTGCAGAATGGTGACCGGAGCGAGGCGGATGGCGGCTCCGCGATAGGACTTGAAGGCCGTCAGCCTGAGCTCGACGAGAGCCGGCCGAACCGGATGATCACTCATACGGCCGCACGCTAGCGCCCGCCAGAGCCGCGTCCACCTGCGGAAACGTGTCTGCGACGGCAGTTCACCCATCCGTGGCGGAGCAGCGGCACGGCAGCGGCCGACGGGACCCGACGAGCTCCGACGAGCCGCGACGACACCGGAGGCAGTCGACGCGAACGGACGCATGGTGACGCCGGCGCTCCGAGCACCGAGCTCCGAGCACCGAGACCCAGCACCCAAACGCAGCGCCAAGCCCGTCAACGCTCCGCGCTAAGCCGTCGGAAGCGGTCGATCCGGACCGACGCCGTGACGGTGACCGGGTCATCGAGGCCGGCGATGCGCTGCCGCAGTTCCCCGGGGTCGGTGTGCCAGGCGCTCGGTCCCATCCGGACGACGGTCTCCACCGCGCGGTGGTCGAGTGCCATCCGGAACTCCGCCTCCTGGCCGCCGGCCGGGGCCAGATGCGGGGTGAGGGCCGCGGCCAGCCGCTCTGGTTTGCGGTCGTCCACGCCGATCAGACCCAACTCCCCCACCAGTTCGGCGAGATGCCCGGGCCCGGGGGTGACCACCAGCAGGCTGCCGCCGGGACGCAGCACCCGGCGGATCTCCGCGCCGTTGCGCGGGGCGAAGACGTTCAGCACCAGCGAGACCGAGGCGTCCCGCACCGGCAGCCGCTGCCAGGCGTCCGCGAGCACCGCCCCGGCCCGCGGATGCGCCTTCGCCGCTCGGCGCAGGGCGTACTTGGAGGCGTCCAGCACGATCCCGCAGGCGTCCCCGTCCGGCAGCGCGTCGAGCACCGGCGCCAGGTAGTACCCCGTCCCGCCGCCCAGATCGAGGACGCAATCGCCGAAGTCGCTTCGGTCACCGCGTTCGCCGCGTTCGCCGCGATCACCGCCGCCCGCGAGCGCCGCCGCCCCGGCGAGCGCCTCCGCGATGGGCGCGTAGTGCCCCGCCGCCTGGAACTCCTCCCGCGCGGCCACCATCTCCGCGGTGTCCGCGGTCCCCAGCCGCGCGTCCCCGCGCAGCAGACTGACGTACCCCTGCCGGGCCAGATCGAAGCTGTGCCGGCCCCCCGCGCAGCGCAGTGTCCCCGCCCCGGCGGCCGCGGGATCGCCCCGCAACGCCTCCCCGCAATGCGGGCAGGCCAGCCGTTCAACCACGTCAGGGAGGATCACCCAGCCAACATACGCGACCCGCCGCGCCCTACAGCCACCCCCGCCGCATCGGCGACAAGCTGAACGACGTCACCTCGGACTCCAACGGCCCGTGCGGCGCCGAATGCACCGCCGGCCGCGGCTACGACACGGTGACCGCCCTCGGCTCCCCGCTCGCCGGGGTGGATCGGGCACTCGCCGCCATGAAGTAGTCAGAGAGCATCCCGCGACGGCCTCCTGAACAGCCGTCAGCAGGGCCCCGCCGGCCCCGCGGCTCACCAGGCCGCGGGGCCGGCGGCGTATTCTGGGCCTCACCCGGGCGGCCCACAGCAGAGGGACGACACGCCGACGGCGCAACAAGACTGGCATCCCATCAGCTCTGGGCGACCAGCCCAGCGACGCGGACCGGGAGCGGCCATGTCGAACTATCCTCTGCTCGACCTGTTCTGGACCATGCTCGAGTTCTTCGTCTGGGTCCTCTGGTTCTTCCTGCTCTTCAAGGTCATCAGCGACGTCTTCCGCAGCCACGACATGGGTGGCGGGGCCAAGGCGCTGTGGATCGTCTGCGTCATCCTGCTGCCGTTCCTCGGCGTCCTCGTCTACGTCATCGTCCGCGGCCGCTCGATGGGCGAGCGCGACCGGGCCGCCGCCAAGCAGAACGAGGAGGCCGTCCGCGCCTACATCCGGGACGCCGCCGGCGGCGGTGACGCCGGCAGCGGGAGCGGCGGTGGCGGCGACAGCCACGTGAACGAACTCCGGCGACTCGCCGACCTGCGCCGGGAGGGCGCGCTCAGCGAGGAGGAGTTCCAGAAGGCCAAGGACAAGCTGCTGAACGCCTGACCCCCCTTCAGCGCGGCCCCACCGAGACCCGAGAGAGGACACCGGCATGCAACCATCCGACCTGGGACCGGTCGAGTACGCGGTGATCGCCTTCCCCGGCAACCACTTCCACGGCGAGATCGCGGCCGAGCTCCAGCGCCTCACCGACCAGGGCGTGGTCCGGATCATCGACCTGACGTTCGTCCTCCGGGACACCGACGGCAGTCTGGTGGTCCGCGAGCTGGACGCCCTGGACGCCGAGGACGCCGACCTCTTCGCCGCCCTCGACGGCGAGGTCAACGGGCTGGTCAGCGAGGAGGACATCGCACTGATCGCCGAGGAGGTGCCGCCCGGCAACTCGGCCGCGATCATCGTCTGGGAGAACTCCTGGGCGAAGCGGCTGGCCCAGGCGGTCCGCCGGGCGGACGGCCAGGTGATCAGCCAGGAGCGCGTCCCGCAGGCCATCGCCGAGCGCAGCTTCGCCGCGGCCGCGGTCTGACGGGCAGCAGACACCACCGGACCCCACAGGAGGTCACCGTGCTCATCGGAAGAGGCCCCGTCCGCCGCGCCGGGCGGCCAGGACTGATCGGCGCCGCCGCCCGTACCGCGGTGGTCGCCGGCACCGCGACCGCGGTCAGCGGCCGGGTGTCGGCCCGCCAGCAGCGCCGCGAGGCCGAGCAGCAGGCCTACCAGCAGCAGGCCTACGAGCAGCAGATGTTCGACCAGCAGCCGGTCGTCCAGCAGCCGCAGGCCCCCGCCCAGCCGGCTCCCGCCCCGCAGGCCCCCACCCAGCCGGCGGCGGCCGGCGGCGGCACGATCACCGATCAGATCGAGCGCCTGGCCGCGCTCCACGCCCAGGGCGCCATCAGTGCCGAGGAGTTCACCGCCGCCAAGCAGCGCCTCCTCGGCCTCTGAGGGCACGCAGCCCCCGGCCACCGGCGCCGGCCGACCGGCCGCTCCCACCTACCGCGAGCGGGAGGAGCCCACCGAGGCCGTCGACGCCCTGGTCGAGGAGCTGCTGCGGTATCTGTCGGTGGTGCAGGTGGCCTTCCCGCGCTTCGTTCGCCGGGACACCGAGGTGGCCGGGGTGCGGATGCGGAGAGGCGACCTGGTGCTCTGCTCTCTGAGCCGGGCCAACCGGGACTACCGTTCCGCGAGGTCTCCGTCGTCTACGGGGTGGACTCCCTGCCGGTGCTGCTGAGTTGAGGCCGCAGCGGCGCACGCGCCGGTACCGGCGCCGACGCCGGCGCCTTCGGCAGCCACCAGTTCGCCCGGCCGGCCAGCTGCATCACCGCCGGTACCAGAAGGGCCCGGATCACCGAGCTGTCCAGCAGGACGGCCACCGCGAGGCCGGTGCCCACCACCCGCAGGTCCAGCAGGTCGGACAGCGCCAGCGAGCCCATCACGGTGGCGAAGACCACCGCCGCCGAGGTGAACAGCCGTCCGCTGCGCTGGAGTCCGGTGGCCACGGCGAGCGGGGTGGGGACCCCGCGGCGGTGCTCCTCGAGGATGCGGGAGAGGAGGAACATCTCGTAGTCCATGGAGAGCCCGAAGGCCACGCAGAACATCAGCGGGGCGATCACGTCGGTGATCCCCGCGCCCGCCGGACCGTGGAACAGCCCGCCGGGCCAGCCGAGTTGGAAGACCGCCACCAGCACCCCGAACGAGGCGGCCAGCCCCAGGACGTTCAGCAGCAGCGCCTTGAGCGGGATGAGGAGGCTGCGGGTGAAGGCCAGCAGCAGCAGGTAGACCGCGGCGGCGGAGACGCCCAGGGCCAGCGGCAGCCGGCCGGTCAGGGTGCGCTCGACGTCGTCCAGTTGGGCCCCAGGGCCGGCGATCAGCGGGTCCCCGGGCGCGGGCACCTCGCGCAGCCGCTCGACCAGCGCCCGGCCCTCCGGGGTGGCGGCGTCCGCCGCGCTCGGGACGATCGACAGCCAGCACCCGGCGGCGGAGGCGTACACGGGGCCGCTGCGGGCGGGCCCCGCGGACCGGCGCCGGCCGTCGGCGTAGGAGCCGGTCCCGGTGTCCACCCGGCGTACCCCGGGCAGCAGGGAGAGCCGGCGGGCGTAGCCGTCGAGCGCGCTGCCGCCGCCCGGCGCCACAGCCCCGGGCCGGAGCCCGCGCACCAGGACCGCGGGTCCGCCCGCGGCCGTCCCCGGGAAGCTCTCCCGCAGCTCCCGCGAGGCGGCCGCGACCGGCGAGGAGGACGGCAGGATGCGGTCCCCGTAGAGCCCGAACCTGACCAGCGCCGAGGGCGCGGCGAGCAGCCCGAGCAGCAGCAGCGAGCCTACGGCGACCGCCACCGGCCGCCGGGTCACCCACAGCCCGAGCCGGTACCAGGCGCCCCGCTCGGGCGCCCCGCCCGGCCCGGCTCCCCGCCGGCCGGCCGCCCGCAGCGCGGTCGCCCCCGTCCCGGTCGCCCGCCGCCCGGTCGCCCGCGTCCCCGCCGCCCCCGTCCCGGTCGCCCGCAGCCGGGCGAAGACGTCCCCCCGGTTCACCCGCCGGCCGAGGAGCAGCAGCAACGCGGGCGCCACCAGCAGCGCCCCCGCCGCGGCGGTGAGGACCACGGCGACGCCCCCGTACGCGATCGACCGCACCAGCGGCAGCGGGAAGGCCAGCAGGGTGCACAGGGAGACCGCGACGATCGCCCCGGAGAACCCCACCGCTCGCCCGGCCGTCCGCAGCACGGTCCGCACCGCGGCGACCGGCTCCCGGCCGTCGTCGAGCTCCTCCCGGAAGCGGCTGACCAGGAGCAGGCAGTAGTCCACGGCGAGGCCGAAGCCCAGGGCCGTGGTGATGTTGAGGGCGAAGGAGGACACCGCGGTCAGGTCGGTGATCAGCCGCAGCAGCGCGGTGGCGCCCAGCACCGCGAAGACCCCCACCGCCAGCGGGATCGCCGCGGCCGCCGCGCTGCCGAAGGTCCACAGCAGCACCGCCAGCACCAGCGGCAGGGTGACCAGCTCGGCCAGCCGCAGTCCGCGCTCGCTGAGCCGGTCGCCCTCGGAGCGCACCGCGACGTCCCCGGCGGCGGAGAGCCGGAGCGGGCCGTCCCGGCCGGTGTACCGGGCGATGGCGGCCTCCCCGGCCGCCCGCACCGCACGGTCGTCCCCCCGGAACCTGACGAGCACCAGCGCGCGGTGCCGGTCGGGCGACCGCAGCCCCGGCACCCGGTACGGCCAGTACCCCCGCACCCAGGCGGTACGGCGGTCCGCCGCGAGCCGCTCACCGATCCCCCGGCCGGCCCGTACCGCCGCCGGCGCGTCCACCGAGCCCGCGGTGCTGGCGACCAGCACCAACTGCGGCTGCCCGGCGCCGAATCCGGCCGCCCACAGCGCGTCGGCGCGCGAGGACTCCGCGTCTCCCGGCACCAGGCTCTCGGGCACCAGCCGACCGCCGATCCCCAGCGCCCCCACCGCCGCCAGCGCTCCGACCACTCCGGCCAGCAGCAGTGCGGCCCAGGCCCGCCCGCGCTCCCGGCGCCCGGGGACCGACCGCCTCCGCTTCCCCGGTCCCTTGCCGACCACTCCCGCGATTCCGGACATACAGGTTCAACGAACGCTCCACGGCCCTGTCACGCACCGCCCCTAGGCTGGCGAGCACGGCGGGCCGGCCGGGCCGGCCGGCCCGCTGGAGAGCTCGCAGGAGATCCCGCAGGAGATTCAGAGCGAACTCAGAAACGCAGTTAACCGCAGCGGACCGTGAACCAGGCATCCTGGCATGCGCACGACATAAGTTCTCCCCAGGAGTGATTCATGCCGTCTGCGCGCACCACCACCAGTGTCTCCGCCGCCGTCCTCTGCCTAGCGGTGTCCTGGATCCACATCCAGGATCAGGGCGGCTTCCCCGGAGACAAGACCCCCTCCTATGTAGCCGTGGGCTACTACCTGCTGGAGGCCGCCGGCGTCGTCTGTGCCGGGCTCCTCCTCTTCCCGAGGACCCGGTCCACCGTCGGCACCTGGGTGCTCGCCGCAGGGGTGGCCCTCGGGCCGCTGCTCGGCTACATCCTCTCCCGCGGACCGGGACTGCCGGATTACAGCGACGACAAGGGGAACTGGACAGAACCCCTCGGTCTGGTGAGCCTCGCCGTGGAGATCGTCCTGCTGTTGCTCGCGGCCTTCGCCGTGACCGGCCGGGGCGCGGCCCCGGTCCGCAGCCGCCCGCAGGTGAACGCCATGGAGCGCACCCCCAGCGCCTAACCGGTGCCGGGCGCCCGAACCCCGCGCCCGAACCCCGCGCCCGCACAGCGGCCGGCGCCCGGTCGGGCCCCGAGCCCGGCCGGGCTCCACGCGCTACCGCCGCGCCGTCGGATGCATGCCGAAGTCGGCGTTGTTCAGATACCGCCGCATGGCCAGCGCCATCGGCCGCTCGACGAACCGGTGCGCCAGGTACGACAGCACGATCAGCCCACTGACCGTGACCCCCACCAGCGCCCATGGATCGACCTGCTCGCCATAGCGGTGGGCGACGGTCATCCCGATGGTGTCGTGCAGCAGATACAGGGGGAAGGTCATCGTCCCGGCGACGGTCAGCCCGCGCCAGCTGATCCAGCGGGTCCAGCCGAGGGCGATCGCCCCGATCAGCACGAAGAACAGGGTCATCGCCAGGATCAGCCAGAACCGCCAGGGCGACCAGGTGTCCCAGTCGTTGCGGCCGCCGCTGGGCGCCATCAGGAAGTGCAGCGCCAGCAGCCACGACATGATCACCACACCCCACAGCAGCGGCGTCGGCCGGTAGCGGTACATGAGGTAGAAGGCCATCCCCGCGATGAAGTCCGGGGCGGAGGTGGGGTTGACCACCAGGCTGAGCAGCGCGATGTGGGCGCTGGTGGCCAGCACCGCCGCGATCGTCCACAGCCCGCAGAAGATCACCACGCGCTGGTAGGTGAGCCCCTTCCACACCACCGCCGCGAAGGTGAGGTAGAAGCAGAGCTCCGGCCAGAGCGTCCAGTAGACCGGGTCCAGGTTGTCCACCCCGAGCGGCGTCTGCAGCATGGTGAGGTTCGCGAAGAGCATCCGCGGGTTCGGGTGCCCGAACGGGCTGTCGGCGAAGTAGATGACGCACGCCGATGCCGCGATCGCGATCCAGTACATCGGGTACAGCCGGGTGACCCGGGAGATGAAGAACTGCCGCGGCGTACGCCCCCAGGCGCTCATGCAGATGACGAAGCCGCTGATCATGAAGAACAGGTCGACACCGAGCCGCCCGAATGCGGCGTAGCGGTGCATCTCGGGAAAGATACTTTGATACGGCCGACCCCATACGAAGATCATTGCTCCGGGAGTCTGACCGATGAAATGAAACAGCACCACGGAAAGCGCGGCGAGGAACCGCAGACCGTCCAGTGCGGCGAGCCGGTCGCGACGGGCTCCGGCCCGCGGGCGGGCCATGTTCGGCGCGTTGAGTGTCGCCACGGACGACGGTGCTTCGGGTGCGATCGTCCCCCCGGGCCCCGAGGACCCTTGATCTGGGATTGCGCGGACAGGACCGTTATGGCCTGCCTGAGTCATCCGTCCCCCTTCAGTGTCCTGTGCCGGATTTCCGAAATCCGCGTGCACATGGTTTATATTCCGCTGGGCGATAACCTCGACTTTCCTGCTCACCGGCACGGTGACCGCAGTGAGCAAAATGCCCGCCTTGGTCATCTCTTGAAGAGATTAGGGACCGGAGTTTACCTTGATTTCTCATAGAGATGACAGAGAAACCACGATCGGCGGGCCACCAACCGCCCCTCCCGCCAGACCGTGCAGGCCAGAGGCTACATCTCGGGCCGACTCAGACGCATCCGACCCTCTGGAGCGCCAAACGAGCGTCACCGCTGCGAAGCAGGGGACCACGACGCAGATCCACCGGCATCGGCGGGAGCTCGCCGACCGCTTCGACGAGCATCCTGCTCCGGGCATGGACCGCCGCGCCGAGATCGCGGACGGCCGACTCCTCTTGACGATGAGCCCCTCCGGACGCCACGACCACGACATCGTCCAGATCCGGAAGCGGCTCGCCCGCGGGCTTACCGGCGAGCTCGTCGCCGCCACCGCGGCGACCTCGGAGACCCCGCCAACGATCTCCTGCGCCGCCCCGGCCTGCTGGTCCTGCCCACCGAGGCACTCGACTCCCGGATGACGACGGCCTCAGCACCGAACGGAACCATCGCTTCGACGGGCCCACCGTCATCCCTGCCGTCGAGATCGCCTCCCCGCCCACCCCCGGCACCGACCACCGCCCCAGGGTCGCCGGCTACGCCGGAATGGGCACCGAGCACTACCTGATCGTGGCCCCCCGCACCGGCACCACCCGCCACCTGCGGGGCCTCCGCGACCACCCGCAAGCCGACACCGCCGCCGTCCGCCGCTTCCGGAGCGCGACGTGACCGACCTCGGGCGGCTCGTCACCCAGCTACGTCAGGCCGCCGGCATGACCCAGGCCAACTCGCCGACGGCGCCCGGAACCCCCAGCCCGCCCCCCCTTCCGCATCGAGAACGGGAAGACCTCCTTCCGCCCACCGCGGAACGCATCACCCCGGGCCGGCCGCTCACCCTCACCGTCGGTGACACCACCCGGGCGTGAGCCGACCGGCCCTGTCGGGCCGGCACACAGCGCGCTAGACCGACAGGTGTGCGGCCGTTCGGGGAGGTGGCAGGCATGGCCGGAGGTCCGCGGGGCGGGGAGCGCGTCCTGGCTGTGGTCGCGCACCCCGATGACGAGTCCTTCGCTCTGGGGGCCCTGCTGTCCGGCTACGCCGCACACGGCGTACGCACTGCCGTGCTCTGTTTCACCCGCGGTGAGGCGTCCACCCTCAATCCCGGCGGTCGAGAAGACCTCGGGCGCGTGCGCGCCCAGGAGTTCAGCCGTGCCGCTCGGATTCTGGCGGTGGATCGGGCAGTGCTCCTGGACTACCCCGACGGCCGCCTCTCGGCGTTCTCGCTACCCGAACTCACCGCGCGCGTCCGCGACATGATCGACAGTTGGGGGGCCACCCGGCTGCTGGCCTTCGATGCCGGTGGCGTCACCGGGCACCCGGATCACGTGCGGGCGACCGAGGCCGCCCTGACGGCTGCCGAAGAGCGAGGCGTGCCCGTACTCGGCTGGACGCTCCCCACGATGGTCGCCGACCGTCTCACAAGGGAGTTCGGCATCCCCTTTCACGGCAGGGCGCTGTCGACGCTGGATCAGTCCACACCTGTCGACCGAGCTGCCCAGCGACGGGCGATCGCCTGCCACCGCAGTCAGTCGGCCGACAATCCGGTCCTGTACCGACGTCTGGAACTGCTGGGCGACTTCGAGTCGGTGGTTCTGCTCGGCGGCACCGCCCGTCCCAGCGGCACGTCGAGCCAGGACGATGGGCACCTTCCGGAGCATGTCGCCCAGTGGCCGTCACCGGTGGAGTGTCCCCGCCGTAGTCGTTGCTGACCTGCCTGGGGAGCTGTCGCCGGCAGTGATCCCGGCCTGCTGAGCGCCCTTCCGTGCCGAGATCGCTCTGGCCAGCCGCCAGCCGCCAGCCGTCGGGCGCGGCCACCCTGATCCCGCACTCGATACGGTCAGCCGCCGCTCGTCCCCGCCACCCCCGGGGATGGCGCCCGGCCCGAGGCGTTCCGGGAGATGGCCGGGGCCCGGATCGGTTCCGCGGTGTGGGCGTACTTGGCGATCTTCGCGACGACGAACAGCCGCTGGGTGTCCTGGGCCGCTCCGGCCAGGCAGGCCCAGCAGACCAGCAGCAGGACGGCGAAGGCGGCCAACGGCGCACGGTGCGGGCGCGGCGCCGGTGCGAGCAGTGCGCGTACCCGGCGCAGGACCGGGCCCCCGTCGGCGGTCATGACGGCAGCGGGGCCGCGTCCCGCACCGACACCGCAGCCGGTCCCGGCCTGCTTTCGAGCCACCGCGGCTCGGGCCACGGCCCGCGCGGTGACCCCGCGGTCCCCGACGTGCTCGGCCGCATCCTCGTCCGCCCAGCGTTCCAGGACGAAGGCACCCTCCCGGGCCAGCGGCAGCAGCAGCGGGCAGGCGGTCGCGGCCAGTTGGACCGCGAGCAGGAACAGGAAGTGGCGGTGATGCAGGTGGGAACGCTCATGGGCGAGCAGGGCCCGGCGCTCGTCCTCGTTCAGCGCGGAGAGCATTCCGGTGGAGACGACCATCCGGCCCGGGAATCCGGCCAGCGTGAACGCCTCCAGCCGGGCGTCGTCGATCACCGTCAACTCACCGCCCCCGGGCAGCCGGCGGCACTCGCGATAAGCCGCGAGCAGCGACCGCGCCCGCCACCAGGCGGCCACCGAGACGGCCAGCACCGTGAGCGCCAGCAGGACGACGCCGGCATCCGCCACCACGGCACCGATCGGGTCCGCGGCCCGTAGTGCCCGCGCCGACCAGTGTCCGAGCACGGCGATGGCGTGCAGCCGCCCGAAGCCGTTCACGGCCAGCAGCGTCAACGCGCCCACCCAGCCGCCGGCGGCGACCGGTCCGGCGCAGCCGAGCGTCCAGGCCGCGGCCCTTGGCATCATCCGCCGCGCCAGCGGCGCCGCTACCAGGCCGAGCACGACCGAGGTGGCCAGCGGGACGTAGACGGCGAGCAGCACCTGTCAGGCCCTCTTCGGAGGGTCGGGGTGCCGCAGCAGCTCCTGGAGGACCTGCTCGTCCTCATCGCTGAGCCCGGAGACGAACCGGCTGAGTACCGCCCGGCGGTCCGAGCCCTGCTCCAGCAGTTGGTACATCCCCTCGGCCATCTGCGTCGCCTCGTCCCGCACCGGGGCGTAGGCGTGGCCGCGGCCGGCCTTCTGCCGGGTCAGCTGCCCCTTCTCCAGCAGGCGGGAGAGGATGGTCAGCACGGTCGTGTGGGCGAGCCGACCGGGCAGCCGTTCCAGGACCTGAGCCGCCGTCAAGGGGCTGTCCGCGGCCCACAGCACCGCCATCACCTGGCCTTCGAGCTCTCCCGCCGCCCGGCGGCCCGCCGGTCGCCCAGTCCCGCCCATGTCTGCCACCCGTCCTGCCGACTCCGCTGCCGTTTCCCGCCCGAGGCGCCGCCCTGAAGCTACTACACGCGTTCCCGACCCGGCCGCGGTCGCCGGAGACGGGAAATGGGAGATGGGCGAGGAAGTTCGCGGTCTGCCATCATCGCTCTACTACAGGCTGTAGAATTCGGGACGCCCGGTCGCCAGGCCCCAGACGGCCCAGCCTCGAATTCCCCCGCCGGGCCGGACACGGGGCTCGGCGACCCGGATCGGCTCAGCAATCCGGGCCCAAGCGCGCGGCAGCCGGTCAGCGCGTACTGGACGGCGAAGCCGAGCATCGCGGTGAGGAGTCCGGCCAGGGCGTCGGCCTCGAAGTGGTTGGCGGTGGCCAGGATGACGACGCAGGTCGCCACCGGGTAGAGCAGGCCGAGGATGCGGACGAGTCGGCGCCGGGCCAGTCGGTACAGCACGATCCCGCACCAGGAGGACCAGGCGATGTGGATCGAGGGCATCGCCGCGTACTGGTTGGAGACGTCCGTGACCGGACCGGAGGCCCAGGAGCCCCACGTGTGATGGACGACCACGGTGTCGATGAACCCGTCGGAGGACAGGAAGCGCGGTGGGGCCAGAGCGAAGGCGTAGAAGCCGACGAGGGCCAGCAGGGTGGCGGCGTACAGGGCGGTGCGCGCGCCCCGGAAGGCGCCGGGGCGGTAGGTGTACAGCCATACCAGCAGGCCGATGACGACGACGAAGTGCAACACCGCGTAGTAGTAGTCCATACCGACGATAAGCCAGTCGACGCGGTCCACGGCATGGTTCAGGGCCAGTTCGAAGCTGATGTGCAGCTCCCGCTCGATCTCCAGCAGCCGCCTGGCACGGTGGAGGGCCGCGAGCCGGTGGTCCGGTACCGCGTTGCGGGTGAGGGTGTAGGCGGCGTAGCCGATGCCGATCAGCAGCAGTTCGGCCCACCAGCGCGGTCGCCCGACGCGAGGCCGCCGGAGGCGCGCGAGGAGCCGATCGGGTAGACCGGGTCGCGTGCGGGCTTCAGCCGGGGCGGAACCTTCACCCGCTTCCCTCGGCGTCCGGTGTGGTGTCGATGGGTGAGCCGGTTTCGGCCTGGTGCGTTCCACCGCGAGCGGCGTTCCTTCCTCGGTCGAGTGCGGCCATGTCAGAAGAGATGCCCGGTGACCCAGGCCGCGAGGCAGGTGAACGCCGCCGGCGCGGACAGGCACAGCAGGGCGAAGCTGGCGTCGGGGCCGAGGCCCCTGCGCAGTGCCGGGCTGGCCACCAGACCGGCGAAGAGCAGCGCCATCAGGAAGAGCAGGGCGATAGCGCCGTGATAGGTGATCGAGTACCCCGGCCCCTGCGGCATGGCTCCCCCTCGGCCCGGGCCGAACACCCGGTTGCTCCTACAAGCTGTCGGATGTCGGTACTCTACCCGTTGCGTCGACGGCCTTGTGGCAGCGCGGTGAGGACGGCGACGAGCGAAACCGCCAGCAGCACGAGGACGGCGACGCGATCCGCAGCCGAGCCCTGGCCCGCCAGGTGCAGGGCCAGGGTCACGGCAGCCACGCCGAGCGCGGTGCCCAGGCCGCGGGCCATGTTGACCAGCCCTCCCCCGGTGCCCGCCGATGCGGCCGGGACGGCGCTCATCACCAGGGTGTTGTTGGCCGGGGTGAAGACCCCCAGTGCGATTCCCAGCAGGGCGAGCAGCACGGGCAGTACAGTCGGCGTCGCCGGCAGCGCGGCCATCAGCGCCAGCGCCGCCGCACAGCCCAGCGCCCCGGCCCAGGCCCGCCTGCGGTCGTCCCAACGGGTCGGCAGCGCCCGGTCGCCGAGCGTGGCGGCGAGCGCGAACCCGAACGGCAGCGCGGTCAGCACCGCGCCGGAGACCAGCACCGGCAGGTGCAGCCGGTCGAACTCGACGGGTACCAGCACCAGCGGCCCGAAGAGCACCAGGTAGCCGCAGAGGGCGCCCAGCAGTCCCGAACCGATCCGCTCGGCCGCGAGCAGTCGCAGGTCCACCATCGGCCGGCGAAGCCGTAGTTGGCGGCGCACGAACAGCGCTCCGGCCGCGACCGCCACCGCGGCGAGCGCGCCGATCGACCAGTCGGGCAACCGCAACCCGGAGGCCGCGGAGAGGGCGAGCAGCCCCGCGGTGGTGGCCCCACCGAGCAACAGCACCCCGGCGGGGTCGGTGCGCGCCCCCTCGGCGCGGTGCCGGGTGCGGGGAAGCAGGTAGTGGCCGGCGACCATGGCGACGATGCCGACGGGCACGTTGATCCCGAAGACCCAGCGCCAGCCGACCGTGGCCACCAGCACGCCACCGACGGTGGGCCCCAGCGCGAGGCCGATGGCCTGGCCGGCGGCCTGCATCCCCAGCGCCCCACGCATCCGTTCGCGCGGAGCGCTGGTGGTCACCAGAGCCACGCTGTTGGCCTGCAGCAGGGCGGCGCCGACCGCCTGCAGCACCCGGAAGGCGATCAGCGCCACCAGTCCCGGCGCGAGCCCGCACGCGGCGGACGCGGCGGTGAACAGCGCGAAACCGTACAGGTACATCAGCTTGCGGCCACGGGCGTCGGAGAACCGGCCGACCGGCACCAGCAGTGCGACGAGGGTCAGGAGGTAGGAGAGCGAGACCCACTGCACGGCGGCGAGCGGCGCGTGGAACTCAGCACCGAGCGCCGGGTAGGTCAGGGTGACGATGCTGGCGTCCAGTTGCCCCATGAAGGCGCCGAAGCAGACCGTCAGGACGGCCAGCCTCCAGGCGTCGGGCCGCCTGCGTATCCGCTCCGGGCGCGCCCGCTCCGAGGCGAGCAGCCGCCAGGGGCGGGAGGTTCGGTCGGAGTGGGGAGTGGTGGGCGGATCGCCGATGCCCATACGCGCCTCCCGGTCTGCGCGGACGCGTGCCCGGTTCCGGGCCGGCCCTCCCTGCCATGGTATGTCGGACTACGACATAATCGGAAGGGGAGGTATTCGGTCTCCGCTCCATCGGCCCGAGGCACGAAGCGCTCCACATGACGCAGCGTCTGCGGCCAGAACCTTGGCCTTGGTAGTGGCCCGCATGGTCCAGTACGACCCGCGCCGCGGAGATCCCGGCCAGACTCGCGGCCACCAGCACCACGGCCGCGGTGGCCACGGCGGCCGGATTGCCGGCAAAACCCCCGGGTCCCCGCACGGCAGCCCGGCGAACGGCTTCCCAGCGCCCGCAGGCGGCGATCGCCAGCCAGCCCGCCAGGAGCAGGCAGGCCACCGCGAGCAGCAGCCGCAGCTCCGGAAGCGGGAGCCTCGGCAGTGCCCCCAGGGCCGTCCCGGCCGCGATCAGCGCCAGGCAGGTGCGTAGCCAGGCGAGGAAGGTCCGCTCCGCGGCGAGCACATCGCGTCGCCCCCAACCGCCCCCGGCTCCGCATGCGGCCGGCGCGTCCAGCCGCTCGCCCGCTCTCCTCTCGGGCCGCTCCCGGCCCGCTGCGGAATCGGTGCTATGTGTACGCACTGCCTCGTCCGCACGAGTGGACACTTCGCACCCTCCGTCACCTGGTCCGCACCCGGCCGACTCTCAGCGGACGGGGGCCCGCCATCGCGTCGCCCCCCGCCGCGCCGTTACCGTGGAACAAAGCAGCAGCCTAGGAGCCCGGGGGCGGTGGCTTCGCCAAGACCGCTCCGCTTGGCCGCCTTCTTACTCCGGGCGGGGCGCGCCTCTCATGCACACGCGCTCGCCGATATCGAGCGCGCCGGTTCATCCGATGTTCATCAAACGTTGGATCAGCATTCGCGACGGCATCCCCGGCCGGTCGATCACGCGCGTTCACCTACATGTTGTCGGACTTCCCCGGGCCATCGTGCGAGTCCGCGATCCGGAGAACGTCCGGCACGGGGAACCAGGACCACCACAGCAAGCGACAGGGAGCTCCCGCCTCATGGCTGACAGCACCCCCGCGGGGATCACCGCGGCACTGGACGAAGCGCCTCTGAGCCGGTTCCACACCCGGGCGGTCATCACCGCCGGGATGGGCTTCTTCACCGACGCGTACGACCTGTTCATCGTCGGCACGGCAAGCACCCTCATCGCCGCGCAGTGGCATCTGAGCACGAGCCAGACCGGCCTGGTGAACTCGATGACGCTGCTGGCCGCTTTCATCGGCGCCTTCGTCTTCGGCCGGATCGCCGACCTGGCCGGCCGCAAGAAGGTCTACGGGCTGGAAGCCTCCCTGATGGTGGTCGGCGCCGTCGCATCGGCCTTCGCGCCCAACCTGGTATGGCTGCTGGTCTTCCGGTTCATCCTCGGTATCGGTGTCGGCGGCGACTACCCGGTCTCGGCGGTGCTGATGAGCGAGTACGCCAACCGCCGCGACCGCGGCAAACTGGTCGGCCTGGTCTTCTCCATGCAGGCGCTGGGCACGGTGGCCGGCTACATAGCCGGTCTCGTACTGCTCTCCACCGGGATGAGCCACGACCTGACCTGGCGACTGCTGCTCGGCCTCGGCGCCGTCCCCGCGGCCTGCGTGATCTACCTGCGGCACAAGATGCCCGAGTCCCCGCGCTACACCGAGCGCGTCCGCGGCGACAGTCGAGGCGCCGCCGCCAACCTCAACCGCTACGCCGACGGCGCGGTCCACGCCTCCGCCGGCCGGGCCCCCGGCACCGCCGCCCCGGCCGGTGAGACCCGCAGCAGGCTGCGCGGCCTGCGCACCCTCTTCGCCGACCGGCGCAACCTGAAGATGCTGATCGGTACCGCGGGGACCTGGTTCGTCTTCGACTACGCCTACTACGGCAACTCCGTCTCCGCCCCCTTGATCGTCAAGAGTGTGCTGGGCGGCGGGAACCACCCGACCACCCAGGTACTCGCGCTGAATCTGATCGTGTTCAGCATCGCCGCGATCCCCGGCTACTACCTGGCCACCGCCTTCATGGACCGGATCGGGCACCGCAGGCTGCAGCTGATCGGCTTCGCCTGCATGGGTCTCGCCTTCCTGCTCATCGGTGTCATCCCCGGGATCACCACCATGGTGGTGCCATTCCTGCTGCTCTTCGGCCTCAGCTACTTCTTCGCCGAGTTCGGCCCCAACACCACCACGTTCGTGCTCTCCGCGGAATGCTTCCCCACCAGCATCCGCAGCACCGCGCACGGCATCTCCTCCGGCGTGGCCAAGATCGGCGCCTTCATCGGCGTCTTCCTCTTCCCGGTCATCCAGAAGGCCCTCGGCACCGCCGGCGCCCTGGAGCTGTCGGCCGGCTTCGCCCTGGTCGGCATCCTGCTGACGCTGCTCATCCCCGAGACCTCCCAGCGCAGCCTGGACGAGGTGTCCGAGGAACAGCGGGTCGTCGCCGAAGCCGAGCGGATCGCTGTCGGAGCGGCAGCGGCCGAACCGAGATGAGGTGAGGGCGGTGCGCTCGGCCCGGCTCGTCGCCCGGGCCGAGCGCACGCCCTCCGGCAGCGGTTCCGCGCGGCGGCGCGGCGACCTCGTCCGCTCACCGCCGCCCTGTCCTGCGGTCCGCTCTCCCCGCGGTCGCGCGCCGGCGGGCGCAGACCGCCGGCGCGAGGACGGCGACCCAGCGCCCCTGAAGGGCGGTCCCGGCGCCACCTCATTCCGGTAGGAGACGCACGCGATCCCGGTTCGGCGCACCAGACCCGCTCGACGACCACCGGCGCCGCAGTGCCGCCGCCGCTCGGAGGCCTCGCGTAGTCTGCGGGGGGAAGAGCAGGGTCAGGGCCGCTCGTACGTGGCCTGGAGGGGACAGGGCAGCTGGTGGGTGGGAGCGCGGCTTCGGAGGTTGAGGGCGCGGGGCGCCGGTGGCTGATGCTGGTGTACAAGGTGCCGGCGGAACCGACCCGGCTGCGGGCCGGGGTGTGGCGGAAGATCAAGGGCCTGGGCGCGATCTATCTGCAGAACTCGGCGGCCGCCCTGCCGCACAGCGCGGCCGCCGAACGTGCGTTGCGGGTACTGCGCAACGAGATCGTGGAGATGGGCGGCAGCGGCTATCTGATGGAGTCCCGGGTGCTCGCCGGGCACTCCGACATAGAGCAGGCCTTCAACGCCGCCCGGGACGACGAGTACGAGGAGATCGTCGACCGCTGCGAGGACTTCCTGAAGCAGATCGACAAGGAGTACCGGGCCGAGCACTTCACCTACGCCGAACTGGAGGAGAACGACGAGGATCTGGCGAAGCTGCGCAACTGGTTCGCCAAGGTGGAGGCGCGCGACGTGCTGGGCGCCGGCGGCAGGGACGCGGCGGTCTCCGCGCTCCAGCGCTGCGCCGAGACCCTCGACGGCTACGCGGCGCGGGTGTACGCGGAGGAGGGGGAGGGCCGCTGAAGCGCTGTCGGCCCCGCCCCCGCCCCCTCTCCGTGCCCGCTCAGCCTCGGCGCGCGACCGACACGGCCCGGCGAAGCGAGAGCGCCAGCAGGCCGGCCACCGCCACCGGCAGCAGCCACCAGGCCGGCAGGCCGGCGTGGGCCAGGCCCGCGGTCGCGCCCAGGGCGACCACCACTCCGGCTGCGACCCGCCAGTCGTCGCCGACCACGAAGTCGTACCAGAACAGCAGGAACGAGCGGATCGCGGTCATCGCAGTCCTCCTTGAACCGGCGCCGCGGTCGCGGTCGTCGCGGTGGCGGTGGTCTCGGTGGAGGGCGGCGTCCGCCGCAGTACAGCCGCGCAGCCGAGGGCGAACAGCGCGACGGCCGGAACCAGCACCAGCAGCGCGCCGTCCGAGCCCGGCCAGTGGGCGCCCGCGCCCTCGCCGGCCCAGAAGACGCCGAACGAGGTGAGCATGGTGCCCACCGCGAACTTCAGGGTGTTCTCCGGGACCCGGGCCAGCGGCGCCCGTACGGCGACACCGATTCCGGTGACGACCAGCACCGCGGCCGCCGCTCCCAGCGCGGCGAGCGGGATGTCGTGCTGGTTGTCGCCGAAGGTGAGCACGATGAAGGCGACTTCGAGGCCCTCCAGGAAGACGCCCTTGAAGGAGAGGGTGAAGGAGTACCAGTCGGGTACGCCCACCCGGCCTCCGGTCGCCGCCGTGCGGGCGGCCGCGGTCTCCTTCGCGAAGGCCGCCTCCTCGTCGTGCAGTGCCTTGTGCCCGGAGGCCCGCAGCACGGCCTTTCGCAGCCACTGCAGGCCGAAGACGAGCAGCAGCCCGCCGACGACCAGGCGCAGCCCGCCGAGCGGTATCAGGGCCACGGCCGGACCGAGCACGGCGATCACCGCGGCCAGCACGACCAGGGCGGCGCCTGCGCCCTGGAGGGTGGAGCGCCAGTCCCGGCTGGTGCCGGCGGCAAGCACGATGGTGAGGGCCTCCACGGCCTCCACCGCGCAGGCGAGGAAGACGGTGATGAACAGGGCGGCGGAATTCATCGGCGGCCTCCTGCCCGGGGTCCGAAGGGATTTCCACGGGGTGTCATTGAGCCTCCTGAATAAGGGGGGTGCGGTCGCCGCTCCCCGAGGGCGCGGCGCCCGCCGCCGCGTCGACGGCGGGCACCCGGGATCGGACGGACCCGGCGGGCACCAGCGGCGGCTCCGGGAAGGCCAGGCAGCCCTCCGGATCGAGTACCAGGCGCACGTCGCTGCCGCGCGGGTGCGCGGACCGGTCGAAGACGCCGGTGAGCAGGGTCCCGTCGGTGAGTTCGACGACGTGGTCGTAGCCCCGGCCGCGGAAGGCCGCGTCCACGACCCGCCCCAGCGGACCGCCGGCAGGGCCGGGTCGCGCGTCGTTTCCGGACGGGTCGGCCGGACGGAGCCCCACCGCGTCCGGCCGGACCATCACGCGCACCGCCCGGTCGGCCGCCACCGCCTCTGAGACGGTCGCCCTCAGCGGCCCGGCGTCCGTCTGCACCAGAACCTGTCCGCCTTCCCCGCCGACCGCCCCGCCGGTCCGGCCGCGGAACTCGGCCGAGACGCCGGTGAAACGGGCCACCGACGCGGTGGCCGGTCGCCGGTAGATCGCCTCCGGGCTTCCGAGCTGGGCCAGCCGGCCGTCCAGCAGCACGCCGACCTCGTCGGCGAGGGCGAACGCCTCGGCCTGGTCGTGGGTGATGTAGACGACGGTGGCACCGCTCTCCCGGGTGAGCCTGGCGATCTCCACGCGGAGCCGTTCGCGCAGGTCCGCGTCGAGGTTGGAGAGCGGCTCGTCGAAGAGCAGCAGCCCTGGGCGGGCGACCAGGGCACGCGCGAGCGCCACCCGCTGCTGCTCGCCGCCGGAGAGCTGATGCGGGTAGTGGTCGGTGCGATGGCCGAGGCCGACCTGCTCCAGCACCGCGGCCACCTCCCGGGCGGCGGCGGCCCGGTCGGGACGGCGGCGGCGCAGCGCGAAGCCGACGTTGGCGGCAGCGGTCATGTGCGGCCACAGCGCGTAGTCCTGGAAGACCATCGCCAGGTCGCGGCGGTCCGGCGGCAGATGCGTGCGGTCCTGGGCCAGGACGCGGCCACCGAGCCGGATGCTGCCCCGGTCGGGGCGCTCGATGCCGGCCAGGCAGCGCAGCAGGGTGGTCTTGCCGGAGCCGGAGGGCCCGAGCAGCACCATGAAGCGGCCGGGTGCGACGGTGAAGTCCACCTGGTGCAGGGCGGTCTTCCCGGCGTAGTCCTTGCCGAGTCCTTCGACGTGCAACTGAGCGGGCGTCATGTCAGAGCCTCCAGGCGGTGGGCGGCCGGGTTGAGCCGGCGCAGCAGGAGAAGCGCGAGCGCGACGACCGCCAGCGCGCCCAGCACGACCAGGTCGGTCATGGCCGCTCCGCCGCCCAGGTCGTAGCCGGCCAGGTGCTTGGTGATGGCCACGGAAAGCGGCTCTTGGCCGGGCGGCGCGAGCAGTTGGGAGACGGGTAGTTCGAGGAGGGTGCCGCAGAAGGCGATCAGCCAGCTCCACACCAGGCCGCCGGCGACGAGCGGCAGCACGGACCCGGTCCAGGCCGCCGCGGGCCGGCGGCCGTGCACCCGGGCCGCCTCCGACAGCGATCCGTTGACCTGTCCGAGGGTGCCGGAGAGCAGCCGGGCCGAGGTGGGCACCACGCCGGCCAGGTAGCCCAGGAACAGCAGGCTGCTGGTCCCGTACAGGTTGAATCCGAGGTCGGAGGCCAGCGGGAGGTTGAAGGCGAAGATGTAACCGCAGGCCAGCAGGGTGGAGGGGAGGGCGATGGCGGTGATGAGCAGCATGTCCAGGGCGCGCGCCGACCGGCCGTCCCCTCCCCTGGCCAGCGCCCGCCCGGCCACCGCGCCGAGAACGGTCGCCGCGCAGGCGGCGAGGGCGGCCAAGGCGGCGGAGTAGCCGAGCGGGCCGGTGAGTTCACCGCTGTGCAGAACGGCCGAGAAGTGGGCCAGGGTCAGGGTGGAGAGGCTGACCCGACCGTCCGAGGGCAGCAGGGCCGCCGCCGCGGCGCCGAAGGCCGGGACTCCGAGGGCCAGGCCGAAGAAGCCGATGGCGCCGGTCAGCCCCAGCGCCTGCCGGAGCGGCGTGAGCCGGCTCCGCACGGCGGGCCTGGTACGCCCGGACAGGACGGCGAAACTGCGTCCGCGCAGCGAGCGGCGCTGGACGTAGAGGGCCAGCGCGACCAGCAGCAGGAGCAGCCAGCCCATCGCGGAGGCCGGTCCGAACTGGGCCGGGAAGGTGGCGATGGACTGCTCCATGGCGAAGGTGGCGATCGGGAAGTGCGCCTGCGCGGCCAGCGTTCCGGCGACCCCGTAGTCGCTGATCGACTCAGCGAAGACGATGGCGAGGCCGGCCCACAGGCCGGGGCCGAGGATCGGCAGCACCACGCGCACGGTGGCCAGCCGGCTCGCGCCGTGGGTGCGGGCGGCGTCCTCGAACTCCCGTCCCATGTTGCGGATCAGTCCCGCGACGGCCAGGTAGGCGAACGGCACGCCGCGCGAGGCCAGTACCCACACCACACCGACCGGCCCGAAGACGACGGAGTAGAGCGCGGTCGGGTTGTGCCCGAGCAGCCGGGCGAGCACACCCTGCGGCTCCACCAGCCAGCTCCAGCCGAGCGATTCCAGGTAGGAGGGCGCGAGGAGGAGCGCCCACAGCAGCAGCCGCCACAGCGCCCGGCCGCGCAGTGTGGTGCGCTCGGTCGCCCAGGCCAGCGCCGTGGCGACGGCGGTGGCCAGCACCGCGGCACCGATCCCGACGAGGAGCGAGTCGAGCAGCGCCTGCGCGGTCCAACCGCTCAGTACCTGGCGGAAGTTGTCCAGGGTGAACCAGGAGCCGCCCTGGCCGACCGCCCGCGGGCTGAGCGCGACCAGCAGGAAACCGACGACGGGCAGCAGCAGCGCCACCGCGCACACCACCCAGGGCAGCGTCGCCAGCGGACGCCGCAGCGCGAAGGCCAGGCGGCGCGGCTCGAACGACGGCCTGCGGGCCGGGCCCGGTGTGCGGGGCGCGTCCGGATCGGTTGCGGATTCGGTGATCTGCTGGGTCATCTCAGCGCACGATCGTCGAGGTGAACCAGGAGTTGATCCGGCCCTCCTTAGGGCCCCAGACGTACGGGTCGATCGCCTGGGTGGGCACCGCGGAGAGCTCGGGCAGAGCCCGGTTGGGCGCGACGCCCTGCACGACCGGCCAGTACAGCGAGTCCCCGCCGGGGTCACCGGTCAGCATGACGTGCTGCCCCTGGGCGCTGAGCACATAGGAGGCGAAGCGCTCGGCCTCGGACCGGACCTGCGCGGAGGCCTTCGCGTCGATGCCGATCACGCTCGGCAGCGAGGTGACCTTCGGCAGGTACGCGATCTTGATGTGCGGGTCCTTCAGGCCGGCGGCGAGCCCGGCCGAACTCTGGATCAGCGCCAGCCTGATCGCCCCGGTCTGCAGGGCGTGCAGGGTGTCGCCGTTCGTCTGGTAGACGTGCAGCCCGTTGGCCTTCAACCGGCTGAAGTACGCCTGCCCCTGGCTGTCCCCGCCGAGCTGCCGGAGCATTCCGGCCACGAAGGGATAGGTGGGCCCGGACACGGACGGGTCGTTCATGCCGGTCTGCCCCTTCCACGCGGCGGACAGCAGGTCCTGCCACCCGGTAGGCGGCTTGGGGGTCTTGGTGCTGTCGTAGACGAGTGCGGCGGTGGCGGTGAGGCCGGTCGGCACGTAGCTCTTGTCGGCGGGCTGCACGGCCTTGCCCGCGCTGTTCAGAGCGGCCTTGGGCGCGAAGCCCTTGACCAGCATGCCCTGCTTGTCGAGCGCGGCGAACGCCTCGTCGCCGTCCACCCACAGCGCGCCCCACTGCGGGTTGGCCTGCTCGGCCTGGACGCGCGCCAGCAACGGCCCGGTACTGTCGTCGACCAGCTTCACGGGGATACCGGTGGCCTTCTGGAATGCCTGGGTCACCGCCTTGTCGTATCCCTGAGCGGAGTACACCACCAGCGGCACCGGTTTGCCCGAGGAGGAGCTCTCAGAGGCCGCGCTGCTTGTGCCGCAGGCCGCCGCACCGCCCAGCAGAGCGACGGCGGTCGAGGCCGCAAGCAGTCTCTTGATCACGACGGGCCGTACTCGCATGTCGCCTCCATCACGTTCTGAATGTAACAGTCGTTAGAACCATGGAGGGAGCGGCGAACGCCGCCGACATCAGCAAGCAGCCACCACATGAACACTCGGCGACAGAAGCACCGACGGCGTCCCCGGGACGGGCGACCGCCCGGATCGCCGCGAGGACGCCAGGGCCGGGGCCATCCGCTGACGCTGACCGACGCCGGCCGGGTGCTCGTCGCCCGGGGCGGACGGATCGAGCGCAACCTGGCCGCCGCCTGCCAGGAACTGGACGACATCGCGGGCCTGCGCGCTGGAGCACTGCGGATCGGCACCTACCCGACCGCCGGCGCCGCCCTGCTGCCGCCGGCCGTGACCCGCTTCCGCAGCGAGCACCCGGACATCGAGCTGACAGTGCGCAGCGCGCGCATCGCCGGACTGTGGTCGATGCTCGACAACGCCGAGATCGAGCTGTCCCTGATGTGGGACTACGACTGGTGCCGGATCGACCGCGAGGACGCCGTCGTCACCCCGCTGCTGGAGGACCCACCGACCCTCCTCGTCTCCTCCGAACACCCCTGTGCCGGACTGCCGGCCGGGGCCCTCCCACCGGTCAAGGGCTTCTGGTCGCTGACGCTCTACAACGAGCACCACTTCTTCCACCCCAACGAGCTGGACCGGTACTCGCTCGGCACCAAGGACGCCGACCTGCGCCACGGCGAGGACGGCTCACTCACGCTGTACGCGGGAGCCCTGCCGCCCGCCGACGAGCACCGCGCCAACTGACTCCCGGCCCCGGACGGCCGCTCGCCCTCTACCTGCGCGCCTACTGGCCCGAGCAGTCCGTCCTGGACGGCAGCTGGCAAGCGCCCGCGGTGGCCAACCGCTCCCGATGAGGCCAAGACCTCTTTGGCCCGTCCCACTCGGCCGGCCAGAGGCCGCGTCCCGGGCCGGCGCGGGCGCCGGCGCGGGGACGGCGACGGCCAGGGCAACGTGGCTGCCCTCGCGCCGGTCGCACCGCCTCCTTGACGATCGCGAGCCCAACCCGGTCTTCGGAGGCGCCATATACTTAACGACATGGACACCGAGCTGGAGACCAGGACGCAGATCTACCGGCGTCTGCGGGAGCTCGCCGACCACTTCTACGAGCATCCGGCTCCCGGCATGGACCGCCGCGCCGAGATCGCCGACGGCCAACTCGTCATGATGATGAGTCCGTCCGGCCGCCACGACTACAACATCGTCCAGATCCAGAAGCAGCTCACCCGCCAGCTGGCCGACGAACTCGCCGCCGCCACCGTCGGCGACGTCGAAGACCCCGCCAACGGTCTCCTGCGCCGCCCCGACCTGCTGGTCCTGCCCATCGACGCCCTCGACCCCCCGGACGACGACGGCGTCGACGCCGAACGGGACCACCGTATCGACGCGCACGCCGTCATCCTCGCCGTCGAGATCGTCTCCCCGTCCAACCCCGGTAACGACCACCGCACCAAGGTCGCCGACTACGCCCGGATGGGCATCGAGCACTACCTGATCGTGGACCCCCGCACCGGCACTCTTCGCTACCTGTGGGGCATCCGCGACCACGCGTACGTCAACACCATCGAGCACTCCTTCGGCGAGACCATCACCGTCGGCGACGGCTGGAAGATCGACACCACCGCCGTCCGCCGCTACCGGAGCACCACGTGACCGACCTCGGACGGCTCATCACCCAGCAGCGCCACGCCGCCGGCATGACCCAGGCCCAACTCGCCGACGGCGCCGGGATCACCCAGGCCGCCCTCTCCCGCATCGAGAACGGGAAGACCTCCCCCCGCCTCTCCACCGTCGAACGCATCGCCCACGCCCTTGGGCGCCCTCTTACCCTCACCGTCGGTGACACCACTGGGGTTTGAGTCGACATCACAACCAGCGCTGCGCGCGCCACGAGCCTCGCCGCAGCATCGGGACACCGCGCGCGATACTCGTGGGAGACGACAGTCAGGGGCGAAGCCCCAGAAGCCATCTCCGCCACCGGCGCCCGTCACCTCATGCACTCGACCAGGAAACGCCGCCCGAGCCTGCGCCAGGTGCCGCCGGGCGGGTCCTACCTGACCACCCTCCGCCGCCGCGGGTACCGGACCGGCCAGGGGTACGGACGGACGCCTCACAGTCCGCATGATCGCGGCATGAATCACCGTCACTCTGGCCGACGGAACCCAGGCCGCTCTGAATACACAGGCGAAGTGGCGTGACGTGCACGTCGCCATGGGTAGCCCGGCCCGCCATCTCGACGATGCCGCTACGTCGTACACGCAGGCGCCCGACGCGCTGCGTGCGGCCGAGGTCGTCCCCTCGTTCGCCCCGCTGGTCGCACACCACCGCCGAGCTGTACCTGGGCCTGGCGGGTGACGCACGGGCCACCGCCACCGAGCTCGGACTGCACCGCGCGAGCGTGTACCACCGCGTCCGCCACATCGAAGACATCACCGGACTCAATCTCGCGGACGGGCAGCATCGCCTCATCCTTCACGTGGGCATCAAAGTCTGCCGACTCCTGGGCCTCGCCTGATCCGCCAGGGCACGAAACACGTGAACAAAGGCCCGCATACCGCCGATTTCCACCGGCAGGCGGCAAAGGCAACCTGACGACCCATCAGAACGAGCGTCAAACGAGCGTCGTTTCAGCGTCGGAATATCGCCGGCAACGCCCATAAGGCGCATCACGCACACCAACGAAACCGCAGGTCAGACACCCTCGCCCGCCGGCTCGAGCACCGCCACGCACTCGAAGTGGTGCGTCATCGGGAACAGGTCGAAGGCCCGCAGGGAGACCGGGCGGTAGCCGGACTCGCGGAAGAAGGCCAGATCGCGGGAGAGCGCGGCCGGGTCGCAGGCGACGTACGCGATGCGGCGGGCGTTCAGACCGGCGATCTGACGAACCGTCGCCTTGCCCGCGCCCGCCCGCGGCGGGTCCAGGACGACCAGGTCCGCCTCCGTGATGCCGGTGCGCGGCAGCACCTGCTCGACCTTGCCCTGCTCGATCACCACCCGGCCGTCGCCGAGGAGGTCCTCCAGGTTGTGGTGGGCGTCCGCGACCGCGCCCTTGGACGACTCGATGCCGAGGACCACCCCGCGCTCCCCCAGCGCCTCCGCCAGCGCGCCGGTGAACAGGCCCACACCGCAGTACAGGTCCAGGGCGTTCTCGCCCTGCCGCGGGGCCAGCCCGCCCAGCACGGCGTCGACCAGGATCTCCGCCGCCGCCGGGTGGATCTGCCAGAATCCACCGGCGCTGACCCGCCAGGTGCGCCCGGCGGCCCGCTCGCGCACGACCGCCCGCCCGTGCACCCGGTGGAGCTCCCCGCGGCGGCCGACCCGCTGCACGGAGACCGGCCGGTCCAGCTCGACGATCGGCAGCCGGGCCTCCCCGCGCGGGGTGATGATCACCTGCCGGTCCCCGGAGCCGGTCGCGGTGATCGCCTCCACCGCAGCCACCCCCGGCCACTCCCGGGACTCGACGCCCAGCTCCTCCACGCCCGGCGCGGCGATCAGGCAGCGGTCCACCAGCTCGACCTCGTGCGAGCGGTGCCGGCGCAGCCCCACCCGCTCGGTCTCCGGGTCGACGGCGAACTGCACCCGGGTGCGCCAGGCCGGCACCTCGCCGGCGGGCAGCTTGTCGCCGGGGGCCGGCTCGATGCTGCCGTCCCAGCCGGCCTCCTCCGGGGTCAGCCCGCCGAGCCGCTCCAGCTGCTCGGTCAGCACCTGCACCTTGAGCTTGCGCTGCCCGCCCGGCGTGACGTGCTGCCAGTCGCAGCCCCCGCACTTGCCGGGGCCGGCGAACGCGCACGGCGCGGTGATCCGGTCCTTGGCGGGCTCCAGGATCTCGACCGCGTCCGCGCGCAGGAACCGCGAGGACTCGCCGCCCTCGGTCACCTGGACGACCACCCGCTCGCCCGGCAGGGCGTGCCGGACGAAGAGCACCCGGCCCTCGTGCCGGGCCACGCAGTGGCCGCCGTGGGCCACCGGGCCCACCTCGACCTCGTAGCGCCGGCCCACCAAGCCGTCGTCCCGCTCACCGGAGCGGTCCCCTCCGGTCTGCGGCTGGACGTGCCCGACCCGCTCCGGCCTCGGTCGGGGCTGGCGGCGCGGACGGGGGTTGGGCTGACGGCTCGTCACGTG
Organism: Phaeacidiphilus oryzae TH49; assembly: GCF_000744815.1. NCBI lineage: Bacteria > Bacillati > Actinomycetota > Actinomycetes > Kitasatosporales > Streptomycetaceae > Phaeacidiphilus > Phaeacidiphilus oryzae. The sequence continues at coordinate 1,966,081 of NZ_JQMQ01000005.1, forward strand.
TTGCTGTCCTCAGTCTTCAGTCGTCGGGCTGCCCGGGCTGCTTCGCCCGGTCGGAGTCGGCGGAGGGCGCGGTGCCGGCCAGGCTCTCGGGGCGGCCTCCCGGCCGCTTCCGGGGCCCTCGGACCTCACCGCGCCGCACCGACCCCGGCGCGTTCCAGTCCCTGGGCGCCTTGCGGCGCTCCGAGGACTCCAGCTGCCAGGGTACCGAGGTCACCATGACACCCGGAGTGAACAGCAGCCGGCCCTTGAGCCGAAGCGCGCTCTGGTTGTGCAGCAGCTGCTCGTACCAGTGCCCCAGCACGTACTCCGGCACGTACACCGCGACCACGTCCCGCGGCCGGGACTTCCGCAGCTTCTTGACGTACTCCACCACCGGGCGGGTGATCTCCCGGTACGGCGAGTCGAGCACCTTCAGCGGCACCTCGATGCCGCGCCTGGCCCACTCCTCCTGGAGCGCCTTGGTGTCCGCCGGGTCGACGTTCACCGAGACCGCCTCCAGCGTGTGGGAGCGGCTCAGCCGCGCGTACGCCAGGGCCCGCAGGGTGGGCTTGTGCAGCTTGGACACCAGGACCACGGCGTGCACCCGGGAGGGCAGCACGGAGAGCTCGGCCTGGACGGACTCGGTGGCGCCGGTCTCCTCGCCGGCCGGCGAGGCCTCGACCGCCAGCTCGTCCGCGACCCGGTCGTAGTGCCGCCGGATGCTCTTCATCACCACGAAGAAGATCACCATCAGCATGCAGGACACCCAGGCGCCGGACATGAACTTGGTGGTCAGCACGACGACCAGGACGCAGGCGGTCATCGCCAGGCCGACGGTGTTGATCGTCCGGCTGCGGATCATCCGCCGCCGCTTCGCCGGGTCGGTCTCGGTCTTCAGCAGCCGGGTCCAGTGCCGGATCATCCCGGTCTGGCTCATGTTGAACGAGACGAACACGCCGATGATGTACAGCTGGATCAGCCGGGTGGAGTTGGCCCCGTAGATCACGATGAACACGCAGGCCATCCCGGCCAGCATGATGATGCCGTTGGAGAACGCCAGCCGGTCGCCGCGGGTGTGGAGCTGCCGCGGCAGGTAGCGGTCCTGGGCGAGGATCGAGCCGAGCACCGGGAAGCCGTTGAAGGCGGTGTTCGCGGCCAGCACCAGGATCAGCCCGGTGACCGCGGCGATGAAGTAGAAGCCCGGGGTGAAGTTCGAGAAGACGGCCTGGCTGATCTGCGCCAGCGCGGTCTTCTCCTGGTACCCGGCGGGCGCCCCGACCAGCTGGGAGGGCTGCTCGGCCATGTGGAGGCCGGTCATGTTCCCCATCCAGATGATGCCGATCAGCATGATGACCGCGAGCACCGCCATCATCAGCAGGGTGGTCGCCGCGTTCCTGCTCTTCGGCTTCCGGAAGGCCGGCACGCCGTTGGAGATCGCCTCCACACCGGTCAGCGCCGCACAGCCGGAGGAGAAGGTCCGCAGCAGCAGGAAGACCATGGCCAGACCGGCCAGGTTGGAGTGCCCGGGCAGCGCGGCCAGGTGGTACTGCGAGCTCTCGGTCGCCATGTGCGAGCCGAACCCGAACCTCCGCACCGCCGCGTAGATCATCATCCCGATGACGCCGATCATGAACGCGTACGTGGGGACGGCGAACGCCGAGCCCGACTCCCGCACCCCGCGCAGGTTCATCGCCATCAGCAGGATCACCAGCGCCACCGAGAGCAGCACCTCGTGCCCGTGCAGGGCGGGCACGGCCGACACGATGTTCGCCACGCCCGAGGTGGTGGAGACCGCCACGGTCAGCACGTAGTCCACCATCAGCGCGCTGGCCACGGTCAGGCCGGCGTTGTGCCCGAGATTCACGGTGGCGACCTCGTAGTCGCCGCCGCCGCTGGGGTAGGCGTGCACGTTCTGCCGGTACGAGGCCACCACGGTCAGCATGACCAGGGCCACCACCGCCCCGATCCACCAGGAGAAGTGGATCGTGGTGATTCCCGCCACAGAGAGTGACAGGAAGATCTCCTCCGGGGCGTAGGCCACCGAGGAGAGTGCGTCCGAGGCGAAGACCGGGAGGGCGATCCGCTTGGGCAGGAGCGTCTCCGCCAGCTTGTCGCTGCGCAGCGCCTGCCCGATGAGGATGCGTTTGGGGATATCGGCGAGTTTGGGCACGGGAGGATGTTAAGGGGTCATCAAGATGCCGAGGTCCAGGACTCCGGACCCGAGGTCTCGGATAGATTGCGGATTCGTTTCGGCTGCCGCACCTCAGGCCACCCCCGCAGGGGCGGCAGGACCCGCCGACACCCCGTATCCGCACGGGGTCGGTGCCGGGTCTCCCCGGAATCCGCATGGACTGGCGCCCCCGCGGAGGGTACGCGCGGGGGCCGCACGGGTAACGGGCTCTGTGTCAATCGGCTCAGCCGGTGCGACCCTGGTGCAGGACACCCCCGGCGGCGGTGTCACCATCGAACGACGGCCCGGTGTCAGCACCGGGTCACCAGGTCGACACCGGACCGAGGCAAAACACCGGAAGGACGGTTGTGCACATCGTCATCATGGGCTGCGGCCGCGTGGGTTCCGCCCTCGCGCGCACCCTGGAGAAGCAGGGTCACTCGGTCGCAGTGGTCGACCAGGACCCGACGGCGTTCCGCCGTCTCGGTTCGGCCTTCGGCGGCAAGCGGGTGACCGGCGTCGGCTTCGACCAGGACACCCTCCGCGAAGCCGGGATCGAGGAGGCCGGAGCCTTCGCCGCGGTCAGCAGCGGGGACAACTCCAACATCATCGCGGCCCGGGTGGCCCGGGAGACCTTCGGCGTGGAGAACGTCGCGGCCCGGATCTACGACCCCCGCCGAGCCGAGGTCTACCAGCGCCTCGGCATCCCCACCGTGGCCACCGTGAAGTGGACCGCGGACCAGATGCTCCGCCGCCTGCTGCCGAGCGGCGCTGAGCCGGAGTGGCAGGACCCCAGCGGCAAGGTGCAGCTCGCCGAGGTTCCGGTGTCGGCGGCCTGGATCGGACGCCGCGTCAACTCCCTGGAGCAGGAGGCCAACGTCCGGGTGGCTTTCCTCACCCGCCTGGGCCAGGGCACCCTGCCGGGTCCGGACACCGTGCTGCAGGAAGGCGACCTGGTCCACCTGGTGCTGTACAGCACAGACCTGGAGACCGTCGAGGCGATCTTCGCCAAGGGCCCCGAGGAGAACTGAAGAAATGCGTGTCGCGATTGCGGGGGCCGGCGCCGTAGGCCGTTCCATCGCGGGCGAGCTGCTCGAGAACGGGCACGAGGTCCTGCTGATCGACAAGAACCCGAAGGCCATCTCGGTCGAGCGGGTACCCCAGGCGGAGTGGCTGCTCGCCGACGCCTGCGAGATCACCTCCCTCGACGAGGCGGCGCTCCAGCGCTGCAACGTCGTCATCGCCGCCACCGGCGACGACAAGGTCAACCTGGTGGTCTCCCTGCTGGCCAAGACGGAGTACGGCGTCCCGCGGGTCGTCGCCCGGGTCAACAACCCCAAGAACGAGTGGCTCTACAACGAGTCCTGGGGCGTGGACGTGGCCGTGTCCACCCCGCGCCTGATGTCCGCGCTGGTCGAGGAAGCCGTCAGCGTCGGCGACCTGGTCCGCCTGATGCGCTTCTCGCAGGGTGACGCCAACCTGGTCGAGCTCACCCTCCCGGAGGACGCGGAGCTGGTCGGCACGCGGGTCGGCAACGTCTCCTGGCCCGAGGACACCTCCCTGGTCACCATCATCCGCGAGGGCCGGGTCCTTACCCCCAGCAAGGACGACACCCTGGAGGCGGGCGACGAGCTGCTGTTCGTGGCCGCGCCGGACCGGGAGTCCGAGCTGGAGCGCCTGCTGTCGCCCGCGGCGGCGGTCTGACGCGATCTCCCGCGAGTTGCGCGGCGACTCAAGGGGCGCGGGGAACCGCGCGGCGCCGTAGTCGGTTGGCCGCGCAGTTCCCCGGGCCCCATATTCGCCCTTCGGGCTCACCGGGGCCCGGGGCGGCGGGGCAGATCAATCAGCGTGAGCGCGCATGCCGCGCGCGCCCGGCCGTCGCCGACGGGGAGCCCCCGTCGCCGTCGCCGTCCTCCTGCTCCGCCTTGATCGGCGGCGGCGCCTTCGCCAGCAGCAGGTAGGTGAACCACACCGCCAGCAGGAACGGCGGGATCCCCAGCGCGACCTTCAGCCAGCCCAGCAGGTTGACGTCGCCGGTGAAGTACAGCGGGAACAGCACCACCGGCTTCACGGCCATGATCCCGGCCCACAGCCAGGTCGCCTTCGTATAGGCCGCCAGCCGCCCCGGATTGCGGTCCCGCCAGGTGAACATCTCCCCGGTGACCGGCCCGAGCATCACGCCGATCAGCGGCCAGCGCACCATCGCCGAGACCGCGTACACCAGGCACAGCCCGACGTTGTACAGCAGCCCCGGCAGGTAGAAGTCCTGGGCCCGTCCGGACTTCATCGCGATGAAGGCCCCGATGGCCACCCCGAACACCCCGCTGAAGGCGTGCTGGAGGGTCTCCCGGCGGAACAGCCGGACCACCGCGAAGAGCGCGCTCAGCGCCAGCGCCGACCAGGCCGAGGTCGAGACCGTGTGGGTCAGGTTGAAGACCACGATGAAGACCAGCCCGGGCAGGGTCATGTCGACCATGCCCCGCACCCCGCCGAAGGCCTTCACCAGCGAGGCCGCCGCCTCCCGCGAGGCCTCCGCGTCGGCCTGGGCCCGGGCCTCGGCGTCCGCCCCGGTCCCGGCGGCCGCCGGCCCGGCCGCGGAGGCGGAGGCGGCCATCACCTCGGTCGCGAGGAACTCCGGGCCGAGCACCTCGTCGACCCGGGCGCCCACCGGATCGCCCGCCGGGTCCCCGTCTCCGCTCCGTACCTGCTGCTCGGCGCCGGTCGCATCAGGCCGCCGCGGCATACTCACGTCATTCGCTCCCGTGTCCGGTGGGTCGCAGCTCGTACCGCGGGTTGAACAGCACACGCCGTCCCCGCGCATGGCCGATCCGCCCGTGGGCGATCAGCTTCCGCCCGGGTTCTATCCCGGTGATCGAGCGGCGGCCGAGCCAGACCACGTCCAGCGCGTCGGTGCCGTCGAAGAGTTCGGCCTCCAGAGCGGGCACCCCCGCCCGCGGGCGGAGGGTCACGGCCCGCAGCGTGCCCGTGACGGTGACCAGCTCGCGGTCGTCGCACCGGGCGATCGGGGTGCAGCCGACGACCTGCGCGTCCTCGCGCTCCTCGGCGGCGTTCAGCTCCTCCTGGGTGGAGGTCAGCCGGGTGAACATCCGCCGCAGCCGGCCACCGCCCTGGCGCCGGTCGTCGTCGCTGCTGAAGTCAGCACTCATAGTCACGCAGGGTACGAGATCAGGCTTCGAAGCGGTAACCCATCCCCGGTTCGGTGATGAAATGCCGCGGGTGCGCCGGGTCCCCCTCCAGCTTCCGGCGGAGCTGCGCCATGTAGACCCGCAGGTAGTTGGTCTCCGTCCCGTACGCGGGCCCCCACACCTCGCGCAGCAGCTGCTTCTGGCTGACCAGCCGCCCGGCGTTGCGCACCAGCACCTCCAGCAGGTGCCACTCGGTCGGGGTGAGCCGCACGTCCGCCCCGTCCCTGACCACCTTCTTGGCCGCCAGGTCGACCGTGAAGGAGTCCGTCTCGAGGACCGCGTCGTCGCCGCCGGGGCCGGCCGGAGCGGCCCGGCGGACCGCGGCCCGCAGCCGGGCCAGCAGCTCGTCCATCCCGAAGGGCTTGGTGACGTAGTCGTCGGCGCCCGCGTCCAGCGCGTCGACCTTCTCGTCCGAGGCGTGCCGGGCGGAGAGGACGATGATCGGGACCCGGGTCCAGCCGCGCAGCCCCTTGATCACCTCCACCCCGTCCATGTCCGGCAGCCCCAGGTCGAGGACGACCACGTCGGGGTGGCGGGCGGCGGCCAGCTCCAGCGCCGACGTGCCGTCGTGAGCCGCGTCCACCTCGTACTTCCGGGCCCGCAGATTGATCACCAGAGCGCGCACGATCTGCGGCTCGTCGTCGATCACCAACACCCGCGTCATGCGGCACGGCCTCTCTCGTCGGACTCGTCGGACTCGTGGGAGTCGTCGGCCGGCGTACCGGCCGGAAGGGTGAAGACCATGGTCAGCCCGCCGCCCGGGGTGTCCTCCGCGCTCAGGCTGCCGCCCATGGCCTCCACGAAGCCCCGGGCGACGGCGAGCCCGAGGCCCACCCCCGCCGCCCGCGAGGAGGAGTCGCCGAGCCGCTGGAAGGGCTCGAAGACGGCCTCCTTGGCATGGTCCGGGATGCCCCTGCCGCGGTCCGCCACCCGCAGCTCGACCCGCGGCCGCTCGCCGGGCAGCCGCAGCGCGCTCGCCGAGACGACCACCGGGCCCGCCCCGCCGCCGTACTTCACCGCGTTCTCCACCACGTTGGCCACCGCCCGCTCCAGCAGGCCCGGATCGGCGGAGACCAGCGGCAGGGACTCCGGCACGTCCATCCGCACCGAGCCGGGCGGCACCCCGTGCAGCGCCATCGGCACCACCTCGTCCAGGCCGACGGGGCGGAGCAGCGGCGCCACGGTGCCGGTCTGCAGCCGGCTCATGTCCAGCAGGTTGCCGATCAGCTGGTCCAGCCGGTCGGCTCCGGCCTCGATCCCGGCCAGCAGCTCCGCCTCGTCCTCCGGCGCCCAGTCCACGTCCTCGGCGCGCAGCGAGGAGACCGCCGCCTTGATCCCGGCCAGCGGCGTCCGCAGGTCGTGCGAGACCGCCGCCAGCAGGGCGGTGCGGATCCGGTTGCCCTCGGCCAGCCGGCGCGCCCTGGCGGCCTCGTCGGCCAGCCGGTTGCGGTCCAGCACCACCGCCGCCTGGGCGGCGAAGGCGCCGAGCACCCGGCGGTCGTCGGCGGGCAGCACCCGGCCGCTGAGGGCCAGCGCCAGCCGGTCGCCCACGGGCACGTCCACATCGGCGTCCTCGGGCCGTCCGGCCGGGCGCGGGCCCACCGAGCCGGCGATGGTCCACCGGCCGAAGGCCCCGTTCCCGCCGTCCCGCTCCAGCAGCGCCACCGACTCCAGACCGAAGGTCTCCCGCAGCCGCTCCAGCAGGGCCTCCAGCGCGGTCTCCCCGCGCAGCACGCTGCCGGCCAGCAGGCTCAGCGTCTCCGCCTCGGCCCGGCTGCGGGCCGCGTCCAGGGTGCGCCGGGCGGCCAGGTCGACCACCGAGGCCACCGACAGCCCGACCGCGGCGAAGATCGCCAGCGCCAGGATGTTCTGCGGCGACTGGATGGTCAGGGTGTGCTGCGGCGGGGTGAAGTACCAGTTGAGCAGCGCGGAGCCGAAGAGCGCCGAGGCCAGGGCCGGGAACAGGCCGCCGAGGAGGGCCGCCGTCACGGTGAGGCTGAGGAAGAGCAGCATGTCGGTCGGCAGCAGGGCGCTGTCGCCGCCCAGCGCGATCAGCAGCGCGGTGAGGAGGATCGGCCCGAGGAGTCCGACCAGCCAGCCGGCGATCACCCGCCGGGCGCCCAGCACCGCCATCCGCCGGACCGGCCTGGTCCGCTGCGGGGGCACCGCCTCGTGCGGCACGAGATGGACGTCGAGGTCGCCGAAGTCCCCGGACCCCCGGACCACTCCGGCGCCCACCCCGGGCCCCAGCACCCGCCGCCACGGCCGCCGGCGGCTGCTGCCGACGACGATCTGGGTGGCGTTGACCCCGCGGGCGAACTCCAGCAGCGCCGCCGCCGGGTCGTTCCCGAGGACCTGGTGGAACGATCCGCCGAGGTTCTCCACCATCCCCCGCTGGACGGTCAGCTCGGACGGCGAGGCGCCGGTCAGCCCATCGCTGCGGGCCACGTAGACGGCGAGCAGCTCGTTGCCCGCCTTGGCCGCGATCCGCGCCGCCCGGCGGATCAGGGTGCGGCCCTCGGGGCCGCCGCTGAGACCGACCACGATCCGCTCCCTGGCCGGCCAGCTGGCCTTGATCGCGTGGTCCGCGCGGTACTTCTGGAGGTACTCGTCGACCCGGTCGGCGGTCCACAGCAGGGCCAGTTCCCGAAGGGCGGTCAGATTGCCGGGGCGGAAGTAGTTGGAGAGCGCCGCGTCCACCCGCCCGGCCGGGTAGACGTTGCCGTGGGCGAGGCGGCGGCGGAGCGCCTCCGGCGTCATGTCCACCAGCTCGACCTGGTCGGCCCGGCGCACCACCTCGTCCGGCACGGTCTCCTGCTGCCGCACCCCGGTGATCCCCCGGACCACGTCCCCCAGCGACTCCAGATGCTGGATGTTGAGGGTGGATATGACGTCGATCCCGGCGTCCAGCAGCTCCTCGATGTCCTGCCAGCGCTTCTCGTTGCGCGAGCCGGGGACGTTGGTGTGGGCCAGCTCGTCGACCAGGGCCACGGCGGGGCGCCTGGCCAGCACGGCGTCCACGTCCATCTCGGTGAAGGCGCTGCCGCGGTGGACCAGTTCCCTGCGCGGGACGATCTCGAGGCCCGCTGCCAGCTCCCGGGTGAGCGGCCGCTCGTGGTCCTCGACCAGCCCGGCGACGACGTCGGTGCCCCGGTCCCGCCTGCGGCGCGCCTCGGCGAGCATGGCGTAGGTCTTGCCCACGCCGGGGGCTGCCCCGAGGTATATCCGCAGCGTGCCGCGCGCCATGGCTCCGTTCTCCGGTCGAGTCGACGACCCACGTCGATTACTCACGTCGATTGGAGCGTATGCGACGTCCGCGGCGAACGAGGCCCGGTGCGCCCCCGCCCCGGACGAATTAGCGCGGCCTTAGCGCTGACCTGCGAGGAAGGGGGGCACCAAACCCCGCGCCCCCGGCGAGCGGCCGCGAAGGGCCGACCACCGGGGGCGCGGGGACTGCTGCGGACCGCCTCAGCGGACCTCGGTGATCTCCGGGCCGCGCTCGAACGGGTTCAGCGAGGCCGAGCCGGCGAAGCGGCTCTCCTCGCCGTCGGCCGTCGCGGACTGCTGCGGCAGCCCGTCGGCCACCATCTGCGCGTCGTCCGGAAGCTTCAGCACCAGCGGGTCGCGCGGCGCCATCGGCGCCTCCCCGCGGACCACCACGGTCTCCCGGAAGACCTGCTCCAGCAGTCCGGCCGCCTCCGGCTGCACGGCGGCCTGGCCGGAGATCACTCCGCGCAGGAACCAGCGCGGGCCGTCGCAGCCGATGAACCTGACCACCTGCACGCCGTGGGCGCCGTCCGGCAGCTGCACCGGCACCTGGGCCCGCAGCGACCAGCCGAGCGGGCCCTCCTCCTCGTCCACGACACCACCCTGCTGGGTGATGCCGGCGGCGATCTCGGCCCGGACCTCGGACCAGATCCCCTCGGACTTCGGCGCGGCGAACGCCTGCAACTGGATCGCGCTGCTGCCCACCACCAGGGTGGCCGCGACGATCGAGTCGCCGGCCACCTCGACCCGCAGCTCCATGCCCTGGACCATGGGCACCAGCAGTCCGCCGAGGTCGACCCGGCCCTCGTGCGGGTCCGCGCCGTCCTCGCTGATCTCGCTCAGGTCCCACGGACCGTCCGGACGTGGCGCGGGCGGAAGCCCGACGCGGTCCTCCTCGGAGTCGGCGGCCTCGACGCCGGTGTCCTCGGCGTACTCCAGGCCGGCCTCGGCCTGGCCCTGCTGATCGGCAGCGTCCTCGCTCTTACGGCGACGACCGAACACGGTCACTGTCCTTCCCGATGGGGAGCGGAAGCGGTTTTCCCCCGGGGCAGGGTAGCCGCGGCGTGACCGCCAGTCGACCCGAACCCGGCGTCGGCGCGGGCCGATGCGGGCAGCCCGAGCGCGTCGGCCCCGCCGGTCTCCCCGTCTCCCCCGTCCACCTCGAGGAACCGCACCCTCTCCACTTGCTGGACCACCAGTTGCGCGATGCGATCACCGCGTTGGAAACGCACGGGCTCGCGCGGGTCCAGGTTTACGACGATCACCTTGATCTCTCCACGGTACCCGGCATCGATGGTCCCCGGGGCATTCACCAGCGCCACGCCGCAGCGCACCGCCAGGCCGGAGCGCGGGTGGACGAAGGCCGCGTAGCCCTCCGGGAGGGCGATCGCCACCCCTGTGGGCAGCAGCGCCCGCTCCCCGGGGGCGAGCTCCGCGTCCACCGCGGTGCGGAGGTCGGCGCCCGCGTCGCCGGGATGGGCGTAGCCCGGCAGGGGCAGTTCGGGGTCGAGTCGACGGATCATCACATCGACGGGGGCGCGCTCGCCGGACACGTGCGGTGGTGCTCCTCGGAACGGTGGTACCGGAAGGGCCCGAGCCTACCGTCCCGGCCGCCTCCCCGGGGCTCGCGGCGGCGGGGCCGCAGCGGCGGGGCTGTCTCCTCCCCGGGGCGGGGAGGTATCAGAATGGAGGCCATGTACGACGAACGCCTCTCCGCCCCGCCGTCGTGGTGGCTGCTGCCGGTCGGCAGCGGCATCTCCTTCGGGCTGATCTTCCTCTTCTTCGGGCTGGTGCCCGGCATCATCGGCCTGGTCGCCGGCGCCGCGGTGGCGGCGATGCTGCTGAGCTCCTACGGCTCGGTGCGGATCCGGGTCACCCAGGGACTGCTGGTCGCGGGCGACGCCCGGATCCCCGTCGAGGCGCTCGGCGAGGCCGAGCCGCTGGACCAGGAGGGCGCCTTCAAGTGGCGCACGGCCAAGGCGGACCCGCGGGCCTTCATGCTGCTCCGCTCGTACGTCCGGACGGCGCTGCGGGTGGAGATCACCGACCCTGCGGACCCGACCCCCTACGCCTACCTCTCCACCCGTACCCCGGAGCGGCTGGCGAAGGCGCTGGCCAAGGCCAAGTCGAAGCAGCTGGCGAAGTCGGCCGCCGAGGCGGAGTCCGGCGCCGGGGCGGCGCAGGCCCCAGAACAGGCCTGACGGCCCCACCTGGAGGTTCGCGGGGGCGGCGGCGGGCGGGGGCGGGGGCGGTCCCCGGGCCCGTCAGCGGCCCCTGAGCGGTCGCGCGGGGGTCAGCGGTCGCGGTCGGCGGGACGGGCCTCCAGCGCCGCGGCCCAGTAGCCGCGCTCGGTGGGCTCCCGGCGACGCAGTTCGCGCCGGACCTCCTGGGCCAGTTTGAAGGTGTCCCGTCGGTTGAGCTCGGCTCCCACGACGGCACCCATCAGCAGCGGGGCGAGCGAGGGCAGCTTCCGCATGGAGCTGCGGGTGAGCCGGCGGCGCAGCTGGCGGCGCAGCTCGCCTCCGGTGCTGAGCGCGGCCAGTCCGGCCGGCTTGGTGATGTCGATGCCGCGGCGCTCGGTCCACACCGCGAGGTAGGCGCCGGCCCGCTGGGTCGCGTTCCCGGTCGCCGGCTGGCCGTAGACGGCGTACAGCTCGGCGATCATCTTGAACTCCACCGCGGCGGCGCCGAAGACGTCCGCGGCGATCTCCACCGGCATCGCGGGCGGCGTGGGCAGCATCGCCGCGCTGCCGACCCCGGCCCCGACGGCGGCCGAGGACCTCGCGGCCCCCGAGACGATCTTGTCGGCGAGCTCCTCCGGGGTCTCGGCCCTGGGGTGCTGCGCTCGCAGCGTCGCCAGGTCACGGACCGGGATCCGGGGGGCCGCGTCGAGCAGCCGGTCGGCCAGCGCCTGCACGCTGATCATGGCGCCGCGTCCGGCGGCGCGTCCGCCGCGGGCGACTCCGTCCACGGTGCCCCGCCGCAACGCGGACGCGAGCGAGGCCAGACGGCGGCCCCGCTCGCGTGCGTCGTGCTCCAGTGTGTCCGGGTCGGTCGTGACGAGCCGGGCGAGCTCATCGCCGGTGGCGCCGGCCGGCCCGCCCTGCCCGTCCTCTCCGCCCGTGGTGCCCACCGGGCGCTTCTCCCTGCGTTTCCCCTGCTCGTCCTGCTTTCGGAACGGTCCCACGAGACCTCCCTTGGGCATGGTCAGCGATGATCGGGTGACAGCCGGGAGCGCCCTCAGGCGGCGCAGTCACGGCAGATCGGCTGCCCGTTCTTCTCGGCGGCCAGCTGGCTGCGGTGGTGCACCAGGAAGCACTTGGAACAGGTGAACTCGTCGGCCTGGCGCGGGAGGACGCGAACCGAGAGCTCCTCATTGGAAAGGTCCGCGCCGGGCAGCTCCAGACCTTCGGCCTGCTCGAACTCGTCGACGTCGACGTTGCTGGTCGACTTGTCGTTCCTACGGGCCTTCAGTTCCTCGATGCTGTCCTCGTTGAGGTCGTCATCGGTCTTGCGTGGCGTGTCGTAATCGGTTGCCATGTCGCTCTCCCCCTGTGGGTGCGTGCGGTATCTCCAGCGCACGTAACGCGCGGGGGGTCGGTCTTGTGCCCGACCCGAAGCGGAGATTTTGCCCTACTTCAAGCCCCGTTACTCAATCGACACCCAACCGCACCCCCGAAGAGGTGATCGGTTCGGACGTCCGAGACGGGTGCCGCTTCCACGTGCCGCCGCCCTCGCACTTCGACTGACGGCCACTTACCGTGACCGAGGCCGCAGAAAACCTAGCGGGCGGCCGAGAATTCGGCTACTCGGCGTGATCAGCGGCGAATAGCGGTTTGGCTGGTTCCCACTACCGGGCGCCCGCCGCGCGAACACGCGTGTGAACTTGGTCACGGTACCGCTACATCAGCGGCTTTTTCTGGACATAGGGCAATGAATCGCCGGGACTTTCGTCACCCGTTCCGTCAGTCGTTGCGGGACGCCTCGGCCTTCGGCGGCGCCTTCGGAATCCGCACCCGGACGCCCAGACCGCCCTCCGGACGGGCGGTCACCTCGATCGCCCCGCCGTGGGCGCGGACCACCGAGCGGACGATCGAGAGGCCGAGTCCGACGCCCTTGTCGCTGCCGGTCCTGTTCTTCCCCTTCAGCCGCCGGAACGGCTCGAAGATGTGCTCCAGCTCGTACCCCGGGACCTGCGGTCCGGAGTTGGTCACCACCAGCACCCCGTAGCCGCCGCTCTCCGAGATGGAGACCTCCGCCCAGCCGTCCTCCGGCAGGTTGTAGCGGACGGCGTTCTGGGTCAGGTTGAGCGCGATCCGCTCCAGCAGCACCCCGTTCCCCGCGACCACCGCGGGACGCAGCTCCGAGCGCAGCTCCACACCCCTGCTCTCGGCCTCAGGACGCACCTGCTCCAGCGCCTGGGCGCCGACCTCGGCCAGGTCGACCGGGCGGCGGTCGGTCAGCTCGTTCTCGCTGCGGGCGAGCAGCAGCAGGCCCTCCACCAGCTGCTCGCTGCGCTCGTTGGTGGCCAGCAGGGTCTTCCCCAGCTGCTGGAGGTCGGCGGAGGCCTGCGGGTCGGAGAGCTGCACCTCCAGCAGGGTGCGGTTGATCGCCAGCGGGGTGCGCAGCTCGTGGGAGGCGTTGGCGACGAAGGTGCGCTGCGTCTCGAAGGACCGGTCGAGGCGGTCCAGCATGTCGTCGAAGGTGTCCGCGAGCTCCTTGAACTCGTCGTCCGGGCCCTCCAGTTCGATCCGGCGGTGGAGGTCGGAGCCGGCCACCTCGCGGGCGGTGCGGGTGATCCGGCCGAGCGGCCGCAGCACCCGGCCGGCCATCGCGTAGCCGAAGGCGAAGGCGATCAGGGTGAGGGCGACCAGGGCGCTGATCGACCGGCGCAGCAGATCGACCAGAGCCTGGTGGCGCAGGTCGGACTGCCAGCCGTTCATCAGCTCCTGGAACTGGTGGCCGGTCAGGGTCTGCCCGTTCATCTGCACCGTGACGCTGTTGTCGAAGGTGTAGGGGGTGCGGGTGGCCTCGGTGATGGCGTCGTTCGCCAGGAAGTAGATGAGCAGCAGCAGCACGATGCCGGCCGCCAGGAACATCCCCCCGTAGAGGAGGGTGAGGCGGATCCTGATGGTGGGCCGGAAGGGCAGCACGATGGTGGTGCGCTCCGGATCGCCCTCCGGTATCGAGCCCCACTCCCGGACGGTGGGCGGGGACTGCTGCTCGGGCGAGGGCTCGGCGGGGGCCCGCGCGGGCTCGCCGGAGGGGGTTTCGTGTCGCATCTCAGATCCGGTAGCCAGAGCCGGGGACGGTGACGATGACCGCGGGTTCGCCGAGCTTGCGGCGGAGGGTCATCACGGTCACCCGGACGACGTTGGTGAACGGGTCGGTGTGCTCGTCCCAGGCCTTCTCCAGCAGCTGCTCGGCCGAGACCACGGCGCCGTTGGCCCGCAGCAGCACCTCCAGGACGGCGAACTCCTTGGGCGCGAGCGCCACCGGCCTGCCGTCCCGCAGCACCTCGCGGCGGGACGGGTCGAGGGTGATCCCGGAGCGCTCCAGCACCGGCGGCAGCGGGATGGTCGCCCGGCGGCCCAGCGCCCGCACCCGGGCGACGAGTTCGCTGAAGGCGAACGGCTTGGGGAGATAGTCGTCCGCGCCGAGCTCCAGACCCGCGACCCGGTCGCTGATGTCGCCGGCCGCGGTGAGCATCAGCACCCGGGTGGGCAGCGACTGCTCGACGATGGCCCGGCAGACGTCGTCGCCGTGCACCAGAGGCAGGTCGCGGTCCAGGACGACCACGTCGTAGTCGTTGACGCCGATCCGGTCGAGCGCCGCCTTCCCGTCGTAGACGACGTCCACCGCCATCGCCTCCCGGCGCAGGCCGGTGGCGACGGCGTCGGCGAGCAGCTGCTCGTCCTCGACCACGAGTACCCGCACCGCGTGCTCCCTTTCCTCGGTGAGCGCTCAGCTCCGCGCTGATCCCCTTGGCCTCCCATCCTGCCCCTCCTCGCGGTAAAGGACTGGTAAGCGGGCGCGCTCGACGGAGGATTCCCCCACGGCCGCAGGTTTCCGGCGTGAGCCGGAGGGGCAGGACGACTGCACCGCGATCACACGCCTGGGTCCCCGTATCCACCCCCCAGGCGTCGTCTCGCATCCGCAGCATCCCCAGCACCGCCGAAACCCGCCGTGCGGTATCCGCACCGGCCTCCGGACCGTCCCCGCAGGGACCCTCGGGACCCACACCCGAGCCGCCGCGTCCGGCGTCCGGAGCCGTCCGGCCCCTGTCCTGTTCCGCCCCTCATCTGCCAGGAGGTCTTGCTCCATGGACGCCTTCACCGCCGGCATCCTCCAGCGCATCCGGAACACCGAGCAGGATCTGCGCCGCGCCCAGGAAAGCGACGACTACTTCCTGGCCGAGGTGGAGCTCGCCGAGCTCGACGATCTGCGCCGGCTGGCCGCCGAGCACGGTGTGGACGTGGCGGGCCGCCTGCCCGCAGCGAGCTGAGCGCTCCGCTTCTCTCCGCACGGTCCTCACCCTCCACGTTCCCCGCGCCCCGGGGGTCTGCGCGCAGCAGCCCCTGGAAGCGCGGGGTTCTGGCGTCCGCGCCTCCCCCGGCGCCCCGGGATCCGCACTTTGGGGTTGCCACCCGGGCGCCGTTGTCGGGTGCGGCGCCGTAGTCGCGTGGCCGCGCAGTTCCCCGCGCCCCTGAAAGCCGCCCCTGCGGGGCGGGGCGGGGCCGGTCAGTCGTGCCAGGCGCCCAGGGCGTCCAGGGTCTGCTGGAGGACGGGGAAGAGGCCGGGGGACGCGGCGACGGTGAGGTCCGGGGAGGGGGCGTCGCCGGGGCGGCCGCCGATCGAGGCGCCCGCCTCGCTCGCGATCAGCGCGCCCGCCGCGTAGTCCCAGGGGTTGAGGCCGCGCTCGTAGAAGCCGTCCAGCCGGCCGAGGCCGACATCGCTGAGGTCGATCGCCGCGGAGCCGGCCCGCCGGATGTCCCGCACCCGCGGGATCAGCTGCTGCACCACCGCCGCCTGGCGCTCACGCCGCTCGCGGAGGTAGCCGAAGCCGGTACCGATCAGCGCCCGTTCCAGCGGCGGCGAGGGACGGCAGTGCGCCGGCCGCCCGTTGACCTGCGCCCCGCGCCCGAGCACCGCCTCCACGGTCTCGCCGCGCGAGGGCACCTCGACCACGCCGACGACCGTCCGGCCCTGCCACTCGGCGGCGATCGAGACCGCCCAGCACGGCAGCCCGTAGAGGTAGTTGACGGTGCCGTCCAGCGGGTCGATCACCCAGCGGACCCCGCTGGTCCCGGTCGAGCTCGCGCCCTCCTCGCCGAGCAGCCCGTCGTCCGGACGGCGGGCGGCGATCAGTTCGGTGATCAGCTTCTCGGAGGCCAGGTCCATCTCGGTGACCACGTCGACCGGGCTGGACTTGGTGGCGGCGACGCCCAGGTCGTCCGGGCGGCCGTCGCGCAGCAGGGCGCCTGCCCGGCGGCCCGCCTCAAGCGCCAGTGCGAGCAGTTCGTCCAGCAGTTGGGGAGAGGGATCGGTCATGCGGGTACTCCTCGGAGATCGGGGTCGTCAGTCGGTCCAGTCGGCGCCGGCGGCCGCCGGCCGGGAGCCGCGCAGCGCCGGGCAGCAGCCCGCCGGGCACAGGTCGTGGCTCGGGCCAAGGTCGCCCAACGCGCAGCGCTCCGGGCGCTCGCCGCGCTCGGTGGCCGCCCGCTCCAGCACCAGCCGGCGCACCCCGGCGACGAAGCGCTCGTCGGTGCCGACCGTCGCCGCCCGGGCGGCCGGCAGGCCCAGCTCCTCGGCCTTGGCCGCGGCCTCGGTGTCCAGGTCGTACTTGACCTCCATGTGGTCCGAGACGAAGCCGATCGGGACCATCACCACGCCCGGCACGCCCTTGGCGTGCAGCGCCTCCAGGTGGTCGCAGACGTCCGGCTCCAGCCACGGGATGTGCGGGGCGCCGCTGCGGCTCTGGTAGACCAGCTCCCAGGGCCGTTCTGCCACCCCGGTGGCGTCCGCCACCCCCTGCGCCACCAGTCGGGCCACGTCCAGGTGCTGGGCCACGTAGGCGCCGCCGGGGCGGGACCGGGCCGGGTCGTCCGGGGCGCCGGAGCTGTCCGCCATCGCGGTCGGGATGGAGTGGGTGGTGAAGGCGAGGTGGGCGCCGGCCCGCGCCTCGGCCGGGAGGGTGTCCAGGGCGGCCAGGGCGGCGTCCACCATCGGGCCGACGAAGCCCGGGTGGTTGTAGTACACCCGCAGCTTGTCCACCCGGAGTTCGTTCGCGCCCGGGGCGCCCTCGGCGCGCAGCTCCAGCAGGGCGTCGGCGAGGTTCTCCCGGTACTGCCGGCAGCCGGAGTAGGCGGAGTAGGCGGAGGTGGCCAGGGTCAGCACCCGGCGGTGCCCGGCCGCGGCGATCTCCCGCAGGGTGTCCGTCAGATAGGGGGCCCAGTTCCGGTTGCCCCAGTAGACCGGCAGATCGAGCCCCTGCTCGGCGAGGTCCGCGCGGATCGCGGAGAGCAGCCGGCGGTTCTGCTCGTTGATCGGGCTCACCCCGCCGAACCGGAAGTAGTGCTGCCCCACCTCGGCCAGCCGCTCGCGCGGGATGCCCCGGCCGCGGGTCACGTTCTCCAGGAAGGGCACCACGTCCTCCGGCCCCTCCGGCCCCCCGAAGGAGAGCAGCAGCAGGGCGTCGTAGGGCGCGTACGGGACGGCCGGCGAGGCGGCCGCGGTGGCGGGGGTTTCGGGCGCTTCGGGCATGCCTTGATCCTGCCATCGATCCGGCCGGGGCTCGGGAGGCCGCCCCCGAGCGGTCCGGTGGGGCGGGGCCGCGGGGGGCCGGTCTCCTGGGGATAGCCTGTGAAGGTTGATCACGTCCTTGTCCCGGAGCACCCGTGCTGAGCAGCTATCGCAGGATCTTCGCCGCGCCCGGCTCCCTCGGCTTCTCCGCCGCGGGCTTCGTCTCCCGGCTGCCGCTCTCGATGACCGGCATCGGCGTGGTGACCATGCTGTCCCAGCTCCGCGGCGAGTACGGGATCGCCGGGGCGGTCTCGGCCGCCCTGGCCCTCTCGGCCGCCGCGTTCGGCCCGCAGATCGCCCGCCTGGTGGACCGGTACGGGCAGCGGCGGGTGGCCCGGCCGGCCGCCGCGATCTCGGTCGCCTCGGTGCTGGCGCTGCTGGCCTGCGCCGGCTGGGGGGCGCCGGCCTGGACGTACTTCGTCCTCGCGGTCGGCGCGGGCTGCATGCCGAACATGGGCGCGCTGGTCCGCGCCCGCTGGGCCGGCCTCTACCGCGGCTCGGACGAACTGCTGCACATCGCCTATTCCCTCGAGTCGGTGGTGGACGAGCTGTGCTTCATCACCGGGCCGATCCTCTCGGTCGGGCTGTGCACGGCGGTCTTCCCGGAGGCGGGGCCGCTGCTCTCGGCGGCCTTCCTGGCGGTCGGAGTGGCGCTGTTCACCGCGCAGCGGCGTACCGAGCCGGCCGTGGAGGCACATCCGGCCGGCGGAGCGGGCGGGCCGCTCGGCGGGGCGCTGCGCTCCCCCGGGCTGCTCGTGCTGGCCTCGACCTTCGTCGCGGTCGGCGCGGTCTTCGGCTCGGTGGACGTGGTCACGGTGGCCTTCTCCGACGCCCACCGCCACAAGGGGCTCTCCAGCCTGCTGCTGGCGCTCTACGCGGCGGGCTCCGGGCTCTCCGGGATCGTCTACGGATCGCTGCGGATCCGCGGCCCGCTGCCGCGGAGGTTTCTCACCGGTACGGCCGTGCTGGCCGTGAGTATGCTCCCCCTGCTAGTCGTGAAGAACCTCGTGGCCCTGGCGGCGGCCCTGTTCGTCGCCGGGCTCACCGTCTCGCCGCTCATGGTCACCGCGATGGGCCTGGTGGAGAGGATCGTCCCCGCGCGTCAGCTGACCGAGGGGATGACCTGGACCTCCACCGGGCTCGAGGTCGGGGTGGCGCTCGGCTCCTCCGCCGGCGGCTGGGTGGTGGACGGCGCGGGCGCCGGACACGGTTACCTGGTGACCGTCTCGGCCGGCCTCCTCGCCGCGGCCACGGCGTTCCTCGGGTCGCGTCGGCTGAGGTCGGCGCCCAAACGGGAGGGCACGGTCACAGCGGATGCCAGAGACACGGCGCACGGCGGAGACTTCGACCACGACGGGGGGCGCGGACCGGGTACCGGCGCCGGGGCGCGGGAGCGCGAGCTCCGCTGACCCGGTCGCCTGGCGGAACTGGGCGGGCAACCAGAGCGCCCGGCCCCGGCGGGTGGAGTCCCCCGCCGGCACCGAGGAGCTGGCCGCCGCGGTGCGCGCCGCGGCCGCGGACGGGCTGCCGGTGAAGGCGGTCGGCACCGGCCACTCCTTCACCCCGGCCGCGGTCACCGACGGCGTGCTGATCCGGCCCGAACGGCTGCGGGCGATCCGGGACGTGGACATCGCGGGCGGCACGGTCACCGTCGAGTCCGGGCTGCCGCTGGTCGAGCTGAACCGGCTGCTGGCGGCGGCCGGGCTGGCGCTGACCAACATGGGCGACATCATGGAGCAGACGGTGGCCGGCGCGGTCAGCACCGGCACCCACGGCACCGGCCGCTCCTCGGCCTCGCTCGCCGCCCAGCTGCGGGCGGTCGAACTGGTGCTGGCCGACGGCACGGTCACCACCTGCTCCGCGGAGAAGGAGCCGGAGCTCTTCGCGGGCGCCCGGCTCGGCCTCGGCGCCCTCGGCGTGATCAGCGCGCTGACCTTCGCCGTCGAGCCGGCCTTCCTCCTCACCGCCCACGAGCAGCCGATGGGCTTCGACGAGGTGCTCTCCCGGCTCGACGAACTCACCTCGGAGAACGAGCACTTCGAGTTCTACTGGTTCCCGCACACCGACCGGTGCAGCACCAAGCGCAACAACCGCAGCGCCGGACCGGCCGCCCCGCTGCCGCGCTTTCGGGAGTGGCTGGACGACGACTTCGTCTCCAACACCGTCTGGGAGGGGGCCTGCCGGGTCGGCCGCCGGCTGCCGGGCGTGATCCCGAGGATCGCCCAGATATCCAGCCGCGCCTGGAGCGAGCGCACCTACACGGACACCGCGTACAAGGTCTTCACCAGTCCGCGCCGGGTCCGTTTCATCGAGATGGAGTACGCGGTTCCGCGGGCCGCCGCGAGCGAGGTGCTCCGGGAGGTGAAGTCCCTGGTCGAGCGGTCCGACTGGCGGATCAGCTTCCCGGTGGAGGTGCGCTTCGCGCCCGCCGACGACCTCTGGCTCTCCACCGCGCACGGCCGGGACACCTGCTACATCGCGGTCCACCTCTACCAGGGGACCCCGGTCCGGGGGTACTTCGGCGAGGTGGAACGGATCATGACGGACTATCAGGGCCGTCCGCACTGGGGGAAGCTGCACACCCGGGAGGCCGCGCAGCTGGCCGAGGTCTATCCGCGGTTCGCGGACTTCCTCGCGCTGCGCGACCGGGTGGACCCGGAGCGGCGGTTCGGCAACGACTATCTGCGACGGGTGCTGGGAGCTTAGCGATGCCGGGCCGGTGTCAGCCGGTGGCGGAGTCGGCCGGCTGACCGGCCTGGTCCTGGGCCGAACCCTGGCCCGCGCTCTGGCCCGCCCCCTGCCCCGCGCCCTGGGTGGAGCCCTGGCCGGCCGAGCCGCCGGAACCGCCGGAGCCGCCGGAGGCGCCGCTCGACGGGGTGCTGGAGGCGCCGCCGCTGCCGGAGGGTTCCGGGCTCGGACTGGCGGAGGTTCCGCCGCCGGTGCCGCCGGTGCCGCCGTCGCTGCCTGAGGAGGCTCCGGAGGACGGCTCGGCGCTGCCGGAGGGGCCGGCGCTCGGTCCGCCGCTGGAACCGCTGCCGCCGGCGCCGCCCGGGTTGCTCGGGGACGGGGTCGTCCTGCCGCGGCCAGAGTCGTGGCCGCCGCCGAGGGTGGTGCCGCTGCCGTCCTCACCCTGCACCGTGGCGGAGATCGGCTTGTCGGTGACCAGTTCGACGGCGGTGATCGTCCCCATGGCGAGGGCGAACACCAGCAGCGGGGCGAGCAGGGCGACCTTCCAGTTCCTGGGGCGCCAGCCGATCCGGCTTCGGTAGGTGCTGACGGACTCGCCGTCCTCGGGCGGCACCCGGGGCGGCGCCACCTCGTGCGCGGGGGCGGCGGGGCCGGCCTCGTCGCGCAGGTCGGCGGCGATCCCCGTCTCGGGGCCCGGGAGGAGCTCGGTCTCGGGCTCGGTGCCGGATTTGGGGGGGATTTTGGACTCGGTCCCGCTCTCCTGGGCCTCCTCGCCGGCCGGGGAGAGGATCCGCAGGGTGTGCGCCCGGTCCGGGTCGAAGCCGGAGGGGTTCTTCAGCGGGCGGGTCGGCTGCGAGGGGAGCCTCGTCGCCGGTAGGGGCTCGGTCGGCGGGGGCGCCAGCGCGCTCAGCTCGTCGCCGACCGGACCGCGGCGCGGTGCGCCGCTGCCCGCCCGGGGGACCCGGCGCTTCTCCGGGCCCGCTCCGCCGGGCCATCGGCCGCTTGCCCGCGGGGCCGGGGTGTTGCGCTCGGCCAGTTGCTTCAACTGGTCACCGGTGCGGTGGAAGAGGTGGGTGAATATCGCGCTGCCCGAGGTGGACAGCACACTCATCACCACCGCGCCGGCGATCGTTCCGTACACCCCGAGCCTGGATGCCAGGATCGCGCCCACCACGGTCGCCAGTGCGCTCGCGACCACCTGGGTGACGCTCAGGTTCATGCCTCGCCGCTCACGTGTGCGGCCCTTGGACTGCTCTTCCGCCACGTATGTCCCTCAATCGACGCCTTCCTCCATATTGCACAAAGAATGACTGTTCGAGGATCGGATCGGTTCCGGATGGAGGAACCGTGTGAAGATGATCACCGTCCCTCCACCGGCTGACGCCCTTTCGGGTAGGGCCCCTTGAGATTCCGGTGATTCACGGGAGACTTGAGCGGCGAGCCGCACCACCTGTTGCCACGAATGGAGTACTGTTCGTGAGGCCTGGCCGGTGTCTGCTGCTTGCTGCCGTTCACCCGGACGGCAGGCCTGCGGTGCTCTCCCGGGGCAGCCGAGGGTCGGCTCGCGGTCAGGGCGCTGGCTGTCGTGCCGAGATTCGGCACGCCGAATAGGTAACCGTGCCATAACGGCGCGCCGGGGGAGGGGCCCGACACGCCGTCGGACTCTGCAAGGTTGTGAAGGATGTGGCCCGCCCGAGCCGGGACAGGCCACACTCAGTACGGGGAGCAGCGACGCAGGTGACGTCGGCAGGCACCACCCGGGAGGTAACCGTGCCCGAACTGCGTGTCGTGGCCGTCAGCAGTGACGGCGCACGGCTGGTGCTGAAGGCTGCCGACGCGACCGAGTACACCCTCCCGATCGATGAACGGTTGCGCGCCGCCGTGCGCGGCGACCGTCCGCGACTCGGGCAGATCGACGTCGAGAGCCACCTCAGGCCGCGTGACATCCAGGCCCGGATACGGGCCGGGGCCACCGCCGAGGAGGTGGCGCAGCTCGCCGGGATCTCCGTGGAGCGGGTCCGCCGCTTCGAGGGACCGGTCCTGGCCGAGCGGGCGTTCATGGCCGAGCGGGCGCGGAAGACCGCGATCCGCCGTCAGGGAGAGTCCACCGGACCGCAGTTGGGCGACACCGTCGCCGAACGACTGCTGCTGCGCGGCGCCGAGAAGGACAGCGCGGCCTGGGACTCCTGGCGCAGGGACGACGGGACCTGGGAGGTCGTCCTCGCCTTCCGCGCCGACGGCCGTACGTTCAGGGCGAGTTGGACCTACGACCCGCCGCGCCGGCTGGTGCAGGCCAACGACGACGAGGCGCGGGCGCTGATCGGCGAGGGCCCCGAGCGCGGTCCCGTCGAGGAGCCGACCTACCCGTTCGTGCCGCGGATCGCGCGGCTGCCGCGAGAGCGCGACGGACGGGAGCGGGACGGGCGTGAGCGCGAGGCGTTCCGCGGCGGCGGGCTCGGCCCGGGCAGCGGAATCAGCGGCCCCGGCGGCATCGGGGCGGGCGAGGACGGTGCGGGCGCGCCGGACGAGACGCCGGCCGCACCCGCGGCGGGTACGGGCGGTGCCGCGGCGGGAGCCGGGGCCGGCTCGGTCGCGGCCGGCGGCGACGCGCTGACCAGTCTGCTGGACTCGATGCCCGGGTTCCGGGGCGGTCGGCCCGAGCGGGTCGAACGCGTCGAGCGGGTGGAGCGAGTCGAGCGCGGTGACGGGGCGGGCGAGGAGCCGGGCGGTGCGCCGCGGGCCCCGGAGCCGCCCGAGCCGGAGACCGAGGTCCCGCCGGCCGCGGCGGCCTCGGCCGGCGCGGGGGCGGCGTATGCGGACATCCTGATGCCGCGGTCGGTCACCCCGCATCGGGACCGGTTGGTGGGGACCACCGACCGGCAGGCGGAGGCGGACGGGGTGCGGCCGGGGCGCCGGGCCACGGTGCCGACCTGGGACGAGATCGTCTTCGGCAGCCGCCGGAAGAAGAAGGACTGACGCGGGGTTCCCCGCATCGGCGAGAGGGCGGGGCCGGGGCTTTTGCCCCCGGCCCCGCCCTCTCGCCGTTTCCTCCGGGACTGCCGGCCCGCTCCGCTCAGGCGGTGGCAGCGGGCCGGTCCGTGGAGGACCACTCGCTCCAGGAGCCGGGGTAGAGGGCGGCTCGGTAGCCGGCGAGGGTGAGGGCCAGGATCTCGTGGGCGGCGGTGACCCCTGAGCCGCAGTAGACGCCGAGAGCCGGGGCGTCGTCGGCGCCCAGCGCGCGGAAGCGGGCGGCGAGCTTCTCCGGCGAGAGGAAGCGGCCGTCGGGGCCCACGTTGTCGGTGGTCGGCGCGGAGACCGCGCCGGGGATGTGGCCCGCGCGCGGATCGACCGGCTCGGTCTCCCCGCGATACCGCTCCCCCGCCCGGGCGTCCAGCAGCAGTCCGGGCCCCGCCGCCAGGGCCGCGGCGGCGTCCGCGTCCAGGGTGGGCAGGGCGCCTGGCCTGGGGGTGAAGTCGCCCTTCTCGTCGGCCGGGGTCTCGTCGCTGGTCGGGCGGCCGGAGTCGGTCCAGGCGCGCAGGCCGCCGTCCAGCACCCGCACCTGCGGGTGGCCGCCCCAGCGCAGCAGCCACCAGGCGCGGGCCGCCGCGGTGGCGGGGCCGGCGTCGTAGACGACCACCTCGCGGTCGGCGCGGACCCCGGCGCGGCGCAGCGCGGAGCCGAACACCTCCGGGTCGGGCAGCGGGTGGCGACCGCCGGCCGCGCCGGCCGGCGGGGCGGCGAGCTCGCTGTCCAGGGCGATGAAGTGGGCGCCCGGGATGTGCCCGGCGGCGTACTCCTCGGCACCGGAAGGGCCCCCGAGCTGCCAGCGGACGTCCAGCAGCGCGGGGGCCTCCGGGCCGGCGAGGCGCTCGGCCAGCTCGTCGGCGGTGATCAGCGGTCGGGTGTCGGTGCTGTGGTCGGCGTCATCCATGGCGGCCATTGTGGTGGGTCGAGGGTCCTGATTGCCGGGAGTCGACCCGGGGCAGGGTTCTTTTCGGTGGTCTTTCGGCTCCGTCCCCGCGCGGCCGGGGGGCGTGGCGCACCGGATGGTGGCACCATCGGCGGGGGCCTGGCCGCGGGGTTCGCCGGTTCGGGCGCACCGTCCGTCATGAGGAGGCGAAGCGATGGCCGATGTCGGGACCCGGTGCGTGCAGGGGAGCCCGTGCTGGGCCAGCCTGATGGCGCGCGATCTGGACACCGCATGCCGCTTCTACGGGCCCCTGCTCGGCTGGGACTTCGGCCCCGGCCCCACGCACATGGGCCCGTATGTGCGGGCCATGGTGGGCGGTGAGCCGGTGGCCGGGATCGGCGTGCTGCAGGAGCGGCTGGGAGCCTTTCCGGTCGCCTGGACCACGTACTTCGCGGCGGACAGCGCGGACGAGGTGGCGCAGCGGGCGCGGGAGTACGGCGGGACGGTGGCGGTGGGGCCGCTGGACGCCGAGAAGGCGGGGCGGTTGGTGATCGCCGCCGACCTGTTCGGGGCGGTCTTCGGGGTGTGGGAGGGGATGGACCACCCGGGCTGGCGCCGGCACGGGGAGCCGGGGTCGGTGGCGTGGTGCGAGCTGCATTCCCAGCAGGTGCAGGGGTCGGCGGCGTTCTACGCGGGGACCTTCGGGATGGCGGCGGTGGAGCGGCGGCCGGACTGGGCCGAGCTGCTGGCCGGGGGCACGGCGGTGGCCTGGATCTCCGGGCGGGGGGTCGATCCGAACAGCCGGCCCCGGTGGCGGATCTGCTTCGCGGTGGAGGATGTGGACGCCACGGCGGTGCGGGCGGCGGAGCTGGGCGGGTCCGTGCTGCAGCCGCCTCATGACCGGCCGTACGGGCGGGTGGCGGTGCTGCGGGATGTGGAGGGCGAGGAGTTCGCGGTGTCCGCGCTGGTGCCTGCGGCGGGCTAGGGCGCTGAGCCGCCCCTGCCCGAGACCGGAGGTGGGCTCGGATGCGGGGCGGCGACTTTCGGTCGCGTCGCCGGGGGCGGCGCCGTGGTGGGCTGATCGCGCAGTTCCCCGTGCCCCTTGCCTGGACCTGCGGCTCGCTGGGTCAGGGGCGGTGGACGGTGAGGAGGGGGACCAGTTGTTCTGCGGGGACCATGGAGCCGTGGAGGCCGATCATGGCGGATTCGCCTGGTTCCCGGCGGGTGGCGGTGATGGCGATGTCGTCGTGGGCCACGGCGACCACGTCGCCGATGCGCTCGCGCACCCGGGACTCGACGACGGGGCCGAACCAGCCCAGGTCGATGGCCTGGTCGCGGGTCGCCACCCACATCTGCTCGCCGAGCACCTCGGACCAGACGGCGGCCACGTCGCGGGCGGCGCCCGGGACGGCGTAGACGTGCCGGGCGCGGGCCTCGCCGCCGAGGAGGCGAACGCCGGCGCCGAGCTCCCAGTCCTCGTCGAAGTCGATCCGCTGCTCCTCCGGGATGTCCACCATGCCGTGGTCGGCGGTGATGTGGAGGGCGGAGCGCGGCGGGAGCTGCTCGGCCAGGCGCTGGGCGAGGCGGTCGACGACCATCAGGCGGCCGCGCCAGGCGTCGGAGTCGACGCCGTGCCGATGGCCCATCGCGTCCAGCTCGCTGTAGTACGTGTAGACCAGGGAGCGGTCGGCGGCGGCCAGGCGCTCGGCGGCCAGGTCCATCCGCTCCTCGCCGGTGAGGCGGCCGAGGAAGGTGCCGCCGGAGAGCGCGACCTTGGTCAGCGGGGTGTGCTCGAAGGCCGGCAGGGACACCTGGCAGGCGGCCACGCCGGCGGCGTGGGCGCGCTGGAAGACGGTGGCGTGCGGCTGCCACTCGGCGGGGCTGCCGGGGGGCGCGGGCTGCCAGCGGAGCTGGTTCATCAGGTGGTCGGTGCCGGGAACGGCGACCGTGTACCCGGCGAGGCCGTGCCGGCCGGGCGGGAGGCCGGTGCCGACGGAGGCCAGGCTCGTGGCGGTGGTCGCCGGGAAGCCCGCGGTGATCCTGCCGCCCGCCCCCCCGGCGGCGGCCGCCTCGGCCAGCAGGGAGGCCAGGAACGGGGCCTCGTCCGGGTGGTCCCTGAGAAGTTCCCAGCCCATGCCGTCGACCAGGAAGACGCAGACCCGGTCGGCGGGCACCAGGTCCAGTCCGGGGCCGGGGCCGTGGCCGTGGGAGCCGTCCGGCTCGTAGCCGGGCACGCCGAGGCCCCGGGCCACCATCGGCAGCAGGTCGGCGAGGGAACCGCTGCCGTAGGCCGGCACGGGGGCGTCCGCGGGGTCGAGCGGGCGGAAGTCGGTGTGGGTCATATCCGTCTGTGGACCAGTCTCATGAGGGGCGGGGGCTGACGACCGGTCAGGGACGGGCCTCGATGGTGGCGTCGGAGACGGCCTGGGCGAAGGCGAGGGCCTGCGCCACCGTCTCGGGACCGTCGCCGGCCTCGCTGACCCGCAGCTGGAGGTCGTCGGCGGTGGCCGAGCCGGTGTAGCCGTGGTCGGCCTCGCACTCGGGATCGCCGCAGGTGGCCGGCTCCAGGTCGAGGCGGGAGACGGCGCCCCAGCCGATGGTCAGCACCACCTCGCGGGGCAGGGTGCCGGGGGTGTAGGACTCCGGGTTGGCGACCACCCGGCTCACCACCACCGAGGAGACGTTGCCGATCCGGACGCTCTCGGTCGAGGTGGTCGCGTAGGGCACCGGGGAGGTGTCGTCGGCCCCCTGCTCGTCGGTGTGGCTGACCAGGAAGCGACTGGGGGTGAGCACCAGGACGGTGACGTGCCGACGGACCTCGTTGGCGTCGAAGGTGGTCTCCTGGTGCACCAGGTAGGACGTGATCGGCTCGGCGCCCACGACCGACTCGACGGCCTCGGCCACGAGCGCGGGGTAGTAGCCGCTGCGCTCGATCGCTGTGCGCAGGCCCTGGGAGGTACTGGTACCGGTCTTCGCCATGGGTCCATCCTGGCATGCGGAGCCGACAGCCCGGGCCTCACGGGCTCGTGGAACCCCGACGGAGTGGCGGGGCCCCGGCCGGGTCAGGCCGGCGGGAGGGGGAGGGCGCGGGGGCCGAGGTCGTTGCGCGGCTGCGGCGGGGTCAGCCGGATGCCCGCGTTGAGCACGGTCAGGCCGTGTGGGGCGACCACCACCGGCTCCAGTTCGAGGGCCGCGATCTCCGGCTGGTCGTCGACCAGGCGGGAGATCCGCAGCAGCAGGTCCTCCAGGGCCGGGGTGTCCACCGGTTCGGCTCCGCGCCAGCCGAAGAGCCGCGGGGCCGCCTTGATCTCGCGGATCTGCGAGGCGACGTCCCGGTCGGTGGCCGGGATCAGGCGGTGCGAGAGGTCGCCGAGCAGCTCGCTGGCCGCTCCGGCCAGGCCGAAGGAGAGGATGGCGCCGACGGCGGGGTCCACCGCGGCCCGGACGACGGTGTCCACCCCGCGCGGGGCCATGTGCTGGACGACCAGCCGGGCCCGCTCGGCACCGCCGAGGTTCGCGCAGACCTGGCGGTAGGCGAGGCGGAGCTGGGCCTCGTCGGGGAGGTCGAGGCGGACCGCGCCCAGGTCGGGGCGGTGCCGGAGGTGTCCGGCGACCGATTTGAGTGCGACCGGGTAGCCGAGTTCGGCGGCGGCCCGGACGGCGGCCTCCTCGTCCGGGGCGGGCAGCGCGGACGGGACGCGGATGCCGTAGTCGGCGAGGAGGCCGCGGGCGTCGGCGTCCGCCATCAGGAGGGCCCGGGACGGCGAGTCGCCCGGCGCGGCCGGCGGGAGCGCGGAGAGGGCGGCCTGGACGCGGGTGCGGGCGGCCTCCTCGTCGATGTCGGGGAAGGCGTCGTCCCGTGGGACCCGGCCGCCGGCGGCCTCGGCGCGGCGCCAGGCCGCGTACCGGACGCTGTGGGCGAGGGCGCGGACGGCCCGCTCGGGGGCCGGGTAGGCGGGGACCTCCGGGGTGAGGCGGCCGGGCAGGTCGGGGAGGGCGAGGTGGACGACGAGGAGGGGCTTCCCGGCGTCGGCGGCGCTGGCGTAGGCCTCGCGGAGGACGGTGGTGAGGGAGTCCGGCGCGGGGGGCAGGCCCTCCCCCGCGGCCTGGGCGCTGCCGGCCTCGGTGGCCGCGCGGAGCAGCCCCGCGCCCGGGAAGCCGGGGCCCTCCCCCAGCCCGAGGCGCGGGATGACGACGGCGATGACGGAGTCCGCCGAGGGGTCGGCGATCGCCTCGGCCAGGGCCCCGGCGAGTTCCTCCGGGGAGGCCTCGGTGCCCAGGTCGCGGGCCGGCTGCGGTTGGAGGCCGGCGCCCAGGCAGGCGTCGTAGGCGAGGGCGGCGAGGGAGTCGGAGTTGCCGGCGATGGCCACCCGGGGGCCCGCCGGGAGCGCGTGGTCGGCGAGCAGCTGGGCGGTGTCGTAGAGGTCGGTGATGGTCTCCACCCGGACCACGCCGGCCTGCTGGAAGAGGGCGTCGGCGGTGCTGTCGGCGATCCGGGCGGTGGCGGCGGCGTGGCCGGGCGGGAGGCTGCCGGTGTGCCGGCCCCCCTTGATCACCACGATCGGCTTGCGGGCGGCGGTGCGGCGGGCGATCCGGGTGAACTTCCGCGGGTTGCCGAAGGATTCGAGGTAGAGGAGGGCGATCGAGGTGTCCGGGTCCTCCTCCCAGTACTGCAGGAGGTCGTTGCCGGAGACGTCGGCGCGGTTGCCCGCGGAGACGAAGGAGGAGATGCCGAGTCCGCGGCGGGCGGCGCCCTCCAGCAGGGCGGCGCCGATCGCCCCGGACTGGGTGAAGACGCCGAAGCGGCCGCGTTCCGGGAGGCGCGGCGAGAGGGAGGCGTTGAGCCGGATCCCGGGGTCGGTGTTGACGATGCCGAAGGCGTTGGGGCCGATGACGCGGAGTCCGGCGGCGCGGGCCGAGGCGACCAGGCCGCGCTGCCGCTCGCGGCCCTCGGGGCCGCTCTCGGCGTAGCCGGCGGAGACCACCACCAGGCCCTGGACGCCGAGTTCTCCGCAGTCCGCGACCACGGAGGGGACCTCGGCGGCGGGGACGGCGACCACCACCAGGTCGATGGGTTCGTCGAGGGCGGCGAGGTCGCGGAGGGAGCGGTGGGCGGGGACGCCGTCGAGTTCCGACCCCGGCTCGGCGTGCCGGTTGATCGCGTGGAGGCTGCCGGTGAAGCCGGCCTCGCGAAGATCGCGGAGGAGGGTGCGGCCGAGGCCGGCCGGGCCGCGGCCGACGCCGACCACGGCGACCGAGCGGGGGGCGAGGAGGCGCTGCACGGAGCGGGCCTCGGCGCGGTGCTCGCGGGCGCGCATCACGGAGAGCGAGCGCTCGGTGGGCTCCAGGTCGAGCTCCAGGTGGAGGACGCCGTCGGCGAAGCTGCGGGTCTGGGTGTAACCGGCGTCGGTGAAGACCTTCGCCATCCGGCGGTTGTCCGGGAGGAGTTCGGCGGTGAAGCGGTCGATGCCGCGCTCGCGGGCGACGGCGGCGATGTGCTCCATCAGTGCGGAGGCGACGCCGCGGCCCTGGTGGGCGTCCTGGACCAGGAAGGCGACCTCGGCGGTGGCCGGGAGGTCGCTCTTCCGCACGGCCTCCGCGAGCTCGGGGCCGGTGCCGGCCGGGAGGCCGGTGTGGGGGTCGATGCGGTCGTACCGGACGGTGGCGATGAAGCGGTCGTTGACGAGGGCGGCGAGGCCGACGCGGTCGCGGTAGTCGTGGTGGGTGAAACGGCGGACGTCGCGGTCGGAGAGGCGGGGGTAGGGCGCGAAGAAGCGGTAGTACTTCGACTCGTCTGAGACCTCTTCGTAGAAGGCGACGAGGCGGCCGGCGTCGTCCGGGCGGATGGGACGGATCCGGGCGATCCCGCCGTCCCGCAGCACGACGTCGGCCTCCCAGTGCTCCGGGTAGCCCTGCGGGTTGGCGGCGGCGTCTACGTCCACGCTGACAGGCTAGCGATTGGCGCGGGACGGGGCGCGGGGCGCGGGGCGTTGCGTTCGGCAACGGAGCTCGGGCTGCGATCTGGTGGCGGTTGCCGGGTGCGGCGCCGTGGTGGGCTGGGCGCGCAGTTCCCCGCGCCCCCTACGCGCGCCTGCGCGGCGCTGCGCCGCAGGCGCAGGACAGGGGCGCGGGGAACTGCGCGGGCCGCCGGTTACGGTCCGCAGTCGGCAGCGGAGTTCGGGCTGCAATCCGGGGGCCGTTGCCGGGCGCCGCGCCGTGGTGGGCCGGGCGCGCAGTTCCCCGCGCCCCCTACGCGCGGCTGCGCGGCGCGGCGCCGCAGGCGCAGGAGAGGGGCGCGGGGAACTGCGCGGGCCGCCGGTTACGGTCCGCAGTCGGCAGCGGAGTTCCGGTTGCAACCCGGTAGCCGTTGCCGGGCGCGGCGCCGTAGGGGGCCGGGCGCGCAGTTCCCCGCGCCCCCTGCGTGCGCCTGCGGCGCTGCGTCGGGGCGCTCAGGTCGTCGTTACGCGCCAAGCGAGGAGGCCGGCGGAGACGGTGGGCTGGAGTTGGGTGACCACGCGGAGGGCGGTGGTTCGGATGGGGGCGAACGACGTGGTGTTGAAGGTGTCCTTGGCGGTGCCGTAGGCGGAGGGGTCGGGGACGGGGTGCCAGCTGCCGTCGGGGGCCTGGTAGTCGAGGTGCCAGGACTGGGGGACTCGGCAGGCGCCGTGGCCGGTGTCGTCGTACCAGTAGGTCTGGACGGCGGTGGCGGTCACGGGCTCGGCGTAGGTGTAGGAGACCCACTCGGCGCTGCCGGTGTGGCCCCACCAGGTGAAGCGGGGCAGCTGCTGGTCGTAGGAGTCGGTGGGGACGGCCGCGGCCCCGTTCATCAGGAGGGCCTGCGGGCTGTCGACCCCGCTGTAGGAGGCGTCGACCGCCGCCCAGGGGGTCGCGGAGGGACCGGAGCCCGCGAGGGGGAAGGCGGTGATGCGGAGCCGGGCCGCCGCGGAGGGGATGAGGGTGACCTGCTGGGCGGGGGTCCCGGCGGGGACGCGCGCGGGGCTGGGCTGGAGGGGGGCCAGGACGTTCTGGTCGTCGGTGCGCCAGGTGGGGATCCGGCGGGCCTTGGCGGTGATCCTGGCGGGGACGGTGTCCTGGGTGAAGGGGTTGGCGGCGTCCGGCGGGACCGCGGGGGTGGAGAAGGAGAGGGAGCGGGCCGGGTCCTCGGGGTCGAGTTGCAGGGCGTAGTTCCACGGGGAGCCGGCGCGGACCTCGTACTCGGGCCAGTCGTCGGTGCCGGAGAAGCGCGTCCACTGCTCGTCGATGCGCAGGGAGTAGGCGAGCGGGCCGCGACTCACCGAGACCGCGCCGCCGTTGGCCGGCCAGCGGTGGACGGCGGTGGACATCGGGAGGGTGAGGCGGAGCTGGTCGCCGCTGCGCCATTCGCGGTTGAGGACGAGGTAGCCGCCGGTCGAAGTGGCTTGCACGGCACGGCCGTTGAGCTTGACGGAGGGCCGGGCGCACCAGCCGGGGACGCGGAGGTAGAGCGGGAAGGTCAACGGCTTGGGGCTGGTCAGCCGGAGGTCGACGGTCTCGCCGAAGGGGTACTCGGTGTGCTCGGTGAAGGTGACCTCGGTGCCGTCGGCGACCTTGGCCCGGACCGTGGACTCGGCGTAGAGCGAGGCGCACAGACCCCCGTCCGCGCTGGCCAGCCACGCCTCCTCGGCGTAGTACGGCCAGCCCTGGCCGTAGTTGTGCGGGCAGCAGCGGTACTGGTGGACGCCAGGCATGTAGGCCTGCATCGCGAAGGCGTTGTCGAACTGGCCGTGCGACTTGGCGACGTCGTCCAGCTGAACGCCGTTGGCCGAGGTGATGTAGTGGGTGCCCTTCTGCTCCGGATCGAAGGCGGCGGGGAGGAGGTTGAGCGCCAGCTCCTCGCAGCGGTCGGCCCAGACCGGGTCGCCGGTCATCCGGTGCAGCAGCTCGTCGCTGCGCATGTACTCGACGATCCCGCAGGTCTCGAAGCCCTGCCTCGGGTCGTGGAAGCCGGGGCGGGCGTTCTCGTCGGCCGCGAAGCCCCCGCCGGGGAAGCCGCCGTAGGCGCCCATCACGGTGTCGTGCACCCGGTAGGTGGCGGCGCGGAGGGACGGGTCGCCGGCCAGCACGCCGTACTGGGCCGGTTCCCGGAAGCCCTGGGCGAGGTTGACGTTGTGCCAGGTCGGGATGGTGTGGGTGTAGTCGGCGCTGTTGGCGTGCATCGTGCGGACCAGGTCCAGCAGCGAGGAGTCGCCGGTGCGGTTGTAGAGCCAGTACGCGGCGTCGATGGTGTCGCCGACCCGGGCGGAGCCCCAGCCGAGGGAGAACTGCGAGCCGGGGAGGGTGTTCAGGAAGCCCAGCCAGCCGGTCAGGGTGTCCAGGACGCGGGTGTCGCCGCTGTACTCGTACCAGGTGCGCAGGGCGTCCAGCACCGGCATGTACGGCCAGTAGTCGGGGCCGCCGTTGAGCGAGGTGCGCAGGGCTGCGGGGCCGAAGAAGCCGTCGGACTGGCGGGTGGCGAGGATCCGGTCGATCCAGGCCTTGGCCTGCTCGATGGTGGCGGAGTCGCCGGTGACGTAGCCGAGGTCGCCGAACCCCCGCAGCCAGTACGGGAGTTCCTCCCAGCCGGTCTGGGAGGGCACGGACCAGCCGCTGGTCTGGGTGCCGAGGTAGTCGGAGACCTCGGGCATCCGGCCGTTGAGGCCGTTGAGTTGGAGGCGGAGCTGCTCGGCCAGCCAGCCGCCGGGGGTGACGCTGCCCGGGGGCAGCCGGAGGAAGGGCTCCCGCTGGAGCGGGGCCCGGTTGGCGGGGTAGCAGGGCCCGCCGGCCCCGACCAGGCCGAGGCCGGGTCGGGGCGCGGCGGCCTGCGCCGGCAGGCCGGTGAATCCGGCCAGCGCGGCACCGCCGGCGAGGACGAGGGAGCGGGCGAGGAAGCGGCGGCGATCCATCCCCCGGCCTCCTTACTTGCCCAGGCTGAGGAGGGCGAAGATCCCGCCGACGACCGGGCGGGCCTGGAAGCCGTTCTGCCGGTCGCCGACAGTGTCGTACCAGTCGGTGAAGGGCACCCGCGAGCTGGAGGTGTTGAGGAACTCGTAGAGGGTGCCGATCAGGCGGTCGCGGACCGGGTAGGCGTGCAGCCAGGCCGCGGTCCACATCTCCCAGTCACCCTTGGTGTAGGAGTGCCGGATGTCCAGCGGGATGCCGAACTGGTTGGCCTGGCCGAGGTACCAGGCGGCCTCCTCGGCGGCGACCTTCTCGGGGATCAGGCCGAGGCCGAGCAGCCGGTCCGGGTAGCCGTTGTACTTCAGCGACCAGGTGCCGGGCTGGTCGTAGGCCAGCTTGAGGTGGTCGCCGCCGGTGTCCTGGGCCTTGCTCACCCACTGGGTGATGTACGACTTCGCGGTCGACAGGTAGCTCGCGGAGTCGGCGGCGTTCCCGGCCGCGGTCGCGACCTGCGACATCGCGCCGATGCCGAGGATGCCCTTCAGGGCGAGGTTGGCGCTGTGCGCGATCCAGCCGGTGAAGTCGTCGGTCTGGTTCTGGTTGCCCGGGTCGAGGGCGTTGCCGACCAGGTAGTCCGCCCACTGCTTGAGGATCTTGTAGTGGGTGGTGGCGAAGGACTTGGCGCTGGCCGCGTCGGTGCGCTTGAGGTAGGCGGCGGACATGATGAGCATGTTCGCGGTCTCCTCGACCGGCATGTCCTCCTCGTTGCCGTCGTTGTGACCGCTGGCGTTGGGGTAACTGGAGCCCAGGTCGTGCTCGGCGAACTGCTTGGGCCAGCCGCCGTTCTCGGCGTAGTCGAGCATCGGCGCCAGGATCAGGCCCAGGTACTCGGGGTCGAGGTAGCTCCACACCGGCATGCACGGGTAGGTGACGTCGATGGTGGACACGTTGCCGTCGCTGGAGATCTCCTTGAGGAACACCCACGGCTTGCCGTTCCTGCTGACCAGCTCGGTGCCGGCGTACGCCTGGCGGAGCGCCAGGGCGCACAGCGCCGCGTACTTGGGGCCGGCGGCGGCGGTGGCCTCACTGCGGATCTTCGTGTCCAGCCGCGCGGTGCGCTGCTGGGCGGCGGCCAGGTCGGAGTGGAAGTAGCCGACCATCTGCTTCCAGTCCGACCAGTAGGACTTCCACAGCGGCGGCAGCTGGGTGCCCAGGTAGCTGACCGCGGGTTCGCGGACGTGGCCGACGGAGAGCTCCGCCCGGGCCGGGGTTTTGCCGACCGAGCCGAGGTCGAAGGCGAAGGCGAAGATCGGCCAGTGGTCGTTGATCGCCCGCGGCTGGTTGGTGTCCACGCTGTCGTCCAGTTTGCCGTCGGCGACGAAGGCGGGGCGGACGGCAGTGTCGGGGCCGATCGCGGAGGTCAGTCCGGGGCGCTGGGTGGCACTCCACACCACCGTGCCCCAGGTGGCCATGTCGCCGTTCTCCTGGAGCACCGGGGTGCCGGCCGGGGTGCAGGACAGCGTGGTGACCGAGGTCCCGGACGGGCCGCTGATCTGGTCCTTGCTCCAGTTGATCTTGGTGCCGGTGTTGTTGTGCGCCCACTCGCCGGAGATGTCGAAGTAGAGGGCGGCATGGTGGCTCTTGCCGTCGACGCTGCGCACGTCGGCGGTGATGTACGAGAGCGGCATGGACTGGCGGCGCAGGTCGCCGGGCTCCACCGGGGAGAGGAAGGTCAGGGTGAGCTCCACCCCGCCGCCGGTGTAGACGAACTGCGAGCGGGTGGCGGTGACCGTCAGCCGCTGCTGGACCAGGGCGCGGGAGCCGAGCCCGGTGAAGCCGGGGTTGCCGAAGAAGAGGTACGGGTCGCCGTCGACGAGGGCGACACCGGTCATCGCGGTGATGTGGTTGCCGGTCCAGAAGCCCGGCCAGTTGGCGGCGGTGTAGTCGGTCGCCATCCAGGTGCTGAGGTACGGGGAGCGGACGGCGAGCGGCACGGCCGGCGGGCGTATCGGGTCGAAGCCGGTGAGCGCCGCGGAGGCGGCGGTGCCGGCGGAGTCCGCGGTGGCCGCGGCTGCGGGCTGGGCCAGGCCGGGCAGGAGGGCGGCGGCGCCGGCGCCGACTCCGGCCGCTCCGGTCCAGCGGATGAGTCCGCGTCTGCTGATCTCGGTCATACGGTCCTCCAGGCTGCGGGGGGTGGGACGCTGGGGTTGACGAACCGTCAATAACGTGCGAGGCGGACAACGTTGAAGCTGACAACGTTGGCAGAGGTACGACGTTGGAAACTGAGCACGGGAATGACAGCACGCCCCGCCCACCCTGTCCACCCCCGGCGTCACAAGTCGCCCATCCACTCCTTCCCAATCCCACCAATACGGGCAGAAGTTGACTCTCGGTCATGATCGGACCCCGTTCCGGTGCGTGAATCGTCCACGAACCCGCGCAGATCCCTTGACAGGGTGGAGCGGCGTCGCCCAAGGTC
Source organism: Phaeacidiphilus oryzae TH49 (assembly GCF_000744815.1). Taxonomy (NCBI): domain Bacteria; kingdom Bacillati; phylum Actinomycetota; class Actinomycetes; order Kitasatosporales; family Streptomycetaceae; genus Phaeacidiphilus; species Phaeacidiphilus oryzae. Next base: position 2,001,498 of record NZ_JQMQ01000005.1, read on the forward strand.
CTCTACATCGTTGGAATTTCCCCACATCGACGAGGATGTGATCGGCGCATGTCCGCCACCACCCACCCCCGCCCGGGCACCCGCACCGCCAGAGTCGCACTCGCCGCGCTGTGCACCGCCGGGCTCGCCCTCACCGCTGCCGCCTGCACCAACTCGGGTACCGCCTCCGGTGGTTCCAGTTCCACCGGGGCCGCGGCCGCCGCCGGCGCGAACGCGCAGCAGACGGCGGCCGCCACCGGCGCCGCGGGCCCCGCCTGCACCTACCAGTCCTACGGCGGCAGCGGCGTGCCCAAGCTGACCATCGGCGCCGGGACCAAGATCGGGTTCTCCCAGTCGGAGTCCACCACCAACCCGTTCCGGGCCACCGAGACCGCCAGCATCGTCGCGGAGGCCAAGAAGGTCGGCGTCACCCTGCTGCAGGCCAACGCCAACGCGGACGTCAACGCGCAGAACTCGCAGATCGAGTCGCTGATAGCGCAGGGCGCGCAGGCGCTGATCGTCGCCCCGGAGAACTCGGACGGCCTGGCGCCGGCGCTGGCCGAGGCCAAGGCCAAGAAGATCCCGGTGCTCACCATCGACCGCACCGCCGGCACCGCCTGCCAGAACGTGATCTCCTTCATCGGCTCGGACTTCACCGGGCAGGCCGAGGCGGCCGCGGACGACCTGGCCAAGGCCACCGGGCAGAAGGCGAAGATCGCCATCCTCACCGGCACCCCCGGCAACAACGTCGCCGTGGACCGCACCAACGGCTTCCGCAACGAGCTGAAGAAGTACCCGGGGATGAGCGTGGTCGCCCAGCAGACCGGCCAGTTCGCGGAGACCACCGGCCAGCAGGTGATGGCCCAGCTGCTGCAGGCGCACCCGGACATCACCGCGGTCTACGCGGAGAACGACGAGATGGCGCTGGGCGCGATCCAGGCGGTCAAGGCGGCGGGCAAGACCCCCGGCAAGGACGTCAAGATCGTCTCCATCGACGGCATCCAGCAGTGCGTGGAGGACGTCTCCTCCGGCGTGATGGCCGCGGACATCGAGACCAACCCGCGCTTCGGCCCGCTGGCCTTCCAGTCGCTGAAGAACTTCTACTCCTCCACCGGCGTCCCGGCGAACGTGATCATCAAGGACCAGCACTTCGACGACAGCGGCCTGGCCAAGCAGGCGCTCGCCAGCGGCAATGTCTACTGAGCCGACGACCGCCGCCGGGCCGACGGGCACCGGGACGCCCCGGCCGGTGCTCGAGGTCGCCGGGGTCAGCAAGGCCTTCGCCGGGGTCCAGGCGCTCAGCGAGGTGGACTTCACCCTCCTCCCCGGCGAGGTGCACGCGCTGATCGGCGAGAACGGCGCCGGCAAGTCCACGCTGATCAAGGTGGTGACCGGGGTCCACCAGCCGGACTCCGGCACCGTCCGGCTGGCCGGCGAGGAGCGGCGGTTCGGCAACCCGCTGGAGGCCCAGGCCGCCGGGCTCTCCACGATCTACCAGGAGGTCAACCTCGTCCCGCTGATGTCGGTGGCGCGGAACCTCTATCTGGGCCGCGAGCCGCGGCGCCTCGGCCTGATCGACACCCGCCGGATGAACCGGGACGCCGCCGAGGCGCTGGCCAGGTACGGCGTCGAGGTGGACGTCACCAGGCCGCTGCGCACCCTCGGCCTGGGCGCCCAGCAGATGGTGGCGCTGGCCAGGGCGGTGCAGATCGACGCCCGCGTGGTGATCATGGACGAGCCGACCTCCTCGCTGGAACCGCGCGAGGTGGAGACCCTCTTCTCGGTGATCCGCGAGCTGAAGCGGCAGTCCATCGCGGTGGTCTACGTCAGCCACCGTCTCGACGAGCTGTACGCGGTCTGCGACCGGGTCACCGTGATGCGGGACGGCCGGGTCGTCCACACCGGCGAGATGGCCGGGCTGGAACGGCTGCGGCTGATCTCGCTGATGCTGGGCCGGGAGATGTCCACCGTCCGCAGCGAGGGCAGCACCGCCTTCGACAGCGACCGGCACCACGCCAAGGACGGCGTGCCCGCCCTGCGGGCCGAGGGACTGACGGTCCGTCACCGGCTGGACGGGGTCTCCTTCGAGATCCATCCGGGCGAGGTGGTCGGCCTCGGCGGGCTGCTCGGGGCCGGGCGGAGCGAGACCGCCAAGGCGGTCGTCGGGGCGCTGCCCGCGGAGTCCGGCGAGGTCGAGGTCGGTGGGAAGCCGCTGCGCAGGCGCAGCCCGGCGGCGGCGATCCGGGCCGGGGTGGTGATGCTGCCGGAGGACCGCAAGGTGGAGGGGATCATCCCGAGCCTGTCGGTACGGGAGAACATCTCGCTGGCCGCGCTCCCCCGGCTGTCCCGGGCCGGCCTGGTCTCGCGGGCCAAGCAGGACGAGGTCGTCGACTTCTTCATGAAGCGGCTGCGGATCAAGGCCTCCTCCCCGGACCAGCCGGTCCGCGACCTGTCCGGCGGCAACCAGCAGAAGGTGATGCTGGCCCGCTGGCTCTGCCTCAGCCCCAAGGTGCTGCTGCTGGACGAGCCCACCCGCGGCATCGACGTCGGCGCCAAGGCCGAAGTCCAGGGCCTGATCGACGAGTTGGCGGCGGACGGGCTCGGGGTGCTGCTGATCTCCTCCGATCTGGAGGAGCTGATCGAGGGCGCCGACCGGGTGGTGGTGCTCAAGGACGGCCGGGTGGTCGGCGGCCTGGACGGCGACCAGGTCAGCGAGGAGGGCCTGCTGGCCGCGCTGGCCACGGCACCGGGGACCGAGGACGAACGGGCCGGTGCCGCCGAGGAGAGCGGCACGGCCGAGGAGGAACCGGAATGACCACGCTCAGCTGGGCCGGCGGGATGGACCGCTCCCGCGCCCGGAGACTGCTCCAGGACTACGGGGTGTACGCGGCGCTGCTGCTGCTCTTCGTGGTGGCCGTGGCGCTCAACGGCTCGTTCATCGAGATGAGCAACCTGCGGGCGCAACTCCTCCAGGTGACGCCGGTACTGGTGGTCGCCCTCGGGATGTCGCTGGTGATCGGCACCGAGGGGATCGACCTCTCGGTGGGCGCGGTGATCGCGCTGGCCGCCGCCGTCCTCCCGCTCTACCTCGGCTACGGCTTCGGCGCCTCGCTGGTGGTGGCGCTGGTGGTGGGCGCGGTCTCGGGCGCCCTGGGCGGGGCGATGGTGGCCTTCGTCCGGGTGCAGCCGATCGTCGCGACCCTGTCGCTGATGATCGGGCTGCGCGGACTGGCGAACATCATCAACGGCAGCTCCGGCAAGCCGGTGACCGACTCCACGGTGGCCGACCTCGGCACCGGGAACCTGGCCGGGATCCCGGTGATGACCTGGATCGCGGTGGTCTGCACGGTGCTCACCGCGCTGGTGGTGCGGCGCACCACCTTCGGGCGGCAGCTGGTCGCGATCGGCGACAACCGGCAGGCGGCCCGGCTGGCCGGACTCCCGGTCCGGCGGGTGCTGATGACGGTGTACATCGTCTCCGGGGTGCTGGCCGCGCTGGCCGGGGTGATGCTGGTCGGCTACTCCGCCGAGTCCGACCCCTCGACCGTCGGCCTCAACTACGAACTCAACGCGATCACCGCGGTGGTGGTCGGCGGCACCCCGCTCACCGGCGGGCGGGTGCGGGTGCTCGGCACGGTGGCCGGCGCGCTGCTGATGCAGCTGATCTCGGCGGTGCTCCAGCAGCACAACATCCACCAGTCCTACCAGCAGATCATCGAGGCGGCGCTCATCTGCTTCGCCGTCTACGCCGCCCAGGAGCGTGGTACCCGATGAGCCCCACCGCCGTACGCCCGACCGCGCTGCCGCCGGACGACCCCGCGCCGCCGCCGGCCGGGGGGCAGGCCGCAGCGACCCCGCTGCGCGAGCGGGTCGCCCACCAGCTGCAGCGGCGGGGCGCCCCGGTGGTGCTGGTGCTGGTCGCGGTGATCGCCTCGATCTCCTCCTCCACCTTCCCCACCTGGTCCAACATCAGCTCGATCCTGGTGGGCAACAACTTCGTCTGGCTGCTCGCCCTCGGCATGACCTTCGTCATCATCACCGGCGGCATCGACCTCTCGGTGGGCTCGATGTACGCGCTGGGCGGGGTGCTCGGGGCCTACGGGGCGCAGCACGGCGGCTCGCTGGTCGCCCTGGTGCTGCCGATCGCGGTCGGCGCCGCCTGGGGGACCGTGCAGGGGCTGCTGGTGGCGCGGGCCCGGATGGCGCCGTTCATCGTCACCCTGGCCGGGCTGCTCGGCGCCCGCGGGCTGATGCAGGCGATCAGCAACGAGGGCGCGACCACCTACATCGTGCCCAAGAACTCCTTCTTCGCCTCGCTCGGCTCGGGCACCTGGGTGCCGCTGCTGATCCTGGCGGTGTTCTTCGCCGCCGGGACCGTGCTGCTGGCCCGCACCCGGTTCGGGGCGACCCTCACCGCGATGGGCGGGAACGAGAACGCGGCGGTGCTGATGGGGCTTCCGGTGGCCCGCGCGAAGGTGCTGGTCTACCTGCTGTCCGGGACGGTGGCGGCCACCGCGGGCGCGCTGGGCGCGGCCCGGCTGCAGTCCGGCGTGACCACCATCGGCGTCGGCTACGAGCTGACCGCGATCGCCTCGGTGGTGATCGGCGGGACGCTGCTCACCGGCGGCAGCGGGACGGTCGGCGGGACGCTCAGCGGGGTGCTGCTGCTGGGGGTGCTGCACAACCTGATCGACAGCCACTTCTCGCAGTACGGGTCGGCGTTCACGGACCTGGTGAACGGCGCCTTCCTGGCCGTGGTGGTGCTGCTGCAGACCCTCCTCAGCCGGACCCAGCAACTGTCCTGAAGGACCCGGCAACTGTCCTGAAGACCAACGCGAAGAGAGAGATCACCGCGCCGTGGGCGTCAGCCTCAAGGACGTGGCGCTGCTCGCCGGCGTCTCCGTGAAGACCGTTTCCAACGTAGTCAACGACTATCCGCACATCCGCCCGTCGACCCGGCAGCGGGTGCAGCGGGCCATCGAGGAGCTGGGCTACCGGCCCAACCTGACCGCCCGCAACCTCCGCAAGGGCCGCACCGGGATCATCGCCCTGGCCGTGCCCGAACTGGCCAACCCGTACTTCGCCGACCTGGCCGGGGCGGTGATCGACGCGGCCGCCCAGCACGAGCACACGGTGCTGCTCGACCACACCGCGGGACTGCGCGCCCGGGAGGTCCTGGTCTCCAGGGGCTTCCGCTCGCACATCATCGACGGCCTGATCCTCAGCCCGATCGAGCTGGAGAACGACGACCTGCTGGACCGGCCGGACGGGCCGCCGCTGGTGCTGGTCGGCGAGCGGGAGTACACCGCTCCTTACGACCACGTGGCCATCGACAACGTCGAGGCGGCCAGGACGGCGGTGCGGCACCTGCTGGAGCTGGGCCGGCGGCGGATCGCCTTCCTCGGCGCCCGGCACGAGAGCGCCCGCCAGCCCGCCCACCTGCGGCTGCGCGGCTGGCGGGAGGAGCACAGGGCGCAGCAGCTGGTCCCGCCCGAGGAGCTGGTGGTGGCCACCGCCGGCTACGACCGCGGGGACGGGGCCGCCGCGATGGCGGAGCTGCTGGACCGGGAGTGGGACTCGGGGGCGGATACGGGCCCGGGCTCGGGATCCGGCTCGGGCTCCGGCTCGGGCTCGGGCTCGGGCTCGGGGCCGGCGAAGCGGCCGGACGCGGTGTTCGCCTACAACGATCTGATCGCCCTCGGCGCCATGCGGGTACTCGCCGAGCGGGGCCTGCGGGTGCCCGAGGACGTGGCGGTGGTCGGCTTCGACGACATCGAGGAGGGCCGCTTCGCGCCGATCTCGCTGACCACGGTCGCCCCCGACAAGGCCGCCATCGCCCGGTTCGCGGTGGACCGGCTGATCGAGCGGATCCAGGCCGGCAGCGAGGCGGACAGCTGGCACTCGCGGCGCTTCCTGCCCAGCCACCGGCTGATGGTCCGGGAATCGACCTCCGGGCGGGCGCGAAGAGCCGGCGAGCCGCCGCGCCTCCGCGCGGACGGCTGACCCCGCCGCCTCCCCCGCCCCCTGCTGTCCCCCTCCCCCACTGCCTAGGAGCCCCATGCTGCGTTCCGCCCCCCGCCCCTCCCTGCTCCGCACCGAGTTCGGCCGGGCGCCGGACGGCACCCCGGTGGACCGCTGGGTCCTGGACAACGGCGCGGGCATCCGGGCCGCCGTCCTCACCTACGGCGCGGTGCTCCACGAGCTGACGGTTCCGGACGGAAGCGGCGGCGACCCCCGCAACGTGGTGCTCAACCTGCCCACCGTCGGCGAATACGCCGAGCACAGCCCGTACTTCGGCGCGGTGGTCGGCCGCTACGCCAACCGGATCGCCCACGGGCGGTTCGAGCTGGACGGCACGGCGTACCAGGTGCCGGTCAACGACCGGGGGCACGCCCTCCACGGCGGCCCGGAGGGCTACGACCGGCGGGTCTGGACCGCGCACCCGACCGACGGCGGGCGCAGCGACCGGGTCGCGCTCCGGCTCGAACTGCACAGCCCCCACCTGGACATGGGCTTCCCGGGCGCGCTGGACGTCTCCGTCGTCTACACCCTCGACCGGCGCGGCACCCTCTCCGTCGACTACCGCGCGGCCACCGACCGGCCCACCGTCGTCAACCTCACCCAGCACACCTACTTCAACCTCGCGGGGGCCGGCTCCGGCGAGGTCCTCGGCCATCGGCTGGCGGTGGACGCCGAGCACTACCTGCCGGTGGACGAGGACGCCATCCCGCTGGGACCGCTGGCCCGCACCGCCGGCACCCGCTTCGACTTCGCCGGACCCGAGCCAAGGCCGATCGCCGCCCACGACGGGGACGGCTACGACCACTGCTGGGCGCTCACCCCGGTCCGGGACGGCGTCCTCCGCCGCGCGGCCCGGCTCCGCGAGCCGGACAGCGGACGGCGGTTGGAGGTATGGACGACCGAGCCGGGCATCCAGGTCTACACGGCGAACGGCCTGGACGGCACGCTGCGCGGGCCGGACGGGCGGGCGTACGGGCGGTTCGGGGCGGTCTGCCTGGAGACCCAGCGCTTTCCGGACAGCCCCAACCGGCCGGAGTACCCGAGCGCTGTGCTGCGACCGGGCGAGGTCTTCGAATCGCGTACTGAGTTCAGGTTCTGACGGGTCGTCAGGCCGACGGGGGGTGGGGTGGTCGGGGGCGGGTGGCCGGAGCGGTCCGGGGCGGGTGGTCAGGGGCGGCCGGTGCGGAGGCTGCTCTCCCGGACGACCACCCGGTAGCCGGGCTGGACCAGCCGGCTCGGGCCGGTGAAACGCTCCTCGATGCGCTCCAGCAGGCAGTTGACGGCCAGTTCGGCGATCCGGCGCTTGTCCGGGGCGACGGTGGTCAGCGAGGGGATGGAGTACTCCGCCTCCTCGTTGTCGTCGAAGCCGGCGATGCCGATGTCCTCGGGGATCCGCAGGCCGTCCTCGTGGGCGGCGCGCATCGCGCCCAGCGCCATCAGGTCGTTGAAGCAGAAGACCGCGTCCGGCCGGTCCGGCAGCTTGAGCAGCCGGTGCATGGCGGCGGCGCCGTCCGGGCGGAAGTAGCTGCGCACGGGCGGGAGGAGGGCCTGGTCGACCTCCATCCCGGCCTCCTGGAGGGCCTGGGTGTAGCCGAGGAGGCGCTGCTCGGCGGTGGCCCGCGGGGAGGGGTCCTGCCAGCCGATGGCGCCGATCCTGCGGTAGCCCTGGGCGATCAGGTGGCGGGTGATGTCGCGGGCGGCGGCGACGTTGTCGATCGGCACCCGGTCGGCGACCGGGCCGAGGTCGGCCTCGCCGAGCAGGACCAGCGGGATGCTGCGCTCCCGGGAGAGCAGCTTGGCCTGGTCGAGGCCGAGCGGGCTGAGGATCACGCCGTCGATCATCTGGTCGCCGAGACCGGAGGCGATCCGCAGCTCGGCGGCGGGGTCGCCGCCGGTGTCGTCCATCAGCACCGTGCAGCCGTGCCGGCGGGCGGCGGCTATCACCTCGACCGCGAGCTCGGCGAAGTACGGGGACGGCAGCTCGGGGAAGGCCAGCGCGATCACCCCGCTGCGGCCGGTGCGGAGCCGGCGGGCCGTCATGTTCGGCTGGTAGCCGAGGGCGTCGATGGCCTCCTGGACCCTGGCGCGGGTCTGCGGGGCGACCGAGACGGTGCCGTTGACCACGTTCGAGACCGTCTTCACGGACACCCCGGCGAGCCGGGCGACGTCCTTCAGCCGAGGCGCTTCCGCCATCCTGCGGCTCTCCCCTCCGTTGCGGTGGTGCGTCGCTGCAACGTGAGAATACCGCCGGGGGGTGTCCTGGGGTGGCGGGTCCTGGGTGCCGTACCGGCACGGTAGGGGTCGGGTCGGGGTACGGGACCGGTGGGGCGGTGCGTCGGCGGGTACGGCGGGGCGGGGCGGCTTAGCTTGGTGCGGAGCGGTGGCGTGCGCCGGGCGGCTGCGGACGGCATGCGACACTGGTCTAGACAACATCGCCGTTGAACCGAAAGGCAGAGTCATGGCTGAGCGCCAGGTCACCGTCGGCTGGCCGGAGGGCCTGCATGCGCGTCCCGCGTCCATCTTCGTGCGGGCCGCGACGGAGGTCGGGATCCCGGTGACGATCGCCAAGCCGGACGGGAACCCCGTCAACGCGGCGTCGATGCTGGCGCTGCTGGGGCTGGGCGCGCAGGGCGGGGACACCGTCGTGCTGGCGTCCGACGCGGACGGGGCGGAGCAGGCGCTCGACCGGCTGGCGATGCTGGTCGAGCAGGGCCTCGACGCGCCGCCTGCGGCCTGAGGCCGGCGCGCGAGGGCCGGGGGCCGGCGCCCGCGGGCCTGGCGGCCCGCGCCCCTTCCGGGCGGGCCGGGGTCGCGCCTGACGGGCGGCGAGCGCGCGGGGCGGGGCGGGTGCGGCGAAGGCGGTGGCTTGGCGCGCAGTTCCCCGCGCCCCTGGCCGGCGGGCCGCGCGCGGGCGCAAACCGGCCCTCGACGGGCCGAAGTCGCGCCTAACGGGCGGCAAGCGGGCGGGGCGGGGCGGGTGCGGCGAAGGCGGTAGCTTGGCGCGCAGTTCCCCGCGCCCCTGGCCGGCGGGCCGCGCGCGGGGGCGCAAACCGGCTTTCGACGGGCTGAAGTCGCGCCTAACGGGCGGCAAGCGCGCGGGGCGGGGCGGGTGCGGCGAAGGCGGTAGCTTGGCGCGCAGTTCCCCGCGCCCCTGGCCGGCGGACCGCGCGCGGGCCTCGTGAGGTGGGGGCGGGGAGTGGGCTGCCTCCGAGGAGTGCTGGGTTCACGGCAGGGGGATTGCTCGGCCTGTTACGTGGCTGCGGGACGGGGCGGTGGGGGCCACGTGGACCCGTAGGTGGCTGGGGCGGCCCATGTCCTCGCCCTGGTGGATGGTGAAGGTGCCGGTCGGGGGGAGTTCGGAGAGGTCGCGGAGGTAGCCGCCGAGCGCGGCGGCCGCGGCGCCGGTCGCCGGGTCCTCGACCACGCCGCCGACCGGGAAGGGGTCGCGGGCGTGGAAGACGTCGGGTGCCTCGCGGTGGACGATCTGGACGGTGGTCCAGCCCTGACGGGTCATCAGCCGCTCCAGCGCGTCGAAGTCGTAGTCCAGCGCGGCCAGCGTGGACCGCGCGGCCAGCGGCAGCACCAGGTGGTGGACACCGCCGAAGGCGACCCTCGGCGGAAGGGCGGGGTCCAGGTCCGAGGGGGTGAGGCGGAGTGCGGCCAGCGCGGCGTCCAGCTCCTCCGTCCCCGCCGGGCGGGACTCGGTGGGGACGCTGGTGAGGGTCGCGGTGAAGGCGCCCTCCGAGGCCGCCGTGTCCACCCGGATCTCGCCCGCCGGGGTGTCGAAGACCAGCGGTCCGGCGCCGATCCGCTCGGCCAGCGCGACCGCGGCGGCCACCGTGGCGTGGCCGCAGAAGTCGACCTCGGCGCGGGGGCTGAAGTAGCGGACGCGATAGTGCCGCTCGGCGCCGTCCGCGGCGGGGGTGAGGAAGGCCGTCTCGGAGTAGCCGAGGTCGGCCGCGATGGCGAGCATCCGGGATTCCGGCAGTCCGCGCGCGTCCAGCACCACGCCGGCGGGGTTGCCGCCGGAGGGGGTGTCCGCGAAGGCGGTGTAGCGCAGGGGGGCGGAGGTGACGGGGGCGGAGGTGACGGGGGCGGGCGAGGCGGTGGTGGCGGCGGTCCGCGTCTCCGGGTTCGTGGTCATGCGACTACGGTCGCAGGCGGCTGGCATGGAGTCCAACGATCGTTCTGCATGGTCACCATCGGAGTATTCGATGACAGGACCGCGGACGGCGGACGGGGACGCCTTACGCCGCCGCCTCCCAGACGAAGCCGTCGGGGTCGGTGAAGCCGCCCGCGTCGGCGCCGATCGCCAGCCGGTGGGAGCCCTCCCCCTCCGGCGCCACACCGGCGTCCCTGGCCAGGCCGCGCCGGCCGTAGAGGGCCAGCTTGACCGGGCTCGACCCGGCCTCGAACTCGACGTACCGGCTGCCGAAGCTCCGCGCCACGGTGAGGCCCCGCTCGCGGTAGAACCGCTTGCTCGCGGCCATCTTCGAGACGCCGAGGAGCAGAACCGCCTGGTCGATCTCCCGGGTGTCCGGGCCGGAGTCCCTCTTCGACGAGCTCGCGACCTTGCAGATCGTCCCGTCCGGCGCCTGGACGACGCCGCCGAAGCCCCAGAACGACTTCCCGGCGGGCTTCAGCTCGGTACCCCCGGCCCGGAGCGCGGCGCCGACCAGCCCTTCGACGATCGACGGACGGGACACCACCAGCGACACCGTCCAGCCGCGGAAACCGGACGTCGGCGCCTGCGACTCGCGCAGGCGGACCTGCTTCTCCAGACCGAGGGCGTCGGCGTAGAAGCGCTGGGCGGCCGCGAGGTCGGCCACCTCCAGGGTGAGGTGCTCGATTGAGGTCATGAGAGTCACGGTAGGGACGGCCACGGCCCGCGCGCTTCTCCAAAACTGACCGATACCGACGATGATCTCTCGGTGCCGGCATCGGCCCCACCGATGGTTACTCTGGCCGGATGGACACCAGGCTGCTCCGCACCTTCACCACGCTGGCCAGGACCGGGAACTTCACCTCGGCGGCCGGCGAACTGCATCTGGTGCAGTCCACCGTGACCTCTCAGATCCAGCAACTGGAAAGGGAGTTGGGCACTCGGCTGTTCGACCGCCTGCCGCGCGGGGCGGTGCCCACCGAGGCCGGCCGCCGGCTGCTGCCGCGCGCCGAGGCGGTGCTGGACGCCGAGGCCCGGCTGCGGGCGGCCGCCGAGCCGGACGGCGAGGTCGCCGGGCGGGTGGTGATCGCCGCGGCGGAGACGCTGGTCTCGGCGCGGCTGCCCGGCGTCATCGCCGAGCTGCGGCGGAGCCGTCCGGGCGTGGAGGTCGACCTGCGGACCTCCGGGACCGCCGACGCGCTGGACGGCCTGCGCTCGGGGTCGTACGACCTGGCGCTGCTGATGGAGGAGCGGGTGCCGGGCGGCCCCGACGACCTCGCGGTGCGGGTGCTGGGCAGGGAGCGACTGGAGCTGGTCGGCGCCCCGGACCATCCGCTGGCCGGCCGCAAGCGGGCGGTCCCCTGGCAGCGGCTGGTGCACGAGGAGTTCTTCGTCCACGAGGAGGGCTGCGCGTACAGCGACGCGCTGGTCGCGCGGTTGCGGGCGGCGGCCCGGGCGGAGGGCGTGGCCGAGCCGAGGCTGACCCGGTTCGGCAGCATCGAGGCGGCGAGGGCCTGCGTGGCTGCGGGACTCGGGCTGAGCCTGCTGGCGCGGGTGAGCGTGGCGGCCGCGATCGAGGCGGGCGGCCTGCGGGCGATCCCCTGCCCGGAGTTCCCCGACGTGCCGGTGCTGCTGGCCCGGGCGCGGGCGCGCTGGGAGTCCCCGGCGGTACGGGTGGTCACGGAGGCGCTGGCGCACACCTGGTGAGCGCGGGCGCAGGCACGGGGGTGAGCGCGGGCGCAGGCACGGGGGGTGAGCGCGGGCGCGCGAAGAGCCGCGAGCGGGGGCGTGGGAAGGAGCGCGAGCGCGGGTGCGGGTAGAGCGCCGGCGCGGGAAGAGCCGTGCGCCCGGGAAGCGGTGGAAACGCGCCGCGCGCCGCGCCCGGGGCCTCCTCAGAAGCCTTGGGCGCGGCGCGCGATGACGGTTCGTCAGTGAACCGGGAGCGGACCGCTCAGTGGGCGAGCGTCGGGACGGGGAGCTCCTCGTCCGCAGCGGCGCCCGCGGTGCCCTCGCCGATCTTCACCGGCTGCGGGCGTCCCGCGTTCAGCATCAGGAAGGCCACCGCCGAGGAGAAGACCAGGATGCCGGCGGCCCACCAGGCCGCGACCGAGTAGCCGTGCACGGCGGCCGTGTTCAGCACCTGCTGGGTCGGGGCGCCGCCGCCCCGGCGGGCCAGCAGCCAGGCCGCGGTGGCGTTCGCCGCGACGGTGTTCAGCAGCGCGGTGCCGATCGAGCCGCCCACCTGCTGCGAGGTGTTGACCATCGCCGAGGCCACCCCGGCGTCCTGCGGCTGCACGCCCAGCGTGGCCAGGCTCATGGCCGGCATGAACGCGGAACCCATGCCCAGGCCGAGCAGCAGCTCCGCGGGGAGGATCAGCGCCGGGTACGAGCTGCCGGTGTGCAGCTGGGCCAGCAGCACCATGCCGACGGCGGCGACCAGGAAGCCGGGGCCCATCAGCAGCCGGGCCGGAACCCGGTTGAGCAGCCGGGCGCCGATCTGGGTGGAGCCGGTGATCATGCCCGCGATCATCGGCAGGAAGGCCACGCCGGTGAGCACCGGCGAGTACCCCTTGACCGCCTGGAGGTAGTAGGTGAGGAAGAGGAAGACGCCGAACATCGCGATCACCGCGGTGCCCAGGGAGAGGTAGACCCCGCCGCGGTTGCGGTCGGTGATCACGCGCAGCGGCAGCAGCGGGTGAGCGGTCCTGGCCTCGAAGGCCACGAAGCCGGCCAGCAGCACCAGCGCGGCGGCGAACATGCCGATCGTCACCGGTGCGGTCCAGCCGTCGGACTCGGCACGGGTGAAGCCGTACACCAGGGAGACCAGGCCGAGGGTGGCCAGCAGGACGCCCGGCACGTCCAGGCGGGAGCGGTTGCGGTCGCCGGCCGGCTCGCGGATCACGGTCACCGCGCCGAAGGCGGCCACCACCGCGAAGGGGACGTTGACGAAGAGCGACCAGCGCCAGTTCAGGTACTCGGTGAGGACGCCGCCCAGGATCAGGCCGACAGCGCCGCCGCCACCGGCGATGGCACCGAAGATGCCGAAGGCGCGGGCGCGCTCCCGGGCCTCGGTGAAGGTGACCGCGAGCAGTGACAGCGCGGAGGGCGCGAGCAGTGCGCCGAACGCGCCCTGCAGGGCCCGAGCGCCGAGCAGCATCGGGGTGTCCACCGCGGCGCCACCGAGCGCGGAGGCGCCGGCGAAGCCGAGGAGCCCGATCAGGAAGGTGCGGCGGCGCCCGGCCATGTCGGCTATGCGTCCGCCGAAGAGCAGCAGACCGCCGAAGGCAAGGCTGTAGGCGGTGATCACCCACTGCCGGCTGCTGTCCGAGAAGCCCAGGTCATGTTGGGCGGCGGGCAGTGCGATGTTCACGATGGTGGCGTCCAGCACCACCATCAGCTGGGCCAGGGCGATGAAGAAGAGCGCTTTCCAGCGCCGGGGATCGGGAGTGACGGAGGGGGTTCCGGAAGACATGGGTATCCACCTGGGAAGTCGTGTCGGCAGTGAGCGGATCAGCGGATGACGGAGCGTCAGCGATGCTCGGCAGTGCTTGGTAAACGGTGGTGCGCGGTGCTCGGTAAGTGGTGCTGAAGGGAGGACTCGGAACCGGGCCGGACGTCATCGGTCGGCACGGATGTTGATCGGCGGTCGGTGCGTCGGCGGATCAGGCGCCGCGCAGTTCCTCCAGGGTCGCGGTGTGTCCGGCCAGAGGAGCCGGCTCCGGCGTGGTCAGCCCGTCCAGCAGGAGGTCGAGATGCCGGTGGGCGAAGGTCTGGAATCCGGGGCAGGTGGCCCCGGGGAGCGGCCGGGTCAGTTGCGCGAGGGCGATCAGGACGTCGGCCGCGGCCACGTCTCCGCGGATCCGGCCGGCCAGTCGGCCGCGGGAGAGGATCTCGTCCACCGCCTGCCGGCCCCGCTCGGCCGCCAGCGCCAACTCCGGCTCCCGGGTGTCCAGATGGGAGCTGAGAAGGCTGCACGCGGCGCCGATCCTGTGGTCCGCGGCCGAGTGGACGTACTCGCGCAGGGCCGCCACCGGGTCGTCCGGGTGGTCGGCCAGCGCGCGTTCGGCCAGCTCAGCGGAGTGCTCCAGGACGGCGAGGGTGACGCTGCGGACCAGTGCCGCGCGGTCCGGGAAGTGCCGGTAGAGGGTGGCGTTGCCGACGCCGGCCCGGCGGGCGATCTCGTCCATCGGCGCCTCGGCGCCCTGTTCGATGAGCACCTGGAGGGCGGCGCAGACGATCCGCTCGTGGTTGCGGGAGGCGTCGGCGCGCGGTCGCCGCGGTGCGGTGGCCGTACGGCTCGCGGTGCTGGTTCCCATGACGCGCTCCCTCCCGCTCTCGGGGACTTTCCGGGGACTCAGTCCCCGCTTCGTTCCTACGGAGGGTTAAACGGGGACTCGGTCCCCGGAAATTTCCGCCCCCGGATGTGAACTGGGTCACATCCGGGGGCGAGCGGCCGCGGCGGGCCCGCGGGCCGGCCCGCAGGGGGTCAGCCCGCGGGGGGTCAGCCCTTGACGCACACCAGCTGGCGGAGCTTGGCCACCACCTCGACCAGGTCGGTCTGGTCGGCGATCACCTGGTCGATGTCCTTGTACGCGCCGGGGATCTCGTCGATCACCCCGGAGTCCTTCCGGCACTCCACCCCGCGGGTCTGGGCGACCAGGTCGTCCCGGGTGAACCGCCGCTTCGCGGCCCCCCTGGACATCCGCCGCCCGGCCCCGTGCGAGGCCGAGTGGAAGGACTCGGGGTTGCCGAGCCCGCGGACGATGTACGAGGAGGTGCCCATCGAGCCGGGGATGATGCCGTACTCCCCCGCCCGCGCGCTGATCGCGCCCTTCCGGGTGACCAGCAGCTCCTCCCCGTCATACTCCTCCTCTGCCACGTAGTTGTGGTGGCAGGAGATCTCCTCCTCGAACTCGACCTGGAGACCCCGGAGTTCGTCCCGCAGGGCGTTCTTGAAGAGGGACATCATCGCGGCCCGGTTGAGCCGGGCGTACTCCTGCGCCCAGTAGAGGTCCCGCCGGTAGGCCTCCATCTGCGGGGTCCGGGCGATGAAGACGGCGAGGTCGCGGTCGGTGAGGTGCTGGTTGTGCGGGAGCGAGCGGGCGACGCCGATGTGGTGCTCGGCGAGCTCCTTGCCGATGTTCCGGGAGCCGGAGTGGAGCATCAGCCAGATCCGGCCCGAGCCATCCGTACAAACTTCAACGAAGTGATTGCCCGAGCCAAGCGATCCCATCTGCTGGGCCGCCCGCTCCCGCCGCGGCTTCACCGCGGAGGCCAGGCCGTCGAACCGCTGCCAGAAGTCCGACCAGCCGGCCGACCGGAAGCCGGGCAGCCGCGCCGGGTCGACCGGCTCCTTGTGCGCGCCCCGGCCGACCGGGATGGCCCGCTCGATCCGGGACCGCAGGCGGGACAGGTCGTCCGGCAGCTGGCGGGTCGTCACCGAGGTTCTGACCGCGCTCATTCCACAGCCGATGTCGACGCCGACGGCGGCCGGGCAGACCGCGTCCCGCATCGCGATCACCGAGCCGACGGTGGCGCCCTTGCCCAGATGGACGTCGGGCATCACGGCCAGCCCGGCGATCCAGGGCAGCGAGGAGATGTTCCGCAGCTGCTGCATGGCGGCCGGCTCGACACCGGCCGGGTCGGCCCACAGGCGGATCGGCACCCGGACGCCGGGCACCTGGGTTACGGACATGGGAGAACGACCTCCAGGGTCGAAAGGATGTGACGGAACGTCAGGGAACGCCCGCGAGCACGGGCGTGAGGTGTGGGGGTATCGGTGTATCGATGCGCCGGTGGGCGTCGGCGCTCAGACTCGGCGCGCGCTCAGCGTCCGCACCCTCAGCGTCCGCGCCCTCGGGGCGGGCGCCCTCAGCGTTGGCGTGACGACGCAGCAGTGGAGAGGCGTCGCCGCAGGGAGGAGCGGACGAACTGGCGTCGGCGCTGCGACTCGACCCGCACGGTGACCTCCTCCTCTCCACTGGTTCTCGCTCGGCCGCGGACATCCGCCGCGGGCCGGTGGATCAATTGAGCCATGGGCCGCCGGGGAGGGGCAAACGGTTTTGCTCCGGCCGGCGGGGCGCCCGCGCACACGGGCGCCCCGCTCCCCTCAGGCCGGGACGACGGTGACCTCGCCGATGCCCAGCGCGCGGACCTCCTCCTCGATCGCCGAGGCATCGCCGACCAGCACGGTCAGCAGCCGGTCCGGCTGGAAGCCGGCCACCACCGCGGCCGTCGCGGCCTCCGTGGTGGTGTCGTTCATCCGCTGGTAGAGACCCGCCTGGTAGTCGTCCGGCAGCTGCTGGGCGACCTGGTCGGCGAGGGTGCCGCAGACCGCCACCGCCGTCTCGTACCGCAGCGGGGCGATGCCGACCAGGTTCTGCACGGCGATGTCCCGCTCCTCCCCGGTCAGGCCCTCGGCGGCCAGGGTGCGGAGCACCTGCCAGGCGTCGGCGAGCGCCGGGGCGGTGGAGGGGGTGTCCACCGAGCCGGAGATGCCGAGCAGCGCGCGGCCCTGCCCCTCGGCGCCCGACCGCAGCGGCTGGGCGAAGGCCCGGACACCGTAGGTATAGCCCTTCTCCTCGCGCAGCACCCGGTCCAGGCGGGAGGTGAGGGTGCCGCCCAGGGCGTAGGTGCCGAGGACCTGGGCCGGCCACTCGGGGGCGTGCCGGTCCGGGCCGAGCCGGCCGATCAGCAGCTGGGTCTGGACCGCGCCGGGGCGGTCGACGATCACCACCCGGCCGCGCTCTCCGGGGTCCGCGGCCCGCACCGGGGCGGGGACGCCGGGCTCGGCCGAGTCGCCCTGCCAGGCGCCGAGGGTGCGCTCCAGGATGCCGTCCACGTCGCCGGCCGCCGTCAGGTCTCCGACGATCACGGCGGTGGCGGTGGCCGGCCGGACGTGTGCCCGGTAGAACGCGCGGACGGCCTCGGCGTCGATCCGCTCGACGGTCTCGGCGGCGCCGGCCCGCGGCCGGGAGATCCGGTCGTCGGCCGGGAACAGCTCGGCGTAGAGGGCGATGGCGGCCCGGCGGGCCGGGTTGGCGCGCTCGTGCTGGATCTCGTCCAGGCGGTTGGCGACCACCCGCTCGACCTCGGCGTCCGGGAAGGCCGGGGCCCGTACGGCGTCCGCGAGCAGCGAGAGGCCGCGCTCCAGACGGGAGTTGGGGACCTCCAGGGAGAGCGAGACCACGGTGTGGTCGGCGTGGGCGTCCAGGGTGGCGCCGGCCCGCTCCAGCTCGGCGGCGAACGCCTCGGCGTCCAGGGTGTCGGTGCCCTCGCTGAAGGACCGCGCCATGATGGTGGCGACGCCCTCCTGCTCCCGCGGCTCGGCGGTGAGCGGGGCGTCCAGCACCAGCTCGACGGCGACCAGCTGCTGGCCGGGGCGGTGGCAGCGGAGGACGGTGAGGCCGTTGGGCAGGGCGCCGCGCGCGGGGGTGGGGAAGGCCCAGGGGGTGGCGGGGCCGGGCTCCGGACGCTCGTGGAAGGTCATCTCGGTGAGCGGCGCGCCGCCGGCCGACGGGGTGCCTTCGGTCTGGCTGGTCGTCACGCGGCGTCTCCCTTGCTGCCTTCGGTCTTGCTGCCGTCGGTGTCGATCCCGCCGGTGTCGGTCCCGTCGGTGTCGATCCCGTCGGTGTCGGTGTCGTCGGGCGTGTCGCCCTCGGGGCCGTCCTCTTCCTCGCCCGGCTCGTACGTCAGCACCGCGCGGTTGTCGCGGACCAGATGGCGGGCGGCGGCCTCGCGGACCTCCTCGGCGGTGATCTCCAGCAGCCGGCCGACGGCGGTGTCCACCAGCCCGGGGTCGCCGAAGAGGACGGCGTAGCGGGCGAGTTCGTCGGCCCGGCCGGCGACCGTGTCCAGCCGGTCCAGCCACTCGCGCTCCAGCTGGGCCTGGGCGCGTTCCAGCTCCTCCTCCGTCGGTCCCTCGGCGGCGAAGCGGGCCAGCTCCTCCTCGACGGCGGCCTCGATCTCGTCGGTGCCGGCGTCTCCGGAGGTCTTCACGTCCAGCCAGCCCAGCGAGGGCGCGCCGGCCAGCCGGAGCAGGCCGAAGCCGGCCGTGACGGCGGTGCGGTCGCGGCGGACCAGGCGGTTGTAGAGCCGGCTGGACTCGCCGGCGCCGAGGACGGTGAGCGCCACGTCGGCGGCGTCCGCCTCCCGCCCGCCGTCCTGCGGCAGCAGATACGCGGCCATCAGGGCGCGGGCCGGCACGTCGGCGACCACGTGCTCGCGGCGCTCGCCGCTGAGGGTGCCGTGCGGGATGGCGCCGGAGCGCGGCTCGGGCTTGCCGTCGTGGCCGGGGATCGAACCGAAGTACTTCTCCACCCAGGCGAGGGCCTGCTCCGGGTCGATGTCGCCGACCACGGCGAGCACCGCGTTGTTCGGGGCGTAGTAGGTGCGGAAGAAGGCCTGGGCGTCCTGGAGGGTGGCCGCGTCGAGGTCGGCCATCGAGCCGATCGGGGTGTGGTGGTACGGGTGGCCCTCGGGGAAGGCCATGCCGACCAGGCGCTCCAGCGCGGTGCCGTAGGGCACGTTGTCGTAGCGCTGGCGGCGCTCGTTCTTGACCACGTCCCGCTGGTTGTCCAGGGAGGCCTGGTCCAGGGCGGTGAGGAGGGAGCCCATCCGGTCCGCCTCCAGCCAGAGGGCGAGCTCCAGCTGATGGGCCGGCAGGGTCTCGAAGTAGTTGGTGCGTTCGAAGCTGGTGGTGCCGTTCGGCGAGCCGCCGGCCGCCTGGACCAGCTCGAAGTGGCCGTTGCCCGGCACCGACTTGGACCCCTGGAACATCAGGTGCTCGAAGAGGTGGGCGAGCCCGGTGCGACCCGCCGCCTCGTGCCGGGAGCCTACGTCGTACCAGAGGCACACCGCGGCGACGGGGGTGCGATGGTCCTCGGAGAGCACCACGCGCAGTCCGTTGCGCAGGCGGTGCTGAGAGATGGTGGGGCCTCCGGTGCCGGAGGCGGGGGCCGGGTTGGCCATCCGCGTGTCGTCCTTCCGATCGGGCTCCGTGAAGGCTCCATTGTGCTGCACCGGCGCGGGCGCCGGGCGGCGGGAAACGGCGGGGACGGGCGGCGAGCCGGGCGGCGGAGGCGGGCAGCGGGGGCGGGGGCTCGCCGCCCGGCCGAGGCGAAGCCGCCGCGGGGCCGCGCGGGGCTGCCGCAGGGCCGCGCGGGGCCGCCGCAGGGCCGCACCCGGCCGCCGCAGAGCCGCGCGCGGCCCGCGTACGGTGGCGCCGGAGGAGCTCCGGGAAAGCTCCCGGAGACCCGCGGGGGGCGCCGATCGACCCGACGGGTGGGGTTGCGGGCCGGGTTGTCGGTGGTTGGGGCCACAATGGGGGGCCGAAAGGTACGGTCGGTCCGCCCAGCCGATCCGGTCAGCCCACCCCGAGACGACCCCGAGATAGAGGAGCCCAACCCGCGATGGCCCGCCGCAGTTCGCAGTCCCCGCCGCCGGAGGACTTCGAGGAGCGCATTCTCGACGTCGACGTCGTCGACGAGATGCAGGGCTCCTATCTGGAGTACGCCTACTCGGTGATCTACGCCCGCGCGCTGCCCGACGCGCGGGACGGGCTCAAGCCCGTCCACCGCCGAATCCTGTACCAGGCCGGGGAGATGGGCCTGCGGCCGGACCGCGCCCACGTCAAGTCGGCCCGCGTGGTCGGCGAGGTGATGGGCCGTCTGCACCCGCACGGCGACCAGGCGATCTACGACTCGCTGGTCCGCCTCGCCCAGCCGTTCTCCATGCGGCTGCCGCTGATCGACGGCCACGGCAACTTCGGCTCGCTGGGCAACGACGACCCGCCGGCCGCGATGCGGTACACCGAGTCCCGGCTGACCGCCGCCGCGCTGGCGATGACCGACTCCATCGACGAGGGCACGGTCGACTGGGCGCCGAACTACGACGGCAGCGAGCAGGAGCCGCTGGTCCTCCCGGCGGCCTTCCCGAACCTGCTGGTCAACGGCGCGTCCGGGATCGCGGTCGGGATGGCGACCAATATGCCGCCGCACAACCTCGGCGAGGTGGTGGCCGCCGCCCGGCATCTGGTGAAGCACCCGAACGCCGACCTGTCCACGCTGATGAAGTTCGTGCCGGGCCCCGACCTGCCGACCGGCGGCCGGATCGTCGGCCTCGGCGGGATCCAGGACGCGTACGAGACCGGGCGCGGCACCTTCAAGATCCGGGCGACCGCGACCATCGAGAACGTCACGGCCCGGCGCAAGGGCATCGTGATCACCGAGCTCCCGTACAACGTGGGGCCGGAGAAGGTGATCTCGAAGATCAAGGACCTGGTCGGCTCGAAGAAGCTGCAGGGCATCGCGGACGTCAAGGACCTCACCGACCGGGCGCACGGGCTGCGCCTGGTGATCGAGGTGAAGAACGGCTTCGTCCCCGAGGCCCTGCTGGAGCAGCTGTACAAGCTGACCCCGCTGGAGGAGTCCTTCGGCATCAACAACGTCGCCCTGGTCGACGGGCAGCCGCTGACCCTGGGCCTCAAGGAGATGCTCGAGGTCTACGTCGACCACCGCTTCGACGTGGTGCGGCGGCGCAGCGAGTTCCGCCGCACCAAGCGGCAGGAGCGGCTGCACCTGGTGGACGGCCTGCTGGTCGCGCTGCTCGACATCGACGAGGTCATCCGGCTGATCCGGGAGAGCGACAACTCGGCGGACGCCAAGCGGCGGCTGATGGAGCGGTTCGGTCTGACGGACGTCCAGACCCAGTACATCCTGGACACCCCGCTGCGCCGGCTGACCCGCTTCGACCGGATCGAGCTGGAGTCGGAGCAGGAGCGGCTGCGGGCGGAGATCGCTGCGCTGACCGAGATCCTGGAGTCCGACCAGGTGCTGCGGAAGACCGTCTCGGACGAACTCGCGGCCGTGGCCAAGCAGTTCGGGACGCCGCGGCGGACCGTGCTGGACGACGGCTCGGGCACCGCGCCCGCGCCGATCACGCCGGCCGATCTCCAGGTGGCGGACGACCCCTGCCGGGTGCTGCTCTCCTCGACCGGCCTGCTGGCGCGGACGGCGAGCACGGAGGCCGGGGAGGGCGGCGGCAAGCGCGCCAAGCACGACGCCGTCGTCTCCGCGGTGCCGGCCACGACGCGGGGCGAGATCGCCGCGGTGACCACGGCCGGGCGGGCGATCCGGCTCACCGTGGTCGACCTGCCGCAGCTGCCGGAGACCAGCGCGGCGCCGAACCTGGCGGGTGGGGCGCCGATCTCCGAGTTCGTGGAACTCGCCGCCGGCGAGCGGGTGCTCTGCCTCACCACCCTGGACGAGTCCTCGCCCGGCCTGGCCCTGGGCACCCGCCAGGGCGTGGTGAAGCGGGTGGTCCCGGACTGGCCGGCCAACAAGGACGAGTACGAGGTCGTCTCGCTCAAGGACGGCGACGAGATCGTCGGCGCGATGGAGCTGCGCACCGGCGAGGAGGACCTGGTCTTCATCACCTCCGAGGCGCAGCTGCTGCGCTTCCCCGCCTCCTCGGTGCGCCCGCAGGGGCGCCCGGCGGGCGGCATGGCCGGGATCAAGCTCGGTCCGGACGCGAAGGTGATCTCCTTCGCCGCGGTCGACCCGACGCAGGAGGCCCTGGTGGTCACGGTCGCCGGCACCGCGGACGGCACCCTGGACGGCCTGGGCGGCACGGCCAAGGCGACGCCCTTCGACCAGTACCCGCGCAAGGGGCGGGCGACCGGCGGGGTGCGCTGCCAGCGCTTCCTGAAGGGTGAGGACCGCCTGGTCTTCGCCTGGTCCGGCCCCACCCCGGCGTACGCCGCCACCTCCACCGGCGCCCCCGCCGAACTCCCCGGCCGGGACCCCCGCCGAGACGGCTCCGGCGTCCCCATCGCCAAGCCGATCGCGGCGGTGGCGGGGCCGGCGTAGCGGCGGACCGCATACCGGCAAGTCCCCACATAACCACCTCAATCGCGGTGGGGATGTGGGGACTTGGCGTAATGGTGCCGTTTTCGACGGAGGCCGGTCGGGAATGACCGCTATGGGTCGGCAGCGGGGCCTCTCGGGCCAGGCTTCCGCTCTTCCGGCCTTCCCCCTCGCCCGGACCGACCGACCGACGACGTTCGGCGTCACCGGGCCAGGGCTTCGGCCAACCCGCCGCCAGGCGGCCGTCCGGCCCACAGCCGAGAACGGGGGTTCCGGCAATGGCCATGAGCGAAGAGGGCGCGACGGGCGCCGAGCACAGCAGGACAGCCGACGTCAGCAGCCACTTCTCGTTGCTGCGCTGGACCGTTCTCGGATGCGTTCTGCTCGCCCTGGTCGGCATGCTCTGCATCGTCCTCAGCGGCTGGATGATCCGCGGTGTCGAAGCCCTGTGGGGCGGTCCGGCCCAAGCCGAGACCATGGGCACCACCGGCCAGTACTTCGACGCCGTCGGCGCGATGTTCTCGGGTTTCGCCCTGACGCTGGCCATCGTGGCGACGCTGCTGCAGCGCCGCGAACTGCGCGAGCAGCGCGGTGAGCTGGCGCTGCAGAGACGTGCCCAGGAGGAGCAGAACAAGCACCTGCGGATGTCCGCGGAGGCAGAGCTCCGCAACCTCCACGTGGACCTGCTGAGGATGTCGCTCCACGACGACTCCCTCGCCGAGTTCTGGGAATCGCCCGGCTACGACACCCCCGAACACCGCCGCCAGTTCCTCTATGCCAACCTCGTCTACTCGCACTTCTTCCTGCACTTCAAGCTGGGCCTGCGCAGTTACGAGGAGATGATCGGCCACATTCAGTCGGACCTCTGCCGAAGCTCGGTCTTCCGGGCCTACTGGCAGGCTTCCAGACGGGGCAAAGAGGTCTTGAAGCCCGGGTCAGCGGAACATCAGTTCGTCGCTCTGGTCGAGGAGGCGTTTCGACGCATGCCCGGCCCGGACAGAGGCGATGTTCAAGCGGCGTAGACCGCATTCCTCCCGGCGCCCACCCGAGCCGCGCAACCGGTGGATGGCCGAAAACGAGACACCGGCCCCCTGGGTCGGAATACTGTGGCCACGTCAACTCGTCCGTCCTTCTAGCCACCCTTTGGAGGGGTGGCACGGCCTCCAGACACCCGTTGGAGGGTTGGCGGTTTGCAGCCCCCCGGTGCATTCCTGAAAAAATGGCACATAACCGGAAGTCAGCTCAATTGCGCTGACCTTTTCGTCCCTACCCGATGGAAGACCACGGACTCGTGCACATCACCCGCCGTATCGGCGCATCCCCACGGGAGCGCGGCAGCCTGGGCAACAATTCCTGCCCGGACATCTTCGAGCTGGATGACGGCCGGTTCGCCGTGATCGGGACGGAGATGACCGCAGAGCTGGACCCGAGGCTCCCTCCCGACGCCTCGCGCGCCGACTACGAGCGGATCGTCGTCATCACCCGGGACACCCTGCTGCGGGCGAAAAAGGACATCCCGGACCTCTGACTCCACGCCGACGGGGCCCGTTGGGTGCGATGTTCGGTGTTGTTTCCGGACGGGCCCCTGGTGCGGGTGGTGTGTTCGCGTCAGACTGCTGAGTCATGAGGACTCGGGGCGGGGTTGTCGCAGCAGGTGTCGGCGCGGCGTTGGCGTTGCTCGTGGGAATGGGGAACGCGCAGGCCGCGACCGGGAGCTGGACGCAGACCGGAAGCAGTCTGCAGTCGACGCTGAGCGCGGGCGAGGGCGTGGCCACCAACGGCTCGTCGGTGGTCTACCGGGGTACGACGTCGATCCCGCTGTCCGTCGCCGCGCAGGGCTGGACGCACATCGGCGATCCCGACGTCGCCGGCGGGTACGTCTTCGACGCCTACCAGAGCGGCACGAGCAGCCCGACCAGCAAGATGTACCGGGTGACCACCCCCGCCGGCCAGTCCTACGAGTACGTCCACCAGCTGGTGAGCGGGGAGCTGTACAACAACTCCTTCGACGCCGTCTCGCCGGACTCGCAGTGGATGGTGTCCGGCGAGTGGGGGACGATGGATCACCTGCAGGTGTACCCGACTCCGCTGCTGAACCCGGCGACGCCGAAGACCGGAGGCGCGCTGGACCTCTCCGGCGAGATCGCGCTGAGCTCCCCGGTCACGGACGTGCAGGGCTGTGACTTCACCTCGGCCACGCAGCTGGTCTGTGCCTCGGACGACGCGAACAAGGACCTGCTGGAGGTGGACCTGCCGGGGCCGCTGACCGGCGGCGACACCACGGGCCAGGTCAGCGTCATCGGCCAGGTGCCCACGCAGAGCGACTGCTCCGGCAGCGGGGAGACCGAGGGCGTGGACTACGACCCGGCGTCCGGGACCCTGCGCCTGGAGATGATCCAGCCGGGCGTCTGCAAGGTGGTGACCTCCGTCTACACCTACCAGCGGGGCTGAGCGCAGGCACCGAACGCGAACGCCGAGCGCGAACGCCAAGCGGCGAGCGCCAAGCGCGAGCGCCGAGCAGAATGCGCGGAACATGCGGTAACGCGGTCTGCGCGGTTTGTTCGAGCAAGATGTTCCTGCCGCCCGGCCGCTCCTAGGTTCTCCCTCGACCCACCGAGAGGAGAACCCCGATGGCCGCCCAGACCGATCGGGCGACGAGCCCGCCGCCGGACACCCCCGCCGGCTCCCCCGGCTCCGCCGGCCGCGGAGCACGCATCGAACTCACCAACGTCACCCGACGGTTCACCTCGCCCTCGGGCGAGCTCTTCACCGCGATCCGCGAGGTGAACTTCACCGTCGAGCCCGGCGAGTTCTGCGCCGTGGTCGGCCCGACCGGCTGCGGCAAGTCGACCACCCTCGGCATGGTGTCCGGGCTCGACAGCCCCAGCGGCGGCACCGTCAGGGTGGGCGGCGCGGAGGTCAAGGGCATCACCCCGGGCGTCAGCTTCATGTTCCAGCAGGACGCCCTGCTGCCCTGGAAGACCGTGCTCGGCAATGTCGCGATGGGCCCGACCTTCCGCGGCGTCAGCAAGCAGAAGGCGCACGCGGACGCCCGCGACTGGCTGCGCCGGGTCGGCCTGGACGGCTTCGCCGACCACCACCCGCACCAGCTCTCCGGCGGCATGCGCAAGCGCGCCAGCATGGCGGCGGCACTGATCAACGAGCCGTCGATCCTCCTCATGGACGAGCCCTTCGGCGCGCTCGACGTGCAGACCAAGGCCATCATGTCCAACGAACTCCTCGGCCTCTGGGAGGAGTTGAAGCCCAGCGTGCTGTTCATCACCCACGACCTGGAGGAGGCCGTGGCGTTGGCCGACAAGGTGGTCGTGATGACCTCGCGTCCCGGCACCATCAAGGGCGTCTTCGAGATCGACCTGCCGCGCCCGCGCGGAGCCGTCCAGGAGATCCGCTTCGACCCGCGCTTCCTGGAGCTCCACCACCAGATCTGGGAGTCCCTGCGCGAGGAGGTCGACGCGGCCTACGCGCAGACCCAGGGCGCGGCCGCCGGCGCCGGTGCCGGCCAGGGCAGCGGAAGCGGCAGCGGAAGCGAGGGGAAGTGAGCAAGGTGGCAGAGAACCTGTCGGAGCACCAGGTCCGCTCGACGCTGCAGGCGGAGATCGACTCCGACGAGGCGACCGTCGCCGCCCGCGCCCGGCGCAGGCATCTGATGCGCCGCTGGCGGATCCTCGGCGGTCAGCTGCTCTTCGCGGTGGTGATCATCGGCGGCTGGCAGCTCTTCACCGACTGGGGAATCGTCGACGACTTCTTCGTCGGCCAGCCCAGCGGCATCGTGCACCAGGTCGTCGACTGGTTCCAGCACGGCACCGAGTTCGGTTCGATCTGGACGCAGATCGGCGTGACCATGGAGGAGGCCCTGCTGGGCTTCGTCTACGGTGTGGTCGGCGGGGTCATCTTCGGTGTGGTGCTGGGTCAGTTCCGTTTCCTGGCCGAGGTGCTGGGCCCGTTCATCAAGATCGTGAACGCGGTGCCGCGTATCGTCCTCGGCTCGATCTTCGTGGTCATGCTGGGCCTCGGCACCCCGTCCAAGGTGCTGCTGGCCTCGGTGCTGGTGTTCTTCGCGGTGTTCTTCAACGCCTTCCAGGGCGTGCGCGAGGTGGACCGCATCTTCATCTCCAACGCCCGTGTGCTGGGCGCCTCCCGGTGGCAGATCACCCGGCACGTGATCCTGCCCTCCGCGCTGACCTGGATCACCGCCAGCCTCCACGTCGCCTTCGGCTTCTCCATCATCGGCGCGATCGTCGGCGAGGTGCTGGGCGCCCAGCAGGGGCTCGGCCTGCTCATCAGCAGCGCGCAGAACCACTTCAACCCCGACGGCGTCTTCGGCGCGATGGCCATCATCGCCGTGATCACCCTCGTCGCCGAGGGACTGATCAGCCTGCTGGAGCGGCGCCTGCTGTCCTGGCGTCCGCCGTCCCCGGCCGAGACCAGCGCCGGCGTGTAGGCGAGAAGCCGCCCCGGCACTCGGTCCCCTGAGCGCACCACCCGTTGCCACCACCGTTCGCACAGCCCGTTCACACAAAGACGTGATCCGAAGGGACGAACACCCATGTCCAGCAAGAGCCGCACCAGAGTCCGCATCGCCGCCGCCGTCGTCGGCACCCTCGCCCTCACTGCCGGGGTCAGCGCCTGCGGTGGCGCCACCACCGTGAAGAAGGGCGCCAACGGCCTGCCCACCGTCACCATGATGGTCGGCGGTATCGACAAGCAGATCTATCTCCCCTACGAGCTGGCCCAGGGCCTCGGGTACTACAAGAAGTACGGCGTCAACATGCAGCTCAGCACCGAGACCGCGGGCGGTGTCGGCGCCGAGGACGCGATGGCCTCCGGCCAGGTCGACATGGCCGGCGCCTGGTACATCCACACCATCGACTTCCAGCAGAAGGGCAAGGACGTCGTCTCCGTCGCCCAGCTGAGCGGCGCCCCGGGCGAGCGCATCATGTGCAACCCGAAGTCCGGGGTGAAGACCCCGGCCGACTTCAAGGGCAAGTCGATCGGCGTCACCGACCTCGGCTCCGGCACCGACGACCTGGTCCGCTTCCTCGCCTCCAAGACCGGTCTGACCACCAAGGACTTCCACCGGGTCGGCGTCGGCGAGGGCTCCACCCTGCTCAGCCAGCTCCAGCAGAACCGGGTGGCCTGCGCCATCACCACCCAGCCGACCGTGAACGCGGTCGAGAAGGCCGGCGCCGGCGTGCCCACCATCGACCTGGCCACCACCGCCGGGGTGAACAAGTGGCTCGGCGGGCCGCTGCCCTCGGCCGCCGTCCTCACCCGCGCGGACTGGGTGAAGGCCAACCCGGACGCCACCCAGAAGGTGGTGGACGCCCTGGTCGCCACGATGCACTACATCGCCACCCACAGCGCCGCGGACATCGCCGCCCACCTGCCCGCCAGCTATGTGGAGAACGGCCTGACCACCAAGGCCGACTACATCAAGACGCTGACCGAGGACAAGGGCCAGTTCCTGCCGGACGGCATGATGCCGGCCAACGGCCCGCAGACCGTCCTCAACGAGGACAAGGCGGCCGGCAACGTCTCGGGCAGCGTCGACCTGTCCAAGACCTACACCAACCAGTACGTGATCGCCGCCCACAAGAAGCTCGGCTACTGACACCAGCTCAGCTGATAGACCGTCACCACCGCTGCCGCGTCCGGGCGTTCACGCCCCGGCGCGGTAGCGGTGTTCCGGGCGGCCGGTGGAGCCGTAGCGGAGTTCCAGGCGGACCACGCCCTCCCGGGCCAGGTAGGAGAGGTAACGCTGGGCGGTGGCGCGGGAGACGCCGGTCAGCTCGGCCACGTCGTAGGCCGAGAGGTCGCGTCCGGCGGACCGCACGGCGTCCCGCACCAGGGCCAGCGTCGGCGCCGAGTGCCCCTTGGCCGGGACCGGCGGCAGGACGTTGGGGCGGGCCGCGTTGAAGATCGCGTCCACCTCCTCCTGGCCGTGCTCCACGGCCGGGTCGAGCGCGGCGACCCGGCGGCGCAGCTCCCGGAAGGCCGTCAGCCGCTCGGCCAGCGCGGCGAATCCGAAGGGCTTGACCAGGTAGCCGACCGCGCCCAGCTGCATCGCGGTGCGCACCGAGCCGACGTCCCGGGCGGCGGTGATCACGATCGCGTCCGGCCGCGCGGCCGCCCCGGCCGCGGCGCCGGCCTCGGCCTCGGCGTTGAGCCGGCGCAGCACGTCCAGCCCGCTGCCGTCCGGCAGGTAGACGTCCAGCAGCAGCAGTTCCGGCCGGAGGGTGTGCACCGCGTCCAGCCCGTCCTCCACCGCGGAGGCCTCGCCGACCACGCTGAAGCCCTCCACCCTCCGCACATAGGCGGCGTGGATCGCCCGCACCCGGAAGTCGTCGTCCACCACCAGCGTCCCGATCGCGGGGCTCGGCTCCGGTCTCACGTTCTCGCTCCTCATCTCAGTATCCCCGCGCCTGTCCCCACCCCCACGCCGGTCCCGGCGAACACGCCCTCGGCGCTCTCCGGCGGCTCCGCGCCCCCCAGCGGCAACGGCAGCTCCACCGTGAAGACCGCCCCGGGCGGGCCGGACCGGACGTCGATCCGCCCGCCGTGCCGCAGCACCAGCCGGTGCACCAGCGCCAGCCCGAGTCCCCGGCGCGCGGTGCCGCGCTCCGGCTTGGTGGACCAGCCGTCCTGGAAGATCCGCTCCATCCGGTCCAGCGGTATCCCGGGACCGTTGTCCTCGACCCGCACCAGCACCCGCCGCCCGGCGGCGTCCTCCGCCAGCCGCAGCCGCACCCGCCCGGGCCGCCGCCCGGGCCGCCGGCGCCGGCGCCGCCGCCAGAGCGGGCGCGGGCGTCACCGTCACCGTGGCCGTCGCCGGGGGCGGAGGCCGCCGCGTCCACCGCGTTGTCCACCAGGTTGCCGACGATGGTCAACAGCCGGGAGAGATGGGCCGGCTCCTCGGAGAGCCAGGAGTCCTCGTCGAGGCTCAGCTCCACCCCGCGCTCGGCCGCGACGGTGGTCTTGGCGACGATCAGCCCGACCATGGTCGGATTGCCGATCCGCTCCCGCACCGACTCGGTCAGGGCCGGCTCAGCGCCCGCGCACTCCGTCGCGAACTCCTGCGCGGCCCCGTACTCGCCCAGCTCCAGCAGCCCGGAGAGGGTGTGCATCCGATTGGAGAACTCGTGCTGCTGGGAGCGCAGCGCGTTGGTCAGGCCCCGCACCGAGTCCAGCTCGCGCAGCAGCCCGACCATCTCCGTGCGGTCCCGTACGGTGACCACCGCGCCGAGCCGGCGCCCGTGGAGCACCACCGGCATCCGGTTGACCGCCAGGCAGTGGCCGTCGGTGAGCACCACCAGGTCGCTGCCGGTCAGGGTGCCGTCCAGGGCGCCGCGCAGCCTGCCCTCCGGCAGGAGGTCCTCCAGCCGGCAGCCGAGCGCGCTGCCGAACCCGAGCAGCCGCCGCGCCTCGTCGTTGACCAGGCTGATCCGCTCCTGAGGGTCGAAGGCGATCACGCCCTCGCGGATGCCGTGGAGCATCGCCTCGCGGTCCTGGAGCAGCCCGGCGATCTCCTCCAGTTCCAGCCCGAAGGTGGTCCGCTTGAGGCGGCGGGCGAGCAGGGCGGAGGCGATCGCGCCGAGGGCCAGGGCGATGCTCGCGAAGAGCCCGAAGACCGGCAGCTCGCGCCAGAGCTCGTCGACCGCGTTGCTCTCCAGGATGCCGACCGACACCTCGCCGACCAGGTTTCCGTCCGGCGCGAGGAGGGGTGCCTTGCCGTTGGCCGAGCGGCCGGTGGAGCCGTTGTTGATGCCGACGTGGGGCTGCCCGTCCAGGACCGCGATCGGCTCCGTGACCCGCTTGCCGATCAGCGCCGGGTTCGGGTGGGAGTGGCGCACCCGGTTCAGGTCGATGACGACCACGTAGCGGGCCGAGGTCGCCGCAGCGTAGCGCTGGGCGGCCGTCTGGATCACCGAGTCCGGACCGTCCTCGGCCATCGCCGTGCGGATCGCGGGGTCGCTGGCGGCGGCCTCGGCGATGGACAGCGCCTCGTGCTCGTACTGCCGGTCGATCTCGGCCCGCTGGGCCAGGGCCAGCAGCACGAAGCCGATCGCCGAGGTGAGCGCCAGGATGAGCAGCTGGTTCTGCAGGATCCGGGTGGAGAGCCGCCGCTTGCCCTCCCGTCTGAACTCCCGTCCTCGCACGTCGGCACCACCTAGTCTCACGGGGCGCGAGCCCCGTTGCCGCGCGCCTGCTGCCTCGCGATTGTCCATGCAGACGGGCATTCTGCCCAGCCCCGTCCCGTCGAGCAGAACGCGCAGAACGCGCGAAACCGGCGGCCGGCGCCGCAGGTGAGCGGCGCCGGCCGCCGTTCCGGACGGCGCGCGGGGTCGGCTACACCGCCCCCGCGCCGGTCAGTGCGCGGACCTCGAGCTCGGCATAGGCGTCCGGATCGGCGCTCCGCCGGGAGGTCACCGTCCCCAGCCAGCCGGCCAGGAATCCGCACGGAATGGAGACGACCCCGGGGTTCTGCAGCGGGAACCAGTGGAAGTCGACTCCGGGGAAGACCGACGAGGGGCTCCCCGAGACCACCGGCGAGAACGCCACCAGCAGCAGCGCCGGAATCAGCCCCCCGTACGTCGCCCACACCGCCCCGCGGGTGGTGAACCGCCGCCAGAAGAGGTTGAAGAGCAGCGTCGGCAGATTCGCCGAGGCGGCGATCGCGAAGGCCAGCCCCACCAGCGAGGCCACGTTCAGCTTCTGCGCGAAGAGGCTGAGCACGATCGCGATCGCGCCGACCCCGACCGCCGCGCCCCGGGCCACCGCCACCTCGTCCGCCTCGCTCGGCGTCGGCTCGTCCGCCCGGCGGAACGCGCGGGCCCACAGGTCATGGGCGAACGCCACCGAGGAGGCCATGGTCAGCCCGGCCACCACCGCCAGGACGGTGGCGAAGGCCACCGCCGCGATGACCGCGAAGAGCACCGCGCCGCCGGTGCTGCCGGCGCCTCCGCCGAGCACCTGGGCCAGCAGCGGTACGGCGGTGTTGCCGGCCGCGTTGGACGCCCGCACCCGGTCCGCGCCGACCAGCGCCGCGGCGCCCAGCCCCAGAATGATCATCATCAGATAGAACCCGCCGACCAGGCCGATCGCCCACAGCGCGGAGCGCCGGGCGGCCCGCGCTGTCGGCACGGTGTAGAAGCGGGACAGGATGTGCGGCAGCCCGCCGGTGCCGAGCACCAGCGCGAGCCCGAGGCTGACGAAGTCCAGCCGGTTCTGCCAGCTCCCCCCGTAGGTGAGCCCGGGGCGGAGATACGCGTCGCCGAAGCCGGAGCCGCGGGCCGCGTGGGACAGCAGCTCGGAGACGTTCCCGTGGAAGCGGATCAGCACCAGCGCGCAGAGCAGAACCGTTCCGCCGAGCAGCAGGACCGCCTTGATGATCTGGATCCAGGTGGTCGCCCGCATCCCGCCGATCGCGACGTAGACCGTCATCAGCGCGCCCACCCCGACGATCGACCAGGCCCGGGCGGCGTCGGTGTTCTGCCCGAGCAGCATCGCGACCACGCTGCCCGCACCGACCATCTGCGCCAGCAGGTAGAAGAGCGCCACCACCATCGAGGCGACCCCGGTCGCGGCCCGCACCGGCCGCTGCCGCATCCGCACCGAGAGGACGTCGGCCAGGGTGTACCGCCCGGTGTTGCGGACCAGTTCGGCGAGGAGCACCAGCACCACCAGCCAGCCGACCAGGAAGCCGATGGTGTAGAGCAGCCCGTCGTAGCCGTAGAGGGCGATGAGACCGGTGACGCCGAGGAAGGAGGCGGCGGACATGTAGTCGCCGGAGATGGCGAAACCGTTCTGCATGGGGGTGAACTGGCGGCCGCCGGTGTAGTACTCCTCCGCGGCGCGGACCCGGCGGCCGGCCCAGACGGTGACTCCGAGGGTGACCAGCACCACGGCGCTGAACAGGGCGGTGGAGAGCGCCTGGTGGGCGTTGTGCGGCTGACCGCCGCCGGCTGCGGCGAGGAGGTTCGCGTGCATGGCTGATCCCGGTCCTGTCGGTGCTGTCGGTGCTGACGGTCCTATCGGGCCTATCGGGCCTATCGGTCCGGTGTCCGCCGCCGTCGAGGCTGCGGTCACCGGAGCCGGTCCTGGGTGTCCCAGCGCAGGCCGAGGGCGGCCCGGTCCCGCTTGAGCCGGGCGTGCCGGGCGTAGAGGGCGGCGACCGCGAAGGTGGTCACGAACTGCGCGATGCCGAGCAGCCAGGCGAGGTTGATCGAGCCGATCAGCGGCCGCGCCATCAACTGCGGCAGAGTGACCGCGCCGACCACGTAGAGGAGGTACCAGAGGAGGAAGAACACGCAGGCCGGAAAGGCGAACCCGCGGTACCGCCCGCGGATCTCCCGGAACTCCGCGCTGGCCTGCACCCCGCGATAGACCCGCGCCCGCTCCGCGTCCGCCGACCGCGCGGCGGTGCGGTCGTCCGCCGCCGGCTCCGCGCCCCGGCCCGCGAGGCCCGCGGACGGCGCCGAGGGCTCGGGGGGCCCGGACGGCTCGGACGGCTGAGACGGCTCGTACGGCGCCGACGGCTCGGAGGGCGTGCCCTCCCCCTCGGCGGTCTCCGCCGCTGCCGCTCCCGGCAGGTCGGCTACTGCCCGCGCGAGGATGGCGGCACCCCCGTCGGCCCCCGCCCGGCGGCCTCGTCCGCTGCCGCCGCGGCCCGCGCGGCGACCGAACCGCCCCGGGACCCGGAAGCCCACTCCTCCGCCAGGGCCCGCGCGGCGGCCGGGTCTCCGTCGGCCGCCGCCCGCCCGGCCACCGCCGCACCGGCCGCCCGCTGCCGCCCAGAGGCCCACTGCTCGGCCAGCGCCCGCGCGGCGGCGACGTCGCCGGCAATGCTCTGCCGAGCGGACGTCCGCAGCTCGTCGGCCGGCTGCTCGCCAGTGACGGCGACGCCCGCCGGCGTGGAAACCGGCTGAGCGCCGGCGGACGCGACCTGCCCGCCGGCCCCGGGACCGGCCGCCGACGCCCACGCGGCATCGGCACCGGCACCGGCATCCCCGCCGCCTGGAGCGGCGAACGGCCACTGGCCGGGGGTCGGCTGCCGCTCAGTGACGGCGGCGTCCTCCCGCTCGGCCGTGCGCTGTAACGGCAGCGCCCGCGCGACGGCGGCGGTGACGGCGTCGGTCTGGGCGGCGCTGTCGTCCGTGACCGGGGCGTCCACGGCAAGCCTGCTCGCGGCGGCGGCCGCGGCGGCCGCGGCGGCACGGTCGGTGGTGGCGCGGCCCGCGGCCACTCCGGCGGCGGCGATGCGGAGCGCGGCGGCGGCTCGGGCGGAGGCCTTGGCCTGCGCGTCGGCCAACCTGGCCGGATCCTCGGCCGGTGAGCCGACCGGGCCCTTGGCCAGAGACGGCGGAACCGCCGCGTCGGTCAACGCGTCTGACGAGGTATCGGCGGACGGGGACGCCGTCGGCTCACGCGGCGTCGGCGGTGACCACCAGTCGAAGCCGGCCTCCCGCCCGAGCGGCGGGTCCGCCTCCTGCGGATACCCCTCTGGATGCGCCTCTGGGTGTTCCTGCGGGTGCTCCCGTGGATGGTCCTGTGGGCCCTCTCTCAGGCCCGCGCTGGCCGGCACG
Source organism: Phaeacidiphilus oryzae TH49 (assembly GCF_000744815.1). Classification (NCBI taxonomy): domain Bacteria; kingdom Bacillati; phylum Actinomycetota; class Actinomycetes; order Kitasatosporales; family Streptomycetaceae; genus Phaeacidiphilus; species Phaeacidiphilus oryzae. The sequence continues at coordinate 2,035,127 of NZ_JQMQ01000005.1, forward strand.
CGTTGCTGGGCACGCGCGCCGGGGTGGTGCTGATGACGCATTGCTGCTCCCCGTGCCGGTGATGCTGGCGCGCGGTCCGTACCATCGGCGCGCCCGGGCCCCCAGCTTGCGGAGGGGGGCCGGAGGGCCGCCCGGCGATCCTCACACATTCACCCCATCAGGTGACGATGTTTCATAAGTGCTTAAGGACGCGGTCGAAGGCCGTGTTCGTAGGCATAGCGCACCGCCTGCGCGCGGTCCCGCACGCCGGTCTTGGCGAAGAGGTTGTTGATGTGGGTCTTCACCGTCGCGACCGAGACGAACAACCGGTCGGCGATCTCCCCGTTGGAGAGCCCCTCCGCGATCAGCCCCAGGACCTCGGCCTCCCGGCCGGTCAGCCCGTCCGGCAGCTCGGCGGGTGAACCCGCCCCACCGGCCCCACCGGCCCCGCTCGCCGCGCCCACGCCCGCGCCCGCGCCGCCCCCGGGCGCCGGAGCCTGCGAAGGCTCCCACGCCGCGGCGTGAGCCCCCGTCAGCCGCTCCAGCAGACGCCGCTGCACGCCCGGTGCGAGCCCCGCCGCGCCGGAGCGGACGTCCGCGATCGCGCGGGCGATCTCCTCCCCGCCGGCGTCCTTGGTGAGATAGCCCCGGGCCCCGGCCTGCAGCGCGGGGAAGAGCGAGTCGTCGTCGGCGTAGGTGGTGAGGACGACCACCTCGGTGCGCGGATGCTCGGCGCGGATCCTGGCGGTCGCGGCGACGCCGTCCAGCCGCGGCATCCGCAGGTCCATCAGGACGACGTCCGGCTTCTGCTCGGCGACCAGCCGGACGGCCTCCTCGCCGTCCGCGGCGGAGCCGACGACCTCGATCCCCGGCAGCAGACCGAGCAGCATCACGATTCCCTCGCGCACGACCGTCTGATCGTCCGCAACGACCACCCGGGTCACGTCGTCTCCTCCCACCCGCTCGACGATACCCGCAGCGAAGGCGCGTTCCGCCGCCGCACCGCCCCGTCACCGCGGCCGCACCGCCCCAGCACCGCCCCAACCGCCCCGGCGTCACGTGGGCAGCCGCACCCGCACCGCGAAACCGCCCTCCGGCGTGGGCCCGACGGTCGTCTCCCCGCCGAGCAGCTTGACCCGCTCGCGCATCCCGGTCAGCCCGTAGCCGCTCCCGGAGGCGGCCAGCCCGGCCGGCGCGGTAGGCCCGGCCGAGCCGGCGGCCCCGCCGCCGTCCGCGCCCTCGGTGGGCGTCCCGCGCCGCTCCCCCGGCGGCGGCCCGTTCACCACCGCCAACTCGACCGCCCCGTCGTCCAGGTAACGCAGCGTCAGCGCCAGCTCCGCCCCCGGCGCGTGCTTGCGGACATTGGTGACCCCCTCCTGCGCCGTGCGCCGGACCGCCTCGCCGACCGCAGCCGCCAGCGGCCTCGGCACCCCCCGCACGGTCAGCTCGGCGCCCTCCCGGGCGGCCAGTTCGGCGAGGTACTCCCCCACCGGGACGATCTCTCCGCGCAGCGCGGAGAGCGCCCTGCGGGTCTCCTCCAGGCCCTCCTGGGCCATCCTGCGGGCCGCCACCACCCGCTCCCGGACGTCTCCGCGCTCCGCCCCGGCGTCGATCATCAACCGGGCCGCCTCCAGGTGGACCAGCTGCGCGGAGAGGCTGTGTGCCAGCACGTCGTGGATGTCCCGGGCGATCCGCCCGCGCTCGGCCAGCGCGGCGGCCTCCGCCTCGGCGGCGTGCATCTCCCGCTCCTGCCGGAGCATCCGGTGGGTCGCGGCCCGCTGCTCCCGGTCCTGCCGCAGCACGTAGCCGAAGACCATCAGCCCCAGGCAGGCGGTGCCGAAGTTGCCCCAGAACACGGTGCTCCACAGCACCGTCGCGGCCACCACGGCGCAGAAGCCGAAGGAGAGGGCGGCCATCGCCGGCAGCCGCTGCGCCGACACGAAGCAGACCAGGACGATCAGCAGCCCGCCCAGCGCCCAGCCCTTGACCAGCGGCAGCGCCAGACCCATCGCGCCGAGCGCGGTCAGCACCGCCAGCGAGGGCACCAGGCGCCGCGCGCTTGAGACCCGGATGAAGGCCCAGATCCCCAGCGAGGCCAGTCCGGCCGCCACGATGATCAGCGCCGCGTGCCAGAGGGGGCGGGACCCGCGGGAGGCCAGGTCGCCCCAGACCACCCCGATCAGCGCCACCCAGCGGACGGCCACCGCGAGCCGGCGCCGGGTCGGGTGGAAGCCCTCCCGGCGCAGCGACTCCTCGGACGGCCATCCGAACCAGAAGTCGTGCTGCCCGTCCACCGGCTCCCACCTGTACCCGCCCGCCGTCGCCGGCGCCGCCGTCCGCCGCGCCCCGGAGGCCCCGAGGTCGGCTGACCCGGCGTCAGCCCGCAGCAGAGACACGGTACGTCGGCTCCAGCTCGCGCGCCCGCCACATCACCACGCCGTTCCGCACCAGCAGCAGCGCCGCCACCGAGACCAGCAAGGCGCCGGACCCGGAGTGGACGCCCATCGCCGCGCCCAGCGCGTAGAGGCCCAGCCGGGCGGCGATCATCACCAGCCAGACGCCGATCGCGGCCGGGGTGCCCTTGCCGTAGACCGAGCCGTCCGACTCGCGCCACACCTTGGTGGTGAACCCCCAGGCGCAGGCCAGCGCCGCCTCCACGACGACTCCGGCGACCAGCAGGGCGATCGAGGCCCCCTGGTGCGCCTTGTCGACCAGGCCCTTCTCGGAGACCGCCAGCACCACCAGCACGATGGGCAGCACGAGGAACTTCCGCGGGTTCGCCCCGGGACCCGCGTACTTCCGGGTCGAGAACTGCCGGGCGATGATCAGAACGGCTACGGCGATCCCCACGACCACGTTGACCAGGCTTGTGTCCATGCCCCCGAAACTACGGACGGATCGCCGTTCCGCCCTCGGCGCCCGGGTGGATTCCGGGGCGGAGCCGGCCCGCCGGTGCCCTCCACCCCCGGGTGGAGGGCACCGGCGCGACCCGCCTCAGATGTCGATCCGCGACCTGTCCAGGGTGGCCGCCGAGTTCACGATGAACTCCTTGCGGGGCGCGACGTCGTTGCCCATCAGCAGGTCGAAGACCCGCTCCGCGGCCTCCAGGTCGCCCAGGTTGATCCGCCGCAGGGTGCGGTGCCGCGGGTCCAGGGTGGTCTCCGCCAGCTGGTCGGCGTCCATCTCGCCGAGGCCCTTGTACCGCTGCACCGGCTCCTTCCAGCGCTGCCCCTTGCGCTGCAGGTCCAGCAGCGTCGAGTGGAGCTCCGCGTCCGAGTAGGTGTAGACGTACTTCTCCTGGCCCTTGCGCGGGTTGCTGAGCTCGACCCGGTGCAGCGGCGGCACCGCGGCGAAGACCCGGCCGGCCTCGACCATCGGCCGCATGTACCGCTGGAAGAGGGTCAGCAGCAGGGTCCGGATGTGGGCGCCGTCGACGTCGGCGTCGGCGAGCAGCACGATCTTGCCGTAGCGGGCCTGGTCGATGTCGAAGGTCCGCCCGGAGCCGGCTCCTATCACCTGGATGATCGCCGCGCACTCGGCGTTCTTGAGGACGTCGCTCACGGACGCCTTCTGGACGTTGAGGATCTTGCCACGGATCGGCAGCAGCGCCTGGAACTCGGAGTTGCGGGCCAGCTTGGCGGTGCCAAGCGCCGAGTCGCCCTCGACGATGAAGAGCTCGCTGCGGTCCACGTCGTCGCTGCGGCAGTCGGCCAGCTTGGCCGGCAGCGAGGAGGACTCCAGGGCGGTCTTCCGCCGCTGCGCCTCCTTGTGCTGGCGGGCGGCGACCCGGGTCCTGGCGGCCGCCACCACCTTCTCCATCACCGTGCGGGCCTGCGCCTTGGCGTCCCGCTTGGTGGAGGTGAGGAAGGCCTTCAGCTCCTTGGCGACCACGTTGGCCACGATCCGGTTGGCCGCCGAGGTGCCCAGCACCTCCTTGGTCTGGCCCTCGAACTGCGGCTCGGCCAGCCGGACGGTGACCACCGCGGTCAGCCCCTCGGTGGCGTCGTCCTTGGTGACGTCGTCCTCGGCGACGCGCAGCAGCTTGGCGCCGCGCAGGGCCTCGTTGAGGGTCCGGGTGAGCGAGCGCTCGAAGCCGGAGACGTGGGTGCCGCCCTTGGGGGTGGCGATGATGTTGACGAAGGAGCGGAGGGTGGTGTCGTAGCCGGTGCCCCAGCGCAGGGCGACGTCCACCCCGAGCGAGCGGGTCACCTCGGTCGGGGTCATGTGCCCCTGCTCGTCGAGGACGGGAACGGTCTCCTTGAAGGTGCCCTCGCCGGAGAGCCGCAGCACGTCGCAGACCGGCTTGTCCGGCGCCAGGTACTCGCAGAACTCGGCGATCCCGCCGTCGTACTTGAAGACCTGCTCGTCGGTCTCCGCGCCGTCGATGTGGCGCTCGTCACGGACCGTCAGCTTCAGGCCGGGGACCAGGAAGGCGGTCTGCCGGGCGCGGTTGTGGAGGTTCTCCAGGGAGAGCCGGGCGTCCTTGAGGAAGATCTGCCGGTCGGCCCAGTAGCGGATCCTGGTGCCGCTGCGCGCCTTGGGGATCTTCTTGGTCTTCCGCAGCCCGTTGCCGGGCTGGAACTTGCCGTCCGGGCCGGCCGAGGCGAACTGGCCTGGCATGCCGCGCCGGAAGCTGATCGCATGGGTCGCCCCGCCCCGGTCCACCTCGACGTCCAGGCGCGAGGAGAGGGCGTTCACCACCGAGGCGCCCACGCCGTGCAGACCGCCGGAGGCGGCGTACGAGCCGCCGCCGAACTTGCCGCCCGCGTGCAGCTTGGTCATCACGACCTCGACGCCGGAGAGCCCGGTCTTGGGCTCGACGTCGACCGGGATGCCGCGGGCGTTGTCGATGACCTCGACCGAGCCGTCCTCGTGCAGCACGACCTCGATGGCGTCGCCGTAGCCGGCCAGGGCCTCGTCCACCGAGTTGTCGATGATCTCCCAGAGGCAGTGCATCAGGCCGCGGCTGTCCGTGGACCCGATGTACATCCCGGGGCGCTTGCGCACCGCCTCGAGCCCCTCCAGGACGAGCAGGTGCCGCGCGGTGTAGTTGGAGCCGTCGTCAGCGCGCAGGGCTGGCGCGGTGGTCGCGGTCGTCTGGGCGGTCACGCGGGTGCTGCTCCTCTGTCCGTTGCTCATTCCGTTTTCGCGCCGGCAGGGTTCCGACGCCGCGTCCGGGTAGTTCCGACGCAGCCTTCCGCTTACGCGGTCCGCGAACACGGATCGCGGGGGGAGTGGTCTCCGCCGGCGCGAACCGGGCCCGGGCGGGCCTGGTGCAGTATCGCCGACTCCCCCCTGCGGAATGGGCTCATCGCGCAGAACTGCCGGGATGCAGGCTACCGGTGGGCGTCCCGGTGTTGCCGCTCCGACCTGCCTCCCGAATCCATCCTACCCGGGTTTTCGTACGTTCGTTCGATAACTCGATGGTGTGAGAGATCCGGCATCCTGGACCAGGCATGAACCGGACGCGCCTGGGGCACGTCCTCTCCAACAACACGAGATCCATCGGGATCCCTGCATCCCGACCCTCGAAGCACGATAGAAATGAGGGGAGACCGCCGGACCCGGCCACCCGACCGAGAGCCAGCACGAGAGCGCAGCATCCAGCGACAACCGTCCCTGACCGCCGCCAACCGGTCGCCCGACCGGGCCGCGAGCACCGCACAGAAAAAATGCCGTGAGCGGGAACGTTTTCGGCCCGGCTGGATGTTGACCCTGGTACGACAGCTCGTCGAGCTAGAGAAGAGGCGACGTGACTACAGTTCTGACCCCCGCGAGCCCGCTGACCGCGGCCGACCGCTGCGACCGGTGCGGCGCCCAGGCCTACCTGCGCGTTGTGCTGACCTCCGGCGGAGAGCTGCTCTTCTGCGCCCACCACGGCCGCAAGTTCGAGCCGGAGCTCAAGAAGATCGCAGCTGAAATACAGGACGAGACCGACCGGCTGACCGGGACTTCGGCCTCCGCGAGCGACGAGGAGCGCTGACGGCGGCGCCTGCCCACCAGGACGACGGAGCCCAGGACAGCACGGAGAGCCCCGAAACGTGACGAGCTGACCCCGGCCAGGCCGGGAGAGGCGGCGGATCCCTCAGGATCCGCCGCCTCTTGCTGTTCCGGGGCATTTGCCGTTCCGGCCCGCGTTTCGGCCACGGGCCGGGCCGGGGGGCTTCCGGCCGCACTGGGCGCCGGGCGCCCAGCGCCTATGACCCTCCGCTCACAGTTGCGCGCGGACCGTGTCCGCCACCGCCGACAGCCGGGTGTACACCCCGGGGTGGCCCGCCTCGGCGCAGCCGGTGCCCCAGGAGACCAGCCCGACCAGCCGGCCGGCCACCACCATCGGCCCGCCGCTGTCGCCCTGGCAGGCGTCCTTGCCGCCGCCCTGCTCGCCCGCGCACACCATCGTGCGGGCGTTGAAGGTGCCGTCCGCCCCGCCCGGGTAGTCCCGCGCGCAGGTGGCGTCCGCCACCACCGGCACCTGGACGCCGTGCAGCACCGTCGGGTACGAGCCGGTGCCCTGGTCGTCGCCCCAGCCGTAGACCTGGGCCGGCGTGCCCGCCCGGTACGGCGCCGTGGCCCCCTGGGCGACCAGCGGCAGCACCGGACGGCCGCGCTGCGGCTTCGCCAGGGTGAGCACCGCGACGTCCCACATGTTGCTGGACATCCGGTACCGCGGGTCGATCCAGACCCTGCTGACCGGGACCTCGGTGCCGGTGCTGCCCGCCAGGTCCAGCCGGCCGACGATCACCCGCAGGTCCGGCCGGTCCAGCCGCTGCCCGGTGTTCTCGTCGTAGAAGCAGTGCGCCGCCGTGACCACCTTGGTCGGGGTCAGCAGGGCGCCCCCGCAGAACTGCCCGGAGCGGGTGCCGCCGTACTCGCTGCGGCTGCCCAGGGCGACCACCCAGGGGTGCCGCTTGGGGCTGTCCGTCCAGCCGCCGACGATCGCCTGGGCGTGCGGGGAGGGGGCCAGCCACATCCAGCCCAGTGGCAGGGCGGCGGCCAGCAGGACCGGGAGCAGCCTGCGGCGGACCCGCCGCCGCCTCCCCCGCCGTCGTACCGATTCCGACCGCGCCTGCTCCGCCACCCGGTTCCTCCTGCGCGTTCCGGTGCAGGCCCCGGGGGCGGGTGCGCGCCCGGAGGCACTGCCCCACTACCGACACCACAGGGTAGGGGAATGATCACCGCTTGTGTCCAATCGGCACGCCGGGAGAACCGTCCGGAACGCCGGGAGGCCCGGAACCGGCAAGCGGTCCCGGGCCTCTGACGGCGCCTCAGGCCGAGAGATCGGCCCAGGTCGGAGGGGTTTCTCAGTCCAGGTAGTCGCGGAGCACCTGGGAGCGCGACGGGTGGCGCAGCTTGGACATGGTCTTGGACTCGATCTGGCGGATCCGCTCGCGGGTCACGCCGTAGACCTTGCCGATCTCGTCCAGCGTCTTCGGCTGACCGTCCGTCAGGCCGAAGCGCATCGAGACCACGCCGGCCTCGCGCTCGGAGAGGGTGTCCAGGACCGAGTGGAGCTGCTCCTGGAGGAGGGTGAAGGAGACCGCGTCGGCCGGGACGACCGCCTCGGAGTCCTCGATCAGGTCTCCGAACTCGCTGTCCCCGTCCTCACCCAGCGGGGTGTGGAGGGAGATCGGCTCGCGGCCGTACTTCTGGACCTCGATGACCTTCTCCGGGGTCATGTCGAGTTCCTTGGCCAGCTCCTCCGGGGTGGGCTCGCGGCCCAGGTCCTGGAGCATCTGGCGCTGCACGCGGGCCAGCTTGTTGATGACCTCGACCATGTGCACCGGGATGCGGATGGTGCGGGCCTGGTCGGCCATGGCGCGGGTGATCGCCTGCCGGATCCACCAGGTGGCGTAGGTCGAGAACTTGTAGCCCTTGGTGTAGTCGAACTTCTCCACCGCGCGGATCAGACCGAGGTTGCCCTCCTGGATCAGGTCCAGGAAGAGCATGCCGCGGCCGGTGTAGCGCTTGGCCAGCGAGACCACCAGGCGGAGGTTGGCCTCCAGCAGGTGGTTCTTGGCCCGGCGGCCGTCCTCGGCGATGATCTCCAGCTCGCGCTTGAGCTTGGGGGCGAGCTTGTCCTCGGTCGAGAGCTTGTCCTCGGCGAAGAGGCCGGCCTCGATCCGCTTGGCGAGCTCGACCTCCTGCTCCGCGTTGAGCAGCGGAACCTTGCCGATCTGCTTGAGGTAGTCCTTGACCGGGTCGGCGGTGGCGCCGGCGGCGGCGACCTGCTGGGCCGGGGCGTCGTCCTCGTCCTCGTCGGACAGGACGAAGCCCTGGTCCTCGTCGGTGCCCTCGGGGCCGGCGGCGGCCTCGTTCTCCGGCTTGTCCGCGGGGCCCGAGCCCTCGGGCAGCTCGTCCTCGGCCTCGTCGGAGCCGCCCGCGCGGGAGGTCGCCTTCTTGGCCGCGGCCTTCTTCGCGGTGGTCTTCTTGGCCGCGGTCTTCTTCGCGGCCGTCTTCTTCACCGCGGCCTTCTTCACCGGAGCGGGGCTCGCCTCTGCGTCGGCGGCCTCGACCGAGGGGATGGCGGCGGCGGCGGTCAGCGGCGCCGCGGTGGCCGCGGCGGCGGTGCGGGCGGTGACGGGCGCCGCGCCCGCGGCCGGGGCGGCCGGCCTCGCGGCGGTGCCTGCGGCGCCGTTGGCGCCGGTGGTTCCGCTGGTGCGAGGAGCCCGTGCGGCGGTGCTGCGGCCGGCGGCGCTCTTCGTGGGGACGCTCTTGCGGGGGCGCTTGGATGCGGACGGATCCGCTGCACTCACCATCAGCGTCACACCCTCCTCATCGAGGACCTGGTTGAGGCTGCGCATGACGTTCTTCCACTTGGTGACCGGGATCTGGTCCGCCTCGAAGGCGTGGCGCACGTCGTCGCCGGCGATCTGCCCCTGGGCCTTACCCCGCTCGATGAGCGCCATGAGAGCGGTGGATTCGGCGATCTCGGGCGGGAGCGAACGGGATGTGCTGGCCGACACGAACAACCTCTCGGACGTGAGTGGACGGCTCCCGGCCTGCCGCGGTGAGGCGGCTGCCAGGGCTGCTACTGGACTGGCTGACGAACTGACATCTGACGGACGGCAGTCCCGGATACGGCAGCACAGCGCCAGAGCGCGTGTCCGGTATTCCGAGAACTGCATCCACCTCCGTACACATCGCTGAGCGCTGCCAAGTGTTACGCCGCCACTTCGTGGTGCGGGTCACATCATGGACAACCATCAGAAACAACGGGTTGGAGACTGCTCCGGTTGCGTCAATCCCCCGAACCAGTGAACACGATGAACGAAGCCGACCGGAAACCGCGCAGCTCCGGCCATGCGCCACCGCCCATGCGCCACCGCCCTTCGGCACGGGCCGGCCGAGCCGGCGCGCACCGAAGGGCGGTGGACGAGTCGTTCATCAGCGGACCGGTTCGGGCCCGGCTCCGACGGCGATCGGTCAGTGCTCGCGCGGGCCGGGGACGACATGGTCCACGTGCTCGACCTCCGGGTGGACGGTGAGCAGCGAGCGCATCGCCGCCTCGGCCGCCGTGCCGTCGCCGGTGCCCAGCGCGTCCACCAGGCGGACGTGGAGGCCGACCGCGGACTCGGACGGGCGCTCGCAGGCGGTGATCGGGCCGCCGGAGACCTGGAGCGCGGAGGCGACGATCGCCGCCAGGTGCTCCAGCATCCGGTTGCCCGCCAACTGCAGGATCAGGGTGTGGAGTTCGTTGTCGGCGCGGGCGAAGGTGAGGGCCTCGCCCTGGGCCGCGGCGTGCGCCATCACCTCGGTCATCTCGACCAGGCGGTGCTGCACCTCCTCCTGGCCGTGGCCGGCGGCCAGCCGGGCGGCCAGCGGCTCGATCGCCCAGCGCAGCTCGAAGAGCTCGCGGCGCTGGTCGTCCCGCTGCGGCCCGTAGGCGCGCCACTCGATGATGTCGGGGTCGAGGAGGTTCCAGTCGGCGACCGGGCGGACCCGGGTGCCGACGTTCGGGCGGGCGCTGACCAGGCCCTTGGCCTCCAGCACCCGGAGGGACTCGCGGACCACCGTGCGGGAGACCTCGAACCGCTGGCCGATCTCCTCCGGGACCAGCGGGCGGTCCGCGCCGAGGTCGCCGGCCACGATCATCTGACCGAGCTGCTGGACGAGTTGGCCGTGCAGACCGCGGCCCCGGTTGGCGGCGGGCTTGCGGGCGGTCGCACGAAGATCGACCTCACCGGCCTCCCAGCGGAGCGCGGCGGCCGGGACCACCCGGTCGGCGGCCGCCGGACCGGAGACCTGGGACACCGGAGGTCCACCGGGACCGGACGATCCGAGCGAGGCGCCGGGGCCCGCCGCGGCGGGGGCGTGCGGGTGCGGCCGGCCTGGTCCGGCCGCCAGCCCGGAGGGCGCGGCGGAGGGGGCGAGCGGGTAGCCGTCCAGCTCACCCGGCCCGGGCTGGACGGAGCGGGCGGGGGTCATCGTGGTGTGCTGCGCAAGGGTACTCACGTCTCCTTTGTCGGCCACGGCCGGAAGCGACTTGAGCAATCTCGTGAAAAGCACACGAAAGGGTGATCGGCCAGGGCTTCGCAATTGACGTTTTATCAGGGCAGAAGCGACTTTTCGATCAGGCTGGCCGAAGCGGGCTGGCGCGGCCCGGTATCGCCGCCCGCGGGGGCCGGGCTCACCGAGCGAACCGGCTGCGGGGCCGGGGTCAGAGGCCCCTGCGACGTGGGAGCAGCACCAGGTAGCCGACCAGCAGGAGCACCACCGGCACGGCCGCCCCGGCGACGGCCGCGAGGGCGGCGGTGCCCGGCACCGTGTCCGCGGCGGCCCGCAGCCCGCTCAGGGGTCCGAACACCCAGCCCCGGCCGGAGCCGTAGGGCAGCAGCCCGTGCCAGCCGTGGCCGGCGCCCCCGGCGCCGGACGCCCCCGCCTTCCCGGCCCTCCCGGCCGCCCTGGCCGCGATCCGGCCCAGCGGCTGCACCAGCACCGGGACCACCAGCACGGCGAGCATCCCGGCCGCCGCCGCCCGGAACACCGCCGCGGCCAGCAGCCCGATCCAGCCCGCGGCCACCGAGAGGGCCAGGAAGCCGGCGAGTTGGTACGGCGCGGGCGAGCGGTCCAGCATCCCGACCATCGCCCGCCCGTCCGGGCGGGCGAAGCGGAGCAGCAGCAGACCGCCGAGCTCGGTCAGCAGGCCGAGGGCGAGGGCGTACCCGGCCACCAGGACGAGCTTGGCCGTCAGCAGCCGGAGCCGGCGCCAGGGCGAGAGCACCAGCGGCAGCAGCGACGGGTCCCGGGCCTCCCGGCCGGCGGAGAGGGCACCCACCGCGCCGGCCCCGAGGGCGGCCAGCGGCAGCGGCAGCAGCGGTACGGCGGCGGTCATCGCCCGGACCGGATCGTGCGCCCCACCGAGCAGGTGACGGACCGTCATCAGCTCGACGGCGGCGCCGGCGGCGAGCACCAGGACACCGACCCACCAGGTGGAGCGCAGTCCGGTCAGCCGCCGCCATTCGTAGGTCAGCGCGTGCATGGGCTCACTCCCCCGCTTCGGATCGCTGCTGCTCGGCGCCGTCTGCGACGGCGTCTGCGGCGGTGGTGGCGGCGACGATGCCGTCGGCGCCTCCGCCGCCTCCGCCGCCCCCGGCGCGGCCCACGGTCGCGCTGACCGAGCCGCCGGGGGCCACGACGATCACCGTCTCGTCGTCGCCGGCATCGCCGTCCGCCGCGTCCACCGGCCGGACGTCCGCGGGAGCGCCGGCAGCGGCGTCCGCGCCGTCGGTCGTGCTTCGGCCGGTCGGTGCGGCGACGGAGCCGGGGACCGCGCCGGAGACCGTGCCGGAGAGCGAGGTGGCGCCCGAGGCCGCGCCCGGCACGGGCCGGGAACGCGGGCCGGTGCGGCGGAAGTCGGCCGGGCCCTGATCGGGGTCCGTCTCGGAGGCCGCAGCCGAGACCGAGGCCGAGACCGCCACCGACCCGGACCCCGGCCGCGACGCGGGCCGAGCGTCCACGACCGCGGTGGCGGTTCGGACGGCCGCGGGGCCGTCGGGGGCCTCCGCGGCGCCGGCGGTGCTCGGCCGCCCGCCCGCCGCCGGCGCCTCGGCCGGCGCGGCGTCAGCCGCCCTCTCCGGTGTGGAGCTCCCTGGCGAGGGGGCCTGCGGCGGCGCCGGGATGGCGACCACGTCGGACGCGGCCGCCCGGCGGGCGCCGGGCCAGTCCGCCCGCCGCCGGCGCGGCGGCTCGGGGCCGAGCTCGACCAGCCGGTCGGCCAGCTCGTGCAGCAGGATGCCGTGCCGGTAGGCGAGTTCACCGATCTCGGTGCGCGGCACACCGCTCACCGAGATGCAGGCGCCGGACTCCCGGCGCACCTCGGCGCCCTGCTCGACCAGCAGATCGGCCAGCCGCCCGACCTGCGGCCCGCGCACCGCGACCTCGTCGCGCAGCCGGGTGCGGACGAACTCCTCCACGGTCTGGTCGGCCAGCAGCACCCCGCTGTGCAGGCTGACCACCCGATCCGCGAGCCCGGCTGCCTCCTTGGGGTCGGTGCAGGTGAGAAGGACCGTCCCGCCGTTGGTGGCGAAGGCGCCGAGGAAGGCGTGGAACCATTCGACGTTCTTCGGCGAGAGCCCCTGCGCGGGCGCGTCGAGCAGCAGGGTGTGCGGGTCGCCGAGGAGCGCGGCGGCGAGCGCCAGTCGCCGGCTCATCCCCGGCGAGAAGGTGCGCAGCCGGTGCTCGGCGGCGCCGGCCAGTCGGGTCTGCTCCAGCAGCTGGTCGGCGCGCCGGGCCGGCACGCCGGCCGCGGCGGCCAGCAGCCGGAGGTGGTTGCGGGCACGCCGGCCGGGGTGGCCGGGCGGCGGGCAGCGGTCCAGCCGCTCGGTGGCGGCGGCACCGCGGAGGCCGCCGCCGTGAGAACCGCCGCCGTGGGAGCTGTCGCCGTGGGAGCCGTAGCCGCCGGAGCCCCGGTCCGGTGCCGGGCCGGACGCGACGGTGTGCGAGAGGCGGCGGCCCGGACGGTCCAGGAGGGCCCCGATCTCCCGCTCCGGCCTGCGGATCCGCCGGTAGGGGCGGCCGTCGAAGAGAGCCGTGCCGCGGCCCTTCTCCAGGCCGAGCATCAGGTGGAGGGCGGTGCTCTTACCGGCGCCCGAGGGGCCGAGCAGGGCGGTGATCTGGCCTGGGCGCGCATCGAACGTCAGGTCCACCAGCGCGGGCGGGCGGCGACGTCGGTAGGCCTTGGTCAGTCCGATCACTTGGATCATGGCTGGCTCCTCAGAGTCCGGGAGCGTCCGGGACCAGCAGCACGATAGACGGACATTTTGGCTTTACCCGCCGGGCCCGACGCGGTTCGCGCCCCGGCCACCCGATTGGGTGAGGCACCGCCCCGGAGCAGCACCGCCCTTGCCCGGTACGGGGTTTGACGGCCGCTCAGGCGGCGGCGGGCCGACCCCGCGCGGCTCACTTCGCGCCGGAGGGGTCCGGCTCGGGGCGCAGCATCGGCGGGTTGAGCACGGTGGCGCCGCCGGCGCGGAACAGCTGGGCGGGCCGCCCGCCCTGACGGGTCGTCGTATTGCTGGTGGGCACCAGGAACCCCGGGGTGCCGGTGACCTTGCGGTGGAAGTTCCGCGGGTCCAGGGTCACCCCCCACACCGCCTCGTAGACCCGGCGCAGCTCGCCGACGGTGAACTCGGGCGGGCAGAAGGCGGTGGCCAGCGAGGAGTACTCGATCTTCGAGCGGGCCCGCTCCACCCCGTCGGCCAGGATCCGGGCGTGGTCGAAGGCGAGGAGCACCCCGGCCTCGCCGTCGTCGGCCCGGCCGAGCAGCTCCTCGATCGGCGCCCAGCGGACGCTGCGGACGTCGCCGCCGGCCCGCGGGGCGGGCAGGTTGGGCGCCAGCACCAGATGGGCCACGCTGACCACGCGGAGCCGCGGGTCCCGGTGCGGATGGCCGTAGGTCGCGAGCTGCTCCAGATGCGCTCCCGGCGCGCCCTCCGGAGCGCCCGGGGCGCCCTGCACCCGCAGCCCGGTCTCCACCTGGAGCTCGCGTGCCGCCGCCTCGGTCAGCCCCTCGTCGAGGCGGACGAATCCGCCCGGGAGCGCCCAGAACCCCTGGTAGGGGGCCTCGCCCCGGCGTACCACGAGGCCGCAGAGCGCGTTGTCGCGGACCGTGAGGGCGACCAGGTCGACGGTGACCGCGAAGGGTGGGAAGGCCGACGGATCGTAGCGCGACATGCGACGATCATAGTCGTCCGTCTGACGATAAAAAGCCGATCCGGGGCGCCCCGGCGGGCCCGTTCAGACGCCGAGTTGCAGGCCGGCCGGCGCCTCCTCCACCACGGCGACGCCGATCCGGCTGATCCGCACCGAGAACGGGCCGCCCGCCACCCGCAGCCCGGCCAGCTCCAGCTCCCCGAGCGGTGCGCTGCTCACCGGCCGGACCACCACCCGGCCGCCGGGCACGTCCGGCCGTACCCCGGCGAGCGCCGCCGCCACCTGCACCACCGCCGCCGAGGCGACCGCGCCCGGCCGGCAGGCGGCGGGGTGCGGCACCGGGCCGCGGGCCACCGGCGCCCGCTGCTCCCCCGCGTACATCTCCGGCAGCGTCCCGCCGAAGTGCCGTGCGGCGTCCAGGAGCCCGCCCAGCAGCGCCCCGGCCTCCCGCTCCAGGCCGATCTCGGCGAGTCCGGAGACGGCGAGCGCGGTCTCGTCCACCCGGACCGCGCCGGAGCGGTGGCCCAGCGGGCTGAACCAGGGCGACTTGGCGGTGAGGGTGCGCAGCCCCCAGCCGCAGTCCAGATCAGGCGCGGCCAGCCGGCGGGCGAGGACGCGGGCCTGGTCCGAGGCGAGGAGGCCGGGCAGCAGGGCGCCGTCCGCCGCCAGACCGGAGTCCAGCAGCTGGGCGTGGGCCGATCCGGGGCCGGGGACCGGCGCCCGGTCAGGCCCCAGGGCCGCCGCGGGCAGGCCACCTGACAGGTCGTCGATCCAGAAGTCCGCGCGGAAACGCTCGCGCAGCGCCTCCGCCCAGCCCCGCCACTCCCCGCCGCCGGGCCGGCCGAAGGCGTCCAGCAGGTCGGCCCCGTGGAGGGCGGCGCGGTGCGCCAGCGCCTGGGTCACCGCGCGGGCCGGCGGCCGGTGCTCCGGCTCCCCCGCCGCTCCGGCCGTGGCGGGGCGTAGCTCCGGCAGGAAGCCGTCCCCGGCGGCCCGGCGCAGCCTGGCCAGGAACCGCTCCGCGGTCGGCAGCAGCGCCTCCACCTGCTCCGCGGGCAGGCCCCAGCGCCAGGCCTCGGCCAGGACGGTGACGAAGAGCAGCGAGGCCGCCGTCGCCGTGCAGGCGGGCGGCTGGCCCGGCCCCGACTGCCGGAGCGGCCCCGGCAGCAGCCCCTCGGCGGCCTCCGGCCCCTCGGCCCGGCGGCGGGCGAGTGCCCGCAGGGTCCCGGCCGCCAGCGCGGTGCCGAGCGGCAGCAGCGCCCGGGCGGTCTGCAGGGCGTCCAGCGGGATCAGGCCGAACCGCCAGGGCGCGCCAGAGGCCGGATACAGGTCCGCGGGGTGGTCCGGATCGATCAGCAGAAGGCCGCGCAGCTCGTCCAGGGAGCGGTCGAGCAGCGCCGGCAGCCGGTCGTCGTCGCAGCGGGCGACGAGCCGGGACCACGGGACGGCCGCCGTGCCGCGGCCGCGCGGCAGCAGTCCGGCCCGGCCGGGCGCGGTCTGGGTCTGCACGGTCAGCTCCACCGACCAGCGGCCGGCCGGCTGGAGTTCCAGCTCCCAGCGCAGGATCCCGGCCGAGGCCAGCACCGCGTGCGGGGAGGGCACGGCGGTGACGGCGGCGGCGGTCGGCAGTCCCGGGGGCATCGGCGCCGCGGCCGACCAGCGCAGCCCGGCGGCGTGCACCCGGCCGGGCAGGTCGGGCCGGCGCTCGCCGGTGCCCACCTCGGCCAGCGGCGCGAGATCACTGCCCAGGCAGACCTCGAAGGCGAACCGGGCGGGCCGGACGCCGGCGTTGTGGACGGTGATCCGTTCGCGCCCGGCTGCCTGGCGCAGCCGCTCCACGGTGACGCCAGGATCGGGGTCCGGATCGCCCGGGACGCGTACCGCGCCGAGGAAGCGGGCGGCCCCGGCGGAGGTCGGCGAGCCGTGCAGCGGGATCGGCTCCAGTCCGCCGAGCCGTACCTCGAGGCGGGCCAGGGCGCGGACGCCGTCCCGGTAGAAGCCGTCCCAGCCGAACCCGCGCAGCTGGCCGTCCGGGCCGGAGACGGCGAGCGCCGGGGCCTCCACGCAGATCACCGCGGAGTGGGCGGCGGGCGGGTGGCCGCGCCGCCCGGAGCCGGGGGCCGTGCCCCGCCCCGGAACCGCGCCCGGCCTCGCACCGGGCGGCCCGGCGGCCGGACTCGCGCCCGGGAGGCCGTACGGGCGCCGCTGGGCCGGCCCCGGCCATGGCCCCGGCTGCGGTCCGCGCGGTCCGCGCGACCCCCTCGACTCGGGCGGCTGGCCCGGCTGTCCCGGCTGCCCCGGCTGTCCTGGCGCGCGCGGCTCCCGCGGCTCCCGCGGCTCAAGCGGCTCGCGCGGCTCGCGCAGTGCGATCGTCACCTGTGAGCTCCTCGTGGTTCTGGTGGTCCTGCGGGTAAGCCCTGCGGGGCCGCATCCTGAGAACGGCCTTCGGCGGCGGCAGGTCACGGTCGTCCGTCCGGCTCCGGGGGCTCCTCGGGTGAGCGGCGCTGCCGGGGGATCCGGCCGTCGGGGTCGGCGGGGTCCTCGGGGGCGGCGGGGCCGGTGCGCCCGGCGCGCTCGATCCGCAGGCTCCGGCGCAGCCGCTCGGGGTCGGCGCCGGAGTTCACCGCCTGGTAGAGCAGCGTGGCGAAGGTGTACTCGGGGTCCGCGTCCAGCGCGGCGGCCAGCGCGACCCGGGAGGTGACCTCGTCTCCGCCCACCCAGGAGACCCAGCCCAGCAGGGAGAGCGGGGCGGCAGCGTGGCCGCGGAACCGGCCCACGCAGTGCCGGGCGAGATGGCGCCAGAGCCGCCCGGCCGGGAGGAGCTCCGCCGGCTCCATCCACTCCGCCGCGCGGTCCCTGGTGTGCCGGTCCTGGAGGCCGAGGATGAGCCGGGCGGTGGTCTGGGCGGGCAGATGGGCGTCGCCGGAGCGGAAGCGCTCCAGGGCGTCCTCGATCAGCAGCCCGCTCTCCTGACGGACCGTCTCCGGTCCCTTCGGGGCGAGCAGTCGGACGCCCAGCGGGGCCGAGGCCTCCTCCAGCGCGCCGAGCTGCACCTCGGCCTGGAGGGCGCCCACCGGCGCGAGCTCGGCGTGCAGCTCCCGCAGCGTGCCGCGGATCCTGATCCCGGCGTAGGCGGCGGCCGCGGCCACCGGCGTGGTGCCCGGACGCTGCACCGGCGTGCCGCGCGGATCGCAGGCGCACTCCGGCGAGCCATGGCAGCGGTACGACCACCAGCGGCCGTCCGAGACGCAGAGCGACTCGTGGACGGCGACCCCGTGGGCGCCGAAGGCCTCGGCGATCCGCCCGGCCAGCGGACGGAGCCGGTCGGCGGCGGCCCGCCCGCCGTCCTGGCAGAGGTAGACGACGACCGCGCGGGGGCGCGCCCGCCGCTGGTCCGAGAGGTCGAGGAGGGCGCGGGCCAGCTCCTCGGCGGCGGACGGCCAGTGCGCCTCGGCCGGCAGGTCGATCCGGATCGTCCCGCCCTGCTGCAGCCGGGGGCCCTGGAGCCCGAGGACGACCACGCTGTCGGTGGGGTGGAACCCGAGCAGGTACGGCAGCAGGTCGGCGACGTCCGCGGGGCTCCGCAGGCGGACGACCGGCCGCCGGGCCCACGGCTCCTCGGGCCCGGGCGGCACCGGCGGAACGGGCCGCACGGGCTCGGGGCGGTGCACGGGCTCAGGACCGTTCACGGGCTCGGGGCGGCGGACGGGCTCGGGGCGGCGGACGGCCGGGTCGGGGGTGTCGTCGTTCATGGCACGACCGTGCCCGCTCCGGACCGCCGACGGGCTTCCCTGTCTGCAGCCTGTGGAAGGGCCCGGCCTGGGGGAACCCGTATCCCTCGAAAGCCTGAAAGCAGTATCGGGAACAAAGCATCGATAACGGAGCCGACAGGACGCCAGCGCCGTTGCCTGAGCGGCCTCCTGCCGTGAGAATTGGCGCGTACACCGGGGCGTCGACCGCCGTTCACCGGTCCGTCCGCACGCGTCCCGCTGTACGTCGGAGTGCCCCTTCGGGCACGGGGAGGGAGGACCTTGATCAACGGCTCCACCAAGGACCTCGCCCCCGAGCCCGGCCGCAGCCTCGACCCCAGCGCCTGGGCCGACTCCGAGCCGGCGCCGCTTCGCGACCCGCGCGCGCTGGTCTCCGACCTGTTCCGGATCCACGCTCCCTCGCCCGCCGTGCCGGTGCTCGCCGTGGCGGCGGTCCTGGACGCCGAGGGCCGGCTGGTCGGCAGCGCCTCGTTCGCACCGCGCGCGGGCGCCGACGACGGCTGGGAGTTCCGCAACGCGCTGCTGGCGCATCTGCGCAGGATCGTTCCGCACGGACTGCGCCGCGCCCACCCCGGGTACACCGCCGCGCTGATGCTGTGCCGCCCCGGCGAGCCCGGCTGGACCGAGCAGGACGGCCCGTGGATGTGGGCGCTGCGGGACTCCTGCGCCCTCCACGGGCTGCGCTGCGGCGCGTACCTGACACTCAATCAGGACGGCTGGCATGTACTGCTGGACGGGCGGTCCGGGCGCAGTCCGCGCCTGGGCACGCGGCCGCAGGACGCGGTGCGGACGGTCCGCGCCCTCCCGGAGCCGGACCTGCGGCCCGCCGCCGAGCACCCGGCCGGCCAGGCCGGGGCGCGCGAGGCGGAACCCTACCTGGCCACCCGCCGCGCCGCCGCCTGGGGCGTCTGAGCCCAGCGGTAGCCCAGCGGTAGCCCAGCAGTGGAGCAGCGGTAGCGCAACGGGGCGGCGCGGCGCCACGGCGCATCGCCCCCGCGCGCCGGAGAGGCGCGAAGGGGCGTGGGCGTGCAAGCACGCGCAAGGGCGTGCGGGGAGCGTGGCGCGTGGAGCGTGGCGCGTGGGGCGCTCAGCCCCGGATCAGCCGGCCGCGGCCGGTTCCCGCCGCACCCCGGCGGCGTCCAGCAGCTTCCGCAGCCGCGGCTCCTCGCCGCAGACCACGAGGAGCGTACGGGCCCGCCCCAGCGCGCCGGCCAGCGCCTGGCCGATCCGCGCGTCGTCGCCGCCGTTGACCGCCAGCACCACCGCGGCCCGCTTGGCCGGGCGGCTGATCAGGGCGTCGGCGTAGAACACGTCCGCCGCCTCGTCCAGCTGGGCCCAGTAGCGGTCCTCGCCGAAGCCGGACTCGTGGACCTGCCACGGGTGGGGGTCGCCGGTGGTCAGCACCAGCACCTCGCCCGGCTCGCGGCCGGCCTCGAGCAGCAGGTCGACGGCCTCGTCGGCGCGGTCCAGGGCGTCCCCGGGGGCGGCGGACACCAGCTGGACCTCGGCCGTCGGCGGAGCGGCGGCCGCCGCGGCCGGACGCCGAGGCCCCGGGCCCGGCTTGGGGATCCGCACGGACTTGGGTCCGGGCCGGTCCGCGCGCGGCGGCGCGGGGCGCGGCGGCGCGGGCCGGGCCCGGCGGGGGATGCGGAAGAGGGGGAAGGATCGGGTGAAGCTGAGGGCTTGGCGGCTGCGTCCGACTCGTGGTGGGAAGGAACGCCGCTGCCGGGAACGGTCTGGTGGATCTCCGGCTCCTCAGGGAGGTCTGACGGCATACGCCGATGTCTATCAAATGGCGGTGAGCGGCGCATAGCCACCCCCCGCACCGAATCGAACGCGGTGCGCCGTATCCGCTGGCCGCAGCACCTGTCGCGGCTCCCCCAGAAAAACCCGACGGCTCGTCAGAAACCCAGCGCCAGCTGCTCGTCGGGGCTCTCGCCGGCGCCGGAGCCCTGCCGCGGCAGCTTGCGGTGGCGCCACTGCGGCAGGTCGTCGAGATAGGCCCAGGAGAGCCGGTGGTGGTCGGTCGGGCCGAATTCGGACAGCGCCGCCCGGTGGACCGGGGAGGGGTAGCCGGCGTTCGACTCGAAGCCGTAGGCCGGGTACTCCGGCGCCAGCCCGGCCATCAGCTCGTCCCGATGGACCTTGGCCAGCACCGAGGCGGCGGCGACCGACACGCAGGACTGGTCGCCCTTGATCACCGTGCGGACCCGCCAGGGCCCGCCCAGGTAGTCGTGCTTGCCGTCCAGGATCACCGCGTCGGGGCGGATCGGCAGCGCCTCCAGGGCGCGCACCGCCGCCAGCCGCAGCGCGGCCGTCATCCCCAGCTCGTCGCACTCCCGCGAACTCGCCTGCCCCAGCGCGAACCCGGTCACCCACGTGCGGAGCTGCCCGGCCATCTCGGTGCGCCGCTTGGGGGTGAGGAGCTTGGAGTCGGTCAGCCCCTCCGGGGCCCGCCGCAGTCCGGTGATCGCGGCGCCGACGGTGACCGGCCCGGCCCAGGCGCCCCGGCCGACCTCGTCCACCCCCGCGACCACCTTCGCGCCGTGGGCCCGCAGCGAGCGCTCCACGCTGTGGGTGGGGGGAACGACGACCATGACGGTGACCTGCCGGGTGTGCGCGGATGGGATCCTGGAACGGCACCAGCATAGGGCGCGGGGCTCAGCCCGCCGGACGCCCCGCCCCTCCTCCAGTGTCCTCCCCGGCCCGGACCAGCGGGAGGAGGACCTGGTCGACCACCGCCCGGGCCTCGTCCTCGTCCGGATCGGCGCCGCGCATCTTGGTCCGGTACAGCAGCATCGCCGGCAGCACGTCCGCGACCAGCGGGCAGGCCGCGCCCGGCCGCACCTCGCCGCGCCGCTCGCCCTCCGCGAGCACCGCCTGGATCAGCTCGGTCACCGGCTCCACCACCCGCTGGTGGACCAGTTCGAAGAAGGCCTGGGCGTGCTCGTGGTCCAGCTCGTCGATGACCGCCCGCAGGGCGCTGCCCGGATGGCTGCGCATCGCGGTCAGCATCCGGTCGGCGACCGAGAGGAGGTCGGAGCGGAGGCTTCCGGTCTCCGGCAGCGGGCCGACCTCGGGCAGGCAGGTCCGGAGCGCGTCCATCACCAGGTCCTGCTTGGACTGCCAGCGGCGGTACAGCGCGGCCTTGCCGGTCTGCGCCCCGCTGGCCACGCCTTCCATGGTCAGCTTGGCGTAGCCGCAGGCCACCAGCTCGCGGAGGGTGGCCTCGTAGATCGCCGACTCCAGCTGCTTGCCGCGGCGCCGCAGCGGCGCGAGGCCCCGCGGACAGACGCCCGAGGCGCGCGCCCCGCTCGCCGCGTCCACCGCGCCTGATCCGGCGCCGTCCCTCGACGCGCTCTTCCCGGTGCCGGCTGCGCCGGACCGGCGGCTCGGCAGGACCATACGGCGGCTCCAACTCCCGGACGGCGCCCGGCCCCCGGTCTCGCCCGGCATGCCGAGGGCGGGCCCCGCGTCTACTCCTAGAGAACGATTGCGTTCACTACATCCCCCGCCTACCCTCGGATTGTAGTGAACGGCTCCGTTCTCTCCTAGTGTCCGGAGGGCCTGTCATGGCCGTATCCCCACCAGCGAGCTCACCACCGGCCACCGTTCTGGCGCGACCCGGACCGCCCCGCGCGCGGCTCGGCAGGCATCCCGCCGTGACCCTGACCGTGATCGCCGCGACCCAGCTGATGGTGGTCCTCGACGTCACCATCGTGAACATCGCACTGCCGCACATCCAGCGCGCACTGCACTTCTCCACCACCGACCTCACGTGGGTCGTCAACGCCTACACCCTCACCTTCGGCGGACTCCTCCTGCTGGGCGGGCGGTTGGGCGACATCCTCGGCCGCCGCCGGGTGTTCATCACCGGCGTGCTGCTCTTCGCCGGCGCCTCGATGCTCGGCGGCTTCGCCCCCGACTCCGGCTGGCTGCTGGCCGCACGCGCCCTCCAGGGCGTCGGCGGCGCCATCGCCTCGCCCACCGCGCTGGCACTGATCGCCACCAACTTCGCCGAGGGCCCCGAGCGCAACCGGGCGTTCGGCGTCCTCTCCGCGGTGGCCGGGGCCGGCGGCGCCATCGGACTGCTGGCCGGCGGAATGCTCACCTCCTGGCTGTCCTGGCGGTGGGTGCTCTTCGTCAACGTGCCGATCGGCATCGCCATCGCCGTCCTCGCCCCGCTCTACATCAACGAGTCCGAACGGCATCCCGGCCGCTTCGACCTGACGGGCGCGCTGACCTCCACGGCCGGACTCGGCTCCCTGGTCTTCGGCTTCATCCGGGCCGCCCAGCACGGCTGGTCGGATCCCGTGGCACTGGGGGCGTTCGGCGCGGCCGCACTGCTCCTCACCGCCTTCCTCCTGGTCGAGCGGAGGACCGCGCAGCCGATCACGCCGCTCCGGCTGTTCCGGGAGCGCAACCGCAGCGGCAGCTTCGCGATGATGATGCTGCTGGCCGCGGCGATGTTCTCGGTCTTCTTCTTCCTGACCCTCTTCGTGCAGAACATCCTCGGCTACAGCCCGCTGCGGGCCGGCGTCGCCTTCCTGCCGATCAGTGCGGCGATCATCGTCGCGGCGCAGTTCTCCTCGCGCCTGCAGAGCCGGTTCGGCCCCAAACCCTTCCTGGCCACCGGTGCGCTGCTGACCACTGTCGGGCTGTTCTGGCTCACCCGCACCAGCGCCCACACCGGCTATGTGGACGGCATGCTCGGCCCGACGCTGCTCTTCGGACTCGGGATGGGGCTGATCTTCGTCCCGGTGATGCTGATCGCGGTCTCGGGAGTGCCGGTGGAGGAGACCGGCGCCGCCACCGGGATGCTCAACACCACGCAGCAGGTGGGGGGTTCACTGGGGTTGTCCATCCTCACCACGGTCTTCGCCACCGCCACCCGCAACGAGGGACGGCACCAGGCGGCGGACTTCCTGGCGCACGCGTCCCCGCAGCAGCTCGCCCAGTTCAAGCACACCGGCCAGCTGCCCGCGCCGTACGCCTCGCAGGTGCTCGCCCACGGCATCGCCAGGGCGTATGAGATGGGCGTGGTCTTCGGCGTCCTCGCGCTGCTGATCGCGGTCTTCGTGATCCGCGCCGGGCGGACCGGCGAACCCGCCGCCGACAGCCTCCCCGCGGGCGGCGCCTGACCGTGCGCCGGCCCGGCCGGGTCACCTCCCGGCCGGGCCGGCGCACGGCTCTCGGCTCTCGGCTCTCGACTCTCGGCTCCCGGGCTCCCACCGCCCGGCGCTCGGCCCGCAGCACCCGGCGGTCAGTCCCCAGTCCTCAGCGACCGGCGACGTTCTCCGCCAGGTACTCCTCCCAGGTGCGGCGCCCGTCGGCGTGTTCCGGCGCCAGATGGCCGCCCTCCCGGTAGCCGGCGAAGACCTTGCCGGGGAACGGGACCGGCAGCACCCGCCGGTTCAGCCCGGTCGCCCGCAGATACGCCTCGGCCAGGTCGACCACCGCGCGCACCTCGGGCCCCCGAAGTCCGGCACCCGCCGGGACGGACCCGCGTCGACCAGGCCCACCAGCCGCTCGGCGACCTCGTCCACCTCCACCGGCTGGAAGCTCACCCCGGACGGCAGCGGCATCACCGGCACCTTGGCCACGCCGCCGATGATCATCTTGAGGAGGTCGTGGAACTGGGTCGCCCGCAGGATGCTCCACGGCACCGGCGACCCCGCGATCTCCCCCTCCACCGCCAGCTTCGTCCGGTAGTAGCCGAGCGGCACCCGGTCCACCCCGACGATCGAGACGTACACCAGGTGGCCGGCCCGGCGCGCCGCCTCCACCAGGTTCCGCCCCGCGGTGATGTCCGCGTTCGACCGCCGCGGGTCGCTGGCGCAGTGCACCACCGCGGTGGCGCCGTCCAGGGCCGCGTCCAGGCCGACCCCCTCGACCAGGTCGCCCACGCACCACTCGACGCTCTTCGGCACCTTCGCCGCGGCCCCGCCCAGCGGCCGGGCCTTCCGGCTCAGCAACCGCACCGCGTGGCCGTCCTCCACCAGGCGCCGCACCAGCGGCCTGCCCAGCGTCCCCGTCCCGCCCGTCACCAGCACCGTCTCACTCACCGCGGCCTCCCAGGATCCGCCAGTGCGCCTTTCCCGCAGCGTAGTCCCGGAGGCCCGGCTTCCCCAGTCTTCGGCGCCCTTCCGCCTGTCAGAACCCAAATGGCGAAACACTGATGACACCGCGCGGCGCCAGGCTCTAACCTCCTCTCGGCGACGGGCTCCTGAACGGGGTGGGCGGATGGGACGGCAGAGCGAGCGCACCGGCATCTGGCTGGGCGCGGCGGCGTACGGACTGTGGGGCCTCTTCCCCCTGTACTGGCCGCTGCTGAAGCCCAGCGGGGCCGGTGAGATCCTGGCCAGCCGGATGGCCTGGTCGCTGGTGGCGGTGGCGGTGATCCTGCTGGTCCGGCGCCAGTGGTCCTGGCTGCGCCCGCTGCTGCGGCAGCCCCGGCGGCTGCTCGTCCTGGCCTGCGCGGCGACCGTCATCTCGGTCAACTGGGGCGTCTACATCTGGGCGGTCAACGACGGCCGGGTGGTCGAGGCGGCCCTCGGCTACTTCATCAACCCGCTGGTCACCATCGCCCTGGGGGTGCTGGTCCTGCGCGAGAGGCTGCGGCCCGCGCAGTGGGCGGCGGTCGGCATCGGCGCCGTCGCGGTGCTCGTCCTGGCCCTCGGCTACGGGCGACTGCCCTGGGTGGCCCTGGTCCTCGCCTTCTCCTTCGGCAGCTACGGACTGCTGAAGAAGAAGGCCGCGCTCGGCGGGCTGGAGAGCCTGGCCGCGGAGACCGGCCTGCAGTTCCTGCCCGCCGTGGCCTACCTCCTGGTCATCAACCTGGCCGCGAGCGGCGGCGGCACCTACCGCGGCGGCTCCCCCGGCCATGTCGCCCTCCTCGCGCTGAGCGGCGTGGTCACCGCGATCCCGCTGCTCTGCTTCGGCGCCGCCGCGGTCCGGATCCCGCTCAGCACCATCGGCCTGCTCCAGTACCTGGCGCCGATCTTCCAGTTCCTCCTCGGGGTCACCGTCGACCACGAGCACATGCCGCTGGGCCGCTGGCTCGGCTTCGCCCTGGTCTGGCTGGCCCTGGTCCTCCTCACCGCCGACGCGATCCGCGCCGGACGGGCCGGACGGGCCGGCCGGGCCGGGCGGGCCGGGCGCCGCCCCGGCCTCCCGCTGCCGGACGGACCCGCACCGGTCCCGGCCGCCGCCACCGGCCCGGCCCCGGCGGACGCCTCCGAGCAGCTCTGAGCCGCGGCCGGTCGCCTTCGCGCCGGTGGCCCGGAAAATCACCAGCCGTCTTCGGCCCGCACCTGGCACCCTGGCCCGTGGTGGGCGTCCGGCGAGCCGGCGGCCTCCGGCAGCGCCGCCGTACCGAAGAGAAGGACGAACCGCGATGGGACACCTGGAAGCCTCGCACCTCGAGTACTACCTGCCGGACGGGCGCGTGCTCCTCGGCGACGCGTCGTTCCGGGTGGGCGAGCGCTCGGTCGCGGCCCTGGTGGGGGCGAACGGCGCGGGCAAGACGACCCTGCTGCGGCTGCTCTCCGGGGAGCTCAGACCGCACGGCGGGACGGTGACGTCCAGCGGCGGGGTCGGCGTGATGCGGCAGTTCGTCGGGTCGGTGCGGGACGAGAGCACCGTCCGCGACCTGCTGGTCTCCGTCGCCCCGCCGCGGATCCGGACGGCCGCGGCGGCCGTGGACGCCGGGGAGCACCTGATCATGACGGTCGACGACGAGGCCGCCCAGATGAAGTACGCCCAGGCGCTGGCCGACTGGGCGGAGGCCGGCGGCTACGAGGCCGAGACCGTCTGGGACATGTGCACCATGGCGGCGCTCGGCGTCCCCTACGAGAAGGCCCAGTGGCGACAGGTGCGCACCCTCTCCGGCGGCGAGCAGAAGCGGCTGGTGCTGGAGGCGCTGCTGCGCGGCCCGGACGAGGTACTGCTCCTCGACGAGCCGGACAACTATCTGGACGTCCCCGGCAAGCGGTGGCTGGAGGAGCGGCTCGGCGAGACCGGCAAGACGGTCCTCTTCGTCTCGCACGACCGGGAGTTGCTGGCCCGGGCCGCCAAGCGGATCATCGCGGTGGAGCCGAGCCCGGCCGGCTCGGACGTCTGGGTGCACGGCGGCGGCTTCGGCACCTTCCACGAGGCCCGCCAGGAGCGCTTCGCCCGCTTCGAGGAGCTGCGCCGCCGCTGGGACGAGAAGCACGCCCAGCTGAGGCGGCTGGTGCAGGACCTCCAGCAGTACGCCGCCCGCAGCGACGAGATGGCCTCCCGCTACCAGGCGGCGAAGACCCGGCTGCGGAGGTTCGAGGAGATCGGCCCGCCGCCGGAGCCGCCGCGCAAGCAGGAGATCCGGATGCGGCTGCAGGGCGGCCGCACCGGCGTCCGCGCCGTCACCTGCGAGGAGCTCGAACTCACCGGGCTGATGAAGCCGTTCTCACTGGAGGTCTTCTACGGCGAGCGGGTCGCCGTGCTCGGCTCCAACGGCTCGGGCAAGTCGCACTTCCTGCGGCTCCTCGCGGGCGAGGAGGTCCCGCACGAGGGCCTGGCGAAGCTGGGCGCGCGGGTCGTACCGGGCCACTTCGCGCAGACCCACGCACACGCCGAACTGCTCGGCCGGACGCTGGTCGACATCCTGTGGACCGAGCACGCCCGGGACCGCGGCAAGGCGATGTCCGCGCTCCGCCGCTACGAGCTCGAACGCCAGGGCGACCAGGTCTTCGAACGGCTCTCCGGGGGGCAGCAGGCCCGCTTCCAGATCCTGCTCCTCGAACTTCAGGGCACCACCCTGCTGTTGCTCGACGAGCCCACCGACAACCTCGACCTGGAGTCGGCGGAGGCGCTGCAGGAGGGCCTGGAGTCGTATCAGGGCACCGTCCTCGCGGTCACCCACGACCGCTGGTTCGCCCGCTCCTTCGACCGGTACCTGGTCTTCGGCAGCGACGGCCGGGTACGCGAGACGCCGGAGCCGGTCTGGGACGAGCAGCGCGTCCAGCGCGCCCGGTAGCGCCCGGTCGCGCCCGGCGGCCCTCGGCGGCCCTCGGCGGCGCCTGAACGACGGGATGCCTCCCGCCCCTTCGCGGGGCGGGAGGCATCCTCCGTCACTGCGTCAGCACGTCACTGCATCAGCACGTCACCGCGTCAGCTGCAGCCGCTGGTGGAGCCGCAGCCCTCGCAGACGTAGCAGGAGCCGGCGCGGCGCATCTTGGTGCCGCAGGAGAAGCAGAGCGGCGCGTCGGCGGCGATGCCCTGCTGGATCTCCAGCAGTTCGGTGGAGTTGTGGGCCGGCGCCGTCTTGGCGGGCTTCGACTCCTCCTGCTTCCTGGCCGGGGCCTGCTCGACCCGCGGGGCGGACTGGGCCAGGCCCTCGACGTCCACCTCGTCGCCGTCCTCGAACTCGTCCGACTCATAGGAGCCGGTCTCCAGGTGGCGCTGGCGCTCCTCGGCGGAGTGGATGCCGAGCGCGGAGCGGGTCTCGAAGGGCAGGAAGTCCAGCGCCAGGCGGCGGAAGATGTAGTCGACGATCGACTGCGCCATCCGCACGTCCGGGTCGTCGGTCAGACCGGCCGGCTCGAACCGCATGTTGGTGAACTTGGAGACGTAGGTCTCCAGCGGCACGCCGTACTGCAGGCCGACCGAGACCGCGATGGAGAAGGCGTCCATCATGCCCGCGAGGGTCGAACCCTGCTTGGACATCTTGAGGAAGACCTCGCCCAGGCCGTCGTCCGGGTAGGAGTTGGCGGTCATGTAGCCCTCGGCGCCGCCCACCGTGAAGGAGGTGGTGATGCCGGGACGGCCCTTCGGCAGGCGCTTGCGGACCGGGCGGTACTCGACCACCTTCTCCGGCTCGGCGGCCTCCGCCTTGGCCTCCTCCTTCTTCTTGGCCGAGAGCGGCTGGCCGACCTTCGAGTTCTCGCGGTAGATGGCGAGCGCCTTGACCCCCATCTTCCAGGCCTCGAAGTAGATCTCCTCGACGTCCTCGACCGTGGCCGAGGCCGGCATGTTCACGGTCTTGGAGATGGCACCGGAGATCCAGGGCTGGATCGCGGCCATCATCCGGACGTGGCCCATCGGCGAGATGGAGCGCTCGCCCATGGCGCAGTCGAAGACCTCGTAGTGCTCGGGCTTGAGGCCGGGGGCGTCGATGACGTTCCCGTGCTCGGCGATGTGCGCGACGATCGCCTCGACCTGCTCGTCCTGGTAGCCGAGGCGCTTGAGGGCGCGCGGCACCGTGTTGTTGACGATCTGCATCGAGCCGCCGCCGACCAGCTTCTTGAACTTGACCAGGGCCAGGTCGGGCTCGACGCCGGTGGTGTCGCAGTCCATCATCAGGCCGATGGTGCCGGTCGGGGCGAGCACCGAGGCCTGCGCGTTGCGGAAACCGTGCTGGGCGCCGAGGCGCAGCACGTCCTGCCAGGTCTCGGTGGCGGCGGCCCACACCGGGGTGTCCAGGTCGTCCATCCGGACGGCGGTGCCGTTGGCGTCCGAGTGCTGGCGCATCACCCGCTGGTGGGGCTCGGCGTTG
The DNA here is from genome assembly GCF_000744815.1 of Phaeacidiphilus oryzae TH49. Lineage (NCBI taxonomy): Bacteria > Bacillati > Actinomycetota > Actinomycetes > Kitasatosporales > Streptomycetaceae > Phaeacidiphilus > Phaeacidiphilus oryzae. Next base: position 2,063,558 of record NZ_JQMQ01000005.1, read on the forward strand.
CGGGCGTAGCCGTCGTACGGGCCGACGACGCCGGCCAGCTCGGCGGAGCGCTTGTACGCGGTGCCGGTCATCAGCGAGGTGATGGCGCCGGCCAGGGCGCGGCCGCCGTCCGAGTCGTACGCGTGGCCGGTCGCCATCAGCAGCGCGCCGAGGTTGGCGTAGCCGATGCCGAGCTGGCGGTAGGCGCGGGTGGTCTCACCGATCTTCTCGGTCGGGAAGTCGGCGAAGCAGATGGAGATGTCCATCGCGGTGATGACCAGCTCCACCACCTTGGCGAAGGTGACCGCGTCGAAGGACTGGTGGCCCTGCTCGTCGTCGCGGAGGAACTTCATCAGGTTCAGCGAGGCCAGGTTGCAGCTGGAGTTGTCCAGGTGCATGTACTCGGAGCACGGGTTGGAGGCGTTGATCCGGCCCGACTCCGGGCAGGTGTGCCAGTGGTTGATCACGGAGTCGTACTGGATGCCCGGGTCGGCGCAGGCCCAGGCGGCCTCGGCCATCTTGCGGAACAGGCCCTTGGCGTCGACGGTCTCGATGACCTCGCCGTCCAGCCGGCCGCGCAGGCCGAACTCGGTGCCGTTCTCCACGGCGTTCATGAACTCGTCCGAGACCCGGACGGAGTTGTTGGCGTTCTGGTACTGCACGGAGGCGATGTCGTCGCCGCCGAGGTCCATGTCGAAGCCCGCGTCGCGCAGCGCGCGGATCTTCTCCTCCTCCTTCACCTTGGTCTCGATGAAGGCCTCGACGTCCGGGTGGTCGACGTCCAGCACGACCATCTTGGCGGCCCGGCGGGTGGCGCCGCCGGACTTGATGGTGCCGGCCGAGGCGTCGGCGCCGCGCATGAAGGAGACCGGGCCCGAGGCGTTCCCGCCGGAGGAGAGGAGCTCCTTGGAGGAGCGGATGCGGGAGAGGTTCAGGCCGGCGCCCGAGCCGCCCTTGAAGATCATCCCCTCTTCCTTGTACCAGTCGAGGATCGACTCCATGGAGTCGTCGACGGAGAGGATGAAGCAGGCCGAGACCTGCTGCGGCTGCTTGGTGCCGACGTTGAACCAGACCGGCGAGTTGAAGCTGAACACCTGGTGGAGGAGGGCGTGCGCCAGCTCGTGCTCGAAGATCTCGGCGTCGTCGGAGGACGCGAAGTAACCGTTCTCCTCACCGGCCGCGCGGTAGGTCTTCACCACCCGGTCGATGAGCTGCTTGAGGCTCCACTCGCGCTGCGGGGTGCCGAGCGCGCCGCGGAAGTACTTGCTGGTCACGATGTTGATCGAGTTGACCGACCAGGAGTCGGGGAACTCGACACCGCGCTGCTCGAAGTTGATCGAGCCGTCACGCCAGTTCGTCATCACGACGTCCCGGCGCACCCAGTTCACCTCGTCGTACGGGTGCACCCCGGGGGTGGTGTAGACACGCTCGACGCGGAGGCCCCCGTGGCCCGACCCATTCGACTTAACGGACTTCCCGGCCCCCGTGGCGGTCTTGCCGCCCTTCGCCTTGGACCCACGTGCGGAGCCGCTGGTCGTGTCTGTCATCTGCTGCTTCCTCCTCCTGGGGGCAAACGCCCCGGGCGCCCGGTTCCTTCCCTCAGGCGCTGCGTACTCTCGTCGGTCCTGCCGTGCCGCCGGGTGTCGGTCCGCGGGCATGCCGGGACCGCGTCGCCGGTCGAGGCATGTCCGTAGGACCGACCCTGTCCGCCGGACGGCGGCCGGACCCGGCTGCTGGTCTGCTGCTGATGTGACTGCTGCTGATATGCCTACCGCTCGCGCGTCACAGGGCCTTACGGCCCCGGCTCACCGCGCGGCGGGGGCGGGCACGGGCGCTTCCGCGTCCGGGTCCGCGGCCGGAGGCCGATCACCGCGGAGCTCCGCGATGGCCGCCTCGAAGTCTTCGAGCGATTCGTATGCCTGGTACACCGAGGCGAACCTCAGATAGGCCACCACGTCCAGCTCCTTGAGCGGGCCGAGTATGGCCAACCCGACGTCGTGGGTGGAGAGTTCGGCACTGCCGGTGAGCCGGACCGCCTCCTCCACCCGCTGGCCGAGCTGGGCCAGGGCGTCCTCGGTGACCGGTCGGCCCTGGCAGGCCTTGCGGACCCCGGAGATCACCTTGTCCCTGCTGAACGGCTCGGTGACGCCGCTGCGCTTGATGACCATGAGCGCGGCGGTCTCGACCGTGGTGAAGCGGCGGTTGCACTCCGGGCACTGACGGCGGCGGCGGATGGCCGCGCCGTCGTCGGTGGTCCTGGAGTCCACCACGCGGCTGTCGGGATGCCGGCAGAACGGGCAATGCATGACTGGTGTGCCCCTCCCTGACGCTCGGCGGCCAAGCCGCTGGACCGCTGTCCACTGACGATCGCTGACGGTGCCTCGACTGCGCGCCACGAGGGCGGAGCTGGTCCACCGGCGGAGCGCCGCCGGGTATGGCACCACGGCCCCCAGCCGCCTCGGAAGGCGTCGGGAGCGACCACAGTCTAGGCGAAGCCCAGCGGGCTGTGCCCCGGGGGGACCACAACTTGTGGGCTGCGGGGACCAATCTACCCACAAGATGTGGTGCTTCGGCACCGACCCCACGAGTGCGTGTCGTGGCCGCGGACTCACCGGAGGCGATCGTCGCAGGTCACCGACGGGAGGGGCGGAGGGGGCGGCTGGGGCCCCGGTTCGGAAGGTCACCCGGTCGGCCCGCGAGGGCTCGGCGCGTCGTTTTCGGTGTCACTTCCGAGTGGATCCGCGGGCGATCCGGGACCGCTTTCGATCAGTTCGGCCCGCCCCGGTTACCCCGGAGAGCAATCCCTACTAGACTGACGCGGCCGAACAAACGATCGAGACACTCGTCGACAAGCCCGAAGAAAAGCCCCTACACCCAGCGCCTTGATCGAATCAGCCGGATAGGAAATAATTCACTCGAACGTGTGTTTGGCGCAACCTTTCGATCGGGGTTGCCGTTGGCCCCATACAAGGGGAGAACTTCCGTCGAGAGGGCCCGCCGTGACCACCACAGAAAGCAGCACCGTCCCGGTGCAGGAACGATCCCAGAAGACCATGGACCACACGGATCACAACTCACAGGACGGACCGCCTCCGGCGGCCTCCGGTCTCGTTCCCGACCAGCCCGTCGAGCATTCCCCCATGGACCATTCCCCCGCAGAGGACGCACCTGCTCCGGCCGCTCGCTCGCTTCCCGGCCGGCCGCCCGGAATCCGCACCGACGAATCCGGCCTGACGGAGCGTCAGCGGCGGGTCATCGAGGTGATCCGGGATTCCGTCCAGCGCCGCGGATACCCGCCGTCCATGCGGGAGATCGGCCAGGCGGTCGGGCTTTCCAGCACCTCTTCGGTGGCGCATCAGCTGATGGCGCTGGAGCGCAAGGGATTCCTCCGTCGCGACCCCCACCGGCCGCGCGCCTACGAGGTCCGCGGGGTGGAGGTCGCCCGCCCGGAGGCCGCAGAGCGGCCCAGCCGCCCGTCCACCTCCTACGTCCCGCTGGTCGGCCGGATCGCGGCCGGCGGCCCGATCCTCGCCGAGCAGTCGGTCGAGGACGTCTTCCCGCTCCCCCGGCAGCTGGTCGGCGACGGCGAGCTGTTCGCGCTGAAGGTCAGCGGTGACTCGATGATCGAGGCCGCGATCATGGACGGCGACTGGGTCACCGTCCGCCGCCAGCCGGTCGCGGAGAACGGCGACATCGTCGCGGCGATGATCGACGGCGAGGCGACGGTGAAGCGGCTGAAGCGCGAGGACGGCCACATCTGGCTGATGCCGCACAACGCGGCGTACCAGCCGATCCCGGGCGACAACGCGACCATCCTCGGCAAGGTCGTGGCGGTGCTCAGGCGCGTCTGAACGCGCCGTCGAAGGCACGAGTGAGGGGGCGCGGGGAATTCCGCGCCCCTCACTCGCGCCTGCGTGGCTGCGTGCCTGAGTGGCCGCTTCGTCGCGTCGGGGCTAGTCGCGCTTGCGTACCGGCGGCGCGTTCTCGTTGATCGCCGCGAGCGAGCGCCGCACCTGGTTGCGGTCGGTGGTGTACCAGAAGTCCGGCATCGAGGAGCGGAAGAAGCCGCCGTAGCGGGCCGTGGCCAGCCGAGGGTCCAGCACCGCGACGACCCCGCGGTCCTCCGAGGAGCGGACCAGCCGGCCCGAGCCCTGGGCCATCAGCAGCGCGGCATGGGTGGCGGCGACGGCCATGAAGCCGTTCCCGCCATGCTGTTCGACCGCCCGCTGCCGGGCGCTCATCAGCGGGTCGTCCGGCCGCGGGAACGGGATCCTGTCCATCACCACCAGCTGGCAGGCGGAGCCGGGGACGTCGACCCCCTGCCACAGCGAGAGGGTGCCGAACAGGCAGGTCTCGGCGTCCGCCGCGAAGCGCCGGATCAGCTCGCCCAGGGTCTCCTCGCCCTGGAGGAGGATCGGGTGGTCGATCCGCTCCCTGAGCTTCTCCGCCGCGGCCCGCGCACCGCGCATCGAGGAGAACAGCCCGAGGGTACGGCCGCCGGCCGCCTGGATCAGGTCGGAGAGCTCGTCCAGCATCTCCGGCCGGTCCGGCTCGCGGCCGGGCGGAGGGAGGTGCCGGGCGACATAGAGGATGCCCTGCTTCCGGTACTCGAAGGGGGAGCCGACGTCGATGCCGCGCCAGGGCGGCGTGGCCACCGGCAGCTCCTCCCCGAGATCGTCCTTGCTGCCGCCGGTCTCGTCCGTACCGGGCGCGCGGCCGCGGCCCCCGCCCCGGCCCCCGTACGCGCCGGGGACGTCGGCCGGGCCCCGCTCGTCCGGCAGCCGGCCGTCCGGGCCGAGGCCGACGGAGAGCGCCGGGCCGTTGAAGTCCCCGCCCAGCTTGAGGGTCGCGGAGGTGAGGACCACCGAGCGGTCCTGGTAGAGGTTCTCCCGGAGCAGGCCGGAGACGGTGAGCGGGGCGACCCGCAGCGAGGCCGCGCCCATCCCGCCGAGGCGGTCGTTGAGCTCGACCCAGACCACGTCGAAGGGCGAACCCTCGATCAGCCGCTCCGCGGTCTCGTGGATGTGCTCCACCGAGGCCAGCGCCTGCTTGCGGACCGCGTCCTCGTCGGCGACCTTGCGGTCCCTGACCTCCCCCAGCGAGACGATCACCTCACGGCAGGCGTCCCGGACCGCGGCGACCGCGTAGCCGAGGTTCTCGGGCAGCTCCTCCAGGCGGCCGGGCTGGGCCACCTCCATCAGGCCGTGGTAGTTCTCCGCGGCCGCCTGGAGGGCGTCCACGGCCTTCTCGTTGGCCAGCTTGGCGGCCCGCCGCACGGCGCGGTTCAGGGTCGTCGGGCTGAGCTCGGCGGTGGCCACCCCGGTCACCCGGGAGACCAGCTCGTGCGCCTCGTCGACGATCAGCAGGCCGTGCTCGGGGAGGACCGGGGCGCCCTCCAGGGTGTCGATGGCGAGGAGGGCGTGGTTGGTCACCACCACGTCGGCCAGCTTGGCCCGCTCCCGGGCCTGCTCGGCGAAGCAGTCCTGGCCGTACGGGCAGCGGGTGGCGCCCAGGCACTCCCGGGAGCTGACCGAGTACTGGGACCAGGCCTTGTCGGAGACGCCGGGCGAGAGGTCGTCCCGGTCGCCGGTCTCGGTCTCGTCGGCCCAGTCGCGCAGCCGGACGATGTCCTTGCCCAGCTTGCTGCTGGGGCCGGCCTGCGCGCCCAGGGCCTCGGCCGGGTCGAAGAGGCCCTCGCCGTCGTCGGCCGGCGCGCCCTCGTGGAGGCGGTGGAGACAGAGATAGTTGGAACGGCCCTTCAGCATGGCGTACAGCGGCTTGCGGCGGAGGATGGGGCGCACCGCCTCGACCGTCCGCGGGAGGTCGCGCTCCACCAGCTGGCGCTGCAGGGCCAGGGTCGCGGTGGCGACCACCACCCGGTCGCCGTGGGCGAGGGCGGGCACCAGGTAGGCGAGGGACTTTCCGGTGCCGGTGCCGGCCTCGACCAGGAGGTGCTCCCCCGACTCGACGGCGTCGGCGACGGCCTTGGCCATCCGCACCTGGCCGGGGCGCTCGGTGCCGCCGACCGCCTCGACCGCCGCGTGGAGGAGCTCGCTGGTGCGGTCGGGAACGGCGGCGGGATCGCCGGCGGGGTCGCCGCCGGGCTCGCCCGGCGCGTCTTCTTCGCCCTCACCGGGCAGGGGGAGCTTGTTCGTCATGGCCGGTCCAGCCTAGAGGGCGGCACTGACAGCCGGGCACCGACCGGCGGTTCCCACCCTCCGGCGCTCACCCCTTGGGGGAGGCGAGAGGGTTGGGGACGGTCCCGTAGGCGGCCACATGGGGGCGGGTGGCGCGGTCGCGGTAGCCGTCCAGCAGGAGGCGGTTGCGGTTGAGGCAGAGCCGGTCGATCCGCGGGGTGAGGAGGTCGAAGAGGCGGTGCCGGGAGCGGAGCTCCGGGAAGCGGGACTGCTCCGCCAGCACGGTGTCCCGCAGGAGGGTCCAGAACTCGTCCTCGGGCAGGCCGAGTTGGTCCTCCATCAGCGGCGCCAGATAGCGGAAGACCCCGACCAGGAGTCCGGAGTGGATGAACTGGCAGAGGTAGTCCGGTTCCTCGCGCAGCAGGACCCGGGCCACCTCGTCCGGCATCCCGTCGAGCTCCGGCAGCGGCACCGCGCTGACGTTGACGTCGTCGACGAAGTCCTTGACCGCGAGCCGCACCGGAAGGTCCCGTTCGTCGAAGACCACGATGGCGTTCTCGCCGTGCGGGGAGAACACCGTCCCGTAGCGGTAGAGGAAGTGCAGCAGGGGCGGCAGCAGCGCGCCGAAGAGGGCGCGCGTCCAGGCGCGGGCGCCGGCCCCGGAGCGGGCCACCAGCTCCGCCGTCAGCGCCCGGCCGGTCCGGTCGGTCTGCAGCAGCGCGGCCAGCGTGCGGGCCCGCTCCCCCGGTTCCAGATGGTCCGCGAGGGGCTCCCGCCAGATCGCGCCGAGCAGCTCCCGGTACTGGTACGGCACCCCCGGGATCGACTCCAGCAGCGGATGGCGGACGGTGACCGAGGCGGTCTCGCCGAGCAGCGCGACCCGGCATTCGTCGCGCAGATAGGGGTCGGCGGCCCGCAGCCCCTGCACCCAGGCGGTGACCGCCGGCGCCGAGCGGGTGCGCTCGGTGGGCAGGCCCCGCCAGACCATGGTGTTGAGCACGGAGAGCGGGAGCTTGACGGTGCGCCCCGCCGGCCGGCCGAGGTTGAGGAAGGTGCGGACGGACTGCTGCGGCAGCCTGGTCTCGCCGTCCGGGCCGAGCGGGATGATCGTGTCGTCGGCGAGGTGCGGCGCGAAGAACGGCACGATGGTCTCGTCCCACTGCCAGGGGTGCACCGGGAGCAGCAGGTACTCCTCCGGGTCCCGGCCGCGGCCCGTGATGGCGGCGCGGAAGCGGGCGGCGGCCTCCTCCCCCAGCTCCTCGGCGTAGAGCCGCTCGGCCGGGAGGCCGGGGACGCCGCGGTAGTCGGCGAGGGAGCGGTGGACGGCGATCCACGGCAGCACGGCGGGGCGCCGGGCCTCCGGCGCCCAGCGCTCCGCGTCCGTCGCGGAGAAGCCGACCCGGCCCTTGTTGGCGACCAGCCAGGGATGGCCGGTCTGGTGTCCTTCGAGTTCGGCGTAGTCGAGGTCGGCGAGCTCCTTGGCGCTCGGGCAGCGGAGGTCCAGCGAGACGTCGGCGAGGAGGGTCGCGGTGAGCTCGCGGACCAGGTGGCCGGCGGTGTCGCCGGCCACGCCGAGCTCGTCGCGCAGGTCGAGGAGGAGCGCCAGCGGGTCGGTGGCCGGTTCGCCGTCCCGGCGGACCGAGCCGGGGACGATCCGCCAGCCGCGGTACGCCCCGCGACGGGCGCGGAACTCGTAGGGGCCGATCCGGTACCCGGCGTCCGGGGCTTCCCGGGCTTCCGGGCCTTCCCGGCCTTCCGAAGGGGCTTCCCGACCCTCCGAAGGGGCCGCCGAGGCTTCCGGGGATCGGGCGGCGGCCGGGGTGGGCCCGGTCGGCTCGGGGGTCAGGATCTCCTCGTAGCAGAACTCGGCGATGGCCTTCTCCAGGAGGCGGCGGGAGGCGCGTCGCCACGCCTGGGCGTCCAGCCCCGCCGGGCGGCACAGCTCGGCGGAGCGCTCAACGGGCTGCGGCACGGGTGGGCTCCTCTGCGTCGGGCTTTCCCTGGCACCGGTCGGGCGAGGGGGCGGAACCGTCGGGGGCGGCCGCTGCGGGGCCGAAGGTGGTGAAAGCGGTGCGCGCCGGCAGACGATGGACGGTGCGCCCGGCCACGGAGTTGAGGATCACGGCCGCCCGGTGGGCGCCGAGCCCCAGGTCCGGAGTGCCCACGCCGTGGGTGTGGAGCTCCGCGTTCTGGACGTACAGGCCGCCGCCGATGTCCGGGCGCAGCGCCACCCGGTGGTCCAGGTCGACCTGGTAGCGCCCCTGGTCGTCCCAGTCGATCAGGTCGGCGAGGGGGTCCAGCAGGGCGGGGCGGCGGGCCGCGTAGCCGGTGGCCAGGATCACCGCGTCGGTCCGCAGGGTGTAGTCGCCCTCGGACTCCCGGTGCCGGCAGCGGAGTTCGAGGGGGCCGCCGTACGGCGCCGAGCGGGCCCGGAGCACCGCCGTGCCGGGCGAGATCACCACGTCCTCGGTGGTGTGCGGACCGCCGCCGACCGAGCGCTCGTAGAGGAGGTCGTGGATCTCGGCCAGGGTGTCGGCGCTGGCCGCCTTGTAGAGCTGGCCCTGGCGGGCGATCAGCTCGTCCCTGACGGCGGCCGGGAGGGCGTGGAAGTAGCGGGTGTAGTCGGGGGTGAAGTGCTCCAGGCCGAGCTTGGAGTACTCCATCGGCGCGATCGCGGCGGAGCGGGTCAGCCAGCGCACGGTGCGGCCGCCGGCCGGCAGCCCCGACTCGGCGGCCCGCTCGCGCTCCCGGAGGAGGTCGAGGAAGACCTCGGCGCCGGACTGCCCGGAGCCGACCACGGTGACGTCCCGGGCGTCCGCCAGCGCGGCCCTGCGGTGCCGGTACTCGCCGGCGTGCCAGACCCGGGGGTGGCCGTCCAGGGCGGCGAAGGCCTCCGGCAGGACCGGCTCGGTGCCGACGCCGAGCACCAGGTTGCGGGCCCGGACCGTGGTCGTCCTCGGCAGGGCCCCGCCGCCCTCGGCCGGGGCGGTGCGGAGGTCCACGGCGAAGAGGTCCTCGCCGTCCTCGGCGCGCTCCCAGCGGGCGGCGGCCACGCAGGTGCCGAAGCGGCAGTGCGGCAGCCGCTCGGCGACCCAGCGGCAGTAGTGGTCGTACTCCCGCCGGGAGAGATGGAAGCGCTCGGCGAAGTAGAACGGGAACAACCGGTCGTGCGCCCGGAGGTAGGCGAGGAAGGACCACGGGCTGGTCGGGTCGACCAGCGAGACCAGGTCGGCCAGGAAGGGGACCTGCATCCTGGCGCCGTCCACCAGCAGCCCCGGGTGCCAGCGGAACTCGGGCTTCCGCTCGACGAAGAGGGTGCGCAGCGAGCGCTCGCCGTCGGCCAGCGCGGCCAGCGAGAGGTTGAACGGGCCGATCCCGATGCCGAGCAGGTCGTAGGGCTCCTCGGCGGCCGCCCGGGGCGGGGAGATCGGCTGCGAGTCGGGCTGCGACACCGGCTGGGACATGGAGTGGTTCCTCACGGAGGTGCGGACGGAGGTGCGGATGGAGTGGCGGACGGACGGGAGGGGGAGGGAACAGCAGCGGACGGGGGCGCGCGCCCGGTCAGCGGGCCCGGAGCATCAGCGCGGCACGCTTCTCCGGGAGGTCAAGCACGGCCGCCCGGCGGAAGCCCGCCCGGGCGAAGGCCTGGACCGAGGGCAGATTGCGGACGTCGGGCTCGGCCACCACCCGCTGGGCGCGCGGACGCTGACGGAGGATCAGCTCGGCGACGGCCCGGATCAGGGTTCCGCCGAGGCCGCGGCCGCGGTACTCGGGCGGACCGATCAGCAGGTGGATCCCGGTGTCGTGCGGACGGGACGGATAGTGCCTGGCGATCGGGTCGAGATCGGCGCGGTAGACCTCCCAGTAGCTCATCGGGGCGCCGTTCAGCAGTCCCAGGCAGGGCACGCTGCGGCCGTCGCAGGTGAGCTGGGAGGCGATGTGCTGCTCGGTGAGGTACGCGGGCCCGGAGAGCTCCCAGAACGCGGAGACCACCGGATCGTTCATCCATCCGGCGATCAGCTCCAGATCCCGTTCGAGCCGCACCGGCTGCAGCCGGAACTCGCCGCGCGGGGTGCCGGCCGCACCCCACCGGGCGACGCCGTCCAGCAGATCCACCGGCTGCGAGGAGGCCGGCACGGGCCGCTGCCCACCCCGCGCCTGCCCGGGCAATCGCCGACTCCCGGGGCCCCCGTCCACCTCCCCGGGCGCCGTCTCCGCCGCCGCCCCACCCCCGGCGACGGGCATGCCCGTGTTCCGTGGGGCGGGGCCGTCTGCGGGTGGCGGCTGGTGAGGGTCTGCTGCCCGGGGCCCGGGGTGGGGCGGAGGCTGGGGCGGGGTCATCGGCGGACTCCGGCGGTGGCGTTCGCGGGGTGGCCCGGCGCGGGCGATCGGCCGGCCGCGGCGACCGGGTTCGGCACGGTGACGTAGACGGACTGGGTCTCGACCGGGCCGACCAGCTCGTCCAGGCCGCGCAGCCGGGTCAGCAGATTGGCCTTGCAGCGCAGGGTCGGCGCCTCCAGCAGCCGCTGCGGCAGCCCTGAGCGGCTGCGCACCGCCGCGCCGGACAGGAACTGCCGCAGCACCGCGAGGAGCACCTGCTCGTCGGCCAGCCGCTGCGCCCCGAACGCGCCGATCAGGCCGAGGATGTGGTTGGCGCCCAGGTAGTAGGCGAAGCGCTCGTCCACCACCGGGTCCTCGACGAAGGTCTCGCTGCGCCGCCCGATCCCGGGCAGCCGGGCGTCCAGCTCCGCCGCCCGCGAGGCGCGGTAGTAGTACCCCTGGTTGTCCCGGTACCGGCCGCCGGCGGGCCAGCCGTCCGCGTCCAGCAGCACCAGGGTGTTCTGCTGGTGGGCCTCCAGGGCGATGCCCGCGTACCCGTCCAGCCAGAGGATGGGCAGCACCAGGCGCTCCAGGTAGCGGGCGAACCACTCGACCGCGACGGTCCGCTGGGCCCGCCCGTGCCGCCGCGCCAGCCCCTGCAGCAGGGCCGCCAGCCGGGAGCGCGCGGGCCTGCCGTCCACGCCCCAGTACGGGGTCTCGGCGACCAACCCGGCCAGGCAGTACGCCCGTTCGTGGGGGCCGAAGGCGTTGTCCCGCAGCACCACGTCCAGCCCCTGCACCCCGGGCACGTCCACCGCCAGCCAGGCGGGGTCACGGACGACGGTGAAGTCGGCACCCGCGCAGGCCTCGGAGGCCCGCCACTCCGCGCCGAGGCCGGAGTCGAGCAGCCGGCTGATCTCGACCCCGCGCTCCAGCTCCTTGCGGAGGTTCTCCCGGCGGGAGTTGGTGATCCGCAGCCCCAGCGAGAGCTTCAGCATGAACGGGTCGCCGGGCCGGTGGACGGTCCGCAGCGACGAGGTGGGGAACCAGGGGGCGCCCCCGCCCGGGCCGAGATCGCGCACCACACCGCGGTCCAGCAGGTCGCGGACGGCCGGGCGGAGCAACACCTCGCGGGCCTGCCACGGATGCACCGGCAGCAGCGCGCGCCCGTCCTCGGGCGGCCGGTCGCCGTACACCCCGGCCAGCAGCTCGTCTGCGGCCTGCGGCAGCGCCGAGTCGGAGGCGACCACGGAGCGGTCCACCGAGAACCAGTGCGGTCGGAAGCTGCCCCGCAGCTCCGGCGAGTACGCGGCCGCCTCCGCCTCGCCGAGGCCCTCCCGCGACTTGGGGGTGGGGTGCAGCGGATGGCCGAGGAGCAGCGCCTGCTCGGAGTCGAGGAAGGCGCTCGTGCCCGGCGGCGGTTCCGGCCGGGCCCTGCGCTCCGCGAGATGCCGGGCGGCCCGGCGGACCGAGTCCGCGACCCGGCCGGTGAGCTCGGCGACCTCGCCCCCGGGGCCGGGGCCGCCGGCCGCGCCCGGCGGCTGCGGAGCCGCCCCCGCCGTGCGGGCCAGCAGCGCGGCGACGGTCACCGCGTCGGCCGGGCGCCGGGTGGCGCCGTCGGCCGTGGCCAGCTCCGCGGCGCCGAACCGGTGCCAGCCGCAGGCCGACCAGTAGCGGACCGGCGCGGAGAGCCGCAGCCCGCCGCCGAGCTCCACCACCAGCGGCTGCCCGCCGCGCGGCTGCGGCACCGAGGCCTCCCGGACCCAGCAGCGCAGGAGGTGCTCGGTCCCGGCGGCGTCCGCCGCGACCGCCGGATCGGGGTGCAGCAGGAGGTCCGCGTCCGGGTCGCCGTCCGGGTCGATCGGCTGGTGCGGGACGTTCACCGAAGGGCTCCCTTGCTCGTGCCGGCGGTGGTGCCGGCGCTCGTACCGGCAGTCGTGCGGGCGCTCGTACCGGTGCCGCTGCTCGTGATCTCGCTCTCCTGGGCGTCCGCCTGCGCGTGCTCGGCGGTCTCACCCGCCCGGACCACCAGGCCGATCAGCGCGTCCAGTTCGTCCTCCGTGGTCGACGGGTTGAGCAGGGTGAGCTTGAGCCGCACCGCGCCGGGGCCGCTGCCGCGCTCGGTCCTGCCGACCACGGCCCGCCCGCCGGCGAGCAGCCGCCGCCGCAGTTCGGCGTTGACCCGGTCCGTCAGCCGGGCCTGGGCCTCGGCCTCGGCGGCGCTCGGCGGGGTCGCCGGGGTGCGGTACTCCCGGCCGTCCGCACCGCTCGGCAGATAGCGGAAGACGACCGTGCTCAGCACCGGCGCCGCGGTCAGTTCGAGACGCGGCTCGGCGGCGATCCGCCGGGCCGCGTGGCAGGCCAGGGCGTGGCAGCGGTCGACCATCGCGCCGAGCCCGGCCCGGCCCAGCGACCGCAGGGTGACGGCGAGTTTGAAGACGTCCGGCCGCCGGGTGGTGCGCAGCGAGCGGCCGAGCAGCGAGGTGTACCCGGCCTCCTCGTCGTCCGCCGGGTTCAGATACGCGGCCCGCTGCTCCAGCGGCGCCAGCGTCGCGGCCATGCGGGCCAGGAAGACCCCGGCGGCCACCGGCTGCCAGCCGAGCTTGTGGAGGTCGAGCGCGACGGTGTCGGCCCGCTCCAGACCGTTCAGCAGCGGGGACAGCCGGCGGGAGAAGAGGGCGCCGCCGCCGTACGCGGCGTCCACATGCAGCCGGACCCGGTGCGCCCGGGCCACCTCGGCGATCCTCGGCAGCGGGTCCACCGCCCCGAGGTCGGTGGTGCCCGCGGTGGCGGCCACGCAGATCGGTACGTCGCCCTCGGCCTCCGCCTCGGTGAGGGCGCGCTCCAGCTCGGCCGGGATCATCCGGTCCGCCGCGTCCGTCGGCACCGCCCGCACCGCCCGGCTGCCGAGGCCGAGTTGGGCCGCGGCACGGGCGAAGGAGAAGTGCGCGGCGGCGGAGCAGAACACCAGCAGCCGCCCGGCGGCGGCTGCCGGGATGCCCTCCCCGCGCCGCACCCGGTACCGCTCGGTGAGCACCGCGTCCCGGGCGAGGAGCAGGCCCATCAGGTTGGACTCGGTGCCGCCGGTGGTGAACACCCCGCCGGCGCCCTCCGGGTCGGCGAAGCCGACCAGCCGGGACAGCTCGCGCAGCACGGCGGGCTCCAGCTCGGTGCCGCCGGGGGCCTGGTCCCAGGAGTCCAGCGACTGGTTGAGGGCGCTCGCGGCCAGCTCGGCGGCGACCGCGACGTCCAGCGGCGGGCAGTGGAGATGGGCCGAGCAGGCGGGATGGGCGGGGTCGGCGGCGGTGGCCGCCAGCGCACGGGTGAGGGTGCGGAGGGCGCCCGGGTCGGGGCGTTCCGGCAGCAGCGCGCCGGGCGCGAGGAGCGGCGCGAGGGCGCGCGCGACGCCCTCCGGCCCTCCGGCGGGTACGGGGCCCTGCCGGTCCGCGCGGCCCTCGGCCAGGCCCGCCAGCGCCTCCTGGACCAGCGCGGGGAGGGAGGAGCCGCCGAGTCCGGCGTGGCCGGCGTGGCTGGTCTGGCCGGTCTGGCCCACGGGCCCGGCAGCGCCGCCGGCCTCCGCCGGGCCCCACGGGGTGCCCCGGCGCAGACGACCGGGGTGCCGACCGCCTCCTGGGCGGGTCCGGACGGGCCGGGGACTTCGGCCGACCGCACGCTCTCCGGCAGCGGACCGCCGGCGACGGAGACCGGGCCGTCCGTTGCGCCCCAGGGCGTCCCGACGGCCATCGGCCGCGCGGCGGGGTCCCGCGGCGCGGGCGCGGCGGGCGTCCTCGGCCGCGCGGGCGCCGCGGCGAGGGGCGGCAGGGGGTGGAGCGGCGGCAGGGGCGGCAGCGACATCTCCGACGAGGCCGAGGTCGAGGCCGAGGTCGACGGCAGCGGCAGCGGCTGGGAGGGCGACACGTCGGTGGTCATCGTCCGGCCCCCGCCCAGTCGGTGCTCACGGCGCCGGCGCCCAGCGGCGCGGGGATCGGCGGCCCTGCGGCGGCCGCGGTCAGCGCGTCGTCGAGTCGTTCCAGCACCGCCTCCGCCTGCTCCTCGCTCATGGTGAGCGGTGGAAGGAGGCGGACCACGCAGCCGTCCCTGCCGCCGGTCTCGACGATCAGCCCGCGGCGCAGCGCCTCCCGCTGCACCGCCCGGGCCAGCTCCGGCGCGGGCGGCCGGGCTCCCAGCCCGTCCGGATCGGCGTCCGGCCGCACCAGCTCAAGGCCCAGCATCAGGCCCCGCCCGCGCGCCTCGCCCACGCAGCGGTGACGCCGCGTCAACTCGCGCAGCCGCTCCAGCATCCGGCCGCCGAGGTCGGCGGCCCGCTCGTCCAGCCGCTGCTCGCGGACGAACCGCAGGGTCGCCGCGCCGGCGGCCATCGCCAGCTGGTTCCCGCGGAACGTTCCGGCATGGGCGCCGGGCTGCCAGAGGTCCAAATCGCTCCGGTAGACCACGGCGGCCAGCGGCAGGCTGCCGCCGACCGCCTTGGAGACGACCATGGCGTCCGGCACCACGCCGCTGTGCTCGACCGCCCACATCCGGCCGGTACGCCCGACGCCGGTCTGCACCTCGTCCACGATCAGCGGGATGCCGCGCTCCTCGGTGATCCTCCGCATCTCGCGCAGCCAGGAGTCCGGGGCCGGGATCACCCCGCCCTCCCCCTGCACCGGCTCGACCAGCATCGCGGCGGGGATGCCGGTACCGCCGCGCGGGTCGTCCAGCAGCGACTCCGTCCAGCGCGCGCCGACCCGCGCGCCCTCGGGCTCGCCCAGGCCGAGCGGGCAGCGGTACGGGTACGGATACGGCAGCCGGGTCACCGCGTCGGTGCCGCGCCGCTCGACGTCGCCGCTGACGGCCAGGGCCCCCTCGGTCATGCCGTGGTACGCGCCGGTGAAGGCGAGCAGCCGGTGCCTGCCGGTGGCGGTGCGGGCGAGTTTGATCGCGGCCTCGACGGCGTCGGTGCCGGCCGGGCCGCAGAACTGGACCCGGAGGTCGCGGTCGGCGAAGGCGGGCGGGAGGGAGGCGAAGAGCTCGCTGGTGAACTCGTCCTTCACCGGGGTGGCCAGGTCCAGCACGTGCAGCGGCGCCTCCGAGTCCAGTACGCGGCGGATCACCTCGACGACGGCCGGGTGGTTGTGGCCGAGGGCGAGGGTCCCGGCGCCGGAGAGGCAGTCGAGGTAGCGCCTGCCGTCGGCGCCCTCCACGGTCATCCCGCGGGCGCGGACCGGGACGATCGGCAGGGTGCGGGCGTAGGTCCTGGCCGCGGATTCGCGGGCGGCCTGGCGACTCAGGATGGACGCGATGGTCACAGGCGGATACCTCCTGGGTACTCTCAGTGAGGTAAGGCTTACCTTCCCGATGGCCTTTCGAGCAAACTGCTGGGGCGCGGGCCACCCGCACGGGTGAAGGTGTGCGCTGCGGGTGGGCCCTGGACAGTTCAACGAGGTATGCCGACGCCGATCACGAATTCCGGGCAACTAGCGCGCGCAAGGCCGAACTTGACCCCATTCCCAAGACAGAACGCCCTGGAGAGGAGTAAAAGCCCCCGAAGCCGAGTGAGCCCGAAGGGCGAAAAAGGGCCGCGAGGAACCGCGCGCCCAACGCAAACGGCGCCGCAGCCGGCGACGGAGGAGGAGCTGCACCCCCCCGGCCGGGCCGATGAGCCCGAAGGGCGAATAGGGGGCGCGAGGAACTGCGCGGCCCGCGCAAACGGCGCCGCAGCCGGCGATGGACGACAGGTTGCAACCCCGGCCCGGCCGACGAGCCCGAAGGGCGACTAAGGGGCGCGAGGAACTGCGCGGCCCACGCAAACGACGCCGCAGCCGGCGACAGACGACAGGTTGCAACCCCGGCCCGGCCGACGAGCCCGAAGGGCGAAAAAAGGGGGCGCGAGGAACTGCGCGCCCAACGCAAACGGCGCCGCAGCCGGCGGCGGAGGACGGGTTGCAATCCGTTGTCCGTCGCCGGCTGCGGCGCCGCGCCGTAAACGGCCGGGGCGCGGCCCGCAGGGCTGCGGGGCTGCGGGTTACGCCGGGGTCACCGCGTAGCGGGCCAGCTCGGCGGCGAGCTCCTCGCGGACGCGGGCGCGAAGCAGGGTGCCCTCCGCGCGGTGGTCCTCGCCGAGGACCTCGCCCTGGGCGTGCGCCCGGGAGACCAGGTCGCCCCTGGTGTACGGCACCAGCGCCTCCACCTCGATGTCCGGCCGCGGGATCTCGTCCTCGAGCAGCTTCAGCAGCTCGTCGAGGCCCGCACCGGTGCGCGCCGAGACGGCGACCGCGTGCGGCTCCCGGCGCAGCAGCCGCTGGATCACCAGCGGGTCGGCCGCGTCGGCCTTGTTGATCACCACGATCTCCGGCACCTCACCGGCGCCGACCTCGGCGAACACCTCGCGCACCGCGGCCAGCTGCGCCTCCGGGTCCGGGTGAGCGCCGTCCACCACGTGGAGCACCAGGTCCGCATCGGCGACCTCCTCCATCGTGGAGCGGAAGGCCTCCACCAGGTGGTGCGGCAGGTGCCGGACGAAGCCGACGGTGTCGGCCAGGGTGTACACCCGGCCGCCCGGCGTGGTGGCCCGGCGGATCGTCGGGTCCAGGGTGGCGAACAGCGCGTTCT
The DNA here is from genome assembly GCF_000744815.1 of Phaeacidiphilus oryzae TH49. Lineage (NCBI taxonomy): Bacteria > Bacillati > Actinomycetota > Actinomycetes > Kitasatosporales > Streptomycetaceae > Phaeacidiphilus > Phaeacidiphilus oryzae. The sequence continues at coordinate 2,080,606 of NZ_JQMQ01000005.1, forward strand.
CCACCAGCACCCCGGCCCCGGTGAGCCGGTTGAGCAGCGAGGACTTGCCCGCGTTGGTGTAGCCGGCGATGGCCACCGACGGGATCGCGTTCCGCCGCCGCTCCTGCCGCTTGGTGTCGCGGCCGGTCTTCATCGCGGCGATCTCGCGGCGGAGCTTCGCCATCTTCTCGCGGATGCGGCGCCGGTCGGTCTCGATCTTGGTCTCACCGGGACCGCGGGTCGCCATCCCGCCGCCGGAGGAACCGGAGCCACCGCCACCCATCTGCCGGGAGAGCGACTGACCCCAGCCGCGCAGCCGGGGCAGCATGTACTGCATCTGCGCGAGGGAGACCTGCGCCTTGCCCTCACGGGACTTGGCGTGCTGGGCGAAGATGTCCAGGATCAGCGCCGTCCGGTCGACGACCTTCACCTTGACGACGTCCTCCAGGTGGATCAGCTGGGCGGGCGTCAGCTCGCCGTCGCAGACCACCGTGTCGGCGCCGGTGGAGAGGACGACCTCGCGCAGCTCCTCGGCCTTGCCGGAGCCGATGTAGGTCGCCGGGTCGGGCCGGTCGCGGCGCTGGATCACCCCGTCCAGGACGACCGAACCGGCCGTCTCGGCCAGCGCGGCCAGCTCGGCGAGGGAGTTCTCCGCATCCTCGGCCGTCCCCTCGGTCCAGACGCCGACCAGCACCACGCGCTCCAGGCGCAGCTGGCGGTACTCGACCTCGGTGACGTCCTCGAGCTCGGTGGAGAGGCCCGCGACGCGGCGGAGCGCGGCGCGGTCGGTGCGGTCGAACTGGTCGCCGTCGTAGCCGCCGCCGTACACGCCGTCGGCGGAACCCCGCGGAGCCTCGTCGACTCCCGCGAGGTCCTCATCCATCAGGGCTTCCGCCCGAAGGTCCGCCGGGCGGCGGCGGTTCTCACGGTCATCGGACGTGGATCGCGTGGAAGTCGTCATAGCATCCTTAGTTCGACGGGGGTCCGGGTTCGGACGGATCGCGGGAGGTTTCCCCCGCGTCGTCCGCTACAAACAACGCCGCGGCCATGCCGCGGATTCCCCACAATGGTCCCACGGCGGCATTCTCCGGGTCATCAGGGTTTTCGGCGTTTCCGGTGTCCCCGGCGGTCTCCCGGTTGGCCCGGTAGACGTCGTACACCCCGGGCACCCGGAGCATGGCCCGCATCAGCGGCGGCAGCGCCTCGGCGTCCGGGAGGACGACGGTGTAGGTGTGCCGGACCCGCAGTTCGCGCGGCGGCTGGACCATGGCGGCGGTGATGTCCACCCCGGCGGCCGAGATGGCCGCGGTGAGCTCGGCGAGGAGGCGGGGCCGGCCGAGCGCCTCGACCTGGACGGTGGCCCGGTACGGCCTGGCCGGCTCGGCGGGGCCGGCCGCCGTCGTCCAGCCGGCCTCCAGTGGCGTCCGGCCCTTGCCGACCATTCCCGCGGCGGTCGGGCAGTCCGCCCGGTGGACGGCGATCGCGCCGCCGCGGATGGCGAAGCCGACCAGCGGGTCCGGCGGCACCGGCGTGCAGCAGCGGGCCAGGCGGGGCAGCGCGCCGGGTCTGCCGGCGACGGTGATCCCGAGCCCGTCGAGCGCGACCGGGGAGGTGGACTCGGCGTCTGTCTCCCCACCTGCGTCGGTGTCGGCGTCGGCGCCGTCTTCAGCGACGGCCTCGGCGTCGCCGTCGTCGGACCCCGCGCCGGACCCCGCAGAAGCCGGAGCCGGAGCCGGAGGCGGCGCCGACGCCGAAGCCGACGGGGCGGGCCCGCACGGGTGGGTGGTGAGCCAGCGTTCGATGGCGATCCTGGCCTGGGGGGTTCTGGCGTGGCCCAGCCAGAGCGGGGACGGGCCGCTCGGCTCGGAGTCCGGCGGCTCGGTCAGGACGTCGAACACGTCGCCGTCGGACAGCTGGGTGGAGAGGGCGACCAGCCGGCCGTTGACCCGGGCCCCGACGCAGCGGTGGCCGATCGCCTCGCCCAGCGCGTACGCCGCGTCCACGCAGTCGGCGCCGGCCGGGAGCTGGAGGGTCCGCCCGTCCTCGGTGACCACGGTCAGCTCGTGGTCGTCGGAGAGGTCCGCGGTGAGCCTGGACCAGAAGGTGTCCGGATCGGGGGTGACCCGCTGCCAGTCCAGCAGCCGCTCCAGCCAGCCGGGGCGGGCCGGGTCGGCGCCCTCCTCTGGCTCCGCCGGCTCGGCGCTGGCCGGCACCCCGCCCAGCGCGACCACCCCGAACTCGGCCACCTGGTGCATCCGTTCGGTGCGGACCAGCACCTCGGCCGCTCCCCCGCCCTCCGCCATCAGCACGGCGGTGTGCAGCGACTGGTAGAGGTTGAACTTGGGCGCGGCGACGAAGTCCTTGAACTCCCCCGGCAGCGGCGTCCAGCAGGTGTGGAGCTCGCCGAGCACGGCGTAGCAGTCGGCCGGCTCCTCGACCACCACCAGCACCCGCGCCAGGTCTCCCGGGGCCGGCGGCCCCGGTGGCGCGTCGGCGCCGCGGGCGAGTCTGGTGCGGTGCACCGAGACGCAGTGCCGCGGCCGGACGCCGACCTCCCCGCGTACCCCGGCCTCGCGCAGCTGGCGGCGGAGTCTGGCCGCGAACCGCCGCAGCGGGGCGTCCTCGCCGAGCACCGCCGCCTCGTGCTCGGCGATCAGCGCGCGGGTGGCGGCGTGCTCCTGGGGATGGAGGACGGAGAAGACCAGGTCCTCCAGCTCGGTCTTGACCACCTGGATGCCGAGCCGCTCGGCGAGCGGGATGAGCACGTCCCGGGTGACCTTGGCGATCCGCACCTGGCTGGCCGGCTTCATGTGCTTCAGGGTGCGCATGTTGTGCAGCCGGTCGGCGAGCTTGATCACCATCACCCGGACGTCGTTGCCGGTGGCGACGAGCATCTTGCGGAAGGTCTCGGCCTCGGCCGCCGCGCCGAAGTCGACCTTGTCCAGCTTGGTCACCCCGTCGACCAGGTAGGCCACCTCGGGGCCGAACTCCTCCTCGACCTGACGCAGCGTCATGTCCGTGTCCTCCACGGTGTCGTGGAGGAGGGCGGCGACCAGGGTGGTGGTCTCGGCGCCGAGTTGGGCGAGGATCATCGTGACCGCGAGCGGATGGGTGATGTACGGCTCGCCGCTCTTCCGCTTCTGGCCCCGGTGCGAGGCCTCGGCCACCTGGTACGCCCGGGCCAGCAGGGCGAGTTCGGGGCGGCCCATCCGCGGGTGCCGGGCCCGGTGGGCGCGGACCACCGGTTCCATGGCGTCCGGGAGTTCCGGACGCGCGGTGGACAGCAGCGCCGCGAACCCGCGGCGCGCGCCCCGCCCGCGCTGGGCGGGGGCCGCGGGCACCCCAGGGGCCCCGGGGGCTCCGGGCGCCCCCGGCCCCGGCACGGGCACTCCGGGTACTGCACCGGCTTCGCTGGTCATGCGCACCTCCGGCTGTACGGCGACGGCGCTCCCCTGCATAACCGACCTCACCACGGAGCGTGCGTGAGTACCCGCCCAGCGTAGCGAGGACAACCCGAATGGGGGATTTGGATCACGGAAGGAACGGAAACGATGAAAGGTTGACCGTCGATCGACCGTTCCGGCCCCGGGGGCGGCCCAGCGGGCCCGTTCAGCGGCCGAGCAGCTGCCCCGGGTACAGCACACCCTCGCCGACGATCACCGCCGGGCCGGTCATCTCGACCGTGCCGTCCGGGAGTTGGGAGATCACCAGGCGGCCGCCGGGGAGGTCCACGGTGTAGGTCACCCGCTCCCCCGTGACCAGCGGGTCCCGGCCGTCCCGGCGGGCGGCGGCGACCATCACGGCGCAGGCGCCGGTGCCGCAGGAGCGGGTCTCGCCGGAGCCGCGCTCGTGCACCCGCATGGCGACCGCCCGCGGGCCCAGATCGGCCACGAACTCGACGTTGACGCCCTCCGGGTAGGCACCGGCCGGAGTGACCTCCGGAGCCTCGTACAGGTGGCCGGCCTCGGCGAGGTCCTGGACGAAGACCACGGCGTGCGGATTGCCCATGTTGACGTTGACGGCGGGCCAGGCCACCGGCTCGGCGCCGCCGCGCGGGGTGGCCAGGACGCCCTCCTGCGGCTGCGGGAAGGCGGGCTTCCCCATGTCGACGGTGACCTCGCCGGGGGTGCCGTCCGGGGCGTCCTTGGCGATGTGCAGCCGGCGCAGCCCGGCGCGGGTGGCGACGGCCAGGTCGCCGGAGCCGGCGAGGCCGGCGTCGACCAGGTAGCGGGCGAAGACCCGGACGCCGTTGCCGCACATCTCGGCGATCGAGCCGTCGGAGTTGCGGTAGTCCATGAACCACTCGGCGGAGTCGGCCAGTTCGGCCGCCTCGGGGTGGGCGGCGGAGCGCACCACGCGGAGCACGCCGTCCGCGCCGATCCCGGCGCGCCGGTCGCAGATCCGGGCCACCAGGGCGGCGTCCAGCTCCAGGGCCCCGTCCGGGTCGGGGATGATCACGAAGTCGTTCTCCGTGCCGTGCCCCTTGAGGAACGGGATCCCGGGCGTCCGCCGGCCGGCCGCGCCGGTACCGGTGCCGATGCCGGTGGTAGTGGTGGTGGTCGCCTGATCGCTCACACCCGCGATGGTACGGGCTGCGGCCCGCCGACCGCGAAGCGGTCAGCCGCGCAGCCGGGCGACCCGCCAGACGGCGAGGGCCAGCACCACGACGCCGACGCAGGTGTAGCCGAGCAGGGCCCTCCAGCCCGGCCGGGCGCCGGAGCCCACCCGGGGCAGTCCGGGCAGCGCGAAGCCGGCCCGGTAGGCGGCGGCCGCGCCCCAGCCGCAGGCGGCGGCGAAGAGGAGCAGTCCGAGCATCCCGACCACCACCCCGCCGCCTGAGCTCTCGAAGGCCAGCGGAAAGGCGAACATCAGGGCGCCCAGGATGGCCAGGGCGCCGATCGGCAGGGTCTGCCAGAGCCGGAGCCGGCCGGGCGGGCGGAGCTCGCGCTCCCGGAAGGGGCGCTCCGGCTCCGCCGGCTCGCCCTCGCCGTCGATGCCCCGGTCGAGGTCGTCCAGGCCGGGGGCCGGTTCGGCCGGGCGCCGGACTCCGGCGCGGCCGTTCGACCGCTCAAGACCGCTCCCAAGCTCACGATCGTGATCGGCGGGCTCCCGGCTGACCTCGGGCTCATCGGGCATCTCGCCCTCCCCGGAGCGGCCGATCCGGTGGAGCCCGGGGCCGGTATCCATCGACACGCGGCCTCCCTGGGGTCTCAACACCGGGGACGTTCGGCACCGGCTTTCCGATGTGCTCGATGATGACACGGGCAAGGGCGGCCACCCGGCACGGCGGGGGGCCTGCCGGTGATCCGTGGCCATGACGTGATCAGGCCGTAATCGCTCGGTCCCTCTGCACCTGCAGGTGCTTTTGCCGATGCACTCGCAGTCGATCAGCGGCCGTCCGGAGGCCGCCCGGACGCAGCCCGAAAGGCGCCCGAAAGGCGCCCGGCGAACGCCGGATGAAGGATCGGTGAAGGAACGGCGAGGGCCTCCGCCGAGCCGCGGCGGCCCCCGACCGGAGCCTCAACTACCGTTCGCGGCAAGGATGTCCAGCGCCTCGTCGACCAACTCCGGGCCCCTGCTGTCCAGCCAGTGCACCCGCGGGTCGCGGCGGAACCAGGACTCCTGCCGCCGGGCGAAGCGGCGGGTGGCGCGGACGGTCTCCTCGCGCGCCTCCTCCTCCGCGCACTCCCCCGAGAGCTGCGCCAGCACCTGCTGGTAGCCGAGCGCCCGGGAGGCCGTGCGGCCCTCCCGCAGCCCCTCCGCCTCCAGCGCGCGCACCTCGTCCACCAGGCCGTCCCGCCACATCCGGTCCACCCGCAGGGCGATCCGCTCGTCCAGCTCCGGGCGCGGCACCCGGACGCCGATCTGCACCGCGTCGTAGACCGAGCGGTGGCCGGGGAGGTTGGCGGTGAACGGGCGGCCGGTGATCTCCACCACCTCCAGGGCGCGGACGATCCGCCGGCCGTTGCTGGGCAGGATGGCCTCGGCGGCCGCCGGGTCGGCCGCGGCCAACCGTGCGTGGAGCGCGCCGGAGCCCTGCTCGGCGAGCTCGGCCTCCAGCCGGGCCCGTACGGCCGGGTCGGTGCCGGGGAACTCCAGATCGTCCACGGCGCCCCGGATGTACAGGCCGGAGCCGCCCACCAGGATCGGCGTGCGCCCGCGCGCCAGCAGGTCGTCCAGCACCGCGCGGGCCAGCCGCTGGTACTCCGCGACGCTGGCCGTGACGGTGACATCCCAGACGTCCAGCAGGTGGTGCGGCACCCCTTGGCGCTCGGCCTCGGTGAGCTTGGCGGTGCCGATGTCCATTCCCCGGTAGAGCTGCATCGAGTCGGCGTTGACGACCTCGCCGCCGAGCTTGCGGGCGAGGGCCACGGCGAGGTCCGACTTGCCGGCGGCGGTGGCGCCGACCACGGCGACGACACGGGGGGATCGGGTGGGGGTGTTCACGTCCTCCAGTCTCCCAAAGGCTCGGTGGGCGGCGCGCTCGCCGTGAGAAGCGGGCGCACGCTGGGTAGGCTCTCGTGTGCTATGCGGTGTTTCGCTCGATTTCTGCGATTCACCCCTTTCAACGAGGTCGTCGAGATCGAGGAGTCGTGCCCGATGGGACTCTCGGACCAGCTGAAGGACGCTTTCCACCAGGCCAAGAAGAAGGCGGACGAATTCGCCGACAAGCACAGCGACCAGATCGAGGCGGCGAAGGAGAAGGTCGGGGAGACCGCGAGCAGGGCCAAGGAGAAGGCCGGCACCTTCGCCGACCGGCACAGCGAGCAGATCGGCTCCGCGATGGACAAGGTCGGCGAGACCGCCGACAAGGCCACCAAGGGCAAGTACTCCGACCAGATCGGCGCCGGCCGGGACAAGGCGAAGTCCGCGCTCAGCGACTTCGCCCAGTCCCAGGGGAGCGACTCGCCGCCGCCCGCTGGGGCACCGCAGGCGGGCGCCTCAGGCGGCGGCGGCCCGGGGCCGTCTCAGCCGCCCACCCCGCCGGTCCCGCCGACCGGGCCGGGTCAGGACCAGAGCGAGACGAAGTAGCCCACCCCGTACGGCGCCTCCTCGCGGAGCAGGCGGCCGGTGAGCGCGTCCTGCGCCCCGGCCGCCTTCGCATGCGCCTGGGCCGCGCCCGCGGCGACCTGCCACGGGGCCCGGCCCTCCGCCTGGAGCTCCGCCGAGAGTCCGGGGTCGAGGGCGGCGAGGGCGTCCGCGTCGGCGGCGGCGAGTGCGGCGGCCAGGGCGGCGTCGTAGCCCTCCGCGCGGGGGTCCAGGTAGCCGGGGGCCTTGAGGGTCCGGCAGGCGCTGCCGTCGGCGAGCACCAGGACGGCGAGGTCCTGACCGGCGTAGACGTCCTCCACCAGCTCGCGCCCGGCCTGCAGGCAGCGCTCGGGTGAGGCGGAGGGGCCGACCGCGAGGCCGACGGCGGGGGCCTCCGCCCAGCCCGCGTCGGCCACCAGCCAGGCCCCGACGGCGAGCGAGCGCGGCAGCACCCGGGCGTCCGGCGGGGTCTCCGCGCCGCCCAGCCGGACGCCGCGGTCCACCCCGAAGGGGCGGAAGGAGCCCGGGGATCCGGGCGGGAAGACCCCGCGTGCGGAACGGTCGGCGGCGGCCCCCACCACCACGAGCGCCTCCGGGGAGCCCTCGCGCAGCGCGCGGACGGCCTCCCGGGCGGCTTCGCGGAGCTCCGCGAGCTCCGGCGCGGCCCCCGCCGCGACCTCCGGAACGAGCAGGGGGGCGGCGGGAACGGTCGCGATCTTCAGGGCCATGGGCAGTCAGGTTACCCGCGGGCTCTCACTCAGTCGCAGCCGCAGCCAGGTGCCTCGGCCGCGGCCGGCGCCGGGGCGCCGACGGTGGGAAGGCCGAGCATGACGCCCTTGGCGGCGGGGGCCGCCGGCGCGTTCCGCTTCTCCCAGGCGTCGCCGGCCCGGGTCCGGCGCAGGGCGAGCGGCTCGCCCTCGGCCAGCAGGTGGTGCGGGGCGGCGTAGGTGACCTCGACGGTGACCATGTCGCCGGGGCGGGGGGCCTCCCCCGCCGGGCGCTTGAAGTGCACCAGGCGGTTGTCCGGCGCCCGGCCGGACAGCCGGTCGGTGCGGTCGTCCTTGCGGCCCTCCCCCTCGGCGACCAGGACCTCTAGGGTGCGGCCGACCTGCTTCCTGTTCTCCGCCCAGGAGATCTCCTCCTGGAGGGCGATCAGCCGGTCGTAGCGCTCCTGGACGACGGCCTTCGGGACCTGGTCCGGCATCTCGGCGGCCGGCGTGCCGGGCCGCTTGGAGTACTGGAAGGTGAACGCCTGGGCGAAGCGCGCCTCGCGGACCACGTGGAGGGTCTGCTCGAAGTCCTCGTCGGTCTCGCCGGGGAAGCCGACGATGATGTCGGTGGAGATGGCGGCGTCCGGCATGGCGGCGCGGACCTTCTCGATGATGGAGAGGTAGCGCTCCTGGCGGTAGGAGCGGCGCATCGCGCGCAGCACGGAGTCCGAGCCGGACTGCAGCGGCATGTGCAGCTGGTGCATCACGTTCGGCGTCTCGGCCATCGCGGCGATGACGTCGTCGGTGAAGTCGCGGGGGTGCGGCGAGGTGAAGCGGACCCGCTCCAGGCCCTCGACGCCGCCGCAGGCGCGCAGCAGCTTGGAGAAGGCCTCGCGGTCGCCGATGTCGGAGCCGTAGGCGTTGACGTTCTGGCCGAGCAGGGTCACCTCGGTGACGCCCTCCGCGACCAGCGCCTCCACCTCGGCGAGGATGTCGCCGGGACGGCGGTCCTTCTCCTTGCCGCGCAGCGCCGGGACGATGCAGAAGGTGCAGGTGTTGTTGCAGCCGACGGAGATGGCGACCCAGGCCGCGTAGGCGGACTCGCGGCGGGTGGGGAGGGTGGACGGGAAGGTCTCCAGCGAGTCGAGGATCTCGACCTGGGCCTCCCGCTCGACCCGCGAGCGTTCCAGGAGCGCGGGGAGGCTGCCGATGTTGTGGGTGCCGAAGACCACGTCGACCCAGGGGGCCTTGCGGACGATGGTGTCCCGGTCCTTCTGGGCCAGGCAGCCGCCCACCGCGATCTGCATCCCGTCCCGCCTGGCCTTCACCGGGGCCAGCCGGCCCAGGTTGCCGTACAGGCGGTTGTCGGCGTTCTCGCGTACGGCACAGGTGTTGAAGACGACGACGTCCGCCTCGTCGCCCTCGGGGGCGCGGGCGTAGCCGGCGTCGTCCAGCAGACCGGACAGCCGCTCGGAGTCATGGACATTCATCTGGCAGCCGTAGGTGACCACCTTGTATGTTCGCGCGCTCATCTCAACGCACCAGGGTACGCGTTGCGCGGACGGCCGGGTCCCGGCAGGATCCCGGGGCATGGGGCTGGGGGCGGGACCTGGGCGAAGACCCGGGCGGCGAGGCGGGTTCCGGCGGCTGGCGCGGTCGCGCTGGGCGCGGATCGGCGCGGTGCTGGTGGTGCTGGCCGCGGGGCTGTTCGGCTGGTGGGCGTCCGAGCCGTCGGGGGTGGCCTACCCGAGGGGCGTGGTCGGCCTGGCCACCGGCACCGCGGACGGGGTCTACGACGAGTACGGGCGGATGCTCAGACCGTGGGTGGAGCACTCGATACCGGGGGTGCGGGTGCGGCTCGACCCGACGGCCGGGTCCCTGGAGAACCTGCGGCGGGTGTCCGACGGGCGGGACGACTTCGCGATCGCCACGGTGGACGCGGTGGCCCAGTTCCAGGCGTCCGACCCGGAGGCGGCCGGGCGGCTGCGCGGGATCGCGCGGCTCTACGACGACTACGTGCAGCTGGTGGTGCCCGCCGGCTCGCCGGTGCGGAGCGCGGCCGACCTCCGCGGGCGGCAGGTGGGGGTGGGGCAGGCCGGGTCCGGGGTCGCGCTGATCGCCGGGCGGGTGCTGCGGGAGGCGGGGCTGGTCCCGGGGCGGGACCTGACGGCGGTGCCGATCGGGATCCACGACGCGCCGACGGCGCTGGTGGACGGGCGGCTGGACGCGTTCTTCTGGTCCGGGGGGCTGCCCACCGGGGCGGTGACGGCGCTGGCGCGGCGGGCGGAGGTGCGGCTGGTGCCGCTGGGCGGGCTGGTGGCGGGGCTGAACCGGCTTGCGGGGACGGGGAGTCCGTACCGGTCCTCGACGATTCCGGCGGGGATCTACGCGGGGACCGCGGGGGCGCGACCGGTGGCCACGGCGGCGGTGGCGAATGTCCTGGTGACCCGGGCGGATGTGGCCTCGGGGCTGGTGGAGCGGTTCACGGGGGCGGTGATCGCCTCGCGCGACGCGATCGGGAAGGTGGTGCACCCGGCCCAGCTGGTGGATCTACGTACCGCGATCTATACCGATCCGCTGGTGCTGGCCGCGGGGGCGCGCCGGTACTACGTCTCGACGAAGCCGTGAGCGAAGCCGGGCGAACCCGCGGGGCGGACTCGCCCTTCAGGTGCTCCGTTCGTCGCGCGCGCGTCAGGGCTCGTTGGCGAGGGCCGCGTTGAGGAGGTGGAGGGCCTGCGCCCGCAGCGCGCGGGCCAGTTCGGCCTCCATCGCCTGCTGGGCCAGCGGCCGCAGACGGCGGACGGAGGAGAGGATCTCGGCGGCCTCGTGGTCCGAGAGGGGGTGGCCGGCGTAGCCGGCGAAGAGGTGGGTGGCGCTGAAGCGGACCATGGACTGGGCGATGCCGTCGAGGTCGGCGCGGAGGGTCACCAGCTGGTCGATGATCGCGCCCAACGGGGCGCCGTCCGCGTGGAGTTCGGCCGCCAGGCGGATCAGCGCGGGGCTCGGCACCCGGTAGCGGTCCTCGCCGACCGGTTCGAGGACGCCCAGGCGTACCGCCTTCTCCACCGCCTCGTCGTCGCGGTGGCCGAAGGCGGCGGTGAGTTCGGCCCGGGACAGCTCCGCGGCGCTCTCGTCGCTCCACGGCCCGGCGACCTCGGCGGCCAGGCCGAGTACCCCGCCGAGGCCGGTGCCGTTCTCCCAGGCGTCGATCAGCTCCTTGATGCCGGCCAGGGTGTGGCCGCGGTCCAGGAGCTGCGAGATCAGCCGGAGGCGCTCCAGATGGGCGGGGCCGTAGACGTTGGCCCGGCCGCGCCGGTCGGGCCGGGGCAGCAGGCCGCGGTCCTGGTAGGCCCGGACGTTGCGGGCGGTGGTGCCGGCCTCCCGGGCCAGGTCGTCGATGCGGTACTCGGCCCGCCCCTCGGCCGGGGGCGCCGCCGCTCGCTGCGGCGGCACCCGCGGACCGGTACGGGGGCGGGCCTCGGCCATGGTGCTTGCTCCTCCGGGCTCAACGCCCCGGCTCGGCGTCAGACGGGCGGTTCGGCCCGCGCCATCAGCCGCCGGAGGGCGGGCGAGAGCCGGGCCACGCCACGGAAGAGGTGTGCCTCCGGGGCGACCGGTTGCACCGCGGTGTTCCGCACCGCGGCACGCAGCACCGCCTCGGCCACCTTCTCCGGACGGTAGTTCCGGAGACGGTACAGCCTCGTGCTGCGGGCACGAAGCCGGGCCTGCTCCTCCTCGTCGACCCCGCTGAACCCGGCTGTGGTGGTGATCGCGGTGTTGACGAAGCCCGGGCAGACGGCGGTCACCCCGACGCCCCGGTCGGCCAGTTCGGCACGCAGGCACTCGCTGAGCATGAGCACGGCGGCTTTGGACGTACTGTACGCCGGGAGCGCGCGGGAGGGCTGAAGTGCCGCCGCTGAGGCGATGTTGACGATGTGTCCGCCCTGCCCGCGCTCGGCCATCGCGCGGCCGAAGAGGAGGCAGCCGTGGATCACGCCCCACAGGTTGACGTCGAGGACGCGCTTCCACTCGGCGGTGGTGGTGTCCATGAAGGCGCCGCCGTGGCCGATCCCGGCGTTGTTCACCAGCAGGTCGAGAACGCCGTACTGGGCGTGCACCTTCTCGGCCAGCTCGGTCATGGCCCGCTCGTCTGAGACGTCCGCCTGCTCGGGGTGGGCGGCGCCGCCGGACCCGGCGATCAGGGCGGCGAGTTCGGCGGTGCGGGCGGCGGAGGCGGCGTCCCGGTCGACCGCGACGACCCGGGCGCCGGCCTCGACCAGGGCGAGGGTGGTGGCCCGGCCGATCCCGCTGCCGGCGCCGGTGACCAGGGCGAGGCGGCCGGCGTAGTGGGCCGTCCAGCGGGACGCCTTGGCCTCGGCCCGGGACTCCGCACGGGAGGATTGGGGTGAGCCGGGGGCGTGCGGTTCGGTACGGGCGACCTGGGGGCGCGTGGTGTCGCCGGTGACGGCGCCGGCGGCGGTGTCCTCGACGAAGTCGGCGATCATGCGGGCGAGGACGTCGGGGCGGGTGCGCGGGGCCCAGTGGCCGGAGTCCAGGCTGCGGCGGCGGAGGACCGGGGCCCATTCGTCCAGGTCGTCGTAGAGCCGCGGCGAGAGGTAGGGGTCGTGGGCCGGGACGATCAGCTGGACCGGGACGTGCGCGATCCGGTCCCGGCGCGGGTGGAGCAGCCGCTCGCGGACGTTGGCGCGGTACAGCCAGGCGCCGTTGGCGGCGTCCTCGGGAAGGGTCGGGCCGGGGTAGTCGGCGCTGCGCGGCAGGTGCTCGACCCGGGAGAGGAGGCCCGGCCAGGCCTTGCCGAGCGGTCCGCGCCACAGGAGTTCGGGCAGCCGCGGGGTGTGGAGGGCGTAGACGTACCAGGAGCGGGCGCCCTGGCCGAGGGCCTGAACGGCCCGGCGGGGGGTGGGGCGGCCGTAGCGGCGCTTCATCCAGTGCCCGAAGTGGTCCAGGCAGGGGCCGGAGATGCTGGTGAAGGAGGCGAGCCGGCCGCGCAGCGCGGTCGAGGTGGCGAACTCCCAGCCCTGGACGGAGCCCCAGTCGTGGCCGACGAGGTGGACGGGGGCGGCCCCGGGGCCGGCGCCGAGGCTGTCGAGGACGGCGGTGACGTCCGACTCCAGGCGCTCCAGGCGGTAGTTGGCGGCCGCCGGGGCGGGGGCGGTGGACCGGCCGGCGCCCCGTACGTCGTAGGCGACCACGTGGTAGCGGTCGGCCAGCCGGGACATGACGGGCTCCCAGACCTTCTTCGAGTCCGGGTAGCCGTGGACGAAGAGGAGGGTCGGGCGGTCCGGGTCGCCTGCCTCGACGACGGCGAGACTGACGTCGCCGGCGTCCACACGGCGCTCGCGCGCGCCAGGAATCATGCGGTTCTTGCCTCCCGGTCCAGGGGCCGGACGGCGGCTGCCGCCCTCGGACAGGCTCAATGTGACAGTGAACACTGGCACAGTCAACCGTTCGGGAGGGGTTTATTGACTGGCTGGTAACTACGGGCGGCGGCCGCGCCGGACGCGGCCCCCGCCCGGTCCGCGGCTCTGCGTGAGCGCCGCGCCGGCCAGCACGATCACCGCTCCCACCACGGTGTTCCAGTGCAGCGCCTCGCCGAGGAGCAGCACCCCGGCGGCGGTGGCGACCACCGGGATCACGTAGGTGACGGACTGCCCCACCGTGGGCCCGACCTCGGCCACCAGGCCGTACTGGAGGAGCATGGCGATCCCGGTCCCGAAGACCCCCAGGGCGAGGACGGCCAGCGTGGGGCCGAGCGGGAAGTGGTGCGGCAGGCCCGCGCCGAAGGCCATCGCCACCGCGCCCTCGGCCGCGCCCAGCAGCAACTGCGTTCCCGAGAGCGCCAGATGGGACTCCGGACGGCCGCCGAGGGTGCGCCGCACCCAGATCCAGCCGATCGGGTAGCTGAGCGAGGCGAGGAGGGCCAGGACGGTGCCGAGGGGGTTGGCGCCGTCGAAGCCCTGCCAGGCTCCGAGGACGGTGAGCACCCCGACGAAGCCGAGGACGAGGCCGCCGAGCCGGCGCCGGGTCGGCCGGTCCTCGCGCAGCGCGACCAGGGCGAGGAGCATCCCCCACAGCGGGGAGGTGGCGTTGGCGATCGCGGCCAGCTGGGACGGCACCAGGCGCTCGGAGTAGGCGAAGAGCGCCCACGGCAGGGTGTTCAGGAGGAAGGCGGCCACCGCCAGCCGCCACCAGACGCCGAACCCGCGGGGCAGCCGGCCGCCGCGCGCGAAGAGCGCGGTCAGCAGGACCGCGGCGCCGGCCAGCATCCGGCCGAAGGAGACCTGGAGCGGCGCGTAGCCGTCCGTGCCGATCTTGATCAGCAGGAAGCTGAAGCCCCAGACCAGGGAGAGGACGGCGAAGTTGACCCGCCAGTCGAGCCGGGCGCCCGCCCCGGCGGGGCCGCCGCGCCCGCCGCTTTCGCCGCGCCCGCCGCTTTCGCCGCCTGGGCGGCGGGCGGGGGGCGAGGTGATGTCGGCCGTCGGGGCCGGGACGGCGGCCGCGGGGCCGGCAGGGGTGGCGGAGGTGGTCATGGCACCAGAGTGAGGGTGGTCAACCTCTAAGCACAAGCGAGAATTTGTACCGGGAACCTCGTAGGCTTGCTTACATGTTCAACCTTGAGCGTCTCCGCACCCTGCAGGCCGTCGCCCGGCACGGATCGGTCAGCGCGGCGGCGGAGGGGCTGCACGTCACCACCTCGGCGGTCTCCCAGCAGCTGGCGAAGCTGGAGCGGGAGGCCGGGCAGCGGCTGCTGGCCAGGAACGGGCGCGGCGTCCGGCTCACCGACGCGGGCCGGCTGCTCGCCGAGCACGCCGGGCTGATCCTGGGCCAGGTCGAGCGCGCCCAGGCGGAGCTGGAGGCCCGGCGCGGGGTGGTCGGCGGCCGGCTGCGGCTCGGCGCGTTCCCGACCGCGCTGCGCGGGCTGGTCCCGGGGATGGCGGCGGAGCTGCGGGGGCGGCATCCGGAGCTGGCGCTGAACGTCACCGAATGCGAACCGGAGCAGTGCGTACGGCGGCTGGTGCGCGGCGACCTGGACCTCGGCATCGTCCTGGACTGGTACAACAAGCCCTTCGCGCTGCCGGACGGAATGGTGAAGGCGCCGCTGCTGGACGACATCGCGGACCTGGTGGTGCCGGCCGGCCACCCGCTGGCCGACCGGGAGTCGGTGAGCCTGGAGGAGTTCGCCGAGGACGAGTGGGTCTGCTGGCAGGACGGCGGGTTCTGCCACGAGTGGCTGACCTTCACGCTGCGCTCGAAGGGCTTCGAACCGCGGCTGGCGCACTGGGTGGAGGAGCATCCGTCGCAGCTGGCGCTGGTCGCGGCCGGGCTGGGGGTGGCGGTGATGCCGCGGCTGGGGCGCGGGGAGCTGCCCGCGCAGGCGCGGGCGCTGGCGGTCCGGCATCCGATGCGGAGGCATCTGTACGCGGTGTGGAGCGCCGACACGGACCGGCGGCCGTCCATCCGCGCGGCGGTGGACGCGCTGCGGGCGAGCGCGGGGCGCGCGGGAGACGCGGGGGGCGCGGGAGACGCCGAGGGCGCGGGAGACGCCGAGGGCGCGGGAGACGCGGGGCGCGTGGGCGCGGCTGGGCGCGTGGGCGCGGCTGAGGGCGCGGGCGACCCCGCGGCGTAGGCGCCCCTGCTCCGCCCGGTCCCGGGGGCCGCGGGATCAGGGCGGGACCAGGGCGGGACCAGGGGCGCGGCCCTCACGCGGAGAGGTGGGTGAGGTCCTCCTTGGTGGAGAAGGGCTCCAGATACGGAAGCCACCGCGGGTCGCGGTGGCCGGTGCCGATGATCCGCCAGGCCAGGCCGGACGGAGGGGCGGGTGGGCGACTCATCCTCCACCCCAGTTCCACCAGATGGCGGTCGGCCTTGACGTGGTTGCAGCGGCGGCAGGCCGCGACGACGTTGTCCCACTGGTGTCGGCCGCCCCGGCTGCGCGGCACCACGTGGTCGACGCTGGTTGCGGCGGCTCCGCAGTAGACACAACGCCCGCCGTCGCGCGCGAAGAGCGCCCGGCGGGTCAGCGGGACGGGCCCGCGAAAGGGGACCCGCACGAAACGGGTCAGTCGGACGACGGACGGCGCCGGTACGGCGCTGGTGACGCTGTGCAGGACGATCCCGGAATCCTCCAGGCTGATCGCCTTCTGATTGAGGACCAGGAGCAGAGCGCGCCGGGTGGAGACCACACCGAGTGGCTCGTACGACGCGTTGAGGACGAGGACATGCGGCACGGATGCCTCCCTTTCCGCCGACGGCACGTGGCTCGCGCCGGGACGAACACGAAGCTCGGGGTTGAGCGACGTGTCGCTGGTCGTCGCACACCCCTCGCTCCGCGATCTCCTCCAGTGTCGCCGCAGCACTCCCCGCTGCGCCAGCACTCACCAAGATCGGGGCTGGTGTGTGTTCTCCCACACTCACTGATGCCCGCGCGGGGAGGTCGATGCACCCTCAGGGTCCCGGGGGCCACCGGATCGGCGCAGGTGGCCGGAGCGCTCCGGGCGTGTCGCGGCCGGTTCGCGACTTCTCGGCATGCCTGATCCGCTCGCTAGGGTGGGCGGCGAGTCCAGTCCCCTCTCATCAAGGCAGGCCTCGCAGTGTTTCCGTCAGACGCCTACGACCTTCTCGCCTCCGGGTCCGCCGCCGGCACGCCTTCGCCTTCTCCTTCTCCGCAGCCGACCTCGATCACCCAGGTCGGCACGCAGGCCGGGCAGAGCGCGCAGCAGGCGGTGAGCTGGCTGGACACCCACTGGCAGAGCTGGGTGGTCACCTCCTTCCAGGGGGTCCTGCAGATCATCGTGATCGTCGCCCTCGCGCTCGCGCTGCGCGCGGTGGTGCACCGGCTGATCCGCAAGCTGATAGGCCGGATGACCAAGCGCGACGGCGAGACGGGCAACGCGCGCCTGGGCGGGCTGCTGGTGAACGCCGAGCGGCGGCGGCAGCGGGCCGAGGCGATCGGCTCGGTGCTGCGCAGTACCGCCTCCTGCCTGATCCTCGGCACGGCGGCGCTGAACGTCCTCTCGGTGCTGGGGATCAACCTGGCGCCGGTGCTGGCCAGCGCGGGGGTCGCCGGGGTGGCGATCGGCCTCGGCGCGAAGAGCCTGGTCACGGACTTCCTCTCCGGCGTCTTCATGATCCTCGAGGACCAGTACGGGGTCGGCGACGAGATCGACGCCGGGGCGGCGAGCGGCACGGTGCTGGAGGTCGGACTGCGGGTGACCAAGCTGCGCGGGGGCGACGGGGAGATCTGGTACCTGCGGAACGGCGAGATCAGCCGGATCGCCAACCTCAGCCAGGGCTGGTCGACCGCGACGGTGCCGGTGCAGGTGGGCGCGGACGAGGATCTGGACCGGGTGATCGGCGTGATCGGCAAGGCCGCGGAGGAGATGGCGGCGAGCTCGCCCTGGGACGAGGCGCTCTGGGACCAGGTACAGGTGCTGGGCGTCGACGAGGTGACCGCGGACACCGTGCTGCTGAAGGTCCAGGCGAAGGCGATGCCCGGGAAGGCCGGACCGGTGGGCCGCGAGCTGCGAGCGCGGATCAAGCGCGCGTTCGACGAGGCGGGCGTCTCGTCCGGGCGGACGCGACTGGCCATCGTCGGCGCCGTCGGCGGCGGCGGCGACCGCAGCCACAGCGGCGACCGCGGCGACAGCGGCGACAGCGGCGACAGCGGCGAAGCCGCGACCATCACCGACGCGCGCCCGCAGGCGCAGTAACCCCCGGAAGAAGCGGGAGTTCGCGCCGGGGGCGCGGATCAGGGGGCGCGGCGCCGTGCTGGCCGGGCGCGCGGTTCGCCGCGCTTCAGGCGTGCTTGGGGCCCTGCGTTCCGGGGCGTGGCGAAGCCGCTTGGGGCGCTGCGTTCCGGGGCGTGGCGAAGCCCCAGGTGTCGGAAGGCCCGCGCCTGCGGCGCCGCGCTGCGGGGCTATTGACATGGCGTCAGCAGGGGATCTAGCGTCTGGCGACTGTTAGGAAGGTTTCCTGTCAGTGAGGGGCGACCAACGCGTGGGTGGGACGGACAGAGCGGCCGCCGGGACGCCCCGGCTGCTGCGGGCGATCAACGACCGGGCCGCGCTCGAGCTGCTGCTCGAACACGGGCCCCTGTCCCGCGGGCAGCTCGGCATCCTCACGGGGCTGTCCAAGCCCACCGCCTCCCAGCTGCTGTCCCGGCTGGAGTCGGCCGGCCTGGTCCTCCCGGTCGGCACCACGGCCGCCGGGCGGCCCGGGCCCGCCGCCCAGCTGTACGAGATCAACCCCGGCGCCGGCTACGTCGCGGGCCTCGACGTCAACCCGAAGCGGATCCTGGCCGCCGTGGCCGACATCTCCGGCCGGGTGCTCGGCGAAGAGGTGCTGGACACCCCCGGACGCCAAGCCCCCGCGCCCGCCGCGGAGTTGACCGCGACCGCGGTGGACCGCGCCTGCGCGGCGGCGGGCCTGGACCGCTCGGCGCTCTGCCGCGTGGTGGTCGGCACCCCCGGCGCCGTCGACCCCGGGACCGGCAAGCTGCGCTACGCCCCGCACCTGGCGGGCTGGCACTCGCCGCGTCTGGTCGAGGAGTTGACCGGCCGCCTGGGCCTGCCGACCGCGGTGGAGAACGACGTCAACCTGGCCGCCGTCGCGGAGCAGCGCACCGGGGCCGCGAGCCGGGTGAGCGACTTCGTGCTCCTCTGGGCGGCGGACGGTTCCGGCTCCGGCAACGAGGGGATCGGTGCCGCCGTGGTGGTCGGCGGAAGGCTGCACCGCGGGCACACCGGCGGGGCCGGCGAGGTCGGCTACATGCCGGTGCCGGGCGCACCGCTGATCCGGAACGTGCGGCGGGCCAACTCCGGCGGCTTCCAGGAGCTCGCCGGGGCCGGCGCGGTACGGGCGCTCGCCCGCGAGCACGGGCTCGGCAGCGGGCCGGCCCCCCGGCTGGTGGCCAAGGCGGCCGATCCGGCCTCGGGCCCGGCCGGGCGGGCCGTACTCGGCGAGCTGGCACGGCGGTTGGCGACCGGACTGGCCGCCATGGTCGCGGTGATCGACCCCGAACTGGTGGTGCTCAGCGGCGGCATCGCGGCCGCGGGCGGCGAGCCGCTGCGCGCGCTGGTCCAGGAGGAGTTGGCCGCGATGGCGGTCTCGGCCCCGCGGGTCGCGATCAGCGCGGTGGACGGATCCCCGGTGCTGGTCGGTGCGCTGGGCTCGGCGCTGGAGTCCGCCCGGGAATCCCTCTTCTCCGCGTCGGCGGCGGCGAGCGGCTGACCCGGCGCCGGCAGACCTCAGACCTGACTCCCCGACCCAGTACCAGCAACGACCGCAGGGAACCAGCGAACGGACAGGCACCAACCCCCCACTCCCCCACTGGAGGAAGACGTGGTACTCGCTCACCCTTCCGGCCCCGGCGGCAGAGCCCGGCGGATACGCCGGGCCGCGGCCGCACTCGCCGGCGCCGCCGCACTGACCCTCGGGGCCGCCGCCTGCACCGGCAGCGCCGGCGGCGCCCAGGGCGGCACCGGCAGTTCCTCCGCGCCGGTGACCATCACCTTCTGGCACGGGTGGTCCCAGCCCAACGAGCTCAAGGCGATCGACGCCAACATCGCGGCCTTCGAGAAGCTGCACCCCACCATCAAGGTGAAGTCGGTCGGCAACATGTCCGACGACAAGATCGACCAGGGGCTGCGGGCCGGCGGCCCGAACTCCCCGGACGTGGTCTCCTCGTTCACCACCAACAACGTGGGGAAGTTCTGCTCCTCGGGGGCCTGGATCGACCTGGCGCCGTTCCTGCGGAAGGACGGTGTGGACCCGGCCTCGACCTTCCCGAAGGCGATGCTGGACTACACCCGCTACAAGGGCGACCAGTGCTCGCTCCCGCTGCTCGGCGACGCCTACGGGCTGTACTACAACGTCGACATGTTCAAGGCCGCGGGCATCAGTGCACCCCCCAGGACGCTCTCCCAGTTCGACGCCGACGCGGTCAAGCTGACCAAGGCGAACTCCTCTGGCGGCTACAGCCAGTTGGGCTTCATGCCGGACTTCCACGGTTACGAGACCACCTTCGAGCACTACGCCGCCCAGTGGGGACCGAGCTGGTTCACCCCGGCGGGGAAGTCGAACCTGGCCGGCGACCCCGGGTTCGCCCGGATGCTCGCCTGGCAGAAGGGCCTGATCGGGAAGCTCGGCGGGTTCCAGAAGCTGGAGAAGGAGCGGACCTCCTTCGGCGACGAGTTCTCCTCCAACCCCTTCGACGACGGCAAGACCGCGATGTCCATGGACGGTGAGTGGCGGGTCGCCAACCTCACCCAGGAGCACGTCGGGTTCCACTGGGCCACCGCGCCCTTCCCGGTCCCCGACGACCAGGCGAGCAGCTACGGCCGGGGCTACCAGACCGGCACCATCGTCGGCATCTCGCACAACAGCCGGCACCAGGCCGCCGCCTGGGAGTTCGTGAAGTACCTGACCACCGACACCGACGCGCTGACCGGCTTCGCCAACGCGATCGACAACGTCCCCAGCACCTACGCCGCCCTCCGCTCGCCGAAGCTGAAGCTGCCGCCGCAGTTCAGGACCTTCCTGGAGGTGGCCGGCGACCGGTACTCCGACACCACCCCGGCCAGCCCCAACGGCGGGGCGTACCTGACGAGCGCGGAGAACTTCGGCTACCAGGTGGAGTCCGGGAAGGTCACGGACGTGCCGGCCGGGCTGCGGAAGACGGACCAGCAGATCGACGCCGACCTGGCCCAGGCCGGGCAGTAGGAGGGCCGGGCAGATGGCGATGGCGCTCGGCCGGGCCGGCCGCGAAGGCCGCGCCGAACGCGCCCCCGTCCCGCCGGCGCTGCGCCGCAAGCGCCGGCGGGAGGCGGGGGCCGTACTCGGCTTCCTCTCCCCCTGGTTGATCGGGTTCTCGTTCTTCTTCGTGTACCCGCTGGTCTCGACGGTCTACTTCTCCTTCATGCACTACGACGGGTTCGGGGCGCCGAGCTGGGTGGGGCTGCGGAACTACGTCTACGTCTTCGCCACCTATCCGCACTTCTGGCAGGCGCTGCGGAACACCCTGTGGCTGGTCGTGGTGATGGTCGCGCTGCGGACGGTCTTCGGGATCGGGATCGGGCTGCTGATCACGAAGGTGAAGACCGGCGGGAACCTCTTCCGCACCGCGTTCTACCTCCCGTACCTGGCACCGCCGGTGGCGGCGACGATCGGCTTCGCGTTCCTCCTCAACCCGGGCACAGGGCCGGTCGACCACTTCCTGGGCGACCTGGGGCTGCCGCAGCCGGGCTGGTTCAACGACCCGGGCTGGTCGAAGCCGGGGCTGACCCTCCTCGCGCTGTGGGGCATCGGCGACCTGATGGTGATCTTCATGGCGGCGCTGCTGGACGTGCCGACCGCGCAGTACGAAGCCGCGGAGCTGGACGGGGCCGGGCCGTGGCAGCGGTTCCGCTACGTCACGCTGCCGAACATCTCGCCGATCATCATGTTCGCGGTGGTGACCGGGGTGATCCAGACCATGCAGTACTACACCCAGGCGATCGTCGCCGGGCAGGTCGCCTCCGGCGTGATCGGCGGCTCCGGTGAGCAGTTCGAGCCCGGTTACCCGGACGGGTCCACCTGGACCCTGCCGCAGCTCGTCTACAACCTGGGCTTCCAGCGGTTCGACGAGGGCTCGGCGTGCGTGGTCTCGCTGCTGCTGTTCGTGATCGCGATGGCGTTCACCGGGCTGCTGCTGCGCCGGCGCAGCGGGCTGCTGGACGACCTCTCAGAGGCGGGGGGCTGAGCATCTGATGAGCGAGCTGCTGACATCGACTGCCCGGCGGGGCGGCGTACATGACGAGGCGTCAGGCGGGCGCGGGCCGCGGCGGCGTTACCGGGCCGGCTCGACCGACGCGTACCGGCGGCATCGGCGCCGGCGGGTGCTGGAGTGGGTGGGGGTGCACGCGGTGGCCGTGGCGGCGGCGCTGTTCTTCGTGCTGCCGTTCGTCTTCCTCTTCCTGACCTCGGTGATGACCGACAGCCAGGCGCTGAGCACCAGTTACTGGCCGACCCACTGGGTGTGGTCCAACTACCGGGCGATCTTCCACCTTCCGGGCTTCCTGACCTGGTGGAAGAACAGCATCGAGTACGCGGTGGCCGGCACCGTGCTGACCGTCTGCTCCTCCGTCCCGGTGGCCTTCGCGCTGGCCAAGTTCCGCTTCCGGGGCCGGGGACTGGCGATGGTGCTGGTCATCTCGGCGATGATGCTGCCGCCGCAGGTGGTGATCATCCCGATGTACATCTTCTGGGCCAACCAGCTCCACCTCACCGGGACGCTCTGGCCGCTGATCATCCCGATGGCCTTCGGCGACGCGTACTCCATCTTCCTGCTGCGGCAGTTCCTGCTGACCATTCCGCGGGAGTACCTGGAGGCCGCCCGGGTGGACGGCTGCGGGCATGTGCGGACGCTGCTGCGGGTGGTGCTGCCGATGGCCAGGCCGGCCGTGGCCGCCGTGGCCCTGTTCCAGTTCTTCTACTGCTGGAACGATTACTTCGGGCCGCAGATCTACGCCAGCGACAACCCCGCCGCGTGGACCCTCTCCTACGGACTGCAGTCCCTGCACGGGGCGCACCACACCGACTGGAACCTCACCATGGCCGCCACCCTGCTGGTGATGGCCCCGGTGATGCTCGTCTTCTTCCTCGCTCAGAAAGCCTTCATCGAAGGCGTGACCCTGACAGGAGTCAAGGGCTGATGGTTGGGTCAAAGCACCGGATCAAGCTGGCCGTGGTGGGCGGGGGCTCCACCTACACCCCCGAACTCGCCGACGGCTTCGCACGGTTGAGGGAGACGCTGCCGATCGGCGAGCTGGTGCTGGTCGATCCGGCGGAGGAGCGGCGGGAGCTGGTCGGCGGCGTCGTCCGGCGGATCCTGGCCCGGCAGGGGCATCCAGCGGTGGTCACCACCACGGGTGAGCTGGACGCGGCGGTGGAGGGCGCGGACGCCGTCCTGCTGCAACTGCGGATCGGCGGGCAGGCGGCCCGGAACCGGGACGAGACCTGGCCGCTGGAGTGCGGCTGCGTCGGCCAGGAGACCACCGGGGCAGGGGGGCTGGCCAAGGCGCTGCGCACCGTTCCGGTGGTGCTGGAGATCGCCGAGCGGGTGCGCCGGGCCAACCCGGACGCCTGGATCGTCGACTTCACCAATCCGGTGGGGATCGTCACCCGGGCGCTGCTGACCGCGGGCCACCGGGCCGTCGGGCTGTGCAACGTGGCGATCGGCTTCCAGCGGAGGTTCGCCGGGCTGCTCGGGGTCGAGCCGGAGCGGGTGCTCCTCGACCATGTCGGGCTGAACCATCTGACCTGGGAGCGGGGGGTGCGGCTGGCCGGGGACGGCGGGTCGGGCGGTGCGGGTGGGGCCGCCGGGCCCGATCTGCTGCCGGGGCTGCTGGCGGAGCACGGCGAGTCCCTCGCGCGGGACCTAGGGCTGCCGGTCGGGTTGCTGCGGCGGCTCGGCGTCGTCCCCTCCTACTACCTGCGGTACTTCTACCGGCACGACACGGTGGTCGAGGAGCTGCGCGAACGGGGCTCGCGGGCCGCCGAGGTGGCCGAGATCGAGCGGCGACTGCTGGACCTCTACGCCGACCCGGCGGTGGACGAGAAGCCCAAGCTGCTGGAGCAGCGGGGCGGGGCGTACTACTCGGAGGCGGCGGTGGCGCTGGTCGCCCGGCTGCTGGGTTCGGGCGGCGTGGCCGACGCGCCGGGCGTGCAGGTGGTGAACGTCCGGAACGGACGGACGATGCCGTTCCTGCCGGAGGACGCGGTGATCGAGGTGCCGGCCGAGGTCGGCCCGGACGGGGCCCGTCCGCTGCCGGTCGCCGAGGTGGAGCCGCTGTACGCCGGGCTGATCGCGCACACCACGGCGTACGAGCGGCTGGCGCTTGAGGCGGCCCTGCGCGGCGGGCGGGACCGGGTCTTCGACGCGCTGCTGGCCCATCCGCTGGTCGGGCAGATCGAGCAGGCCGACTGGCTGACCGACCGCCTCCTCGCGGAGAACCGGGACTACCTGGCGTGGGCGTGAGACCGGGGCCCGGCGAAGGCGGCGCAGCCGGGATCGGGAGCCCGCTCGGGGCCGGGGCCCGGGCCGAACGGGCGGCCGGGGCCGAGCTGGTACCCGGGGTCCTGGCGGTCGACGCCGGGAACAGCAAGACCGATGTGGTGCTGGTCGGACTGGACGGGCGGCTGCTGGGGACCGCCCGCGGGGGCGGCTTCCGGCCCGGTCCGGGGAGCGAGGGCGCGGCGGCGGCGATCGCCGGGCTGCGGCCGGCGGTGGCGGAGGCGGCCCGGCGGGCGGGGCTCGCGTGGGGCCGGGCCGAGGTCGCCGGGCGGCCGCTGGTGACCCATGTGTCGGCCTGTCTGGCCAACGCGGATCTGCCGGTGGAGGTGGAGCGGCTGCAGAACGCGCTGGCCCGGGAGGGGTGGGGGGCGACCTCGGTGGTCGCCAACGACACCTTCGCGCTGCTGCGTTCGGGGACCGACGAACCGCGGGGGGTCGCGGTGGTCTGCGGGGCCGGGATCAACTGCGTGGGGCTGCTGCCGGACGGCCGCACCGCCCGGTTCCCCGCGCTGGGACGGCTGACCGGGGACTGGGGGGGCGGGGGCGGGCTCGCCGAGGAGGTGATGTGGTGGTCGGTCCGGTCCGAGGACGGGCGGGGGCCGGCCACGGCGCTGGCGGCGGCGGTCGGCGAGCACTTCGGGTACCCGGACGCGGGGGCGGTCGCGGAGGCCGTGCATCTCGGGGAGGTCTCCCGGGAGCGGCTCCTCCAGGAGCTGGCGCCGGTGCTGTTCCGGGTCGCGGAGGGGGGCGACCCGGTGGCGCGGGAGCTCGTCGAGCGGCAGGCGGAGGAGGTCTGTGCGATGGCGGTGGTGGCGCTGCGGAGGCTGGGACTCCTCGCGGAGGCGGTCGACGTGGTGCTGGGGGGCGGGGTGCTGGCCGCGCGGCAGCGCCTGCTGCTGGCGGGGATCCGGGAGCGGCTGGGGGTGGCGGCGCCCAAGGCGCGGGTGCGGGTGGTGTCCCAACCTCCCGTGCTGGGGGCCGCGTTGCTGGGGCTCGACCATCTGGCGGCGCCGGCGGAGGCGGGGGCCCGGCTGCGGGCCGCGCTGGCCACTCCGTAGGGGCCGGCCCGGCCTCTCCCGCCGCGGCTCCGCTTCTCGCCGTGTCCCGGGAGGAGGCCCGAAGGGCCAATCCAGGGGCGCGGGGAACCGCGGGAACCCGCGGGAACCGCGGGGGCCCGGGGGCGCGTATTCGAGAGCAGGTCGAACAGTTACGCACAAGATCAGCGGGAATCTGGTGTGGCGGGGGCTTCCCGTGGCCATACTGCTCGGGTAGAACCAGGGGGCTCGGAGGGGGGAAGCCAGGCAATGACCGATTCGCCGCCGCGCGGCGTCCTGCTCGAACGCCGGTCGGCCGCCGCCGACGCCGGGACCGCCGCGCCGCCGCCCGCGTACCGCCAGGCACTGGAGTTCCTCGCCGACCGCGCGCGTACCGTGCCGGGCCGGCTGCGGGTGCTCGGCGCCCTCCTCGTGCTGCTCACCCTGCTCTTCGGCGCGCTGGCCGCCATCCAGATCAGCCAGAGCCGCGCGGCCGCGGACCGGGTGGTCAACCACTCGCAGCCGCTCAGCGACGACGCCGCCCAGCTCTACCACTCGCTCGCGGACGCGGACACCACCGCGGCCACCGCCTTCCTCCAGGCCGGCAACGAGACCGCCGCCGTCCGCGACCGCTACAACCAGGACATCACGACCGCCGCCACCCTCCTCGCGCAGTCCGCCGAGCGGTCCACCGGCAGCGGCACCAGTCAGAACCAGATCCGCCTCCTCAACGCCCAACTCCCGGTCTACACAGGGCTGGTGGAGGAGGCGCGGGCGGACAACCGGCAGGGGCTGCCGCTCGGCGGGGCGTATCTCCGGTACGCCTCCGCGCAGATGCAGCAGACCATGCTGCCGGAGGCGCAGAAGCTGTACGCGGCCGAGACCGCCGCGCTGCGCTCGGACTACGCGGACGCCCGCGCGCTGCCGTGGGCGGCGATCGTCTTCGGCGTGCTGGCGCTGGCCGCGCTGGTCTGGTCGCAGGTGCGGCTGTTCCGGCGGACCAACCGGGTGTTCAACATCGGCCTGGTGACCGGCACGGCGGCGCTCGCCGTCGGGCTGCTGTGGGTGGTCGTCGCCCAACTGCTCGCCGGAATCTACCTGGGCGACTCGGACCGGAAGGGCGCGGCCCCGATCCAGGTGCTCAGCCAGGCCCGGATCGCGGCCCTGCAGTGCCGCGGGGCGGAGAACCTCAACCTGGTGGCCCGCGGCTCCACCGACTCCTACGAGCAGACCTGGACCCAGGTGGCCGCCCAACTCAACGGCGGCAACGGCTGGTTGCCCCAGGCGAGCCGGATGACCTCGGCCGACGCCGAAGCGAAGAGCGCGGTGGCCTCGGCCGAGAAGTGGTTCGGCACCTGGCAGCAGCGGCACGACGCGGCGAAGGCCGCGAACGACTCGGGCAGCTACGACACCGCGGTGGCCGACACCATCGGCAACGCCTCCGCGGGGGGCAGCGGCTCCTCCGCCACCACCGCCACCACCGACGCCGCCTTCGCGGCGCTCGACGCCAAGCTGGAGACGGCGATCGCCGAGGAGCGCAGCACCTTCGCCTCCTCGGCCGACGACGGCCGGAACGCCGTCACCGGCCTCGCGGTCGGCTCGGCCGTGCTGGCCGTGGTCGCCGCCGCGGCGGCGGTGCTGGGCATCGGCCGCCGGCTCTCGGAGTACCGGTGAACGGCGGGCGGGCGGACGGGGATCCGCGCGGCGGGCAGGCGGACGGGGATCCGGCCGGCCGGCGGGCGGATGACGGAACGGGCGGCGGTCGGATGACGGAACGGGCGGAAGGGAGCAGGCGGATGGCGGCACCGGGGACCTCGCACGACCGGAGCGGCCACGGACCGCGTGCGGCCGAGCCGCTCCGGCGGGCCCGGGGCCGGGCCCTTGCCCGGGGCCCGCTGCGCGGTCTGCTGCGGAACCGCCGGGGCGAGGCGGCGCCGTTCAGTCGCGGGGGCGGCCCCGCCGGACGCGGGAGCGGGGGCAAGAGCGGGGGCGCGCGCTGGTGGGCGGTGCTCGGGGCGGTGACCGCGCTGGCGCTGGCCGGCCTGATCGTCCCGGACAGCGCGGACCGCCAGCCGGGCGCCCATCCGCTGCGGCTGCACGAGACCACTCAGGCCGGCGACGTCCGGCTGAACGCCCTCACCCAGGCGTCCGCCGAGACCTGCGCGGGGCTGCAGACCAGCCTGACCCCGTCCAACTCGAACTCCGGCCCGGCCGTGCAGAAGATCGTCAAGCGCGGCAAGCTGATCGCCGGCATCGACACCAACAGCTACCTCTGGGGGTTCCGCGATCCCTCCACGGGCACCCTGCAGGGCTTCGACATCGACATCGTCCACGCCATCGCCCAGGCCATCCTGGGCGATCCGAACGCCGTCGAGTACAAGGCGGTGCCGACCGCGCAGCGGATCGCCGCGCTGCAGAGCGGCGAGGTCGACGTCGTGGTGCGGACCATGTCCATCACCTGCGACCGGCTGAAGCAGGTGGCCTTCTCCGCGCCGTACTTCAACTCCGGGCAGCAGCTGCTGGTGCCCAAGTCCTCGACGATCGACGGGCTCGGGAGCGGCCTCAAGGGGCGGCGGGTCTGCGCGGCCACCGGCTCCTCCGCGCAGACGCTGCTGAAGCAGAACGGCGACTACGGCGCCCAGGTGGTGCCGGTCGCCAACCAGCTGGACTGCCTGGTGCTGATGCAACTCGGCAAGGTGGATGCCACGTTGACGGACAACGCCCTCGCCGCCGGGCAGGCCGCGCAGGACCCGACGGTGCATCTGGTGGGGCAGCCCGAGATGATCGAACCCTACGGCGTGGCGATGAACCGCAACGCGACCGACCTGGTCCGACGCGTCAACGCCGTGCTGCAGGGCTACCGTAGCGGGCAGTGGACGGCGAGCTACGACCACTGGCTGGCCTCCCGGCTGGGTCCGACCTCCGGTCCTCCGGCGGTGCGCTACTCGGGCTGAGCACGGGAGCACGGGTACGCATGGCTCGACTCCGGGCGGCCGCCCGGACGCCGGGTTCCGCCGGACGCCGGGTTCCGCCGGGCGACCGCCGGGCGGAGTGACGTGGGGAGAGGAAGGGCTGCGGAGGGTGGCGGAGGGATGGCGTTGACGGGGCCGACCGGGCCGGTGATGACCCGGGAGGAGGTCGACCGCGCCCTGCTGCGGCTGAGTGCCGAGCGGGACGCGGTGGAGACGTCTCTGCTCGCCCTGCAGGACCATCCGGGCCGCCGGCTGCTGGAGGGCGCGGAGCTCACCGGGCGCACCGCCGAGCGGTGGGGCGAGGTCGAGCCGGGGATAGCGGCGCTCTGGTCGCTCTTCGACACCTACGCGGAGGCGCTGGCCGCGGCCCGCGCGGTGCGCGCCCGGCGCAACCGGCCGGGCCAGTCCGAACTGATCGAGCTGACCGAGCTGTTGCGCGGATCCGGGGTGACGGTCTCGGCGGCCCAGCTGCCGGCGGCGGCGACCCCGATCGGCCGGCCGACCCGGCTGAGCGAGCAGATCGGGCTGACCGAGCTGGTCGACCGGATGAACGCCTGGTACGAGCAGATCATCGAGGTGGTCTCGGCGGCGGACGCCGTCTGGTCGGCGCTGCCCGCCCGGATAGACCTGCTGATCGCCGAGTTGCAGCGGGTGCGGGCGCTGGCCCGGTCGGTCGGGGTGCTGCGCGGCGAGCACCCCTCGGCGGACCGGCTGGAGGAGATAGGGCGCGAACTGGGCGCGCTGCGCGGTGAGGTGACGGCCGATCCCCTGGCGTTCTGGGTGCCGCGGCCGAGCGGCGAGCTGCGGGCGGCCGGCGGCGGGAGGCGCGGTCGCGGCGGCGGGCCGGGCGGCGCGGGCGGTTCCGGCGGCGCCGGCGGACGCGGGAACTCGGCGGCCGGGCGGGTCGAGACCGCACGGTACGACCGGGACGCCCGGGACGTCGACGACATCCGGCTGGAGCTGGAGGACCTGCTGCGGCTGCGGGACGACGCCGACGAGCGGCTGGAGGGCGTCGGCGACCTGCTGATGCGCGCGGACGCCACCCTCGCCGAGGCCCGCCGGGCGCGCGGGGAGGTGCTGGCGAAGATCGCCGCCACCGAGGTGCCGGCCGTGCCGGGCCCGGCCAGCGCGATGCGGGAACGTCTCGCCCAGGCCGACCTGCTGCGCCGGCACGGCCAGTGGCACCGGCTCGGTCCGCTGCTCGACTCCCTGGAGGCCTCCGCGGCCAGGGAGTTGGACCGGGCGCGGGAATCCCTGGAGTCGGTCACCCGGCCGCTGGCGGTCCGCGCCGAGCTGCGCGGGCGGCTGGACGCGTACAAGGCGATGGCCGCGCGGCGCGGGCTTGCCGAGGACCCGGAGCTGATCGAGCGCTACGACCTCGCGCGGCGGCTGCTCTGGAGCGCGCCCTGCGATCTGCGGGCCGCGGAGAACGCCGTGCTGCGCTACCAGCAGGGGCTCCGGCCGACCACCCCCGACGACCACCGGGACCACCGTCCCGCGTCCGGGGGCTGACGCCGTGCCGGGGGCGGGAGACCATGGCAGAGAACCGGGAGGGGCAGCCGACCCGGCTGGACCGGCTGGACCGGCTGGACCGGCTGGACCGGCTGGACCGGCTGGACCGGCTGGACGGACCGTAGCGGTCGTAGCGGTTGTACCGGCAGAGAGGAAGTCGGGGATGAGCGCGGTGACGGGGGAAGTCCGATGAGCGGCAGCAGCGCGTCCACCACGGCGCCGGTTCCCTGCCCCCAGCCGTCCTGCACCGGCACCATCGACGAGGACGGCTACTGCACGGACTGCGGACTGTCGCCGAATGGTGCGGGGGCGGGTGCGGGTGCGGGTGCGGGCGCAAGCGCAAGCGCAGGCCCGGGCGCAAGCCGGGGTGCGGTCTCAAGCCCGCGCTCCGGCGCCGGCGGAGGTTCAGGCGCGAGCGCGGGCGCCGGCCAAGGTGCGGGCGCAAGCGTCGCAGGCTCCGGCGCGGGGGCGAGTTCCAGCGCGGGCGCCGGCCAAAGCGCGGCCGCAGGCCGGGGCGCCGGCCGAAGCGCGCCTGCAGGCAAGGGCGCGGCCGCAGGCCCGGCGCCCGCCGGTGGCTCCGCGGGCTCCCCCGCCGGCGGCGGGGTGCGGGCGCTGGGGCCGGGTTCGGCCTGCGCCCAGCCCGGCTGCTCGGGGACGATCGACGCGGACGGCTACTGCTCGGACTGCGGCCTCGCGGCCGTCCCGGCCGCGGCGGCGGCCGGAGCGGGGGTCGCGGGCGCGGAGGGCTCCGGAGTGCCGGGTCCGACCGTGCCGGCCGCCCACTCGGGAAGCACCTCCGCCGGCTCCTCGCTCTCCCCGTCCTCGCGCTCGCTCAGCGGGCGGACCCGCTCCGGGCGCACCCACTCCTCGCGCAGCGGCGGCAGCGGGCGGACCTCCGTGTCGGTGCGCACCCGCGGCTCGCTCGGGTCCACGTCGCGCGGGCGTCTCGGGGCCGGCCTGGTGCACGTCGAGCCGGTCGCGGAGACCGATCCGCGCTCGATGGTGCAGCCCAACCCCGAGGTGCCGGAGCGGAAGCGCTTCTGCAGCAAGTGCGAGGCGCCGGTCGGCCGGGGCCGGGAGGGCCGCCCGGGCCGTACCGAGGGATTCTGCACCAAGTGCGGCACCGCGTACTCGTTCTCGCCGAAACTCTTCCCCGGCGATCTGGTGGACGGGCAGTACGAGGTGATCGGCGCGCTCGCCCACGGCGGGCTCGGCTGGATCTACCTGGCCATCGACCAGCACGTCGAGAACCGCCCGGTGGTCCTCAAGGGCCTGCTGAACACCGGCGACGAGGAGGCCATCCGGGTCGCCATCGCCGAGCGCCGCTACCTGGCCGAGGTGGACCACCCCAACCTGGTCCGCATCATCGACTTCGCCGAGCACCCGGACGCCACCCGCCCCGGCCAGACCGAGGGCTACATCGTCATGGAGTACGTCGGCGGCAAGTCCCTCAAGGACATCGCCAACGAGCGCCGCCTGCCGGACGGCCGGCGCGACCCGCTCCCCGTCGAGCAGGCCATCGCGTACGCGCTGGAGGTGCTGCCGGCCCTCGGCTACCTCCACGACCGGGGGCTGATCTACTGCGACTTCAAGCTGGACAACGTCATCCAGAGCGGCGACCGGCTGAAGATCATCGACCTGGGCGCGGTCCGGCACGCCGACGACGAGGGGCCGATCTTCGGCACCATCGGCTACCAGGCGCCGGAGATCGCCACCGAGGGCGTCTCGCCCTCCTCCGACCTGTACACGGTGGCGCGCACGCTGGCCGTGCTGAGCTTCGACTTCCAGGGGTACACCACCGTCTACCGGGACACCCTGCCGGGCCCGGAGGCCGTCGAGGTCTTCAACCGCTACGAGTCCTTCTACCGGCTGCTGGTGCGCGGCACCGACCCGGACCCCAGCCGGCGGTTCTCCTCGGCGGAGGAGATGGCCGAGCAGCTGACCGGGGTGCTGCGGGAGATCCTGTCGCTCAAGGACGGCCGGCCGCGGCCGGCGCTGTCCACCCTGTTCGGCACCGAACTTCGGGTCGTGGACAACACGCTGGTCGCGCGGCGGGAACCGGGCGGGACCTTCGGCGAGCGGGAGATCCCGCCGGCGATGGGCTCGGAGTGGCTGGCCTCGTTCACCCCGCGCGGGCGCGCACGGGCGCGCGAGCGGGAGCGCGCACTGACGGAGGGCGCGGCAGCGGCAACGAGCGCGGGCGCTACGGGCGCGCTGGAGGCGGCGGCCGCCGCGTCGAACGGCGCGGCCGGCACGGCGTCGATCCCGGCACAGCAGGCCGGCTCCCCGAACGGCGGCGCCTCGCCGGCGATCGGCGCGACGCCGGCGGCGGTCGCCCTCCCAGCCGCAGCCGCCGTACCTTCCGCTCCCGCCGACCCGGCGCCGCTGGGCGCCGGGCGCGCCCCGGGGGCCCCCGAGATCACCCGGCTGGATCCGCGGCAGGCCGGGCTCGCCCTGCCGGTCCCCAGGATCGACGCCGGCGACCCCAACGCCGGATTCCTCGCCGCGCTGGTCGCGACCGCACCCGGAGAGGTGATCGCCGCTCTCCAGGCCGCGCCCGCGCCCTCGGTCGAGCTGCGGCTGCGCGAGCTGCGGGCCCGGATCGAGCTCGGCGAGACCGACGCGGTGCGCGACGGACTGGCCGAGTTGGAGCAGGACTTCGCCGCGGACTGGCGGGTGGTCTGGTATCGCGGTCTGGCCTCGCTGGTGGCCGCCGGGGACGCCGCCGCCCAGGACCCCGCCTCGGCGGAGGCCCTGCTCAGCGCGGCGGCCGACGACTTCGACGCGCTCTACGACGCGTTCCCCGGCGAGGCCGCGCCCAAGCTGGCCCTCGGGGTCTGCGCCGAGCTGCTCGGCGAGCGCGAGGACGCGGCGGAGTTCTACCGGCTGGTGTGGACCACGGACACCGCGTACGTCAGCGCCGCCTTCGGGCTGGCCCGGGTGCTGCTGGCCTCGAATGACCGCGCGGCGGCGGTCCGGGCCCTGGAGTCCGTGCCGGAGACGTCCATCCACTACACCGCGTCCAGGATCGCCGCGATCCGCGCGCGGATCCGGGAGCGCGCCCCGGAGGAGGCGCTGCGCGCCGATCTGGCCGCCTGCTCCCGGCAGTTGGCGGATCTTCCGCTGGACGCCAGGACCCGTACCGAACTGACGGTGGAGGTGCTGGACGCGGCCCTCGGCTGGGTGCTGGCCGGCCGCCCGGCGGACACCGGCGGCGCCCCGACCGGGGCGTCAGGTAGCGTAGCGGGCGGATCCGGGGGCGCCGACGGGCAGTTGACGCTGCTCGGACACCGTGCCGAGGAACGGGAACTGCGCTTCGCACTGGAACACTCCTACCGGGTGCTGGCGCGTCTCAGCGGCCGGCGGGAGAAGCGGATCGAGTGGGTGGAGCGGGCAAACCGTACCCGGCCCAGAACGTGGGTGTGAGCCGATGGACCAACTGACCCTGTCGTGCCCCGCCTGCGATCAGCCGGTGGGCAAGGAGGACCTGTACTGCGAGGCCTGCGGCACCCGCCTGCACGCGCCCGCGACGGGTCACCCGACCACGGCCAACGGCTCGGCGGCGACGCCCCGCGCGGGCGCGGCGGGCCACGGCGGCCCCGGGCAGGCGGCGGGCGCCTTCGGCGCCACGGCCGCTACCGCCCTGCCCGGCCAGGTCGGCCAGTCCGGCCAGGCCGGTCAGGGCCGGCCCCGTCGCCTCGGTTCTCCGCCCACGACGACCCCGGACCGCCGGGCAGCGCACCCCGAAGGCGCCGGCACCGCAAGCCCCGGCAACGAAGGCCTCCGCGCCGAGGGCGAAGCACGGACCGGCCCCGGCGGGGCCGGGGAGCCGGGCGACACCGGGGCAGGGTTGCAGGGGCCGGTGCTGCCGCCGGACCCGCGAGCGGTCGCGGGCGGGGCCGCCGGGGCCGCGGGCCCCGCCCACGGTTCGGAGAGCGCGGCCGGCGCCGCCGCGGGTACATCGGATGCCACGGGGGCGACCGGCACGACCGGGACGACCGGTACCACCGGGGACTTCGTGCTGGCCGCCCCGCTCCCGCCCGGGATGCTCCTCGCCGAGGACGGCGAGTCCGACGTAGCCGAGGACATCACCGGCCTCGGCACGCCCGGCGCCGGCCAACCGGCCCAGGACGAGTCCGAGTTGGAGACCGCCTCGGCCGGCAACCGCCCGCCCGCCGCCGGCCCGCAGCAGACCTGCTCCCACTGCGGAGCGAAGACCATCGACGCCGACGGCTACTGCGAGTCCTGCGGCCGCCCCCTCCCCCGCCCCCGCGACCATCAGGAGCGCGCCCTGGAGTCCATCGCCGGAGTCACCGACCGCGGCTTCCGCCACCACCGCAACGAGGACGCCTTCTCCGTCGCCGCGACCCGCCGCCCGGACGGCTCGCCGGTCGTCGTCGCCGTGGTCTGCGACGGCGTCTCCTCCGCCTCCCACCCGGACGTCGCCTCCGAACTCGCCTCCGAGACCGGCACCGAGCACCTCCTCGGCGCCCTGGAGTCGGGCACCGCCCCGGAGGAGGCGATGACCGCCGCGATCCTCCACGCCGCCGACGCGGTGGACGCCCTCGCCGACCGCACCCCGCGCGAGCCCGGCCACAACTCCCCCGCCTGCACCTGCGTCAGCGCGGTCGCTGCGGACGGCCGGGTCACCATCGGCTGGGTCGGCGACAGCCGCGCGTACTGGTTCCCCGACGACCGCTCGATCCCCGCCGAGCGCCTGACCGTCGACGACTCCTGGGCGACCAGGATGGTGGAGGCCGGGCTGCTGGAGGAGGCGGAGGCCTACGCCGACCCGCGCGCCCACGCCATCACCGGCTGGCTCGGCGCGGACGCGATCGAGGTCGAGCCGCACGTCGAGTCCTTCGTCCCGGACGTCCCCGGTGTCGTACTGGTGTGCACGGACGGTCTGTGGAACTACGCGGAGGGGGCCGGCGAACTCGCCGCCGTGGTCCCGGCCGACGCCCGGACCCGCCCCCTGGAGGCCGCCCGCTCCCTGGTCGGCTTCGCGCTGGAGAACGGGGGCCACGACAACATCACGGTCGCGATCCTGCCCTGGGACCCGGCCGAGCTCGCCCCCGACGGCGCGGGCCACGCCGGCACCGGCACCCTGACCGACCTCGACGCCGATCCCGACCCCGACCACGCCCCCACCGAGTACTCCCTCCCCGTCCTCGACCCTCCCCCGGGCGGTCCCGCCGCCCCGACCCCGACTTCGACCCCGACGTCGACTCCGACCACCTCACCGGCACGGCCTTCAGATCCTTCTCCACGCAGCCCTGAGGAGCGCTGAGCGATGGCCAAGCTCACCAAGTCCAACCTCCCGCAGTTCGAGGTGGAGGTCTTCCAGAACGCGTACCTGGCGGAGGGCGCCCAGGAGGTCAACGCGATCGTCACGGTCACCGCGACCGGCGGCGGCACCACCGGCGGCCGGCCGCTCGCCGCCGACTCGGCGCCCGCCGCGCCGGACGCCACCGCGGACGCCGGAGTCGTGATCATGGTCGACTGCTCGGGCTCGATGGACTACCCGCCGAGCAAGATCCGCTCGGCCCGGGAGGCCACCGCCGCCGCGATCGACGAGGTCCGGGACGGGGTGGCGTTCGCCGTGGTGGCGGGCACCCATGTGGCCAAGGAGGTCTACCCGGGCGACGGCGGGCTCGCGATCGCCTCGGAGGCCACCCGGGAGGCCGCCAAGCAGTCCCTCCGCCGGCTCAGCCCGAGCGGCGGTACGGCGATCGGCACCTGGCTGAACAAGGCCGACCAACTCTTCGCGGGGCGCCCCGAACTGACCCTGCGGCACGGAATCCTGCTGACCGACGGCCGCAACGAGCACGAGGAGCCGGAGGCCCTGGCGAGCACCCTGGACACCGTCTCCGGCCGGTTCACCTGCGACTGCCGCGGGGTCGGCACCGACTGGGAGGTCGCCGAGCTGCGGCGGATATCCTCCGCGCTGCTCGGCTCTGTGGACATCGTCGCGGATCCCTCGGGTCTCGCGGCCGACTTCCGGTCCATGATGGAGAACGCCATGGGCAAGGAGGTCGCCGACGTGGCGCTGCGGGTCTGGACCCCGCAGAACGCCTCGGTACGGTTCGTCAAGCAGGTCGCCCCGGTGGTCGAGGACCTGACGGAGCGTCGGAGCGAGAGCGCGCCCCGCGCGGGCGACTACCCCACCGGTTCCTGGGGCGACGAGAGCCGCGACTACCACGTCTGCGTGGAGGTGCCGGCGGCCGCGGTGGGCAGCGAGATGCTGGCCGCCCGGATCAGCCTGGTCCTGCCGCAACCGGACGGCAGCAGCAAGGTGCTCTCCCAAGGTTTGGTCAAGGCCGTCTGGACCGACGACCTCCAGGCGTCCACCCGGATCAACCCCCAAGTCGCCCACTACACCGGGCAGGCCGAGCTGGCCGACTCCATCCAGGAGGGGCTGGAGGCGCACCGCGAGGGGGACCTGGACCGGGCCACGGCCAAGCTGGGGCAGGCCGTCCGACTCGCCCACGAATCGGGCAATGAGGACACCTTCCGATTGCTGGAGAAGGTCGTTGACGTGGTGGATCCGGCGGAGGGTACCGTTCGTTTCCGCAAGAACGTGAGCGAGGCAGACGAGATGACGCTCGAAACCCGCTCGACGAAGACAGTTCGGGTAAAGAAATAGACGGCACGACACGACCCGAGCGCCGAGAGCCACGAGGGGGACTCCCGATGCCGACCTGCCCGCAGGGCCACGATTCGCCGACCGACGACTACTGCGACGTCTGCGGGCTGGCGATCACGCCTTCGCCGAGCAGCCATCCCGGCGGGGACGCGGGCTCGATCTCCTTCGGCGCGACGGGCATGGCCCCGGTGTACTCGCCGCCGCCCGGCTACGGCGCTCCGCCGACGGCGGGCGGACTGGGCGGACCCGGCGGACCGGGCGGCCCCGGCGCGGGTCCGGGCGCCGGCGCGCAGGGCGCGTACGGAGCCCCGAGCACCCACCCGGGCGGCGGCCCCGGTGGCACCGAGGGCGCGGGCTACCCCGGCGGCGGCCAGTACGCACCGCCGAGCGGTCACGGATCGCCCAGCGGTCCCGGAGGCGCGGGCGGCCCGGGCGGCCCGGGCGGTGGTTTCCGCGGCGGCAGCGCGGTCGGCTACGGCGGGGCCGCCGCCGGGCCGGCCGCGCCCGCCGGCCCCACCACCGAGGTGCGCTGCCCGATATGCGGCACCGTGCAGACCGAGCGGTACTGCGAGGAGTGCGGCTACGACTACGAGCTGTCCTCGCCGTCCCAGCGCGCCCGCTTCCAGCCCCCGCAGCCCCGGCAGGAGCAGCCGCCCGCGGGCGGGCCGGGCGGCGGACCGGGCAACGGGCCGGGCAACGGGCCGGGTGCGCCGGGCGACCCCGGCGGGTTCGGCGGTCCCTCGCAGCCCTCCTTCGGCGGCTACGCCGGTTCCACCTCCACCGGGCCGGCCGGCAGCGCCGGCAGCGGCGGTTCCGCCGGGCCGGCCTCCGGCTACGGCTACCCGCCGGCCGGGCCGACGCCAGGCGGCGCCCCGGGCCCCGGCGCCGCCGCTCCGGTTCCGGCGCCCGCGCGCTTCCCCGGAGGCAACGGCTCCAGCGCCGACTTCGTCATCCCCCCGCCCCCGGGCGGCGGTTCGGGAGCCGGCACCACCGAGCAGCCGTACCCGAACCTCCCCGGCGGCTTCGGGCCGCCGCAGCCCGGCGGCGGCTACCAGCAGCAGCCCGGCGAGGGCTATGAGCAGCCCGACAACGGCGACTTCCACGTGCCGGGCAGCTTCGCCCCCCAGCCCCCGCAGCCGGCCACCACGACGACCTGGGTGGCGGTGGTCAACGCCGACCGGGAGTACTTCCAGGAGACGATGGCCCGCAGCGGCCCCGACGTGCCCGGGCTGTCCTTCCCGCCGTACTCGCCCGAGCGGAGGGTGCAGATGACCGGTCGCGGCCAGCTGCGGATCGGCCGGCGCAGCCACCACCGCGGCACCGTCCCGGAGATCGACCTGTCCACGCCGCCGGAGGACCCGGGCGCCTCGCACAACCACGCCCTCCTCCAGGAGCAGCCGGACGGCGGCTGGGTGGTGATCGACCAGGACTCCACCAACGGCACCACGCTGAACGGCTCCCCGGACGCGATCACCCCGCACATGCCGGTGCCGCTGGCCGACGGCGACCGGATCCACATCGGCGCCTGGACCACCATCACCGTCCAGCGGGTCTGAGGTCCGTCCCGTCCGTCCCGTCCGTCCCGTCCGTCCCGTCTCAGCCCGCGGACGGGCCCCGGCGGATCTCGGGCGGATCCTGGAAGGGCGCCGTGTCGCTGCGGCACGGCGTCGACACCGGCTCAGCCGGCGTCAACACCAGCTCAGCTCCCGCTGCCAGGGGCCGCCCAGCGGGCGGTCCAGCCAGATCCACTGCCGGTCCGGGCGGACGGTGACGCCGAACCGGTCGCGGTCCGGCCGTCCCCACTCCACCCAGCGGGCGTACAGCCGCTCCACCTCGGCCCAGACGTCCCGGCGCCCGCTGCGGGTGACGGTGCCGTCCGGCGCGAGGTGGGCCATCGAGCCGTCCCCGGCCACCACCATGGCCGAGAACTGAAGCGGGCGGCGCCGGTGCGAGACGGTCAACTCGGCGTCGGCGAGCGCGAACCGCAGCAGAAAGCTGAACGGCTCGATCTCCGGACCGAGAGGGATCGCCGAACGCTGGGGTTGGGGTTGGGGCTGGGGTTGGGGTTGGGGCTGGGGCGCGGCAGCCTCTCCGCTCGCGCCGGCGTCCGGCACCTGCTCGGCGGCCTCCTCGCACTCCCGTGCGCCCGCGGACGCCGCCACCGCACGCGCTGCCCCGGCGCTCTCCGCGGCCGGCCCGCGCAGCGGCACGAAGTACGCGCCGGTGGGCTCGAACCGCCCCTCCGCCGTACCGTGCTGACCCACCCTCAACCGCAGCAGCCCGGTACCCAGCGGAGTGACGATCAGCCCGCCCGGGCGGGTCTGCGCCGCCCAGCTCGGCGGCACCGCGGGGACCGCGCAGGTCGCGATCACCGCGTCGTACGGGGCGCCCGGCGCCCAGCCGTCCGCCCCGTCCCCGGTCACCACCCGCACCCCGC
Organism: Phaeacidiphilus oryzae TH49; assembly: GCF_000744815.1. NCBI lineage: Bacteria > Bacillati > Actinomycetota > Actinomycetes > Kitasatosporales > Streptomycetaceae > Phaeacidiphilus > Phaeacidiphilus oryzae. The sequence continues at coordinate 2,118,997 of NZ_JQMQ01000005.1, forward strand.
CGTATCCGGCTCCGGCCAGCCGCTCCGCCGCGGGGCCGGTGATCGACCCGTCCAGATCGACCGTCACCACCTGCTCCGGACCCAACCGGTGAGCCAGCAGGGCCGCGTTGTACCCGGTCCCGGTGCCGATCTCGAGCACCCGGTCGCCGTCCCGCAGCGCGAGGAGCCGCAGCATGGTCGCCATCAGCGAGGGCTGGCTGCTGGAGGAGACGGGCCCCTGTCCCGGCGAGAGCCTGGTGATCAGCGCGGTGTCCGCGTACGCCGCGGCCAGCCACTCCGCCCGGCGCTCCGGGTCGGGGTCCTGGGCGCGCAGGGTCACGTGCGCGGCCGCTCCGCCCTCCCCGTCCGGGCGCAGGAACTCGGGAACGAACGCCTCTCGGGGCACCGTCTCGAACGCCTCCCGCCAGCGCGGATCCGCCAGCTCCCCGCGTTGGCGCAGCGCCTCCACCAGCCCGCGCCGGGCCTCGGCGGCGGCCACCGGGCCCGCTGCGTCCTCCGGGCCGCCCCCCGCGTCCCGCTCCGCACCGGGTCTCGCACCCGGCTCCGCCCCTCTGCCCGCGCCGCCGTCCATGCCCCAACCCTCCCGCGCCACCACCCCGTTCGGGAAATCGGCTGGTCACCGGGGCTGGAATGGCGCTGGTGCCGCCGCCCCAGGACCGGCAGCGGCCCCGCCGGCGCGCCTGCGGCCCGCGGCCGCCTGCCCTCCGGCCCGTCTGCTCGCCGCTCGCTCCTCGCTGCTCACCGCTCGCCTCCGGGCTGGCCCCGGCGCCCGATGATCCACCTGCGCGGCTCCCCGATCGCCCGCCCCCTCTGCGACAATGATCCGGTGGACGAGCAGCAGACCGAGACGCAGCAGCCGACCCTCACCTTCTACGAGGCCGTCGGCGGCGAGCCGACCTTCCGCAGGCTGGTGCACCGGTTCTACCAGGGCGTCGCCGAGGACCCGCAGCTCCGGCCGATGTACCCGGAGGAGGATCTCGGGCCGGCCGAGGAGCGCCTGACCCTCTTCCTGATCCAGTACTGGGGCGGCCCGAAGACCTACAGCGAGCAGCGCGGGCATCCGCGGCTGCGGATGCGGCACGCGCCCTTCCAGGTGAACCGGGCGGCGCACGACGCCTGGCTGCGCCACATGCGGGCGGCGGTCGAGGAGTTGGCCCTCCCCGAGCCGCTGGAACGCCAGCTGTGGACGTACCTCACCTACGCCGCCGCCTCGATGATCAACACGCCCGACTGATCGGATCGGGCGCAGCCGATCGGCGGCGCGAGGCCCCGGGCTCCTCGGCTCCCCGCTCCCCGGCTGGTCAGCTGGTCGACTCCCGACGCCGCGTCTCTCCGCTACGCGCTCAGCGCACCGGCGTCAGCCCGAGCCCGGCGCCCGGACCGGGCGCGCGGCGGACCGCGACCGCCCCGTACGGGCCGTTCAGCCGCATCCAGGCCGGATGCCGGTGCACGGTCAGCACCTCGTCGGCGGAGAGCCGGCTGAGGAAGCCCAGCACCTGCGCCGCGTGGGCGGCCCGCAGCGGGAGCCCGCCGGCCCCCGGCAGCTCCAGCGGCCGGGACCAGATCTCGTCCGCAACCGCGTTCGAGTCCACTCCCGGCGCCGCGCCCGCCGCCGGGTCGGTACGCCGCCGGAACTCCTCCACCCCGGCCCGAACCGCGGCCACCACCCGGTCCGCCGGGATCTCGCCGACGACGCTCCAGCCGCTGCGCGGCGGCAGCATCCCCGTCCAGGCCGGGCCGGTCACCGCGGCCGGCAGCGGGAAGCCGTCCGCCTCACCGCGCGCCGGCGGCTCCAGGGCCTCCAGCAACTCGCCGGCCGAGACGGTCGCGTCGACCTCGACCTCGGCTTCGACCTCACCCTCGGTCTCGATCTCGCCCCGGCCAGGCCCCTGGCCCCCGGCGGCGGAGCCGGTCGAGCTCAGCCCCACCGTCCGCAGCGCTATCGGCGCGCGCTCGCCCAGCGGCGGGCGGCCGAAGACCGCGAGCGCGCTGCCCGCGGACCGCACCCGTACCGCCGCCGCGCGGTCGTACCGGAGCAGCCGGGCGAGGTAGGCCGCGAGTCCCGCGGCCTCCCTCGGATCGGCCAGCCTGAGTTCCGCGGCGGTCGCGCCGGACGCGCGGGTGGTCGCGTCGGCGTTCATACCGCGGCGACCGGTGCTTCCAGGTAGGGGGCGAGGAACTCCCGCTCCCCCTGGCTCATCCGGCGCGGCCGCCCGGCGTCCAGGTCGTACGGCACGCACTTGGTGGACGCCCGGACGTAGAGCGTCTCGGTGCCGTCCTCGTGGACGTCCTTGATCTCGTAGGCGACCGTGAACGAGGCGTTCGCCAGCTTGGTGAGCCAGGTCTCGACGGTGACCGGCGCCGCTCGGTGGACCAGCGGGCGCAGGTAGTCGATCTCGTGGCGGGCGACGACCGTCCCTCGGGACAGATCGCGCACACCGGCGTTCGACGCCTGCGTCCACATGAAGTCGATGCGCGCCTCCTCCAGATACCGGAGGAAGTTCACATTGTTCACATGCCGGAACGCGTCCATGTCGGACCAGCGCAACGGGCATGCGTAGCGGTGCCGGAGATGTGCTCCGTCTGCCACGGGTACCTGACTCACCTGACCCTCCCTCAACTCGACTCCCCCGCTGCCTCGTTCAGCCGCGGGTGAGCTTGCGGTAGGTCGCCCGGTGCGGCCGGGCGGCGTCCGGACCGAGCCGCTCCACCTTGTTCTTCTCGTACGACTCGAAGTTGCCCTCGAACCAGAACCACTTGGAGTCGCCCTCGTAGGCGAGGATGTGCGTCGCCACGCGGTCCAGGAACCAGCGGTCGTGGGAGACGACCACGGCGCAGCCGGGGAAGTCCAGCAGCGCGTTCTCCAGCGAGGAGAGGGTCTCCACGTCGAGGTCGTTGGTCGGCTCGTCGAGGAGCAGCAGGTTGCCGCCCTGCTTCAGGGTGAGCGCCAGGTTGAGGCGGTTGCGCTCACCGCCGGAGAGGACGCCGGCCGGCTTCTGCTGGTCCGGCCCCTTGAAGCCGAACGCCGAGACGTACGCCCGGGACGGCATCTCGACCTGGCCCACGTTGATGTAGTCCAGCTCGTCCGAGACGACCGCCCACAGGGTCTTCTTCGGGTCGATGTTCTCCCGGTTCTGGTCCACGTAGGAGACCTTGACCGTCTCGCCGACCTTGATCGAGCCGGAGTCCGGCTCCTCAAGGCCCATCAGCATCTTGAAGAGGGTGGTCTTGCCGGCACCGTTCGGGCCGATCACGCCGACGATGCCGTTCCGCGGGAGGGTGAACGACAGGTCGTCGATCAGCACCTTGTCGCCGAAGGCCTTCGCCAGGTGCTCGACCTCGACCACGACGTTGCCCAGGCGCGGCCCCGGCGGGATCTGGATCTCCTCGAAGTCCAGCTTCCGCATCTTGTCGGCCTCGGCGGCCATCTCCTCGTAGCGGCCGAGTCGGGCCTTGGACTTGGCCTGCCGCCCCTTGGCGTTGGAGCGGACCCACTCCAACTCCTCCTTGAGGCGCTTCTGGCGCTTCGCGTCCTTCTGGCCCTCGACCTTCAGACGGGCCTGCTTCTTCTCCAGGTAGGTGGAGTAGTTGCCCTCGTAGGGGTGCGCCCGGCCGCGGTCCAGCTCCAGGATCCACTCGGCGACGTTGTCCAGGAAGTACCGGTCGTGGGTGACGGCGACGACGGTGCCCGGGTACTTCGCCAGGTGCTGCTCCAGCCACAGGACGGACTCGGCGTCCAGGTGGTTGGTGGGCTCGTCGAGCAGCAGCAGGTCGGGCTGCTCCAGCAGCAGCTTGCAGAGCGCGACGCGGCGCTTCTCGCCACCGGAGAGGTTGGTCACCTGCCAGTCGCCGGGAGGGCAGCCGAGGGCGTCCATCGCCTGCTCCAGCTGCGAGTCCAGGTCCCAGGCGTTGGCGTGGTCGAGCTGCTCCTGCAGCTTGCCCATCTCCTCCATCAGCTCGTCGCTGTAGTCGGTCGCCATCTGCTCGGCGATCTCGTTGAAGCGGTCGAGCTTGGCCTTGGTCTCCTTGACGCCGTCCTCGACGTTCTCCAGAACGGTCTTGGACTCGTCCAGCGGAGGCTCCTGAAGGAGGATCCCCACGCTGAAACCAGGGCTCAGGAACGCGTCGCCGTTCGACGGGTGCTCAAGACCGGCCATGATCTTCAGCACCGTGGACTTACCGGCGCCGTTGGGCCCGACCACGCCGATCTTCGCTCCCGGGAGGAAGCTGAGCGTCACGTCGTCAAGGATGACCTTGTCGCCGTGCGCCTTGCGCGTCTTGCGCATGGTGTAGATGTACTCAGCCAAAAGAAACCATCCGGCGTCGTCGTGGGTGTCTCGGGTCTCAGCCCCCCATTGTGCCGCACGCCCAGGCCGCGCCCGGCCAGCCCCAGCACGGGGCCAAGCGCCGGGCCCCCGCCCCCTTCCCGACCAGGCCCGACGCTGACGCACCCGACGCCGGCACCTCGGCCCCGCCCGCTCTCGCGCGGCCCTCAGCGCGGCCCCTCAGCCGCCCGCCCCTACGCCGCCCCGGCGGGGAGAGGGGCGGCGGCGTCCGCGGCGGCCTCCTCAGCCAGGTGGCCGCGCCCCTCCACACGCTCCGTCGCGTCCTCGCCACCGGGCTTGGAGACCTCACCCTCGCGGCTCGTCGCCGCCGCAAGCGGGCCATCCTCCGTCCCCGCGTCCGCGACTGCCTCCGTCTGCGCCCAGGTCGCAAGCGCGCGGCCAGCCGCCTTGCCGTCGTTGCCGTCGTTCCCGTCGGTACCGCCGGCGCCCTGCTTCGGCGGGACGTCAGCGCCGAGGGCTGGGGCCCAATCGTCCGCCCTTCCGCCTCGTCCGCTCCCGGGCGTGGTCTCTCCCGCTCTCCATCGCCTTCCGGTGCGACGGAAGACCGACGCCCCCTTCGTCAGGTCGTGGCCGACCGCCAGCGCGTCGATCTCGGCCTGGTAGAAGCGGCTCTGGTCGTCGCCGCGTCTGCGCTCGACGACCCGGAGCCATCCAGTCAGCACCACCGGATCGCCCTTCGCCACCGAGCCGGCCACGTTCTCCGCGGCGCCCCGGTACGCCCGTACGGCGTAGAAGCTGGTCACCCCGTCCACCCAGGCCTGCTGGCCGCGGTGGTACCGCCGCTCCGACGCCGCCACCCGGAACTCGGCCACCGGGATCCCCGCCCTGGTCGTCGAGTACCTGACATCCGACGCGACATTCCCCACGACCGTCACCGTCGTCCCGATCACAACCCACCCCCGAACTCTCCACGCCACCCGTCTGGAGATCAGCCTCCCGCCGCGATCGACCCCGGCGCCACCCGCTCCGGCCCGCCTGTGGACAAGGTCCAAATGGACATATCCCACCCCCACGTCCGGGTGACCCGCCCCGTCGCACACTTGACTGCACGACCCGGCGACGGGCCTCTGACCTGACATGTCCGCACCCTGTTCACGTCTCCGGTGCGGATCCATAACGGGTGAGCCTGCGGGCCGTAACGACTGCACAACGTCCGACCCCCGAACCACACCGAGGCGCTGCACTCACGGAACCCACCTGCGATTATCAGACCCGCTTCAACCAGGGCCCGGCGACCGCCACCCCCGCGAAGCACCAGGTACAGACCCCGGACACCTCTATCCTGTCCCCGACAGGCACCCCCGCCGCTCCGAGCGCGCCCCGTCCGGTCCCTGTCCAGCCCCCGTAGCTCAGCGGATAGAGCAGGTGCCTTCTAAGCACTTGGTCGCAGGTTCGAGTCCTGCCGGGGGCGCCAAGCCGGAAGTCTGGCTGCCACCGGCAAAAACCAGCTCTCCACGGCTGGCCGTCCCCCATGTGTCCCCCAAGGGACGCTGCCCGTTCTACGGCGTTGTCGACAGATAACTGATGGAATCCAGCCTTTTGCGGTAATCCGCAGCCTGCCCGGCTACGCACCGCGCAAAGGCCCCGCGCCCGCGCCCACTCACATCAGTGCCGCAGAGGTCGGACTCCTCCTCCGGACAGTTCCCCGCCCACCGCGGCCCACTACCCCGCGCCTCCCCGGACCCGACGTCAGCACAGCACCGCAGACGCAACAGCACGCGGTCGATGAAGAGCTGCTCGCCCTGGCGACGGGGGCGGTGGTGGCTCGCTGCCGCAAGACCGGCTGGAGCCCCCGGCCCCCGGGGCAGATCGCCCGACTGGTGGGGTCGGCGGCCACCACCTTTGAGGAGCGGTTCTGCGCGGTCGCGGTCGCGGCCGCGCGCGACGGAAGGCCCTCGCCCGGAGGGGCTGGCACGGCACCTCGATCACCCGCCGCACCGGCGACGCGGCGCCAGTGCCGGTCCCGGTGAAGCCGGGCGAACCACCCGTACCCGGAGGCCGGGTGGTTCGCCCGGCGCGACGGCCGGCTCCGGCGGCAGCGACCCTCAGCGGAAGGCGTCGACGTTGCGGGCGGCCCAGTCGGCGAAGGGGCGCGGGGCGCGGCCGAGGATCTGCTGGACGTCCGGGCTGACGCGCAGCTCGGCCGGGCTCGGGGAACCGAGGATGTCCAGGGTGTCGTCGGCGAGTTCCGCCGGCATGCTCTGGGTCATGGCGGCCTTGGCCTCGTCGCGGGTGAGCTCGTGAAACCTCACCGGCGAGCCCAGCGCGGCGGCGATGGCCTCCGTCTGCCGGCGCGGAGTGATCACCTCTGGCCCGGTCAGCTCGTACACGCCGCCGGTGTGCCGGTCCTCCAGCAGGCAGGCCGCCGCGACTGCCGCGATGTCCGCCGGGTCGATGACCGGCACCCCGATGTCGCCGAAGGGCGCGGCGACGACCCGTCGCGTGCGGACGGACTCGGCCCACCACAGGGCGTTGGAGGCGAAGCCGCCCGGCCGCAGGACGGCCCACTCCAGGCCGGACTCCCGCAGTGTGTCCTCCAGCGCACGCATCGCTATCCGCGTTCGGCCGAAGGGCCTGGTCGCCACGCCCAGTGTGGAGAGCAGGACGACCCGGCGGACCCCGCCGGCCGCGGCCTCGCCGATGATGTCGGCAGGGTTGGCCCCGATGGCGTGCAGGTCGCCGGACAGCAGCAGGAACAACGCCTCCGCCCCGGCCAGCACGGGCTTGAGACCGGCCGGCTCGGCCAGGTCGGCCACCACGTGGCGGACGCCGTCCGGCACCTGCGCCGCGTGCCGTGACACCGCCGTCACCTGATGGCCCGTCTCCGCCAGCGCCCGCGTCAACGGCCGGCCGATGTTCCCGGTGGCCCCGGTCACCACGATCATGATCAGCTCCTTCTCGGATGTCCTCTGAGGTCTGCACGCTAAGAGCACGGGCTAACTCTTCGTAAGGACGTACCTGAAGGTAAGCTCAGGACATGACGGGAGGCTCGCAGCACAGACAGGCCGAGGCAGGGAAGCGGTATGACGTGTTTCACACCGACTGCCTCGCCCGCGATGTGGTCGACCACGTGACCAGCAGGTGGGGCATCTGGGTGCTGATCTCCTTGCGGAGGAACAGCCTGCGGTTCTACGAGCTGCGCGAGAGCATCCAGGGGATCAGCGAGAAGATGCTCGCCCAGACCCTGCGCGCGCTGGTCCAGGACGGCCTGGTCTGGCGGGAGGTCGAGCCGACGACGCCGCCCCAGGTCACCTACGGGCTGACCGAGTTCGGCCAGGACGTCGGCGAGCCGCTGACGGAGCTGTTCGACCGGATCACCGAGCGACTGTCGCGGCCCGGCGCGGGCTGACCGCACCGAGCCGTGGACGTCTCGTGAACGAGCGCCCCGGGCGCCCAGTCCGTCCGATCCAGCCCGATCAGCGGCGGGATCGGGGCGGTTCACCTCCGCTGGCGGAGGTGAACCCGACCGCGAGGACACCTGCGCCGACGCCGCGCGCAGGACCCCGCTGCTGAAGGCCGAGGAGGAGTCGACCTGACCGCTTTCGCCGGCTTCCCTCAGCGCCGCTGGAAGCCGATCGCCTCGACCAACCCCCTGCATGAATTCGCTCTACCCCGCGTTCTTGCAACGCACCGGCGAACCCCCAACACCACCGACGAGCCCGGAAGTTGATCCGCGACCCCCAAGGTCATGATGTGCTCGTGCGACGACCGGTCTCGCTCGTCCACAGCCGCTCGGTGATGGCGGTGACCGCCCGGTCCCGGTGGCGGCGGTAGGTGTTGAAGGACAGGTGGAGGCTCTCGGCGATGCGTTCCTGGGTGGTGACGGGGTGGAGGAACGTGCGATCCGCCAGCACCGCCAGGTTGGGCGGCAGCGCGCTGACCGCCGTCTCCAGCAGTTCTCGCAAGGTCTCGGCGGGAGCGCTCCCGTCGCGCTGGTTCTGCCGTACGGCCCGCGAGTGCAGCAGGGGGTTCTCTCCTAGCAGGCCCGGTGTGCGGAGGTCGCGCAGGGCGGCCTGGACCGCCTCGGCGAATTGCGCCTCCGAGAGGACCGTGGTGTCTGCGCCGTCGGCCGCTGCGGTCTGTGCGCCGGCTTGACGCGCGTGGAGGTTCTCCAGCCATTCGTCGACGTCGATGCGGCGCCAGTCGTGGGCGAAGACCGGGAACCGGGTGCCGCCGACGGTGTATTCGGCGCCCTTGGCGGGCTCGAAGCCGAGGTTGTGCATGGTGGGCGCCCACAGAACGGGGTCGGCGTAGGCCCCCACCAGGGTCCAGGCCGTGTCGTGGTGGGTCAGGGCGTCCAGGGTCTGGCAGGCGGCGAACAGGGTGACCGAGGGCGACGCGAGCTGGCCGTGGTCGCGGTCGAGGAAGAAACGCCAGGCTCTCACCCGCTCCCCGGTCCGGGGCGCGCCGTGGTCCTGCGCGTATCGCCACATCGCGTCCACTCCCGGGTCCGCGCCCAGGTCCGTTTCGGTCAGCTCCAGGCAGGCGACGTAGCCGCGCGGCTCTCCTGAGACGGTGCGGAAGACGCGGAACGCCCCGGGGCGGCGGTCCAGCCAGTAGGCGGCCAGTTCGGCCTGCTCTTCCCCCTGCCACGCGGTGGTCATGGCGAGGATCGGCGCGCGGTCGCCGTCCTGAAGGACGTCGGCGTATGCCTGCATGGTGGCCGGCGGGTTCGAGCACGTCGCCACCTTGGATCGGGAGCCCGCCACCGCGATCACGTCCGCCAGCAGCTGGATCTGCTCCCGCTCGTCCGGGGTGGCAAGGATCCGGGCCCGCAGCGCGACGGAGGTCTGACGGCGCAGCTCGGCGTAGCGGGCGGCGTCCCGCCAGCGCAGATCCGCGTCAAGGGCGTCCCGGGCGACCTCGTGCGGGTACAGCCCGTTCGGGCCGTCGTCGACGAACGGCAGCGTGCGCAGCCAGGCGAACAACTCCTCCGCCTCGTCGCCGAGCACCGCGCGCAGCAGGTCCTCGGTGGTGACGGGCGCATGCGCGCACAGCTCGAGCGCCGCCCGGTGCAGCGGGCTCGGCGCCTCCTCGACGATCTGCGCGAGCAGCGCGCCGACGACGGAGGGGACATCGCCCAGCCGGCTCGGTTCTGCGCCCTTGCCCACCGCGTCGACCAGCATCGACAGCAGAAGGGGATGGCCGTGGCTGATGGCCAGCAGCCGGTCGTGGAGCTTCTCCGGCACCCCTTGCGCGGCCAGGTACGCCCGCCCGTCCGCAGGAGGCAGGTTCCCCAGTGCGATCTCCCGCATCAGGTTCCGCCATGCGGGATCCGCGTACCACCGGGGGCCCGGCGCCCGGCGGCCGGCGATCACCACCAGCGCATCGCCGGGCAAGGACGGCAGGTACTGCTCCCGGACCCAGTCGTCGAGCGGCTCCAGCAGCTCGTACGTGTCGATGAGCAGGACCTCGCCTTCGGCGAGCGCGGGCAGGACGTCCGGACCGAGCCGCAGATGCCGGCCGTCCACGCGCACCGAGGAACGGCCGGCGGCGGCCGCGGCGTCCGCGAACACGTCGAGCAGGGCGCTCTTGCCCACTCCGCCCGGCCCGTGGACGAACAACAGGCCGGAGTCGGCCAGCGCCGACCGGAACAGCCCAACTTCCCGGTCACGCCCGGCAAATGAGCGCCGCCGCAGGTCCCGGAGCCGTTCGCCAAGCATCGTCACGATCCCAAGCTACCCGACCGGATCAGCCGGATCGGCTGCCGTGCCGGCGGTGAAGGAGGGTCCTCCGGCCGGCACGGCCGAACGGCTCCGGCCACCCGGGCGGACCGGCCGCCCGGCCGCCCGGCTGCCCCACCGCCCGCGCACCTGTCGGCAGACCGGGCTGGGCAGCGGATGGGCACCCCGTGGGCTGTCGACCGCCGGCCGCCGCGACAACGATGGTGCCGCAGGCGACCGAGCCGGCGGGGCCCTTGTCCCGGCACCGCCGACTGCCCGAAAGGACGAAGATGACCGCCATAGGAAATGGCATCGAGGTGTCCCCGCTCGCGCTGGGCGGCTCCACGTTCGGCTGGACCAGTGACGCGACCGCCTCCCGACAGGTCCTGGACGGCTTTCTCCATGCCGGCGGCAACTACATCGACACCGCCGACAGTTACTCGTCCTGGGCGCCCGGCAACAGCGGTGGCGAGTCCGAGACCGTCATCGGTGGGTGGCTGTCCGCCCGCGGCAACCGCGACCGCGTCGTCATCGGCACCAAGGTCAGCCGGCACCCGGAGTTCCCCGGACTGTCCGCCGCCAATGTCGCGGCCGCCGCCGACGCCTCGCTCAAGCGGCTGGGGACCGACTACATCGACCTGTACTGGGCCCACTTCGACGATCCCGACGTGCCGCTGCAGGAGACCGCCGAGGCGTTCGACGCTCTGGTCCGTGCGGGCAAGGTCCGCGCGATCGGCGTGTCCAACTACACCGGCGAGCGCATCCGGGAATGGATCACCATCGCCCGCCGCGAGGGCCACGCCGTGCCCGTGGCGGTGCAGCCGCTGTACAACCTGGTCAAGCGCGAGGCGTACGAGCGGGACATCGCCCCGGTCGCCGCCGCCGAGAATCTCGCCGTCCTCCCCTACCAGGCCCTGGCCAGCGGCTTTCTCACCGGCAAGTACCGGGCCGAGTCCGACCTCGCCGGCGGAGTCCGCCAGTACATGGCGCGCGGCTTCTACAGCGAGGCCGGGCTCGCCGTGGTCGGTGTTCTCGAGGATGTCGCACGCGAGCACGGCTCCAACCCGGCGGCCGTCGCGCTTGCCTGGCTGCGCGGGCGCCCCGGCGTGGCGGCCCCGATCGCCAGCGCTCGCACCCTCGACCAGCTCGCCTCGATGATGGCCTTCACCCGCTTGCAGTTGACGGCCGATCAGCGCTCCGCGCTCGACGAGGTGTCCGCCCGTGTCCCCCGCGGGTGACCCGGCCGCCCGGCCCGTTCAACGGCGTTTCCGCATGGCTATCCGCATCCTGGACGAAGGGGCACGGGGTGGACGGTTTTGATTTCGTCGTCGTAGGGGGCGGGACGGCCGGCTGCGTGCTGGCCGCCCGGCTTTCCCAGGATCCCCGGGCGTCGGTGCTCCTGCTGGAGGCGGGGGCGCCCGCGCCCCCCGCGAACGCGGCCGATCCCAGCGCCTGGATGTCCCTGTGGGAGTCTCCTGCCAGCACGGGCGGGGTCCCGCCGGGCCGACCGACCGCGGGTTCCACCGATCCGATCCGGCGCGGCCGGGTGCTGGGCGGCTCGTCGGCGATCAACACCATGATCTTCGTGCGCGGTCACCGGTCCAGCTACGACCGGTGGCCCGAGGCGGGGGCGAAGGGGTGGGGCTTCGCCGACCTGCTGCCGTACTTCATGCGCAGCGAAACCGCTGCTGGGCGTGACCCAGCGGTCCGCGGCACCTCGGGTCCGCTGTCCGTCGCCCCGGCGAGCCCGCCCGGCCCGGTGTTCGAGGCCTTCCTCGACGCGGCCGGGGAAGCGGGCCACCGACGGGCGGACGACATCAGCGGCGGGCTCGAAGAGGGCTTCGGCCTGCCGGACCTGAACATCGTGGCAGGCCGCCGGCAGAGCGCCGCCGACGCGTACCTCGCCCCGGCGGAGAGCCGCGGCAACCTCCGGGTGGTGACGGGGGCGTCGGTCCGCCGCGTCCTGGTGCGCCGGAACCGCTGTGTCGGCGTCGAGTACGACACGGGCGACGAGGTGGTCCGGGCCGGGTGCACCGGAGAGGTCGTCCTCGCCGCAGGCACCATCGGCTCGCCCGCGCTGCTGCAGCGCTCCGGGATCGGCCCCGTGGGCGTGCTGCGCCCGCACGGCATCGAGGTGGTCGCGGATCTCCCCGGGGTCGGTGAGAACCTCCAGGACCATCCAGGCGTGACCCTGGCCTACGCACCCGGCCGGCCGCTGCCGGCGGCCGGGTACAACCGCGCCGAGGCCCTGGGCCTGCTGCGCAGCGGCCCCGATCTGGGATATCCCGACGTGCAGATCGGATGTTCCGAGGTCCCGGTGCCCTCGCCCGCCGGCAGCGGGCCGCAGGCGGTCTTCGCCCTCCTGACCTCGCTGATGCAGCCGTTCAGCCGGGGGACGGTCCGGCTGGCCGGCGCCGACCCGGACGCCGCTCCCGTGGTGGACCCGTGCTACCTGAGCGATCCCCGGGACCTCGACGCCGTCGTCAGGTCTCTGAAGCTCGCCCGGGACATCCCGCGGACCGGTCCCCTGAAGCCCTGGTTCGCGCGGGAACTCCGGCTCGGCCCCGACGCCGGGGACGACACGGCACTGCGCGTCTTCGCCACCGCGGCGGTCTCCTCCTGCTTCCATCCGGTGGGCACCTGCCGGATCGGGACCGACGACATGGCGGTGGTCGATCCGGAGCTGCGGGTGCACGGCGTCAGCGGCCTACGGGTCGCGGACGCGTCCGTGCTGCCGTCCCTTCCCTCCGCCAACACCAACGCCACGGTCTACGCTGTCGCCGAGCGGGCCGCGGAACTGATCCGGCCGGCTCACGGGCATGGCCGGTAGCCGGCGGGCATGGCCGGTAGCCGGCGGGCATGGCCGGCGACGGCCTGGGCCGGTATCAAGGCCGTGAAGTCGACGGGTCTTGCGGGATTGGCCAAGAGGCGCTGAGCGCCACCGGGCCGTTCAGTCGCGGGTCGCGGGTCGCGGGTCGCGGGTTCTGCCCTCCGTCTCGTGGTCCACCTGGTCCTGGCCGCCTGCCTGTTCCCAGAGTTGGGCCACCCCTCCTACGCGTCGGCGGCAGGCCGCCGCGATGCCCTTCCGGTCTGGAAGTTCATTCACTCAGGAGTCCGAATGCGTATTCTCCTCAGCGCCGTACCGGCGGGCGGCCATGCCCTGCCGTTGATACCCCTGGCAGAGGCGGCTCGTGCGGCAGGTCATCGCACGGCCATCCTGAACAGCGCGGACATGGCCCCGCTGCTGCGGCCGTTCGAGGTGCTGACCGCCGGGCCCGGCCTCGCGGAGCAGTTCGCGGAGACCGAGCGGCGTACCGGCCTCTCCCCAGCCCAGCCCGGGCCCGCGGCGGTCGAGCACTTCGCCGGCACGAGGGTCGACCTCACCTACGAGGAGGCGCTTCGCCAAGCGACCTCGTACCGACCGGAGTTGATCGTGTGCGAGGCGTTCGACTTCGTCGCGCCGATGGTCGCGGCCGCCCTGGACGTCCCGTGGGCGGCCCTGGGGATCAGCGGTGCGATACCGGCGGACCTCATGGCGCAGATGCGGAAGCGCTGGCAGCGGGAACTCGACCTGCGCTCCCTCGTCGCCACGGAGCGCCTGGCCTATCTGGACCCGTATCCCGCCTTCCTGCGGCAGGAGGGCGAGGCACCGGAGCCAGACGGCATCGCGGTGCGCCCCACCGCCATAACCGGCGAAGAGCCTTTCGCCACACCGGATTTCGGGGAAGACGGCCGCCGTCGCGCGCTGGTGACCTTCGGTACCAGCGTCAGTGACGCGGAGGCCGAGGAGCGGGTGGTCCGGTCCCTGGCGGACGCCGGTTTCGACGTCCTCGTCGCGGGCTCCCAGCATCCCGGCCCGGCCGCCGGCCACGTCCACCGCGCCGGTTTCGTGCCGCTCGCCAGGGTCCTCCCGTGGGCCGACGTCGTCGTGTCGGCGGGCGGCACGGGAACGGTGCTGGCCGCGCTGGCGGCGGGGAAGCCCATGGTGGTGCGGCCGTTCCACGCCGACCAGCCGTGGAACGCGGAGCGGCTGGCCAGGGCCGGCGTCGCCAGGACCATCGACGGGTACGAGGAGGCGGGCCCCGCGGCCCTGGAGGTCGCGTCCGGGCCCTCCTACCTCGACGCCGCCGCCCGGGCCGCGAAGGAGACAAGCGATATGCCCTCGTTCGCCGAGGTCCTCCCGCTCCTGGAGGCCGCCGTGCGCGACCGCTGAGCCGGCGGCGCCGACCTGGCACGGCACGCGACACGGAGCTGGGCGTCGGCTGCGTGCGCCACCGCCTGGGCGATCTGCTGGATCCAGCGGGCGGGCTCGGCAGCCACCTGCCGACAGCCACCTGCCGACAGCCATCTGACGACCCGGAGACCAAGCGGACCGCGGCCTGGGCGCCCGACGAGTCGCCGACGGGAGCAGCACCCGCGAGGCACCGCGCGTCGTTCCGTGTCGGGCGTCAGCTCGCCCGGGTCAGCTCCAGTGCCACTCCAGTGCCACGTCGACGATCATGTCCTCCCGGCCGCCGACCAGGCCGCGCTTGCCGGCCTCGACGAGGATGGTGCGGACGTCGACGCCGTAGCGTTCGGCCGCCGCGTCGGCGTGGCGGAAGAAGGAGCCGTAGACCCCGGCGTACCCGAGGATGAGGGTTCTCCCGGTCCACGCGGACCGGCCGGTCCTGCAGCGGGCGCACCAGGTCCTCGGCGACGTCCTGCAGCGCGGAGAGGCCGCAGCCGTGCTCCCAGCCGTTGAGATCGGCGACCGCCTGCGCCCCTGTCAGTCGTCCGCGCCTTCGGAGTCCTGCCGGGGGGCCGGTCCGCTCCGGCCGGTGCGCCGGGCCCGCTTGGTCTCCTCGCGTTCGTGGAGGGCGGCCTGGCGTTCCTGGGCGGCGATCTCCTCCCGGCGGACTTCGGCGTCGAGTTCGTTCTTCCGGCGCTGGGTGGTCGCCTCCACCTTCGCCTTGGCCACCGAGGCGGCGGCGGTGAAGCTGGCCGCGACCGCCCCGCCGGCGACGAGCTGGTCGAAGATCGCCGGTTCCGAGGAGCGCTTCACCGCCGCGTCGGCGGACTCGATGGCGCTCGGGCAAGGGTCGGCCATCGGAGGCGCCACGTCGGCCCGGTGGTGACTGGGCGGCGACAGGCGCTGCGGCGGCGAAACGGGCGGCGCGCCAGCGCCGGGGCCGATCAGCGACGGCAGTCCCGGCCCCGCGGTGAGACGGCCGTCGGCGCCCGGTCGCAGCAGCGCGAAGTCGCAGCCGCACGCCTCGCAGAAGCGTCCCGACTGCGCGGTCCCGCAGACCGGGCACGGCGGCACCGCCCGCCCGCACTCGCTGCAGTAGTCGTCCGTGGTCGTCGCGTGACCCTCTGGGCACGTTGGCATACCGGCAGCGTAGGCCCGACCGAGGCCCCACCGGCACCGGTCGGCGGCATCCCGGACGCGGAGGCGGAGCCCTCGGGCGGCACGGGTACGGGCTACGGGTCCTGGAGGGGGATGGGCGACGGTCAGGGCCCGGTCACTGCCACCCCGTCGGGGACGGCGCCCACCGTCACCGGGGGCCCGGCGGTGGCCGTCGCCACGTCGATCGCGCGGACGTCGTCGACGTTGCTGTCGACGACCAAGGCGGTCGATCCGTCCGGGTCGAAGGCCACCGCGTAGGCGCCCGAGCCGGTGGGGATCAGCGGGCCGGCCGTGCCGGTGGCGACGGTGATCGGGGTGACGCCCCCGGCGCCGGCGTCCGCGACGTAGACGTACTTTCCGTCGGGCGAGGTCGCCGCGTACTCCGGGCCCGCGCCGGTCGGGATGGTGCCGGTGACCTGGTGGGTGGCGGTGTCGACGACGGAGACCTCGGCCGAGCCGTTGTCCGTGACGTACGCCGTGCCGCCGTCCTTCGAGAAGGCGACGCCGAAGGGCGCGGCACCGACCGGGACCGTTCCGGTGACCTGACGGGTACTCAGGTCGACCGAACTGACCGTCCCCGAGCCCTGGTTCGCCACCCACAGCTCGGTCCCGGCCGGGTTCACGGCCAGCCGCTCGGGCTGGCTGCCGACCCGGACCGGGGCGCCCGCGGTGAGCGTCGCGGTGTCGATCGGCTGGACGGTTCCGTCGCCGAAGTCGCTCACCCAGACGGTCTTCCCGTCCGGGGTGGCGGCCACGTCCGCGGCCACCGAGCCGACCGCGACCCGGCCCAGCACGGCGTTGGTGGTGGTGTCCACGACCGTCACATCGTCGGTGTTGTTGTCGGCCACGAAGAGCCGGCCGCCGGCCACCGCCATCCCGTCCGGGCCGCCGCCGACCGGGATCGGGGGTCCGGCGTCGTGGGTGCGGGTGTCCACCGGGGTGACCGTGTCGTCCGAGTAGTTGGAGACGTAGGTGGTGGGGATGGTCTCGCCCGGCCGGGCGACCGTCAGCAGGAGCGAACTCCCGGCGAGCACCGCGCCATTGGACGCCTTCGCCGTCACCGCGACCGAGTAGTAGCCGGTCGCGGCGGAGGCGGCGGCGGAGACGGT
The DNA here is from genome assembly GCF_000744815.1 of Phaeacidiphilus oryzae TH49. Taxonomy (NCBI): domain Bacteria; kingdom Bacillati; phylum Actinomycetota; class Actinomycetes; order Kitasatosporales; family Streptomycetaceae; genus Phaeacidiphilus; species Phaeacidiphilus oryzae. The sequence goes on from NZ_JQMQ01000005.1 coordinate 2,135,501, forward strand.
GAGCGGGCTGGTGGCGGTCTGCCCCGCGGGGACGGTGACGGTTCCGGTGGGCGGCTCGGCGGTGAGGCCCGACCCGCCGCCGGACGGGACGCCGGCGTTCCAGGTGACCGTCGCGGGCACGGTCCCGGCCGAGTTGTCGACGGTGATCCGGGCCGTGGCGGAGCCGCCGGGGGCGATCCGCAGCTGGCCGGGGGTGAGCGAGAGGGCGGCCCTGGTGGTCGGCGGGAAGTGCACCGGGCCGGCGCCGAAGGAGGCCGGGGCGTCGTCGGGGCCGGTTCCCCAGTGGAGGTCCGGCGTCGAGCCGAGGGTGAAGTCCAGCCGCCGGGTGCGGGTGAGATCGACGGCGGTACGGGTCGAGGGGCGGCCGTCGACCGCGAGGCCGTGGACGTAGACGCCCTGCGCGCCGGCGCCGGTTGCGTCGATGGTGAGGCTGCGTCCGTGCGCCTCGTGCAGCACGGCGTGCGGGAAGAGCGGGCTGCCGAGCACGAGTTGGGGCACCCCGGGCGTCTGCGGGTAGATGCCGAGGGCGGCCCAGACGTACCAGGAGCTCATCGCGCCCAGGTCGTCGTTGCCCGGCTCGCCGCCGGGGGCGGTGGAGTAGAGCTGGTCCATCACGGCGCGGACGGTGGACTGGGTCTTCCACGGCTCGCCGGTGCTGTCGTAGATCCAGGGGTTGCCGAAGGAGGGCTCGTTCCCGGCCCATTCGTAGGGGGCGTTCGGCCCGGCGTTCAGCTGGGCGAAGTAGGCGTCCAGCCGGGCGTTCGCGGCCTTGTCCCCGCCTAGCCCCTGGATCAGGCCGCGGAGGTTCTGCGGGACCATCCAGGTGTACTGGGCGGCGTTGCCCTCCTGGAAGCCGCTCTGCCCGAAGCCGCTTCCGGTGTCCACCGGCGGGCCGGCCGGGAAGGCGCCGGCCGCGTCCCGGGGCCTGATGTAGCCGGTGGCGGTGTCGAAGAGGTGGGCCCAGTTCTGCGAGCGGTCGAGGTACTCGGCCTCGGTGGTGGGCTGCCCCAGCGCTCCCGCCAGCCGGGAGACGGAGAAGTCGGCGAGGGCGTACTCCAGGGTCTCCGAGGCGCCGTTGGGCACCGGGCTGATCGAGTCCGAGCCGGTGTTGGGGACGTAGCCGCGGCTGAGGTAGGCGGCGAGGTTGGGCCGCTCCACGTACCAGCCCTGACCGGGCGCGCCGGTGGTGGCCGAGGCGCCGTGCTCCATGGTGCGCAGCGCCTTGGCGGCGTCGAAGCCGGTGGCACCGAAGGCGTAGGCGTCGGCCAGGATCGGGTCCGCGGGGTCGCCGTTCATCACCCCGCTCTCGCCGTTGGCCACCGGCCACTTGGGCAGCCAGCCGCCCATCTGGTCGGCGTCGTCGAGGAGGGAGGTGGCCATGTCCCCGGTGCGCTCCGGCTCGATCGCGGCGAGCAGCGGGATCTGCGACCGGTAGATGTCCCAGCCCGAGAAGTTGGCGTACTGCGTGTGCCCGCGCGGCATCCGGTGGACGGCGCCGTCGAAGCCCGGGTAGCGGCCGTCTGCGTCGCTGAACGTGCTGGGGTCGAGGAGCGCGTGGTACAGCGCGGTGTAGAAGGTGGCCTGCTGGGCTGGGGTGCCGCCGGCGATCCCGATCCGCCCGAGCTCGCGGTTCCACTGCGCGCGGGTGGCCGCGGCGACCGCGTCCACCCCTCGGCCGCGCGCCTCGGCGGCGAGGTTGGCCTCGGCTCCGGCCTCGCTGACGTAGGAGACGGCGACCTGCATGCCGACCACCGGATCGGTGCGGGTGTCGAAGGTCAGCCAGCCGCCGGCGACCACGCCGCCGCCCTGCGCCTGCGCGCTCTTCCCGGAGAGGTCCTCGTGCGCCGGCCGCTGGGCCCCCCGGACGCTCACCTGCCTGCTTCCCGCCGTCACCCGGCCGGCGGCCGCCGACTGGCCTCCCCAGGTGCCGGAGCCGGTGAAGGGGCGGTCGAAACGGGCGGCGAAGTGGACGGTGTAGCCGTCCGGTTGGCCGCAGAAGTGGCCGCTGGTCACGGTGCCGGCGATCTCCCGGTCGCCGATCGTGCGGAAGCTCGCCGCCGAGCTCCCGTTGGCGCTGTCCGCCACCTTGACCAGCATCCTGGCCTGGTCGGTCCGCGGGTAGGTGAAGCTGCCGACGCCGGTGCGCTCGGTGACGGCCAGCTCCGAGCGCACCCCGCCCGCCGTGACCGCGTACGAGCCGGGGTGGGCGCTCTCACTGCCGTGGGTGAAGGAGGCGGTGGCCGCGCCCGGGTCCGCCGGGACCGCCCCGGTCATCGGCAGGAACGGGAAGTCCCCGGCGACAGCGCAGCCGGGGCCGGAGAGATGGGTGAGGCTGAAGCCGGTGGTGGCGGTGTCGGAGTAGCTGTAGCCGCCGCCCGGCGGACGTGACGGGGTGTCAGGACTCCACTGCAGCATGCCGAACGGCGCCGAGGCCCCGGGAAAGGTGTCCACCTGGCCGACCACCGCGCCGCCGCTTCCGGTCCCCGCGAACGGGTCGACCAGCGCGGCGGGATCGGTGACCGCGGCCGCTCCGGCGGCGCGGTCCGCCGCCGATGCCACGGTGCCGGGCAGCGGGGCCAACGCGAGCCCTGCGGCGGCGAATCCGGCGATTCCGGCGATCAGCGCGGTACGGCGGAACACTCGACCACCTGCCTCATCCTCAAGCCCAGGCGCGCAGCGGCGTATCCCGACATCGTTATCGGGCACCGTATCCACTCACGCCCCACAGGACGTGTCAAGGCTTCCCGCACACCCGGCGCACCGCCGCGACGCGAGCGGGCCGGCGCTCTGCGAGACTCCTGCGGTGACTGAGAACGACACGTCCCGAGCCGCCCTGCTGCGGCGGGGCTTCGCCCTGGAGTACGCCACCCTCGGCTGGAACGTGGTCGGCATCGTGGTGCTCGCCTTCGCCGCGCTCTCCGCCCGGTCGGTGGCGCTGGCCGGCTTCGGCCTCGACTCGCTGATCGAGATCGGCGCCTCCACCGTGGTGGTCTGGGAGCTCTCCGGGGCCGGCGAGGACCGGCAGCGGCGGGCGCTGCGGCTGATCGGCGTCGGCTTCGCGCTGCTGGCCGGGTATCTGCTGGTGCAGTCGACCTGGGTGCTCGCCGCCGGCTACCGCCCCCACCACTCCCCCCTCGGCATCGCCTGGACCGCCGTCACCGCGGCCGCGATGTTCGCCCTCGCCGCCGGCAAGGCCCGGACCGGCGCGGCGCTGGACAACCCGGTGCTGCGGACCGAGGGCCGGGTCACCCTGATCGACGGCCTGCTGGCCGCCGCCGTCCTCCTCGGCCTGGTCCTGAACAGCGCCCTCGGCTGGTGGTGGGCCGACCCGGCGGCCGGCTACGTCCTCGTCTACTACGCGCTCCGCGAGGTGCGGGAGATCTTCTCCGACTGATTGTGCGCCGGGCCAAAGATCACGGAGGATGCCGGTATGCGCACCGAAACCGGCGGCCGGGCCGAGGAGTTCCAGCAGCTGCGGCCGCTGCTGTTCTCGGTCTCCTACCGGATCCTGGGGAGCGTGGCCGAGGCCGAGGACGCGGTCCAGGAGACCTGGCTGCGGTTCGAGGCGGCCGGGGCCGAGCCCCGGTCGCTGAAGGCGTACCTCTCCGCGGCGGTGACCCGGATCTCGATCGACGTCCTGCGCTCGGCGCGGGTCCGGCGGGAGGAGTACACCGGCCCCTGGTTCCCTGAGCCGCTGCTGGCCGATCCGTACCAGGACCCGGAGCGGGCCGCGGAGTTGGCCGACTCGGTCTCGGTCGCGGCGCTGCTGCTGCTGGAACGGCTCAGCCCGCTGGAGCGGGCGGTCTTCGTGCTGCGCGAGGTCTTCGACTTCGGCTTCCCCGAGGTCGCGGAGGCGGTCGGGCGCTCGGAGGCGGCCTGCCGGCAGCTGGCGGCGCGGGCCCGCCGCCATATGGCCGACGGACGGCCGCGTTACGAGGCCGACCGCAAGGAGCGGGAGGAGCTGGCCGCGCGGTTCTTCGACGCGCTGAGCGAGGGGGACGTCGGCGGCCTCCGCGAACTGCTGGCCGGCGACGTGTCGCTGGTCGGCGACGGCGGGGGCAAGGCCCCGCAGCTGGCCCGGGCCGTCTCCGGCGCGGACCCGGTGGCCCGGCTGCTGGCCGCGGTCTTCCCGCGGCTGGCCCGGTTGGACCTGGTCCTCGACCGCTGCGAGGTCAACGGCGGCCCCGGGGCGGTGCTCCGGGACGAGGAGGGCCGGGTGCTGCAGACCATGGCGCTGGACGTGGCGGACGGGCGGATCCAGGACGTCCGGTTCGTCCTCAACCCCGACAAGCTGCGGCATCTCGGCCCGGTGGCCGACGTCTGGGCGGTCCACCGCCGGTTCAGAAAGCTTCCCCGCTAGCGCGGCGGGCACCTTCCCCGCGCCGTGCGGGGGTGGGGATCCACCGCCTAGCCCCGGTCGTGGCCGTCGTCGCGCCCGGCCTCCGGCGAGCCGGACCCCAGCGACCCCGACGCCAGCGACCCCGACCCCAGCGATCCGGGCAGCAGCGGGCCCGGCAGCACCGCGAGGGCGGCCGCCGCCACCGCCAGCCAGAGCCCGGCCGCCGCGGCCGCCACCGCGTGGAAGCCGGACATGAAGCCGGGGCCGCCCGGAGCGCCGCTGATCGCGCCGGCCGCCGCGATGCCCATCGCGCCGCCGGTCTGACGTGCGGTGTTGTTGACCGCCGAGGCCAGCCCGGCGCGCTCGGGCTCGACCTCGGACACCGCCGCCGCGACCACCGCCGGGGTGAGGATCCCCATCCCGATCCCCCACAGCAGAAAGGCCGGCAGCAGCACGGGGTACGGGGACCCCGGCCCGGCGATGGTGAGGAGGGCGATCCCGGCCGCGCCGACCACCAGCCCCAGCACGGTGGGCAGCCGCGGCCCGAGCCGCCCCGCCAGCCGCCCGGCGATCGGGGCGAGGACCGCGAGCGGCGAGAACAGCGGGATCAGCGCGAGCCCGGCGCCCAGCGGGGAGCGGTGCTGCACCGACTGGAGGAAGAGGGTCAGCACGAAGAGCGTCCCCAGCGTGCCCAGGTTCATCGCCCCCGCGGCCAGGTTGGCGAGGCTGAACGCCGGCCGGGCGAAGAGCCGCAGCGGAAGCATGGCGTCGTCCCCCCGGCGGCGTTCCACCCGCACGAAGAGGGCCGCCAGCACCAGCCCGGCCGCGAGCGCGAGCACCACCGCGAGGGTCGCCGCGGCTCCGCCGCCGTGCCCGGCCTGGATGACCGCGAAGGTGAAGGCGAGCAGCGCCGGCGACCCCGTCGCCAGCCCCGGTAGGTCGGGCGGACGCGCCCGCGGCTCCCGGCTCTCCCGGGCCAGCAGCCAGACCGCCGCCAGCGCGAGCACGACCAGCGGCACGTTGACCAGGAAGACCGACCGCCAGCCGAGGCCGTCCACCAGCAGCCCGCCGAGCAGCGGGCCGGCCGGCAGCGCCAGACTGCCGATCCCGGCCCAGATGCCGATGGCCCGGGCCTGCTCGCCCCGGCCGGGGTAGGCGTGGCTGATCACAGCCAGCGTGCCGGGCAGCATCAGCGCGGCCCCGACCCCCTGCACCACCCGGCCGGCGACCAGCACCGCCACCCCCGGCGCGAGCCCGCAGAGCAGCGAGCCGGCGCCGAAGACCGCGAGGCCGAGGGAGACGAGTCTGCGGTGGCCGTACCGGTCCCCCGCCGTTCCGCTGGCCAGCATCAGGCAGGCCAGGGCCAGCGCGTAGCCGTCCACCACCCACTGCAGCCCGGCGACGCCGGCGCCGAGGCCGGAGCCGATCCGGGGCAGGGCGACGTTGATGATGGTGACGTCGAGCAGCACCAGGAAGTAGCCGACGCACATCACCACCAGCACCGCCGAGCGCGGCGCGGAGTTCCTGGCGCGCTCGGCGGCGCGCCTGATCCCGGCGGGGGCTGATCCACTCACGCCCGCACGGCTACCCGGGGCGACCGGCCCCAAAGCCGACGGACACCGGTCGGCCCAGCCGGCGCCCCGGTCGGCGGCGCCCGGACGGCTGCCCGATCGGCGGCGCCGGCCGGCGGCCTAGTCGGCGACGGCGGGCTCGGCGCCGACCGACGGCCAGACCTCCCGGACCTCCTCCAGCCGCTCGTAGGCGTCGTCGAACCAGGCGTCGTCGATCGTGACGCCGACGGTGACCGTGGTCAGGGCGCCGGCCAGGTCGGAGACCGAGACCTGGGCCCGCTCGGGGTCGCCCTCCGGGTCGAGCTCGACGTGCAGCTCGGGGCCCCGGCCGCCCTTCCGCCAGGCGATGTCGCCGCCGGCGTCGAGGAGGTCGAGGGCGTCCTGCCACTCCTCCACGTCCTCCGGGCGGAGGTGGACCGGGGTGGACCCGGACACGAACGGGGTGTCGACGGTGATCACCCCCTGGAGCGCCGACCCGCCGCCGGTCGTCCCGCCCCCCGGCCCCCCGTAGAGGCTCAGCACCACGCTGTTGCCCGGCCCCTCCAGGCGTATCAGCTCGACGGTCTCCGTACCTGCCATTCCAGGCTCCTCTTCCTCTTGTCGTCCGTTCGGAGTTCAGAACGCGCCCAGCCCCCGGCCCAGGGTGACCAGTCCGCCCGCGCAGGCCAGCAGCAGGACGAGTCCGCGGGCCCGCCGGTCGGGGACCCGGGCCGCGAGGAACCTCCCGGCCGGCAGGCCGGCCAGCAGCGCGCAGGCGATCAGCGCCCACGCCGCGCCGGGCAGCCGGGGCGGGCCCTTGAGGGCCACCGAGAGCGCGTTGACCAGCACCCCGTAGAAGAGGGCGTTGGGCACGAACTCGCGCACCGACCAGCCCTCGTTGAGGGCGTACAGCGACACCGCGGGACCGCCGACGCCGGCCGCGGCGTTCATGAACCCGCTCGCCGCCCCGGCTATCACCGCCCCGGACCGCCCGCTCAGCGCGGCCGACCGCACCCCGCGGGCGATCACCGCCACCGCCGCGACCACCGTCGCCCCGATCCCGACCAGCAGCACCGGCCGCGGCAGCGCCCCCGCCGCCCAGGCGCCGACCGGCACCAGGCAGGCGGCGGCCGCGACCAGCGGCACCATCACCCTCGGCCGCAGCCCGCGCCATTCGGTCGCCAGGCCCAGCGCGCTGATCCCGCAGGAGGCGCAGTTCGCCAGCAGTACGCCCTGCAGCGGCCCCTGAAGCGCGATCAGCCCGGGCCCGGCCACCAGAGCGAAGCCGATCCCGGACATCCGCTGCACCGCCGCGCCGACGAAGACGATCGCGGCCAGCAGCAGCTCCGGTGCCCAGTCTCCCCCCACGGCCGCACAGCATATGCGGCCCGGCGGGGAACGGTGACCCGGCCGCCCCGCCCGGCGCCCGCCGCCCGCGGAGGGGCCGGATCCGGCGGATAATCACCGGCATGTGCCACTACTGCGGCTGCCGGGAGATTCCCCTGATCAAGGAGTTCATCGCAGAGCACGCCGAGGTGACCGACCTGGCCGGGAAGGCGCTGCGGGCGCTGGACCGGGGGGCGGTGGACGAGGCCGCCCGGCTGGTCCCGCGGATGGCTGCGGAGCTCCGCAGCCATTGGCAGGGCGAGGAGCGCGGCCTCTTCACGGTGATGCGCGAGGACCCGGAGTACGCCGGGTACATCGCCGCCCTGGAGCGCGAGCACCGCGAACTCGACGCCTTCCTGGCCGGGTTGGACCTCCACGACCCGGCCGGCAGGCAGGCCTTCGAGACCGCCGTCCAGGAGCTGTACGCACACATCTCCAAGGAGGAGGACGGCCTCTTCCCGGCCTCCCTCACCGCCCTGGACGGGCCGGAGTGGGACCTCTCGATGCGGGCCTGGCGCGAGGCCCACCCCGGCTAGCGGCGGAAACGGTCAGCGGCGGGCGGCGGAAACGGTCAGCGGCGGCCGGCGGGAACGGCGGCCGGCGGGCCGCTGCTACTTCCCGCCCGAGGACCCGGCCGGCGCGGAGGCCGCGGACGCCGGCGCGTCCCCCGCCACCGACATGTCCAGCACATGGAGGCCGCGCCTGGGCGCGACCGCCAGGTGGTAGCGGACGCCGCCCTGGCGCAGTTCGTGACCGGTCCCGCTGCTGGCCCTGCCGAACTCGGCGGTGAGCCAGCCGTCGACCTCGGTTCCGGCACCGCCGGGCGCGGCCGCCGCACACGCCTTCAGGAAGTCCTCGGCGGCCGCGGTGTCGGCGCCCACGGCCTGGCAGGTGAGTTCGGCGGGGGCGGAGGGCAGGTCGCCGGCCTCCACCGCCTCGGTGATCAGCTTCCCGGTCTGGGCGCGGCCGATCCGCAGGTCCCGCCGGGTCTCGTGGCCGGTGTCGACCTTGCGGTAGGCGAGCTTCCAGCCGTGGGCGGCGAGGGCGTCCTCGAAGGACCCCTGGCTGACCCCGGTCAGCGCCGCCATCCCGTCCGAGCTGCCGGCGGCGCTGTCGCTGGAGGGTGAGCGGCCGCCCGAGCAGCCGGTGAGGACGGAGGTCAGCGCGACGGCGGCGATGAGCGCGGACGCCAGCGCGGCGGGGCGGGCACGGTTCGGCATGGCAGCGGCTCCCGGATAGGGGCGGATTCGAGGGGTCATCAGGTCTGCTTCCGGCGCCGGAGGAAGGCGGTGAGCAGCACCCCGCCGGCGAGGATCAGGGCCAGGCCGAGCTCGGCGGCCAGGGAGACGAACCCGCCGGCGCCGGTGTGGGAGAGCTGCGGCCGGGGCCCGGCCGGGCGCGGTCCGCTCGGCGCGATCACCTTCGGCAGCGCGGAGTTCGGCTGGTTGTGGTTGTTCGACGGCCGCGGGTCGGGGGTGTCGGCGTGGACCACGGCGACGTTCTCCAGGTCCGAGCCGTCGCCGCGGTATCCGGCGGCCAGCAGGGCGGTGAACCGGTAGGCCCGCGAGGTGCCCGGCATCAGCAGCGGATAGGTGCGGCAGACCACCGCACGGCCCTCGGCGGTGCAGCCGTCCGGCGAGGAGACGAAGCTGATGCCGTTCGGCAGCGGGTCCTTGACCACCACGCCGTGGGCGGCGGACGGCCCGTGGTTGGTGACGGTGATCAGGTAGCCGAAGATGGTGCCGGGCCGTACGGCGTCCGCCCCGACGGTGGTCTTCCGGGTGGAGAGGTCGGCCTCGGCGCGGACCGGCACCGGGCCGCTGCTCGCCGAGTTGTTCGAAGGGTCGGGGTCCGGGGTGTCCGCGGAGACCTCGGCGCGGTTCTCCACCGAGCCGCCGTCGGCCAGGGCCGGGTCGACGTCCGCGGTCACCGTGAAGGTCCGCTCACCGCCGACCGCGAGCTCGCCGACCAGGCAGCTGAGGGTGCGGCCGGAGACCAGGCAGCCGCCGGTGTCCGAGCGGTAGGTCAGTCCGTCCCCGAGGGTGTCGGTGACCACCGCGTTCCGTGCCTCCGAGGGACCGTTGTTGACCACCCGCACGGTGAACTCGGCGCTGGTGCCGGCGGTGGCCGAGGCCGGGCCGGTCTTGGTGATGCCGAGGTCGGCGGAGGCCACGCTGGGCGGCCATTCGACGGTGGTCTCGGTGTCGGACGGGTCCAGGCTGCCGGTGTCGCTGGTCAGCGTGGCCGTGTTGGACAGCGCGGTGCCGGGCGGCACGTCGGCGGAGAGCCGGACGGTGATCCGGTAGGTGAGTTCCTGACCCGGCGTCAGCACGCCGCCCGGCGGCACGCAGGTGATCGAGGTCCCGCTGCCGGTGCAGTCGGGGGAGTCGGCCCGGACGAAGGCGAGCCCGGGGGCGAGCGGGTCGGAGGCGACCACCCCGGTGGCCGTCGAGGGGCCGCTGTTGCCGATCGTGAGGGTGAAGGTGGACTCCGAGCCGGCCGCCGGCGCGGTCTCCGGAGCGGTCTTGGTGATCCGCAGGTGGGCGTCGGCCGCCACCGGGATCGCCCCGGTGTCCGCGGTGTTGTTGGACTCGTCCGGGTCGTGGGTGGCGGCCCCGACCGTCGCCCCGGCGTGCACCGAGTCGCCGGCGGCGAGGCCCGGATCGACCTCGGCGGTGACCGTGATCCAGGCCTCCTGGCCGGCCCCGAGGACGCCCAGCGGGCAGCTGAGGGCCCCGGCGGCGAAGGTGCAGCCGCCGGTGTCCGACCGGTAGCCGAGGCCCGGGCCGAGCTCCGGGTGGAGCACCACGCCGTTCGCTTCGGAGGGGCCGTGGTTGGTCACGTGGAAGGTGAACTCCGCGGTGTCGCCTGCGGTGACGGTGGCCGGGCCGGTCGCGGTGACGGCCAGGTCGGCGTCGGCGCGGACCGGGATCGGGCCGGTGTCCGCGGTGTTGTCGGCGGGGTTCGGGTCCTCGGTGTCCGAGTCGGTGGTGGCCGTGTTGTGGACGGTGCTGCCCTCCGGCGCGGCCGCGTCCACCAGGGCGGTCACCGTGAACGAGGTCCGGGCGCCGGGCGCCAGGGTGCCCAGGGGGCACTCCAGCCCCGCGCCGCCCGGGGTGCAGCCGCCGGTGTCGGACTGGTGGGTGAGCCCGGCGCCGAGGGCGTCCTCCACCCGGACGTTCTGGGCGGCGGACGGCCCGTTGTTGACGACCGTGATGGTGAACTCGGCGGTGCCGCCCGCGGTCACCGAGGCCGGGCCGGTCTTGGTGACGGCCAGGTCCGCGATGGCGGCGGAGGTCGGCCAGGAGGCGTGCGAGCTGTTGTTCGCCGGGTCCGGGTCCGCGGTGGCGGAGGACGCGGTGGCGGTGTTGGTCAGCACCGTGCCGGCCGCCAGGTCCGCGGCCACATGGACGGTGATGCGGTAGGTGAGCTCCTGGCCGGGCGCCAGGTCGCCGCCGGGCGGGGTGCAGGTGACCGTGCCGGCGGTGTCGGTGCAGTCCGCGGAGTCGGCGGAGACGAAGGTCAGGCCGGCCGTCAGCGGGTCCCTGAGCACCACCTCGTGGGCGGTGGACGGGCCCGCGTTCCCCAGCACCACGGTGAACACCGCGTCCTGGCCGGCCACCGGGGGCTGGTCCGGCGCGCTCTTGAGGACGTGGACGTCGGCCTCGGCGGTGACCGGGATCGGGCCGGTGTCGGCGGAGTTGTCGTCCGGGTTCGGGTCGGCGGTGTCCGAGGCCACGGTCGCGGTGTTGCGGACCGTGTCGGCGGAGGTCAGCCCCGGGTCCACCGTGGCCGTCACGGTGAAGGTGTGGGCGTCCCCGGCCGCGAGCGTGCCCAGCGGGCAGGTCAGCACCTGCCCGGCAGCCGTGCAGCCGCCGGTGTCCGAGACATGGCTCAACCCGGCGCCCAGGGTGTCGGTCACCCGCACGTTCTGCGCGTCCGAGGGACCCGGGTTGCTCACCGCGATCGTGAACACCGCCTCCCCGCCCGCCGTCACCGACGCCGGACCGGTCTTGGCGATCGCCAGATCCGCACCCGAGGTGGCGCCCAGCCAGTCCACGTGGGACGTGTTGTTCGACCCGTCCGGGTCCGCAGTCGAGGAGCTCGCCGTACTGGTGTTGGAGAGGACGGTGCCCGGGGCGACGTTCGCCGCCACCCGGACGGTGATGTGGTACGTCAGCTCCTGCCCCGCCGCCAGATCGCCGCCGGGCGGGGTGCAGGTGACCGTGCCGGCGGTGTCGGTGCAGTCCGCCGAGTCGGCGGAGACGAAGGACAGGCCGGCCGTCAGCGGGTCCCTGAGCACCACCTCGTGGGCGGTGGCGGGTCCGGCGTTGCCCAGCACCACGGTGAACACCGCCGTCTGCCCGGCGACCGGGGCGGTGTCCGGGGCGGTCTTGTGGACGTAGAGGTCGGCCTCGGCGGTGACCGGGATGGGGCCGGTGTCCGCGGAGTTGTCGTCCGGGTTCGGGTCGGCGGTGTCCGAGGCCACGGTCGCGGTGTTGCGGACCGTGTCCGCGGAGGTCAGCCCCGGGTCCACCTTCGCCGTCACCGTGAAGGTGTGGGCGTCCCCGGCGGCCAGCGTGCCCAGCGGGCAGCTCAGCACCTGCCCGGCAGCCGTACAGCCGCCGGTGTCCGAGACATGGCTCAACCCGGCGCCCAGGGTGTCGGTCACCCGCACGTTCTGCGCGTCCGAGGGACCCGGGTTGCTCACCGCGATCGTGAACACCGCCTCCCCGCCCGCCGTCACCGACGCCGGACCGGTCTTGGCGATCGCCAGATCCGCACCCGAGGTCGAGGTCTGCCAGTCCACGTGGGCGGTGTTGTCGGCCTCGTTCGGGTCCTCGGTGCCGCTGGTCGCGGAACTGGTGTTGGAGAGAGTGGTGCCCGGGGCGACGTTCGCCGCCACCCGGACGGTGATGTGGTAGGTCAGCTCCTGCCCCGGCGTCAACTCCCCGCCGGGAGGCAGGCACTGCACATGCCCGGCACTCTCGGAGCAGTCCGGGGAGTCGGCGGAGACGAAGCTCAGGCCGGGCGACAGCGGGTCCGTCAGCACCACGCCATGGGCGGTGGACGGCCCGGCGTTGCCGACCATGACGGTGAAGACCGCCGTCTCCCCGGCGACCGGCGCGCCGGCCGGGGCCGCCTTGCGGACGTAGACGTCGGCCAGGGCGGAGACCGGGATCGGGCCGGTGTCGGCGGAGTCGTTGTCCGGGTTCGGGTCGGCGGTGTCCGAGGCCACGGTCGCGGTGTTGCGGACCGTGTCGGCGGAGGTCAGCCCCGGGTCCACCCTGGCCGTGACGGTGAAGCTCCGCGAGTCCCCCGCCGCCAGCGTCCCGACCGGGCAGGTCAGCGTCTGCCCGGCCGCCGTGCAGCCGCCGGTGTCCGAGACATGGCTCAACCCGACGCCCAGGGCGTCGGTCACCCGCACGTTCTGCGCGTCGGAGGGGCCGTCGTTGGTCACCAGCACGGTGAAGACGGCGTCCTGACCCGCCGTCACCGTCGCCGGGCCGGTCTTGGTGATCGCCAGGTCGGCGCCCGCGGTGGAGACCGGCCAGGTCGCCGTGGCGCTGTTGTTGTCCGGCTCGGTGTCCTCGGTGCCGCTGGTCGCGGTGGCGGTGTTGGACAGCACCGTGCCGGCGGCCAGGTCCGCGGCCAGCCGGACCGTGAGGTGGTAGGTGATCTCCTGGCCGGGTGCCAGCTCGCCGCCCGGCGGCTCGCAGGTGACCGCGCCGCCGCTGTCCGCGCAGTCCGCGGAGTCGGCCGAGTCGAAGGAGAGCCCGGGCGCCAGCGGGTCGGTGACCAGCACCCCGTACGCGGTGGAGGGGCCGGCGTTGCCGACCATGACGGTGAAGACCGCCGTCTGCCCGGCGACCGGCGCGGTGGCCGGGGCCGCCTTGCCGACGTAGACGTCGGCCTGGGCGGTGACCGGGATCGGGCCGGTGTCCGCCGAGTTGTTCGACGGGTCCGGGTCGGCGGTGTCCGCGTCCACGGTCGCGGTGTTCCGCACGGTGTCGGCCGAGGTGAGGCGGGAGTCGACGGTCGCCGTCACGGTGAAGGTGTGGGCGTCCCCGGCGGCCAGCGTGCCCAGCGGGCAGGTCAGCACCTGCCCGGCGGCCGAGCAGCCGCCGGTGTCCGAGGCGTACGCCAGACCGGCCCCGAGGGTGTCGGTGACCTGGACGTTCTGCGCGTCCGAGGGGCCGTGGTTGCTGACCGTCACGGTGAACTCGGCGGGCTCGCCGGCGGTCACCGAGGCCGGTCCGGTCTTGGCGAGGGCCAGGTCCGCGCCGGTGGCGGCGAGCGGCCAGACGACGGTGTCGGTGTTGTTGGACTGGTCGGTGTCCGGGGTCGTGGTGGTCGCGGTGACCGTGTTGGACAGCTCGGTGCCGGCGGTCAGGTCCGCGGCCACCTGGACGGTGATGTGGTAGGTCAGCTGCTGACCCGCCGTCAGTTCGCCGCCGCCGGACGGGACGCAAGTGACCGTCCCGCCGCTGTCCGCGCAGTCCGGGGAGTCGGCCGAGACGAAGGTCAGCCCTGGGGCGAGCGGGTCGGTGGCGACCACGCCGCGGGCGGTGGAGGGCCCGGAGTTGCCCACCACCAGGGTGTAGACCGCCGTCTCACCGGCCGTGGGGGCCACCGCGGGCGGGGTCTTGTGGACGTACACGTCGGCCTGGGCCTCGACCGGGATCGGGCCGGTGTCCGCCGAGTTGTTGGCGTCCACCGGGTCCGGGGTGTCCGAGCCGACCGCCGCCGCGTTGTGGACGGTGCTGCCGGGCGTGGAGTCGGCGGCGACCCGGGCGGTCACGGTGAAGCTCGTGACGGCCCCGGCGGCCAGCGTGCCCAGCGGGCAGGTCAGACCCTGGCCTGCGGCGGAGCAGCCGCCGGTGTCCGAGACGTACGTCAGGCCGTCCCCGAGGGTGTCGGTGACCACGGTGTTCTGCGCGTCCGAGGGGCCGTGGTTGGTGACCGTGACGGTGAACTCCGCGGTCTCGCCCGCGATCGCGGAGGGCGGACCGGTCTTGGTGATGCCGAGGTCGGCGGAGGCCTCCGAGGACGGCCAGGACACGGTGGAGGTGTTGTTCGACTGGTCGGCGTCGGCGCTGGAACTGCTCGCCGTCGCGGTGTTGGTCAGCACGGTCCCGGCGGTGACCGCGGGGCCGACCCGGACGGTGACGGTGTAGGTCACCGCCTCACCGGGCGCCAGTACTCCCCCGGGCGGGGTGCAGGTCAGCGTCCCGCCGCTGGCGCCGCAGTCCGGCGAGTCCGCGCCGGCGAAGCTCAGGCCCGCCGCCAGCGGGTCGGTGACCACCACCCCGGTGGCCGTGGACGGGCCGTTGTTGCCGACCTTGAGGGTGAAGACGGTGTCCTCCCCCGCCACCGGGGGTACGGCCGGGGCGCCCTTGTCCACGTACACGTCGGAGTCGACCTGGACCGGGATGGGCCCGGTGTCGGCGGAATTGTTGTCCGGGACCGGGTCGTCGGTGTCGGCGGTCACCGAGGCGGTGTTGTGGACGGTGTCGGAGTCGGTCAGCGCCGGGTCGACCCCGGCGGTGACGGTGAAGACCGCCGAGTCGCCGGCGGCCAGGCTGCCCACCGGGCAGGAGAGCACCGAGCCGGCGGCGGTACAGCCGCCGGTGTCCGAGACATAGCTCAGACCGTCCCCGAGGACATCGGTGACCAGGGCGTTCTGCGCGTCCGAGGGGCCGTGGTTGGTGACCGTGACCTCGAAGACCGCGTTCCGGCCCGCGGTCACCGAGGCCGGTCCGGTCTTGGTGATCGACAGGTCCGCACCGGCGGCCGAGGCGGGCCAGGTGGCGGTGTCGTCGTTGTTGGCGGTGTCCGGGTCGGGGGTGTCGCTGGTGACCGAGGCGCTGTTGGTGATCAGCGTCCCCGGCAGGACCGAGGGAGCCACTTCGGCCGTGACGCTGTACTGGACGGAGTCGCCGGCGGCGAGGGTGCCCGGGACGCAGGTGAGGGTCTGTCCGGCGGCGGTGCAGCCGGCCGGGGCGGCGTCCACGAAGGCCAGTTGGGGCGGGAGGACGTCGGTGACGACCACCCCGGCGGCGTCCGAGGGCCCGTTGTTGGTGGCGGTGAGGGTGAAGGTGGTGCGGTCGCCCGCGACCGGCGGGGTCTGGGAGACCGTCTTCTCCATCGCCACGTCGGCAGACGGGGTGATGGGGGTCGGCGGGGGTGCCACCGCGCTGGTGTTGTTCGACTCGTCCGGGTCCTCGGTGTCGGAGCTGACCTTGGCCGTGTTGCCGAGGTCGCTGCCGTCCCCGGTGTAGGAGGAGGCGATCTTGACGGTGAAGGTCCAGCTCCGGTCCGCGCCGGCGGCCAGGGTGGGTTCGGGGCCGCAGCTGACGATCTGCCCGCTCGCGGTGCAGCCGTCGACGGAGGAGACGAAGGAGAGGCCGGCCGGCAGGTCGTCGGTCACCAGCACGCCGCTCGCGGTGGACGGCCCGGCGTTGTGGACGGCGACCGTGTAGTCGTAGGTCTCGCCGGGGGCGATCGGGCCGGTGCGGTCGGCCTGCTTGGTGATGCTCAGGTCGGCCTGCGGCTCCAGCACGGCCACCGTGTTCGAGCAGGACGCCGCCATGCTCGCGGGGTCCCCGGCCACGCAGACCTGGTTGTCCGAGGTGACGGTGTTGGCCAGGGAGGCGTTGCCGGTGTCCGGGTCGGAGACCCGCACGGTGTAGCCGAGAGTCACCGTGCCCGGGGAGTCCGGGGTCCCGGCCGGTACGTCCCCGGTCCAGTGCAGGGTGTGCGCGGAGGAGTCGTAGGTCGGCGGGTCGACCGAGCCGGCGGCGGAGGAGGTGGCCGTCATACCGGTCGGCGGGCCGGTGTCGTCGACGACGTCGGAGAGGTCGTCGGTGATCCCCAGCGAATCGACCTGACCGGGCGTCGGATTGCTGATCGTGATCGTGTAGTGGACGTCCTGGCCCGGTCTGGCCTCGGTCCGGTCCGCGCTCTTGGTGATGGTCATCCCACCGGAGGTGGTGAGGCAGGCGCCGAAGTCGGAGGCGAGGGCCAGACTGGGGGTCAGATCACTGACCTGGTCCGGGCCGTTGGTGTTGCGGGCGTCCGGACAGGTCGTCGGCGTGAGGATCCCGGGCGCGGTGGTGACATCGACCGAGACCGTGCAACTCGCCGGGCCCGGCCCCACCGAGGCGCCGGAGAGCGAGACGGTGGAGCCGGAGGCGCTGACCGTGCCGCCCTCGCAGTCCGTGGTGGCGTTGGGCGCGGGGGCGAGCGCCAGGCCGGCCGGCAGGGTGTCGGTGAACCCCATGTCGTTCTGGCCGGTGTTGCCGGCGGCTGTGGTCGCGGTGAAGGTGAGCCGGCTGGTGCCGCCGACCGGGACGGTCGAGGGGCTGAAGGCCTTGGTCAGGGTGGCCTGGGTGGTGCTGGCGAAGAGGACCGAGCCGATCTGGAAGGCGTTGGCGGTGTCGCCGGGGGTCCAGGTGCGGGTCGAGCAGTCGGTGCCGATCGGGCTGCTGCTCGCCTGCGGCCAGGCCAGGAGCTTGTAGTAGCCGGGGCCGTCGGCGGTGAAGTCCTGGGTGCCCAGGACCGTCGAGTAGGCCACATTGCTGTGGTGCGGGGTCACCGACAGCGAAACCGGATTGGGGGTCAGCTTGGTGGGCGAGCCGTCCTGTTTGACCCACTGGTAGTAGACCTGGTCGGTGATCCCGCAGTCCGGGGAGGCCGTGGTGGACACGAAGTTGGGGTTGTCGGCGTCCAGCACGAAGATCGGGTTGGTCACCACTCCGGTGTCGGTGGTGACCCAGCCGAAGCCGGCCTGGCTGTTGGGGTTGGTGCCCGGCCAGGCGGTGTCGTAGGGCAGCCGCATCAGCGGGCGGCCGACGAGGGCGCAGGCGGCGAAGGCGCGCACGTCCAGCGTGAACGGGACGGTGACCGTCCCCGAGGCGAAGGTGAGCAGCGCGCTGAGGGTCACCGGGTGGCTGGGGCAGACCGGGGTGTCGAAGGCGGCGTCGCCGCGCATGGCGATGTAGAGGTGGTCGTTGGGACCGTCGTGGACGATCTGCAGGATCTGGTAGTCGTTGTTGATGCTGGGGCCGTAGACGCGGCTGCTGATCACGTCCATGATCCCGTCCCCGTTCGCGTCGTACTCGACGAGGGTCGGCAGCTGGCCGGCCGGGACGGTGACCTCCAGGTCCAGCCGCATCTCCGAGTCGGCGCTGTTCGGCTTGTTGGCATAGCCGAGGACGGTCACCTGCGGCGAGGTCACCGCGGTGGCCCGGGGCCGCGCGGCGGCGCGGGGCGGGCGGCGGCGCGAGGGGCGGGGATCCGCGTGGAGGGACGGGGGCGGCGCTGCGCGGGCGCGGGCCGGCGCCCGGCTTCCGGCAGACCGCACTGCCCGCCCTGGTCGGCAGCGTCAGCTCCCGCGCGCGGGGGGCGGCGCCCGCCACCTGGTACCGCACGGTCGCCACCTGCCCCGGGTGCAGCGAGCCCGCCCAGACCAGCGCTCCACCGCGAAGGGCGACCTTCCCGGCATCGGCCACCGCCCCGCCCGCCGGCCTCAGCCCCAGCGACAGTTCCCGCCCCAGCTCCTGACGGACCGTCACTCCGTCCAACCGCTGCGACCCGCGATCGGCGATCCTGACGACCGCCGTCCGAGCGGCGCCGGTCCGCGCTGCGGCACCGAGCGTCGTCGTACTCACCGACAGACCGGGCACTCCGTGGGCGCAGTCCACCGATCCCGGCACGGCGGGCGCGGCGGGCGCGGTGGCGCCGGAGAACAACGGCAGCAGCAGGATCAGCACCAGGGAATGCGCCAGCCCCGACAGGAGTCTCGACCTGACGGGCATACGCCCTCCAAGGGGGTGCCTTCACACGCGGTGACCGGCGGTCGGTCGGATCATCTTTTGCGCCTCCCACGCCGAAACCGCCACGACCGCCACGCCGATTGCCCCGAACGCCCCGCCCAACACCACCCATTCAGCCCCGCCCCACCCCCACGGCCCCGCCCCGCACCCCCCGAAGCAGCCCGGTCATGTGCCCCCGACCGTTGCCCGAGCACCCGAGCGCCCACCATGGGGAGCAACACCCCGGCGGGTCGACCCCGGGACTTCCGCAAGACGCCACCCCGTGCGCCGAGCCGCCGGAGGGTGCGGAACCGCACGGAAGACGGCCCGAAGAGCCGAGCCCTCAGGGGCGCGGGGAACAGCGCGACCGGCCGCTGACGTGCCGCCAGACGGCTACGGGGCCCGGGTCGCAACCCGGGCCCCGATGCCGCCGGCGGCGCCGTAGCCGCCCAGCCGCGCTGTTTCCCGCACCCCTGGGGCCGGCCCTCCGGGCCGAACCGTGGGGGCGCCGGCCTCAGTCGGCCAGCGCGCCCATCGGGTCCCAGGCAGGAAGGACGATGGGGGGCTGGTCGAGGGCGGCGGAGAGCTCCGGGGGCAGCGCGGAGCGGCGGACGGCGATCTCGAAGACGTGCTCGCCGAACCAGGAGTCGTTCATGGTCCAGAAGCCCTTGTCGGCCCGGTCCTCGCCCCAGCTGTTCTCCACCCGCCAGCGGCGCGGCGCGCCCTCCACCACGTCCACGCCGGTGAAGAGCATGGCGTGGGTCATCTGGGTCTCGTGGTGGAGCAGCCGGTCGGCCTTGTCGAGGGTGAACGGCGCGTCGTAGACGGACGCGTAGTCGAAGAGCTCCGCGTCCCAGACCCCCGCGTCCGAGCGCATCATCCTGGCCACGTCGCAGCCGAACCACACCGGCTCGCCGCCGACGACCGCCTCCATGGCCAGCCGCTTGAGGAGGTCCATCTCGGCGTTGAGGTAGACCACCGGCGGGGCGTCCACGATGTTGCCCAGATACTCGACGGTGAAGGTGCGGCCGACCGGGCTGCTCTCCCGGGGGTCGTGCACCAGGCAGACGTACTCGTCGATCGGCAGCTGGACGTAGGCGGCGGCGAACTCGGCCGGGGTGAGCCAGCCGTCGCGGTGGAACTCCTTGTCCTTGTCCTGCCACTGCCACAGGAACCTCTGCGGCGGCGTCCCGAGGTGGATGCTGAGCACCCGGTGGATCGCGGCCAGCACCTCCCGCTTGTGCTGCCGCTGCGCCTCGGCGCCCGCGGAGGCCAGCCGGCGCAGGTCGCGGGCGCCCTGCCGGAGAAGCGCCTGCAGGTCGCGGTTCATCGACCGGGTGGCCGAGGAGCTGTTCGTCTCCGGCATGGCCGACTTCGGCACCAGGCCGTGCTTGGCGATCAGCGCCACGAACATGTTCCACTGCCCGCCGTCGCTGATCGGGTCGGAGAGGAGGTGGGCGACGGTGCGGTCGTCGACGTCCCGGTCGGAGGTCTCGACGATCGCCTCGAGGAAGTGGTTCGCCCGCTCGAACTTGTCCCACCACAGCAGGTAGTTCTGGGAGAACTCGAAGTCCTTCACGCCGAGCTTGCGCGCGGCGCCGACGCGCAGCAGGTTGAGGCCGGCGAACAGCCAGCAGCGGCCGCTCTGCTTCTGGTTGGTGACCTTCCAGTCGTCCAGCTGGTGGGAGACCGAGTGGTCGATGCCGGTGAGGATCCGGCGGTCCAGGGCCACGTCGTCCACCGCGGTCTGGGTGACGGCGTTCTGCATCAGCCGGTTGGCCGGCCGGGCCGCGAACTCCTTCTCGAACAGTTCTAGTTCATCCGGCGTCAGGCTGCGTTCCATGGCCGGCCGGGAGTCGTCTTGTCCGAAGGTCACAGCGGTCTGCCTCCACTTCCCCTGTGCGTCTCGAACGGTCATCGGGGCGCGCATTCACCGTCGCACGTCCGTTCGCCCGAGGTCAACGGACAATCCAGGTCAGCGCCCTGGCGAGGGGCCGACACCGGCGGCTCGCCGCCGCCTGCGCCGGCCCCCGTAGGCCCGCGGTCAGCAGGTGCCGTCGGCGATGACGTAGTAGCCGGCGGAGGTCTCCTTCAGGGTGTGGGTGACGTAGAGGTTGTACAGCCCCATGTCCTGGTTGGAGCCGTTGGCGTAGGTCTCCCCCAGGGTCTGGTGGGCCCGGCCGGCGGCGACCTGGTTGTAGTTGTTGTCGGTGAAGCACTGCGCGGCGCCGCCGGTGGTGGTGGCGCTGACCGCGGTCGACCTGGTCCCGACGGTGCCGGAGGAGTCGACGGCGGCCACCGTGTAGCTGTAGGTGGTGCCGCCGCTCAGCCCGCTGTCGGTATAGCTGGTGGCGGTGACCGGCGAACTGGTCACGAGGGTGCCGTTGCGGTAGACGTCGTAGCCGGCCGCGCCCGAGACGGCGTTCCAGCTGAGCGAGGCGCTGCTGCCGGTGGTGCCGGTCACGGTCACCCCGGTGGGGGCCGCGAGGCCGCCGGTGCCGCCGCCCCCGCCGCCCTGCGCCAGGCCGAAGAACTGGGCGGTGTAGTAGCTGGAGCAGATGGTGTTGAGATAGTAGGTGCCGGTGGTGCCGCACTGGTCGGTGGCCGAGCCGGGGTTGACCGCGAGGCCGTGGGTCATCCCGGAGACGGAGTAGGTCTCCACGGCCGGGTTGCCGCTGCCGTCGTTGTAGATGTTCTCGGTGGTGCCCCCGGTCAGGGTCTGGGTGCTGGACGGGGTCTGGCCGATGCCCCAGACGTTGGTCCAGCCGTCCATGTTGTACGTCAGCTCGGCCGGGTTGACCGTGGTGTCCGAGCTGCCCTGCCAGATCGCCACCCGCGGCCAGGGGCCGGCGTAGCCGGAGTCGGAGCCGCGGATCAGGTCGCCCCACTGCTGGACGGTCTTGCTGGTGGTTCCGGAGGTGCAGTTGGTGTTGGTGATGCCGGTGGTGGAGCACTGCGCGGCCGGGCCGGAGTCGATCGAGCCGGCGGCGAAGACGTCCGGATAGTCGGCGAGGAGGTCGGCGGTCATCCCGGCGCCCGCGGAGAGGCCGGTGATGTAGATCCGGCTCGGGTCGACGTGGTAGTTGCTCTCGGCGTACTGGATCATCTGGTAGATCGACAGCGCCTCTCCCTTGCCGCGGCCGTCGTTGGACGGGGTGCCCCAGTCGAAGCAGTTCTCGATCGGGTTGGTGAGCGAGGGCTGCTCGGGGAAGACCAGCGCGAAGCCGTACAGGTCCGCGTACTTGGGCCAGCCGGAGTGGCTGTAGTAGTCGTTCGCGCTCTGCGTGCAGCCGTGGAGGGCGAGCACCAGCGGCGCGTTGGCCGGCAGGTTGTCGGGGACGTAGCTGTACATGTTGAGGCTGCCCGGGTTGGATCCGAAGCCGGTCACCTGGGTCAGGCTCGCGGCCTGCGCGGGCGAGGCCGCGGTCAGCCCGCCGAGCAGCAGCAGGACGCCGGTGAGCAGCGCCGTCCAGCCGCGGAGCAGCCGTCGTCGGGTGGGGGGTCTTCCAGCGGAAGGTGCCATGGTGAACTCCTGGGTGGGGAATCGGCCCGCCCCGCAGAATGGGACCGGTGGCTTCCGCGGGGATATGTGCGGGACCGCCAGTTCCACGTCCGCTGACATATCGTCAGCTGACATGTCGGCGTCATCGCAGCCGGGCGACCCGGGGTGGTGGCGGCCGCCACCCCTCCTGGGCGGATTACGGGGCCCGGCCACATACCGGCGCGGCTGACGCGTCCTTAGTTTCTGGCGCCTAACCCTTCGTCACCGCCTGGCCTCGCTCGCCGGCGACACACCTGGAGCCGCCCACCATGCGCCCGCCGAGAAACCCCAGACAGCTCCGCACCCTCGCATTGCTGGCCTCCTCCGCCCTCCTCGCCGGACTGACCGGGTGTGCCGCGGCCGGCACTGCCGGCTCCACCGGCTCCAGTGCCTCCGAGTCCGCCTCGGCGCCGGTGAAGGTCGGTCTCCTCTACTCCCGCACCGGCCTCCTCGCCTCCTACGGCGCCCAGTACGAGCAGGGCTTCAAGGCGGGACTGGCGTACGCCACCGGCGGCACCGGCAAGGTGGCCGGGCACCCGATCCAGGTCACCGAGGAGGACGACGCGGGCGACCCGGCCAAGGCGGTCGCCGAGGCCAAGGACCTGATCGGCAAGGGCGACCGGATCCTGGCCGGCACCACCGACTCCGGGGTCGCCGAGCAGCTGGCGCCGCTGGCCGCGCAGAACCAGACCCTGTACATCAGCGGCGCCGCCGCCACCGACGCGGTCACCGGCATCAACCGCTACACCTTCCGCTCCGGGCGGCAGACCTGGCAGGACATCCTCACCGCCGGCTCGATGCTGGGCTCGGTGAAGGGCAAGCGGATCACCGTGCTGGCCCAGGACAGCGCCTTCGGCCAGGCCAACGTCGCCGCGGTGAAGCAGGTGCTGGGCGCCGGCGGCGCCACCGTGCGCTCGGTACTGGCGCCGCCCAGCGCCACCGATCTGACGCCCTTCGCCCAGCAGGCCGGCTCCGGCAAGCCGGACCTGGTCTTCGTCGCCTGGGCCGGCTCCACCGCCCCGGCCCTGTGGACGGCACTGGACCAGCAGGGAGTGCTGGACTCCAGCAAGGTGGTGACCGGCCTGGCCGGCACCGCCTCGTACCCGATCTTCGGCTCGGGGGCGGCCAAGATCGCGTTCCTGGCGCACTACTTCCCGGGAGCCGGCGGCGGCAACCCGGTGGAGAAGGCGATGATCGACGGCATCGGCAAGGCCGGCGGCACCCCCGACCTGTTCAGCCCGGACGGCTTCACGGCGGCCCAGATGATCGTCCATGCGATCAAGTCCGGTTCGGCCACCGACACCGACGCCATGATCAAGGCGCTGGAGGGCTGGACCTTCGACGGGGTGAAGGGCCCCGAGGAGGTCCGCGCCGCCGACCACGCCCTGCTGCAGCCGATGTTCCAGGCCAAGCTGACGGGCGGAAAGCCGGTCCTGGTGAAGTCCCTTCCGATGAACGCAGTCGCCCCGCCGACCAAGCAGATGGGGAGCTGACCCGATGGCAGGCACCCCGGACACCCACGCGCCCACCCACGCGCCGCCGAAGCGCGGCACCGCCGCCCCCGTGCTGTGGCTCAGCGGCGTCGGCTGGTCCGTGGGCGGAGCGGTGATCCTGGAGGACGTCGGATTCGACGTGCGGGAGGGCGAGTTCCTGGCCTTCATCGGCCCGAACGGGGCCGGCAAGACCTCGCTGTTCAACGTGGTCAGCGGCCTGGTCCAGGCCACCGCCGGGCGGATCGAGCTGGACGGGGCGGACCTCACCGGCCGCCCCGCCCACGACCGGGCCCGGCTCGGCCTCGGCCGCACCTTCCAGACCTCCAGCCTGTGGCCGGGGATGTCGGTCGCCGACCATGTCCGGCTGGCCGCCCAGGCCGCCCAGGGCGGCTCGTACCGGATCTGGCGGCGGGCCGCCGGCTACCGGGAGGAGGTCCGCGACGCCCTGGCGCGGACCGGTCTCGCCGGCCGCGCCGACGCCCTCGCCGGCGCCCTCTCGCACGGCGAGAAGCGGAAGTTGGAGCTGGCCGTGCTGCTGGTCGGCGACCCCCGGGTGATGCTCCTCGACGAGCCGATGGCCGGCGTCAGCGCCGAGGAGGTGCCCGCCCTCACCGAACTGATCGGCGCACTCCACCGGGAGGAGGGCCGCACCGTCCTGATGGTGGAGCACCACATGGACGTCCTCCTCGGCCTCGCCGACCGGGTGGCCGTGATGCACCACGGCACCCTCCTCGCGCTGGACGACCCGCGGGCCGTGACGGCCGACGCCACCGTGCAGCAGGCCTACCTCGGGGAGGCGCTGTGAGCGGCGCCCTGCTGGAGGTCGCGGACCTGCGGGTGGTGATCGGCGGCCGGCACATCCTGCACGGCGTGGACCTCGCGGTGGCCCCCAGCGGCGTCACCGCGCTCCTCGGCCGCAACGGCGCCGGCAAGACCACCACCGTGCGCGGGGTGCTCGGCCTGGTCCCGCGCACCGGCAGCGTCCGCTTCGCCGGGGAGGAGACCGTCCGCCTGGACACCCACCGGCTCGTCCGCCGCGGGATCGGCTACGCGCCAGAGGACCGCGGGGTGTTCGCCGGGCTCACCGTCGCCGAGAACCTGCGGCTCGCCGAGCGTCCCGGCCCCGGACCGGACGGCGGCGGCCCCGCCTACGGGCTGGTCCACGAGCTCTTCCCGGAGCTGCGCGAGCGGGCCCAGCAGCCGGCCGGCACGCTGAGCGGCGGCCAGCAGCAGATGCTCGCGATCGGCCGCACCCTCCTCAACGGAAACCGCCTGATCATCGCCGACGAGCCGACCAAGGGACTGGCCCCGAAGGTGGTCACCGAGGTGGCGCAGGCCCTGGAACGGGCGGCCGAGGCGGTGCCGGTGCTGCTGGTCGAGCAGAACCTCGCCCTGGTGCGGCGGCTGGCCGCGCACTGCGCGGTGATCGCCGACGGCCGTACCGCCCACCAGGGCCCGGCCCGGGAACTGCTCGCCGACGCCGAGGCGGCCCGGCGCCTGCTCGGCGTCGGACAGACCGCCGGCACCAAGGGAGGGACGGCCTGATGGCCACCGTCGTGCTGCTCACCGCCACCGGTCTGGGACTGGGCGCGCTCTACTTCCTGATCGCCTCCGGACTGACCCTGATCTTCGGGCTGATGGACATCCTCAACTTCGCCCACGGCGCCCTCCTCTCCATCGGCGCCTACGCCACCTGGTGGGCCGCCTCGGGCCACCTGCCGGGCGCCGGGGCCTCCGGCGCCGGCTTCGCGCTCGCGGTCCTCTTCGGCACGGCGGTCGGCACCGCGGCCGCGGTGCTCCTCGAACTCGCCGTCATCCGGCCGCTGTACGAGCGGCCGCGGGAGCAGATCCTGGCCACCGTGGGCGTCGGGCTGGCCGTGCCCGCGCTGCTCTCCGCGGTGTGGGGGACGGACCCGCACACCTTCCCCGGGCCGAAGGCGCTCTCCGGCACCTTCGGGCTGCTCGGCGCCCGGATCCCGGTCGACCGGCTGGTGCTGATCGTGGCCGCGGTGGCGGTGCTGGCCGCGCTGAAGCTTTTCTTCGGCCGCACCCGGCACGGCCTGATCGTCCGGGCCGGGGTGGAGGACCGGGCGATGGTCAGCGCCCTCGGCGTCGACGTCCGGAAGGCCTTCACCCTGGTCTTCGCGATCGGCGGGGCGGCGGCCGGGCTCGGCGGGGCGCTCGGCGGGCTGTACTTCGGCTCGGTGGACCCGGGCCAGGGGACCTCGCTGCTGATCTTCGCCTTCGTGGTGGTCGTCACCGGCGGGATGGGCTCGATCGCGGGCGCGGCCGGCGCGGCCGTCCTCGTCGGCCTGGTGCAGCAGTTCGCCAACCACTACACCAGCGCCGGACTCGGCGATCTGTCCGTCGTCATCCTGCTCGCCGTCCTGCTGCTGGTCAGGCCGCGCGGACTCACCGGGAGGCCCGCATGACCACCACCGCGCCCACGACCACCCCCAGCCGGCCCAGGCCCCCTCCCCCGAGGAGCGCGGAACCGCGCGCGGGCGCCGCTGGCTGCGGTGGTGGCCGGCCCCGCTGCTGCTCGTCCTCCTCATCGCGCCCTACAGCGCGGTCCCCCTCCCCGGCCTGCTGGACGGGCCGATCGGCAGCGCCGGAAACCTCCAACTGATCGCCCTCTGCCTGGTGTTCGGCGGCCTGGCGACCGGCTACGACCTGCTGCTCGGCCGCACCGGGCTGCTCTCCTTCGGGCACGCCCTCTACTTCGCCACCGGCACCTACGTCACCGACGTGCTGATGCTGCGGGCGGGCCTGCCGTTCGCCGCGGCGGCGGTGCTGGGGCTGGCCGCCGGGGTGCTGCTGGCCGCGGTGCTCGGCTCGGTCAGCCTGCGGGTGACCGGCATCGGCTTCTCCATGGTGACCCTCGCCTTCGCGCAGGCCGGTTCGATCCTGGTGACCCGCGACCCGGGCGGCGCCACCGGCGGCGAGGAGGGGCTGGCCGCCCCGGCGGACCGGATGCCGGCGGCGCTGATCGGCATCGGCCACACCGCCGACCTCTACTGGATCGCCCTGGCCTACGTGGTGCTGACCTTCGCCGTCGTCCAGTGGCTGCTGCGCTCGCCGATCGGCCGGGTGTGGGAGGGGATCAAGGAGAACGAGCTGCGGGTGGAGGTGCTGGGGCTGCGGCCGCACGGCTTCAAGCTGGCCGCGTTCGTCCTCTCCGGGGCGCTGGCGGCGCTCGGCGGGGTGGTCTACCTCCTCCTCACCGGCGGCGCCACCCCGCAGACCACCACCTCGGACTTCACCCTCTCGCTGCTGGTGATGGTGGTGCTGGGCGGCTCCGGCAGCCGCTGGGGGCCGCTGCTCGGCGGCGTCCTCTACACCTGGGCCGACCAGCGGCTCGGCGATCTGGCCAACTCCACCGGGGTGGCCGGGCTCCCGGCGGTGCTGCGGGTCCCGCTCTCGCAGCCGCTGTTCCTCCTCGGCGCACTCTTCGTGGTGATCGTCTTCGCCCTGCCGGGAGGCGTCGTCCGCCTCCCGGACCGGATCCGCTCGGCCCGCCGCCGCAGGGGCGGCAGGCGCACGGAGGCCGCCACCGGATGAACCGGCCGGGGCGGCCGCTCAGGGCTGGACGGCGACGGTGAGGAGGACGGCGGCGTCCTCCTCGGCCTCCAGGCTGTGCCGGGCCGGAGGGACGATCAGGAGGTCGCCCGGACTGCCCTCCCAGCTCTCGTCGCCGCTGCGGAGGCGCACCCGGCCGCGCAGCACCAGGACGGTGGCCTCGCCGGGGTTCTCGTGTTCGGAGAGCGCGGTGCCGGAGCGCAGGGCGATCAGCGTCTGCCGCAGGACGTGCTCGTGGCCGCCGTAGACGGTCTCGGCGCTCCGGCCGGTCTTGGCCGCGGACGCGCGCTCCAGGTGCTCGCGCGCCCCGGCTTCCAGGGAGAGCTTCTGCATGCCCACGAGTCTGCCGCCTGCCGGCGCTCCGGCCCAAGCCGGCAGGCCGGGGACTGTCGGCCGCTCCCGCCTCGACGTCCTGGCGGCCATCGCCCACGAGCGACCTCGCGCTACCCGCCGCCCGCGGCCCACCCGGTGAGCCGGTCGATCCGGATCGCCACCACCGCGCCCCGCGGCGGCCGTTCGCGGTACTGGGGGTATCGGGCCGCCAGCAGGCGAAGCGCCGCGGCCCGGCGGGAGCCACCCCCGTCGCCCTCGTCGGGCGGCCACACCTCGGCCCTGCCGTCCGCCCGGACCCACCAGAGCCGGGACCAGTCCTCGGCGTACTCGTCGGCGAGGACACTCACCCGCGGGTTGCCGGCGATGTTGCGCAGCCGCCTGAGCGCCGTGCTCCGCTTCGGCTTGTGGTCGACGGCGAAGTACAGCCGCTCGCCGTCCAGCGCGAAGGTGATCGGCACCAGATGCGGCTGCCCGTCCGCGGAGGCGGTGGCGAGGCGCGCGGACCGCGCGGCCGCCAGCCGTGCGCGCGCCTCGGCCTGGTCGAGCTCCATCGCCGCTCCTTCGCTCCGCCGCTACTTGCCGGCCCCGACCGGGTCGACGTAGACCTTCGGGCTCGCGTTGCCGTCCGCCGGCACGTTGATGCCCACCGGCATGGTGTGCGAGTTGGTCTCGTTCGGCGGCGTGACGACCAGCTTGGTGAAGGTCACCCCGCTGCCGCCGGTGTTGTTCGGCGGGAAGTGGAGCACGAAGTTGGTCTCCTGGCCGGGCTGGAGGACGACGTCCGGGGCGGCCATGCTGCTCCGCCCGGCGCTCACCGTGCCGTCCGCGCCCACCAGGTCGACCCCCGGGAAGCCGCGCATCTCGCACGAACCGGAGCTGGTGTTCTTGAGGTTGATCAGCAGCTCGCCCTCGCCCA
This sequence comes from Phaeacidiphilus oryzae TH49, assembly GCF_000744815.1. Lineage (NCBI taxonomy): Bacteria > Bacillati > Actinomycetota > Actinomycetes > Kitasatosporales > Streptomycetaceae > Phaeacidiphilus > Phaeacidiphilus oryzae. The sequence goes on from NZ_JQMQ01000005.1 coordinate 2,163,455, forward strand.
TCCCCCAGGAGTGGCTGAAGCCGAGCTGGGCGGTGTGGCAGATGCCGGCGTTGGCCTGGCCGGACCCGGCCGGCGCGGAACCGCCGCCGCCGTTGCCCGCAGCGGCACCGGAGCCGCTGCCGCTGCCGCTGCCGTTGCCGTTGCCGTTGCTGGAGCCGGCCGGGGCGGCGTTCGTCCCCGCCGAGCCCGCCGAGCCGGCGGCGCCGGAGGCGTTCGAGGAGCCCGAAGCAGAGGCGCTGACGCCGCCGTTGGAGTTGCAGGCGGTGAGTGAAAGGCTCGCGGCCACCGCGGCGACGGCGAGGACGGAGACCTTCTTGGCGTGGATGCGCATCGTTGCTACTCCCCGATCAGTACGTGTTCTTGTCTGACTGGACATGGGGCGCGTGGCACGCCGTTGCACGCCCGATCACACCAGGACACGTCTGTGACACGCGGGTAGAAACGCCGTGACAGGCCTCACCCGGCGGGCACATCCTCCTCCGCGCCGCCGCTTCCACCCGGCGTGACCAGGCCCGTCTCATAGGCCAGCACCACCGCCTGGACGCGGTCCCGCAGGCCGAGCTTGCCCAGGATCCGGGCCACGTGGGTCTTGACCGTGGTCTGCCCGAGCACCAGCCGGTCGGCGAGTTCGGCGTTGCTCAGACCGCTCGCCATCAGCCGCAGCACCTCCAGCTCACGCGGGGTCAGCTGGGAGAGGTCGCGGTGCAGCCGGTCCTTCGAGCCGCCGTCGGCGTCCCGGCCGGCGAAGCGCTCGATCAGCCGCCGGGTGATCGCGGGGGCGAGCAGCGCGTCCCCGGTCCGCACCAGCCGGACGGAGGCCACCAGGTGCTCCGGGGAGACGTCCTTGAGGAGGAAGCCGCTGGCCCCGGCGGAGAGCGCGGCGTAGACGTAGTGGTCGAGGTCGTAGGTGGTGAGGATGAGCACCCGCGGCCGCTCGTCGCCGTCCGCTTCCCCGGCGAGGATCCGGCGGGTCGCCTCCAGACCGTCCAGCCGGGGCATCCGGATGTCCATCAGCACCACGTCCGGGCGGGTGCGGCGGACCGCGGTGACCACCTCCTCGCCGTCCGCCGCCTCGGCGGCGACCTCGATGCCGTCGGCGGCGAGGATCATCCGGAACCCGGTGCGCACCAGCGCCTGATCGTCGGCGATGACCGCGCGCAGCGGTCGGCTCATGCGTTCCTCCACGGGACTCGGGCCAGGATCCGGAAACCTCCGGTCATCCTCCCTCCCGACTCCAGCGTTCCGCCATAGACGGCGAGCCGCTCCCGAAGTCCGATCAGCCCGCGGCCGTTGCCGGCCGCCGCCTGCTCGCCGCGTCGGCCGCCGCTGTCCGTCACCTCTATCGACAGCAGCCGGTCGTCATGGCCGACCCGCACCTCGGCCTCGGCCCCGGCCGCGTGCTTCAGCGCGTTGGTCAGCGCCTCCTGGACCACCCGGTACGCCGCCAGCTCGACCCCGGAGGGCAGCGGCCCGGTCGGCAGGTCCACGGAGAGCCGCACCGGCAGTCCGGCCGCGCGGACCCGCGCCACCAGCCCCTCCAACTGGTCGAGGCCCGGCTGCGGTTCGAGACCGTCCGCCGGGGTGTCCGCGGCTCCGGCCGACGGCGCCGCGGCCCCGCTCGCCGCCAACAGGCCCATCACATGCCGGAGTTCGGCCATCGCGGCCCGTCCGCCGTTCTCCACCGCGAGGAGGGCCTCCTTGGCGAGCTCCGGTTGGGCGTCCAGCACCTTGCGGGCGGCGCCGGCCTGGATGACCATCACGCTGACGTTGTGGGTGACCACGTCGTGGAGCTCACCGGCGATCCGGGAGCGCTCCTCGGCCACCGCGCGCCGGGTGGCCTCCGCCTGCTTCCGCCGCAGGTCGTCGAGCCGGCGCCGGCTCTCCCGCAGCCGCAACCGTCCGCCGCGGACCAGCGCGGCCGCCGCCCCGAGCAGCAGCAGCACGGCCAGCCCGGTCCGCAGCGGCTCGGGGGCGTCCGCGACCTCGCCCAGGTACCGGTACACCAGCACCGCCCCGAGGAGGCAACTGCCGGCCGCCACGGCCTGGTTGCGGCTGTACCGGACCGCGCTGTACGCGGCCAGGCCGATGATCGGCAGGCTCGCGGGTCCGGCGAAGGGCAGGTCGGAGAGGAGGGCGATCAGGCATCCCCAGAGGGCGGTCAGCGGATACCGCCGGCGCAGCGCCAGCGGCAGCGCGCTCAGCCCGACCAGCACCAGGTCGCGCGGCCCGGCCGGCACGCTCACATAGTGGAAGTACGGGGCCGCGGGCGGGGGCGGAACCGGCGCCGCGCCGGCCGCCCCGGAGCCGGCCCAGGCGGAGGGGACGCCGGGTGGGAGGACCGGGATGCCCTTCTCGACGGTCTTCCGCGCGGCGGCGGCCACCGCGACCGCCGTCAGCGCCAGCGCGATCAGCGCGTCGGCCAGATACTGCCGACGGGTCGGCCGGGGCCGGTCCGGGTCCGGGGCGAACATCTCCCGGAACCCGCCCGACCCGCTCAGCTCGCCCACTTCGCGCAGCTCGCGCAGGGCGTCCCGGAGGCGGTCCGAGAGGACCGGGAAGGCCGGGAAGGACGGGAAGGCCAGGAAGGACGGGAGGTTTCGCAGGCCGCCCAGGCCCGGCAGGTACTCCCGCAGCCGCCGCAGGCCTTCCGGCCGCTCGATCGTCGTCACCCCGGCATTCTCACCGGCCACCGCCCGCCCCGGCATCAGCCCTGCAGCCGGGGGCGGTGGACCGCGGGGGTCATCCTTCAGGACGACCCCGGCGCGGGGTCGTCCTCGGGAGCGACGGAAAGTCGGTGATCCGACCGACGCGGTCGTCCGGCCCCGCTCCCTACCGTCGTTCCGTCCGGCCGACCCGGCCGGGACCTCGAAGGGACGGACCCCAGTCATGGACCCGATGATCCACCTGCGCGAGGCGCGCAAGAGCTACTCCGGAGCCGGCAGCCCGGCGCTCGGGCCGATCTCGCTCACGGTCGAGCGCGGCGAGGCGGTGGCCGTGGTCGGCCCCTCGGGCAGCGGCAAGTCGACCATGCTCAACCTGGTGGCGGGGCTCGACGGCCCGAGCGGCGGCGAGGTCACCGTGGACGGCGTCCGGGTCGACCTCCTCGGCGAGGCCGGACTGGCCCGCTACCGGCGGGAGAAGATCGGCATGGTCTTCCAGTTCTTCAACCTGCTGGACGACCTCACCGTGCTGGACAACATCCTGCTGCCGGCCCGGCTCAACGGAATGTCACGGCGTCAGGCCGCGCAACGGGCGGCGGAGTTGACGGACTCCCTGGGCATCGGCCGGTACGCCCACGGCTACCCCGGCCGGCTCTCCGGCGGCGAGCGCCAGCGGGTGGCGGTGGCCCGGGCGCTGATCAACCGCCCGCCGCTGCTCCTCGCCGACGAGCCGACCGGCGCCCTGGACACCGTCTCCGGGCAGGAGGTGCGGAGGCTGCTGGTCGACCTCAACCGGGAGGGCCAGACCATCGTCCTGGTCACCCACGATCCGGCGCTGGCCCGCTCCTGCGCCTCCCGCACGGTGGTGCTGGTGGACGGCCAGGTGGCCGGCGACCAGCCCGTTCCCGAGCGGGACGGGGAGCGCTCGGGCCAGGGCCGGGACCGCAGCGGGGAGGCCGTGCGATGAGCAGCGCCCGACAGCACCCTCAGCCTCAGCCTCAGCCGGAGCCGGAGCCGGAGCCGGGTCCTGGGCCGGAACCACGCCGGCGGCCCGCCCGGCGCGGGCAGCGCGGGCAGCGCGGGCAGCGCGGGCAGCGCGCCTTCCGCGCCGGAGCGCTCGGCCGGATCGTCCGCTCCGGCGTGGGCCGGCGGCGGGTGCAGACCGTCGTCCTCACCCTGACCGTGCTGATGGCGGTCACCTCCTCGATCGTGGCCGGTTCGCTGATGGCGGCCTCCTCAGGGCCGTTCGCCCAGTCCTTCCGGCACCAGCACGGCGCCCAGCTGACCGCCGGCTTCGACGGCTCCCGGGCCACCGCGGCCCAGGTCGCCGGCACCGCCCGGGCCGCCGGCGTCACCGAGAGCGCGGGCCCGTACCCGACCGCCTCGATCGATCCGCTCGACCCGTACGGCAACCGGCTGCCGCAGTCGCTGACCGTGGTCGGCCGCCCCTCGGCCGGCGGCGGGGCGCTGGACCACCTCGCGCTCCTCTCCGGACGGTGGCCCGTCGGCCCCGGCGAGATCGTCCTCTCCTCGGACGCGGTCGGCCCCCTCTACCAGCTGGGGGCGAGGCTGCGGACCGGTTCCGCGCCCGGCAGCCCGGTGCTGACCGTGGTCGGCACGGCCAAGTCGGTGACCCAGTCCGCGGCGGCCTGGATGCTGCCGGCCGGAGTCCGGGCGCTGGCCGCGGCGCCGGGCGGCGGCCGCTCCGCCGGCTTCCAGATGCAGTACCGCTTCGCCTCGGCCTCCACCACCGCCCAGCTCACCGCCGACCGCTCGGCGGTGGCCGCCGCGGTCCCCGGGGGCGCCATGGTCTCCGCCCAGTCGTACCTGGACGTCGAGCTGGCGGACAACCAGAACACCGCGCTGATCGTGCCGATCATGCTGGCCTTCGGTCTCCTGGGCCTGGTGATGTCGGTGGTGATCATCGCGAGCGTGGTCGGCGGCGCGGTCGGCGCCGGGGCCCGGAGGATCGGCGTCCTCAAGTCGATCGGCTTCACCCCGGGGCAGGTCGTCCGGGCCTACGTCGGCCAGGCGCTGGTCCCCGCGGCCGTCGGCATCATCCTCGGGGTGGCGGTCGGCGAGATGGTCACCACCCCGCTGATGTCCGACGCCCAGCAGGTGTACGGGGCAGCGGCGCTGGCCACCCCGTCGTGGGTGGTGGCCGCGGTGGCCGGCGGGACGCTGGCGGTGGTCGCCGCCGCGGCGCTGGTACCGGCGCTGCGCGCCGGGCGGATGCGCGCGGTGGAGGCGCTCGCGGTCGGCCGCGCGCCGAGCGCTGGGCGCGGACGCTGGGCGCACCGGTTCGCCGAGCGGCTTCCGGTGCCCCGCCCGGTGGCGATGGGGCTCGCCTCCCCCTTCTCCCACCCGGTGCGCACGGCCGGGCTGGTCGCCGCCGTCCTCTTCGGCACCGCCGCGGTCACCTTCTCCGTGGGGCTGACCGAGTCGGCCAACGCCATCGGCCGGGCCCAGCACCCGGACGCCGCCGCCCAGGTGGTGGTCGGCCCGGAGCTGGCCGGTCCCGGCCAGAACCCGGCGCTCCTCTCGGCCGCGGAGAACGCCCGGGCGGCCGCGGCGATCCGGTCCCAGCCGGGCACCCGGGAGTACTACGGCGCGGGCGGCACCGGCGTCTCGGTGGCCGGCGCGAGCGACACCGTCCATGTCGACCTCTACCAGGGCGACTCGAAGCTGGGAGCGCACGCCATCATCCACGGCCGCTGGTTCTCCGGCCCGGGCGAGGCGGTCGTCCCGACCCACTTCCTCACCAGCACCGGTACCCGTCTCGGCCAGCGGATCACGCTGGTGGACGGCGGCGCCCGGATCCCGGTGCTGATCGTCGGCGAGGACTTCGACCCGGGGAACGGCGGGATGTCCCTCAGCACCGACGCGGCGACCTTCACCTCGGCCGGGGTCCCGGTCCAGCTCGTCGAGTACTTCGTCGCCCTCAGGCCCGGCGTCTCGGTGGGCTCCTACATCGGCGGGCTCAACCCGGCCCTCCGGGCGCTGCACGCCCAGGCCATGCCCAACGTCCAGGGCGGCACCAGCGACACCGCGGCGGCGGTCGAGGCGATGGCCGGGCTGCTGACCCTGCTGCTCCTCGTCTCGGCCGGGCTCGGGGTGCTCAACAGCGTGGTGCTCGACACCCGGGAGCGCGTCCACGACCTGGGCGTCTGCAAGGCGGTGGGGATGTCGCCGCGGCAAGTGACGGCGCAGGTGCTGACCTCGGTTGCGGGCGTCGGCGTGGTCGGCGGGCTGCTCGGGGTCCCGGCCGGGATCGCCGTCCACCACCTGGTCATCCCGGCGGTGCTGCACGCCGGCGGCACCGTGCCCATCCCGCAGGTGGAGTCGGTCTACCAGCTGCTTCCCGCGGTGCTGATGGCCCTGGGCGGACCGGCGATCGCCCTCCTCGGCGCCCTCCTCCCGGCCGGCTGGGCGGCCCGGGTCCGCACCGCCACCGCGCTGCGGACCGAGTGACCCCCGGGCCCCTCAGATCCGGTTCGGCTCCGGGCGGTAGGCCCGGAGCCAGCGCTCGGTGGCGGCGATGTGCGCGCCCATCTCGACCGAGGCGGCCGCCGGGTCGCGGGCGGTGATGGCGGCGGCGATCGCCCGATGGGCGTCGTCGCTGTGCCGTCGGACGTCCTCGATCGAGTAGATGTCATAGTGGCTGCCGCGGGCCCGGAAGACCTCGACCAGCGCGGAGAGCGCCTCGTTCCCGCCGGCCTCGCAGATCCGGCCGTGGAAGCGGGCGTCCAGCGCGCTCAGCTGGACCGGGTCGCGGACCTCCGACATCTCCGCGAGGAGCCGCGCCAGTTCGGCGTCCAGCTCCGCGGTGGCCCGCGCGGCCGCCCGCGCGGCCGCGTGCACCTCGAGCACCCGCCGGATCTCCAGCAGTTCGAGCAGCCCGTCCAGCGGGATGAGGTCCACGGTGGCCGCGAAGCCGCGCATCATCTCGGCCGGTCGCAGCTGCGAGACGTAGGTGCCGGAGCCGTGCCTGGCCTGGAGGACGCCGAGGGCCTCCAGCTCGCGGACGGCCTCGCGCAGCGACCCGCGGGAGGCCCCGAGGCGGGCGCAGAGCGCCGGCTCGGACGGCAGCTTCTCCCCCGGCGCCAGCTCGCCCCGCGCGATCAGCGCCCGCAGCTGGTCCAGCACCGCCTGCTTGGCGGTCACCGCCACCACCCGCCCCTCTGCGTCCGCGCCCGACCCTGCGCCGAAGTCATCTGATGAATCAACCGATGCCACTTCCTCGATCCCGCATGGAACTGCTAAGTTCCGGCGAACTCGATCCTCTCATCGGACAACTTCGCAGGAGCAGCCCCATGTCCACCGCCGTACCGGCAACCGTACCGACGGAGGGCCGCCCGGCGACCGGCGGCTGGCCCCTCGACCCGGAGGTCCTCCACCTCAACCACGGCTCCTTCGGCACCTCCCCCACCGCCGTCCTGGACCACCAGCGGCGGCTGCGCGAGGAGATGGACGCCGATCCGGACGCCTGGTTCCGTGCCCTCCCGGAGCGGGTCGCCGAGGCCCGGCGGTCGGTGGCCGAGTGGCTCGGCGCGCCCGAGCCGACCGCCGCCCTGGTGCCCAACGCCAGCGCCGGGGCGACCGCGGTCGCGGCCGCGCTGCCGTTCGGCCCGGGCGACCGGGTCCTGGTCACCGACCACGCGTACGGCGCGGTGGAGATGGGCGTGCGCCGGCACGCCGCCCGGGCCGGCGCCACGGTGGAGACCGTCGCGCTGCCGATCGACGCCGACGCCGAGCAGATCACCGCCCTGCTGCGGGCGGCGATGGACGACGGGCCGCGCCCGGCCCTGCTGGTGGTGGACCAGATCACCTCGGCCACCGCGCTGCTGCTGCCGGTGGAGCGGATCGCCGCGGACTGCCGCGAGCGCGGAGTACCGCTGCTGGTCGACGGCGCCCACGCGCCCGGGATGCTGGCCGATCCGCTGACCGGCCTCCAGGGCGCGTACTGGATCGGCAACCTCCACAAGTGGCCCTGCGCCCCGCGCGGCACGGCTGTGCTGGTCGCGGACCCCGCCGAGCCGGACGACCGGCAGCGGCTCTTCCCGCCGATCGACTCCTGGGGCGCCCCCGACCCGTACCCGCGGCGCTTCGACCAGCAGGGCACCCAGGACCTCAGCGCCTGGCTGACCGCCCCGCACGCGCTGCGCACCATCGAGGCCGAGTACGGCTGGGCGGCCGTGCGCGAGCACAACGCGTCCCTCGCCGAGGAGGCCCAGGCGCTGGTGGCGGAGCACTGGGGCGTCGCCCTGGACGGCGTGCCCGTCCTCCCGGCCCCCGCGATGCGGCTGGTCCCGCTGCCGGCCGGGGTCGCCGCCGACCAGGCGGCCGCGCACACCATGCAGCGGCTGCTCGCCGAGCGGCACGGGGTGGCCGCCGCGGTCACCACCTGGCGCGGGCGGGGCTTCGTCCGCCTCTCCGCCCACCTCTACAACCGCACGGCCGACTACCAGGCCTTCGCCGAGCGCTGCCGGGACACCCTCCTCGGCTGAGCCTTGGCCGCCGCCCGCCTCGCCCCGGCCCCCACCGGCGAACCCGGGCGGCTCCGGGCGGGCGCGGGGCGGCCTCAGGACTCGGCGGTCGGCAGTTCGGTCGCCGCCGTTCCGGCGATCACCGCCCGGAAGGTCCAGGCGAGGCGCTGGGACGGGGAGCCGGAGGTCAGGTCGAGGGCGGCGGCCGCGATCCGGGGGTGGGTGGCCGGGTCGATCTCGTGGAGGGCGGCGGTCAGGGAGGCGTGCTCGGCCTCGGCCTCGGGGATGTCGTCGCGGGTCGACTGCTCGGCGGCGGTGGCGGTGGCCACCTGGAGGAGGACGTCGACGCCCCAGGCGGCCTGGGCGTCCGGAACACCCCCCTGGTGGAGGAGGTCCAGGATCCGCTCGACCAGCGCCAGGTAGTGGGGCCCGGACGGACGGGCGACCAGAGCGGCGCGGGCCAGGCTGGGGTGGGCGAAGAGGACCCCGGTGTAGGAGTCGAGGACGGCCACCAGCCGGTCCCGCCAGTCGCCGCCGCCCTCCGGCGCGAGGGCGACCTCGCCCAGCAGCTCCTCCAGGATCGCGGCGTGCAGCTCCGAGGTGTTGGCCACGTAGACGTAGAGCGACGCGGGACCGGTGTCCAGTTCCTGCGCCAGCCGGCGCATGGTCACCCGCTGCAGCCCCTCCGCCCGCATCAGCCGGACGGCGGCCTCGACGATCCCCTGGTGGGAGAGGGCCGGTTTGGCCGGCCGGTCCCGGCGGCTGCGGGGCTGCGGGGAACGGGCGGGCCGGGCGGGTCGAGCGGACATGGGGCAAGCCTATCCATCGGCCTCGGGACCCCGGTGCTCCGCGAAGACCGCCAGCAGCCCGCCGAGGGGGTCCGGACCGAACATCGTCTCCAGATTGGCCGCCGACCCCGCCGCGGACAGCTCCGCGCGCGGGAACATCGCCGTCTCGTACGCCGACAGCGCCGCCTCGGTGTCGCCCGGGTGCTCCGCCAGCGCACGGCCCAGCTCGGCACCGTCGAGCAGTGCGAGGTTGGCACCCTCGCCCGCGAACGGCGACATCAGATGGGCGGCGTCGCCCAGCAGCGTCACGCCGGGGACCCGCTCCCAGCGGTGGCCCACCGGCAGGGCGTGGATCCGGCGGACCGTCAGCTCCCCGTCGGCGTCCGCGATGAGGGCGCGCAGCCGGTCGTCCCAGTCGTCGAAGCGCTCCAGCACCGCCTTGCGGAGGGCCGCGTCGTCGCCTGCGGCCACCAGGTCCGCGAGCCAGTCCTCCTCGGCCCGGACGGCCGCGTACACATGGATGCTGCCGTCGGTCTCCTTGTGGGCGAGGAGGCCGGTCCCGCCGCCGGACTCGGAGAGGCTCATGAAGGCGCCGGGGCCGATCAGCCCAGCGCTGACCGGATGCCGCTGGTCGGCGTCCACCAGGTCCGCCTCGACGAAGGAGATGCCGGTGTACGCCGGCTCCGCCTCGGACAGCAGCGGGCGGACCCGCGACCAGGCGCCGTCCGCGCCGATCAGCAGGTCGGTGGTGATCACCTCGCCGTCCGCGAAGACCACCTCGTGGCCGCCGCCCGGCGTGGGCCGTACGGCCACGGCCTTGCGGCCCCAGCGGACGGTGCCCTCGGGGAGCGAGTCGAGCAGCAGGTCGCGCAGGTCGCCGCGGTCGATCTCCGGACGGTCGCCGGTGCCGTCGTCCTCCTCGGCGAGGAGGAGGGCGCCGTCCGGGCCGGTGACCCGCACGGCCTGCCCGCCGGGGTGCACCAGGGCGCGGAAGCGGTCGTGGAGGCCGGCCAGCCGAAGGGCCCGCTGCCCTGAGTCGCCGTGGATGTCGAGCATCCCGCCCTGGACCCGGGCCTCCCGCGAGGGCTCCAGGTCGAAGACGGTCGCGGCGATGCCGTGGACGTGCAGGACGCGGGCCAGGACGAGCCCGCCGAGACCGCCTCCGACGATCGCGACGGGGTGGTGCCGGTGGTGATGGTGATGGTGGGCCGTGGTGCTCATGGCTGCCTCCTCGGGGGGATCGTGACTGTCCCCTCCACGGTAACGAACATGTTCGTAACGAACAAGTTCGCCGCACTCCGGGATGCCGGACCGTTGACAGCGACGGCGACGGAGAGGGCGCCGGTGTAGACGCCGGCGCGAGGCGCGGGCCTAGATTGTTCCGTGACACGGAACCACCCGCCCGCCTCGGGGAACATGCTGGACAAGGCCGCCGCCCTGCTCAACTGCTTCGCCCCCGACGGCGGCCCGTACCGCCTCTCGGAACTGGCCCGCCGGGCGGGCCTGCCGAAGACCACCGCCCACCGCCTGGTCGGGCAGCTGGAACGGCTCGGCCTGCTGGAGCGCGCCGGGGACTGGTCCGACTCCGGCTACCGCCTCGGCGCCCGGCTCTTCGAGCTCGGCAGCCTCGTCCCGCGCCGGCTCGACCTGCGGGAGACCGCACTGCCCTTCCTCCAGGACCTGCACGCGGCCGCCGGGGAGGCCGTCCACCTCGGCGTCCGGGACGACCGCTCGGCGGTCTGCCTGGACCACGTCCACGGCCACGACGGGCTGCCGATGCCCTTCCGGACCGGCGGCCGGCTGCCGCTGACCTGCACCGCGGTCGGCAAGGCACTGCTCGCCTTCTCCGACCCGGGGCTCGGCGAGCGGATTCTGGCCGCGCCGCTGCCCCGGCTCACCGACCACTCGATCACCGACCCGGCCCGGCTGCGCACCGAGCTGGAGCAGGCGCAGAACACCGGCCTCGCCTACGCGGAGCAGGAGTCGGCACTCGGCGTCAGCTGCATCGCGGCGCCGGTCTTCGACCGCCGCGGGGAGGCGGTGGCCGCGCTGTCGGTGGCGGTACCCTGCGCCCGCTTCCGCCCGGCCATCCTCGCCCCGGCGCTCCGCACCGCTGCCCTCGGCCTCTCCCGCCGGCTGCGCGGGGCGTGACCCACCGGACCGTGCCGCGCGCCGCGCGCCCGCTTGGAGCGGCCCGGCCCGACTCAGACCAGCAGACAGACCAGCCCGACCAGCCCCGCCTGGAGCACCGCGGTGACCGGCGTCCCGCAGGCGAACCACAGCGCCCCGAGCAGGGCCACCCCCAGCGCGTTGGCGAACTGCTGGCCCGTCGTCACCATCCCGGAGGCGGCTCCGGCCTGGCCCGGTCCCACCTCCCGCAGGGCCGCCCCGAGCAGCGGCGGCAGCACCAGCCCGTTGCCGAGGCCGATCAGGCTCAGCGGCAGGATCAGCCAGACCGCCACCGCCGTGCCGTCGGCCCCCTTCCCGCCGGCCGCCCCGGCGAGGCCGGCCAGCAGCACCAGTCCGGCGATCACCACTCCCCCGCCCAGCCGGATCGCCGGACGCCCGTACCGGGCCACGATCCGGCCCCCGGCCAGCGAGGAGGCGGAGAAGAGGACGCCCTGCGGCAGGAAGATCAGCGCGGCCTGGGTCGGCGTCCGGCCGATAGCGTCTCTGCCTTCTGTGCATCATGCGCACAGGCGATGTCCCCTCCGCACGGCCGCCTGCTAGCTTCAGCGCCGAGCCGCCGAGCCGCCGAGCCCCGGCCGAGCGGCGTCCGACGGCACGGACGCGCAGCGGAGGTGGAAGTGACCGAGCAGAGCCAGCGGGGCGAGGAGGCCGGGAGCCCCCCGGACCTGGTGCTGTGCGTGGGCGAGAGCATGGTGCTCCTCGTCACCCCGGCCGGCACCCGGCTGGCGCGGGCCCGCGGGGTCGAACTGCGGGTGGCCGGTGCCGAGTCGACGGTCGCCCGCTACCTGGCCGATCTCGGGCAGCCGGCGGCCTGGGCGAGCCGGGTCGGCGCCGATCCGCTCGGCGAGCGGGTGGTCGCCGACATCGCCGCGGCCGGCGTCGACGTCCGGTACGTGGAACGCGATCCGGCCGCGCCCACCGGGGTGTACTTCAAGGACCCTGCGCCGGACGGCACCCGCGTCTACTACTACCGCTCGGGCTCGGCCGCCGCGCGGATCGACCCGGCGTTCGTCGAACGGCTGGCGCCGGCGCTCGCCGGCGCGCGGATGATCCACCTCAGCGGGGTCACCCCGGCGCTCTCCGCGGAGTGCGCGGCGGCCTCCACCGCGCTCTTCGCGCGGGCGCGGGACGCCGGCGCCCTCTGCTCCTTCGACGTCAACCACCGTCCCCCGCTGTGGAGTCCGGCCGAGGCCGCCGGCCCGCTGCTGGAGCTGGCGCGCCGGGCGGACCTGGTCTTCGTCGGCCTGGACGAGGCCCAGCGGGTCTGGGGCGGCCGGCTGCGCTCCGCGGCGGACGTCCGCGGTTTGATCGGCGGCGGCACGCTGGTGGTGAAGGACGCCGAGGTCGGCGCGACCCTCTTCGAGCCGGACGAGCCCGCGGTGTTCGTCCCGGCGCCCCCGGTCGAGGTGGTCGAGCCGGTGGGCGCCGGCGACGCCTTCGCCGCCGGCGTCCTCGCCGCCCGGCTGCGCGGTCTGCCCGCACCGGAGCAGCTGGCGCTCGGCCACCGGGTGGCCGCCCTCGCGCTGCGCTCGACCGGGGACCACGCGGACGCGAGCGCGCTGCGCCCCGGCCAGGAGAGGCAGGGAGCCCGATGAGCCGGTCCGTCGAACGCGCCGTCCGCGTCCTGGAGTTGCTCAGCGAGCGGCCGCAGCATCCCGCCGCCGTCGCGGAGGGCTTCGGCGTCCACCGGACCACCGCCCTCCGCCTCCTCCAGGACCTCTGCGAGGGCGGCCTCGCCCGCCGCCGCGAGGACGGCACCTTCGCCGTCGGCTACCGGCTGGCCGGCCTCGCCCAGGCCGCCCTGGAGCAGTTCGACCTGCGGGCGATCGCCCACCCCTTCCTGGCCGACCTCGGCCGCCGGCTCCAACTGACCGTGCACATCGCCACGTTGGAGAACGGCCAGGTGATCTACGCGGACAAGGTCGAGCCGCGGACCGGCGTCCGGCTCTACTCGCAGATCGGGAGGCCGGTGCCGCTGCACACCTCCGGAGTCGGCAAGGCGATCCTGGCGTATCTGCGGGAGGAGGAGCGCGAGCGGATCCTCACCGGCTACCGGTACGAGCGCTTCACCGAGACCACGCTGACCACCAGCGCCGCCTTCCGCGCCCAGCTGGCGGAGGTGCGGGCGCGCGGCTGGGCCGAGGACGACGGGGAGTACGAGCACTTCGTCGCCTGCGTGGCGGTGCCGGTCCGGGACGGCACCGGACGGGTCCGCAGCGCCCTGTCGGTCACCGCCCTCAGGGCGCAGACCGACCTCGCCGGCCTGCACGAAAGGCTCCCGGCGATCCGCGGTACCGCGCAGGCGGTGTCCCGGGCCCTGGGGTGGACCCGATGAGAGGACCGCAGTGACGAACCCGACCACCGTCCACCGAGCCGCGCTGTCCGGCGACCTCTTCGAGACGGCCTTCGCCCGGCTTCCGCTGATGGCGATCCTGCGCGGACTCGACCGCGAGCGCACCGTCGAGGTCAGCCGGCGTGCCTGGCAGGCGGGCATCCGGCTGGTCGAGGTGCCGGTGCAGAGCGAGGCCGCCGTCGAGGCGCTGGCCGCCGCCGTCGAGGCCGGGGCCGAGCGCGGCGAGGTGGTCGGCGCCGGCACGGTGACCACCGTCGAGCGGGTGGAGCGGGCCGCCGCGGCCGGCGCCCGGTTCACCGTCGCCCCCGGCTTCTGCCGGGAGGTGGCCGAGGCCTCGCTGGCCGCCGGGCTGCCCCACCTGCCCGGGGTGGCCACCGCCTCCGAGATCCAGCGCGCCCAGGCGCTCGGCCTGACCTGGCTGAAGGCCTTCCCGGCCGCCGAGTTGGGGGCCTCCTGGATCCGGGCGATGCACGGGCCGTTCCCTGAGGCCCGGTTCGTGGCCACCGGCGGGATGAGCCCGGGCAACGCCGAGGAGTTCCTGTCCGCGGGCGCCGCCGCGGTCGCCCTCGGCTCGGCCCTCTCCGACCCCGGGCGGTTCGCCCGCCTCCCCGCGCTGGTCGGCCGGCTCCTCGACCGCCCGGACGGCCACGTCGCCCGCCCCGGCGGCCCGCGAGATCGCGATTAGGCTCGACCCATGAAGCTCTCCCAGGGCGTCGAGTGGGCGCTGCACTGCGTGACCCTGCTGGCGCAGGGTGACCCGGGCACGGTGGCGTCCCGGCACACCCTGGCCGGCTGGTACGGGCTGCCCGAGGCGTACCTGGCGAAGCATCTCAAGTCGCTGGTGCGGGCCGGGGTCCTGCACGCCGGCAGCGGCCCGCGGGGCGGCTTCCGGCTGGCCCGCCCGCCCGAGGAGATCACCGCGCTGGAGGTGGTGGAGTCGATCGACGGCCCGTCGTCCGCCTTCGTCTGCACGGAGATCCGGCAGAACGGCGCCTGCGCCGCCCCGCCCGAGGAGTGCGTCCGGCGGTGCGCCATCGACCGGCTGATGCAGGAGGCCGACGCGGCCTGGCGGGAGCGACTGCGCCGGACACCGGTCTCCGAACTGGCCGCCGGCCTGCCGGCGCCGCTGCGCGGCCGGGCGCGCGAGTGGCTGGCCCGGTAGGCGGCGCCGGATGGACCCCGTCCCCGAGAACCGCCCGGCCGCGCCTGCCGGACCCGCCGGGCCGCCCGCGCCGCCTGGGCCGCCTGGGCCGCCCGGGCCGCCCGGGCCGCCCGGCCTCGGCGAGGTTCTGCGGCTGCTGCCGCCGGGCGCCGTCGAGCTCGCCTCGGCCGCGCCGGAGGGCCTGGCCGCCGAGGTGTCGGACGCGGTGGTCTTCGACCCTGGCGATCCGTCGGCCGAAGAGGCGCTGAGGCCGGGTCTGATCCTCCTCGCGGTCGGGGTGGCGGCCGGCTCGCCCGCCGCCGAGGCGGCCTGGGCCGCGGCCGCCCGCACGGGCGCGGCCGCGCTGGTCCTCCGCCGGGCCGTACCGCCCGCCGGCGCCGAACCAGCGGCCGGCGCCGAACCGCCCGCCGGCGGCCGCCCCGCGCTGCTCCTCCGCGGCCCGGGCCAGGGCTGGACCGAGCTCCTCGGCGCGCTGCGCAGCGCCCTGGCGTACCACGGCGCGCCCCGGCCCGCCGAGCTCGGCGGGCTGCCGCTGGGCGACCTCCCCGCCCTCGCCAACACGGTGGCCGACCTGGTCGGCGGCGCGATCACGGTGGAGGATCCGCAGTCCCGGGTGCTCGCCTACTCCCGGATGGACGGCGAGCCCGACGCGATGCGCCGGCAGACCATCCTCGGCCAGCAGGTGCCGCGCTGGCGGGTCGAGGAGCTGCGGGAGCGCGGCTTCCTGCGGGAGTTGTGGAACAGCGGCGACGTCCTGCGGCTGCCCGCCGACGGGCGCTACGCCGAGCGGCTGGCGATCGCCGTCCGGCACGGCTCGGAGGTGCTCGGCTCGCTGTGGGCGGCGGGCACCGGCCGCCCCCTGGACGAGGAGTCGGCGGCCGCCCTGCGCACCGCGGCCCGGGCCGCCGTGCCGCATCTGATCCACCACCGGTCCTGGGGGCGGGCGGCGGCCGTGCAGCGCGAGCGCGCGGTCCGGGCGCTGCTGGACGGCGGCGAACTGGCCGGCCAGGCCGCGTACGAGGCGGGGCTCGCGCCCGACCTGCCGTACACCGTGCTGGTCGCGGAGGTCCTGGCGGAGGAACCGCGGGTGCTGGACGTCCTCGCGCTGCAGATCGCGGCCTACGGCCCCGGCTGCCTCACCGCCAGGACCGGACGCCGGCTGCTCGCGCTGATCCCGGCCGACGTCGCCGATCCGGCGCGACGGCTGCCGGCCACCGTCCGCTCGCTGCCGCGCGGCGCCGTCCTCGCCGGGCTCGGCCCGGTGGCCGCCGACCTGGCCGCGCTGCCGTCCTCCAAGGAGGGCGCGGAGCTGGTGCTCCGGGTCCTGCGGGAGCGGGCGTCGGCGGCCGACGCGGAGTCGGCGGCGGCGGCCGACGGGGAGCGGGCCGTCCCGGCGTTCGCCGCCTATCCGGAGGTCCTCCCCGAGATCGCGGCGCTGCGCCTGCTGGACCGGGTGGAGCCGCTCTGGCCGCAGCTCTCCGGACCCGTCCACGAGCTGGTGGCCCACGACCTCGCCCACGGCTCCGAGTACGGCCGGACGGTCGCCGCCTATCTGGACGCCTTCGGCGACACCAGCAGCGCGGCGGAACGGCTCGGGGTCCATCCCAACACCCTGCGCTACCGGCTCCGGCGGGCCCGGGAGCTGTTCGGGGTGGACCTCTCGGACCCGACGACGCGGCTCCTCGCCGAGATCGGCCTGCGGCTGGCCCGCCGTTCCGGACCATGATCGTTCACCTGTCGGGCCGCACAGCGGATCCGCCGGTTCCTGGTCCGGCCGGTGGATGACGCCGCCCGCCGACCCGGCCGAGACTGTCCGGGCAGGCGGGGTCGGGCACGGCGGTGGAGGGTGGACACATGGCTTCCGAGCAGGCGAGGACGCGGCGGCGGGCGCGGGACGCGGCGCTGGCGAGCGCCGTCGGGCAGGGGCTGCTCGGCCCGGAGAGCCCGCTGATCGGGCTGCTGGACGTGGACTCCGTCCTCCACGCGGTGGAGTCACTGCATTCCGCCTTCCGGGACGCCTTCCAGGACGCCTCCCCCGCCGCTGCGGGCCCGGCCGCCGACGGCCCGGCCGCCGACGCCGCCCCCGCCCTCGAACCCGCCCCGGTGCAGCACACCTTCGCCGCCAAGGCCTGCGCCCTGGTCCCGGTGCTGCGGCTGCTGGCCGAGGCCGGGATGGGCTGCGAGGTCGCCTCGGCGGGCGAGCTGGAACAGGCCCTGGCGGCGGGCTTCACCCCGGACCGGCTGGTCTTCGACAGCCCGGCGAAGACCCTGCCCGAGCTGGAGTTCGCGCTGCGCAACGGCGTCGCGATCAACCTGGACAACTTCCAGGAGCTGGCCCGGGTCGACCGCCTCCTCGAAGGGGCCGCCACGGGCAGCCCCGCGGGCCCGGTCGGCATCCGGGTCAATCCACAGGTCGGCGGGGGCAGCATCGGCGCCATGAGCACCGCCACCGACACCTCCAAGTTCGGTGTGGCGCTGCGCGATCCAGGCGCGGAGGAGGCGGTGGCGGCGGCCTTCGCCGGCCGCCCGTGGCTCAACCGGCTGCACGCCCACGTCGGTTCGCAGGGCTGCCCGCTGCCGCTGATCGCCGAGGGCGTCCGGGCCGCGTACGAGCTGGCCGAGCGGATCAACGCGGGGCTCGGCCGCCGGCAGATCACCGGCCTGGACATCGGCGGCGGACTCCCCGTCGACTTCGAGAGCGAGGAGGACCGGCCGGGCTACGCCGCGTATGTGGCCGCGCTGCGGGCCGCCGCCCCCGGGCTCTTCGACGGCCGGTACCACCTGGTGACCGAGTTCGGCCGGTCACTGGTGGCGAAGAGCGGGACGATCGCCTCCCTCGTGGAGTACACCAAGTCGGCCGGCGGCCGCAGTATCGCCGTCACCCACGCCGGCGCCCAGGTCGCCACCAGGACGGTCTTCATGCCGGCCGCCTGGCCGCTGCGGGTCGGCGTCTTCGACGCGTCGGGCCGCCCCAAGACCGGGCCGGCCCGGACCACCGACATCGCCGGCCCGGCCTGCTTCGCCGGCGACCTGGCCGCCACCGCCCGCGAGCTCCCGCCGATCGACCCGGGCGACGTCGTCGCCCTCTACGACACCGGCGCCTACTACTTCTCCACCCACTACACCTACAACTCGCTCCCCCGCCCCGCCGTCTACGGCTACCGCACGACCCCGTCCGGCGAGGTCCGCTTCGCACTGATCCGAGAGCCCCAGACCGTCCGTTCCCTCCTCGACGACAGCGGTCTGGCCCAGGCCAAGTCCCTGGTGGCGCTGAGCGCCGGACGCCCCTGACGCGCGCCCCGAAGGGGCAGGCGCCTCAGGGGCGGAGCAGGGGCGCGGAGAACTGCGCGCCGAAGGCCGACCGCCGAACGGCCGACCGCTCAGCGCGCCGCCCGGGCCAACTCCGGGACGAAGGACGGAGCCCAGACCGTGCCGACCCCGGTGACCAGGCTGTAGCCCGCCTTCGCCGAGTAGCCCTGGACCGTGTAGGTCTTGCCGCCCTGGGTGAAGGTGGCGGTGTTGTTCCCGCTGGTCACCGGCACCACCCCGGGCGCCTTCGTCGCCGACATCCGGTACAGCGCCGGGTTGATCAGGCCCAGCCTGTGGTGCCCGTACTGCTCGGCGAGCGCGACGATCCCGGCGAACTCCGGGGTCGCCTCGCTGGTTCCGCAGATCAGCTCCCACCTGCCCGGCTTGCCGGCCGACGACTGGTAGACGTCGACCGCCCCGTCGCAGGCCCCGCTCATCGAGACGTCCGGCACCCCGCGGCTGCCGCCGGTGTCCGCACGCACGCCGTCCTGGTACCACGGGCGGGAGAACACCGAGGAGACCCCGCCGCCGCTGCCGCTCCACGCGCTGTCCGGCGTGGTGTGGTTCCCGGCCGCGTCCAGGTGCAGCTGGGTGCCGCCTATCCCGGTGACCAGCGGGTCGCTGGAGGGCCAGCCGACGACCGGGTAGGTGTAGAGGTCGGTACCGTCGAGCTGCTGGCTGGTGGCGCCGTTGTCGCCGGAGGCGGCGAGGACGGTGACGCCGGCCCGGGCCGCGTCGATGTAGGCGCTCCGCAGGCCGAGCAGCGACCCCTTGCTCGGGAAGGTCTCCTCGGTGGCCGAGAAGCTCTGGCTGATCACCCCGCCGAGGTGGTGCTTGATCACGTACTCCTCGGCCTTGACGATCTCCGGGAAGCCGGCCGTGCCCTCGGTCTCGTCGGTCGGCGTCTCCACCAGGACGATCTTCGCCTTGGGCGCGATCGCGTGGGCGTACTCGACGTCCAGGGTGGTCTCGCCGGCCCAGTCGTCCTGGTACACGACCTTTCCGGCGGGCTGGATGATGCTCAGCTGCGGGTCCGGCAGTCCGTACGCCTTGTCGAAGACGGCGAGGTCGCCGCGTATCGTCTGGGAGCCGAAGGCGTCGACTATCACGATGGTCTGGCCCTGCCCCTGGTAGCCGCGCTGGTAGAGCTGCGGCAGGCCGTACGCCTCCTCGACCTGGCGGGCGCCGTAGCAGGCGATCTGGTAGGAGCTCTCGCACTGCGCGGTGGTCGGCGGGTCGGCGAACGAGGCGCCGGGCACCTGGTGGAGGTCCGGCCGGACCTCCACGGCGGCGGCGGTCTTGCCGCCGGTGGCTGCGACGGCGGTGGCTGCGGTGGTGCCGGCGGTGCTGAAGCCGAGGCTCAGCGCCCCCGCGGTGGCGAGGGCCAGCGAGCAGGCGGCGGCGAGCAAGGGTCGGGTACGACGCACGAGGAGACCTCCGGCCGATGGAAGTTGACGTCCCGTCAGAGACGCCGACCGGACCCGCCGGATGAGGCGAACCGGTCAACTCCCGGACGCTAGCGACTCGTACGCCTGTTTGTCACCACTGCCATCAGGGACATCTTCCGGCCGAAACGGCTCAACTCGGACCCGGCAGTCCCGCCTCGATCTCGGCGAACGCCTCCCGCAGATGCCGCTGCAGCCCCTTCACCCCGGTCCGCGGCGCCCAGGTCACCAGAGTGGTGCGCAGCGCGGTCATGGCCGCCCCGGCGAGGAGCATCGGATGCAGGCTCTCGGCCGGGACGCCGAGCCGCCGGCCGAGCTCGGCCGCGGTGAGGTCCTCGCTGGTGCGCAGGCTGTGGGCGAGCCGGCCGACCAGCTCCGGGTGCTCGGCCAGCAGCCGCCGCCGGGCCGGCCAGTTCTCGTCGGCGCCGGCGGCCGGCAGCACCTCCTCGATGGCCGCCCGGAGCGAGGCCATCGGCGGCTCGTCGAGTGGGCGCCGGGCCAGCTGGGCCAGCATCATGCGGGTCAGCTGCTGGTCCCAGACGAAGAACGCGTCCTCTTTGCAGTCGAAGTAGTTGAAGAAGGTACGCGGGGAGACACCGACCTCCCGGCAGATGTCCTGGACGGTGACCCCGCCGGGCCCGTGCTCGGAGGCCAGCCGGATCGCCGCGTCGCGCAACTGCCCGCGGGTGCGGCGCTTCTTCCGCTCGCGCAGCGAGGGCTCAGGGGACGACTCCGGGATCACGGGCCCACCCTAGCCGCTCGCCGACGGCCCACCTTTGCAGGAGTGCAACTTTGCAGTCGTGCATTTTTATGACTACTCTGCGGCCATGCCGACGTCTGCGTCGCCCACGACGCCCAGAGATCCCAGCACCCCCGGCACCGTCCGCATCCTGGCCGAGAACCTGTGGCTGCCCGCGGTCTTCCTGATCGGCGTGCTCTGCTGCTACATACCGGCGTTCTTCCACGCCCGACCGCACCGGGTGGTCCTGGACGTGGTCACCGGCGGCCCCGGCGGCGGCAGCCGTCTGGCCGCGCTGCAGCGCGCCTTCGACGCGGTCTCCCCCGGCGGCTTCCGCCTCCACGGGGTCGCGGGACTGGCGGCCGGCCGGCACGACGTCCTCCACCAGCACGCCGTCGCCGCCTACGCGCCGGGCGGCCCCGGCACGGCACCCCGGCTGCTCACCGCACGGGCCGACGGCAGCTCGCTGGAGTCGGTGGTGCAGAACACCGTGCGGGCCGTGGGGCAGCTCACCGCCCCGCCCGCCCACGCCGGCGGCGCACTGCCGCTGCGGCCGCAGGAGCTGATCCCCACACTGTCCGGCGACGCCGCCGGGACCTGCGCGCTCTACATCGCCCTGGCCTGCACCCTGCCCTGCTACTTCATGGTGGTCTCGATGCTGCGGGCGGTCGGCTTCAGCCGCGCCAAGCACGTCCTCACCTATGTGCTGGGGGCGTTCGTCATCGCCGCGCTCTGCTACCTGATCGGCGGGCTCGGCCTGCAGGCGATCAGCCGGGACCCGCTGGTGCTGGTCTACCTGGTGATGATGGCCGAGGCGGTGGCACTGACCTCGTACGGGCTGGTCTGGGTCTTCGGGCGGTTCTTCCCCGGGGTGGCGGTCACCGTCTTCATGATGCTGGGGATGCCGTCCAGCGGCGGAGCCGTGCCGACGGACATGCTCCCGACGCTCTTCCACCGGCTCCACCCGGTGCTGCCGGGCGGCAACCTGGTGGACGCGCTGCACTCGATCGCCTACTTCGGCAGCGAGGACCTGACCCGGCCGACGCTGGTGCTGGCCGCCTGGGTCGTCGGCGGCGCACTGCTGACCGCCGGGGGCGCGCTGCGCGACCGCGTACGCCTGCGCCGGGCGGCGGAGCCGGAGGCGCGACCCGCCCCGGTGGTGGAGGACCCCATGCTGGAGCTCCCCGCCCCGGCCGCCCTGGTGCCGCACGCCCGGCATCGCTTCGGCGACCAAGTCCCGGTGCTCACCGGGCGGTTGACGGACGACCTGGGCGATCCGCCGGCCGGCGCGGTGGTCACCGTCACCACCCCGCACGGGCGGCAGCTCGTCCGCGCCCGCACCGACGCCTCCGGCGAGTACGCCGTCGGCGGCCTGCCGGACGGGGCGGTGATCGTCCTCGGCACGGCGCCGGGCCATCTGCCCGCGGTGACCCGCGAGATCGTCCGCAACGCCCGGCCCTCCCGGCTCGACCTCCAGCTCCCCCGGCGGGCCGCGGAGGCCGCGGAGCCGGCCGGAGCGAGCGGTCGCTGAGCCGGGCGCCCGCCCCCGACGGCCTCAGCCCGCGAGTTCCGCCGCCTTGCGCTCCCGCTTGGCGAGCACGGCCTCGCGGGCCTCGGCGGACTCCCGCAGGACGGCCCGGCGATCGCGCTTGGAGAGGCGGGAGAGGTAGAGCCGCCCGTCCAGGTGGTCGGTCTCGTGCTGGAGGCACCGGGCGAAGTACCCCCGGCCCTCGATGACCAGGGGGTTGCCGTCCTTGTCGAAGCCGCGGGCGACCGCGCGGTCCGCGCGCGGCACGGTGATCGCCGCGCCCGGCACCGAGAGGCAGCCCTCGCTCTCCTCGAGCAGCCGGCGCTCGCCCGGGTCCGCCTCGTCCAGCACCGGGTTGAGGATGTGCCCGACATGGCGCACCCCCTCCTCGTCCCAGCAGTCGTAGACGAACAGCCGCAGGTCCACACCGACCTGGTTGGCCGCGAGCCCGGCGCCGTCGGCGATGTACTGGGTGGCGAACATGTCGTCGATCAGCGCGGCGAGCTCCGCACTGCCGAACTCCCCGGCCGGCACCGGGCGGCAGGCGCGCTCCAGCACCTCCTCGCCCACCTCGGTGATCCGCCGCACCGTGCCCCGCCGGGCCTCCGGCGGAACGACGGGGTGGCTGTCGACGAGACGACCGAGGACGCGCACGGGCACGAGGGACTCCCTGGGTGGACGAGGTTCTGAACCGCCTTGGCGGCGAACCATTTTGCCATCCCGCCTCACCCGGCACGGGAGGAATGATGTGCAATCTCTTGACCGCTGTCACGGATCAGCCTAATTTCGCGCGCATGCCGAAACGAATCGTGTTGCGCGCACTGGCCGCCGGGAGCGCCGCGCTGCTCGCCTCCGCCGCACTGCCGGCGGCCGGCGCCCTCGCCGACAGCGGAACGGCGGCGACGGCCGCCGCCCACTACAGCGGAACCCTCGCGGACGGCGCCCAGTGGATCGCCGACGTCCCCCCGGGCACCGCCTGGAACGGCACCGTTCTGCTCTTCAGCCACGGCTTCGGCCCGACCGTCGCACAGGACTCCCCCAGCGACGGCGTCGCCCAGGCACTGCTGGCCCGCGGCTACGCCCTGGCCGGCTCCTCCTACGACCCCAACGGCTCCTGGTGGGCGCTGAACAGCGCCGAGCACGACCAGTTCGCCACCCTCGACGCCTTCGACGCCACCGTGGGCGCGGCCACCGGCCACCGCCCGAGCCGGGTGATCGCGGTCGGCGAGTCGATGGGCGGGCTGGTCAACGCCCAGCTGGCGCGGGACGGCGGCGGCCGGATCGACGGCGCCCTGGGCCTCTGCGGACTGGTCGCCGGCGGCGTCGACCTGGACGAGTACCAGCTGGACGGGGAGTACGCGATCGCCCGGCTGCTGGACCCGGCGGGCGGCGTGAAGCTGGTGGACTTCTCCTCGGCGGCGGACGCCCAGGCCACCGCGGACCGGCTGGCGGCGCTGGTGACCGCGGCCCAGCAGACGCCCGCCGGGCGGGCCCGGATCGCCCTCGCCGCCGCGTACCTGAACACCGCCGACTGGGCGCCGGGCCTCAACCCGCCCGCCGCCGGCGACTATCCGGGACAGGAGGCGCAGCAGTACGACTGGCTGGTCACCCAGGGCGTCCTGGCCTTCGTCGAGTTCGGCCGGTACGAGGTCGAGCAGTCGGCCGGCGGCAACACCTCCTGGACCACCGGCGTGGACTTCCGCCGGCTGCTGGACTCCTCCGTCCACCTCCGCGAGGTGCGCGGGCTGTACCGGGCGGCCGGGCTGGACCTGGACGCGGACCTGTCCGCGCTGGACAGCGGGCCGCGGGTGGCCGCGGATCCGGCGGCGGTGGCCCGGCTCCGGACCTCGTCGACGGCCGGCCAGTCGCTGGCCGTACCGCTCCTCGACCTCCACACCACGGCCGACCAGCTGGTGCCGGTCGAGCAGGAGAACGCCTTCGCGCGCCGGGTGGCGCGGTCCGGGGACGGCGGCCTGCTGCGGCAGGCGTACGTGTCCCGGCAGAGCCACTGCAACTTCACCACCGCCGAGGTGGTGGCCGGCCTGGAGGCCGTCGACTCCCGTGTCAGCACCGGCCGTTGGGGCGCCTCGGCGACCGCGGGGGCCCTGCAGACCGCGGCGGAGGCGATGGGCCCCGCGGCCGGTGGAGCGGCGTTCACCGACTTCCGTCCGCCCCGGCTGGTGGGAGCCGACGCCCGCTAGCGCCGCGGGCTCGCCAGCGCCGGGGGCCCGCTGGCGCCGCGGTGGCCGCGAAGCGGACGGGCTCCGGTCCTGGGGGCGGTCGTCCCGTGGTCGCTTTTGTACAAGACCCACGGCTTCGGTTCGCGCACCCTGGTTCCGGGCGCGGGGGACGCGCCCGGGTGCAGCACGGCGGTGGAAGGTACGGGCCCGGCCGGCAGCAGGGGGAGCTACGTGCCTGACCGGGGAGGGCGCGTACCGGCGGGCCGCGGGTACCTCCCACCGCCGCGCTGACACCCACGGCCGGGGCCGGAGCTCAGAGGGCGTCCACGGCCTCGACCCGCCACCCGCCCGAGGTGTGCGCCATGGTGAACCGCACCCGGTCGAGGTCGACCCTGGACCCCGCCACCTTGGTGCTGGTGGTGGTCTGGTTGACGAACAGCAGGACCACCACCCGGTTCCGCGTCGCGGAGACCACCGAGACGGCCGGAGCCCCGCCGATCGGCGCCTTCGCCACCACGGCCCGTACGACGCCGTGGTACCGGCCGGCCGTCGGCCCGACCACGGACGCGGTGGTGCGGGCGTACTCGCTGCGGAAGCCGCCGGTGATGTACGTCCGCGCGGTGGCGAAGTCCCTGTTCAGATGCCGGTAGTCATAGGAGAGGACGGCCGGTGCGGCGAGCCGCGCGGCGGCGCTCGCGGCGGTCGCGGCCCGCGCGGTCTCCCGCGCGTTCCACCAGTCGCGGGCCGCCACCCCGGCCGAGGCGAGCGCCACCGCGCAGGCGACGGCGAGCCCGGCGCACACCGCCGCGCGCCCGCGCGAGGGCGCGCGGGGGGTCGCGGTCTCCGCCGCCACCTCCGCCACCTCCTCCGCCTGCTCCGTCGTCTGCCCCCTCGTCTCCTTCTCTGCTTCGGCGGGCGGCTCCGGCCGCTCCAGGAGGTCCGACGGCGCCGCCGCCGGCGCCGCCGGTGCCACCGGCGCGGACCGCGCGCGCTCGCGCCGCTTGCGCGCGGCCCGCTGGGCGGCCGCCAGCCGGCCGGAGGTGGTGCGCGGGGAGTCGGAGTCAGCCATCGTCCATCAGCTCACAAACGCGAGGTCGGAGGTCAGCCAGCGCCCGCCGCTGCGGGTGAGGTCCAGCTGCAGCCGGTAGTTGAGGGTCTGCCCCTTCGGCGTCCGGGTGTTTCTGACCTGGCTGTCCGCCACCACCAGCACCCGCGCCGAACCGTCGTCGGCGCGGAGGATCCCGGCCTCGATCACCTGCCCCTGGGAGACCGATCTGTTCTGCGCCACCAGTGCGGACAGCTCCTGCGACTGCGAGCTGAACTGCTGCTTGAAACCGCCGGTGGCGCCGCTGAGCACGTTCTTCAGGTCGCGGTCGTAGGAGTGGTAGTCCAGGGAGAGGAAGTCGACCGCGGTCTGCCGGGCGGCGGCCAGCACCGCCTGGTCGCGCTCCGCGCGGGCCTGCGCCTCGCGCGCCTGGACGGCCGCCCAGCCGCCTCCGGCGAGCACCAGCGCCAGCAGCACGGCCAGCGCGTACGGCAGCGGGCCCGCCGTCCAGCGCGCCCACGCGCCTCGCACGCGCGGGAGTCCGCGCGCCAGTCCGCGCGGGAGTCCGCGCGGTCGGCTCACGCCGAGGTGGGGCCGACGAGCAGCCATTTCCACGAGTCCTTTCCGAAGAGGTTCTGCTGTCCACCGGTCGAGCCGAGCTCCACCGAGCCGGTCGGGGCCGCGGTCTGGTCCGTCTCCTTCGGCGCGTTCTGCGCGCCCCGGACGTCGGTCCCGCTGCTCGGTGCGGCGGTGCAGCGGGCGGCGGTGTTCGGCGTCCGCGGGGCGGTGTCCGCCGGGCTCCGCCACCGGGTGCCCTGGTAACCGGTGGTGCACGGCGCCGGCGACTCGGAGTTCAGCTCGACGCCGAGCCGGATGGAGAGGTCCGGGGTGAGCACCGAGTCCGCCGCGGCGGCGGCCAACGGGACCAGCACCAGCAGCTGCCGGATCCCGGCCACGTGCGCGGTGGTGATCCGGCTGCCGGTCAGCAGGTTCGCCAGCATCATCGGCACCGCCGAACGCACCTGCTGGAGCAGGCCGTTGAGCTGCTCGGCGGCGACCGGTCCCTGCTGGAGGATCTTCCGCAGATCGCCGTCGCCGGCCTTGACCGTGGCGGTCAGCCGGTCGAGATCGCGGGAGAACCCCAGGATGGCGGAGCCCGAGTCGGCCTGGGTGGTCAGCACCGTACGGGCCTGCCGCAGCAGGCCGATGGTCTGCGGCAGGTTGGCCTGGGCGGAGTCGATCAGCCGGTCCCCGGAGTCGATCAGCTGCCGCAGCCGCGGCCCCTCGCCCGCGAACGCCTTACCCAACTCGTCCACGGTGATCCGGAGTTGGTCCGGCGGCACGGATCCGGCCAGCCGGTCCAGACTGGTGATCAGCGTCTCCGGCGGCAGCGGCGTACGGGTGTCGACCCGCGCGATGGCGCTTCCCGCGTGCAGGTAGGGGCCGCCCGAGCTGCGCGGCTGGAGGTCGAGGTACGGCTCGCCGACCGCGGACCGGTCGGCGACGACGGCGAGGGTGTCGGCCGGGACCCGGCTGCCGTGGTCCAGCTGGAGGTCGGCGTCCACGCCGTCGGCGGTGAGCCGGAGCGCGGCGACCTTGCCGACGTCGGTGCCGCGGTAGGTGACCTCGGAGCCCTCGTAGACCCCGCCGGTCTCCGGGAGGTGGACGGTGACCCGGTAGCCGGAGGGCGCGATCGCGTCGGCGAGGCCGGCGTAGCGGGCGCCGACGTAGCCGATGCCGAGGACGGTGACGGCGGTGAAGGCGATCAGCTGGTTGCGCGCCATGCGGCCGATCATGTGGTCATCCCCCTCGTCATCATCCCGGCGAAGGCCGCCTCACCGTCGCCGGTGCGGTAGCCGCTGTCGCAGAGCAGCGGGCAGAGGACCCCGCCGTTGCCGCCGGAACCCGAACCGGAACCCGAGCCCGAGCCGCCCGCGCCGCCGGAACCCCCGGAACCCCCGGAACCCCGGAGCCGGAACCCCCCGACCCCGAGCCTCCGCCCAGCAGCCCGCCGACCCCGCCGAGAAGGCCGCCCGAGCCGCCCGCTCCACCCGGGCCGCCCCCTCCGGAGCCGCCCTTGCCGCCCTTGCCGCCACCCGATCCGCCGGACCCCCGCGGATCGGTCAGCCCACCGACGACCGTCCGGTAGAGGCTGGTGAAGTCCAGGTTCACGGTCGCATCGGTGTTGATGTAGTCGCCCTTCATCGCCGCGACCACGTCCTCCGGGAGCGGGAAGGTCTCCAGGATGTCCAGCGCCGGGACCAGGTTCTTCCCGGCCTGGTCGAGCCGGGTCAGGATCGGCCGCAGATCGGCCAGGTCGCCGAGGAGGTCCGCCTGGGAGGCGTTGATCACCCGGGTGCCGACGATGCCGAGCCGGGCGAGCGAGGTGACCATCCCGGTGAGGTTCCGCCGCTGGTCGGCGAGGAGCCGAAGGGCCTGCGGCAGGGTGTCCAGCGCCTGGTCGACGGTGCCGCTCTCGCGGTCGATCCGGGCGGTGAGCCGGTCCATCCCGGCCAGCGCCCGGACGATCTGGTCACGCTGCCCGTCGAGCCCGCCGACCAGCCGGTCAAGCTGCTGGAGGAGGTCCCGGGCCCGGTCCGTGCGCCCTCCCAGCACGTCGTTCAACTCCGAGGCGATGGTGTGCAGTTGGGCCACCCCGCCGCCGTTGAGCAGGGCGGAGAGGGCGGCGAGCACCTGCTCCACCGAGACGTCCTGGGTGGTCCGGGAGAGCGGGATGACGGCACCGTCGCGCAGCTCCCCGGCGGCCGGCCGGCCGATCGGGGGCTCCAGGGCCACGTACTTCTCGCCCAGCGGGCTGGTCTGGCGCAGCTCGGCGACGGCGTTCGCGGGCAGCCGCGTACGGTCCGAGACGGCCAGCCGCACATCCGCGTGCCAGCCGTCCAGCGAGACGCTGCGCACCTGGCCGACCGGCACCCCGCCGACCTTGACGGCGGACTGCGGCACCAGGTCCATCACGTCCGGGAACTGCACCGTCACCGCGTAGGTGCGCCCGCCGGAGCCGGCCCCGCCGGGCAGCCGCAGCGACTCCGCTCCGGCGCCGAGCCCGCAGCCGGAGACCAGCAGCGCGCCGCCGAGGACGAGCGCCCCCGCGCCCAGCCCGCGCCGGCGCACGGCCGCCTGCCGTCGTCTCGCCATCAGGACCCGCCCTTCCCGCCGAGGATCCCGCCCAGCGTCCGGTCCAGCCCGCCGCCGCTGCCGGAGGCACCCGGGCCGCCGGCACCCGAGCCGCTCACGCCGCCGTTCCCGGTGACGGGCGCGGTCAGCTCGCCGAGCGGGTCGAGGATTCTCCGCAGCAGCGGGCAGTCGGGGTCCCGCCCCCCGGTCTTCAGCAGCGAGCAGACGAACAGCCCGGGGCTGCGCAGCTCCGCGTAGTTGGGCCGCACCATGACGGCGGCCGCGTTCGGGTCGTAGGCGCGGGCCAGGTCGTCCAGGCCGACCGGGGCCACGTCCAGGATCTCCTGGAGCGCGGAGCGCTCGTCCACCAGCACCTTGCTCACCTGGGTCAGCTCGCCCACCGAGCCGGCCATCCGGTCCCGGTTGTCCGCCACGAAGCCGGCCAGCTGGGTCAGCACGTCCGCCAGGCCGTGGAGCATCGCGGCCAGGTCCTGCCGCTCGCCGGCCAGCTGGCCGGAGACCTGCTGCAGGCTGGTGGCGAACTGCCGTACCTGGGAGTCGTTCCGGGCCAGCGCGGTGGTGAAGGTCTGGAGCTGCCGCACCGTTGCGAAGAGGTCGCCACGGCCGCCGGAGAGGGTGCCGACCGCCTGGGCCAGGTCCTCGATGGCCTGGTTGGCCTTGGCGCCCTGGCCGTTCAGGTTGGCCGAGCCGGTGGCGAGCAGCCGGGAGAGAGCGCCGTCCCGGTTGGCGCCGGAGGGGCCGAGCGCCTGGGCGAGGGTGTTCAGGCTGGCGAGGGTGGTGTCCAGTTCGACCGGGACGGCGGTGCGCCGCTCGGGGATGACGGCCCCGGAGCTCAGCACGGGCCCCTTGGTCCAGGCCGGGATCAGCTGCAGGTACCGGTCGCCGACCAGGGAGGAGCTGATCAGCCCGAGCCGCGCGTCGGCCGGCACCCGGACCCTCGCGTCGTACTCCAGGTCCACCCGCACCCGGGTGCCCTCCGGGGTGATCCGGGTGACCTTCCCCACCGGCACCCCCATCACCTTGACGTCCGAGCCGGTGTAGAGCCCCACCGTCCGCGAGAAGTAGGCCGTCACCCGCACCTGGGCCGGCCCCGGCCGCAGCACCACGCCCAGCCCGACGCCGCCGCCGCCGACCAGCCCCAGCGCCACCACCGCCGCCAGCACCCGCCCGCGCCGGCTCCGCGGCCGCCACCACTTCCGCCCCCGCTCCCGCTGGTTTCCGGCCGTCCCGGCCGTCCCGCCGGAGCCCAGGAGCGACTTCGCCGTCCGGCGGAGACCGCCGGCGATCCGCCTCACCGCTGCCCGCATCACCCACCGCCCTTCGCCGCCGCGCCCACGACCGGCGGGGCGCCGGCGGATCCGCCGCCCGGCGCGGAGGCGCCCAGCGTCTGAGGTGGGGTGGCCAGGTTCTGGATGTAGGCGTCGAACCAGCGGCCGCTGCCGAACGCGTTGGTGTAGAGCCGGAGGAACGGCGCCATCAGCCGGATCCCCTTCTCCAGCGACGCCCTGTTCCGCCGCAGCATGTCCAGCACCTGGTTCAGCCGGTCCAGCGCGGGCGCGACCTGGCCGCGGTCCTCCCCGATCGCGGCGCTGATCTGGCTGCCCAGCCGGGTGGTGTCCCGCAGCAGGGCGTCGATCACCTGCCGGCGGGCGGACAGCTCGGCGAGCAGCTGGTCGCCCTCCTTCACCAGCTCGGTGACCTGCCCGCCGCGGTCCGCCAGCACCCGGCTGACCCGGTCGGCCCGGGCCAGCAGCTCGCGCAGCTCGCCGTCCCGCGAGGCGATCGTCCGGGACAGCCGGGAGAGCCCGTCGACCGTCCCGCGCACCGCCGCCGGGGTGTCCTGGAAGGCGGCGGAGACGGTGTCCAGCGAGCGCGCCAGCTGCGCGGTGTCGATCCGCCCGGTCTCGGTGGAGAGCTGCCCGATCGCCGCCACCACGTCGTACGGCGGGGTGGTGCGCGCCACCGGGATCGTCCCGTCCGAGGGCAGCCGCCCGGAGCCCGCCGGGACGAGCGCCAGCACGTCCTGCCCGAGGAGCGTCTTGACCTTGATCGCGGCGGTCGTCCGGTCGCCCAGCCGCGGGCCGCCCTTGACCCGGAAGACGACCGTCACCCGCCCGCCGTCCAGCGAGAGTCCGCGCACCTCTCCCACCCGCACCCCGGCGATGGTCACGTCGTCCCCGCTGTGCAGCCCGCCGACCTCGGTGAACTCGGCCCGGTAGGCGGTGCCGGAGAGGATCGGCAGATTCTGCGCGTTGAACGCGAGCAGCGTGAGCAGCCCGACCGCGACGAGCCCGACGGTCCCCACGACCAGCGGGTTGCGATCCCGGAAGGGCCGCCCGAACCATCCCCTCAGCCCGGAGACCAGCCGGGGACCCAGCTCTCGCGCGAAACCGCTCACTGCGGGCACCTCGCCGTCGTGTACCGCAGCGCGGGGATCCTGACCTGCCCCAGCGTCGGCAGGGTGACCGCCCCCCGCAGATCGCACAGGTAGAAGTTGAACCACGAGCCGTAGGAGGCCGCCCCGATCAGCGACTGGGCCCGCCCCGGCAGCTGCCGCACGGTCTGCTGGAACTGCCCGTCGTTCGCGGCCAGCGCGCCGGCGAGGGTGTTCAGCTGCGACAGGTCGGCCCGCAGGTCCGGGCGGGCCTGCTGGGTGAGCCCCGCGGTGGCGCTCGCCAGCGAGTCGATGCCGCCGAGCGAGTCCCCGACGGCCTGCCGGTCCTGCGCCAATCCGCCCACCAGCCGCTGGAGTTGGGTGAGCAGCCCGTCGAACTGACTGCTCCGCCGGTCGAGGGTGCCGAGCAGCCGGTCGAGGTTGTCCACCACCGAGCCGATCAGCTGGTCCCGGTCGGCGAGAGTGCCGGTGAGCTGCGCGGTCTGGGTGAGAAGGGTGGTCATGGTGCCGCCCTCACCCTGGAAGACCTGGATGATCTCGCTGGCCAGCTGGTTGACGTCGCCCGGGCTGAGCGCGGCGAAGAGCGGTTTGAAGCCGTCCAGCAGGACGTCGAGGTCGAGGGCGGGCCGGGTCCTGGACAGCGGGATGGTCGATCCCCCGGGCAGCTCGGCCCCGTCTCCCGGCCCCTCGGTGAGGGCCAGGTACCGGCGGCCGAGGAGGTCGCGGTAGCGGATCACCGCTCCGGTGCTCACCAGCAGCGGCCGGCTGGTGGAGACGGTGAAGCTGACCTCGGCCTGGTCCTCCCCGTGGACGCCGATCCCGGTCACCTTGCCGACCCGCACCCCGGCGACCCGTACGTCGTCCCCGTCCGAGAGCCCGGTGACGTCCGTGAAGACCGCGTGGTAGGTGCGGACCGGACCGGAGTCCGCGTTCGACACCAGCACCGCGAGCCCGCCGGTGACCAGCACCATCAGCAGGGCGAAGACACCGAACCTGATCGCTGCCCCCACCGGGCGGCCGCGCCTGGGGCCACCGCCGGAAAGACCCGAGAGACCGGGGAGACCGGAGAGACCGGGGATCCTCACTGGAGGGTCACCTCCGTCCCCCGGACCAGCGGTCCGAGCAGCAGGGCGGCCGAGGAGGGCACCCGGTCCGGGGTGGTGTCCAGGATCGGCGCGGCCAGCCGGTCGACGGCGGACCGCTCGGCGGCGGCCCCGGTCACCTTGCCCAGCGCGTCCAGCACACCGAGCCCCTTGAGCAGCTTGGCGGCGGACGGCGGCAGGGTGACCAGTTCACCGTCGCCCCTGGTCCCGTCGCCGGAGATGTCCGGCACCGGGAACGGGTCGGCCGGGTTCGGCAGCCCCCAGCAGCTGGGCGGCGCCTGCACCGCGACCTTGGGCGCCTCGTCGGTGTGGTACCGGTCGTGCGGCATCGCGGCGACGATCGTGACGTGGAGCAGTCCGCCCCGGAAGACCCGCTGCAGCCGCGGCCGCTCCTCCGCCAGCTTGTCGATCACGCACGGGAAGGTCGGTGAGTAGCGGGAGAACACGTCCAGCGTCGGCCGCGCGCTGCCGACCAGTCCGACCAGCCGCTGGGCGTTCTGCTGGAGCACCGCCTGCGCGGTGCCGGCCGTCCCGCTGGCGGCGGTGAGGAGGCGGGTGAGGTTCTGCCGCTCGGCGAGGAGGGTCCGGGCGGTGGCGGTGGTGTTCCGCAGGGTGTCCAGGAGCTGCGGCGCCGCCGCCGAGTAGACGTCGGCGGTGCGGGCGAGCTGCGTCAGATCCTCGCGCAGCAGGGGCAGTTGCGGGTTGGTCCGGCCGAGCAGCCGGTCCAGCTTGTCCATGCCGTCGCCGATCCGGGCGCCCTGGCCCTCCAGGGCATCCGCGATCGCGGAGAGCGCGGCGTCCAGCTCGCCCGGCCGCACCGCGGTGAGCAGCGGCTCCAGGTCGTCCATCAGCCGCTGGACCTCGATCCCGGCCTCCGTCCTGTCCTGCGGGATCACCGCTCCGCTGCGGATCGGGGTGAACCGGGCGGCGGTCGAGGCCGCGCCCGCGGCCGAGGCCGGAGACGACTGCCCGGACTCCGACTCCGGCGCGACCAGGTCCACGTACTTCTGGCCGAAGAGGGTCTTCGGCAGCAGCCGCGCCCTTACGTCCGCCGGGACGTGCGCGGCGTAGGAGGGCTTGAGGGCGAGCTCGATGTCGGCACCGGTGCCGTCCGGGCGGATCGCGGTGACCTGCCCGACCACCACCCCGCGCAGTTCCACGTCGGCGTGGTCGTCCAGCTGGTCGCCGAGGGTGGCCGCGCGCAGGCTCACCCGCACCGAGTCCTGGAACCGTCCCTGGTAGACGGCGACCGCGAGGCCGAGGAGCAGCGCCAGCCCCACGAGGTAGGCCAGCCCGTACAGCCGGAAACGGATCCGCTGGTTGCGCCGGCCGCGCAGCACCCGCGGGTCGGCCGGCGGGCGCCCGCGCTGGGCCGGGATACGGGCGGTCCTGTCCGCGGCTCCGGTACTCATCCTCGCCTCCCCCGCCCGCTACCCGGCGATCCGGACGGTGGTGCTGGAGCCCCAGATCGCCAGCGAGAGGAAGAAGTCCAGCACGGTGATCGCGACGATCGAGGTGCGGACCGCCCGGCCGACGGCGATGCCCACCCCGGCCGGGCCGCCCTTGGCGTGGAACCCGTAGTAGCAGTGCACCAGGATCACCACGACGGCGAAGACGATCGCCTTCCCGAACGACCACAGGACGTCGTGCGCGGGCAGGTACTGGTGGAAGTAGTGGTCGTAGGTGCCGGTGGACTGCCCGTACCAGGTGGTGGTGACGAACCTGGCCGCCAGGTACGAGGTGAGCAGCCCGATCACATACAGCGGGATCACCGCGAGGAAGCCGGCGATCATGCGCGCGGTGACCAGGAACGGCAGCGAGGGGACCGCCATCACCTCCAGGGCGTCGATCTCCTCGCTGATCCGCATGGCGCCGAGCTGCGCGGTGAAGCCGGCGCCGATGGTGGCGGCCAGCGCGATCCCGGAGACCAGGGGGGCGATCTCCCGGGTGTTGAAGTACGAGGACAGAAAGGCGTTGAAGTTCGTGGTGCCCAGCTGGTTGAGCGCGCTGTAGCCCTGCAGTCCGACCTCGGTGCCGGTGAAGAAGGAGAGGAAGGCGATCACGCCGACCGTGCCGCCGATCACCGCCAGCGCGCCCCGGCCGAAGCTGACCTCGGCCAGCAGGCTGAGCACCTCCCGGCGGTAGCGCCGCAGGGTGCGGCCGGTCCAGCCCAGCGAGCGGGCGTAGAAGGACAGTTGGCCGCCGAGCTGCTCCAGCCCGGCGAGCGGCCGCCGCACGGACGCGGCCACCGCCCGGCCCGCGGCGCCGCCGAGCCGCGCCGGCCCCGTCGGCTCCCCCCGCTCCCCCCGTTCCGTCATCCCCGGCTCACCCCCGCTGCGGAATCAGCTGGAGGAAGACCGCGGTGAGCACGAAGTTGACGAGGAAGAGCAGCATCACGGAGATGACCACGGTCTGGTTGACCGCCTCGCCGACGCTCTTCGGGCCGCCTTCCACCGCGAGGCCCTTGTAGCAGGCGACCACGGCCGAGATGGCGCCGAAGACCAGCGCCTTGAACTCGGCCGCCCACAGGTCGGCCGGCTGGGCCAGCGCGGTCATCGAGGCCAGGAAGCCGCCGGGTGTGCCGCCCTTCATCACCACGCTGAAGACATAGCCGCCGCCCATCCCGACCACCGAGACCAGGCCGTTGAGCAGCACCGCCACCACCATCGAGGCCAGCACCCGGGGCACCACCAGCCGCTGCACCGGGTCGATGCCGAGCACCCGCATGGCGTCGATCTCGTCCCGGATCCGCCGGGCCCCCAGGTCCGCGCAGATGGCGGTGCCGCCCGCGCCGGCGATGACCAGCGCGGTCACCATCGGGGCCGCCTCCTTGAGCACGGCCAGCACGGAGGCCGCCCCGGCGAACGACTCCGCGCCCAGTTGGTCGGCCAGGTCGCCGATCTGGAGGGAGATCACCGCTCCGAACGGGATGGCCACCAGTGCGGTCGGCAGAATCGAGGCGGAGGCGACGAACCACGCCTGCTCGACGAACTCGCGCACCTGCCAGGGCCTACGGGGCAGTGCCCGGACGACGTCCAGCGCCAGCGCGAACAAGTTGCCGGTGTGCCGGAGTCCGGCGACCGGACTGGCCGTCACCTGCTCGCCTCCGGCCCCACTGCCGCACTGCCGTTCCGCCGCCCCCGGGCCTCTTCGTCCTGGAGCCGGGCGATCAGCTGCCAGCGCTCGGGCCGCTCCACCCCCGGCCCCGGCAGCATCCTCGGCGCCCAACTGCGCCCGGCCACCGGCGTGTTCGGCCCGATGCCGGCCACCACCCCGGCCTCCGCCTCGGCCTCGGCCGCCGCCAGTGAGGCGAGCTCGGACTCCACGGTGGCGGCGTCCTTCTCCTCCGCCATCCCGATCGGTCCCTGCATCCTGCCGCCCAGGAACTGCCTGACGACCGGCTCGTCACTGTCGAACACCTCGTCCCGGCTGCCGAACACGACCAGGCGGCGGTTGAAGAGCAGCCCGATGTTGTCCGGCAGCGCACGGGCGCTGGCGATGTCGTGGGTGACCACCAGGAAGGTGGCCCCGGTCTGCGCGTTGAGGTCGACGATCAGCTGGTTGAGGAAGGTCACCCGGACCGGGTCGAGACCGGAGTCCGGTTCGTCGAAGAGGACGATCTCCGGGTCCAGCATCAGCGCCCGGGCCAGCCCGGCCCGCTTCCGCATCCCGCCGGAGATCTGCCCGGGCAGCTTGCGCTCGGCGCCGACCAGCCCGACCATCTCCATCTTCTCCATGACGGCCCGTCTGATCTGCGACTCGGACCGCCTGGTGTGCTCGCGCAGCGGGAAGGCGATGTTGTCGTAGAGGTTCATGGAGCCGAAGAGCGCGCCGTCCTGGAACAGCACCCCGAACCGCTTCCGCACCTCGTACAGCTGGTGCTCGCGGAGCCGGGTGATGTCCGTCCCGGCGACCTGGACGGAACCGGCGTCGGGCCGGAGCAGTCCCACCAGCGTCTTGAGGAAGACGGACTTCCCGGTCCCCGAGGGGCCCAGCAGGACGGAGATCTCCCCGGCGGGGAGGGTGAAGGTGACGTCCTGCCAGACCACGTCCTCCCCGAAGGACTTGGTCAGACCCTGCACACAGATTTCGGCACCCAAGGGGAGCGCCTCCAGGTCGGCGGGCTGAAGCGTGCGCGCAACATACCGGCCCATGAGTGAGAGGGACCACAGGCCTCGGCAACAAATACCCGATCGGGTTTCACCCCGCCACAGTCGCCCACGAGTTCCTGCCGCCTACCCGGAATCAGCCCCCCGCCTCCGCAGTCCCCCCTCCACCCCTGCACCCGGCCCACGATTCCGGCCGGCCCCGGGCGCCGCCCGGTAAGTCGCGCGGCGACTCGCTCGGCCCCCTAGGCGCGCCCCTTCTCGTAGACGGACAGCCCCCGCGCCAAGCCCAGAGGCACCAGCACCAGCTCCACCCCCACCGCCTTCCACGCGTACCAGATGTTCACCGCCTTCACGGCGTACAGGCACGGCAGATTCCGCAGCACCCGCCCTATCGGCACCCTCCTCCGCCGGGCCGCGTACACCAGCACCGGGAGGGTGAACCCCAGCTCCGTCCCGGCCCACCACTCCAGCGCCGCCCGCCCCGCCCGCGCGGACAGCACCATCGGCGCGACGACCGGTGTCGCCCACCACACCGGCGCGGTCACCACCTCCAGCAGCGCCAGCACCACCCAGAGCCCCAGCATCGGCCGCCGCCGCACCAGCGCGCCGCCCTGCAGCCGGACGTTCTGGCAGAACCCCGCCATCCACCGCCACACCTGCCGCCGCAGATACGCCAGGGTCTCCGGATCCGCCGCCCAGGCGACCGCGTCCGGCACGTATGCGGCCCGCCGCCCGGCCAGCTGCCGCGCCCAGGTGTGGTCCATGTCCTCCACCACGGTCCGCTCCGGGAAACCCCCGGCGCCGACCAGATCGTCCCGCCGGAAGACCGAGCAGCACCCGGAGCAGACCATCGGGCTCCCCGCCGCCGCCTGGATCGGCCGGTTCCAGTGGAAGCCGAAGAGGTACTCCACCGACCGGCCGCGCTCCCAGACCGTCCGGTCGTAACGGGTCTGCACGGCCCCGGCCGCGATCACCACCGCCTCGTCCCCGAAGGCCGCGGCGACCAGCTCCAGGTAGTCCGGCGCCAGCACGGTGTCCGCGTCCACCGCCAGCACCAGCTCGCCCTCGCACCAGGGCAGCGCGTGGTTCTGCGCCCGCGCCTTGCTGCCCAGGTTCCGCTCCGGCCGCAGCACCGTCGCCCCCCACTCCCGGGCGATCTCCCCGGTGCGGTCGGAGGAGCCGTCGTCCACCACGATCACCTGCCGCGGCCTCAGGGTCTGCGCCGAGAGCGAGGCGAGGGTGGCCGGCAGCCCCGCCTCCTCGTTGTACGCGGGCACGATCACCGAGACCTTCCAGTCCCTCCGCTCAGCACTCATCGCCGAGGCCCCCCGTCCCCCGTCGGCCCCGGAGCCTCCCCAGCCCGGCTCTTCCCATCACCCACACCGCCACCGCCCCGTACACCAGCGTGCTCAGCCCCAGAAAGGGCAGCCCCCCACCCTGCATCGCGACCCCTCCGCCACTCGCGCCGACACGGAGGACGCTAGCCCGGCCGGCCCCCCTCGGCCGTCCGGAAACTGACGGTTTGTGGAAAACCCGGCCCGGTCGGCACCGCCGTCCCCCGAAGGGACCGCTTCGCCTCGCCGCAGGCCCTGATCCGGCTGAGCATGTGGAAGGAGTCGATGGATTCATGTGATCCACCGACGATCTGACTGCCCTTCAGAAAAATGACCCGTCCCGGTCCGCCCCGCCGCGGGCCGCCGCTTGGAGCCGTCACATGCCCCGCAGGTTCAGCTTCCTCGGCCGCGATCTCGCCGTCGACTTCGGCACCAGCCGCCTCCGCATCCTCGCCCCCGGCGAGGGCGTGGTCTTCGATGTCCCCTCAGCCGTCGCCTACGACACCCGCAGCGGACGCATCCTCGCCTACGGCGACGACGCCCTCCGGATGCGCGGCCGCACCCCACCGAGCGTGGAGACCGTCCATCCGATCAAGGAGGGCACGGTCGCCGAGTTCGAGATCGCCCGCTGGCTGCTCGGCCACGGACTGGCCGCCGTCTGCGGCCCCAGCCGCCTCAACCGCCCGCGCGCGGTGCTGAGCATCCCCCAGGGCGGCACCGACGTCACCCGCCGCGCCCTGGCGGACACCTGCCTCCAGGCCGGGGCCCGGGACGTCCAGCTGGTCGACTCCTCGCTGGCCGCGGCCTACGGCGCCGGCCTGCCCATCCACGAGGCCAGCGGCGCCATGCTGGTGGACATCGGCGCGGGCAGCACCGAGATGGCCGTCCTCGCCCTCAACGAGGTGATCGGCTGCCGCCGCAGCACCGTCGCCGGGGACGCCTTCGACGCCGCGATCATGGACCACTTCCGCCACGAGCACTGCCTCGGTCTCAGCCGCTCCGCCGCCGAGGACCTCAAGATCAGGATCGGCGCCGCCGCGGACAGCCCGACCATCCCGCCGGAGAAGTTCCCCGTGCACGGCCGCCAGCTGCGCACCGGCCTCCCCGCCACGGTGCGGGTGACCTCGGACGAGATCGCCCGCGCCGTCCGGCGCCCGCTGCTCTCCCTGATCGACTCGGTCGGCCAGGTGCTCGACGGCTGCCCGCCGGAGCTCTCCCAGGACCTCGCCGACCGCGGGATCGTCCTCACCGGCGCCGGCGCCCTGCTGCACGGCCTCCGCGAGCAGCTCGAGGAGGCCACCGGCCTGCCCGTCCTGCTCGCCGAGGACCCCGGCACGGCGACCGTGCGCGGCAGCGGGATGTACGCCGCGGCCTACCAGACCACCCGCAAGGAGCGCGCGCGGGCGTCCGAGGTCCGGGTCCCGGAGAACGTCGCCAGCTGAGGCTGCGGCTGAGCCTGAGCACGCGGGCCGAGCCCGCAGGCCGAAGCCCAATCCCGGGGGCCGAGGCCCACCCCGGGGGCCGAGGCCCAGCCCCGGAACCGGCCCCCGAAGCCCACGGCCGCGGCGCCCGGAGTCACTCCGGCGCCGCGGCCGTGGGCTGTTCGGCGGCCTCGTCCGGCTCCGCCGCCGGCGGCTCCGGTCGCCTCCGCCGGCGCCTGAGCCGGCGCCACCGGGTCGCATGCACCGGCAGCAGCGTCAGCGTCCAGCCCCCCGCGAGCACCAGTGCGCCCCCGCGCCCGCTGAGCGCCCCGCTCAGCAGCGCCCACCACAGCAGCCCGGTGGCCGCCACCGCGAGCGCCCACCGGAACGACGAACGCCCCCGGCGGATCGGATGATCCGCCGGGGGCAGCGCTCGTCGGGTGTCTCGCGTGCGGTGCGGGCCCATGGACCCAGGCTGCGGTCCACCGGCCGGACCGGCAATCCCGGGTAGGCCATAGGCCGTCCGCGGTTCAGGCGGCGACCACGTCCACCGCGTTGGTCTTGGAGTTCTTGGAGAGGGCGCTGACCCGGTCGCCCGGCACGGACACCGGGACGGGCTCCAGCACCGGCCGGCCGCCCTCGCGGACGGGCTCCGGAACGGTCTCGGCGGCGGCCAGCTCGGCGAGCGCCAGCTCGTCGCTGACCGCCCGCATCACCTCGGACATCCGCACGTCCAGCGCGTCGCAGATCGCGGCCAGCAGTTCGGACGAGGCCTCCTTCTGGCCTCGCTCCACCTCGGAGAGGTAACCGAGCGATACGCGTGCGTTGGCCGAGACCTCGCGCAGCGTGCGGCCCTGACGCTGGCGCTGCCGACGCAGCACGTCACCCAGCAGGCGACGGAGCAGGATCATCGGTGGCTCCCTCCTCGGACCGCGGCTCGTCGTGACCTCACAGGCCCACCGTACCGCCTCGCCCGCATCACGTGGCGGGACCATGGTCGTGTTCGCCGGGGGCTGCGTTCATGGTCCCTCCCCTGTCGTTCGCGCTATGGGGCGGCTGCCCGCCCGTTACCGGTCTACTGACATCTTCCCGGATCCGCCCGGAGCACTAACCCCGGTCGGCCGGATCGCACACACGCCCGCAGCGAACAAAGCCATCCAGCAAGGACAGGGCGTCCGCCACAGCCATGCGTCGGATTGTGGCACGGTCCCCTGACAACCGGGGCGAAGAGACCATTGTTCCCTCCGGACCGGCGACGGCGGTGTAAACAGTCCCCACCGGGCGTCCGTCCTGCGGCTCCGGCCCCGCCACGCCCGTGGTGGCCAGCCCGTAGTCCGCGCCCATCAGCCGCCGTACGCCGGCGGCCATCTGGCGGGCCACCTCGGGGTGGACGGCGCCCTCCGCGGCCAGCAGCGCCCGGTCCACGCCCAGCACGCTGCCCTTGAGCTCGGTGGCGTACGCGGTCACCGAGCCCCGGAAGACCCGGGAGGCGCCCGGCACCTGGACGAACTCGGCGGCCAGCAGCCCGCCGGTGAGCGACTCCGCGACGGCGAGCGTCGTCCCCGCGCCGGCCAGCCGCTCCAGCACGGCGGCGGCCGGTTCGGCCCCGCTCACCCCCGCGCCGCTCACGCCCCCGCCCCGCTCACGCCGCCGCCCCGTTCGAGCGGCCGCCCTGGTCGGAGCCGCCGGCGTGGGCGGCCCCGGCGGTGGCGTCCGCCCGCTCTCCGCGCTCCCCGCGCGCTGCCGAGCGCCGCAGGACGACCGCCTGCCGCACGTAGTCCAGACCGCTGCCCACCGTGAGGATCACGGCCACCGCCATCAGCCAGGCCCGCAGGCTGGCCAGCGGCCCGGTCAGCACCAGGATGTACATCCCGACCGCGACGCCCTGGGTCAGGGTCTTGGCCTTGCCGCCCCGGCTGGCCGGGATGACGCCGATCCGGATCACCCAGAAGCGCATCAGCGTGATGCCCAGCTCACGGACCAGGATCACCACCGTCACCCACCACGGCAGGTCGCCGAGGGCGGAGAGGCCGAGCAGCGCCGCCCCCATGATCGCCTTGTCCGCGATCGGGTCGACGATCTTGCCGAAGTCGGTGACCAGGCCCATCCGCCGGGCGAGCTCGCCGTCGAAGAGGTCGGTGATCATGGCCACCGCGAAGGCCGCCCAGGCCACCGAGCGCCACTTCGGGTCGTGCCCGCCGCCGGCCAGCAGCAGGAGCACGAAGACCGGGACGAGCACCACCCGGACCATGGTCAGCAGGTTGGCCACGTTCAGCAGCGGAACGGCAGGTTCCACCGGGCGCTCGGCCGTACGCTCGGCCGACCGTCCCGCCGTGGACTCGCCGCTCATGCCCCGCCTCCCGGGCGCCCGCCCGCGGCGGCGCCCAGCACTCGGGTGTCCAGCACTTGGGTGTCCAGCACTTCGGCGACCAGGTCGACGCCCTCGCTGTCCACGACCTTCGCCCGCACCAGATCGCCCCGCCGCAGGCCCTCGCCGCCG
The DNA here is from genome assembly GCF_000744815.1 of Phaeacidiphilus oryzae TH49. Taxonomy (NCBI): domain Bacteria; kingdom Bacillati; phylum Actinomycetota; class Actinomycetes; order Kitasatosporales; family Streptomycetaceae; genus Phaeacidiphilus; species Phaeacidiphilus oryzae. Next base: position 2,204,358 of record NZ_JQMQ01000005.1, read on the forward strand.
ACCAGCACGGTGATCCCGTCGGTCTCCGGTGCCTGGTGGGCGGCCCGGCCCTCGACCGCACCGGCCTCGTCCGAGCCGGAATCGAAGTCGGTATCGGCGTCGAAGTCGGAGTCGGCGCCCTCGCCGCCGACCGATTCGACCAGCACCACGACCTCGCTGCCGATCCGCTCCTCGGCGCGCTGCGCGGTCAGCTCCTCGGCCAGCGCGGAGATCCGGGCCAGCCGCTCGGCGACCACGTCCTCCGGCAGCTTGCCCTGGTACCCGGCCGCCTCGGTGCCCTCCTCGTCGGAGTAGCCGAAGACGCCGATGGCGTCCAGCCGGGCGCCGGTGAGAAACCGTTCCAGCTCGGCGAGGTCGTCCTCGGTCTCGCCGGGGAAGCCGACGATGAAGTTGGAGCGGGCGCCGGCCTCGGGCGCCTTGGCCCGGATGCCGTCCAGCAGCTCCAGGAAGCGGTCGGTGTCGCCGAACCGCCGCATCCGGCGGAGCACGGCCGGCGCGGAGTGCTGGAAGGACAGGTCGAAGTACGGGACCACGCCGGGGGTGCCGGTGAGGACGTCGATCAGCCCGGGCCGCATCTCGGCCGGCTGGAGGTAGCTGACCCGCACCCGCTCGATGCCGTCCACCGCGGCCAGCTCCGGCAGGAGCGACTCCAGCAGCCGGATGTCGCCGAGGTCCTTGCCGTACGAGGTGTTGTTCTCGCTGACCAGCATGACCTCCTTGACGCCCTGCTCGGCCAGCCAGCGGGTCTCGTTGAGGACGTCCGAGGGCCGCCGGGAGAGGAAGGAGCCGCGGAAGCTGGGGATGGCGCAGAACGAGCAGCGCCGGTCGCAGCCGGAGGCCAGCTTGACCGAGGCGACCGGGCTGTCGTCCAGCCGGCGGCGGAGGGTGCGCGGACCGGAGGCGGGGGCCAGGCCCTCCGGCAGGTCCGCGATCCCGTCGGCGACGGAGACGGCGGCGGTCCCGCCCCCGGCGGTCCCGCCCCCGGCGGTCGCGCCCGCGGCCGGTGCGCCGCCGGCCGGTGCGCCGCCGTGGCCGGGCACGGCCACCTCACCGGTGGCGCTGGCCGCCTGGCGCTCGACCGGGCTCAGCGGCAGCAGCGTCCGGCGGTCGCGCGGCACGTGCGAGGTGTGGTGGCCGCCGGAGAGGATGGTCTGCAGCCGGTCGGCGATGTCCGCGTAGTCGTCGAAGCCGAGCACCGCGTCGGCCTCGGGCAGCGAGTCGGCGAGCTCCTTGCCGTACCGCTCGGCCATGCAGCCGACGGCGACCACGGCCTGGGTGCGGCCGCCCTGGCGGCCCTTCAGATCGGACGCCTCCAGCAGGGCGTCGACCGAGTCCTTCTTGGCGGCGTCGACGAAGCCGCAGGTGTTGACGACGGCTACGTCTGCGTCCTCGGCGTCCTGGACCAGCTCCCAGCCGTCGGCCTCCAGACGCCCGGCGAGCTCCTCGGAATCGACCTCGTTGCGGGCGCATCCGAGCGTGACAAGGGCGACTGTGCGGCGATCGGGCATGGGCGCAAGGTTACAGAGGTTCGCGCGCCGATGCCGCGCCCCCCGTCGCCGAAGGGCGCGATGTCGCCCCCGAGCGGGCCCGGAGGGCGGCCCGGGAGCGGTCGCGGATCAGCCGGCCTGGGGGTTGCCCGGGGTGTACGCGAGGCGCACGACCTGGCCGTTGCTGCCGGGGCTGCCGAGGTCCTTGCCGTTGACGAAGAGGTGGACGGCCGCCGCGTTGCCCAGCACCAGGTTGATCCGCTTGTCGTCGGTGAAGGTCTTGGACTGGCCGCTGCCCAGGTCGCCCTGGAAGAGCTGGTTGCCGGAGCTGCCGGTGATCGACATCCAGGTGGTCCCGGAGTCGGCGACCAGCTTCACCGTCACCTTGTCCGTCGGGACCGCGGCGATGGCGCTGCCGCTCGGCGTGGGCACCCCGCCGTTGGCGGTGGGGGTCGGGGTGAGGGTGCGGCCGGTGGTGGGGTGGGTGCCGGCGGTCGGCGAGGCGTTGGTGGGGTTCACCTCGGCGGTGGTCTGGTGCTTGCCGCTGACCAGGTTGAAGCCGATCACGGCGACCACCACGGCGATCGCGGCGACCATCGCGATGGTCCAGTTCGGCCTGCGCCGGTCGGTCTGGACCCGCTCGGACTCGAAGCTGATCGGCACCGGACGGGTCGCCGCCGGGGCGCCGTGCTCCGCGTCGTACCTGGCCACCAGGGCCTCGCCGTCCACGCCGACCGCCCGGGCGATGGCCCGGATGTGGCCGCGGGCGTAGAAGTCGCCGCCGCAGCGGGTGAAGTCGTCCGCCTCGATCCCCCGGACGATCGGGACCCGGACCCTGGTCTGGGAGCTGACCTGCTCCACCGTCAGATTCGCCGCCCGGCGCGCGGAGGAGAGCGTCGCGCCGATCCCCTGCTGCTGCCCTGCGGCGGCTCCCGCCGCGGCACCGGCACCCGTGGCGGCGCCGGCCGCAGGGGCGCCCACAGGGGCGCCCGCAGAGCCCTGCACGCCCCCAGCGGCGGCCTGCGCCGGGGTGTCGGTCGGCTCGGGGGTCCGGGGCGGGCCGACGCTCGCCGCGCCCGGATCGCCGGTCGCGGCGGTGGTGCCGGACTCGTCGGAGGTGCCTGCGGGCGTACCGGCCTGACCGGGCCGGTCGGGCTCGTCGCGAGGGGACTTGCCGAGGGTCACGAGCACGCCTTTCGAGCGTTGGCCACCTGCTGGGTTACCAGTCTAGAGGCGGGTGGAAAGCCTTGTTCAACCCAGCGGCATCACGATTGAGCCGCGTGGAGGAGCCGTACCCGGAAGGCGCGCTGACACCCCGTCGGCCGGCGCCTCGGCCGGCACCCCCTTCAGGTGGACGCACCGGCCCCCGAACCGGTTCCCCGGCCGCCGAGGAGCTGACCCGGCGTCAGCCACCGCCCTTGATACGGGTGATGACCTCGTCCAATTCATCCGGTTTGACCAGCACGTCGCGGGCCTTGGAACCCTCGCTGGGGCCGACCACCCCCCGGGTCTCCATCAGGTCCATCAGCCGGCCGGCCTTGGCGAAACCCACCCGCAGCTTGCGCTGGAGCATCGAGGTCGAGCCGAACTGGCTGCTCACCACCAGTTCGCAGGCCTGGAGCAGCAGGTCGAGGTCGTCGCCGATCTCCTCGTCGATCTCCTTCTTGGGCCCGCCGCCGACGGTGACGTCGTTGCGGAACTCGGGCTCCATCTGCCCCTTGCAGTGGTCGACGATCCTCTCGATCTCGGCCTCGGTGACATAGGCGCCCTGCATCCGGATCGGCTTGCCGGCGCCCATCGGCAGGAAGAGCGCGTCGCCCTTGCCGATCAGCTTCTCCGCGCCCTGCTGGTCCAGGATGACCCGGCTGTCGGCCAGCGAGGAGGTGGCGAAGGCCAGCCGGGACGGCACGTTCGCCTTGATCAGGCCGGTGACCACGTCCACCGAGGGGCGCTGGGTGGCCAGCACCAGGTGGATGCCGGCCGCGCGGGCCAACTGGGTGATCCGGACGATGGCGTCCTCGACGTCCCTCGGCGCGACCATCATCAGGTCGGCCAGCTCGTCCACGATGACCAGCAGATACGGGTACGGGCGCAGCTCGCGCTCGCTGCCCTCCGGGAGCCGGATCTTCCCGGCCCGTACCGCCTTGTTGAAGTCGTCGACGTGCCGGAAGCCGAAGGCGGCCAGGTCGTCGTAGCGGAGGTCCATCTCGCGGACCACCCACTGCAACGCCTCGGCGGCCTTCTTGGGGTTGGTGATGATCGGGGTGATCAGATGCGGGATGCCCTCGTAGGAGGTGAGCTCGACCCGCTTGGGGTCGACCAGCACCATCCGCACCTCGTCCGGGGTGGCCCGCATCAGGATCGAGGTGATCAGGCAGTTGATGCAGGAGGACTTGCCCGCTCCGGTGGCGCCGGCGACCAGGATGTGCGGCATCTTGGCGAGGTTGGCCACCACCGTGTGGCCCTCCACGTCCTTGCCCATCCCGACCAGCATCGGGTGGTGGTCCTCGACGGCCGCGCGGGCGCGCAGGTTGTCGCCGAGGTTGACCATCTCCCGGTCGCTGTTCGGGATCTCGATGCCGACGGCGGACTTGCCCGGGATCGGCGAGATGATCCGGACGTCCGCGCTGGCCACCGCGTAGGCGATGTTCTTGGCCAGGGCGGTGATCCGCTCCACCTTCACGGCCGGGCCGAGCTCGATCTCGTAGCGGGTGACCGTCGGGCCCCGGGTGAAGCCGGTGACCGCGGCGGCCACCTTGAACTCGGAGAACACGCCGGTGAGCGCGGCCACCACGTCGTCGTTGGCCTTGCTGGCTGCCTTCGCCGCCGGGCCGGAGCGCAGCAGCTCGGGAGGCGGCAGTCGGTACTCGGTGCCGCCGGGCAGCCTCAGCTGCTCGGTCCGCAGGGGGCCGTCCGCGGTCTCGGCCGGGGCCGCGGTGTTGTCCCGCACGGTGCTGTCCGGCACGGTGTCGTCCGGCACCGTGTTGTCCCGCACGGTGTTGTCCCGAACGGTCGGCGCCGCGGCGGCGTCGTCCTCCAGCGGCGGCTTGTCGAAGGAGACCTTCCCGCGCCGCTCGCCGGGCGCCGGCCTCCCCGGCTCCGCTGCCGGCGACTCGGCGGGCGGACGGCCGCCCACCCCGCCCAGCATGTCCGCGAGGGCGGCGGACGGCTGCACCCCGTGCAGCAGGGCGCCGTCCAGCTCGGCGGCGGCCGCGGCGGCCACGTCGATCGGATTGGCCGGATCCCGCTGCTCGGCGGAGGCTCCCACCCGCCGCCGGGTGGACCGCCGCCGGGGCGCGGGCGGACCCGCGTTCTCGGCGCCGGGGCCGGGGCCGGCGGTGCCTGACGCGTCGTCACCGCGCTCCAGCCGCACCGGCGAATCGTCGAACCCCGGCTCCTCCTGCGGCTCCTGCCCGTCCTCGAACTCGTCGAACTCCGGTCCGCCCTGCTGCGCTCGGCCGTCCGGATGGACGACGCCGAGCTTCATCCCCAGCAGCCGCAGCCGCTCGGGGATCTGGTTGACCGGGGTCGCGGTGACCACCAGCAGTCCGAAGAAGCCGAGGATCAGCAGCAGGGGCACCGCGAGCGCGGGCCCGGCCGCCGCCATCAGCGGGCGCGAGGCGGCGAGCCCGATCAGGCCGCCCGCCTCCCGCAGCCGGGTCGCACCGGAGTGGAGACCCGGCGCGCCGCAGCCGATGTGCACCAGCCCGAGGATGCCGACGGTGAGCGCGCCCAGCCCGATCACGATCCGGCCGTTGGCCTCCGGCCGCTCGGGATGCCGCATCAGCCGGATGGCGATCCCGGCCAGCAGGGCGGGGATCAGGATGTCCAGCCGCCCGAAGGCCCCGCTGACCACAGCGGTCGCCGCGGCGCCCAGCCAGCCCTGCGGGTCCGTCCAGGTCCCGGCCGCGACCACCAGGGCGAGGCCGAGCAGCAGCAGCGCCAGGCCGTCCTTGCGGTGCGCCGGGTGCAGCCCCTTCCCGCTGCGCCCCACACCGCGGACTATCGCCCCGACGCCGCGCGCCGAGCCCATCCAGGCTCCGCGCACCGCGCGGTACGCCACGGGTTTCGGCGGAGCCGGGGGCGCCTTCTTGGCGACCGCCTTCTTGGCCGGCGCCTTCTTCGGGGGCGCCTTCTTGGCCGGCGCCTGCCTCCCCGGCTGGGCCTTCGCCGCCGCGGCCTTCTTCGCGGGCGCCTTCTTCGCGCGGGGACCGCTTCCGGACGTGCGTGTGGCCATGCACCGAGGTTACCCGTGCGCCGCATGCGACAACATGCGACCAGCCGTCAGCTTCACAGGAGCCGCGCGAACGGCCCCGCCTGACGCCCCGTCGGGTCCTCGACCCGCGCGCCGGGAACGCGCCCCGAAGGGGCAGCGATCAAGGGGCGCGGGGAACCACGCGCCCAGCCACGCATCCTGCCGCGCCCTGCGACGTAGTACGGGGTTGCCACCCGATGCCCGACGCCGGGTGCGGTGCCGTAGCGGGCTGGTCGCGCAGTTCCCCGCGCCCCTAGCTCGCACCTGCGGCGCTGCGGCCGGGCCGCTCAGTCCTCCGGCAGCGCCGCCGAGGACGCCCCCGGCTCCAGCGCGTCCAGCGCCCGCCGCAGCCCGGACAGCTTCCGCTCCAGATGCGAGGCGGTCGCCACCGCAGCGCCGTCCGCCGTCCCGTCCAGCTGCTTGGTCAGCGCCTCGGCCTGCTCCTCGACCGCCGCCAGCCGCGCGGACAGCTCCGCCAGCAGTCCGCTTCCGCGGCGCGCGGCCGCGGTCGCCGCAGCCGCCCCGCTCTCGGCGGGCCGGCCGCCGCCGTTCCCGTTCGCCACCCCGCCGGGGCTGTTCTCCAGCTGCAGCCGCAGCAGCGCCGCCTGCTCCTTGAGCTGGCAGTTCTTCATGTACAGCTCGACGAAGACGGACACCTTGGCCCGCAGCACCCATGGGTCGAACGGCTTGGAGATGTAGTCGACCGCTCCGGCCGCGTACCCGCGGAAGGTGTGGTGCGGGCCATGGTTGATCGCCGTCAGGAAGATGATCGGGATGTCCCGCGTCCGCTCCCGCCGCTTGATGTGCGCGGCGGTCTCGAAGCCGTCCATGCCCGGCATCTGGACGTCCAGCAGGATCACCGCGAACTCGTCGGTGAGCAGCGCCTTCAGCGCCTCCTCCCCCGAGGACGCGCGGACCAGCGTCTGATCCAGCGCGGAGAGGATTGCCTCCAGAGCCAGCAGGTTCTCCGGACGGTCGTCAACCAGGAGAATCTTGGCCTTCTGCACCGCACCCCTCCCTTCGCGCACATCCCGGGCGTAAGTCCGCCAGCCATGCTAGCCGCCGGTCATGCTAGTCGTACTCGGGCTCCCGTCACATCGCCCGGCGGAGTCACCACTGCAACGCCGGGCGACCCTACCGGGTTCCCGGGGCGGGGATCCAACACGGTGATCGCCCCGCTGCGCGGACTCCGGCGGGCCGGGGTCTCCGGGTTCTTCCCAGTAGTGGTGCGAAGTGAACCCAGGGGCGCTCGTACGGGTACGAAGCGCCCCCAGGCTCCCCGGACCGCTGGACGATTGGCTCGGCGGGCCCGGCTCCGCGGGCCCCGTCAGGCCTTCCGCTCGCGCAGCCAGTGCTGCATCACGGCCATCAGGTGGTCGGTGTCCACCGGCTTGGTGACGTGGTCCGAGGCGCCGGCGTCCAGGCTCTTCTCCTTGTCGCCCTTCATCGCCTTGGCGGTGAGGGCGATGATCGGCAGCCCGGCGAACTGCGGCATCCGCCGGATCGCCTCCGTCGTCGCGTAGCCGTCCATCTCCGGCATCATGATGTCCATCAGCACGACGGCCACGTCCTCGTGCTGCTCCAGCACCTCGATGCCCTCCCGGCCGTTCTCCGCGTAGAGGACGGTCAGGCCGAACGTCTCCAGCACGCTGGTCAGCGCGAAGACGTTGCGGATGTCGTCGTCGACGATGAGCACCTTCTCGCCGTCGAACCGGCCTTGGAAGACCCCGGACGAGTCGTCCGAGCCGAGCGGCGCGGCGGCCGGCGTCGCATAGTCGCTGAGGCTGCGGCCGCGGCCTCCGCTGCCCTGGCCGGGCAGCGAGATGGCCGGTCCGCGGGTGCGCCGCCGCTCGGCGGCCGCGGCCCGCACCTCCTCCGCCCAGGCCTCGGCCGGGGAGTTGTCCCCGGTCGCCGGCTCGCGCTCGGAGCCCGACGCCCCGTCGGCCGACGCGGCGGCGCCGTCCTCCGGCGGGCCTGCGTCCGCCTCTCCCTCCGAGCCCTCCGAGCCCTCCGAGCCCTCCGCGGCAGGCGCGGTGGCGGCCTCCTGGCCCCCGCCGCTTCCGTTCCCGGCGGGCAGCGCCGGGGCGGCGGCCCCGCTGCCCAGCGCCGGCGGGACGCCGGCACCGGCACCGGCCGGCGCGGACGGCCCGGCCGCCTGGTCCGAGGAGAACGCGGACGGCGACTCGGAGAAGTACGCCCCCACGCCGGCCCCGGTCACCCCGGGCAGCCCGGTGCCGCCGGCCATCCCGAGGGACAGCGGGTCGTCCGAGACCGGGCGCGGGTGGTCGTCCCGCAGCGGCAGGTAGAGGGTGAAGGTGGAGCCGCGGCCCAGCTCGCTCTCCGCGTGGATCTCGCCGCCCAGCAGCCGGGCGATCTCCCGGCTGATCGAGAGGCCGAGGCCGGTTCCGCCGTACTTCCGGCTGGTGGTGCCGTCGGCCTGCTTGAAGGCCTCGAAGATCTCCCGCAGCTTGTTGCCGGGGATGCCGATCCCGGTGTCCGTCACCGAGAAGGCGATCAACCGCTCGCCGTCAGCGCCCGTGTCGGTGCTGTCGCCGATCAGGCCGGCCTCCCGCAGCTGCTCCCTGATCTGCGGCGGCACGTTCTCGCCTGCCGGCCGGATGAGGAGTTCGACGGCTCCCGAGTCGGTGAACTTCACCGCGTTGGACAGCAGGTTGCGCAGCACCTGCTGGAGCCGCTGCTCGTCGGTGTTGAGGGTGACCGGCAGCTCGGGCGAGACCCGGACCGCGAAGTCGAGGCCCTTGTCCGCGGTGAGCGGCCGGAAGGTCGCCTCGACGTAGTCGACCAGCTGGACCAGCGCGATCTTGGTCGGCCGGAAGTCCATCTTCCCGGCCTCGACCTTGCTGAGGTCCAGGATGTCGTTGATCAGCTGCAGGAGGTCGGAGCCGGCGCCGTGGATGGTCTCGGCGAACTCGACCTGCTTGGGCGAGAGGTTGCCCTCGGCGTTGTCGCTGAGCAGCTTGGCCAGGATGAGCAGCGAGTTGAGCGGGGTGCGCAGCTCGTGCGACATGTTGGCCAGGAACTCGCTCTTGTACCGGGTGGAGAGGGCGAGCTGCTCGGCGCGCTCCTCCAGCACCTGGCGGGCCTGCTCGATCTCGGAGTTCTTGAGCTGGATGTCCTGGTTCTGCTGGGCGAGCAGCGCCGCCTTCTCCTCCAGCTCCTCGTTGGAGTGCTGGAGCTCGTCCTGCCGGGCCTCCAACTCGGCGGACCGCATGGAGAGTTCGGCGGTCAGCCGCTGGGACTCCAGCAGCAGGCCCTCGGTCCTGGTGTTCACCGCGATGGTGTTGACGGTGACGCCGATCTGCTCGGTGATCTGGTTGAGGAAGTCCAGGCTGATCTTGGTGAAGGGGTTGAACGAGGCGAGCTCGATCACCCCCAGCAGCCGGCCCTCGAAGAGGATCGGCATCACGATCACGTTGACCGGCGCGGCCTCGCCAAGCCCGGACGCGATCTTCAGGTATCCGGGCGGCGCGTCCCGCAGCAGGATCTGCCGCTTCTCCACGGCGGCCTGCCCGACCAGGGACTCGCCGGGCCGGAAGGTGGTCGGCATGGCCCGCCGCTGGTAGCCGTAGGAGCCGATCAGCCGGAGGACGACGTCCTCGCCGTCGTCCCCGCCGCCGTCCGGCACCAACTCCGAGGCCCGGTTGGCGGGTTGGGCGAGGAAGAAGGCGCCGTGCTGGGCCGAGACCACCGGGGTGAGCTCGCTCATGATCAGCGCGGCGACCGCCTCCAGGTCCCGGCGGCCCTGCATCAGACCGGAGATCCGGGCCAGGTTGGTCTTCAGCCAGTCCTGCTCCTGGTTGGTCCGGGTGGTCTCGCGCAGGTTGGCGATCATCTGGTTGATGTTCTCCTTGAGCTCGTCGAGCTCTCCGGAGGCCTCAACGTCGATGCGGAGGCTCAGGTCGCCGCGGGTCACCGCGGTGGCGACCTGGGCGATCGCGCGCACCTGCCGGGTGAGGTTCCCGGCCAGTTCGTTCACGGACTCGGTGAGGTCCTGCCAGGTGCCGGCGACGCCGGGGACCCGGGCCTGGCCGCCGAGGCGCCCGTCGGTGCCCACCTCGCGGGCGACCCGGGTGACCTCGTCGGCGAACGCGGACAGCTGGTCCACCATCGTGTTGACGGTGGTCTTGAGCTCCAGGATCTCGCCGCGGGCGTCCACGTCGATCTTCTTGGACAGGTCGCCCTTGGCCACCGCGGTCGTCACCTGGGCGATGTTCCGCACCTGGTTGGTGAGGTTGTTCGCCATCTGGTTGACGTTCTCGGTGAGGTCCTTCCAGATGCCGCCGACCCCGGCGACCCTGGCCTGGCCGCCCAGCGTCCCGTCGGTGCCCACCTCGCGGGCCACCCGGGTCACCTCGTCCGCCCAGGCGGAGAGCTGGTCGACCATCGTGTTGAGGGTGTCGGCGAGCGCCGCCACCTCGCCCTTGGCCTCGATGGTGATCTTCTTGGAGAGGTCGCCGTTGGCGACCGCCGTGGAGACCGCGGCGATGTTCCGCACCTGGTTGGTGAGGTTGTTCGCCATCAGGTTGACGTTCTCGGTGAGGTCCTTCCAGGTGCCGGAGACGCCCTTCACCCGGGCCTGGCCGCCCAGGATGCCGTCGGTGCCGACCTCGCGGGCCACCCGGGTCACCTCGTCGGCGAAGACCGAGAGCTGGTCGACCATGGTGTTGAGGGTGTTCTTCAGCTCCAGGATCTCGCCCCGGGCGTCCACGTCGATCTTCTGCGACAGGTCGCCGTTGGCGACCGCCGTGGTCACCTGGGCGATGTTCCGGACCTGCGAGGTCAGGTTGTTGGCCATGGTGTTGACCGACTCGGTGAGGTCCTTCCAGGTGCCGGCCACGCCGGGGACCTGGGCCTGACCGCCGAGGATGCCGTCGGTGCCCACCTCGATGGCCACCCTGGTCACCTCGTCCGCGAACGAGGAGAGCTGGTCCACCATCGTGTTGAGGGTGTCCTTCAGCTCCAGGATCTCGCCCCGGGCGTCCACCTGGATCTTCTGCGACAGGTCGCCGCGCGCCACCGCCGTCGCCACCTGGGCGATGTTCCGCACCTGGTCGGTCAGGTTGCCGGCCATCGAGTTGACGTTGTCGGTGAGGTCCTTCCAGACCCCGGCCACGCCCGGCACGGCGGCCTGGCCGCCCAGCATGCCGTCGGTGCCCACCTCGCGGGCCACCCTGGTCACCTGGTCGGCGAAGGCGGAGAGCTGGTCGACCATCGTGTTGACGGTGTTCTTCAGCTCCAGGATCTCGCCCCGGGCGTCCACGTCGATCTTCTGCGACAGGTCGCCGTTGGCGACCGCGGTGGTCACCTGGGCGATGTTGCGGACCTGGTCGGTCAGGTTGGCGGCCATGAAGTTCACCGAGTCGGTGAGGTCCCGCCAGACGCCGGCGACGCCGGAGACCTGGGCCTGTCCGCCGAGGCGCCCCTCGGTGCCCACGTCCCGGGCCACCCCGGTGACCTGGTCGGCGAAGTCGGAGAGCTGGCCGACCATCCGGTTCACGGTGTTCTTGAGTTCCAGCATCTCGCCGGCCACGTCCACCGTGACCTGCTGCGACAGGTCGCCGTTGGCGACCGCGGTGGTGACCCGGGCGATGTCACGGACCTGTCCGGTCAGGTCCGCGAAGGCGGTGTTCACCGCGTCCGTCAGGTCCTTCCAGGTGCCGGCGACGCCGGGTACCTGCGCCTGGCCGCCGAGGCGGCCCTCCACCCCGATCTCCCTCGCCACCCTGGTGACCTCGTCGCCGAAGCCGCTCAGCGAGTCGACCATGGTGTTCACGGTGTTCTTGAGTTCCAGCATCTCGCCGGCCACGTCCACCGTGACCTGCTGCGACAGGTCGCCGTTGGCGACCGCGGTGGTGACCATGGCGATGTCACGGACCTGAGCGGTGAGGTCCCGGAAGGCCGTGTTGACGGAGTCCGTCAGGTCCTTCCAGACGCCTGCCGCGCCCGGCACCCGGGCCTGGCCGCCGAGGCGGCCCTCGGCGCCGATCTCGGTCGCCACCCGGGTGACCTCGCCGGCGAAGACCCGCAGGGTCTCGGTCATCCCGTCCACGGTGGTGGCCAGCCGGGCCACCTCGCCGCGGGCGTTCACGGTGATCTTCTGGGACAGGTCGCCGTTGGCGACCGCGGTGGTGACGTGGGCGATGTCACGGACCTGGTCGGTCAGGTTGCTGGCCATCAGGTTCACCGAGTCGGTGAGGTCCTTCCAGGTGCCGGCCACCCCCGGGACCGTCGCCTGGCCGCCCAGGATCCCGTCGGTGCCCACCTCGCGGGCCACCCGGGTCACCTCGGAGGCGAACGAGGAGAGCTGGTCGACCATGGTGTTGACGGTGTTCTTCAGCTCCGCCATCTCGCCGGAGACGTGCACCGTCACCTTGCGGGAGAGGTCGCCGTTGGCGACCGCGGTGGTGACGTGGGCGATGTCACGGACCTGGTCGGTCAGCCGGCTGGCCATCATGTTGACGGACTCGGTCAGGTCCTTCCAGGAACCCGACATGTTCCGCACCCGGGCCTGGCCGCCGAGCTTGCCCTCGGTGCCGACCTCGATGGCCACCCGGGTCACCTCGTCGGTGAACTCGGAGAGCGAGTCCACCAGGCCGTTCACGGTCCGGCCGATCCGCAGGTATTCGCCGCGCAGCGGGTGGTTCTCGCCGTCCGCGCCGACCGCCCGCAGCTCCATCCGCTGCTCCAGGTCGCCCTCCGCGACCGAGCCGAGCACCCGGCCGACCTCGGCCATCGGCCTGGCCAGGTCGTCGATCAGGGCGTTGCAGTTCTCCACTCCGGAGGCCCAGGCGCCCTCGCCGGCGCCGATGTCCATCCGCTCGGAGAGCCGGCCCTCCCGGCCGACCACCCGGCGGACCCGGGCGAGCTCCCCGGAGAGGTGCTGGTTGCGCTCGGCGACCTCGTTGAAGACCGCGGCGATCTCGGCCAGGGTGCTGTCGCCGGGGACCGTGAGCCGTCGGCGGAAGTTGCCGTCCCGCATGGCGGTCAGCGCCGAGAGGAGCTTCTTCAGGTCGGCGGCGCTGGCGCCCTTGGGCGCGGCGGAGGAGCGCCCGGACCTGGCGGCCGCGGCCACCTTGCCCCGGCCGTTCTGACCTGCCCTGGACGGCTTCTTCCTGTCTGCCGTTTCCGCGGTTGCCGTCGTGCTTCCCGAAACCACCGGGGTTCCCTCCCGCGTCGTGGACCGTGCCGCGTCATCACCAGGCAGCGCCCGGTCCGTGCTTCTCACACCTGTCACCATGTCGCGGAGTCCCCAGTCTTCCAGCTAGCTCCGTGCGAGCCTAAGGGTCGGGCGGGTTGAGTGGCCGCTCAGACGGGGTATCGCCATGTCGTCCACACCCGAGCGTCACCGCCTTCCAACGTACCGACCTCCCGACCCGCCACTCGCGTACCGCCAGAGGGAAACAACCGACACCGCACCACACGACCACCTCGGTGGAAAGTAACCTGGCGCCCGTACGGCATCGCCACGGCGGTCATCCGGCCTTGGTGATGCCCGTCACCGCGCCCCGCCATGCACCCTGGAGAGCACCCCGGAGGGTCCGCCTCCACAGGGTGGCCCGGCGGAGCCGGTGAAGACGGTCTGAATTCGGTGTGAAATCGCACACCGTCCGGGAGCAGAGAGCAGAGGAAGAGGAGGGGAACCGCACGTGGTCACCGCGCGGGCAGCCGCCACCTTCGAGCCGGTGGGCCGGTCTGTCGCCGCCGCTCGCGGCTTCGTCCGGGACACCCTTCAGGGCTGGGGGTTCTCCGACGTCGTCGACGACGCCGTGGTGCTGGCCAGCGAACTCGTCACCAACGCGGTGGTGCACGCCGGCACCAACGCGGAGGTGACCTGCCTGCGGTACCCCGACGCGGTCCGGATCGAGGTGGCCGACCGGTATCCGGAGCGCGAGCTTCCGATGATGGCGGTGGGCGGCCCGCCGGTCCCGCAGGCGGCCGGCGCCGCGGCCGGGGCGGGCATGGAGGCCCTCCACGCCGGCGGCCCGGGCCCGACGGCCGGCGGTGCCCCTGGCATCGGCGGCTTCGCCGGGATCGCCGAGGAGGCGCACCCGGCCGCATACCTCCCCGCGGACCGCGAGGGCGGCCGCGGGCTGCTGCTCTGCGCCGCCCTGGCCGAGAAGTGGGGGGTGGAGTACACCCCGACGCACAAGCGGGTCTGGTTCCACCTCGGGCTGCCGCTGCGGGTGGCCGGCACCCGGCTGGCCGGGCCGGTCGTGCCGGACTCCGAGCTCCCGGCGGGCGCCGAGGGCCCGGTGCTGGTCGCGGTGGTGCAGGCGGACGCGGACGGCGTGGTCCGGCGCTGGAACGCGGACGCCGAGAGCCTCTTCGCCACCGAGGCGGACAAGGCGCTCGGCCACCCCTTCGCCGACTTCGCCGCCTGGCCGCAGACGCCGGGCACCGGCCTCGGCCTGGCGGAGGCGCTGCGGCTGTCCCGCTGGGAGGGCAACTACGGGATGCGCTGCGGCGACGGCCGGGTCATCCCGGTCTACGGCACGCATCTGCGTGTACGGGACGCCTCCGGCATCCCCACCACCGTCTGCCTGCTGGTCCGCGAGGCCGAGCGGGCCGTGCTGCAGTCGCCGATGCGCCCGCCGGGCGGCGTCGAGGGGGTCCCGGCGCAGCGCGGGGACTCCCAGGGCCGGCGCGGCCCCACCGACCACTTCGACCAGTTCCTCGGCTCCCCCGCCCCGGACGACCTGGACGGGCTGCTGCAGCGCACGGTCGAGCGCGCCCGGGACATGCTCGACGGCGACGCCGCCTACCTGCTGCTGGCCACCGACGACGAGACCGAGCTCGAGGTGCGGGCCAGCGCCGGGCTGCCCTCCGGCCGCCAGCGCTTCGCCCGGGTGCCGGTGGACGCCGGCCTCGGCCGCTACAGCTCGGCCCGGATGCCGTCCGTCCACGACGACCTGACCGCCCAGCCGGCCGCCGTGCCGCTGCTGGCCGGGACCGGGATGCGCTCGGTGGTGACCGTCCCGCTCAAGGTGGAGGGCCGGCTGACCGGCTCGCTCGGGGTGGCCGCGCAGTCCCCCGGCCGGTACACCAACGACGACGCGCTGCGGCTGCAGTTCGCCGCCGACCGGATCGCGCTGGCGGTGGAGTCGGCCCGGCTGACCGAGCTGGAGAAGCTCCGCCGCGGCTCGCTCTCCTACCTGGTGGAGGCCTCCGACCTGCTGGCCGGCACCCTCGACCGGGACCAGACGCTGGCCCTGATGGCGCAGATGACCGTGCCCACCCTGGCCGGCTGGTGCGCCGTCTACACGATGCCCTCGGGCGCCGATTCGGCCGGCCCGCCGGAGCTGGCCTTCGTCCTCCACGAGGACGAGGACCGGATCGACGGGCTGCGGGCGCTGCTGGAGGCCATCCCGGCGCCCGAACCGGTGCCCACGCCCGGCGCGCGCACCTGGAAGGAGCCCGCGGAGGCGGCGCACGCGACCGCACTGCGCGCCTCCCTGCGCTCCCTCGGCCTCGGCGAGAGCGCCCAGCCGGCCGGCGGCCCCGGCACCGCGCTGGCCACCGCGGCCGCGGTCGGGGGCGAGGCGGTGGTCCTCCCGCTGGTCGCCCGCAACCGGGTGATCGGCATGCTCACCCTCGGCAAGGCGGCGGACGAGAAGTTCCGCCGGGAGATCCTGGAGCTGGCCGAGGACCTCTCCCGCCGGGCCGCGCTTGCCCTGGACAACGCCCGGCTCTACTCCGAGCGCACCGCCATCAGCCGCTCCCTCCAGCGCTCGCTGCTGCCCCCGGAGCTGCCCAGCATCCCGGGCCTCGAGTTCGAGGTGGTCTACCAGGCGGCGGGCGAGGGCAACGAGGTCGGCGGCGACTTCTACGACGTCTTCCCGATCCGCGAGGGCACCTACGGCTTCGCCATCGGCGACGTCTGCGGCACCGGACCGGAGGCCGCCGCGGTGACCGGTCTGGCCCGGCACTCGCTGCGGCTGCTGGCCCGCGAGGGCCTCTCCGGCCCGGAGGTCCTGCAGCGGCTCAACTCGGCCATCCTGGACGAGGGTTCGCGCTCCCGCTTCCTCACCCTGCTCTACGGGGAGCTCACCCCGCGCGAGGACGGCTCGGTGCAGCTGCGCACGGTCTGCGCCGGCCACCCGCTGCCGCTGCGCCTCCGCCCGAGCGGCGAGGTCGCCCCGTACGCCGAGCCGCAGCCGCTGCTCGGCGTGCTGGACGACCTCGAACTCTCGGAGGAGGTGCGCGAGTTGGCCCCTGGCGACGTACTGCTCTGCGTCACCGACGGGGTCACCGAGCGGCGCGAGGGGGCGCGGATGCTGGGCGACGACGGTCTGGCCGAGGTGCTGGCGCAGTGCACCGGGCTCACCGCGGGGGCGGTCGCGGCCCGCGTGCAGCGCGCGGTGGAGCGCTTCGCGCCGGAGCCGCCCTCGGACGACATGGCGATCCTCAGCCTGCGGGTGCCGGAGACGCAGGGGTGAGCGGAAGGGGCCCGGCGAGGGGCCCGGCGCCTTGTTAGACGAAGTGTCAGCAAATCTCGGCGAACCCCTTGCCGAGAGTTTTACCGCTCAGTAAGTTCAGCCTCGTCAGGATGCCTCGACGAGGAGGCGGCAATGCTCCCCAGCCCGAACGACCACACCGATACGGACAACCTCCAACTCCAGCCCAGGGACGTCCGGTTCGACTGGTCCGACCTGCCCATCCACTGGGTCCCCGGCGAGCCGCAGGTCACCCACTCGCTCAACGTGCTGCACATCCTGCTGCCGGAGGGCGAGCGCTGGTTCTGCCGGACCTTCACCGAGGCGCTGCCGCTGATCAGCGACGAGCGGGTGCGCGAGCGGGTGCTCGGCTTCATCGGCCAGGAGGCCATGCACGCCAAGCTCCACCAGGAGGTCCAGGACCTGCTGCGGGAGCGCGGTCTTGACGCCGGCGCGTACGTCCGGCAGGCCGAGTACCTCTTCCGCCGGGTGCTCAGCCCCCGCGAGGGGCTCACCCCGCAGCAGCGCAAGGAGGAGATCCTGGAGGCGGTCGCGCTGATCGCGGCCATCGAGCACGTCACCGCCTTCCTCGGCGACTGGATCCTCAACACCCCTCAGCTGGACCGGGCCGGCGCCCACCCCGCCATGCTCGACCTGCTGCGCTGGCACGGCGCCGAGGAGGTCGAGCACCGCAGCGTCGCCTTCGACCTCCTCAAGCACCTCGACCCGGGCCGGGCCCGCCAGCTGCGGGCGGCCGTGCTGGCCGGACCGATCGTGCTCTGGCTGCTGATCCGCGGCACCCGCTGCCTGATGGCGGTGGACCCCGCGCTGCGCGGCGGTCCGGCGGGCCGGGCCAGCTGGCGGGCGTACCAGCGGGCGGCCAGGCGCGGGCTGCTGCCCGGCATGGGGCATTTCGTCAAGTCCTACCTGCGGTACGCCAAGCCGGGCTACCACCCCACCCAGGAGGGCTCCACCGAGCAGGCCGTCGCGTACCTCGCGAGCTCGCCCGCCGCCCGCGCGGCCGACGCGCTGGCCGCTCCGGCCGTCCCGGCCGACCCGGCCGCCCCCGCCGAGCAGCACTGACCCGGACGCCGACGTACGCCCGCTGACCGCCCACCGACGGAGCCGCGATGCCCAGCAACCCACCGGTGCCCGCAGAGCGCCCCGGCAACATCTTCCACCCCGAGCGCCCGGACCGGCTGATGAGCGCGCTCACCCTCCTCAACGACGCGCTGGTCCCCCGGCTCACCCTGCCCGGGCTGCGGCGCAGCCGGCGGCTGCCGGACCCGCGCCCGGCCCCGCCGCTCCGGCTCGCGGTCCGTGAGCGGCGCCAGGTCGCCGAGGACGCGGTGGAGCTGACCCTGGCCCGGCCCGCGGGCGCCGGCGGGCCGCTGCCGTCCTGGCAGCCCGGCTGCCATCTGGACGTCACCCTGCCCTCCGGCCGGGTCCGGCAGTACTCGCTCTGCGGGGACCCCGACGACCGCGGCTGCTACCGGATCGCCGTCCGCCGCCTCGACGGCGGCCGCGGCGGCTCCCTGGAGGTCCACCAGGAGCTGGCGCCCGGGCGGGAGTTGACGGTCTCCGGGCCGCGCAACGCCTTCCCCTTCGCCGCCGAGCCGGCCGTCCTCCTGCTCGCCGGCGGGATCGGCATCACCCCCGTGCTGCCGATGGCCAGGGAGGCCGCCCGGCGCGGACTCGACTGGCGCCTGGTGCACACCGGCCGCTCCCGGGACAGCCTGCCGTTCCGCGCGGAACTGGAGGAGCTCTCGGGGGACTCCGGGCGGGTCCGCTTCCACACCTACGACACCGACGGCTTCCCGGACGCCGCAGAACTGCTCGCGCAAGCCCCGCGCCCGGACGCCGCCGTCTACTGCTGCGGCCCCACCGAGCTGCTGGACGACGTCCGGCTGGCGCTCCCCGGCACCCGGCTGCGCGCGCTCCACGCCGAGCGCTTCTCCCCCGCCCCGGTGGTCGGCGGGAAGCCGTTCCGGCTCCGCCTCGGCGACGGCACCGAGGTGGCGGTCCCCGCCGACCGGACCGCCCTGGACGCCCTGCTGGAGGCCCGCCCGCAGGCGCCGTTCTCCTGCCGCCAGGGCTTCTGCGGCACCTGCCGGGTCACCGTCCGGCAGGGCACCCCCGAGCACCGCGACCACCGCCTCACCGACCAGGAGCGGGCCGACGGATCCATGCTGATCTGCGTCTCCCGCGCCCCCGAGGGCCACACCCTGGAGATCGACGCATGACCGCGACCGCGCCCGCGAGCGCAACCGAGAGCGCCGCCCGCCCCCTCCCGCCCTTCCCGTGGACCGACCGCGACCTCGACCGCTTCCGCGAGGTCCAGCAGCTCGCCTACCGCTGCGCCGAGGGCGTGGCCGCCTGGATCGGACCGGGCGTGACGGAGCGTCAGACCGCCGCCGAGCTGCGCCGCCGGCTGATCGCCGAGGGCGTGCGGGACTTCTTCCACATCCCCTTCGCCTGGTTCGGCGAGCGCACCGCCTTCCGCCGGTTCCGCACCCCGCTGCAGTTCTTCCCCACCGACCGCAGGCTCTCCGAGGGCATGCCGTACGTGCTGGACTGCGCGCCGATCGTGGACGGCTACACCGCGGACATCGGCTACGGCGGCCGGATCGGCGGCACCGGCGCCAACCCGGTCTGGGACAAGCTCACCGAGGACCTGGCCGGCTACCGCGAGCTGATCCTCGCCGAGGTCCGCGCCGGCCGGCCGCTGGCCGACGTCTACCGGGCCGTCGACGAGCGGATCATCCGGGACGGCTACGAGAACCGCCACCAGGTCTACCCGGGCCGGGTCATCGGCCACCAGGTCACCCGGCTGCACAGCCGGCTCCCCAGCGGGGTCAACCTCTTCGGCTTCGGCGTCCGCACCCTCCAGACCCTGGGGCGGGAACTGGTCGGCGAGCGGATCCAGGGCCGCTCCCCGCTGTGGGCCGACGGCCGCGCCTCCCGGCACCCCGCCACCCCCGGCCTGTGGGCGGTGGAGCCGCATATCGCCTTCCGCGACACCGGCACCAAGTTCGAGGAACTCCTCGTCGTCACCGGCGACCCGGCGAACCCGGCCTACTGGCTGGACGACGACCTGCCCCACGTCCGCCGCTGGACGGCCGGCCCGAGCGGCCAGGCGGCGGCGACCAGCGCCGCCCCCGCCACCCCGTCCAGCCAGTAGTGGTTCGCCGTCACCACGACCACCAGCACGGTCAGCGCCACATGCAGCAGCGCCAGCCATCGCCAGCGCGACCGCGAGACGGACAGCACGCAGGCGGCCACCAGCACACACCAGGCCACATGCACCGAGGGCATGGCGGCCAGCCCGTCGGCGGTCACCCCGGCCGCGCCCGCCCCGGCGTAGACGGACTGGCCGTACGCCAGCCCGGTGTCCACCATCCCCGTCCCGCTCACCAGCCGGGGCGGGGCCACCGGTAGCAGCTGCACCAGCAGGGACGCCCCCGTGACGGTCACCAGCAGCGCGCGGACGCGCGGATACGCCGACCGATGCCGCAGGAACACCCAGAGGAGGAAACCGATCATCACCCCGAAGTGCATGACCGCGTAGTAGTAGTTGGCCCCCTGGATCAGCCAGTGCTGCGGCAGCAGCGCGCTCTGCAGCCACGCCTCGCTGGGCAGCCGCAGCGCCCGCTCGGCGCCCCAGATCGCCTGCCCGCGCGCGACCGCGTCGTCCCCCTGCCCCAGCGACCACTGCCCCGCGAACTCCCAGAGCGCGAAGAGCAGCAGCATCAGCCCGGCCTCCCGCAGCAGCGCCCCGAGCCCACGCGCCCCGGGCGCAGCGCCGCGGGCGCGAGCAAGGGGCGCGGGGAACTGCGCGACCGGCCCGCTACGGCGCCGCACCCGGGAACGGCCACCGGGTTGCAGCTCAGGCTCCGTGGCCGAGTACGGCAGGTCACGGGCTGAGCGCGCCGTTCCCCGCGCCCCCTGAGTTGCTGCGCAACTCACGCGCCGCGCAGCGGCAGAGCCCAGCACGAACGCGGCCGCCCCCGCGCCCGCAGCCACCTGCCAGGACAGCATCAGATTCCGCATGCCGGCGGCACCCCCCACTCCACCGGCACACAGTAAGACCGCCTACCCCCCGATGACGACCCTCCGAACCCCCTCCCACCGCGTGGGGTCCGTCACCCGCCGCCCGTCCACCAGCACCTGAAGCCCGCTCAGATCCGCCGCCCCCAGCGTCCGGTACTCCGCGTGGTCCGCCTGCACGATCGCCGCGACCACCTCCCGCTCCCCGTCCCAGGCCGGAAGCCCCAGCTCCGCCAGCTCCTCCGCACCGTACAGCGGGTCACTGACATACGGCCGCGCCCCGCGCTCCCGCAGCGCATCCACCACGCCGAACACCCCGGAGAACGCGGTCTCCTTGACCCCGCCCCGGTAGGCCGCGCCCAGCACCAGCACGTCCACCCCGTCGAGCTCCCCGAAAGCGCCTTCCAGCAGCCCGACCGCGTACGCCGGCATCTCCCGGTTGGCGGTCCGCGCCGCCCGCACCACCGTCGCGTCCGGGTCGTTCCACAGGTACATCTGCGGGTAGATCGGGATGCAGTGCCCGCCGACCGCGATCCCGGGCTGGTGGATGTGGCTGAACGGCTGCGAGTTGCAGGCCTCGATCACCTTGAGGACGTCGACGCCCATCCGGTCCGCGTACCGCGCGAACTGGTTCGCAAGACCGATGTTGACATCCCGGTAGGTGGTCTCGGCGAGCTTCGCCAGCTCGGAGGCCTCCGCGGAGCCGAGGTTCCACACCCCGTTCTCCCGCGCCAGGTCGCCCCGCCGGTCGAAGTCGAGCACCGCCTCGTAGAACTCGACCCCGCGCCGGCCGGAGGCGGCGTCGATCCCGCCCACCAGCTTCGGGTAGCGGCGCAGGTCGGCGAAGACCCGCCCGGTGAAGACCCGCTCGGGGCTGAAGACCAGCGAGAAGTCGGTGCCGGCCCGCAGCCCGCTGCCCTCCTCCAGCATCGGCGCCCAGCGCTCCCGGGTGGTGCCGACCGGCAGCGTGGTCTCGTAGGAGACCAGCGTCCCCGGTCGCAGACCGGCCGCGATCTCCTTGGTGGCGGAGTCCATCCACCCGAAGTCGGGCACCCCGTCCTCGTCCACGAAGAGCGGCACGACCACCACGACGGCCTCCGACCTGGCCACCGCCTCCCGGGTGGCGGTGGTCGCGGTCAGCCGGCCGGCCAGGACGTTCTCCTTGAGCCTGACGTCCAGGTCGGTCTCGCCGGGGAACGGCTCGACCCCCTCGTTCACCGCCCGCACGACCCGCTCGTCCACGTCCGCACCGATCACCTGGTGCCCCTTGGACGCGAACTGCACGGCCAGCGGCAGGCCGATCTTCCCGAGCGCCACCACACAGATCCGCATGTTGCCCTGTTCCTCCGTCACATCTCTTCTGTCAGCGCGGCGGCCGCACGCGCTGCCGCCCGCCCGTCCCCGTACGGCTCGCCGCGCGAGCCCTCCGGGGCCGGGCGCAGGGCGATCTCCGACCACTCGGCCGCGCTGAGCCGGTGCGGATCGGCGACCAGCCGGTTCCAGCCGCCGGCCATGGTCTCCGGCCACTCGGTCTCGGTGCGGAGCGTCGTGCAGACCCGGCCCAGCAGATAGGCCTCCTTCTGCAGCCCGCCCGAGTCGGTGACGACCCCGGCCGAGCCGAGCACCGCGCCCACCATCGCCGCGTACGGCAGCGGGCGGCCGACGCGGATGGCGCCCTGCTGGAGCTTCAGCCCCTGCCGCTCGGCCCGGTCCACCAGCCGCGGGTGCGCCATCAGCGCCACCGGGTACGGCAGTGCCGCCAGCGCGCCGATCAGCGCGGCCAGCCGCTCGGGGTCGTCGGTGTTCTCCGCCCGGTGGAGGGTGGCCAGCAGGTAGGTCTCGCGCGGGTTGACGTCCTCCGGCAGGCCCCGCACCTGCGCCCCGGCGACCTGGTCGCGGACCCGCAGGCAGACGTCCACCATCACGTCGCCGACCAGCCGGGTCCGCTC
The DNA here is from genome assembly GCF_000744815.1 of Phaeacidiphilus oryzae TH49. NCBI lineage: Bacteria > Bacillati > Actinomycetota > Actinomycetes > Kitasatosporales > Streptomycetaceae > Phaeacidiphilus > Phaeacidiphilus oryzae. The sequence goes on from NZ_JQMQ01000005.1 coordinate 2,226,550, forward strand.
GGCGAGGCCCTCGGCGGCGAGGTGCCGGACGGCCTCCTCGGTGGGGGCCAGCAGCAGGTCGGCGCAGTGGTCGGTGAGCACCCGGTTGTGCTCCTCGGGCATCCGCCGGTTGAAGGACCGCAGCCCGGCCTCCAGATGGGCCACCGGCAGGCCCAGCTTCACCGCCGCGAGGGCGCCGGCCAGCGTGGAGTTGGTGTCGCCGTAGACCAGCACCCGGTCCGGCCGGGTGTGTTCGAGCACCGGGTCGAGGCCGGCCAGCACCGCTCCGGTCTGCGCCCCGTGGCTGCCGGATCCGGCGCCGAGGTGGACGTCGGGCTCGGGGATGCCGAGGCCGTCGAAGAAGACGTCGGACAGGTCGGCGTCGTAGTGCTGCCCGGTGTGCACGATCAGGTGCTCGTGCCCGGCCGCGGTCAGCGCCTCCGCCATCGGTGCCAGCTTGACCAGCTGCGGCCGGGCCCCGACCACGCTCATCACCTTCACGGAGCGACCGCCTCCTCGTGCTTGTGCTCGGGCGTCTGTTCCCCGCGCTGCTCCGGGGTCGCCGGGGTGACCGGCGGCTCCGGCTCCAGGTCGACCGTCCCGCCGAGCCGCGCCGAGCGCAGCACCGCCTCCGCCACCTCGACGGTGCGCAGCCCCTGACGGAGCGTCACCAGCTCGCTGGGCAGCCCGGCGACCGCGTCCCGGAAGGCCAGGTGCTCGGCGAGCAGCGGCTCCCGCTTGTTGATCGCGTACCGCACCATGTCGCCCTCGCTGACCCCGCGGAACGCCCGCAGCGCCTCCCACTCGGTGGTGAGCGCGCCGTTGGCGTAGTAGGTGAGGTCGGCGGTGAGGGTGTCGGCGACGAAGCAGCCGCGCTCGCCGGTCACCACGGTGACCCGCTCCTTGAGCGGGGACAGCCAGTTGACCAGGTGGTTGGCGATCGCCCCGCCGTCCAGCCGGCCGACCACCGCGACCATGTCCTCGTGCTCGCGTCCGCTGCGGTGCGCGGTGTGCGCGGCCACCGAGTGGTACGCCTGGCCGGTGACCCAGGCGGTGAGGTCGATGTCGTGGGTGCCGAGGTCCTTGACCACGCCGACGTCGGCGATCCGGTGCGGGAACGGGCCCTGACGGCGCGTCACCACCTGGAAGACCTCGCCCAGGTCGCCGTTCTCCAGCCGCGCCCGCAGCGCGACCAGCGCCGGGTTGTAGCGCTCGATGTGGCCGACGGCCGCGACCAGCTGCTGCGCCTCGAAGGCGTCCACCAGCCGGCGGGCGGCCTCCACCGAGTGCGCCAGCGGCTTCTCGATCAGGGCGTGCACCCCGTTCACCGCCAGCTTCAACCCGATCTCCTCGTGGTACGCGGTCGGGCAGGCCACCACCGCGTAGTCCACGCCGAGGGCCAGCAGCTCCTCGACGGTGGAGAGCACCGGCACCCCGGTGGCCGCCCCGTGGGGGTCGCCCAGGGGGTCCACCACGCCGACCAGCTCGACCCCGTCCAGGCCGCGCAGCACCCGGCAGTGGTTGCGGCCCATCGCCCCCAGCCCGACGAGGCCCGCCCGCAGCCTGACCCCGGTCTCGGAGATCCGCTCGTCTCCCTTGCTCACAGCACTCCTCCCAGCGCGTTCACCGCACTGATCACCCGGTCGAGTTCGCTCCGTGTCAGGGACGGATGGACCGGCAGGGACAGCACCTCGGCCGCCGCCCGCTCGGTCTCCGGCAGGTCCGCGCCGTTCCGACCGGTCACAGCCGCGCGGAACGGCGCGAGCCGGTGGATCGGCGTCGGGTAGTAGACGGCGCTGCCGACCCCGCGGCCGGCCAGCGCCTGCTGCACGGCGTCCCGGTCCGGCCGGCCGTTGCCGGGGACCCGGACCGTGTACTGGTGGTAGACGTGCTGGGCCCCATCCGCCACCGGCGGGGTGACCAGCCGCCGGATGCCGGCGTCCAGCGCCTTGGCGTTGGCCCGCCGCTGGTCCGTCCAGCCGGGCAGCCGGCCGAGCTGCACCCGGCCGATGGCCGCGGAGACGTCGGTCATCCGCAGGTTGGCGCCGACCACCTCGTTGGCGTACCGGCGCTCCATCCCCTGGTTGCGCAGCAGCCGCAGCTTCCGGGCGAGTTCGGGGTCGGCGACGGTGACCATGCCGCCCTCCAGGGCGTGCATGTTCTTGGTCGGGTAGAAGGAGAAGCAGCCGGCCGCCCCGAAGGCGCCGACCGGGCGGCCGTGGAGGGTGGCGGCGTGCGCCTGGGCGGCGTCCTCCACCAGGGCCAGCCCGTGCTTCTCGGCGATCGGCGTGATCCGGTCCATCGCCGCCGGATGCCCGTAGAGGTGCACCGGCATGATCGCCGCGGTGAGCGGGGTGATCGCGGCCGCGACCGCCTCCGGGTCGAGGCAGAACGAGCCGCGCTCGATGTCCGCGAACACCGGCGTGGCCCCGACCAGCCGGACCGCGTTGGCGGTGGCGGCGAAGGAGAAGGAGGGGACGATCACCTCGTCCCCCGGCCCGATGCCGAGACCCATCAGCGCCAGCCACAGCGCCGAGGTGCCGGAGTTGACGGCGACGCAGTACCGGCCGTCCACCAGCTGCCCGAACTCCTCCTCGAACGCGGCCACCTCGGGCCCCTGGACGACCTGGCCGCTGCGCAGCACCCGCACCGCGGCCTCGATCTCCTCCTCGCCGATGACCGGCTTCGCGGCCGGTACCTGGTCCACCGGACGGCTCATCCCGCCACCTCCGTCGTCGACTCCAGCTCCATCAGCAGCTCCCGCTCCGGGCCGCCGTCCACATCCAGGCCGTCCGACCCCTCGGGGCCGAGGGCGGCGAGGCCGTCGGCGGCCTCGCGGTACCGCTCCCCGGTGGTCGGGCAGACCCACTCGCCCGGCCGCTCGGGGTCCTCCGTCAACCGGGCGCCGGCCCGCCCGACCCAGCCGATCCGGCGCGCCGGGACCCCGGCCACCAGCGCGTGGTCCGGGACGTCCCGGGTCACGACGGCGCCGGCGCCGACCATCGCCCAGCGGCCGATCCGCAGCGGCGCCACGCAGACCGCGCGGGCGCCGATCGCGGCGCCCTCACCGATCACGACGCCGACCAGGTCCCAGTCCGCAGAGCCCTTGAGCCGCCCCTCCGGGTCGACCGAGCGTGGATACTGATCATTCGTCAGTACCGCCGCCGGGCCGACGAAGACCCCGTCGCCCAGCTCCGCCGGCTCGTACACCAGCGCGTAGTTCTGCAGCTTGACCCGGTCGCCGATGCGCACGTCGGTGCCGACATAGGCGCCCCGGCCGACCACGCACTCCTCGCCCAACCGGGCGCCCTCCCGGATCTGCGCGAGATGCCACACCGTGGTGCCCTCGCCCAGCTCCGCGCGCGGATCCACGTCCGCGCTCACCATCACCCTGCCGCCCACTGCCGCCTCGTCCCGTCCTCTCCGAATTCGTCCTCACCGCGCTCGCCGCCGGCCGCCCTAGGGCCGCCGGCACTGTCGGCCTCGCCACCGCGCCGGCGTCCGCCGCCGGCACTGGCGGGCGCGGGCGCGGCCGCCGACACCGCCTCCGCGACCTCCGCCGCGGCACCGGCCACGGCATCCGCCATCGCCGCCACCGACTGCGCCAGCGGCGGCCTGCGGTCCAGCAACTCGGCCACCGCGAAGGCCAGTTCGTCGTACGGCGTGGGCGCCCCGCGCTGTGCCGCGGACCAGCGCAGTGCGGCCGCCCGGGCGGCCCTGTGGGCCTCCCGGCGCTGCCCGCTCCAGCCGGCCAGCACCGCGCCGGCCGCCTCGCCGTCCGCCGCCACAGCTCCGGCGCCCGCGTCCTCGACCAGCCGCGCCGCCCGCGGCAGCGGCGAGGTCAGCACCGGCAGCCCGCAGGCCAGATACTCGTAGACCTTGGACGGGATGGCCTCGCTGAACGCCCGAGTGCCCTCCAGCAGGGCTATCCCGGCCCAGGCGCCCCTGGCCAGCGCCCAGGCCTTCTGCGGGGGCATCCGGCCGTGGAACCGCACCCGGCCCGCCGCCGGGCTGGTGGCCCGCCAGCGCTCCACGGTCCGCTCGGCGGCCGGCGCCAGCGGGCCGACGATGTCCAGCTCCCAGTCGGGCGCCGCCTCCAGTGCCCACAGCATCGCGCTCAGCCCGCGGCTCTCCCGGACGTCGCCGACATAGAGCGCCCGCGGCACCGGGTCGAGCGCCGAGGGGCTGGGCAGCAGGCCGAAGTCCGGCAGGTTGCGGACCACCATCCGGCGCACGGCCGCCAGCGGCGGCACGTGCTCGTCGGCGACCGCGGTGACGTCCGCGCCCCGGCTGAGGAGGGTCGCGCTGCGGGCCCAGCCGCGGGCCACCGCCCCGGCCGCGCCGCGGGCCCAGGCCCGGTCGGCGAGCAGCGCCAGGTAGTCCTCGTGGACGTCCACCACCAGCCGCCGCCCCGGCCACAGCGCCCGGCGCAGCCGCGCGGAGGGGACCAGTTCGGGGTCGAGGGTGACCATCACCCGGCCGCGCGCCCGGATCGGCAGCACCAGCGCGCTGAGCCCCCGGCGGACCCGGCCGCGCCCCGGCAGCGGGCGGAAGTCCGCTCCCACCGGGGCGTCCCCGGCCGCGCCGCGGGCGATCACCTCCACGCTGAGCCCGGCCCTGCGCAGTGCGGCGCAGTGCCGGTGCAGTCGCGCATCGGCCACATGGTGGCCGCTGCTCACCACCGAGACGTCCACGGCCCGCCGGCCGGAGGCAGCTTGGCGCCCGTCCACGGCTACACGTCCTCCATGACGACGGCGTCCTCGACGACGCCCTGGAACTCCAGGTACTCCTTGAGCACCTCGTCGGGGGTGCCCCGGGTGAGGAGCTCGCCCTTGTGCAGCCAGACGCAGTCGTTGCACAGGTCGCGGATGGTGCCGGCGGCGTGGCTGACGATGAAGATCGTCCGCGCCTGGTCGCACAGCTCCTGCATCTTGTCCTGCGACTTGCGCTTGAACTTGGCGTCGCCGGCCGACAGGGCCTCGTCGATCAGCAGCACGTCCGGCTCCATGTGGGTGGAGACCGCGAACGCGAGCCGGCCGTACATCCCGGAGGAGTAGGTCTTCATCGGCAGGTCGATGAAGTCCCCGAGGTCCGCCCAGGCGGCGATCTCCTCGTACTTCTCGGCGATCTGCTTGCGGGTCAGCCCGGCGGCGAGGCCGCCCAGCACCACGTTCTCCCGCCCGCTGAGGTTGCCGTTGAAGCCGACGCCGAGCGCCAGCAGCGTGGAGATCCGGCCGTTCACCTCGATCTGGCCGGTGGACGGCGGAAGGATCCCGGCGACCGCCCGCATCAGGGTGGACTTGCCGGCGCCGTTGGCCCCGACGATGCCGAGGACGGTGCCGGGCTGCACGTCGAAGCTGACCCCGCGCAGCGCCTTGACCTCGTGCACCAGCTTCTCCCGGCGGCCGAGCCGGGTGACCTTGTGCCGGAAGGTGTTGGCCCGCGGATCGATCGCGGTCCGGTAGGTGATGTGGACGTTCTCGACGCGGACGGCGAAGTCGGTCTCGGCGGACGGCTTCGGGCCGGTCGACGGTTCCTCCCCCGCCGCCGGGCCCTGGACGACCGTGGGACCTGCGGACGGTGCGGCTTCCTGCGTCGCGAGTTCGAGCTCAGAGGCGGACAGAGAACTCACGCTCCTTCCACATGAACGCGAATGTGCCGACCACGAAGGCGCCGAGCGCCCAGCAGCCACCGGCGAGCAGCCAGTGGAGGTTGGCGGGCTTGTTCCGGACCAGGGCGTCCCCCCAGACGCCGAGCATCGGGGAGATCGGGTTGGCGCCGATGATCAGCGCCTCCGTCCGCCCCTTGTGCAGCCCCTGCTCCAGCGAGTACATCACCGGGGAGAGGAAAAGCCAGATCCGCATCAGGTAGGGCAGGAAATTCGAGAAGTCCCGGAAATAGACCTGCACCGTCGCGAAGAGGAATCCGAGCCCGGCCCCGAAAAGGGCCACGCAGAGGAAGGCCGGCAGCGCCCACACCGCGTTCACCGACCACGGCACATGCTGCAGCCAGTGCACCACCACGAAGACCAGCAGTGAGGGCAGGAAGCGCATGAACGCGATGACGAACTGGGTGATCGGCAGCAGTAGCCGGGGGAAGTGGCTGTTCATGATCAGCCTGCTGCTGCCGATCACCGAACCGGCCCCCTGGGTCAGGCAGCCGGAGAAGAAGTTGAACAGGAACAGGCCGGACAGCAGCGTCACAAAGTAGTACTGCTGATGCTTGGCCGCGTTGCCCAGGACGTCCCCGAGCATGAAGTAGACGAAGCCGAGCAGCAGTGGGCTGATCACCAGCCAGAGCTGCCCGAAGAAGGTTGCGTAGTTCTGGGCCCGGAGGGTGGACCTGGCCATCTCCAGGACGAACTGCCGCCGCTGCCACAACTGCCGCAGGTACGTGGGCAGGTGGGGAAGTCCCGAGCGCTGGGAGCGAAAGATCTGGTGCTCGAGGCGACGGCCGGTCTGGCCCGGCGCGGTAGCGGCGGCCGGAGCGGTCGGATTCATGGGGCGAGCTGCTCTTCCGAATAGTCCGAACAGAAGAATTCCTCGAACGGGGAGGGGGTTTTCGCCGTGCTCTCATGAGCGCTCCCCGGCCGCGACCACGCTACCGAGGGAGCCATGAACCCCGACTCCTCGGTAAGTGAACATTCGGCATCGGGCAATGAATCAGGAAAGAAATCGCTAAGAGCCGCCCCACGCACCACCGCGTACCACCGCCTCTCGCCGGGATCGGCGTACGGGACCCGCCCCGGGTACCGTCTTACCTACGCACCGTAACCAGGCCCCGGGCAGCCCGCACTCCTGAGCCCGGCGCACGGGTGCCCGGCGTAGCCCGTTCGGTGGGCCGGGCCGAGTTCGGCGCGGCTGCTCAGGCGGGCGCACAGCACGACTGCCCAGCAGACCCCGGCGCGTCCGCTCAGCCGGCCGAGCCGACGGGACACAGCGTCAACCCGCCCGCGGGCAGCCCCTGCTCACCGTCCGTCAGCTCCGGCCGCCGGCCCAGCAGCCGGGCGTAGAGGGCGTCCAGCGCCTCCGCCTGCCGGGACCACCGGTACTCCTCGGCGGCCGCCGCGCCGGGCCGCCCCGGCAGGTACTGCGCCCGGTACCGCTCGATCCCGTCCAGCACCCGGCCGGCCGCCTCGGCGAACCCGGCCGGATCGCCGGCCGGGTAGACCTCGCCGACGCCCAGCTCCTCCGTGGTCCGGGCCATCGTCCTGACGTCGCTGCAGACGATCGGCAGCCCCGCGTGGAGGTACTCCAGGTACTTGGTGATCAGCGAGAGCTCGTGGTTGGGCCGGTGAAGGATCGGGATCAGCCCGGCGTCCGCGGAGGCGATGTACTCCACCACCCGATCGGGCGAGACGTACGGCGCCGTATGGACCCGCCCGGCCACCCCGAGCCGTTCCGCCAGCGTCAGCAGCGCGGGCACGTCCGGGTCGTCCTCCCGCGCCACCAGGGCGAGGTGGGCCCGCTCCAGCCGGGCCAGGCCCTCGACCACCGAGGCGACCCCGCGCCGGGGCGCCATCCCCCCGCTGTAGACCAGAAGCGGGGTCTCCGGCCCCAGGCCGACGGCCTCGCGCAGCGAGACCGCCGCCCCGGCGGCGCCCTCTCCGGCCGTGCTCTCCTGCTGCGGCGCCGCCTCCGCGCCGCCGTGCCGCATCGGCGCGTTGGCGATCACCAGCGGCTCCGCCGCCAGCCCGTGGTCCGCGCGCAGCCGCTCGGCGATCCCCCGGGAGACCGTCACCACGGCGTCCGCCCGGCCGATGTACTCCCGCTCGACGCCCACCAGCATCCGCCGCCGCAGCAGCCCGCGAAGCTCGCTCCGCCGGTACCACCGGCCCGGCACGTCGATCCCGGCCAGGTACTCATGGGCGTCGTACACCCAGGGCACGCCGAGCCGCCCGGCGGCCCGCGCCCCGATCCCCACCATGTGGAAGTCGTGGGCGTGGATCAGATCCGGCCTCAGCTCCGCGAGCACCGGCGCGAAGGCCAGCTCCAAGTCCCGGAACCAGGGATTGAACGACCGCCAGCCGCCGTTCCGGTCCGCCAGCCCGCGGACCGCGCCCGCCGCAAGCGCCGCCGGACCGCCGACCCGCCCGCTGCCCAACCGCCCGACCAACGCGTCGCCGGCCGGCCAGCGCTCCAGCCGCCCGCGCGCCGCGGCCGCCGCCCGCACCGCGGGACCGCCGCTGTCCGCCGCGTCCCAGCGCGCGGTACGCGCCCGGGCCGCGCGGTAGGCCGCCCGCCTCCGCACCGCCTCCGACCGCCTGGGGCGCACCTTCTGATAGCCCGACAGCTCGTCCTCGAGCGGCACCAGCAGCACCCTCGCGCGCCCCAGCGCGTACTCCTCGCGCCGGTCGCCGGCGGCCCGTCCGACCAGCACCACGTCCCAGCCGGCCTCCGCCATCGACCAGGCGGCCTTCTGCACCCGGGAGTCCCCCGCGACCCCGTTCGCCACCAGCATCGCCACCCGCGGCGCGCTCATCGGCCCAGCCCCTCGTACACCGCGACCAGCCGTTCGGCGTCCCGCTCCCAGCTCAGCTCCGCCGCCGCGTCCCGCACCCCCGCGCACAGCTCCGGATAGCGCTCCACCGCGCGCTCCACCGCGGCCCGGTAGGAGCGGGGGTCGGCCGGCCGGTACAACTCCCCGATGCCGTGCCCGCGCACCACCCGACGGATCTCCGGCAGGTCCGCCGCGACCACCGGCACCCCCGCCCGCACGGCGTGGAAGAGCTTGTTGGGCAGCGCCATCCGATGGTTCTCGCAGGTGTCCGTGAGGGTCACCACCGAGATCCCGTAGGCCCGCAGCACCTCGTCCACCCGGTCCCCGTCCAGCGGCGGGCGCAGCTCGGCCCGCGCCCCCGTCCGGTCCAGCCCCAGCCGGGTCACGTACGCCCGGTCCGCCGGCCCCATCAGCACAGTGGTCAGCGAACCGCCGGCGCCGGCCAGCACGGTCTCCAGATCCCGGCCGCCCCCGATCCGCCCGGCGTACACCACCCCCCTCGGCGTGTCGACCTCCGCGGCCCCGCTCCGCGGCACCGAGGGAAAGGTGTTGCGCACCACCGACACCGGGCTCGACGTCCAGCGCCCCAACCGCTCGGCGATCCCCTGACTGACCGTCAGCACCGCGTCGGCGCGCCGGACCAGCTGCGCCTCCACCCGCCGCTCGCGCAGCCGCTCGCGCGGGGTCGGCCGCCCGTGCCGCTGCCGCCCTGACCACCACTCGTGGGAGTCGTACACCAGCCGCGCCCCCCACCGCTCGGCCAGCCTGGCCGCCAGCGGCAGTGTGTTGAAGTCATGTGCGTGGACCACCTGGTACGCGGCGCCCTCCGACGAGAGCGCCGCCTCGGTCTCCCGCGACCACTCCGCCCACACCCTGCGCCGGTGCTCCGGCAGCAGCGCCCACCGGGCGGCCCGCCATACCAGGCCGTCGCGGGCGCGACCGGCCTCGCCCGCGCCCTCTCCTCCGGCCGCCGCGCTCCCGCCGGGCGACGCGCCCCCGCTGGGCATCGCGCTCCGGCCGGGCGTCGCGCCCCCGCCGCGTAGCCCGGTCCCCCCGCTCACCCCGGCGACCTCGAACGCGCCCCCCGACGGACTCCACTCCTCGGGCACGTCCTTGCCCCACACCCGCACCCGGTGGCCGGCGGCGCTCAGCGCAGCGGCCTCCCGTACCACCCGCGCATCGTGCGCCACATCAGTAGTCACCAGCATCAGCACGTTCAACGGGCGGCCGTCCTTCCTTCGTTCTCACCACCCTCCCCCAAGGCCGCCGGGCATGCTCCTCCCATCACCTGAACGAGAACCGACGTTTCCCCGACCCGCAGGTGGCCACCGCCCACCGTCAAGCGGACGAGACCCCGACCGGCGCGGCGGCCCTCGCCGTGACGGTCCCGCGCGCCCGCAGCCAGAGGCTCCCGCGCTGCACCAGCAGCATCGCGAAGCCGGTGAACATCACCGCGTCCGCCAGCGCGTTCACCGCGATGTGATGGGTCACCAGGAACTCGCCCAGATCCCGCTGGAACCCGACCGAGTGCGAGGACGCCCAGGTGAACCAGAGCCGTGCCCCCGCCACCAGCAGCCAGACCACCGCGTACGGCGCCCCGGCCACCGTCACCGGCCGGCCGTCCGCGTCACCGCTCGCCTCCACCCGCATGGTCACCGCGGCCAGCACGCCGAGCAGCACCCCGGCCACCACCCCGGCGACCTCCAGCCACAGCCCGTCCCCGCCGAAGGCGAACCCCGGCATCACGAACGGCACCACCAGGGCGGTGAACAGCACCGGCCGCAGCAGCCGGAACAGCGTCAGCCTGCGCCGCCCCAGGTCCACGAAGAGCACCGCCACCGGAATCACCAGACACGCCACGAGCAGCGAGATCGACACCCGCCACCCCTCCTCCCCGTTCCGCGGACACCACGAAGGGCCACGCCCCCCGTGGGAGGGGCGTCGGACCCGATCGTCTCTGCACACACCGTGCCCGCAGCACGGTCACGGATAAAGACCGATTCGCTCGACCACTGTTGAGCGGGGCTCAATAATCCGTACCATCTCGCTGTGCCCAGCCTGCCGAGCACCTCCGAGTTGGAGGCCTTTCTGGTCTCCGCGGAAACACTGCACTTCGGCCGCGCCGCCGAACGGCTGCGCATCTCCCCGTCCCGGGTCAGCCAGCTGATCCGCCGCATGGAGTCCAGGGTCGGCGCCCCGCTCTTCCAACGCACCACCCGCAGCGTCGAGTTGACCCCCATCGGCGCCCGCCTCCGCACCGACCTGACCGCCGTCCACAGCGCCCTGCTCAACGCCCTCGACCAGGCCAGGTCCACCGCCCGCGGCCTCGCCGGCCCCCTGCGGCTCGGCTACCTCACCCACTGCGGCGACCCCGAACTCGCCCGTCTGCTGGCCCGGTTCCGCACCGACTGCCCGGCGGCCCGGCTCACCACCACCGACGTCACCGGCACCGGATACTTCGACGTCCTGCGCTCGGAGCAGATAGACGTCCTGGTCGGCCGGTTCACCCAGGAGATCCCCGACGACCTGACGCCCGGCCCGGTGGTCGCCGAGGAGGACTGGATCCTGGCCCTCGCCGCCGACCATCCGCTGGCCGCGGCCCCCGGCCTGGACGTCGAGGTACTCGCCGACCTCGGCATCTTCGGCGTCCCCCGCCCGACCGGAGCCGACGGGGACGGCAGCGGTGTCGGCAGCCGGGACGGCAGCGGCGACGGTAGCGGGGAGCTGTTCAACCCGCTCTACCCGGAGACCACGCCGTCCGGTCGCCCCATCCCCCGCCGCGGCGTGGCCCGGACCTTCGCCGAGGTCCTCACCCAGGTCGCCCGCCAGGAGAACGCCTTCCCGACCGCCGTCTCCTTCCCCCGCTACTACACCCACCCAGACGTGGTCTTCGTCCCCCTAAACGGCTGGCCGCCCGCCGTCCGCCGGCTGGTCTGGCGCTCCGACCCGGCGGCCAACTCGGCGGTGGTGGAGGCCTTCACGGCCCTGGCCCGGCAGCTCTCCGCGCCGAGCCGAGCCAAGGAGCCCGGGCCCGCCCCCTACCGCGCCCGCACCCTCGACGAGGGCCTGCCGGCCGGCTGACCCGCCACCCGCTAGAGCGGCTTGCGGCCCCATGCGGTCACCATCGGGGAGGTCGCCAGGTCCAGCCGCCCGGACTCCACCGCCTCCAGATGCCGGTCGATCTCCTCCTCGGTCGCCAACCCGTTCTCCACCAGCCGGCCCCGGATGTGACGGACCGTCGCCGCCTCCAACCGATCGCAGGCCGGCGAGGTGATCGGGAAGTAGGAGTCGGCGTGGACGTCCGCCAGCCCCGCCTCCCGCAGCAGCCGCGGCAGCGTCCTGCCGTACTCGAGGTCCGCGCCGCGGCCCGCCATCAGTTCGCGGAAGCCGCGCCGCAGCCGGTTGGCCAGCTCCTGTTCGGGCCCGTACTCGTCGATGCAGATCAGCGGTTGAAGGCCGGGGTCGGCGTCCTCCAGCATCAGCCATCCGCCGGGCCGCAGGGCGTCGATCATGGTCCGCAGAGCCTGCTCCCGCTGCTCCACGTGCACCAGCACCAGGCGGGCGTGCACCAGGTCGAAGTTCCGGCCGGGCGGCGGCTCGACGCCCACGTCATGCCGCCGCACCTCGACGTTCTCGCTCACCGCGGACTCGGTCCAGGAAACGTCGATGTCAGTCGCTACGACCACCCCGCCGATCCCGACGTGGCGTCCCAGCCAGGCCGGGACGCTCGGCCCGCCGGCCCCTACCTCCCAGCAACGCCAGCCCTCGCCGATACCCACCCGCCGGAAGTGCCGGAAGGTCGACTCGTCGAACAGCTCGGACAGGGCCTCGAACCGCTCGCCGGCTTCTCGCTGCCGATTGTCCAGCAGGTATCCGCCGGCCTCCGCCTCGTCGTCGCTCATACCCCGATGATCGCACAGACGACAAAAAGGGGCTGCCCCCGACATAAAGTCGGGGGCAGCCCCTTTTCAATATTTGTTCGGCGGCGTCCTACTCTCCCACACCCTCCCGAGTGCAGTACCATCGGCGCTGGCCAGCTTAGCTTCCGGGTTCGGAATGTAACCGGGCGTACCCTGACCGCCATGACCACCGAAACACTATGAAGAAATCTGCCTGTGGCAGGCTGTTTCTTCAGAACAACACAGTGGACGCGGAGCAACTATGGACAAGCCCTCGGCCTATTAGTACCGGTCACCTCCACCCCTCACAGGGCTTCCAGACCCGGCCTATCAACCCAGTCGTCTACTGGGAGCCTTACCCCAACAAGTGGGTGGGAGTCCTCATCTCGAAGCAGGCTTCCCGCTTAGATGCCTTCAGCGGTTATCCCTCCCGAACGTAGCCAACCAGCCATGCCCTTGGCAGAACAACTGGCACACCAGAGGTTCGTCCGTCCCGGTCCTCTCGTACTAGGGACAGCCCTTCTCAAGACTCCAACGCGCACAGCGGATAGGGACCGAACTGTCTCACGACGTTCTAAACCCAGCTCGCGTACCGCTTTAATGGGCGAACAGCCCAACCCTTGGGACCTACTCCAGCCCCAGGATGCGACGAGCCGACATCGAGGTGCCAAACCATCCCGTCGATATGGACTCTTGGGGAAGATCAGCCTGTTATCCCCGGGGTACCTTTTATCCGTTGAGCGACGGCGCTTCCACAAGCCACCGCCGGATCACTAGTCCCTACTTTCGTACCTGCTCGACCCGTCAGTCTCACAGTCAAGCTCCCTTGTGCACTTACACTCACCACCTGATTGCCAACCAGGCTGAGGGAACCTTTGGGCGCCTCCGTTACCCTTTAGGAGGCAACCGCCCCAGTTAAACTACCCACCAGACACTGTCCCTGATCCGGATCACGGACCCAGGTTAGACATCCAGCACGACCAGACTGGTATTTCAAGATTGACTCCACCACCACTGGCGTGGCGACTTCACCGTCTCCCAGCTATCCTACACAAGCCGAACCGAACACCAATATCAAGCTATAGTAAAGGTCCCGGGGTCTTTCCGTCCTGCTGCGCGAAACGAGCATCTTTACTCGTAGTGCAATTTCACCGGGCCTGTGGTCGAGACAGTCAGGAAGTCGTTACGCCATTCGTGCAGGTCGGAACTTACCCGACAAGGAATTTCGCTACCTTAGGATGGTTATAGTTACCACCGCCGTTTACTGGCGCTTAAGTTCTCAGCCTCGCCCAGACGAATCCAGGCTAACCGGTCCCCTTAACGTTCCAGCACCGGGCAGGCGTCAGTCCGTATACCTCGCCTTACGGCTTCGCACGGACCTGTGTTTTTAGTAAACAGTCGCTTCCCGCTGGTCTCTGCGGCCACCACCAGCTCAGGGAGCACGTCCCCTCACCAGCAATGGCCCCCCTTCTCCCGAAGTTACGGGGGCATTTTGCCGAGTTCCTTAACCACAGTTCACCCGAACGCCTCGGTATTCTCTACCAGACCACCTGAGTCGGTTTAGGGTACGGGCCGCAACAGCACTCGCTAGAGGCTTTTCTCGACAGCATAGGATCATCCACTTCACCACAACGGCTCGGCATCAGGTCTCAGGCATCGTGTTGCGCGGATTTGCCTACGCAACGCCCTACACCCTTACCCCGGGACAACCACCGCCCGGGCTGGACTACCTTCCTGCGTCACCCCATCGCTCACCTACTACAAGCTTGGTCCGCCGGCTCCACCACTCCCCCTCACTCCGAAGAGATCAGGGGCGGCTTCACGGGCTTAGCATCACCTGGTTCAGCGCTGGCGCACTGCCACGGGTACCGGAATATCAACCGGTTGTCCATCGACTACGCCTGTCGGCCTCGCCTTAGGTCCCGACTTACCCTGGGCAGATCAGCTTGACCCAGGAACCCTTGGTCAATCGGCGCAGGAGTTTCCCACTCCTGAATCGCTACTCATGCCTGCATTCTCACTCGTGAACCGTCCACCCCTCGCTTCCGCGGAGGCTTCACCCGGCACACGACGCTCCCCTACCCATCCCAGCGGGCGTTGGCCCTCATGCTGGAACGACACGACTTCGGCGGTGCGCTTGAGCCCCGCTACATTGTCGGCGCGGAATCACTTGACCAGTGAGCTATTACGCACTCTTTCAAGGGTGGCTGCTTCTAAGCCAACCTCCTGGTTGTCTCTGCGACTCCACATCCTTTCCCACTTAGCACACGCTTAGGGGCCTTAGTCGATGCTCTGGGCTGTTTCCCTCTCGACCATGGAGCTTATCCCCCACAGTCTCACTGCCGCGCTTCACTTACCGGCATTCGGAGTTTGGCTAAGGTCAGTAACCCGGTCAGGCCCATCGCCTATCCAGTGCTCTACCTCCGGCAAGAAACACACGACGCTGCACCTAAATGCATTTCGGGGAGAACCAGCTATCACGGAGTTTGATTGGCCTTTCACCCCTAACCACAGGTCATCCCCCAGGTTTTCAACCCTGGTGGGTTCGGGCCTCCACACGGTCTTACCCGCGCTTCACCCTGCCCATGGCTAGATCACTCCGCTTCGGGTCTTGAGCGTGCTACTGAAACGCCCTCTTCGGACTCGCTTTCGCTACGGCTACCCCACCCGGGTTAACCTCGCAACACACCGCAAACTCGCAGGCTCATTCTTCAAAAGGCACGCAGTCACGAGGATGTGCAAGCACACCCCGACGCTCCCACGGCTTGTAGGCACACGGTTTCAGGTACTATTTCACTCCGCTCCCGCGGTACTTTTCACCATTCCCTCACGGTACTATCCGCTATCGGTCACCAGGGAATATTTAGGCTTAGCGGGTGGTCCCGCCAGATTCACACCAGATTCCTCGAGCCCGGTGCTACTTGGGAAACAAGCAAGCAAGTCGCTGACATTTCAGCTACGGGGGTCTTACCCTCTACGCCGGGCCTTTCACATGCCCTTCGCCTACACCAACGATTTCTGACTCACCCAGCCTCCGGCAGAAGACTGAAGCTCGCTCCCACAACCCCGCCTGCGCAACCCCTGCCGGGTCTCACACACAAACGGTTTAGCCTCATCCGGTTTCGCTCGCCACTACTCCCGGAATCACGGTTGTTTTCTCTTCCTGCGGGTACTGAGATGTTTCACTTCCCCGCGTTCCCTCCACACTGCCTATGCGTTCAGCAGCGGGTGACGACCCATGACGATCGCCGGGTTTCCCCATTCGGACACCCCCGGATCAAAGCTCGGTTGACAGCTCCCCGGGGCCTATCGCGGCCTCCCACGTCCTTCATCGGTTCCTGGTGCCAAGGCATCCACCGTGCGCCCTTAAATACTTGGCCACAGATGCTCGCGTCCACTGTGCAGTTCTCAAGCAACAACCAACCACCCACCTCACCAAGCATGGGGTCGGCACTGAGAACGAGCGGCCAACGGCCGTGCCCTCAGGACCCAACAGCGCGCCCGGCACGTCGAGTCGGCGATCACCCGCGTTCCACGCCCCGAAGGGCAGTACTAGCGGTGTCACCACACTCAACGCGCCGAATAGTCAACGTTCCACCCATGAGCTGACCACCGCCGGACATTCGCCGGCGTCGTGGCTCTGGACCGCCGTAGCGGCCAAGATGCTCCTTAGAAAGGAGGTGATCCAGCCGCACCTTCCGGTACGGCTACCTTGTTACGACTTCGTCCCAATCGCTGGTCCCACCTTCGACGGCTCCCCCCACAAGGGTTGGGCCACCGGCTTCGGGTGTTACCGACTTTCGTGACGTGACGGGCGGTGTGTACAAGGCCCGGGAACGTATTCACCGCAGCATGCTGATCTGCGATTACTAGCGACTCCGACTTCATGGGGTCGAGTTGCAGACCCCAATCCGAACTGAGGCCGGTTTTTTGAGATTCGCTCCACCTTGCGGTATCGCAGCTCATTGTGCCGGCCATTGTAGCACGTGTGCAGCCCAAGACATAAGGGGCATGATGATTTGACGTCGTCCCCACCTTCCTCCGAGTTGACCCCGGCAGTCTCCCGTGAGTCCCCGGCATAACCCGCTGGCAACACAGGACAAGGGTTGCGCTCGTTGCGGGACTTAACCCAACATCTCACGACACGAGCTGACGACAACCATGCACCACCTGTACACCGACCACAAGGGGGCGCCCATCTCTGGACGTTTCCGGTGTATGTCAAGCCTTGGTAAGGTTCTTCGCGTTGCGTCGAATTAAGCCACATGCTCCGCCGCTTGTGCGGGCCCCCGTCAATTCCTTTGAGTTTTAGCCTTGCGGCCGTACTCCCCAGGCGGGGAACTTAATGCGTTAGCTGCGGCACCGACGACGTGGAATGTCGCCAACACCTAGTTCCCAACGTTTACGGCGTGGACTACCAGGGTATCTAATCCTGTTCGCTCCCCACGCTTTCGCTCCTCAGCGTCAGTAATGGCCCAGAGATCCGCCTTCGCCACCGGTGTTCCTCCTGATATCTGCGCATTTCACCGCTACACCAGGAATTCCGATCTCCCCTACCACACTCCAGCCTGCCCGTATCGAATGCAGACCCGGGGTTAAGCCCCGGGCTTTCACATCCGACGCGACAGGCCGCCTACGAGCTCTTTACGCCCAATAATTCCGGACAACGCTCGCACCCTACGTATTACCGCGGCTGCTGGCACGTAGTTAGCCGGTGCTTCTTCTGCAGGTACCGTCACTTGCGCTTCTTCCCTGCTGAAAGAGGTTTACAACCCGAAGGCCGTCATCCCCCACGCGGCGTCGCTGCATCAGGCTTGCGCCCATTGTGCAATATTCCCCACTGCTGCCTCCCGTAGGAGTCTGGGCCGTGTCTCAGTCCCAGTGTGGCCGGTCGCCCTCTCAGGCCGGCTACCCGTCGTCGCCTTGGTAGGCCATCACCCCACCAACAAGCTGATAGGCCGCGGGCTCATCCTGGATCGCCGGAGCTTTCCACCCCCCACCATGCGGAGGAGGGTCATATCCGGTATTAGCACCGGTTTCCCGGTGTTATCCCAGAATCCAGGGCAGATTGCCCACGTGTTACTCACCCGTTCGCCACTGATCCACCCCGAAGGGCTTCACCGTTCGACTTGCATGTGTTAAGCACGCCGCCAGCGTTCGTCCTGAGCCAGGATCAAACTCTCCGTGAATGCTTTAAAAAGAGCATCACGCAGAGGATGTGAATCCTCGCTGTGATTCTTCAAAGGAACCTCGCCCTGCCGAGACCGGCAGAGACGGGGTGTTTTATAGTCTGGCGTTGACTTTTGGCACGCTGTTGAGTTCTCAAGGAACGGACGCTTCCTTCGAACCGACTTCCGTCGGCCTCTCCGGGCGCTTCGTTCGTTTTCCACCTTACCAGACCGTTTCCGGCGGTTCGGTTTCCGTCTTTCCTTCGGCCTTTCGGCCTCCGTTCCGACGAGAGAAACTTTAGCGGATCACTTCCCCGCAGCCAAATTGGACCGCAGTGCGTTAATCCGAAGATTTCTCAGAGTTTTGTCGACCACCCGGGCTCGGCACGCCCCTCAGGGGCGCGCCCCTCGGGGGCAACTCGAAGAACGTTACACGTCGGGCCGCGGTCGGTCAAACCGCGGCCCGACGAACGTGTCGGAGCAGCTCAGACGGTGCTCGCTCAGACGGTGCTCGCTCAGACCTCGACGACCACCGGAAGGATCATCGGGCGGCGGCGGTAGGTGTCGGACACCCACTTGCCGACCGCGCGCCGGACCAGCTGCTGGAGCTGGCGCGGTTCGGCGACGCCGTCCTGGGCCGCGCGCCCGAGCGCCTCCTCCACCTTGGCCAGCGCCGGGCCGAAGGCCCCGTCCTCGATGCCGGAGCCGCGGGCCTGGATGTGCGGGCCGCCCACCACCTTGCCGGTGCTCGCGTCCACGACCACGAAGACCGAGATGAAGCCCTCGTCGCCGAGGATCCGGCGGTCCTTCAGCGAGGACTCGGTGACGTCGCCGACCGAGGAGCCGTCCACGTAGACGTAGCCGGCCTGCACCTTGCCCGCGATCTTGGCGACGCCGTCGACCAGGTCGACGACCACGCCGTCCTCCGCGATGACGCAGCGACCCGCCGGCACCCCCGTCGCCTGGCCGAGGTCGACGGCCGCGCGAAGATGGCGCCACTCGCCGTGGATCGGCATCAGGTTCCGGGGCTTGCAGATGTTGAAGAAGTACAGCAGCTCGCCCGCCGAGGCGTGGCCCGAGACGTGCACCTTGGCGTTGCCCTTGTGGACGACGTTGGCGCCCCACCTGGTCAGCCCGTTGATCACCCGGTAGACCGCGGTCTCGTTGCCCGGGATCAGCGAGGAGGCGAGCACCACCGTGTCGCCCTGGACGATCCGGATCTGGTGGTCGCGGTTGGCCATCCGGGAGAGCGCCGCCATCGGCTCGCCCTGCGAGCCGGTGCAGATCAGGACGACCTCCTCGTCCGGCAGGTCGTCGAGCGCCTTGACGTCGACCACGAGGCCGCCGGGGACGCGGAGGTAGCCGAGGTCCCGGGCGATGCCCATGTTCCGGACCATGGAACGGCCGACGAAGGCCACCTTCCGGCCGAACTCGTGCGCCGCGTCCAGCACCTGCTGGATCCGGTGGACGTGGCTGGCGAAGGAGGCCACGATGATCCGGCGGTCGGCGCGGTCGAAGACCTGCCGCAGGACGCCGGCGATGTCCTTCTCGTAGCCGACGAAGCCGGGCACCTCGGCGTTGGTGGAGTCGGAGAGGAGGAGGTCGATGCCCTCCTCGCCCAGCCGGGCGAAGGCCGGCAGATCGGTGAGGCGGCCGTCCAGCGGCAGCTGGTCCATCTTGAAGTCGCCGGTGCCGACGACCAGGCCGGCCGGGGTGCGGATGGCGACCGCCAGCGCGTCCGGGATGGAGTGGTTGACGGCGACGAACTCGCAGTCAAAGGGGCCGATCCGCTCGCGGTCGCCCTCCTTCACCTCCAGCGTGTACGGCCGGATGCGATGCTCCTGGAGCTTCGCCTCGATCAGCGCCAAGGTGAACTTGGAGCCGATCAGCGGGATGTCCGGCTTCAGCCGGAGCAGGTACGGCACGCCGCCGATGTGGTCCTCGTGGCCGTGGGTCAGGACGATGCCGTCGACGTCGTCCAGGCGGTCCCGGATGGTCGTGAAGTCCGGCAGGATCAGGTCGATGCCGGGCTGCTCGTCCTCGGGGAAGAGGACGCCGCAGTCGACGATGAGAAGACGCCCGCCGTACTCGAAGACGGTCATGTTGCGGCCGATCTCACCGAGGCCGCCGAGGGGGGTGACGCGAAGGGCGCCCTCGGCGAGCGGCGGAGGCGGGCCGAGTTCGGGGTGCGGATGGCTCAAAAGGTGCTCCTTACCATGACCGCGCGCGCCACGTGCCCTCGGAGAACCCGTCTCCCCGCCGGACACCTGGCGCGCGCGTCATCATTTCCTTGCTTCTGCTGTTGTCGGGTTCACTCTTCACGCCTTCCGGGCGTGGAAGTCCATGGTGTGCGCGGCTGTCAGAGGTGTACCCCTCCAGCGCGCAGGTCCTGCCGCAATTGCTCGATTTCCGCCTCGGTGGCCTCCACCAGGGGGAGCCGGAGGGGGCCGGCGGGCAGTCCGAGGAGGTTGAGCGCCGCCTTGCTCAGGATGACGCCCTGGTTCCGGAAGATCCCCTGGTACACGGGGAGCAAACGCAGGTGGATCTCGGTCGCCTTGGCGTGGTCGCCGCTGAGGTGGGCCTCCAGCAGGGCCCGCAGCTCCGGGGTCACCACATGGCCGACGACGCTCACGAAGCCGACCGCGCCGATCGAGAGCAGCGGCAGGTTGAGCACGTCCTCGCCGGAGTACCAGGCGAGGCCGGTCCGGGCGATCACCTCGGAGGCGGCGGCCAGGTCGCCCTTGGCGTCCTTGTTGGCCACGATCCGCGGGTGCTCGGCGAGCCGGAGGAAGGTCTCGGTCCGGATGGGCACCCCGCTGCGGCCGGGGATGTCGTAGAGCATCACCGGGAGCTCGGTGGCGTCCGCGATCGCGGTGAAGTGGCGGTAGAGCCCTTCCTGCGGCGGCTTGTTGTAGTACGGCGTGACGGCGAGCAGCCCGTGCGCGCCGGCGGCGACGGCCTGGTGGGCGAGCTCGATGCTGCGCCGAGTGTCGTTGGTGCCGACCCCCGCGACGACGAAGGCGCGATCCCCGACGGCTTCGACCACGGCCCGCAGCAGGGAGTCTTTCTCGACCGTGCTGGTGGTCGGCGACTCACCGGTGGTGCCGCTGATCACGAGGCCGTCGTTGCCCGCGTCGACGAGGTGGGCCGCCAGGCGCTGGGCTCCGTCGAGGTCGAGGGAGCCGTCCGCGGCGAACGGGGTCACCATCGCGGTGAGCACCCGTCCGAAGGGGGTCTGGGGGGTAGAGGTCGGAACCATGGAGCCAACGCTACTCGTTGCCGCCGGTCATCAGCACCGCAGTGTCGTCAAGAGCGAGCCCGGTGCTGTCTGCTCGGGGGTTCAGGCAGCACCGGGGCTCGTGGAACAGACACTAGGCAATGCCCATGAGCCGCGCAATCCGAACATGGGGGGCAAACCGGGCGCCCGCCGGAGATCCTCCGTCCGGCGGGCGCGTCGACCGCATGTCAGGGGGCCACCCGGCCGTGCTCGTTGAAGGCCTCGTGGGTGAGCGGCATGAGCTCGGCCCACTGCTGCTCCATCCGCTCGGCCACCATCTCGATCTCCCGCTGTGGGAAAGACGGCACCTTCGCCCGCTCGTCCTTGGTCCGCAGGGAGAGGAAGTGCATCAGCGAACGGGCGTTGCAGGTGGCGTACATCGAGGAGAAGAGGCCGACCGGGAGCACCGCGCGGGCCACCTCGCGGGCGACGCCGGCGGCCAGCATCTCCCGGTAGCGGGCGTAGGCCTCGCGGTAGGCCGACTCCATCGACTCGACCGTCACCTTGTGCTGCTCGGGGGTGCCGGTGACGAACTCGTACTTGCCGGGGCGGCCCTGCTGGACGAGCTTGCGCTCGGGCGCGGGAACGTAGAAGACCGGCTGGAGCTCGCGGTAGCGGCCGCTCTCCTCGTTGTACGAGAAGCCCACGCGGTGGCGGTGGAACTCGCGGAAGACGAAGATCGGCGCGCTGACGAAGAAGGTCATCGAGTTGTGCTCGAAGGGCGTGCCGTGGCGGTCCCGCATCAGGTAGTTGATCAGGCCCTTGGAGCGGGCCGGGTCCTTCTCCAGCTCCGCGAGGGACTGCTCGCCGGCGGTGGAGACGCGCGCGGCGAAGAGGACGTCCGCGTCGCGGGCGGCGTGCCGGACGAGCTCCACGGTGACGTCGTCACGGAAGCTGATGTCGGCTGCGGGGGCGGGGGCGGATGGGGTCTCTGCGGTCACCGGGGTCCTCTCAGATGGTGCGCTGTGCGGCGTGGCCGCGGCCAAGCGTAATGACGTGCAGTGACAATCCGGCAATTCGCCCATCGCTTCCCCGGCTCGGCCGCCCTCGCGGGGCCGCCGGCCGGCGGCGCCGAACGGGTGGTCGCAGCCGACGAGTGGCGAGTCCTGGGACGCCACCCTGAGGGCCGCCTACCGGGAGGCGGACCCGCGGGCCGCCCTCACCCGGTGCCCCGGGCCTGGAGGTCGATCGCCCGGTGCATGGCCTTGCGGGCGCGCGGTACGTCGCGGGCGTCGGAGTAGGCCACGGCGAGCCGGAACCAGGCCCGCCAGTCCTCCGGGGAGGCCTCGGTCTCGGCCTTGCGCTTGGCGAAGACCTCGTCGGCGGAGGCGCGGTCGATCCGCCCGTGCTCGTCCCGGGCCAGCTCGTCCACCGGGAGGCCGCCCTCGGCCTCCAGCAGCTTCGCCAGCCGGCCGCTGTCGCGGCCGAAGGCGTAGGTCTTCCAGAGGAACCAGCAGCCGATGACGACCAGGAGTTCGGCGCAGACGCCTATCCCGATCGCCGGGCCGTCCCCGGAGGCCATCAGCTGGACCCCGGTGGCGACCACCACCGCGAAGCCGAGCAGCAGCGCGGTGGAGACCACGAAGTACATGACGCGGGCGATCACAGCGGGCTCAGTCCTCGTCCGGGGCGACCAGGAAGTGCTCCAGGCCGACGGTGAGCCCCGGGTGGTCCGCCACCCGGCGGACGCCCAGCAGGATGCCCGGCATGAAGGAGCTGTGGTGGAGGGAGTCGTGACGGATCGTCAGGGTCTCCCCGACGCCGCCGAAGAGGACCTCCTGGTGGGCCAGCAGCCCCTGCAGCCGGACCGAGTGGACCGGGATCCCGGCGACCTCGGCGCCCCGGGCGCCGTCCAGCGCGTGGGTGGTCGGGTCGGGGGTGAGCTCGACGCCGGCCTCGGCCCGGGCCTCGGCCATCAGCTGTGCGGTCCGCGCCGCGGTGCCGCTGGGGGCGTCCGCCTTGCGGTTGTGGTGCAGCTCGATGATCTCGGAGGTGGGGAAGAACTTCGCCGCCTCCTGCGCGAAGCGCATGGTCAGCACGGCGCCGATGGAGAAGTTGGGGGCGATCAGCACGCCCGTGCCCGGCGACTCCGCGAGCCAGGCCCGGACGGTGGCGATCCGCTCGTCGGTCCAGCCGGTGGTGCCGGTGACCACGTGGATGCCGTGGCCGATGCAGTACTCGAGGTTGGCCATCACCG
This sequence comes from Phaeacidiphilus oryzae TH49, assembly GCF_000744815.1. NCBI lineage: Bacteria > Bacillati > Actinomycetota > Actinomycetes > Kitasatosporales > Streptomycetaceae > Phaeacidiphilus > Phaeacidiphilus oryzae. Next base: position 2,249,569 of record NZ_JQMQ01000005.1, read on the forward strand.
AGTCGGGGTGGGTGAGCTCGACGGCGACGCCGGCCTTGGCCGCGCTGAGGGTCTCCAGCTCGTCGCCGCGGGTCAGGGCCGCGACCAGCTCCATTCCCTCGGCGATCTCGACGGCCTTGACCGCCTCCGAGCCGATCCGGCCCTTGGCGCCGATGACGGCCACCCGCTGGGGCGTGCTCATGCTGCTGACTTCCTTTCGGGACGGACGGGACGGACGGGACGGGCGGGACGGGGGGAACGGTCGACGGGTCAGTCGGCCACGGCGGCGAGCGCCGCGGCCCGCTTGTCGTCGACCGGGCCGATGACGGAGAGGGACGGCCGGTGGGCGCCGAGGACGTCCTTCGCGACGGACCGTACCTCGTCCGCGGTGACCGCGGAGATCCGGTCCAGCAGCTCGTTCACCGACAGGTGGCTGCCGTGGCAGAGCTCGGCCTTGCCGACCCGGCTCATCAGCGAGCCGGTGTCCTCCATGCCGAGGACGGTGGAGCCGCGGATCTGGCCGACGGCGCGGGCCAGCTCCTCCTCGTCGATCCCGTCGGAGACGACCCGCTCCAGCTCGTCCCGGCAGATCTTGAGCACCTCCTCGGCCCGCCCCGGCTGGCAGCCGGCGTAGATGCCGAACAGCCCGGAGTCGGCGTAGGAGGAGGTGTACGAGTACACCGAGTAGGCCAGCCCGCGCTTCTCCCGGACCTCCTGGAAGAGCCGGGAGCTCATCCCGCCGCCGAGTGCGGAGTTGAGGACGCCCAGCGCCCAGCGCCGGTCGTCGTGTCGGGAGACCCCGGGCATGCCGAGGACCAGGTGGGTCTGCTCGGTGGGGCGGTCGACGATCTCGCAGCGGTCCGCGGCACGCAGCTGGTGCGCCCCGCCGCGCGGTACGGAGGGCCGGGCCCCGGGCGTCCGGGACAGCGTCCCGGCCAGGCGGAAGTCCCGCTCGACGCGGCGGACGACCTCGTCGTGGTCGACGTTGCCGGCCGCGGCGACGACCAGGTGCTCGGGGGTGTAGCGGCGGTGGTAGAAGTCGGCGACCTGGTCCCGGGTGAGGGCGTTGATGGTGTCGGTGGTGCCGAGCACCGGGCGGCCGAGCGGGCCGTCGCCGTAGACGGTGTGGGCGAAGAGGTCGTGGACGACGTCGCCGGGGTCGTCCTCGGTCATCGCGATCTCCTCGAGGATGACGCCGCGCTCGGCGTCCACGTCCTCGGGCCGGATCAGCGAGTCGGTGAGCATGTCGCTGACCACGTCGATGGCCAGCGGCAGGTCGGCGTCCAGGACGCGGGCGTAGTAGCAGGTGAACTCCTTCGCGGTGAAGGCGTTCATCTCGCCGCCGACGGCGTCCAGGGCCGCCGAGATGTCCAGCGCGCTGCGCTGCTCGGTGCCCTTGAAGAGGAGGTGCTCCAGATAGTGGGTGGCGCCGTTGAGGGTCGGCGTCTCGTCCCGGGAGCCGACGCCGACCCAGATGCCGAAGCAGGCCGAGCGGACGGTCGGCAGGGTCTCGGTGACCACCCGCAGTCCGCCGGGGAGCACGGTCCGCCGCACGGTTCCTGCGCCGTCCGCGCCGGGCAGCAGGGTCACGGTGGTCCCCGGCTCCTGGGCCTGCGCGTCGAGCTGGGTACGGGGCTGGTCCTGCTGCGCCACGAGGCGTCAACTCCTGCTGGGCGATGAGCGGTTGGGAGAGGTGGTGGGACAGGCCTGCGGCCCGGCCCCCGGGAGGGGAGCCGGGCCGCGAGGGGCTAGCCGCGGAGGGTCACTCCGCCGCGCCCTCAGCCTTCTCGCCCTCTTCCAGGACCGGAATGAGGGAGAGCTTGCCGCGCTGGTCGATCTCGGCGATCTCGACCTGGACCTTGGTGCCGACCGGCAGCACGTCGTCCACGTTCTCGACCCGCTTGCCGCCGACCATCTTGCGGATCTGCGTGATGTGCAGCAGACCGTCCTTGCCCGGCATCAGCGAGACGAAGGCACCGAAGGTGGTGGTCTTCACGACCGTGCCCAGGTACCGCTCGCCGACCTCCGGCATGGTCGGGTTGGCGATCGAGTTGATCGTCGAGCGGGCGGCCTCGGCGGACGGACCGTCGGAGGCACCGATGTAGATGGTGCCGTCGTCCTCGATGGTGATGTCCGCGCCGGTGTCCTCCTGGATCTGGTTGATCATCTTGCCCTTGGGGCCGATGACCTCACCGATCTTGTCCACCGGGATCTTGACGGTGATGATCCGCGGGGCGTTCGGGGACATCTCGTCCGGGACGTCGATCGCCTCGTGCATGACGTCCAGGATGTGGAGGCGGGCGTCCCGGGCCTGCTTCAGGGCGGCGGCCAGCACGGAGGCGGGGATGCCGTCCAGCTTGGTGTCGAGCTGGAGCGCGGTCACGAACTCCTTGGTGCCGGCGACCTTGAAGTCCATGTCGCCGAAGGCGTCCTCGGCACCGAGGATGTCGGTCAGCGTCACATAGTGGGTCTCGCCGTCGATCTCCTGCGAGATCAGGCCCATGGCGATGCCGGCGACCGGGGCCTTCAGCGGCACACCGGCGTTCAGCAGCGACATGGTGGAGGCGCAGACCGAGCCCATGGACGTCGAGCCGTTGGACCCGAGGGCCTCGGAGACCTGGCGGATCGCGTAGGGGAACTCCTCGCGGGTCGGCAGCACCGGCACGAGCGCGCGCTCGGCCAGGGCGCCGTGACCGATCTCGCGGCGCTTCGGGGAGCCGACGCGGCCGGTCTCACCGGTGGAGTACGGCGGGAAGTTGTAGTTGTGCATGTATCGCTTGCGGGTCTCCGGCGCCAGGGTGTCCAGCTGCTGCTCCATCCGGAGCATGTTCAGCGTGGAGATGCCCAGGATCTGGGTCTCGCCGCGCTCGAAGAGCGCCGAGCCGTGGACCCGCGGGACGACCTCGACCTCGGCGGCCAGGGTGCGGATGTCGGTGACCCCGCGGCCGTCGATGCGGACCTTGTCCTTGATGACCCGCTGGCGGACCAGCTTCTTGGTCAGCGCGCGGTAGGCGGCGGAGATCTCCTTCTCGCGGCCCTCGAACTCGGGCAGCAGCTTCTCCACGGCCAGGCCCTTGACCCGGTCCAGCTCGGCCTCGCGCTCCTGCTTGCCGGCGATGGTCAGCGCCTTGGCGAGGTCGGACTCGACGGCCTTGGTGAGCGCCTCGAGGACGTCGTCCTGGAAGTCCAGGAAGATCGGGAACTCGGCGGTCTCCTTGGCGGCGGCGTCGGCCAGCTGCTGCTGGGCGCGGCACAGCACCTTGATGAAGGGCTTCGAGGCCTCCAGGCCGGCGGCCACGACCTCCTCGGTCGGCGCCTCGGCACCGCCCTCGACCAGCTTGATGGTCTTGTCGGTGGCCTCGGCCTCGACCATCATGATCGCGACGTCGCCGTCCTCCAGGACACGGCCGGCCACGACCATGTCGAAGACCGCGTTCTCCAGCTCGGAGTGGGTCGGGAAGGCGACCCAGCGGCCCTCGATCAGGGCGACGCGGACGCCGCCGATCGGGCCGGAGAACGGCAGCCCGGCCAGCTGGGTGGAGGCCGAGGCGGCGTTGATGGCGACCACGTCGTAGAGGTGGTCGGGGTTGAGCGCCATGATGGTGGCGACGACCTGGATCTCGTTGCGCAGGCCCTTCTTGAAGGACGGGCGCAGCGGGCGGTCGATCAGCCGGCAGGTGAGGATGGCGTCCTCGGAAGGCCGGCCCTCGCGGCGGAAGAACGAGCCGGGGATGCGACCGGCGGCGTACATCCGCTCCTCGACGTCGACGGTCAGCGGGAAGAAGTCCAGCTGGTCCTTGGGGTGCTTGCCCGCGGTGGTCGCGGAGAGCACCATCGTCTCGTCGTCGAGGTAGGCGACGGCGGAGCCGGCGGCCTGACGGGCCAGCCGACCGGTCTCGAACCGCACGGTGCGGGTGCCGAAGGGACCGTTGTCGATCACGGCTTCGGCGTAGTGGACGTTGTTCTCTTCCACCTAAAAGATCTCCTTGTTCACGTAGCTCACGTCTGGTCTGCGTCTACCGGGCTCCGGCGGACCGGAGCCGGGTGGAGCGTCCCGACGCTGCCGCGCGCGGCCCATCGTGGGGCCGGTCATCGATCGAAGCCCCCGGGAGCTCCCGCTCCCGACGGCCACTACCGAGGACCGGCGCGGGATGCGCGCTGGTCGCGTAGTGGACGCTCCATGGCGTCGGTTCAGCCCCGCTTCCGCGTGGCTGGATCTCTGCCTCTCTCACCATACGCAGGGCGGGCGCCCCGCGCGGCCGAGCGGCGCACGGATATGCAAACGGAGCGGCTCCCCCGGATGGGGAAGCCGCTCCCCGAGCGACAGCGTCAGCGGGCGGCGCCGGCCGCACCGCGGCGGATGCCGAGGCGGTCGACGACGGCGCGGAAGCGCTCGATGTCCTTCTTGGCCAGGTACTGCAGCAGGCGGCGGCGCTGGCCGACCAGGAGCAGCAGGCCCCGGCGCGAGTGGTGGTCGTGCTTGTGGGTCTTGAGGTGCTCGGTCAGGTCCGAGATACGACGGCTGAGCAGAGCGACCTGAACCTCGGGGGAGCCGGTGTCGCCCTCCTTGGTCCCGAACTCATCGATGATCTGCTTCTTGACCGCGGGGTCGAGGGCCACGACAACTCCTTCTGGGGTTCCGCAACCGGCGGGCGCTCCTGGTCTTACTCACAGGCGGCTGATGGAAACCCGACGATGCGACACCCCAGCGTACCAGCGGCCGGGGACACCTCTGTCCCCGGCCGTCAAGACCCCGTGCCCCGACCGGGGTCGGTTCAGGAGGTGAAGCCGCGGACCGTCCCGTAGACGTCGACCACGGCGAGCGCCAGCGGGATCAGCGCGGCCAGCGTCAGGCCGTCCACGATGTCCAGCAGCCGGCCCCAGAACGGCGAGACCCCGCGCTTCGGCACCACCAGGCCGATCGCCACCAGGATCGCGGCCCCGGCGGCGATCGCCGCGGCCAGCCACACGGTGCGGATGGAGACCGCCGCCGAGTCGTTCTGCATCAGGTGCTCCTGGATGTACCGGGGCATGTGCAGCGAGAGCCCGAGGACCAGCAGCGCGATGCTGCTGATCCCGGCGACCAGCAGGCAGAGCACCTGGGCGCGGTACTGGAAGAGGCGGGCGCGCAGCATGGTCGCGAGCCCCAGCGCGAGCGCCGTCCACTCCGGCCACGCGCTGTCCACGAAGCCCAGCACCACCGCGCTGCCGACGATCACCGCGGCGCAGCCGCCGACCAGGCCGACCAGCAGCTCGTGGCCGCGCCGGGCGCGGGCGGCGACGCTGTCGTACTCCTCGGCGAAGGCCGCCGCGGAGGTGGGCTCGCCGCGGCGGCCCGCGCCGCCCTGCTGCGGGGACTGGAAGGCGACCGGGAGCCGGGCGAACCGCGCGGAGAGCGCGGGCAGGAAGCCGATGACGCCGACCGCGACGACCCCGGCGCAGGCCGCGACCTCCCGGGCGGAGGCGCTGGTGAGCACCATGCCGAAGGCGGCCAGGGTGCCGATCACGGAGGCGAAGGCCGCCGAGACGAACGGGGCGTCGCCGTCCGGGAGGAGCGCCACCAGCAGCACCGAGGCGAGGAGGACGGCGATCGAGCCGGTGAGGAACTGGACCCGGCCGGGGCCGAGCTGGGTCTGCCCGAAGTCGAAGGCGCCGGATCCGGCGATCATCGCGTGCGGGAGCGCGGCCAGGCCGAGGGCGATCGCCGAGCCCTTGTCCTCGTACACCCGGGAGCGGATGCCGGAGAGGGCGAGCAGCAGCACCGCGGAGAGCGCGGCCAGCACGCCGGGCAGGCTGTGCATGTTGTGCTGCAGGTTGGAGAACCACAGCGCGAGGCCGAGGAGGACGAGCAGCACCGAGGCGCCGATCAGTCCGGAGATGCCCATCAGCGAGGAGGCCCAGGTGCGGCTGTCGTCGGAGACCGCGGTGGCGATCGCGTCCGCCACGTCGTCGTAGACCGCCGGGGCGAGGGACTCGGCGAACGGGCGGAGGCTCAGCACGTCGCCGTCGCGCACCTGCTGGGCGGCCAGCGGCAGGCTGCTGTCCAGCACCGAGCCGTCCCGGCGGACCAGGTGGTAGCCGGCCGGCGCGCCCTCGTCCTGGATCTGCCCCGAGATCCGCAGCACCTCCGGGTAGACGTCGGCGAGCGGAATGTCCTCGGGCAGTGCGACGTCGATCCGGCTGTCGGGTGCTACGACCGTGACTCTGCAGAACCCGGTGGTGGCGCTCGTGCTCACCAGGAGCCTCCCCCATGGTTATTGACGATTCGTGTGCGCCGCCCCGATCCGGTGCCCCTGCGGCACATGTGGCAGCGGCTGCGCGCGGGACACCCTATCGCCAACCGGAACCGGGCGTCCGACCCGCGGTGTCAAGGGCCTGCCAAGGGCTTGTATCGCCCTTGTGGGCAGGCTGAGTCCAGGGTGGCGGCAACCAGTAGGATCGGCCCCTGCGCAGAGGTGGTCACGCGGGGGACTGAACCGAAACGAGTCGAGCGGCTCGCTTTCGGGGTACCAGCCGCCGCATCAGCCGCCCGAGTTGACGTCGGCACAGGGACGAGGGCTGGTACCGAGTGAGCGTGGTAACCGTCAAGAGGCCGCCGCGGGCGTACCCGCCGGCGGTCCCGGACCAGGAAGTACAGCTGGAGACGCCGCCAGAGCTGCCCAGAGGCTCGGGCGAGGGCTGGTGGATGTCTCTGCTGCCGATGCTGGCCACGGCGAGTTCGTCGGTCTTCTTCTTCATGCCCGGCATGGGCGGCGGCATGATGATGAAGGTCATGGGCGGCATGATGCTGGCGTCCACCGGCGCCATGGCGCTGGCCCAGGTCTCCCGGCAGCGGAAGGGCGGCGAGCTCCAGGACGAGCGCCGCGACTACCTCAAGTACCTGGCGCAGACCCGGAAGCAGGTCCGCAGGACCGCCGAGCGGCAGCGGAACGCGCAGCTCTACCTCCACCCGGACCCGGAGCAGCTCTGGGCCATGGTGGCGGAGGGCAAGCGGCTGTGGGAGCGGCGGCAGAACGACCCGGACTTCGGGCAGATCCGGCTGGGCACCGGCCCGCAGCAGCTGGCCACCCGGCTGGTACCGCCGCAGACCGCGCCGGTCGAGGAGCTCGAACCGCTGACCGCGGAGGCGATGCGGTCCTTCCTTGCGACCCACTCGACGCTGACCGACCTGCCGCTCGCGGTCTCCCTGCGCTCCTTCTACCACCTCACCGTCTCCGGCGACCCGGACACCGTCTACGGCACGGTCTGGGCCGCGGTCTCGCAGCTGAGCACGCTCCACTCGCCGGACGACCTGAAGATCGCGGTGGCCTGCGCCCCCGGCTCGGTGGAGCGCTGGGAGTGGACCAAGTGGCTGCCGCACGTCCAGCACCCCAAGGAGTCGGACGGTGCCGGTTCGCGCCGGATGATCTGCACCGGCCTGGGCGAGCTGGAGGAGATGCTCGGCGACGAGCTCTCCGGCCGGCCGCGCTTCCACCGGGAGGCCCAGCCGACCTCGGACCAGCCGCACGTGGTGGTGATCCTGGACGGCGCCTCGGTGCCCGCCGACTCGCTGCTGGCCGGCGCGGAGGGCCTGCAGGGGGTGACCGTGATCGAGGTCATCCCGGGCGAGCTGGAGGAGCTGCGCGGCGGCCTCGCGGTGATCGTCGACAAGCGCGGGATGCGTCTTGAGGCGGCCAGCGGCGCGGTGTACACCGGGAAGCCGGACACCCTGAGCCAGTGGCAGGCGGAGGCGCTGGCCCGGCAGCTGGCCCCGCTGCGGCTCTCCGGGACCGACGACGACGAGCCGCTGCTGGCCAACCTGGAGTTCACCGACCTGATGGGGGTCGGCGACGCGGCGAGCGTGGACGTCTCGCGCACCTGGCGGCCCCGGCCCTCGCACGAGAAGCTGCGGGTCCCGATCGGCATCGGCGAGAACGGCGAGCCGGTCATGCTGGACCTCAAGGAGGCGGCGCTGGAGGGCATGGGCCCGCACGGCCTGTGCGTGGGCGCCACCGGTTCCGGCAAGTCGGAGCTGCTCCGCACGCTGGTGCTTGGCCTGGCGATGACCCACTCCTCGGAGACCCTCAACTTCATCCTCGCGGACTTCAAGGGCGGTGCGACCTTCGCCGGAATGGCGGAGATGCCGCACGTCTCGGCGGTGATCACCAACCTCGCCGAGGAGCTCACCCTGGTCGACCGCATGCGGGACGCCATCACCGGTGAGCTGAACCGCCGTCAGGAACTGCTGCGCGCGGCGGGCAACTTCGCCAACATCCACGACTACGAGAAGGCCCGGGCGGCGGGGGCGGCGCTGGAGCCGATGCCCTCCCTCGTCCTGATCCTGGACGAGTTCTCCGAGCTCCTCACCGCCAAGCCGGACTTCATCGACATGTTCATCCAGATCGGCCGGATCGGCCGTTCGCTGGGTGTGCACCTGCTGCTGGCCTCGCAGCGGCTTGAGGAGGGCCGGCTGCGCGGCCTGGACACCTACCTCTCCTACCGGATCGGTCTGCGGACCTTCTCCGCGGCGGAGTCCCGGGCCGCGATCGGCGTCCCGGACGCGTACCACCTGCCGCCGATCCCCGGCTCCGGCTACCTCAAGTTCGGCACCGACGTGATGGACCGGTTCAAGGCCGCGTACGTCTCCGGCCCCTACCGGCCCTCGGGCACCCAGGTCGCCTCGGGCGGGACGGTCCGGGCGAAGCCGGTGGCCTTCACCGCGCAGCATGTGGACCTGCCGCAGCCGACGCTGGAGGAGCTGGAGGCCGAGCGGGTGGCGGCCGAGGCCGCCCGGAAGACCGCGGACGACGAGGCGCTGGTGGACACCGTCCTGGACGTCATCGTCAACCGGCTGGAGGGCCAGGGACCGCCGGCCCACCAGGTGTGGCTGCCGCCGCTGACCGAGGCTCCGCCGCTGGACCAGCTGCTGCCGCCGCTGGGCGTCACCCCGGAACGCGGGCTCACCTCTCCGGAGTACTCGCACCTCGGCCGGCTGACGGTGCCGATCGGCATCGTCGACAAGCCCTTCGAACAGCGCCGCGACCTGATGTGGCTGGACTTCTCCGGGGCGGCCGGCCACGGCATGGTGGTCGGCGGCCCGCAGTCCGGCAAGTCGACCCTGCTGCGCACCCTGATCGGCTCGTTCGCCCTCACCCACACCCCGTCCGAGGTGCAGTTCTACTGCCTGGACTTCGGTGGCGGCGGCATGGTCTCGCTGCAGAACCTGCCGCACGTCGGCGGGGTCGCGGCCCGGCTCGACCCGGACAAGGTGCGCCGGATGGTGTCCGAGGTGGCCGGCGTGCTGGCGCACCGCGAGGAGCTGTTCCGGTCCCAGAGCATCGACTCGATGACGACCTTCCGGAACCGCAAGGCGCAGGGCGCGCTGCCGGACGAGCAGCACGGCGACGTCTTCCTGATCGTCGACGGCTGGCTGACCTTCCGCCAGGAGTTCGACCTGCTGGAGCCGGTGGTCACCGACCTGGCCCAGCGCGGTCTTGCGTACGGCGTCCACGTCATCGTCGGCGCCTCCCGGTACGGCGAGATCCGGCCGGCCCTGAAGGACCTGCTGCAGAACCGGGTGGAGCTCAAGCTCGGCGACGCGATGGAGTCCGAGGTCGACCGCAAGGTGGCGCAGAACGTCCCGGCCGGCCAGCCGGGGCGCGGTATCACCGCGGACAAGCTCCACCTCCTCGGCGGGCTCCCCCGGCTGGACGGCTCCAGCTCGGTGGACGACCTGGCGGACGGCGTGGCCGGCCTGGTGCAGGCGGTGGACTCCAGCTGGACCGGGCCGCGCGCCCCGCAGGTGCGGATGCTGCCCGAGCTGCTCCCCGCCGACCAGCTGCCGAAGGGCTTCGAGTACCCGGAGGCCGGGATCGCGATCGGGGTCGACGAGAACACCCTCTCGCCGGTCTTCCTGGACTTCGACGCGGACCCGCACTTCATCGTCTTCGGCGACTCCGAGGCGGGCAAGACCAACCTGCTGCGGCTGATCCTCAAGGGCATCACCGAGCGGTACACCCCGGACCAGGCGCGGGTCGTGATCGGCGACTACCGCCGCAGCCTGCTGGGCGTGGTCACCACCGACCACCTGCTGGAGTACGCCGCCGCGCAGCCGGCCCTGCAGGCCTTCCTGGGCGACATCCGGGGGTCGATGGAGCGGCGCATCCCGGGCCCCGACGTGACCCAGGAGCAGCTGCAGAACCGCAGCTGGTGGAGCGGCCCCGAGCTGTTCCTGGTGGTCGACGACTACGACCTGGTCGCGACCGCCTCCGGCAACCCGCTGGGGCAGCTCCTAGAGGTGCTGCCGTTCGCGAAGGACGTCGGGCTGCACATCATCATCGCCCGCCGCTCCGGCGGCGCCGGGCGGGCGCTCTACGAGCCCGTCATGCAGCGGCTGAAGGAGCTGGGCGCGCAGGGGATCGTCCTCTCCGGCGACAAGGACGAGGGCATGCTGCTGGGCAACGTCAAGCCGACGGCCCTCCCGGCCGGCCGGGGCCAGCTGGTCACCCGCCGCCGGGGCACCTTCCTCGTCCAGACGGGGTGGCAGCCCGCGCAGTAGGCGCGGCCGAGGTCTCGGCGCGGGGAGCGGCGCCGCATCCGGTTCTTCCGGATGCGGCGCCGTTCTCTCGTCTCCGGCCCGCGGAGCCAAATCTTCACAGCGGATTCCGGCGTCCGCGCCACGCGATCCGCAGCGGCCCCGAGGGGGCGCGCGGCGCCTCCCGAGCCCAGCGCCCACGGCGGTCTTGACCTCTGAGTGACCATCAGTTCCGTTGCGCAAAACTGATCGATCGACGGATTCCATGGCGAGACGGGTATTGACGGCACGTTAACAGCAGGGTTTCCTACCGAAAGCTTTGTCCGACGGAGGCGATAGGGACCCTGGATGACCGACATTCTCCGCGCTGCCGAGCCGCGCGACCCGGCCCTGCCGGCCGACCAGCCCCCCGGCGCCGGCCGCACCCTCAAGCGCTCCCTCGGGGTGGTCGGCGGCACGCTGCTCACCCTCTCCTGCGTCACGCCGGCCTCCTCCCTCTTCGTCCTGGTGCCGGGGAACTTCGCCCTGCTGGGCACCGGCACCGCGCTGACCATCCTGGTGGCGGTCGTCCTCTGCATCGGCGTCGCGTTCTGCTACGCGGAGCTGGGCACGCTGGTCCCCAGCTCCGGCGGGGAGTACGCGATGGTCGGCACCGTGGTCAGCCGGTTCGGCGGCTGGCTGGTCTTCGTCCAGGCGCTGATCGTGGTGATGATCGTCCCGCCGATCATCGCGCTGGGCACGGCCGACTACCTCGCCCCGATCGTCCATCTCGACCCGCGGGTCACCGGCGCCGGAGTGATGCTCCTCGCCACCGTGATGGGCCTTCTCGACCTGCGCGCCAACGCCTGGGTGACGGGCGTCTTCCTGGTCCTCGAGGTGGTCGCCTCGGCCGTGGTGGCCGGCCTCGGCTTCGGCCACAGCACCCGCCCGATCTCCTCCCTCTGGCACCTGCAGATGGCCGGCCCGCACGGCGCCGCCAGCGCGGTCGGGGCGGGGGCGGTGGTGGCCGGGCTCGCCGCGGCGCTCTTCGTCACCCAGGGCTTCTCCACCGCCGTCTACCTCAACGAGGAGATGGAGCAGCCGCGCCGGACCGTCGTCCGCACCATGCTGTGGACGCTGGGGATCGGCTCGGCCGTCATCCTGGTCCCGGTCGTCGCCATCACCCTGGGCGCGCCCTCGCTGTCGGCGCTCACCGGCGGCGACATCGCCGGGATGGTCCAGGGCTGGAGCAACTCGGCGATCGGCACCTTCGTCAGCCTCTGCATCGCGCTGGCGATCATCAACGCGGCGATCGTGATGGTCATCCAGAACTCCCGGGTGCTGTACGCCTCCGCGCGGGACACCACCTGGCCGGCGCCGGTCAACCGGGCCTTCGGCACGCTGAGCAGGCGGTACGGCTCGCCGTGGATCGCCACCCTGGCGGTCGGCGTCCCGGGAGCGGTGCTGTGCTTCGTCCCGGTGGACGCGCTGAACGGGGTGACGGGGGTCGCGGTGGCGGCGCTGTACGGGTTCGTCGCGTTCGCCGCGCTGATGACGCGGCGGGGCGGGCACAAGGCGCGGACGGCGTGGCGGATGCCGCTGTGGCCGGTCGTCCCGGTCATCCTGCTGGCCGTGCTGGTCTGGGTGCTCACCCAGCAGACCGCCCAGGACCTCGTCATCACCGCCGCGATCACCGCCGCCGCCGCGCTGTACTGGCTCTTCTACCTGCGGCCGCGGGCGGCGACCCACTGGGTCATCGCGGTCCCGGCGGACGAGGCCGAGGGCGAGGCCTGAGGAGCCGGAAACGGCGCCGCACCCGGCAACGACGATGGGGTTGCGACCCCGTGTCCGTGGCCGGGTGCGGCGCCGTGGACGGCCGGCCGCACGGTTCCTCGCGCCCCTTGACCTGCCGCGCGGATCCGCGGGGCGCCAGGGCGCCGCGTGCTAACCGAAGAGCAGCTGGTCGAGGAAGGCGTTGCGGAGCTTGCCGGTCGGGTCGAGGCGGCGGGCCAGCGCGACGAAGGCGTCCGCCCGCGGGTACAGCCCCCGCACCACCGCCGGCGCGGTGGAGAACACCTTCCCCCAGTGCGGTCGCGCGGCGAACGGCGCCAGCTCCCGCTCCAGCAGCGCCACCACCGGCGCCACCGCCGCCGCGTCCGGCCGCCAGGTGAAGTGGAGGGCCACCGAGTCCACCCCGTACGCCGGGCTCAGCCACTGCTCGTCGGCCGCGATCGTCCGCACCTCGCAGATCTGCAGGACCGGCGCCACCGACGCCCGCACCGCCGCGACCGCCCGCAGCGCCTCCGCCGCGTGCCGCCGCGGCAGCAGGTACTCGGACTGCAGCTCCTCGCCCGCGCTGGGGGTGAACTCCGGCCGGAAGTGCGGCAGCCGCTGGTGCCAGGGCCCGGCCGAGCCGTCCTGCGGGGTGCAGTGCTCGGGCGAGATCCCCGGCACCGGGTGCATCGCCCCCGGCGCCGCCGGCGCCCACGGGAACTCGACGCCCGCGGCGGCGTCCGCCGCCTCCGCGCCCTCCCCCGCGACCCGCTGCTTCAGCAGCACCTGACGGAAGACCGGCGCCGTCCAGTCGGTGAAGAGGCTGACGCTGTAGGCGGCCCCGCTGATCGCGTCGAACTCCTCGACCGCGGTGTCCAGTGCGAGCCCCGTCCGGACCGACTGCGCGACCCGGTAGTCCGGCTCGACGGCCAGTTCCAGGTGGGTGACCACGCCCAGCGCGCCCAGCGAGACCACGGCGCCGCCGAAGTCCGGGTCGCCCTGCCGGAGGGTCAGCCGCCCGCCGTCCGCGGTGACCAGCTCGACCGCCCGCACCGCCGACCCGAGCGCCTGGTTGCCGTTGCCGGAGCCGTGGGTGCCGGTGGCCACCGAGCCGGCGACGGTGATGTGCGGCAGCGAGGCCATGTTGGCCAGGGCCAGGCCCTGCTTGTGGAGCTGCTCGGCCAGCTCGGCGTAGCGCACCCCGGCGGCCACCCGCACGGTGCCGGCCGAGGGGTCCGGCTCCACGGTGCGCGGCAGCGCGTCCAGGCTGACCAGCGTGCCGTCGGCGGAGTCCACGTCCGCGATCCGGTTGAACGAGTGCCCGCTGCCGAGCACCCTCAGCTGGCCGGCGGCTCCCGCCAGCCGGCGCAGCTCGTCGATCGAGCGCGGGCGTTCCAGGCGGCCCGCCCGGAAGGTTATGTTGCCCGCCCAGTTGCGGACCTGCCCGCCGGTCGCGTCGCCGTCGCTCATGCCGCGCTCATTCTCCTTGTTCGCCGCGCCTCCGCCGTCGCCGGCGGCCCGCGTCCCGCACCACTACCGCGCCCCCGCTGACCAGCAGGGCGAGGACGGCGCCCGTGGCCACGGCGTACGTGGCCGTGCGCTGCTCCCGCTGCTGGGGGGACTCACCCAGATAGTACGGGCGGGCCTGGACCGGGGCGGAGTCGAGGTGGACGGCGGGGTCCTCGGTCGGCGCGGCGGCCGGAGCCGAGGCGTCGGAGACGGCGGCGATCGGGTCCACCACACCCCAGCCGATGTACTGGTCGTTCTTCCGCCCGGAGCGCTGCGCGGTCTGCTCGATCCGGGTGATCACCTGGGCCGCGCTCCAGCCCGGGTGCGCCGAGCGGATCAGGGCGGCGATCCCGGCCACGTACGGCGCGGAGAAGCTGGTGCCCTGGGCCCAGCAGAGGCCGCCGCCCGGCCAGGTGGTGATCATGTTGACGCCGGGCGCGGCGACCCCGACGAAGTCGCCCATCTCCGACCAGCTGGCCCGCTCGTCGTTGTAGTCGGAGGCGCCGACGGCCAGGACGCCCGGGAAGGCGGCCGGGTAGGTCGGCTCGTCCAGGCCCTCGTTGCCGGCGGAGGCGACGACCACCGCGTCCTTGGTGTGCACGGCGTAGTCGACGGCCTTGGCCAGGTCACTGGTGGGGCCCTGCGGCACCGGGGTGCCGTTGTTCTGCACGTCCTGCGAGATGTTGATGACCTGGGCACCGCCGTCCGCGGCCGCCCGGACGGCCTTGGCGAGCACCGCCGCGGTGCCGTTGCCGTTGGCGTCGCTGGCCCGGATGGAGAGGATCCTCGCCTTGGGGGCCAGGCCCTCGAAGCCGTTCCCGGTGTCGCCGCTGGGGCGGGCGGCGATGATGCCGGCCACCTCGGTGCCGTGGCCGACCGGGTCGTTGCCGGTGGTGCCCTTGCCCTTGACCGCGTCCGGGCCGGGGGTGACAGCGCCGGCCAGCTGCGGCTGGGTCGTCGAGACACCGGTGTCGATCACCGCGACGGTGACGTTCGAGCCCTCCGAGTAGCCGTGCAGCTGGGAGAGGTCGAACCGCTGGAGCGACCAGGGGGTGCCGTGGATGTCGGTCTTCATCGCCGTGTGGACGTTCGGCTGCTGCCCCGAGTCGGGCTCGCAGGCCTGCGCCGAGGCGGTCGTCCCGCTGCCCGACGCGTCGTCGACGGCCGTACGGGCTCCGGCGGCGGCCGTCGCCGCGACGGCCGGCCCCGCGGCCAGCGTTCCGACCAGTGCCAGAGCGGCGGCGCCCGCCAGCCCGGACCGGACGCCGATCACCGTGCCGGGCCGCCCCGGCCGCTTCCCCGCGGTCACCGTGCTGCTCTCCCCTGTGTTCCCTGCCGTGCCCGGCCTGCCCCGGCGTGCCCTGTCAGGTGTCTCGTGCCCCGGTGGCGCTCCGCGCCGCGCACCCTGCGCGCGGCCTGCGCGCGCTGCCGCAAACGCGCCGCCGGGGCGGACGGTCGCCTGCGGCTTCCGTCCGCCCCGGCCCGGGACGATCGAACTCAGCCCCAGATGGAGGCGTTCTTGTTCTCGGTCGCGGTGTAGTTCTGGGCGGCGTTCTCCAGGGCGGAGGAGATCTGGGTCAGCACCGAGTGGAGGTCGGCGGCGGAGGAGTCCCACTGCGCCTGGCGGGCACGGTAGCCCTCCTGCGCGGCACCCTCCCAGCTCTGGGCGATCCGCTGGACGCCCTGCTTGAGGTCGTTCAGCTGGGCCTCGATGCGTCCCGCGGTGGCCTTGACCTCCTGGGCGGCGTTGGACACGGTCGAGAAGTTGACCATGATGTGGCCGGACATGGTGTCTCCCTTGTGAGCAGTACTGCAGTTCTACGAATGTCGCTTGACGAACCTTGTGCGGACAGCGCTCCGCTCAGCCCAGGGCCGAGGTGATGTTGCTGATCGAGGAGTGCTGGTCCTGCTCGGTCGAGGAGTACTGCTTGGAGGTCTGGTCGATGGCCTCACGGATCTCGTTGAGCACGCGGTTCAGCTTGGTCGCGTCCTCGTTCCAGCGCTGCTGGAGCTGGTTGTAGGCGTTGGCGGCCTCGCCCTGCCAGCCCGAGGTGATCGAGCTGATCAGGTTGTTGAGACGGCTGAGCTCCTGCTGGATCTGACCGTTGACCTCACCGATGCGGGCCGAGAAGGCCTGCATGTCCGCGGCGGTTGTCTTGAACTGCTGACCTGCCATGTGCACCGTCCCCCATGAGACAGACTGCCGAGACCGATTCTCCGGAGCCCACGATCGCCCCCCGTCGGCCGACATCACTCGTTTGATGTCCACGAGCACTCTAGCCGCCATGAGCACCACACCCAACAGCGGCCTGTGTGGAGTTTCAGAGTTGATACAAAAAACCGTCAAGAGCCTTGCGGCATAAGGGCGTCCTTGACATCGAGCTCGGGTCCGGAGGGCAGCAGCTTGACCAGATCCGAGGGAACCCCTTCGGGCTTGAAGGTCTTCAATCCGAGCCGGTCAAGACCGGTCACCTGGTCCTGGGAATCACCGCTCGCGCTGGGGCTCGGCGTGGCCACCATCTTCGAGGGATCGGTGCCGGCGCCGCCGTCCGCGGGATTCACCTGGATCGGGTACTTCATTCCGTTGTCGGTCAGCAGATAGACCTTTCCGGTACCGCTGGTGCCGTCATGGAAGAGTTCACCCACTCCCGGAGTGACGTACGCCGGCACCGCCAGCTGCCCGCTGGAGCCCGAACTCGACGTGTTGCCCACCGCGTTGACCGGAAGGTCGCCCAGCGAGGTGCCGGCCCACACCTGGTGGCTGGCCTGCGCGTCGCCCTGCCCGTTGGTCGAGCCGGTGGTGTACGAGCCGCACACCACCGTCCGGTCGCCGCCGGTGCCGCCGTTGACCTGGGTCAGCTGGGCCTGCTGCGGCCACTTGGGAGCCCAGGTCGCGGACTGGCCGGACACCTGGGAGCTGTCCACCTGCTTGGCCGGCTGCCCGGTCATCTGGTGGAGCAGACCGGCCGCGAACGGCGAGATGTGCACCAACTGCCCGCCGCTGCGCACCCCGTACTGGTACGTCTGACCGCCGAAGGTCGTGCTGAGCACGGTGCCGACCGGGCCCAGCGGGCTCCCGGAGGAGGAGTTCAGGGTGCCGAACTCGCTGTCCACCGTGCTCTGGGTGATCGCCTCGCCCTGGTCGAGGGTCTTCAGCCAGGCCGAGCTGACCTGCTCGGGCTGGCCGAGGGTGGTCGGGAAGACGTCCTTGGCCATCGAGGCGTCCATCTGGTAGGCCGTGCCGGTGCCGTCCACCAGGTAGTCGACGCCGCCCGCCTGGACGTACAGGCCCTGACTGCCCGTCAGGGAGGGCTTGGCGGTGAACCGCTGCTCCTCGGTCCCGCCCAGCACATAGACCTTCTGGCTGACCGAGGCGCCCTTCGGCTGGTTGCACACCACCCAGCTCTGGTTCGAGCCGGCCACCGTCGCGGACGGCAGGGTGTCGGGGGCGTACGGGATGCCGATGGTCGGGCCGTGCGGCACCGAGTTGAGCGCCGCGTCCGGCACGGTCATCACGGACGGGTTCTTGCCCAGCACCAGCCGCGCCGAGGCAACGTTGAGCACCGGGAAGAGCTTCTTGTCGAGCATCACGTACCGCGTGGTGGACTGCTTGCCCACGATGATCGCGTTGGCCGTCTGCCAGCCCTTCGGCGCGGTCGGCTTGAACAGACCGTACGCGCCGAAACCGGCGACCGCGACCGCGCCCAGCACCAGGCTGGGGATCACCGCCCGGACCGCCTTGGGGGCCTCTTCGTCGTGCCCGCCGCTGGAGGGCCGGAGGAAGGCCGCCAGCGTACGGCGACGCGAGAAGGTGTACGCGTTCAGCTCGTCCCGGCGTGATGCCATGTCCCCTGCTCCCCGTTCTCAGGCCATAGGATGCTGCCGCGCTGCCACTCGACAGACGATCGGAAAGTACCGTACGGGCACGATGCCCCGGACGGCCAACCGGCCGTGGGTTCTGTCGAGTTTTCACGGACGTCCCGAGTACAAAGCGGGGATTCACGGGGAAATTGCGAAGAAGCCGCAGCAGGTACGCCGCGCGGCGGGGCACCATGTCCACGCACCGCAGAGAGCCAGAACCGTAGAGAGGTTGACCGGGGGATGCCGAGCCAGACCGCACCGGGCGCCGGCCGCGACCGGGCGCGCCAGAAGTCGCGCCGAGGCGCCGAGTCCGGGAACAAGTCCGGCGAGGCCGGGAAGCAGGCGAAGGGCAGGGGCCGCGGCGGCGCCGCGACCGTGCCGCCGCCGGCCGGCCCGGCGGACCGCGGCGGGTCGGCGCCCCGTCAGAACCCCGCGGTGACGGCGGAGGCCGGCCCGCTGGCCCCGGTCCACCCGCGCCGCGCCTCCCGGCCCGGCCGCTTCGGCCCGTTCCGGGTGCAGCAGCTGGTCCTGGTCGAGGCCGCGGCGGCGGCCGCGCTGGCCGGCTGGGCCTGGCACAAGAGCGTCCCGCTGCTGCTTCCGGTGCTCGGTGTGGTCGCCGTGCTGCTGCTCGTCGTCGCGCTGATCCGGATCCGCGGGCTGGCCCCGGGCGACTTCACCCGGGCCCGCTCGGCGCTCAAGCAGCGGCAGTCCCGGGCCGACGAGGCCCGGGTGGACTCCGGCACCGACCCGGCGCTGATGCCGGTGCTGGAGTGCGAGCCCGCGCTGCGGGTCGCCGCCCACAGCGTGGAGAGCCGGGTGCCCGGCGCGGCCGCCGGCGCCACCGCCCGCGCCGAGCACCGCGAGATCGGCATGGTCGGCGACGGAACCTTTCTCTCCGCCGTCCTGCAGATCGACCCGCGGGACGAGCCGCTGCGCCCGTCCCGGTCCAGCCGCCCAATGCCGCTCTCGGTGCTGCGGAACGCGCTGCGGGTGGACGACATCGTGCTGAGCTCGGTGCAGGTGGTGCAGTTCACCCAGCCCGCCCCGGCCCCCCACCTCCCCGAGCAGGCGCTGGCCGCCCGGGCGTACCGGGACGTGCCGGAGGGCCCGCAGACCGCCGGGCTGCGGCTGACCTGGGTGGCGCTGCGCCTCGACCCCGAGCTGTGCCGCCGGGCCGTGGAGGCCCGCGGCGGCGGCGAGGAGGGCGCCCGGCGCGCTCTCCAGCGGGCCGCCGACCAGCTGGCCGCGCGGCTCACCGAGGCCGGCTTCCGGGTCACCGTGCTGGACGAGCAGGGCGTCAACTCGGCGCTGGCCACGGCGGTCTGCCCGAGCCCGCTGGCGACGGCGCAGAGCCGCGGCCAGACCGGCGCCATGCCGCAGATCGGCCGCCGCACCGCGGAGACCCGGCGGGCCTGGCGCTGCGACGACCGCTGGCACACCACCTACTGGCTGTCCCGCTGGCCGTCGCTGTCCCTGCCGGGCGGCCCGGGCAAGGTCTCCGCGCCGGCCATGGTCAACCTCCTCACCGGCGGATCCGCCCTCGCCAGCACGTTCAGCCTGGAGGTGCGCGAGGCGCCGGTCGGCGAGCCCGGCTCGGCGGCGATCAGCGGCTACGTCCGCCTCACCGCCCGCAGCGAGAGCGAACTCGCGCAGCTCAGCAAGCAGTTGGAGGGACGGGCGCACAGCGTCGGCGCCGGCCTGTCCCGCCTCGATCTCGAGCAGGTCCCGGGTGTCCTGGCGACGCTGCCGCTGGGAGGAACCCGCTGATGGCGATCTCCGGATACCCCGCTCCCTCCCGTGACGACTCCGGGATCTCCGGCGGCGTCCAGGCCGGCGGCTACGGCGCGTACGGCGGCGGCCCCGCGGGCCCCGGCGGCCGCGGGGCGGGCGACCAGTCCGGCGGTGCCGGAGTCTCCGGCGGCGGCGCCTCCTCGCGTACCGCGCCCGCGCCGCAGGCCCCCCGGCGGCGCCGGCTGCCCGGCTTCGGTCTGGTCGGACCCCGCCGCGAGCGGCATGTGCTGACCGCGGACCAGCTGGACGCGCTGTCCACCCCGGTGGGCGACGACGGCGTGGTGATCGGCTCCGACGCGTACAGCCAGGAGCCCGCGGTGCTCGGCCTGTTCCGTCCCTCCGCGTACCACATCGTGCTGGTCGGCGGCATCTGGGCGGCCCAGCTGCTGGCGCTGCGGGCGGCGGCCACCGGGGCGCGGGTCGCGGTGGAGACCGCGCGCGGCCAGCTGTGGGCGCCGCTGGCGCAGGCGGCCGGCGGCGGGCAGCCGTGTGTGACGGTCCACCAGGTCGGCCGGATCGGCCCGCAGGGCCCCTCGGTCGCCGCACCGGTGCTGGTGGTGCGGGACTGCGGAGCGCGGCCCGCGCGCAGCCGGCTGGCCTCCGGGCCGTGGCAGACCACCCTCACCCTGCTGCCCTACCTCGGCCCCGGCGCGGAGCGGCTGCTCGGCGCCGCCGACCTGGTCGGCGTGCAGCGGGTGTCGCCCGGCGAGGCGCAGATCATCGCCCGTTCGCTGCTGCTCGGCTCGACCGAGACCGAGGCGCTGCCGACCCTGCCGGACCATGCCACGCTCTGGTCGACCAGGAGCGCCTTCCAGTACGTCACCGCCCAACCGGTCGCCGGCGAGGAGCAGTTGCTCGGGCCCGCCCGCCGCGTCGACTGACGGCGTCCACCGGACGCCGGCCGGTCACTCCGACCGGTCGGTGCCGGATGATGAGCGAACGGGGACCGGCCGGTTCCGGTCGAGTGACGGGGATGACCCCCTGGGAACCCAGGGAGGGCTGCCAACCGGTCGCCGGGTATGACTACCCTGGTGCGCACATGCGCGGTTTCCGGCCCAGGCGCGCGCCCGACCGCCAGGGTGCGTACCCGAGTGAACGAGAGGGATTCCAGTGAGCAGCGAGCGCGACGGCCTCCCCGTCGGCAGCGTCGACAGGAGCGGCGACGTCCTGCCCGACTCCGACGTGGACGACGAGGAATGGTCCGACGCGCCTGACTACACCCCTCCTGCCTGGTACACCCAGAACGATTCGGGCTCGTCGTCGTCCGCGCAGGCCGGCCGGTCCACCGCGACCCCGTCCGGGCCGCCCGCACCGAGCACGTCGAGCAGCGCGAGCACGCCGAGCAGTCCGTCCGCGCCTGATGCGGGCGGGGAGCCGGCTTCGGCCTCTGACCCGGTCCTGCCGCAGTCCGACCCCGGGCTGGCGGGCAACCCCTTCGGCACGCCGCCGGCCGCCGCCGCGGCCCCCGCGACCGGTGCGCAGGCACCGTCCAGCGGGCCCGCCTCGGCCGCCCCGTGGGCGGACGGCGCCCCCGCGCAGCAGGCGTCCTCGGCGGTCCCGCCGGTTCCGGCCGCCCCTGAGCCGACGGCCGCGCCCGAGCCGCAGGCCGCCACCGCGCCTGAGCCGCAGCCCGCCGCCGAGCCGGCGCAGGGCCCCGACGCCGCGGCGCCGCAGCCCGAGACGCCGCAGCCCGAGGCGCCCGCCCAGCCGCAGCCGTCCGTGCAACCGCAGCCGCAACCGCAGCCGCAGCCGAACGCGCAGCAGGCGCCGGCACCGGCGACCGGCTTCGGCGACCCCTCGGTCAACGGCGGGGCGCCCGCGAACGTCCAGCCCCCGCAGCAGTCCTACCCGTCTCCGCAGTCGCCCCCGGCCTGGCAGGCGAGCGCCCCGCAGCCGGCCGCGACGGAGCAGCCGCAGGCCCAGGCACAGCCGCCGCAGGCCCAGCAGCCGCAGCCGGTCCAGCCTCCGCAGCCGCAGCCCGTCGCACCGCCGCCGCCGACGCCCCCGTTCGACCCCCGCCAGGGCGGCTGGCCGCAGTCCGCGCCGTACGCCCAGGCCCAGCAGCCCGGCGGCTACGGCTATCCGCCGGCGGCCCAGCCGAACCCGTACGGCCAGCCCCTCGCGCAGCCGGACCCCGCCGCCCAGCAGCAGGCCCAGCAGGCCCAGCAGCCGGGGGCGCCCCAGCCGGGGGCGCCCCAGCCGCAGGCGCCGATGCCGCCGCAGGCTCCGCTGCCTCCGCAGCCGCAGGCGCAGCAGCCGTTGCCTCCGCAGGCGCCGCAGCAGCCGCAGATGCCGGGCCAGTACCCGTACCCGGGCCAGGGCGCCCCGGAGCGGGTGGTGCACGGCGCCGCGCTGGGCTTCACCGCCGCGGTCGAGCTCTCCTCCGACCGCCTCCTCCGCCAGCAGCCGAAGGAGCGCAAGCAGGGCCCGCGCTTCCGCTTCGGCGGCAAGGCGGCCGAGGAGCAGCGGCAGCAGAAGCTGCAGACCATCCGCACGCCGGTGATGAGCTGCTACCGGATCGCGGTGATCAGCCTCAAGGGCGGCGTCGGCAAGACCACGACCACCACCGCGCTGGGCGCGACCCTGTCCTCGGAGCGCCAGGACAAGGTGATCGCGATCGACGCCAACCCGGACGCCGGCACCCTCGGCCGCCGGGTCCGCCGGGAGACCGGCGCGACCATCCGCGACCTGGTCCAGGCCCTGCCGAACCTCCACTCCTACATGGACATCCGCAGGTTCACCTCGCAGTCCGCGAGCGGCCTGGAGATCCTGGCGAACGACGTCGACCCGGCGGTCTCCACGACCTTCAACGACGAGGACTACCGCAAGGTCGTCGACTTCCTCGGCAAGCAGTACCCGATCATCCTGACCGACTCGGGCACCGGCCTGCTCTACTCGGCGATGCGCGGCGTCCTCGACCTGGCCGACCAGCTGATCGTCGTCTCCACCCCCAGCGTCGACGGCGCGTCGAGCGCCTCGACGACGCTGGACTGGCTCTCCGCGCACGGCTACGCCGAGCTGGTGCAGCGCAGCATCTCGGTGGTCTCCGGGGTTCGCGAGACGGCCAAGATGATCAAGGTCGAGGACATCGTCGCCCACTTCCAGACCCGCTGCCGCGGAGTCGTCGTGGTCCCCTTCGACGACCACCTCGCGGCGGGCGCCGAGGTCGACCTGGCGATGATGCGGCCGAAGACCCGCGAGGCCTACTTCGACCTCGCGGCGCTGGTCGCCGAGGACTTCGCGCGCGCCCAGCAGGCCGCCGGCGTCTGGCAGCAGCAGCCCGCCCCGCAGGCGCCGCAGGCGCAGGCCCAGCAGCAGCCGCAGCCGCCGCAGCAGGGCGGCTGGGCCGATCCCCGCCTCCCCCAGCAGGGCCAGTCCTGGCCCCAGGGCGGCTACGGCTACCCGCCCCAGCAACCGCAGCCACAGCAGCAGCCCCAGCCACCGCAGCAGCAGCCGGAGCCCGGCGGCTGGCAGCCCCCGCCCCGCCCAGGCGGCTACGGCTACCCGCCCCAGCAGTAGCACCACGCCCCGGGTTGTCGCGGCGCAGCCGCACAACCAGGGGCGCGGGGAACTGCGCGCCCAGGCATCTACGGCGCCGCACCCGGCAACGGAGATCGGGTTGCAACCCAGTCGCCGCTGCCGACTGCGGCAGACTGCCAGGCCGGGCGCGCAGTTCCCCGCGCCCCTGTCCCGCTCCTTCGGCGCTGCGCTCGGGGCCCGGGGCGGCAGCCCCGGAAGAAACGGCGAAAGGGCGGGGCCGGGGCAGAAAAGCTAGCCCGCCGCATCCGTCAGCTCGCGGGCCCGCTTGACGTCGTCCGCCATCCGCTCCAGCAGCGCCTCGACGGAGTCGAACTTCTCCATCCCCCGCAGATAGGCGAGGAAGTCGACGGCCACATGGAGGCCGTAGAGATCGAGCCCGACCCGGTCGATCGCATAGGCCTCGACCGTCCGCATCGTCCCGTCGAAGGTGGGGTTGGACCCCACGGAGATCGCCGCGGGCATCCGCTCCCCCACCGGCGGAACCTCACCCTCCGCCTGCGCGCGCCCCAACTCGCTCTCGTCGCCCTCCGGCTGACCGATCGTCAGCCACCCGGCGTAGACCCCGTCCGCCGGCACCGCGGTATGCGGCAGCGTCTCCACGTTGGCGGTGGGATACCCCAGCTCCCGCCCCCGCTGCGCGCCCCGCACCACGACGCCCTCGACCCGGTGCGGACGCCCCAGCACCTCGGCGGCCCCCCGCACGTCGCCCTCGGCGACCAGCCGCCGAGCCAGCGACGAGGAGAAGGCCTGCCCGTCCCCGACGTCGCCCCGCTCGTACAGGTCGATGACGGCCACCTCGAAGTCGTTCCGCTCCAGCCGCCCCAGCTCGGCCAGCCGCCGGACGTCGCCCGCGGCCTTGTGCCCGAACCGGAAGTTGGGACCCTCCACGACCTCGCACGCGTGGAGCTTCTCCATCAGCACCTGCCGGACGAACTCCTCCGGCGACTCCTGCGAGAACTCCCGGGTGAACGGCAGGATCAGCACCGCGTCCACTCCCAGCTCGGCCATCAGCTCGGCCCGCCGGTGATGCGGGGCCAGCAGCGGCGGGTGGCTGCCCGGCCGCACCACCTCGCTCGGGTGCGGGTCGAAGGTGACGACGACGCACGGCACCCCGCGCTCCCGGGCCCGCTCGACCGCCTGCCCGATGATCAGCTGGTGCCCCCTGTGCACACCGTCGAAGGAACCGATGGTGACGACGCTCCGCCCCCAGTCCCCCGGGACGTCCTCCAGGCCACGCCAGCGCTGCACCCTGACCGCTCCTCGATCGCACTTGCCTACGTCCGAACACTCCTGTTGCCCCTATAGCCTGCCATGCGCGCCGGTCCGCCCCTGCCCCGGGCGCGCCTCACCCGGCCGCCGCACCGCGCCGGTTCAGCGGGCGGCCGTCTCCGGGCCCCCGCTCCCCGGCCCGCGCCGCGCGACCTCCCGCCCCGGCCGGGCGTCCCGCCCCCGCAACGCGTCGCCGCCCGGCCGGTTGTCGCTCCCCGGCCGGGCGTCGCTCCCCGGCATCGCCTCCGCGATCCGCGCCGCCCGCTGGGCCGGCGTCCCGTCCGCGACCAGCTCCCGCAGCCGCCGGGTACGCGGCCCGGCCTCGGCCGCCGGGTCCTCGCAGAGCCACTCGCCCAGCAGCTCGGCGAAGCCGGGCAGCCCCCGTGCGCAGCGCACCAGCCGCAGGTCGAGCCGGTCGGCGGCGAGCCGGGGCCGTACCGTCCGCACGATCTGCCGCACCCGGGCCGGCAGATGCGCGTCCCCCGCCGCGACCCGGTCCAGCACCAGCTCCAGGTTGTCCGGGTCGTCCTCGACCTTGAGCAGCTCGTCCAGCAGTTCCTGCCGCAGCGGCGGCTCCGGCCCGGCGAGCACCGGCACGAGCGCGCGCCGCACCGCCGGCCCCTGGGCCCGCACCAGCTCGCGCACCAGCGGCAGCAGCGAGCCGCGCGCGGCCGGCCCCCGGGCCAGCCGGGCGTCCAGGCAGCGCGCCAACCGCCCGGCCGCGTCCGGACGTTCGCCGAGGTGGCGCAGCATCAGCAGATCCGCGGCGGCCCTGGCGTCCGGCTCGTCCACCCCGGCCAGCACCTCGAGTACGGCGTCCGCGCGCGGCCCGGCGGGCCCGCGCAGCGCCTCGGCGAAGGCCGCCAGCACCTGCTGCCGCCCGCTCGCCAGCGCGGGCACCAGCGCCGCCGCGGGCAGGAACGGGTCCCCGGCCAGGAAGCCGGCGAGGGCGGCCGGCAGATGGCGGGCCCGGGCCTCCTCGTCGTGCATCAGCACGGCCAGCATCGCCCCATGGAGGGGCAGCTCGCCGTCCCGGTCCAGGACGGCCAGCGCCGCGTATCGCAGCAGCACCCGCGCGGGCCCCTGGCCGGCCAGCGCGGCGGCCGTCGGCACGGCGTGGACGGCGGCGGCGACGTGGCGTTCCGGCCGGGGGTCGTGGGCCCAGCGGTCGACGGCCCGGCAGAGCGCGGAGGGCTCCGCCCGGGCCAGCCGGCTCAGCAGCCGGTCGGCGTGCGGCACGCCGCGGGCGCCCAGCTCGACCAGCGCCTCCACCAACTCGTCGACGCCGAGCCGCCGTTGCTCCCACAGCAGCCGCTCGGCGAGCTTCGCGTCCACCGCGTCGGCACGGCCGCCCCCGCGCGATCCCCCGCCACCGGGTCCGTCCCCGCGTCCGTCTCCGAGCCAGCGGCAGAGCACTGCCGTCACCGCCGCGGGATCCTCGGCCAGCAGCCCGGTCAGCGCCTCCACCGCCCCGGGCCGGCCGGCCCGGGCGAGCGGCCGCAGCAGCTCTGCCCGGTCGGCGACGGGCAGCCGCAGCCCCAGCCAGAACCCGAGTCCGAGCCGCCCGGTCTCCGCCCCGGCCCGCGAGCCGTCCGAGGCCGAGGCCGAGCCGGAGGCAGAGGCGGAGGCCCCGTCCCCGTCACCGCCCCTGCCCAGCCGCTCGCCCAGCGCCCGCAGCAGGGCCCAGTGCCGGCGCGGATCCGGCACCCGCAGCAGCACGCCGGAGAGCAGCCGCTCGGCCCACCAGCGCGGACTGCGCCCAGGCTCCGCCCGCGGCTCGCCCGGGGGCGCGTCGAGCGCCTGCGCCAGCCGGGCCAGCCAGGGATCCAGCGCCTCCGGTCCGCTCCGCTCCCCGACCCGCAGCAGCGCCCACTCCAGCACCCCGGCCCGGAACCCCGGCACCTGGCCGCCCGCCCCCGGAGCCGGCCGCCCGTCGTCCAGCAGGGCGCGGAAGGCGGCGTCCAGATCGAGGTGGTGCGCCTGGAGCCAGTCGCCGAAGGCCTGGTGCGGAAACCGGTAGCCGTCCCGGCCGCCCGGCCCCACCGGGACCAGCAGCCGCTCGCCCAGCACCGCCCCGGCCCAGCCCTCCTCCGCCGGGAACAGCTCGGCGAAGTCCGCCGCGCGGAGGCCGCCCCGACCGGGCCCGAGCGCCCGGCGGGCCGCCTCGTGCACCCGCCCGGCCACCCGCACCGCCAGCCGGCGGACCTCCCCCGGTTCCGGTGCCGGCGCCACGGCGGGCGGCTCCCCGCCCCGGTGGCGGGCGCCCCCGCCGCTGCGGCCGCTGCGGCCGCTCCCGCCGCCGTGCCGCCCGCCCTCGACGGCGATCCGCTCGGCGGCCCGCAGGCACAGCAGCGACAGATACGAGGCGAAGACCTCCTCCACCGGCGGGGCCATCTCCTGCCCGCCCCGCGCCCGCCGCAGCACCACCCGGGGGTCGGCCCGCCGGACCTCCTCCAGCAGGGCCCCCGCCAGCGGCTGGACGTCGAGCCCGGCCCCCAGCGAAACGATCCGCCCCACCGCCCCGAACCAGGGCCCGGCCGCCTCCCAGAACTCCGGACCGCACCCCACCACCAGCCGGGCTCCCGCCGACCGCAGCCACTCCGCGCTCTCCCGGCACCACCGCTCCAGGCCCGCCAGCAGCGCGGCGGGCGCCTCCTCGGGGGCGTCCAGCAGGATCACCACCCGGCGACCTCCGGCCGCCGCCATCCGGCAGACCGCGGCCGCTCCCGGGCCGATCCCCGCGCCCACCGGGGGGACGCCAAGCCGCCCAGCGGCGCCGTCCAGCTCCCGCTCCACGGCGTCCCCCAGCGAGCGGTCCTCCGCCCGCAGCCGGGCCCCGCGCAGCCGTACGGTCGGCAGCCGCGCGCCCGGCGAGGAGCGCGCGGCGGCCAGCGCCGCCAGCTCGGTGCTCCGCCCGGTCCCCGCCCCGCCGACCACGGCCAGCACCGGCGGTTCCAGGCCGTCCCCCGCGCTCCTCCCTGCCGTCTCTTCCGCCGGCTCCCCCGCCGCCTCAGCGAACCGCTCGACCAGGCCGTCCGCCCGTGGCGCCCGCACCGCCGCGGCCACCTCCGGTACGACGGCCCCCTCGGCCGGGCCGGCCGGCTGGGCCGCCGCCAGCTCCAGCACCCCGGCCAGGTTCAGCGCGCGGCCGAAGGCCGGCACGCTCAGGGCGTTCCTCCGCAGCAGATCCACCATCTCGGGCTCGCCCAGCAGCGCGCCGAGCGGCAGCGCCACCGCGCTCCCGCCGCCCGTCTCACCGAGCAGCACGCCGACCACCGCGCCGGTCTCCGCGTCCACCACCGGTCCGCCCGCCGAGCCGGCCGGCAGTCCGCCGCCCAGCTCGATCCGCCAGCAGCCCGGCAGGGAGCAGCCCGCGCAGTCCGCGGTCACCGTCCCTGCGACGCCTCCGGTGAGCGGCCGCCCGTCGGGCATCGGCAGCGAGACCAGCCGGGTGGACCGACCGGTGCCGAGCGGCTGCGCGGCGGCGCCCAGCAGGCCGGCGAGCGGCGGGTCCGGGGTGAGCAGCGCGAGGTTCCAGCGGCGCAGCGCGCGCAGACCCCAGGCCGAGACGGGGACCCCGGCCACCGTCGGCGCGCCTGCCGCCTCGACCGCCTCCAGGGAGGTCAGCAAGGTCCCCTGGCGGTCCACCGGACAACCGGTGCCGAGCGGGGCGCCGTCCGCGCCGAGGATCCGCACCAGCGCCCCCGCGCCGCCCGCAGCCGCCCCCGCACGCCGCGTCCCCATCCGGCCCGCCTCCCGTCCGACGCGCTACCCGCGCCGGCGAAAGGCTGCCCACCGCTCGTCCCGAGAGATCGTCCGCGCCCCGGAACAACCCCCGCGCACCTCGCGCGCTCCCTCGAAAGCAGGAACATCGGCGCCCTGTGGATTCAGCCGGCGAATCCACAGGGCGCCAAGGCGGGGCCCGAAGCAGCAGCCCCTAGACGAACACCGCCAGTGAGCGCGCCTTCCCCCCGCGCTCCTCCACCAGCGCGAGGAAACGGTCCTCCGGGCCGAACACGGCGATCGCCGCGCCCGGCCCCACGCCCAGCCCCGGCGCGTCCAACCGCACCCCGTTGGTCAGCAGCCGCGCCTGCTCGGCGTCCACGTCCCAGCGCGGGAACGCCGCATCCGCCGCCGCCCCGATCGGCAGCACCGCCGACACGAAGTCCCCGGCCTCCGCCGCCGCGTCCAGCTCGTCGAGCCCGCGGGCCCGCTCGATCCCGTACGGTCCGACCCTGGTCCGCCGGAGCGCGGTCAGATGCCCGCCCACCCCGAGTGCGGACCCCAGGTCCCGGGCCAGCGCCCGGATGTAGGTGCCGGAGGAGCAGACCACCCGGACGTCCAGGTCAAGCACGGCCGTCCCGTCCTCGGCGACCGCGGGCCGCGAGGCCTCCAGAACGAACTCTGAGACGGTCACCGGCCGGGCCTTCAGCTCGACCTCCTCGCCCTCCCGGACCCGGGTGTACGAGCGCTTCCCGTCGATCTTGATCGCGCTGACGCTGGACGGCACCTGCTCGATGTCCCCGGTCAGCCGCGCGATCCCGGCCGCCACGGCCTCCGCCGCGATACCGTCGGCCGCCGCCGAGGCGGTGACCTCCCCCTCCGCGTCGTCCGTCACCGTGCTCTGCCCGAGCCGGACGGTCGCGGTGTACTCCTTCTCGGTCAGCGCGAGATGGCCGAGCAGCCGGGTCGCCTTCTCGACCCCGACCACCAGCACCCCGGTGGCCATCGGGTCCAGCGTCCCGGCGTGCCCGACCCTGCGGGTCCCGGCCAGCCGCCGGATCCGGCCGACCACCCCGTGCGAGGTGATGCCGGCCGGCTTGTCCACGATCACCAGCCCGTCCGGACCGGTCCCCTTGCGCTTCACTCCTCGTCGTCCCCGTCGGCGTCCGCGTCGTCGTCCTCGCGCGGCGCCCGGTACGGGTCCTCGCCCGCGGCATGGGTCTTGCCCACGGCGTTGGAGCGCAGCTCGGCGTCGGCCGCGCGGGCCTTCGCCAGCAGGTCCTCGATGGTCCTGGCGTTCTCCGGGATGGCGTCCGCGACGAAGGTCAGGGACGGGGTGAACCGCACCCCGGTCTGCCGCCCCACCTCGGAGCGGAGGATGCCCTTGGCGCTCTCCAGCGCGGCCGCCGAGGCGGCCCGCTCGGCGTCGTCGCCGTAGACGGTGTAGAAGACGGTCGCCTCGCGCAGGTCCCCGGTGACCCGGGCGTCGGTGATGGTGACGAAGCCGAGGCGGGGGTCCTTGATCCGCCGCTCCAGCGTCTCCGCCACGACCACCCGGATCCGGTCGGCGAGCTTGCGCGCCCTCGCGGTGTCGGTCACGATGCCTCTCCTCGGCTTACTGGGTTGTTCGATCAATCGTCGGCGTCGTCCCGCAGTCTGCGCCGCGCCGACAGCAACTGCACCTCCGGACGCCCGGAGACCAGCCGCTCACAGCTGTCCAGCACCTCCACGCAGTACCGGCTCTCGCCCGCCACGACGGCGAGTCCGATCTCGGCCCGGCGATGGAGGTCCTGCGCACCGGTCTCGGCCGCGCAGACCGAGTACTTGCGCTGGAGTTCGGCCACGATGGGCCGGATGATCGACCGCTTCTCCTTGAGCGAGTGGACGTCGCCCAGCAGCAGATCGAAAACGAGCGTTCCCACGAACATGCGCAACGGGCCAAGCCGGCCCAGGGCCTAGGGGATGCCGCGCGCCCCCGCCCCGAGATTCGCGCAGCGAATCAGGGGCGCGGGGAACCGCGCGACCAACCGACTACGGCGCCGCGCCCGGCGACGGCCAGAGCCTTGCAGCCCGGTGGCCGTACCGGCAGCGGCGCCGAGGGGGCCCGGGGGTCTCCCCCCGGTTTCGGGAAGGGGCGGGGTCGGGGGACGAGCCCCCGGCCCCGCCGGACCACCGCGTCAGACGCGGGGCTTCTCGCGCATCTCGAAGGTCTCGATCTGGTCGTCGACCTTGATGTCGTTGAACGACCCCAGGGTCAGACCGCACTCGAAGCCTTCGCGCACCTCGGTCGCGTCGTCCTTGAACCGGCGCAGCGAGTCGATGGTGAGGTTCTCCGCGACGACCTTGCCGTCCCGGATGAGCCGCGCCTTCGCGTTCCGCCGCATGATCCCGGACCGCACGAGGCAACCGGCGATGGTGCCGAACTTGGAGGACCGGAAGATGTCGCGCACCTCGGCGGTGCCGAGCTGCACCTCCTCGTACTCCGGCTTGAGCATGCCCTTGAGGGCGTTCTCGATCTCCTCGATCGCCTGGTAGATGACCGAGTAGTACCGGATGTCGACGCCCTCGCGCTCGGCCGCGGTCCGCGCACGCCCCTCGGCGCGCACGTTGAAGCCGATGATGATGGCGTCCGAGCCCATCGCCAGGTCCACGTCGGACTCGGTGATGGCACCCACACCGCGGTGCAGGATCCGGAGCTCGACCTCCTCGCCGACGTCCAGCTTGAGCAGCGCGTCCTCCAGGGCCTCCACGGAACCGGAGACGTCGCCCTTGATGATGAGGTTGAGCTGCTCGATGTCGCCGGCGGCGATGGCCTTGTCCAGGTCCTCCAGGGAGACCCGCACCCGGCGCTGCGCGAACCGCGCGTTGCGCTCGCGCGCCTCGCGCTTCTCCGCGATCTGACGGGCCGTCCGGTCGTCGTCGACGACCAGGAAGTTGTCGCCGGCGCGCGGCACGGACGTCAGACCCAGCACCAGGACCGGACGGGAGGGCCCGGCCTCCTTGAGGCTGTTGCCGTTCTCGTCGAGCATCGCCCGGACGCGGCCGTGGGCGTCGCCGACCACGACCGAGTCGCCGACCCGCAGCGTTCCGCGCTGGACCAGGACGGTCGCCATGGCGCCGCGCCCCTTGTCCAGGTGGGCCTCGATCGCGATGCCCTGCGCGTCCTGCTCCGGGTTGGCCCGGAGGTCGAGCGAGGCGTCCGCGGTGAGGACCACGGCCTCCAGCAGGCTCTCGATGTTGAGGCCCTGCTTGGCGGAGATGTCGACGAACATGGTGTCGCCGCCGTACTCCTCGGCCACCAGCCCGTACTCGGTCAGCTGACCGCGCACCTTGGCCGGGTCGGCGCCCTCGACGTCGATCTTGTTGACCGCGACCACGATCGGCACGTCGGCCGCCTTGGCGTGGTTCAGCGCCTCGACGGTCTGCGGCATCACGCCGTCGTTCGCCGCGACCACCAGGATCGCGATGTCGGTCGACTTGGCACCGCGGGCACGCATGGCGGTGAACGCCTCGTGACCGGGGGTGTCGATGAAGGTGATCGGGCGCTCTTCGCCGTTCACCTCGGCCGCCACCTGGTACGCGCCGATGTGCTGGGTGATGCCGCCGGCCTCGCCCGCGACCACGTTCGACTTCCGGATCGCGTCCAGAAGGCGGGTCTTACCGTGGTCGACGTGGCCCATGACGGTGACCACGGGCGGACGCGGAGCGAGCTGCTCCTCGCCGCCCTCGTCCTCGCCGAACTCGATGTCGAAGGACTCCAGGAGCTCGCGGTCCTCGTCCTCCGGGCTGACGATCTCGAGGGTGAAGCCCATCTCGTCGGCCAGCAGCTTCAGCGTGTCGTCGGACACGGACTGAGTCGCCGTCACCATCTCGCCCAGGTTGAACATCACCTGGACCAGCGAGGCCGGGTTGGCGTTGATCTTCTCCGCGAAGTCGGTGAGCGAGGCACCGCGCGACAGCCGGACCACCTGGCCGTTGCCGCGAGGCAGCATGACGCCGCCCACGGACGGGGCCTGCATGGCCTCGTACTCCTGGCGCTTCGCCCGCTTCGACTTACGGCCGCGCGCCGGACGCCCGCCCGGGCCACGCCCGAACGCACCCTGCGTGCCACCGCGGCCACCCGGGCCACCGGGACGTCCGCCGAAACCGGGACGGCCACCGCCGCCACCGAAGCCGCCCGGACGCGGGCCGCCGAAACCGCCGCCGCCGCCACCGGGACGACCGCCACCGCCGCCACCGGGACCGCCGGGACGACCGGCGAAGCCCGGACGACCGCCGCCGCCACCGGGACGACCGCCCGGACCGCCGGAGCGGCCGCCGGGGCCGCCCGGACGCGCGCCACCGCCGGCGGCGGGACGCGAGGGCATCATCCCCGGGTTGGGACGCGGCATGTTGCCCGGAGACGGACGCGCGCCGCCCTGCGGACGGGGCATGCCGCCGGGGGCCGCACCGCCGGAACCGCCGGGACGCGGGCCGCCGCCCGGACGCGGAGCGCCGGGACGCGGGCCGCCCGGACGCGGAGCGCCGGCGCCCTGGCCGCCGCCCGGACGGGGGCCGCCGGGACGCGCGGGACGGTCGCCACCGGGGCGCTGCCCCGGCTTCGGCATCCCGGTGCTGCCCGAGGTGAAGGGGTTGTTGCCCGGACGCGGGCCGGCCGGACGCGGGGCCGGGGCCGGACGCGGACCCGGACGCGGGCCCGAGGCGGCCGGACGGTTCCCGGCCGGGGCCTCGCCGCGGCCCTGGCCCTGGTCGCCCCTGGGCTGCGGGCTCTGCTGCTTGCTCTCCTCCGCCGGCGGCGCGGAGAACTCCGCCGCCGGGGCGGCCGGCGCGGCCGGACGCGGCGCGGCCGGAGCCGGACGCGGACCCGGACGCGGGCCGGAGGCGGCCGGACGGGCGGCACCGCCGTCGGCGGGCGCGCCGGCGGCCGGACGCGGCGCCGCGGGGCCGGCGGCCGGACGCGGCGCGGCCGGACCGGGGCGCGGCCCCGGAGCGGCGGGCTTGGCCGCACCGGCGGAGCCGCCGGCCGGCTTGGGTGCCGCGGGCTTGCGCGCCGCGGGCTTGGCGGGAGCGGCCCCGTTGCTTCCCTTCGCACCGGAAGCGGAGCTGCTCTTGTTGAAAGCGTTCTCAAGCTTGCGTACGACAGGCGCCTCGATGGTCGACGACGCCGAACGGACGAACTCACCGAGTTCCTGGAGCTTGGCCATGACGACCTTGCTCTCTACCCCGAACTCCTTCGCGAGTTCGTAGACCCGGACCTTAGCCACTTCGCTCCTTCTCGGTCCGGGGTGGTCGTCCGCCGGACCGTCGCTATTTCTGCATGGGCGTACTCATCGCGTACTCATCGAGTGCTCATCGCAATCTCGACCTACTTCCGACTCGCGAGGTACCTGTGCTCAGCACGGACTTGGCCGTCCGCACACTGTGCTTCTGACGAACACCCCCGCCCAGGGCGAGGGTGGTATTACCGCGGCTCCGCGTCAACGCCTTTCCGGCGCAGCGACCGCGTCACCGCCGACCTGCTCGCCCACGTACCGGGCCAGCTGCTCCGTGTCGAGCGGGCCCGGGCGCCGCAGCGCCCTCGGGAACGCCCGGCGGCGCAGCGCCAGGTCGAGGCAGGTCCGGTCGAGGTGGAGGTGCGCCCCTCGGCCGGGAAGCGAGCGGCGCGGGTCCGGGACGCAGGCGTCCCCGATCGCGACCACTCGCAACAGGTCCCGTCCGGCCGCTCGCTTGCGACAGCCCACGCAGGTGCGTTCCGGGCATGCGACAGCATGCGTCCGGCCAGACACAACCAAGTCTACCCCTCTGAAGGTCTCCACTCCCCTCCCGTCGATCAATGACGGCAGGGGCCCCCGACGCTCGCCGGGCCGGGCAGGCGCCTCACCTGGCAGAACCGGCCCGGCGGTCGGAGGATTCCCGCCGGCCGGGACTAGTCGCCGGCCGGGCTCTCCGCCTCGTCGGCGGTGTCCGGGCGGATGTCGATCCGCCAGCCGGTCAGCCGCGCGGCCAGGCGGGCGTTCTGCCCCTCCTTGCCGATGGCCAGCGAGAGCTGGTAGTCGGGCACGGTGACCCGGGCCGAGCGGGCGTCCCGGTCGACGACCTCGACCCGGCTCACCCGGGCCGGGGAGAGGGCGTTGGCCACCATCTCCGCCGGGTCGTCCGACCAGTCCACGATGTCGATCTTCTCACCGTGCAGCTCGGCCATGACGTTGCGCACCCGGCCGCCCATCGGGCCGATGCAGGCGCCCTTGGCGTTCAGCCCCTGCTTCACCGAGCGCACCGCGATCTTGCTGCGGTGGCCGGCCTCGCGGGCGATGGCGGCGATCTCCACCGAGCCGTCCGCGATCTCCGGGACCTCCAGCGCGAAGAGCTTCCGCACCAGGTTGGGGTGGGTGCGGGAGAGGGTGACCGAGGGGCCGCGGACGCCCTTGCGGACCGCGACCACGTAGCACTTCAGCCGCACGCCGTGGGCGTAGTCCTCGCCCGGCACCTGCTCCTGGGAGGGCAGGATCGCCTCCAGCTTCCCGATGTCCACCAGGATGTTCTTGGGGTCCTTGCCCTGCTGCACGACGCCGGTGACGATGTCGCCCTCGCGGCCGGCGTACTCGCCGAAGGTGACCTCCTCCTCGGCGTCCCGCAGGCGCTGCAGGATGACCTGCTTCGCGGTGGTCGCCGCGATCCGGCCGAAGCCGGACGGCGTGTCGTCGAACTCGCGGGGCTCGGCGTCCCCGCCCGCCGCCTCGGCCTCGTCGGGGGTCTCCGTCGCCCAGACGGTCACATGGCCGGTCTTGCGGTCCAGCTCCACCCGGGCCCGCTGGTGCGAGCCCTCGGTGCGGTGGTAGGCGATGAGGAGGGCGGACTCGATCGCCTCCACCAGGAGGTCGAACGAGATCTCCTTCTCCCTCACCAGACCGCGCAATGCGCTCATGTCGATGTCCACGGCTACGCCTCCTCCTTCTTCTCGTCCCCCTCGTCGGAGGCGTCAGACTTCTTGTCTTCCTTGCGGTTGAACTCGACCTGGACCCGCGCCCTGGCGATCTCCGCATAGGCCAGCCGGCGCTCGGACGGCTTGCCGCGGCCCTTCACCGGCGGGATCTCCAGCAGGACTCCGCCGTCCTCGGCCTCGTCGCTCTCCAGCACCCGGCCGACGGCCTCTCCCCCGGGGACACCGTCGGCGAGCCGCGCCTCCACCAGCCGGCCGACGGCGCGGCGCCAGTGGCGGGGGCGGGTGAGCGGACGGTCCACGCCCGGGGAGCCGACCTCGAGGACGTACTCTCCGTCGCCCATCGCGTCGGACTCGTCGAGCGCCTTACCGAACTCCCGGCTCAACTCGGCGACGGTGTCCAGGCTGACGCCCTCGTCGCCGTCGACGACCACCTGGAGGCGGCGGCGCTTGCCGGCCTGCGAGACCTGGATCTCCTCCAGATCGAGGCCCGCCTCGGCGGTCAGTGGTTCCAGCAGGGCACGCAGCCGATCGCTCTGGGTATTGCTCATCCGGGTGACTCCTCGGCCGCGTCTGCTGTTGTCGGAAGGTCGTGTGTGTGGAGGCCAACTCTATCGGGTGGACACCGGATATGCCGATTCGCCGACGGGGTCGTCCACGGGTCGGCGGCCGGTTCGCTGCCGGGGGCGCCACCGCGATAACGTCCGCTGCGTGCCGCCGACCTCGCTGCCCCACGACACCACAGCCGCCACCGCCGCCACCGCCGCCCCAGCCGGGGCCGGATTCTCCGCCCCCCGTCGGCGGATGCTGCTCGCGGCCGGTTCCGCCCTGCTGCTGAGCGCCTGCGGCGCGGGCGGCGGCCAGGGGCCGGGAAGCGGCTCGGCCGCCGACCGGGCCTCCGCCGCGTCCGTGGCGGACGCCGCGGACGCGCGGCTGCGCGCCCGGGGCGCGTCCGCCTCGCGGGCGCTGCTGGCCCGCTACGACGCGACCCTGACGGTCCGTCCGGAACTGGCCGGGGTGCTCGGGCCGCTGCGCGCGGAGACCGCCCGGCATGTCGCGGCGCTCGATCGGAGCGCCTCGGCGCCGGCCTCCGCGAACTCCGCGACCGCGTCCCCGTCGGCGTCGGAATCGGCCCCGGCGTCAACACCGGCCTCCGCTGACGGTGGGTCAGCCCAGGTGCCCGGCGATCGGCGGGGCGCCCTGCGGGCGCTGGCCGACGCCGAGCGGAAGGCCGGGCAGGACCGGGAGGGGCAGCTGAACGCCGCCTCGCCCGCCCTGGCCCGGCTACTCGCCTCGATCGCCGCCTGCAACGCCGGCCACGCCGAACTGCTGGGGGCCGCCGCATGAGCAGCAGCCCGGGGCCGTCCGCCCGGTCCACCGCCACTTCCCCCCAACTCTCCGCGCTGCAGGCCGCGTTGGCCGCCGAGCAGGCCGCGGTCTACGGCTACGGCGTGGTCGGCGCCCACCTCGGTGGCCCGGCCAGGGGCCGGGCCACCGACGCCTACCAGGCGCACCGGACCCAGCGGGACGCGCTGGCCCGGCGGATCTCCGCGGCCGGCGCCACCCCGACCCCGGCCGCTCCCGCCTACGGTCTGCCGTTCGCGGTGAACGACCCCGCCTCCGCGACCCGGCTGGCGGTCGTCCTGGAGGAGCGGCTCGCCGACGTCTACGCCAACGCGGTGCAGGCCTTCCCGGCCGGCCAGGACCGCGCGGAGGCCGCCGCCGCGCTGCGGGACGCGGCCGTGCGGGCGGTCCGCTGGCGCGGCTCCTCGGTTCCGTTCCCCGGTCTGGGAGCGGGTTAGCCGACCCCGCCCCGGCGTGGCCCACAATGGTTCGGCAACGGAGCACACGCCACGGAAGGGCCGACATGACGGGAGTACCCGTACCGGAGCGGCTGCGCCGCACCATCGACGCCTGGGAGGGGCCGGCCGGGCAGGACTGGCTGGCCCGGCTGCCGGCCGCGGTGGAGGAGTTCGCCGAACGCTGGGGGCTCACCGTCGAGCGGGTCCCGGAGCCCGGCGGGCAGATCAGCCTGGTGGTCCTGGTGCGTACCGGGGACGGCGCCCCGGCGGTGCTCAAGCTGGGCCTGGTCGGCCCGGAGACCGCGCAGGAGCCGGCCGCCCTGGCCTGCTGGGACGGCGCCGGCGCGGTGCGGCTGCTGGAGGCCGACCCCGAGCGCGGGGCGATGCTCCTGGAACGGCTCTCCGGGGAGGTCTCGCTGCGCTCGCTGGCCGCGTCGCGGGCCATGCTGGAGGCCGCCGAGACCATCCGCAGGCTGTGGATCCCGGCGCCGGACGGGCACCCGTTCACCACCGTCGAGCAGCGGGTCCGGGAGCTGCTGCCGACCCTCCTCGTCCGCCGGGACGCCGCCGGCAACGAGGAGTTGCGGCCGCTCGCCGACGAGGCCGCGGCGGCGGCCGAGGCGCTCCTCGCCGAGCCTCCCGCCGAGGAGGGGCCGGTGCTGCTGCACGGCGACTTCCACCAGGGGAACGTGCTGGCCGGGGAGCGGATGAAGTGGCTGGCCATCGACCCCAAGCCGCTGGTCGGCGAGCGCGCCTACGACCTGGCCTGGCTGGTCCGGGACCGGCTGGACACCCTGGCCGGCTCCCCGGGCCCGGCCTCGGCGACCCGCCGCCGGCTCGGCCGGCTGGCGGACGCGCTGGAGGTGGATCAGGACCGGCTGCGCGGCTGGAGCCTGTTCCGCGCGGTGGAGGCGGGGCTCTGGTGCCTGGCGGTCGGCGACCGGCAGGGCGGCGAACTGCTGCTGGAGTTCGCGAGCTGGGTGTCGGCCTGAGGCGAGTCGCCCTCAGGCCCTGGCGAGGCGCCGTCAGGCCCCGGCGCGGAGCGGCAGGTACGCGCCCATCACGGCGTACGGCAGGGCGGTGTTCGGGAAGAGGACGGGCCGGGCCAGATCGACGTAGCCGAGGGAGCGGTACAGCCGCCGGGCGGGGGTCTCCCGGTCGATCGCGGAGAGGATCGTCCTGCTCTGCGCGACCCCGGAGCAGAGGTTGGTGATCAGCCCCCGGCCCAGGCCGATGCCCTGGTAGCCGGGGAGGACGTGGAGCTCGGTGACGGCGAAGGCGTCGTCCAGCCACTCCCCGTGCCCGGCCTCGTCGAGGTACGGCTCGATGACCGAGCTCCACCAGTGGGTGCGGTCGTTCGGCATCCCGTAGCCGAAGCCGACCAGGCGGCCGGAGTCGGCCAGGAGCGCGCCGAACGCCCTGGTGCCGGGGAGGGTCGCGTGCCGGACGACGATCTGCTGCCGTACCGCGACCTCCTCGGCGGTCAGGCCGAAGGCGTGCGCCTGGACGTCGAGCGCCTCGGCGGCGCGCGCGGCCAGGTCGATCGGCGAGATCGTGACACCCTCCATGGCCGCGCACGTTACCGTCAACGGCAGCCCGGGGCGACCGGACTGCGCGCTCTTTCCAGCCGGTTCGTCACCGCGGAGCGCGGGACGCCGAGCCGCCGCCCGGGCCACCGCCCGGCCCGGCGGGCGGCCGCGAGGTCACGGAAGCCGAGGCGGACGGCGCGGCCGTGGCCGGCGCGGAACTCGGCGCGGCCCCCGGGGCGGAGGTCGCCGGCACGGCCGAGGTCGGCGCGCCGGCCTGCGTCGATCCGGGCATGGACGGCGTCGCCGTGCCACCGGCGGCCGGGGCCGAGGCGGACGCCGAGGAGGCCGGTGCCGACACCGTCGGCGAGCCCGACGGCGAGGCCGCGGAAGGCGCCGCCGCCTGCGGGCACTTGAGGTTGGTGAGCGAGGCCGCGAGCCGCTGGGTGAGGAAGTCGAAGAGGTTCATCCCCGCGGTCGGCGAGGGGGCGCCGACGGTGAACTGCCGGTCGGCGTTGATCCGCTTCGGCCCCAGCGAGGCCAGCCGGCTGCAGTACAGCGTCGGCGATCCGTTGTCGGCGGCGCTCAGCCTGCGCTGGTCGACACCGCTCCGGTAGAGGTTGGTCTTGGTGGCGCTGAAACCGCCGTTGGCGGTGAGGACCATCGGGTCGTTCATCGGCACCAGTGCGGTCGGCGCGGCCTGGTCCTTCGCCGCCTGGAGCTCGTCCAGCGCGAGGGAGGTCAGCTTGTTGCCGGGAACGGCCAGGTCGGGGGCGGTCCACGGGGTGCAGCCGAGCGCCGGGTCGACGAAGGCGTCCAGCAGCAGGTTGTCGCTTCCGTTGAGCAGTGGCGCCCCGGTACCGGCCGCCTGTGCCCCGGCGGGGGTGTTCTGCGCGGTCCTGCCGTTCGCGGTGGCGAGGTACTCGGTGGTGACGTTGTCGCTCTGGTCCTGGTCCACCAGCCCGAAGTCGCGGGTGGTCAGGCAGGGTTGGCCGTCCTTGGCGGTGCCGAGCGGCGGCACCGCGAGCCGCCCGGCGGCCTCCGCCTGGTTGGCGGCGGAGAAGAACGCGGGGGCGTTGCAGTAGGCGAACTGCCCGAACGGGGAGCCCGTGCCGTTGACGCAGCTTCGGGCACCGGCGCCGGACAGCCGCAGCGTGGTCCCGTTGAAGCCGAACCAGATGCCGACGACCGCGCCGGCCGGCAGCTTCGGGGTGACGGGGGCCGCCGCAGGCTGGGTGCCGGCGTCGACCACCAGCGGGTCGTAGACCGAGACCGCCCCGGTGGCCGGATCCACCGCGGTCGCCTGGACGAAGGCCGACTGGTTCACGTCGGCCTCGTGGCAGGGGCCCTGCGCCGGGTCGGTGGCGGTCAGCTGGTAGGGGGTGGCGAGTCCGGCGGCGGAGGTGGGGGCGGCCGGGACGGAGAGGGTGCAGTTCGGGTTGGGCTGCGCGGCGGCGGCCGCGCCGGCCGGGGCGGGGGCGCCGCCGCCGGTGGCGCCGAACGCGACGCCGAGCACCGCGGCCAGCGCGACCAGGGCGCCGATCGCCGCGCCGATCGCCGAAGTCCGATGGCGGGC
Source organism: Phaeacidiphilus oryzae TH49 (assembly GCF_000744815.1). Lineage (NCBI taxonomy): Bacteria > Bacillati > Actinomycetota > Actinomycetes > Kitasatosporales > Streptomycetaceae > Phaeacidiphilus > Phaeacidiphilus oryzae. The sequence continues at coordinate 2,289,350 of NZ_JQMQ01000005.1, forward strand.
AAGGACGTTGGCGGGGGCGGGGAGGCCCCGCCGGCCGTGTCGTCGGATGGGACGGTTGGGTGACACCGGTACTCCTCCTGCCGTGGGGGGCAGATACGGCGGGGAGCCTAATCACCGGATCGGGGGACGGGAGGGCTTCGGTGGACTTCCGTCAGAATTGAACCGGGCGCGGTCGGCTTGCGTACCGCGTCCCACCGGCCTCAGAAGAGGACGCTCATGAAGGCGCCGACCTCGGCGAAGCCGACCCTCCGGTACGCGGCCCTGGCGGGCTGGTTGAAGTCGTTGACGTAGAGGCTGACGACCGGGGCCACCTCGCGCAGCGCGTGCTCGACGACGGCGGCCATGCCGGTCTCGGAGAGGCCCTGCCCCCGGTACTCCGGCGCCACCCAGACGCCCTGGACCTGGCAGGCCAGATCGGTGGCGGCGCCGATCTCCGCCTTGAAGACGACCCGGCCGCGGTCGTCGAAGCGGGCGAACGCCCGGCCGGTGGTCACCAGTTCGGCCACGCGTGAGCGGTAGAGCAGCCCGCCGTCGCCGGAGAGCGGGGAGACCCCGACCTCCTCGGTGAACATCGCCACGCAGGCGGGCATCAGCAGTTCGATCTCGTCCCGGCGGACCCGGCGGACGTGGGGGTCCGCGGCGATCTCCTCGGACGGGCGGTCGGTGGCCATCAGCGGCTGGCAGGCGCGGACCTCGCGGGCGGGCCCCCAGACGTCCGCGAGCCGGTTCCACAGGTCCGCGGTCGGTCCGGCGGGCCCGACTATCGAGGAGCAGCGCCGGCCCTGGCGGCGGGCCCGCTCCGCGAAGGCGCGGACCGCCTCCGGGCGGGCGTTCACCAGCACCAGGTTGGCGCCCGCGTAGCAGAGGGCGTCGAGCCGTCCGTCGGGTCCGTCCCAGCCCCACATCTCGCCGCCGAGGCGCCACGGGTCCAGGCCCGCCAGCTGGACGCGGGCGGCCACGAAGGCGTTCGCGACCGGGTCGCGGTCGAGCACGGCCTGCGCGTCGGCGAGGTCGCCGGCGTCCAGAAGCCGAGTCGCTAGGGAGGAACTACTCAACACTGATGTCTCCGCGGTGCGGCGAGCGGCGGCGTTGTCGCCGCGGGCGCAAGCACGATATCCCTCCGGGACGGGTAACGCGACGCCGGGCCTTTCGGGGCCGCCCGAACACAGCGACGAAGTCGCAGGTCAACGGGCGCCCTTCGGGCTCACCGGGGCCGGGGGCGGGCAGCCCCGGAGGAAACGGCGAAAGGGCGGGGCCGGGGCAGGAAGAGGGTCAGGCGACGGGGGTGACGACGGGTTCGCCCTCGGCGTCGACGCCCATCTCCTCGGCCAGCTTCATCGCCTCGTCGATCAACGTCTCCACGATCTTCGACTCCGGCACCGTCTTGATCACCTCACCGCGCACGAAGATCTGCCCCTTGCCGTTCCCCGACGCCACCCCCAGATCCGCCTCACGCGCCTCACCCGGCCCGTTCACCACACACCCCATCACCGCCACCCGCAACGGCACCTTCAACCCGTCCAGGCCGGCGGTGACCTCCTCCGCCAACTTGTACACATCCACCTGCGCCCGCCCACACGACGGACACGACACGATCTCAAGCCCCCGCTGCCGCAACCCCAACGACTCCAGGATCTGCGACCCGACCTTCACCTCCTCCACCGGAGGCGCCGAGAGCGACACCCGGATCGTGTCCCCGATCCCCTCCGCCAGCAACGCCCCGAACGCCACCGCCGACTTGATCGTCCCCTGGAACGCCGGACCCGCCTCCGTCACCCCCAGATGCAACGGATAATCACACGCCGCCGCCAACTGCCGATACGCATTGATCATCACCACCGGATCGTTGTGCTTCACCGAGATCTTGATATCCCGGAACCCGTGCTCCTCAAAGAGCGAGCACTCCCACAACGCCGACTCCACCAACGCCTCCGGCGTGGCCTTCCCGTACTTCTCCAGCAACCGCTTGTCCAACGATCCCGCGTTCACCCCGATCCGGATCGGCACCCCCGCCCCCGACGCCGCCCTCGCGATCTCCCGCACCTTGTCGTCGAACTGCCGGATGTTCCCCGGATTCACCCGCACCGCCGCACACCCCGCATCGATCGCGGCGAACACGTACTTCGGCTGGAAATGAATATCCGCGATCACCGGAATCGGCGACTTCCGCGCGATCGCCGGCAACGCCTCCGCATCATCCTGCGACGGCACCGCCACCCGCACGATCTGACACCCCGACGCCGTCAACTCCGCGATCTGCTGCAACGTCGCATTCACATCCGTCGTCGGCGTCGTGGTCATCGACTGCACCGACACCGGCGCACCCCCACCCACCGGCACCGAACCCACCATGATCTGACGACTCAACCGCCGCTCAGCCAACGGCTGCGGCGGGACGGACGGCATTCCGAGCGAGACTGAGGTCATCTCTGCGTGCTTCCCCATGGGTTCGGATGTGACCAGATGTAGGCGGTCCGGCCGGGGCCCGGTCGCGGACCGGGAGGACGAGGGCCGATCACTTCGAGGACCGGGCCGTTCGTACTCCCGTTGACCAACCGTACGGCACCGCACCGAGCCCGGGCCCGCAGGCCGGGGCAACGCAACCCGACTGCGCCCCGCGCGTTCCCGCCGCGTCACCGTACGTCAACGCGCCCGTCGGCCGGGGCATGGCCGGCGGCCGGTCAGTTCAGCCGTACCGGATTCACCACGTCCGCGATCATCACCAGCACGGTGAAGCAGAGGAACACCCCGGCCACGACGTACGCCACCGGCATCAGCTTGGCCACGTCGAAGGGGCCGGGGTCGGGCATCCGGAAGAGCCGGGCGGCGTGCCGGCGGACGGCCTCCCACAACGCCCCGACGATGTGCCCGCCGTCCAGCGGCAGCAGCGGCAGCATGTTCAGCAGGAAGAGCGAGAGGTTGAGCCCGGCCACCAGGTTCAGCATCATCGCGATCCGCATCTCGGCCGGGATGTGCATGGAGAAGACCTGGCCGCCGACCCGCGCCACGCCGACCACGCCCACCGGCTGGTCCGCGGTGCGGGCCTTGCCCTCGAAGGCCGAGCCCCAGAGCGCCGGGATCTTGGACGGCAGGGAGGCGATGGACTGGACGCCGCTCTCCGCCATCTTCCCCATCTGGTCCAGGCTCTCGCCGAAGCCCAGGTGCTGGACGCCGGTGGCCGGGCTGAAGCCGAGGAAGCCGGCCTTCACCGTGCCGCTGGTCGGGTTCCCGTTGGAGTCCACCTTGGCCAGGGTGTTGGTGACCAGTTCGGCGTGGAGGGTGAGCGGCCTGCCGTCGCGGACCACGCCGATGGCCACGGTCTGGCCGGCCGCGTCCCGGATGTCGTTCTGCAGCTGGTCGTACTTCTTGATCCGCTGCCCGTTGAAGCTGACGATCCGGTCGCCGGCCCGGAGCCCGGCCTTGGCGGCCGGCGAGAGCGGGGCGTTCCGGGGGCAGGTGTCGGTCTTGGCGGTGGCCGAGACCACGCACTGGGAGACCGAGGAGACGGTGGGCACCTCGGTGGTGATACCGAAGCCCATCAGCACCACGAGGAAGAGGAGGAAGGCGAGGATCAGGTTGTGGAAGGGGCCGGCGAACATCACGATCACCCGCTTCCACGGCTTGCGGGTGTAGAAGAGCCGGTTCTCGTCGCCCTCCCCGACCTCCTCGTAGGACTGCTCCCGGGCGTCCTCGATCATGGACCGCCAGGGCGAGGTGGAGCGGGCGGTGACCCTCCCGTCCTTGCCGGGCGGGAACATCCCGATCATGCGGATGTAGCCGCCGAGCGGAACGGCCTTGAGCCCGTACTCGGTCTCGCCCCTCTTCCGCGACCACACGGTCGGGCCGAAGCCGACCATGTACTGCGGCACCCGGATGCCGAAGGTCTTGGCCCAGGTCAGGTGCCCCAGCTCGTGGAAGGCGATGGACACCCCCAGGCCGAGGGCGAACACGACGATGCCGAGCACCGTCATCAGCGTGGTCATCGGCCCTCCTGCAGAGCGTGGGGTATCCGTGGGACCGGTCGGAACCGTGGAACCCGTAGGACTTCAGTCATCATCATCCGCGAACCTGTGTAAGCGTCAGCTCAACATGTGGGCGTTCACCCTGACCGGCGACCCCCCGATCGGGTCGACCACCCCGAGGCGCCGCCCTGAGGCGGTCACCCCGATGCGTCACCCCGCGGCGAGCTCGCGAGCCCGAGCGCGCGCCCAGCTCTCGGCGGCGAGGACGTCGTCCAGGGTGAGCCGGGTTCCGGGGGCGGGCCGTCCGTGCTCCCCGACCACCTTGGCGACCGTGTCCACGATCGCGGTGAAGGCGAGCCTGTCCTGGAGGAAGGCGTCCACGCACTCCTCGTTGGCCGCGTTGAAGACGGCCGGGGCGGTCCCGCCCAGCTGCCCGACCTCGCGGGCCAGGCCGACGGACGGGAAGGCCTCCTCGTCCAGCGGGAAGAACTCCCAGGTCGAGGACTTGGTCCAGTCGAGGAAGGGGCCGGCCTCCGGCACCCGCCGCGGCCAGCCGATGCCCAGCGAGATCGGCATCCGCATGTCCGGGACGCCGGCCTGGGCCATCGTCGAGCCGTCCACGAACTCGACCATCGAGTGGACGATCGACTGCGGGTGGACCACCACCTCGATCCGCTCGAACGGGATGTCGTAGAGGAGGTGGGCCTCGATCACCTCAAGGCCCTTGTTGACCAGGGTGGCCGAGTTGATGGTGATCACCGGGCCCATGTCCCAGTTGGGGTGGGCCAGGGCGTCCTCCTTGGTCACCCCGGAGAGCTGCTCCCTGGTCCGGCCGCGGAACGGGCCGCCGCTCGCGGTCACCACCAGCTTGCGGATCTCCGCCCGGGTGCCGCCCATCAGCGCCTGGAAGAGCGCCGCGTGCTCGGAGTCCACCGGGACGATCTGGCCCGGCCGGGCCAGCTCCTTCACCAGCGGACCGCCGACGATCAGCGACTCCTTGTTGGCCAGCGCCAGCACCCGGCCGGCCCGCAGCGCGGCGAGGGTGGGGGCGAGGCCGATCGAGCCGGTGATGCCGTTGAGCACGGTGTGGCAGGGCGCGGCGGCGAGATCCGAGGCGGCGTCGGGTCCGGCGGTCAGCTCGGGCAGCGGGCGGCCGCCGGCCTTGGCCCGCAGCGCCTCCCGGACCGCCGGCAGGGCGTCCTCGCGGGCCACCGCCACGGTCCGCACGCCCAGCTCCAGCGCCTGCTCGGCGAGGAGCTCCGGCCGCCCGCCGGCGGCGGAGAGGCCCACCACCCGGAACCGTCCGGGGTTGCGGGTGACCACATCGATGGCCTGGGTGCCGATCGACCCGGTCGAGCCGAGGATCACCAGCTCCCGGGGGCCGTCCGGATCGGCGCCCGGGGTCGGGGCGGGCTGGAAAACGGTGTGCGGCGTGGCGAGCGACTCCATGCGCCCCATTCTGTCCTGCGCGCGGGCCTCCATGGGGCAGCGCCCCTCCCCCGTTCTCCCCGGGCCGGCTCACCTGCCGTTCGGATGCCTGGCGAACCAGGTGAGGAAGGGCCCCGCCGGGGAGCCGAGCCCGGTGGCGTCGTCGTAGCCGGCGGCGGCGCGCAGCGAGTCGTCGTGGGCCAGCTCGACCAGCACCGGGTTGCCGTTCCGGTCGCCCGCGATCAGCTCGGGGGAGGCGGTCAGCCCCTGCGGCGGGGTGGTGACGTCGTGGAAGGTCCCGGCGGCGGACTTCGTCTGGGCGTAGAGGGCGGGGGCGGCGAAGCCGAGCGGGGTGCCCCCGGCGGCCTGCTGGGCCAGCGCCTCCATCGCGGAGAAGAGCGGCGTGGCCAGGCTGGTGCCGCCGACCGGCTGGAAGGCGAAGCCGCTCACCGCGGCGGTGAACGTCACGCCGTCGCCGGCCGCGGCCGGCCGGGCGACCACGGTGGCGGTGCTCTGGCCGACCGCGAGGCCGGTCAGCCCGTCCGCGTCCATCGCCACGTCCGGCACCGCCCGGGCGCGGGTGGTCAGCCCGGCGGGGACGACCCCGCGCTGGTAGAAGGGCTGCTGGTAGACCTGGCTGACGCCGCCGCCCCCGGCGCCCATCCGGACGCCGTTCGCCTGGGTGTCCCAGCTTCCGTTCGCGTACGGGAAGCCGACGTCGCCCCAGCTGCTCTCCCAGCCGTAGGAGCCGTCGCTGCCGACGGCCAGCGAGGTGCCGCCGACCGCGGTCACCCAGGGGTTGGCGGCCGGGTCGGAGACCTCCGGTGTGGGGGCGCCCTTGGCGGTGTAGTCGCCGTCGTCCCCGGTGGCCGCGTTGAACGAGATGCCCTCGACGGCGCCCTCCTCGAAGATCTGCGACTCGGCGCCGAAGACGGACGGGTCGGTGGCCCCCTCCGGGCCGCCCCAGGAGGCGCTGACGATGTCCGCTCCGTGGGTGGCCACGACGGTGTGGAGGACCTCCACGAAGTCGGCGGCGTCCGGGGACCGCACCCCGTAGTAGACGATCTTCGCGTCCGGGGCGAGGGCGTGCACCGCCTCGACGTCCAGGGTCTCCTCGCCCCACCAGCCCTGCGCGTCCGCCGCGCTGCTGCCGGTCGCGTACGAGGCGGGGAGCACCTGGCGGAACTGGCCGGGCGTCAGCTCGGGCAGCCCGGCCGCCCGGGACCAGCGGTCGACGTCCTCGACGATGGTCGGCGAGGCGAAGGCGTCCACCACGGCGACGGTCGCCCCGCGACCGGTCAGCCCGCTGCCCTCGACTCCGTAGGCCGAGCGCAGCTGGGCCGGGCTGTAGCCGCAGACCGCGAGCGGCACCGGCCGGCCGGTTCGGGGCGAGGGCGGGGCGCCGGCCAGGGTCTTCTCGCCGAAGTAGGTGCTGCAGGTGCGGGTGGAGGCGCCGCCGAGGGCCGGCGCGCGCGGCGGGCTGACCGGGTCGGAGGTGGTCAGGCCGGTGACCCCGGCGACGTAGTCGCCGACGTCCGGCGGGAAGGCCGGGCGGCTGGTCGGCGAGAGGTAGGCGTGGCCGCTGTGCCGGTAGCGGTGGATCCGGATGCCGAGCACCTCCTCGACCTTGCCGATGGTGGTCCGCACCACCACCGAGTCGGCGTCCTCGGAGACGATGGTCATCCCGTTCTGCCGGACCCAGGCGGTGACCGCCTGGGCGGCGTGGGCCCGGGTCCGGAACCGGGTGGCCAGCTGGGCCGGGGACAGGTAGTGGTGGTAGTCCGGGTCCCCCGGGGTGCCGACCCGGGCGGCGAGGCCGGCCAGGTCGGCGGGGCTGTTCTTGGCGAAGTAGACGGTGCCCGAGACGGTCGTCCGGGGGTCGGCGGCCCCGAGGTCGTTGGCGGGCGTGGCCCAGATCGGGGGCGCCCAGGAGGCCTGCGAGCCGGGCAGCGCCATGCTCCCCGCGGAGTCGCTGGACGCCTCGGCGCCGGCTCCGCCGCCGGCCGTCCGCACCCCGACCACCACGCCCGCAGCGACGACGAGCGCGGCGAGGACCCCGCCGATCACCCATCCGCGCCGCCGCGGCGGGCGCGGCGGCGGGGGTGGGACCGACGGGCCGGACGGAGGACCGGAGGACGGCGGACCTGAAGGCGGCGGACCAGACGGAGGCGGGCCGGAAGCCGGTGGACCCGACGGCGGGCCCGGCACGCTCGGCAAATGCCCGTACGGATCGTGATCCATGACGGCTTCTCCCCCCGGGTCCCCCTGACCCGCCGTCACCAAACGGTAGCAGCGCGGGGCCGCCCCGCGCGGCCGGGGCGAGCCCTACCGGATGGGCCGGTGGACGTTCTTCACCGCGCTCGCACCCGGAGTCGCGTCCGCGATCCACGGGCCGTCGCCCGAGGGGTCGAGGACGCCCTCCTCCAGCCACTCGTAGCGGCCCGCGACGACCCGCTCGGCCAGCGCCCGGTCCACCGCGTCGGTGTTGGTCCACAGCCGGCCGAACAGCTCCTCGACCCGCACCTCCGCCTGCCGGCAGAACACGTCCGCCAGCTCGTACGCGGCCCGCCCCAGCTCGGGGTCGCCGCCGCGGCCGCGCAGCATCTCCGCCCGCACGCAGACCGCGCTCATCGCGAACAGCTCGGCGCCGATGTCGACGATCCGGCCGAGGAAGCCCTGCTTGGTCTCCATCCGCCCCTGCCACCGCGACATCCCGTAGAAGGTGCTGCGCGCGACCCGGCGGGCCGCCCGCTCCACGTAGCGCAGGTGCCGCGCCAGGTCGGCGCAGCCGGAGGGGTGGAACTCCCCGTACGCGCCCGGGAGTTGACCGGGGCCGGCGACCAGCTTCGGCAGCCACCTGGCGTAGAAACCGCCGGCCCGCGCCGCCGCGCGCCCCTTCCTCCGCAGGTCGGCCTCCGGGTCGATGATGTCCCCCGCGACCTTCAGGTGGGCGTCCACCGCCTCCCGGGCGATCAGCAGGTGCATGATCTCGGTCGAGCCCTCGAAGGTCCGGTTGATCCGCAGGTCGCGCAGGATCTGCTCGGCCGGCACCGCCCGCTCCCCGCGCGCGGCCAGCGAGGCCGCCGTCTCGAAGCCGCGCCCGCCCCGGATCTGCACCAGCTCGTCGGCCAGCAGCCAGGCCTGCTCGGAGTTGTAGAGCTTGGCCAGCGCGGCCTCGATCCGGATGTCGTTGCGGTCCTCGTCCGCCATCTGCCCGGCCAGCTCGACCACCGCCTCCAGCGCGAACGCGGTGGCCGCGATGTGCGCGACCTTGGCCGAGACGGCCTCGTGGGCCGCGATCGGCTTGCCCCACTGCTCGCGGACGCCGGTCCACTCGCGGGCGATCTTCAGGCACCACTTGGCGGCCCCCGCGCACACCGCCGGCAGCGAGAGCCGCCCGGTGTTGAGGGTGGTCAGCGCGATCTTCAGGCCCGCGCCCTCGGCCCCGATCCGGTTGGCCGCGGGCACCCGCACGCCGTGGAAGCGGGTCACCCCGTTCTCGATGCCGCGCAGCCCCATGAAGGCGTTCCGGCGCTCGACGGTGATCCCCGGCGCGTCGGCCTCCACCACGAAGGCGGTGATCCCGCCCCGGTGCCCCTCGCTCCTCGGCACCCGGGCCATCACCACCAGCAGGTCGGCCACCACCCCGTTGGTGGTCCACAGCTTCACGCCGTCCAGGACGTAGGCGTCGCCGTCCTCGGTGGGCACGGCGGCGGTGGCCAGCCGGGCGGGGTCGCTGCCCACGTCCGGCTCGGTGAGGAGGAAGGCGCTGATCGCGTCGCGGGCGCAGCGCGGCAGGAACGCCCGCTTCTGCTCCTCGGTGCCGAACAGCTTGAGCGGCTGCGGGACCCCGATCGACTGGTGGGCGGAGGCCAGCGCGGCGATCGCCGGACTGACGCTGCCGATCAGCGCGAGGGCGCGGTTGTAGTGCACCTGGGAGAGGCCGAGGCCGCCGTACTCGCGGTCGATCTTCATCCCGAAGACGCCGAGCGCCTGGAGGCCCTTGACCACCTCGTCGGGGATCCGGGCCTCCCGCTCGATCAGCTCGCCGTCCACCTCGGCCTCGCAGAAGGTGCGGAGCTCGGCGAGGAACGCCTCGCCCGCCGCCTCCGCCTCGGCGGTGGGCAGCGGGTGGGGGTGGATCAGGTCCAGGCGGAGGCGGCCGAGGAAGAGCTCCTTGGCGAAGCTGGGCTTGCGCCAGTCCTGCTCCCTGGCCTCCTCGGCCACCCTTCTGGCCTCGCGCTCCGTCACCTTGGGGGTGCCGGCGCCGGGGGCGCTGCTGGAACGGTCCTGCTGAGCGGTCATCGGGGCTCACCTCGCCGCGGAGGGGGGTTACCGGCTGGTGCTACCCGACCGTACCGACCGTCATCGAGTGATCACCATAGGTGAGCGTCCCGAGTTTCTCCGCGACCGGTCTCAGAGCGCCAGGCCGGTGAGCACCAGGACCCGCTCGTAGGTGTAGTCCTCCATCGCGTACGCGACGCCCTCACGGCCGACCCCGGAGTCCTTGACCCCGCCGTACGGCATCTGGTCGGCGCGGTAGGACGGCGCGTCGCCGATCACCACGCCGCCGGTCTCCAGTTCGCGGTGGGCCCGGAAGGCGGTCTGCAGGTCGTGGGTGAACACGCCCGCCTGCAGCCCGAAGCGGGAGGCGTTGACCAGCCGGAAGGCCTCGTCGGCGCCCTCCACCCGGTGGAGGGTGAGGACCGGGCCGAAGACCTCCTCACGGGCCAGCCTGACGCCGTCCGGCAGGTCGGCCAGAACGGTCGGCGCGTACGAGGCGCCCTCCCGCTTGCCGCCGGCGAGCAGCCGGGCGCCGGCCGAGACCGCCTCGTCCACCCAGGACTCCACCCGCTTCGCGGCGTCCTCGCTGACCAGTGGGCCGACGTCGACCGAGGCGTCCGAGGGGTCGCCGGTGACCTGGGCGCCGACCTTGGCCACCACCTTCTCCGCCAGCCGGTCGAAGACCGAGGCGTCGGCGATCACCCGCTGCACCGAGATGCAGGACTGGCCGCCCTGGTAGTTGGCGAAGGTGGCGATCCGGCCGGCCGCCCACTCCAGGTCCTCGTCGGAGGAGTAGTCGGCGAGGACGACCGCCGCGGCGTTGCCGCCGAGCTCCAGGGTGACGTGCTTGCGCGGCACCGAGTCCTGGATCGCGTGGCCGACGGTGTCCGAGCCGGTGAAGGAGATCACCGGCAGCCGCGGGTCCTGGACCAGGGCAGGCATCCGGTCGTTGGGGACGGTCAGCACCGACCAGGAGCCGGCCGGAAGGTCGGTCTCGGCCAGGATCTCGCCCAGCACCAGCGCGGAGAGCGGGGTGGCCGGGGCCGGCTTGAGAATGATCGGCGCGCCGACCGCGATCGCCGGGGCGACCTTGTGCGCGACCAGGTTGAGCGGGAAGTTGAACGGCGCGATCCCGAGCACGGCCCCGCCCACGAAGCGGCGGGTGAGCGCCAGCCGCCCGGTGCCGCCCTGGTCGGTGTCCAGGCGCTGGGCCTCGCCGCCGTTGAAGCGGCGGGCCTCCTCGGCGGCCCAGCGGAAGACCGAGACGGCCCGGCCGACCTCGCCCCTGGCCCACTTGATCGGCTTGCCGTTCTCGGCGGTGATCAGCTTCGCCAGCTCTTCGGTGCGCTCCGCGAGCCGCCTGGCCACGTGGTCCAGGGCGGCGGCCCTGACGTACGCCGGCGTCGCGGAGAACGCGTCGACGGCCGCGGCGGCGCCCGCCACGGCCTCCTCGACCTGGGCCTCGCTGGGCTCGGAGACCCGGGCCACCAGGGAGCCGTCCCAGGGGTGGTGGACCTCGAAGCCCTGCTCGCCCTCGACCGGCCGGCCGGCCAGCCAGAACGGGTGGGTGGTCGGGTGGGCAGTCGGGTGGGTAGTCGCCACGGAAGACACCGGCCCCTCGTCAACTCGTCGGAAACGCTCGAAGCACTGAACGCTGAGGGTCACCGTAGACGCGGGGCGCCCCGCCGTGACGGGACGCGATGGAGCGGACGGCCCGGGTTTTCCTACGGGCCGTCCAATGCGCGAAGGCCGCGGCTACTCCTCGGTGGCCCGCAGGGCCAGCCACAGCTCCATCCGCATGTCCGTGTCGTCCAGCGAGCGGCCGAGGAGCTCCTCGACCCGCCGCATCCGGTAGCGCAGGGTGTGCCGGTGGACGCCGAGGTCGGCGGCGGCCGCGTCCCACTGGCCGTGCCGGGCCAGCCAGGCACCCAGCGAGGCCACCAGGTCCCCGCGGGAGGAGGCGTCGTGCTCGCGCAGCGGACGCAGCAGCGCGTCCGCGTACGCCCGCACGGCGTCCTCGCCGAGCAGCGGCAGCAGGGAGCCGGCGCCGACGTCCTCGTGCTCGACCAGCCGGCGGCCGCTGCGCCGGGCGACCGCCATCGCCCGGCGGGCCTCCACGGCGGCCTCGCCCGCCTCGTCGATCAGCCCGGGCCCTGACACCCCCAGGACCACACCGTCCAGCTCCTCGACCGCGTCCGCGCAGGCCCGCTGGACCGCCCCGCCGTCCGTGACCAGCAGCACCGTCTGCTCGTCCAGCTGCGCGGCCAGCGCCCGCTCGCCGCCGCCCGCGGCGACCTGCTCGGCCCGGTCGATCAGCTGGTCGAGGGGGGCCTTGGCGCCCTCCTCCGCCGCCCTGCCGGACTCCTCGCCGCCCTCCGCGACGAGCACCCGGACGGGCTCGGCGGGCAGGCCGCCGAAGAGGCCGCCGGCGACCTCCCGCGCTATCCCCGTCTGGCCGTCCAGGATCAGCCGCAGCAGGGCCGTGGTCATCCGCTCCTCGGCGCGCCGCAGCCCGCGGGAACGCTCCAGGGTGAGGGTGAGGAGGGCGACGGCGGCGTTGAGGACGTAGCGCTCGGTGGCGGTGAGCCGGGCCTCGGTGCCCACGGCGAGATAGCCGCGGGCCCGGCGGTCGGCGCCGATGGACTGCAGGACGACGGCGTCCTCGTGCGCGGCGGCGCCGTCGCCGTTCCCGGTGCTGTTTCCGGTGCTGTTTCCGGTGCCGTTGCGGCGCTCAGACCGGTCGGCCGGCCGCTCCCCCTGCTCGGGATCGGCGAGGACGCCGCCCTGGATCGCGGCGCTGACCGGGGCCGGCCGGGAGCGCAGCCGCTCGACCTCGCCGCGCAGCCGGCCGGCGCGCTTCGCCGCCCAGCCGGGCGCGGAGGAGACCAGCGCGCCGGAGGCGTCGTAGAGCGCCGCCCACCCGCCGAGCCGGCGGGCCAGGGTGCGCACCAGGGCGGCCGTGCCGTCCTTGCCGAGGGCGGCCCTGGTCAGCTCCTCCTGGGCCTCGAAACTGACCGTCACGGCCTGGTACTGCTCGGCGGCGAGAGCGGCGGTGACCGCCTTGCTGATCGCGATGAACGGGGTCGGCTGGGGAACGCGGAGCAGCGGCAGCCCGCGCTCGGCCGCGGCCCCGATCATCGGGCCGGGCACCTCGGTGTGGCCGAGGCCGACGCCGAAGCCGATCCCGGCCACCCCGGCGTCCGCCAGCCGGTGGACGTAGTCGCGCAGCTGGTCGGGGTCGGGGCCGAGCTTCATCCCGGTGGTGAGCAGCAGCTCACCGCCCTCCAGGAACGGCGCCGGGTCCTCCAGCTCGCTGGTGTGCACCCAGCGGACGGGTCTCCGCAGGCTGCCCTCGCCGGCGGCCACCGAGAGCCGGAGCGGGGGCATGGCGACGATCGCCGCGACGGTGACGCCGCCGCTCCCGCCGCCGGCCGGGTTCGGGCCCGAGGCGCCGCGGGCGCGAGGACGGTGGGAGGGGAACAGCAGGGGGGACTTTCCGGCGGACATGTCACCTTCACTGGGCCTTCTTGGGCCACAGCGGACAGTGGCCGCCCCCGATTCTGCCTCAGCGGAGCATCGATGGGCGAAAGATGCCCCTTGGGGCCCTCCGGTCTACCTCTCGGGTTCCGTCTCGGCGTACGCCCGGCGCCGCCTCAGCCGTCGAGGAGGGAGAGCTGGAGGTGGGCCGAGACGACCCAGTTCGGGACGTCCACCACCTCCGAGATCTTCAGGTCCGCCGCCACGCTCGCCAGCAGGTACGCGTCCTCGGCCGCCAGGCCGGTGCGGCGGACGACCTCCTCGATCAGCGCCCGGGTCGCCTCCTTGCTCGCGGCCATCAGGTCCGGTCCGATGCCGGTGGTGGCGAGCGCCCGGCCGGTGCGCTGGGCCCGCTCGGAGGTCTCCAGGAAGGGCGTCGCCGGGGCCTCCCCCGGACGCAGCCCGATCCGCAGCCGGACCGTCCCGTCCGTCTCCACCCCGGTGCCGCTCACCTCGCCGTCGCCCATCGCCGCATGGACGTCGCCCAGCGAGAGGAGGGCGCCCTCGACTCCGACCGGCAGGACGAGCCTGGCCCCCGGGCCGACATGCCGGATGTCCATGTTCCCGCCCCAGCGGCGCGGCGGGACCATGCTGTGCGGGCCGTCCTCCGGCGGGGCGGTGCCGATGGTGCCGACCATCGGCAGGACGGGGACCGACAGGCCGGGGAGCAACTCGGCGCTGTCCGGGCCGATCTTGGAGATCCGCAGGTGCGGCTCCGGGAAGTCCTCGGCCAGCAGACCGAAGCCGGGGATGCAGCCGGTCCAGCCCCAACTGCCGGTCGCCATCTCCAGGATGTCCACCACCAGGGCGTCGCCGGGCCGGGCCCCGGCGATCCGGAACGGGCCGGTGACCGGGTTGATCCGGCCGAAGTCGAGGCCGGTCAGCTCGGCCGCGGCCGAACCCGCGGTCAGCTGGCCGCCGCTGGACTCCAGGGTCTCCACGGTGAGTTCGGCGCCGGGCTCGACCTCGGCGATCGGCTCGATCGTCCGGTCCCAGGCGGTGTGGGTGGCGCCGGCGCCGGTGCGCGTTATGTGCATTCGGATTCCGTCCTCGGGCGTGAAGTCGTCAGGGGCAGGGGTGACGGGGGCAGGAGCGAAGGGGGTGTCGGGTGGCGGGTGGCGGGTGGCGGTGGTCAGCGAGCCGCCTCGGGGGCGTTCGCGTAACCGGTCGCGGAACCCCCGCCGAGCTGGAGGAAGACGGGCGGGACGGTCGCGCCGGCCACCGTGCCCAGGGAGAGGACGGCGTGGCCGGAGGGCAGCGCGTGCGCCAGATCCGAGGGCGACCAGCGCTGGCGCTCGACCCGACGGGTGGTGACGCTCTCGGTCTGCACCCGCTCCCCCTCCAGAACCGAGCGGATGGAGCGGAACAGCCGCCGGAGCATGCCGCCGGAGAGGTCGGGGGTGCGGGTCACGTCCCGCTCGTTCACCCAGACCGTCCCCCACGCCTCGGAGAAGAGCCGGCCGTCCCAGGGGGCCAGGCCGGGGAAGGCCATCCGGCAGCCCACCGCGCCGAAGAGCGGGTTGCGCAGCGACTCCGGCAGGTCGGAGAGGCTGCGGAGGGCGAGCACCGCGCCCGCGTTGGCGCCGCGGATCCGCTGCAGCCCGCGGACCGCGTGCGAGTCGACGGCGGCCGAGGCGTCGTCCACCACCAGCCCGGCGAAGAGCGAGCGGTCCCGGCGCGCGGCGGCGGCGTGGAGGAACTGACCGACCGCCAGGCGGGAGACGATCCGGGCCGCCTCCGGGTACGCCGCCTCGGGCAGCGCGATCCGCACCCGGAGGGGATGCTCCAGGGCGCGCAGGGCGAAGAGCGGGAGGACGGGGGCGGGAGCGGCGGCGGAGGCGGAGGCCGAGGCGGTCGCAGCGGCGGGGGGCTTCCGGTCTTCGAGCGGCTGGGCCGCATCGCTCGGCTCTGCCGATTCGGCGGGATCGGACGGATCCGCCGGCTCGGCCGAGGGGTTGAAGGAGTCGGCCAGGCCGGGCCGGTCCAGCAGCGCCAGCCGGTCGGCCAGTAGCGCGCCGAGGTCGTCCGCCCGCCCATGCTGCCGCTCCCGCGCCTCCAGCTCGCGCTGATGCGCCGTGAGCTTTCCGGCCGCTGCCAGCGTCCCCCGCAGCTCCTCCCAGTCGGCGGGTTCGCCCCGGAGCAGCGCACAGAGCTCGCGGACGCCCGGGTTTCGGCCGTAGCCGGCGCGGAAGGCGGCCAGCACGGTGCGTACCGTCCCGCGCGCGCCCTCGGCGCGCAGCGCGAGCTCCTCCGGGAGCAATGCGTCGGCCAGCCGCGCGGCGGCCTCGTCCAGCACCCCGGAGGCGCCGTAGAGGTCCAGTCCGTATCGGCCCCGCGCGGGGTCGCCGGGCGCGATCACCACGTCGTACCAGGAGTCCGGGCCCAGCTCGGCGTCGGCCGCGCCGACCACCACGGTCACCGCGGTGCCGCAGAGCGCCTGGAGGCAGAGCGACTCGGCGACCGGCCGGGTCAGCCCGGCCGTCTTGCCGGTCGCCGCCGGGCCGACCGCGAGCAGCGAGGTGCCGAGCAGCGAGGGATCGAGGGCCACCTCGACCCCCCGGTACTCACTCGGGTTGCGCGGCACGTCCGGTGCCTCGCCGAGCCGCACCTGCGCGCGGAGCAGATCGTGCCCGGTGGGCGAGCGGTGCGGCAGGTCGCGGGCGCCGGAGGGATGCGCGAAGGCGGCCGCCCCGGCCCGGCGCAGCTCCTCGACGAACCCGGCGAACCGGCCGGGGGCGGCGACGGCGGAGCGCCAGGCGCGGTGCAGCCGGGTGTGGTCGACGTCCATCACGCGCTGGGCGGCCGTCTCCGCGTCCAGCAGGGCCAGCGCCTCGGCGGGGACGGCCGGCCGAAGGGCCTCCCAGGGGTCGGCGGACACGTGCGGCGCGGACTGCGGCGGGCGCGGGACGACCCCGTCAGGACGACGCGCGGCCCCCTGGCTCGGGACCGACGCCTGCTCCGGCTGATCATGCGTCACCAGCCGGGCCAGAAGCGGCCGGAGGAACCGCCGGTAGACCAGCGGCCAGCGGCCCATCCGCCCGAAGACCTTGACCAGCACACCGATCACGACCAGGTAGGCCAGCAGCAGCACCACGGTGTGCAGAGCCCCGCCGGAGCCGCCCCCGGGCACGATCGAGAGCACCAGGTAGATCAGCACGCTGCCGCCGTAGAGCAGCACCACCCAGGCCACCACCAGGTTGAGCGCGGCCCGCAGCAGCAGCCGCCAGGCCGGCAGCGGCGGACGGTCGTCCTCCACCTCGGCCGCCGGGTCGCCCGGGAGGATGTGGTCGGCGCCTGGGGCGCCCTTGCCCGCCGCGCGGCCGGAGCCGCCGCCGGCACCGCTCGCGCCTCTCCGCCGGCGGGGCTCGGGTCCGAGGGCATAGACGCCGGGAGCCGCCTCGGCCCGGCGCCGGGCCGCGAACCAGCCCACCAGGTCGAAGCCCTGATACCGCGTCGGCCGCTCAGGCGCCGGACGCTCGGGCGCCGGGCGCTCAGGCATCTGCCGCTCGGGCGCCGGGCGCTCAGCCGTCTGCCGCTCAGGCGTCCGCGCCTCGTTCGAAGCCTCCGGCCGCGTCGAAGACGCCGTCGACGGCGGCGTGGCCACCCCCGAGGTCGCAATCGGCTTCGCGTCCTGATCCATCCCAGCCCGCTCCCAGACCCGCACCGCTCAAGACTCCCCATTCCCCGCGTCGCCAATGTAGTGGAGGCGCAGCCCGCTGCGGAGAGGCGCGCAGACCGCGCGGCCGAGCGCGACCACCGGCGCAGTCGATGGACCCGGCGGACAGAACCCCGCGCAGATCGCTACGTTTCGTAGCATGCGGGCCCCCGCACCCCGCCCTAGCCTGCACCTCAGATCAACCGACGGGAGACCCCACCATGAGCGCTGCTCTGCCCGGCGGGCCCTCGCTTCCCCAGGAGCGCCGCCTCGTCACCGCCATCCCCGGCCCGAAATCCCAGGAGCTGCACGCCCGTAAGGCAGCGGCGGTCGCCGCCGGTGTGGGCACCACCCTGCCGGTGTACGTCACCCGCGCGGGTGGCGGCGTCATCGAGGACGCGGACGGCAACTCGCTGATCGACTTCGGTTCCGGCATCGCCGTCACCAACGTCGGCAACAGCGCCGAGGCCGTGGTCGCCCGCGCCACCGAGCAGCTGGCCGCCTTCACCCACACCTGCTTCATGGTCGCCCCCTACGAGGGCTACGTGGCCGTCGCCGAGCAGCTCAACGAGCTCACCCCGGGCGACCACGAGAAGCGCACCGCCCTCTTCAACTCCGGCGCCGAGGCGGTGGAGAACGCGGTGAAGATCGCCCGCGCCTACACCAAGCGCCAGGCCGTCGTGGTCTTCGACCACGGCTACCACGGCCGGACGAACCTCACCATGGCGCTCACCGCCAAGAACATGCCGTACAAGAACGGCTTCGGCCCGTTCGCCCCCGAGGTCTACCGGGCGCCGCTGGCCTACCCGTTCCGCTGGCTCACCGGCCCGGAGAACTGCGCCGAGGAAGCCGCGGCACAGGCCATCGACCTGATGAGCAAGCAGATCGGCGGCGAGAACATCGCGGCCATCATCATCGAGCCGATCCAGGGCGAGGGCGGCTTCATCGAGCCGGCCAGGGGCTTCCTGACCAAGCTGGTCGAGTACGCCAGGGCCCACGGCATCGTCTTCGTCGCGGACGAGATCCAGACCGGCTTCTGCCGCACCGGCCAGTGGTTCGCCTGCGAGGACGAGGGCATCGTCCCCGACCTGATCACCACCGCCAAGGGGATCGCCGGCGGCCTGCCGCTGGCCGCGGTCACCGGCCGTGCCGAGATCATGGACGCCGTCCACGGCGGCGGCCTCGGCGGCACCTACGGCGGCAACCCGGTCGCCTGCGCGGCCGCGATCGGCGCCATCGAGACGATGAAGTCCCAGGACCTCAACGCCAAGGCGCGGAAGATCGGCGAGACCATGCTTCCCCGCCTGCGCTCGATCCAGGAGAAGCACGCGGTCGTCGGCGACGTCCGCGGCCGTGGCGCGATGATCGCCGTCGAGCTGGTGAAGCCCGGCACCAAGGAGCCGGACCCGGAGACCACCGCGGCCATCGCCAAGGCCTGCCACAACGAGGGCCTGCTGGTGCTCACCGCCGGCACCTACGGCAACGTGCTGCGCTTCCTGCCGCCGCTGGTGATCCCCGAGCACCTCCTCACCGAGGGCCTGGACATCCTGGAGCGGGCCTTCGAGGCCCACACCTGATCGACCTCGGGCAGGAACACGAAACCTGCACAGGAATGCGAGGCCCCGGTTCCGGCCATAGGACCGGGGCCGCGCTACCCTCTGAGGCGATATCGCGAATCCGCCGTATCAGCAGGCCCCTGAGAGCCCAGGGGCCATGTGGCGTTACGCAGCGCAGACGTTTGCCGCGGCGCCAAGTTGTGCTGCCTTCCGTGAAGAATCTGTGAGGGCCTTATGGCAGATAGGCGACCCCACGACTGCATCCGGTCGCGGTGACGTACCGTCATTCTCGGATGGACAAGCGGCACCTGTCGGTGACTCAGCGAAATCGGCAGCGACGCCGGCAACAGAGGCAGCGAGCGCAGCAGCACGATCCACGAGCCGAGCAAGCGCATCCCGAGCACGACATCTCCGAGGACACCACCTGCGCGGGCAGCAGCCCGCATCCCCACAGCCGATCGACCGACCGCCCGGCCCACACCCCCCGGGACGCGCGGAGCGGCGATCGCCCCGGCCGCCCTGGAGCTCTCCCCCCTGCTCCAGGGCGGCTTCCTCGTTCCCGCGCCCGATGGGCGGCGGGCCTGGCGCTCCTCGCGGCGGCCGTCTTCGCTCTCCTCACCCAGCAGGTCCTGAGCCACGGACCACTGCTCGCCGTCGATCGCGCCGTACGGGACCACGTCCAGTGGACGGTGGCGGAAAAGCCGCTTCCCGCCCTCCACGTGAACGGCCTCGCCGAGTACTGGAGCGACCTCGGCAACAGTCTGGTCGCCGTACCTCTGCTCGCGCTCTGTGCCGCCGTCTCGGCCTGGGCCGCGCGGCGGGCCGGGCGGGACAGGTGGTGGGCGCCGCTCGCCGCCGCGGGCGCGGCGGCTGTTCTGCTGACGGCCACGGTGGTTCCCGCCAAGGACGCCATCGCCCGGCCGGGCCCCTCCGGCGCCGCCACCGGCAGCACCGGCCTCGGCTACTTCCCCTCCGGACACGCCTCGACGGCGACCGTCTGCCTGGTCACCGGCGCCTGGCTGCTCTCGTCGGCGGTGGCCGGCCGGTGGGCACGCCGGGTGCTGGCGCTGCTG
Source organism: Phaeacidiphilus oryzae TH49 (assembly GCF_000744815.1). Taxonomy (NCBI): domain Bacteria; kingdom Bacillati; phylum Actinomycetota; class Actinomycetes; order Kitasatosporales; family Streptomycetaceae; genus Phaeacidiphilus; species Phaeacidiphilus oryzae. Next base: position 2,308,845 of record NZ_JQMQ01000005.1, read on the forward strand.
ACCTCCGTACTGTGCCTGGGAGTCGGCGCGGCACTGATCTGGCGCGACTACCACTGGCTGCTGGACGTGATCGGCGCCTGGACGCTGGCCGCGATGGTGGTCTGGTGCGTGGCGCGCTGGGCGCCTCGGCCTGGGCCCGAGGCTGGAGCTGGGCCCGAGGCTGGGCCTGGGCCCGGAGCTGGAGCTGGGCCCGGAGTTGGAGCTGGGCCCGGAGCTGGAGCTGGGCCCGGGGCCGGGCAGGCCGGCCCGGACCTGTCGCCGGATCAGACCACGCCGAGCTGACGGACGGTCTGGTCGACGATCTCCTCCGGCGTGCCGCCGATCGGCACCACATACGGGTGCTCGTCCTCGGTCGGCTCCTCCAGCGTGGCGAACTGGGTCTCCAGCAACTGCGCCGGGAAGAAGTGCCCCTGACGGGCGGTGAGGCGGGACGCTATCAACTCCCGGCTGCCCTTCAGATACACCAGCCGCACCTGCGGCCTGTTCTTCCGCAGGAGATCCCGGTAGGAGCGCTTGAGCGCGGAGCATGTGACGACAGCCGAGCGCCCTTCGGCGATCCGGCCGTCCATCCACTCCGCGATGGTCTCCAGCCAGGGCCAGCGATCCTCGTCGGTGAGGGCGTGGCCGGCGGCCATCTTCTGCCGGTTGGCCTCCGAATGGAAGTCATCCGCCTCGGCGTACGGCCAGCCGAGCCGGCCGGCCAGCATCGAACCGACAGTGCTCTTCCCGGACCCCGAGACGCCGAGCACCAGCACGATGATGGGCTCCGCTGCCGCATTCGTACTACTTTTTGTCACATCCCTATCCTCGCAGGTCGGTCGGCGTGATCCAGCCCTTTGCCACGACTGATCGGTCACAGTCGAGGCGACGGGCGAGGGGCGAGGGGCGACGGCGGACCGGTGCACACGGAAGGAAAAAGCAAGAGGGCCCGGAACGGATGTGAATCCGTTCCGGGCCCTCTCTCAATGTTTGTTCGGCGGCGTCCTACTCTCCCACACCCTCCCGAGTGCAGTACCATCGGCGCTGGCCAGCTTAGCTTCCGGGTTCGGAATGTAACCGGGCGTACCCTGACCGCCATGACCACCGAAACACTATGAAGAAATCTGCCTGTGGCAGGCTGTTTCTTCAGAACAACACAGTGGACGCGGAGCAACTATGGACAAGCCCTCGGCCTATTAGTACCGGTCACCTCCACCCCTCACAGGGCTTCCAGACCCGGCCTATCAACCCAGTCGTCTACTGGGAGCCTTACCCCAACAAGTGGGTGGGAGTCCTCATCTCGAAGCAGGCTTCCCGCTTAGATGCCTTCAGCGGTTATCCCTCCCGAACGTAGCCAACCAGCCATGCCCTTGGCAGAACAACTGGCACACCAGAGGTTCGTCCGTCCCGGTCCTCTCGTACTAGGGACAGCCCTTCTCAAGACTCCAACGCGCACAGCGGATAGGGACCGAACTGTCTCACGACGTTCTAAACCCAGCTCGCGTACCGCTTTAATGGGCGAACAGCCCAACCCTTGGGACCTACTCCAGCCCCAGGATGCGACGAGCCGACATCGAGGTGCCAAACCATCCCGTCGATATGGACTCTTGGGGAAGATCAGCCTGTTATCCCCGGGGTACCTTTTATCCGTTGAGCGACGGCGCTTCCACAAGCCACCGCCGGATCACTAGTCCCTACTTTCGTACCTGCTCGACCCGTCAGTCTCACAGTCAAGCTCCCTTGTGCACTTACACTCACCACCTGATTGCCAACCAGGCTGAGGGAACCTTTGGGCGCCTCCGTTACCCTTTAGGAGGCAACCGCCCCAGTTAAACTACCCACCAGACACTGTCCCTGATCCGGATCACGGACCCAGGTTAGACATCCAGCACGACCAGACTGGTATTTCAAGATTGACTCCACCACCACTGGCGTGGCGACTTCACCGTCTCCCAGCTATCCTACACAAGCCGAACCGAACACCAATATCAAGCTATAGTAAAGGTCCCGGGGTCTTTCCGTCCTGCTGCGCGAAACGAGCATCTTTACTCGTAGTGCAATTTCACCGGGCCTGTGGTCGAGACAGTCAGGAAGTCGTTACGCCATTCGTGCAGGTCGGAACTTACCCGACAAGGAATTTCGCTACCTTAGGATGGTTATAGTTACCACCGCCGTTTACTGGCGCTTAAGTTCTCAGCCTCGCCCAGACGAATCCAGGCTAACCGGTCCCCTTAACGTTCCAGCACCGGGCAGGCGTCAGTCCGTATACCTCGCCTTACGGCTTCGCACGGACCTGTGTTTTTAGTAAACAGTCGCTTCCCGCTGGTCTCTGCGGCCACCACCAGCTCACACCGCAAGGGTGATCACCAGCAATGGCCCCCCTTCTCCCGAAGTTACGGGGGCATTTTGCCGAGTTCCTTAACCACAGTTCACCCGAACGCCTCGGTATTCTCTACCAGACCACCTGAGTCGGTTTAGGGTACGGGCCGCAACAGCACTCGCTAGAGGCTTTTCTCGACAGCATAGGATCATCCACTTCACCACAACGGCTCGGCATCAGGTCTCAGGCACATGTCGCGCGGATTTGCCTACGCAACGCCCTACACCCTTACCCCGGGACAACCACCGCCCGGGCTGGACTACCTTCCTGCGTCACCCCATCGCTCACCTACTACAGACTTGGTCCGCCGGCTCCACCACTCCCCCTCACTCCGAAGAGATCAGGGGCGGCTTCACGGGCTTAGCATCACCTGGTTCAGCGCTGGCGCACTGCCACGGGTACCGGAATATCAACCGGTTGTCCATCGACTACGCCTGTCGGCCTCGCCTTAGGTCCCGACTTACCCTGGGCAGATCAGCTTGACCCAGGAACCCTTGGTCAATCGGCGCAGGAGTTTCCCACTCCTGAATCGCTACTCATGCCTGCATTCTCACTCGTGAACCGTCCACCCCTCGCTTCCGCGGAGGCTTCACCCGGCACACGACGCTCCCCTACCCATCCAGACACCCGTTGGGGCTATTGTCTGAACGACACGACTTCGGCGGTGCGCTTGAGCCCCGCTACATTGTCGGCGCGGAATCACTTGACCAGTGAGCTATTACGCACTCTTTCAAGGGTGGCTGCTTCTAAGCCAACCTCCTGGTTGTCTCTGCGACTCCACATCCTTTCCCACTTAGCACACGCTTAGGGGCCTTAGTCGATGCTCTGGGCTGTTTCCCTCTCGACCATGGAGCTTATCCCCCACAGTCTCACTGCCGCGCTTCACTTACCGGCATTCGGAGTTTGGCTAAGGTCAGTAACCCGGTCAGGCCCATCGCCTATCCAGTGCTCTACCTCCGGCAAGAAACACACGACGCTGCACCTAAATGCATTTCGGGGAGAACCAGCTATCACGGAGTTTGATTGGCCTTTCACCCCTAACCACAGGTCATCCCCCAGGTTTTCAACCCTGGTGGGTTCGGGCCTCCACACGGTCTTACCCGCGCTTCACCCTGCCCATGGCTAGATCACTCCGCTTCGGGTCTTGAGCGTGCTACTGAAAACGCCCTCTTCGGACTCGCTTTCGCTACGGCTACCCCACCCGGGTTAACCTCGCAACACACCGCAAACTCGCAGGCTCATTCTTCAAAAGGCACGCAGTCACGAGGATGTGCAAGCACACCCCGACGCTCCCACGGCTTGTAGGCACACGGTTTCAGGTACTATTTCACTCCGCTCCCGCGGTACTTTTCACCATTCCCTCACGGTACTATCCGCTATCGGTCACCAGGGAATATTTAGGCTTAGCGGGTGGTCCCGCCAGATTCACACCAGATTCCTCGAGCCCGGTGCTACTTGGGAAACAAGCAAGCAAGTCGCTGACGTTTCAGCTACGGGGGTCTTACCCTCTACGCCGGGCCTTTCACATGCCCTTCGCCTACACCAACGATTTCTGACTCACCGACCGGCCGGCAGACCGATCAAGCTCGCTCCCACAACCCCGCCTGCGCAACCCCTGCCGGGTCTCACACACAAACGGTTTAGCCTCATCCGGTTTCGCTCGCCACTACTCCCGGAATCACGGTTGTTTTCTCTTCCTGCGGGTACTGAGATGTTTCACTTCCCCGCGTTCCCTCCACACTGCCTATGCGTTCAGCAGCGGGTGACGACCCATGACGATCGCCGGGTTTCCCCATTCGGACACCCCCGGATCAAAGCTCGGTTGACAGCTCCCCGGGGCCTATCGCGGCCTCCCACGTCCTTCATCGGTTCCTGGTGCCAAGGCATCCACCGTGCGCCCTTAAATACTTGGCCACAGATGCTCGCGTCCACTGTGCAGTTCTCAAGCAACAACCAACCACCCACCTGTCCAAGCATGGGGTCGGCACTGAAGACACATCCGTGCCCTCAGGACCCAACAGCGCGCCCGGACCGGCCTGCTGACACGGCCTCACGTTCCACGCCCCAAGGGGCAGTACTGGTGAGCCGGCCAAGCCAGCCGATCCGAATAGTCAACGTTCCACCCATGAGCTACCACCGCCGGACGTGTGCCGGCGTAGTGGCCTCTGCACCCGCAGACGCGGATGAGAAGTGCTCCTTAGAAAGGAGGTGATCCAGCCGCACCTTCCGGTACGGCTACCTTGTTACGACTTCGTCCCAATCGCTGGTCCCACCTTCGACGGCTCCCCCCACAAGGGTTGGGCCACCGGCTTCGGGTGTTACCGACTTTCGTGACGTGACGGGCGGTGTGTACAAGGCCCGGGAACGTATTCACCGCAGCATGCTGATCTGCGATTACTAGCGACTCCGACTTCATGGGGTCGAGTTGCAGACCCCAATCCGAACTGAGGCCGGTTTTTTGAGATTCGCTCCACCTTGCGGTATCGCAGCTCATTGTGCCGGCCATTGTAGCACGTGTGCAGCCCAAGACATAAGGGGCATGATGATTTGACGTCGTCCCCACCTTCCTCCGAGTTGACCCCGGCAGTCTCCCGTGAGTCCCCGGCATAACCCGCTGGCAACACAGGACAAGGGTTGCGCTCGTTGCGGGACTTAACCCAACATCTCACGACACGAGCTGACGACAACCATGCACCACCTGTACACCGACCACAAGGGGGCGCCCATCTCTGGACGTTTCCGGTGTATGTCAAGCCTTGGTAAGGTTCTTCGCGTTGCGTCGAATTAAGCCACATGCTCCGCCGCTTGTGCGGGCCCCCGTCAATTCCTTTGAGTTTTAGCCTTGCGGCCGTACTCCCCAGGCGGGGAACTTAATGCGTTAGCTGCGGCACCGACGACGTGGAATGTCGCCAACACCTAGTTCCCAACGTTTACGGCGTGGACTACCAGGGTATCTAATCCTGTTCGCTCCCCACGCTTTCGCTCCTCAGCGTCAGTAATGGCCCAGAGATCCGCCTTCGCCACCGGTGTTCCTCCTGATATCTGCGCATTTCACCGCTACACCAGGAATTCCGATCTCCCCTACCACACTCCAGCCTGCCCGTATCGAATGCAGACCCGGGGTTAAGCCCCGGGCTTTCACATCCGACGCGACAGGCCGCCTACGAGCTCTTTACGCCCAATAATTCCGGACAACGCTCGCACCCTACGTATTACCGCGGCTGCTGGCACGTAGTTAGCCGGTGCTTCTTCTGCAGGTACCGTCACTTGCGCTTCTTCCCTGCTGAAAGAGGTTTACAACCCGAAGGCCGTCATCCCCCACGCGGCGTCGCTGCATCAGGCTTGCGCCCATTGTGCAATATTCCCCACTGCTGCCTCCCGTAGGAGTCTGGGCCGTGTCTCAGTCCCAGTGTGGCCGGTCGCCCTCTCAGGCCGGCTACCCGTCGTCGCCTTGGTAGGCCATCACCCCACCAACAAGCTGATAGGCCGCGGGCTCATCCTGGATCGCCGGAGCTTTCCACCCCCCACCATGCGGAGGAGGGTCATATCCGGTATTAGCACCGGTTTCCCGGTGTTATCCCAGAATCCAGGGCAGATTGCCCACGTGTTACTCACCCGTTCGCCACTGATCCACCCCGAAGGGCTTCACCGTTCGACTTGCATGTGTTAAGCACGCCGCCAGCGTTCGTCCTGAGCCAGGATCAAACTCTCCGTGAATGCTTTAAAATAGAGCATCACGCAGAGGATGTGAATCCTCGCTGTGATTCTTCAAAGGAACCTCGCCGCCTCGGAAACCGAGACAGACGGGGTGTTTTATAGTCTGGCGTTGACTTTTGGCACGCTGTTGAGTTCTCAAGGAACGGACGCTTCCTTCGGGCCGGTATCCCTCCGGCGCCTCCGGGCGCTTCGTTCGTTTTCTACCTTACCAGACCGTTTCCGGCGGTTCGGTTTCCGTCTTTCCTTCGGCCTTTCGGCCTCCGTTCCGACGAGTGAAACTCTAGCGGATTTCCTCTTGCGAGTGAAATCGGCGCTGTTTTCCGAAAACAGGCACACGAATGCCCGGGCGTCTGGTTTCGGGTTGGTCGCCCGGAGTTCCGTCGGGCGACTGGTGAACACTACGCCATGACCGAGCCCGCGCCCAAATCCGCTGGTCAGCGGAGTGGACGCGGGCTGCGGGGACGGTGCGCGGCGGGCCCCCGGGTCAGTCGTGGGTCGGGAAGCCCAGGTTGATGCCGCCGTGCGAGGGGTCGAGCCAGCGCTGGGTGACGACCTTGCCCCGGGTGAAGAAGTGGACGGCCTCCGGGCCGTAGGCGTGGCTGTCGCCGAAGAGGGAGTTCTTCCAGCCGCCGAAGGAGTAGTAGCCCACCGGCACAGGGATCGGCACGTTCACGCCGACCATGCCGACCTCCACCTCGTTCTGGAACTTGCGGGCCGCTCCGCCGTCGTTGGTGAAGATGGCGGTGCCGTTGCCGTAGGGGTTCCGGTTGATGAGGTCCAGGCCCTCCTCGTAGGAGGAGACGCGGACCACCGAGAGGACGGGGCCGAAGATCTCGTCCGTGTAGACCGACATGTCGGGCTTCACGTTGTCGAAGAGGGTCGGGCCGAGCCAGAAGCCGTCGGCGGTGCCGGCGCCGTTGGCGTCCTGCTCGGTGATCTTGTGCTTGCGGCCGTCCACGGCCAGGGTGGCGCCGTCGGCGACGCCGGACTCCAGGTACGAGGTGACCTTGTCCCGGTGGGCGCCGGTGACCAGCGGGCCCATCTCGGACTCGCCGTTGCAGCCGGGGCCGACGGTGAGGCCGGCCATCCGCTGCTTGATCTTCTCGATCAGCTCGTCGGCGATGGTGTCCACGGCGACCAGGGCGGAGACCGCCATGCAGCGCTCGCCGGCCGCGCCGAAGCCCGCGTTGACCGCCGCGTCGGCGGCCTGGTCGAGGTCGGCGTCCGGCAGGACCAGCATGTGGTTCTTGGCGCCGCCGAGGGCCTGGACGCGCTTGCCGTAGCGGGTGCCGGTCTCGTAGACGTAGCGGGCGATGGGGGTGGAGCCGACGAAGGAGACGGACTTGACGTCCGGGTGCTCCAGCAGGCGGTCGACCGCGACCTTGTCGCCGTGGACGACGTTGAAGACGCCGTCCGGGAGGCCGGCCTCCTTCCACAGCTCGGCGAGGAAGTTGGCGGCGGACGGGTCCTTCTCGGAGGGCTTGACGATGACCGAGTTGCCGGCCGCGACGGCGACCGGGAAGAACCACATCGGCACCATCGCCGGGAAGTTGAACGGCGAGATGATCGCGACCGGGCCCAGCGGCTGGCGGATCGAGTAGACGTCCACGCCGGTGGAGACCTGCTCGCTGAAGCCGCCCTTCAGCAGGTGGGCGATGTTGCAGGCGAACTCGACGACCTCCAGGCCGCGGGCGATCTCGCCGAGCGCGTCCGAGTGCACCTTGCCGTGCTCGGAGACGATGATCGAGGCCAGCTCGTCCTGGCGGGCGTTGAGCAGCTCGCGGAACCTGAACAGCACCTGGGTGCGCTTGGCCAGCGAGACGTGGCGCCAGCTGCCGAAGGCGGCGAGGGCGCTCGCCACCGCGGCGTCCACGTCGGCGATCTCGGCGAAGTCGACCTGGCCGGTGACCTGACCGGTGGCCGGGTCGTACACGTCCCCGCGGCGCGGGGCGCTGCCGGCGGTCGATGCCGACTTGCCGGCGATCCAGTGGGTGATGTGCTTGGACAAGGTCTTCCTCCGGGCTGGGCTGGTGGGGCCGGGTCTCGTTGCTGAGGGGCTGCCACCAGTCTGGGAGCGCGGGGGGCTCCGCTCAATCAGCAGGGTGTCGGTCGTATGGGGGTTCGCCTTACAGATAGTCGGCGGCGGCCTCGTGGAGGGCCAGTTCGAGGGTGGCGGGATCGTTGAGGCGGCCGCTGCCGTCGGGGGCGACCAGCCAGGTGGGGGTCGCCGAGCGGGGCAGCGAGCGGGTGGGGTGCGGGACCACGATCCAGGTGCCGGGCCCCACGCAGCGGGTGTTCTTGCCGACCCAGCGGGCCGCCGTGCCGGTGGGGACGAAGAAGCCGACCCGGCGGCCGCCGTGGTCGGCGAGGACCGGGCCGGGACGGGTGCGCGGGGAATCGAGGAGGACGTCCAGGGTGGTGCGGCCCAGGGGGCCGGGGACGATGAGGACGTCCCAGCGGACGCCGGCGGGAAGGGTGGCCACGCCGGTGGGGCTGCGTTCCCATTCCCGGCGGCAGGCGCTCGGGTCCGGCGCGGCTGCGGCCAGCCAGTCGATGGCGTGTTGTGCTGAGGCCCCCATGATTCGCCCTCTTCCACTGCGAGCTGCTTCGCGTCTTGTTGGACGCCGCGTCAGCAAGCGCCCTGCAGTGGGAGAGCGGGTGGGGGCCCGGCTCTTACATGGGTTACCCAAGATTCTTTCTGCCCCGGCCCCGCCCTTTCGCCGTTTCCCGGGGCCGCCGCCCCGGACCCCGCTCGGCTGCCGGGATGGAACCGCAGGGCGCATGCGGGGGCGCCGGAACTGCGCGACCAGCCACTACGGCACCGCGCATGGCGGGGCCACCGGGGCGCAACCCGAACTCCTCCCCCAAGCTCTTCGAGCAGGGGGAACCCTTAGCCGAGTGCGGCAGGCCGCCTGGCCGGGCGCGCGGTTCCCCGCGCCCCTGGATGCGTCCCTCGGGCTTTCCCCAGGGGCGCGCGGGCCGGAGGTGCGTCAGCTGTCGAAGCCCAGGCCGAGTCTGTCCATGGTCTTGAGCCAGGCGTTGCGGTGGCCGGCGTTGCGGTCGGCCTTCGCGAGGGACCAGCGGGTGAGGGAGATGCCGGTCCACTTCAGCGGCTCGGGCGGGAACGGGAGGGGCTTGCTGCGGACCATCTCCAGGCTGGTGCGTTCGGTGGGGCTGCCCGCGAGGAGGTCCAGCATGACGTCCGCGCCGAAGCGGGTCGCGCCGACGCCGAGGCCGGTGTAGCCGGCCGCGTAGGCGACGCGTCCCTCGTGGGCGGTGCCGTAGAAGGCGGAGAAGCGGGCGCAGGTGTCGATCGGCCCGCCCCAGGCGTGGCTGAAGCGGACGCCTTCCAGCTGCGGGAAGGCGGTGAAGAAGTGGGCGGCGAGCTTGCGGAACGTCGCCGGCCGCTGGTCGTGCTCGGCGGCGACCCGGCCGCCGTAGTGGTAGACCGCGTCGTAACCGCCCCAGAGGACGCGGTTGTCGGCGGAGAGCCGGAAGTAGTGGAACTGGTTGGCGGAGTCGCCCAGGCCCTGGCGGTTCTTCCAGCCGATGGCGGCGAGCCGGTCGTCCGTCAGGGGCTCGGTCATCAGGGCGTAGTCGTAGACCGGGACGAGGTAGGGGCGGACCCGCCGGACGAGGTTCGGAAAGATGTTGGTGCCCAGGGCCACCCGGCGGGCGAAGACCCGGCCGTAGCCGGTGCGGACGGCCATCCCCGCGCCGTGCCGGGAGAGGCTCTCGGCGCGGGTGTGCTCGTAGATGCGGACGCCGAGGTCGAGGCAGGCGCGCTTGAGGCCCCAGGCGAGCTTGGCCGGGTGGACCATGGCCACGCCGTCCTTGTCCCAGAGCCCGCCGAGGAAGGTCGGCGAGTCCACCTCGGCGCGGAGGGCGTCGCGTTCCAGGAGGACGGGCTCGCTGCCGTACTTCGGCATCAGCTCGGCGGCCTCGCGGAGTTCGTCCAGCTGGTAGGGCTCGGTGGCGACGTCGATCTCGCCGGTGCGCTCCCATTCGGCGTCGATGCCGTAGCGGGTGAGGGTGTCCTCGATGGCCTGGAGGTTGGCCGCGCCCAGCTCTTCGAGCCTGCGGAGCTCGTTCGGCCAGCGCTCCAGGCCGTTGCCGAAGCCGTGGGTGAGCGAGGCGGCGCAGAAGCCGCCGTTGCGCCCGGAGGCGGACCAGGCGATCTCGTTGCCCTCGACGAGGACGACGTCCGTCTTCGGGTCGCGCTCCTTGGCGAGGAGGGCGGTCCACAGACCGGAGTAGCCGCCGCCGACGACGAGCAGTTCGGTGTGCTCGTCGCCGACCAGGGCCGGGAGGGCTTCCGGCTTCGACGGGTGGTCGAGCCAGAACGGGGTTGGACTGGCGTCTGCGAGTGAGAGGGCCGGGTCCATCGGTATCAGCTGCTTTCGAGGTGATGCGTGGTCGAGAGGGTTCTCAGTGCGCGGACTTGGCCCGGGCGCGGCCGAGCCACTGGGAGAGGGCGATGATCACCATGGTGACGATGAGCATCAGGGAACCGATGACGTCGATCTGCGCGGGGTAGGCGCGCTGCACCGACCCCCAGATGTACATCGGGAAGGTCTCCCGCTGGCCCGCGGTGAAGACGGTGATGATGTAGTCGTCGACGGAGAGGGCGAAGGAGAGGAGGGCCGCGGCCGCGATCCCGGGGGCCACCAGCGGCAGGGTGACCTTGCGGAAGGTCTGCAGCGGGGTGGCGTAGAGGTCGCCGGCGGCGGCCTCCAGGGTGGGGTCCATGCCGGCCAGCCGGGCCTTGACGGTGACCACCACATAGCTGAGGCAGAACATCACGTGGGCGATGGTGATGGTGACGAAGCCCATCGAGCCGGGGCCGATGGTGTTGAAGAAGAGGGCCGCGAGGGTCGCGCCCATCACCACCTCGGGGGCGGCCATCGGCAGGAACAGCAGCGAGTTGATGCCGGACCTGGCCTTGAAGCGGTGCCGGACCATGGCGAAGGCGATCATCGTGCCGAGGGCGGTGGCGACGATCGTCGCCAGCAGGCCGATCTGCACGGAGAGCCCGAGGCTGCTGCACATCTCGCTGCTGGCGCAGGGGTTGGCCCAGGCGCTCAGGGAGAACTTGTTCCAGTCGTAGTCGAACCTGCCCACCGGCTGGTTGAAGGACATCCACAGGATGACCAGGTTGGGCGCCAGCATGAAGACGAAGACCAGGAAGGTCACGGCGGCCAGCAGGTGGGCGCGGATCCAGCCGCCGATCCGGGCCCAGGCGCCGGGCGAGGGCGCCGCGCCCGGTGCGGACGGGGTGGACGGCGAGGACGGGGTGGTGGCGGTGGCGGTCGTCATCAGAGCAGGTCCTCCGTACCGGCCTTGCGGATGTAGAGCAGCACCAGGATCAGGGTCCCGGCCATCAGCACCACGGAGATCGCGGAGCCGACGGGGTAGCCGGAGGTCTGGCGGAGGAACAGGTCCTCGATCTTCTGGCCGACCACTCCGGTGTTGGGGTTCCCGAGGAGCTGGGCGTTGATGTAGTCGCCGACCGCGGGGATGAAGGTCAGCAGGGTGCCGCCGACCACGCCCGGCATGGAGAGCGGCAGGGTGATGCGCCGCCAGGTGGTGAAGGGGCTGCAGTACAGGTCGCTGCCGGCCTCGTGCAGCCGCGGGTCGATCTTCTCCAGCGAGGTGTAGAGCGGGAGGATCGTGAACGGCAGGAAGTTGTAGGTCATTCCGCAGACCACGGCGGCCGGGCTGGCCAGCACGTGGTTTCCGGTCGTCCAGCCGAGCGCGGTGGTGAGCGGGATGACGTGGAGGCTGTTGAGGGTGTGCACGATCGGCCCGTTGTCGGACAGGATCGTCTTCCAGGCGATGGTGCGGATCAGGAAGCTGGTGAAGGACGGCACCACCACCAGGGCCATCAGCAGGCTCTTCCACTGCCCGCCCTTGAAGGCGATGAAGTACGCGGTGGGGTAGCCGAGCACCAGGCAGAAGACCGTGCAGAGCACCGAGTAGAGCAGCGAATGGCCGTACTGGGGCAGGTAGTCGGCGATCGCATGCTGGTAGTTCCCCCAGTCCCAGGTGAGCTGGTACCCCATGTCGGAGTTGCCGGACTGGACCGAGGCCAGGACCGAGGTGAGGATCGGCGCCAGGAAGAAGACGATCAGCCAGAGCAGTCCGGGCAGCAGCAGCCACCAGGGGGTGAGGTTGCGCCGCCGGCGGGGTTCCGCGGGGGTCACCTCCCCGGGCGCGGCCGGGGGCGCCGCCGTAGTGGTGGTCGTCACGCCGCCTCCTCGTCCGCGTCGGCTCCGGCCTGGATGTCCTGCTCGCCGTCGAGTCCGAAGCCCTGGGAGGGGTCCCAGTGGACGACGACCTCGGCGCCGGGCCGCTGGATCTCCTGTCCGGTGTTCTGCTCGAAGACCGCGAGCTCCTCGCCGGAGGGCAGTTCGACCAGGTACTGGGTGGAGACGCCGATGAAGGAGGCGTCGGTGACCTTGCCGGTGAGGTGGTTGGCGCCGCTCGGCACCTCGGCCTCGGTCTTGGCGATCCGCACCTTCTCCGGGCGCACGCCGAGGATGACCGGCCCGCTGGTGGTGCGGCAGCGGGCGGCCGGCAGGGCGAGGCTGCGGCCGTGCGCGGCGACCTGGACGACGTCGCCGGAGACGCTCTCCACGGTCCCGGCGATCAGGTTGGACTGGCCGAGGAAGTTGGCGACGAAGGTGGTGTTGGGGTTCTCGTAGAGCTCGGCCGGGGAGCCGAGCTGCTCGATCCGCCCGTGGTTCATCACCGCGATGGTGTCGGCCATGGTCATCGCCTCCTCCTGATCGTGCGTCACATGCACGAAGGTGAGGCCGACTTCCAGCTGGATGCGCTTGAGCTCGATCTGCATCTGGCGGCGCAGCTTGAGGTCGAGGGCGCCCAGCGGCTCGTCCAGCAGCAGCACCTGGGGCTGGTTGATCAGCGCCCGGGCGAGGGCGATCCGCTGCTGCTGGCCGCCGGAGAGCTGGGTGGGCTTGCGCCGGGCCAGGTGGCCGAGTTCGACCAGGTCGAGCATGTCCTCGACCGGCTTCTTCACCGACCTGATGCCGCGCCGGCGGAGGCCGAAGGCGACGTTCTCGAAGATGTCGAGGTGCGGGAAGAGGGCGTAGTTCTGGAAGACCGTGTTCACCGGCCTGCGGTACGGCTTGCGGTCGGTGACGTCCTGGTCGCCGAGGTGGATCCGGCCCGCGGTGGGCGCCTCGAGCCCGGAGATCATCCGGAGGGTGGTGGTCTTGCCGCACCCCGAGGCGCCGAGCAGGGCGAAGAAGGAGCCCTGGGCGATGGTGAGGTCGACGCCGTCCACCGCGGTGAACGAGCCGAACTTCTTGGTCAGGCCGGTCAGGCGGAGATCGCCGCGCTCACCGTCCAGTACGTCTGTGGAATACCCAGCCTGGGTGCTCATCCCGAGCCCCTCCTTCGTGCGCTGCTCTGCGTTCTGCGCCGCCCTGCGATCGCCGCGGGCGCGCGTGGCGCACCGGCCTGCGGGCCGGTGCGCGGGCCGGTGCGGCCCTCCGTCGGGGGTCCGCCCGCTACTGGCCGGTGACCTGCTGGAAGCGGGTGGTGTAGTCGTCCAGCTTGGCGAGGCTGATGGACATGAAGTTGTGGGCCTTGGCTCGCATCGCGGAGGTCGGCACGACCAGCGGGTTCTTCGCGGCGCTCGGGTCCAGCTTGGTCAGCGCCGCCTCGGCGCCGGTGACCACCGGGATGTACTCGATCCAGTCGTCGAGGGTGGCCGCGACCGAGGGCTGCAGGTAGTAGTTCATCAGCAGCTCGGCGTTCTTCTTGTGCTTGGCGTAGTTGGGGATGACCATGTTGTCCGACCAGGCCAGCAGCCCCTCCTTGGGGAGGTCCACGGTGACCAGGTTGGGCTTCCCCAGCTGGGCGACGTCGCCGGAGTACGCCATGGTGACGGCGGTGTTCCCCTGCTGGAAGTCGCTGAGGTAGTCGTTGCCGGTGTAGGCGCGGATCTGGCCGGCGTCCCGGGCCTTCTTCACGTAGTCCAGGGCCTTGGCGAACTGGGCGTCGGTGAAGTTCGTGGGGTTGTAGCCGAGGGCGAGGAGGGCCGCGCCCATGGTGTCCTCCATCTCCGCGAAGAGGGACACCTTGCCCTTCAGGTCGGGGCGGGTGAAGAGCTCGGCGTAGGACGTGATCGGCGTCTTCACCAGGTTCTTGTTGTAGGCGATGGTGGTGTAGCCGTACGCCCATGGCGTGGAGAACCGGCGTCCGGGGTCCTGGGGATAGTCGAGGACGGTCGGCAGGATGTTCTTGTGGTTCGGGATGTTCGACAGGTCGAGCTGCTGGATGTAGTTGTACTGCCGGTACTTGGGCAGCATGTAGTCGCTGACGACCATCAGGTCGTAGCCGGTGTCGACGCCCTTGACCAGCGCCGGGTTGATCTTGGTGTACCAGTCGTTGTTGTCGTTGATCACCTCCAGGTAGGTGACCTGGATGCCGGTCTGCTTCTCGAAGGCGGCGAGGGTGGGACGCAGGTTGGGGTTCTTGTCGTCCACGTCGATGTAGGCCGGCCAGTTCGCCCAGACCAGCTTCTTCTCGGAGTCCGACAGGTCGGTCTTGGCGGCGTGCCCGACCTTCGGCCCGTTGCTCGCGGAGGAGCCGGCGGCGCCCTTGACACCGCAGGCGGAGAGGGCGGCGGCGCCGGCCGCGGCCATCCCCCCGGCGGCTATCCCGCGCAGCAGCGAGCGGCGGCTGAGCTCGCGCTCCTTGGCGGCCAGGGTGGAGCGCAGGCGGGTGCGGTTGACGAACCGCCCGGGGTCGAACGGGGAGTTCGGGCTGGAACCGGTCATCGACTCGGCCTTTCGTGAGGGGAGTGCGGTAAGCCGTGGACACCGAGAGAAGAGGGCCGCCGCCCGGGCCGCGGGGCCGCGGGCGGCGGCCGGAGTGCTAGACGTCTCCGAAGATCGTGCGGTGCCAGCCCTTGCGGGCGACCGCCGTGGTGTCCTGCATGACGTGCTTGATCTGCGTGTACTCGTCCAGCGAGTACTGCGACATGTCCTTGCCGTAGCCGGAGGCCTTGTAGCCGCCGTGCGGCATCTCGCTGATGATCGGGATGTGGTCGTTGACCCATACGCAGCCGGCCTGCAGCTCGCGGGTGGCGCGGAGCGACCGGTACACGTCCCTGGTCCAGGCGGAGGCGGCGAGGCCGTACGGGGTGTCGTTGGCCAGCCTGAGTCCCTCGTCGTCGGTGTCGAAGGGGAGGACGACCAGGACCGGGCCGAAGATCTCCTGCTGGACGCACTCCGCGTCCTGCGGGACTCCGGTGATCAGTGTCGGACGGTAGTAGGCGCCGGCGCTGAGGTCGGCGCCGTCGTGGCCCTTGTCGGGGGCCTCGCCGCCGGCCGCGATGACGGCTCCGGCGGCGCGGGCCCGCTCGACGAACCCGGCCACCGCGTCCCGCTGCCGGTGCGAGATCAGGGCGCCGAGGTCGGTCGCCGGGTCGGCGGGGTCGCCGATCCGGATCCGCCCGAAGAGCTCGGCGACGCCGGAGACGAAGTCCTCGAAGAGCGGGCGCTGGACGTAGGCGCGGGTGGCGGCGGTGCAGTCCTGGCCGCCGTTGATCAGCGCGCCGGCCACGGCGCCGTGCACCGCGGCCTCCAGGTCGGCGTCGTCGAAGACCACGAACGGGGCCTTGCCGCCGAGTTCGAGGTGGCTGCGCTTGACTCCGCGCACCGCGAGCTCACCGACCCGCCGGCCGACGGCGGTGGAGCCGGTGAAGGAGACCATCCGCACGTCCGGGTGCGACACCAGCCGCTCCCCCGCCGAACTCCCCTGCCCGGAGAGGACGTTGACGACCCCGTCCGGGATGCCCGCGGCCTTGGCGGCCTCGGCGAACATCAGCGAGGTGAGCGGGGTGTTCTCGGCCGGCTTCAGCACGACGGTGTTGCCGGCCGCGATCGCCGGGAGGATCTTCCAGGCGGCCATCTGCAGGGGGTAGTTCCAGGGGGCGATGGAGCCGACCACGCCGATCGGCTCGCGCCGGATCGAGGAGGTGTGGTCGCCCGAGTACTCGCCGGCCGCCCTGCCCTCCAGGTTGCGGGCGGCGCCGGCGAAGAAGGCCGCGTTGTCCACCGTGCCGGGGACGTCGAACTCCCGGGAGAGACGGATCGGCTTTCCGGTCTGGGCCGTCTCGGTCTGCGCCAACTCCTCGGCGGCGGAGTCGAGTTCGGCGGCCAGCCGGGTCAGGGCGGCGGACCGGTCGGCCGGGGTCGCGGAGGACCACTCGGGGTAGGCGGCGGTGGCCGCGGCGACCGCCTCGTCCACGTCCTCGGCGGAGGCCAGGCGGTAGGTCAGGAGCTCGCCGCCGCTTGCCGGGTCGGTGAGCCGGAACTCCTCTCCGCGGCCGGGGCGCCGCCGACCGGCGACGTACTGGGCCCCCGGAGGGGTTCCGAGGGTGGGGCGTTCCATTGGATCTTGCCTCCTGGCGCTGGAGCGCTCGTGCGTTCCGCCGGTGTGACCCGGTGGTCGGCGATATTGGCAGAGCATTCGTCGGCCGACAAGGGATTCCGTTGTTGCCATTGCGTAAAGCCACGGATTTCAAGCCGAATGACAGCAATGACCCACAGGGGCGGGCCTTCGACTCCGTGACCCTCCCCCGGGCCGAGGCATCGGGGCAACTGCCAGGGCGACAGCCCACCGGCGATTCCCCTTACACACTGCAATCCGAAAATCAAGGGGTGACTCCGACACCTCGCTATGGCAACGTCTGAATCGCTTGACACTCTGCGCACCCGCCCCCGTCACTCCGGCCCGCGGTGTGCCCACGCTGAGGAGGAGCGGTGTTCCCGACTGTCGCCCGAGTCCTGGAACTCGACGCGCTGCGCCGGGGCCTCCCCGAGGTGGTGGCCGGGCGGGAGCGGCTGGACCGCCCGGTGCGCTGGGTGCATGTCAGCGAACTCCCGGACGTGGCGGGCGTGCTGCGGGGCGGCGAACTCATCCTCACCACCGGCATCGCGCTGCCGGAGCAGCGCGAGGGCCTGGCCCGCTACGTCCAGGACCTGGACGAGGTGGGCGTCGCGGGGCTCGCCGTGGAGTTCGGCCGGCGGTACTTCGAGACGCTGCCGAGGGCCCTGGTGCACGCGGCGGAGCAGCGCGGGCTGCCGCTGATCGCGATCCGCCGGGAGGTCCGCTTCGTCGCGGTGACCGAGGCCGTGCACGCGCTGGTGGTCAACGCCCAGCTGGAGGAGCTGCAGGCCTCCGAGGAGGTCCACCAGATCTTCAACGAGCTGGCGGTGGAGGGCGCCGAGCCGACCGAGGTGGTCCGCCAGGTCGCCCGGATGTCGGGGCTGCCGGTGGTCCTGGAGAACCTCTCCCACCAGGTGCTGGCGTACGACGCCGCCGGGCAGGACCCGCAGCCGCTGCTGGCCGACTGGGAGAACCGCTCGCGCGGGGTCCGCCCGCCGGGCCGTACCGGGCACGACCCCAGGACCGGCTGGCTGGCCACCGCCGTCGGAGCGCGCGGCCAGGACTGGGGGCGGCTGGTGGTGCTGGGCTCCCCCGCCTCCGCGCAGGAGGGGGCGGTGCCGGCGGCCCCGCCGCAGCGGCTCTCCATCCTCGCCGAGCGGGCCGCGGCCACGCTGGCGCTCAACCGGCTGCTGGTGCGCGACCGCGAGTCACTGGAGCGGCAGACCCACCGGACGCTGATCTCCGGCATCCTCACCCATGCGCTGACCGTCTCGGAGGTCTCGCTCCGCGCCTCGGCGCTGGGCGTGCCGCTGGACGGGCGCCGGCTGGTCGGCGTGGTGGTCCGGCAGCGCGGTGGCCCGCTGCCGGGCGCCCTGGAGGCGCAGGCGCGGCTGCGGGACTTCACCGAGACCGTGGCCGCGGCGGTACGGGAGCGCCGGCTGACCGCGCTGGTCGGCGGTCTGGACGACAGCGGCGTCGGCATGCTGCTGTCGCTGGGCCCGCAGGACGACGAGCACCAGGCGCTGGAGGGCTTCGCGGAGTCGCTCTCCCGGGGGACCCGGCGGGCGGCGGCGGGCGGCGGAGGCGGGGGAGGCGGCCGGTCGCCGGTGATCGCGGCCGGCTCCTCGGTCGGCTCGGTGCGGGACGCCCGGCGCTCGCTGCTGGAGGCCACCCAGGTGGCGGACGCGGCCCTGCACGACGCCCCCGGGGGCAGCCGGGGGACCTCCTACTACCGGCTGCCGGACGTCCGGCTGCGCGGCCTGCTGCATCTGCTGCGCGACGACGTGCGGCTGCAGACGTACGTGGAGCGGGAGTTGGGGCCGCTGCTGGCGTACGAGGCGGAGCACGGGGGCGAGTTGGTGCGGATGCTCCGCATCTACCTGGAGCACGGTCGGAACAAGTCCGCGGCGGCGGACGCGGCGCATCTCTCCCGCCCGTCCTTCTACGACCGCCTCCACAAGGTCGAGCGGGTCCTCGGCGTCGACCTCGGCCAGGTCGAGTCCTGCCTGTCGCTGCACGTGGCCCTGCTGGCGCTGGACGCGGTCCGCCGCTAGCCCCCCGGCCCCGCATGAGCCCGAAGGGTGTGTGGCCGGCCCCCTACGGCCCCGCACCCGGCAGCGGTGTCCGGGTTGCAACCCAGTGGCCGTTGCCGGACGCGGCGCCGTGAGCGGCCGGCCGCGCAGTTCCCCGCACCCCCTTGGTTCGCTGTGCGAATCGCGGCGGCGGGTCAGCCCTCCAGGGAGGTCATGACGTGCTTGATGCGGGTGTAGTCGTCGAAGCCGTAGGCGGAGAGGTCCTTGCCGTAGCCGGACTTCTTGTAACCGCCGTGCGGCATCTCCGCGACCAGCGGGATGTGGGTGTTGATCCACACGCACCCGAAGTCCAGCCGCCGGGACATCCGCATCGCCCGAGCGTGGTCCTTCGTCCAGACCGAGGAGGCCAGCGCGTACTCGACGCCGTTGGCGTACGAGACCGCCTGCTCCTCGTCGGAGAACTTCTGCACGGTGATGACCGGGCCGAAGACCTCCTTCTGGATGATCTCGTCGTCCTGCTTGAGGCCGGAGACGACGGTCGCCGCCCAGAAGTAGCCCTTCTCGCCGACCCGGTGGCCGCCCGCCTCCACCTTCGCGTGCGACGGCAGCCGCTCGATGAAGCCGGCCACCTGCGCCAACTGGTTCTTGTTGTTCAGCGGCCCGTAGTCCACGCCCTCCTCGTCCGGCAGCCCGGTCTTGGTGTCGGCGGCGGCCTTCGCCAGCGCCGCCACGAACTCGTCGTGGACGGACTCGTGGACCAGCACCCGGGTGGCGGCCGTGCAGTCCTGGCCGGCGTTGAAGTAGCCGGCGCCGGCGATCCCCTCGACCGCGCTCGCGATGTCGGCGTCCTCGAAGACCACCACCGGCGCCTTGCCGCCGAGCTCCAGGTGCACCCGCTTGAGGTCCTTGGCCGCGGACTCGGCGACCTGCATGCCGGCCCGGACCGAGCCGGTGATGGAGGCCATCGCGGGGGTGTGGTGCTCGACCATCAGCCGGCCGGTGTCCCGGTCCCCGCAGATGACGTTGAACAGGCCCTTGGGCAGGCCGAGTTCGGCGATCGCGCCGCCGATGATCTCGCCGAGGAGGACGGTCGAGGCCGGGGTGGTGTCGGAGGGCTTGATCACCACCGAGTTGCCCGCGGCCAGCGCCGGCGCGAACTTCCACACGGCCATCATCATCGGGTAGTTCCACGGCGCCACCTGCGCGCAGACCCCGATCGGCTCGCGGCGGACGAAGGAGGTGAGGCCCTCCATGTACTCGCCGGCGGAGAGCCCCTCCAGGTGGCGGGCGGCGCCGGCGAAGAACCGGATCTGGTCCACCATCGGCGGGATCTCCTCGGCCGCGGTGAGCGCCAGCGGCTTCCCGGTGTTCCTGGACTCGACGGCGACCAGCTCGTCGGCCCTGGCCTCGACCGCGTCGGCGATCTTGAGCAGCAGCCGCTGCCGTACGGCGGGGATGGTGTCGCGGTAGGTCTCGAAGGCCTCCGCGGCGGCGGCCATCGCCGCGTCCACGTCGGCCTGACCGGACAGCGGCGACGTCGCGTACGGCTCCCCCGTGGTCGGGTCGACCACCTCGATGGTGCGGCCGTCGGCCGCGTCGGTGAACTCACCGTTGATGTAGTTGCGCAGCACGCGGAGCTCGCTCACTGACCTCTCCTCGTCGATCGCCATGCCCGATGTCCAGCCCGGACTCAGGGCCGGTGCCGCCAGACTAGCCGGAAGTCTGTCGTTATCGACATACCCGAGGGCACAGAACGACTGAATCAGTTCAGAAGTCCAGCATCAGCGACGGATTCCCTTGCGAACGAGCGAGCGATCAGGCACAGTGTCCGCGTGGCCAATCGCGACCGGAACGGCAGCGTTCCTCTCGACTCCGTGTCCAAGGCGATCATCGAGCAGCTCCAGGAGGACGGCCGGCGGCCGTATGCCGCCATCGGCAAGGCCGTCGGCCTCTCCGAGGCGGCGGTACGGCAGCGCGTGCAGAAGCTCCTGGAACAGGGCGTGATGCAGATCGTCGCCGTCACCGACCCGCTCACCGTGGGCTTCACCCGGCAGGCGATGATCGGGATCAAGATCGAGGGAGACATCGATCCGGTCGCCGACGCGCTGGCCGCGATGGACGAGGTGGACTACGTCGTCATCACCGCGGGCTCGTTCGACCTCCTCGCCGAGCTGGTCTGCGAGGACGACGAACACCTCCTCGACATCGTCAACAAGCGCATCCGCGCGCTTCCCGGCGTGCGGAGCACCGAGAGCTTCGTCTACCTGAAGCTCCGGAAACAGACCTACACCTGGGGTACTCGATGAGCTCCGATTCGCAGTCGGCCCGGTCCAAGGCCGCGTACGACCACCTGTGGATGCACTTCACCTCGATGAAGTCGTACGAGAACAGCCCTGTGCCGACGATCGCCCGCGGCGAGGGGACCTACATCTACGACACCGAGGGCCGGAAGTACCTGGACGGCCTCTCCGGCCTCTTCGTGGTCCAGGCCGGGCACGGCCGCGCCGAGCTGGCCGAGGTCGCCGCGAAGCAGGCCAAGGAGCTGGCCTTCTTCCCGATCTGGAGCTACGCCCACCCGGCCGCCGTCGAGCTGGCCGAGCGGCTGGCGCACTACGCCCCGGGCGACCTCAACAAGGTCTTCTTCACCACCGGCGGCGGCGAGGCGGTCGAGACCGCCTGGAAGCTGGCGAAGCAGTACCACAAGCTCAAGGGCAACCACACCAAGTACAAGGTGATCTCGCGGGCCGTCGCGTACCACGGCACCCCGCAGGGCGCCCTGTCGATCACCGGCCTGCCGGCCCTGAAGGCGCCGTTCGAGCCGCTGGTGCCGGGTGCGCACAAGGTGCCGAACACCAACATCTACCGCGCGCCGATCCACGGCGACGACCCGGAGGCCTTCGGCCGCTGGGCCGCCGACCAGATCGAGCAGCAGATCCTGTTCGAGGGCCCGGAGACGGTGGCCGCGGTCTTCCTGGAGCCGGTGCAGAACGCCGGCGGCTGCTTCCCGCCCCCGCCCGGCTACTTCCAGCGGGTGCGCGAGATCTGCGACCAGTACGACGTGCTGCTCGTCTCGGACGAGGTCATCTGCGCCTTCGGCCGGCTGGGCACCATGTTCGCCTGCGACAAGTTCGACTACGTGCCGGACATGATCACCTGCGCCAAGGGGATGACCTCCGGCTACTCGCCGATCGGCGCCTGCATCGTCTCGGACCGCATCGCCGAGCCGTTCTGGGCGGAGGACAACACCTTCCTCCACGGCTACACCTTCGGCGGCCACCCGGTGTCCGCCGCGGTGGCCCTGGCCAACCTCGACATCTTCGAGCGGGAGAAGCTCAACCAGCACGTGCTGGACAACGAGTCGGCCTTCTTCGGCACCCTGTCGAAGCTGAACGACCTGCCGATCGTCGGCGACGTCCGCGGCAACGGCTTCTTCTACGGCATCGAGCTGGTGAAGGACAAGGCCACCAAGGAGACCTTCACCGAGGAGGAGTGCGACAGCCTCCTCTACGGCTTCGTCTCCAAGAAGCTCTTCGAGAACGGCCTCTACTGCCGGGCCGACGACCGCGGCGACCCGGTCATCCAGCTCTCCCCGCCGCTGATCTCCGACCAGGGCACCTTCGACGAGATCGAGCAGATCATCCGCGGCGTCCTCACCGAGGCCTGGACGAGGATCTGACCCTCCTCCCGTCAACCCGAGTCCCCGGCACATCACTCGTGCCGGGGACTCGGGCTTCCCGGGGGGCTTTGGGGGCACCAGCGGTGCGCCCGGCGCAATACGCTCTTAGGCGGAATGCGCCGTGCGGATGATCATCAGCGGCGTACCGATGATCACCGGCATCAGGAGGTCCCAGTGGAGGTCGCAGCGGCGGTCGCCCCACCCGACAACGACGTGCTGTGGGCCCGCGGCCTGGTCACCGCACCGCGGGAGGGGGCCGCGGCCCTGCGGGAGGTCTCGATCGGGGTGCGCCAGGGCGAGGTGCTGGCCGTGACCGGCGTCCGCGGCTCCGGGAAGACCACCCTGCTGGACTGCCTGGGGGCGGCGCGGGCGATCGACTCCGGGGAGATCTGGTTCAACAGCGCGCCCGTCCACATCCTCTCCCGGGCCGGGCGGGAGCGGCTGCGGCGCGAGCGGTTCGGCCGGATCGGCAGCGAACCGGCGCTGGTGCCGGAGCTGACGGTGCGTGAGAACGTCGCGCTGCCGATGCTGCTGGCCGGCGGACCGGCCGCCGGGCGGCGGGCCGCGCTGCGCGCCGCCGACGAGTGGCTGGAGCGCCTGGACGTCGCCGACCGCGCGCGGCGGCGGGCCCGGCAGCTGCCACCCGAGGAGCAGCAGCGGGTCGCGGTGGCGCGGGCGTTGGCCCACTCCCCCACCGTGGTGCTGGCCGACGAACCGACCGCCCCGGTGATCCGCGCCGCGGACCGCGACCAGCTGATGCGGATGCTGGTCACCGCGACCCGCTCGCACGGCCTGACCCTCCTGCTGGCCACCACGGACCGGGAGCTCGCCGCCCGCTACGCCGACCGGGCCGCCGAGATGTCCGCGGGGCGCCTCGGGCCGCCGCGGGCGGTGTCGCCGACCGCGACCGCCGCCGGGGGTCAACCCGGGCTGCCCGCCCCGGGGGTGACGCTGCGTCAATTCCCCGCCCCGGGGGGACGGGCCAGCGTCCCCGGCGAGCGCGGGCCGGTGGCGGTGCCGGTGGCGGCCGGGGCCGAGGGCTCTGGGGAGCCCCGGTGCTCCTGATCGGGCGGCTCTGGCGGGGCGGCGCCGGCGGGATCGGCGAGATCGCCCGGCTGGCGGCCGTGGCGGCGGCCTCCGCGACCGCGGGCGGCCTGCTCCTTCGCGCGCTCGGGCGGGCCTTGAGCGCCGGCGCCCCCGGCCCCGTCGCGGGGCAGAGCGTGCTGCGGCTGCTGTGGTGTCTGCCGGCGCTCGGCGCGGTCGCCTGGCTCTGTGCGGTGGCCGCCGGCTCGGTACCGGGACGGCGGCCGGAGCGGGTGGCCGGCCTCGCCGCGGCCGGCGTCGGCCCGTACCGCCTGCGACTGCTGGTGGCCTGCGAGACCGGGCTCGCCTGCGCCCTCGGGTCGGCCGCGGCCTGCGGCGCCTTCCTCGCGCTGCGCGCGGGACTGCTGCGGCCGCTGCTGCCGGCCGGCGCGCAGGACAGGCTGGCCCCGGCGCTCGGCTCCGGTGCGGGGCTGCCCGCGGCGGGGCTGCTGACACTGCTGCTCGTGGTCCCCCTGGTGGGCGCCGGCGCGGCGGCGAGGCCGCTGGGGCCACCGGAGGAGCGCCACGGGACGCCGGGCGAGGCGTGGGCCGGTGCGCTGCTGGCGCTCGGCACGGCGGCCGAGTTCGGTGCGCGGGGCGGCTGGTCCGTACGGCTGCCGGTGCTGCAACGGGTCTTCGTCACCGGGGCGGTCGGCTGGGCGCTGACCCTCGCGGGGCTCGCCGCGGCCACCCCGCTGGTGCTGCGCGCCCTCGGCGGCGCGCTGGCGGCCGGTCGGCCGGGCGGCGTACGCCTGCTGGCGGGCCGCGGGCTCCAGTCGCTGGCGCCGGGGCTGGCGGGCCCGCTGGCGGTGGCCGCGCTGGGCGTGGGCGTGCTGTGGGGCGCGGCACCGGCCGCAGGCCTGTGGTCCTGGGCGGTACGAGCGGTCGCGGCGGGATGCGCGCTGGGCGCACTGGCGATGCGTGCCGCGGAGCTGGCAGCCGCGCGACGCGGACTCGCCTCCGATCTCACCCGCCTCGGCGCCTCCGCGGCGGCCCTACGCGCCGCAGCCGCGCTGTGCGCCCTCACCACGGCGGCAGCGGCCACAGCCCTCGCAGCAGCAGCGGCACTGGCAACCCGAAGCCTGTAACCCGCACCGCCCCCGCAAAGCCCGAAGGGCAAGCACAGGGGCGCGGGGAACTGCGCGGCCCGCGCCCCTGCTCGCGCCTTCGGCGGTGCGCCCTCCCGGAGGGGACGGCTCAGCCCGCCGCCGCCAGCTGGCCGCAGGCGCCGTCGATCTCCTGGCCGCGGGTGTCCCGGACGGTGACCGGCACGCCGCGGGCCTCCAGGCGGTGGACGAACTCGCGCTCGTCCTCCGGACGGGAGGCCGTCCACTTCGAGCCCGGAGTCGGGTTCAGCGGGATCAGGTTCACATGCGCGCGGTGCCCGCTCAGCAGCCGGCCCAGCAGGTCCGCCCGCCACGCCTGGTCGTTGACGTCCTTGATCAGCGCGTACTCGATGGAGACCCGGCGGCCGGACCGCTCGGCGTAGTACCACGCCGCGTCCAGCACCTCGGAGACCTTCCACCGGGTGTTGACCGGCACCAGCGTGTCCCGCAGCTCGTCGTCGGGCGCGTGGAGGGAGACCGCGAGCCGGAGCGACATGTCCTCCTCGGCCAGCCGCCGCATCGCCGGCACCAGGCCCACCGTGGAGACGGTGATCCCGCGCTGGGAGAGCCCGAAGCCGTCCGGCGCCGGGTCGGTCAGCCGGCGGATCGCGCCCATCACCCGCTTGTAGTTGGCCAGCGGCTCGCCCATGCCCATGAAGACGACGTTGCTCAGCCGGGCCTCGCCGCCCGGGATCTCGCCGGCCCGCAGCGCCCGCATCCCGGCGGCGATCTGCTCGACGATCTCCGCCGTCGACAGGTTGCGGGTCAGCCCGGCCTGGCCGGTGGCGCAGAACGGGCAGTTCATCCCGCAGCCCGCCTGCGAGCTGATGCACATGGTGACCCGGTCCGGGTAGCGCATCAGCACGGACTCGACCAGCGTGCCGTCGAAGAGCTTCCACAGCGTCTTGCGGGTGGTGTCGTCGTCGCAGGAGACGTGCCGGACGACCGACATCAGCTCGGGCAGCAGCCCCGCGGAGAGCCGGTCCCGCGCGGCGGCGGGGATGTCGGTCCACTCCTCGGGGCGGTCGGACAGGCGGGCGAAGTAGTGGTGGGAGAGCTGCTTCGCGCGGAACGGCTTCTCGCCGAGTTCGGCGACGGCCTCCTTCCGCTCGGCGGCGGAGAGGTCGGCGAGATGGCGCGGCGGCTTGGCACCGCGCGGTGCGACGAAGGTGAGCTCACCTGGCAATGGCTTGGGCATGGTCCATCCAGTGTCGCAGAAGACGCGAAGACCCCGGCCGCCGGAGGTTCGGGCGGCCGGGGTCGGAGGACCTGGGACCGAGGTCAGCCGGTGCCGATGAGTCCGGCCAGCACCAGCCAGACCACCGGGGCGCTCGGCAGCAGGGAGTCGAGGCGGTCCATCAGCCCGCCGTGCCCGGGCAGCAGGGTGCCCATGTCCTTGATGCCCAGATCACGCTTGATCATGGACTCGCCGAGGTCGCCCAGGGTCGCGCTGACGGCGACGCACGCCCCCAGGACGAGCCCCTGCCACCAGTGACCGTTGTCGATCATGAACTGGGTGCCCAGCGCTCCGGCGATCATCGCCAGCCCGACTCCGCCGACCAGGCCCTCCCGGGTCTTCCCCGGGCTGATCCGCGGCGCCAGCTTGTGCTTGCCGAAGAGCGCGCCGACGGCGTACGCACCGGTGTCCGAGCAGACCGTCAGCAGGAGGAAGAGGACCACCCGTTCAGGCCCGTCGTCGGCCTTGAGCAGCAGTATCACGAAGGTCGCCAGCAGCGGGACGTAGAAGGCGGTGAAGATGCCCGCCGTGACGTCCCGCAGGTACTCCTCCGGCGGCTCGGCCATCCGCCAGACCAGCACCGCAAGCGCCGTCAGCGCGAAGGCGAGGAGGGCGCCCTCTGCGCCCTTGAAGTACGCGGCGACCTGCATCGCCACGCCGCCGACGGCCACCGGCACCACCGGTACCCGGATGCCCTTGCGCTCCGTGAGACGACTCGTCAGCTCGTACACGCCGACCACCACCGCGGCCGCGACGACCACGATGAAGAGCGACTTGACGAAGAACAGCGAGGCCAGGATGACCGCGCCGAGTCCGACGCCGACCCCGACCGCGGCGGGCAGGTTCCGCCCCCCGCGCGGGGCCTTCTTCGGCTGCTGACCGTTCGACGGCTGGCCTGTCTGCGGCTGACCCGTCTGCGGCCGGCCTGTCTGCGGCTGGCCGCTCGGCGGCTGGCTGGGGCTCGACTGTTCCGGCTGCGGCACGGCGGCAGCGTACCCGCCCGGCGTCCCGGCGCCCCGTCGGAGATCCGACGGCGCGTCAGAGAGCCCGGGCGCACCGGGTGCCACCAGCGGCAACTGCGCGGTGGCCTCCAGGTCGGCGGCCGTGGAGCGGTCGCCGCCGCCGTGGCCGGCCGGGTCGCCGGCCTCGTCGCGGAAGAGGGGGCCTGCGAGCCGGGTGGTGCGCGCGTCGTCCGCGGGCTCCGGCGGCGGGCCGTCGGTGACTGGTGGCATGTAGAGAGTCTGCGCGGTGGGGTCCTCCGCGGGCACCGAGGGTTGCTGCGAGTGGCTCACAGCAGCGGGCCCGTGGCGTCCCGCGGGCATCCCCGTGGTTCCGGGCACCTGCCCCGGAGGGGGTCCGGGGGGATTCCCCGGACCCGCCGCGGGCCAGGCCGGTGCTCCGTACGACGGCGTCCCTCCGGGGGCGGGCCGGTCCGCGGCCCACCGGGCGTCGTCGTTCATCAGACCTCGAGAAGTTCCGCTTCCTTGTGCTTGAGCAGCTCGTCCACCTGCGCGACATACTTGTCGGTGGTGTCCTGCAGCTCCTTCTCCGCGCGGCGGACCTCGTCCTCGCCGGCCTCCCCGTCCTTGGCCAGCTTGTCCAGGGTCTCCTTGGCCTTGCGGCGGACCGAGCGGATGGACACCTTGGCGTCCTCGCCCTTGCCGCGCGCGACCTTGATGTACTCCTTCCGCCGCTCCTCGGTGAGCTGCGGGAAGACCACCCGGATGAGGGTGCCGTCGTTCGTCGGGTTGACGCCGAGGTCGGAGTTGCGGATGGCCTCCTCGATGGCGCGCAGCGAGGTCTTGTCGAACGGCGTCACGACGGCCATCCGCGGCTCGGGCACCGAGAACGAGGCGAGCTGGTTGATCGGGGTCGGCGCCCCGTAGTACTCGGCGACGATCTTCGCGAACATCGCCGGGTGAGCACGGCCGGTACGGATCGCGGCCAGGTCCTCCTTGGCGACCGTGACGGCCTTCTCCATCTTCTCCTCTGCCTCGAGGAGGATCTCTTCGATCACAGTCTGCTCCTGTCCCGTCCTTGGGAAGCCCTGCTTGCTGCCGGCCGCAGCTGTGCTGGCTGCTGCCTGCGTTCGGTAATGGTCCTCTGCCGCGCGCATCGGAGGGTGCCTGTTCGGCACGTTTCCCCCAATCCGCCCGCTTGTCCACCCCCGCGGGCGGACTGACGGGGAGTCACCCCCGCTGGGTGTCCTGGCTGATCAGCGTTCCGATCTTCTCACCCTTGACCGCTCGGGCGATATTGCCCTCCGCGAGAAGCTCGAAGACCACCATCGGCAGGTCGTTGTCCTTGCAGAGCGTGATCGCGGTGAGGTCGGCGACCTTCAGATCGCGCGCGATGACCTCGGAGTACTCGAGCTGGTCGAACTTGACGGCGCCCGGGTTGGTCTTGGGGTCGGCGTCGTAGACCCCGTCCACGCCGTTCTTGCCCATCAGCAGGATCTCCGCGTGGATCTCCAGCGCCCGCTGCACCGCGGTGGTGTCGGTGGAGAAGTAGGGCATCCCCATGCCGGCGCCGAAGATCACGACGCGGCCCTTCTCCAGGTGCCTGATCGCCCGCAGCGGGATGTAGGGCTCGGCGACCTGGCCCATGGTGATGGCGGTCTGCACCCGGGTCTCCACGCCCTCCTTGTGGAGGAAGTCCTGCAGGGCGAGGGAGTTCATCACGGTGCCGAGCATGCCCATGTAGTCGGAGCGCGCCCGGTCCATGCCGCGCTGCTGAAGCTCGGCGCCGCGGAAGAAGTTGCCGCCGCCGATCACCACGGCGACCTCGGTGCCGGCCCGCACCACGGTGGCGATCTCCTGGGCGATGGCGTGCACCACGTCCGGGTCCACGCCGAGCCCCCCTCCGCCGGCGAAGGCCTCGCCGGACAACTTGAGCAGCACGCGGCGATGCGCACCGCCGTCAGCGGTCACCTGCCCGGATTTCTGCATGGGGGACTCCTGTCAGCTTCAGCACGTACACAGAAGAAGGCCACCGCCGCCGGTACCGGTCCGGTCCTGCACGGCAGTGGCCTCCTCGTCGTTCCGTGGGGCCGGGAACACCGGCCCCGATTCGGGTTCGCGCCCCCCGCTCAGGATCTCATGGTAGGAGCCTGTGCGGGCGGCGCCGCCCCTGGTGCGGGGTCCGAGGCGGGTCAGACGCCCACGCGGAAGCGGCTGAACGCGACCAGCTTGACGCCGGCCTCGTCGAGCACCTTCTGCACGGACTTCTTGTTGTCCTTGGCGAACGGCTGGTCGAGCAGCACGTTCTCCTTGAAGAAGCCGGTCACGCGACCCTCGACGATCTTCGGCAGGGCGCCCTCGGGCTTGCCCTCCTCGCGGGCGGTGGCCTCGGCCACGCGGCGCTCGTTCTCGACGGTCTCGGCCGGGATCTCCTCACGGCTGAGGAACTTCGGCGAGAACGCGGCGATGTGCTGCGCCACGTCCTTGGCGGTCTGCGCGTCGGCCTTGTCCAGCTGGACCAGCACGCCGACCTGCGGGGGCAGGTCGGGAGAGGTGCGGTGGAGGTAGGAGGCGACGAACTCGCCGTCGAACTTGGCGAAGCGGCTCAGCACGATCTTCTCGCCGAGCGCGGCGTTGGCCTCGTCGACGTAGGTCTGCACGGTCTTGCCGGCCTCGATCTCGGAGGCGAGGAGGGCCTCCAGGTCGGCCGGGGAGGTCTTGGCCACGTGGGCGGCCAGGGCGTCGGCGACCGCGACGAACTTGTCGCCCTTGGCGACGAAGTCGGTCTCGCAGTTCAGCTCCAGCAGCACGCCGGACTTGGCGTCCTCGGCGATGAGGGAGACCACGGCGCCGTTGGAGGCGGAGCGGCCCTCGCGCTTGGCGACGCCCTTCTGGCCCTTGACGCGCAGGATCTCGACGGCCTTGTCGACGTTGCCCTCGGCCTCGTCCAGGGCCTTCTTGCAGTCCATCATTCCGGCGCCGGTGAGCTCACGGAGCTTCTTGACGTCGGCGGCGGTGAAGTTCGCCATGGTGTATCTCTTCTCGCTCTTCTCGCGATGGGGGGATGACCGGTGGGGTGAGTGGATCCGCCGGCGCGAGCGCGGAAAAGGGCGCGGGCGCAGCGGCGCCCGGTCCTGACGCGGTGTCAGGACCGGGGCCGCTTCAGGCGGTTCGAACGGTCCGGAGGCCTTTGCGGGCCCCGCCCGGCCCGGGTCGCCTGGGTTGCAGGCGGCCCGGGATCCAGGTTCTCAGGCCCGGGTCAGGCCTGCTCGGTGCCCTCGGCGGCGGCCTCGGCCGGAGCGGCCGGAGCCTCGGCGGCGGCCTCGGCGGCCGGAGCCTCGGTGGCCGGAGCCTCCGCGGCCGGGGCCTCCTCGGCCTGCGCGGCGGTGCCGGCGGACTCCTGGACCTCAGCCTCGGCGGCCTTCTCGTCCGTCGCCTCGGCGGCGTCCTGGCCGTCCGCCTTCTTCTCACCCTGCAGCAGGTCGCGCTCCCAGTCGGCCAGCGGCTGGTCGGCACCCGGCTCGGCCTTCGCGTCGCCCTTGGCGGCACCGGCGCGGGCCATCAGGCCCTCGGCGGCGGCGTCGGCGATCACGCGGGTGAGCAGGGTGACGGAGCGGATCGCGTCGTCGTTGCCCGGGATCTTGTAGTCGACCTCGTCGGGGTCGCAGTTGGTGTCCAGGATCGCGACGACCGGGATGTTGAGCTTCCGGGCCTCACCGACCGCGATGTGCTCCTTCTTGGTGTCCACGATCCAGACCGCGGAGGGCACCCGCTGCATCTCGCGGATACCGCCGAGGGTCTTCTCCAGCTTGGCCTTCTCGCGGGAGAGGACCAGGAGCTCCTTCTTCGTGAGGCCGGAGCCGGCCACATCGTCGAAGTCGATCTCCTCGAGCTCCTTCAGGCGCTGCAGGCGCTTGTAGACGGTCGAGAAGTTGGTCAGCATGCCGCCCAGCCAGCGCTGGTTGACGTAGGGCATGCCCACGCGGGTGGCCTGCTCGGCGATGGCCTCCTGGGCCTGCTTCTTCGTGCCGACGAAGAGGACGCTGCCGCCGTGGGCAACGGTCTCCTTGACGAACTCGTAGGCGCGGTCGATGTAGTTCAGCGACTGCAGCAGGTCGATGATGTAGATGCCGTTGCGCTCGGTGAAGATGAAGCGCTTCATCTTCGGGTTCCAGCGCCGGGTCTGGTGACCGAAGTGGACGCCGCTCTCCAGCAGCTCCCGCATCGTGACGACGGCCATGGCCGTTCTCCTTGTTGGGCTCGGTTATCTGCGGCGGCCGGTCGGCCACCGCTCCTGACGCCCCGGCCGTGCCGTGCCATAGGAGAACGGAGCCGTGTATGGAAGCCGTTCGTCCGCAGGACCGAGCGACACTTCACCGAGCGAGGGGGCCGAGCCGAGCCATCGCCGAAGGCGCTGGCGACGCGAACCCGATCACCAGTGGCGGGGCGTGCGAAGTCGACCCGGGTCGCCGGGCCGCTTGAGAAGTGTACGGGAACCGCCGCATGGCGGGCGACCATGGGCGGGGGCGCAGGGGTCGCACGGGAGGGTGACGGGGTTGCGCACAACTCGGGGGTTGTCCACAGGCGCTTTGCGCAGCGGCCCGTGTGCCGTGGGTGAGGAGCAGAGTCCCCACCATGAGCGATGCGAACGATGCGACGAACGTCACTCCCGCCCCCACCACCGTCGCCCCCGGCACGACCCCCGCGGGAGCGGCCGCCGCGATGCGGGCCCGGCTCAGCTACCAGGCCCTGGCCTCCCTCGCGGCCGCGAACGCCCGTCCCCCTGAACGGAACCGGCGCCTGCCGGCCGGGGGCACGGGGGCGGCGGGGGGCGCGGGGCCGACCGAGGGCGCGGGGCCGGCCGGGGGCGCGGCCGGATGCCCGGCGAAGCCGGAGAAGCGGCAGCGCTGCTGCGCCGACCGGAGGCCGAAGCGGCCCGAGGGCGACGGGGAGCCGGCCGTGCGGCTGGGACGGGTGATCGCGGCGGCCCGCCGGAGCGAATGCGGCGGCCGGTCGTCGACGACGCTCTGCGCCCACGACCGGCCGCGCGGCGGCGCCGGGACGACCCCGGCCCGGGCCGGGGCGGTGGCCGGCGGGCCGCCGCCCGCCCGCCCGTGCGGCCCGGCCGCCGGACGACCTGGCGGGGGCCGTCGAGCGGCTCGGTCGACGGCTGCCACGGTCGCCCCCGGGTCGGTGCTGCTGCGGCAGGGGCGGGCGGTGCGGCCCTGGCTGGACAAGGGGCTGCTGCCGGCCCGGCGGCTCGGCCCGCTGCCGGTGCTCTCGCGGCCGTCCAAGGCGGCCGGGCTGACCGCCCGTCCGCCGTGGCCGGACCGGCGGGTGCTGCTGCTGGCGCTCGGCCTGCTGCTCTGGCTGGCGCTGATGCTGGCCGCCCCGCAGGGGGCGCGGGCCGCGGTTCCGGGGGGCGGCGCGGCGAGGAGTGGGCACCCCGTCGCCGCGGCGGAGGCCCAAGCGGCGCCCCCGTCCGCAGGGAGACCCCCCACCGAGGTGCGAAGCACGCAGAGGGCGCTTACAGCCAAGCGCGCGCCCCAGCACACCCGCGGGCGACTCCGCGCGCCGGCAGCGCGGAGGACGGCACCGAGCCGGGGAGACCACGAGGCCGCAGAGGAGCCCGGAGGCGTACGGCGGGGCATCGACGCCGTCGCGGGCTCGGGCAGGCGCTCGGGCGCGGATACGGCACCGCGGTGGGGCGCGGGGGATACGGGCCCGAGCTCCGGCTCAGGCGGGCGTCGGGCGGCAGATCGGCGGGACAGCGGGGACGACATCCCGCCAGGGACGCGCGGCCGGTGGCCGGTGGGCGCACCGACCGGCGGTGGCGGTGGCGGAGCAGCGGTGCTGCGCGGGTTCGACGCGCCGCTGGAGGCCTGGGGCCCGGGGCACCGGGGAGTCGATCTCGCAGCAGGCGCGGACGCGCCGGTGCGGAGCACGCTGGACGGGGTGGTGTCCTTCGCCGGCCCGGTCGGAGGCGTACCGGTGGTGGTCGTCGAGCATCCGGGCACCGGGACGCCGTCGCTGCGCAGCACCTACGAGCCGGTCGTGGCGACCGTGGCGCCGCATGCCCGGGTGACGGCGGGCCAGGTGATCGGACGCCTCGCGGCCGCCCCCGGCGGTCCCGGACACTGCGGTGCGCTGCGCGGCTGCCTCCACTGGGGGCTGCTCCGCGGGGAGCGCTATCTGGATCCGCTGCGTCTGCTGCGCAGAGCCCGGCACGCCCGCCTGCTGCCCCTGCTGAACGGGGGCGGGGGCGGGGCGACGGCGAGGGCGCGGGCGCCGGCAGGGGCCGGCGAGGGACCGGTCAGCCGGTGACGCCGCGCAGTGCGAGGGCGACGGCGGCCTCGACGATCTCGTCCGGATGCTCGGCCGCCCCGATCTCCAGCCGCTTGACCGCCGCCTCGACGAGCCCCTGGAGGAGGGCCGCCGCCAGGCCCGGCCGCGGGTGCCCGAGGTCGGCGAGCGCCCCCATCACCGACTCGACGAGCCGGCCGTGGGCGGCCCGGATCCGCTCACGGGCCCCCTCGTCCAGCTCACCGGCGGAGATGGCCACCACCGCCCGGTGCCGCGGGTCGCCCGCCAGCGCCAACTGGGCGCGCACATAGGCCTCGACCCGCTGCAGCGGGTCGGCGGCCCGGTCCACGGCGCCCTCGATCTCGGCGGCCCAGACCGGGAAGTCTATGGCGCAGAGCTCCTCCACCACCCCGGCGCGGGAACGGAAGTACTCGTAGACGGAGGACCGGGCCAGCCCGGTCCTCGCCGCCAGCGCCGGGAAGGTCAGTGCCTCCATGCCGCCCTCGGCCAGCAGCTCGCGGGCAGCCTCCAGGAGGGCGTCACGCTGCAATCGGCGATGCTCGGCCACCGTGGCCGCTCGGATCTTCGGCACCCCACCACTTTACGGGGCCGCCCCGGAGACGTCAGGGGGCGGCGGCGACTCCGCTCATCTCGCGTCCGAGAGCTTCGCCCGGAGCTGGAGCACCGACTTGGTGTGGATCTGGCTGACCCTGCTCTCCGTCACCCCGAGGACCTGGCCGATCTCCGCCAGCGTCAGCCCCTCGTAGTAGTAGAGGCTGACCACCGTCTTCTCCCGGTCGGGCAGGGTGTTGACGGCGCGGGCGAGCAGCCGGCGCAGCTCGCGCTCCTCGGCCACCCGCACCGGGTCGTCGGCCCCGGTGTCCTCCAGAGTGTCGAGGAGGCTGGCGCGCTCACCGCCCGTACCGTCGCCGGGCGGATGCAGCAACTCGTCCAGCGCCACCACGTTGGCGAGCGACAACTGGCCGAAGATGGCGTGCAGTTCCTCCGTGGTGATGTCCATCTCCGCGGCCACCTCGGGTTCGCTGGGGCTGCGCCGCAGTCGCGCCTCCAGCGTCGCGTAGGCGCGCTCCACGGCCCGCGCCTTCTGCCGTACAGAGCGGGGAATCCAGTCCAGCGCCCGCAGTTCGTCGATGATGGCCCCGCGGATCCGGCTGATCGCGTAGGTCTCGAACTTGATGGCGCGCTCGGGCTGGAACTTCTCGATCGCGTCGATCAGCCCGAAGATCCCGGAGGAGACGAAGTCCGCCTGCTCGACGTTGCTGGGCAGCCCGACACCGACCCGCCCGGCCACGTACTTCACCAACGGTGAGTAGTGGAGGATGAGTTGGTCCCGCAGCGCGGGCTCGCCGGTGGCCTTGTAGTTCCGCCACAGCTGGTCGAGCGGGCTCAGCGCGGGCGCGGCGGGGGCAGTGGCGACCGCTTCCGGCCGCCTGGCTGTCCGGTCGCGAGCCCCCTCCGCCGCGCGGTCGGGGGGATCCTCGGCCGGCGGTGCCTGGCGCCGCGGTCCCGCCCCGGCCTGCGCCGGCAGCTCTCCGCGCACCCCGCGGCCCTGCGGCTGCTGCCGGGGAGCCCGCGGGGCGACCACCCCGGCTCTGGCGCTGCCCATCGCGGCGGACCACCCCTCGGCGTGTGCGGCGGGGCGGGAGGACGCGCCGGGCGCGGGGGACTGCTTGCGCATACGTCGTCAGGAACCGTTCTGCCGATGTGCGGTGGGGGACAGGGGATGAAAAAGGTGGGGTTTCAACCGGGCGCATGTGAGCGTAGCGCGACCAGGCGCCTTCATAGGGTTATGCCGAACCGGTGCTCCCCCGATCAGGTGGGTACGGCTGAACGGCGACCGCTCTGTGTGCGCGTTTCCCGGGTGAACTCATGCGAGTGACCAGCGCTCACCCCGGCGTGCAGCGAACCCGAGCGCCCCCAGCTCGAACAGCCGTGGCAGCACCAGCTCCCGGACCAGCCCGGCCCGCCGGGCCACCTCCGGCAGCGGCAGCCCCTCGGCCCCGGCCGGCAGCGCCTCCAGCACCTGGACGGCCTCCAGCGGCAGCAGGTCCCGGGGCAGCACCGGGCCGTGCCGCAGCGGGGCGAGGTCCGTACCCACACCGCCGACCAGCTCGACCACCTCGTCCGGGTCGGTCACCAGGGTGGCCTGCCCGGAACGGATCAGCTGGTGGACTCCGGAGGAGAGCTGGCTGAAGCAGGAGCCGGGGACGCCCATCACCTGCCGGTTGAGCCCGGCCGCCCGGCGGGCGGTGCTGAGCGCGCCGCTGCGGCAGGCCGCCTCGACCACGACGGTGCCCCGGGTCAGCGCGGCGATCACCCGGTTGCGGAGGACGAAGCGGGACCGGGTGGGATGCTCGCCGGGTGGCAACTCGCTGACCAGCAGGCCCTCTTCGGCGATGCGTGCGATCAGCCCGGTGTTCCCGCTCGGATAGGCCCGGTCGGCGCCGCAGGCCAGGACCGCGACGGTCGCCCCGGTGGCGGTCAGGGCGCCCCGATGGGCGGCCGCGTCGATCCCGTACGCCGCCCCGGAGACCACCGTCCAGCCGCGCTGGGCCAGGCCGGCGGCGAGCTCGGTGGCGGCCCGCAGCCCGTACTCGGTGGAGGCGCGGGCGCCGACGACGGCGACCGAGCGCAGCGCGAGGCAGCGGAGCGAGACGTCGCCCCGCACCCACAGGGCGATCGGACGGGCCGATCCAAGGTCGTCCAGCTGGGTGGGCCACTCGGCGTCACCCGGCACGACCAGGCGGCCACCCAGTCGGCGGAACCTGTCCAGGTCTCCGGTGGGGTCGAGGCCGGCCAGCCGGACCCGGTAGTTCGCGAGCCGGTCGCGTCCGCCGCTCCGGCGGCGCGGGAGCTCGCCGCCCCGCTCGATCCGCCGCAGCACCTCCCGCGCGCCGAACCGCTCGATCCACTCCCCCACGGTCTCGTCCCCGGGCTCCGCCAGCCGCGCCAGCGCCGCCCTCGCGACCCGCTCGTCCTCCCCGGGCCCCGTTTCCTCGTCTTCCTCGTCCGCCGGGGCCCCGTCCGTCTCCTCGGGGCGCTCGGGACCCTCAGGGTCCTCGATCCCGCCCCCGACCCCGACCAGCGCCAGCTGAACCCCGGCGGGCGCGGGCTGCGGTGTGCTCTCGACTCCGGCGTTCGGCATCTCGTGGTCCTCCCTCATGGCCAGGCCGGCGGGTAGTCGTCGATGGGCGCCGGGACGGGGGTCCGGGCGAAGGCGCCGAGGCGGAAGTCCAGGGCGGTGCGGACCTCCTCGCGGCGCGGGGCGTCGACGCCGGCCAGGTCGGCCAGGGTCCAGGAGACCCGCAGCACCCGGTCCAGGCCGCGGGCGGTGAGGAAGCCCCGCTCCATGTCCCGCTCGGCGTCCGCCAGCGCCCCTTCCGCGGCCCGCCAGCGGGTCCGCAGCTCGAAACCGGGGACCTCGGCGTTGGTCCGCCACGGGGTCTCGGCCAGCCGGGCCGCCGCCCGCTCCCGCGCGGCGGCGACCCGTGCGGCCACCACCGCCGTACTCTCCCCCGGCACCGCCTCGGCGCCCGCCTCCCCGAACAGCGCCGCGCTGCTCACCGGCTCGACCTCGACCCGGAGGTCGATCCGGTCCAGCAGCGGACCGGAGAGCCGCGCCTGGTACCGGCTCACCGCGTTCGGCGAGCAGCCGCAGTCCCCCGACCGCAGCGACCATCGCCCGCAGGGGCACGGATTGGCGGCGAGCACCAGCAGGAAGCGCGCCGGCAGCCGCATCGACCCCGCCGTCCTGGCGATCACCACCTCCCCGGACTCCAGCGGCTGCCGCAGCGCGTCCAGCACCCGGACGGCGAACTCCGGCGCCTCGTCCAGAAAGAGAACGCCCCGGTGAGCGAGCGAGACCGCGCCCGGCCGCGGCAGTCCGCTGCCGCCGCCGACGATGGCGGGCATCGTGGTCGAGTGATGCGGGGCGCAGAACGGCGGGACCCGCACCAGGGGGTGCTCCGGCGGCAGCAGCCCGGCCACCGAGTGGACGGCGGTGACCTCCAGCGCCTCCCGCTGGTCCAGCGGCGGGAGCAGCCCCGGCAGCCGCTCGGCCAGCAGTGTCTTCCCGGCGCCCGGCGGGCCCTTGAGGTAGATGTGGTGGCCGCCGGCCGCGGCGACCTCCATCGCCCGCCGGGCGGTGGGCTGCCCGGCGATGTCCGCCATGTCCTTGCCCCCCGGCCGGCCCGCGCCCCCGCTCCCGCCCCCGGACGACCAGCCCCCCGAGGGCCGGAAGCCCAACCCCGGCAGCACCATCGCGGCCGCCGCCAGGGGATCGGCCGCCGCCGAGGGGGCCTCCAGCTCCTCCGCCGACAGGCCCAGCTCGGCCGACTCGTCCGGCTCCGGCTCGTCGCAGAGCAGCGCGATCAGCTGCCGCAGTGAGCGCACCGCCAGGACGGACACCCCCGGCACCAGCCCCGCCTCGGCCGCACTGGCCTCCGGGACCACCACCGAGCGGTATCCGGCGTCCGCCGCCGACAGCACCGCGGGCAGCACCCCGCGTACCGGCCGCACCCGCCCGTCCAGACCGAGCTCGCCGATGAAGAGCCGCCCGGCGATGGTCCGCGGGTCGAGCCGGCCGGCCGCGGCCAGCACGACCACCGCCACCGCCAGGTCGAACCCGCTGCCGCTCTTCGGCACGGACGCCGGGCTCAGCCCCACCGTCAGCTTCTTCTGCGGCCACTGCTCCCCGCTGTTCACCACGGCGGCCCTGACCCGCTCCCGGGCCTCGCTCAGCGCCTTGTCGGCCAGGCCGACCAGGATGAACGCCGGGATCCCCGTCTCCAGCCCGGCCTGCACCTCGACCAGCACGCCGTCCACCCCCACCAGGGCGACCGCGCGGGTGTGCGCGAACGGCATGTCAGCCCACCGCCCCGCGCAGATGCCGGACCCGGGCCGGCCCCGCTCCGCCGTGGAGGACGCACAGCACGTCGATCCGGATGCCGCCCATCGGCAGCGGCTCCGGCCAGCGCTCGCTGGCCCAGCGCTCGGCCAGGACGACCAGCCGCTCGGCCTTGGCCGGGGTGATCGCCTCGGCCGGCTCCTGGATGCCGTGCTCGGTGCGGGTCTTGACCTCGCAGACGGCGATGGTCTCGCCGTCCAGCGCGATGATGTCCAACTCCCCCGCCCGGCAGCGCCAGTTGCGCTCCAGTACCCGCATCCCCGACTGGGACAGATAGCGGGCGGCGACGTCCTCGCCGTAGCGGCCGAGGGCCGCGGTACGTGCTGCGGTCACGCCGATCACCTCCGGGACCAATCTCCCGGAGCCGCAGGGCCCGCGGTACGAACATCCTGACGCCTGGGGACAGGGCCCCGGATGTGTGGAACCCCCTCACCCGCACGGGGGAGGGGGTTCCACGGAAGGACCCATCGGGGACCGCCGCCGGCCCGGCTCGGTCAGCGGCCGAAGTCGGCGTCGTCGGACGGCAGTTCGAGGTCGCTCTTGGCCAGTTCCTCGACGTTGACGTCCTTGAAGGTCAGCACCCGGACCTTCCGGACGAACCGGGCGGGCCGGTACATGTCCCAGACCCAGGCGTCGGCCATCGAGACCTCGAAGAAGACCTCGCCCTGCACCGAGTGCACCTGGAGCTCGTAGTCGTTGGTGAGGTAGAACCGGCGCTCGGTCTCGATCACGTACTTGAACAGGCCGACGACGTCGCGGTACTCCCGGTAGAGCTTGAGCTCCATCTCGGTCTCGTACTTCTCGAGGTCCTCGGCACTCATCCCCACGTTCCCCTCAGCTGTGCGTACGTCTACCCATTGTGGACCACGCTCCGCCCCGCGGTACGCGTCCCGGCCGACGCCGCGTCGGGCCGTCAGCCGCCCGCGCGCCGCCGGCGGCCGAGTGCCCCGGCCAGGCTGCCGATCGCGGCCGTGGCCAGCACCAGCACCCCGCCGCCCACGCAGGCGACGGCCAGCGGGCCGAGGGGCCCGTGAGCGGTGGCGTCCCGGCCCGGAAGCGCGTCGAAAGCACTCGTCCTGCCGATCGTCCCGATCTGGGCGAAGGGCCAGACGGCCCCCTCGACCCGGCCCATGACCGCGCTCTCCGGCACGGTCCCGGACAGCAGCTGGAGGTGGGAGCGCGAGTCCAGGGAGACAGCGCGGTTGTCGCCGAGGAGGAAGAGCCGGCCGGCCGGCACCTTGGCCGTGAACGTCGAGGCGGCCTGCCCGTTGGCCCCCAGCATCCCCTTGAGCCCCAGGGTGTTCAGATACGGCTCGTCGATCGGCTTGCCGTTCACCGTCACCCGGCCGTGGGCGTCGCAGCAGGCCACGGTGTCGCCGCCGACCCCGGCGACCCGCTTGACCTCGGCCATCGAGCCCCACTGCGGGTCCTTGAAGACCACGATGTCGCCGCGCCCGACCTGCGTCCCCTTGACCGTGTGCGCCAGAACCGTGGTGCCGGCCGGGATGGTCGACTCCATCGAGTCGGTGGGCACGTTGTACGGGCGGTACTGCACGGCGATCATGGCGAAGCCGCCCAGCATGGCGATCAGGCCGACGGCGATCAGCACCCCCTGGATCACCCCTCCGGCACGGCCGCGCCGCGCCGGACGGGCGGAGCGCGCCCCGCGAGCGGACGAGCCCGCCGGGGCGCCGGCGTACCCGGACGGTCCGATGCGCTGATCCTGGGTCATCTGCGGTTCCACCCTGTCTGCCGGGCGCGCGGGCCACCGGGGCGCGCGCCGCGAGGTCACAAGCCAGTGCAGCCTACTCGGAGGTCAGCATCCCTCGCGCGCGCGTGCCGGAGTCCCCCCGGGAACCCTCGGGAACCCACACATCACAGCCGGCTGCGGCGACGCTCCCGCCGGATCCGCAGCTGCCGGTAGCCCCAGGTCAGGGGGACGGCCCCGGCCAGCCCGAGCCCCGCGGGAGAGCCCATCGCGCCCATCGCCTGCCGGGTGATCCCCGGCTGGCTGAAGGTGGACGGGATCGGCAGCGTCTTCCAGTGCGAGAGCGGCCAGGCCACGGCGAACGCCCGGCCGATCACATTGCCGTCCGGCACGGAGCCGCCGCCGGGCTCGTCCATGTGGTAGCGGGAGTCCAGCGAGTCGTTGCGGTGGTCGCCCATCACCCAGATGTGGTCCGCAGGAACCTTCAGCGGGCCGAAGGGGTGGTCGTCGCAGGCCGTGGCGCCCGGGTAGATGTACGGCTCGGTCAGCGGCTTGCCGTTGACCTCCACCGGGCCGCCCTTGGCGCAGCTCACGGTGTCGCCGCCGACCGCGATCACCCGCTTGATCAGGTCCTTCTCGCTGGGGTCCGGCATCAGGCCGATGGTCGAGAGGCCGGTCTGGATCGCGTGCACCACGGGATTGGTGCTCGGCTGGTTGGTCTGCTCGCCGGCCAGCCAGTCGCCCGGGTCCTTGAAGACCACGACCTCGCCGCGCGAGGGCTTGGCCCCGAAGGTCGGGGTGAGCTTGTCGACCAGCACCCGGTCGCCGATCTGCAGGGTGTTCTCCATCGACCCGGACGGGATGGAGAAGGCCTGCACCAGGAAGCTCTTGATCACGAGCGCCAGCGCGATCGCGATCACGATCAGGATCGGCAGCTCCTTCCAGAAGGACCGGGGCTTGCGCGCGGCGTCCGATTCGGACGCCTTCCCGGACCTCCCCGACCCGCCGCCGGGTCCTCCGCCGGAACCGCCGGACCCGCCCGACCCGCCGTCGGCCCCGCCGGAACCGCCTGACCCCGTGCCGACCACGTCCTCCGGGCCCTCGGGCTCATCGGGCCCACCCGACCGGGTTCCGATCACCAGGTCCCCCACATCGACTCCTCACTCCAGTGCATGCCACCCACGCTGTCACCGCCGTCGTCGCCAACGCGCTCGGACACGCGGCCAAGCGGCTGCCACCCCCATAACGAGTGGAAGTTCCAACGGGATCGGCCCGACCCCCGCAAGGGCCGGGGATTGGCCGAATTGCTCAAGATTCTCCCGTTCCGGCCGCCCGGAGGCGGACGTCGCCACGGCTCCGGTCGGCACCGCGGCGAAGTCGGTCGGCTCCGGCAGCGTCTGCCATCTGCTCAGCGGCCAGACGATCGCGATCGCCCGCCCGACCACGTCGGACTCGGGGACGAAGCCGCCGCCGCGCTGGTTCATGTGGTAGCGCGAGTCCGCGGACAGATCGCGGTGGTCGCCCATCACCCACAGGTCGCCCGCCGGGACCTTGACCTCGAAGCGGATGTTGGAGGGGGCGTTCCCCGGAAAGACGTACGGCTCGGTCAGCGGCTTCCCGTTGACGGTCACCCTGCCCTGCTTGTCGCAGCAGGCCACCACGTCACCGGGCACCCCGATGACCCGCTTGATCAGGTTCTGGTCGGAGGGCAGCAGGCCGAGGGTGGTGAAGGTGTTCTTCACCGCGCGCAGCACCGGCCCGTCGTGCGAGGGCGCCTCGGAGGAGGCGTCCAGCCAGTTCCCGGGGTCCTTGAAGACCACCACGTCACCGCGGTGGGGATGCCAGCCGAACCACGGGGAGAGCTTGTTGACGACCACCCGGTCACCGACCTCGATGGTCTGCTCCATCGAGCCCGAGGGGATCGAGAAGACCTGCACCAGGAAGGTCTGCAGCAGCAGGGTGATGCCCACCGCGACGACGATGATCACGGGTATCTCGCGCAGCAGCGAGCGGCGGCGGCGCCGCTGCGCCTTGCGCGCCTGCTTGCGCCGCTCCGCGCGACCGCGCCGGGCTCGCGCGCCGGGCGCGGACGCCTCGGCGGGCGCCTCCTCGCCTCCGGTCCCGCCCCCGTTCACGCCGGCCCAGCCGGTGCCGCCGCCGGATCCCCCGACTCCACCGGCTCCCGCGGCTCCGCCGGAGCCGGCGTCCCCGTCGCCGCTCTCCGACTGCGCCCAGGTCGGCCGCACGGCGTACGGCGCCGCCGAGAGCGGGGCCTCGGCCCCGAGCCAGGAGAGCTGGTCGTCCGGGCCCCGATCCGCTCGTCCGGGCCGCCCGGCCCGACCGGGCCGCCCGTCGTCGGCCGGGGAGGGGTACGGGGTCTCCTGCGCGGCCGGGGCCGGGGGGCCCGAGGCGTGCTTCCTACCCCTTGTTCCCACGCGCGGCGCCCTTCCGTAGCTCCGACTCGAGCGCCGCGAACGCGGCCGGGCGGGTGATCCGGTGGGCGTCGCCGATCGGCAGCACCACCCAGTCGACCCGTCCGATCACTCTGCTCACCGGGACGAACCCGCCTCCCGGATCGCCCAGATGTGCCCTGGAGTCCGCTGACTCACTCCGGTGGTCACCCAGCACGAACAGTCTGCCCTCCGGCACCCGGATCGAGAAGGGGACGTCCGACGGACGGTCCCGGGGATGGAGGTAGCCGGTCTCGTCCAGCGGCTGACCGTCCACGGTGATCCGGCCTCGCCTGTCGCAGCAGCGCACGGTGTCCCCGCCGACGCCGATCACCCGCTTCACGAACACGGTCCCGTCGTCCGCGCTGGCCAGCCCGAGCAGGGCGGCGATCCGCGCCCCCAGCCCGCCCCCGCCTGCCGCGGAGGAGGAGCCCTGGTAGTCCGAGTCGACGAACGAGCCCCGTCCGTCGAACACCACC
Source organism: Phaeacidiphilus oryzae TH49 (assembly GCF_000744815.1). Classification (NCBI taxonomy): domain Bacteria; kingdom Bacillati; phylum Actinomycetota; class Actinomycetes; order Kitasatosporales; family Streptomycetaceae; genus Phaeacidiphilus; species Phaeacidiphilus oryzae. The sequence continues at coordinate 2,351,304 of NZ_JQMQ01000005.1, forward strand.
ACGTCCCCCCGGTGCACCGGAGAGCCCCGGTAGGCGAGCTTGTCCACCAGAACCCGGTCGCCGATCCTCAGCGTGCCCTCCATGGAGCCGGAGGGGATGCCGAAGGGCTGCACCACGAAGGCGTTCAGCAGCACCACGACGACCAGGCAGGCGCCGAGCAGCAGCGCCACGTCGCGCAGCAGCGGATGCCGGTGCCACCACCGAGGACGCCCCACCGCCGGCCTCGGTTCCCGGGCCTCGTCCTCCGGCTCGGCGCCGTCAGCGGGCTCCGTGCCGTCAGCGGGCTCCGTGCCGTCAGCGGGCTCCGTGCCGGTTCCGGACGCAGAGAACCGCGACGGCACTCCCCGCTCCTGAAGAGCGGGGGTTCCGTCGCGGTTCTGTGATGCTTCCGGCGTGTCCATCGCCCGGAGCTTATACGGCGATTCCAGGCGCCATCCGGGCGGGCGGGACGATCCGGTCGGATCAGCTGTCGCGCTTCTCCTTGATCTTCGCCGCCTTGCCGCGCAGGTCGCGCAGGTAGTACAGCTTGGCCCGGCGCACCGCACCGCGGGTGAGGACCTCGATCTTCTCGACGATCGGGGTGTGCACCGGGAAGGTGCGCTCCACGCCGACGCCGAAGGAGACCTTGCGGACGGTGAAGGTCTCGCGGATGCCGTCGCCCTGGCGGCGGATGACGACGCCCTGGAAGACCTGGACACGGGAGCGGTTGCCCTCGATGACCCGGACGTGCACCTTGAGGGTGTCACCGGGGCGGAAGGCCGGGACGTCGTCCCGCAGCGAGGCGGAGTCGACGACGTCGAGCAGGTTGCTCATGGGAGCTCTCCATCGCAGGCGCCACGGGTCACCCACGGAAGGTCGTGAGGAACATGATGCGCCGCCACCGCCCGTCCAGGCGGAACCTCCCCCGTGGCAGGGGAACCGAACCCGTGAGCAGTGCTCCAGGCCACAGAGCGTGGCAGCAGCCGCCTATTCTTCCACATCCACGGCCGATGGCCGAAATCGGCCGTCCTCGCCGAGGGTGACGCCCAGCTCGTCCAGCGCCTTGCGGTCGTGCTTGTCCATCGCCTCCGGCCGCCAACGCCCCACCAGGTCGGGGCGGTTGGTGAGGGTGCGGGCGAAGGCCCGCCCCCGCCGCCAGCGGGCGATCAGCCCGTGGTTGCCGCTGAGCAGCACCTCCGGGACGGTGCGGCCGCGCCATTCGGCGGGCTTGGTGTAGACCGGGCCCTCCAGCAGGTCCGCCATCGCGCCGGGGGCGAAGGAGTCGTCCCGGTGCGACTCCGCGTTGCCCAGCACCCCGGGCAGCAGCCGGGCCACCGCCTCGACGATGACCAGCACCGCGACCTCTCCCCCGGCCAGCACATAGTCGCCGATGGAGACCTCCTCGACCGGCATCCGCTCGGCGGCGTACTCGATCACCCGGCGGTCGATGCCCTCGTACCGGGCGGGCGCGAAGGCCAGCCACGGGCGGTCCGCGAGCCGTTGGGCGAGCTCCTGGGTGAAGGGGGCGCCGCTGGGCGTGGGCACGACCAGGGTCGGCACCGCCCCCGGGTCGCCGAGGGCGGCCGAGCCCTCGTCCAGCACGCTGTCCAGGGCCTCGCCCCAGGGCTCCGGCTTCATCACCATCCCGGGACCGCCCCCGTACGGGGAGTCGTCCACGGTGTGGTGGACGTCATGCGTCCAGTCCCGCAACTGGTGGAGGTGGACGTCGAGTTGGCCGCGCGCCCGGGCCTTGCCGACCAGCGAGAGGTTCAGCGGCTCCAGGTACTCGGGGAAGATCGAGACGACGTCGATGCGCACGGCGGGGGCTACTCCGGCTTCTTCTCGTGCTGGTCGTCCCCGCGGGTGCCGGCGACCTCCGCCTCCGCGGGGTCGATCAGTCCGGGCGGCGGGCTGATCACGGCACGCTGCTCGTCCAGGTCGATCTCGGGGACGATCTCGGCGACGAACGGGACGAGCACCTCGCCGCCGTCCGGCCGGCGCACGCTCAGTACGTCGTGGGCCGGGAGGTGGAGCACCTCGGCGATCCGGCCGACCTCCACGCCGTCCGCGGTGACCACGTCCAGGTCGATCAGCTGGTGGTCGTAGAACTCCTCCGGGTCCTCGGGACGCTCGTCCGGGTCGACCTCGGCGATCAGCAGGACCCCGCGCAGGGCCTCGGCGGCGTTGCGGTCGTCCACGCCCTCGAAGCGGAGCAGCAGCCGGCCGCTGTGCACCTTCCCGGAGGCGATGGTGAGCGGGCCGGCCGAGGCCGGATCGGTGAGCACCACGGCCCCCGGGCCGAGCCGCAGCTCGGGCTCATCGGTGCGGACTTCGACGGTCACATCGCCCTTGATGCCGTGGGCGCGGCCGATCCGGCCGACGATCAGCTGCACGGTGATCGAGCTCCTGCTGTGGGTTCAACGCATGGTGCGTGGGGGGAACAAGGCGCGGGGCCGACCGGGCGGTAGTCCCGGTCGGCCCCGCGGGGACGATCTTCAGCGCATCCTCAGCGGACGTGGTCCACGTCGACGAGGTCGACGCGGACGTGCCGCCCGCCGAGAGCGGTCACCACGGTGCGCAGGGCACGCGCGGTACGGCCGCCGCGGCCGATGACCTTGCCCAGGTCGTCGGGGTGGACCCGCACTTCGAGAATGCGGCCCCGGCGCAGTTCACGCGACCGCACCTGGACGTCGTCGGGGTTCTCGACGATTCCCTTGACCAGGTGCTCAAGGGCCTCTTCGAGCATCGTCAGGCCTCGGTGGACTCGGCGGCGGCCTCGGCCTCGTCGGCCTTGTCCGACTTCTTGGCCTTCGGCGTGATGGCCACACCGGTGGTCTCGTCCTCGTAGCCGGCGACGGCCTTGGCGAAGAGGTGCGAGTAGTCGGTCTGCTTGGGCTCGGCGACCTTCAGCGGCTCCGGAGCCGGCAGGCCCTTGTACTTCTGCCAGTCGCCGGTGAGCTTGAGGATGGCCATGACCGGCTCGGTCGGCTGCGCGCCGACACCCAGCCAGTACTGCACGCGCTCCGAGTCCACCTCGATCTTCGAGGGGTTGTACGTCGGGTGGTAGAGCCCGATCTCCTCGATCGCACGGCCGTCACGGCGGGTCCGCGCGTCGGCGACGACGATGCGGTAGTGCGGGGAGCGGATCTTGCCCAGGCGCTTCAGCTTGATCTTGACTGCCACGGGAGTTGTTTCTCCAGGTCTGAACGTGGGTGAGCGGCCGGACGATCCGCGTGGGGTTGCGGCGTACGGCTGCTCGGACGACACGTCAGCCGGAGGAGAGAGGGGTCCTGCTCGGCTGCCGAGTACTCAGCGGCCCATTGTGCCATACCGCGGGGGTCGGATGCCCTGGCCCGGCAACGGGGACCGGTTCGCCGGTGACTCGCCGTTGCCGGGGTCCGGGTCGAAGGTGACTGGGCGCCGGTGCGGTGGTGCGGTCGTGCTCGATGGTGCTTCCGAGATGTTCCGAGAAGGGACGGACGGTGGATAAGTCGGCCGCGGGCATCGCCCTAGGCCCCGTTCGAGGCGGCGATCTGGAACGGCTGCCCGCAGGCCCCGCAGACGATCGCGGCCTGGGCCAGGACGGACGGGACGACCCGGACGTTGCGGCCGCAGCCGCAGACCGCCTTGACCCGGACGCCGCCCCCGGAGGAGCCGTGCCGGGTGGCCGGGCCGCGGAAGGTCCTGCCCCGCTCGCCCTTGCCGCTGGCCGCGTCCGAGTGCGCGCCCAGCGCCAGGTCCAGCCGCTCGATGGTCTCCGCGTACCGCTCCCTGGTCTCCGGACGCATCGTCACCAGCGAGAAGCCGCTGGAGGGATGGGGGTCTGCGGAGTGGTCCAGGCCGAGTTCGTCGGCCAGACCCAGGAAGCGCCGGTTGTGGTAGCGACCGGCGCGCGAGGTGTCGCGGATCCCACGGGCGGCGGCCAGGCCGTGGGCGGCCTCGTGCAGCAGGCGCTCGAAGTTGAGCTCCGTGCCGCAGGCCGATGAGGACTCGCCGATCAGCGACTCCGGAGCCGCGAGATCGGGGAGATCAGGATGATGGCGCTGGATGTCACCCCAGGCGACGGCCAGCTCTGCCGCGAGAACAATTGGTTGTGTCGTGCTCACGCTATGCCAACGACTGGGCATCTGACTGTGTTCCGCCGGACGCGCATTGGTCCTCACTTTCTCACCTCAGTTTCTCCGCGTGTCCCCGACGTACACGACCCATTCCCACGTCAGGGCGCGGAAATGGGCCGCTATGCCCCCTTTCGGGGGCGAAAGTCCCGATGGAACCGGCGAGTTGACGCCCGTGCGGGAAAAGACTCAGTATGCGCGGGCGACCAGAGCGTACGCCCCCGGTTCGTCGTCCGCCCCGGGTACCGAGCCGTCCTCGGAGATCAGGCAGCGCACCGAGACGCCCTGCTCGGCCAGCTTGGCCTCGCCCTCCGGGCCGAGGTCCGCCCAGCGGATCCGGCCCCAGCCGGTCGCCGCCGCCTCCACCGCCTCGTCCAGGGTGGCCACGTCGACCGTCCGCGACTCACGGCGCTCGCGGGACTCGCGCAGCAGCGTCTCCTGGTCCTCCTCCAGCAGCGCGGGGAGGGTGCCGACCAGCTCGTCGACGCCCGTCGGCGTCTTACCGCCCGGGATCCGGCGGGCCACCATGGCCGTGCCGTTCTCCAGGTCGCGCGGGCCGACCTCGATCCGGACCGGGACGCCCTTCAGCTCCCAGTCCACCGCCCGCCGGCCGAACGGGGTGTCGGTGCGGTCGTCCACGACCACCCGGACCCCGGCCTCCTCCAGCCGGGCGCCGATCTCGCGGACCTTGGCCAGCACCGCCTCGTCACCCTTGATCGCCACCACCACCGCCTGGACGTGCGCCAGCCGGGGCGGCACCCGCAGCCCGGCGTCGTCGCCATGCGTCATGATCAGCGCGCCGATCATGCGGGTGGTGGAGCCCCAGGAGGTCTGCCAGACGTGCTCGCGGCCGCCCTCGGCGGAGAGGTACCGGGTGTCGAAGGCCCGGGCGAAGGTCTGGCCCAGCTCGTGGCTGGTGCCCATCTGCAGGGCCTTGCCGTCGCCCATCATCCCTTCCAGGGTCAGGGTGCTGACGGCGCCGGCGAACCGCTCGCGGGCGGTCTTGCGGCCGAGGACGACGTCCATCCCGAGGGTGTCGCGGATGAAGGCGCCGTAGACGTCGGTGTGGATCATCGAGGCGAAGGCGCGCGCCTCCTCGCGGGTGGCGTGCGCGGTGTGCCCCTCCTGCCAGAGGAACTCGGTGGTGCGGAGGAAGAGCCGCGGCCGCAGCTCCCAGCGGACCACGTTGGCCCACTGGTTGATGAGCAGCGGAAGGTCCCGGTAGCTCTGCACCCACTTGGCGAAGTACTCGTTGACGATGGTCTCGGAGGTGGGCCGGACCACCACCGGCTCCTCCAGGTCCTTCCCGCCGGCGTGGGTGACCACGGCCAGCTCGGGCGCGAAGCCCTCGACGTGCTCGGCCTCCCGGGCCAGGTAGGACTGCGGGATGAAGAGCGGGAAGTACGCGTTCTGCGTCCCGGTCCGCTTGATCCGCGCGTCCATGTCCTGCTGCATCCGCTCCCACAGGCCGTACCCGTACGGTCGGATCACCATGGTGCCGCGCACCGGGCCGTTGTCGGCCAGCTCGGCCTTGTTGATCACGTCCTGGTACCAGCGCGGGAAGTCCTCCGCCTGGGGGGTGAGCACGGGAGCCTTTGCCATGGCGCCGATGGTACGGGGATGGCGGGGGCCGACGTGAATCGGTTTTCCCGGATTCCCCCTGCGGCGCCCGTCGTCCACAGGCGGGCGCCGCAGGCGCCGGTTCGTCCACAGGGCCGGGCCACCCCCCTGGACGAAGGGGCCGTCCCGCTGTTGTCTGGAGATGAGGCACAACCGCCGCTTGGCACCCCGGATCGGAGGCAACGGGCATGGTTGTTGCTGCTCGGACCGCGAGCAGGGAACGGCAGCGCGCGCGTGACTGGGCGGAGATCCAGGAACGGATGCTGGTACCGCTGTACGAGGCGGTCTACCGCAGACTCGACGTCGGCCCGGCGACCAGCGTGCTGGGGCTGGGCTGCGGCTCGGGCCTCGCCCTGCTGCTGGCCGCGGCGCGCGGGGCGCCGGTGGCCGGGCTCGAGACGGACCGGGAGCTGAGCACCCTGGCCCGCGGCCGCGAACTACGCGTGCTGCCGGGCCCGGAGGGCACCGGCGAGGTCGGCCGGTACGGGCTGGTCACCGCCTTCGACGGGCTGGCCTGCGCGGCCGACCCGGAGGTGGTGGTGAAGGAGGCCGCGGACGCGACGCTGCCCGGCGGACATGTAGTACTCGCCGCCTGGGGGCCGCCGGAGCGGTGCGACAGCGCGGCGGTGCTGGGGGTCGCACGGCGGCTCGGCCCGGGGCGCTCGCCGGACCCGTTCGCGCTGAGCGCGCCGGGGGCGCTGGAGGGGCTCGCGCAGCAGGCCGGGCTCCGCCTGGTCGGCGGGGGGCGGATCAACTGCCCGTTCGCCTACCCCGATCTGGACAGCGCGGTACGGGGCCTGCTGTCCACGGGCTTCTTCGACGCGGCGGCGGAGCGGGCCGGGGAGGACGCGGTCTCCGGCGAGCTGGCCGCGGCGCTGAGCGCGTTCCGCGGCGAGTCGGGCGCCGTCCGGATGACCAACGTCTTCCGCTACGTCCTGGCGGAGTCGGTGCGATAGCGCAGGACCTGGCGGCCCGGTCCGGCTCGCGCGGCGGACCGGGCGCGCGGCCCCTGCCCGCCCGGCGGACCGCTCAGTCCTCGGGGGGCGGATAGTCCCCAGGGGCCGGGTGGTCCCCGGGGGCCGGGCTCTCGCCGGGGGCCGGGTTCTCGCCGAGGGCCGGAATCTCGCCGGTGCTCGTCGCGCCGGTGCTCGGCAGGGGCTCGTCGATGGGGTTGAGGCCGCGGGGGACGTCGGCGACGCGGTAGGCGTCCTCCTCGTCGAGGGTCTCGCGCTCCATCAGCTCGCGGGCCAGCGCGTCCAGCCGCGAGCGGTTCTCGATCAGCTTGGCGCAGGCCTCCTCCCAGCACTCGGCGACGATCCGGCGGGCCTCGGCGTCCACCGCGTCCAGCGTGGACGCGGCCGAGGAGAGTCCGTACGGGGTCGAGTTGTCGGAGGGGATCGCGGTGAGCCGGCCGACCTTCTCGCTCATCCCCCAGCGGCCGGCCATCCCCCGGGCGATATTGGTCACCTGTTCGAGGTCGTTCTCCGCGCCCGTCGTGATGACGCCGTAGACCACCTGCTCGGCCGCCATCCCGCCGAGGGCGCCGATGATCCGGCCGCGCAGGTACTCCTCGGTGTACGCGTAGCGGTCGTTGTCCGGGGTGGAGAGGGTGACCCCCAGCGCCCGCCCGCGCGGCACGATGGTGATCTTGCGGACCGGGTCCGCGCCCGGCTGCAGCATCCCGAGCAGCGCGTGCCCGGACTCGTGGTACGCCGTGCGCAGCCGGTCCGCGTCCGGCATCACCATCGTGCGGGCGGCGCCGAGCTGGACCTTCTCCAGGGCGTCCGAGAACTCCCTGGCGGTGACGTCCGTGCCCTTCCGGCCGACCGCGAGGAGGGCCGCCTCGTTGACCAGGTTGGCCAGGTCGGCGCCGGTCATCCCGGGCGTGGTCTTGGCGACCTGCTCCAGGTCCACGTCCTTGTTGAGCGGGACCTCGCGGGTGTGGATGCGGAGGATCGCCTCCCGGCCGTTCCGGTCCGGCGGGCTGACCGTCACCGTGCGGTCGAAGCGGCCCGGCCGCAGCAGCGCCTTGTCCAGCACGTCGGCCCGGTTGGTGGCGGCGATCACGACCACGCCCTCGGCGCCGGAGAAGCCGTCCATCTCGGTGAGGATCTGGTTGAGGGTCTGCTCGCGCTCGTCGTGCCCGCCCATGGTGTTGCCGCCGCGGGTGCGGCCGATGGTGTCGATCTCGTCGATGAAGATGATCGACGGAGCGACCTTCCGGGCCTCCCCGAACAGCTCGCGGACCCGGCTGGCGCCGACGCCGACGATCATCTCGATGAACTCGGAGGCGGAGGCGGAGAAGAACGGCACCCCGGCCTCCCCGGCCACCGCCCGCGCGAGCAGCGTCTTGCCGGTGCCGGGCGGGCCGGCCAGCAGGACGCCGCGCGGCATCTTGGCGCCCATCCGCCGGTAGGCCTGAGGGCGCTTCAGGAAGTCCACCACCTCGGTGAGTTCGCCCTTGACCTCGTCGATCCCGGCCACGTCGGCGAAGGTGGTGCGCTTGATGTTCTCCGCCTGGACCGGCTTGGGCGGGGCCTTGCGGCCGAAGCCCATGCCGCCGCCCATCGCCCCGCCCATCCGCCGGGCGATCACGATCCACAGCACCACCAGGATCAGCATCGGCGCCAGCGAGATCAGCAGGTTGGCCCAGAGGCTCTGCTGCTGGACCACCGGCTCGGCGTCCACGGTGACGTTCTTCCTCTGCAGGGTGCCGTAGAGGTCGTCGTTGGCCCAGGTCGGACGGAGGGTGGTGAACTCGCGGTAGGTCTTCTTGGAGTCGCCCGGGACCGGCTGCGGCTCCTTCAGCTTGCCCTGGATCTGGTCGCCCTTGGCGTAGATCTCGGTGACCTGGCCCGCGTTCAGCTGCTTGTTGAACTCCGTGTAGGTGATGCTGGTGTTGTTGCCGCCGTTGCCGAACACGCTGAGCAGCAGCTCGGTCAGCAGGAACACCACGACGGCCGTGAGCACCAGGCGCACCCAGCTGATCCGCCGGTTCGGCGGCTGCTGGCGGCCGTTCCGGTCGCCGTCGCCGCCGTTCTCGGGGGGCGTGCCCTCCGAACGCCACAGCGGCGGGTCGGGCTTCCGCGGAGACTTCGGAGGGGTCGTCACCTTTGCGACATTACGGACAGGTCCGAGGGGGTGTCATCCGCTACTGCGCTGACGGAGGGTCAGCCGCGAGGCGGGCCGCGGCCGGGTGGCGGGCGCTACGCCGTGGGCCATTCCTCGGCGGTGAGCGCGTACCGCTCGTGGTCCCGCCAGGCGCCCTGGAGGAAGAGCATCCGCGGTGAGAAGCCCTCGTAGCGGAAGCCGAGCCGGCGGGCGAGGGCGATCGAGGCCTCGTTCTTCGGCTGGACGTTGATCTCCAGCCGGTGCAGCCCGAGGCCGCCGCGCTCACGGAGGGCGAAGCAGCGCTCCACCACCAGCCGCATCCCCTCGGTCATCCGGCCGGTGCCCGCGTACGGCAGATAGGAGTCGTAGCCGAGGCTGGCGTTGCGGAAGCGGCCCAGGACGATGTTGGAGACGTTGCACTTGCCGACCAGGTCACCGGTGGCGGTGTCGATGACCAGGAAGGTCCGCAGGCCGTCCCCCTGCCGGGCGATCACCTCGGGAAGGGCGTCCGGCTCGACCGGGTTCCAGCGTCCGATGTGCTCGGCGGAACGCCGCACGCACTCCGCGTAGGGGGCGACGTCGCGCGCCTCCGGCGGCCTGATCATCACTCGCATACAGCCATCCTTCCCCGGCCCGGCGGGCGGCAGCGGCCGGGGCCGCCGGACGGGACCGCGCGACAGCGCGCGGCACCGCGTACGGCGCCGCCCGGGCGGCCCCCTCCGGCGCTACTTCTCCTCGCCCGGAGGCAGGAAGTTCTTGAACTCGTCCGGAAGCTCGAAGTCGGACGGCGACTGCGTCGCCCCCGGGCCGAACGCGCTGCCGGCGCTCTCCCTGCGCTCGGCCGCCGCCTGCTCCTCCGCCGCGCGCTTCAGCGGGTTGCCGCTCCGGCGCTTGCCCTTGGCCTGCTTCTTCTGCTTGGCCTTCTTGGCCGGGCCGCCGCCGCCCATGCCGGGGATCCCGGGCATGCCGGGCATCCCCTTGCCGCCGGCCATCGCCGACATCATCTTGCGGGCCTCGAAGAACCGCTCGACCAGGTTGTTGACCTCGGAGACCGAGACACCCGAGCCCTTGGCGATCCGCGCCCGGCGCGAGCCGTTGATGACCTTCGGGTCCTCGCGCTCGACCCGGGTCATCGACTTGATGATCGCGCCCACCCGGGCGACGTCCTTGTCGTCGATCTGGTTGATCTGGTCCTTGATCTGCGCCATCCCCGGCAGCATGCCGAGCAGCTTGGAGATGGAGCCCATCTTGGACACCTGCTCCAGCTGGGCCAGGAAGTCGTCGAGGGTGAAGTCCTTGCCGCCGCTGCTGCGCAGCTTCCCGGCGACCTTCTCGGCCTCCTCCTGGGAGAAGGTCCGCTCGGCCTGCTCGATCAGGCTGAGCATGTCGCCCATGCCGAGGATCCGGGAGGCCATCCGGTCCGGGTGGAAGGCGTCGAAGTCCTCGAGCTTCTCGCCGTTCGAGGCGAACATGATCTGGCGCCCGGTGACGTGCGCCACCGAGAGCGCCGCACCGCCGCGGGCGTCGCCGTCCAGCTTGGAGAGGACGACGCCGGTGAAGTCGACGCCTTCCAGGAAGGCCTGGGCGGTGGTGACCGCGTCCTGGCCGATCATCGCGTCGACGACGAAGAGGACCTCGTCCGGGTCGACCGCGGCCCGGATGTCCGCCGCCTGCTGCATCAGCTCGGCGTCGATGCCCAGCCGGCCGGCGGTGTCGACGATGACGATGTCGTGCATCTTGGTCTTGGCGAACTCGATGGAGTCCTTGGCGACCTGCACCGGGTCGCCGACGCCGTTGCCCGGCTCGGGCGCGAAGACCGCGACGCCCGCGCGCTCGCCGACCACCTGCAGCTGGTTGACCGCGTTGGGGCGCTGAAGGTCGGCCGCGACCAGCAGCGGGGTGTGCTTCTGGTCCCGCAGCCACTTGCCGAGCTTTCCGGCCAGGGTGGTCTTACCGGCACCCTGCAGACCCGCGAGCATGATGACCGTGGGCGGGTTCTTGGCGTACCGCAGACGGCGGGTCTCGCCGCCGAGGATGCTGATCAGCTCCTCGTTGACGATCTTGATGACCTGCTGGGCCGGGTTCAGGGCCTTGGAGACCTCGGCGCCCAGCGCCCGCTCCTTGACCTGCTTGATGAAGGCCCGGACCGCCGGGAGCGCGACGTCAGCCTCGAGGAGGGCGATGCGGATCTCGCGTGCGGTGGCGTCGATGTCCGCCTCGGACAGGCGCCCCTTGCCGCGAAGGTTCTTGAAGGTCGCTGCGAGGCGATCGGAAAGGGTGTCGAACACGTCGGTCGCGGATCCTCGTGGCTCGGGGGTGGGCAGAGTTCGCCCTCCAGGGTATCCGGCCGCCGTCGGTGCGAGGCCCGGACCCTGGGGACCGGTCGGAAGACGGTACGAATCGGGTCGCACACCCGATACCGCTCCCATAACGAACCCCCCGAGGCGGTCCTCCCGATACCGTGGGCCTTCTACAGTCTTTGATCACGAGTGATTCACAGAACACGCACAAGGGGGGAATCATGAGTCTCCGCGACTCGCGAATAGCAGGAGTCTCCGCGGTCACCGCCGCCGCCGGCGCCGCTCTGCTCGGCCTCGTCCTGCCGCTCGCCGCGCCCGCCGCGGCCGCCACGCCGACCATCCACTTCTCCGAGATCTACTACAACTCGCCGGGCACCGACCGGGGCGGCAACACCAGCCTCAACGGCGAGTGGGTGCAGATCACCAACGGCGGCTCCCGGGCCGCCTCGCTCACCGGCTGGACGGTCCGGGACGCCGCGAACCACGTCTACACCTTCGGCCGCTACACCCTGGGCGCCCACGCCTCCGTCCGGGTGCACACCGGCAGCGGCGGCAACACCGCGGCCAACCGGTACTGGGGCCTCCACTGGTACGTGTGGAACAACGACAAGGACACCGCCCGGCTCCGCAACTCCGCCGGCCGGGCCGTGGACAGCTGCTCGTACAACAACAGCCACCGCGCCTGGACGGCCTGCTGAGGCCGCCGCTCAGCCCGCCGCCCGCCGGTCAGCCCGCCGCCCGCGGATCAGCCCGCCGAGAGCGCCCGCTCCAGCTCCTTGGCGAGCCGGCTCTCCGTCTCCGGGGCCAGCGGCCGCCCGTCCGCGTCGGTCAGGTAGAAGGCGTCCACGGCGTCCGCGCCCAGCGTGGAGATCCTGGCCGTCCTGACCCGCACCCCGGCGTCCTCCAGGGCGAGGCCGATCCGGTGCAGCAGCCCGGGGGCGTCGTGCGCCCGCACCTCCAGGACGGTGGCCGAGGCGGAGGCCCGGCGGGCGACCGTCACCCGCGGCGGCGGCGCCGGTACGCCGCGGCGGCGCGGCCTGGCCTTGTCCCGCTCGGCGAGCCGGGAGGCGACGTCCAGCCCGCCGTCCAGTGCCCGGCGGATGTCGGCCCGCAGCCTGGCCGGCTCCGGCAGCTCTCCGAACTCGGCCGCCACCGTCCAGCTGAGCACCAGCACCGGGCGGCCGTCACCGGCCCCGCCCAGCTCAGCCGGCGGGTCGAGCTCGCTGATCGAGGCGGCCAGCACGGTCAGCCGGTGGAGGGCGAAGACGCCGGCCGCCAGCGGGAGGACGCCGGGGCGGTCCGGCAGGGCGAGGGTCAGCTCGGCGCCGAGCGACTCGGCGCCGCCTTCGCCGTCCGCGCCGCCTTCGCCTCGTTCGCCGCCGTCACCACCGGCGCCGCCGTCGCCCGCGGTGTGGTGCTCCCGGACGCTGAGCACCGGGCCGCCGGTGCGCACCGCCTCGACCGCGAGCCGCTCCTCGTCCGCGGTCGGCCCGGTCTGCTCCCCCGCGTCGGACGCCTCGCCGGACGCCTCGCCCGAGAGCACCGCCGAGGCCCGCCGCACCAGGTCGGCGACGAGCGCCGCCCGCCAGTTGCTCCACGCCGCCGGGCCGGTGGCCAGCGCGTCCGCCTCGGTGAGGGCGTGCAGCAGCTCCAGGGTGCGGACGCTGCCGACCGTGCCGGTGATCGCCGCCACCGTGGCCGGGTCCTCCGGATCGCGCCTGGTCGCCGTCTCGACCAGCAGCAGGTGATGCCGGACCAGCAGCGCCAGGACGTCCACGTCCTCCTTGCCGAAGCCGAACCTGCGCCCGAGGTCGCGGGCGATCACCTCGCCCGAGGCGGAGTGGTCGCCCGGCCAGCCCTTGCCGATGTCGTGCAGCAGCGCCGCGACCAGCAGCAGGTCCGGCCGGTCCACCCGGCGGGTCAGCGCGGCCGCCTGCACGGCCGTCTCGACCAGGTGCCGGTCCACCGTCCACCGGTGGACGGCGTTCCGCTGCGGCCGGCAGCGCACCCGCTCCCAGTCCGGCATCAGCCGGGTGATCAGGCCGCCGGCCTCCAGCGCCTCCCAGACCGGGACCGCGCTGCGGCCCGCGCCCAGCAGGGTGACCAGCTGCGCCCGGGCCTCCTCGGGCCACGGGACCGGCAGCGGATGGGCGGCGGCCGCCTCGGACAGCCGGCGGACGGTGCCCGGCGCGATGGTCAGACCCGCCTGGGCGGCCGCCGCGGCGGCGCGCAGCGGGAGCACCGGGTCCTGGGCCGGGCGCGCGGCGACGGCCAGCACCGCCTCGCCGTCCTGCTCGACCACGCCCTCGGCGAGCGGCACCCGCTGCACGGCGGTCACCGCTCCCCCGCCCCCGCGGCGGAGGAAGGACGGGCGGCGGCCCCGGTTCTGCCGGGCCCCGAGCACCTTGCGGACCTCGCGCCAGGTCACCTCGGAGGCGTAGGCGACGGTCCTGGCCGCCTCGTAGACCTCGCGGAGCAGGATGTCGGCGTCCAGCACGCCGAGCTCGGCGGCGACCTGGTCCTGGTCCTGCAGCGAGAGCCGGTCGGTGGCCCGCCCGCTGGCCAGGTGGAGGGCGTCCCGGACGTCGGCCAGGCGGGCGGCGGCGTCGGCCAGGCCCTCGCGCGGGGCGTCGGCGACCCAGGAGGCGGCGACCGCGGACAGGGCGGTGACGTCCCGCAGACCGCCCCGGGCCTCCTTGAGGTCGGGCTCCAGCAGGAACGCCAACTCGCCGTGCCGCTCCGCGCGTTCGAGGCAGAGCTCGTGGAGCTCGGGGAGGCGGCGTGGGGCCGAGGAGCGCCAGTCGGCGAGGAGTTCGGAGCGGAGCTCGGCGGTCAGCGCGTCGTCGCCGGCGATGTGCCGGGCGTCCAGCAGGCCGAGCTGGGCCTTGAGGTCGTCGCGCGCCACGTGGCGGGCGGTGGTGAGGTCGCGGACCGAGTGGTCCAGCTCGACGCCGGCGTCCCAGATCGGGTACCAGATCCGCTCGGCGAGTTCGGCGACGGCCGCGGAGTCGCGGCCGTCGTGCAGCAGCAGGACGTCGAGGTCGCTGCGGGGCGAGAGGCGGCGGCGGCCGTAGCCGCCGACGGCGACCAGGGCGACCCGTGGCTGGCCGGCCTCCACGGCTTGGCGGGCCTCGCGGAGAAGGGAGGTCAGCCACTGGTCCGACAGGTCGGAGAGGGCGCTGCGGCGGGCGACGCCGCGCCGCGGATCCGCGCGCAGCAGCGCTGCGCGCGCTTCGGGGTAACCGCCTGCCTCCTGCTGCGTCACGAGGGTGGTGCTCCGTTCTCGTCGGGTCACGTTTCGCCGCCCCGGCAGCGGCCACCGGGTCGTGACCCGGACGCCGCTGCCGAGGGCGGCGGAGTGCCTGGCTGGGCGCGCGGTCCCCCGCGCCCCCCGATCCGCCGCGCGGAACGCCGGGCACGGGGGGCGGGCCCCCTGGTCGCTGCGCGGCTCAGAGGGCGTCCGGGCCGCGTTCACCCGTGCGGACCCGGACCACCGAGTCGACGGGGACGGACCAGACCTTGCCGTCGCCGATCTTGCCGGTCCGCGCCGCCTTCACCACGACGTCGATGACCTCCTCCGCGTCCTCGTCCTCGACCAGGACCTCTATCCGGGCCTTCGGCACCAGGTCCACGGTGTACTCGGCGCCCCGGTACACCTCCGTGTGCCCCCGCTGCCGGCCGTAGCCGCTGGCCTCCGTGACGGTCAGCCCGTGCACGCCGTACGCCTGCAGCGCGGCCTTCACGTCGTCCAACCGGTACGGCTTGACGACCGCCGTGATCAGCCTCATGCGTCCACCTTCTTGCTCGTGCCCTCAGCGCCCTCCGACGGCCCCTCCGAGGAGAGGGCCCTGGCCGCGTTGACCAGCGAGGCGCCCACCGCGCTGAAGTCGTACGCGGTCTCGGCGTGCTCGGCCTGGTCGATCCCGGCCACCTCGACCTCCTCGGAGACCCGGAAGCCGATGGTCTTGTCGATCAACTTACCCAGCAGCCACGCGATAACGAAGGAGTAGACGCCGACCGCGAGGACACCGATCGCCTGCTTGCCCAGTTGGCCGAAGCCACCGCCGTAGAAGAGGCCCTTGGCGGGCGAGCCGCCGTGCCCGGTGGAGAGGAGGCCGATCAGCAGCGCGCCGGCCGCGCCGCCCACCGCGTGGACGCCGACCACGTCGAGCGAGTCGTCGAAGCCGAAGCGGTACTTGAGGCTGACCGCCCAGGCGCAGAGCGCGCCGACGACCAGGCCCAGCAGGATCGAGCCGAGCGGCGAGAGGTAGGCGCAGGCGGGGGTGATGCCGACCAGGCCGGCGACCGCGCCGGAGGCGGCGCCCAGCGTGGTGAACTTGCCGTGCCGCCACTTCTCGAAGGCCAGCCAGCCGATCATCGCGGCGGCGGTGGCGATCTGGGTGTTGACGAAGGCGAGGCCGGCCAGGCCGTTGGCGGCCAGCGCGGAGCCGGCGTTGAACCCGAACCAGCCGAACCACAGCAGTCCGGAGCCGAGCATCACCAGCGGCAGGCTGTGCGGGCGCATCGGGTCCTTCTTGAAGCCGACCCGCTTGCCCAGCACCAGGCAGAGGGCGAGCCCCGCGACGCCCGCGTTGAGGTGGACCGCCGTTCCGCCGGCGAAGTCCAGCGCGCCGACCTTGGCGGCCAGCCAGCCGTCCGAGGTGTCGAACACCCAGTGGGCGACCGGGAAGTAGACGATGGTGCCCCACAGCGTGATGAAGAGCACCCAGGCGATGTACTTGGTGCGGTCCGCGATCGCGCCGCTGATCAGTGCGGGGGTGATCACGGCGAACATCAGCTGGAAGGAGGCGAAGGCGAACACCGGGATCGAGCCGGAGAGCTCGTTCATTCCGATGTGGCGCATGCCGAAGAGGGAGAGATCGCCGATCACTCCGCCGAAAGCGTCCGGACCGAACGCCAGCGAATACCCGTACAGCACCCAGAGCACGGTGATCACCGCGAGTGCCGTGAAGTTCATGATCAGCATGTTGAGGGTGCTCTTGACCCGGACCATACCGCCATAGAAGAACGCGAGGCCCGGTGTCATCAGCATGACCAGGGCCGCGCTTATCAGTACGAAGGCGGTATCACCGCCGCTGAAGCCATTCGGCATCGGCGCGTCTCCTCGGATGTCAGGGCCGATCCACCTGGCGGGCTCCCGTCCCGTGCTCCCGCGGTGGCGGCTGTTGACAGAGGAGAGTGGCGCAGCCCGGTTTCGGTCGGGGCCTGCGGCGGTTTCGCCGAGGTGACAAGCCGGGCCGGGGTGTTACGGCCGGGTGAACGCACCGGGCGGAATTGTGGGCGGGCGGTAATCTGCCCGCCCATTCGGCCCCGCCTTCGGGAAGCCGAAAAGGGCGGGCCCGAATGGGCCGGTGCGGCCGGCGGTGAAGTGGATCAGATCCGGATCAGTTGTGGAGCGGATCCGGATCAGATCGCGACCGACGAGGCGCCGCGGGCTCCCCCGCCGGTCGCGGTGAGATCGTCCGAGAGGTCCTGCGCCACCCGGTCCCGCAGGTCGGCGACGGCCGGCAGCGAGCCGTACTGCTCGACCGCAGCCGCGGCGGTCTTCCGCAGCCGCGTGTTGACCCGCTCGGAGCGGATCCGGGCGGCGATCTCCACCGCCTGGCGCCCGTAGCGCGCGGCCTCCTCCGGCTCGTTCTGCAGGAGGTGGACGCTGGCCATGCCGATCAGGTTGAGGGCGTAGGTGCGGACGTGCTCCGGGTCCCGGCTGAACAGGTCGACAGCGCGGGCCATCACCGGGGCGGCCAGCGAGGAGTACATCGGGCTGCGGTCGGCGCGGTAGCAGAGGTCGCGGTAGGAGTGGGCGTTCTCGGCGTTGAGCTCGGCCTCGGAGAAGAAGGAGAGCCAGTCCGGGTCCGGATCGCCGGCGCGGATGTCGCTGAAGGAGTCCTCGGCCATCCGGACCGCGCGGTAGCAGCGGTTGACCTCGCCGAGGTTGGCGTAGGCGCGCGCCTCCAGCGCGGAGAAGAGCGACTGCGCCCGGGGGCTGGCCGAGTCGCGGCTTCCGTACTGGGCGAGGTGGATGAGCTCCAGGGCGTCGTTGCAGCGGTTGAGATGGATCATCTGGCGGCACATGTCGGCCAGGATCAGCGCGCCGAACGCCTTGTCGTGCGCCTCCTTGGCGGCGTGGAGGGCCAGCACGTAGTACTTCTGCGCGCTGGGGTGCATTCCCACGTCGTAGCTCATCCAGCCGGCCAGGTGGGCGAGTTCGGCGGTGGTGCGGAAGAGGCGGCGGGTGGTCTCCGGGGGGTAGGTCTCCTGGAGGAGGTCGCAGACCTCGTGCAGCTGGCCGACCACGGCCTTCCGGCGCAGGCCGCCGCCGTTCTGGGCGTCCCACTGCCGGAACATCCTGGTGGTGTCCTCAAGCAGCATGAGCTCCGGCTCGGAGAGCCGGCCGGTGTGCCGCACGCCGTCCTGGGAGCCGGAGGCCGCGGCGAGGACGGGGGTGAAGCCGGGGTCGGGGATGCCGGTGCCGGGGGCCGGGGCGAGCCACCGCTGCATCGGTTCGATCAGGGCGGAGCCGGCCGCGAGGGCGAGTGAACTGCCCAGGAAGCCGCGGCGGTTGAGCATCAGGTCGCTGCGCGAGTACTCGCTGATCAGCTGCACCGTCTGCGGCCCTGACCAGGGCAGGTCCACGCTGGAGTCGCCGGCCACCGGCAGCGTCGAGCGCAGCCCGAGGTCCTCGACCGAGACCACCGCGCCGAAGCGCTCGGAGAACAGTTCGGAGAGGATCTTCGGGATCGGCTCCCGCGGCTGCTCGCCGTCGAGCCATCTGCGCACCCGGGAGGTGTCTGTGCTGATGTGGTTGGCGCCGATCTGCCGGGCGCGGCGGTTGACCTGCCGGGCGAGCTCGCCCTTGGACCATCCGCTGCGGCCGAACCATGACGTGAGCTGGACATTGGGCTGTTTGTCTACCACCGGAACGCCCCCATCCCGGGTCTCCCCGCTGCCGTGCCCGCACCGCGGTGAGCCGGTACGAACGGACGAACACGCGACCCGACGGATCGTCAGAGGCTTTCGTTCGGGCCGGAGTTGGGGCCGGACCGCCCGATTGCCTCCACTTGGTTGCCATTGGCATACCCACGATGCCGTTGAACCACCTGGCCTGTAGGGGGAAAGTAGCGCGATTCCCGAGCCGTTCGGGAGTCGATCCGCAGAAACGCCACCTTTCGCCACCCCCCGGAGTGAACTTTTCCCGAGCCGGTCGCGCTTGACTGGGAACAGTGCAACTGACCGGCGCATGTGACTCCTCGTCAGCACCGCGTGGACCACCGGGCGCCGAACGTCGGCGACCACGAGGTGACACGAGGAGTGACGAGCGTGCCGAGCCCACCCGCGAACCACCCTTGCCGAGTCCTCGACCACCGGCAACAGCTTTCGACGAAGAGCCCCCGAGACGGTGAAGGCAAGGGCGCGCGGAAAACCCGTGCACGCCCCCCTGAGCGCCGAAGCGCCCCACCGGCGCTCAACACAGCGTGACTGACCCGTAACCATCGGCGACTGCGCCCCGTTGGGAGTTCCATGGACATCTCGTTCGGCGGCCCGATCTTCGGCGCCCGGGGCCCCAGGGGCACCGGCCCGCTGAGCTCCCTCGGCGCCCGGCGGCGGACCAGGGCATCGCTCGCCAAGAGGTGCCAGACCGCCGCCGAGTACACCGGCGTCTGGGGCTGGACGGTGGCGCTCGGAGTCTCCGCTTCGGCCGCCGCCGGCCGGGAGACCGAGGCGCCGCGGCGGGCCGAGCCGGCGGCCGGCGCGCGGGCGACACAGCCGAGCCGGCGGTCGGCGGATTCGGCGACAGCGCCGAGCGCCTCCTCGCCGCGCCCGGGGACTCTGCTCCACACCTGGTACCCCGCGGACCCGCGCACGGCGGGCGATGGGCACGACCCCCTCGACCTGGGCCTCCGCCTCGATCCCTGCCTCGGCGGCGGCGATCCCCGGGCGGCCCTGCCGCGCCCGGCGGCGCTCCGCGACGACCCCGCCTGCTGCCGCTGCCGCCGCCCGCACTGCCCCGCTCCCGGGCTGCATCCGCTCGGCGTCGGCCGCGGCCTGGACGGCAGCGCCCCGGAGAAGCCCGCAGAGCTGCCTCCGGGCGCCGATCTGGCGGACGCCCAGAACGCCTGGGCGCCGGCCCCGGACGCCCCCCTGCTGCTGCCGGTCGGCCGCTCCTTCGACCTGCTGGACGTCCCCGAGCCGGCCGGCCACCGCGCGCTGGCCCGCCTGGAGCGGATGGGCACCAGGCTGGGGCCGGTGCTCGCCACCCCGGCAGGGCGGGTGCTGTTCTTCGTCGCCCCCGGTGCCACCGCGGCCCTGCCCGAACTCCTCTACAAGACCGGCTGGGACGACGCCGGCCTCGACCTCCTCGGCCACGGCCCGGGCGCCTACGTGGCGGTGCCGCCGACCGTGCTGCCGGGGCTGGGCTCGCCCGAGTGGCTGCTCCCGCCCTCCGACGCCACGGCCCGCCAGCTGCCGGAGGCCCGGCTGCTGCTCGGCACCCTCGCCTACGCCTGCCACCGCGGGCACGACCACGCGGCCGGCCACCGCCTGCTGGACGCGACGGCGGGCTGGGGCGCGACCGGCTGAGACCGCCGGGGGCCGAGGCGGTCGGGGCTGAGCCCCGACGGGGCTGAGGACCGGGCGGCCGGGCCCGAACACCGCAGCGCCGCCACCCGCAGCCGGAGCCCGATACGACGGAGGCCGAGGCCGCCCGGTCTCCCGGACGACCTCGGCCCCGACTCGCTCCCGGCCCTCAGGTCAGACCGGGCGCGCGCTCACTCCACCTCGCCCAGCAGCCCGTCCACGTACTGCCCGGCGTCGAACGGCGCCAGGTCGTCCGGCCCCTCGCCGAGGCCGATCAGCTTGACCGGGACGCCCAGCTCGCGCTGTACCTGGATCACGATGCCGCCCTTGGCCGTGCCGTCCAGCTTGGTCAGCACGATGCCGGTGATGTTGACCACCTCGGCGAAGACCCGCGCCTGCACCAGGCCGTTCTGACCGGTGGTGGCGTCCAGCACCAGCAGCACCTCGTCCACCGGGCCGTGCTTCTCCACCACTCGCTTGACCTTGCCGAGCTCGTCCATCAGCCCGGTCTTGGTGTGCAGCCGGCCGGCGGTGTCCACCAGCACGGTGTCCGCGCCCTCGGCGATACCCTCCTTCACCGCGTCGAAGGCGACCGACGCCGGGTCGCCGCCCTCCGGGCCGCGGACGGTACGGGCGCCCACCCGCTCGCCCCAGGTCTGCAGCTGGTCGGCGGCGGCCGCACGGAAGGTGTCCGCGGCGCCGAGGACGACCGTGCGGCCGTCCGCGACCAGCACCCGGGCCAGCTTGCCGGTGGTGGTGGTCTTGCCGGTGCCGTTGACCCCCACCACCATGGCGACCGCCGGACGCACCGGGTCCTCGTCGGCGTGCTTCGCCGTCCTCAGCGACCGGTCGAAGTCGCCGAGCAGCTTGACCAGTTCCTCCCGCAGCAGCTCGCGCAGCTCCTGCGGGGTGCGGGTGCCGAGCACCTTGACCCGGGTGCGCAGCGCGTCGACCAGCTCCTGGGTCGGGCCGACGCCGACGTCCGCGACGAGCAGCGTCTCCTCGATCTCCTCCCAGGTGTCCTCGTCCAGACGGTCCCGGGAGAGCAGCGAGAGGAGCCCCTTGCCCAGCGAGTTCTGCGAGCGGGAGAGCCGTGAGCGCAGCCGGACCAGGCGGCCGGCGGTGGGCTCGGGCACCTCGACGGCCGGCGCCTCGGCGGCCGTCTCCGGCTCCTCGACCTCGGTCGGCTCGACGGTGGCGCCGGCCTCCCCGGGCAGCGACACGTCCTCGATGGTCCGGGTCGGGGTGTCCCGCGGGGTCTCCGCGTCCTCGCCGACCTGCGGTTCCTTCGGCGGCGCCGGCGGAGCGAGTGTCCCGGCCTTGCTAGGGGGCTTGGGCAGGCTCTTGCGCCGCCGACCGGAGACGACGAGCCCGGAGGCCGCCGCCACGACGACCACGAAAATGACTACGGCGAGAATGATGGTTTCCATGACGCACCCAGTATGCGGGTTGCCGGGGCCGGGCTTCGCGCACCCGCGTGGCGGCGAGCCCGGCCCGGTCCCCGATCAGCGGTGCGACTGGTACTGGACCACCTGCTGGTAGGTGGGCCGGTTCTGCCATTCGATCGTCGGGTCGGTGACGCCGCCCAGCGGTCGCTGGATGATGGCGTCGGCGCACCACTGGTCGCCGGCGGAGCAGTCCGAGTCGCCCGGGTAGACCTGCTGGAAGGTCGCCGCCGAGGCCTGGCTGAGCGTGCTCAGCAGCACCTGCCTGCACTGCGCGAGGTCGCCCCCGCCGCAGTACTCGGCCCCGAGGCCGCCCCGCACCGGCTCGCCCAGCACCGCCCGCAGGTCCTTGTCCAGGTAGGAGTACCAGCCGAACTGGAAGGACGAGCCCTTGTGCGGGATGGACTCGTTGACGTCGGCCGAGCTACTGCCGCTCGCCGTGGCGTACGGGGTGTCGTCGATCTGCAGCGCGCCGGTGAGCGCGGTGTACAGCGGCTCGCCGAGGTCCGGCTGGAAGACGCCCTTCACCAGCAGCGGCCACCAGGCGTCCATGGTCTTCACCGCGTCCGAGTCGGCGTACTGCTTGCTGCCCGGGGCGGTCTCCCGGCGCTGGGTGCCGTCCCGCAGCCAGTTCTGCAGCTCCTGGACGGCGGCCTGCTGCCCGGGGTCGGTCACCGGCTGGCTGTCCACCACCTTGAGCAGCTCCGGCAGCAGGTACTCGCCGCGCAGGTCGGTGACGGCGGCGTCCTCCATGGCCTGGGTGAGCGAGGCCCGGCTGATCTTCTGGCCGCTCGCGATCAGCCGCTTCACCCGGGTGTCCAGCAGGTTGGCCCGGTGGATCGAGCCGTCGCCGAAGCCGGCCGAGGAGTAGTCGTCGGCCTGCTTGTTGTTCCAGGAGACGTAGTAGTCCTGGTCGACGGACTGGGGGTGGGTGGACGCCGGCTCCAGGCCGGTCCAGGCGTACTGCGGTTCGCCCCAGGTCGGCAGGTCGGGGGCGACGTCGGCCGGGCGGGCCGGGTTGTCGCCCGAGTTGTAGTACGCGATGTGCCGGGAGTCCGCGTAGAACCAGTTGAAGGTGTAGTTGATGTGCTGCGCCGCCTCCTGGAAGGTCTGCGGGGAGTTCACCGCGGAGGGGTCGTTGAGCATCTGGAAGCCGATGA
The DNA here is from genome assembly GCF_000744815.1 of Phaeacidiphilus oryzae TH49. Taxonomy (NCBI): domain Bacteria; kingdom Bacillati; phylum Actinomycetota; class Actinomycetes; order Kitasatosporales; family Streptomycetaceae; genus Phaeacidiphilus; species Phaeacidiphilus oryzae. Next base: position 2,373,632 of record NZ_JQMQ01000005.1, read on the forward strand.
TCGAGTCGACCTCGTGGCCGTAGGTGGAGCGCAGCGAGGTGTACGCGACCGGGACCCCGCCGACCGTCGCCCTGGACTGCACCAGGCCGTACTTGGTGCGGAACATCACGAGCTTGTAGGAGCCGGCCGCCGTGTTGTCGGCCAGCGTCGGCGACCAGGAGTCGTCCCGCTCCAGCCGGTCCATCGGGGTGCAGGTGCCGTCGAGGAGGTAGGCGTTCGAGTCCTTGGTGGCCGGTGAGCCGTCGGTGTTGCAGAGCTTCACCGCGTAGGTGTCGGTGATGTCCTGGCCGGCCGAGGTGGCGCTCCACGAGTAGTCCGGGCCGCGGCCCAGCTCGACGTAGAAGTTGAGTCCGGCGAAGGCCGCGCCGCGGGCGCTGATCCCGGGGCCCTGGAGCTCCTCCAGCATCAGCAGCTGCGGGGCGAAGTAGCCGGTCTGCGGCCCGAAGACGGCGACCGGGTGCCCGTCGTCGGTGTACTTGCCGGAGACCACCAGGGCGTTGGACATCCCGTGCTTGGCGGTGAGGAGGTTCCCGGGCAGCACGCCCTTGTCGTAGACGCCCTTGAGCTTCGCCAACCCCGCGGTGGGCGCGGTGACCCGGGCGGTCTTCTCGGCGGTGGCGGAGGTCGCCGAGCCGGTCGGGTCGTAGACCTCCTGCTGCGGGGTGACGGAGCCGGGGTCGGGCATGGCCAGACCCTTGGGGTCGGCCGGGTCCTGGGCGTAGGGGAAGGACTGCCCGTCGTGGAGGGTCTGCACGGCCTCCGGGTCGTTGCGCTCCCGGAAGGCCTCCCAGACCTGATCGCCCTTCGCCACCCCGTACTTGGCCTCGGCGGCCTCCTTGACCAGCGCGGACTGCACCTCTCCCCCGCCGCCGGAGCCGAACAGCGCGCCGATCACCGAGGCCAGCGCGACCAGGTCGGTGAGCTTGAAGGGCTGGATCTCCCCGGCGTTGGTGATCGGGTCGATATGACCGGTGAGGTCGTACTCGCCGGGGAAGTACCGGCCCGCGTAGGCCTTCTTGATGTAGGAGTTGACGCCGTCCACATAGGACTGCGCGTCGGCCAGCGCCTGCTGCCCGCGCGGGCCGGACTGGGCGATGGCGTCGATCTGCTGCTGCAGCTCGTCCTCGGTGTAGGGCGCCGCCTGCCAGAAGCTCTGCTCCAGCTGCCGGTTGGCGACGGCGCCGCCGGCGAAGCCGGTCAGCTCGCCGCGCCCGACGTGCCGGAAGAGGTCCATCACCCACAGCCGGTCCTCGGCGGCGGCGTATCCGGCGCCGAACTCGGTGCCGGAGCGGGTGGTCCCGGTGATGTGCGGGACGCCGGTGGCCTTGTCCCGGACGATGGTCACGTCCGAGCGGGGCTGCTCGCTGCTCTCCACCTGGCCGGCGGGGACGCCGAAGGAGGAGTCGTCGAAGTACTCGGCCAGGTCCGCGTCGGTGAGCCCGGGGTACCCGTCCGCGAGCGAGGCGTAGGGGCCCAACTGGTCGTCCGTGTGGGCGGGGCGGACGCCGAGCGCGCGGTCGGCGAGTATCTGGGCCAGGGTGGCGTTGCCGTTCTCACCCGGCGGCAGGATGTCGTTGCAGTGGCCCCCGCAGTAGTCCTGCGCGGCGGCCGGCTGTGCGCCAGCGGCCGCCGCCCTGGCCGGCGCCTGGGCGCTCGCCTCCGCCGCAGGCAGCGCCACCGCCGCGACCAGTGCGCATACGGCGGCCGCCGCGGCCGCCCTGAATCCCCTCCGAGCCATCCCTGCTCCCTCCCGTGAACGGATGAGCTGACGATACGTCAGTTACCGACGGGTCAGTAGGGGGTGGACGAAGGTTTGATGTCCGTGGGTCAAGAATGCCCGGAAGAGGCCGGTCAGGCCGATTCGCGCAGCCGCTGGCTGATCACCTGGGAGATGCCGTCGCCGCGCATCGAGACGCCGTAGAGGGCGTCCGCGGACTCCATGGTCAGCTTCTGGTGGGTGATCACGATCAGCTGCGAGGAGTCCCGGAGCTCCTCCATGATCGCGATCAGCCGGCGGAGGTTGGTCTCGTCCAGCGCAGCCTCGACCTCGTCCATCACGTAGAACGGGCTGGGCCGCGCCTTGAAGATGGCCACCAGCAGGGCGACCGCGGTCAGCGAGCGCTCACCGCCGGAGAGCAGCGAGAGCCGCTTCACCTTCTTGCCCGGCGGGCGCGCCTCCACCTCGACCCCGGTGGCCAGCATGTCGTCCGGGTCGGTGAGCACCAGGCGGCCCTCGCCGCCAGGGAAGAGCCGGGAGAAGACGCCCTCGAACTCCCGGGCGGTGTCCTCGTAGGCCGCGGTGAAGATCTGCTCCACCCGCTCGTCCACGTCCTTGACGATGCCGAGGAGGTCGCGCTTGGTGGTCTTGAGGTCCTCCAGCTGCTCGCTGAGGAACTTGTGCCGCTCCTCCAGCGCCGCGAACTCCTCCAGGGCCAGCGGATTCACCTTGCCGAGCTGGGCGTACGCCTTCTCGGCCGCCTTCAGCCGCTTCTCCTGCTCGGCGCGGACGAAGGGGCGGGTCCCGGCCCCGGCGCCGTCCGCGCCCTCCCCGCCCTCGACGCCTTCGGCGCCCTCTTCGGGGGAGGCCGGGACCGGCTGCTCCGGCCCGTACTCGGCGATCAGCACGTCCGCCTCGACGCCGTGCTCCTCCAGCGCCTTGGCCTCCAGCTGCTCGATCCGCAGCCGCTTCTCGGCGCGCAGCACCTCGTCCTTGTGCACCGAGTCGGTCAGCTTGTCCAGGGTCTCCTTGAGCCCCCGGCCGCGGGAGCGCTGCTGGGCGAGCTCCTGCTCGCGCTCGGCGCGCACCTTCTCGGCGGCGGTACGGCGGGCGGCGGCGCGTTCGAGGGAGGCCTCGACGAAGACCAGCAGCTGCTGAGCGCCGTCCGCGACGGCCTGCGCGACCCGCGCCTCCTCCGCGCGCCGCTGGGCCCGCGCGGCGGCCCGGGCACGCGCCTCGCGCTCGGCGCGCGCGCCCCGGTCCAGCGAGTCGGCACGGCCGGACAGCCCCCGCACCCGCTCCTCGTGGGTACGGACGGCGAGCCTGGCCTCCATCTCGGCCTGGCGGGCGGCGGAGGCCTCCGCGTTGAGGCGGTCCCGCTCGGCGGTGTCCGGCTCCTCGTCCCCGTCGCCCTGGGCCTCCTCGGCGGCCTCGACCCGGGCGGCCAGCTCCTCCGCCTGCTCGGCGGCCTCGGCGAGGGCCTGCTCGGCCCGCTCGACCGAGGCGGCCAAGCGGTCGGCCTCGCCGGCGGCGGCCTTGGCGGCTCCGGAGAGCCCGCCGAGCCGCTGGCCGAGCGCGGAGCGCTCCTTCTCGGCGGCGCGGTGACGTTTCGCCAACTCCTCGACCCGCTCGCCGAGTTCGCGCTTGCGGGCCTGCGCCTCTGCGAGCGCGGCACGCAGCGACTCGGTCCGCTCCGCCAGCTCGGCGAGGGCGCTCTCCGCCTCGTCCACGGCGGCCTGCGTCTCCAGCAGCGACGGCGCGCCGCCGGAGCCGCCGCGGGCGAAGCGGGCGCTGAGGACGTCGCCGTCGGCGGTCACGGCGGTGAGCTCCGGCCGCGCGGCGGCAAGGGCTTCCGCCTCCTCAAGGGTCTCCACGACGACGTAGTCCCGCAGCAGCGCGCGCAAGGCGCTCAGCAGCTCGGGCGGCGCGGACACGAGCGACTCGGCGTGGCGCGCGCTGCTTCCGGGCGGCAAATCCGGCGCCCCGGATTTCGGCGCCGAAGCCGCGAAATCAGGGGCGCGGGGAACTGCGCGCCCAGCCGGTCCCCCAGCCGCAGACGGCATCGCCCCGTCACTCGCGGAGTCCGAGGCGGCAGTCTCGGAGGCGATCAGCAGCGACGCGCGCCCCGCGTCGTCCTTGCGGAGCAGGCGCAGAGCTCCCGCCGCGGCCGGGATGCCGTTCACCGCGACCGCATCGGCCGCGGCCCCCAGCGCGGCCGCGATCGCCGTCTCGGCGCCCGGGGCCACCGTCACCAGCTCGGCGGCCGAGCCGAGGAGACCCGCCAGCCGGTCGCCGGCGGCGAGCAGCGCCCCCGTACCGTCCTTGCGCCGAAGCCCCAGCGCCAGCGCCTCCCGCCGCGCGCCCACCGCCGCGGACTCGCGCTCGGCCCGCGCCAACGCCTCCCGCGCCGCCGAGACGGCCTCCTCGGAGGCCGCCAGCTCGGCGCGCAGCGCGGCCAGCTCGCCCTCGGCCCCGGCCTCGCCGGTCTCCGCCTCGGAGACCTCCGCGGCCAGCAGCTCGTACTCCTCCTGCGCGGCGGCGGCGCGCTCCCGCGCCTCGTCCCGCGCCCCGGCCAGCCGGCCGATCTCGGCCTCGGCGCTGGCCACCTTGCCGCGGGCGGCGCTGGCCTGCCCCTGCAACCGGGCCAGGCCCTCGCGCCGGTCGGCGATCGCCCGCGCCGCCGCCCTTATCCGCTGCTCCTCCTCGGTCGCGGCGCGCTCAAGCTCGGCCCGCCGCTCGACCGTCTCGGCCAGCGCGTACTGGGCCTCCTCCAGCGCCTCCTGGAGCGCGGCCTCCTCCTCGCGGATCCGCTCGGCCTCGCGCTCCATCTCCTCCGGGTCGCGCCCGCGCCGCTCCTCGACGGCCGGCGCGGAGGCGTGCCGGACCTTCGCCTCGGCCAGCCCGACCGTCCCGCGCACCCGCTCCGCCAGCGAGGACAGCGCGAACCAGGCCTCCCGGGCCCGCTCCACCCGCGGCCCCAGCTGCCCGAGCTGCGCCTCCAGCACGGCCTCCCGCCGCTGGGCGCCGGCCAGCTCCTGTTCGACCCCGTCCCGGCGGACCCGCAGCGCCATCTCGTCCGCGACCTCGGCCTCCACCGCCCGGCGCAGGGTCAGCAGGTCGTCGGCGAGCAGCCGCAGCCGGGCGTCGCGCAGATCGGCCTGGATCACCGCGGCCCTGCGGGCGATGGCGGCCTGCCGCCCGAGCGGCTTCAGCTGCCGCCGCAGCTCCCCGACCAGGTCGTTGACCCTGGTCAGATTGCCCTCCATGGCGTCCAGCTTCCGCAGCGCCTTCTCTTTCCGCTTGCGGTGCTTGAGTACGCCGGCGGCCTCCTCGATGAACGCCCGCCGACCGGTCGGATCGGCGTGCAGCACCGAGTCCAGCTGCCCCTGGCCGACGATGACGTGCATCTCCCGGCCGATGCCGGAGTCCGAGAGCAGCTCCTGGATGTCCAGCAGCCGGCAGGTGTCGCCGTTGATCGCGTACTCGCTGCCGCCGTTGCGGAACATCGTCCGCGAGATGGTGACCTCGGCGTAGTCGATGGGCAGCGCGCCGTCGGTGTTGTCGATGGTGAGCGCCACCTCGGCGCGGCCGAGCGGGGCCCGCCCGGACGTGCCGGCGAAGATGACGTCCTCCATCTTGCCGCCGCGCAGCGATTTGGCGCCCTGCTCACCCATGACCCAGGAAAGGGCGTCCACCACATTCGACTTGCCGGAGCCGTTCGGCCCGACCACGCAGGTGATTCCGGGCTCGAAGCGCAGGGTGGTGGCGGAGGCGAAGGACTTGAACCCGCGCAGGGTGAGGCTTTTCAGGTGCACGCGCCGACTCCCCTTGCCCGCTCGCCCTTCCCGGATGCCTCCTCGTGCCGGATGCAGGGCCGGATTCCTCCCCGGACTCTATCCGGCGGCGGAGCGGGAAGCGGCCACCGACAGTCAACACACCGTCAACTCCCGGTTTCACCAAGGCCGGTAAGGGGCATCGAAGCCTTGAGAAGCGAACAGCGGGGCAGCACGGCGAGCGGGGGAACCACAGAAACGGCCCGGAAGACGGAAGGGACGCCACTAGGGCGTCCCTTGCAGAAACTCGGCGGAAGCCGCCGCCTGATCGTCGATGACGTCAACGACGACGTCGGATCAGGTCAGGGCCGGCTCCGCCTGGGTCACGTCGATGTCGTTGAACATCTGCTCGTGCTCCGCGACGGCCGACAGCGTCTCGTTCTCAGCCCGTACCCGGCTGAGCTCGGACTCGAGGTCCTGGACACGCTGCTGAAGACGTCGCATCTCGGCGAGCAGTCGCGGGTCGGGGCCGCCGACGTAACCGAGAAGCGCCTTTGCCATGATGAAGGGTCCTCCACGCTGAGTGACCAACCTATGAAAGGTAGGGTCTAGAGGGTCCGCACCCTTTGCTTGGCTTCGCTCACCGGGTCGGGGCTTGCCGATCGCGAAGCGGAAGGCTAGGGTGCGCGGGCTTTCAGCGTCTCACCAAACGCCGAAAGGGTCAACACGATCACTGCGTGCGACCGCGACCCCTCTACCCGTTCGGCGGTATCCTCACGCCCGGGCGGCGGCTCTCGCACCCTCGCGACGCCCGTTTCCGGTCTTCCCCGTCGGTCTCGACCGGGGTAACAGCGGCGTTGCGATCACTGATGGTGTGGAGTGAACCACGGTGGGGCGCGGAACGCAACCACATGACGGCGGCAGTTGCCTTTATCGCCACCCGCTCTTCGGCACGCCGTCCTTGGACGAATCACCGAATGGCGAATCCCTGGTAGCCGCCCTCGGCGACGGCCCATATCTCGGTGACCCCGTCCACCCGGCCCGGGGTCCCGCCCCCGCGGAGCAGGTCGAGCAGTTCCTCGCAGCGCTGCTGGGCGCCCTCGGCGACGACCTGGACCCGGCCGTCCGAGAGGTTGGAGGCGTAGCCGGTCAGCCCGCCGAGTTCGAGCGCGCGGGCCCGCGTCCACCAGCGGAAGCCGACGCTCTGCACCCGACCGCGCACCCAGGCGGTCATCCGCACCTGCTCGTCCATGGCGGACAGCCTATGTGCTCGGGGAAACGTTCTCCCGTACCGTCCCTCCCACCCGCCACGCCGGGATGCCGTACAGTCCTGACACTGCGTCGGCACACCGCGCCGACGACCGCGTCGGCGGGGCACCAAGAGGGCGGACGGGGGCTGGGAGGGCAGCATCAGCCATGGCGCGACATGCACGTACCTCACGCGGGAACGGCCGTCGTACCACCCGTGGCCACCGAGCCCGCCACGGCCGTGACGCCACCGGCCGGATAGTCCCGGCCACGTTCCAGCCCGCCCGGATCGCGCTGGTCGCGGGGTGCACCCTGCTGGCCGCCGGGGCGGGGGGCGTCTTCAGCGGAGCCCTGCCGGCCCCGCCGGGGCTGCCCAAGAGCCTGCTGGTCGCCGGCGATCCGGCGGCCTCGTACGGCAACCCGCTGCCGACCGGGCGGCAGGACACGGCGGCCCGTACCCCCTCCACCGGCTCCTCCCGCACGGCCGGGCGTCCGAGCCGCTCGGGCCCTGCGGGCGGTCCGGCGCCCTCCGCCGCGCCCGCCTCCCCGGCCTCCGCCAGCGCCTCGCCGAGCGGCGGCGGGGCCGCTGCGAGCAGCACCGCGCCGGGCGCCGCCCCGTCGGTCTCCGCGAGCGCCTCCGCGGCGCCCGGCCCGGGGGCGCCCGGCCGCGCCTCCGCCGCGCAGGCGGCCGCGGCGGAGGCCGAGGTGCTGCGGCTGGTCAACGGGGAGCGCGCCAGGCACGGCTGCGGCAGCCTCGCCGACTCCGCGGCGCTCACCGGCCTGGCCTCCGCGCTCAGCGGGGAGATGGCCGCCCAGGGTGTCCTCGGCCACACCGACCCGTCCGGCCGCTCGCCGTGGCAGCGGGCCGCGCAGGCCGGGATCACCAACCTCGGCGGGGAGAACATCGCCCGCGGCCAGCCGACGCCGCAGGCCGTGATGGCGGCCTGGATGAAGAGCCCGGGGCATCGCGCCAACATCCTGGACTGCTCCTACCACTCCCTCGGGGTGGGCGTCGCCTACGGCCCGGACGGGCCCTGGTGGACCGAGGACTTCGGCTTCTGAACCTCGCCGCCTTGTGGAGATACGGTAAGGTCCCGGCGCTGTGGAGTGGATACCTGTGAACGGAAGGCCGACGGAGCAGCCGCCCGACGTGCCGCCGCAGCAGGGGACCTGGGAGTACGGCGGCGGGTACGACGCCCCGTACGCGCCGACGGCCCCCTACCCGTACGACTACCCGTACCCGTACGGCGAGCAGCAGACCGCCGTGCTGCCGGAGGCCGTCCCGACCGGGCCGCCGCCGGCCGTCGGAGCGCCCGGGCAGGAGGAGGGCGCCGCCGCCGGCCCGGTCTTCGTGGACGGCAGCGGGCGCCGGCAGCGGATGGTCCGCCGGGCCGCGCGGCTGGCCGCGCTGCCGCTGGCCGGCTATGTGGTCCTGCTGGTCAGCACGGTGATCGGCGGCCCGACCGTGAGCTCGCCGTTCCTCCCACTGCCCGCCGCGCCGCAGCACGAGAGCGGCCACGCCGCCGCCTCCGGCACCGAGTCGGCCGCGCCCTCCGGGGCCGCTCCGCCGCCGGCTCCGGCGTCGCGGGCGGCACGACCGCCGCCGGGAGCGGCCCCGGACCCGGCACCGCCGCCGGAGCGGGAACCGGCGCCACCGGCGCCACGGGCGCCACCCCCACCACCGCCCCGGGCACCGCCGCGCCCACCGCCGGCGGGACGACCGCTGCTCCCTCCGCCGCCCCCACGCCCTCCGCCTCCGCGTCCCCCACCACCCACGGCCAGAGCACCCACTCCGCCAAGGCGCTCCCCTCCACCCCCGGCCAGCGCCACCGCGGCTGACCGCGGCCGACCCGCCGCGACGCCCCCGCCGGCCGCCTCCGCACACCCCGAGGACCCTCCGCCATGCCCGCAGACCACCGCGCCCCGAAACGGCCGAGAGCCCGCCAGGTGCCCGTCCGCACCCACTGGCTGCTGATGGGCGTGCTGCTCACGGCGCTGACGGTGGCCCTCCTCATCCAGGGCTACACCCAGCACATGTTCGGGGTGAGCAACGACAGCCTGGCCGGCGCCCAGGGCCCGGCGGAGGCGGTCCCGGCGAGCGTCTCCCACGGCGGCCCGGTGGTGGACGCCTCCGGCGCCGCTCCGCACAGCGCCCGGCCGCGGAGCCACACCATCGCCCTCACCTTCGACGACGGCCCCGACCCGACGTGGACCCCGAGGATCCTGGACGTGCTGCGCCGCAACCATGTCCACGCGACCTTCTTCGTGGTCGGCTCCCAGGTGGCGGCCCACCCCGAGCTGGTGCGGCGGATCGTCGCGGACGGCGACCAGATCGGCGTCCACTCCTTCACCCACCCCGACCTCGGCGACATCCCCTCCTGGCTGGCCCGGGTGGAGCTGAGCGAGACCCAGCTCGCGATGGCCGGCGCGGCGGACGTCACCACCTCCCTCCTCCGCCCGCCCTACTCCTCGGAGAACGACGCGGTGGACGACAAGGACTGGCGCGTGATGCGGGAGACCGGCCGCCAGGGCTACCTCACCGTCCTCACCACCCGGGACAGCGAGGACTGGACCCGCCCCGGGGTCGCCCGGATCGTCGCGAACGCCACGCCCGCCGGCCCGGCCGGGGAGATCCTGCTGATGCACGACGCCGGCGGCGACCGGGCGCAGAGCGTGGCCGCGCTGGCCCGGCTGCTGCCCGAACTGACCCACCGCGGCTACCGGTTCGAGACGGTCAGCCAGTCCGTCGGGATGGCCGACCCGGTGCGGCCGGCCGGCGGGTTCGAGCACTTCCAGGGCGTGGCGCTGATCTGGGTGCTGCACGCCAGCGCCTGGGTGATCAAGCTCCTCGGCTGGCTGATGTACGCGGCGGGCGGGCTCGCCGTCCTCCGCGCGATCGCCTCGGTGGCCGCCGCCCGCCGCCATGTGAGGCGGCGCGGCCGGACCTGGGGGCCGCCGGTCACCGCGCCGGTCACGGTCATCGTCCCGGCGTACAACGAGAGCGCGGGGATCGAGGCCTCGGTGCGCTCGCTGCTCGCCTCCGACCACCCGGTCGAGGTGATCGTGGTCGACGACGGCTCGACGGACGGCACCGCCGACATCGTCGAGGCGCTGCGGCTGCCCGGGGTGCGGGTCGTCCGGCAACCGAACTCCGGCAAGCCGGCGGCGCTCAACACCGGGCTGGCCGCGGCCTCCTGCGAACTGGTGGTGATGGTCGACGGGGACACCGTCTTCGAGCCGGAGACCGTCCGCACCCTGGTGCAGCCCTTCGCCGATCCCTGGGTCGGCGCCGTCTCCGGCAACGCCAAGGTGGTCAACCGCGGCGGGCTGCTGGGGCGCTGGCAGCACATCGAGTACGTGGTCGGGTTCAACCTGGACCGCCGGCTCTTCGACCTCGGCGAGTGCATGCCGACCGTGCCGGGCGCGGTCGGCGCCTTCCGCCGCAGCGCGCTCCTCGCCATCGGCGGGGTGAGCGACGACACCCTCGCCGAGGACACCGACCTCACCATGGCGCTCTGCCGGCAGGGCTGGCGGGTGGTCTACGAGGAGGACGCGGTCGCCTGGACCGAGGCGCCGGCCTCGCTCGGCGCCCTGTGGCGGCAGCGCTACCGCTGGTGCTACGGCACCATGCAGGCGATGTGGAAGCACCGCCGCTCGATGGTGGAGCGCAGGGCCGCCGGGCGGCTCGGCCGCCGCGGGCTCGGCTATCTGCTGCTCTTCCAGGTGCTGCTGCCGCTGCTGGCCCCGGCGGTCGACGTGTTCAGCGTCTACGGCTTGGTCTACCTCGACCCGGTGCGGGTGATCGGCCTCTGGCTCGGCTTCATGGCGATCCAGCTGCTGATGGGGCTCTACGCCTTCCGGCTGGACCTGGAGCGGCCGGGCGCGCTGCTCAGCCTGCCGCTCCAGCAGTTCGTCTACCGGCAGCTGATGTACCTGGTGGTCATCCAGTCCGTGGTCACCGCGCTGGCCGGGACGCGGCTGCGGTGGCAGCGGATGGAGCGCTACGGCAGCCTCCCGGGGGCGGAGGCGCGGAGCCAGGCCTGACCGGGGGCCGGGCCTGGCCGAAGGTCACACCTGCCGGGGGCGGCGCTGGCAGCGCGGGCAGTAGTAGCTGGAGCGGTTCATGAACGGCACCCGGCGGATCGGCGTCCCGCAGCGCCGGCAGGGCTGGTCCTCCCTGCCGTAGGCGTCCAGGTCGCGGGAGAAGTAGCCGCTCTCGCCGTTCACGTTGACGTAGAGGCTGTCGAAGCTGGTGCCGCCGACGGCGAGCGCCGCCGACATCACCTCCCGTACGGCGGCGAGGAGTTCGGCGCTGCGCGCGGGGGCGAGGGTCCCGGTCGGGCGGTCGAAGTGGAGGCGGGCGCGCCACAGCGCCTCGTCGGCGTAGATGTTGCCGACGCCGCTGATCAGGGTCTGGTCGAGGAGCGCCCGCTTCAGGGTGGTGCGGCGGCGGCGCAGGGCGGCGTGGAAGGCGGCCTCGTCGAAGAGCGGGTCCATCGGGTCGCGGGCGATGTGGGACACCGAGAGCGGCAGGCCGTCCAGGCCGGTGTCCTCGACGCTGAGGCCGCCGAAGGTGCGCTGGTCGACGAAGCGCAGCTCGGTGCGGGCCTCGTCGGCGAAGCGGATCCGGACCCGGAGGTGGGTCTCGGCGGGGGCGTCCTCGGGCTGGATCAGCAGCTGCCCGCTCATGCCGAGGTGACCGAGGAGGGCTCCCTTGGGCTCGCCGCCCAGGGGGAGCCAGAGGTACTTGCCGCGGCGGGTGGCCTCGCCGAGGGTGACCCCGACGAGACGGGCGGCGAAGTCCTCCGCGCCGGCGATGTGGCGGCGGACGGAGCGGGGGTGGAGGACCGCCACCTCGCGGATCGTGCGGCCGCTCGCCCAGCGGGCTAGTCCGCGGCGGACGACTTCTACCTCTGGCAGCTCGGGCATGCCTGGATTCTCCCCCAGCCCCGCCCCTGCCCGTCTCCCGGGCCGGCGCGCTACTCCGCGACTGCCTTGGGGTAGGCCTCGCGGATGGCGTGGTACGCCGAGGCCGCGGCCTTCTGCTCGGCTTCCTTCTTGGAGCGGCCCTCGCCGGTGCCGTAGTCGACGCCGGCCACCCGCGCGTACGCGGTGAAGGTCTTCTCGTGGTCGGGGCCGGCCTCGGAGACCACGTACTCCGGGACGCCGATGCCCGCCGCGGCGGTCAGCTCCTGCAGAGAGGTCTTCCAGTCGAGTCCGGCGCCGAGGTTGGAGGACTCCTCGATCAGCGGGTCGAAGAGGCGGTGGACCAGCTCGAACGCCGCGTCCAGGCCCTTGTCGAGGTAGATCGCGCCGATCATCGCCTCAAGGGTGTCGGCGAGGATGGACGACTTGTCGCGGCCGCCGGTGCCCTCCTCGCCGCGGCCGAGCCTGATGTACCGGCCCAGCTGAAGCCTGCGCGCCACCGTCGCCAGGGCGCGCGAGTTGACCACCGCGGCGCGGAGCTTGGCCAGCTGGCCCTCCGGCAGGTCCGGGTGGACGCGGTAAAGGGTGTCGGTGACCACCAGGCCCAGCACCGAGTCGCCGAGGAACTCCAGGCGCTCGTTGGTGGGCAGCCCGCCGTTCTCGTACGCGTACGAGCGGTGGGTCAGCGCACGCACCAGAAGGGATCGCTCGATCTGGTAACCGAACGATCCCTCCAGGGCGTCGTACGCGGTGTCGGCGCGTCGCGGCGCCGTGCGCTTGGCAGCGTCGGTCTCGTCGGCTGCCTTGGGAGGAGTCGCAGTCCCGTCTGCCATAGCGCGCGTCACCAGCCGATCAGACCGAGAGGACCTGACGGCGGTTGTAGGTGCCGCAGCTCGGGCACGCGATGTGCGAGAGCTTCGGCTCGTGGCAGCGGTCGCACGCCACCAGGGCCGGCGCCGCAGCCTTCCACTGCGAACGGCGGTGGCGCGTGTTGCTGCGCGACATCTTCCGCTTCGGAACAGCCACGGCTACTTCTCCTGGTTCTCGGCGGCACCGTCACCGGTACCGCTGTTCTCGATTCCGTCACCCTCGGCGTCGCTCGGGGCGGCGGAGAGTCCCTGCAAAGCCGCCCACCGGGGGTCGGCGGCGTCATGGTGGTGGTCCGGGTCGTCCGCCAGGCGCGCTCCGCACTCGGAGCACAGGCCCGGACAGTCGTCCTGGCACACCGGCTGCAGCGGCAGTGCGAGCACCACCGCGTCCCGCAGCACCGGTCGGAGGTCGAAGAGATCGCCCTCCAGCCGGTAAGTCTCGTCTTCCGACTCGGCGTCGTCGCCGGACTCCGCCAGTTCGGCGACGATCCGGTCGGCGACCTCCGGGTAGTAGTACAGCTCCTGGAAGTCCACGTCGACGTCGTGCTCGACGGGCTCCAGACAGCGTACGCACTCGCCCTTGATCCCGGCCTCGGCAGTGCCCGTGACGAGCACTCCCTCGACCACCGACTCCAGTCGGACGTCCAGCTCTACGGGGCTGCCCTGGGGCACGCCGATCACATCGATCCCGAAGTCCTCGGGAGCCGGCACCGAACGGGAGACCTCGCGCATCGCACCGGGACGACGGCCCAGCTCGTGTGTGTCGAACACGAGCGGATCGCGGTGGTCGAGGCGGTTCAGGGCTTCCTGCTCTCTACGGCGCACGGCGAGGACCGAGACGCTTGAACTGCTGGCGAAGTGATCTGCCGACTGACGGGCAGCCGAAATCCCCGGCGCTGAACAGGCCGGAGCGGTCAGGATACCGGACAGTCCCGGACAGCCCAACTCCGCCGGTCACGACCCCGCTGAGCTGGGCCGACCGCCGGCGGCCGACCCCCGGCGGTCAGCCGCCGAGCTCCTTGAGCCGGCTCATGTCGATGAAGCCGGTGTCGAAGAGGCTGGTCTCGTCCAGGCCCTGCGGCTGGCGGCCGTGCTGGTCGGCCTGGTGCGGGTCGGCGCCGTGCTGGCCCTGGTAGCCGGAGTCGGGGTAGCCGGCGGCGGCCGGATAGTCGTACTGCTGCGGCGGGAAGGCGTTGGCCTGCTGGGCGTACCCGGCCGCGTAGGGGTCGGCGGCCTGCTGCTCGTAGCCGGCCGGCGAGCCGTAGTCCTGGTAGGGCTGCTGCTGGTAGCCGTAGTCGGGCTGCTGGACGTCCTGGTGGCCGGGCCAGCCGGCGGCGGGGTCGACCGGGTCGGTGTACCACTGCTGCTGGTCGGCGGGGTGCGGGTCGACCGCGTGCTGGTCGGCGCCGGATCGGCCGGCGGACTGGGCGGCCGGGACCGGCTCCGGGTCACCGGTCAGACCGGCCTCGGCCAGGGCCGCGGCGATCTCCGAGGCCCGGCCGGGGTGGCCGGCGTCCGCCTCGGCGAGGTAGGCGCCCAGCTCGTCGATGGGGGCCTTGCCGGTCAGCTTGTCGCGGCCCTTGCCGACCGCCTCCAGGGTCTTGCCGAGGACGGTCTCCAGGGTCGCCAGCTTGGCGTCGACGTACTCGTCCACCTCGGGGCTGGGGCTGCGGTACGGGTCCGGGGTGAACTCCTCGCCGTCCTCCGCCTGCTCCTCGCCGGGGACCGGCAGGCCGCCGTTGCGCAGCTTGTTCCGGCCGCGGCCGATGGCGCCCAGCGTCTTGTTGAGCACCACCTCGAAGTTGGCCAGCTGGGCGTCCACGTAGTCGTCGGCCGAGCGGCGCTGCTCCTCGGCCTCGGCGCGGGCCTCGGCCAGCACCCGGTCGGCCTCCGCCTGGGCGCGGCGGACCACCTCGGTCTCCGAGATCAGCGCCCCGCGCTCGCCGTGGGCGCCGTGGATGATCTGCTCGGCCTCCCTGCGGGCGGCCTCCACCAGCTCCTCGCGCTCGGCCAGGGTCTGCTGGGCGACCAGCAGCTCGTCGGGGAGCGAGCCCCGGACCTCCTCCAGCATCGCGAGCAGCTCGGAGCGGTTGACGACGCATGACGCGGACATCGGCATGGACTTGGCGCCGCGCACCGTCGCCGCGATGTCGTCGAGTTTCTGCTGCACGTCCACGAGAGCCCCGGTCCTTCGCTGTCAGCTGTCAGTCGAGTCAGCCGTATTCGGGTCAGCCGAATAGCTGTTGTGTGGAGGACACAGTACGACCACCGCCAGGGGTGCGGCGGGGTTCTGTCGGTGCGTCAGCTCTGCCTGCGCTCCGCGATGCGCTCGATGAGCCTGCGCAGCACGCTCTCCGGCACCAGGTGGGAGACGTCGCCCCCGTAGGTGGCGACCTCCTTGACCAGCGAGGACGACAGGAAGCTGTACGTCGGGCTGGTCGGGATGAACACCGTCTCGACGCCGGTCAGGCCGTTGTTCATCTGGGCCATCTGCAGCTCGTAGTCGAAGTCGCTGACCGCGCGGAGGCCCTTGACGATGGCCGGGATCTCCCGGTCCTTGCAGTAGTCGACCAGCAGACCGTGGTGCGACTCGACGACCACGTTCCCGTACTCGGCGGTCACCTCCTTGATCAGCTGGATCCGCTCCTCGACGGTGAACAGGCCCTGCTTGGACTTGTTGATCAGCACGGCGACGTGCACCACGTCATAGAGCCTGGAGGCTCGCTCGATGATGTCGAGGTGTCCGTTGGTGATCGGGTCGAAGGATCCGGGACAAACGGCGCGGCGTTCCACTTGGTCCTACCTCTCGGGCCTCGGCGACTCTGGTTCGGCCTGGTCAGCAGCCGGATGGGCGGCGCGACCGTACCAGAGGGCGCCTTCGCCGTAGCGACGCTCCCGTACCCCTTCGTACCCCTCCGGCCAAGAGAATTCGCCGCCCCTGGTGCTGCGTTCCACCGTGGCGACCGCGCCGTCGGCGATCCAGCCCCCGCGGGCGAGTGTGATCAGTATCTCGCGCAGGACGGCGTCCGCCACGGCGTACGGCGGGTCGAGGAAGACCAGGTCGTAGGGGGTGGCCGGCGGGTCGGCCGCGATGACCCGCTCGGCCTTGCCGGAGCGGACCTCGGCGCCGGGGAGGCCCAGGGCGCGGACGTTCTCCCGGATGGTCCGGACGGCCTTGGCGTCGGCCTCGACGATGAGGGCGTGCGCCGCGCCCCGGGAGAGCGCCTCCAGGGCCACCGCGCCGGAGCCGCCGTAGAGGTCCAGCACGCGGGCGCCGTGGAGGGTGCCGCGGCGGAGCGACTCCCAGGTCGAGAAGAGGCCTTCACGCGCGCGGTCGGAGGTGGGGCGGGTGCCGGTGCCGGGCGGGACGGCGAGGCGTCGGCCGCGGGCGGTACCGGCGATGACGCGGGTCATGGGGCGGTCCTCTGCGTGGTGCGGGTGGCTCGGGCGCAATCCTTCCCCAACCCCGCCCCTTCCCGAAACCGGGGCCCCGCACCGGCCCCCGGGGTGTCCTGCGGTGCGGCGCCGGCCCGCCTGGGCGCGGTCAGCCCTTGTCGAGGTAGTCCGCGCGGTCCGCGGAGAGGATGCCCGTGACCGTGGCCCGGAGGTCGGGGTGGTCGGCGAGGTCGGGGTCGGCGGCGATGAGGGCGGTCGCCTCGGTGCGGGCCTCGGCGATGACCTCCTCGTCCTGGAGGACGGAGAGGACCTTGAGGGAGGAGCGGCCGCCGGACTGGTGGACGCCCAGGACGTCGCCCTCCCCGCGCTGTTCGAGGTCGATCCGGGACAGCTCGAAGCCGTCCAGGGTGGCCGCCACGGCCTCCAGCCGCTGGCGGGCGCCCGAGCCGCCGGGGGCCTCGCTGACCAGCAGGCACAGGCCGGGGGCCGAGCCCCGGCCGACCCGGCCGCGCAGCTGGTGGAGCTGGGAGACGCCGAAGCGGTCGGCGTCCATGATCACCATGGCGGTGGCGTTGGGGACGTTGACGCCCACCTCGATCACGGTGGTGGCGACCAGCACGTCGACCTCGCCGGCGGCGAAGCGGCGCATCACGTCGTCCTTGGCGTCCGGTGCCATCCGGCCGTGGAGGATCTCCACCCGGAGGCCGGAGAGCGGCCCCGTGCGCAGCTGCTCGGCGATGTCCAGGACGGCCAGCGGGGGGCGGCGGTCGTCGGCCGGGGCCTTCTCCTTACCGCCCTTCGCCTTCTTCGGGTCGTCCTCCTCGTCGCCGATCCGCGGGCAGACCACGTAGGCCTGGTGGCCCTTGCCGACCTCCTCGCGGACCCGCTCCCAGGCGCGGCTGAGGAAGTGCGGCTTCTCCAGCGCGGGGACGGTGTGGGTGGCGATCGGCGAGCGACCGGCCGGCAGCTGGTCGAGGACCGAGGTCTCCAGGTCGCCGAAAACGGTCATGGCGACCGTCCGCGGGATGGGGGTCGCGGTCATCACCAGCAGGTGGGGGGTGGTGTCGCCCTTGGCCCGGAGGGCGTCGCGCTGCTCGACGCCGAAGCGGTGCTGCTCGTCGACCACGACCAGGCCCAGGTCGTGGAACCGCACCACGTCCTCGATCAGCGCGTGGGTGCCGATGACGATCCCGGCCTCGCCGGTGGCGAGGTCGAGCAGCGGCTTGCGGCGGGCGGCGGCGCCCATCGAGCCGGTGAGGAGGACGACCTCGGTGGACAGCTCGGAGCCGCCGAGGAGGCTGGGCCGCTCGGCGAGCTCGCCCAGCATCTCGGTGATGGACCGGTGGTGCTGCTGGGCCAGCACCTCGGTGGGGGCGAGCAGCGCCGCCTGGCCGCCGGCGTCGACCACGGAGAGCATGGCCCGCAGCGCGACCAGGGTCTTGCCGGAGCCGACCTCGCCCTGGAGCAGCCGGTGCATGGGGTGGGTGCCGGCCAGGTCGTCGAAGACCTCCTCGCCGACCTTCCGCTGGCCCTCGGTGAGGGTGAACGGGAGCTTCTCGTCGAAGGCGGCGAGCAGCCCGTCCGGGCGGCGCTCGCGCGGGGTCGCGGTCAGCGCGGACTCGCCGGCCCTGCGCTGGGCCAGCACGACCTGGAGGACGAAGGCCTCGTCCCACTTCAGCCGGGACCTGGCGCGCTCGACGTCGTCCTGGGTGCGGGGGCGGTGGATCAGCTCCAGAGCCTCGGGGAGCGGGAGGAGGCCGCGATCGGCCCGGAGGGCGTCCGGCAGCGGCTCGCCGAGGCCCTCCCAGCCGGTGGCGGAGAGGCTGTCCAGGGCCATCTCCACGCAGTTGGAGATCTTCCAGGAGGGGGCCTTGGCGGCGGCCGGGTAGACCGGGATCAGCCGGTTGGCGAACTTGGCGGCCATCGCCTCGCCCTCGTCGCCGTCCATCAACTGGTAGTCGGGGTTGGTCAGTTGGCGCACCCGGTTGAAGGCGGTGACCTGGCCGGCGAAGAGGCCGCGGCGGCCGGGCCTGAGCTCCTTCTGCCGCCAGGGCTGGTTGAAGAAGGTCAGCGCGAGGCGGCCGTGGCCGTCCGTCACGGTGAGCTGGAGGCGGTTGCCCTTGCGGCCGCGGAACGGGATCAGCTCGCACTTCTCGATCTCGGCGACGACCGTGACCTCCTCGTCCAGTTCGAGGCTGTCGAGGCGGGTGAGCTCGCCCCGGGCCGCGTACCGGCGCGGGTAGTGGTGGAGGAGGTCGCCGACGGTGTGCAGGTCGAGATGGGCGGCCAGGGTCTTCGCCGAGTCGCCGCCCACGAGCTTCTTCAGTGGCTCGTCAAGGACCGTGTGCGTGGTGGTCATCGGGTCTTATGGAACACCATCCCGGTGACAGTCCGGGCCCGCCGCCGTCTTCCCGCCGGGTCATTCGACCCCGATGAGCAGCAGCGGGGCACTGCGGCCGCCCTCGTAGACGACCGTGTCGACGACCGGGTGGGTGCTGCGGAGGTGGGCCTGGAGCCGCTCGCCGCAGCCCTCCGGAAGGGCGTCGCCGAGGACCAGGGTGACCAGCTCGCCGCCGGAGGCGAGCATCCGGTCCAGCACGGCGGTGGCGGTGCCGCCGGGGTCGGCGCCGATGACGGCGACGTCGCCGTCGATCAGGCCGAGGACGTCGCCGGCCTGGCAGACCCCGGCCATCGTCCAGGACTCCCCCTCGGCGACGGCCAGTTCGGCGTACCGGGTGGCGCCGGCCGCCGAGGTCATCGCCACCACGTCCTCGTCGAAGCCGCGGCCCGGCTCGTGGACGGCGAGGGCGGCCAGTCCCTGCACGGGCGAGCGGGTGGGGATCACCGCGACCCGCACCCCCTCCTCGCGGAGCTGGTCGGCGGCGACTCCGGCGGCGGCGCGCAGCTCCGGGTCGTTGAGCAGCAGCACCACCTCGCGGGCCCGGGCCCGGCGGACCGCGGCCAGCAGCTCGGCGCTGGACGGGGGGCTGTCCGGGTCCGCGGTGAGGAGGGTCGCCCCGGCCTCCGCGCAGAGCGCGGCCAGGCCCTCGCCGTGGACGACGGTGACCACCCCACGGTGCCGGCGGCCCTGGGGCGGGGTGCCGGCCGCGGCCTCGGCCGCGGCGGCGGCGGTCGCGGCCGGGGTGGCCGGCCGGGCGCTGCCGAAGTGGGTGATCCGCACCCGGTGCGGCCGGCCGGCCGCGATGCCGGCCTCGACGGCGGCGCCGGCGTCGTCGGTGTGCACGTGGACGTTCCACAGCCCGTCGCCGCCGACCACGACCAGGGAGTCGCCAAGGGCTTCGAGCTCCTCCCTGAGGGCGGGGATCGCGTCGTCGGCGGCGTCGAGGAGGTAGATCACCTCGAACGCCGGTCCCTGGTGGGCGACCGGCGGCCGCTCGGCGAGCAGCCGGACGGCGGATCCGCCGGAGAGGGCCAGCGGGCCCATCGGGGTGTCCCCCGCGACGGCGTCCGCGAGGGCGCCGAGGACGGCGAGCAGCCCGCGCCCGCCGGCGTCCACCACCCCGGCCCGGCCCAGCACGTCGAGCTGCTCGGGGGTGCGGGCGAGGGCCACCAGCGCGCCCTCGTGGGCGGCGCGGGCGGTGGCGGCCAGGGTGTCGCCGTGCGGGCCGTGGCGCTCGGCCGCCCGCTCGGCGGCCTCCGCGGCGGCGGCGGCCACGCTCAGCACCGTCCCCTCGACGGGGCGGGCGACCGCCTCGTAGCCGGCCGCGGCGGCGGCGCGGAGGGCCTTGCGGAGGGCGGGGGCGTCGGCCGGGTCGGGGGTGAGCGCGGCCGATATGGCCCGGAGGAACTGGGCCAGGATCGTCCCGGAGTTGCCGCGGGCGCCGAGCAGGGCGCCGTGCGCCATGGCGCGGGTGGCCTCGGCGAGGGCGGGCGGGTCCTGCGGGGGCGTGTCCCGGAAGAGGCGGTCGACCTCCCGGGCGGCGGCCTCGACGGTGAGGTAGAGGTTGGTTCCGGTGTCGCCGTCCGGGACGGGGAAGACGTTGAGCGCGTCGATCTCCTCCCGGGCCTGGCCCAGCGCCTCCAGGGCGAGCCGGCACCAGGTGCGCACGGTGGGAGCGTCGAGCGAGTCCAGCACCAGGATTCTCCTCGGGGAACGGCGGGCTCCGGCCCTCGCAGGCTACTGTCCGCTTCGGCGCTCGTGTCAGGGCAGGTCGGAACGCATGGTAGTTTCGTTGTACGGCAGTGGCGGATGTATGCTGCTCCGGTTGCCCGGCCCAGGCCGGGCGTTCATACGCAAGTGCATCTGAAGTCTTTGGAGTTTCCCGTGGCTGCCAACTGCGACGTCTGCGGCAAGGGGCCGGGCTTCGGCAACAACATCTCGCACTCGCACCGTCGCACTCGCCGTCGTTGGAACCCCAACATCCAGACGGTGCGTGCCACGGTCGGGCGCACGCCGAAGCGGCTCAACGTCTGCACCTCGTGCCTGAAGGCTGGGAAGGTCTCGCGGTAACGTCCGCGGGGGTCCTCCCTCTTTTCGGGCTTTCCTGAAGGCCGGTTCCCCTCGCGGGGGGCCGGCCTTTCTGGTTTCCTGCCCCGGCCCCGCCCCTTCCCGTTTCCCGGGGCTGCGCCCCGGACCCCGCTCGGCTGCCCCGGGATGAAGCCCGCAGGGCGAATCCAGGGGCGCGGGGAACTGCGCGCCCGGCCAGGCACTCTGCCGCACTCGGCAACGGAGTTCGGGATGCAGCCCAGTAGCCGTTGGCGAGTGCGGCGCCGTAGCTGGCCGGGCGCGCAGTTCCCCGCGCCCCTGAAGTTGCTGCGCAACTTTGCGGGGCTGCTCAGCGCCAGCGCCAGGCGTGGTCCACCGGGCCGATGCCCTCGCCGAGGGGGAAGCCGGCGGCGATCGCGCCGGTGATGTAGGACTTGGCGGCGGCCACGGCCTCGGGGACGGCGTCGCCGAAGGCCAGGCGGGTGGCGATCGCGGAGGCGAGGGTGCAGCCCGTGCCGTGGGTGTGGCGGTTGTCGTAACGCGGGGAGCGGTACCAGTGGACGGCGGTGCCGTCGGTGAGGAGGTCGGCGGCCTCGCCGTCCAGGTGGCCGCCCTTGATGAGGGCCCAGCGGGGGCCCAGCGCGAGGATCGCCTCCGCGGCGGCGGGCATGTCGGCCTCGGTCCCGACCGTGACGCCGGTGAGCTGGGCCACCTCGTGGAGGTTCGGGGTGACGACGGTCGCGGTGGGGAGCAGCCGGTCGCGGACGACCGAGACCGCCTCGGCCGCGAGGAGGGGGTCGCCGTGCTTGGAGACGCCGACCGGGTCGACGACCACCGGGGCCGGAGAGGCGGCGAGGAGGTCGGCGACGGCGGAGACCAGGGCCGGCGAGGAGAGCATGCCGGTCTTGACCGCCTGGACGCCGATGTCGTCGACCACACTGCGGTACTGCGCCACCACGGCTTCCACCGGCAGCTCCCAGGCGCCCTGCACGCCGAGGGAGTTCTGCGCGGTGACGGCCGCGACCACGCTCATTCCGTGCGCGCCCAGGGCGAGCATCGTCTTGAGGTCGGCCTGGATTCCGGCGCCGCCGCCGGAGTCGGAGCCGGCGATGGTCAGGACGCGTGGTGGCACGGGGGCAGTCATCCCCCCAAGTTAGTTCAGCCCGGTCAGAGGACCGCCTCGGCCTCCCGCCAGCGGTACTCGGGGACGGTCTTGAGCCGGGCGACCGCCTCGGCGATCGGCAGCCGGTGGATCTCCGTGCCGCGCAGCGCGACCATCTGCCCGTAGTCCCCCGCGTGGACAGCCTCGACGGCGTGCCAGCCGAAGCGGGTGGCGAGCACCCGGTCCAGGGCGGTCGGGGTGCCGCCGCGCTGGGTGTGGCCGAGGATCACCGGGCGGGACTCCTTGCCCAGCCAATGCTCCAGCTCCATGGAGAGCCGGTTGCCGATGCCGGTGAAGCGGCGGTGGCCGAAGGCGTCGGTGGCGCCCTGCTCATAGTTCATGGTGCCGGGGGCCGGGTGGGCGCCCTCGGCGACCGCGACGATGGCGAACTTCTTGCCGCGGGCGAAGCGCTCCTCGATCATCTGGCAGACCGCCTCGATGTCGAAGGGCTTCTCCGGGATGAGGATGCCGTGAGCGCCGCCGGCCATCCCGGCCTCCAGGGTGATCCAGCCGGTGTGCCGGCCCATCAGTTCGACCACCATCACCCGCTGGTGGGACTCGGCGGTGGTCTTCAGCCGGTCGATGGCCTCGGTGGCCACGTGGACGGCGGTGTCGAAGCCGAAGGTGACGTCGGTGCCGTCGATGTCGTTGTCGATGGTCTTGGGCACGCCGACCACCGGCAGGCCGTTCTCCCAGAGGAGTTGGGCCGCCGTCTGGGTGCCCTCGCCGCCGACCGCGATCAGGGCGTCGATGCCGAGCGCGGCGGCCAGCTCGGCGGCCCGGCTGGTGACCGCGTCGCGGAGCTTCTCCGGGGGGACCCGGGCCGAGCCGAGGATGGTGCCGCCGCGGGTGAGGAGGCCCTGCACGTCCTCCAGGGTGAGCCGGCGGGAGCGGCCCTCGATCAGGCCGAGGAAGCCGTCCTCGATGCCGACGATCTCGTCCTCGTGGTCCGCGATGCCGCGGTGGACGACGGACCTGATCACCGCGTTCAGGCCGGGGCAGTCCCCGCCGCTGGTCAGAACGCCGATGCGCATGGTCGACTCCGTCGGGACGAGCGGTTCCGGTACGGGGGTCAGACTATGCGGTTCGGCGGAGTTCGTCGCTTTCGCACCGATTGCTCCCGCGCGTCGGGGTGAGTCGGCGCGGGAGGGGCGGCGGGATCAGGGCGCGTTGAAGTGGTCCCAGCCCGCCGTGTCGGTCCAGGCCGCGCCGTCGACCGTGACGCCGCCCTGGCGGGAGAGCCCGGCCGGGCGGGTGACCTCGCCGATCACCCGCCAGCGCGCGGGCAGTTGGACGTCCTGGGGGAAGGTCGCCACCAGGGCGTGGTCCTCGCCGCCGGAGAGCACCCAGACCAGCGGGTCGACGCCGACCGCCTGGCCGATGTCCTTCATCTGGGCCGGGATGTCGAAGAGCTCGGACCGCAGGTCGATGTGCACCCCGGAGGCGACCGCCACATGGGAGAGGTCGGCGACCAGGCCGTCGCTGATGTCGATCATCGAGGTGGCACCGAGCTTCGAGGCGGCGGGGCCCGCGTGGTACGGCGGCTCGGGGCGGCGGTGCGCCTCCACGAAGGCGCGCGGGGAGCGGAATCCGCGGGAGAGGACGGTGAACCCGGCGGCGGACCAGCCGAGCCAGCCGGTCACCGCCACCCGGTCCCCCGGCTT
Organism: Phaeacidiphilus oryzae TH49; assembly: GCF_000744815.1. Taxonomy (NCBI): domain Bacteria; kingdom Bacillati; phylum Actinomycetota; class Actinomycetes; order Kitasatosporales; family Streptomycetaceae; genus Phaeacidiphilus; species Phaeacidiphilus oryzae. The sequence continues at coordinate 2,396,834 of NZ_JQMQ01000005.1, forward strand.
GGCGCCGGTGCGGGTGACCGGGGGCCGGCCCTCCAGGTCGCCGAGCGCGGTGATGGAGACGGTGATGGCCTCGCCGCGCACCACGTCCCCGCCGGCCACCCCGGCGCCGGCCACCTGGCACTCGTCGCGGATGCCGTCCATCAGCTCCAGCGCCCAGGTGGCGGGGAGTTCGGCCGGGGCGACCAGGCCGAGGAGGAGGGCGGTCGGGACCGCGCCCATCGCGGCCACGTCGGCCAGGTTCTGCGCGGCGGCCTTGCGGCCGACGTCGTAGGCGGTGGACCAGTCGCGGCGGAAGTGCCGGCCCTCGATGAGGACGTCGGTGGTCGCCACCACGCGGCCGTCCGGCGCGGAGACCACGGCCGCGTCGTCGCCGGGGCCGAGTTCGACGGCCGACCCGTGCGGCAGCCGGGAGGTCAGCGCCCTGATCAACCCGAACTCGCCCAGCTCCCCCACGCTGCCCTGCATCTGCTGTCGCCGTCCTTCCCACGCGCTCGCTGCGCCCGCGCGCGCCGTTGCCGCTGTGCTGTGTCCTGCCGGTGTGCCGTGTGCTGCCGGTGTGGTGCGTCCTGGTGTGCCCGCTCGCGTTCCCGCGCGCAGCGTACGCCCTGCCGACGCGGGCCGGGTCTCCCCGCCGCAGGCGACCGCGCGGTAGGTTGGCCTCCCGCCGCAAGATCCCCGCTCGTGAGCCGCCGGGAGGACGTCCGTGGTGCAGGCATACATTCTGATCCAGACCGAGGTGGGCAAGGCCTCCGCGGTGGCCGGAGTGATCTCCGGGCTGCCCGGGGTCATCCAGGCCGAGGACGTGACCGGTCCCTACGACGTGATCGTGCGCGCCGAGGCGGACAGCGTCGACGACCTGGGCAAGATGGTGGTGGCCCGGATCCAGCAGGTGGAGGGCATCACCAGAACACTGACCTGCCCGGTGGTGCATCTCTGAGCGCGGATACCATCGGCGGGTGACCACCACCCAGTCCCCCGACACGGCCGGGGCCGCCTCCGTCTCCCCGGCCGACGAGCGCAGGAGTGCCGAACGGCGGCGGCTGCGGAAGTACCTGATCGTCTTCTTCGTGCCCGTCGTCGTGGTGGCGCTGTGGGTCTGCTGGTCCTTCTTCGCCGACCGGCTGCCGGTCGACGCCCCGAAGCTGACCGGCGCGACGGCGAGGACCTGCGCGGCCGTCCACTCGGCGCTGCCGGGGAAGCTGCTCGGCGAGGACTCGCGGCCGGTGAGCGCCGGGTCGGGGTCCGCGGACGCGGCGGCGGCCTGGGGGGATCCGGCGATGGTGCTCCGGTGCGGGGTGGGGACGCCGGCCGTGCTGGACCCGAAGAGCTCGTCGTACGACCCGACGGTTCAGGCCGAGGACATCAACGGGGTGTGCTGGGTGGATCAGAAGGGGAAGGCGGGCGGGACCGTCTTCACCACCGTCAAGCAGCGGGTCTTCGTCGAGTTGACGGTCCCGGCCTCGGCCGCCGGGGGGAACTCTCCGCTGCCGGAGCTGACGTCGGCGATCTCCCGTAACGACCCCGTGGACCCGGCGAAGCAGTTCGACTGCGCGTAGCCGCCGCGGGTCGGGCCGCCGCGCGTCGGCGTCCCCGCCCTGGGCCAATTCCCCGCGCCCCTTCAGCGCGCCTGCGGCGCGAAGGGGCGCGCGGGGTCAGCGGAGGCCGGTGGAGCGGGACAGCGCCGCCTGGAGGAGGCGGTCGATCAGCTCCGGATAGGGCACGCCGGTGGCCTCCCACATCCGGGGGAAGGCCGAGATCGGAGTGAAGCCCGGCATCGTGTTGACCTCGTTGACGACGTAGCCGCCGTCCTCCTGGAGGAAGACGTCGACCCGGGCCAGGCCCTCGCAGGAGAGCGCCTCGAAGGCCTCGACCGCGAGCGCGCGGAGGCGCCCGGTCTCCTCCTCGGTCAGCTCCGCGGGGATGCGGACCTCGTTCGAGTCGATGTACTTGGCCTCGAAGTCGTAGAAGTCGTAGCCCTCGGCGATCCGGATCTCCGCCGGAAGGCTCGCGCGCGGGCCGTCCTCGAACTCCAGGACGCCGCACTCGAGCTCGCGCCCCGCCACCCCGGCCTCGACGATGATCTTCGGGTCGTGCTCGCGGGCGGCCTCGATCGCCGCCGGCAGGTCCTCGACCGAGTGCACCTTGCTGATGCCGATCGAGGAGCCGGCCCGGGCGGGCTTCACGAAGACCGGGAAGCCGAGTCCGGCGATCCGGGAGAGGGTGGCCTCGCGGCCGTCCGCGGTCTCCCACTCGCGCGGCCGGACCACCGTGTACGGGCCGATCGGCAGGCCGAAGGAGGCCAGCACCCGCTTGGTGTACTCCTTGTCCATGCCGACCGCGCTGGCCAGCACGCCCGCGCCGACGTACGGCACCCCGGAGAGCTCGAACAGGCCCTGGACGGTGCCGTCCTCGCCCCACGGGCCGTGCAGCAGCGGGAGGACGACGTCCACCTCGCCCAGCGCCTTGGGCACCGATCCCGGCTCGGTGTAGACGAGTTCGCGGGAGGTGGCGTTGGCCGGGAGGGCCACCTCGCCCTCGGCGGACTCGGCGATCTCCGCGACGCTCGGCAGGCGGCCCTCGGTGATGGCCATCCGGGCCGGCTCGTCCGCGGTGAGCGCCCAGCGCCCGTCCAGGGTGATGCCGATCGGCACGACGTCGTAGCGGTCCCGGTCGATCGCGCGGAGCACGCTGCCGGCCGTGGAGACCGAGATGGCGTGCTCCGAGCTGCGGCCGCCGAAGACCACCGCGACCCGCGGCTTGCGACCGGCGCGGCCGGCGCGGCCGGCGGCCCGGGGCCGTCCCCGGAGGGGGCGCTGTGGGAGGTAGGGGCGTTGGGCTCGTTCGTCATAACCCGGCAGAGACTACCCTGCGGTACTGCCGGGGCCTAGCGTTCGGCCTTCGCCGAGCGTGCCATGAGTTCCTTGACCGCCACCAGCGGCGGCTTGCCCTCGTGGACGATGTCGACGACGGTCGCGGTGATCGGCATGTCCACCCCGTGCCGGTGGGCGAGTTCGAGCACCGACTCGCAGGACTTGACGCCCTCGGCGGTCTGTCGGGTGGCCGCGATGGTCTGCTCCAGGGTCATCCCCCGGCCGAGGTTGGTGCCGAAGGTGTGGTTGCGGGAGAGCGGCGAGGAGCAGGTCGCCACCAGGTCGCCCATCCCGGCC